>NZ_JBPWQB010000001.1:0-3626430 GCF_051811085.1 Tardiphaga sp. 862_B3_N4_1
AGCGATCCATTTCGGATTGGAGCCGCGGCCGCGCACCACCCGCGAGATCTCATGCGCCAGCGGCCGGGCAATCGGCGCTTCGGGGCGCGACGTATCGATATGGGCGATGCGCGGCGCCGAGCCACGCAGCGTCTGCACCGTCGCCGCGAGGCCGCCGATGAACTGGTAATAGTCGTCGGAATCCAGAATGTCGTGCTCGCGATTGTCCTGCGCCTGCGCGACGAGATCGACGCCCCTCAGCCGTTCGGCGAATTCGCCTCGCGCGTCCTCGCCGTCAGTTCCGCTGCCGTAGGCGTAACCACCCCAATCGAGATAGACGTCGGAGATATCAGCGCGATTGCTCCAGCCGCCCTCGTCCATCAGCGCCTGCAAGCCTGCACCGTAAGCACCGGGCTTGGAGCCGAACACACGGCGCGTCGCCTGTCGCCGTGCAATCTCGCAGGTCATGCCACCGGCTTCGAGCGTGCGGGCACGCGCGCGGACATTGGCGGCAATAGGATTGGCGTCGTCGGGTTCGTCAAGTTCGGCCACGGCACTCACGGCGGAGCCGATGATGTCCATCTGGGTCGGGAACGCATCGCGGAACAGGCCGGAGACACGGAAGGTCACATCCACGCGTGGGCGCTTCAGCTCAGACAGCGGCGTAATGGCAAAGCCGGTGACACGGCCGGAGGTTTCCTCCCACAACGGCCGTGCACCAATCAGCGCCAATGCCTGCGCGACATCGTCACCGCCGGTGCGCATATTCGCGGTGCCCCAGGCCGACAGCGCGATCGCCCGCGGCCACTCGCCGGCTTCCTGCCAATAACTCTCGACCAGCCGTTCGGCCGCCAGCTGTCCGATGCGCCAGGCTGATGGCGTCGGCACCGCGCGGACGTCGACGGCGAAGAAGTTACGTCCGGTCGGCAGCACATCAGGACGCCCGCGCGTCGGCGCGCCAGACGGGCCAGGCCGCACGAATTGACCGTCGAGTCCTCCGAGAAATGCGGCCGTCTCCGCGCCACCGCAGGCATCGATGGCGGGTCGCAGTGTCGTAGTGATCCAGCCGAGCACATCGGTGGCGCGCGTCCAGGTGGGATCGCAGAGCAGCTCGCCGGAGACAAGTTGCAGCGCGAGCCCTTCGATTCGTTCGACGGTGTCACCTGTAGTGCGCCACACTGCATCGCTGACATCGGCAAGAACGCCGGGGCGCGGGCCGAGATAGTCATCGGCCATATCACGGGTGAGCGGGTCGAACGTGCCAAGACCGAGATCGGCAGCCAATGCGCGATGCAGTGACGCATCCTGCGGCTTGATGTCCGAGCGCGGCAGGCGCGCGATGGATACAAGGAGATCATTGCGCTGCGCGTCCTCGGGCACGCGGCCAAAGATGTGCAATCCGTCGCGGATCTGCATCTCCTTGAGATCGCAGAGGTGTGCGTCGAGCGCGCGCAGCGCCTCGCCCGTCGGCATGTCGCGAGCGACATTGACGTCGGCATCGATCTGCTGCGCGCGGGCGAGCGACAGGATGTCTTCGGCGATCACGGCAGCGCGCTTGGGATCGAGATCGGTCGCCATGGCATATTCGTCGACCAGGTTCTCCAGCCGCGCCAGATCGTCGTGCAATTCGGCCCGCGTCATCGGTGGTGTCAGGTGATCGATGATCACGGCGGAGGTGCGGCGCTTGGCCTGAATACCCTCGCCGGGATCGTTGACGATGAACGGATAGAGATGCGGCAGCGGACCGAGTACGGCATCGGGCAGACAATCGGCTGACAGACCGGCGCTTTTCCCCGGCAGCCATTCGAGATTGCCGTGCTTGCCGAGATGCACCACCGCATGGGTATCAAAGCCGCGACGCAGCCAGAGATAAAAGGCGAGATAGTGATGCGGCGGTACCAGATCGGGATCGTGATAGGTGCTCTTGGGATCGATATTGTAACCGCGTGCCGGCTGCACACCGACAGTGATATTGCCGAAACGATGCAGGCCGAGACGGAATGCACCGTCGACCACATGCGGATCGTTCTCAGCTTTGCCCCAGCGTGACTCAATAGCCAGCCGCACATTGGTCGGCAGCGTCGCAAAGGCCGCGTGATAGTCAGCCAGCGGCCACGTCACGCCACCGCTTCGCTCCGCGCGACCGGCAAGCGCATTCGTTGGCCCCTGTTGCAATAGCTGCATCATGGCGGCCGTCGTGTCAGGCGCGTCACCAGTGCCGTAGCCGGCTTCGCGCATCGCGGCGATCACATCGATCAGGCTCTGCGGCGTATCGAGGCCGACGCCATTGGCAAGGCGTCCATCGCGATTGGGATAATTGGCCAGGATCAGCGCGACGCGTCGTTGGCGCGCCGCAGCGCGGCGCAAGCGCACCCAGGCGCGCGCCAGATCAGCGGTCGCATCAATCCGATCCTGCACTGGCTGCAATGTTGTCGGCGCAAAGCCGCCGTCGCTGGCGCCACGTTCCTTGAAGGCGATGGCATTGGCGAAGATGCGGCCATCGACTTCCGGCAACACCACATGCATCGCCAGATCGCGCGGCGTCAGGCCGCGAGTAGAGGCTTCCCAGCTGGCGCGCGAGATGCCGGCCTGCGCGACCTGCAGAATCGGACAGCCGGAGGCCGACAGCACGCCGGCATCGTCATGCGCGGTCGCTGTGGCGAAGGCCGTGGCGTTGATGATGATCTCGGGCGGATAGGCCGCAAGCGCGGCGCGCAGGAATGCGGCGGAGCGCTCATCTTTCAGGCTGGTGACATAGAGGCAAACGGCGTTGAGACCGCGCGCGCTCAAAGACAGACGCACCGCATCGATCGCGGCGGTGTCCCCACCTGCGACCAGCGCACGATAGAAGATCACGATGGCATTGGGCCGATCATCTGGTGTCGGTTCACTCGGCCAGAACCCGGCCGACGGCATCGGCCGCGCGGCGGGAGGTTGCTCGCCGTGGCCTATCAGATGCGCGGCATAGCGCAGCGCGAGTTGCGCGTTATCGACACCGCCCTCGCTGCAATAGCGCCAGAGTGCGTGGGTGTCATCGCTGCTGACAGTGCCACGTGCAGCCAGCTCGGCATTCCAGTCCATCTCGCCGGGCAGGCAGGCGAACTTGCTACCGCGGCTCAGCGCGTCGCTGCGCAGACTCTCCACACCATGGGGCCAATAGCTGATGCCGCCGAGCATGCGCAGCACCACGATCTTCGCCTCAGCCAGCGTGCGCTCGACATAGAGATCGACCGACGCGGGATGACCGAGCGCCAGCATGTTGGTGAAGCGCACGCTGGGGAAATCGCTCGGCAGTGTCGCATGCGCCGCATTGAACGCCGCCAGATCGCTGTCAGCCGCCGACAGCACGACGATATCGGCGGTGTCCTGCCCGAGATCGCGGGCGACGTCGCCGTCGTCAATGTTGCCGGAGGTATCGAGCTTCAGATGCATGCGGGTGAACCTGCGTTACCCGGCGAGTGCCTTTCGCACGGCGTCGCCGTCGAATCCCTTGAGGCCGATGACCACCAGATGCTCGGCCTGCATCACGTCCGGCCGGGCGAAGGCGAGTTCAACGCGGGCACCGACGGCCTGCACGACGATCGGCGCAGATTTATCGGCGATGCGGGCATGGCCCTTCACACGGAGGACGCCGTCGAGGCCAAGCGCGTCGCTGATGCGCGCTCGCATCGCATCGATGCTCGCAGCAGCGGTGGGTTTGACGACGATGCTGTCGAAATCGTCATGGTCGTGTTCTTCTTCCTCGCCGTGATGGCCGACACGAGCGGCCATGTCGTCCTCGGCGGCGGCATTGAGGCCGATCAGCACCGATGGCGCGAGATCGCCCTTCGAGCGCACGATGCTGACACCGGGGCGCAACACGGCTTTCAGCTTGGCTTCGATCTCGGCGAGTTTTTCCGGAGCGACGAGATCGCTCTTCGACAAAACCACCAGATCAGCGCAAGCGAGCTGGTCCTCGAACACTTCCTCGATGGGGTCGTCGTGTTCGATGCCTTCGTCCCTGGCGCGCTGTTCGGCAACAGCGTCTTCGTCCAGCGTGACACGGCCTTCAGAGAGCGCCAGTGCGTCGACGACAGTGACGACGCCATCGACAGTGGCGCGAGTCTTCACCGCCGGCCAGGCAAAGGCCTTCAACAGCGGCTGCGGCAGCGCGAGGCCGGAGGTCTCGATGACGATGGCATCGAGTGGACGCTCGCGCGACAGCAGCTTATCCATGGTCGGCACGAAGTCGTCGGCGACGGTGCAGCAGATGCAGCCATTGGTAAGCTCGACGATATCGCCGGGCGCACAGGCCTTTGCCGCGCATTCCTCGACCAGACCGCCATCGAAACCGGCATCGCCGAACTCATTGACGATCACGGCGATGCGGCGGCCATCAGCCTGGGTCAGCAGCGAGCGTAGCAGCGTGGTCTTGCCGGCGCCGAGAAATCCGGTGAGGACGGTGACGGGAACGCGGGACATTCAATTCTCCTGGGAACGCTTGAGCCAGAGCGGAAGCCCGGCTGCAATGAAAGCAACATTCGGCACGGCGGCCGCGATGATCTGGTTGAGCCGGCCCTGCGCATCGCGAAATGCGCGGCCGAGCGGTGTCTCCGGTACGAGGCCGAGGCCGACTTCGTTGGACACGAACACGATTGGATAGCGCGAGACATCGAGAAAACGCACGAGGCGCTTCGCCTCGATCTCCGGATCGCGCTCGGCAAACATCAGATTCGACAGCCATAGCGTCAGGCAATCCACCAGCACGACGCGGCCGACCGTCGCCTCGCGCGTCAGCGCATCGACCAGCGCCAGCGGCTCTTCCACGGTGATCCAGCCTTCGCCGCGCTGCCTGCGATGCTGCGCGATGCGGGCATGCATCTCGTCGTCACCGGCCGTCGCAGTGGCCAGATAGATTTTCGTCAGGCCGATGCCATCGACCAGCTTTTCGGCGAAGGACGACTTGCCCGAGCGCGCACCACCCAGCACCAACGTGGTAGAGGTCGCGGTCATTTCGGCGCACGCCCATCTTCAGGCGACCACCGCATCGGCGGCACGCGCGCGACCATGCCCTTGCGCAGCACCTCGGCGCGCTCGCGCCATGGCACCAGGCCGTAGTCGGCCTTCTGATAGGACTCCACGAAAGACACCAGCGCCGCGCTGCCGCTATCGGTCTGCAGATCGCCGAACAGGAACGTGTAGCCGTCAGGGCTCGTCACCGCGACGGTTGCTGGCCGCTTGCAGACGCTGAGACACTGCACCGGACGCACCATCACGGCGGCATCGCCCTCGCCGAGCGCGGCCTTCACCGCGTCGAACATGTCCGGCCCGATGATCGTGCCGGTTTCGGCGGCCTTGCAGCTGATGCACACGCTCACGACAACGGGACCAGCCGGCACAGGGCGCGGCGGTTCGACCGAAATTTGTTCGCCAGAGATATCGGCGCTGTCGTGATCCATCACATGCTCAGTTCATGCCCTCACGGGCCTACGAGCTTTGTTGGATCGCGCCGACAGCATGGCCGTCGGTTCGCTCCCGTCCGGTGCACCCCGCCCCGACGACGCCTCCAAAGCACAGTTCGTGATGGCAGGTCTCCTGGCTTGCGAGTCATAGCCTGTTGCCGCCTTCCCAAGAATTCTGAAGAATTCCCAGTGGCACCGGCGCGGGCTCGTCGCTTACAGTTGCGGGGGCAGCGCCGGCCTCAAACCGGCTTCCCTATTCACCTTCCACGCGGAAGGACCATCGCAAAAGACGCTATCTGCCGGGTGCGCCGGGGTCAACCGCGCCGACGGACTGTCGCCCGGACCTGTTGACCTTGTAGGTCGTCTTGCGTCAGTTAGGCCGCGAAAAGGAACCCTATGCCCGCTTATTCCCAGTCCTTGTGGCAGCCGCCCGCCATTGCGCCTGTTGACCCGCAGATCGCGGCAGGCATCCGCGCCGTCATCGACGGCAAGGCCAAACCGCCGGGATCGCTGGGGAGAATCGAGGACCTGGCGCTGCAGCTCGGCATGATCCGGCATCCGGGCGAGCCCCGCGGCGACAATGCCGTGCTGCTGGTCTTCGCGGGGGATCACGGACTCGTAGCCGAAGGCGTGTCGCAATATCCGTCGGCGGTCACGGTCGCGATGGTGATGACCTATCTGGCCGGCCGCGCCACGGCCAATGCTTTCGCCGCGGCCAATGACATCGGTGTGCGCGTGATCGACATCGGCGTCGCCGCCGAGCTGCCGGTGCACCCGAAGCTGGTCGATGCAAAGGTTCGCATGGGTACGGCGAATGCCGCGCGCGAGCCAGCGATGACGGCAGAGCACGCGGCCGATGCGCTGACGCGCGGCTTCAGAATCGCCGTCGGTGAGATCAAGGCCGGCGCAGACATCATCGCGCTCGGCGAGATGGGAATTGGCAACACGGCCTCATCGGCACTGGTGGTTCATCGACTCGCGCCGGCCCCCCTGGATGATTGTATCGGCGTTGGCGCCGGGCAGGATGATGCCGGCATGGCGCGCAAGCGCGCGGCGATCACGAAGGCGGCAGCACGCAGCGACGCAACTGCGCCGCTGGATGTGCTTGCCGAATTCGGCGGACTGGAAATCGCAGGCATGGCCGGAGCGATCCTCGGCGCAGCTTCGCAACGACGGCCGGTGATCATCGACGGCTTCATCTCCAGCGCCGCGGCACTGCTCGCCGTTCGCCTGTGCCCGGCTGCACGCGACTACTGCGTCTTCGCACACCGCTCGGCCGAACGCGGCCATGACATCGTGCTGAACGCGCTCGATGCCAAGCCGCTACTCGATCTCGGCTTGCGGCTCGGTGAAGGCACCGGCGCGCTGCTTGCGGTGCCGTTGGTCCGTGCTGCGGCGCGCATGCTGACCGACGTCGCCAGCCTCGACGACGTGCTGGCCGGAAAGATCTAGATGAGGCCGGATCCGCATCTCTTAAATGCGATCCGTTTCCTGACGGTGCTGCCGGTACCGGCAACTATCGACGCGCAAGGGCCTGACTGGCTTGCGCGTGCAATGAAGTATTTTCCGGTGGTCGGCGCCGGCATCGGCGCTGCATCCGCAATCGTGTTTCTCGTTGCCGGCGAATTCTGGTCACCGCTGATTTCCGCCCTGCTGGCGATCACGACAAGCATCGCTCTGACCAGCGCGCTGCATGAAGACGGCCTCGCCGACACAGCTGACAGCTTCGGCGGGGGCTGGACCGTCGAGAAGCGCCTTGCGATCATGAAGGACAGCCGCATCGGCACCTACGGGGCGCTCGCACTTTGCCTGGGCACGGCGCTGCGTATCGCGGCCCTCGCCATATTACCACTGTGGGCAGGTGCGGCAGCGCTGATCGCCGTCCACGCCGCAGCACGCGCCATGCCGGCCTTCGTGATGAACCGCCTGCCCTATAGCGGCGATACCAGCGCGATGAAGGTCACTTACGCCGAGGCGCCCGTGCGATTTGAGGAATCGTTGTTTGCACTTGTTGTGGTCGTGCTTGCGGCGATCCCGCTGATGCTCATCTCGGTCGTATCGCTTTTTGCGGGTCTTCTGCTCGGCGCAGCGCTCGCCGCACTGCTCGCACTCTGGTCGCGTCGTCTGATCGGTGGTTACACCGGCGACGTGCTCGGTGCTGTGGAGCAACTATTCGAGATCGGCTTTCTGCTTGGTGTCGCGGCCCTGATCAAATAGGCCAGTTCAACGGCAATCGATAAGGCTCACCTTCAAAAGCGTCCGCACCGCGGCCGATGCGTGCGATGGCTTCGACCATGCGGCCGTCGCGGCCAAGCTGTTCGTCGGCCAACTGCACCATCAATTTGTTTGGTGTCACGTAAGGAGAGCGTTTGCGGAGTTCATCTGCAATCGCCCCCTCGTAGCCGGGATTGCGATCGCAGGCGATGGCGTAAGCCGCAGCGCTGGAACGGCTGATACCTGCCCAGCAGTGAATGAGCATCGGGCGATCAGCGATGCTGCCGCGGCCGAATTGAAGAATGGCACCCATGACGTCGGCATCTGGCGCGATCAGGTCCGGCGTCACCTCGACGATATCGTGAAAAGTCAGTTCCACATGACGCTCACGCGCCAACCCGCTCCAGTCGCGCTCGCTCGCGGCGGGCGACAGAAGGGTCAGCAGATCGAAGGACGGCAGTGAGTTTGCCACAGCAGCAAGGCCTCCGAGCGAGCTCACATAGATCATTCGAACACCCTGCTCGCTGTTGTCATGTTCTTCCTCTCACCCACGGCGAATGGACCTTCTTCAACCTCATGCCGCTGCGATGTCGCTGACGCAAGGTCGGTTTCTTAATACCACCCCCGACCTTTTCGCACCTGCACCATCGCAAACAGAAGAAAATACACCAATCAGAACAATTGGTTACTCGCTCGAACTTTAGACAACCGAGGCAGGCCAATCTTAAAGAAGTTGCGATAGGTATCTAACTTACCAGTGCAGAGTCCAGGACGGTACGATGCTGAACTACTTCGAAATGGCGGCATCACAAATCGGAACGATCTTCCGCGTGCCGCGCGAAAACCCCGAACTGGTGGAAGCGAAACTCGCTGCCTTCACCCGTCAGGTGCCGATGATGTATGCGCTGGTGGTCGTCAACACGACGGCACTTGCGATCACCTTTTATGGTACTGCGCCACATCTGCTTACCGTCTATCTCCCTGCTGCATTCGATGCAATCTGTGTGATCCGGATACTGAGCTGGCTGAGAGCGCGGAACACCACGCTGTCACTCAATCAGGCCGTCGAGAAGCTCACCGGCTCGATCATCTTTGCAGGCATTCTCGGCGTCGCGTTCACTGCCTGGAGCCTCAGCCTGTTTCCCTATGGCGACGCCTATAGCAAAAGCCACGTTGCGTTCTTTATGGCCGTCACATCGATCGGCTGCGGTTTCTGCCTCATGCATCTGCGCGCGGCAGCGCTGATCGTAATGGCGCTGGTTGTCGTGCCTTTCGCGTTCTTTTTCGGCTCCAGCGACAATGTCGTCTTCGTCTCCATCGCCTTCAACTTCGTCGTGGTTATCGGGGCCGTTCTCTTCATGCTGCTCGGCAATTACTCCGACTTCGAGAAGCGGGTGAATTCGGAGAAGGCGCTGCGTATCAAGCAGGCTGAACTGCAGGTGCTGAGCGACAAGAATTTCCGGAATTCGAATATCGACAGCCTCACCGGTCTCCCCAATCGCCGGAACTTCTTTGCCGAGCTCGAGCGCGGCATTGTCAACACTGAGCACAGTAGCGGCGGCCTGCTGCTCGGTATCCTGGATCTTGACGGCTTCAAGCCGATCAACGACATCCATGGGCACCACACGGGTGATCGCTTGCTGGTCGAAGTCGCAGACAGACTGCGTGCACATCTCGCCCCTCACGTGTTTCTGGGCAGACTGGGCGGCGACGAATTCGTCATGTTCAGCGACCAATTGCTCGACCCGGACGCGATTGTTGAGGCGGAAGAGAGCATCGAGAACCTGTTCGACATCCCGTTCGAGATTGATAACATTACAGTTAGCATCAGCTGCTCGATCGGATATGCGGAATTTCCGGACACAGCCAGGACCGCGCAGGATTTGTTCGAGCGCGCCGATTACGCGCTGTTCTTTGCCAAGCAGCACAAGCGTGGCAAGGCCGTTCGGTTTTCTGCAGAACACGAAGCCGATATCCGCGAGGCCTCCTCTGTGAGTCGGGCCCTGGCCAGTGCCGACCTCGAACGGGAATTGTGGATCGCCTACCAGCCGATCATCGACGCAGAAACACAACAGCCCGCGAGCTTCGAAGCCCTGGCGCGCTGGAAGAGCCCGGAGCTGGGCAATGTTCCACCGATGAGCTTCATTGTCGCCGCCGAGCGCTCAGGCATGATCGGCCAGTTGACACCGTTGCTGCTGCGCAAGGCCCTTGAAGGTGCAGCGACATGGCCGGAGCATGTCCGGATTTCGTTCAACCTCTCTGCGGTGGACGTCGCCTCTCCCCTGTCGATCCTCAAGATCATTGCTGTTGTCCAGCAAAGCAAGGTGAAGGCCAGCCGCATCGACTTCGAGATTACCGAGACGGCCGTGATGGGCAATCTCGCACAGGCGACCGAAGCGCTGAATGCCCTGAAGGCTCTGGGGGCCCGCATCTCGCTGGATGATTTTGGCACCGGCTATTCGAGCCTGAGCTGCATTCGCGAATTGCCGCTGGACAAGGTCAAGATCGATCGCAGCTTCATCAGCAAGATCGAGACGGATTCTGCCGCGCGCCTGATCCTGCGCACCATGCTCGGACTGTGCAACGGCCTCGGTCACGACTGCATCGTCGAGGGCGTCGAGAGCGGCGAACAGGTCGACTTCCTGCGCAAGGAGCACTGCCGTTTCATGCAGGGCTACTTCTTCGCCAAGCCCATGGGCATCGAGCAGGTCGGCGATTATCTGGCTTCTGTTCAACACGGCGTGCTGGCCGAACGCACCGCCAGCTAGTCGTTCTGTCCGTCGAGTAGCCGCACCGCCTCGAACAGTGTTGCCGCCCCGACGGCCAATTGCTCGGGCTCCGACCATTCCTCCGGGCAATGGCTCTTGCCGTCCTTTGACGGAATGAAGAGCATCGCGCTGCGGCCGATATGCGACATGAAAGCCGCGTCGTGACCGGCCCCCGACGCCAGCCGCGTCGTGGAATAGCCGAGCTTGGCAGCGCTATGCCCGAGAACATCGAGCAGGTGATCGTCGCAAGGCACGGGAGGATTTTGCGAAATCAACGCGAAACGTTCACGTTCGACCTTGGCGCGTTTGGCGATGGCGAGGCTCTCGCGGTCGAGCAGTGCCACGAATTCATCGACCAGCGCGGCCTTCTCTGCGCGAATATCGAGGATCATGCGCGCACCGCCGGGGACGACATTCGCAGCGTTCGGGCTGATCTCGAGGATCCCCGTGGTGGCGACGAAGTGGCCCTGCTTGCGCGCCGCAAACGCCTTGGCCTGCTGAGCGACGAGCAGCACGAGTTCGGCGGCGGGCAAGCTTGCATCCCTACGATATTCCATCAGCGTCGAGCCGGCGTGATCGGCGGCGCCCTTCAGCACGATCTCGACGCGGGTGATGCCGGCGATCCCGGTGACGAGACCGAGATCGAGCTTCTTGCTTTCCAGCACCACGCCCTGCTCGATGTGCAATTCGAGATAGCCAACGAATTCCGGCTTCTGCATCGCGGCGATGGCGGCGGGATCACCGCCGACGCGCTTGATGGCATCGGCCAGCGACTCACCCGCTGCATTGGTGTAAGTCAGCATCCTGGCATCGAGCTCGCCGACCATGGCGCGGCTGCCGACGCATGACAGGCCGTATTCGCTGGGCTCCTCGGCGAGGAAATCCACGATCTCGATCGGATGTCGCGATTTGTAGCCGGACGCCTGCAGCGCGCGCACCGCCTCCAGTGCCGTGAGGATGCCGGAGATGCCGTCGAAGCGGCCGCCGGATGGCACCGTATCGGAATGCGAGCCGAGCATGATCGGCGGCAGGCCTGCGACACTACCTTCCAGCCGTGCGATCACGTTGGCGGCGGCATCCATGCGCACCGTCATGCCGGCTGCGATATATTGCTCATGCAGCCACGCACGGCCGTCGAGGAAGCGCTGCGAGAACGATCGCCGCGTCCATGGCTTGTCGGGATCGGTGATGGCGGCCAGCGCCATATGGTCGTCCCAGAGGCGGTTCTGATCGATGGGCGGCTTGGTGTCGGTCGGCATGATCGGCATGAGGCTCATGAGTTGGCGGCACTGGCGCCGGCGCGATTATTGTTGAACACTTTGGCCATCGTGAAGCAAGACGATGGACATCGAGAAGCAAGAAACGATCGGGGAGAAAATCGTGAGCAGCAAGACCAGGATCGCATGGGTGACCGGCGGCGGCACCGGAATCGGCAAAGCGGGCGCAGCGGCGCTGCTGGCCGACGGCTGGACGGTGGTTATTTCCGGCCGCCGGGCCGATGTGCTGAAGGGCGTCGCCGATGAACTCGGCGCCGGCGGCAAGCCGGTTGAAACAATGGCGCTGGATGTCAGCAATGCCGACGACGTCGGCAAGGTGGCACAGGCCATCCTCGCCAGACATGGGCGTATCGATCTTCTGGTCAATAGCGCCGGCGTCAACCTGCCGAAGCGGAGCTGGGAAGACGTCACGCAGGACGGCTGGGACCAGATCGTCGACATCAATCTCAATGGCGTGATGTATTGCATGCGCGCGGTGCTGCCGGCGATGCGGGCGCAGAAGGACGGCTGCATCATCAATGTCGCCTCATGGGCCGGGCGCATCGTGTCGAAGATGACGGGGCCGGCCTATACGGCCACCAAACATGCCGTGCTGGCGCTGACGCATTCCTTCAACATGGACGAATGCGTCAACGGCTTGCGCGCCTGCTGTCTCTCGCCCGGCGAAGTCGCCACTGACATCATGAAGAACCGTCCGGTGCCGCCGAGTGACGAGGTGATGGCGCGGATGCTGCAGCCCGACGATCTCGGCAAGACCATCGCCTTCATCGCCAGCATGCCGCCGCATGTCTGTATCAATGAGGTGCTGATCAGCCCGACCTGGAATCGCAGCTTCCTGGCCATGTGAGCGCGTCAAAGGCAGCCAGCGCCCTTCGCGCTGGCCGCCGCCCGCCTCACGGCGTGATTGCGACCTTCAACACGCCATCGCGCTGGTGCGAGAACAGATCGTAGGCTTTTCGATATCGTCCAGTTTGTAGTGATGCGTGACCAGCGACGTCAGGTCGACGCGGCCGGAGGCGACGACGTTCATCAGCCGTCGCATCCGCTCCTTGCCACCGGGGCACAGGCTGGTGACAATCGTGTTATCGCCGAGGCCCGCCGAAAAAGCGCTCAGGGGAATCTGCAGATCCGTCGAATAGACGCCAAGGCTGCTCAGGGTGCCGCCCGGCCGCAGCGCGCGCAGTGCCGATTCGAAGGTGCCTTGCGTACCGAGCGCTTCGATAGCCACATCGACGCCGCGGCCGTCGGTGAGGTCCATGATCTGCTTGACCGGATCACCCTTCTTGAAGTCGACGACGATATCGGCGCCGAGCCGTTTGGCGACCTCGATGCGCGCGGGTACCGTATCGACACCGATGATCGTGGTCGCGCCCATCAGCTTCGCGCCCGCGAGGGCGCAGAGTCCGATCGGCCCAGAGCGAACACCACCACCGTGTCGCCGATCCTGATGCCGCCGCGTTCGGCGCCGGCAAATCCCGTCGACATGATGTCCGGACACATCAGCACCTGCTCATCCGTCAACGCGTCGGGCACTGGACTGAGATTGACCATGGCATCGGGTACCAGCACGTACTCGGCCTGTGCGCCATCGATCGTATTGCCGAACCGCCAGCCGCCGGTCGCCTTGAAACCGTGCTTGGTTCCAGCGCCATCCTGCGATGAGCAGCCACAGAGACATGCGTAACTGTGGCCGCTCGGCGTGATGGCGCCGGCAATGACGCGCTGGCCCTCGCGATAGCCGGTGACGGCGCTGCCGAGCTTCTCAATGATACCAACCGGCTCGTGTCCGATGGTCAGCCCTTTCGCGACCGGATATTCACCCTTGAGGATATGCACATCGGTGCCGCAGATCGTAGTGGTCGTGATGCGCATCAGCGCATCGAGCGGGCCGACGTCAGGGATCGGCTTGTCATCCAGAACGATACGCCCCGGTTCGACAAATATCGCAGCCTTCATTTTCGGCATGATCCTGCTCCTGCTTGCGATGGTGCGTCGATCGACGCGATGAGCCAATCATCTGCGCATTTTGCCGTGACAGGATTGAGGTGGATCAAGTGGCGATGGCTTTTGAATGTCTCTGAAGTGGCGGACACACAGCCGCGCTTCTGCGTTGCTCTTGATTCAATTTGTCAAACAGCCACTGTTCTTCAGGCATGCGTCATCGCCCCCATTGTTTGCGGCGCGGGGGCGCCGTCGTCGCTTGCATTCCCGCCCCCTTGTGGGAGGGCGTGCGGAACGCCGGGTGCCCGTTGCACCCTTGGGCCTGATGCGATGCGGTCTTCCGCAATTGAGAGTGCATCAGGACTTTCGGAGGCGCCGAGCAAGTGCCCGACGTTCCGCCTGCGGTGTTTTTTCGGTTGCTTGCACTTTGCCTCGACGAACGCTCCGATCGCGAATTAAAGTCCCAAGGCGATGGGAAGGGAGCCTCAAGCGAATAGGCCGAACGCGTTTTGACTTGGTCGTCCGTCACACTGTCCAGGGAGTCTTTCCATCCCAAGGTCGGCCGTCTCCTTGCCAGTGGCAGTGCTGGCGCAGATCCGTCCTGCCCGAAGACAGACGTCACCCATGAACCGCGTAACGCCGCATCTCCGGCGTCCACCGCATCCTGCCCCGCGAACGTGACGATCGCGATCGCCCCTCTCGGTGGGGCAGGACAAAGGGGAATATAATCAAGATAGGGATGCTGTCAACGGGAGATAGGAAAAAATGTTTGGGGCGCCCCACGCTGTCATTCCGAGGCGCGGCCGGCACTTGCCGGACGCGAACCCGGAATCCCAGCATGGGAGTTTCTGATCGTGCCAAACACGTCGGGATTCCCCGCCACTCCAATTGGAGTGGCTGAGGTTCGCGCTATGCCGGCTTGGCCGGCGACGCGCGCCCCGGAATGACGAGCCAAGGCGCACGTCCCGAAATGACGGCGTGAAAACCTCACCCGTTCTTCGCAAACAGCTCCCGCCCGATCAGCATCCGCCTGATCTCGCTGGTGCCGGCGCCGATCTCGTAGAGTTTGGCGTCACGCAGCAGGCGGCCGGTGGGATAGTCGTTGATATAGCCATTGCCGCCGAGCAGCTGGATCGCGTCGAGCGCGCATTGCGTGGCGCGTTCCGATGCGTAGAGGATGGCGCCGGCGGCATCCTCGCGGGTGGTTTCGCCGCGGTCGCAGGCTTTCGCGACTGCATAGACATAAGCGCGCGCCGAACTCAGCGCGACATACATGTCGGCGATCTTGCCCTGCACGAGCTGGAAGTTGCCGATAGGTTCGCCGAATTGCTTGCGCTCGTGGACATAAGGCTGCGCGACGTCGAGACAGGCCTGCATGATGCCGAGCGGCCCCGCCGCGAGCACCGCGCGCTCGTAATCGAGGCCGGACATCAGGACATTGACGCCGCGACCGACCTCGGCGAGCACGTTCTCCTCGGGCACCTCGCAATCTTCGAAGACGAGTTCGCAGGTATCCGAGCCGCGCATGCCCAGCTTGTCGAGCTTCTGCGCCGTCGAAAAACCCTTCATGCCCTTTTCGATGATGAAGGCGGTGATACCGCGCGGGCCGGCAGCCGGATCGGTCTTGGCATAGACCACCAGCGTCTGCGCCACCGGGCCATTGGTGATCCACATCTTGTTGCCGTTGAGAACGTAGCGGTCGCCCTTCTTGTCGGCGCGGGTCTTCATCGACACCACGTCCGAGCCCGAACCAGGCTCGGACATCGCGAGGGATCCCACATGTTCGCCCGAGATCAGCTTCGGCAGATATTTGCGCTTCTGCGCCTCGTTGCCATTGCGACGCAACTGATTGACGCAGAGGTTCGAATGCGCGCCATAGGACAGGCCCACCGACGCCGAGGCGCGCGAAATCTCTTCTACCGCGATGACGTGTTCGAGATAGCCGAGCCCGGCGCCGCCGAACTCTTCCTCCACCGTGATACCGTGCAGGCCGAGCGCGCCGATCTTGGGCCAGAGATCGAGCGGGAACTGGTTGGTCTTGTCGATGGCTTCGGCGCGCGGCGCGATCTCGTTCTGGGAGAAGTCACGCACGGTCTCGCGAATCGCGTCCGCAGTCTCGCCGAGATCAAAATTGAACATCCGTTGAGCGTTCGCAATCACAGGGTCGCCTCCGGTCAGAACGGCGCGCAAGCGCACCGGTTTTGTTGATTGAAATCACCATGTCACGGGCCGAACGGGCTGAGAAGAGGCATAAAGTGGTCCTTGCTCTTGGCCCCGCAACGGGTTGTAATTCATCCAAATAAGCCCTCCGGGACCAACCACGGAAGGCATGCCAGGGGAGAGAACTGATGCTCGATCGCGTCCAGGATTCCGACAGCAGCAAATCCGCCCAAGCCGCCGCTCGCGCCCAAGCTTACGGGATGCCGCTCGATGAATTCGATCCCGGCAATCCCGAACTATTCCGCACCGATACGTTCTGGCCCTATTTCGAACGGCTGCGCCGCGAGGATCCCGTCCACTACTGCAAGGACAGCATGTTCGGACCGTATTGGTCGGTGACCAAGTACAACGACATCATGCAGGTCGAGACCAATCACGCCACCTACTCCTCCGCGGCAGCATTCGGCGGCATCACCATCCGCGATGCCGGTGTGCAGTTCCGCCGGCCGATGTTCATTGCCACAGATCCGCCGCATCACAGCGCCCAGCGCAAGACAGTGGCGCCGATGTTCGCACCTCACCACATGGATGAACTCTCCAGCCTGATCCGCAGTCGTACTGCCGAGGTGCTGGACTCCCTGCCCCGCAACGAGACCTTCGACTGGGTCGATCGCGTCTCGATCGAATTGACCACACAGATGCTGGCGACCCTGTTCGACTTCCCGTGGGAGGAGCGCCGCAAGCTCACTCACTGGTCGGATGTCGCCACCATGTTGCCACCCACGCCCGAGGCCGAGCTGGAGCGGCAGAGAGAACTGCGCGAATGCGGCGAGTATTTCGGGCGACTGTTTCAGGAGCGACTCAATGCGCCGCCGAAGAGCGACCTGATATCGATGATGGCGCACAGCGAGGCCACGCGGCATCTCGATCCGGAGAGTTTTCTCGGCAACATCATTCTGCTGATCGTCGGCGGCAACGACACAACGCGCAATTCGATGTCCGGCGGCGTCTATGCGCTCAATCAATTCCCCGGCGAATATGACAAGCTGCGCGCCAATCCCGCGCTGATCGAGAGCATGGTGCCGGAGATCATCCGCTGGCAGACGCCGCTCGCACATATGCGGCGCACGGCGGTGCAGGATGCCGAGCTCGGCGGCAAGCAGATCAAGAAGGGTGACAAGGTCGTAATGTGGTACGTCTCGGGTAATCGCGATGACGAGGTCATCGAAAACCCCAACGAATTCATCATCGACCGCGTACGCCCGAACCGCCATCTGTCATTCGGCTTCGGCATCCACCGCTGCGTCGGCCTCAGACTTGCCGAACTTCAATTGAAGATTGTGTGGGAAGAGATCATGAAGCGCTTCGACAGGATCGAAGTCGTCGGCGAGCCGCGCCGCGTCTTTTCGAGCTTCGTGAAGGGCTATGAAACACTGCCTGTGCGGATCGCTGGCTGAACCAGCGAGCGCAACGGCTCAGGATCGATTTTTTGGAGAGCAGACGCCATGAATATCCAAGCCAGGATCAATCCTGACAAAGCCGAGATCCAGCGCGTCGCGCGCGAGATCGCCTATTCGACGCCGCTGAAGGACTTCCATCCCGGCGCGCCGAAACTGTTCGCAACCGATACGCTGTGGCCGTTCTTCGAAAGGCTGCGCAAGGAAGAGCCGGTGCATTACTGCACCAATGCACCGATCGAGCCCTATTGGTCGGTGACCAAGTATCACGACATCATGCATGTCGACACCAATCACGGCATCTTCTCGTCCGACGTGAAGCATGGCGGCATCGCGATCCGCGACGTGCCGGAAGGCTATGACTGGCCGAGCTTCATCGCCATGGATGAACCGAAGCACAGCGCACAGCGCAAGACCGTGACGCCGATGTTCACGCCAACGCATCTCGACGAGATGGCGGTGCTGATCCGTGGGCGCGTGTGCAAGGTGCTCGACGGATTGCCACGCGGCGAGACCTTCGACTGGGTCGAACGCGTCTCGGTCGAACTCACCACGCAGATGCTGGCGACCTTGTTCGATTTCCCGTGGGAAGAGCGCCGCAAGCTGACGCGCTGGTCGGACGTGTCCACCGCGCTGCCAAAAAGTGGAATCGTGTCGTCGGAGGAAGAGCGCCGCCGCGAGATGGACGAATGCGCCGCCTATTTCCAGAAGCTCTGGAACGAGCGCGTGAATTCCGACCCGCGGAATGACCTCATTTCCATGATGGCGCATAGCGACGCGACGCGCTTCATGGATCCCGACACACTGATGGGCAATATCATCCTGCTCATCGTCGGCGGCAACGATACCACCCGCAACACCATGACCGGCTCGGTGCTGGCGCTGAACGAGAACCCCGACCAGTATCAGAAGTTGCGCGACAATCCGTCGCTTATCGAGACCATGGTCCCCGAAGTGATCCGCTGGCAGACGCCGCTGGCGCATATGCGCCGTACCGCCATGCAGGATACTGAACTCGGCGGCAAGACCATCAAGAAGGGCGACCGGGTGGTGATGTGGTACGTCTCGGGCAACCGCGACGAGGAGGTGATCGAGCGGCCGAACGAGTTCATCATCGACCGCGCGCGACCGAAGATTCACCTGTCATTCGGTTTTGGCATACACCGCTGCGTGGGCATGCGCCTGGCGGAGTTGCAATTGAGGATCGTTTGGGAGGAGATACTGAAACGGTTCGAGAACATCGAAGTTGTGGGGGAACCCAAGCGCGTGTATTCGAGCTTCGTTAAAGGCTATGAGACCCTGCCGGTTCGGATCACGTAAGACCGCAGGATTTCGTAATGCCGGTCAGGATTCATAATTTTCCCCTCAAGAAGAGAAGCTCAATTCCTTGACGAAACACCATCCCGCGGAACAGGACGAATTCCACGATATCCGCGATGCCGTTGCAAAACTGTGCGCACAGTTCCCCGGTGAATACTGGCGCAAGCTCGATCGCGAGATGGCCTATCCGAAGGCTTTCGTCGATGCATTGACGGAAGCCGGATACCTGTCGGTTCTGATCCCCGAGGAATATGGCGGCTCCGGCCTCAAGCTGTCGGCTGCAGCGGCAATCCTCGAAGAGATCCAGCGCGCCGGTTGCAACGGCGGCGGCTGCCACGCGCAGATGTATACGATGGGCACGGTGCTGCGTCATGGCAATGACGAGCAGAAGGCCAAGTGGCTGCCGAAGATCGCCAGTGGCGAAGTTCGCCTGCAGGCCTTCGGCGTCACCGAGCCGACCTCGGGCACGGACACGTCGTCGCTGAAGACGGTGGCGAAGAAGGACGATAACGGCGACTACATCGTCAACGGCCAGAAGATCTGGACCAGCCGCGCCGAATATTCCGACCTGATGGTGCTGCTCGCGCGCACCACGCCGAAGGAACAGGCGGCGAAGCGCACCGATGGTCTGTCGGTGTTTCTGGTGGACATGAAAGAGGCCAAAAAGAACGGCCTCGAGATCCGCCCGATCCGCACCATGATGAATCACGCCACCACCGAAGTGTTCTTCACCGACATGAAGGTGCCGGCGGAAAACCTGATTGGCGAAGAAGGCAAGGGCTTCCGCTACATCCTCTCCGGCATGAATGCCGAGCGCATCCTGATCGCCAGCGAATGCGTCGGCGATGCCAAGTGGTTCATCGCCAAGGCGAGCGCTTATGCCAAGGAGCGTCAGGTGTTCGGTCGCCCGATCGGCCAGAACCAGGGCATCCAGTTCCCCATCGCCAAGGCCTATGCGAATATGCGCGCGGCCGAGCTGATGGTGAAGGAAGCGCTGCGCAAATACGAAGCCGGCATGGAATGCGGCGCCGAGGCCAACATGGCCAAGATGCTCGCGGCCGATGCATCCTTCGAGGCGGCCAATGCCTGTATCCAGACTCATGGCGGTTTTGGATTTGCCGAGGAATACGACGTCGAGCGCAAGTTCCGCGAGACGCGTCTGTATCAGGTGGCGCCGATCTCGACCAACCTGATCCTGTCCTTCGTGGCCGAGCATGTGCTCGGCATGCCGCGCTCATATTGAGATAGACATATGCTGCCGCTCAAGGGACTGACCGTCATCGCCGTTGAACAGGCGGTGGCCGCACCATTCTGCAGTTCGCGGCTCGCGGATGCCGGCGCGCATGTCATCAAGATCGAGCGCCCCGAAGGCGACTTTGCCCGTGGCTATGACGCCGCGGCGAAGGGCCAGAGCAGCTACTTCGTCTGGCTCAACCGCGGCAAGGATTCCGTGGTGGTCGATCTCGCGACGCCGGAAGGCCGCAAGGCGATGGAAGAGCTGATCGCCACTGCCGACGTGCTGATCCAGAACCTCAAGCCCGGGTCGATGGACAAGCTCGGCTTCACGCGCGAGCGGCTGCGCAAGGACTATCCGCGGCTGATCTGCGCCACCATCACCGGCTATGGCGATACCGGCCCCTATGCCCATCGCAAGGCCTATGACCTGCTGATCCAGGCCGAAAGCGGCCTCGCCTCCATCACCGGCGGCCCCGAAGGCCCGTCGCGCGTCGGTGTCTCCATCGTCGATGTCGCCACCGGCGCCGCCGCGCATGCGGCGATCCTTGAAGCGCTGATCGGGCGTTCGGTGACTGGCGAAGGCGCCGATATCCGCATCTCGATGTTCGATGTGATGGCGGACTGGCTCACCGTGCCGCTGCTCAATGCCGAAGCCGGCAACGAGCCGAAGCGCATGGGTCTCGCCCATCCTTCGATCGCGCCCTATGGCGTGTTTCGCTCCAAGGACGGCAAGGACATCCTGATCTCGATCCAGAGCGAGCGTGAGTGGAAGATCCTCTGCGCCAAGGTGCTGGGGAATGCCGACCTCGCCGCCGATCCGCGCCTCGTCAACGGCGTCGAGCGCGTGCGCAACCGCGCCTTCACCGACCAGACCGTCAGCGACATCTTCGGATCGCTCAGCCGCGACGAACTCCTGAAGCGCCTGACCGACGCCGATATCGCCTTTGCCGAAGTGAACACCATGGCGGACCTCACCACCCATCCGCATCTGCGCCGCATCACCGTCAACACGCCGAATGGCGAAGTGTCCTATCCGGCACCGGCCGCGATCTGGGTCGATGCGCCGCGCAGCTATGGCGCGGTGCCCGGCATCGGCGAAGTGCAGAAGTAAACTTCAAGATCAGACGGAGGTCATCATGACCGACAAGCTCGACATCGATCATCTCAAGCAGTGGATCGGTCGCACCATTGAGGCCTCCGACGTCGTGACTGCGCAGCTCGTGAAGGGCCTGTGCGCGACATTGTTTCTCGACATCGGCACGCCGAAGCCCGGCGACGCCGCGCCCTTCACCACGCAGTGGTGCCTGGCGCAGCCGGTGGCGGCGATGGACAGACTCGGACCCGATGGTCACCCCGCGCGCGGCGGCTTCCTGCCGCCGGTGCCGCTGCCGCGCCGCATGTGGGCGGGCGGCGAAGTGCAGTTCATCGAGCCATTGCTTGTGGGCGACGAGGTCACGCGCACGTCAAAAATCCTCGACGTCAATCTCAAGACCGGCTCCACCGGCGCGCTGTGCTTCGTCAATGTCGAGCACCTGATCACCACCAAGCGCGGCCTCGCCATCCGCGAGCGGCAGGACATCGTCTACAGGGACATGCCGACCAGCATGGCGCCGCCGGCGCCCGCGCCCAAGGAAGTGCCAAAGGCCCAGCATCAGGAAACGCATTACGCCGATCCCGTGCTGCTGTTTCGCTACTCGGCGCTGACCTTCAACGGCCACCGCATCCATTACGACCGCGATTATGTCACCAAGGTCGAGTTCTATCCGGGCCTCGTGTTTCACGGCCCGCTGCAGGCGGCCCTGCTGGTGGAGTTTGCGGCAAAGCTGAAGGGCGGCAAGGCGCCGGCCAAGTTCAGCTATCGCGGCGTGTCGCCGCTGTTCGATGGCGCTGATTTTTCGGTGAATGCGAATGAGACGGCGGACGGGCTCGACGTCTGGACGGCGAACCATCAGGGCGCGCCGACCATGAAGGCGACCGCGAGCTGGTAATCGCAGCGACACTCCGACCTAACCTCTCCCCGCATTGCGGGGAGAGGTCGCCGCGTCTTCGCGGCGGGTGAGGGGCCGCACGCTATAGAGACCCAGTGGCCTCACCTATCGGATCTCGACTTTTCGATCCGCAATCTCCCCCGCCTTTCGCGGGCTATGTGCCCCGCCCCTCACCCCACCCCTCTCCCCACGCAAGAGCGGGGAGAGGGAGCGACAGCGCGCGCCGCTCGGTCGGCGCGGTTTCACCCTCCTCCCCGATTGACTCCCCGCCCCCTCCTGCTGTTGATGAGTCAACACCACACGGCAGACAACTGCCCGATCCCGTGAGGAAACGACCTTGGCCCGCGACAGCAACAAAACCGCCGCCCGTAGTCCCGTGACCGTCAAGGACGCCACGCTCAATCTGCTGCGCGGCTTCGGCATCACCAAAGTCTTCGGCAATCCCGGCTCCACCGAACTGCCGTTTCTGTCAGACTGGCCGGACGATATCGATTATGTGCTCGGCCTGCAGGAAGCTTCCGTGATCGGCATGGCCGATGGCTATGCGCAGGCGACGCGCAATGCCG
Source organism: Tardiphaga sp. 862_B3_N4_1 (assembly GCF_051811085.1). Taxonomy (NCBI): domain Bacteria; kingdom Pseudomonadati; phylum Pseudomonadota; class Alphaproteobacteria; order Hyphomicrobiales; family Nitrobacteraceae; genus Tardiphaga; species Tardiphaga sp. 862_B3_N4_1. Next base: position 22,348 of record NZ_JBPWQB010000001.1, read on the forward strand.
CTTTCGTCAATCTGCATTCCGCCGCCGGTGTCGGCCATGCGCTGGGCAATATCTACACCGCGCATCGCAATCAGACACCGATGGTCATCACCGCGGGCCAGCAGGCGCGCAGTATTTTGCCGCTGCAGGCGTTTCTCTATGCCGAGCGCGCGTCGGAATTTCCGCGGCCCTATGTGAAATACAGCGTCGAGCCCGCACGTGCCGAGGATGTGCCCGCCGCGATCGCGCGCGCCTATTATGTGGCGATGCAGCCGCCTTGCGGACCGACTTTCGTGTCGGTGCCGATCGACGATTGGACGCGTCAGGCCCAACCTCTTGAAGCACGTTATGTGAGCCGCGAGCTCGGGCCAGATCCCAAGGCGATGCAGGAACTTGTCGCTGCACTCAACACAAGCAAGAACCCTGCATTGATCGTCGGCCCCGGCATCGACCGCGCAAACGCCGTCGATCTCATGGTCAGCGTTGCTGAGAAAACGAAGGCCGCCGTCTGGGTCAGTCCGTTCTCGGCGCGTTGCAGTTTCCCGGAACTTCATCCGCAATTCGCGGGGTTCCTGCATGCGTCGCCGGCACAGCTCTCCGACGCGCTGCGCGAACACGATCTGGTCGTCGTGATCGGCGCGCCGGTCTTCACTTTCCATGTGGAAGGCCACGCCGCGATCTTCGATGGCGACACCACGATCTTCCATATCACCGACGATGCGGACTCCGCCGCCGTGGCGCCGATCGGCACCAGCATCATCGCGACCATGAAGCCGGCCCTCAAGCTGCTGCTCGATCTGCTGCCAGACACCAACCGACATGTCGCGAAGGGCCGCATCCTGCCGCCGCCGCCCGCAGGTGCTGACCCGATCCCGATAGATTATCTGCTGCACACGCTGTCGCGGGCCATGCCATCGGATGCGATGCTGGTGGAAGAAGCGCCCTCGCATCGCCCAGCGATGCAGAAGTATCTTCCGATGCGCGGCGCCAACAGTTTCTACACCATGTCGTCAGGCGGTCTCGGCCACTCCCTGCCGGCATCTGTCGGCATGGCGCTGGGCTATCCCAATCGGCGCACCGTCTGCCTGATCGGCGACGGCTCCGCCATGTATTCGATCCAGGCACTGTGGACCGCCGCGCAGCGCAAATTGCCTTTAACCATAGTAGTTATCAACAATTCCGGTTACGGCGCGATGCGTTCCTTCAGCCAGGTGATGCAGGTGCGCAATGTTCCCGGGCTGGATCTGCCCGGTCTGGATTTCGTCAAATTGGCCGAAGGCATGGGCGCGCATGCGGTGCGCATCAGCAAATCATCGGAACTTGCGGGCGCTTTCGCGGCCAGTCTGCAACATCCGGGCGTCAGCCTTGTCGAAGTCATCGTCGACTCGGCCGTTCCCGTGCTTTATGGACAGAAGCATTGATATGACGGGATCATAACGGAAGGGCCGGCATGACCAAGCAGCCGAACGACAACGCCAAGAAAACGCACAGCTCCCACTGGGGTGCCTTTTCCGGACAATGGGTCGACGGCAAGCTGGTCATCACACCGCATCCGATCGATCCCGATCCGAATCCGATCATCCAGAATTTTCCTGAAGCGCTCCGCCACAAGGCGCGCATCGCCAAGCCGATGGTGCGTCGTGGCTGGCTCGAGAACGGCCCGGGCCCGGACGATCGTCGCGGCCGCGATGCATTCGTCGAGATGGAATGGGACGAGGTACTCGACCTGCTCGCCGGCGAGCTGAAGCGCGTCAAGGATACTTACAGCGCCAAGGCGATCTATGGCGGCTCGTATGGCTGGTCGAGCGCGGGGCGTTTCCATCATGCGCAGAGTCAGATCCATCGTTTTCTGAATGTCGCGCTTGGCGGCTATGTGCGTTCGGTCAACAGCTACTCGGCGGGCGCGTCGACGGTTCTCATTCCGCACATCCTTGGCAACTACGAAGACATGACCCGCCGCAATATCGGTTGGGACGAGATCGTCGAGCACACCGACATCATTCTTGCCTTCGGCGGCATGAACACCAAGAACTCGCGCGTTGCCGGCGGCGGCATCAGCAAGCACACCGAACACCGCGACATGATCGCACTGAGCAAGCGCGGCGGCGAACTCGTGCTGATCTCGCCGCTGAAGAGTGACCTGCCCGATGAAGTGAACCAGGACTGGGTCGCCGCGCGTCCCGGCACCGACGTGGCACTGATGCTCGGCATCGCGCACACCGCGGTGATGGACGGCACACATGACCGCGCCTTCCTCGACAGCCACACCCATGGCTGGGAGACTTTCGAAGACTATCTGATGGGCCGCAGCGACGGGCAGCCGAAGGACGCCGCCTGGGCCGCTGCGATCATCGGCCTCAAGGCCGACGCCATCCTCACGCTCGCGCGTCGCCTGCCCGGCAAGCGTGCGCTCTTTGTTGTTGCGCATTCACTGCAGCGCGCGAAGCATGGCGAACAGCCGGTCTGGATGGCTTCGGTGCTGTCGGCGATGTTCGGACAATCGGGCCTGCCCGGCGGCGGCTTCGGCTATGCGCTCGGCGCCATCGCCAATTACGGACGCCGCCAGAATGCCGTGCCGATCGCCGGCCTGCCGCAGGGCAAGAACGGCGTCAGCGAATTCATTCCGGTGGCGCGCGTCAGCGACATGCTGCTCAATCCGGGCGCACCGTTCGAATATAACGGCGCGCACATGACCTATCCGGATATCAAGCTGGTCTATTGGGCCGGCGGCAATCCATTCCATCACCATCAGGACCTCAACCGCCTGCGCAAGGCCTTCGCGCAGGTCGATACGCTGGTGGTGCATGACCTCGCCTGGACCGCATCGGCACGCCATGCCGACTTCGTGCTTCCCTGCACCATGTCGCTGGAGCGCGAGGACATCGGCAGCTCGCAAACCGATCCGATGATGGTGGCGATGCATCAGATGGCCGAGCCGTTTGGCGACGCGCGCGACGACTATGCGATCTTCACCGGCCTCTCGGAACGCCTCGGCGCCGCCGATGCTTTCACCGAAGGCCGCACGCCGCGTGAATGGCTGAAGCATCTCTATCAGCCGACGTACGACGGCCTGGTCGCCAAGGGTCTCGACGCGCCCGATTTCGATGCCTTCTGGGCGGCCGGCGAAGTCATGCTGCCGCAATTGCCGCTCGATGGCGGCACGCTGCGCGCATTCCGCGACGATCCCGAGGGCACGCCGCTGCCGACCACCAGCGGCAAGATCGAGATCACGTCCGACACCATCGCCAGCTTCGGTTACGATGACTGCCCCGGCCATCCGGTGTGGCTGACGCCGGAAGACACCGTCGATGCGACCAATCCCTTGCAGCTCGTCGCCAATCAGCCGGCGTCGCGCCTGCACAGCCAGCTCGATTTCGGCGGGCATAGTTCGGCCGAGAAGCGCCGCGGCCGCGAGGTCGCACGGATGCATCCCATCGATGCGGATGCGCGCGGCATCAAGGACGGCGACATCATCAGGCTGTTCAATCAGCGCGGCGCCTGCCTCGCCTCCGTCGTCGTCACCGAGGACGTGATGGCCGGCGTGGTGCAGCTGCCGACCGGCGCCTATTACGATCCCGAGGATCCGAACGAGGAGAAGCCGCTCTGCGTGCACGGCAATCCGAATGTGCTGACAAGGGACACCGGCACCTCGCGCCTGGCGCAGGGCTGCACCGGCCAGCTCACGATGGTGAATGTCGAGAAGTTCACCGGCAACCTGCCGCCGATCCAGGCCTATGATCCGCCGGTCCCGGTGATCTGGCCGCGCCCGCCGAAGCTGGAAGCGGCGGAGTAGTCCTCTTTCTAACCTCTCCCCGTTCTTTACGGGGAGAGGTCGCCGCGTCTTCGCGGCGGGTGAGGGGCCGCGCGCGACATTCGCCACAGCGCCAGTCTCTCGGGCCGTGAAATTCCTTGAACCACACGGCATCATTCAGAGAGATCCGAGAGGGCTTCTGTATGGCTAGCCGCGTGCCATGCCCCTCACCCGGCGCTGCGCGCCGACCTCTCCCCGCAAATGCGGGGCGAGGTTAAGGAAGGCCCTCCGCCCCTCACTTCGTCCCAAACGTCTCCCGCATCTTCGCCTGGATCTTGGCCATGCCGCCGATCCAGCGGTCGTAGTTCTCGGTCTTCTTGCGCATGTAGTCGATCACCTGCTTGTGCGGCAGGATCAGGAACGTCTCCGCCTCGATCCCCGCGAGTGCATCCTGCGCGACCTGCTCCGGCGACAGGTTGCCGTCATTGGATTGCGGGCCCTTCGGGATGTTCTTCAGCATGTTGGTATCGACGCCCTGCGGGCACAGGATCGAGACCTTGATGTTGTCGGCCCGGTGTGAAATCGCCAGATTTTCGGCGAAGCCAACCGCGGCATGTTTGGTGGTCGAATAGGCCGGGCTGCCGACTTGCGAGAGGAGCCCCGCGGCCGAGATCGTGTTGAGGAAGTAGCCGCCGCCACGTGCCTTGTAGAGCGGGATCAGATGTCGCGCCGCATAGACATGGGCCATCACATGGATTGCCCAGCTCTTCGCCCACGGTTCATCCGACGTGCCGCCGGCATTCGGGCTCATCGGATCGAAGCCGCCGCCGATGCCGGCATTGGAGCAGAACAAAGCAATCGGCCCGTAATGCCGTTCGGTCAGTTCGATCACATGCTGGATATCTTTTTCCTTGCCGACATCGCATCGAAATGCGGCGCCGCCGATGGACTCTGCAACGGCGGCCGCGCGCTCACCGTCGAGATCGACGACGACGACTTTCGCTGCGCCTGCTTGATGAAATGTCTCGCATAGCGCCTGGCCAATGCCATTGGCGCCACCGGTCACGACGACGACCTTGCCGTCTACCCGCATGCCGCACTCCCTTTTTGTTTGTTTTTGTTTCTTATTAGAGCATGATCTGATCCGAAAACCGGTACCCACTTTTCGGGATCATGCTCTAGGTGCTCAGCACCATGTCGAGCACGGCCGTATAGTGGCATGCGGCGCCGAGCAGGACAAATGCGTGCCAGATCGCGTTCTGGAAACGCAGCCGCTGCCAGGCGTGGAATACGACGCCCAGCGTATACAGCGTGCCGCCGGCGGCGACGAACCACATGGTGAGCGGCGGCAGCGGTGTGAATACTGCGTCATAGGCCATCAAGCCGCTCCAGCCCATGGCGAGATAGAGCACCACGGCGAGCCGATCGAAACGGCCGGGATAAACGAGCTTGATGACGATGCCGGTGATGGCGACGCTCCACACGCCGGCGAGCAGCGAGATCGCGAGCCGTGTGTTGGCGATCTGCGCAAAGAACGGCGTGTAGGTCGCCGCGATCAGCAAGTAGATCGCGGAGTGATCGAAGCGGCGCAGGAACCATTTTCGCGGCGACACCGGCCACATATTATAGATGGCCGACAGCACCAGCATCGCCAGCAGGCCGACGGAATAGACCGAGACGGTCACCACTTCATAGGCGGTGGCGAAAACGGCAGCGAGCACGATGAGGACAGTGGCGGCGATCAGGCCGGAGAACACGCCGAGACCGTGAACGATGCCGTCGGCGATCAGTTCGGCACGGTCGTAATTCCAGCGGATCGCGCCGGCCACCATGTGAGCGGAATTACCGGTCAGTTCTTTGAATCGGAAAACGGTCATGGTGGCGTCAACCCGGCCGGTGCGATGCGGTGAGCTTGCCCCGTAAGCCCGCCTGTGACTTCCCCTGAAATCAGCGATAGATCATAGGCTGGAGATCGTCAACGAAAGCCAAACGACGAAGTAACGACGCTTTCGTGACGAACTTGATTTCAGTCAGACAATCGCCATTTTTAGAGGCAGACCAACACCCGCGCACCATTCACCATGATGAGCTTTCCCGCACGATGCACAGCCTGTCCGAACTCGTCAAAGAAGCACGGCTGTCCGCGCGCGCATTGCTCGATTATGGCGATGGTCTGTTCAATCCCACGGTGCGGCTTGGGGTCACAGGCCTGTCGCGCGCCGGCAAGACGGTCTTCATTACCGCGCTGGTGCATGGCCTGACGCGCGGCGGACGCTTTCCCGTCTTCGAGTCGCTCGCCACCGGACGCATCGCCAAGGCGCGTCTCGCGCCGCAGCCCGACGATGCCGTTCCCCGGTTCGCCTATGAAGAGCATCTGCGCACGCTGATCGACGACCGCCGCTGGCCGAACTCCACCACCGATATCAGCGAGCTGCGTCTGGTCATCGACTATCAGCGCACGAGCGGCGCCGACCGCACGCTGACCCTCGACATCGTCGACTATCCCGGCGAATGGCTGCTGGATCTGCCGCTACTGGGCAAGAGCTATGAGGAATGGTCGGCGGAGAGCCTTGCGCTATCGCGGCAGGGACCGCGCGCGGCGCTGGCTGCGGCGTTTCACGCGCATCTTGCCACGCTCGATCCCAATGCACCGGAGAACGAGCAGGCGACGCTGATCGCAGCAAAACTCTTCACCGACTATCTGCGCGCCTGCCGCGACGAACGCTTCGCCATGAGCCTGCTGCCACCGGGCCGGTTTTTGATGCCGGGCAATCTCGCGGGCTCGCCGGCGCTCACCTTTGCGCCACTCGACGTCGCCAGCGATGGCAGCGCAACGGATGGTTCGCTGTGGGCGATGATGAAGCGGCGCTATGAAGCCTATAAGGATGTGGTCGTCCGCCCATTCTTTCGCGATCACTTCTCCAGGCTGGATCGGCAAATCGTACTCGTCGATGCGCTCTCCGCCTTCAACGCGGGACCCGAAGCACTGCACGATCTCGAAGCGGCGCTGGCCGGCATTCTCGATTGCTTCCGCATCGGCCGCAGCACGATCCTCAGCACGCTGTTCCGCCCGCGCGTCGATCGCATCCTGTTTGCGGCGACCAAGGCCGATCATCTGCATCACCTCAGCCATGACCGGCTCGAGGATGTGCTCCGGCGCACCGTGACCAAGGCGGTGTCGCGCTCGGAACTGGCCGGTGCATCGGTTGACGTCGTCGCCATCGCCGCGGTGCGCGCCACCAAGGAAGCACTGGTGCAGCGCGGCCGCGACAAACTGCCGTCAATCCTGGGCACGCCGGCCGCCGGCGAGGTCGCCAATGGCGAGACCTTCGACGGCGAGACCGAAGTCGCGACCTTCCCCGGCGATCTGCCGACCGATCTCGATGGGCTGTTCGCCGGTGGCTCCTTCAAGGGCCTCTCGACAGATGCCGCCGACAAGGCCGACTATCGCTTCCTGCGCTTCCGCCCGCCGCTCCTCACCCGCGACGGCGGCGAGGAGCCGGCGCTGCCTCACATCCGCCTCGACCGCGCGCTCCAGTTCCTGATCGGAGACAGGCTGCAATGACCGACCGTACGCGCCGCCCGGCAACCTTCCGGCTCGACGATCCCCACGTCACCGTCATGGACGCCGACGAGGACGCCGGCCGCCTCGCCCGCGGCACCATCCGCATCACGCCCGAAGCCGATCCGATGGCGATGCCCGTCGTCATCGACGAGCCGCTACGACCCGTACGATCGGGCTTCCGCTGGGGCACGCTGTTCTGGACCGGGCTCGGCGGCCTCGTGCTGCTCGGCACGGGTCTGGGCGTCACGCAACTGGTCCGCGACCTGTTCGTCATCAATGACGGCCTCGGCTTTCTTGGCCTCGGCTTCGCCGCGCTGGTCAGCATCGCGCTGATCGCCATCATCGCACGCGAGGCGCTGAGCCTGATGCGGCTCGCCACCATCGAGAAGCTGCATGCCCGCGCGCTGGCCGTGATCGCCAGCGACGACCATGCCGAAAGCCGCGCCGTTCTCGCCGACCTGCTGAAGCTCGCACATACCAATCCGCGGCTCGCCCGCGCCCGCACCGCATTGCAGGGCCATGCCGATGACATCATCGACGGCGCCGATCTCATTCGCGTGGCCGAGCGTGAATTGATGAGCCCGCTCGATATCGAAGCGCGTCGCCTCGTCTCGGTCGCCGCGCAACGCGTCTCGGTGGTGACCGCCGTCAGCCCGCGCGCCGTGGTCGATGTCCTGTTCGTCGCTGCGGCTGCGATCCGGCTGGTGCGCCAACTCGCAAAACTCTATGGCGGCCGCCCGGGGACGCTCGGCATGATCACGCTGATGCGTCATGCCATCAGCCATCTCGCCATCACCGGCGGCATGGCCGCCAGCGACAGCATGATCCAGCAGGTGCTCGGCCACGGCATCGCCGCGAAACTCTCGCAGCGGCTCGGCGAAGGCGTGCTCAATGGCCTGCTCACGGCCCGCCTGGGTCTCGCCGCCATCGATGTGACGCGGCCATTGCCATTCACGGCGCTGCCACGCCCGCAGCTTGGCGATCTCGCGAAGGATCTGTTGCGGAAGCGAGACGGGGAAGAGAATACGTAATCCGCGCTACTTCTAGACCGCTGCCACGCAGTCGACCTCAACGTCGAACGGGCCATGCCATCCCGCAACGATGAAAAAGCCGCGTGCCGGCGGCTCGCCTGAGAAGTAACGCGCATAAACCCGATTGATGGTGTCGAACTGATCGGCCCCCGTGCAATAGACATTGCACTTGATCACCCTGTCGATCGATGAGCCCGCAGCCGTAAGGCACAGCGCCATCTGATCGAGGACAATCTCGATCTGCCGCTCCAGCGGGAAGCGCCTGATCTCCCCGCTCTCGGGATCATAGGGCGGCAGTTGCGAGACATAGACGAGATCGCCATAGCGCACGGCCGGCGCGACAGGAACCTTTCGTGCCTCGAAATAGGATGAGAACGGTTCGACGCGAATGAACTGTGCCTGCATGTTTCCGCTCCCGGCTGCCATGATTGATCGCATCATCGCACGGGGGACGGTCGGCGCCGGGCCAATTGGTTCGGCGCCGGCCGAACCGACGGGAGTGGCGGATTATCCGGCGAGCCGCTACGCTGGGATATGGTCGCCTCCGCAAACATGGTCGAAGTCGCAGCGCTGGTTGGCGACACTGCGCGCGCGACCATGCTTGCAGCACTTATGGGAGGTCAGGCGCTCACAGCAACCGAGCTGGCATTTCAGGCGCGGATATCCCGCCCCACCGCGAGCGAACATCTGGTTCGGCTGCTCAACGCGCGATTGATATCGGTGACACCGAGCGGGCGGTTTCGTTACTATCGGATCACATCACCGCTCGTGGCCCAGATGCTGGAAAGCATGATCGCCGTCGCGGCCCTGGAAATGCCACCGAGGCATCGACCGCGTTCCGCGCGCGATGAAGCGTTGTGCCTTGCACGCAGTTGCTACGATCACATGGCCGGACGGTTGGGCGTTGCAGTCGCGGACGCGCTGATCGCACGAGACTACATGCATCTGAGCGTAGACGGCGGAGTGCTTACCGACGCAGGCCACCGCTTCCTCTGCGACTTCGGAGCCAGGCTTGAAACCGACCGCCGCAGCAAGCGCATCTTCTGCCGGGCCTGCCTGGACTGGAGCGAGCGGCGCTATCATGTGGGGGGATTGGTCGGCGCCGAGCTGCAACGGCGGTTTCTGGAACTCGGATGGGTTGCGCGAACGGGCGCGACACGCGCCTTTAAAGTAACGGATGCCGGCAAGGTTGAATTGAAAGATATATTTGGCATCGACCTGGACGTCGCATGCACCAATCGCGGCCTCCTTTCCCCTCGTCAGCCGGGAGAGAGCAGTCAGCGCGCCGCCAGCTGAATGCGTGACGGCACAGACATCTCCGCCAGCGCCGGCCAGCGATAGAACGGTGTATCAGGCTTCGGCGTCAGGTCAGGCGTCCAGCCGGTGAGCTTGTCGATCGCATAGTGCTTCATGGCCGTGCCGCGCCACATGGTATCGACTTCGGCAACTGACGTGAGCACCGCACTCGTCGTCGCCAGCAACGGGCGCTGGTTGTCCGCGGTCTGCGCGATGTAAAGTCCGGTGTGCCCCTTAATTCTGTCCATGCCGGGATCGCGAAAGCCGATGAAGCGCGCGCGCTCGTTGACCTGCACCACCGGCACCTTGTCCTTGAGATGCCAGCGCAGCATCGCATAGGTGCGGTAGTCGGTCGTCGCGATCCAGGTGGCGCCGGTGCTCTTCATCTCAGCCAGTGCGCGGTCGGCCAGCACCTGATAGCCGCCCTCGCCGCCGAGCGGATCGTTCTTGCCGATCAGGTTCCACGGCGCGGCCACGCTATAGAGGAAGACCAGCACCACCAGCGGAATGCCGGTGGCGATGGCGGCGATGCTCCAGCCATAGGAGGCACGCACCATGCGCGGCGACCAGCCGTCGCCCGGCAGTTTCGTCAAATTGATCGCCGCCGCAGCGATCCCGGCAGGCCACAGGAACATCGGCCAGGTATCGCCGACACGCAGGGTCAGCGACTTCCATGCAAAGAAAAAGAACGGCACCAATACGCAGGTGGCGAGCAGGATCGCGACCGGTTCACGGCGGCGATAGCCACGCCATGCCGTGACGACAACCGCGGAGAGAATGACCGGCATCAGGATGAAGCCGACCTGACCGAACTGTAGGCCGAGAAAATCACCGAGCGTGCGCAGCGACACTTCGTTGTTCGTGGTGGCGCGGATGAACTGGAACCTGAACGATGCCCAGTCATGACCGGCATTCCAGATCAGGACCGGCGACGAGATCACCAGTGCGATCAGTACGGCCAGCCAAGGATACGGGCTGCGCAGCCAGCGCCCGCGCCATTCCGGCACCAGCATGAAAGCGAGAATGCCCGGCACAAACATCACCACCGTGAGTTTCGACAGCAGCGCGAGACCGCCGAAGACACCGGCCGCGAGCCACCAGCGTCCGTCGTGGCTTTCGGCCAGCCGCACCAGCGACCACAGCATCGCCATGGCGAACGGAATCAGCGCCACGTCCGGCGCGACCTTGGCCATCAGCAATCCGTAATACAGCGCCGCTTCCGACATCAGCACCGCCAGCAGCACCGCGCGCAGATCCTGCGTGACGCGGCGAACGATGTCGGCGAGCAGCAATTGCGTCACCGCCATCGCCACGATACCGGCGAAACGCGCGCCTAAATTGGTGTCGCCAAAGATCAGCGTGCCTGCACGGATGAACCATGAGATCATCGGCGGATGATCGAGGAACGACAGCACGTTTTCCTTCGACCAGGTCCAGTAATAGGCCTCGTCGGTGCGCAAATCGAACAGACCAGCATAGACCAGCCGCATCGCAGTCAGCGCCACAAGCAATGCGCCGATCACCCAAAAGGCGCGGCGGGAGACATTCCGATCGAGGTAAGGGTCGGGAAAAGACGTCATCGCCGAGCTTTTCGGCGGACTTCGCCATGCTGTCAACTTGTTGACTTTACTGCTGGATAAGGTCTGTCCGGAGGCCGCTCCGGATGGCATCGGAGCGCGTCTCGCCGTAGGGTTTCGCCATGGACGCGACGTTCAAGACAGCCAGCAACCTGCCCCGGACCGCCCCCACCACCGCGTGGTGGCGCGGCATCGGGCTGCGCCAGGTCAGGCTGGTCTGCGGACTGGTGCTGTTCACCTATCTGCTCAGCCATTTCCTGAATCACGCGCTTGGCAATATCTCGCTCGACGCGTTGCAGACCGGCGTCGTGATCCATGCCGGCTTCTGGCAGTTCTTTCCGGTCGCCGTGACCTTCTATTCGGCGGTGACGATCCATGGCGTGCTCGGCATCTGGGCGCTGTTCGAACGCCGGCAGTTCCGCTGGCGAGCCGTCGAGCCGCTGCAACTGGTACTCGGGCTCAGCATTCCCGCACTCATCGTCGGCCATGTGGTCGCCGTCCGCCTGGGAGAAAACCTGTACGACATCAATCGCAGCTATCCTCAGGTGTTCTATGGCTGGATCACGTCGCCCGCGAAGACGTGGTCGATGTATCTCGTGGTGGTCGTCTCCTGGCTACACGGGTGTATCGGATTGTATTTCTGGCTGCGGCTGAAAGCACACTTCAAGAGCCTCGCGCCCTATCTTCTGTCCGCTGCCGTGCTGATCCCGACACTGGCGCTGCTTGGCATCTTCCAAGGCAAGCGCGAGGTCGAGGCCAAGCTGGCATCGCCGCAATGGCAGGCCGAGAATTTCGGCCCGGACCGGATGGGCACCGCTCCGCAGCAGCAGACACTGGGCGACATCACCGACGATCTCCTGATCGGCTATCTCGCGCTGCTTGGTATCGTGCTCGCGGCCCGCGCCATCCGCATGGTCGTCGAACGCCGCGCCGGGATGATCAATCTGTCCTATAGCGACGGTCGCAAGCTGCGCGTCCCTCTCGGCCTCAGCGTGCTGGAAGCGAGCCTACGTCATCGCGTGCCGCATGCCAGCGTCTGCGGCGGACGCGCGCGCTGTTCGACCTGCCGCATTCGCGTCACCAGCGGTGTCGAGACATTGCCGGCACCTTCCGCGCGCGAAGCCTTCGTGCTGAGCAGGATCGGCGGCGCTGCCGACCCCGCGGTTCGCCTTGCCTGCCAGTTGCGACCGACAACTGATGTGGCCTTCGTGCAATTGTTCGCACCGCAGGTGACCAGCGCGAATGCGCATGCGTCGCAGCCGGCGCGGATCGGCCAGGAGCGTTATCTCGTCTGCATGTTCGTCGACATGCGCGGCTCCACCATGCTCGCCGAGAAGCGGCTGCCTTACGACACGGTGTTCATCGTCAACCGCTTTCTCGACGCCGTCTCGCGAGCTGTGATCGCAAGCGGCGGCAAGCCCAACCAGTTCATCGGTGACGGCGAGCTGGCGCTGTTCGGCCTCGCCTGCGATCCGCAGACCGCGTGTCGTCAGGCCCTGCAGGCTGCACGGCTCATTGCCGAGAATATCGAGGAACTCAATCGCGCCCTCGCCCATGACCTGCCGCAGCCGCTGCGTTTCGGCATCGGCATTCACGGCGGCGAAGTCATCGTCGGCGATATCGGCTATCGCGACCACATGGTGTTCACCGCACTCGGCGATGCGGTCAATGTCGCTGCACGCCTGCAGGACATGACCAAGAGCCTCGCTTGCGAAGTCATCATCTCCGAAGAAGTAAGCACCACTGCAGGCCTCGCGGGTGACGCGCTGCCACAACAGGACGTCGCGATCCGTGGCCGTGCCGCGCCGATGAATGTACGCACGATCACAGATGCGAAGGTGCTTTCGTCTCTCGTTACCAGCGACATGGTTTCCGCGCTTTAACGCTGTTCCTGCAGGGCGCACACGCTTTGCCTGCCTGAACAAGCATTCAGAAAATTCCTACAGAGTTTCTTCGAACCCGCTCCGAAATCGATGCGACGAATTTGCGATGGATCGAACAGACAGATCCCGCAACCAGCGCTCCGCGCATCACTGAAGGAGAACGACCATGTTTCGCAAACTCGCACTCGCATTCGTTGCTGCAGCTTCCCTCGGCGCGATGGCGCTGACGCCGTCCACCGCATCGGCCCATGGCTGGGGCTGGCATGGCCATCACCACCACTTCCATGGCGGCGGCTTCTACGGCCCCACTTTCGGCATTGGCTATGTCGGTGGCGGCGGTGGATGCTATGTGAGCCGCCGCGTGATGACGCCCTACGGCCTGCGCTGGCGCACGGTTAACGTCTGCTACTAATCCTCGCATGAGGGCTGCGAACCCCGGCCACCTCGGCCGGGGTTTTGCATTGCAGCGATATCACCAGCGTGCAGGCGACAACGCATGGTCGTATTGCGACCGAACCCGGCACTCTACTTTTGCGACCTTCCGCCGCGTCGGAAACATCCTGAACAGCGACGAATCCCGGCAAATTGGACAGATAACGGTCGGTTTGGACGATTTCTGCACGCCGTTTGAGCTATCAAGCTTGGCAATCCGCGGGTAACGTGCGCATGTCGGATATGCCGGTTTGCGGGGACCGGCAGTTCGTTATCGATTTTGATCCCGCGGAGACGACGTGATGACTAAAGGCACTGTGAAGTGGTTCAACCCGACGAAGGGTTATGGATTCATCCAGCCGGCGAATGGCGGCAAGGACGTGTTCGTTCATATTTCGGCAGTTGAGAAGGCTGGCCTTTCGACACTGAACGAAGGACAGACCGTTGAATTCGAGGAAGTTGCCAACCGCGGCAAGACCTCGGCTGAGAACCTCAAGGTCTGATACATCTGGTTTGATACCAGTGTGATCCGGCTGCTTCCCCGGGCTTTCGTCAGGCAAGTTTTCCAGATCACGCCTCAACAATGTAGAGCGCATTCGGCACGAGCGGTTTCCTCCAAAGAGGCACCTCTCCTGCAACGCAATCAGTTTCACGCAGGATTGCGCTAATTCGATCCGCGGTGTGCGCTCTAGCCTAACTCCAAAAGTCCGAGCTGAGATCTTTGTAAGGTCCGCTCCTTAGAGCCGCCAGTTGACGTGACGCACGCCTCAGCGACGCGACGGCGCTCCATTCCCTGCTTCAGTTTTCCTTGACCCACTGATCGGCCGGCTTGACGTCCGGGAGCTGCGCATAGCCGCGCGTCCACATGTCGACCACCCATTCGGTGCCCGTCGCGCGGTCCAGCAGCACGGCGGTATTGTGCGGCGTCTGCAGCACCAACGCATTGCCGCGATAGCGCGGATTGCCCACCGTGTGATGCTTCAGCAAACCCCAGTCCTGGATGATCAGCAGCAGGCTGGTGACGTTGCGCGTCGTGTCCCAGCAATCGAAATTATGCTTGTCGTCGAAATAGCGGAAATCCGCATTGGCGATCCGCTTGTCGGTGCCGAGCACCGGGCCGACGCGGCGGTCCCACCACACCACCGCCTTCTGCACGGCAGCGCGTTCCGCCGCGGCCGACCCCTTGCCCGCGGCGAGAAGCTTGGTGAGCGCAGCCCTGTCGGCAGGCGTAAAATCGAAGGCGTGGCGACGCCGGCAGACGAAGCCGTAGCAGATGGTCATGGAACCGGCGGATGGCGGGTAGATCGACACCGACGTGTAGAGATCGCTGACCTCGCGGGACATTTCGATCGCGCGCGCATGCGACATCGAGAACAGGCCGGTCACTGCGATGACACCTGCCGCCATCAGAATACGAAAATCGGCGACACGAAGATTGAACTGGCCTGCCCGCATGATTTGCTCCGAGAGAAACGCGCGGAAACCTAACGCAGCGCTTTCGGGCTGCCAAGGCAACGGCAAGACAACGGTGGCGTTATCCCGGCTCGCTATCCCACGGGCAGCGGTGCGTCGCGCTTCACTTCTTCCATGACCGCGTAAGTGCGGCTCTCGCGCACGCCGGGCAGCGCCAGCAGGCTCTCGCCAAGAAAGCGACGATACGCGCTCATGTCGGCGACACGCGCCTTCACCAGATAATCGAAACCACCCGCCACCATGTGGCACTCCAGCACTTCCGGCGCGAGCCGCACGGCGCGGGCGAAGCGCTCGAACACATCTGGTGTTGTCTTGTCGAGCAGCACCTCGACGAACACCAGCAGGCCAAGGCCGAGCATCTGCGGATTGAGCCGCGCGCCATAGCCTTCGATATAGCCGTCGCGCTGCAGCCGCTTCAACCGCTCGCCGATCGAGGTTGGGGACAGGCCGACCTTCTCGGCCAGCTCGACATTGGCGATTCGGCCGTCAGCCTGCAGGACGGCGAGGATTTTCCGGTCAATCTTGTCGATATCGCTCATACCCGGTGTATAGCACGATCATTTCCGGATTATCTAAGGTAAAATTCCGATATCTCCTATCGAACTACGGACAGACCGGGATTAGGCTTGAAGGATATCCGAGGAAACGCCCATGCCACCCGATTCCATGCCTCCCTTCACCGCTCCCTATGCACCGGATGATGGGGCCATCGCCGCCGGGCTTCTGGCCAACGCAGCCATGACGCCTGCCCAGGACGCGCGGATCGACGCAACGGCGACGCGCCTGATCGACGCGATCCGCGCCAAAGACGACCGCTTCGGCGGTGTCGAGGACATGCTGCGGGAATATTCGCTCTCCACCAAAGAGGGCTTGGCGCTGATGGTGCTGGCCGAGGCGCTGCTGCGGGTGCCGGACGCGCGGACCGCCGATGCCTTTATCGAGGACAAGCTCGGCCAGGGCGACTTCATCCATCACGAGACCAGATCCAGTGCCTTCCTGGTCAACGCCTCGGCCTGGGCGCTCGGCATCTCGCAGCGCGCGATCCAGCCCGGCGAGACGCCGACGGGCACGCTAGGCCGGCTGGCCAAGCGGATCGGCCTGCCCGCGGTGCGCACGGCGACGCGGCAGGCGATGCGGCTGATGGGCAGCCATTTCGTGCTCGGCGAAACCATCGACGCGGCGCTGGCCCGCGCCCGCACGCCGTCCGAGCGTCCGGCGCGCTATTCCTTCGACATGCTCGGCGAAGGCGCCCGCACTGCCGACGACGCGCAGCGTTATTTCGACTCCTATGCCTCGGCCATATCAGCCATCGGCCACGCCGCGGGCAACAACCCGCTGCCTGACCGGCCGGGTATCTCGGTCAAACTCTCGGCGCTGCATCCACGCTATGAGGCGGTGAGCCATCAGCGCGTGATGCGCGAACTGGTGCCGCGCCTGATCGCGCTGGCGCAGCAAGCGAAGAGCTATGACCTCAATTTCACCATCGATGCCGAAGAAGCCGACCGGCTCGAATTGTCGCTCGATGTGATCGATGCGGCCTTTGCCGATCCGTCGCTGGCGGGATGGGACGGATTCGGGCTTGCTATCCAGGCCTATCAGAAGCGCTGCGCGGATGTGATCGACCACATCGACGCGCTGGCGCGCCGTCACGATCGCAAGATGATGGTGCGGCTCGTGAAGGGCGCCTATTGGGACACCGAGATCAAGCGCGCGCAGGAACGCGGGCTCGCCGGCTATCCGGTGTTCACGCGCAAGGCGATGACCGACCTCAACTACATCGCCTGCGCACAGAAGCTGCTGGCTTTACAGCCACGCATCTTTCCGCAATTCGCCACTCACAATGCGCTCACCGTCGCGACCATCCTCGAACTGGCTGGCATCAGCGGCGGCTACGAATTCCAGCGCCTGCACGGCATGGGCGATGCGCTCTATGAGCGGCTCGGCAAGGACCATCCCGCGATCCGTTGGCGCACCTATGCGCCGGTCGGCAGTCATCGCGATCTGCTGGCCTATCTGGTGCGGCGGCTGCTGGAGAACGGCGCGAACTCATCTTTCGTGGCGATTGCCGCAGATGACACCGTGCCGGTCACGACGCTGCTGAAGCGGCCTGCCGCAATTATTGGCGCGCCCGACGGCGCGCGACACGCGAAGATCCCGCTGCCTGGCGATCTCTATCGACCCGAGCGCACCAATTCGCACGGCATCGAATTCGGCGAACGCGCTGCGTTGAACAAATTGCTGGCCGAGATTGCGGCCAGCAAGCCTGACATGGATAAGGTCGTTGATGCCAATGCCGAGCAGGCAGGTGCTGCTGTGACGGCAGCACGCGCCGGCTTTGCATCATGGAGCCGCACGCCGGCCGAAGACCGCGCGGCGATGCTCGACAACGCCGCGGACTTTCTGGAACAGCGCCGCTCGTCCTTTATCGCCTTGCTGCAACAGGAAGGCGGCAAGACGCTTGATGACGCGCTGTCGGAAGTCCGCGAAGCCATCGACTTCTGCCGCTATTACGCCGCGCGGGGCCGCAAGCAATTCGGCACTAGCCAGACAATGCCCGGGCCCACCGGCGAGAGCAACGTGTTGAGCCTGCGCGGCCGTGGCGTCTTTATCGCCATCTCGCCGTGGAATTTTCCGCTGGCGATCTTTCTCGGCCAGGTCAGCGCCGCGCTGATGGCGGGCAACACGGTTGTCGCCAAGCCGGCCGAACAAACGCCACGCATCGCGGCACGGGCCGTACGCCTGCTTCATGAAGCGGGTGTGCCCACATCAGCATTGCATCTGATCCAGGGCGACGGCCACACCGGGGCGGCGCTCGTCGCGCATCCCGCCATCGCCGGTGTGGTGTTCACCGGCTCGACCGAGGTGGCCCGATCCATCAACCGCACCCTCGCCGCTAAGGATGGCCCGATCGTGCCACTGATCGCCGAGACCGGCGGCATCAATGCGATGATCGTCGATGCCACCGCGCTGCCGGAACAGGTCGCCGACGATGTGGTGATGTCGGCGTTCCGGTCGGCCGGGCAGCGTTGCTCCGCGTTGCGGCTGCTATTGGTGCAGGACGATGTCGCCGACCGCATGATCGAAATGATCGTGGGCGCAGCCCGGGAACTCAAGCTGGGCGATCCCCGTGATACCGCCACCCATATCGGCCCGGTGATCGATGCCGAAGCGAAGCAGAAGCTGGATGCGCATATCGCGCGCATGATGCTCGAGATGCGCGTGCACCTTGCGGGCATGGCACCTGCAGGCAACTTCGTCGCACCGCATATCTTCGAACTCGCAAGCGCGCGGCAACTGACCGAGGAAGTGTTCGGTCCGGTCCTGCATGTGGTCCGCTACCGCGCTGCCGGCTTCGACAAGGTGCTGCAGGATATTGCCGACACCGGTTTCGGGCTCACGCTCGGCGTGCATTCGCGGATCGACGATATGGTGCGCGTGATCGCGCGCCTGCCGGTCGGCAATGTCTATGTGAACCGCAACATGATCGGCGCCGTGGTCGGCGTGCAGCCCTTCGGCGGCTTCGGCCTGTCCGGCACCGGGCCGAAAGCCGGTGGCCCGCATTACCTCGCCCGCTTCGCCACCGAACAGACGGTGACGATCAACACGGCTGCCGCGGGTGGCAATGCAGCATTGATGACAGATCAAAACTGATCCTTCTTACCCTCCCCTGGAGGGGGAGGGTCGGTGAGCAGCACGCGACGTGTGTTGCGAGACGGGGTGGGGTGAAGCCACAACGACGGAGCTTGCTGCTTCACCCCACCCCGCTGCGCGCTATGCACGCAGCGACCCTCCCCCTCCAGGGGAGGGTTAGCTGAGGCCGTTGCATCACCCATCGAAGATGGGTCAAATGCGCCACCGGATTCCAGATGGAATTAAATTCCGGCAGACGGCAAGAACAACACGCAAAACAAAAGCGACGGGAGTGACGCATGGAAGACGGTCTGTTCAAAGGGCTGAAGGTGCTGGACTGCGCGAGTTTCATCGCCGCGCCCGCCGCAGCCACAGTGCTGTCCGACTTCGGCGCCGACGTCATCAAGATCGAACCGCCCGGTGCTGGCGATCCCTATCGCAACCTGCCCAACCTGCCCGGTTATCCCAAGAGCGAACACAACTATGCGTGGATGATGGAGAGCCGGAACAAGAAAAGCCTGGCGCTCGATCTGGCCAAGCCGGAAGGCCAGGCGGTGCTCTACAAATTGATCGCCGAGGCAGATGTCTTCATCACCAATTTCCCGCCGCCGGTGCGCAAGCGCCTGAAGATCGCCTATGAGGATATCGCACCGCTGAACGAGCGGCTGATCTATGCCTGCTTCACCGGCTATGGCGACAAGGGCGCGGAAGCCGACAAGCCCGGTTTCGACTCCACCGCGTGGTGGGCGCGCTCCGGCATGATGGATCTGGTGCGGGCGGACGAAGACACGACACCCGCGCGTTCGATCGCCGGCATGGGCGATCATCCCTGCGCCATGGCGCTGTATGGCGCCATCGTCACCGCGCTCTACAAGCGCGAGAAGACCGGCAAGGGTTGCCAGGTGAAATCGAACCTGATGGCCAATGGCGTGTGGTCGTCGAGCGTGCTGGCGCAGGCCAAGCTGGTGGGCGCCAAATTCGAGAAGCGCCGCTCGCGCGAGGAAGCGCTCAATGCCGTCACCAATCACTACAGGTGCCGCGACGGCCGCTGGATCATGCTGTCGCTGCTCGCCGAAGAGCGGCAGTGGCCGGCTTTTACCAAATGCCTCGGCCGCGAGGACCTGCGCGACGATCCGCGCTTCGCAACCAAACCCGATCGCCATGCGCGCTCGGTCGAACTGATCAAGATCCTCGACGAGGTGTTCGCGACCCGCGACCTCGCCGACTGGCGCGAGCGACTTGACGGCAATGGCCTCGTCTTCGGCTTCGTCGGCATCCTCGACGATATTCCGAACGATCAGCAGATGAAGGACAATGACGTGCTGATCCCGTTCGAAGGAACCGACATCCTCACCATCAACAGCCCGATCTGGATCGGCGGCGAGACCAAGCGCAAGCCGCATCTGCCGCCGTCCATCGGCCAGCACAGCGACGAGATCCTGCGCGCCGCCGGCTTCGATGATGCCGATATCGCGCGGTTGCGCGCTTCCGGCACGGTAGCATAGTCGCGCAAGCCGCGGGTTACGCAGCCCGCGTGAAAGAGTTTCAAATTGCGATGCGGCCTGTGATCACGAAGTGGTCACAGGCCGACCTGAAACCGCCTCCCCTAAAACGCGTAGCTGGTCTCGTTAGCGCAACAGGCACTCGCCATGTCGCGCGGCAACGAGATCACCACGCCTGCGGATTCCCCGCCGGCGACGCCACTATCAACCGGGAGACGACCATGTCCAAGAAGCGCATTGCACTGCTGTCATTTGCCGCCTTCAGCACGCTGATGATTTCGGCGAGCTTCCTTGAGCCTGCTGCTGCCAAGATGATGAAGGGCGAGAACACCGTCATGGTAGGCGGCGCCGCGATGTATCCGTCGAAGAACATCGTCGAGAACGCGGTGAATTCGAAGGATCACACCACGCTGGTCGCCGCCGTGAAGGCCGCCGGCCTCGTCGATACGCTGGCCAGCCCCGGCCCGTTTACCGTCTTCGCGCCGACCAATGCCGCATTCGGCAAATTGCCGAAGGGCACGGTCAATACGCTGGTGCAGCCCGAGAACAAGATGACCCTCACCAAGATCCTCACCTATCATGTGGTGCCCGGACGGCTCTCGGCGGCCGACCTCACCGACGGCAAGAAGCTGACGACTGTTGAAGGCGAACAACTCACCGTCAAGCGCTCGGGCGGCAAGGTCACGATCGTCGATGCCAAGGGTGGCGCCTCCACGGTGACGATCCCGAACGTCAACCAGTCGAACGGCGTGATCCACGTCGTCAACACCGTGCTGATGCCGGGCTGATTGATCTTACCTCTCCCCGCTTGCGGGGAGAGGTCGAATTGCGAGCGGAGCGGAGCAATTCGGGTGAGGGGGAGCCAATATTTCACACGCTGGCTCCCCACCCGTCTCGAACGCCCTTCGTGCGTTCGATCCCCCCTCTCCCCGCCTAGCGAAGCTATGCTTCGCACTGCGGGGCGAGGGAAACGCTACCGCGCCAGCAGCCATCCGAAGAAGCCGAGCCCGAGCAGAACCGCCACACCGATCGCCCAGACGCTGACGCGGATACTGCTTGTCGTCTGCTGCTTGCTCTCGTTCTCGGCGATCGCGATGTCGCGTTCCTTGATCTCTTTGTCGGTCTCGTTCATCGCGTCCTCATTTCATTTCACGAAACACATGCCGATTGCAGACGACGCATCCGCGCCAACCTGCTGACAGGCGAGACCTTCGGCACAGGTCCAGGACGCGAAACTCTTGTCCGCGACACCTTTCTGCTTCGGTCGAAAACATGTCGCACCCCAGCCATCGAGGAGAGGCGATCCCGCGAGTTCATTGTTACCACGCATCTGCGGGCGATCGGAGAAGCCGCGCGAAAAATCCGGCGCCTTTCCATCGCGCATCGCCATGACGATATCGCGACGGCGGGGCTGGTCACCGATGAAATGCGGCGATGCGGCAACCGTTACCTGCGATTGGTCTGCCAGCGTGTCCGCGCCCGGAAAATGGAAGCCACCGATGCCGCGGATCTGGTGGCAACCACCGCAGGTGATGTCGTTCAGCCGCCGCGCGAAGCCAGCCGGCGAACGGATATTCTCCAAGGCGCCGCCCTGCGCCACTGCCCGCTCCAGCGCGGCGACGACGTCACGCTCGCTGAACACGCCCTTCCCCTTGCTGTCTATCAGCCCGAATTCCGGCTGCAGGGCCGACGGTGCAAAGCCGGCTGGTGTCGACGACAGCGACGTGGTCGCAAGGAATTTCTCGGGGATCAAAACTGTACCGCGATCGAAAGCAAGGAGATTGACGGGCGCAAGCAGCCAGTCGCGAAACGCGCGACCGAGCGCCGCATCAGCCAGCAACCGGTCACGGTCGATCTGGTTCTCCATGGGTGCCTCGCGAAACTGCTTCACGGTGGCATCGAAGCGAAACACCTTCTGCAAATAGTCGGTGCGGAATTCCTGCGTCTCGGACTTCGGTCGATGCACAATCTGCAGATTGGTCTCGACGCGATCGACATGCGCGGCTGTGATTGTCGCAAGCGGACCATCCGGTTTCAGCAAGCGATCTGCGCGTGCTGCGCCAGTCTCGGTGAATGACGGAGAGTCGAGCCAGCGCCCGGCGAGATCCGCGCATGTCACCGACGCATCGTTCAGGTCCTTCGCACGAAGCACAAGATTGAGCGTCATCGGCAGACGCGGCGGCGTTGTGCCAGCGGCCGTGCGCGTGAGGCGATAGATCAGCCTGATCTCGCCGCAGGTCTCCGGCGCGACATAGGCCCGATCCATACGATTGACGATCCCGGCGAGAACGAACCGCGCGTCCGGCGATGTCAGCATTGCCTGGTCGAACAGTTGCACATCATGTCCAGGGCCGACGCCGATACTCACGCCCGGCTGGTGTGTGCGGTGATCGGCGAGATAGCGCGCAAAGGCATCGTCCAGCGCGGCGCGCACCGGTGTCATCGCAGGCAGAGCAAACAGCGCGTCGTTGGGGATCGGCGTTGTCCGCGCGGGATCGAGCAGCTGCGCGAGGCCGAGACCGCGGGTGTTGTGCGTTTCCAGTGCCCGCAACACACCGGGATCGGTGACGGCGAGACCATTGCCCTCATCCGCCCGCGCGACGGGAGCCACGAGGCAGAGCAGCACGGCAATGAAGCTCAAGCGAAGTCGCACGGCGCTATCCCAGACGTCACGTCGGGAGGCTAGCCCAAAAGAAAGGCCGCTGCACCAGCAGCGGCCTGAACGCATTCGTCGCTAGAAGGGTGGATCAGCGGGCGACGATCAGGCCCTTGGAGGTGACCACCGTCCAGCGGCCGTCCTGTTTGCGGATCGCGTCGATGCGGCCGAGTCCGGGAACCGGATCGCCGGCATAGACTTCGAAGATTCCGGCACGACCCTCGATGGTAGCGCCGCCGCCGGCGATGTCGATGATGCGCCAGCCTTCGACCATGGGCAGGCGCGCAACTTCAGGCTTCGGTGCCGGGGTCGGCACCGGGGCGTTGATCGAACCGGTCACTTCCTTGGCCGGTGCCGAGGCAACCGGTGCAGGGACCAGCGCGGGTGCAGCGGCAGGCGGCGGCGTGGTGCGCAGCTTTTCGACGGTCTCGCTCAGCTTCGCGAGTTTCGCGGCCGGTTCGGCCTGGCCCTTCTCAAGCTTGTCGAGACGCTCGGCAGACTTCGCGCGCGCCGCAATGGACTGCTTGGCGTTGCGGTCGACCTCGGCCTTGAGCGCCGAGAGTTCACCGTCGAGACGGGCAATGTGTTCTTCCAGTGCCTGGTTGGTCGACTTGGTGTCGTCGGCGGCAAACAGCTTGCCGAGGCCGGACATAGCCACCGAACCGCCGACTGCGCCGACGGTGATGCCCAGCGCGATCATCGCGGCAATCGCCATCATCCGGCTGCGGCCAGCCTTCTCTGCCGACTCGATCTTCGGCTCGGAATTGACGAAGTCTTCCCACGAGCGCTCGCGCGCCGCATGCTCACGGGACGCGCCCTCATGCGGGCCGCTGTCGCGGGAGGGCGCCATGATGGTGATCCGGCCGGGCGCTCCGAGCTTCGGCGCTTCCCGCTTTGGCATCTGGGCGGGGCGCTCCTCGCCCTGCTCCGGTGCGAGCTTCGGCGAATCCACGTGAATGTCAGCATCGTGGGAGCCGGCCGCCGCCGCGGCGCCGGTGTCGACGTGATCGCCGCTGACGTCTGGGGTGGAATCGGCCTTGTGCTCGCTCACGATCAAATTCTCCGGAATAGATGAACACTTTGGTAACTTTCATTGCTTGCCAAATCCTTACCGGGTGCAGTGCTTACGAAAATTTCACCTCTTGTCCGGCGATGGGAACCGTTGCTTGACGCGCACGCGCCCCGCCCGCACAACACCAGCAAACAGAACAATCGGGGAAATGCCATGAAGCTCTACGATTCCATCGGACCGAATCCGCGCGTGGTGCGCATGTTCTTGGCCGAGAAGGGCATCAGCCTCCCCGTCCAGACCGTCGATCTTGCTGGTGGCGAGAACCGCGAACCCGCGCATCTGGCGCGCAATCCGCACGGCCAGATGCCGACGCTCGAACACGACGACGGCGCCTATGTGTCCGAGACGGTCGCGATCTGCGAATATGTCGAGGAGACGCATCCGTCACCCCCGCTGATCGGCACTACGCCCGAGCAGCGCGCCGAGGCACGGATGTGGCGCCAGCGCGTCGATCTCAATATCTGCCAGCACATCGCCAACGGCTATCGCTTTTCGGAGGGGTTGAAGCGCTTCGAGACGCGCATCGTCTGCGTGCCCGAAGGCGCGCCGGGCCTGAAGACAATCGCCATCGACCGGCTGCAATGGCTCGACGGACAGATGGCCGGCAAGACCTTCATCTGCGGCGAACGCTTCACGATGGCCGACATCGTGCTGTTTTGCTGGCTCGATTTCGCCGACAAGGTGAAGCAGCCGTGGGATCGCGAAAATGCGAAGATCGCGGCGTGGTTCGAGCGGGTGGGCGCACGGGAGAGTGTGAAGGCGTGAGCGGAGGTCAATGGCCTCTCCACGTCATTGCGAGGAGCGAAGCGACGCGGCAATCCAGAAGGTCACAAGCGAAGACTGGATTGCTTCGCTACGCTCGCAATGACGGCTGAGAGGGCGTAACGGCTACAGCACCACCGGCGCATCCGGTAGTTCATTCACCGACGCGGCGTCGCGCGGGAAATGCGTCGCCAGGTGCCGCGTCACCGCGTCGATCCCCTTGATCACGCCGCGCTCGAAATGTCCGGCACGAAACTCCGCCTCCATCATCTGGCAGATCGCTTCCCAGCCGGGTTTGCCGACGCGGGCATCGATGCCGCGGTCGACCACGATCTCGACATCGCGATCGGCGAGCAGCAGATAGATCAGCACGCCGTTGTTATGCGCCGTGTCCCAGACGCGCAGTTGCGCGAACACATCGATGGCGCGTTCGCGGGCGGACTGATTGCGGAACAGCGGCGCACCGTCGAGCGCGCCTTCGACGACAAAGCGGATCTGTCCGGCATGGCTGGCCTCGGAGGCCTTGATAGCCTGTTCGATCGCCGCCAGCGATTCCGGCGGGAACGCCTTGCGGACGCGCGAGCGATTGCCGAGCAGATGGTTGCCGATGCGTTTCAGGCTCATCACCAACTCCCCGAAGCGCCGCCGCCACCGAAGCTGCCGCCGCCTCCGCTGAAGCCGCCGCTGCTCGATGAACTCCCCGATGACCAGGAACCGCCGCCGCCCCCGATATAGCCACCACCGCGGCGTCCACCGCCTCCGCCGCCCGACATGAGGGCCTCGCTGATCAGCGTAAAGAAGAACGCGATCGCGCCGAGGATGCCGCCGAACAGCAGGCTGCCGGCGACCAACCAGACCACCGCGGTGACAAGCCCGCCGGTGGCCAGCGAGCCGAACAGCCGGCCGAAAATGTTGCGCAGGATGCTGCCGAAGATCAGCACGCCGAACAGCAGGAACGGCGCATATTCCATGATCTGATCGAGGGCATTCGAATTGCCCTTCCATTCATCCGGCGCCGGCAGCGGCTCGCCGTCGACCACCTTGATGATCTGGTTGACGCCGGCTGTGATGCCACCGGCGAAATCGCCGGTCTTGAAGCGCGGCGTGATGATCTCGTCCATGATCCGTTTTGTCGTGACGTCGGTCAGCGCGCCTTCGAGGCCGTAGCCGACTTCGATGCGCAGCTTGCGATCGTTCTTCGCCACCAGCAGGATCGCGCCGTCATCGACTTTCTTGCGGCCGATCTTCCAGGCTTCGGCAACGCGGATGGAGTATTGCGCGATGGCTTCCGGCGCCGTGGTGGGCACGATCAGCACCACGATCTGGCTGCCCTTGCGCGACTCGAAATCACGCAGCGTGCTGTCGAGCGATGCCTGTTCGCCCTGGCTCAGCGTCGCGGTCTGATCGACCACGCGCCCCGTCAAAGCCGGCACGGCCACATCGGCCAGAGCGACGGCGCTCCAGCACAGCAACCATGCCAGCAGACAGGCTTTGATCGCCTTCATCGGATCGGCCTGATCGGCACCGGCCTATTTCGCAGGCGCCGGCGTCGGGTTGAAGTCGACCTTCGGCGCGGTCGAGATTTCGCTCTCATTGGCGACAGAGAAATTCGCCTTCTCCTTGTAGCCGAACATCATGGCGGTGAGATTGTTCGGGAAGGTGCGCACACCGACGTTATAATCCTGCACCGACTTGATGTAGCGGTTGCGCGCCACGGTGATGCGGTTCTCGGTGCCTTCGAGCTGCGACATCAGATCCTTGAACAGCGCGTCCGACTTGAGCTGCGGATAGTTCTCGGTGACCACGAGCAAGCGCGACAGCGCGCTGGAGAGTTCGCCTTGCGCGGCCTGGAATTTCTGCAGCGCGGCAGGATCGTTGACCACATCAGGCGTCGCCTGCACCGAGCCAACCTTGGCGCGTGCATTTGCGACGCCCAGAAGAACGTCTTTCTCCTGTTGCGCGAAGCCCTTCACGGAATTCACGAGATTCGGCACGAGGTCCGCGCGGCGCTGATACTGGTTGACCACCTCCGACCAGGCCGACTTGACCTGCTCGTCATTGGTCTGAATCGCGTTGTAACCGCAATTGGTCAGGCTGAGGGTGGCCAGTGCTGCCAGCACGGTCAAAAACTTGCGCATGAAATTCTCCTGTGACGCGGCTCAAATGGCTCGACCGCTTCTAGCACAGGCAAACGACGAAAGCCGCCACAAGTTCATCGCGAATGCTGCAATGCCCATGCGGGTTTATGTTTGCATGCCCGGCATTCATTGTTAGCCTTGCCACAACCATCGGCCCACAGAAGCCGAGGACATTTGGGGAGGTTTCCATGACGGACGTGCTGAACACGTTTCCGACCGTTGGCGCGCAGACCCTGCGGGCGCTGGCGCGCTATCCGGATCGCATCGCTTTCAGCTGGCCCGGCGGCACCATCACCTATCGCGGCACCACGGACCTGATCGCACGACTGCAGAATGTGTTCATGAACCTCGGCGCATCGCCCGGCACGAAAGTGGCGCTGCTCACGGCCAACCGCGCCGACACCTGGTGCGCCGGCGTCGCCGCGCAACTGTCGCGTTTCGCAATCTCCTGGCTGCACCCGTTGGGCTCGATGCAGGATCAGATCGACCAGATCGAGGACGCCGAAGCAACGATCCTGATCATTGACGCCGACAATTTCCTGCAGCGCGGCGGCGAGCTCGCATCGCGCGCGCAAGGCCTGCAGCACGTGTTCACGCTGGGCCGTGCGGATTATGGCATCGATCTTCTGAAAGTCGTCGGCTCAGGCGGCAGCGCCACCGCGCGGGACTTTGCACAGGTCGATGACATCGCCGTGCTGAACTACACCGGCGGCACCACCGGAAAATCCAAGGGCGCGCTGCGCCGGCATCGCGAAGTGTCGGGCTTTGCCAGCGCCATCCTGTCTGACTTCGAAATTCCGGATACGCCGAGCTATCTCACGGTGGCGCCGATCAGCCATGTCGCCGGCACCAAGGTGCTGCCGACGCTGATGCGCGGCGGCACAGTGCATATGCTGAAGGGCTTCGATCCCGAAGCGGTGTTCAAGACCATCGAACGCGAGCGCATCAATTTCACGCTGTTCGTGCCGACCATGATCTATGTGCTGCTCGACAACCCGACGCTGTCAAAGACCGATCTATCGTCGCTCGATCTGGTGCTTTACGGCGCGTCACCGATGTCACCGAGCCGGCTGGTGGAAGGTATCGAACGCATCGGCCCCGTGTTCTCGCAGCTCTACGGGCAGACCGAATGCTATCCGGTGTCGGTGCTGCGCAAGACGGATCATGATCCCAGGAAGCCCGACCTGTTCCTGTCCTGCGGATTCCCCATCGCGGTCTGCGACGTGCGCATTCTCGACGATGACGATCAGGAGGTCTCGCCAGGCGAGGCCGGCGAAATCTGCGTGCGTGCGCCGCATGTGATGAAGGAATACTGGAAGCGGCCGGAGCAGACGGCCGAAACGCTCAAGAACGGCTGGCTGCACACCGGTGACATCGCCCGCGCCGACGAGCGCGGCTACATGTTCATCCTCGACCGCAAGAAGGACATGATCGTCTCCGGCGGCTTCAACATCTTCCCGCGCGAGATCGAGGATGTGTTGACCACCCATGCCGATGTCGCCATGTGCGCCGTGGTCGGCGTGCCCGACGACAAATGGGGCGAAGCCGTCACCGCCATCGTGGTCGCGCGCGGCGGCGCGAAGCCGGACGCCAACGAACTGATCAATCTGGTGAAGACCCGCAAGGGTTCGGCCCATGCGCCGAAGCACATCAAGTTCGTCAGTGAACTGCCAATGACCGGCGTCGGTAAAATCGACAAGAAGGCGCTGCGCGCGAGCTTCTGGGTCGGGCGCGAGCGGATGGTGGGGTAAGAGCTTAGCACTAACGCCGTCATTCCGGGGCGCGTGTGCATCTTGCGCACGCGAACCCGGAATCTCGACATGGCTGAACACTTCGGGATTCCGGGTTCGCCTGCCAGCGGCTTCGCCGCTGACCTGCGCCCCGGAATGACCGTGGAGGGTCACCACCTAGTGACTTGCATGATGATAGTTACTCACCTATCTTCCGCCCATGGAGCGCAAGAGTTTCGAAAAACTGGAATGCCCGGTCGCCCGCAGCCTTGAGCGCGTCGGCGAGTGGTGGAGCATTCTGATCATGCGCGATGCCATCTACGGCATGACGCGGTTCGATCAGTTCCAGAAGAACCTCAACATCGCGCCGAACATGCTGACCCGGCGCCTCGGGGTGCTGGTCGAGGCCGGACTGCTGGAGAAGCGGCAATATTGCGAAAAGCCGCCGCGCTACGAATATATCGTGACCCCGCGGGGCCGGGATTTCCGCTCCGTGCTGTGGTCGCTGCAAAGCTGGGGTAACCGGCATTTCGCGCCTGAGGGTGAAAGCGTTGTTCTGATCGACAAGGAGACCGGCGAGACCGCCGATCCCATCCTGGTCGACCGCCGTACCGGCAAACCAATCACCGAAGCCACCCATGCCAATGCGCCCGGCCCCGCCGCCAGCGCACGCGTGCAACGGCGGCTCAGCAAACCGCGCCCGCAGAAGGACGGATCACCATGAAACTGGAAACGCCGCAGGCCATTGTCGCCGCCACGGCCGCGCCCGTCCACGAGATGAACCCGCGGACGCGGATGCTGCTGCAGGCGCCGATCGCTTCCACGCTGGTCAAGCTGGCCTGGCCCAATCTGCTGGTGATGCTGGCGCAGGCTTCCACCGGCCTGATCGAAACCTGGTGGGTGTCGCATCTCGGCAGCGACGCGCTGACCGGCATGGCCGTGGTGTTTCCCGGCTTCATGATGATGCAGATGCTGTCGGCCGGCGCCATGGGCGGCGGCATTTCCTC
This sequence comes from Tardiphaga sp. 862_B3_N4_1, assembly GCF_051811085.1. Taxonomy (NCBI): domain Bacteria; kingdom Pseudomonadati; phylum Pseudomonadota; class Alphaproteobacteria; order Hyphomicrobiales; family Nitrobacteraceae; genus Tardiphaga; species Tardiphaga sp. 862_B3_N4_1. The sequence goes on from NZ_JBPWQB010000001.1 coordinate 51,832, forward strand.
GGCGATTGCGCGTGCGCTCGGTGCGCGCCGCACCGACGATGCCGAAGCACTGGTGATGCATGCCACGCTCATCAATATCCTGCTCGGCCTGATCGGCTCGGCGATCTTCCTGATCTGGGGCCGTGCGATTTACACGGCGATGGGCGTCAGCGGCGGCGCGCTAGACGCGGCCATGCAATATTCCAACGTGGTATTCGGCGGCAGCGTTTTAGTTTGGCTGATGAACGGCTTTGCCAGCATCATCCGCGGCACCGGCAACATGCTGGTGCCGTCGCTGTCGATCTGTATCGGCGTGGTGCTGCTGATCCCGCTGTCGCCGCTGCTGATTTTCGGCTGGGGACCGATTCCGGCCCTCGGCATTGCCGGCGGTGGCTGGGCCGTGGTGCTGTCGACCTTCACCGTGGGCGCCGTGCTCGCGGGCTACATTCTCTCCGGCCGCTGCATCGTCCATTTCAAACTGGCGCGGCTGCGCTGGGATCTCTCAGCCGACATCTTGCGCGTCGGCGCCATCGCTGCGGTGATTTCGCTGCAGACGAGTTTCACGGTGCTGCTGACCACCGCACTGGTCGGCGGCTTCGCTGGCGGCGACGCCGTGGCGGGCTTCGGCACCGGCGTCCGGCTGGAATATCTGATGGTGCCGCTGGCCTTCGGCTTCGGCGGCCCGCTGGTCGCCCTGGTCGGCACCAATATCGGCGCCGGGCAGGAGCAGCGCGCGCTGCGGGCGGCGCTGATCGGCGGCGGTATGGTGTTCGTGATCACCGAAACCGTCGGCCTGGCGGCCGCGATCTGGCCGGCCGCGTGGCTCGGCCTGTTCGGGTCGGATCCACAGATGATCGAGACCGGCAGCGCCTATCTGCGTATCGTCGGCCCGGCCTATGGCTTCTTTGGCCTCGGCTTGTCGCTCTATTTCGCCTCGCAGGGCGCCGGCAAGATGCTCTATCCGCTGCTCGCCGGCGTGCTGCGGCTGCTGATCTCGATCGGCGGCGGCTGGCTGGCGCTGCGGCTGACGGGATCGCTGACCTGGCTGTTTGCCTGCCTGACATTCGCCTTGGTGGTCTACGGCACTATCATCGTCACGGCGGTGGCGTCCGGGACCTGGTTCAAGACCAAGCCGGTCTGATGGCGATGTGATCGCCAGCGATGTAATCGCCTGACAGCGATGTGATCAGCCGACAGCGGATTTTCCGCTGGGAATAAAGATGTGCATATGCCTCATGCAGTTGCACGCCTGTAGGGGCAAAGCGAACTATCCTAGATAGCGCGGATCGGCAGCCAGTTCGGCCGCACCCAGGAATCCCCAGCTATGGCAGACGGTATCGCGGCACAGGCTCCCCAGCCGACGGAAGGGCTGACGCCGAGCCAGCAGCGTTGGGCGCGGCTTGCCATCTTTACCGCCCTTGCCATGGCCTCGCTCGATACCGCCATTGCCAATATCGCGCTGCCCTCCATCGCCAGCGACCTGCATGCCACGCCAGCGGACGTGATCTGGGTGGTCAATGTCTACCAAATCGCCATGGTCGCCACGCTGCTGCCGTTCGGCGCACTGGGCGAGATCGTCGGCCATCAGCGCATCTATCTCGGCGGGCTGATCCTGTTCACGATCGCGTCCGTCGCCTGCGCATTCGCATGGTCGCTGGACACTTTACTGTTCGCCCGGGTGCTGCAGGGCCTCGGCGCCGCTGGCGCCATGAGCGTCAATGCCGCGCTGGTCCGCGTGGTTTATCCCCCAAGCCATTTCGGCCGCGGGCTCGGTCATAACGCCCTCGTCGTTGCGACGGCCTTCACCCTCGGCCCCACCATCGCCTCGGGCATCCTGTCGGTTGCGACCTGGCCCTGGCTGTTCGCGATCAACCTGCCCTTCGGCCTCGCCGCCATTATCATCAGCCTCAAGACACTGCCAAAGACCACGCGCGCCACCCATCGTTTCGATTTTCTCGGCGCCCTGCTGACCTCGCTCTGTCTCGGCCTGCTGATCCTCGGCATCGACAGCGCCGCCCATCACACGGCGCCATCCATCGTCGTCGCCGAACTGGTTGCCGGCCTGCTGTTCGGCTGGCTGCTGCTCCGCCGGCAGGCCGATCACCCTGCACCGATGCTGCCGATCGACCTGTTCCGCCGCCCACTGTTCGCGCTGTCGGCGGCCACGGCGGTATGCTCCTTCTCCGTCCAGGGCCTCGCCTTTGTGTCGCTGCCGTTCTATTTCGAAGAAGTTCTGCATCGTTCGGCAGTCGAGACCGGCTTCTTCCTGACGCCCTGGCCGCTGGTCGTCGGCATCATGGCGCCGATCGCCGGCCGGTTGTCGGACCACTATCCCGCCGGGCTTCTTGGCGGTATCGGCATGGCCCTGCTCGGCATCGGCATGGTGCTGCTGGCCACCCTGCCGCCCGACCCGAGCGTCGCCAATATCGTCTGGCGGATGGTGATCTGCGGCGCCGGCTTCGGCTTCTTCCAAGCGCCGAACATGAAGGCGATCATGTCGAGCGCGCCGGCCGGCCGCAGCGGCGGCGCCAGCGGTATCGTGGCCACCGCCCGGCTGACCGGCCAGAGCATGGGCGCAGCGCTTGCCGCCTTCTGCTTCGGCCTGTTCGGCCATGGCGGCGCAACCTGGGCGCTGGCGCTCGGTGCCGGCTTTGCCGCGCTCGGCTGCGTCATGAGCTTCCTGCGGCTGATCGTCCCGTCGTCACCCGGTCACTGATTTCAGAGATAATTTAGCGAACTCACATTTCTCTTTTGCAATGCCGTATTAAGTGATGTGATATACTGCAGTGCAGAGACAGATATTTTGCAGCGCAAGTAACAAAACTGAGTTCCATTGCCCTTCGGTTCCGTAAGTACCCAAAGACGCTGGACCAGTTTTGTATCCTTGTAGTCGCGGCGGGCACGAGGACGTTTCTTGAGGGTACTGTTCGTCACTCCAGAGATTGACGACTTCATCCGGGTAGGCGGCCTTGCAGCCGTGTCCGCCGCCCTCCCTAGAGCCTTGCGCATCTGGAGCGACGTTCGGGTCATCCTTCCCGGCTACCGCGACGTCGTCACGCAGTTTCCTGACATCGAGATCGTCGGCGAATGCCCGGCACTGGCGGAAATGCCTGCCTGCTCGGTCGGACTCGCCGCGACCAAGGATGGACTGCCGATCTATATCCTGCTCTGCCCGCAGCTCTACGATCGTCCAGGCAATCCCTATGGCGATGCCTGCGGCCGCGACTGGCCGGACAACGACATCCGCTTCGCACGCTTCGCCTCCGCCGCGGCACTACTCGCGTCCGGCAAGCTCGACAAGAACTGGTCGGCCGACCTGGTCCACGCCAACGACTGGCAGGCGGCCTTGGTGCCGGCCTATCTCGCCTGGAGCGGGGTGAAGATCCCGACCATCCTGACGATCCACAATCTCGCTTATCAGGGCCTGTTTCCGAAGTCTTCGCTGCGCCGGATCGGTGCACCGGCGGAGTCGTTCCATATCGACGGGCTCGAATTCTACGACAAGCTGTCCTTCCTCAAGGGCGGGCTGATCTACTCGTCGCACCTCACCACCGTGAGCGAGACCTATGCGCGCGAGATCACCACACCGGAACTTGGCTGCGGGCTGGAAGGCCTGCTGACGAAGCGCTCCAACGAGTCGCGTCTGACAGGCATTCTCAACGGCATCGATGAGAGTTGGGATCCGCGCGTCTGCGCGGAGCTCATGAGACCGTTCGGCGCGGGCGACTGGGAAGCCAAACGCGCCAATGCCGACGGGGTACGCCAACAATTTGGGCTCGCACTCTCCCGCGGGCCCATTTTTGGTTTGGTCGCCCGCCTCGTACATCAGAAGGGCGTCGACCTCGTGCTGTCGGCCGCCGACGCCATCGTGTCCGCCGGCGGACAGATCGTCGTTACCGGCCGCGGCGAGACCGAGCTCGAAAATGCGCTGATGGACGCGCATCGCCGTCGCCCCGACGCGATCGGTGTCGCCATCGGCTTCAACGACCGCGAGGCACGGCGCATTTTCGCCGGCAGCGACTTCACGCTGATGCCGTCGCGCTTCGAGCCGTGCGGACTGAGCCAGATGTATGCGCAGCGCTTCGGCTCGCTGCCGATCGGCCACCAGACCGGCGGTCTCGCCGAAACTATCGTCGATGGCGAGACCGGCTTCCTGTTCACGCAGCCATCCACCGAGTCATTTTTGGGCGGGATCCTGCGGGCGTTTGCGACCTACGGATCGAAGGACCGCCTGAACTCGATGCGCCGCAGCGCGATGTCGAAATCGTTCAGCTGGAATATCTCGGCCGCCAGCTACAGCGCGCTGTATCGCAAGACGATCGTCGCCGGCGTGTAGCGCGGGAAATCGGCGGGCGGACCCCGATCTTGGCTTGCGGATCAGTTCCGCTTCACAATAATGGCAAAAGCTGGCAACAACTATCATCCATGAAGGCGTGGCCGGTACCCCCTGTGATGAAGGCTAGCCCGTGCTCAAAGCTTCGCCTCCCGCCGAGCCGCTCGTCGACTGGCGATCGGAAATCAGCGCCGGTCTGATCTCAAGCCTCGTCTGCCTGCCGCTCTGCCTTGCTTGCGGACTGCTGGTGTTTGCGCCGCTCGGCCCCGACTATGTCGCAACCGGCGCTGCAGCCGGCCTGTATGGCGGCGCCATCGTCGGCCTGGTCGCGGCCGTGGTCGCCACCTCGTCCTATATCGTGACGACGAGCCGCGTCAGCATGGCCCTGGTGCAGGCCGGCCTGACCACGACGCTGGTCAATGACGCCACGCTTGCGAGCCAGCCCGCGATGATCGTGACCGCGATCATGCTGTGTTTGTTTCTGGCCGGGCTGTGGCAGGTCCTGTTCGGACTGCTCGGCCTGACACGCGCCATCAAATTCGCGCCGCACCCGGTACTCACCGGCCTGCTCAATGGCGTCGGGATGCTGATCGTGATTTCCCAGTTCAAGCCGTTCTTTGCCGCGCATACGCTGTGGCCGAACAAACCCGCCATGCTGGTTTACGTCGTAGCCTTGGCGCTCTTTGTTCTGAACTATCCGGCAATAGCAGGCTGGTTGCGGCTGCCGGACTGGCTGCGGAAGATACCGGGATCGCTTGCAGGCTTCATCGCCGGCACCGCGCTCTACTATCTGATCAGCGTCCCGACCGGTCTCGATCTCGGGCCGACCATCGGTGAGATCCATGTCAGCTTCCCGCCGGCCATGCCGCTCGGCGCAGTGTTCAACGGCTCGATCACGCCGGAACTGACCGCCGTGCTTCCGCATGTCGTGCTGGTATCGCTGGTGCTGGCGATCATCGGCACGGTGGAGACCATGCTGGCGTTTCGCGTGGCACAGCAGCTCGACGATACGCATATCCATCCGGTGCGCGACCTCGCCGCGCAGGGCATCGCCAATGCGGCAGCAGCGCTGGGCGGCGGCATCGGCGGATCGGCGATCCCTTCCGTCATCCTGCTTGGCTATCGCATGGGCGGCCGCACGCGCTGGACCAGCATTTTCGTGGCTCTCAGCCTGTTGGCCATCACATTCGCGCTGTCGTCGGTGCTCGCACAGGTGCCGCGTGCGGTGTTCGCCGGCCTGCTTCTGGTGATCGGCATCGTGCTGTTCGATCGCTGGAATCTGCAACTGCTGGCCGATGTCAGACACAAAAGCGAGCCGCAGGTTCGCCGCCACGCCGTTTATAATCTGATCGTTGTACTCGCGGTGATGACCGTGACCGTGTTCAGCTCGGTGGTTTCCGGAGTCATTGTCGGGATCATCCTGTCCTGCATCATCTTCGTCATCAATATGAGCCGGCCGCTGGTGCGCCGCGCCCATCTCGGCGACACACTGTTCTCCAAGCGCATTCGCTCGGCCCACGATCTCGCGATCCTGCAGCAGACCGGACAGCAGCGCGCCATCCTGCAGCTCGAAGGCGCGCTGTTCTTCGGCAATGCCGACGACCTCTCGCTCCGCGTCAAGGACTTGTTCAACAGCACGGATATGATCCTGCTCGACATGGGTGCCATCTCCGACCTCGACGTGTCCGGCATCAACGCATTGCGAACCCTGCGCCAGAAGGCGACTGAAAAGAAACGGCGACTGATCTACTGCAATGTCCGGCCCGTCCATGCCGCCATCATCGGCAACGGGATCGAGCACGACGCGGCATCGCCGCCAATGACACAAGATCTCGACTCCGCACTGGAGTGGATGGAGCAGACCGTGCTCGACCGCTCCGCTGCGAGGCAGGGGCAAGCGGATGAACTCACGCTCGAGCAGATCGACTTTCTCGATGGCGTTTCCACCAACGAGATGGCCGAACTGACTGCAGTAATGACCAGACGCGAATTCGCATGTGGCGATACGATCTGCCGCGAAGGCGACGCCGGCGACCGGATGTGGCTGATCCTGAAAGGGAGCGTCAGCGTGTTGCTGCGCACCGACGGACATCACGAGCGACGCCGCATCGCCGGACTTGGCCGCGGCACGACGGTCGGAGAAATGGCGCTGGTGGAATCGGTGCCACGCTCGGCGACCATCGTCGCCGACGACGCGGTGGTCTGCTACGAATTCCCGCGCGACGGCTTCGACCTGATCCTGAAGAAAAATCCGGTGCTCGCCACCAGGCTGCTGGGCAACCTGGCGCGCGAACTCACCCGGCGACTACGGCAGACCTCGCAAGATCTGCGCATCAGTCATCATTGAGGCGGTTAAACCTCGACCATGCGCTCCACATGCACGCGGCGGCAATCCATCTCGTATTCGAGATCGACGACCGGCGGACGGTTGAAGTGCCAGGTCAGGCCGTTGCGGAACACGCCACGACGACCGAGTTCGCTTTCCAAGAGCGCATAGACGTCGCGCACGGTGTAGAGCTGCGCGCCGGTGGTCTGGTCCCAGGTGCCGGAGAATGCGCTCATGCGGCGCTCCATCTCGTCGAGCACGAACTTGGCTTTTTCCAGCATGCCCGACGGGCTGATGTCGCCGAGACGCACGGTGTTGTCGCGATAGTCGCCCTTGCCTTCCGCGGCCTCGCCGCTGCCGGCGATCACGAAAGATGCCGGCGCATTCGGCGCAACCGTCGTGAAAGAGAAGGCGTGGAAGCCGGGCTCCGACGGCGGATCGATCTTCGGACACACATTGCTGCGCGCGATGGGATTCACGCGATCCTTCATGATGCCCCAGTCTTCGAGGGTCTTGATGTAGATCTCGTTGAAGTCGATGAACCCCTGCTCCGTGAACGGCGCCGGCGAGCGCAATTCGCAGGCCGCAAAGGCGGTCAGCGGCCGGCCGGCGGCCTTGATGATCTCGGCAACCCTGGCGAAGCCTTCCTTCAGCGGAACGACTTTGGAGAAGCGCACGCGCTCCAGCGCGAAGCCGGGCAGCGCGCCGACGCCGCAGGAATACTGGAACACGCCCGGCATGTAACGGTAGCCGCTATTGGGGGCTTCGACGGTCTCGATCATGTTTGCCTCTTCAGGTGAAATCAAAGTCAGTCTTCGAGGACGCCGAGATAGGCGTCGCGGATGATCGGATCGGCCAGCAATTCCGCGCCCTGCCCGGTGCGCACGATGCGGCCCATATCCATGATGTAGGCGTGATGGCAGAGATCGAGCGCCGTGGTGACGTCCTGCTCGACCAGCAGGATCGACATGCCTTCGCTGTTGAGCTGCCGCAGTGCTGCGACGAGCTGCTCGACCAGCAGCGGCGACAGGCCGAGCGAGAGTTCGTCGATCATCAGAAGACGCGGCGCGCTCATCAGCCCGCGGCCGATGGCGCACATCTGTTGTTCGCCGCCGGAGAGCGTAGCCGCGGCCTGATTGCGGCGCTCGCGGAGCTTCGGAAAGGTCGTGTAAACCCGATCGAGATCGCGATTGAGCTCGGTACGGCTGACGCTGCGCGAATAGGCGCCCATCAGCAGATTGTCCTCAATGCTCATGGCGCCGAACAGACGGCGCCCTTCCGGCACATGGACGATGCCATGGGCCAGCATCTGCGCCGCCGTCGCCTTCGACAGATCGACGCCTTCGGAGACATATTTGCCTGATGTCAGCGGGATCAGCCCGGACAGCGCACGCATCAGCGTGGTCTTGCCGGCGCCGTTGGAGCCGATCAGCGCAGTGATCTCGCCGGAACGCACCACCATGTCGATGCCCCACAGCACCTGGATTTCGCCGTAACCGGCGCAGACCCCATTCAGTTCGAGCATCGGATGATCAGCCACGGGCGGCGTTCCGTTGTGCATATTGCTGGCCCAGATAGGCATCGACGACGGCGGGATCCTTGATGATGTCGCGCGGCGCACCGTCAGCAATCAGCCGTCCGTTATGCAGCACCGCGATGCGGGTGCAGACATTGAGCACGACCTTCATCAGATGTTCGATCATCACGATGGTGATGCCATCGGCCGCGAGCTGGTGAATGAGCTTGGTGGCGCGCTCGACTTCGGCGCTGTTGAGGCCGGCATTGACCTCGTCGAGGAACAGCAGCTTCGGCTTCATCGCCAAAGCCTTGGCCAGCTCCAGCCGCTTGCGCATGGCCAGTGTCAGCGTCGCCGCGGATTGATCAGCCTGCGCGTCGAGGCCTACGAATGCGAGATGCGCGCGGGCAGCCTCGCGGGCCGACTTCAGGCTCTCGCCCGGTTGCGAGAACAAGGCGGCAGCAGCGACATTGTCGAGCGCCGAAAACTCCGCAAAGGGCTGCACGATCTGGAAGGTGCGCGACAGCCCGAGCCGCGCCGATTGATAAGTCTTGATCCGCGTGATGTCGCGGCCATCGAAGGTGACGACACCGGACGACGCCGGTGTCACGCCGCAGATGGTGTTGACCAGCGTGGTCTTGCCGGCGCCGTTCGGGCCGATCAGGCCGACCACCTCACCCTTGTTCACCGACAGCGACACGTCGCTCAGAGCTTTCAAGCCGCTGAAGTGACGCGAGACGTTGCTGAGATGCAGGATTTCGTGACGGATCTCAGACATGTTTTGCCTTTCGTCCGAACAGCCCGCGCCAGATCTTGCCGGCATGGAGCGAGACCAACCCATGCGGCAGGAACAGCAGCAGCAGGATGATGAGGACGCCCAGCACGCCCGAATGGATCTGGATGTAATTGCGCCAGACCACTTCCTCGAGGCCGAGATAGACGAAGGCGCCGCAGACCACGCCAAGCGGCGATCCGAGCCCGCCCATCAGCGCCATCACGATCGGCTTCACCGAATAGAGAATGTCGAACACGTCGGACGGATCGATATAGTGCACCCAGGCCGCATAGAGCCCGCCGGCGGCGCCGACGAAACACGCAGACAGGCCGAAAGCCACGGCCTTGTAGAGCGTGGAATTGAGACCGACCATATTCGAGGCCGTCTCGTTCTGCCGGATGCAGTTGAGGCCGAAACCGAGCTTCGACATCGACACCGCGATGACGACGAGCGCGGTGATCAGCAGCAATCCCCACATGGCGTAAAAGAAGAACGTCGCGTCGGACAGCACGCTGGAGCCGGACACCAGCGGGATATTCAGGCCCATGCCGCCGCCGGTGAGGTCGGTGGCATTGTTGACGAGTTCGCGGAACACTTCGACCAGCGAGAGGCTGGCGATGGCGAAGTAATGCCCGCGGAGGCGAAGCAGCACCGCGCCGAGAGCCGCAGCAAGCAACAGGCACAATACCAGCGAACCCAGCAGCGACAGTGTCAGCGGCACGCCCTTGTTCATGAGAATGCCGGTCGTATAGGCACCGAGCCCGAAGAAGGCCGCCGTCGCGAAGGACGGATAGCCGGCAAAGCCACCGACGATGTTCCATGACAGCGCGAAGATCGCATACATGCAGGCCATGGTGCCGAGACGCAGCGCATACGCGTCGCCGAACAGCGGCAGCGATGCTACGCCGGCAATGAGAACGAGAAGCGCGATATTGGTCCGGGTCATTCAAAACCCTTTCGGCCGAGCAAGCCCTGCGGCCTGACCACAAGGAAAATGATGAGCAGGACGAAAGACAGCGTCACCGCATGGGCCGGACCGAGATAGACCGAGCCGACGCCTTCAACGAGCGCCAGCAGCAAGCCGCCTGCGAGTGCCCCGGAAACGCTGCCGAGGCCGCCGAGGACGCAGACCACGAAAGCCTTGCCGAGATAGGCCGACGAGGTCAGCGGCGAGATCGGGAAGATCAGCGCCATCAGCACACCGGCGCAACCGGCCAATGCAGCACCGAGACCGAAGGCGATGGCGTAGATCGATTTGACGTCGACGCCCATCAGTACGGCGGCATCGCGGTCGAGCCGGACCGCAACGATGGCGCGGCCGACTTTCGAGCGACGCAGCAGCAGATAGAGCAGAAAGGTCAGCGCCAGCGCCGAGCCGGTCGCGATCAGGCGATCGACAGGGACGACGACGTCGAAGATCGAGATCGATCCCGTGGGCGGATTGAGGGTCAGCTTCCGGTAGTCGGCCTTGAAGTAATAGATCATCGCATTGTTCAGGATCAGATCGAGCCCGAAGGTCAGCGTCAGCGTCACCAGCACCGGCGCGGTGATGACGCGGTTGAGCAGCAGCCGTTGCAGCAGGTAGCCGAACACGAAGAAGGCCGGCGCCGCAATCAGCAGCGCATACCACGGCGACAGGCCGAGCGAATTATAGGCCCCCCAGGCCAGATAGGCGCCAAGCACGATGAACGAGCCGTGGATCAGGTTGATGACGTTGAGCACGCCCCAGACCAGCGAGAAACCGATCGCGATACAGGCATAGAGACACCCGAGCACGAGTGCATTGATCAGGACCTGGATGGCCAGCATATCGTTTCCCCGCCGGTCAGCCGTGGCTCAGTTCACGCCGAGCTTGAACTCGCCCTGCTTGATTGCATCCGGGAATAGCACCACCGGCTTGCCGGCCTGGATCTGGAAGACCGGAGGTTCGAGCGAGTTGATCTGGCCGTTGGCGCCGAATTTCACCGGGCCCCAGAAGGTCACGACGTCCATCTTGGCGAGTTCGTCACGCACCTTGTCGCGATCCAGCGAACCGGCCTTTTCGATGGCCATCTGGAACAGCGCGCCGCAGACCGCAGCCGAGGCGTGAGCATAATCGGGCTCGAGCTTGTACTTGTCCTTGAACAGCTTCACGAAGTTGGCCGTGGTGCCGAAAATGTCCTTGCCGTTGTACTGTTCGGCCGGATGCCACCACGAAGCGCTGGAGATGTTCTCGGCGCTCGCCCCGGCGGATTCGATGAATTCCTGATAGGCCGGACCGGCGATCATGGTCACGACATTGGCCTTCATCTGCTGATCGACCATCTGCTTGCGGATCAGCAAGAGGTCGTTGGTGTAGCCGGTGACGAACACCCATTGCGGATTCAACGACTTGATCTGCGAGAGGGTTGCGGAGTGATCGAGGGTGTTGATGGCGTATTTTTCGAAATAGACGACTTCGAGACCGTTGGCCTTGGCGGACTTCTCCATTTCCTGCGCGATGGCCAGCGGGAACAGATCGTTACGCGCCAGAATGGCGACCTTCTTGACGTCGGCAGCCTTGGCCTTGACGAGCTGCGTCAGCGGCGTGGTCAGCGTGTCGTTCGGGGTGAAGGTGCCGAACAGATACTTGTAGTTCTGGTCATAGACCTGGGATGACGACGCCGTCGCGGCCAGCATCGGCACCTTGTATTTCTCAGCGATCGTGCTGGCGGCCTTGGCGGCGCCCGAGCCGAACGGGCCGAACATGAAGTTCACCTTGTCCTGGGTGATCATCTGTTCGGTGGTCTGCACCGAGCGCGGCGTGTTGGACTGATAGTCCGAATAGACGATCTCGACCTTGTACTTCTTGCCGCCGACATCGATGCCGCCGGCCTTGTTGGCCTGCTCGGCCCAGAGGTCATAGCCCTGCTGCTGCTTCACGGCTTCCGGCGCCAGCGGCCCGGTGATCGGCAGCGGCGCGCCGAAGCGGATCACATCCTGCGCCGAAGCCATTGAGGAGGTTGCTCCCAAACCGGCCGCAGCCAGCAGGAGGGACGCGGAAAAAGCCGAGACAGCAAGCCGGGGATGAAACATCCAAATTCTCCATCGATGACGGGACCGTGACCTGATCAAAACTCTGTCAAATTTAGATTTCGAATAAAAGCATTGAATTTCGATGTGAGAGGTCTGAAAATCAGAACGCTAGTCAGGTCCTGCCATCGCGCTGGGCAGCCAGCCGCGAGGGACTGACCATGATCGAATCCACCGCCATTCGCTATTTTCGCGTCGTTACCGAGTCCGGATCGATCAAACAGGCCGCCGCAGCGCTCCGCATCGCCCCCTCCGCCATCAGCCGGCAGGTGCAGGGGCTGGAAGAAGAGCTTGCGGTCAAGCTGTTCGAGCGCGGCGCGCGCGGCATGAACCTGACCGATGCCGGCCACGTGCTCTATCGCTATGCAGTCGAGAACCGCAGCCAGCTCGACGGGCTGCGCAGCCAGGTCGAGGAATTCGCATCGCTGCGCCGCGGCCAGGTGAAGATCGCCACCGTCGAAGGCATGCTGTCGAGCTTCCTGCCCAACTCCTTCGTTGACCTGTCGCAGCAATATCCGGGGATCGCGCTATCTGTCACCGCCGTGGGCGCTCGCGATGTGGTCGAGATGGTCAGCCAGAACGAGGTCGATCTCGGCCTGATCTTCGGCCGTGCGCCACGACGCGATCTGATCGAACTCGGACGCATGCGACAACCGGTCTGCCTGATCGTCGCGCCCACGCATCCGCTGGCCGGCCAGAACTCATACGCGATGAAGGATCTCGCAGGGTTGCGCGTGATCCTTCCGGATCCATCGTTCGGCATTCGTCAAGAACTCGACAAGTCCTGCGCACAGGCCAGTGTGCGGCTGGAAATGTGTAGCGAGACCAACTCGCTGGCCTTCACCCAGACCGTCGCTGCCCGCACCGATCTTGCGACCTTCCTGCCGATGGTCTCAGCGACGGCGGCGATCAATGCCGGCACACTCGTCGCGATCCCGCCGCGCGACCGCAGACTCGAGTCAACACAGGTGACGCTGGTGCAGTCGGCCGCACGCATGGCATCGCCCTCAACGCGACTGGTCGCCGAGATGCTGGTGGCGCAGATGAAGGATAATGAGGAAGGGTAGACGCGCGATCAGGCAGCGAGCTTTCCAGCCAGCGCGCGGAAACGCTCGAGCTGATCCTGCTTCAGCGCGCGGGTCTCGTCGCGGCCGACGAAGACCTTGAACATCACGCCACCATCGACATTGAGAAAAGCGACGAAAGCCGACGACTTGCCCATGAACGGGCGCTCGACGAAAGCCACGCCGCCGCAGCGCTCATGGCGCAGATGGCCATGCAGCCCCTTCGGCTGTGTCAGATTGTAGTAGCCATGACCGATGGCGCCCGGCGACAGCGGTGCAGTGGTCTCGAAGATGCCGTCCTCGGTGTGAACGATCAGCGTCACCTCGCCCCACTCGGCGATATCCGTCATCGCCGTGACGAACGCATCGGCGCCGCCACCGATGGTCACCATCCCCTCGGGCAGCGCTTCCAGCACGGCACGCGGCGTGACGCCCCGCTCGCGCGCAACAGTCTCGATCACGGCGCCGGGATTCTCCGCCATATAGGTCTTCAGCGCGGCGAGATCCGTATTCAGCATGAGATGGCTCCGTGATCGATCATTGGTGTGAGACGCAGTGCCTGCAATCAGGCCGCAGCGCTCTTGCGGCGCTCGGACTGGATCACTTCGAAACCCTCGAACTTGGGGTGACCGAGATAGAGGCTGGCGCCTTCCGACTTATTGTCCGCGCGGGCATGCGCCTTGCGGAACTGCTCGGACTTGGTCCAGCCCTCGAAGTCTGCCTTGCTGGCCCAGACCGTATGCGACGAATACAGCGTGTGATCCTCAGCCACCGGCCCCTTCAGCAGGCTGAACTCGATGAAGCCCGGCAATTCCGAGAGATAGGATTCGCGGGTCGCCCAGATGTTTTCGAAAGCGGCTTCGGATCCGGTTTTGACCTGAAAGCGGTTCATGGCGATGAACATGGATGTCTTTCCTTTCGTGACGTCGAGAACCTATCATAACCGAAATCGCGCCCGGACATGAGCGCGATTCCTTGGAGGCTGGTGGATGCAGATGGCGATTATGCGCCGCCGAAATGCACCTTGATGCCACCCTTGTAAACGATGCCCGGACCAGGGGCGGTCCACAACGCGTCGTTCTGCGTTGTGCCATCGCTGGTCGACCCGGGAATAGCATAGGGGCGGTAATACTGGTTCAGGATATTGTCGACCCCGAAATTCAAGGTGATGTCCTGCGTCGGTTGATAGGCGACGTAGAGATTGACGAGATCGTAGGAGGTCGATGGCACGTATCCGGCCGGAAGGTCGGTATTGGCCGCGACCGAAGCCCACTGAGCCGAGATTGTCAGCTTGCGATCGAGCAGGCGGACGCCACCGGTGGTCGTGACCTTGCGCGGCTGGATTGTCGCCAGACCAACATTGGTCTGGGTGTTCTTGCCGCTTTGAACCGTCGCGCCGACGCCCAGGAACCAAAGGCCCGCGTCATAGGCCGTCTCGGCCTCGAAGCCTTCGATCTTCGCATTGGCAATGTTTTGGTACTGATAGAAGTTGCTGTTGAGGATGGTGCCAGGACGCCCCATGAATACATAGTTGACGAGAACTGGCGTAGAGGCGACGAGGTCGATGTAGTCATCAACGTCGTTGCGGAAGAAGTTAAACTTGGCGCGGAAACTGTCGCCAGACGTAAAGACGTCGTTGTATTTCAGATTGATGCCGACTTCCTTGTTCTTGCCGACTTCTGCCCGGAGGTTCGGGTTCGGCAAGAAGCAGAACAGGCCAGCGGTACCATCAGCACAGGTGACGAAAGTCGGTCCGCCGCCGGAAGCGTGGCCACCTGCAATGAGCGTTTCACTGATGGATGGTGCACGATAACCCTCCGCATAGCTCACATAGGGCGTAAAGCCCGCTACCGGCGTCACGCCGAGTGTGATCTTGGGCGACAGGCGGTCACCGCTGGATGAAACATTGTTAACACCCACGGCTGTCCCGCTTGAATTGAGCTCATAGTGGTCATAACGCAGCGCGCCTATGACTTCGAGCCAACTCGAATAGTTGGTCTTTAGCTGGACGAAGCCGCCGGAGACTGTGCGCTCGCCGCTCGGCGTGGTGATGTTGGAGTTTCCGCGCGAGTCGAATGTTTTCACCTTGTCGTTGAAGACGTCGAAGCCATAGGTCACAGCATTGCGCCACTCACCGATATTGAAGCGAGACGTGTTGTTGACGTCGACGCCGAACGTATCCAGCAAGTAGCCGCGCTGATCGCCAACGCAACCAGAAATGTTGTTACCGGCACTACCAGCACCGCAGAGCGCGGTGCCGGCCGTCGAATAGTGGTAGGTCTTGGTCTGGTCGTTGTCGACGCGATTGCCGTAAAGCGAGACATTGAAATCGAACAGCATGTCCTCCGGACGCGCGTATTTCCACGTCACCGTACCGGTATAGTTCTTTGCATTGGAGGCATAGACGGACGAGCCCTGATTCAGAGCGATCAAGGCCGGCGTTGTAGTTGGACCACGATTCAACTGACCAATCGTGTAGCTGTAGTCCTGGAACAGGCCGCCGAACTTCACCTCATGGCCGTCGGCCGGGCGAACCGTAACTTTCATCAGGCCCGCAGCGATGTCGTTGCCTGTATTGCCGATCTCGGTACCGGCGCCATCCTTGTAGTTGCCCTGGGTGCGATAGACCGCACCGCCGAACACATCGACCGTCGGATCGACACGCACGCCGCCGAACACGGAGCCGAGACCGCGACTGTTGTTGGAGCCGTAGGTGCCGCTCATATCCACGCCCCAGCGCTCGCCGGGTCGCAGGACGTCATTGATGTCCTTGGTGCGGAACGAGGCGACGCCGCCGATGGCACCAGAGCCGTAAATATTGGCAGTCGGGCCGCGGGTGATATCGATGCCGCCGATCAGCTCGGGATCGAGAAAGAACGAGCCATTCGCATTGTGACCGGAGCGCTGATAGTTCTGGCGAGCGCCGTCAACGACAACGGCGACACGTCCGAAATCCTGCAAGCCGCGGATATTGATCGCCGTGGACGGATCATCGCCACGATCCTGCATCCAGACACCGGGGACATTGTAGAAAAGCTGGCTCAGCCGGCTCGGCTGCTGCAGCTGGATCTGCTCCTGCGTCACGACGCTGACGGGCGCCAGCGCATCGATGGCGCGCTCCTGGGTCTTCGAAGCCGTCACCGTGATTTCATCGAGTGACTGGCCGCTGCGGCTGGCCTGCGCATTGGCGTTAGCCACCTGCGCTGGCACGGCCGCCGGCTTGGCGGCTGCACGCTTCTTCTTGGCGGGTTTCGGCTTTTGCGGCTGCACGTCGCCTGCCTGCACGGCGGCCTGTGCCAAGGCGGTCTCGGAGACCAACGCCCCCATTGATACGATCGACACACCCAACAACAAGGCGCGCGTAGTCATGCCCCCAAGAGCCATAGCCTAATCCCCAAACACAAATTTCAACGGATCGTGGCTGGCTGGCGCTGCACGAGGCAGTGAGCTTGCTGGCTCTCGAATGCGACTCGGGGACCCCTGCCACCAAGTTGCCATTTTCGATTACGGTTCATTAACGGGGGGGTCAAGCAATCCCCGCCCTGTTTATACTGATTATAGACTGCAGTGCTTGGCGATGAGGTGCGACAAAACCTATAACGATGACAGAGACTTTTACGGATGGGATAGATCGGCGCTATGGATACGGGTTCTCACGACGGCAGCGCTGCCGCTCACGCCAAATCCTCAGCCGGACGCAATGTGGTCATAAATGGCGACCGGATGGACAGCAAGGAACTGTTCGCGGATCAGCGTGAGTTGCTGATTACGCATGGCGACGAGACTTATCGCCTGCGCCTGACATTCCAGAATAAACTGATCCTCACCAAATGATCACCGGCCTCCCTGTTCGACGTCATCGCATCGCACATGCGCTGCAATGTGTAGTGCTTGCCAGCACGCTGGTACTGTCAGCCGCGGCCGCGGCGGAAGACGCCGTTGTGCGCGACGCACGCGGACGCGACGTCACCATCGGCCACCCGACCCGCATCGTCTCAATCGGCGGCGCGGTGACCGAAATCCTTTATGCCCTCGGCGCTGACGACCGTATCGTCGCCGTCGATACGACCAGCCTTTATCCGCCGAAGGCCATGGCCGACAAACCCAATGTCGGTTACATGCGGCAACTCTCTGCGGAAGGCGTATTGGGGCTGAATCCGCAACTGGTACTGGCGATTGCGGGCTCCGGCCCAAAGGAAACCATCGACGTCATCGACGCCGCCAAGATTCCGCTCATCATGGTGCCGGATACGTTCACCGAAGCCGGCATGGTGGAGAAGATCCGGCTGATCGCCAAGGTCGCGGGTGTCGAGGCACGCGGCGAATGTCTCGCCAACGCCGTGGCCGGCGATCTTGCCGCGCTGCGTGAATTGCGCGCCAAGGTGAAGACCCCGCCACGGGTGATGTTCGTGATGTCCTTCCTCGATGGCCGCGCCATGGTCGCAGGCCAGAAGACGGCAGCCAACGAGATCATCAAACTGGCCGGCGGTGTGAATGTCGCGGACAGCTTCGACGGCTACAAGATCATGAGCGATGAAGCCATCGCCGCAGCCAAGCCGGATACCATGCTCTCGATGGAGCGCGGCAAGGATACGCTGCAGGCCGACACCGTGTTTGCCAGCCCGGCATTCGCACTGACGCCGGCCGCGAAGACCAGGAGCCTGGTCGCCATGGATGGCCTCTATCTGCTCGGCTTCGGTCCGCGCACGGCCGCCGCCGCACGCGACCTCGCCGTCAAGCTCGACCCGGCGCTGTCGTCCGAGGCTGCAACGTTCAAGCCCGTCTCGCTCGCCGTCAACTGCCGCCAATAAGATGAGCGCTGCCGACGCCAAGCTGACTGCGTTTGTCAGAACGACCGGTCGGGTGCGTCGCCCTGCCACCGTTATCGTGTTGTGCGGCCTGCTCGCGGCACTGCTGCTGACGGTGCTGCTTGCCGCCACCGTGGGTGCCGCCGGTATCCCACTGTCCCGCCTGCCCGCAGCACTTGGCCTCGCGGCCGCCGATCCCGGCAATCAATTTGCCGCGCGCGATCAGCTGATCCTGTGGTCGATCCGGATTCCGCGCATTGCCATCGCCGCCATGATCGGCGGCATGCTGGGCGCCGCCGGCGCGATTATGCAGGGCCTGTTTCGCAATCCCCTCGCCGATCCGGCGCTGGTGGGCGTCTCCAGCGGCGGCGCATTTGCAGCAGCCGGCGCCATCGTCATCAGTGACAGCCGCTTTGCGCATTATGTGCTTTTTCTGCAGCCCTTCCTGCTGCCGCTGGCCGCCTTCATCGGCTCGCTGCTGACGACCATCATTCTGTACCGGATTTCCAGCCGCAGCGGGCGCACCTCCATCGCGCTGTTCCTGCTCGCCGGCATTGCCATCGCCGCGATCGCCAATGCGGGCATCGGCCTTCTGGTGTTCATCGCCGACGACCGGCAATTGCGCGACATCACGTTTTGGCTGCTCGGCTCGCTCAGCGGCGCCACCTGGAGCAAGGCGGCAACGATTGCACCTATGCTGGCGCTGGGCCTGATCGGGATGCTGTTCACCAGCCGCGGCCTCGACGTGCTGATCCTCGGTGAGTCCGAGGCCTTCCATTCCGGCGTCGATGTCGAGCGCCTCAAGCGCATCTGCATTGTGCTGGTGTCGGTCATGACCGGCGCGGCGGTGTCTGTCTGCGGCGTGATCGGCTTCGTCGGCATCGTCGTGCCACACCTGCTACGGCTGATGATTGGACCGGGTCATCGGTTGTTGCTGCCGGCATCCGTCGGTCTCGGCGCGAGCCTGCTGGTCGGCGCCGACACGCTCGCCCGCACCATCGTGGCGCCGGCCGAGATGCCCATCGGTATCCTGACCGCCGCCGTGGGCGCGCCGATCTTCCTGCTGATCCTGCTGCGCCAGCGCGGGCTGGTGGGGCTGTGACGCCGATGGCCGACGCGCCCATCCTCACAGCATCCGGCCTGTCGCTGACCATTGGCCAGGCCACGCTGCTCAATCATGTCGATCTCGCCATCACCAGCGGCGAGATGGTCGCCATCGTCGGCCCCAACGGCGCCGGCAAGTCGACACTGCTACGCTTGCTGTCGGCCGATCTGCGTGCGTCGCGCGGCGCCATCACGCTCAAAGGCCGCGACCTCCACGCCTGGTCGCCCGCCGAACTGGCGATGCGGCGCGCGATGCTGTCGCAACATGTCAGTGTGAGCTTTCCATTCACGGTCGAGGAAGTCGTGCAGATGGGTCGGGGCAACCTGCCGCTGGCTTCTGCGCAATCGCTCGTCAATGCGGCCATCGACGAAGTGGGCCTTGGCGACTTCCGTCATCGCGAATTGCCAACGCTCTCCGGCGGCGAGCAACAGCGCGCGCATTTCGCGCGCATCCTCGTGCAGCTCGCCTGCGGCGAAGCTGCCCATGGTCCAGGCATCCTGCTACTCGACGAGCCCACATCATCGCTCGATCTGCGTCACCAGATCGAACTCGTCGAAATTTCGCGGCAGCGCGCGCGCAACGGCACGGCCGTGATCGCAGTGCTGCACGATCTCAATCTCGCAGTTCGGTTTGCAGACCGCATCATCGTGATGCGCAACGGCGCCGTTGCAGCCGAAGGAACGCCTGCGGAAACGATCACCAGCGATGTCATTCGCCGCGTGTTCGATATCGACGTCGCCGTTGCACGAACGGACGATGGCGCGCCCTATCTGCTGCCGCAGATGATGCAACAGATTGCGAACTCGACTTCTATTACGGGTTGACTGCTAATTTATCAGGCGCATCTACATGCCTACTCATGCAGGTGCGCTCGCAACATTGTTGCTCACGGGAACTCACTTTTATCTGAACCCCTGATGAACTCACGCATTGCCCTCCTGTCGCAACCAAACCACGGAGGCTCCCCCATGGGTTATGCACACAGGTCGACAGCGCTGGTGGTCGAGAACGACGAAGCACAACGCACACTGGTCAGCCTGCTGCTCGAAGAGAGCGAGATGAACGTCATCGAATGCGAAAGCGCGGAGGCGGCCGTACTGGTGCTGGAAGAATCCGGCGACAATGTTGCGATGGTCTTCACCGACGTGGAACTCGCGGGCATGATGGACGGCATCGAGCTCGCTTATCTCGCCAAGCAACGATACCCCGATATGCATGTGATCGTGACCTCAGGTGCGCCTCGCGTGCGTCGGCTGCCCGACGGCACACTGTTCATGGCCAAGCCATGGAGCCCGATCGATCTGCTCCGCGCCGCACAACAATCGTTTCACTGATACAGGTCAAATCGGCCCGCGCGGACCGGCGGATGCCGCCCGCGTGGGACCGTCTTGCATTGCTGCAGCGCAACGGAGATAATTCGGCGATCACACCTGCAGCAGCAAGGGTTTCATGCCGTTCGACCTCCTCATTCGCAACGCCACGCTTCCCGACGGCCGCATGGGCCAGGATATCGCCATTGAATCGGGCCGTATCGTCGCGGTGCAGCCCAATCTGGCGGGAGAGGCCGGACGTGCGATCGATGCCGCCGGGCACCTGGTCTCGCCGCCATTCGTCGACATCCACTTTCACATGGATGCGACGCTATCGCTCGGCCTGCCGCGCCTGAATGTGTCGGGTACCCTGCTCGAGGGCATCGCGCTGTGGGGCGAATTGAAGCCACACCTCACTTATGAGGCCCTGATCGAACGCGCGCTGCGCTATTGCGACCTCGCGGTGGCACAGGGCCTGCTCGCGGTGCGTACCCATGTGGATATCTGCGACGACCGGCTGCTGGCTGTCGATGCGCTGCTCGACGTCAAGAAGCAGGTCGCGCCCTATCTCGATCTCGAACTGGTGGCGTTTCCGCAGGACGGCTATTTCCGCTCGCCCACGGCTGCGCAAAATCTTGCGCGCGCGCTCGACAAGGGGGTCAGCATCGTCGGCGGCATTCCACATTTCGAGCGCACCATGGCCGATGGCGCCGCATCGGTGAAGGCATTGTGCGAGATCGCCGCTGCGCGCGGACTGCGCGTCGACATGCATTGCGACGAAAGCGACGACCCGCTCTCGCGCCATATCGAGACCCTCGCCTATGAGACCCAGCGTCTCGGATTGCAGGACCGCGTCGCCGGCTCTCATCTGACGTCGATGCATTCGATGGACAATTACTATGTCTCGAAGCTGCTGCCGCTGATCGCGGAGGCCGGCGTCGCTGCGATCGCCAACCCGCTGATCAACATCGTGCTGCAGGGGCGCCACGACAGTTACCCCAAGCGCCGCGGCCAGACCCGCGTGCCCGAGATGCGGCCCTACGGTATTAACGTGGCCTTCGGCCAGGACTGCTGCATGGACCCGTGGTACTCGCTGGGCTCGGCGGACATGCTGGAAGTCGCGCATATGGGCCTGCATGTCGGGCAGATGACCAGCCGCGACGCGATGCGTTTCTGCTTCGACACCGTTACGACCAATCCAGCAAAGATCATGGGGCTCGACGGCTACGGCCTCGATGTCGGCTGCAATGGCGACCTCGTGCTGCTGCAGGCGCGCGATCCCATCGAGGCGATCCGGCTGAAGGCGACGCGGCTTGCGGTCGTGCGCCGCGGCAAGGTGATCGCCGAGACGCCCGCACGGATCGGCCGGCTCGCACTCGACAGCCGCCCGGCATCGGTCGATCCGGCCGCCTACGCGCCGCCGACCTGATATCTTCGACATCCTTTCCTCGCATCGTCCGGCAGCATGACATCAGCCTCCCCCCATTCTCTGCGCGTTGCCGTTATCGGCGGCGGCGTGGCCGGCGCATTCGCCGGCATCATTCTGGCCAGACTGCCGCAGATCGGGCCGATCACCGTGCTGGATCGCGATGGCGCCTTCGGGCGCGGGCTTGCCTATTCCGCGAAAGCCAAGTGGCACCGCATCAACGTCCCAGCCTCAAAGATGGGCGGACTCGGCGCCGACGATAACGGCTTCGTCGAATGGTTGACGGAGACGGGCCAGGCGGACTGGCCGGACTATTCAACCTCCTTCGTGCCTCGCCGGGTCTATGGCGACTACATCTCCACGAAGTTCAACGAATTGACGGGCAGCGGACGCGTAACGCCGCGGCAGGATGTGGCTCTGAGTGTGACGCGACAGGGCGATGGTTATCGCGTTGCGACGGCATCGGGTGCGATCATGGACGCCGATCTGGTGTTCCTCTGTCTTGGCAACCAGCCGCCGTCGCCATTTCCCGGCATCGAGGCATCGCCGCGCTCGATCACCAATGTCTGGGCGCCGGGCGCGCTCGATCCGATCGGCAACGACGATCGCGTGCTGGTCATCGGCACCGGCGCCACTGCCGTCGATATGGTGATCGATCTCGTTCATCGCGGCATGCGCGCGCCCATCACGATGGTCTCGCGGCGCGGGTTGCTGCCGCTGATCGACGTGCCGGCGCAGACCGATCCCGATCCGATGACATCGTTCCCGAATCCCACCGCACGGGGGCTTCTGGCGGCATTGCTCAGGGACACCCGCCGCAAGGTTGCCGCGGGCATTCCATGGCAGACGATGGTCGACACGTTTCGATTGTCCATCGGTGAAATCTACAGGAATGCCTCTGAGGCCGAACGTGCCCGCTTCGCGCGGCATCTGCGCGCGATCTGGATGGTGCATCGGCATCGGCTGGCGCCCGACGTCGCCGAACTGCTGGAGCAGTTGCAGCGAGACAAGCAGCTCGATGTGATCGCGGGTCGCATCACCAGTGCAGTTGCGACACCGTCGGGGCGTGACGTCACTATCCGCAAGCGCGGACACGGCGAGACGGTCAACCTCGCCACCAACTGGATCCTGAACTGTACCGGCCCCGAAGAGCGCTATGATCGCCTCGACGATCCGCTCATCAAGTCGCTGCTTGCGACCGGACAGGTACGGACCGGCTTCAACGGCCTCGGCCTCGATGTCGCCCCAACCTGCGAGCTGCGTGACAGCGCCGGTCATGTCCAACCCGGCTTTTATGCCATCGGCCCGGCGACACGCGGCGCGTTCTGGGAAGTGACTGCGGCATCCAATATTCGGCGGCAGTTGCTGGCCGTGAGCGAGCAGTTGAAGACGCTCTAGCCCTTCCGCCACGGCACGATGGCGCGCTCCAGCGCGTCGAAGCCGGCATTCATCACGAAGCCGATAATCGCAATGACAAACAGGCCGACATACATGGTCTGGACATCGAACAACTCCCACGCATTCCAGATCATGTAACCCAGCCCCTGTTTGGCGCCGACCATTTCGGCGATGGCGATCAGCACGAGGCCCATGCCCGCGCCGAGCTTGATGCCGGTCATGATCAGCGGCAATGCGCCGGGCAGCGCCACGGTGCGAAACATGTTGAAGCGGCTGGCGCCAAAATTGCGGCCGACATCGAGGAAGATCGGTGCGATCTGTCGCACGCCGGCCGCCGTATTGATGACCACCGGATAGAACACGCCGATCGCGACCATGGCGATCTTCGAGCTTTCACCGAGACCGAGGATCAAGAGGATCAGCGGCAGCAGGGAGCTCTTCGGAATTGGATAGGTCGCGGAGATCAGGGGATCGAAGGCCGCACGTATCGGCCGATAGAGGCCGATAGCGAGTCCGATCACGATGGCCGGCACGCAGCCGACGACAAAACCGGCAGCGAGGCGATAGAGGCTAGCTCCCACATGACGCCACAGTGCGCCGGAGGAAGCGAGTTCGAACAGATGCCCAATGATGTTAGAGGGCGCCGGAAAGAACCTGACATCCACGATGCCGGTGCGGGCGCAGATTTCCCATAGGCCCAGTAGCACCAGCGGCGAGAGGATGCTGATGGCGCGCTCGCTCCACAGTGCGCCGGTGCGGGCCGCGCTCATGCCTTGCTCCCCGGTTCGCGGCTGCGCGCGCGATCGACCTCTTCGCGCAGCTGCGCCCAGATGTCATAGACCAGTTCGCCGTAAGCCGGGGTATGCCGGAGCTCGACGACATTGCGCGGCCGCGGCAGATCCACTGGCACGATGGTCTTGATGCGGCCGGGGCCAGCCGTCATCACCATGATGCGGTCGCCCAGCGTCACAGCTTCATCGACACTATGGGTGATGAAGACCACGGTCTTGCGGGTCTCTTCCCAGATCCGCAGCAGCTCTTCATGCAGCAATGTCTTGTTCTGTTCGTCGAGCGCCGAAAACGGCTCGTCCATCAGCAGGATATCGGGATCGTTGGCAAAGGCGCGCGCGATGGAGACGCGCTGGCGCATGCCGCCGGACAGCTGATGCGGATAGAGCGTCCGCGCGCCATACATGCCGGTCTTGTTCAGATAGTGCCCGACCACGTCATCGATGCGCGCCTTCGGAACATTGCGCATCGTCAGGCCATAGGCCGCGTTGTCCCAGACGGTCATCCAGGGAAACAACGAGTCCCCCTGGAACACCATGGCGTTCTGCGGATGGCCGGGCTGCGGATTGGCGATGTCGATCCGGCCCTCCGATGGCGCATCCAGCCCGGCAAGCATGCGCAGCAAGGTCGTCTTGCCGCAGCCGCTCGGGCCGACCACCACGAAAAAGGTGCTGGTCGGGATATCGAGCGTGATCCGGTCCAGCGCCAGCCGTGCATCGTGACGCTTGGTGACGTCGCGCAGGCTGATCTTCGGCGCGGGCGCTGGCCCGCTGTCCCCGATTGCTGCTGTCGACATCTGCACCGTCATCGCCACACTTCTCTTCACCGTTTCACTTGGGCCGTGCGAACGGCCCCAGGACTGGCTTCAGTGCATCGACATAGGACATGTCGACGACCTTGGCGGCCTCGATGTCGCTGGTGACCAGCCCGCGCGACTTGAAATAGGCAAGATCGGTCTCGACGCTGGGAAGATTGATCTGACCGTCGGGATCGATGAACACCGGCACGATCTGATGCAGCAGCGCCGTGTCCTTGATGCCCGTCATCTCGGCAATGTCCTTGATCATGTCCTCGGCGCCGGGACCCGCGATCTTGCCGTCCTTGAGGGTCGCGGCATAGGCGCGCACCCCGCGCAGATAGGCCTTGAGAAACGCCGTGACCGTCTTGCGGTCCTCGGCGAACTTGCCATTGATCAGCAGCATCGCCGTCTGTTGCACTGGATAGAAATCGTCGAGGCCGGTGAAGCGCACAGCGACATTGTTGCGCACCATCGCCGTCACGCCCGGCTCCGCCGAAATCGCCGCGTCGATCGCCTTGTTGGCGAAGGCGGTGAGATGCTGCGGGAACGGAAGGAAGACCTTTTCGATATCCTCGTCCTTCAAACCGGCCTTTTTCAGCGCCTGATTGATGACCGACTCATCGGCCGCGCCATTGGCGATGATCGCGACCTTCTTGCCCTTGAGATCCGCAAGCGACTTGAACGCGCCTGACTCGATCAGATCCTTGCGCACCATCAGCGCCTTGTAGCTATAGCCCGCGATATTGGTGCCCTTGTCCGCCACCATCTTCAGCTTGAGACCGCGATTGACGGCATTATAGAGCCCGGCGGAGGCCGCGCCTGCCGATGCGTCGAGATCGCCTGCGCCGAGCGGCGCAACCATCTTGGCGCCGGAGTCGAACGGGATCAGTTCAACCTTGATACCCTCTTCCTTGAAGTAGCCGCGCTTCTCGGCAAGGAACAGGCCGATATCCGACGACAGATTGGTCGTCCCCACCTTGACCGTCTTCATCTCCTGGGCGTTCGCAAGACCCAGCATCGACATCGCAACACCGGCGGCAACAAGCAGACGTTTCAGCATGATCGGTCCTCTTTATCTCGCATGAAGATGATACGGCAGAACGCACCGCAGCTCAGGGCAAGCGTGGAAACAGACGCCTCGGATTGGTTTCGGTAATCAGTTCGATATCGGCAGCGGAAAAGCCCGCAGCCTTGACGCTGGCGAGGGGATCGCGATCCGCCGGCGGGAAGGACTCGTCAGTACCGAGCGCCACACGTTCGATGCCCACGGTATCGGCGAGGAAACGCAACGCTTTCGGCGCATGCACGATGCTGTCATAGCCGATGCGCGATGCGTAGACCGACGGGTCGCATTGCGCGACATCGCCCTGTCCCGCGCGATCCATCCGCGCATGCATCACATCGAAACGACCCAGCAGATAAGGAAATGTGCCGCCGCCATGGCTGAGGACGATCGAGAGCGCCGGGAAGCGATCGAGCACACCCGAGAAGATGATCGAACCAATGCCGAGCGTGGTGTCGAATGTGTATTGCGCGATCTGCGTCAGGGCGAACTTCGCGGCGCGCGGCGCGGCATCCACCAGCACGGGATGCAGGATGACTGGCAGTCCCAACGCTTCCGCCTTGGCCCAGAACGAATCGAGCGGCCTCTCTCCGATATTGACGCCTTCGATATTGGCCGGGACCATCACCGCGACCGCCCCGAGATCCACGGCGCGATCGAGTTCAGCAGCAGCGTCGACAGCATCGACCAGCGGCACCGATGCGACAAAGGAAAAGCGGTCGTTGTTCGTATGGCACCACTCGCCCAGCGTATCGTTGAGCATGCGGTGCCAATGCGCGCAGGCATCTTTCGCCAGACCGTAGCCGTAGATATCCGGCCATGTGGCGACCAGTTGCCGGTCGAGACCCTGGCGGTCGAGGCTGGCACGGCGTTGTTCAACCGGCTCGACCAGTTGCGGGAAGAACGGCCGAACCCTGAAACCATAATCGAAGCCAAGGGCCGGCGGCTTGCCATTCCCGGCCGGCAGCAGCCTCACGCCGCAATAGGCGCCACGGCCATCGATGGCGGACAGCAGCTGCGGCGGCACATAATGGGCATGGATATCGATCGGCACAATCAGTCCCTATGCGGCATTGGTCGTGCGCTCGCGCGCATTCTTGATGAGGCGCCACAGACGCGGCGGCGTCAGCGGCAAGTGATGAATCTCGACATTGAGCGGCGCCAGCGCTGCTGCCACCGCATTGGCCGTCGCCGCGGCCACAGCAACGATACCGCCCTCGCCCGCGCCCTTGGCACCCAGCGGATTGCTCGGCGACGGCTGCAGCTCCAGCGTCACCGCGCGCAGCACCGGAAAGTCGCTCGCGGTCGGCACCAGATAATCGGCCAGAGAAGCGTTCAAGAGCTGTCCCTGATCGTCATAGATCAGATGATCGAGGAAAACGCCACCCAGTCCCTGCACGATGGCGCCGATCGCCTGTCCGTGCACGATGGCCGGATTGATGGCGCGACCGACATCTTCGACCGCGATGTAATCGAGAACTTTCACCGCGCCCGTGCGTGGATCGACAGTGACATGCGCCGCATGGGTGCCGTAGCTATAGGTGCGCACATCGTTGGCGAATGTGCCGTCTGCCCGCAATTGGCGCCCGGCTGCGAGCGCCGCAAACGACACCGACGCGCCGTTATCGGCGATGACGTTCGCACTAATGATCTTCAACTCGCTGTTCGGCCTGCCCAAGTGATTGGACGCCTGCTGCAGGATCTTCTCGCGGAGCCGGGTGGCGGCGTCGAGCACGGCCGAACCGCCCATCACCACCGCACGCGAATGATAGGTGCCAAAGCCCTCATCCAGCAGCGTGGTCGAGCCGTGCAGCACACGGATGCGGTCGAACGGGATCGACAGCGTATCCGATGCGATCTGGCCGAGCACCGTCTCCAATCCCTGCCCCAGCACGGACGATCCCACGGCAACCGTCAACGAGCCGTCCTTCTCAAGGGTGAGCTCGGCGTTCTCCTTCGGGCCGGCACCGCCGCTTTCGACGAAACAGCCGAGCCCGATGCCATGACGTACGCCATCGACCAATTTACCCTGCAGATGACGTTTCTCGTGCCAGCCTATCTCCTTCAAGGCACACTCGAAGACCTCGACATAGTCGCCGGTGTCGTAGGAGGTCGGCCCCTCATAGGGCACGAGCCCATCGATCGGATAAGGCAATTCCTGTTCGGTGATCAGGTTCTTGCGCCGGAATTCGGCGACGTCGATGCCGAGATCCATGGCGGCCATGTCGATCAGCCGCTCGCGAAAGAAATTCGCCTCGAAGCGGCCCGGCCCGCGATAGGTGCCGACCGGCGTCTTGCTGGTCATGAAAGCTTCGACAGAGACGCTGACATGGGGAATGCGGTAAGGGCCGGGCAGAAACTGCGCCGCCTTGGCCGGCACCACGCCGCCATTGGTGCGGATATAGGCGCCCATATCGGCGAATACCTGGCCGCGCAAACCCAGCATCATTCCGTCGCTGCGGCAGGCGAGCGACAATTCGCAAGCGATGTCGCGTGAGTGATTGATCGCCATCAGATGTTCGCGGCGATCCTCGATCCATTTGACCGGGCGTGCCACTTTGCGGGCAGCGAAGGGGATCAGGAAATCCTCGGGATAGAATTCGCCGCGCACGCCGAAGCCGCCACCGACATCGATCTCGATCAGATCGATATCATCCTCGCGAAGGCCCAGCATCTGCGCCAGCGCGCGGCGGTTATAGAACGTAACCTTTGTCGCGCCTGTGACGACGAGCCGACCGGCCGATGAATTCCATTCTGCGAGGAGGCCCCGCGTCTCCATGGGCAGCGCCGTATGGCGCTGCACGCTGAAGCGCTCGGTGCGCACATAGTCCGCCGACGCGAAGGCCGCATCGGCATCGCCAAACCCGGCATCGTAGCGCAGCGCAACGTTATCTTCGGCGAAGTCGAACAGCGGGGTTTCACTTGCGCCGCGCTCAGTGACTGCGGACAGCGCTTCAAATTCGATGCCGATCCTCTCCAGCGCATCCTCGGCCAGTGCGCGGCTGTCGGCGATCACGACAGCGATGGGCTCACCGACATAGCGCACCTTGTCGCTTGCGATGACGGGCTGGCGGAATGGCTCGAATTCGGGCAGCGGCGCCAGGCGCAGCGGGATGATGGGGATGGTGTCGCTGATGTCGCGAGCCGTGATCACGGCATGAATGCCCGGCATCGCTAGTGCCGCCGATGCATCGATGGCGACAATCCGCGCATGCGCGATCGGGCTGCGCAGGATCGCCGCATGCAGCATGCCCTCGACGGCGAGATCGTCAGCGAAATTGCCGGATCCCGACAGGAAGCGCGCATCCTCCATGCGCTCGACTGCGCTACCGACCAGGAGCTTGGCGACATCGCTCATTGCGCCGCCTCGCATTGCACGTCGCGATAGGCAATACGGGCTTCCATGATCGCCGCGATGATCGGCAGATAACCGGTGCAGCGACATAGGTTTCCGGAAATCACCTCGCGGATGCGGTCCTCGTCCGCATGCGGCTCTTCGGTCAGCAATGCATGCGCCGTCGTGAGAATACCGGCAGTGCAGAAGCCGCACTGCAAAGCGTGATGCTTGCGGAACGCAAGCTGCAACGCACTGAGATGTGCGGCGCTGCCAAGACCCTCGACGGTGGTTATCTCGCGTCCTTCTGCCTGCGCCGCCAGCACCAGGCAGCCGCGCACTGCGGCGCCATCGACGATGACCGTGCAGGCACCGCAGACACCGTGCTCGCAACCCAGATGCGTGCCGGTCAGGCGGAGCTCGTTGCGCAGCGCATCCGCCAGCGTGGTGCGAGGTTCGACTGTGACGGTCGCCGCGGCACCGTTGACGGTGAAATGGACGGGACGGGCCGACGTCATGCGGCCTCCGGCAGAGTGATATTGGCTGCGCGCGCCAGCGCCCGCTCCAGCAACACGCCGAGAAGATCGCGGCGATAGGCGGCTTCCGCGTGGATATCATCGGCGGGATCGACCGCATCCCGTGCGACAGCCGCGGCCTGCAAAATCACGTCGGCATCGATCCGACGACCATCGAGGATGGCCTCGACACCGGGCAGCCGCATCGGACGATCGGCAACGCCGATCACCCCGATATGCGCATTATGCGCCAGGCCCTGCGCGTCGATGTCGTAGAATGCGGCAACACCCGCCAGCGCAAAATCTCCGCGGCGGCGTGCGAGTTCCTCGAAGGCCCAGCGCCGCGCCTTCTTCCAGAGCGGCAGACGTATGCTGGTCAAGATTTCGTCGGCCCCCAGAACCGTGCTGAGGCCGCCGGTGAGGAACTCGTTTGCGCTCAAGATGCGGGTCCCGGTCGATCCGACGATCGTCAGCATCGCATCGCAGGTCACCGCAATGCCCGGCATTTCGGCGGCCGGATCGGCATGGGCCATGCTCCCGCCGACGGTGCCGCGGTTACGGACCTGGTAATGCGCGACATGGGCGATGGCCGCCGCCAGTAGCGGATGCGCCTGTGCGAGCTGCGCATCGCGCTCGATATCCCGCCAGGTCACGAGGGCCCCAATGTCGATGCCCTCAGCGGAAATACTGATACTTTTGAGATCTGGCAGCCGTCCGATATCGACCAGCACGCTTGGCGCCGCCAGCCGGAAAGCAAGCATCGGCATCAGGCTCTGCCCACCCGCGATCACCTTGGCATTGCCGCCATGAACCGCGAGCGCGGCGATCGCCTCGGGCAGCGTAGCAGGGCAAATATAGTCCAGCGGCGGAAGCTTCATGGGCTGATTTGCTACTTCTCAATTGCTGAGAACACTATCTTATCTTATAAGAAGGCACGCGCACGGCAATGTTTGTTGGTGCGCAAATGATATCCACATGCTGCCGTTTCCATTGGCAAGCATTACCGAATGGAGGTTCCGTTGGCCATCAAGAGAGCCGCAACTGCGTCGAAACGCGTCGACCAGACGGACCGTCCTGCTGCTGCAGATGGCAGTTCGCGAAAGATACTTCGCGCCTTGCTGGCCTTCTCCACCGATCGTCCGAGGCATTCCGCAGAAAGCCTGTCTGAACAGATCGGGGTGCCACTGTCGTCGACCTATCGGTACATTGGCATCTTGCGCGAAGCCGACCTCATCGACGAAGACGGCCGCGGCTCGTTCGTGCTCGCGCCACGCGTCATCGGCCTGGCTCAGGCGGCCCGCGCCGGCACCGACCTTGCCTCCATTGCGCGCCCCTTCATGAAGCGCGTCTCTCAGGAGGTCGGAGAAACCATCATCCTGCTGCGCCGCTCGGCCGATCGCGCCGTGTGTATCGAGCGCGCCGAATCGTCGTCACGCATTCGCCTGACCTTCGAGGTTGGAACGGCCTTGCCGCTGCACCGCGGTGCCGGACCGAAAATGCTGCTCGCGCATATGCCCGAAGCTGAATGCGAGACAATCCTCGACGACGCCGTTCGGCGCGATCCCGGCTTCGCACCCCATCGCAGGCTGCTGGTGCGCGAGCTCGCCGTGATCCGCGAGCAGGGATGGTCGGAGTCGCGCGCGGAAATCACACCGCATGTTTATGCCGTCTCCGTTCCCGTCCGCGATTCCGGTGGCGTGATCGCCGCAATCTCTTTCGTGACGCCGGCATTCCGCACGCCGAAAGCCAGCCAGATCAGGTTGCGCGAGCATCTGCAGCACGCAGCTGCAGATATCAGCAAGGCCTACGCTGCCGTCAGCTTCTGACGGCCGCGTGTAACGGACACGATCAGATCGGATAGTGCTGCGGGCCGGTCTCGATGGTGATCCAGCGCAGTTCGGTGAATTCGGCAATGCCGGCCTTGCCGCCGAACCGACCGTAGCCCGACGCCTTCACCCCGCCGAACGGCATCTGCGCCTCGTCATGCACGGTCGCGCCGTTAATGTGGCAAATGCCGGACTCGATCCGCTTGGCGACTTCCAGCGCCCGGGCGATATCGCGGCCGAACACCGCCGCCGATAGTCCGTATTCGGTATCGTTGGCAACGCGCACGGCTTCGTTCACGCCATCGACGCGCACGACACTCACGATCGGCCCGAATGACTCCTCATTGTAGATCCGCATCGTCGAGGTAACGTGATCGAGTACTGTAGCCGACATCAGCGTGCCATCGACGCTGCCACCCGCCACAACACGGGCACCCTTGCCCACGGCGTCCTTGATCAGCGCCTGCATGCGACCCGCAGCATCCCTGCCGATCAGTGAACCGAGCGGTGTATCGCCCTTGCGCGGATCGCCGGCGACTAGGCTACCCGCCTTGGCCGCGAGCTTAGCCACGAAGGTGTCGGCAATCTTCTGATCGACAACAAGCCGCTCGGTGGACATGCAGATCTGCCCCTGGTTCATGAATGCTCCAAAGGCCGCGGCCGCCACCGCTGCATCGAGATCAGCATCGTCGAGCACCACCAGCGGCGCCTTGCCGCCGAGTTCAAGCAGCACTGGCTTGAGATATTTGGCGGCGGTCTCTGCGATGATGCGGCCGACGCGGGTCGAACCGGTAAAGTTGATCCGGCGCACGGCGGGATGCGAGATCAGTGCATCGATCAGCGCGGGCGCATCTTCCGGCGCGTTGGTGATCACATTAAGTACGCCAGGCGGCAGACCGGCCTCGCGCAGGCACTCGCCGATCAACCGATGTGTGCCCGGGCAGATTTCCGATGCCTTCAGGATTACCGTATTGCCGCAGGCCAGCGGCAACGCCACAGCCCGCACGCCCAGAATGACCGGCGCATTCCACGGCGCGATGCTGAGCACGACGCCCGCGGGCTGGCGGATCGCCATCGAGATGCAGCCGGGCTTGTCCGATGGAATGACCTCGCCGGAAATCTGCGTCGTCATCGATGCCGCTTCGCGCAGCATGTTGGAGGCGAGATGAACATTGAAGCCGGCCCAGCCGGCAGTCGCGCCGGTTTCCGACGCCATCAAGGCAATGAAATCAGGCGCCTTGCTGGCAAGGATATCGGCCGCCTTCAGCAGGACGGCGCGGCGTGCGCCCGGGCCGGTCGCCGACCACGCAGGGAAAGCAGCGGCGGCAGCATCGGCAGCGCGCTTGGCATCGGCGATTTGGGCTGCCGCGGCGCGCGAGGCGATATCGCCGGTCATCGGATTGAGACGATCGAATGTCGCGCCGTCGATGGCCTGCACATCCTGGTTCTCGAGCAGCAGATTGATCTGGTTCATGATGATGTCCTCCGTTGGATGTTTCTTTGAATTTCAAGCCGCGCCGCTGGCGAGCCCGCCGAGATAGGCGCGGCGCACGGCGTCGTCGGATTGCAGGGCTGCGGCGGTGCCGCTGCCGGTGATCTTGCCGTTCTCGATCAGATAGCCGCGATCGGCGATAGCCAGACTCTCGCGTGCGTTCTGTTCGACCAGCAACAGGCCGACGCCGGTCTCGCGCACCTTACGCAAGGCGGCGAACAATTCCCGCACCAGCAACGGCGACAGACCGAGCGACGGTTCGTCGAGCAGAAGAATGTCGGGGTTCGACATCAGCGCACGACCGATTGCTACCATCTGCTGCTCGCCACCGCTCATGGTGCGCACGGTCTGCGCCAAGCGTTCGCCAAGCCGCGGAAACAGCGTCATCACCTTGGCACGCTGCGCTGCCTCGACCGCCCGCGCACGCTTCGGGTTGGCGCCGAGCAACAGGTTTTCGGCCACTGTCAATTCGCCGAACACGCCGCGACCTTCCGGCACCAGCGCAAGCCCGGCTTCCACGATCTCATGAGGCGGCAGACGGGACAGATCACGACCGGCGAGTTTGACGATCTTGGCTGGTGACGGCAGCAAGCCGGCGATGGCTTTGAGCAACGATGACTTGCCCGCGCCATTGGCGCCGAGAATGACAATGATCTCGCCGCGCTCGACATGGAGCGCCGCATCGCTCAGCGCGTGATGCTGGCCATAGGTGACGCTGATATTGGAGACCTCAAGCATCCGCCGGCACTCCCAGATAGGCTTCGATCACCGCGGGGTCGCTCAGCACAGCAGCTACAGGCCCTTCTGCAATCTTGCGGCCACTGCTCATCACCACGCAACGATCGCAGAGCGAACGGATCGCATCCATCACATGCTCGACCAGCAGGATCGACAGCCCCTCCTGTTTGAGCGATCGGATCAGCTCGATCCCGATCAGCAATTCGGACGGGTTCAGACCGGCGAGCCATTCGTCGAGCAGCAGCAGGCGCGGCTGCAGCGCCAGCGCGCGTGCCAGTTCAAGCCGCTTGCGGTCGATATAAGTGAGCTCCGATGCGGGCCGTCCGCCAAATCCGGCGAGACCGACCCGCGCGAGCAGGCCGGCCGCAGCCGCAGCCATCGCGTCGCGTGCAAGCGGCGCATGATGAAAGGCCAGCCCGGCCTCCACATTCTCCCCGCAGGTCATGCCGTCGAGCACGCGCACCAGTTGGAACGTACGCGCCAAACCGAGTCGCGCGATGCGATGGGTCGGCCATCCCGCGATGTCATGGCCAGCAAAAGCGATCACGCCCGTATTCGGCGACAGCACGCCGGAGATCAGGTTGAGCGCCGTGGTCTTGCCGGAGCCGTTGGGACCGAGCAGCCCGACGATCTCGCCGGCATGCACCGTCAGGTCGATTCCGTTGACGGCGACGAGACCGCCAAAGGCGCGGGTCAGGCCTTCGATGCGAAGCACCGGCATTGCACTGGCGGTCATGCCTGTGCTCCCCGCACGTTCGAGGCTGAGGGTCGCCAGGCTTTGAGCTTCTCCCAGAGGCCGACGACACCCGACGGCAGCGCATAGACGATCAGCAGGAACACCACGCCCATGATCAGGGTCGATGTGCTGGGAAAGCGCGCGGACAGAAAGTCGAACAACAGCGTCAGCGGAATGGCGCCGAGCGCTGGGCCCCATAACCGATGCGCGCCGCCGAGCAGTGCCATGATCACCACTTCGAACGAAATGGTCGCGTTGAAGGCGATCGACGGCTCGATATAGGTGAAGCGCGGCGCCATGATCGCACCGACCAGCGTCATGAAGGTGGCCGTGATGGTGAACAGCGCAACCTTGGCGATGGTGACATTGATGCCGCAATGCCGTGCTACAGTCTCGTCTTCGCCGATGATGCGCAGTGCGAAGCCGAAGCGCGAGCGGGCGATCAGCCAGCCGGAGCCGAACACGATGACGGCAAGCGCCAGCAGCTGCCAGTAGATGTCGTTCTGGGTGATATCGACAAAGACGTAACGCCCGAGCACGCGGGTCTTGTTGACCTCGTACCAGACCACGATCTGGCGCACGAGTTCGGCGAGACCGAAGGTGAAGATGACGAAATGCACGCCGCTCAGCCGCAGCGTCGACAAGCCGACAATGACGGCCATGACCGCGCCGATCACGGCCGCAATCAGCAGCACCAGCGACCACGGCAATTGTTCGCCGAGAACAGCGACCGTGTATGCACCAACGCCGAAGAAGGCTGTGGTCGCCAGCGACACATAGCGCGTCGGGCCGGAGAACATGCCCCAAGCCGTCGCCAGCACCGTGAATTGCAGGAGACTGATCGCGAGCGCGAGGTGATAGGCATCGACAATCATCGGGACGAATGCGAGCGCAACCACGGCTGCGAGGCAGATCGCGCCAGTCGTCATTTGGGTACGGCTCATCGCTGCGCCCTCCCGAAAATGCCGGCCGGCTTCACCAGCAGCACACCGAGGAACAGCGCGAAATTCACCGCAAGCGTCAGGCCGGGATCGATGAAGGTCGCCACCAGCGCTTCGCTCAATCCTAGCGCCAGTCCGGCGACGAGACAGCCCAGCAAATTGCCGACGCCGCCCATCACGACCACGATCAGCGCCTTCATGGTGAACACCACGCCGGAAGTGGCGCTGAAGGTCAGGAACATGCTGATCAGCACGCCGGCAGACGCCACCAGCGCGCCGCCGAGCGCAAAGGCCAGCGCCGATGTCCTGGTGACATCGATGGCAACAAGCTGCGCTGCGATGGGATCGACGGCTACGGCGCGGATGGACGTCCCGATCCGTGTGCGGGTCAGCGTCAGATAGAGCGCAAGGCCGACCACGACCGCAAGCCCGAATGCAATCAGGCGATTGAGTGCCAGCACCTCGCCGACGATCTTCACAGGAATGGCGAGGAACGAATAGCTGAAGTAAGCACCACCGAACATGGTCAGCATGATGCCCTGCACGATGAACATCATGCCGAAGGTGGCGAGAATGCTGTCGACCTCAAGGGCGTCGCGGGTGCGCGCGCGGCGCACCAGCGGCGTGAGC
This sequence comes from Tardiphaga sp. 862_B3_N4_1, assembly GCF_051811085.1. Taxonomy (NCBI): domain Bacteria; kingdom Pseudomonadati; phylum Pseudomonadota; class Alphaproteobacteria; order Hyphomicrobiales; family Nitrobacteraceae; genus Tardiphaga; species Tardiphaga sp. 862_B3_N4_1. The sequence goes on from NZ_JBPWQB010000001.1 coordinate 87,786, forward strand.
AACACGCGGTACAAGAGATAGCTGATGCCGAAACTGACCGGAATGACAAATGCCAGTCCTGCGAGCGGATTGAGCGCCCAGCCGGTAAACAGCCAGTAGGACGCAAAGGCCGCGCCGATCAGGAACTCGCCATAGGACAGGTTCATGATCCGCGCCACGCCATATTGCAGGGTGAGCCCCATGGCGATCAGCGCGTACATGCCACCCAGCACGAGGCCGGTGAGAACCGCGTTTGTCATTCTGTCAGACCAGATACGGGAGGGACGCGATCACTGCGCCTTCCATGCCGGCTTCGGCACGACCGGCGCACGCGCGCCCTCGTTACCCGACGGGCCGACGCCGTAGAACTCGCCGTCCTGCCACTGCCCGACCCACCAGTATTTGGTCGGCATGTTGTTCTCGAGCTTCACCTTGCCGATCACGGTATCGAACGTGCCGCTCTGCAAGTCCTTGATGACGGCGGCCCGATCGACCTTGCCAACCCGCTCGATCGCCTGCTGCAGCATCTGCAGGCCGGCATAGGTGACCGCACTGGCCCAGCGATCCGGCTCCGCGCCATTCGCGGCCGACGCCTTGTGCCGCGCCAGATAGTCCTTGATGGCCGGGCTGTCGCCATTCCAGCCGCCGATGCCCATCACGCCTTCCGCGTTGGCGCCGAATTTCTGCTTGAACAGCGGAAATGCCGTGCCGACACCGGTGTAGAAGATCTTCGGATTGAAGCCGGAGATGCGTGACTGTTCGGTGATGGCGATCGTGTCCGGCGGATAGCTGAAGGCGATGAACACGTCGGGGTTCAGCGCCTTCACCTCATTGATGATCGGGCTGAGATCCTGTGTGCCGACCGGATAGGTCTTGTCATAGGCGAGCTTGAACTTGGCGGCCGTGAGTGCGGGTCTGGCCGCACCAGAGAGATCGATGCCGAAGCCGTCGGCGATGCTGGCCATCGCCACCGTATCGCCAATCTTGCCTTCGGTGCGCAGCTTCACCAGCAGCTCAACCAGCGTCTTGGCGGCATCGGCGCTGGTGCCGAGCAGCCAGAAACTGTTGGGCCAGCGCTTCGCCAGTTCTGGCGCGCGGTCGGTGACCGCCGTCGAGGCGATATGCGGATAGCCGGCCTTGTTGAGGATCGGGCCAACCGCGAGGTTCAGGCCGGTGCCCCAGGGCGGCAGGATGAAATCGACCTTGTCCTGGGTGATCAGTCGCTCCAGCGCCTTGGCGGCTTCTTCTGCGCTCGACCGGTCGTCATACTGGACGACCTCGATTGGGACGCGCTTGTCGCCGAGCTTGAGCCCACCGGCGGCGTTCACTTCCTTTACCCACAGCTCGTAGTTCGGAATCGTCGTCACCGCAGCGCCGCCGGCGGCGGGGCCGGTGCGCGAGATGGCATAACCGATCTTGACAGACGTCTGGGCCTCGGCTCCGCCGCCCCATCCGACGGCCGCCGCACCGGCAACTGCGAGTAGTCCCGCCGCAACGCGCTTGACTGCTGACACCATGTTATCCTCCCCGAATTCTTTTCACCGACGCCTTGTGGCGTTCGATGGCCGGAGACTAGTCCAGCGTTTGGGGCTGGGAATTGGACGCATCCGGGGAAAGATTGTATTGATCCGTGTAGGCGAGCTATTTCACGCGACGGATTGTCCCAGTGCTTGAGACCGCGCACATCGTTTCAGGTCCCACCGGCTTCGCGGAGAAGCCGCTTCCGGCATTGCATGCGGAAAGATTCGCACCCGGACTGGCGCCGCGCAGCTGGATCATCCGGCAGTCGGTTGCCAGGCGCTCGCACCTGCTGGTGATCGAAACCCGGCGCGGCACAGCCACGATGCGGGGCACCACAGTTGCCATTCAGTCCCCGGGCCTGTTGTGGCTTCCCGGCGATCACGAGGGCACGTTGGAGGTCGAAGCCGGCGCGCAAGGCTATCTGATTTCAGTGTCGGACGATGTCCTCACCCGCACCGTCGCCGGCAGTGCCGAGGCGCTGCATCTGCGGCGAACCATTGACCGGCTGGTCCTGCGCGAAGGCGCGCAACTCGCGACGACTTTTGCGGCCATCACAGAATCCTGCAGCACGCTGGTGCGTGAATTGAATACGCCGGGCCGCGGCAGCGCGACGATGACATCGACGCATGTGTTGCTGCTGTGCCTCCACCTCTGGCGCTCGGTGATTTCGGAGGAAGCCACCGACAATGCTGCACAGCGCGGCGACGGCCCTCGCCTCGTCGGCAATTTCCTGCAGATGGTCGAACTGCATTATCGCGACGGCTGGCCCATCGCACGCTATGCGGCTGCACTCGGCGTCACTGACGACAAGCTGCACGCGCATTGCAAGCGCGAGAAAGGTTACAGCCCGCGCGCCATCGTGCATCAGCGCCTGATCCACGAAGCCTGCATGCGGTTGCGGCAGCTCGATCTGCCAGTCGAGCAGATCGGCTATGGCCTCGGCTTCCGCGATCCCGGCTATTTTAATCGCTTCTTCCGCAAGTATCAGAATGCGTCGCCAGGCGCCTATCGGCGTCGCGCGCGGCTTGATCCAAGTCAGCACGGCCCGTCCTATGCGGCCTGGCCGTAACTGTCCCACGCTCGATCAGTGCTGTGTCTCTTTGAAACCTGCGTGATCAATTTGGAACAGCGCGCGTTAAGCATGACTCGATATTGAATCGGGGTCACAACATCCATTTCCGCGCTCTGTTTCAGATGTCACTTCAAGACGCCGTTCACCATTCGGCCCCAAGCGCTGGTGAAAGGTGCCTACGAGATCGTCGTCGACGTAGGATCGCACCCATAAGACGCATGCGACGGCGCCAACTACCGACTCCAGGTGGAGCGGAATACTACTTGGCGCGGCAGGGCTGCATTTGCTCGACTGTGTCCAAGTGTTTCCGCCGATATGCCTTATCTCGAAGGTCAAATCTTAGACGTTGTGCTGGTGACAAAAGCCTGCGAAAGCAGGATATTGATGAAATTGCGACTTATCAGCGCACCTACGGTATTGGCGTTCACCCGTTTTCATAGTGTCGGCCCATGACCATCGAGATCGTCCAGATCGTCCAGGAGTTGAGTTCGGTCGGCGGCGTTGAAAGCGTGGCCAGCGAACTCGCATGCGCCTTCAGCCGCGCCAAAATTGCCAACACTGTTCTCGCCAGCGCCGTCGGCGACAAGGCAACGCCAGGTACGCGGATCGAGCGCGTCGGCGCCTGGCTTTCGCACATCAAGACGCGCGGCATCCTGCGCTATCTCGGTCGCGCTTTTGTTGTACCCACCTTCACATTGCTGGCGACGCGCGCCGCTTATCATCATCCCAAGGCCGTCATCATCAGTCACGGTGACAGCCTGACGGGCGACGTGCTGGTCGTGCACGCAGTCAATGCGCAGAGCCTCGCCGAAAAGCGCAACGCCGGCTCCTGGTCATGGATGCTGAATCCCATGCATCTGTGGGTAGCCCTGCGTGATCGCTGGATGATCGGCGGCCTGCGCTATCGCATGTATGTCGCGGTCTCGCCGCGCGTCGCAACTGAACTGCAACAGATCTACAAGGTGCCAGCGTCGCGCATCCGCGTGATCCCCAACGGCATCGACCTCAATCGCTTCGCCCGCGACACCGCGGCCGGTCTCAGGATCCGTCAGGAATTCGGCATCCCCGCGAACGCCAGGCTTCTGCTGTTCGCCGGTCATGAATTTCGCCGCAAGGGTCTGGCGCATGCCATCGGCGCGCTCGAACGCCTCGGCCCGGATGTCTGGATGCTTGTGGTGGGCTCGGATAATCCCGCGCCCTATCGCAAACTGGCGACAACCTCCGCCGATCGGCTGGTCTTCGCGGGATCGCGTACCGATATGCCGGCCCTCTACGCCGCGGCCGACGCCTTTGTACTGCCGACTGCCTATGAAACTTTCTCGCTGGTCTGCATGGAAGCCATGGCCTGCTCGACGCCGGTTTTTGCAACGCCGGTTGGCGGCATCGAAGATTATCTCGTCGATGGCGTAAACGGCTATCAGATCAAGATGGACGGCGCAGATATCGCCGAGAAGATCGCGATGGCTTTCTCCGATCCGGCGACACTGGCCCGGCTGTGCGAAGGCGCGCATGCCACGGCACTGAATTACGGCTGGGACTATGTCGGTTCGCGCTACATCGAGCTGCTGGAGCAGGTGCAGGCGTCGAAGAACGAATTTGCGCCGGGCGCCATGGCGGTCGGCGCCTGATCGCAAGCGCCTGCTTCAAGGGCGCGGCCGATCAGCCCCCCGCTTTGCATCGTCGGCCTGCTGGCAGGCCGACACTAGCGCATTCGCCACCACCTCGTAAGTGAAGCGCGTCAGTACGTTGTCGCGCGCGGCCGCGCCGCGGTCCAGCAACTGCTGCGGGTCGGCAGCAAGCCGATCCAGCAGTGTCGCCAGCGCATCCGGATCGCGCTCGGGAATGGTCCAGCCGCCCTTGCCGACAACATCGGGAATAGCACCGCCCGTCGAACCTATCACCGGTACACCGCAAGCCTGCGCCTCGACGATCACCCGGCCGAACTGCTCACGCACGGCGCTGGTGGTGCGCGTCAGCAGGATCATTGCATCGAGACCGCTCAGGAATGACGCGACATCGGCCGGTTTGCCCCAGCCCCGGAATGTGACACGATCGGTCAGGCCCAGTTCGCTGACGCGCAGCTTCAGCGCAGGCTCATGCGGGCCTTCGCCCATGACCGCCAATGTCACATCCGCCGTGGCGCGTTTCATGGCGTCGAGCGCGTCGTCGAGACCCTTCTCCTCGACGAGACGCCCGACATAGCCGATGCGTAGTCCCCGCCCGGGCGCTATCGGCGCCTGGCGCGCCCCGGTCTGATTGAAGGTTGCGAGATCGACGCCATAGCCGATCGGCGACGCTGGCCCCGCATAACCGCGCGCGCGGACGACTGCTGTCGCCTCCGGACTGCGCGAGAGAATATGGTCGGTGTTCCGCAGCACGTCCTTGCGGACGAATTCGAACGGCGGCGGCAAGCGCTTCAGGATGTTCTGATCGACTTCCAGGACCATCGCGGCGCGCCCCTTGAGGATGCGCGCCTGCATCGCAACGACGCTCCACGGCTCTTCCCAGAGATGGATTACATCGGGATCGACCTCACGGATGAGACGCCGCAAGCCCGGATAAAAATGCAGATACCAGCTCATCGGGCCAGCGCGCGGCAGGCGGATCGGCATCACATGTACGGTCATGCCGGGATCGTCGGACGGATCTGCAATGATCGTACGGCCGAACTGATACCACGTAGCCGGAACGACGAGATGCATATCGACGTCATCGCGCCCGACGAGTGGATAGTATCGCAGACGCCCCGCATCGCGGCTGACGGCGGAATGTGCAATCGAGAGGACCTTGAGACGACGACTGCTAGACACGCCCCGTCATCCTCGCGGCCACACCCGTCAGGCCAGACAGATGGAGCTCCATAGTTGCGAGACTGCGATCCGCGCCGTTGATCGTGCAGCGTGGCAGGTTGTAGGCATCCTGGCCGTTGCGCACGAGGCCCTTGCGCGTTGTCGCTGCACTCGCATAACCGGCATCGCGCGCGATCGCGAAATCGCGCGGACCGCAATCGCCCGAACGTCCATAGGGAAATGCGAAATGCCTGGCGGGAATACCAAGGCGCTCGACCAACCGGTCGCGACTGCCCTTGAGTTCGAAGCGTGCACCATCCGGCGACAACGACGAAATACGGGCATGCGTCACGGTGTGGCCGCCGATCTCCACCAACGGATCGTCGCGCAACTCTTCGAGCATCTCCCAGGTGATCGCGTACTTCCAGTGCATCGCGTCGATGTCGACACCATTGAGTTCGCAAAACTTCTTGTAAGAGGCTGATGCCTGCGGACCATCCCAACGATCCGCAATCCGATGGAATGCCGCACGCTTGGCATCAGACGTTGGCACGTCGATCGCACCATCCTCGAGAATGACGCGATCGTTGTTGAGCAATGTATCTTCCAGACCTGCGGCCCATAGCGGAAGCGTACCGTCAGGAATGCCGGTCGTGACAAATAACGTCACCGGCACATTGTGGCGGCGAAACAGCGGCACGATTTCCTCATAGGTATCGCGATAGCAATCGTCGACGGAGAAGTTGACGAAGCGATCGTTGGACTTTCCAGCCTTCGAGCGCTGGATCGCTTCTTCCATCGTCACGACATCCCAGCCGCGTTGCTTCAGATGCGACAGGAACTGATCGAGAAAATTCGTATCGAGATAGAAATCGCGGTTCGGCAGTTTTTCCCAGGCCCGAGCGGAGGCGCCGCGATGAAAGGTCATCAGGCAGCCACGCGTGCCCATGAACATATCGGCAGCCATGCTGATCGGGCGAACCAGCGCTTCGGAAGACGCCATGCGTCGGGCGGCGCTGGATAACAGGTGCTTCATCGAAAAGTCCTCAGACGATCAAGGCACTCTCTAATACAAAAACACATATCAAAATCACAAGCGCCCCCGGACGCGCGCAAATGCCGCAATGTAGACGCCCGGCATCAGCATCGCGACAGACAGCGCGAGGCAGACCAGATAGGCGAAGCCACCGGCGAAAAGCCGCTGCCACGGGCCCGTCAGAACCTCATGAATTTGCCAGCTGAAGAGTGCCATCAGCGCTGCCGGGAAACACGCGAGAAACATCAGGTAGAGCAGCTTGCGCCGGGACCCCAGGACGATCATGACGCCAGCCAGAAGAACGATACCACGGGCGGCTTCACCCAGTCCAAGCAACAAGGTGCCCCATTCATGCGCCGTGGGCAGGTATGAGGTGAGAAGGTTAACTACGATATTAACCAGATAGGCAGTGACGATGATGGCAGCGGCCGCAAAATTCCGGCCTGCGCCATTGAGGATGCGGATCAGGATCCAGCCAAGCGTCGCAGCCCATAGGCCAAGCGCGATGCCGCGCAAGGCCTGACTGGTCAGGAACAGCGCCTGCTCGTTGAAGGCGCCGCGCAGAAAAACCAGCCGCACGATCTCCGGCGCGAACATGGCGAGAAAGACCGATGCCGGCACCGCGAGTGCGAGAATAGGCCGAGCGATCCCTTCGATCTGCGCGCCGACGTCCTTCGGCGGGTGGCTGGACAACACCGCCAGCCCGACCGGCTGGCTGATCAGCAGCAACGCGCTTTCGGTCAGCGTGCGTGCATAGTCCAGCGAGGCCACTGCACCGGTCCCGACCCGCGATGCCAGCAGGCGTTCGATCCAGACATTGGCCTGTTCGGCGACCGGTAGCGCGAGCAGCGGTCGCAACCGACGAAAGAATTCGCGGCCTGACGCCAACACCGATGACAGCGACAGGCCCTTGAAGCTGAGCACGCCCTCGCGCCACATCGTGTAGAGCCCCCAGGCGCCGAGCGCGTTGAAGGCAGCCGAGAACGACCAGGCCAGCGTATGGAAGTTGCCGGACACAGCGACCAGTGCGATGCCCATCAGCACGGCGATGTTCAGGATGCTGGCGCGGATATTCGTCAGGCGTGTCCGGCCGAGTGCGATTTCACCCGCAGCCAGTACGTTGATCATCGCCGAGGCCGGCATGCCCAGCGCCATGATGCGAATGAAATCGAGAGTGAGGCTACGCCCCTCAGCCGAAAAGCCTCCGACCAGCGCGTCCACAGCCCGCTCGCCGAGCGCCTGCAGCCCGACCATCAGGATCACGGCGATGCCGGTGATCGCCACCGTCATGGCGCCAAGGCGTTGAGGTCCGTTGCCGTCCTTCAGCGCATCCCGATGCATCGGGATCATCACGGCGGGCACGGTTTCATTCTGCAAGAAGGCCAGCGGCAGCATCACCGCCGTAATCGCGCCACGAAAGCCGTCGGCGACCAGCGAAGCGCCAAGCACCTGCGCCATCAATATCTCGCGGCCGAAACCGAGCAGCTTGCTGGTCAGCGCACCGCTGATGAGAATCGCCGTAAATTTCCGCGTCGAATGCCGGGCACCGCTCATAAGCGCGCCGCTACGGCCCGATCAGGGGCCGTCCAGGAACTCAAATTGCAAACTGATCGGCCATGTGCGGTCACACGGGCGCTCCCGCGGCCGCTCGCCCGATCAGGTTTGAAACCGTCTGCAGCATCTGATCGACGCTGTAATGCGACCGAGCCCGCGCTTCGGCATATTGCAACTGGCTCGCCAGTTCTGGCGGGCGCGACATGACCTTGGCAATAGCGGCGGCCAGCGCATCGGCATCCCCTGGCGGCACCAGCGTCCCCGCCTTGCCGGCTTCGAGAATATCAGACGCCGCACCGGCATCCGTCGCAATCACAGGCACATCCGCGAGCATGGCTTCGACGAGTGTGCGACCGAAGGGTTCGGGATCAATCGACGGATGGATCATCGCATCGACGGCGCGCATCAGCCTCGGCACGTCGCCGCGCTGGCCGAGGAAATGCACGCGATCGCCAAGACCGAAATCCGCCACCATCCGGTTGAGCTTCTCGGCATAAGGCTCTTCGCCAAACAGCGCAGCTCCTGCAATAATACAGCTAACGCCCGGCGTCTTTGCGAGAGCCTGCAACACGATATGCTGCCCCTTCCAGGCCGCGAGGCGGCTGAAGACGCCGACGAGCGGTCCTTCGGGCAATTTCAACTCGCGCCTGATCTCAAGCGGCGTGCTAGCGTCCGGCGGCACATCAAGACCGTTGGGCACGATCGCGACCAGCTGCTTGCGGCCGCCTTGGGCAATGAAGGCATCTGCAGCAGCTTGCGAAGGAACGATCACCTTTGCCGTACAATAATTCGCCAGCGCCACCTGCACGCGGCGCTGCGTGGCGCCGAAATGCTCACTGCTGATGATATCGTGCAGGTGCCAGATCAGCGGACGCCGCGCCAGCGTGGCGGCGACGGCCGATAACACAAAGGCTTTCTGCGAGTTCGCATAAATGACGTCATGGCGGCGCGCCTCGCGCGTCAATTCGGCAATGATGGCCCCGAGCCGACCAATCAGCGGAAAGGCTTTCAGGATTGAGCTGTCGCGCCTGACATCCGAGAGCCCCTCGCCCCAGCGCGACACACGCACCTTCAGGCCCTTAGCTGCAAGCGCCTGATGCAGCGGGCCATCCTCGAACAGGAAGGCCGCCTCGCCCGCCCATGGCTGAACGAGATCGATCAGCACGAGTTCAGCGCCGGAGATCGAGCCCGTATGGCAGACGAACAGAACGCTGGGAGCGGGCATCACGTCGCTCCGGCATAGGCATTATTCGAAACCCGGTCTGTGCCGCTCGGCGTATTGGCGTCCGGCATCATCGTGACGGCAATGCCGAAGACGCTGCCGCCCGCGACACGGATCGCGCTGGATGTCGCCACTGCCTGCCCGATCGACGAGCGGCCGGAACGCATGCAGAGCAGCACGCCATCGACCTGCCTGGCCAGCACGCCCAGATCGGTCTGGATGCCCGGCGACGGCGCGTCGATCAGGACAACGTCGTAGATCTGGCTCCAGAGCAGGAGATCGCCGAGCGGTTTACGCATCAGCAATTCGGCGGATGCCGAGAACGGCCCGGCAGGAATGACGTCGAGATTGGGAGTCGCGGTGCGGACCACCGCTTCGCGCGGCGTGATGTCGCCGCGCAGAATTCCCTGCAGCCCCATGCTGCTGCGCAAGCCCAAGGCTGTTTCGAACTTCGGCGCGCCGAAATCGCATTCGATCACCAGCACGCTGCGGCCAGCCGTTGCGAGATATTGCGCCAGGGTCAGGGTCAGAAACGTTTTGCCCTCGGCCGTCGTCGGCGACGCGACCAGAATCTTGCGGCGTGTCCTGGCGTCGTTCGACGTCAGCAGGCCCGTCGCCAGATCGCGGAGTGCATCCTGATAGTGCCTATCCTGCAGCGCGAGCGGCAGCGCACGCGACAGCGAGGCGCCGGACTGCGCCGTGAGGATCGCACCGATCGGCGATTCCGACGGATCGCGCTTGACGGTCGGCAATCGTGCCAGAATGGGTGCGCCGGTGACGACGGCCAGCTCCGATGACAATGCCGCCGCTGGCGGTGGTCCGGGACGCGGCGCCACTGGGGCAGTCGCCTGGACAGGTGTCGGCGGAGCGACTGGCGCAACAACGGCGACAGGCTCCGGCGTGGGCGCTGGCGCGGCTGCGCGCGTCGGGCGAATAGTTGCAGTCCGCAGCCGGGACAGACCCGCAAGATTGACGCGATCGCCGAAGAAGGCTGCGACGAATGCGAGCAGCAGGCCGAGCGTGCCGCCAGCGGCCAGGAACGGAATTTTCTTCGGGAAAAACGGCTTGGTCGGAAGTTCGGCAAGGCTGACCAGTCGTGTATTGCCAATGAGCACGCGCCGCTCGGTTTCGAGTTCGCTGGCGCGCTTGTAGAGATCGGCATATTGCTGGCGCTTGATCTCGGTGCTGCGCACCATGCTCTCGATCGAGGCTTCGTCCGATGTCGCCGAGCCGACTTCAGCCTTCACGGCATCCATCTGCTTTTTGAGTGCGTTCACGAGGGCATCATTGGCGTCGAACGCCTTCTGCGCGCTAGCTGCAATGCTCGCCACTTCCGTGGCCATGCGCTCCTTGATCGCGGACTGCTCCTGCTCCAGCGCACGCAGCGACGGGTGCCGCGGCCCCAGTACATTGGCTTGGCTGGCGAGCTGCGCAGTGACAACCGTGAGCTGCTGCTTGAGATCGGCGATCGAACGGTTCGACAGCACTGACGGCGAGTCGGCAGCGCGCGCCTGATTGGTCTTGATTTCCTGCAGGCGGGCGAGCGCATCGGCACGCGCGGTCTCGGCGGTCGACAGCTGCTGGCTGATACTGCTCAGCCGCTCCGAGCTGATCGGCGCCAGCGATCCGCGCATCAGGCCCTTGTTGCGGCGAAATGCCTGGATCTTGGCATCGGCATCGCGCAACTCTGCATCCAGCTGCTTGGCTTCCTTCCAAAGATATGACGCGGCAACCTCGCGGCTGCTCGCACCCGATGTCCGCTGCTCGTCGAGAAACGCATTGGTCAACGCATTCGCCATCTTCTGCGCGACTTCGGGGATCGACGAAGTGTAGGAGATATTGATGACGCGCGAACGTCCGACAGCACCGATAGCGAAATTTCCCGACACATAGTCGATCAGCGCCGCCGTATCGGTCTTCATCTTTTCGCAGCTGGAGCTGCTGCTCCTGCTCTGACACTCTTCAATCGCGGCTTCCGTGACGCCCGGCTGCTGCATGGCGAGCCGCATCACCCGCGGCGAGCGCGCAATCAGCAGCTGGCTCTCGACGTCGGCGGGATCGCCGATCTTCTGCGCCCAGGCGGCCGAGGCGTTGCTGTTGCTGGGCTCCTGCTCGGCGACGATCACCGAACCTGTGGCGAGATAGCGCACGGGCAGCACAACCAGCGCAATGACTGTCAGGATCATCACGCCGAGAAACACCGCGCCGAACAGGCTACGATTGCGCCAAACCCTGAGCAGCGGACTCTCGCCCGCCGCGCCATCGGCGGCTTCCGTATTCGTAACGATGGCGCGTTTGGTGAACATGCGCGTCAGACTTTACTACGGGGCGCTGGCACCGCACATCCCTGCGCCGTAACGGTGCTCACCCAGCGCAACCACCCATGACCGACCGCGACACGCATACTGAACCCTTTGTCCCCCGAACCACAAATCCACTGCGGGGAGCAGGTCTACTATCCATTCATTAGGGATGTTTTGGTTAAGGGCGGGTTTAAAATGCTAACCAATACCTTTGCGCTGCCTAATTAGTAGGCTGTTACGCCTCCCCCGGACCGGTGCCGCATTAGCGAGCTAGGTAGGTGCGGCAGCTTTGGTTGCGAGCCGGAACCAAATCTCGCAGCGCGGCGTTCCGGAATTGCTGCAACCGGAGTTCCCCGATGAGCCTTCTGAAATGGGCGCTGATCTTCTTTCTGATTTCCATCGCCGCCGGCCTGTTCGGCTTCACCGGCATTTCCGCCGCCACGGCGGACGTCGCGCGCGTGCTTTTTTATATCTTCCTGGTGATCTGCATCGTGCTGCTGGTATTGGGGATCACGATCTTTCGGGCCTGACGCGCCGGGCGGCGCGCCAATCCGGGGTCTAGTGAATGCCGACGCCGACCAGCCGATCGACCAGCGCGCGGTCGGCGGTCAGCACATCCGGCGCCCCGCTCCAGCTGGTGCGGCCACGCTCCATCACCATGACGCTGCTCGCGAAATCCAGCGCCCGCTCGATCTGCTGCTCAACCAGAATGATGGTGACTTCATTGGTGGCGGCCAGCTTCGCCAGCAATGCCATCAGCTCGTCGCAGATCACGGGCGCGAGGCCTTCCAGCGGCTCGTCCAGCAACAGGATCGACGGCTTGCCCAACAGTGTGCGGGCCATCGACAGCATCTGCTGCTCTCCACCTGACAGCTGCTTGCCGTAATTGCCGCGGCGTTCGCGTAGCCGCGGGAACATCGCATAGGCTTCATCGAGCGCCGACGCCGGCCGCCCCTTCAGCCCGGTGCGCAGATTCTCCTCCACCGTCAGCGAGGCGAAAATGTCGCGGGTCTGCGGCACATAGCCGATACCAAGATCGGCGCGCGCCGAGGTTCGCTTGGCCGTGACGTCCTGGTCGCCGATCCTGATCTCGCCGCCATGGCGCGTCGTCAGGCCCATCAGCGTCGCCAGCAGCGTGGTCTTGCCCATGCCGTTGCGGCCGAGCACGGCGAGACGATCACCTGCTTTCACCGAGAACGAAATGCCCTCGATGATCCGCGTCGGGCCATAGCCGGCGCTCAGGTTCTGGATATCAAGTGGCGCGGCGGGCATCGGCATAGCTCCCCAAATACGCGCGGCGCACTTCGTGATCGGCGGTGACCTGATCAGGCGATCCCTCGAAGATCAACCGCCCGGCCGCCAGCACCAGCACACGCCTGGCGAACTTGAACACCAGATCCATGTCGTGCTCGATCATCAACACGGCGATATCAGGTGGCAGCCGATTGATCGCCTCAAGGATTTTGGGCGCCTCGTCATGCGGCACGCCCGCGGCGGGCTCGTCGAGCAGGAGCACCTTCGGATGCAGCGCAAGGCCGATGGCCAGCTCGATCAGGCGCTGCTGGCCATAGGCGAGCTCGACCACCTTGCGATAGGCCAGCCTGTCGAGACCTAGATGGCTAAGGATCTCACTCCACTCGGCACGCACCTCCGGCAGCTCCGTCGAGCTCGAGAAAAACCGCCGCGTGATGCGCTTGCGCTGCATGATCGCCAGCGCGACATTGTCGGCGACAGTGAGATTGGCAAACAGCCGCGTGGTCTGGAACGTGCGCACCAGACCGCGACGCACGCGATCCGGAATGCTGAGACCGGTGATCTCGTCACCGCCCATGAAGAACTGGCCTTCGCTCGGCGCAATGTCGCCGGTGATCAGATTGACCAGCGTGGTCTTGCCAGCACCGTTCGGGCCGATCAGCGCAACGCGGTCGCCGGCAGCCAATTTGAAATTGACGTCGCGCGTCACATGCAGACCGCCGAACGAGCACGACACGCCGCGGGCTTCGAGGAGATTGGTCATGCCGCCTCTCCCTTGCGCTTGAAGCGGGAGGCCAGTGACAGCACCGGTTCGATCAGCCCGCGCGGCGCGAACACCACAATCAGGATCAGCAGCAGGCCGACCAGCGTCATCCAGTGGAACGGATTGGCGGCGGCCACGATATGCTCGAAGATCATGAAGATGATCGTCCCCGCCAGCGCGCCCCACAGATGCCCTGCACCGCCAAGCACCAGCATCACCAGAACTTCGGCTGATCGTTCGAAGCTGACGCTATCGAGACCGACGACGCCGGTGCTGATCGCCGTCAGCGCTCCACCGATCCCGGCAACAGCACCAGCGACGCCATACATCACGACAAGGCGCGGATAGATCGAGACGCCGATCATCTTGGCGCGCAGATCGTCATCCTTGATGCCGCGGCACATCAGACCGAACGGCGAGCGCACGAAACGCTGCAGCAGCACGAACACAATGACCAGCACACCCAGCGAGAACAAAAACGCCGTGCGGCTATACATGTCGAAATTGAAGATGCCGAACACCTTGCCCGGTGTGATGCCTGACAGGCCGTCGCTGCCGCCGGTCAGCCACGACAGCTTGTTGGCAAGTGCGGCGACCAATTGCCCCACGGCAATCGACAGCACCAGTTGTGGGAGCCCGCGAAACCGCGTGATCAGCGCACCGGAGATCAGCCCCATGACCGTTCCCGCGAATACACCGATCGCCAGCAACGCAATGGGATCGGCGATGCCACGCACGCAAGCAATGCCGGCGGCATAGGCGCCGACGCCGAATTGCGCGGCATGGCCGAGGGTGGCGACGCCGCAATAACCTGTGACCAGATCGAGCGACAGCACCAGGAATGCGATGCCGATCAGCCGCGTCAGGAACGCCAGATCGTCCGGATACAGAAAGTAGCCGATGGCACCGAGCACGATGATACTCAGCGCACCTGCCGCCTCCTGACCGAAGGGAATGCTGCGCTTGTGCGGAACGTGGGTCGCGACGATCTCGCTCATGCGTGCGACCTGCCAAATAGGCCATGCGGAAACAGGAACACGACGACGATCACCGACAGATAGAAGAAGAAGTCGCCGAACTCCGGCGCGAGATATTTGCCGGTGGTGTCGGCGAGGCCGAGCAGGAGCGACGCCGACAGAGCGCCAAGGATCGAGCCTGCGCCGCCGACAGAGACGACAACGAGGAACGTCACCATATAGCGCAGTGCATAGAACGGTTCGATCGGCAGGATCTCCGCGCCGACCACGCCGCCGAATGCGCCGAGCCCGATCGCCAGCGCGAAGGTCACCGCATAGATGATTTCGGTGCGGATGCCCAAGGCGTCCGCCATACCACTATGATCGACCGAGGCGCGTAGCTTGATTCCGAACTCCGTCTTCTCGATCAGCAGCCACAGCGCCAGCGCCGTAACCGCGCCGCAGGCGATGACAAAGATGCGATGGGTCGGCAGCATGCGGAAACCGATATCGAGCGGACCACTGAGGGTCTGCGGCAGCGGGATCGATTTCAACGACGGGCCGAAGATGAAATTGACGATGCCGATGATGAAGAACGTGATGCCGATGGTCATCAGCACCTGGATCAGCGGATCGGACTTCCGGTAGATCCGGCGATACAGCAGAATCTCAAACGGGATCGACACGATGATGGTGCCGACCACTGCCATCAGGATCGCGACGCTGTAATGCACATGCAGGTCGCGGATCGCATAGGAAGCCAGATAGCCGCCAATCATGGCGAAAGCACCATGGGCGAGGTTCACGACGCGCATCAGCCCCATCATGATGGACAGGCCGATGGAAATGATGAACAGCACCATCCCGTAGGCGACGGCGTCGGTCATGATGCTGAAGACGGTACGCATGATTGATCCTATGCCGAAGCAGCGCCCGAGCGCCATTCCGGAAACTGCGGCATGGCGTCATGGACGACGGCGCCGCGCACTATGGTGAGCAACACCTTGGTCTCTTTCAGAGGGAGGCAGTCGGCGGCGAAGGGATTGCGATCAAGGGCGATCAGATCGGCCGCCATACCCGGCATCAGCGTGCCGCGCCAGTCTTCCTGCCTCATCGCGATGGCGCCGCCGACCGTATAGCTGTGAATGGCTTCGCGGACGCTGATGGCTTCACCCTGCCCGATCGGCGCACCGCTGTCCGAGGCGCGGCTCACCGCATCGGCGATGCCATCCCACGGAGACCACGACCCGGTCGGCGCATCTGAGCTGGCGATGTAAGTGACGCCCGCGTCGATCACCGAGCGGCCCGGATAGCAACAATCGGCGCGCGGACCGAAAGCACCGGTAATCGAGCGCCGCATCCGGGTGAGGAAACTTGGTTGGGTGACGACGAGCGCGCCCAATGCCTTCATCCGCGCCAGCCCACCGGCGGGCGGCACGAAGTAATGTTCGATGCGATGCCGGGCATCGGCGCGGGGATACGCTGCCTGCGCCTTCTCATAGGCTTCAATGATGCAGTCGATACCGCGATCGCCGGTACAATGAACGGCGACTTGCCAGCCGTCCTCATGTGCCTCGGCGATCACGCGCTGCAGGTCGGTTGTATCGCGCATGAACATGCCGCGGGACGGCGTATCGAAGAAATCCTCGCTCACCGCCGAAGTTCGCGCGCCGACAATGCCATCGGCGAAATATTTCAGCGTCATCGACTGCCAGTCGGCGTCTTGCGTCGGCACCAGCCCACGCGCCGCCGCTTCAGCCGGGTCGAGCTGGTTCATGAAGCCGAGCCGCATTGGCAGCACATCGCCATTTGCGCGGATCTCGTTCCAGATAGCGAATTCATCATCGAAGCCGACGGTGAATCCGACCGCGGCTTCTACGACAGCGACAAGACCTAACCTGGCGCTATCGGCAATTGTCGCGCGCAGAGCCGCGGTGAGCTCATTGCGATCCATCGGCGGCGCAGCACGGAATATCAGTTCGGCTGCGCTTTCTTTGGCGCTGCCGTCCAGTCGGCCATCCTCGGAGCGCCCGAACGTCCCGCCTTCCGGGTCGGCAGTGGCATCGTCGATGCCCAGCAGTCGCAGCGCGGCACTGTTGACGACGGCAACATGACCGCAGAAGCGGCGGATCAGCACCGGATGATCAGGAATGATGACGTCGATCTCGGCCCGTGTCGGCAGCCGATGCTCCGCCAGCCCGTTCTCATCGAGGCCCGCACCGTAGACCCATTTATCACAGGGAATGGCGCGCGCACGCACAACCAGCAAATCAAGCACATCGGATATCGTGGGCGCGTCACGCGGCGTCACCGGCACCTGCAAGCGCGCATGCGCAATCGCGAACAGATGGATATGCGCATCGGTCAGGCCGGGAATGACGGTGGCGCCCGCGAGATCGATCGTCTCGTCGGCGGATGGCGCAACATCCGCTGCACCAATCCAGACCACCTTGCCATCGCTGACGACGATGCTGTCCGCGGGGGTATCATCCCAGGCAGAACGATAGATGCGGGCATTGGTGAGCAGAAGCGATGGAGCGGACTTGGTCATCAAGTTGGAAATCTTCGGCGATGATCGATCAAGAGGCTGTCATTCCGGGATGTCTTGTAGGCGGCAAAGCCGCCGGAAGGACAGACCCGGAATCCCGGTGTGGTGATAAACATCGCCAGATTCCGGGTTCGCGATCGCCAAGTGGCGCTCGCGCCCCGGAATGACGGCTCTGCCGTCACTTCGTGCTCAGCGCCCAGTCCGGCTGATCGGCGAAGGTCTGGCTCTCCTTGTTGATCAGCTTGCCGTCCACCTTCTCCACACTGCGCAGATAGACGTTCTGGCGAATATGACGCGTGGTCGGATCGATCGACACCGGACCGCGCGGCGAGACCCACTTCATGTCCTTGACGGCATCGACCGCCTTGGCGGCATCGCGCTTGCCGTCAGTGGCCTCGATCATCTTGTAGATCAGGCGCGCGCCGTCATAGGCCGCGACCGACGTCATGGTGACTTCGTCGAGGTTGCCGCCGCCCTTCTTGATGGTGGCAAGGAAGGCCGCGTTTTCCTTGGAGTCGTGCGACACTGAATAGTGATAGGTCGAGAGGATACCGATGCCGGCATCGCCAATGTTCGGCAGATCCGGCTCGGTCACGACGTCACCGGTCGACATCAGCTTGACTCCGCCGGCCTTCAACCCGTTGTCGATATAGGCCTTGACGAAACCCAACGTCGGCGGGCCGGATGGCAGGAAGGTGAAGATGGTGTCCGCGCCGGAATCCTTGATGCGCTGCATGATCGGGCTGAAGTCGGTGGTGGCGAGCGGAATGCGAACCGCTTCGACCACTACGCCGCCCTCACCTTCGAACGTCTTCTTGAATGCCGCTTCAGCATCGACACCCGGACCGTAATCGCTGACCGCGATGGCCACCTTCTTGGCGCCGTTCTTCAACGCAATTTTCGCGGCAGGCACGGTATTCTGCCACATCGTGAAGGAGGTACGGACGATATAGGGGCTCTTCTCGACGATCGACGAGGTCGCCGCATTCATTACGATCAGCGGCGTCCTGGATTCTTCCAGCAGCGGCGCGATGGCCATCGCATTCGGCGTGAAGTAGACGCCAGCGAGATATTGCACCTTGTCCTTGACCAGCAGCTCCTGCGCCAGCGCCTTCGACTTGGCGGGATTCGGGCTCTCTTCATCGCGATAGATGAATTCGACATCATGCTTGCCTGCTTTGGTGCCATGCTCGGCGACCCAGGCGTCGATGCCCATCTTGAAGTTCTTGCCAAACAGCGCGTAAGGACCCGACATGGTGCCGATCACGCCGACCTTGATGGTGTCGGCGGAGGCCGTGCCGGTCATCAGGCCGAGAACGGCCAGTGCAAGAATGGATTGGCTGCGTCTGTTCATTTGCGGTTGTCCCCGTTGGAAAGTTAAGAAAACTATTCGGCAAACCTGTATTCAATAAACGTGCCGAGATGGCCCGTTTGATCCGGCATCAGCGCGCCGAAATGACGCGTCAGAACATCTCGAAATATTCGCGCTGCTCCCAGTCGGAGACTTCCGCCTGGAAGCGATCGATCTCGGCATTCTTGATATGCGTATAATAGTCAACCATCGTCGCGCCCATCTTCTCGCGGAAGAAAGGATCTTCCTTGAGCGCGAAGGTCGCCTCGCGCAGCGACTTTGGCAGCAGATCGGCATTGGTCTCGTAAGGCGTATCGGCTGATGGCCCTGGATCGAGCTTGCGATCGACGCCGTCGAGACCCGACAGGATCTGCGACGACATATAGAGATAGGGATTGGCGGCGGGTTCGCCGACGCGATTTTCGATACGCGTCGCGGAATCGCCGGCACCGCCGAGGACGCGCAGCATCGCGCCACGATTGTCGCGGCCCCAGATCGCCCGATCCGGCGCCAGCGAATAGGAGCGATAACGCTTGTAGCCGTTGATGGTCGGCGTCGTGAACACGGTCGCCGCGCGCGCATGCGCGAGAAGACCTGCGAGATAGCCTTGCCCGAACGATGACAGCGGCTGCGTGCCGTCGGTCGGCATGAACGCGTTTGCGCCGGTTGCACGCGATACGATTGACTGATGCAAATGCCAGCCAGACGACACGACGTTCGGAATCTTCGGCCGGCACATAAACGTGGCGTGGTAGCCGTGGCGATGGGCGATCTGCTTCACGGCGCTGCGAAACAGCACCATGCTGTCGGCGGGCGTGAGGCCGACGGTCGGCGCAAAGGTGAATTCGCACTGGCTCGGGCCGTATTCGACCTCCACCGAACGTAATGGGAGACCAAGCGCGATCACGTCGCGCCGGATGATTTCGAGCACCGGCTCCATCTGGTCGTAGCGCTGCTCGGTGAGGTAATTGTAGCCGTGCGAGAGAAGGCTGACTTCCGGCGGATTGCCGGGCTGGCCGGCATCCTCCGGCTTCATGCGGTTGTTCTCGACGTTGAAGATATGAAATTCAACTTCAAGACCGGCGACGAAATCATAGCCACGTGCGCCGAGATCGCCGAGCACCTTCTTGTAGAGGTTGCGCGTCGCGAACGGCACCGGACGTCCGTCGGCGAAATGCACGTCGCACAGAACCCATCCGGTCTCAGGCGCCCAGGGCAATATCCGAAACGTGCTGGGATCGGGGATCATCAACACGTCGGCCGCGCCCTGCATTTCAGGAATGCCGAAGCCGCCACCGGCGGTGAACACCGGAAACACCGTCTTGTGCGACGTGTCCTTGGCGAACATGGTCGTGGTGATCGAGCAGCCGCTTTCGAGACAGCGCAATGCCTCGCTGGCGATCAGCGTCTTGCCGCGCAGGATGCCGTGCTGATCCGGAAACGACAGCCGGATCACTTCGAGCTTATGCTCTTCGACCATGCTGCGCAGCCGGACGGCTGCTTCTTTCTGCTCCGCGGACCACAAACCGTGACGTTCAACGAAACTCAACGCACTCTCCCGCGGCTGTTCTGATCGATCTTCACTCTGCCGCCGGCAGGTGGATGACATTGGACCCCGGCTCGGTCTGATCGGCCGGAGCAGCTGCCATCCATGGCGCACCACGGCGACGGGCGACGTCGACTTCCATCCAGTAGGTTTCCCAGCCCTTGGTCGGCCCGATGCCGTCCATGGTGCCCGGGCCCTGAATGCTGCGCGCGGTGTCCGCATCGAGGGACATCATCGGCTTCTGGCCGCCGGCGACCTTCTCGATCTCCGCCCGCAGCAGCTTGCGATAGGCGATGATCGCCTTGTCGCTGGAGCCGAGATGCTCGCGGGTGCGATCCTGGATCTTGCCCATGGATTCCACTGCCCACTGGTCGTGGACGTTGATGTCGGCGCCCATGCCCGTATAGGTCTCGTGCTTCTGCTCGTGCGGATTGAAGCCATAGTCGTTGGTCTTGTTCTTGCGCGAGGTGTAGTTCGGCAGCTCGTAAAGTTCGAGCCGCTGGTCGGTCATCTTCTTCTTGTCGACCGGCGTCGTGTAGCTGGTGAAGATCGCATACCAATAGCAGTTCTCGTCATCCACCGGCACATGCCACTGGGTGATCGTCATTTCCGTGCTCATGGGGATGACGAAGCCATGCGGGAAGAGCTGGTTGGTGACGCGCACATGGGTACGCTCCTCGTCGAGCTCGCGCAGCGCAATCAGGCGCAGGCCGTATTCGGTCGATTCCACATTGATGATCGGGCGATCATATTCGCGCAGGATCTTGGTCATCGGCAGTTCGGTGCCGGCGGATGCGCCGCGGAACTGCTTGCCGTAAGACGCCTTGACGTCCTCATCCTCAAAGAAGCGATGCAGGAACGAGGCGTGCGCAGGATCGATGCCGACTTCCAGCGCCTGCAGCCAGTTGCATTCGAACAGGCCCTTGAAGGCGAAGGTGTACTGACCGGGTGCGGCGAAGCAGTCGATTTCCGGGAATGCCGGCGGCTCGCCTTCACCGAGATAGGCCCAGAGGATTCCGCCCTTCTCGACCACGGGATAAGCACGCTGCTTGATGCCGGCGCAGAGCTTCGAAGTCTTCGGTTCGGCCGGCGTTTCCAGGCACTTGCCCTCGACGTCGAACAGCCAGCCATGAAACGCACAGCGCACGCCGCCACCTTCGAGACGGCCGAACGCCAGATCTGCGCCGCGATGCGGGCAGTCGCGATCCAAAAGGCCGTAGCGGCCCTGCTCGTCGCGGAACAGGACAAAATCTTCGCCGAGCAATTTGACCGGACGGATCGGACGATCCCCTTCGAGCTCATCGACCAGCGCCGCCGGCTGCCAGTACTGACGCATCAGCTTGCCCGCGGGCGCCTTGGGCCCGATACGGGTGATCAGGTCGTTCTGCTCTTGGCTCATCATGGCGTGGGACCCTTCCTCGGTTTGCTCTGGCTGGATCGAAGCGCTTCGGTCCGCTGAGCTAAGTCAATTCTTGCAGCGCTTTTGTTCGTCTATTGAACTTATGTACGAATTTTAGCGTTGGACTAATTCTAAGCAAGCAGAATTTTGCAGCAGGATTTGCCGCGTCACTGAGCATATGCAGCAATTCACGCCCAAAGCATCACCTTGCGCGGAGCGAACACTTGTTCAATATACGGACGCAATTCAGGAGCTGATGATGTCGAAGACTTTGAATTCGCGTGTGGATCGGACCCAGGGAGCGCGCTCGTGAGCGGCCTCGTGATCATCGGCGCCTCTTACGCGGGCGTCCAGGCCGGCATCAGCGCGCGCGAGAAGGGCTATCAGGCGCCCATCCGCATCGTCGCCGATGAAATCCATCTGCCCTATCAGCGACCGCCGCTGTCCAAGGCATTTCTGTCCGGCGACGTCGCGCACAACAGTCTTTTCCTCCGCGGCGAGGACTATTTCAAGACCCAGGGCATCGAACTGGTGCTCGGCCATCGCGCCATCGGGCTCGATCGCGCGGCCGGCCGGATCGCACTGGACGGCGGCGACAGCCTGCCGTTCGATCAGCTCGTCATCGCCACCGGCTCACGGGCGCGACGGCTCAGCGTGCCCGGCCATGAGCGCGACGGCATCGTCTATCTGCGCACCCTCGATGACGCGCTGCATCTCAAGCCGCGGCTCGAAGCAGCCAACGATGTTGTCATCGTCGGCGGCGGCTTCATCGGCCTCGAAGTGGCATCGACTGCTGCCAAAGCCGGCAAGAAGGTGACGCTGATCGAGGCGCAGTCGCGCCTGCTGGAGCGCGCGGTATCGCCGCTGATCTCGCAGTTCCTTCTGGAGAGCCATCGCTCCCATGGCCTCGACATCCGCTTCAACGAATCCGTCATTGCCATCGAAGGCAACAGCGCGGTGCATGAGGTCGTCTGCTCCAGCGGCCTGCGGGTGCGCGCCGACCTGATCGTCGCCGGCATTGGCGGCATCGCCAATGACGAGCTGGCCGCGCAGGCAGATATCACCTGCACCAATGGCATCGATGTCGACGAACATGGCCTGACCAGCGTGCCGAACATCTATGCGGCCGGCGACGTCAGCAATCACCACAACGGCTTCGCCGGCCGCCGCGTGCGGCTGGAAGCCGTGCAGAACGCCACCGATCAGGGCAAGGCTGTGGGTGCGATGCTCGCCGGCAGACCCGAAGCCTATGACGCAGTGCCGCGTTTCTGGTCGGATCAATATGACGCCAAGCTGCAGATCGTCGGCCTCTCCGCGCCGACCGACAGCGCGGTGATCCGCGGGTCGATGGATGATGGCAAGTTCTCGGTGTTTTATTATCGCGACGGCAAGCTCACCGCCGTCGACAGTATCAACCGGCCCGGCGACCAGATGATCGCGCGTCGCCTGATCACCGCGTCACTGTCGCCGACACCAGAACAGGCCGCCGACCTGTCATTCGATCTGAAAAAATTCGAAGCAGGCAAATAGGGCGGACCCACGGCTTATGCCCAAGATCAAGCGCCCCGACGACGAACGCGGCAATACCGACTTCATCGAGAGCCTCGATCGCGGCTTGCGCGTGTTCGAACTGTTCGGCACACAATCCCGCCCGATGACACTGAGCGATGTCGCCAAGGCCGCCGAGCTGCCGCGTGCCACTGCGCGCCGCATCCTGTTTACGCTGGAACGCAAAGGCTATGTGACCAGCGACGGCAAGCTGTTCGCGCTGTCACCGCGCGTCCTGGCGCTGGCCGGCTCATACATGACGTCCAATCAGGTCGTCACCATCCTGCAGCCGGTGCTCGACAGCATTTCCAGCGACGCGCAGGAGATTTCTTCACTCGCCGTGCTCGAGGGCCACGAGGTGATCTTCGTCGCGCGCGCCAGCCCGGCGCGCGTGTTCTCTGCCGGCATCGATCTCGGCTATCGGCTGCCCGCCTTCTGCTCGTCGGTGGGCCGCGCCATGTTGGGCAAGTATTCCAACGACGACCTCACCGCGACGCTGGATGCCATGGACCTCGTGGCAATGACGCCGTTCACGGTCATCGACAAGGAACTGCTGAAGGCCACCATCATCACCGACCGCGAGAAAGGCTATTCGCTGGTCGACCGCGAGGCCGAACCGGGCTTCCGCTCAATCTCCGTGCCCGTGCGGCGCTACGATGGCGCCATCGTCGCCGCCATCAATATGGGCGCCCATGTGGACCGCGTCTCCACCGGGGAAATGATCGACCGCTTCCTGCCGCTGCTGCGCGATGCCGCGGATTCGGTGAAGCCGCTGCTTCTTTAACGCTGTCCCCTCATCCTGAGGAGCGGCCACTTGGCCGCGTCTCGAAGGATGAGGAGCCCTACACTCGTGGTTCGAGACGGCGCCAAGTGGCGCCTCCTCACCATGAGGTCCGAGATTGAACACGCACCAGGAATTGTCGTCTCATGCCCCATATCGTCATCGAACACTCCACCGAGGGCCATGGCGACGCACTCGACGTCGCCAGCCTGATGCAGGCGTTGCACAATGCCGGCGCCGCCACCGGGGTAATGAAGGCCGCCGACATCAAGGTGCGCGCGATCCCGTATGCGCATCACCTGATGGCCGGCCGGGCCGAAGGCTTCTGCCACCTGTCGGTCTCGATGCTGGAGGGCCGCACACCCGAGCAGAAAGTCGCCGTGAGCGAGGCGTTGCGCGCGGCAATGGTTTTGCTGCTGCCGCACACCAAAAGCCTCAGCGTCGATATCAGGGATATGGACCCGGTCGCCTACAAGAAGCGCGTGAACGATTAGAGCCGCGCTAACTGCCTTCTCCCCGCCTGCGGGGAGAAGGTGGCGTCGCGAAGCGACGACGGATGAGGGGGAGCCTCCGCAGGCGCGGAGCGAATGGAGAGCCCCCTCACCCGACTTCCACGCGCTTCGCGCGTTGCAGTCGACCTCTCCCCGCAAACGGGGAGAGGTAAGGCACTCCCCCAAACGAAAACGGCGCGGCATCCCCAGGGAATGCCGCGCCGTCCTCAATTCTGGTCGGCTGCGGTCACCTCATGGGCGACCGCGCCGAGGGTCTGCTTAGACCGCGTCCTTCGCAGCCTTGACCGGGCGAGCGCGCACGATCTTGCGGGCCGGCTTGGCCTTGAAGGTCATTGCTTCGCCGGTGAAGGGGTTGGTGCCCTTGCGTGCCTTGGTGGCGGGCTTCTTGATGACGACGAACTTGGCGAAGCCGGGAACGAGGAATACGCCGCTCTTCTTCAGCTCTTTATAGCCGAGGGTCGCCATGGTCTCGATAACGCCCTTGACGTCCTTCTTCGAGAGCTCAGTGGTCTCAGCGATTTTCTCGATGAGCTGCGACTTCGTCATTTGGTCTGCCATTTTGCACCTTTTGGTTTGCCGTGATTCGGTGAGACAGACACTATGAGGAATTACGGGAAAAAACCCGTGCTCAATGAAATTTTCACAGATTTTGCCGGGAAAAATGATGTTTTTTGACCATCAAACCCCGATTCGACTTGTACGGCAGGGTTTCAGGACCCTCGCAAGCGCAAAATACTTAGATTAAGGGGCCTACGGAGTCGCGGCAGGCGACAGAAACGCACTGCAAAAATCACCCCCAGATTCGCCCCCTCACCACATGGTCTGGCGCGCCCTTTCCGGCCATTGCCGATCGTATTCCGGACCGCCGACCCGGCGCTCGCTCATCTCCGCCAGGATCTCGCCGGGCGTCGGCAGGGTCTTCGGATCGACGCGTTTATCAGGGTTCCAGAGATCGGACCGCACGATGGCGCGGGCGCATTGGAAATAGATCTCTCCGACCGTCATCACGATCACCGTGCGGGGCGCCTTCTCTGTCACCGCAAAGGATTCAAGCAATGCGGGATCCGCCGACAGATGCGCCTCTCCATTGATGCGCAGCGTCGTGCCCGAGCCCGGGATCAGGAACAGCAGCGCGATCCGCGGATCACGCACGATGTTGCGCAGGCTGTCGACGCGGTTGTTACCGCGGCGGTCGGGCATCATCAGGGTCTTCTCATCATGGATGCGAACGAAGCCCGGCAGGTCGCCGCGCGGCGAGCAATCCAGCCCCTCGGGGCCGGTGGTCGCCAGCGCCGCGAAGGGCGACACTTCGATCAGCCGGCGATATTGCGCCGTCACACAGTCCGCGACCTTGGCGGTGGAGGCTTCGCCAATGTCATCGAAACGGCCGTAGATCTGTTCGAGCTGTTCGATCGTTCCTATGACTGACATGATCGCCCTCCCGTTCGCCTGACTATTGACCCCTGATGACCCGTATCAGGTCATCCGCATGATCTTCCGCGACACCAATATTGTTGATCGTGACGTCGGCACCTGATGTCTCGACGCTACGCTTGAGCCGATCGCCGATCGGCCCATCGGTTGAGCGTCCCCGCGCCGCAAGTCGCGCCGCAAGCACTTCCGGCGGCGCCGTGATCGACACTACGACGACATCTTCATAAGCGGCACGTAGCGCCGGGATAACCGTTCGTGAGATATTGGCAACGACATTGCGGCCGGCGCGAAGCGCATCATCGATCGAGCGCGGAAGTGCATAAGAAAGTCCATGCGCTTCCCAGTGGACGGCGAAAGCGCCGCTGGCCTGTGCCTGACGGAACGCCTCCGGCGTGACCTGCGCATTATTTTCGAATTCTGACGCCTCGCGCGTCACCACGCGGCGCGTGAACACCACACTGTCGTCATCCGCGCAGGCGGCCTGCGCCAGACCGATCAGCGTATCCTTGCCGGCACCCGACGGGCCGACCACCAGCACCAACCGGCCGGGGCCGATCCGACCTGCTTGCGCTTCGGATATCGCCGCGGTGTCGGTCATGCCACCCGATGTCCTTCGCGCCAGACATTGCGCACCACCGGTACCTCATGCGCCACATGGACGCGGATCACGTCGGCGCGCTTGCCGACCGCAATCTCGCCGCGGTCCATGAGCCCGACTGCTTCTGCGGGCCGCTTGGTCACCGTGCGGATCGCGCTCGCCAGATCGATGGATGGCACCTTGCTCGAGAGCTGCAAGGCTCCCATCAGAAGGCTCGACGGCACATAGTCCGACGACAGGATATCCAGCATGCCTTCGCGGGCGAGATCGATCGCCGCGATATTGCCGGAATGCGAACCGTTGCGGACGACATTCGGCGCCCCCATCAGGATGCCGATGCCAGCCTTGTGCAGTCCTTGGGCCGCTTCCAGCGTCGTCGGGAATTCGGCCACCGAGACCTTGTCTCCAACGGCTTCGGTCACGTTGTCTTCCGTCGTGTCGTCATGGCTCGCCAGCGGAATATTGCGCCCGTGAGCCAGCGCCACGATCGCCCGCATATTGCCCGCCGCATATTGCTGCTGGCAAGCCAGGCGCTGCGCGAACATCACATCGAGCTCGGCATCGGACTTGCCGCCCTTGCCGCGATAATAGGTACGCAGCTTCTCCTCGTCGCGGAACTGGCGCTGGCCGGGCGTGTGGTCCATCAGCGACATCAGCCGAACGTTCGGCTTCGCCAATAGCGCCTTCGCTTCCTCGACGACGGTTGGCATCGGAATCTCACAGCGCAGATGCAGGAAGTGATCGACCCGCAGGAGACTGGCTTCGCCAGCAGAGGCAATGGAATCCACCAGCAGGCCGGCGTAGCTGTCGATGCCCTGGCTTGAGTCCTCGCAGCCGACCCGTACCGAATCCAGCACTGTGGTGATGCCCGACGTAGCAAGCTGGCCGTCGTAGGAAACGACGGCGGCGATGGGATCCCAGAACACCTTCGGCCGCGGCATGAAATGGGCTTCGAGATGATCGGTGTGCAATTCGATCAGGCCGGGCATGATCAGATCGCCGCGCATGTCGTCGCTGCCGCGCGGCGCATCTCCCTCGCCGAACTCGGCAATGCGACCGTCGACAAAGGCGATCCAGCCCTTGTCGATGACGCGGTCGGCAAGAACGATCCTGGCGTTGCCGATGACGGTTTCGGTCGATGATGCGGTCATGGTTCTCTTTCTCAGGCAGCAGCAGCGGCGAAGGATGCGACGTCCACCAGCCGGTCGGCGATCAAGTGCCGTACTTCGTCGTCATGCACAATGGCAACCATGGCGACGCCGGCACGTTTTTTCTCGGCGACCAGTTCAACGACCACGGCTCGGTTGGCGGCATCGAGCGACGCAGTCGGTTCGTCCAGCAACAGGATCGGCAGATCGGAGATAAAGCCACGCGCGATATTCACGCGTTGCTGCTCGCCGCCGGAGAAGGTCGAGGGCGGCAGCTTCCACAGCCGCTCGGGAATGTTGAGACGTTTAAGCAACGCCCCCGCACGCGCACGCGCCTCCTCACGCGTTACGCCGGCAGCGAGCAGCGGCTCGGCCACGACATCGATGGCGGCGACACGCGGCACCGCGCGCAGGAACTGGCTGACATAGCCGATGGTGTCGCGGCGCACACCCAGGATCTCGCGCGGCTCGGCGGTGGCGATATCGATGACGTCACCGTTGTGGCGCACGCCGATGGTGCCGCCGTCGCAGCGATAATTGCCGAAGATCATCTTCAGGATCGACGACTTGCCCGCCCCCGAGGGACCGGACAGCACCACGCATTCGCCGGGCGCGACATGGAACGAGACGTTGCGCACCACCGGCAGGCGAATGCCGTCCTGCAGGTGCATCACGAAGGTCTTTTCGGCGTTGCGGATATCGATCATCGGAATCATGTGGACCTCACGCCGGCAGGATTGAGGAAACGAGCAATTGCGTATAGGGCTCTCTGGGATCGTCGAGCACCTGATCGGTGAGCCCCGTTTCGATCACGCGACCTCCCTGCATCACCATCACGCGATGCGACAGCAACCGCGCCACCGCGAGATCATGCGTCACAACGATCGCGCTAAGGCCGAGCTCGCTGACCAGCGTGCGCATCATATCTAGCAAACGCGCCTGCACCGATACGTCCAAGCCACCAGTCGGTTCGTCCATGAAGATGAGACGCGGTTCGGTGACGAGATTGCGCGCGATCTGCAGACGCTGCCGCATGCCGCCGGAATAGGTCCGCGGCGCATCGTCGATACGCTCGGGCGAAATTTCCACGCGTTCGAGCCACGACGTCGCGGTATCGCGAATCTTGCCATAATGGTTATGGCCAACGGCCATCAGCCGCTCACCGACATTGGCGCCGGCGGAGACGGCCATGCGCAGCCCCATCGCCGGGTCCTGATGCACAAAGCCCCAGTCGGTGCGAAACAGGAAGCGCCGCTCGGCTTCGCCCATCGCCGCGAGATCGCGGGTCACGCCGTCGCGCATCCGGTAGGAGACGCTGCCGGTGGTCGGCGCTAACTGGGCGGAGAGGATCTGCAGCAGTGTCGATTTGCCGGACCCGGACTCGCCGACGATAGCCAGCACCTCGCCGGAATAGAGTTCGAAGGACACGTCGCGGCATGCCGCAAGACGGCCATAAGATTTTCCCAGGTTTGCCGCAACGAGCAACGGCTCGTCACTCGCAGCCGCGCGCCCTCCCGGTGCAGTTGAATTAGCTGTCACATCAAGCATTTGCGCTCTCCGCATAGGGCGCAGCATTCTCGCAGCCGCGATGCCCCTGTGATTGCCGCGTTTCGCAATAATCGGTGTCGGAGCAGACGAACATCCGGCTGCCCTTGTTGTCGGTGACGATCTCGTCGAGATAGCTATCCTCGGCGTTGCACAGTGCACAGCAGGCCTTGTGCTTGTAGGGCTTGAATGGATGATCCTCGAAATCCAGCGACACCACCGACGTGTAAGGCGGGATCGCATAGATGCGCTTCTCGCGGCCGGCACCGAACAGTTGCAGCGCCGCGCAGTTGTCCATCTTCGGATTGTCGAATTTCGGCGTCGGCGATGGGTCCATCACGTAACGCGCATTGACCTTCACCGGATAGGCATAGGACGTGGCGATATGGCCGAAGCGGGCGATGTCTTCATAGAGCTTCACGTGCATCAGCCCGTACTCGGCGAGTGCATGCATGCGCCGTGTTTCGGTCTCACGCGGCTCGAGGAAGCGCAGCGGCTCGGGGATCGGCACCTGATAGACCAGCACCTGATGCGCCTGCAGCGTCGCTTCGGGAATGCGATGCCGTGTCTGGATCACAGTCGCATCGCCCGTGCTCGTGGTCACGGCAACGCCGGCAGTTTTCTCGAAGAATTTACGGATCGAGATCGCGTTGGTGGTGTCGTCAGAGCCCTGGTCGATCACCTTGAGCTTGTCGACGGGGCCGAGAATCGCCGCCGTGACCTGCACGCCGCCGGTGCCCCAGCCATAGGGCATCGGCATTTCCCTGCTGGCGAACGGCACCTGATAGCCGGGGATCGCGATCGCCTTGAGAATGGCGCGGCGGATCATTCGCTTGGTCTGCTCGTCCAGATAAGCGAAGTTATATGTCGGCGCGTTCATTCCGCGGCCTCCTGAAGAGCAACGGGCGTCTCGTTGGCGTCGGCGAATTCCTTGCGCAGCTTGCGGAGCAAGCCGAGCTCGGACTGGAAGTCGACATAATGCGGCAGCTTCAGATGCTCGACGAAGCCGGTCGCCTGCACATTGTCGGAATGCGACATGACGAATTCCTCGTCCTGTGCCGGCGCCTTGATGTCCTCGCCAAGCTCGCGCGCGCGCAGCGTGCGGTCGACCAACGCCATCGACATCACCTTGCGTTCGCTCTGGCCGAAAGCGAGGCCATAGCCGCGCGTGAAACACGGCGCCTCGGTATCTGAGCCCTTGAACTGATTGACCATCTGGCATTCGGTCAGCGTGATCGACCCCAGCGGCACCGCGAAGCCAACATCCTCGGCCATGAATTCAACCTCGACCTCGCCGAGGCGGATTTCACCGGCGAAAGGATGGTTGCGGCCATAGCCGCGCTGCGATGAATAGCCGAGCGACAGAAGAAACCCTTCATCGGCCCGTGCAAGATTCTGAAGGCGCAGATCGCGGTCTGCCGGGAAGCTCAGCGCATCGCGCGTGAGATCGCCGACCGGCTTCTCGGGATCTTCGATGGGCGACGTTTCAATCAGGCCGTCGCGGCCAAGAATATCGGTGACGCGCGGCATCACGCCCGGCTCTGCATCGGTCATGGCCGGCTGCTCGGGCGAGGATTCGCCGGTCAGCACCGGATCGAGCAAACGATGCGTATAGTCGAAGGTCGAGCCGAGCACCTGGCCGCCCGGCATGTCCTTGAAGGTCGAGGAGACGCGGCGACGCACCTGCATCTGCGACGTATCGACGGGCTCACTCGAACCGAACCGCGGCAGCGTCGCGCGGAAGGCGCGCAGCAGGAAGATCGCCTCGATCATGTCGCCGCGCGCCTGCTTGATGGCCAGCGCAGCGAGCTCGCGGTCATAGAGCGAGCCTTCGGTCATTACGCGATCGACCGCGAGGCCGAGCTGATTGGAAATCTGCGCCACCGATACTTCCGGCACGTCGCGATCGCCGCGGCGTTCATGAGCCAGCAGACGATGCGCATTCTCGATGGCGCGTTCGCCACCCTTGACGGCGACATACATGCTCAGCCCTCCTTCGCAACAAGGCGCGTGGCGCGCGGCAGCGCGACGATGGATTCGCCGGAGACCAGCACGAGATCGATGCCGCGGGGAAACAGCGAGGCATTCAGCGCGAGACGATCCAGCAGATCCGGCACGCCGATTGCGGCGCGCAGGATCGTGGCGCCGTCAATACCCGGACCGCGCAGCTCATAAGCCGGGCCTTCGGTCAGGCTCGCAACCTGCAGGATGATGGTGGTGGAGCGATCCGGATATTCGCCGGTGCCGAAGGCAAAGTGCTCGAAGGACGGTAGCGCGGCAGCATCAGCCACCACGGCGAAGGCACACACGGCGGGATCAGCGATGACCGGCGCGCTGGTGTGAAACTTAATCCACTTGGCAACATCCATCGTCGCCGCCAACTTGCTATCGAGCCAGACCGGCGTGTCCTGATCGAACAGCGTCAGCGCGATGGCCGCCGCGCCGCGCATCATTGGCGCGGGCACACCCGAAACAGCCTGAATGCGCTGCACGGTACCCGGACGCGCCATCGCATCCATCACCGAACGGAAGGTCGATTGCGCCGCGAGGACCTTATCCGCGAAACCGGCTGGCATTTCCGCAACTGTCGTCATGATCAGCCCTCCCCGCGCACGAGTGTGTAGAAATCGACCTTGGTCGCTGCCGTCTCTGCGGCCTTCCGCTTGACATCGGCGACGACGCGCGCACGCAGCGGCGTCAGCACTTTGGTCTCGATAGCATCCGAGAATTCACGGGTCTGGATGAGTGCGTCGCAAAGTGCGATCAGCTGCGCCTTCGCCCCGTCACGGCCCAGCGTGTAGCCGAAGCCAACCTCGCCTGATGCCAACCGTACAGCGGCACGCGACACGGTCGCCTCGCCGAGATTGAATGGCGCGCCATCGCCGCCGATCCGGCCACGCAGCATCACCAGGCCGTTTTCCGGCTGACGCAGATGTTCATGGGCGGGAACAGCCACAGCATCGAGATATCCGGCGATATCCGCCGTGGCGCAGTGCCCAAGCACCCCCATCGCCTCACGGCGCCGGGCCTGCTGGTGGTTCAGGGAGGATGAAGTCATGTCACCGTCACTCAACAAGTTGTATGATTTACTAGACAACTTTATAGGCGGAGGCAATGACCGTTTCGTGACAGCGGCACGATTTTTCGCTAATGCGTGGTCGACATCATTCCGGGACCGATTTTGTGACCATTCAGGACAAGCCAACAGGCGTGGCACTTTGGCGGCATGTGGCCGACGGCATCGAGCGCGGCATTGCAGATGGCCGCTATGGTGCTGGCGAAAAGCTGCCCGGCGAGACTGAACTGGCTGACATCTACCGCGTCAATCGCCACACCGTGCGCCGCGCCCTCGCGACCCTGGCCGAACGCGGCCTGGTGCGCGCCGAGCGCGGCAGCGGCACCTATGTGGAATCGCCAAAGCTTGCATATCCCCTGCGATCACGCACGCGCTTCTCGGAAATTGCCGGTGCCGGCGGGCGCGAGCCGCAAGCGCAATTGATCGGAGCCTGGGACGATGTGGCAACACGCGATCTCGCGAGGCAGCTTGGCCTCAAAGCCGGCGCTCCGCTGATCCGCATTGAAGCCTTGCGGTTGGCGGACAAGACGCCGATCTGCGTCGGCACCAACTGGCTGTCGGCCGAACGCTTTCCCGATTTCGGCAAGGTCTATGAGCGCGTGCGCTCGATGACCAAGGCCCTGGCGCATTACGGCATCAAGGACTATCGCCGCGCCTCGACCAAGGTCACCGCGGGGATCATCGACGCGACCGATGCGACACGGCTTGGTGTCGCCCTCGGGCGCCCGATCTTGATTGTCGACTCCATCGATGTGGATGCCGACGGCACGCCGCTAAGCGCTACGCATTCGCGCTTCGTCGCCGAGCGCGTCGAATTCGTGGTCGATAGCGGCTCGCTTTAGTTAGAACGGGTCGGTGCCGAGACCCGGCACATCGGCCGGACGCGGCCCCGGCGCCGGCCACAGGAAACGGCGATCCTTCTCGGCAATCGCAACGTCGTTGATGCTCGCCTCGCGGCGGCGCATCAGGCCGGCCTCGTCAAACTCCCATTGCTCATTGCCATAGGAGCGATGCCAGTTGCCGGCGTCGTCATGCCATTCATATTGAAAGCGCACGGCAATGTGATTGTCGTCGAACGCCCACAAATCCTTGATCAGCCGATATTCGTGCTCCTTCGCCCATTTACGGGTGAGGAATTCGACGATCGCCGGGCGCCCCTGAAAGAACTCGCCGCGATTGCGCCAGACGCTGTCCTCGGTATAGGCCAGCGACACTTTCACCGGATCGCGTGAATTCCAGGCGTCCTCGGCCATGCGGGCCTTCTGGGCGGCGGTTTCTCGGGTGAAGGGCGGAAACGGTGGACGCGACATGGGACCCTCAGCTTTGCGATATGCCGGGATTGTAGCCCTGCTGCATGCGGAGTCGATGCCGTTTCACCTATGGGGCGATTGCTAAATCTGATCGGCCTTCATGGCAATCCGCAGCGCTTTCGGGATCGGCTTGGCGCGGCCGCCGGACACGAAGGCCACCTTGACCTTGGCCTCAAGCAGCAACTCATCGCCGCGGCGCACTTCCTGACCCAGCATGATCGAGGCACCCCTCACCTCTTGTGGAACCGTGACGACGTCAAGCAGATCGTCCAGGACTGCCGGTTTTAGAAATTCAATTTTCATCGAACGAACAACGAAGGCAAAGCCGGGCGCATCCTCTCGCGCTTCTTTCAGCAGCTCTTGTTGACTCGTTCCGAGCAAACGCAAGTAATTCGTTCTGCCGCGCTCCATGAAGCGCAAAAAATTCGCGTGATAAACAATCTGGCCGGCGTCAGTATCTTCGAAATAAACGCGGACCCGCATATGATGACGACCATCGCGAATTTCGCCATCAAGAGAGGCTGTCACAGGGAGATTCCTCTTATCACACTTCGGAGAGTAACCGTCTTGCACAGAGGCACCTTCCCCAGCAAGTGCCAATCGCTTTGGGCTTGAACCTTGCTCGGGATGCACCTGGAATCTTGGTCGCGGGAACGCGCATCTCTTTGTCGAATGACAATCAGCCGGCGTTGGTCAGTGTCCGGCTGATTCCCGGCTCATTTTCTCCAAAAGACCGCGCATCGCGTCAATCTGCGTGCCGAAGCCTGCCCAATCCCCAGACCTCAACAGCTTCATTGCCTCGTTATAGCGATCAAGCGCCTCCTGCGCCCTGTTTTCCGCAGGGCTCGCACGTGGCATTTCCGTCGCAGCACTCAGCGATGTCGGCGACGCGTTAGTTTCGATGAAAAGCGCGGACAAGGCCTCGGCAAGCGTCTCTTTCATGACGACATGCTCGCCGTAGGCGGCGATCACGCGCTTGAGCTCCGGCAAGTGTCCGTGGACCGCGCGCAGGTACAGCGGCGATACGTACAGGATCGAATTCTCGATCGGGATCACCAGCAGGTTTCCGCGGATCACCCGTGAACCCATCTGGTTCCACAACGATATTTGCTGGGAGATCTCCGTGTTCTGATGAATGCGCGCCTCGATCTGGAACGGTCCGTAGACGAGCTTCTCCTTGGGAAATTCGTAGACGATCAATTTTCCATAGTCTGGAGCGTCGCAGCGCGCTGCCAGCCATGCGATCATGTTGTCGCGTCGGCTTGGCACCATGGGGATCATGATAAAGAACTCGGCCTGGGTTTCTCCGGGCAGCCGCATCACAATGTAGTAAGGGACCATCGGCGCGACGCCGTCGCCGGCCGGCTGGCGCGGAAACTGCCAAAGATCCTCCCGGTTATAGAAAACGTCGGCAGATGCCATGTGATAGGTCTGGTAAAGCTGCGCCTGAATCAGGAAGAGGTCCTCGGGATAGCGAATGTGCTTTTGCAGATCGGACGGCATTGCCGCAAACGGCTTGAATAGCCCCGGAAAGATTCGCTGGTAGGTGGCTACGATCGGGTCCGCCTGGTCCATCAGATAAAAGTCGACACTGCCGTTATAGGCGTCGATGACGGCCTTCACGGAATTGCGGATGTAGTTCAGATTGCGGCCGGGCGCGGGCTGCGCAGAGGGAAAATAGTTACTCGTTGTATAGGCATCCTGGATCCAGAACATCCGCCCCTCGCTGATGACCAGATAGGGATCGTGGTCGAGGCTGAGGAACGGGGCGATCGTGCGTAGCCGTTCCCCGATATTGCGCCGGATCATGATCCGGCTGTCGTCGGTGATGTAGCTGGAGAGCAGCAGGTTCATGTCGTTGAAGTGGTGAGCGAAGATGATTTTTCGCACCATACCCGTCAGCGGTACGCCACCGGCACCGTCGTAGACCGTGTATGCGTTTTCACTCCCCTTCGGATAGTCGAATTCCGGCGTGGTCGTCCTGACGACAACGTAGTGGCTCTCCTCTTGTCCATAATAAATGCGCGGTTCGCGGATTTCGGGGCCTCCGTCCGCAACGGGAGGAATATCCCGCAGGTAAAGCAGCGGAAGCCCTTCAGCGCTCTTGTGCATTACCGGGCTCATCACCGCTCCATTGCCGTGGGTGAACAGCAGGTGGAGGTTGACCCACGTCTGGGCGTTCGGCGGTAGCAGTGAGGATCTGAGCTCGCGTGCCGACAGCATCACGCTCTGGTAGGTGCCGCGAAGCCAGTAGCGGTCGACATCCAGGTCACTTAATTTGTAGTAAGTGCGTATCTCCTGCAGCTGGGCGTAGGTATCGGCTAGCGGCTGCCCGTCCCACAATCTGATGTTCTCGATGGTCGCCTTGTTGGCTTCGAGTGTCGCGAAGGTAAGGTCCTGTTCGGCAGGAAAGGGCTTGGCGGCGATCTTGTCGAGATTATAGGCTTCCCTGGTCAGACGGATGCTGCGCTCGATGTAGGGCCGCTCCAGTTCCAGTTCGTTCGGTTTCACGTAGAACCGCTGAAACAGCGTCGGGATCACGCCGGACAGCAGGAAGGCGCCCCCGAAGACGAGCAACATCGCGGCAGTGGGGAGCCAGTAGGTACGCGCCCACAGGTTCGCCCACGCGGCGCATGCCGCGACGATCGAAAGCCCGATCAGCAACCAGAGAACGGGTAGCTGAACGTGGACATCGGTGTAGCTCGCGCCAACCACTACGCCATTGTCTCCGTAGAGCAGCAAATAACGGTCGAGTCCGTAGGACCATGCCTTCACCGCAAAGAGCAAGCCGAGCAGCGCCGAGCCGTGAGCAACCGCTGTCGGTGATATCGACCACCGCTGGACCTGGTATTCGATCTGACCATGCAGCCAATAGATCACTGCGGCGAGAAGTGCGCTCATGAACAGCGTTAGCAATGCCCAATTCTTGATGGCGATATAGGCGGGCAGAGAGAACAGATAGAATCCAATATCTTTGTCATACAGCGGATCATTCGCGCCATATGGCACCTGATAGAGGAACTGCAGAATGATGCTCCAGTTGCCGACCTCCTCCCATGCAACAAGCAGAGCGAGGAATCCGGCGCCGCCAGCGATGGCAAGGCGCCATGGCAACCGATCGCGCATGAATTCGAACGGATCGGGCGGCACCGCAGTGGCCGCGAGCTTCCAGTCGAAGCCGACGGGAAGCCCGCCTCGCCGCCGTCGGACAAGAAAAAGTGCCAGCCGGGCGTTCGCCCACGCAATGACGGCAGTTGCCGCGAAGACGACGGAAAAGACGGCGGCTTTCGCGCCGATCGATGTCCAGAAAACCTGCGAATAGCCGACCGCGGAGAACCACATCCAGTCGACCAGGAAGTCGCCGACAATCGCGAGAAGGATCAGGCAAATTCCGGAGAAGATGGCAGTCACAATCACCCCGACCACGGCGTTTCGCCCTGGCGTCTTCCGTTCGGGCCCGGTAATCCCGATCGTCATGAACGGATTATAGCAGAACGGGAGAGGTGGCGGTGCCTGTCTTGAGCCCTCACACCTGTTTTTTCTGCGTCGGCCTTCCTACATCAGAACTAAGGTGCGCATCGCCTTACGCGCGCCCAATCGGGAGAGCGCGCCATGAGCGGTGATCTCACGATGTAGTTGTGCTTGTGCGCCCTCACCAACGGTCGGGATGGCATGCCGAACCGGTGCGGGGGAGGAACGCGGCAGGAGCGCTTGTCATGACTGATTTCGCCGGTCTCGAAGCCCGTTTTGGCGCAGGAAACTATGCACCGTTGCCGGTCACGATCGTCCGCGGGGCTGGTGTCTACGTGTGGGACGAGGCTGGCAGACGCTACATCGACATGATGGGCGCATATTCGGCGGCGAGCTTCGGCCATTGCCATCCGCGCCTCGTCAAGGCGCTGACAGAACAGGCACGACGCCTGGATACGATTTCGCGCGCTTATTTCAGCGATCGGCTGGGGCCTTTCCTCGCGAAGGCTTGTGCACTTACCGGTATGGACGCCGCGTTGCCGATGAACAGCGGCGCGGAAGCCGTCGAGACGGCGCTCAAGGCGGCACGTAAATGGGCCTACAGGGTCAAGGGAGTGCCGACTGACCGGGCCGAAATCATCGTCGCGGAAGGAAATTTCCACGGCCGCACCATCTCGATCGTCGGCTTTTCTTCGCAAGCCCAATATCGCGACGGCTTCGGGCCGTTCCCGCCCGGCTTCACGCGCGTGCCGTTCGGCGATGCGTCGGCGCTCGCCGCGGCCATTACCCCTGACACCGCGGCCTTTTTGGTCGAACCAATTCAAGGCGAAGGCGGGATCAATGTGCCGCCCCCTGGATATCTCGCTGAGGTCGCGCGCATTTGCAAGGCGAACAACGTGCTGCTGCTGTGCGACGAGATCCAGAGCGGTCTGGGACGCACCGGACGTCTGCTCGCGTGTCAGCATGAAGGAGTAACACCCGACGGTCTGATGCTCGGCAAGGCGCTCGGCGGCGGGATGTTGCCGGTTTCGCTTTTCCTCGCCCGTCGCGAGGTCATGCAGGTTTTCACTCCCGGTGACCACGGCAGCACGTTCGGAGGCAACCCGATTGCATCAGCGGTTGGATTAGCCGCCCTCGACACACTGATCGACGAGCGATTGATTGAACGCGCCGCGACTGTCGGCGCGCATCTCCTCGATCGGCTCTCCGCGATCAAAAATCCGATCATTCGCGAGGTGCGCGGTCGCGGTTTGTTTGCGGGGGTCGAGTTACACCGCAACATGGCTAGTGCCGGTACGGTGATCAGCCGCTTGCTTCAGGCGGGAGTGCTGACCAAAGATACTCACCGGAACACGATACGCTTTGCGCCGCCCTTGATTATCGACGAGTCACAAGTGGATTGGGCCGTAGACCGATTGACCGAAGTACTGGACGAGATCGCCGCATCGACGGTTCAGGCCTAGCGGCCGCCAATATTGGGCAAGCCTGCTATCTGAGAATTACCGAAGCCAAGCGAAAGATTTGCAATAGTCCGGTCTTTAGAATTGGGCGCGTTAAAGTCTCTTCCCCGAAAGACAATTACAAGCTTCCCGCCAAATCGGCGCCCTCGTAATAAACCCCCACCTGTATGCGATGCAGGCCGTCGAGATGGAAGGTCGTAGAACCTGTCATAACGAAAAGCCGTGAGCTGCGAGTGGCAGCACATAATCACGCGTCAATGGCGCCAAGACGATAGCCTCAGGCGCAGTTGGATTGATCCAAATCGCTTCGGCGATCTCGGCCTGGGGCGCGATCGCTCCATCCACCTTCACCGCATAAACACTGGCCTGCACCCGCCATCCCGGCTCATTCGCGGCGACGCTGGTGAATTGTCCGAGTGCTTGCGCGGAGCCCGGCACCATCCGGCAGCCGAGCTCCTCGCTGATCTCGCGCCCCAGCGCGGCCAGATCGTCCTCGCCAGCATCACGCTTGCCGCCCGGCTGCATGAAGGCCACGGTGCCGCGCTTGCGCACCACCAGCATGCGCCCTCTATCGTCACGGATTAGCGCGGCGACCACGCCGATCATCTTGTCGGTCATTGTGTGCTACTCTTCTTCGCTCGATCCGAACAAGCCGATCTGGCTCTCATCCCGTTTCGGCTCACTCAGTCCGAGATGCTTGAACGCATGCGAGGTGAGCAGCCGGCCGCGCGGGGTGCGCTGCAGATAGCCGCACTGGATCAGATAGGGCTCGATAATGTCCTCGATGGCATCACGCGGCTCGGACAGCGCGGCCGCCATGGTCTCGACGCCAACGGGACCACCGGCATAGTTCATGGCGATGGTGGTGAGATAGCGGCGATCCATGGCATCGAGACCCGCACTGTCAACTTCCAATGCGGACAGCGCGTGGTCGGCGATTTTGCGATCGATCGCTGACGCATCCGCAGCGGAGGCAAAGTCACGCACACGGCGCAACAGACGCCCGGCGATGCGCGGCGTGCCGCGGGCACGGCGCGCAATCTCGTTAGAGCCTTCAGGGGTCATGCCGATGTCCAGCACGCGAGCACCGCGCGTGACGATCTTTTCGAGCTCGTCGATCGTGTAGAAATTCAGCCGCAGCGGAATGCCGAAACGATCACGCAGCGGATTGGTCAGCAGACCCGCACGGGTGGTCGCGCCGACCAGCGTGAATTTCGACAGTTCGATTTTCACCGAGCGTGCGGCAGGACCTTCGCCGATGATGAGGTCGAGCTGAAAATCCTCCATCGCCGGATAGAGCACTTCTTCCACTGCGGGGCTGAGACGGTGGATCTCGTCGATGAAGAGGACATCGCGCTCTTCGAGATTGGTCAGCAATGCGGCGAGATCGCCGGCCTTGGCGATGACGGGACCGGATGTCGCGCGAAATCCGACACCGAGTTCGCGCGCCACGATCTGCGCCAGCGTGGTCTTGCCGAGACCGGGCGGGCCCACAAACAATGTGTGATCCAGCGCCTCGCCGCGCTTGCGGGCGGCATCGATAAAGATTTGCAGATTGGCGCGCGCCTGTGCCTGGCCGACGAAATCGGACAGCGACTGCGGGCGCAGCGTGGTGTCGCCGACATCGTCGGAACGGCGCTCGGGCGTGATGATGCGATCGGGTGGCGTATTCATGATGCGACGTTACCACGGTGCAACGGCCGCGCGAACCACCAGCACAGGCTGGCTGGAATCACGGCAATGCCCGCGAGCAATGCGGACAGTGACAGCGCCTGCGTGAGTGATCGAACGCCGGGCAAAATCACCGCCGACGATTCCGAGGGCTGAACGAACATTCCAAACCCGATGAAGCCGGCAATGCCGACGGCCGCAGCAAGCCACGCCATCCAGATCGCGTTTTGTCCGGCATAGACGGCCGACAGCGCGAAGACGACGCCGGCACCGAGCGACGGCAGCAGCGCCGCCAATGCAGCAACGAATGCCAGCAGCCACAGTGCAATCGAGACAAGCGATCTGAAACCATCGAGATCGGCGACAGAGAAGATCAATTGCAGGATCGACGCACCCAGACCGACGACGAGCAACGATACGAGCGCAGCCACGGATAGCGAACCGACAATACCGAAGATCGCGACAATGCCGATCACACGGGCGATTCTGGCCAGGCTCACTTCGCCAATTCCTTCAGCCCGAGCTTGATGAGTTGCGCCGTTTCCGCACCCTCGCCTGCGCTGCGCGACGCGGCTGCGACGGCGGCCGCCGCCTGTGGCTGGCCATAGCCGAGATTGACCAGCGCGGAGATCGCATCCCTGACGGCGCCTGGTGCGCGGTTGTCGTCCATCGCACCGGCGAGTTGCGCGACCACCGGATCGACGGACGCAAAGGCCGGCGCCTTGTCCTTCAATTCGCTGACGATGCGCTCGGCCACTTTAGGACCGACGCCCGGCGTGCGCGCCACGGCCGTCTTGTCGCGCAGCGCGATAGCGTTGGCGAGGTCGGCCGGCGGCAGCGTGCTGAGCACGGCGAGCGCGACCTTGGCACCAACGCCCTGCACGGTCTGCAGCAGGCGAAACCATTCGCGCTCCATATCGCTGCGGAATCCGAACAGCTTGATCTGGTCTTCGCGGACATAGGTTTCGATGGCGAGCACCGCAGCTTCGCCCGCCTGCGGCAGTGCCTGCAGCGTGCGAGCGGAACAATGCACCTGATAACCGACGCCCTGTACGTCGAGGATCACATAGTCCTCGCCATAGCTGTCGATCAGGCCTTTGAGCTTGCCGATCACGCGCCGACGACCTTGAGGCGCAGTGCCGTGCTCTGACGGTGATGCGCATGGGTGATGGCGATGGCCAGCGCGTCGGCCGCATCGGCGGATTTCGGCTCAGCCTTCGGCAGCAGGATCTTCAGCATCACCTGGATCTGGTTCTTGTCGGCGTGGCCCGCGCCGACCACGGTCTTCTTCACCTGATTGGGCGCGTATTCGGCGACGGCAATGCCGAACATCGCCGGCGTCATCATGGCGATGCCGCGCGCCTGGCCGAGCTTCAGCGTCGCGACGCCGTCCTTGTTGACGAAGGTCTGCTCCACCGCAGCTTCGGCCGGCTGGAAGTCGCCGAGGATCTTGGCGAGACCTTCATGAATGCCGAGCAGCCGGCTTGCCAACGGCAGATTGTCCGGCGGTTCCACCGAACCGCAGCCGATATAGGTCAGCCGGTTGCCGTCGATCTCGATCACGCCCCAGCCGGTGCGGCGCAGGCCCGGATCGATGCCGATGATACGGACAGGAGGGCGAATCGCAGGGTTTGTCATCCCACAGGGATAACGCCGGAGGGCAGGGAACGAAATAGAAACGCGAAGCCGTCCCAAAGGAAAGAGAGGGAAGCTGAGCCCCTGCTCAGCCGCCCATCTTGGCCATCAGTGCGTCGGACACCTCAAAGTTGGCATAGACGTTCTGCACGTCGTCATGCTCGTTCAACAGGTCCATCAGCTTGATCAGCTTTTCGCCGGTCTCGTCATCGACCGAGAGCGTATTCTGCGGCTTCCAGATCACCGCCGCCTTGCGGGCTTCGCCGAACTTGGCTTCCAGTCCCTTGGCAACCTCGCGGAACGTCTCCTGCGAGGCATAGACCTCATGGCCGCCCTCGCCCGACACCACGTCATCCGCGCCGGCGTCGATGGCAGCTTCGAGCATGTCGTCGGCAGAGGCCTTGTCGGCGTCATATTCGATCACGCCGACATGGTCGAACATGAAGGAAACTGAGCCGGTTTCGCCCAAATTGCCGCCAGATTTGGTGAAGTAAGAACGGATGTCGGAGGCGGCGCGATTGCGGTTGTCGGTCAGCGCCTCGACGATGACGGCGACGCCGCCGGGGCCGTAGCCCTCGTAGCGGATTTCATCGTAGTTCTCGCCATCGCTGCCGATCGCCTTCTTGATGGCACGCTCGATGTTGTCGCGCGGCATGTTCTCCTGCCGGGCGGCGATCACGGCGGAGCGCAGCCGGGCATTCATCGACGGGTCCGGCGTCCCCATCTTGGCAGCGACGGTGATTTCGCGCGCCAGCTTGCTGAACAGCTTGGACTTCTGGGCATCCTGCCGGCCCTTGCGGTGCATGATGTTCTTGAATTGGGAATGTCCGGCCATGCGGTCTCTCTTGAAGCGTCAGGGTAGTTAGGGCTGCGGCGCGGGGTTATAGGCCGCGAAATCGGCAAAATCAAAAATTTGCAGCCGAATCCGGCAGATCTTCGCAATACCGCGACCGACCTTAACCATCACTTCACGCCGAGGTGCAAGGTTACCCGCATAGATTGTATTCATTGGGGTCACCGATGGCGTTTGGACTGTTCCGCAAGCGGCAGCCGGAAGCGGCTGAAGTGGTGATGATTGCTGAAAACACAGCACCTTCCGTGGCACCGCAGCATCCTGAACCAGATACCGCTCGCGACATCCTGGAGTTGCTGGAACTCGAGCTGGGCGCGCTTATCCGCCAGCTCGAGCGCGCGGCAACTTCGGTGGCCGGCGGCGCCGAATCGACCGCCACTACCCTCTCCGCCATCCGCGCCCGCACCGACGTGCTGGCCGACCGCAGCAGCGCCGCGCAATCCACCGCCACCACCTTTGCGCAGGCCGCCGACAAATTCACCCATTCGGCCGAGGGCATCGGCACCCAGGTGCGCGATGCCAGCCGGCTCGCGGACGAGGCCGGCGCCGCCGCGCATGAAGCCAGCGCCAATGTGGATCGCCTGCGCGACTCCTCCGCTGCCATCAGCAATGTGTTGGAGTTGATCGCGCAGATTGCCCGGCAGACAACAATGCTGGCGCTGAACGCGACCATCGAGGCGGCACGCGCCGGCGCTGCAGGCCGCGGCTTCTCGGTCGTCGCCACCGAGGTCAAGGCGCTGGCAGTGCAGACTCAGAACGCCACCGAAGAGATCAGGAAGAAGATCGATACCCTGCAGCGCGACGCTGCGAGTTCGGTCGACGCCGTGCATCGCATCTCCACCGCCATCGACGCGATCCGCCCGGTCTTTGCCAATGTCAACGGCGCGGTCGCCGAACAGAACGCGACGACCAGCGAGATGTCGCATAACGCTGCCACTGCCTCGCAGTTCATCGTCTCGGTCGGCGACAGCGCCGCAGAAATCGATAGCGCTGCAAAGGAAGCGGCTGCGCACGGCGAGCATGTCGCGCAGGCCGGCCAGGCTGTGACGATGTTTGCCTCGCGGCTGAAGTCGCGTTGCGCGGTACTGCTCAAACAAAGCGAACGCGAAGACGAGCGACGACGCGAAAAGCTGCCATGTCACCTCAACGTCGATCTTCAGGCACGCGGCGGCCAGATCAGCGCGCCGGTCTATGAAATCTCGATGGACGGCATTCTCATCGGCGGACCGGACGCGAACCGGCTTCCGTTGCACGACATCGTTGCTGCTGAACTCAGCGAGGTCGGCCCCTGCCGCCTGCGCATTGCCGAACATTCCCCCGCCGGCGCACAGGCACTGTTCGTCGCGCCCGACGGGGCTCTCATCAGCCGGATCGAAGACCGGCTATGGGCTATTCATGACGAAAACACCGAATTCGTCACCCGCGCCATTGATGCCGGCGCCGCGCTCAACAAGATCTTTGCCGACGGTATTGCATCCGGCGCTATCAGCATCGACGACATGTTCGACGACAACTACGTCGAAATCCCTGGCTCCAGTCCGGTACAGTACCGGACAAAGATTCTCGGCTGGGCCGACCGCGCACTCCCCGAATTCCAGGATGCGTTTCTGGCAAAGGACTCCCGTATGGCGTTCTGCGCCATGATCGACCGCAACG
The DNA here is from genome assembly GCF_051811085.1 of Tardiphaga sp. 862_B3_N4_1. NCBI lineage: Bacteria > Pseudomonadati > Pseudomonadota > Alphaproteobacteria > Hyphomicrobiales > Nitrobacteraceae > Tardiphaga > Tardiphaga sp. 862_B3_N4_1. The sequence goes on from NZ_JBPWQB010000001.1 coordinate 131,777, forward strand.
GCTATCTGCCGGTGCATAACAGCATCTATTCGAAGCCGCAGCGCCCGGGTGATGTCGCCTGGAACACGGCCAACTGCCGCAATCGCCGCATCTTCAACGATCCGGCTGGATTGGCCGCCGGTCGCAACACCCGTTCCTATCTGATCCAGAGTTATGCCCGCGACATGGGCAACGGTCAGACCGTGATGATGCGCGAGATCGACGTGCCTGTGCGCATACAGGGACGCCATTGGGGCGGCTTCCGCACGGCGTACAAATTATGATTTGGGTTTGTAAACGGCGCTGCCACCTGAGACCTGGCGCAGCGCCGCCTATTCCGTCTGCGAGTGGGCTAGCAGCCGAAACTGCCAAGGCGTCCTAGCCGCCGCTCGTTCGGCCTTCCGCATTGTCATCTCCGCCGTATGAACCGCCGCCATATCCATATGGCGCGCTGTATCCATATGAACCGGGGCCGGCACCAAATCCGCGATAGACCGTTACGGGGGCGCTTCCCTCATACCGCGCGTGAGAGGACATGATCCGTCGATGCTTGCTGGCAGCGCTATGCCCGTCTTTGGCCTGCGCGGTCCAGCTCGAAGTGCCGGCGATCAGTAAAGCGGCGCCCAACAGAATGAATTTATTCATCACATTTTTCCTTGGTCAACGAGCCCCGCGACCTCAGATGCGCACGCTTGGCTCTCAAGGTAGCGCCAATCACGCGTAGTTGAATTTCGGCTTGCGGTACCCCGTCCTGCATGGACAGCGGCGGCGAGACCATTGGGGCCATTTGCCCATTCGCTCCGGGCATGGGAGGCAGTGTCACACCGCTGACATTTGCATCGGTCCATAACCGTGGACCCATTCGATACAAGCGGAGCTGCCATGACCGAACATTCCCTCGACGACGCGCAAGCAATCCACGACCGCATTCGTGCAGAGATGCTGGACGGCTTCGACGAAGAACTCGAGCTCGAGATCGATGACGATCGTCTCGACGCCCTGACCAACGAAATGTCCGACCACAGCCCGGCGGAGACCATCGAGCGACGCCTCTATTTCAAGGAACTGTTCCGCCTGCAGGGCGAATTGGTGAAGTTGCAGAGCTGGGTGCAGCAGAACAAGCTCAAGGTCGTGGTGATCTTCGAGGGTCGCGATTCCGCTGGCAAGGGTGGCGTCATCAAGCGGATCACCCAGCGGCTTAATCCACGCGTCTGCCGCGTTGCCGCACTCCCCGCGCCGAATGAGCGCGAACGCACCCAATGGTACTTCCAGCGTTACGTCTCGCACCTCCCCGCCGGCGGCGAGATCGTGCTGTTCGATCGTAGCTGGTACAACCGCGCCGGCGTCGAGCGCGTGATGGGTTTCTGCACCGAGGATGACGTGGAGGAATTCTTCCGCTCGGTGCCGGAATTCGAACGCATGCTGGTGCGCTCGGGCATCATCCTGGTCAAATACTGGTTCTCGATCACCGATGAAGCGCAGCACCTGCGCTTCTCGATGCGCATCGCCGATCCGCTCAAGCAGTGGAAGCTCAGCCCGATGGATGTCGAGGCGCGCACCCGCTGGGAGCAATACACCAAGGCAAAGGAAGCGATGCTCGAGCATACGCATATTCCGGAAGCCCCGTGGCATGTGGTGCAGGCCGTCGACAAGAAGAAGGCCCGCCTGAACTGTATCGCGCATCTGCTCGAACAGCTTCCCTATCAGGAAGTCGAGCATCCGCCTGTGGTCCTGCCTGCACGCGTACGCAATCCCGACTATCACCGCACGCCGGTGCCAGCCGAAATGTATGTGCCGGAGCGGTACTAGCCCCACAGTCGGCAGATCGCGTAACGTTTTTCGGGCAGGCCGAGCCTAACGCAACCGCAATATTCTTTTGAATAAAAGTCATCCGACGCCCACGAAGAGGGCGTCGGATGACGTCGCGCAGATTTTACCGCGATTTATCCGACAGACACGCTCGCGCGACATACAAACCAATGTATAGTCCTGCTGCATCTTATTGCTGCTTTTGAAATGATGACCGTACGCCTATAGTACCGTCGTTGGTCGATGACGAACCATTCGCCATTGCATCATCGAGTCGAGAAAACGGGGTCTCACTGTGGCAAATCTCAATATCAACGGCGAGCAGAAGTCCTTCGACGCACCAGACGACATGCCTCTGCTCTGGGTGCTGCGCGACATTCTCGGCATGACCGGCACGAAATTCGGCTGCGGCGTAGCGCTATGCGGAGCATGCACCGTGCATGTCGACGGCAAGGCCGTGCGCTCCTGTATGCTGCCGGTCAGTGCGGTGAGCGGACGCGCCATCACCACAATCGAAGGCGTCGGCACCACACCGGTCGGCGCCAAGGTGCAGAAAGCCTGGCTCGACCTCGAAGTCATTCAATGCGGTTACTGCCAGTCCGGGCAGATCATGTCAGCGGCGGCGCTCCTCGCTTCTACGCCAACCCCTGACGATTCTGACATCGATGCCGCCATGGCCGGAAATATCTGTCGCTGCGGCACCTATGTCCGGGTGCGTGAAGCCATCAAGCATGCTGCCTCCGAACGGCAAACCTAGGAGTCGGCCATGAAACTTGCAGACAACATGCTTGTTGCGACCAGTCCTGCAAACAAGCCTTCTGGCCTGTCACGGCGCAATCTGCTCGCTGGCGCCTTTGCCGGTGGCTTTATGTTCGCCTTCCAGCTTCCGGTCCGCGCGGCCAATGAGCCGACGCAACCTCCCGATACGACGGAGGGCAAATTCGCCCCCAACGCCTTCATCCGCATCGACACCACCGGCAAGACGACACTGGTGATGCCGCAAGTCGAGATGGGGCAAGGCATCTATACCGCCATCGCCATGATCCTCGCCGAAGAGCTCGACGCCGACTATGCGCAGATCACGCTGGAACATGCGCCGCCCAGCGACAAGCTTTACGGCAATCCAATTTTCATCATCCAGGCGACCGGCGGATCGACTTCGGTGCGCGCATTCTGGAAACCGCTGCGCAATGCCGGTGCAACCGCGCGTGCGATGCTGGTGCAAGCCGCAGCCGAACAGTGGCAGGTCGAACCTGCGAGCTGCACGGCGTCGAATGGGCAAGTGATGCATACGGCCAGCGGGCGCAAACTGTCCTATGGCAAGTTGTGCGACGCCGCCGGCAAACTCACACCGCCGAAGGAGGTCGCGCTCAAGGAGCCAAAAGACTTCTCGGTGATCGGCAAGCCGCTGAAGCGCTTCGACACACCGGACAAGGTCAACGGCAAGACGATCTACGGTATCGACGCGATGGTGCCGGGCATGACATTCGCGACGCTGGCACAATGCCCGGTGTTCGGCGGCAAAGTCGCCAAGGTCGATGACCGCGCGGCAAAGAAGATTCCGGGCGTGCGGCAGATCGTGGTGCTCGACGACCTCGTGGCCGTGGTCGGCGATCACATGTGGGCCGCCAGGTCCGGGCTCGAAGCGCTCGATATCACCTGGGATGAAGGTCCCAACGCCAAGATCAGTTCGAAGGACATCTGGACGCATTTGCGCGCGGCCAGCGAGACGGACGGCGTGATCGCCAAATCGGTCGGCGACATCGCCAAGGGTCTCGCCACCGGCGAACGGATCGACGCGTCCTACGAGATGCCGTTCCTTGCGCACGCGACCATGGAGCCCTTGAATTGCACGGTGCACTTCAAGGGTGATTCCTGCGAGGTCTGGACGGGCACGCAGATCATGTCGCGGGTGCAATCCGAAGCCGCCAAGGCCGCGGGCCTGCCGATCGACAAGGTCACAGTAAATCAGCACATGATTGGCGGCGGCTTCGGCCGCAGGCTTGAGCCCGACATGGTCGTGGCGGCGGTGCGCATCGCCAAACAGGTCAATGGACCGGTCAAGGTGGTGTGGACCCGCGAAGAGGACATCCAGCACGACATTTATCGCCCCGTCTATCGCGACAACATTTCGGCGACACTGTCCAACGGCAAAGCGGTCGGCTTCAAGTACAAGATCGCAGGCTCGGCCGTGATCGCGCGTTGGCTACCGCCTGCGTTCCAGAAGGGCATTGACATCGACGCCATCGATAGTGCCGCGGACCAGCCCTACGACTTCCCGCATTTCCAGTGTGAATATGTCCGTGTCGAACCACCGGCGGTGCCGACCGGCTTCTGGCGCGGCGTCGGCCCGAACAATAACGTGTTCGCGATCGAGAGCTTCATGGATGAGCTCGCTCGCAAGGCCGGCAAGGATCCCGTCGTGTTCCGGCGTGAATTGCTCGGCAAGGCACCACGGATGCTGGCGGCCCTCAATCTCGCGGCGGAGAAGGCCAACTGGGGTCAGCCGCTGCCAGCGCGCGTCGGACGCGGCGTGAGCATCCAGCCCACCTTCGATACTTCGATCGCGACTGTGGTCGAAGCGGAGGTGGATTCTCAGGGCGAGATCCGTCTGCGTCAGGTCAACGTGGCGGTCGACACCGGCATCGCTGTCAATCCCGACACCATCGTGGCGCAGATCGAAGGCGGCATCGTGTTCGGCCTCACCGCCGCGCTATATGGCGACATCACCATCGAGAAGGGGCGCGTGCAGCAGTCCAATTTCCATGACTACCGCATGCTTCGGATCGACCAGATGCCGAAAATCAATGTCCACCTCATCAAGAGCGGCGAAGCGCCCGGCGGCATAGGCGAGTGCGGCGTGATCGGCGGACCGCCGGCATTGCGCAATGCAATTTATGCTGCGACTGGCGTTGCGCTGCGGAGGATGCCGATCGACCGCGATGCGATCGCCGAAAGGAAGAAGTCATGACGCCCGCCGCACGTCGCATTCTCGGCAGCGTCATTGTGATCGGTGTCGTGGCTGCAGCCGGCGCCGCGCTCTATGTTCGCGGTCCCGGACCGATGGCCTTCTCGGGCGGCCCGAAGGTGGCGCTGGCCGATTACAAGGGTCCCAATCCCACGGGCGTTCCCGCCAACATGGCCAACGCCAGCCTGATCGAGCGCGGCGAATATCTTGCGCGTGAGGCGGATTGCATGGTCTGCCACACTGCGCCCGGGGGCAAGGAATATGCCGGCGGCTTCGCATTCAAGCTGCCGTTCGGCACGCTTTACTCGACCAACATCACACCGGACAAAGAGACAGGCATCGGCAACTACACCGATCAGCAGTTTCTCGACGCCGTTCGAAGCGGCAAGCGCCACGACGGCGCCCGGCTCTATCCCGCGATGCCCTATACGTCCTACACTTACATGACCGATGCGGACACGCTCGCGGTCAAGGCCTATCTGTTCAGCCTCGCACCGGTGCGCGCAGCACCGCCTGAGAATACGCTTGCCTTTCCGTTCAATCAGCGCTGGGCAATGACGTTCTGGTCGGCATTGTTCAATCCCGACACGCGCTTCGAACCCGATACGTCGCAAAGCCCGGAATGGAACAGGGGCGCCTATCTCGTCGAAGCGCTGGCACATTGCGGCGAATGCCACACGCCGCGCAATCTCGGCTTCGCGCTCGACAACCGCAAGAAGTTCGCTGGCGCCCTGACCGCCGGATGGCGGGCCTTCAATATCACCTCGGACAAGACGACAGGCCTTGGCAGCTGGAGCGACGACGATGTCGTTTCCTATCTGTCGATCGGACATGCCAAAGGTCACGGCACCGCTTCGGGGCCGATGGGCGAAGCCGTGGATCACAGTTTCAGCAAGATGGCGCCGACGGATATCAAGGCGATGGTCGCATTCCTGCGCACAGTGCCGGCGATGCCCTCGCCTGATCTGCCCGCGAAACTCGCGCCACCCGCACCGCCCTCGCACAGGGACGGCATGACAGCGAACGCGCTTGGCAAGACGGTCTTCCAGGGCGCCTGCGTGAGCTGCCATGGCTGGACAGGCGAGAGCGCACTCTCGCCCATGGCTACGCTAACTGGCGCGTGGGCCGTTAACGATCCCGGCGCGACGAACGTGGCGCAGATCGTGATCTCCGGCACCAAGCGGCATACGCCGCAAGGCGCACTCTCGATGCCAGCTTTCGGCAAGAGCCATTCAGATACGGAGATCGCGGCTGTCGCGAATTACGTGACCGCGCGCTTCGGCAGCAAGGGATCGCAGATCACGGCAAGCGATGTCGCGGATCTGCGCAAACAGACGGAGCAGTAGGCCGAACTAGTTCAGCCAGAACTCGGGCACGGCCTGCGACAAGCGGCCACCGAGTCGCACCGGCGCGATGCGTGATGCGAGGCCGGTCTTGTCATCGGTTTCGACCGCAACGCCCGACAAAGTCGCCGGGCCGAAGGCGGGCTCGAAACGGCCGGAGGGAATGCCGGTCGTGAAGCGCCTGACAGGCTCTTCCTTCTGCATGCCAATCACGGAATCATAGTCGCCGGTCATGCCGGCATCGGTCATGTAGGCGGTGCCGCCTGCGAGGATTTGATGATCGGCGGTCGGCACATGCGTATGCGTGCCGACGACGAGGCTCACGCGGCCATCGCAGAAGTAACCCATGCCCTGCTTTTCGCTCGAGGCTTCGCCATGGAAATCCACCACGATGGCGTCCGCGGCTTCCACCAGCGGACAGGCATCGATTTCCTTGCCGACAGCGCTGAACGGATCGTTGAGCGGCTCCATGAAGACGCGGCCCATGGCGTTGATCACCAGCGCACGCGCACCGTTCTTGGCGTCAATCAGCGCAGAACCGCGGCCGGGGGTGTGGCGCGGGAAATTCAACGGACGGATCAGACGCGGCGCGCGTTCGATGAAGACCAGCGCCTCTTTCTGATTCCAGGCGTGATTGCCGAGCGTCACCGCATCGGCGCCAGCGTCGACAAGATCATTATAGATCGTCTCGGTGATACCGAAGCCGCCGGCGGCGTTCTCGCCATTGATGATGACAAGATCGAGCTTCCAGTCGCGGATCAGGCCCGGCAGTTTTTCGAGGATCACCACGCGGCCGGTTTTGCCGACCACGTCGCCGATGAAGAGAATACGCAAGTCAGATGCTCCGAAAATCGATCGTCCGGGTTTCGGTTAGCACATAATCCAGCGCCACGTCGTGTGGTTGCATGGGAATGGCCTCGATTTCCTGGGTGTCGAAGGCCACGCCCACGGCGATAAATGGCTTGATGGCGTGCAGTTGCGCGAAGGTGCGATCGTAATGCCCCGCGCCATAGCCAATGCGGTGGCCGGCGTGGTCGAATGCCGCGAGTGGTACCAGCAGGATATCGGGAATCAGTGGTGGCGCTTCCGGTGCTGGTTCCGGAATGCCCAGTGAACCGCGCACCAGCGCATCGCTTGGGCTCCAGAGCCGGAACATCAGGGGCTCATCACGGGCGATGATCACCGGCAGCGCCAGTCGCGCACCCTGGGCGGCGAGATGCTGCATCAGAGGGATCGGATCGATCTCGCTGCGGATGGGAGAATAGCCGGCGACGATGCTACCGGCCCTGACAGGGAAAGGCAGCCCACGCGCTGCGATGGCTTGCGCGGCTGCCGACCGTTCGGCCTCGCTCAGCGCCGTGCGGCGTGCCAGCGCGGCGATGCGGAGCTCAATCTTTGTCGGAGGGGGCGGCTTGTCGGACATGCCGTACGATATGCTGTCCGCAAAGCCTGCGGAAGCGCAGGACCGGTCTTCGCGATCATCTTTGGCGAGCGAGGCCAAGATTGCACGGCAAACGCCACGCAAAGGGCCGCCCCCATCAAGAAAGTGAAAGTGCGAAGCCACGATGGCCGTTGAAGCACTCGATCCCGGAGCACCTACGAAAGTAGGTGGGCACCATGTGACCAGGTCCACGGACCTGGTCAGGGACAGTTCCCTGAAGGATCGATAAGGCCCCGGGGATATATGGCTCCTGACGCGCGACGCAGCCTCGCCCGAGCAATGTAGGGGTTATGAGACGGATGCGCCAGTGCCCGCTTGGCATCAAAGCCTGCGTTATCCAATAGCAACACCGCCGCCGATGGTGCGGTTGAGCACCTGCGTGGTCTTCTCGATCCGCTCTGCCGCAGCATTCAGGGCCGCGGCAACCGCCGTCTGCGTCGCCCGTGCGCGATCCGCGGCGACAACGCGCACATCGCGCAATGCGGCGAGTTCTTCCTGCAGGGCACGGATCTGCTGATTGGCATCGACCAGTTCGTCGGCAATGGTCAGCGCCGCCATCACCGTCAACCGCGCATCGCCGATCTCACCGAATTTGCCGCGCAGGTTTTCGACGCGGGATTCAAGACTTTCCGCCAGCCGCAGCAGGCGGGTCTCCTGCCCCTCCTCGCAGGCCATGCGATATTGCCGGCCATTGATTGTAACGTTGACGTGGCTCATCTCGCTTTACTCATGCGCATTGTCAGTCGCCAGCACCGCACGGATGGTGCCAATGGCGGTGTCGAGCTTGTCGGCGATCTCGCGGTTAGCACGCTCCAGCCGGCGCGATTTCACCAGCGTGCCATCAAGCTCATCCGCCAGCCGGGACCGGTCGGCGCCAAGCGCCTGAATGCGGGTGGCCAGCTCATCCTCGTCGCGATCCGCCTCACGACGGCGCTCGACCGCACTTTCCAGAGCATCCAGCGCCGCCATCAACCGCCGCGTGGCAGCGTCGATCTCGGCCGCAGCGCCATTGGCGGGATCGGAGGCTGTGAGATGGGCGGGGCGTTCGATCATACTGGGTTACGCGGACCTTGGGTGTGATGCGACCGGAGCTCAAAAACCACGGCTCCGCAAGCCTTTAGGCCCTGAAACTTAGGTTGCAAGCGAGCCAGACGCAACAAAGCTTAAAAGCTATGCACCGCAAAGCCGACAAAAACCGCCGGTAGATATCCACAGACCAGAACTGTCCGGGAGACCTTGGACTCCCAGGAACCCAGATGCTATCCACCAGTTTCTCCTAAGCGATCCCAACATCTCGCTGCAGACCGCCCCTCTCGCGGACGCAGAATATTCCATTCCCTTCAATTTAGACGGAAACCGACATGGCGCAGGTTGATCACTCGAAAATGGCCAACGCGATTCGTGCCCTCGCCATGGACGGCGTGGAAAAGGCCAAATCCGGTCACCCTGGGCTGCCGATGGGCGCCGCCGACGTCGCCACCGTGCTGTTCACACAGTTCCTTAAATTTGACGCAGCCGATCCGAAGTGGCCGGATCGCGATCGCTTCATCCTCTCGGCCGGTCACGGCTCGATGCTGCTCTATGCCCTGCTCTATCTGACGGGCAACAAGGAGATGACGCTCGACCAGCTGAAGAACTTCCGCCAGCTGCATTCCAAAACTCCAGGTCATCCCGAGAATTTCCACACCTCAGGCGTCGAGACCACCACGGGTCCGCTCGGTCAGGGCATCGCCACCTCCGTTGGCTTCGCACTCGCCGAGCGCATGCTGGCCGCCGAATACGGCGATATCGTCGATCACTACACTTACGTGCTGTGCTCCGATGGTGACCTGATGGAAGGTGTCAGCCACGAAGCTCTGGCCATGGCCGGTCATCTCAAGCTGTCGAAGCTGATCTTCCTCTATGACGACAACGGCATTTCCATCGACGGTCCGCTGTCGCTTGCCGACAGCGTCGATCAGGTCGCACGCTTCAAGGCCCATGGCTGGAATGCCGTGCATGTCGATGGCCACGACCAGGTCGCCATCGCCGCTGCGATCAAGCAAGCGCAGGCGTCCGACCGCCCATCGATGATCGCCTGCAAGACCAAGATTGGCTTTGGCGCACCAACCCGCGCCGGTACCTCGAAGGCCCACGGCGAACCGCTCGGCGCGGAAGAACTCGCAGGCGCCAAGAAGGCACTGGACTGGAATTACGGCCCGTTCGAGGTGCCCGATGATATCCTGCAGGCCTGGCGCAACGTCGGCAAGCAGGGCGCATCGGCGCATGCGGACTGGCAGAAGCGTTTCGATGCCCTTCCTGACGACAAGCGCAGCGAATTCACCCGCCGCAACGATCACGTTCGACCGACAGCCATGGCGGACGCGATCCTCACGCTGAAGAAGAAGCTGATCGCCGAGCCGCAGACCGTCGCGACCCGCAAGGCGAGCGAACTCGCGCTCGAAGCGCTGGTGCAGGTCGTGCCGGAAATGGTGATCGGTTCGGCCGATCTCACGCCATCGAACAACACCCGCACCAAGGGCGCCATCGAAGTGAAGCCCGGCGAATTCAAGGGTCGCTACATTCACTACGGCATTCGCGAAATGGGCATGGCCGCAGCCATGAACGGCATCGCGCTGCATGGCGGCTTCATCCCGGCCGGCGCGACCTTCATGTGCTTCACCGACTATGCGCGACCGGCGATGCGCATCTCGGCGCTGGCGCAGATCCCGGTCATCTACATCATGACCCATGACTCGATCGGTCTCGGCGAAGACGGCCCGACCCATCAGCCGGTGGAGCATCTGGCCGCGATGCGCGCGATGCCGAACATGCGCGTGTTCCGCCCCGCGGACACGGTCGAGACAGCCGAATGCTGGCAGCTCGCCATGGAGAAGACCAACGGCCCAACCATGCTGGCCCTGTCGCGCCAGAACCTGACGCCGGTGCGCACCACCCATCACGACGACAATCTCTGCGCCGCTGGCGGCTATGAGTTGATCGCGGCCAAGGGCAAAGCCGCCGTGTCGATCTTCGCCTCGGGTTCTGAAGTCGAGATCGCAGTCGCTGCGCAGAAGCAACTGGCCGACAAGGGCATCGCGACGCGGGTCGTATCGGTCCCCTCGCTCGAACTACTGCTGGAGCAGCCTGAAGAGCGCCAGAAGGCGATCATTGGCGACGCGCCGATCAAGATCGCCGTCGAAGCCGCGGTCCGGTTCGGCTGGGATGCCGTGATCGGACACGATGGCACCTTCATCGGCATGAAGGGCTTCGGCTCGAGCGCGCCGGCCAAGGAGCTTTACAAGCTGTTCGGCATCACGGCCGAGGCCGTGGTCGAGGCTGCAACCTGCAAGCACAACGCGGCTTAACTCTATCGGAACGCTGGTAAATTTGACACATTGCACCAGCGTTCCATTCAGGGCATGAAACGCCCGTCACACGTCACTATATGAAGGCCCTCACGCGAGGTTTGAGCCTAATAAAAGGGAGAAGTTGAATGGCAGTCCGGGTTTCGATCAACGGTTTTGGCCGCATCGGCCGCAACGTCCTGCGGGCGATCTACGAGTCCAAGCGCACCGACATCGAAGTCGTCGCCATCAACGATCTGGGGCCGGTTGAAACCAACGCCCACCTGCTGCGCTTCGACAGCGTGCATGGCCGCTTCCCCGGCGAAGTCACCGTCGACGGCGACAGCATCCAGCTTGGCAATGGTAACAAGATCAAGGTCACTGCGGTGCGCGATCCGAACACGTTGCCGTGGAAGGATCTCGGCATCGATATCGCGCTCGAATGCACCGGTATCTTCAGCGCCAAGGCGAAGGCGACGTCGCATCTGACCGCAGGCGCCAAGCGCGTGCTGGTTTCGGCTCCGTCCGATGGTGCTGATGCCACGATCGTCTACGGCGTCAACCACAAGACCCTGACCAAGGAGCATCTGGTCGTTTCCAACGGTTCGTGCACCACCAACTGCCTGGCGCCTGTCGCCAAGGTGCTGAACGAGACCGTCGGCATCGAAACCGGCTTCATGACCACGATCCACGCTTACACCGGCGACCAGCCCACGCTGGACACGCTGCATAGCGATCTCTATCGCGGCCGCGCCGCTGCGATGTCGATGATTCCGACCTCGACCGGCGCCGCGAAGGCCATCGGCCTCGTGATGCCCGAACTGGCCGGCAAGCTCGACGGCGTTTCGATCCGCGTACCGACCCCGAACGTCTCCGTGGTCGATCTCAAGATCATCGCCAAAAGGAGCACCACAAAAGAAGAGATCAACGAAGCGATCAAGAAGGCTGCGGCCGGCGAGCTGAAGGGCGTGCTTGGCACCACTTCGCATCCGAACGTGTCGATCGACTTCAATCACGATCCGCATTCGTCGACCTTCGCCTTCGACCAGACCAAGGTGCAGAACGGCACGCTGGTGCGGGTACTCTCCTGGTACGACAACGAGTGGGGCTTCTCCAACCGCATGGCCGACACCGCCGTCGCGATGGGCAAGCTGCTCTAAAATATACTTGGCAACGAACAGGAGACTGGAATGGCACTTCCGTGGTGGATTGTTATTCCAGTCGGCGTCCTTTTCGTTGCCTTTATCGTTTTTGCGCTCCGCCAAGGCGCGACGGTGAATACCGACCCTGAAAGTACACCGCCGAGCTATCCGGGCGAGCAACCTTAAACTTCAAGAACGGCCCAATCTCGCATGGCAACATTTCGCACCCTCGACGACGTCGATGTGAAGTCCAAGCACGTTCTCGTGCGCGTCGATCTCAATGTCCCCATGGACAGTGGCAAGGTTACCGACGCAACGCGGCTTGAACGCATCGCGCCAACCATCACCGAAATTTCGGACAAGGGCGGCAAGGTCATCCTGCTCGCGCATTTCGGCCGCCCCAAGGGCCGCGACGACAAGAACTCACTGAAGCCCGTGGCTGCGGCACTTGCCGATGTGATCAAGAAGCCGGTCGCCTTTGCCGACGACTGCGTTGGCGACGTCGCAGCCAAGGCCGTTGGCGCCATGAAGGACGGCGACATTCTCTGCCTTGAGAACACGCGCTTCCATTCCGCTGAGGAGAAGAACGATCCGGCTTTCGTCGCCGAACTCGCCAAGCTTGGCGATATCTGGGTCAACGATGCATTCTCGGCTGCACATCGCGCCCACGCCTCCACGGAAGGCCTCGGCCACAAGCTGCCCGCTTATGCCGGCCGCACCATGCAGGCCGAGTTGGACGCCCTCGGCAAGGCGCTGGACGCGCCGACCAAGCCGGTGATCGCCATCGTCGGCGGCGCCAAGGTGTCGTCGAAGATCGATCTCCTCGAAAATCTCGTCACCAAGGTCGATGCGCTCGTGATCGGCGGCGGCATGGCCAACACCTTCCTGCATGCGCAGGGTGTCAAGGTCGGCAAGTCGCTGTGCGAGAAAGATCTCGCCGCCACCGCGCTGCGGATCATCGACAAAGCTGAAGCCTCCGGCTGCGCCATCATCCTGCCGGTGGACGCCATCGTCGCATTCCACTTCGCCGCCAATACGCCGTCTCACGCCTACGGCCTCGATGCGATCCCAGATGAGGGCATGATCCTCGATGTCGGTCCGCAGTCGATCGAACGCATCAACGCAGCGATCGACGATGCCGCCACGCTGGTCTGGAATGGCCCGGTCGGCGCATTTGAAATGACACCGTTCGACCGCGGCACGGTTGCCGGCGCCAAACACGCAGCGGCGCGCACCAAGGCGAAGAAGCTGATTTCAGTCGCCGGCGGCGGCGACACGGTGGCCGCGCTCAATCACGCCGGCGTCGCCGATGACTTCTCCTACATCTCGACCGCCGGCGGCGCTTTCCTCGAATGGATGGAAGGCAAGCCGCTGCCGGGTGTGGAAGTGTTGAAGAAGTAGCAGCGGTACATTTTTGCCCGCAAGACTTGTGGGTGCCGCAATGTTTATGGTATGTTCTTTCCATGAGCGAGAATGTGCAAACAGCAATGTTCGAGATCCTGAAGAAAATTCAGGGTGATGTTGCTGCGTTTCGCGGGGCGGCCGATAAACGTTTCGAGCAAGTCGATAGCCGTCTGGAGCGCGTCGAGACATTAGTGCGCAAACAACGCCGTGATGGCGCTGCGATGCTGGTCATGATGCGTTCAGCAGCCGGTGATTTCGAAGAGCGGCTTGCAGCCGTAGAGCAGCAGATCGCTTTGCAGGACGCCAGCGAGCACTGACGTTCGGAAATACTAACGCGTTGGGAATTCCATTAGCTGGAACGCTGGGCCATCGTGGCGATTAACGTTGGCTGTATGCGCGACTGATGGCGTCTTGGATTCGCCGTCTCCTCGCGCTAAGAGCCATATATCCCTCGGCGCGGCGTTTGCGCCTGTCCCAATTTACAAGGAGCTTCCTGCATGGCCCGTATTACGTTGCGTCAACTGCTCGATCACGCGGCAGAACACGATTACGGAGTGCCGGCCTTCAATATCAACAATATGGAACAGGCGCTGGCGATCATGGAAGCCGCATCGGGTGTCGATGCACCGGTCATCATCCAGGCCTCGCGCGGCGCCCGCTCCTACGCCAACGACATCATGCTCAAGCACATGATGGACGCGGTCACCGAAATCTATCCGCACATTCCCGTCTGCGTGCATCTCGATCACGGCAACGAAGCTGCAACCTGCATGACCGCAATCCAGGCCGGATTCACCTCGGTGATGATGGACGGTTCGCTGAAAGCGGACGGCAAGACGGCGGCGGACTGGGACTACAATGTCGGCGTGACCAAGACCGTCACTGATATGGCGCATCTCGGCGGCATATCAGTGGAAGGCGAACTCGGCGTGCTCGGCTCGCTGGAGAGCGGCATGGGCGAGGCCGAAGACGGCCATGGCGCCGAAGGCCAACTCAGCCATGACCAGTTGCTGACCAATCCCGATGAGGCCGTGAAGTTCGTCAAAGAAACTCAGGTCGACGCGCTGGCGATTGCCATGGGCACTTCGCACGGCGCCTACAAGTTCACCCGCAAGCCGGACGGCGATATTCTCGCCATGAACGTGATCGAGGAAATCCACCGCAAGCTGCCGAACACCCATCTGGTGATGCACGGCTCATCCTCGGTCCCGCAGGACCTGCAGGATATCATCAACAAGTTCGGCGGCCAGATGAAGCCGACCTGGGGCGTCCCGGTGTCGGAAATCCAGCGCGGCATCAAGCACGGCGTGCGCAAGATCAACATCGACACCGACAACCGGATGGCCATGACCGGCCAGATCCGCAAGGTGCTGAGCGAGAACCCCAGCGAATTCGACCCGCGCAAATATCTGAAGCCGGCGATGGAAGCGATGGTCAAGCTCTGCAAGCAGCGCCTGCAGGAATTCAATACCGCCGGCCAGGCCAGCAAGATCAAAAAGGTGCTGACCACGGCCGAAATGGCCAAGCGTTACGCATCGGGCGAGCTGAACGCGAAGATCGCCTGAGCCCAAACTGCCAATTGACTGTGTTTCAGCCTGCCATACAGCCTATGGCAGGCTGAATTTTTGCCGGAATCGGATGCGGACGGGCTCATTGGCCAGCCAGATGCTCGGATTTTGCCCGAGAACGGTCTAGATTGACCTGCAGGACTAGCCCGCTCAGGACATGCCCATGAATCTCGCCGAACTCAACAAAATCGCCCGCGCCATGACCGCGCCGGGCAAGGGCTTGCTTGCCGCAGATGAATCGTCAGGCACGATCAAGAAGCGCTTCGATGCGATCAGCGTCGAGTCGACCGAGGACAACCGCCGCGATTACCGTGAAATGCTGTTTCGCTCGCGCGAGGCGATGAGCAGCTACATTTCCGGCGTGATCCTCTACGACGAGACCATCTGGCAAAACGCCAAGGATGGCACGCCGCTGGTGCGGCTTATCGAGGAAGCCGGCGCCATTCCCGGCATCAAGGTCGATGAGGGCACGCAGGCCTTGCCGAACTGTCCCGGTGAGCTCGTCACAGCGGGCCTCGACAAGCTCGCCGAGCGTCTTGCCAAATATTACGCGCGCGGCGCGCGCTTCGCAAAGTGGCGCGCGGTGATCGATATCGGTGCCGGGATTCCCTCGATGACCGCAATCTCCGTCAACGCGCACGCGCTCGCTCGCTATGCAGCACTATGCCAAGCAGCTCAGATCGTCCCGATCGTCGAGCCCGAAGTGCTGATGGACGGCGATCACGACATCGACCGCTGCGTTGAGGTGACGCAGCGCGTACTCAACAAGACGTTCCAGGAATTGCGGGTCCAGCGGGTCGCGCTGGAAGGCATGATCCTGAAGCCGAACATGGCCGTCTCTGGCAAGAAGTCGAAGACGCAGGCTGGTGTGGCTGAAGTGGCCGAGAAGACCGTGCGCATGCTGAAGAACTGCGTGCCCGCATCGGTGCCCGGCATCGCATTCCTCTCCGGCGGCCAATCTGACGAAGATGCGACCGCGCATCTCGACGCCATGAACAGGATCGGCAGCCTGCCCTGGCCACTGACATTCTCCTATGGCCGCGCGCTCCAGGCAGCGCCGCAAAGGGCATGGTCCGGCAAAGCCAACAATGTGCCCGCCGGTCAGCAGGCCTTCACCCATCGTGCACACATGAATTCACTCGCCAGCAAGGGCGAGTGGACGACTGATCAAGAACAGAAGGCACTATAATCTTGGCTTCCAAACCCGTCCCGCCACCGCCGATGCCGCGCCTCTATCTCGCGACGCCCGTCGTCGAGGATCCGTCAGTGCTGGCGGCGAACCTACCTGCTCTTCTTGAGAGAGCAGATGTCGCTGCCGTCCTGGTGCGACTGGCGACGACCGACCAGCGCACCATGATCACGCGCATCAAGGCGCTGGCGCCTGTCATCCAGACCAACGGCGCCGCGATGCTGGTCGAAGGCAATGTCGAGCTCGTCGCACGCGGCGGCGCCGATGGCGCGCATCTGCCCGGTCTCGCTCCCCTGCAGGATGCACTCCCCTCGCTGAAGCCTGATCGCATTGCAGGCTGCGGCGGATTGTCGACGCGCCATAATGCGATGGCAGCGGGCGAGGCCGGTGCCGATTACGTGCTATTCGGCGAACCCGACCCGAACGGCCAGCGCCCATCGGCTGACGCCATTGTCGAGCGCCTTCAGTGGTGGGCCGAATTGTTCGAACCGCCTTGCGTAGGCTTTGCCACAACGCTCGATGAGGCCAGGGAATTCGCAGCTGCCGGCGCTGACTTCGTGCTGGTCGGCGACGTCATCTGGAACGACGCGCGCGGTGCTGCTGCAGCCTTGATGGACGCAGAGAAGGCAATCCAGCAGGGATACGCGACGCTCGTCTCGGGGCAGTCCAAGGTCGAACAGGAATAACGCCGGAATGAAAATTCTGCGTTCCCTCACTGTAATTGCCGGCTGCCTGACCTGGGCAGCCAGCGCGACCGCGCAGATTTCGCTGACACCGCCGGGGGTGCAAACGCCACCACCGGCTGCAAGCAAGGCAGCTCCAAAAAAGGCGCCGGCACCGGCGAAAGCGCCAACAGCAGCGAAGAAAGCTCCTACGCCGCCTGCTGAAAAGCCCGCGCAGCCTGCAGAAGCCGCACCAACCGACCCCAATGCCGACCTGGTCTATGGCGCCTATCAACGCGGTCAGTACAAGACCGCTTTCGACCTCGCGAGCAAACGCGCGCAGGAGAACAACGATCCGAAGGCGATGACCATGCTTGGCGAACTCTACGCCAATGCACTGGGGGTAAAACGCGACTATGCGAAAGCTGCAGAATGGTATCAGCGCGCGTCGGAACGCGGCGACCGCGAGGCCATGTTCGCACTGGCGATGCTGCGACTGTCGGATCGCGGCAATGTCGGCAAACGCGATGAGGCCGTGAAGCTGCTGGCATCCTCCGCCAAGCTCGGTAATCCGAAGGCCGCCTACAATCTGGCGCTGCTCTATCTCGACGGACAGACGCTGCCGCAGGACGTCAAGCGTTCGGCCGAATTGCTCCGCGTCGCCGCCGATGCCGGTAACCCCGAAGCGCAATACGCGCTGGCGACGTTCTACAAGGAAGGGACCGGGGTCGAGAAAAGCATCGACAAGGCGGTCCGTCTGCTCCAGGCGGCATCCTTGGCCGACAATGTCGACGCCGAGGTCGAATATGCCATTGCGCTCTATAACGGCACGGGAACCCCCAAGAACGAGGCTGCGGCCATCGCCCTGCTTCGCAAGGCCTCCAAACAGAACAGCCCGATCGCCCAGAACCGCCTCGCCCGGGTGCTGGCGCTCCGCACCAATACAGACGACCGGCTGGAAGGTCTGAAATGGCACATCGTCGCCAAAACCGCCGGAAAGGGGGACCTGATGCTCGACGAGCTTCTGGCCCAAGCCACCCCCGAGGAAAAGACCAAGGCCCAGGAAGCCGCCAAGAAGTGGCTGGGCACGACCCAGAAATGACCCCTGTAGCGATCTTGCCTTGACGAGATGCCGCCCGCAGGGCACCCATCGCCTCAGCAACCCCCAATCAGACCTGCCGTCAGGTCGTCGTGAGACGAACGCATGATCAATTCAGCCCTTATGAACGTGATGGTGAAAGCCGCGCGCCGCGCCGGCCGTAGCCTGAAGCGCGACCTCGGCGAGATCGAGAACCTGCAGGTCTCGATGAAGGGCCCCGCCAATTTCGTCAGCCTCGCCGACAAGCGGGCCGAGGAGATGCTCTATACGGACCTCAACAAGGCCCGCCCGGGCTATGGCTTCCTCGGTGAGGAGGGTGGCAACCGTGACGGCACCGACAAGAGCCACACCTGGATTGTCGATCCGCTCGATGGCACCACCAACTTCCTGCACGGCATCCCGCAATTCGCAGTCTCGATCGGTCTGGCGCGCGAAGGTCAGGTGATTGCCGGCCTGATCTACAATCCGGCCAATGACGAACTCTATATGGCCGAGAAGGGCTCGGGCGCGTTCCTCAACGACACCCGCCTGCGCGTCGCCGGCCGCAAGCAACTCAACGAATGCGTCATCGCCTGCGGCCTGCCGCATATCGGCCGCGGCGACTTCGAATTGTCACGCAACGAAATGGCCGCGTTGCAGCCAAAGGTCGCGGGCCTGCGCCGCTTCGGCGCGGCCTCGCTCGATCTGGCTTTCGTGGCAGCCGGTCGCCTCGATGGCTATTGGGAGCGCAACCTGCAGCCTTGGGACATCGCTGCCGGCCTGATCCTGATCAAGGAAGCCGGCGGTACTGTTGGCGATATCAATGGCGGTGATGTGCTGACGACCGGCAACATCGTTGCCGGCAACGAGTTCGTCCACGGCGCTCTAACGAAGATCCTGCGGCCGCTGACGAAGTAAGATTGATCGCTCGAATACAAAAAGCCCGGATGGCGTTGCGCCATTCGGGCTTTTTGTATGATTGCCTTAGCTGTGCGACACGGACGGCGATGCGCTCGGCTCCTGCTTTGCCTCTTCCGTCTTCGGCGCCTTGTCCGGCGAGAACAGCCTCTGCACCGACACGAAGAACACCGGCACCATCAGCAGCGCCAGGATCACCACCGCGATCATGCCGCCGGTGACCGATGTACCTAGCGCCTGCTGGCTGGCACCGCCGGCGCCCGATGCAACGACCATTGGCAACACACCGCAGATAAAGGCGAGACCGGTCATCACGATCGGCCGGAACCGCAGGAAGCACGCTTCCATCGTGGCATCCACCAGCGACTTGCCCTGCGCGCGCAGGTCCTTGGCGAATTCGATAATCAGAATCGCGTTCTTGGCCGCGAGACCGATGATCGTAATCAGACCCACCGTGAAATACACGTCGTTCGGCAGGCCCCGCAAATTCGCCGCCAGCACGGCGCCAACGATGCCGAGCGGCACCGTCATCAGCACGGCCACCGGGATCGTCCAGCTCTCATAAAGCGCTGCGAGCACCAGGAACACCACCAGCGCTGACAGCGCGAGCAGGAACGGCGCCTGCGAGCCGGACAGCTTCTCCTGCAGCGACTGGCCGGTCCACTCGAAGCCGAAACCGCGCGGCAACAGGCCAGCCAGACGCTCCATCTCCTTGATGGCGTCGCCCGAGGTGAAACCGGGCCGTGCCTCGCCGGAGATTCGCACCGCCGGATAGAAGTTGAAGCCGGCAATCTGGGTCGGACCCTTCGCCCATTCCACAGTGGCAAAGGACGAGAACGGCACCAGCTGCCCGCGGCTATTCTTGACATTGTAGTTCAGAATGTCGGCGGCGTTCATCCGGTTGGCGGCCTCGGACTGCACCACGACGCGCTGCATACGGCCGCGGTTCGGGAAGTCGTTGATGTAGTTCGAACCGAGATTGGTCGAGATCGTGCTGTTGATATCCTCGAAGGTGACGCCGAAGGCGCCTGCCTTTTCGCGGTCGATCATCAGATTGACCAATGGCGCTGGTGGCAGACCTTCGACGAACACCTTCTGCAACACCGGGCTGGCATTGGCGTCTGCAATCAGCTTGTCGGATGCAGCATTAAGCGCGACGAACCCCTTCTGGCCGCGGTCCTGGAGGCGGAAGCTGAAGCCTGAAGAGTTGCCGAGGTTATCGATCGGCGGCGGCTGCAAAGCGGAGATCTTGGCGTCGCGGATCGACGACAATTCCCGATTGATATCGTTGACAAGCGCCGCGGCGGAATCGCCGGGCGGGCGTTCAGCCCAGTCCTTCAGGGTGATAAAGGCCTGCGCGGTGTTCATACCCTGTCCGAGGAAGCTGAAGCCGGTGAGGAACACGACGCTCTCGATGCCGGAACGCTTCTTCAGATATGCCTCGACCTTCTCGATGGCGCCCTCGGTGCGAGCGAACGAGGAGTCCGACGGCGTCTGCACGTCAGTGGTGATGAAGCCCTGATCGTCGATCGGCAGAAAGCCGCCGGGCATCCGCATGAAGCCCCAGGTCAGTCCGACGAGCAGCGCGACATAGACGATCAGCAAGCGTCCGGTGCGCTGAATCGACCAGCCCACCGTCCTCGAATAGCCGTCGCGGGTAGCGTCGAGCTTGCGGTTGAACCAGCCGAACACGCCCTTCTTGGCATGGCCGTGTCCTTCCTTGATCGGCTTTAGGAAGGTTGCGCAAAGCGCCGGCGTCAGCGACAGCGCCAGCAGCGCGGAGAACGCAATCGAGGCGACCATGGTGACCGAGAACTGGCGGTAGATGATGCCCACTGAGCCGGGGAAGAACGCCATCGGCACGAACACGCCGATCATCACCAGCGTGACACCGATGATGGCGCCAGAGATCTGGCCCATCGCCTTCTTGGTGGCTTCCTTCGGCGGAAGCCCCTCCTCGCTCATAATGCGCTCGACGTTCTCGACCACGACGATGGCATCGTCGACGAGGATGCCGACAGCCAGCACCATGCCGAACATGGTCAGCATGTTGATCGAATAGCCGGCCAACAACAGCATCGTGCAGGTGCCGAGCAGCGCGATGGGCACGACGATGGTCGGGATCAGCGTGTAGCGGAAATTCTGCAAGAAGATGAACATCACGATGAAGACGAGGACAACCGCCTCGATCAGCGTCATCACCACCTTCATAATCGATGCTTTGACCACCGGCGTGACGTTGTACGGAATGTCGTAAGCGATGTTGGCAGGGAAGAAGTTCGACAGCTCCTTCATCTTGGCTTCGATAGCCGAGGCCGTCGCCAGCGCGTTGCCCTTCGGGGACATCAGCACCGACAGGCCGGCCGTCGGCTGGCCGTTCAGGCGCGTGGTAAATTGGTAGCTGAGGCCGCCGATCTCGATACGGGCGACGTCGCGGAGCCGCACGGTCGAGCCATCGGAATTGGCGCGTAGCACGATGGCGCCGAATTCTTCCGGCGTGGAGAGCTGGCCTTTGACGAGCACCAGTGACGACGTCTTGGTGGTCGCTGTCGAGGGCTCGGCACCGACGCTGCCGGAGGCAACCTGGGCGTTCTGTGCGGTGATGGCCTTGTTGACGTCGTCGGAGGTCAGATTGTAGCCAACCAGCTTGGCGGGATCGACCCAGACGCGCAGCGAGCGCTCGGTGGAATAAAGCGAGGCACGGCCGACGCCGGGAATACGACGAATTTCACCAAGGATGTTGCGGATCATGAAGTCGCCGAGGCCGACTTCATCCAGGCTGTTATCGGTGGAGCGCAGCGTGATGATGTTCAGCACCGCGGCAGAGGCTTCCTCGACCAGGATACCCTGCTGGATCACAGCACGCGGCAGACGCGCTTCCACGCGCTTCAGGCGGTTCTGCACTTCGACTGACGCCTGGCTGGTATCGGTACCGGGCTGGAAGTTCGCGATGATCTCGACGGCGCCCAGCGAGTCGCTCGTCGATTCGAAGTTCAGGATGCCCGCAGCGCCGTTGAGTTCCTCTTCAATCAGCCGCGTCACGCTGTTGTAGAGATTCTCCGGCGACGCGCCCGGATAGCTGGTCGAGATCGAAATCGACGGCGGCGCGATGATCGGATACTGCGCAATCGGCAGCTGCGGAATCGCAATGGCGCCGAAAAGACAAATGAAAAGCGCGACGACCCAGGCAAAAATCGGCCTGTCGATGAAAAAACTAGCCATGTCGATTTACTCAGGGACGCGCTTGAGTGGTTTTCTGCCCCTCGGGCGGAAGGCCCGCAGTGGCATTCGCGTCAGTCCAGGCGGTCGCCTTGACCTTGTCGCCAGCAGCGAATTTCTGGAAGCCCTCGACCACGACGCGCTCGCCGCCCTTCAGGCCTTCGGTCACGAACCACTGACCATCCTGCACGGCACCTGTTCGTACCATCTGGACCGCAACATGACCGTCATCCTTGACAACGAATACTTCAGCTCCGCCGCCACCATTGCGCTGCACTGCCTGCTGCGGAACCGCAATGGCATCGGTGTCGATGCCCTGCTCAATCTGCACGCGGACATACATGCCCGGTAACAGCTCACGCTTCGGGTTCGGAAATTCGCCGCGCAGCGTTACCTGACCCGTGAAGGTGTCGACCTTGGCTTCGGAGAACAGCAGCTTGCCCGGCAGCGAATAGAGCGTGCCGTCGTCAAGCATCAGTCTCACCTTGGCCGCGCCAGGCGCGATCCGCTCGAGATCGCCGGTCTCGAAAGAGCGGCGCAAGTTATTCAATTCGGACACCGACTGCGTGAAATCGGCATAGATCGGATCGAGCTGCTGAATGGTGGCGAGATTCGTATTGTCGTTCTGCGCAAGCAGCGCACCTTCGGTCACCAGAGCGGCTCCGACAATGCCGTCGATCGGCGCGCGGATGGTTGCATAGTCCAGATTGAGGCGCGCACGCGCGACGTCGGCTTTCTTGGATGCAATCTCGGCTTCAGCCTGACGCTGCGCACCGACTGCTTTCTCGGCTTCCGCTTCGGAGACTGCTTTCTGCAGTGCAAGACCCGACACGCGCTTGGCCTGCATCGACGCGAGATCATAGGCAGCTTCCGCCTTGTGAAGCGACGCCTTTGCGGACTGCAATTCCACCTCGAACGGCTTCGGATCGATGCGATACAGCGTGTCGCCCGCCTTCACCTCGGTGCCCTGATGAAACGCGCGCTCGATGATAATACCCGACACACGCGAACGCACATCGGCAACGCGCGTCGGCGCAATACGTCCGGGCAATTCGCGAACCAGCGCACGTCGCTGTTGCGTGACGGAAATGATGCTGACTTCAGGCTCGCTCACCTGAGGCGGCGCAGACGCCACCGCGTCCTTGGGTTCGTTGCATCCTGCGAGCACGGGCGCGAGTCCCGCCAGCAGAAGCGCGAAGCCTGCAGAGCGTGCGTTCAACATCGTCATTTACTTTGATATCCCAAGTTGCGAATTCGAACATGCATCAACGGATACGCCGGACCTCTGTGGTCTTCATGCGCGTAGCCGGATTTATCGAACTTCTTTGATAGCCTAGAATAAAAACCGCGGTGCTGCGGCGCAATACATATCGAGGCGGCGCATTGCCACACGGCCTATCGTATTGAACTCACAAAGGCTTTCGAGGCTCACGCGAACGTGAATCGGATGGAACCGGCATACGTTTAGTTAACAGCAGCCATTCGATAGTGGCTCACGCCACTATTCGCTTCCATTCGCATAGACAAACAAGCCTGCGGTCGCAGAAAGAACCGGCGCCAGCACCGCATCCATATGCGGAGTTGCGTCCATGGACCAGACGCAGGATGCGTTCGATCTCGTCGCGATGGCAATCGAAATTGTCGAGCCAGTCATTCGCCGTGCGTGCGTAGCGCGTGCCGCTCCAGCGCCACTCTTCTCCACAAACGGCTCAACAAAAAGGTCTTTTCTAAATACGCGGCAGATCGAGCCGGGTTTCAACTGGAAGTTCCCGGTGACATCGCTGATTCCGGCGGTATCCGATCTTTTTTTGTCGCGGGGCTGTGCCATATTGCGCGTCGAACCTTTCCTCGCATGCAGATGATCAGCACATGGCGCCTGGCTCCTCCTCCCGCTCCGCGATGGAAATCGAACTGACCAAGCTCTCATCGCCCCGGATCTTCCTGGTCCGAATGCTGGTGTTTCTGGTGCTCTGCGGTCTGATCATGACCGTGCTCTACAAGCAGATCGTTCTCGCTTTCTTTGCCAATCCCGGGCTCAACGCGCTGATCGGCGCGGTATTGGCGATCGGCATTATCCTGTCGTTCCGGCAGGTCATCCGGCTCTATCCGGAAGTCTCGTGGGTCAACAGCTTTCGGATTTCCGATCCTGGCCTCGCGCTGGACCGACGCCCGACCCTGCTGGCTCCGATGGCTGCGATCCTCGGCGGTGAGCGTACCGGCCGTATGACCATCTCGCAGCAGACCATGCGGCATCTGCTCGATTCGATCGCGACGCGCCTCGACGAATCCCGTGACATCTCGCGCTATATGACCGGCCTCCTCGTATTTCTCGGGCTGCTCGGCACCTTCTGGGGCCTGATCGAGACCGTTGGCTCCGTCGGCAAGGTGATCGAAGGCCTCAAGGTCGGCGGCGATGCCGGCTCGCTGTTCGACACGCTGAAGGAAGGCCTCGCCGCGCCGCTCGCCGGCATGGGCATCTCGTTCTCGTCATCGCTGTTCGGCCTCGCCGGCTCACTGATCCTCGGCTTCCTCGACCTGCAATCCAGCCAGGCGCAGAACCGGTTCTATACGGATCTGGAAGACTGGCTCGCCTCCACCGTGAAGGAATATTCCGGCGAGACAGCCCCCGTTACCTCATCTGGCACCCCGGCCGAGTTACAGGATGCCATCGAGCGCCTGCGTCGCTCCATCGAGGACGGCAACAACAACCGTGGCACCACGACCGCCATGGCCAATCTCGCCGATGCGATCCAGAGCCTTGTGGCGCATATGCGCAGCGAGCAGGAGATGATCCGCGAATGGGCCGATGGCCAGGGCGAACAGAGCCGCGAGATCAAGAAGCTGCTGGAACACATCGCTCGCCAACCTGAGAAGAACTGATCCATGGCATTGGCACGCAATCGCCGCGGCTCTTCCGAATTCAATTACTGGCCGGGCTTCGTCGACGCGCTGTCGACGCTGGTACTCGCGATCGTCTTCCTGCTGTCGATCTTCCTCGTCGTGCAATTCTATCTGTCGCAGGAAGTCACCGGCAAGGACAAGGCGCTGGAACAGCTCACCGCCAAACTGGCACAGCTGAACGATCTGCTGTCGCTGGAGAAGCTCGGCAAGCTCAATCTCGACGAACAGCTTTCTCAGATGCGCGCCGGGCTGTCCGCCGCGGAATCGGAGCGCGACCGGATCAAGGGCCTGTATGACGGCCTCGCCGGTGCGGGCTCTGATGCCGCAGGCCGCAACACCGAGCTCAACAAGGCGCTGGATTCCGAGAAGCAGCTCTCCGCCCGTGCGCTGGCGCAGGTCGAGGTGCTGAACCAGCAGATCTCCGCGCTGCGCCGCCAGCTCGCGGCACTCGAAGAAGCGCTGGAAGCGTCCGAGAAACGAGATAAGGAATCGCAGGGCCGCATCGTCGATCTTGGCCAGCGCCTCAACGTCGCACTCGCGCAGCGCGTTCAGGAGCTGTCGCGCTATCGCTCCGAATTCTTCGGACGCCTGCGCGCCATTCTCGGCAACCGGCCTGACATTCGGGTGGTCGGCGATCGCTTCGTGTTTCAGTCCGAAGTATTCTTCGATGTCGGCCAAGCGGCTTTGCTTCCCGAAGGCCGCGCCGAACTGGACAAAGTCGCAAGCGCTCTGATTGAGCTCGACAAGCAAATCCCGGCCGAAATCGCCTGGGTGATGCGCGTCGACGGCCACACCGACTCGCGGCCGATCCTCAACAGCCCGCTGTTCAAATCGAACTGGGAACTGTCATCGGCGCGCGCGATCTCGGTGGTGCAGTATCTGATTTCGCTCGGCGTCCCCGCACAACGCCTCGTCGCCGCCGGCTTCGCCGAAAATCAACCGCTGGATACGGCCCAGACCGAGGAAGCCTACAAGCGCAACCGCCGCATCGAACTCAAGCTCACCGAGCGCTGAGGACATGTCCGAGGCATTCCAGCTGCGGTCCTATCGCGAGAGCGATGAAGACTCATCTATAGCCCTGTGGCTGGAGACATGGCGACAGGCCTATCCCTCGATCAATTTCGACGCCCGCGTCGACTGGTGGCGCGAGCGATGGCGCGACGAACTGGTACCCGTAGCGCAGATCGTGGTCGCCGAGCAAAACGGTGCGATGGTCGGTTTCGTCACCATCGACCGCACCGGATATCTCGACCAACTGGTGGTGAGTCCAACCAAATGGGGATCGGATGTTGCTCGCCTACTCGTCGATGACGCCAAGCGGCTATCGCCGGGCGGCGTGACGCTCAAGGTCAATGCCGATAATGCCCGCGCTATCAAATTCTATGCACGCAACGGCTTCGTCAAAACGGGCGATGAAGTGAACACGTCAGGCCGCGCCGTCGACCTGATGGAATGGAAGCCGTAGCAAGCCTCCGATCGTCGACACTCACACCCCGAACTGCAACCTTGCCAGCCTGGCATAAAGCCCGTTCGCGGCAACCAGCGAGGCGTGCGTGCCCTGCTCGACGATGCGGCCATGATCCATGACGAGGATGCGATCGCAGGACAGCACGGTGGCGAGGCGATGGGCGATCACCAGCGTGGTGCGGTGCTTCATCAGCTCTTCCAGAGCAGTCTGCACCAGCGTCTCGGATTCGGCATCGAGTGCAGACGTTGCTTCATCGAGCAGCAGCAGCGGTGCATCGCGCAGGATGGCGCGTGCGATGGCGATGCGCTGACGCTGGCCGCCGGAGAGCGTGACGCCGCGTTCGCCCAACTGCGCCTCGAATCCATCAGGCAGGCGGCGAATGAATTCCGTGGCATGCGCCAGCGATGCCGCATGCTCGACTTCAGCGTCCGTCGCATCGGGACGACCGAAGCGGATGTTCTCGCGGGCGGTTGTAGCGAACACGACGGAGTCTTGCGGCACCAGTGCGATACGCTTGCGGAGCTCGCGCGGATCGGCATCACGGATTGGCACGCCATCGACCGAGATGGCGCCGCCCTTGGGATCGTAAAAGCGCAGCAGCAGATGAAACAGCGTGCTCTTGCCGGCGCCGGACGGGCCGACGATGGCGACCTTTTCGCCAGCCTTCACCGATAGCGATACGCCAGCGGCCGACAGGATCTCCGGACGCGTCGGATAGGCAAAGGAGACATTGTCGAACACGACGTCGCCGCGCGCGGGCTGCGGCAAGGCCCGCGGCACTGCCGGAGCAACGACGGCGGACTTCACGTTGAGGATTTCGAACAGTCGTTCCGCCGCGCCCGACGCCGCCGAAATCTCGCCCCAGACTTCGCTGAGCTGGCCGAGGCTGGAGGCCGCGAAGGCCGCATAGAGCACGAACTGGCCGAGCCGGCCCGGTGTCAGTGCGCCCGTCAACACGTCATGCGAGCCGACCCAGAGAATGCCCACGACACTGGAGAACACGATGAAGATGATAACCGCGGTCAGCACGGCGCGCGCGCGCGTGGAGCCGCGCGCAGCGTCATAGGCCTGCTCGACCTCCTTACCGAAGCGCGCGTTCGCCAGCTGCTCGTTGGTATAGGCCTGCACGGTACGGATCGAACCGACGAGTTCGCCGGCATAGGCCGAGGCTTCCGCCAGCGTATCCTGTGCGTTGCGCGACAGACGCCGCACCCAGCGCCCGAAGGCCACCAGCGGGATCACGATCAGCGGGATCGCCGCGAGCACGAAGCCGGAGAGTTTCGGGCTGGAAACGACCATCATGGCTGCCGCGCCGAGAAACAGCACAAGGTTGCGCAACGCGATGGATACGGACGCGCCGACCGCTGACTTGATCTGCGTAGTATCGGCCGTGAGCCGCGACACCAGTTCGCCGGAGCGCGACGTATCGAAGAACGACGGCGACAGCGCGGTGAGATGCTGGAACACGTCGCGGCGCAGATCGGCGACGATGCGCTCGCCGATAGTCATGACGAGGTAGTAACGGGCCGCGCTGGCCAGCGCGAGCACGACCACCACAGCGATCATGACGCTGAAATAGTTGTTGATCATCGCGATGCCTTCGGGGCTGAAGCCGAAGTCGATCATCCGCCGTGCCGCCACAGGCACGACGAGGGTGGTCACAGCCGCAACGGTCAACGACACCAGCGCCAGCAGCGCCCGGCCGCGATACCGCGCCACATAGGGCGCCAACGCCAGGAGCGGCCGCAATTTGGCTCGGCTGGGTGGTATCTGGGGCTCCACAACGGTATCCGCCAGCGACGGCTCCGGAAGCACCGGATCGGGCTGCGGAAGCGTCGGCTTGGCCGCGCGGGGGATCTCAAGCCGTTCGACTGCACTCATGATTTATAACCGTTCTTGTCGTTGCCCTGAGATAGGCCGGAGCGGGCCCCGAGGCAAATGACCTAGGTCAATTGCAGAGGCAATGATCCACGACGGGAGTCCTTGTCTCCCGCACGTTCCTGCGATATAGAGCGGCCAAATCCGCCATCGAAATCACAGAGATTCAGGCGCCGGCGCGCCGAAGGAACCGTCATGAAAGCCGAAATTCACCCGGATTATCATAACATTACGGTCGTTATGACCGATGGTACGGAGTATCAGACCCGTTCCACCTGGGGCAAGGAAGGCGACAAGCTGAACCTCGACATCGATCCGAGGTCGCACCCAGCCTGGACCGGTGGCACCACCCAGCTTCTCGACCGCGGTGGCCGCGTGTCGCGCTTCCAGAAGAAGTTCTCGGGCTTCCTCAAGAAGGAAGATTGATCTTCACAAGGAAGATCGGCCTTTCAGGCTTATCCGATTGCCTTTCAAAACGCCTCTGCAGCCAGCAGGGGCGTTTTTCGTTGCTGGCCGACATTGGCCATCGCGGTACCTTAAAACCGCCTCCGTTGCCCTCCCTATAAGGTGCGCCACATCATCTTGCGCGGGGGCGCAACGAGACCATGCCGACCAATACCGGGCACCACCGCAAGAAGCCGCGTCAGGCCCGCTCCGTTGCGACCGTGGGCATCCTCCTGGACGCCGCTGCCCTCGTGCTGGTGGACGAAGGCTACGAACGCGCCACCACCAACAGAATCGCCGAACGCGCCGGCGTCAGCATCGGCTCCCTCTATCAGTATTTTCCAAACCGGGACGCGCTGTTCGGGGCCCTCCATGGCCGGACGGAAGCCCAAATGTCAGAAAATATCTGGCAGACCATTTCAGGATTCGAAGGGCTGGATCTGCGTGGATTCGTCCGCTCCGGTCTGAACACCGCGATCAGCCAGCATGCCCGCGTGCTGCCGCTGCTGAAGGTCTTGATGGAGACCGCCTCCGGCCGTCCCCCTGTTCAGTGGCCATTCGACCCCTTTCCGCAGCGGCAAGGCCTCTTGCGTGGCATGTTTGACAGCCATGCCGACGAGCTACGCCCTGGCTTCAATCGCGAAGCCGGAAGTTTCTTCATTCCGAGAATGGTCGGCTCGGCACTCGATGCGGCGATCGCATTCCGTCCGGATGCCTTCGCCAATGGCGAGCTGGAACAGGAGCTGGATACGATGTTGTCGTACTATCTGATCGGGGAGCGCTAGAAGCGTGAGCTAGCGTGCGCCGTATTGGCCACGCTGTGCAATCGCACGTGCTATCGCACGCCGACGTCGAACGAATAGGCCACGCCGACGCCGTAGGTGACCTGATTGGTCGACCCACGGAATTTCACCAGCGGACTGTCGGCGATGCTGCCGAGCAGCTTGTCATATTCGACATAGCCGCGCACTTCCCATTGCGGATCGAGCTTGTAGCGCAATTGCGCGCCCGCACCGACCGAACTCGAACCGCCCTTGGCGTCATAAACCGGCAAACCTGACGCAAGCGCCTCGATATTGTTGACGCTGAAGTAAGTCTCCGCATATTTCGCATCCGTCACCCGGTAGCGTGGGCCGGCAGCAAAGGTCATCCGCTCGTTGATCGGCACAATCACGTCAGCCGAGAAATCCGCGACGATACCTTCGTGGCCACCGAGACCGCGGCGCAGTTCGGAGCGTAGGCGCAGCCAGTCGAAGGCGTAGTATTCGGCGAAACCACCGAGTTCGACCGCGAAATCAACGTCCCTCAGGCCACGCAGCTCGCTGTGATCGGCGGCCTTGCGCGCTGCTTTATAGTTGCCGACGGGACCGGCGCGAAAGCCGCCCACGTCGATCAGGGCGAAGCTTGCATTGTCGCGCATGCTCTTGAAACGGGCCGGCGTGCCGGCACGGCGAATCGAGATGATCGGCTTTGGCGCAAGTTCAGAACTCCCGGCGCCTTCATAGGATGGCTGCATCTCGCCGCCTATCCCGACGGTCACGGTCCAGCCACCGGAGGCCGAGGGCACGAAGGGCACCGATGGCAGCATCACCACCGGATCAGCCGCAACCGCAACCGCCGGACAAGCCAACACACCAATGAGACCGAACAGACGAGGAGACAAAGACATCAGATTCCTACTTGGATCGGCGCGGACTTTCGGTGTGGCCGCGCTTCAATGCCACATCGTTGCGATTGCTCCCGTGCGACATGGAGTCACCGCAACAATGCGAAGATAGCTGGCGCGACGCCTCCTCCAAACTCGCGTTGGCTCGGCATCAGAAGTGTAGCTCTCTGGCGAGAAACCCTATTCAGGCAAGGCTTTGCGATAAATGACGCTATGCCTGCGGCGTCATCGCTCACATTTCCGGGCAGCGTGGCAGTAATATCTGAAAGAATGGATCGCCGCCGTCTGCGGCATCGCGCCGCACTACCGACTTGATAGCCCCGATGCCTACGCCTTCACCGGCGCGTCGCTTCTCCGCGGGATGAATCGCTGCGTGATCCAGTTGCGGCCGGGCATTTCGACGAAGCGATAGCTCACTTCCGCCAGCGCCCAGATGATGGCGAAACAGACCAGCGATGCAGCGATATAGACAACCTCAGTCTGGCCTAAATGCCGCCAGGTCCTGATAGCGAAACTGACGAACAGCGGATGGATCAGATAGATCGAGTACGAGATGATGCCGAGCCGGTAGACCAGCGCGTTGCCGAACAGCAGTTGCGCCATCCGGCCATCACGCGAGAGCACCGCGACCAGCGGGATGTACAGCAGATACATCAATCGATCGCTGGCATCGGCGAGACCGACCGCGATGATGGCCAGCGGCAGCGCGACCACCAAAATGTCCTGCACGCCCGCCGACAGTCGATCGACCACATCCCCAAAGCGAAAAATCGCGAGGCCCAGCGTGAAGCCTCCCACCGCGCGCAGCAGCGGATAGAGCGAATTGCCGTTGACCACATCGAGCGGTCCGCCCGACCCGCGGCCGCTGATGCTGACGGCATAGATGCCGAGCAACGCCACGATCACGGCGAGACCCGCGATCCATTTACTGCCGCGCTGAGTGAAGGGCATCAGGATCGGCAGCAGCAGATAGGAGCCCATTTCGGCGCTCGCCGCCCAGGCTACGCCGATGATCGGGAAAATGTAGAGACCCCAGCCGGTCATCATCAGCAGGTTGCCGGTCCAGTCCCAGGCCGAATACATCTCCAGCTTCTCGCCGGACAGACCGGCTGCGATCTTGGCCACATAGAACAGTCCGATAATGAAATAGGCCGGGTACAGCCGCGCGACCCGCTTCAGCATGAAATGCGCAAAGGCCTTGCCGGTGAGATGCAGGAACGCGTCGCGATAGGTCAGCGCCATCACATAGCCTGACAGCATGAAGAACAGGTCAACGAGCAAATAGCCGTAGGGAATGCGGAAGAACGAGCCCGTGCCACCGGTTGCGAGCTGCACGTCACCGAAATGATACACGACGATGACAGCGGCTGCGACGCCGCGCACCCCGGTCAATGCCCTGATATCGTCTGCCATCGCAAATGCCCCCGCTGCGCCTAGCTCATGTTTAGCGCATGAGCGGCGAGCGAGGAACAGCGTTCAGGAATGTGAGGGACGCGCGATTAGCGTTCGAACGCAGCCTTTAGGCGATTGAGCTGCGG
Organism: Tardiphaga sp. 862_B3_N4_1; assembly: GCF_051811085.1. Taxonomy (NCBI): domain Bacteria; kingdom Pseudomonadati; phylum Pseudomonadota; class Alphaproteobacteria; order Hyphomicrobiales; family Nitrobacteraceae; genus Tardiphaga; species Tardiphaga sp. 862_B3_N4_1. Next base: position 163,718 of record NZ_JBPWQB010000001.1, read on the forward strand.
CACCAGCGGATTGCCGATCGGCGCATGCGTGGTGGTCGCGGCATGGATCGAGATGTCGAGGCGACGAACCTTGGTCTGCAGCACCATGGAACGCGTGATCAGGATCTGCAGCTGCTCGGGCAGCTTGAGCAGCATTTCTTCCGGACTCGGATCGGCGGCGCTGAGCTTGACCTTGGTCTTTTCACGATTGGCCTGGGTCAACGTCATCTCGCCTTCCTTCACCGCACGGTGCAGCAGCAACCATGAGGCAAGCTGCATGAGGCGGGTGGTGAGGCGCATGCTTTCGGTGGCGTAAGTCAGGCTGACGGAGCGATCCAGTGCCTTGGCCTCGCTACGGCCGACGCCGTCGAGATAGGCCGCGGTCTCTTCGACCAGATCCATCCCCTCGCGAAACAAGGCGCCGAAGGCAGCAGAATTGGTCAGCCGCTCGCTAAACTGAACGAGAGCGGGTTCGCTGTGCAAACGATCCGACATAGTTAACGCCTCACGCAAATGGTTTCGCAGCCAGCTCTGAACGGCGGGCTTATGATGAACAAATCATTACGCGTGCGTGCGTGAGAGTCCAGCGGCGTAAAATTAAAGAAGTATTTATGGTTTCCAACGCGATTTAACGATCGCCCCGAAAGAAGACATGAGTACCAAAAAAAAGAGCCGCCGTTTCCGGCGGCTTTAAAGTTGATAACAGGGAGGCGTCAAACAGAGTGGACAGGAGCCACTCGGTGTCCAAACAAGGACAATTTAAGTAATATGCGAGAAAGCTTAATTGCGCGTAAATACGCGGGCTTTCTTCACGATCCGTTTGCCATGCGACGCCTCGCAAACTGTATCGGAATGAGACAATGTCGGGATCGCGACTGAGGAAGCGTCGGCGGTATTGCACAGGCCTCTCGTCCGTCATTGCGAGCAGAGCGAAGCAATCCAGTTTTCTTCGCGTATGGCTTGCCGCGTTGCTTCGCTAAGAGGAAAGCTGCAGCACAGCTTTCCTTCACCTCGCAATGACGGCAGAGAGCCGGGAGAGCGCCGTTCAATAGCCCGTCACGATTTGAAAAAGCGATCTGCCGCATCGCGCGTCGCGCGCTTCAAGGTCATGCTCGATTGCAGCCGCGCGATCTCGCCATTGAGCAGCGCGATCCGCTCGGCGAGTTCCTCGACCGATAGCAGCGAGAGGTCCTGCCCGACCTCATGGCTGACCTTCTTCTTCGGTTTGTCGTCGTCGTCGATCGCCATTTGGGGCCCTCCCCGTCTCAAATTCGAATATGCACCGGATGTTGCCAGCATTGATCCGGCTGTTTAATCAGATGGCCAACCGACATCCCGTACGCCGCAAGGACAAATCATGGAAAAGCTGCCCACGCAAATGACCGTCGTTGGTATCAGCAAACCGGGCGGCCCCGAGGTGCTGATTCCCGAAACGCGCCCCGTTCCAAAGCCGGGTCCCGGCGAAATCCTGGTGAAGGTCGCAGCCGCCGGTGTGAACCGTCCGGACGTCGCACAGCGCTCCGGCGCCTATCCGCCGCCGCCTGGCGCCAGCGATCTGCCCGGCCTCGAAATCTCCGGTGAAGTCGTCGCCCTCGGCGAAGGCGCCACCAAACACAAGCTCGGTGACAAGGTGATGTCGCTGGTCGCCGGCGGCGGCTACGCGCAATATTGCATCGCACAGGATGCGCAGGCGATGACGGTCCCCGAAGGCTTCTCGATGACCGAGGCCGGCGCCACCGCCGAAACCCTGATGACCGTCTGGCATAACGTGTTCGAACGTGGCGGCTTGCAGCCCGGCGAAACCGTGCTGATCCATGGCGGCTCTTCCGGCATCGGCACCATGGCGATCCAGCTCGCCAAGGCGCTAGGTTCCAAGGTGATCGTCACCGTCGGCTCCCAAGACAAGGTCGATGCCTGCCTCAAGCTCGGCGCCGATCACGCCATCAACTACAAGACCGAGGATTTCGTTGAACGCGTCAAGGAAATCACCAAGACCGGCGTCGAGCTGATCCTCGACATGGTGGGCGCGGACTATGTGGAGAAAAACTTCGATGCCGCCGCCGTCGATGGCCGCATCGTGCAGATTGCGGTGCTGAACGGCCCGAAAGCCACCATCAACGCCGCCAAGATCATGGTGAAGCGGCTGCACTATACCGGCTCGACTCTGCGGCCCCGCACTAATGCCGACAAGGCCGCCATGGTCAGGGCGATCGAGGCCAATGTTCTGCCGCTACTCAAGGCCGGCAAGGTTAAGCCCCTGATGGACAGCACTTTCCCGCTGGAAAAGGCTGCAGACGCGCACAAACGCATGGAAACCAGCGCACATATTGGCAAAATTGTGTTGGTCGTTTAGGGCTGGAGAACAGCCGGAAACCCTTTGATTTATCTCGCTTTCATGTCATTTATCGCGCGTCGGGAAATGGCCCTGCTTCTGCGTGACGCAGGGTCGATGTTTTGTTGATCGCGGAGAATGACATTGCGTTTGATCAGGTGGCTCGCGCCGCTCGCGCTCGGCCTGATGATTGTTGTTGCCGCAGCACCGGCACAGGCTGTTGACGCTGTTAGCGTCCGCGGTGACGCGCCTGCGATCGATCTCACCGGCATCCTCGAATATCAGCATAGCGACACCGACCGCATCCAGGTCTCCACCGCACCCGGCACCGACGGCATCGTTCGCCGCATCGAGGTGCGTGGCCGCGAAGCCGGTCAGAACTGGGTGGTGTTCGCGCTCGCCAACAACACCGACGATCAGCTCGATCGTCTGATCGTCGCACCGCATTATCGCATCGTGTCGTCCGGCCTCTTGTGGCCCGATCTCGGCCTGTCGCGCATTGCGACCATCACACCGTCGACCGGCGACCGTCCGGAACGTCAGGATAGTGCCACTGCAGATATCTTCCGCGTCACCCTCGATCCCGGTGCCGTTATCACCTTCGTCGCCGAACTGCGCACCAACAAGCTGCCGCAGCTCTATCTGTGGGAGCCGGAAGCCTACAAGGACAAGGTCAACTCATTCACACTGTACCAAGGCATCGTCATCGGCATCTCCGGCCTGCTGGCGCTGGTGCTGACGATCCTGTTCGTCGTGAAGGGCAGCATCATGTTCCCGGCCGCCGCGGCCCTGGCCTGGGCCGTGCTGGTCTATATCGGTGTCGACTTCGGCTTCTGGGGCAAGGTGCTCGACATGTCCCAGGGCGCCGAGCGCGTCTGGCGCGCCTCGGGGGAAGCGATCCTGGCGGCGACGCTGCTGGTGTTCCTGTTTGCTTATCTCAATCTCAGTCGATGGCATGTCCGCTACTCGCACATCACGCTAGGCTGGCTGGCTTTCCTTGGCTCTCTCGTAGGTCTGGCGCTGTTCGATCCTGCTGTCGCCTCAGGTATCGCGCGCATCTCACTGGTGCTCATCGCCTTCGCCGGCTTTGCGCTGATCGTCTATCTCTCCACCCATGGCTTCGACCGCGCGGTGTTGCTGATCCCCACTTGGTTCCTGCTCGTGGTGTGGGTTGTGGCCGCGGGCATGACCGTCGCCGGCAGTGTCACCAATGACATCGTCGGGCCTGCGCTGCTCGGCGGCCTCGTGCTGATCGTGATGCTGATCGGCTTCACGGTCATGCAGCACGCCTTCGCGGGCGGCGGCGCCACCAATGGCATCGTGTCGGACGTCGAGCGCCGCGCGCTGGCGCTGACCGGCTCCGGCGATCTGATCTGGGACTGGGACGTCTCCGCCGACAAAGTGTTCACCTCGCCCGAGACCGAAGCGCTGCTTGGCCTCAAGCGCGGCACACTGGAAGGCCCTGCCGCAAGCTGGCTCGAAGTGCTCCACCCGCTCGATCAGGATCGCTTCCGGGCGGCGCTGGACAGCGTGCTCGACCAGCGTCGCGGCCGCCTCGTGCAGGACTTCCGCCTGCGCACCCCCGACGGTCACTTCATGTGGTTCGCGCTGAAAGCACGCCCGGTGGTTGGCTCCGACGGCGAAGTGTCACGCGTGGTCGGCACCCTCACCGACGTCACCGAGATCAAGAACGCCGAAGAACGCATGCTGCACGACTCGGTGCACGACAATCTCACCGGTCTGCCGAACCGCAAGCTGTTCATCGACCGCCTCAACGCCGTCGCGAATTTCTCCAAGACTGTGCCGACCATGCGGCCAACCATCATGGTGATCGATCTCGATCGCTTCAAACAGGTCAACGATTCCGTTGGCATAGCCGTCGGCGACTCGATCCTGCTGACGCTGGCCCGTCGTCTCACCCGCATCCTGAAGCCGCAGGACACGCTGGCCCGCCTCGCCGGCGACCAGTTCGGCCTGATCCTGATGTCCGAACAGGACGCCGCCAAGATCACGGCTTTCGCCGAAACCATTCGCAAGACCATCCGCGCCCCGATTGCCTTCAATGACCGCGAAATTTTCCTGACGGCCTCGATAGGCCTGGCGCTTTCTGATCCAGCTGTGCCGCTGACCGACGAGCTCATCAAGGACGCCGAGCTCGCGATGTATCATTCGAAGCGGATCGGTGGCGACCGTATCGACGTCTACAAACCGGCAATGCGCGCGCGCAAGACCGACCGCCTGACGCTCGAATCCGAACTACGCCGCGCCATCGAGCGCCAGGAAATCACCATCCTGTATCAGCCCATCGTTCGGCTGGAAGATCGCTCCATCGCCGGCTTCGAAGCGCTGGCCCGTTGGGATCATCCGAAGCTCGGCCGGATGTCGCCGTCGGAATTCATTGCGATCGCGGAAGAGATCGGCCTGATCATCGATCTCGGCATGTTCGTGATGGATCAGACTGCACGCCAGCTCGCGATCTGGCAGCGCGCGATGCGCTCGCGCGAACCGATCTTCGCCAGCGTCAACGTCTCCTCGCGGCAACTGCTGCGCCACGACCTCCTGCATGACATCCGCACCGTGCTGTCACGCTCGTCAGTCGCGCGCGGCACGCTGAAGCTCGAACTCACGGAATCGCTGGTGATGGAAAATCCGGAACATGCAGCGCAGATGCTGCACCGGATCCGCGAACTCGGTACGGGCCTTTCGCTCGACGATTTCGGCACTGGCCACTCGTCGCTATCCTATCTGCAGCGCTTCCCGTTCGACACGCTGAAGATCGACCAGTCCTTCGTTCGCACCACCTCGCGCGGCACCCGCCCGGTGATCCTCAAATCCATCATCGCGATGGCCCACGATCTCGGCATGGACGTCGTCGCTGAAGGCGTCGAGACAGATTCGGATGCGGTGGAGATGTATCAGCTCGGCTGCGAATACGCCCAGGGCTTTGCCTTCGGCGAGCCGATGGATGCGGATGCGGCGATGCGCATGCTAACGGAAGAGCGATTGGAAGCGGCGAGCTGAGTAGGGCCGTCGCTGATAGCTGGAAGTCTAGCGGACGCTCACGCGTGCCCGGCCTCGGCCGACAACATCCCCGGGGCGATCCCGATCTTCTGCAGCGCGCGAAGATACTTCTCCTCAACATCACCGCCGAAGATGAGATCCTCATCAGCTGCGCAATGCAGCCAACCGTTGCCCTGGATTTCGTCTTCCAACTGGCCCGGCGCCCAGCCGGCATAGCCCAGCGCGAGAATCGCGTGCTTGGGTCCACCGCCATTGGCGATGGCGCGCAGGATATCCACGGTCGCGGTGAGGCAGACGCCATCGTCGATCGGCAATGTCGCGTCCTTGATGAAGAAATCGCTGGAATGCAGCACGAAACCTCGGCCGGTCTCGACCGGACCGCCCTTCAGCACTTTCATGCTTTCGGCGCTTTCCGGGAGCTTGATGCTGTCGGACTTTTCAATGATGTCCAGTTGAACCAGCAATTCGGGAAAATCGATGCTCCCCGCAGGCCGATTGACGATGATGCCCATGGCACCTTCCGACGAATGCGCGCAGACGTAAATCACCGAACGGGCGAAGCGCTCGTCTTCCATCACAGGCATGGCGATCAGCAACTGCCCGTCGAGGTAGTTGCCAGTGTCGCCGGCGCCGGATTTCGCGCGGCTTCTCCGGGGGCGCTTGCGAGTGGGTTCCATCAGCAAACCGCTCTCATTTCGTTGCCTATCCTGATATTGGGTCTGGGTTCTGTCAATCAGCCTTCCGCAACGCATACGAAAACCGGATCACAAGCAGTTCAATAGCTTAAGACAGGTTTGGCTTTATGACAGGCCCACCCTGTAAGGACGCCCGATGACCGCATCTGTTCCGCACCACATTGTCGCTGTCTGCGCCGCGGGCCTGCTCCTCACCTGCAGCGCGCAGGCGGAGGACACCTCACCTTGGCAGATAGACAGTCATTCGCAGATCAGGCTTGTGGCAGGCTCGCGTAGCGGGCCGGTAATGCTGGGAGGCATCGCGATCCAGCTGCAGCCCGGCTGGCACACCTATTGGCGGAATCCCGGTGATTCCGGGGTACCGCCCCGCTTCGATTTTTCCAAATCGGAGAACCTGGATACCGTCACCATCCTGTGGCCGGCGCCGAAAAAATTCGAGGATGGAGCTGGTGGCCTGTCGCTGGGCTATGTGAAACAGGTGGTGCTACCGATGCGGGTGATCGCCAAAGACCCCGGCAAGCCGGTGATTCTCCGTGCGGCGATCAATTATGCGGTCTGCGACAAGCTATGCATTCCGGTCGACGCCAATGCCGAACTCGCTTTTACCAGCGTGGCCAGCACTGAAGACGGCGCGCTGACCGCGGCGCTCGATACCGTGCCTAAGCCGGCAACCATGGGCGACACCAGTCCGCTGACGGTGCGCGACCTCAAGCGCGAGGGCAAGAATGTGTTCGTTGACGTCGTGGCGCCCGAAGGCAGCGAACCCAACCTGTTCGTCGAGGGCCCGACGCCGGAATGGGCGCTGCCGATCCCCAAACTCGAGGCCAAGAGCCCGCCGGGCGTGAAGCGCTTCAGCTTCGAACTCGACGGCGTGCCGCCCGGCGCCACGACCGATGGCGCGGCCCTGAAACTGACGCTGGTCGGCAGCGACCGCGCCTATGAATTCAACGTCAACCTGCCCTGATACCGCTGGCGCGTGACCTGTTGCGCGCAACCTGTATATCTCCGCCCAACCGGATGTTAACGACTACTTGCTACGCCAGACCGCTGCCGCACGCCTGCGGCTGAGGACCTTGTCGTGGCCGTGATGGACGCAAACTCCGCACCCGCAACCGCGCCCACCGGCCTCAAGGCTAGGCTGGGCGCGCTGTTCACCGGCTCAGGCGAAGCGCTGACGCGCCGCCTCGCCGGCACCATCTTCCTCATCCGCGTGATCTCGGCCGGCCTCGCTTACTTCTCCCAGATCCTGCTGGCGCGCTGGATGGGCACGTCGGATTACGGCATCTATGTCTATGTCTGGACATGGGTACTGCTGCTCGGCTCGATGATGGATTTCGGCATCGCCGCTTCAGCCCAGAAGATCATCCCGGAGTATCGCGCCAGCGGCGACCACGCGCGGCTGCGCGGCTTTCTCTCTGGCAGCCGCTGGATGACCGGTATCGTCTCGGTGATGGTCTCGCTGCTGCTCGCTGGCCTCGTCAAACTCATCTCGCCGTGGATCGACGCCGACACGGTGGTGCCGCTCTATCTCGGCTGCCTGACGCTGCCGGCCTTCGTCGTCGCCAACACGCAGGATGGTATCGCGCGCTCGCATGACTGGATGCGCCTCGGCCTGATGCCGCAATTCATCATCCGCCAGGCGCTCATCATCGGCTTCACCGCCGGCGCCTTCGCACTGGGCTTTAAGCTTGGTGCGACCATCGCAATGCTAGCCAGCGTGGCGGCCGTCTGGGTCGCGATGATCGGCCAGATGATCGTGCTCAATCGCCGGCTCGCGGCGCATATCGAACCCGGCCCGAAAGCCTATGACTATCGCGGCTGGCTCGCAGTGTCGTTGCCGATCCTGCTGGTTGAGAGCTTCTATCTGCTGCTGTCCTACACCGACGTGCTGGTGCTGCAGCAGTTCGTCTCATCGGACGAAGTCGGCGTGTACTTCGCTGTGGTGAAGACCCTGGCGCTGGTGTCGTTCATTCATTACGCGATGTCGGCGACAACAGCGCATCGCTTTACCGAATATCACGCGGCCGGCGACAAGGACCGCCTCGCCGCTTATGTCACCCACGCGATCAAATGGACATTCTGGCCCTCGCTCGCAGCTACGCTGATCCTGCTCGCTCTGGGCAAGCCGCTGCTATGGCTGTTCGGTCCGCAATTCACCAGCGGTTACGACATCATGTTCATCGCGGCCATCGGCCTCGTGGTGCGCGCCGCAATCGGTCCCGTCGAGCGGCTGCTCAACATGCTCGGTCACCAACATATTTGCGCCGTGGCCTACGCGTCGGCTTTCGTGATGAACCTGGTGCTGTGTCTCGTGCTGGTGCCGAAATTCGGCGGCCATGGCGCCGCCGCGGCAACGTCGATTGCGCTTACCTTCGAGACGATCCTGCTGTTCTGGATTGTGCGGCAGCGGCTTGGACTGCACGTGCTCGCCTTCGGAAAGCAACGCGCCTAACAACCTCCCCCGGCAAAGCAGGAGGAGGTCAGGAAGCAAACTTATTCAGCCGTCCAGCCACCATCGATCGACAGGTTTGTTCCAGTGATCTGTGCGGCATCGTCACCGCACAGGAACAGCGCCAATGCCGCAACCTGTTCGGAGGTCACGAATTCCTTGGTCGGCTGCGCTTCCAGCAGGACGTCGTTGATGACCTGCTCTTTGGTCAGTCCGCGCGCCTTCATGGTATCGGGGATCTGTTTCTCCACCAGCGGCGTCCAGACATAGCCGGGCGAGATACAGTTGCAGGTGATCTTGTGGGTCGCGACTTCCAGCGCCACGGTCTTGGTCAGGCCGGCGATGCCGTGCTTGGCAGAGACATAAGCCGACTTGAATGGCGAAGCGACCAGCGAATGCGCCGACGCGGTGTTGATGATGCGGCCCCAGCCGCGCTTCTTCATGCCGGGCACGGCGGCGCGGATGCCGTGGAAGGCGGAGGAGAGATTGATGGCGATGATCGCATCCCACTTCTCGATCGGGAATTCCTCGATCGGAGACACAAACTGGATACCCGCATTGTTGACGAGAATATCTACCGATCCATAGGTCTTCTCGCCGAGCGCGATCATTTCGGCAATTTCGGCCGGCTTGGTCATGTCCGCTGGCGAATGGATCGCCTTGACCTTGAAATCGCTCTCGATAGCCGCGCGTTCCTTCTCGATGTCAGCAGGCGCGCCCATGCCGTTGATGACGATATTGGCGCCAGCGCTTGCGAAAGCGCGCGCATAAGCGAGGCCGATGCCGCTGGTCGAACCGGTGACGACGGCGGTCTTGCCTGTGAGATTAGCCATTACTTGCTCCTGTTGGACGTCAAATGCTGCGGGAGGTCATTGTAATCGTCTGCGGTGAGCGCATGGGTCACCATCGATTCATCGGATTGCGGCCGCTCGAACCAATCCTTGTGGCGCATCGAGAGGAACACATCGCGCTCGCCGGCGCCCCAGTGTTCGACCATGCCAATGCGCGAGAAATTGTAGTCCTTCGACGACGACTCGTAATTCTTGCTCGTATAGATCAGATGCACCACCGTGACGGTATTTTCCTTCGCAGCTTCCGACAGCAGGGCCACTCCGGGATCCTGCTTCAGTTCTGCCGGCAATTTGCCAATCAGATCACGCAGCGCCTTGCGGATGTTGTGGATCTTCTTGTTCTTGTCGGTATTCATGCGGGTACGGCTGGAATAGCGAATGTCCTTTTCACGCTCCTGCGCTTCCAGGATCGATTGCGGCAATGGCCCGCGCGCGCTGAACAGATCGACCTGAAAGATCAGCAGATCGCTGGTGACGTCATCCAGTACGAAATCCAGCGGCGTGTTTGAGGCGATGCCGCCATCCCAGAAATGCTCGCCATCGATGACGATCGAGGGAAACCCCGGCGGCAACGCACCGGAGGCCATGATGTGCTCGGGCTCGATCCTTTTGCGATCTTTCTTGAAGAGCGTGTTGTCGAAATAAGTGAAGTTGCCGGTGGTCACGCTCACGGCGCCAACGCTTAGCCGGGTCTTGCAATCGTTGAGACGATCAAAGTCAACCAGCCGTTCCAGCGTCGCTTTCAGCGGCGCGGTGTCGTAAAAGCTCTGCGACTGCGGACTGCCGGGCGGCCACAGCGGAGCTGGCGGAATCCGCGGCACGAAAAAGCCTGGCACACCGAATGTAGCAATGACAGCGGCGCCTGCCTCGTAGAAATAAGAGCGCGCGCGGTCATCCGTCAGCATCGGGCTCCAAGGGACCGGCGATGCCGCCATCTCCCAGAATTCCTTGAGCTTGCCGATCCGCTTGTCGCGCTCGTTGCCCGCGATGATCGCCGCATTGATGGCACCGATGGAGATGCCAGCCACCCATTCCGGCTCGAAATCATGATGACACAGCGCCTCATAGGCGCCGGCCTGATAGGAGCCAAGCGCGCCGCCCCCTTGCAGCACCAGGACGCGCTTGGCTTCGGCGGGTTTGCTGGCAGCGCTGGATTGAGGCTGATCGGACATATCCATGAGACCACTCGATCCTGTCGGCGACGGGAACCGTACCGTGGCGTCCCCTTGCGGCGGCGTCAATCTCGGATGGTGCGGAGCACCATCACGCTTCGGCTATCTGGAAAGGCTTATTTGGAATCCGTCGAAGCCAGGATCATGGTCCAGAACACCTTGTATTTGGTGTTGGGAGCGTAGGTCGCGGCGATGCCCAGTTTTGTGACACCGGATTTCAGCATATTAGCGCGATGCGGCGGCGAGTCCCGCCAGCCAGAAAAGGCCTCGGCCATCGTATGGTAGCCCGCAGAGACGTTCTCGACGGCCAAGCTCGCCGGATAACCGCCGGCATTCAGACGCTTGGCCAGCGGCGCCTTCACGTCGTGATCGAGCTTGTTCCGTTTCGCCATGGCGGTGGACTGGTCTTCCGCCAGCGCCATCAATGCGGGATCGACCACTACCGGACCGAGGCCGTTGTTCTGCCGGTACAGCGAGATCATCGAGGCTGCGGCCACCGGATCGAGCTTGGCGCCACCATTGGCCATGCTGAGATACATGGTGGGCTGGTCCGGCACGGTATCGACGGTCCCCGCGCACCCTGCCAGCAACAGAACTCCCAGACTGGCCAGAGCCACCCGCTTCATCGGCAATCCCCCAAATCAAGGGGCCGTTGTTGCACACCAACCGTGGCTGAAAGGTGAACGGACGGGATTTTTAGAAGCGCAGTCACTCCTGCCCGGCAAAGATCCGGTAGCGCCGCGGCTGCAGGCTGATCGCATCGCCCGTGGTGAGCGGACGGTCGCGCGGGGCATCGATCTCCACCAGCGTATCATCGCCGGACAACGCGATGTCGGCGCGCTGGATCGGGCCGAAGGTGCGGACGCGGCGCACGGTGCCTTCGAGGGCTCCCTCGCCGAGCGGACCGATCTGCATGTCGTGACGACGAACAAACAATTTCGACGGTCCGCTTGCGCTGCCCGCATCGATGTTGAGCGGGCGATGGCCGAGCTTCACCTGGCCGTCGCTTACATCGACCGGGAGCACGATCGATTCACCTATGAATGAGTGCACGAAAGCCGTCGCCGGGTTATCGTAAACGTCGCCAGGCGTGCCGATCTGTTCGATCTTGCCCTTGTCCATCACCACGACGCGATTGGCGACTTCGAGCGCCTCCTCCTGGTCATGCGTGACGAAGATCGAGGTAACATGGATTTCCTCGTGCAACGTGCGCAGCCACTGCCGCAACTCCTTGCGGACCTTGGCATCGAGCGCGCCGAACGGCTCGTCGAGCAGCAGAATGCGCGGCTCGATGGCGAGCGCACGCGCCAGCGCAATACGCTGCCGCTGGCCGCCCGAGAGCTGGCTGGGATAGCGATTGGCGAGCCAGTCGAGCTGCACGAGATCGAGAAGCTCCTTCACCCGCGCGCGGATCTGCGCTTCGCTCTTGCGCACGGCGCGCGGCTGCACGCGCAGGCCGAAGGCCACATTCTCGAACACGCTCATGTGGCGGAACAACGCATAGTGCTGGAACACGAAACCGACGTGGCGCTCGCCGGCGCCCCGCGCCAATGCGTTTTCGCCATCGAACGAGACTTCGCCGGAATCCGGCCAATCGAGCCCTGCGATAATTCGCAGCAATGACGTCTTGCCGGAACCGGACGGTCCGAGCAGCGCGAGCAGCTCACCATCAGCAACCCTGAGGTCGACATTATCCAGCGCCTTGAAGGCACCGTACTGCTTTACGATATTCCGAACTTCAATCGTCACGGGGCAGCTGTCCTTCTTCAATCTGGCCTTCGAGGATGGTCTTTGCGATCAGCGTCAAGAGCGCCAGCAGAGCCAGCAATGACGCGATCGCGAACGACGCCACCAGTTGATATTCATTATACAGGATTTCCACCAGCAGCGGCATGGTGTTGGTCTCGCCGCGAATGTGGCCCGACACCACCGAAACTGCGCCAAACTCACCCATCGCCCGTGCATTACACAACAGTACGCCGTAGAGCAGGCCCCATTTGATGTTGGGGAGCGTCACCACAATGAAGGTACGCCAACCACTCGCTCCCAGCGAAATCGCAGCCTCTTCCTCCTGCGACCCCTGTTCCTGCATTAGCGGTATCAGCTCCCGGGCGACGAATGGGAAGGTGACGAAGGTTGTCGCCAGCACGATCGCTGGCACGGCAAACAGAATGTTGATGCCATGCGACATCAGCCATGGCCCAAAGAAACCCTGGGCACCAAACAGCAGCACGAATACCAGACCGGAGATAACGGGGCTGACCGAGAACGGCAGATCGATCAGGGTGACCAGCAAGGTCTTGCCCCTGAATTCGAATTTGGCCACCGCCCAAGCGGCGGCAACGCCGAATACCAGATTGAGGCTGACCGAGATCACTGCTGTGATCAGCGTCAGCCAGATGGCCGAGAGCGCCTCGGAATCTGCCAAGGCCGACAGATAGAACCCAACGCCCTTGGACAATGCCTCCGAGAATACCAAAATCAGCGGCAGGACCACGAACACTGTCAGGAACATCACTGCGACACCGATAATGATGCCGCGCACGAGCCATGGCTCGGTATGCAGGTCCTGTCGTGCCACGGACTGGGCGCGCTCCACGGTGACTGGCGAATTGATAATTGTAATGGTCATGTCAGGTCAACTCACGGCCAGCGCGCGTGTCTGCGCCCAGCGCTGCAGCCGATTGAGCACGAAGATGATCAGGAATGAGAAGACCAGCATGACCACCGCGATCGCCGTCGCATCGGCATAGCGGAATTCCGACAGCCGGATGACGATCAAGAGCGGCGCAATCTCCGACACATTTGGAAGGTTGCCAGCGATGAAGATCACGGAGCCATATTCGCCAACGGCGCGGGCGAAGGCCAGGGCGAAGCCGGTGAGAATGGCCGGCGTGAGGCTGGGAATGATGACGCGGGTGATGGTTTGCCAGCGGGAGGCACCGAGACAGGCCGCGGCCTCTTCGATCTCGACATCGAGGTCGATCAGCACCGGCTGCACCGTCCGCACCACGAACGGAATGCCAATGAAGACCATCGCCAGGAAAATTCCGAGCGGCGTAAACGCCACCTTGATGCCGAGCGACGCCAGCGGCGCGCCGAGCCATCCGTTCTGCGCAAACAACGTCGTCAGTGCTATGCCTGCCACTGCAGTGGGCAGGGCGAACGGGATATCGACAATGGCATCAAACATCCGGCGACCGGGAAACCGGTAACGGACCAGGGCCCAGACGATAATCAGGCCAGCGACCAGATTGACCAGCGCAGCCGCGAAGGCCAATCCGAACGAAATCCTGAGCGCGTGTAGGGTGCGGTTGCTGGTGACGGTATCGATGAACTGCGAGAGACTGAGATCGGCTGTCTTGACGAACAACCCGGCCAACGGGATCAGAATCAAAAGCGACAGCCATGTCAGGGTCAGGCCCATGCTCAGGCCGAACCCCGGCAACGAACTTCGTTTAGGTGCCGCGCTCACAATGTCCCCTTGCTTTGGTAAAAGCCCCAGACCGGCATACCGGTCTGGATGTTTCGCTGCGAACGATCAGTTCTTGTAGATCTTGTCGAACACGCCGCCGTCGGTAAAGTGCTCGCTCTGCGCCTTGGTCCAACCTCCGAACACGTCGTCGATCGTAAACAGATCAACCTTGGCGAAGGAAGCCTCGTACTTTTTGGCAATATCGGCATCACGCGGACGATAGAAATTGCGCGCGGCGATCTCCTGACCTTCCTTGGTGTACCAGTATTTCAGATAGGCCTCGGCAGCGGCTTTGGTACCCTTTTTATCAGTGACGGTATCAACGACGGCGACCGGCGGCTCGGCGAGAATTGAAAGCGACGGCGCGACGATCTCGAACTTGTCCTTGCCGAATTCCTGGATTGCCAGATACGCCTCGTTTTCCCAGGCCAGCAAGACATCGCCGACGCCGCGCTGGACGAAGGTGATGGTCGAGCCACGCGCGCCGGTATCGAGAACCGGAACGTTCTTGAAGATGTTACCGACGAATTCCTTTGCCTTGTCCTGCGATCCATATTTCTTCAGAGCATAGCCCCAGGCGCCGAGATAGTTCCAGCGCGCGCCGCCAGAAGTCTTCGGATTTGGCGTGATGACGCTGACGCCGCTCTTGATCAGATCGTCCCAGTCCTTGATGGCCTTGGGGTTACCCTTGCGCACCAGGAACACGATGGTCGACGTATAGGGTGATGAATTCTGCGCCAGGCGCTTCTGCCAGTCCTTCGCCAGCAGGCCCTTATTGGCGATTGCGTCGATATCGTAGGCGAGCGCGAGGGTGACCACATCGGCTTGCAGACCATCGATCACAGAGCGCGCCTGCGCCCCCGAGCCGCCATGCGACTGCTTGATCTCGACGCTCTTGCCGGTTTCCTTCTGATACGCAGCAGCGAATGATTTGTTGAAATCGACATACAGCTCGCGCGTCGGGTCATACGACACGTTGAGCAGCGAAATGTCGGCCGCGTGCGCCGATGTTGCAATTAAGAGACCCGCAATGACGGGAAGAATACGACGGACCATTTTGATCTCCATCCAACCTCACAACACGATCGTCATGAGGTGGGGGCAAAATCTTGAAGAAGCACCGCTAAGTCAACGAAACCAGATTCCAATGTTGGCGGCATGACGGCAGCAATGTGCTATGAATATGCCTTCGTATGGAGACCGTATCGCGCGCTGGTCATTTGTCATCAACCAACGCTGCGAAAGCTGTCGACATGCGGCGAATTAGCGCGCGTTCTCCGCATGACGCAACTGCATGCGCTGATGCAGCGCCGTGATGCGACCATCGCCCGTCGGCTGATAGAACACCGTGTAGCGTTTCGCCGTAGCCGCGAACGCTTCCGCATCGGCATCCTTCTTCACTTCGAATGAATCAAAACCGGCCCGCAGCATGATGACGAACTGATCGCGTAACACCTGGCCGGTTGCCCTTAATTCGCCCTTGTATTTGTAGCGTTCACGCAGCAGGCGCGCCTGGCTGTAGGCTCGGCCGTCGCGGAACGACGGGAAGACCAGCGCGACCACCGCGAGCCTGTCGAGATAAGGCACCAGCTCTTCCGGATCGCGGTTATTCGGCCAGATCACACCGGTCGGGCTGCTGCGCTTCAGCAGCGCCTCCGGATCGGAGAGAAAACGCGCAGCCGGCACCAACGCCGCTCCGTCGACCGGAATCTCCGCATCGTCGGCCACGTGAATATAGCCGTCGGCAACGATCTTGCCTTGCTTAACGAGTGGCATAAACGCGCTCCTTGAACGGCTCGACGCCGAGGCGTTCGACAGTCTGGACAAACAATTCATCCGGCCGAGCACGCAGTGCCAGATAGGCTTCAACGATATCCTCGATGACGTCGGCAACCTCGGCAAAAGGCACCGCCGGACCGATCAGGGTGCCGACCACGGCATGTTCGTCGGCACGGCCGCCGATTGTGATCTGGAAGAATTCCTCGCCGTTCTTCTCGACGCCGAGAATACCGATATGGCCGACATGGTGATGGCCGCAGGCATTGATGCAGCCGGAGATGTTGATATGCAGCCGACCGATCAGCTCCGCGAGATCGTTATTGGCGAAACGCCGCGTTAGTTCCTGCGCGATCGGGATCGAACGCGTATTAGCCAGCGAGCAGTAGTCCAGGCCAGGGCATGCGATGATGTCGGTGACCAGATTGACGTTCGGCGTGGCGAGGCCGAGCTTGTCGAGCTGCCGCCACAGTGCGGGCAGATCACGCCTGGCCACGCTCGGCAGCGCTAGATTTTGCTCATGGCCCACGCGGATTTCGCCGAACGAGTATTTGTCGGCAAGATCGGCAACCGCATCCATCTGGTCGGCCGTGGCATCGCCGGGCGGGCCGCCCACCGGCTTCAACGACAATGTCACGATGGCGTAGCCGGTCCGCTGATGCGGCGCGACCGAGTTCTTGAGCCAGCGCGCAAAATGCGGATCGGCCGACGCGGCCGCCAACTCGTCCGGCGTGTCGGAGAGCTTCTGATAGTGCGGATAGCTGAAGCGCGAGCGGATATCCTCGACAACCTCGTTGTCCAGCGTCAGCGCACTCTCGCGCGTCGCCAGCCACTCATCCTCAACTTCGCCGGCGAATTTCTCGATGCCCAGCTCATGAACCAGAATCTTGATGCGCGCCTTGTAGATATTGTCGCGGCGGCCATACTGGTTGTAGACGCGCAGGATGGACTCGACGTAGCTCAGAATGTCGCGGCCGTGCACGAACGGCTTGATCACCTTTCCGATGAATGGCGTGCGACCGAGGCCACCGCCGACCAGCACTTCGAAGCCAGTTTCGCCGGCCTCGTTCTTGTGAATTCGTAGACCGATGTCATGCACCTTGATCGCCGCGCGATCATGGGCCGACGCAGTGATCGCAATCTTGAACTTGCGTGGCAGGAACGAGAATTCCGGATGCATGGTCGAATACTGCCGCAGCAATTCCGCCCAGATGCGTGGATCCTCGACCTCGCCCGGCGCGACACCCGCCCATTGATCGGTGGTGACATTGCGTGTGCAATTGCCCGAGGTCTGCATCGCGTGGATGCCGACCGAAGCGAGATCTTCCAGCGCATCCGGCAGATCGGCGAGCTTGATCCAATTGAACTGGATGTTCTGCCGTGTGGTGAAGTGGCCATAGCCGCGGTCATAGCGTCGCGCCACATGCGCCATCTTGCGCAGTTGCGGCGATGACAGCGTGCCATAGGGAATGGCGACGCGGAACATATAGGCGTGAAGCTGAAGATAGACGCCGTTCATCAACCGCAGCATCTTGAACTCATCTTCGGTGAGTTCACCTGCGAGACGGCGCTTCACCTGATCGCGGAATTCCGAGACACGCTCGTTGATCAGCGTGCGGTCGATTTCATCATAAGCATACATAATTCAGGTACCTTAAGCCGAAGCCGGAAGGTCGATGGTGACGCCCTTGCGGCGAATCTGTTCACGGAGATTGCCGGGCTCGACGGTGCCGTTGTCGTTCACGGCGACCGGCGCGATATAGGGACCGATGGCGCCAACGTCATCGGCTGTGGATTCAGCAAGCAGCGCACGCGCATCATCGGCAGTGCGCACGATGGCAGCCTCTGCGAGGTCGGTGGTCCAGCCTTTATGGGCATCGCGATAAATCACGACGCCGTCCCAGGTACGGTTGGCAGTCACCACCGACGGGCCGGTGATCTTGATTTTCTGTTGCAGCGGAGAGGTCATTCGGCAGCCACCAATAAATCTGAAACGAGCTTGTTGATCTGAGCGGCCCGCCACGGCGCGGAATGCGCCACGACATCGCCAATGATGAGAACCGCCGGACCGCCATCGATCTGGTCGACCAGCGCCGGGAGATCGTCGAGCATACCCACCGCCGCTTGCGCGTCCGGACGCGTCACGCGCGCAAACACGCCAACCGGCGTTTGTGGCGAGCGCCCGGCAGCGAGCAATCCAGCGCGGATCGTGGGGGCAGCGGTCATACCCATATAAACAACGACGGTCATCTTCTCGTCGGTGAGCGTCGACCAGTCGACCTTGTCGGCGTCCTTTTCCTTGTGAGCCGTCAGGAAGGTGATGCGCAGCGCTTCGCGGCGATAGGTCAGCGGCGCCTCGAACATAGCCGCAGCGCCAAGGCCTGCGGTGATGCCGGGAATAACGGAGTAAGCAACACCCGCTTCGCGCAGCGCTTCGATCTCCTCGCCACCGCGCCCGAAAATGAAGGGATCACCGCCCTTCAAGCGCACGGCGCGTTGCCCAGCTTTCGCGGCTTCGATCAGCAATTTGTGGATCGCATCCTGACCGATACCGGGCTTGCCGACCCGGCGACCCACGGGAATGCGCGATGCATCCCGGCGGATGCGGTCGAGGACTTCGGGTGACACCAGTTCGTCGTAAAATACAACGTCGGCGTCCTGCAGCGCGCGCAACGCCTTGATGGTCAGGAGATCCGGATCGCCCGGCCCTGCTCCCACCAGCGTGACGCGACCTTCGACAACGCCGGCCTGCGCTGCACCCGCATAGATCGAGAGATCGGCGATTTCCGTCAGCGCCTTCTCGGCCTCGGTACCACGCCCCGCCAGCACCAGCGCGCCGATCGGACCATCGACGATGCGTTCCCAGAACCTGCGACGCAACGGAGCCTCGGCGATCTTGTCGTTGATCGGTTTGCGCCAGCGCCCGATGAAGCCGGCAAGATCGCCGATCCGCGCCGGCAGCATCGCCTCGATCTTTTCGCGCACACGCCGCGCCACTACCGGCGACGCACCGCCGGTTCCGACAGCGACGACCACATCGCCGCGGTCGACGATGGCCGGAAAGATGAAAGTGGAGTGCGCAAGCTCATCCATTACATTGACGGGCACGCCGCTCGCTTTGGCGCGGGCAGCCACCGCGTGACCGAGTTCACCGGCGCCGGCGCAGAGCACCGCGATGCACCCCGAAAGATCGGCGGTCACCGGATCGCCCTCGACATGCTCAATGCGCGCCACGCCCTCAGCATCGAGCCCGGACGTGTCACGATTGCCGTCCGTCGCGTACCAGCGAATCCGCGCACCGGCCGCCAGCAGCAGCCTCAGCTTGGCGCGCACGAGTTCGCCCTGGCCGACAAGAATGATCGGCCCGGTCTGCAAATCGAGGAAGACAGGCAGAAACCGCATACATACTCCGCTGCCCCGAATTCGGGGGTTGACTGGAATTATATTCTATATATCTCTCGATAACGAGGCGCAAAGAGAAGATTTTATCTTCTTCGAGGCGTTCTAACTATAGAATTTTTGTCCTCAAACACCAAGCGTCGTAGATGCTTCTTCTCAATAACGGTCGGCCGATGCAGGAGTTGCGCGAAATCGCACCCGTGCCCGCCCCCGTTGCGCAGCAAATTCCGGACCGTTTGCCGGGCAAAACGCCGCAGCCGCCGCTCCCGGCCATCCGATCGCTCTCACTCACAGGGGACTACACGTGAACCGCTTCATTATCGCTCTCGCCGCCGGACTCGGCATTCTCGCGACTGCACCCGCCCAGGCGCAGACGCCGAACACGCTGCTCAATGTCTCCTACGACATCTCGCGCGAGCTCTATGCCGAGATCAACGTTGCTTTCGCCAAGCAGTGGAAGGCCAAAACCGGCCAGGACGTTACCATCAACCAGTCGCATAACGGCTCGTCGCGCCAGGCACGCTCGATCCTCGAAGGCCTCGAGGCCGATGTGGTGACCTTCAACCAGGTCACCGACGTGCAGGTACTGTATGATCGCGGCAAGCTCATTCCGGCCGATTGGGCCAAGCGGCTGCCGAATAATTCCTCGCCTTATTACTCGCTGCCGGCCTTCCTGGTGCGCGCCGGAAATCCAAAGGGGATCAAGGATTGGGACGATCTGGTGAAGCCGGGCGTGCAGGTGATTTTCCCGAATCCGAAGACCTCCGGCAATGCGCGCTACACCTATCTAGCCGCCTATGCCTTCGCGAAGAACAAGTATGGTGCCGACAAGGCTGACGACTTCATCAAGAAGCTGTTCGCCAATGTCCCGGTGTTTGACACCGGCGGCCGCGCCGCCACCACGACCTTCGTCGAGCGCGGTACCGGCGATGTGCTGATCACCTTCGAGGCCGAGACCTCGTCGATCCGCGACCTCGCGGGCAAAGATGCCGGCGGCAAGGACAAGTATGAAGTGGTGGTGCCACCGACCAGCGTGCTCGCCGAATTCCCGGTGACCGTCGTCGACAAATATGCCGACAAGCACGGCACCAAGGCCCTCGCGACCGCCTATCTTGAATTCCTGTATTCGCCGGAAGGCCAGGACATCGAAGCCAAGGGCTATAACCGCGTCACCGACAAGACCGTGATGGCAAAATACAAGGACAAATTCCCGGAAGTGAAGCTGTACCGCGTCGAGGACGAATTCGGCGGCTGGGACAAGCTGAATGCCGAACACCTCAATCCCGGCGCAAAGCTGGACACACTGTTCGGCGGGAAGTGAGCCACAAACTCCATCATGCCCGGGCTTGACCGGGGCATCCACGTCTTGGCTGCAAATGGGCTAAGGACGTGGATGGCCGGGAACATCTAGCGAAGCGGCGCTTCGCGCTTTGCCCGGCCATGACATGGGAGAGGACGGGCGCCTGCATTAGACGACCTCGCCGCATTCCCTTTCCGCGCAAATCGTCTAAGAGAAGCCCCAACGGCTTCACACACGGACCTTCCCTTGCGACGTAGCGTCATTCCAGGTTTCGGGTTCTCGCTCGGCATTACGCTCTTTTATCTCGGAGCGATCGTGCTGTTGCCGCTCTGCGCGCTGATCCTGAAAGCCTCGGACGTCGGGCTTGCGCAATTGTGGGACATCCTGTCGTCGCCGCGCACACTGTCGGCCATCCGCGTCACGGTGACGATGGCGCTGGCGGCCACCGCATTCAACGCCATCTACGGCCTGCTGCTCGCCTGGGTGCTGGCGCGCTATCAATTTCCCGGCAAGCGCATTCTCGACGCGCTGGTCGACGTGCCCTTCGCGCTGCCGACCGCCGTGGCTGGCCTCGCGCTGACGGCGCTGTTTTCCAAGAAAGGCTGGTTCGGCGCACCGCTCGATGCACTTGGCATCCAGGTCGCTTACGCACCGCTCGGCATCGCCATCGCGATGGCCTTTACCAGCATTCCCTTCGTGGTGCGCACGGTGCAGCCGGTGATCGAGGATCTCGGCTCCGATGTCGAGGAAGCCGGCCGCTCGCTCGGCGCCAATGATCTGCAGATTCTCTGGCGCGTAATCTTCCCCGCGATCTTTCCGGCGTTCCTCGCCGGCTGCTCGCTGTCCTTCGCACGCAGCCTCGGCGAATTCGGCGCGGTGATTTTCATCGCCGGCAACCAGCCGATGAAGACCGAGATCGTTGCCCTGCTGACCTATATTCGGCTCGAGGAATACAACTACCAGGCCGCCGCCGCGATTGCCGTGGTAATGCTGGCGATGGCTTTCGCCATGCTGATTGTCACCAACGCGGTGCAGGCCTGGAACCTGCGTTATCTCGGCCGGGGAGACGTGTGATGTCGCATCCGACGAGTGAACGCGCCCATACCGAATGGATGGTGACGCCCGTCGGTGCCGGCCCGGTGACGCGCCGCGTGGTACTTGGCATCGTCGCGATCCTCACATTGCTGTTCCTGATCGCACCGCTGGCTTTGATCTTCAGTTCAGCGCTGTCGCACGGCATCGGCACGTTCTTCAACAGCCTCACCGAGCCCGGCACGCAGCATGCCATTCTGTTGACAGTCACCACCGCGCTGATCGCTGTGCCGATCAACATCGTGTTCGGCCTCGCCGCGGCGTGGACGGTGACCAAGTTCGTCTTCCCAGGCCGCACGCTACTCATTTCGCTGATCGAACTGCCCTATTCTATCTCGCCGATCGTCGCCGGCGTCGCCTATATCTTCGTCTATGGCTCGCAGGGCCTGTTCGGCCCGCTGATCGAGGCCATGGGCATCAAGGTGATGTTCGCACTGCCGGCGATCGTGCTCGCCAGCATGTTCGTGACCGCGCCCTTCGTGGCGCGTGAGTTGATCCCGCTCATGCAGGTGCAGGGCACGGATGAGGAAGAGGCCGCCGTCACACTCGGCGCTTCCGGCTTTGCGACCTTCATGCGGGTCACGCTGCCGAATGTGCGCTGGGCGGTGCTCTATGGCGCGATCCTGTGCAACGCGCGCGTGATGGGCGAATTTGGCGCCGTCTCCGTCGTCTCCGGCAACATCCGCGGCCAGACCACGACGTTGCCGTTGCAGATCGAACTTCTGTATCAGGACTACAATGTCGCCGGCGCCTTCGCCGCGGCGACGGTGCTGACGGCCGTGGCACTGCTCACCATCGTGATCAAGGTGGCGCTGGAGCGGATCTCGCCAGATCACGCGCAGGCCCCGGTCCGGCCGCCCGGCCACTGATCCCTTTAGGGGACTTCTCACCGGGTAGCGTTTGGCGTTAAAAGGTCCCATGGGCGCCGCGGTTTGGCGCCGTTTATGCTTATACTCCCTGAAATTAGAGCAGAATTGCCGCTTCTCGCGAGAAAGACACCATGAAACGCATCGACGCCCACGGACTGCAGATCGCCCCCGTCCTGTTCGACTTCATCGCCAAGGAAGCCGCCCCCGGGACCGGCATCCAGCCGGATGCGTTCTGGGCCGGCGTCGCCGCTCTCATCAAAGACCAGGGCCCGAAGAACCGCGAACTGCTCAAGGTGCGCGATACGCTGCAGGCCAAGATCGATGCCTGGCATCTGGCCAACAAGGGCGCCTTCGACATGAACGCCTATACGGCGTTCCTCAAGGAAATCGGCTACCTCCTCCCGGAGCCCGCAACCAAGCAGGTCGAGACTGCCAATGTCGATATCGAGATCGGCCAGATCTGCGGCCCGCAGCTCGTGGTACCGCTGACCAATGCGCGCTATGCGCTGAATGCCGCAAATGCGCGCTGGGGCAGTCTCTACGATGCCTTCTACGGCACCGATGCGATCCCGCACGATCCGTCTGAAGGTGGCAAAGGCTACAATAAGGCACGCGGCGACAAAGTCATCGCCAAGGCAAAAGCCTTCCTCGATCAGGCCGCGCCGCTCGCTACCGGCAGCCACACCGATGTCACGGCCTACAGCATCATTGCGGGCCAGCTCTCGGCCAAGCTCAAGAGCGGCAACCTCACCGCGCTGAAGAACGAATCCCAGCTCGCTGGCTATCTCGGCGAGCTCGCCACCCCGACCTCGATCCTGCTGGTCAATAACGGCCTGCATATCGAAGTGAAGATCGATCGAACCAACACCATTGGCAAGGACGACTCCGCTGGTGTTGCCGACATGATCATGGAGTCGGCCGTCTCGACCATTCTCGACATGGAAGACAGCGTCGCCACCGTGGACGCTGACGACAAGGTGCTGGTCTATCGCAACACGCTGGGCCTGATGAACGGCACGCTCTCGGCCGATTTCGAAAAGGGCGGCAAGACGCTAAAGCGTTCGCTCAATGAAGACCGTGTCTATAAGACGATCGACGGCAAGAACCTGACCCTGCATGGCCGCAGCCTGATGCTGATGCGCAATGTCGGCCATCACATGTTTACGGATGCGGTGCTCGACAGCGCCGGCGAGGAAATTCCGGAAGGCCTGCTTGATGCCGCCGTTGCTGGCCTGATCGCAATCCACGACCTCAAGAGCAAGGGTCCGATCCGCAACAGCCGCACCGGCTCGATCTATATCGTCAAGCCGAAGATGCACGGCCCCGATGAAGTGGCGCTGACCTGCGAAATCTTTGCGCACGTTGAGAAACTGCTGTCGCTGCCCGAGAACACCATGAAGGTCGGCATCATGGATGAGGAACGCCGCACCACGGTGAACCTCAAGGCCTGTATCCAGAATGCATCCAAGCGCATCATGTTCATCAACACAGGCTTCCTCGACCGCACCGGCGACGAGATCCACACGTCGATGGAAGCGGGTCCGATGATCCGCAAGAACGACATGAAGGCGACGCCGTGGATCAAGGCTTATGAAGAGTGGAACGTGGATGTCGGCCTGATCGATGGCCTGCCGGGCCATGCCCAGATCGGCAAGGGCATGTGGGCCGCGCCCGACAAGATGGCGGACATGCTCACGCAGAAGCTCGGCCATCCGCAGGCCGGCGCCACCACCGCATGGGTGCCCTCGCCCACCGCCGCGACGCTGCACGCGTTGCACTATCATCAGATCGATGTCGCCACGCGCCAGAAGGATCTCGCCAAGGGCGGGCCGCGCGGCAAGCTCACCGACATCCTCACCATTCCGGTGTCGCAGTCGAACTGGGCGCCGGATGATGTGAAGCAGGAGATCGACAACAACTGCCAGGGTATCCTCGGCTATGTCGTACGCTGGATCGACCAGGGCGTCGGCTGTTCCAAGGTGCCAGACATTCATGGCGTCGGCCTGATGGAAGATCGGGCCACGCTGCGCATCTCCGCCCAGCACCTTGCCAACTGGCTGCATCAGGGCGTCATTACCAGGGATCAGGTGATGGAATCGCTGAAGCGCATGGCTATGGTGGTGGACGAGCAGAACAAGGGCGACGCGCTGTATCAGAACATGGCGCCCTCGTTCGACGGCGTCGCCTTCAAGGCCGCCTGCGACCTGATCTTCGAGGGACGCACACAGCCGAACGGCTATACTGAATACATCCTCACGGCGCGCCGCCGCGAGGCGAAGGCGCTGGCTTGATCGCAAGCGGCACTATCAATAGCAAAAAGCCCCGGCAAACCGCCGGGGCTTTTTCGTTAGTCCATCTCGCTAGAAAACCGCGATGTATTTCAGCAGCGAGATCACACCGAGAATGATCACGACGACGCGGCAAATCTGCTTCGCGCGGCCGTCGATCGGCAACAGATTGATCAAGTACAGAATGAGAATGACGACGAGAAAAGTGATCAAGACGCCGACGAGCATGTGCGTATCCCCCCAGACTCAATGGAAACGAATAGCAGCCCCGGCCATCGCAGCTGCTCAACAGTGATCCAACGTGGGCGAGAGCATTGGGTTCCCGGATCGGAACAAAAGAACCTCGCCAAACTAGGCACGCAAGCTGGCCCTCAGGTCACCGACGGTCACGTAAAATCCGCGCCACCAGCGGAGTGCCGAACCCGCGCGGAGAAGCAGAACCGATCGCCGTGCCGCAAGAACGCTTACGCACGAACCACCTAAAGTAGCCGTATTCAAGCCTACTTCACGATACGTGTGCAATCGGAAATATTTACCATTTGAAGCCTTACTAAATCAAATATTTGGGGGATTCATGATGTTCAATCGATTGACCGTTTCCGCATTGCTTCAATCTGTCATCGTGGTCATGGCGCTCTGTGTGGTCGCCGTTCTGGCAACGACAGCCTGGGACTCCTACGGGCGGCTACGTTCAGCCAGCCGCATCTCGGTAATTGCGGACGCCTCCGCGAATGCCTTCAAGGCGATGCACAATCTGCGCACCGACCGTGCATCGACGAACCGAAACCTGAACAACGAGACAGTCATTCAGCCGGACGGAGAAAAATATCTCCGCTCCATTCGCGATTCCGAGATGCCGGCGATGCGAGCAGCGGCTGACCTCATTGCCACCATCGAATTCGCCGATCAAAAGACGCTGCACCCGACGCTGGTCCAGCTGGTCGACAAGTTGACCGCTCTGCAAACCGAATCCTGGGACGCGATGAGCAAGCCGAAGGCGTCGCGCCGTGCAGCCCTCGGCAAGGAGTATATGGAGACCACGCAAGCTCTGCTTGAAACACTGGAAAAGGTGTCGGCCCAGCTCGCCGCCGCGGTGAACCACAACGATCCCATGATCGATCAATTACTGTCGATCAAACAGGCGGCCTGGCTGTTGCGCAACACCGCCGGCGAAGGATCCCTCCTCGTCGCGAACGGCCTTGCTGTCGGGCGCGCCACACCTGAGAATAAGCTCGCCTACACCAAGTTTGTTGGCGGCATCGACGCTGCCTGGAATGCGCTGGAATTGTCCGCGTCTGGAATGCAGCTGCCGCCCAACCTGGCTGCAACCATGGCTGCTGCGAAGGTGGCTTATTTCGACCCGCAATATATGGCTCTTCGTGACCGTGTCATGAATGCACTCGTGAGCGGCGAAAAGCCCGAAATCACCGCGAGCGAATGGACTCCAATCACCGTTGATCGCATGGCCAGTGCGGTTACAGTCGCCGAACGAGCGCTGAATGAAGCCAAAAGCCACACCTTGACGCAGTGGACTGCCGCGCAGCACGCGTTGATCCTGCAACTGGCGCTGCTCGCAGCCGCGCTCGGCATAGCATTCGGCAGCATGGTTGCCGTCACCCGCCGCGTCATCACCCCGCTGCACACCATCCGCGATGCGATGCTGAAAGTCGCCGCAGGCGATCTCGTCGTCGATGCCGGCTATTCCGAACGGAAGGACGAAATCGGCGCGCTCGCCGGCGCTCTGGAGACCTTCAAGCAACAGGCCAAGGAGAAAGCACAGATCGAACAGCAGGAGCGCAATCGCAACGCCGACGCGACCCAGCGGCAGCAGGCGATTGAACAGCACATCGGGACCTTCGAGGTCCAGATGCGCGATGCGCTCAACGCACTCGGCAACGCGTCCGATCAGATGAACACCACATCGGATGGCATGGCGGTCGTGTCCAGCCAGACCAATGCCCGCGTGCAGGTCGCAGCAAAAGCTTCGGGCGAAGCCTCCCTGAACGTGCAGAATGTCGCCTCGGCCGCCGAACAGCTGAGCTCGTCGATCAACGATATCAGCCGGCAGGCCGCGCACGCCGCGGGAATCGCCAGTCGCGCCGTCAATCAGGCGCAGGAAACCGACGGCACCGTCCAAGGCCTCGCCAAGACCGCCAACCGGATCGGCGAGGTGGTCGGGTTGATCAACGATATCGCCTCGCAGACCAACCTGCTGGCGCTCAACGCCACTATCGAAGCCGCGCGCGCTGGCGAGGCCGGACGCGGCTTTGCGGTCGTCGCGTCGGAAGTGAAGTCACTGGCCAGCCAGACCGCCAAGGCAACCGACGATATTTCCGAGCAGATCGCAGATATCCAGAAGGTCGCCAACGAGGCCATCGAGGCAATCAAGTCGATCGGCGGCATCATCGGCGAAGTCAATGAAGTAGCAACCGCCATCGCCGCAGCCGTCGAAGAACAGGGAGCCGCGACACAAGAGATCACCCGAAGTACGCAGCAGGCCGCCGATGGCACCCGCAATGTGTCGGACAACATCGCTGGTGTGAGCGCCGATGCGGACGCCGCTGGCGCTGCCGCGCAGGATGTGAAGGTAGCCTCGGAAACGCTAGCCACGCAGACGCGCCAGCTCGGCACTCAGGTGACGGACTTTCTCGGCAAGATCCGGGCTGCCTAGGCAGGCCTCATCAGTCACGTCATCGAGCCCTGACAAGTATCAAAAGCCCCGGCATTGTCGGGGCTTTTTTTTGTTGAAGCATCGCCGGGCACGACAATCTTCTACCTTAAGTGGCGATATTAGAAACTAATTTATCAGAACGAGCATGAGCGTGAATATTTACCAATTGCAGCCTTAAATACCGAAATATTTTTTGGGGGATTCATTGTGCTTCATCGATTGACCGTTTCCGCATTGCTCAAGTCCGTGATCGCCATCATGGCGGTCTGTGTCGTCACATTCCTCGTTCTCAGCGCGTGGGAATCATATGGGCGCCTCAACGTCGCGGGGCGCATGTCGACGATCGCCGAGGCATCCGGCCATGTGTTCAAGGCAATGCACAATCTGCGCACCGACCGGTCCACGACGTTCCGCACGTTGAACGCCGATGTCGTGATCCAGCCCGATACCGAGGCCTATCTGCGCCGTATCCGCGGCGCTGAAATGCCGGCAATGAAAGCAGCAGGAGAATTGCTGGTCACCGCCGACTTCCCCGGCAAGGCAACGCTGGTGCCCGAGTTTAACCGGCTGATGCAGGCCTTGATCGCGCTGCAGACAGAATCCTGGGACCAGATGAGCAAGCCGAAGGCCTCGCGCCGCGCCGGCCTTGCCAAGGAATTCCAGGACAATGTCGATTCCGTTCTGGCCATGCTCGAAAAAGTCTCGTCAGCCCTCACCGCCGCCGTAACCCACAACGATCCGGTGATCGATCAATTGCTGTCGATCAAGCAGATGGCCTGGCTGATGCGCAACACATCGGGCGACGCCTCCGTCATTGTGTCGAACGCGCTCGCGGTCAACAAGATCTCGCCGGAGCTGCAGCGAAGCTATGTGAAGCTGACGGGCGGCATCGAAACTGGATGGAATGCGCTGGACATCGCATCGTCGGGAACTGAACTGCCGCAAGGTCTCATCACGGCCCTTGCCGCAGCGAAAGCATCCTATTTCGATCCTCAATACTTGGCACTGCGCGACCGCCTGATTCAGGCTGTCGCAACCGGCGAGAAGCCCGAAATGCCGGCGACGGCCTGGACACCGCTCACCGTCGACAAGATGAGCACAGCCGTGGTCGTAGCCGAACGCGCGCTGGACGAGGCCAAGAACCACAGCCTTGTGCAGTGGTCTGCTGCGCAACGCTCATTGATACTGCAACTGGTGCTACTGGGGGCCGCCATCATGCTCGTCGTTGGCGCCATAGTCACTATCACGCGCCGTGTCACCACGCCGCTGCTCACCATCCGCGACGCGATGCTGAAAGTGGCGGGCGGCGATCTCACCGTCGATGCCGGCTATGCCGATCGCCAGGATGAAATCGGCGGGCTGGCCGGTGCGCTGGAGACCTTCAAAAAGCAGGCGATGGAAAAAGCCGAGATCGAGGCGCAGGAACGCCATCGCAATGCCAATGCGAGCCAGCGCCAGCAGGCCGTCGAGCAGTATATCGGCATGTTCGAGATCCAGATGCGCGACACGCTGGGCGCCCTTGGCAGCGCCTCTGACCAAATGAATACGACATCTGACGGCATGGCCACTGTGTCCAGCCAGACCAATGCCCGCGTGCAAGATGCTGCGCGCGCCTCCGGCGAAGCCTCAGCGAATGTGCAGAACGTTGCCGCTGCGGCGGAGGAGCTGAGTGCCTCGATCAACGACATCAGCCGCCAGGCATCGCATGCAGCCGGCATCGCCAGCCGCGCCGTCAGCCAGGCACAGCAGACCGACAATACCGTTCAGGGCCTCGCCCAGACTGCGAACCGGATTGGCGAAGTGGTCGGGCTGATCAACGACATCGCCTCGCAGACCAACCTGCTGGCACTCAATGCCACCATCGAAGCGGCACGCGCCGGCGAGGCCGGACGTGGCTTTGCGGTCGTCGCGTCGGAAGTGAAGTCGCTGGCCAGCCAGACCGCCAAGGCGACCGAGGATATTTCCGAACAGATCGCGGATATCCAGAAGGTCGCCAATGAGGCCATCGAAGCCATCAAGTCGATCGGCGGCATTATCGGCGAAGTGAATGAAGTCGCCACCGCGATTGCGGCTGCAGTCGAAGAACAGGGCGCGGCGACGCAGGAAATCACCCGCAGCACCCAGCAGGCGGCCGATGGCACCCGCAACGTGTCGGACAATATCAGCGGAGTCAGTGCCGACGCCGACGCAGCCGGTGCAGCCGCTCAGGATGTGAAGGTGGCATCAGAGACCCTGGCGACGCAGACACGCCAGCTCGGTACTCAGGTAACGGACTTCCTCGGGAAGATCCGCGCGGCTTAAGCGCAATCGATCACGTGGCGCGGATTATTCCCGCGCCACCACCGGCATGCGCTCATACTTCGCCTGCACCGACGGCGACACCGGCGACATGTTCAGCGATGCACCGCGTTTGTCAGCGCCGCGACCCGTGACCATCAATCCGTCGGCACCGGCGACGATGTCGCCCTTGCGCAAGGTCGGATCGTTCTCGAGCTTCACCGGCGCCAGACCGATCTGGTCCTTACCGTTACAGGTGCAACCGGCCACCAGTTCGGTGCGGTACTTGAATGCATTCGGCAGCTCGGAATAGGGCTTGCCGCTCTCGGTCGCAGCCGTGTCGATACTGCTGCCGTAAACAACCTTGGTATCGCTCGCCGGACAGAAATTATTGCACGACGCCGCACGGCTCTGACTGTCGGTGGCTGATATCGGGAAGTAACGTCCATCGCACGTGCGCACACAAAAAGCCTGACGCCCGCCGCTTGCTGCACGAGGGCGCAGCTCCTGCACCGGCGGACCTTCATTGACGAAAGGCAGCGAGATATCCGGGCCACGACCACGCGCTATCCCGCCGAACAATGCCGAGAAGAAATCCTGCGCCTGCGCTGGGGCGGCACCGAGTATGACAATCGCCGCCACCGCGCCGAGGGCCATCCGTTGTCCTGGAAATCGGGTCATGGGGCCTCCAACGCGGCATCAAAGCAGAATGATCGACTCAGTAGAGCGACGACGCGGAAAGGTTCATCGCCTGACGGCCCGGAGCCTGCTGCACGCCGGCAGGACGAACCGAGATCGATGTGACGCTGCGCGGCGCCGGAGCCGAGCGCGCCTCATAGTGTGGGGCAACCGACTTCGGCAGCACCACAACCCTGGTCCCAACGCTGACGCGACTGAAAAGGTCCTGCACATCTTCATTGGTCAGGCGGATACAACCCGACGACACGAACTTGCCGATGGTTGACGGATCATTGGTGCCATGGATGCGATAAGCGCTGGAGCCGAGATACATCGCGCGGGCACCGAGCGGGTTGCCGGGGCCGCCAGCCATGAAGCGCGGCAGATAGGGCTGGCGCGCAATCATTTCCTGCGGCGGATGCCAATCCGGCCATTCCGCCTTGCGCGTGACAGTCTGCGTTCCGGACCAGGTGAATCCTTCGCGGCCAACACCGACGCCGTAGCGGATCGCGCGGTTGTTGCCGAGCACATAATAAAGCTGGGTATTGCCAGTATCGATGATCACTGTGCCCGGCGCTTCGCGGGTCATATAGTTGACTTCAGCGCGGCGCAGGCGCTCGGGGAGAGCGGCATCCATATTTTCCCGCACCCGCGGTGCAGCCATCACGTCGTCGTCCGGTGGAAACGCGCTTTGCGCAGCCGGTGCATAGTTCATCACCTGCGCCGATGCGCTGGAGATGAACGGCGGAACAACGATCAGAGCGGCTGCCACAACGAGCGCGCTTGTGAGACGCAGCGAAAGCTTGCGGTTTCCAGATGATGCCTGTGACATGTGACTGCCCCGTTTGGCGACGCGTCATCGTCGTGATGACCGCAACCAACTGCGCCGAAGCCTCACGGTTCCCTCCCCGCCGGCGTTCACCGAATGATTTGTCAACCAAGGAACCATCACGAAATCGCGACGGAACTTTTGCGGTATGGTCGTGTTGTAGAGCCCGATCGCAGTTGGCGATCTGACGCGCGAACGCGGTTTGCGCGAACAAGTGGCGGCATGTCGGGACAGCTCATGAGTGAAGTACGCGCTCTCCCCGAAAAGCAGCCTGCAGGCACGCCGGTGCCCGAGAGCAAGATCGAGCAGCCGCCGGTGATCCGCCGTGCCGAGGTTGTCGCCTTTGCGTTGATATCGCTGTTGGTGATCACCGTGGTTGCGGTGCTTTACGTCGCCAAGGCATTCTTCCTGCCAATCGTGACAGCCTTCATCATTGGCACCATGTTGTCGCCCGCAGCGAGCTTTCTCGAAAAGCGCCGCATTCCGCGATCCGTCTCGGCAGTTCTGATCGTTATCTTGGTCTGCGCCGGGCTCGCCTTCATCGTGGGGCTTATTTCATCCCCGCTGATGGAATGGACGACGCGGCTCCCCGAACTAGGTACGCTGCTCAAGAACAAGCTGCATGTATTTGACCGACCGCTGGCGCTCTGGCACCAGATACAGAGCATGTTCGGCAGCACCGAAACGCTTTCGACAACGAAGTTCGAATTGCCCAAGATCGACTGGGTGCAGCCAACCGTCGAATTCCTGTCACCAACCTTCACCGAATTCCTGCTGTTCTTCGCCACGCTGGTGCTGTTCATCGCAAGCTGGAAAGATCTGCGCCGCGCTCTGGTGATGAACTTCGCCGATCACGAGTGGCGGCTGCGGACGCTGCGCATTCTCAATGCCATAGAGACCAGTCTTGGCGAATATCTGCTGATGGTCACCATGATCAATTTCGGAGTCGGCATTGCCACCGGCGTGATCTGCGCGGCCACCGGCATGCCCAACCCGGCCGGCCTCGGCGCACTGGCAGCCACGCTCAACTTCTTCCCGATCATCGGCCCCGTAGCCATGTTCGTCATCCTGGTCGCGGTAGGCATCATTTCGTCGGAAACGATCGCAGCGGGCATGATCGCGCCGCTGCTGTTCGTCGGCCTCACCTTCATGGAAGGCCACTTCATCACGCCCACGATCATTGGACGCAAATTGCAACTCAACGCGCTGGCGGTGTTCATCGGGCTGGCGTTCTGGACCTGGCTTTGGGGCCCGATGGGCGGCTTCCTGGCGGCGCCGATCCTGATCGTCGGGCTGATCCTGAAAGAGCATTTGATGCCGATCAATTCGCCGCAGTTGCCGCCGGATTAATCCAGCTCTACTGATGGAACCTACGGTCTAACCGGGCGTTTTTGCATTGCATTTTCAGTATCAGGGGAGCTTCGCATGGCGGATATCGATGGCCTGGATGAACTCAAGAAACTGACCGACAAAGCAACCTATAGCCGCCTTCAGAAGGATCTCACCGCCGTGAAAAACGATGTTGCCGCCCTGACCGAACAGATCACCGACGCGCTTAATGCCTTTACCGGTCAAGCTACTAAACAAGCCCGCCGCGGCGTCAAGCAAGCCCGTGCGGACGCCGAAGACATGATGTCCGACATGCGTGAGCGCGGCAGCGCGGCCTATGATGCTGCGCATGACGCAGCCTATTCACTGGAGGAGACGCTGGAGGACAGCATCACCCAGCGCCCATTGGCCGCAGTCGGCCTGGCGCTCGGCCTCGGAGTGCTGATCGGGATGGCCTGGCGCCGCTGAGCACATGCGCAGAATTGAGATGTGATGACTGGCGGTGCCCGAGGGTGCCGTCAGTTTTCTTTGTATTTTAGAGTTCGGGTTCGGAGGCTTCCATGCTGAAGGGTATCATCGACGATCTGAAGAACAGCACAGGCAACAGCCTGCGCATGACATCGCTCATGGCACTGGCGGGCTTCGCTGGTTTCGTGGCGCTGTGCTTCCTGTGTGTTGCGGCTTTCATCGCGGTGATGCAGCGCTACGGCGTCATTGAGGCCTGCCTCACCATCGCCAGCATTTTTTTGGTCATCGCGGCGATCTTCGCACAAGTCTATGCGACCAAGCAAAAACAGGCTCGCGAGCGTGCAGCAGCCGCGGCGCGCGCAGCGGCCAGAGCTGCTGCGAATGCGCCGCTGATCGATCCGATGCTGGTGGCGACCGGCATTCAGATCGCGCGCACGCTCGGCCTCAAGAAGGTTATTCCGCTGCTAGCGCTGGTCGGCGTCGCACTTGGCTATATGGCCAATCGCAGCAGCACTGCGGCAGATGATGGTACGAATGAAACCGGCGACCCCGATGAGGTCGCCGACGATTGATTTAAATTGTCATCGTGAAGATCAGGTCACACAGCGACCCGGCTGCAGCATCTTTGCCATCTCGCTGAGCACACTCACGGGCGGTTCGCAGCCCACCGCCGCACGCTGCGGTTTCGCATTCATGGGGAGGGGCCGGATATTGACGGCTTCATTCTTGGTTGGAGCCACCACGGGCGCGACGCCCATCCGCAGAAGGACGGACGTATCCGACAGCCCCTGAACGCGGAACGAGAGAGTCTGGCTCTGCTCGTTCTGTGTGGTAATTAGTGATGCCCGGTCGCCCTTGGCAGCCCGGTTGACGCCGCTGGACGCAGCCTTGTCTGAATCGGTCAGCGTGCCCCGCAGATCATTGCCGGAAGCATACTGGATGGCGCCGAACATGGTCGCTCCGGCGACCATTCCCAAGACCAAGCTGGATACCTTTGACATGTGAGCCTCGCCTGCCCTGCGCCGCGTCGTTGCGTGGCGCTCATAATAGGAACGTGCGTCAAGGCTCTAGGTTCAAGAACGGCGATCACTTAACCGTGTGTTAAATAATTTGACGCGCGCGGGAACGCTTTTCACCCTCGCGCGTCTTCCCGGAAGCCGGTCGTCCCCTGCCCCAATTGACCGGCGACGCGGGGTGGAGCTGTGGTGATGCCAGCTGCACCCCGCATTCTTTTGAGGAATAGGTAAGGCTCTCTCACCCTTCGAAAGAATCGCGGGTAAAGGTATTTCCCTGCCCGCGACGCTCGGTTCATAGAGTTATCTGTTCGGCTTACTTCTTGCTCATCACCATTGGGCATGCACTCGCCGAGAGCGGCGAGAACGCGTCTTCGCCCTTCACCGTGGCGAGGATTCTGAACACGTCATAGCTATCGGTGACCTCGGAAGGCTTCTTGACCTCGGCGAGATACATGTCGTGGACCATCAGATTGTCCGGACGCAGCTTGCCGTTGCGCAGAAAGGCATCGTCAAAGGTACGACCCTGCAGATCCTTGACCACGGCGGCAGGATCCTTGGTATTCGCGGCCTCCACCGACTTGATGTAGTTCAGCGTCGAGGAATAGACACCGGCCTGCATCATGCTCGGCGGCTTGCCCATCTTGGCAGCGTAGCGCTTGGAGAATGCACGCGTGCGGTCGTCCATGTTCCAGTAGAAGCCGGATGTCACCAGCAGGCCTTGCGCGCTCTTCAATCCGACGCTGCGGATGTCATTCACGTCGATCAAGAGCGCAATCATCTTCTGATCACCGCCCATCAAGCCGAACTCTTCTGCCTGCTTGATGGCGTTCTGCGTGTCACTGCCGGCATTGGCGATGGCGATGACCTTGGCGCCCGACGACTTGGCCGTCAGAAGCTGCGAGGAGAAATCCGCCGTGTTGATCGGATGCGGCGCACGGCCAAGCGCCTTGCCGCCGCCCTTCACGGCAACTTCTGTCACGTCACGCTCGAGCGCCTGACCAAAGGCATAGTCCGCAACAACGAAGAACCATGTGTCGCCACCGCGCTGTAGCATCGCCTTGCCGGCGACATTGGCCAGCGCGTAAGTATTGTAGGTCCACTGAATGAAGTTCGGCGAGCAGAACTTGCCGCTGAGATCCGCCGAACCGCCGGCCGACGTGATGAACATCTTGTTGCGGTCCTTGGCGAAGGTTTGCACGGCGATGCAAACAGACGACACCGGCACGTCGAGAATGACGTCGACGCCTTCCTGATCATACCACTGGCGCGCAATATTGCCGCCAACATCGGGCTTGTTGAGATGGTCGGCCTGGATCAGTTCTATCGCCTTGCCGAGCACCTTGCCGCCGCATTCCTCGATCGCGAGCTGCGCTGCAGCCACCGAGCCCTGCCCGCCATTGTCAGCGAACAGACCCGTCATGTCGGACAGCACACCGAACTTCAGTGGTGTATCCGCAGCGGCACGAACGATCGCTGGAGAAAAAACTGCAGCGCTGACGCCAGTTGCACCGAGGCCAGCTAGGAATGTACGTCGCTTCATCAATAGTCCTCCCGTTTTTGGTTTTTTGGTATGAAAGTATCGTCGTCCTATTGTGACGAAGATCATGGTGAGCCGGATGACGCTCCTTTGGCCGGCAGTTCGAATTCAAGCAGCGCAGAGCTGAATGATTTCCCGTGCGTATCCAGCGCGAGCGATCGCACAACACCGCCACCGAGCGCGCCCGTCAGCACGAAGTTTAGCGCGCCGAGCGCCGGCAATTCATAGCGCGTGACGGTGCCGGTGATGGTGTCGCCGAAATGGTCCGCGACGCAATCGGCGGTCACATGCTCGGCCAGAAACGCGAAGTCCCCCATATCGAAAGCGATGACAGAAATGTTGGACGTGTCACCCTTGTCGCCGCTGCGTGAATGCGCGATCTCACGGAGTTTCATGGTCAGGCCTCCATGAATGTGACTGATGACGTCACGACAGTTTCGGGCAGCAAAGCCGAAGCGACGCCGACGATTTCGCGTGCCGATTTCCAGGCCCCGCCGCCGCCGGCGGGTCCATTGGTGTAGAGCGTTTCGACCTCGTTGCCGATCTTCACGGCCTCTGCGAGCGAGTCGGTACGCCCGGCGACGCGGATGCGGACTTCATAGGGATCACGGCCTTCGGCCAGGGCGTCACCATGCAGCGCATTGACGCCGATCAGGTCGAACCGGCTCTCCGTCATCTTCACGCCGGTGATCGCAAGGCGTTCGCGCACAATTTCAAGCGCCAGACGCCCGCGCGCGACAGCATTGGCACCGGCATAGGAGATCTCGCCCTCGCCGATATAGCTGTCGAGATAGCCGACGGATGTTTTCAGAAGGCCCGTCTTAGGCGCCCCGCTCCCGCCGGTGACATGGATGCGGTCCGGACCAACCTCCTCGACACGCACCTGCGAGAAATCGGCAACCACATCCGGCTGGTAATAGCGGGTCGGATCATGAATTTCGTAGAGCAGTTGTTCGGTCACCGTCGCGCGCGTGATCTGGCCGCCCGAGCCCGCGACCTTGGTGACGACGAGATCGCCGTCTTCGCGCACCTCGCCGATCGGGAAACCAAGCCGCGCGAGACCCTGCACGTCCTTGACGCCGGGATCGGCGAAATAGCCGCCGGTGATCTGGCCGGCGCATTCGAGGAGATGGCCGACCATGGTGCCCTTGCCGAGCAAATCCCAGTCCTCCATCGCCCAGCCGAATTCATGCACCAGCGGCCCGAGAAACAGCGCCGGATCGGCCGCCCGCCCTGTGATGACGACATCCGCACCGCCGGCCAGCGCCTCGGCGATGGGGGCTGCGCCTGTGTAGGCATTAGCTGAGATCACGCGGTTACCGAGAGCTTTGACGGAACCGCCTTCGTCCAGCGCAACGTCGGAATTTCGCGCCTGGTCCAGCACATCGTCGCCAGTCACTGCCGCGACTTTCAATCCGGTCAGACCGAGCGCCCTGGCGATGTCACGCGTCGCCTGGGCCGCAGCGACGGGATTCGCCGCGCCCATATTGGTGACGATCTTGACGCCATTCTTCCTGCAGATCGGGAGCACCGCCTTCATGCGGTCGGCAAGCAACGGGTCGAAACCGCCTTGCGGATCTTTCAGCCGGTCCTGCTGGGCAAGCGCAATGGTGCGTTCGGCAAGGCACTCGAAGACGAGATAATCGAGGTTGCCGCTTTCGGCGAGTTCGATTGCCGGTTCGATCCGGTCACCCGAATAGCCGGCACCAGATCCGATCCTGATGGTGCGCACGAGCAGTTCTCCCTGGATCAAACTTGCCTGCAGTCACATCGCGAATAACGCGATCGCCGCATGCCCATCTCCCGATCGCTTTTTGACGGACACGCCACAGGCCCGAGCAGGCGATCACGCGCATGTCGCTTTGGGGGCATTGAAGCCAGAAGCTTCCCTCTATTCAATTGAATTAATTCTATCCCATTGATAGAAATCATCTATGGATGTGAATCTCCGGCAGATCCGGTCTTTCGTCGTCGTTGCCCAAGCCGGCAGCTTCACCCGCGCCGCGGAGTTGCTGCATCTGGCGCAGCCGACGCTGACGGTTCAGATCAGGCGCCTCGAAGAAACCCTCGAGGTGAAACTGTTCGATCGCAACACCCGCTCCGTCGAACTGACGCGGGTCGGCCGCGAACTGCTGCCGGTGTTTCAGCGCATGATCCGCGATCTCGATGCCGTCGTCGTGGATACTCGCGATATCGCGGCCAAGCGCCGGGGCGTCGTCCGGATCGCGGCGCTTCCCTCGGTCGCCGCGGGTGCCCTGCCCGAGGCCATCAAGTCGTTTCGCGAGTTGCAGCCCGGCGCATCTTTCGTCCTGAAGGACGTGATCGCCAACCGCGTCCTGGACCTCGTCCGCTCAGAAGAGGTCGATCTCGGCATCATGGGCGGCAGCGTCACCGACCACGACGTGGAAGTGCTGCTCGAAGTGCGCGACCGCATGCATGTGGTGTTTCCGGCGAAGCACCCGATCGGCGGCATCCGCAAGGTCACCATCGACGATCTGATGAAATATCCGCTGGTGCTGATGGATCCCGCGACCAGCGTCCGCGCGGTCGTTGACAGCGCCTTCCTGACCGCGGGACACATCGCGCAGCCGACCTGCGAAGCGACCTATATGATGACGGCCATCGCCATGGTCCGCGCCGGCCTGGGCATCACCATCCTGCCAGGCTCCGCACGCGAGATCGGCGCTGAGCCGGACCTGCGCTCGCGGCAGATCGACGTCGCGGATTTCTCGCGGGCCATCACCATCATCAAGAAGGCCGGCCGCACGCTGCCGCCGATCAGTGAAGCCTTTGGCGATCACCTCGCCAAATCAATCGGCGCTCAGCCGTTATTCGCGCGCCGCTGATGCGCAATTACTTCATCGCCTCATAGACCGCGAAGCTGTAGGCACCTTCCGGCTTCTTGGTAATCACGGGATCCGAACCGCCAGACATCAGCGTCGCAACGGTGCGATCATAGTCCTTGACGTCGAGCTTGCCATTGGCATCGCCGAGCAACTTGCTGACCTCGGTCATCATGCGCTTCTGGTCTTTGGCAGTCTTGGCGCCCGTGGAGTCGCCAGCCAGAATGATCTTCACGGCTTCGTCGGGATTGGTCTTGGCATAGTCCCAGCCCTTCATCGACGCCTTCACGAACTTCGCCATCTTGGCAACGAAGGCTGGATCCTTGAGATTCTTGTCGAGCACCCAGAGACCGTCCTCCAGCGTCGCGACGCCCTCGTCCTCATATTTGAACACGGTAAGCTGGCTCGGCTTGTAGCCGCCATCGATCACCTGCCAGTATTCATTGTAGGCCATCGTCGATACACAATCGGCCTGCTTCTGCAGCAGCGGATCAACATTGAAGCCCTGCTTGATGATCTTGACGCCGGCCGGCGAACCATCGGTCTTGTAGCCCAGCTTCGACATCCAGGAGAGGAACGGATATTCGTTGCCGCCATACCAGACGCCGGTGACCTTGCCCTTCAGATCGGTCGGCTTCTTGATGCCGGTCTCGGCGCGGCAGGTGAGTTCGAGCCCGGACTTCTTGAAGGTCTGCGAAATATTCACCAGCGGCACGCCCTTCTCGCGCGAGGCCAGCGCCGACGGCATCCAGTCCACCACCACATCGGCACCGCCGCCCGCGATCACTTGCGGTGGGGCGACATCGGGACCGCCCGGCTTGATCGTCACGTCGAGCCCGGCGTCCTTGTAGAAGCCCTTCTCCTTGGCGACGAAGTAGCCGGCGAACTGGGCCTGTGCGACCCATTTGAGCTGGATGGTGACCTTGTCCGCCGCTTGCGCGGAGCCGAGCGAGAGAGCCATCGCTGCGCCGAATGCCATGATCTTCTTCATGCTCAACTCCAGAATTGGCGAACCTGCCGAACTAGGTCCGCATCAATGGATGCCAAAACGTCGTCACGCGCTCGGCGAGCGCAACAAGTCCATAAAATGCCATTCCCGCGATCGCGGCCAGCGCGATCTCCGCCCACACCATATCGAGCGCCATGCGCCCGGCTTCGGTGGAAATTCGAAAGCCGATGCCTTGCGTCGGCGTGCCGAAGAATTCCGCGACAATGGCACCGATCAGGGCCAGTGTGGCATTGATCTTCAGT
Source organism: Tardiphaga sp. 862_B3_N4_1 (assembly GCF_051811085.1). Lineage (NCBI taxonomy): Bacteria > Pseudomonadati > Pseudomonadota > Alphaproteobacteria > Hyphomicrobiales > Nitrobacteraceae > Tardiphaga > Tardiphaga sp. 862_B3_N4_1. The sequence continues at coordinate 203,315 of NZ_JBPWQB010000001.1, forward strand.
GCATTGAAGATGAAAGGTAGAGCAGCGGGAAGATACAACTTGATGAGAGTCTGGGCATAGCTCGCGCCGTAGGAGCGCATCAGATCACGCTCGATATCGCCGGCAGCTTGCAGACCGGCCAACGCATTCACCAGCATCGGGAAGAATGTCACCAGCGCCACGACCGCGGCCTTCGACGGCCAGTCGAAGCCGAACCACATGACCATGATCGGCGCGACGCCAACCAGCGGCAGTGCCGAGAAGAAGTTACCCAAGGGTAGCAGCCCGCGGCCGAGAAATTCAAAGCGATGCGCGAGGATCGCCACCAGAAGCCCAGCGCCGCAGCCGATGGCATAGCCGATCAGCACACCACGGATGAAGGTCTGCACGAAATCCGCGCCCAATATCGGCAGCGACGCCATGAATTTCACAGCGGCAGCGCTCGGCGACGGCAGCAGCACTGGCGGCACGCCGGCCCCGCGCACCACGACCTCCCAGAGATAGAACACGGCCGCACCGAACAGCAGCGGAATGGCGAGATCGATGATCTTCCGAAATGCGCTGTTGCGCGGTTTCAGCCCCGCGAGCGCGACGACGCAGATCCAAGATGCCAGCCAGACTCCGATCACGACCATCCAGAAGCCTGATGCCGCATCGCCGGCGATCAAGGGATCGCGGAGCAGCATCAGTGTCATATCCGCAGTGATGCCTGCCCCGACAAGCCCGATCACGATGGCAGGCAGGCCACGGAAGCCGGCAGCGAAAGCGAACACAAGCACGATGACGCCGGTCAGCAGAAACGTCAGCGGGCGCGCCATCAGCGCGGCGACAGGCACACCCGAGAGCGGCAATGGCAGCATCAGTGTAATCAGCACGCACACTGCCGACATGATGAAGCCCAGGCGGATCTGGCGACGATTCATGCCCGCGCCCCCATCCGCTGCGCGACCTTGCGTTCGGCATAGCTCACAATCGCAATCAGGCCCGAGGCTAGCACGGCGGCGGCAACCAGTGCCGACCAGATCTGGATGGTCTGGCCGTAATAGGAGCCGGCCAGCAGGCGTGCACCGATGCCGGCTTCCGCGCCGGTCGGCAATTCCGCGACGATGGCGCCGATCAGCGAGATGGTGATGGCGACCTTGAGGCTGGCAAAGAGATACGGCACGGCCGATGGCCAGCGCAATTTCGACAGCACCTGTCTAGATGTCGCCGACCATGTGCGCATCAGGTCCATCTGCATCGGATCGGGCGAGGTAAAGCCTTTCACCATGCCGATGGTGATGGGAAAGAAGCTCAGATAGGCCGAGATGATCGATTTCGGCAGCAGGCCCTGTAGGCCGACGGCACCGAGCACCACAATGAAGATCGGCGCCAGCGCCAATATGGGCACCATCTGCGAGCAGATGATCCACGGCATCAGGCTACGCTCCAGCACGCGGCTGTGCACGATGGCGAGCGCCAGCACGATGCCGAGCAGCGCGCCCAGCGCGAAGCCGAGCAGCGTCGCCGACAGCGTCACCATGGAATGATAGACGAGGCTACGCGGCGCCGTCGGCGCATAGCCGAACACGCCGTCGATGAAAGCACCGACCACCTGATGCGGCGCCGGCAGCGGCGGCCGTTCCGCGCTCATGGTGCCTTCCAGCAATTCCATCGTCGTGTAAGGCGCTTCCTCGCGCTCGAAGCCGCCGCGCACAAGCGACAGGTTCATCAGCACGGCGCCGATGTACCAGACGATGATCAGCACTGCGACAATGGTCACCAGCGGCGCACTACGCTTGACCAACGGATGCGTGCGCCGTGCCGCGCGCGCGACCGGTATCGTATCCACCGTACTACTCGTCATAGGAATGCCCGGCACGCAGCCCCGTGCGCACGCGCTGCGCGATCGCCATGAATTCCGGCGTCTCGCGAATTTCCAGCGTGCGGTCGCGCCGGAAATTGCAGTCGATGATATCAGTGATACGGCCCGGCCGCGGCGACATCACCACGATCTTGGTGGAAAGAAACACCGCTTCGGGAATCGAATGCGTCACGAACAACACGGTCTTGCGGGTCTTGGCCCAGAGCTGCAGGAGCTGTTCGTTGAGATGATCGCGCACGATCTCATCCAGTGCTCCGAACGGCTCGTCCATCAGCAGCAATTCGGGATCGAACGACAGCGCCCGTGCGATGGAAACCCGCTGCTGCATGCCGCCGGAGAGCTGCCAGGGAAACTTGCGTTCGAAGCCGGTGAGATTGACGAGGTCGAGGTAGCGCGCGGCGCGCTGTTTCTGTTCGGTCGGCGAGAACCCCATCAATTCCAGCGGCAGCTTGAGGTTGGCCTCGATGCTGCGCCAGGGAAACAATGCCGGCGCCTGAAACACATAGCCGTAATTGCGCCCCAGCCGCGCCTGCTCGGCACTCATGCCATTGACAGTGACGCTCCCAGAGCTTGGTTGCTGCAGGTCCGCGATCACACGCAGCAGCGTGGTCTTGCCGCAGCCGGAGGGACCGATGAAGGAGACGAACTCCCCACCACTGATTTGCAGATCGACATTGGATAGCGCTTCGACCTTGCCGTCGGCCGTATCGAAAGTGAGCGACACCTTGCTGACATCGACCGCAACGGGGCGTGTCACTGTGGATTGATAGATATGAGGTTCAGCGTCGGCAGTTGAGTTCATGCGCACCGGTTCGACCAGAAGGGTCACGCAGCCGCGCCAGCCCGTCAAAGCCTATGAGCCCTGCGGGACGTGGCAATTTGCCGCTTATCGAGGGATGATATCGGCATTGATCGCTGCATCAACACAATACTGTCAGCCCCCTCCTTCTGCCCGCTGATAGTTTGCGCAAGCGAAGAGGACTTATTGAGCAGGTATCATCCAGCGCGATGGCTTCTGGCCAAACGAAAGCGACCGGGCACATGGCCCAGCCGCTTCGATATCAATCAATACCAGCGAGATCAGGACGCCCGAAGTTAGGGCGCCTTGAAATCAGGATGCCTTGGCTGTCTTGTTCTTTGAGTTGCGCTGGAAGAACAGCGCCTGGCTGGCGACGGCCGAGACCATCGCGGGCTGGAACGGCTTCGAGATCAGGAAGGCCGGCTCCGGACGTTCGCCAGTCAGGAAACGCTCCGGATAGGCGGTGATGAAGACTACCGGCACTTCGAAGATGCGCAGCAACTCGTTCACCGCATCGAGACCCGAGCTGCCATCGGCGAGCTGGATATCGGCGAGGATCAGGCCGGGCTTCTTGTTCTTTGCGAGCGCAACCGCATCTGCATGGGTGCGTGCAACGCCGATGACGTTATGACCGAGATTCTTCACGAGGCTTTCGAGATCCATCGCGATGAAGGTCTCGTCCTCGATGATAAGAACGTCGGTGGCGATTTCGGCGGCCATTTCTCGGCCGGCCGTATCGGCCAGCGTACGCACTTCCGCCACATCAGCGTCGAGTACGAAGGCGACTTCCTCTTCCGAGAAGCCTTCGAGCGACAGCAACAGGAAGGCCTGTCGTGGCAGCGGGGTGATGTTGGAAATGCGCTTCTCGGAGGCGGCCTGCAGCGGCGCGACGTCCGGATTGTCGTTCAAGGCGACAGAGTTCCAAATCTGGGTGAACAGGCGAAACAAGCCGGCACGGGCTCCGTGTTGCTCGTCGAGCAACGACTGGTCCTGCAGCAACGCTTCCAGCATGGCGCCTACATAGGCATCGCCTGAGGCCTGGTTACCTGTGAGGGCGCGGGCATAGCGCCGCAACAGCGGCAAGTGTTCAGCTACGAGCTGTGATCGGGACATCCCCACTCCATCCTGTCTGGTCAAAGACGACTCTACGTCAAAGTCGAAGGGGTATTCGGATACAATCCGGCTCCCTCGTTGTGCTTGTTTACGCCCCAGCCAGACAAAAGTTCCATCGGGTCGGAACTTTCGGCCACGCTCCGCATTAGATCGCCGACAGACGCCGCAAAGGCTTCAAAAATCAAGAAAATTTCTCAAATTCCAGGGACATGTCTTCTGGGGAATGTGGAACGGGTCATGAAAGATGTGAAGCCAAAGGGCGGATTAAACGCCGAAATCCAGTCACGGATCGGGCATCAGTTGCGCGCCATGTACGACGATGTCGTGCGACAGGGCGTGCCGGACCGATTTGCGGAGCTGATCCGCAAGCTGGACGGGGCTGAGGCTCAAGCCCAGATCGCTGGCGATCCCGGCAAAAATGAAGGAGGGGAATAATGCCTCTCACAGACTCACTCCGCGACGACATTCTGGCGTCGGTGCCTAGCCTGCGCGCCTTCGCGATCTCGCTCTCCGGCAACGGCGACCGGGCAGATGACCTCGTTCAGGAAACGCTGTTGCGCGCTCTCGCCAATATCGACTCCTTCCAGGTCGGCTCGAATCTCCCTGCGTGGTTGTTCACCATTCTGCGCAACCTGTTCCGGTCGGACTATCGCAAGCGGCGACGGGAAGTCGAGGATGCGGACGGCAGCTATGCCAAGACTCTGAAGACCCAGCCGGCACAAAACGCCCATCTGGAATTTGAGGAGTTTCGCGCGGCGCTTGAGAAGCTTCCGCAGGATCAGCGCGAAGCGCTTATTCTCGTCGGCGCATCGGGCTTCTCCTATGAGGACGCGGCCACGATCTGCGGCTGCGCCGTCGGCACCATCAAGAGCCGCGTCAACCGCGCGCGTTCGAAGCTCAGCGCTCTTCTCTATGTGGATGGCGCGGAAGACTTCGGCCCGGACGATACCGTCCGCGCAGTGATCGGCGGATCGGGCGGTTAGTTCGATCCGACAATTGAGGCAAGACAAGCGGTCACTTCGGTGGCCGCTTTTTTTGCGCGAGTTGGTATGAGTGTATCAGCAGCGCGCCAACTTCTTCCGCAATCGTGGCGAAGGAACCGCCACCATCTTTCCGCCACACAGAAAGTGCCCCTCGCGCTCACATCGCCGGGGATTTTTGTTGATGCACATGCCATTAACGCCTCGCGACTGCTGTACGAGGACCAACCCGGGATGCCTGCCTTTCGACCACGAACAATCTCGCTTGCCGCCGCACTGAGCATCGCCTGCGCCGGCCATGCCCTCGCGCAGAAGCGATACGATCCCGGCGCATCCGACACCGAGATCAAGATCGGCAACATCATGCCCTATAGCGGGCCGGCTTCGGCCTATGGCATCGCGGGCATCATCGAGGCCGCTTATTTCCGGATGATCAACGATCAGGGCGGCATCAACGGCCGCAAGATCAATTTCATCAGCTATGACGATGCCTATAATCCGTCCAAGGCGGTCGAGCAGGCCCGCAAGCTGGTCGAATCCGACGAGGTGCTCGTCGTGTTCAATCCACTCGGCACACCGTCCAATGCGGCGATCCAGAAATATCTCAACATCAAGAAAGTGCCGCAACTGTTCGTCGCCGCCGGCGCGACCTATTTCGGAAATCACAAGGCTTTCCCGTGGACCATAGCGTGGCAGCCGCCCTATGAGAGCGAGGGCCGCATCTATGCGAAATATCTGCTGAACGAAAAGCCCGACGCGAAGATCGCGATGCTCTATCAGAACGACGACCTCGGCAAGGACGTGCTGAAGGGCCTGAAAGATGGTCTCGGCGACAAAGCTGGAGGCATGCTGATCGCCGCCGAAAGCTATGAGGTCACCGAGCCGACCATCGATAGCCACATCATCAATCTGAAAGCCTCTGGCGCCGATACGTTCATCAGCGTCACGACACCGAAGTCGGCGGTCCAGAGTATCCGCAAGATCTCCGAACTCGGCTGGAAGCCGCTCTACATCCAGGGCTATGCCAGCGCGTCGATCAGTTCCGTGCTGAAACCGGCGGGACAGGAGATTTCGCAAGGCATCCTGTCGGCCTATTACGCCAAGGACGGCTCAGATCCACAATGGGACAATGAGCCCGGCATGCAGCGCTTCTACGCGTTTCTCGCCAAATACGCGCCGGACGCCCGCCGCAACGACATCTCCGTGGTCTATGGCTACGGCGCAGCTCAGACCATGGTTCAGGTGCTGAAGCAGGCAGGCGACGATCTCACCCGTGCCAATGTGATGAAGCAAGCCGCCAGCCTGAAGGACTTCGCGCCGGACACGATGCTGCCGGGCATCAAGCTCAACACGTCCGCGACTGATTTCTACCCGATCGAACAGTTGCAGATGATGCGCTTCAAGGGCGACAAATGGGAGTTATTTGGCCCTGTGATTTCGGGCGAGATCAGCCGCTGAATTATACCGGGGGACGGCATATCCATTGCCCAATAAAGCAGCCCTTCGCGGTGTCGTCGCGAGGGGCTTTTTGTTGCCGCATACACGCGAACGGTGTTCAATCCGGCCGGAGCCGCAAAGGCCCGCAAAACAAGACGAATAAAAATCAGGGAGTTCTGAAATGCCTTCGATCCGATCGCGCGCACTGGCTTTGTCGGTTGCCGCGGCCCTCAGCGTCGCAGCCAGCGGCAGCGCGCTGGCCCAGAAGAAATACGACACCGGCGCCACTGACACCGAAATCACGATCGGCAACATTATGCCGTATAGCGGCCCTGCCTCATCCTACGGACTGATCGGCAAGACTGAAACCGCCTATTTCAAAATGATCAACGACCAGGGCGGCATCAACGGCCGCAAGATCAATTTCATCAGCTACGACGACGCCTATTCGCCGCCCAAGGCGGTCGAACAGGCCCGCAAGCTGGTCGAAAGCGACGAGGCACTGTTCATCTTCAATTCGCTCGGCACGCCGTCGAATACCGCGTTCCAGAAATACATGAATGCCAAGAAGGTGCCGCAACTCTTCGTCGCCACCGGCGCCAGCAAGTGGAACGATCCGAAGCACTTCCCGTGGACGATGGGCTGGCAGCCGAGCTACGCGGTCGAAGCACAAATCTACGCAAAATATCTGATGAAGGAGAAGCCGGACGCCAAGGTCGCGGTGATCTATCAGAACGACGATTTCGGCAAGGACTACCAGAAGGCGTTCAAAGAAGCGCTGGGTGCCAAGGCTGCCACGATGCTGGTCACGGAAGAGAGCTATGAGATTTCCGAGCCGACCATCGATTCCCACATCGTGAAAGTGAAGTCGCTCAATCCTGATGTTGTCGTCCATTTCGTAACGCCGAAATTCGCGGCTCAAGGCATCAAGAAGATCGGTGAACTCGGCTGGAAGCCGCTGCAGCTCGTGACCAATGTCAGCGTCTCCGTCGGAGCAGTGATGCAGCCGGCAGGCTTTGCCAATGCAGAGGGCGTCCTGTCGGCCGACTACCGCAAGGACGGCGCGGATTCGCAATGGAAAGACGATGCGGGCATGAAGAAATGGTCGGCCTTCATCGACAAATACATGCCGGGCGCCGATCGCACCGACAACAGCCTCGTCTACGGTTATGGCGCCGCGCAGACGCTGGTGAAGGTGCTGGAGATGTGCGGTGACAACCTGACCCGCGAGAATGTCATGAAGCAGGCGGCAAGCCTGAAGGACTTCGCGCCAGACACGCTGCTGCCGGGCATCACCATCTCCACCTCGGCCACCGACTATGCGCCGATCGCGCAGTTGCGGATGATGCGCTTCAAGGGCGACAAGTGGGAGCTGTTCGGCGAGGTGATCAATGCCGACACGACTGCGCCGGACTAGTACCGCAGCACTTTGCACTGCACCACCAAAACAATGGGGCCCCTGCGATTTGGTCGCAGGGGCTTATTCTTGTGACCGGCGCATCAGGGGTATTCAATGCGAACAGGAGTCGCAGAACTCCAACAAAGACCTGGGAAGAAATGATCAAGGAGATCCATGATGCTCGCACGATCCATGCGCCTTGCAGCACTGCCTGCTGCTATGGCGCTTCTGGCCGCCAGTGTATCCAGCGCGCTCGCGCAGAAGAAATACGACACCGGCGCCACCGATACTGAAATCAAGATCGGCAACATCATTCCTTACAGCGGCCCCGCATCTGCCTATGGAACGATCGGCAAAACCGAGACCGCCTATTTCAATATGATCAACGCACAGGGCGGCATCAACGGACGCAAGATCAATTTCATCAGTTACGACGACGCCTACTCGCCGCCGAAAGCCGTGGAGCAGGTGCGAAGGCTGGTCGAATCCGACGAGGTGCTGGTGGTGTTCAATCCACTGGGTACGCCCTCGAACACCGCGATCCAGAAATATCTGAACGGCAAGAAAGTGCCGCAGCTTTTCGTTGCCACCGGCGCCACCAAGTGGAACGATCCGAAGAACTTCCCGTGGACGATCGGCTGGCAGCCCTCCTATCAGAGCGAAGCACAGATCTATGCGAAGTATCTTCTGAAGGAGAAGCCGAACGCGAAAATCGGCGTACTTTACCAGAACGACGATTTCGGCAAGGACTATCTGAAGGGCTTCAAGGACGGCCTCGGCGACAAGGCAGCATCGATGATCACTATCGAGGACAGTTACGAGATCGCCGAACCGACCATTGACACCCATGTGGTGAAGCTGAAAGCTGCGAACCCCGACGTGCTGATGATCTTCACCACGCCAAAATTCGCGGCACAGACTATCAAGAAGACCGCCGAGCTTGGCTGGAAGCCGTTGCAGATTCTCGCCAATGTCAGCGTCTCCGTGGGAGCGGTGATGCAGCCTGCCGGCTTCGACAATGCGCAAGGCGTGCTGTCGGCCTCCTACACCAAGGACGGCACCGACTCCCAGTGGAAGGACGATCCCGGCATGAAGAAGTGGAACGCGTTCCTCGACAAATACATGCCGGACGCCAACAAGGCGGATTCGAGCACGGTCTATGGCTATGGTGCTGCGCAGACGCTGGTCAAGGTGCTGCAGATGTGCGGCGACGACCTGACCCGGGCGAATGTCATGAAGCAGACCGCCAGCCTGAAGGACTTTACCCCCGACACGCTGCTGCCGGGCATCACCATCAATACCTCGCCCACCGATTTCGCGCCGATCTCGCAATTGCAGATGCAGCGTTTCAAGGGCGACAAGTGGGAGCGCTTCGGCGAGATCTTCAGCGCCGACGCCGTCACGCAATAGCTCGGCTGCGGCAGCAGCTCTGCTGCATCAGCGAACACGAATTATACCGCTCTCGCGACCACGTCGCGGGGGCTTTTTCTTGCTGGCGATCCCGCGCGGGTGTTGAATGTCGTCAGGAGCCGCAGAGCTCCACGTCAAGAAACATGACACATCACAATTGATCAGGGAGATCCGAAATGCCTGCAATGCACTTGCGTTTGGCCACGTTTTCAGCCGCCTATTTGGCTGGCTTGGCTTTGCTCGCCGCATCCGCCACCGGGGCGCTCGCCCAGAAAAAATACGACACCGGCGCCTCCGATACCGAAATCAAGATCGGCAACATCATGCCCTACAGCGGACCCGCCTCCGCCTATGGCGTGATCGGAAAAACCGAGGAAGCCTACTTCAAGAAGATCAATGCCGCTGGCGGCATCAACGGTCGCAAGATCAACTTCATCAGTTATGACGATGCCTATTCGCCGCCAAAGACCGTCGAGCAGGCGCGCAAGCTGGTGGAATCGGACGAAGTTCTGCTGGTGTTCAACTCGCTCGGCACACCGCCGAACTCGGCGATCCAGAAATACATGAACAGTAAGAAGGTGCCGCAACTGTTCGTGGCCACCGGCGCCACCAAGTGGAACGACCCGAAGGACTTCCCCTGGACCATGGGCTGGCAGCCCAACTACCAGAGCGAGACGCAAATCTATGCAAAATATCTTTTGAAGGAAAAGCCCGGCGCGAAGATTGCCGTCCTTTACCAGAACGATGACTACGGCAAGGACTATCTCAAAGGTCTGAAGGACGGCCTTGGCGCAAAGGCCGCCTCGATGATCGTAGTGGAGGAGAGCTACGAGACCTCCGAGCCGACCATCGACAATCACATCGTCAAGCTGAAGTCGTTGAACGCCGACGTATTCGTCAACATCACGACGCCGAAATTTGCGGCGCAGGCTATCAAGAAGGCGGCCGAGATCGGCTGGAAACCGATGCACTTCCTCAACAACGTGTCCAACTCGATCGGCAGCGTGATGAAGCCGGCCGGCTTCGAAAACTCGCAGGACATTATTTCCGCAGCGTATCTGAAGGACGTCGCGGATACCCAGTGGAACAACGACCCCGGCATGAAGGAATTTCTCGCCTTCCTCGACAAGGATTTTCCGGAAGGCAACAAGCTCGATGGATTGATCGTTACCGGTTATGGGGTCGCCCAGACGCTGGTTGAGGTTCTCAAGAAGTGCGGTGACAACCTCACCCGCGAAAACGTCATGAAGCAGGCGGCCAGCCTGAAGGACTTCCGAACGGAGGTGCTGCTGCCCGGCATCAAGATCAACACATCTGCGACCGACTTTGCGCCGATCAGCCAGCTTCAGCTGATGCGCTTCAAGGGCGATAAATGGGAGCTGTTCGGCGAGGTCATTAGCGCTGACGTGGGTGGCTGATCGCCTTCATTCCACATAACGGAAAATACTAAGGCCCGCGTCAAAAACAGCGCGGGCCTTGTTGCGTTTTTGGTCGCTTTCCATTTGAGCCATTGTGCAATCGCGGTATGACTTATCTCGCAGGCGCAAAAGAGCCTGCAGAACAAGAAAATCTCGCCTTGCAAGCAAGGGAAGGAACTCAAATGTCTGCCACGTCCGCGCGGCTGTTGTCGCTCTCGGCCGCGATCATGTTGCTCGCCATTTCCTCGACCCACGTCCTCGCCCAAAAGAAATACGACACTGGCGCCAGCGACACCGAAATCAAGCTCGGCAACATCGTGCCCTATAGCGGACCGGCCTCGGCCTATGGCGCCGTCGGCAAGGCACAGGCCGGCTATTTCAAGATGATCAACGACAAGGGCGGCATCAACGGCCGCATGATCAACTACATCTCCTACGATGACGCCTATTCGCCACCGAAGGCTGTCGAGCAGACCCGCAAGCTCGTCGAGTCCGACGAAGTGCTCTTGATGTTCTCGGCGCTCGGCACGCCGTCCAATACGGCGATCCAGAAATATCTCAACGCCAAGAAGGTGCCGCAACTGTTCCTGGCCACTGGCGCCACCAAATGGGCCGATCCGAAGAACTTCCCCTGGACCATGGGCTGGCTGCCCAGCTACCAGAGCGAAGGCCGCATCTATGCCAAGTACCTCTTGAAGGAAAAGGCCGGCGCGAAGATCGGCGTGCTCTTTCAGAATGACGACTTCGGTAAGGATTATCTCAAGGGCGTCAAGGACGGCCTCGGCGACAAGGCTTCCTCCATCGTCATCGAGGAGAGCTATGAGCTGACCGAGCCGACCGTGGATTCCCACATCGTCAAGATGAAGTCGCTCAATCCCGACGTTGTCATCATCTTCGCGACGCCGAAGTTTGCCGCACAGACCATCAAGAAGATCGCTGAACTGGGCTGGAAGCCGACCATGATCGTTCCGGGCGTCAGCGTATCGATCGGCCAGGTGCTGCGTCCCGCAGGCTTCGAGAACGCGCAGGGCTTGCTCTCCGCGCACTACTCCAAGGACGCCACCGACCCGCAGTGGAAGGACGATCCGGGCATCAAGGCCTATCGCGAATTTCTCGCCAAATACGTGCCGGACGGCAACCCGTCGGATTCGTCGCTGATGTCCGGCTACAATATCGCCGAGACTATGGCGGTCCTGCTCAAGCAGTGCGGTGACGACCTCACCCGCGCCAATGTGATGAAGCAGGCGGCGAACCTGAAAGACGTCCAGCAGTCGACGCTGCTGCCGGGCGTCAAGGTCAACACCTCGCCCACAGACTTCTCGCCCATTGAGCAGATGCAGCTGATGCGGTTCGAGGGTGAGAACTGGAAACTGTTCGGCGACGTGCTGACCGGTGAACTCGGCGAAAGCGGCAAGGGCGGTTAGCTCTTACTTCCCCTCTCCCCCAGCGCAGCGAAGCTGCGCGCCGCGGGAGAGGGTGCCTGAGCGAAGCGAAGGCGGGAGAGGGCTCCTTGCTTCTTAAGCGAAGCCCCCCTCTCCCGTCTCGAACCGCTCCGCGGTTCGATCCACCCTCTCCCACCAGTCGCGACTGCGCCGCGTCCGGGGGCGAGGGGAAGCGCTTGCCGTCCCTGCCGTAGAGCGGCATAACCCCGAGCATGACCGACAAACGCCCCCTGCTCCGCGCAATTTTCGATGCCGCAGTTGCTGCGGCCCATCCCGATGTCATCCTCAGCGCCCACCTGCCGGCGCCGCCGAAAGGCCGCATCATCTGCCTCGCCGCCGGCAAGGGCGCCGCGGCCATGGCCGCTGCCGCAGAGGCGCATTATCTCGACACGCTGAAGCTCGATCCCGCGCGCCTCACCGGCATCGCCACCACGCGCCATGGCCATGGGGTGCCGACACGGCGCATTCGTGTGGTCGAGGCCGGCCATCCCGTGCCCGATGAAGCAGGCCTCAAGGGTGCCGATGACAGCCTCAAGCTCGCGGCGGAAGCCACTGCCGACGACCTGCTGCTGGTGCTGATTTCCGGCGGCGGCTCCGCCAACTGGACCGCGCCAGTGGCGGGCATCACCTTCCAGCAGAAGCAGCAGCTCAACCGCGCGCTACTTCGCTCCGGTGCGGTGATCGGCGAGATCAACACCGTGCGCAAACATCTGTCGCGTATCAAGGGCGGCCGCCTTGCCCGCGCTGGGCAGAAGGCCGAGATCGTATCGCTGGCGATTTCCGACGTGCCGCATGACGATCCCGCCGTGATCGCATCGGGACCGACGGTGCCGGATACAACAACGCTGGCCGATGCCCGTGCCATCATCGCGAAATTCAATCTCGCCATCGATGACGCCGTACGGGCGGCGCTCAGCGATGAGGCCAATGAAAGCGTGAAGCCGGATGACGCGGCATTCGCGCGCGCACGGTTCGAGCTGATCGCACGACCGCGCGAGTCACTCGATGCCGCAATCAAGGTGGCCAGTGATGCCGGCTATGAGATTGTCGATCTCGGCGCCGATCTCGAAGGCGAAGCGCGCGAGGTTGCCGCCGAGCATGCGAAGCTGGCGCTTAAGGCCAAGGCCGACGGCAAGAAGCTCGCGATCCTCTCCGGCGGCGAACTCACTGTGACCGTCACGGGCAACGGCCGCGGCGGCCCGAACCAGGAATACGCGCTGGCGCTGGTCGATGCTTTCAAGGATACCACCGGCATCGTCGCGCTCGCCGGTGACACCGACGGCGCCGATGGCGGCGCCGGCAGCGCCAGCGATCCCGCCGGCGCGGTCATCGATGCACGTACGTTCGAGGCCATGCGTGCGCAGAAGCTGGACGCGAAGGCGGCGCTGGCAAATAACGATGCGACGACGTTCTTCACCGCGACAGGCGATCTGCTGCAGACCGGGCCGACGCTGACCAATGTGAATGATGTCAGGGTAATTTTAGTGGATTGAGACTATCTCGTCATTCCGGGCCGCGAGCGCCACTTGGCGGTCGCGAACCCGGAATCCCGATATGAGTGTCACATGTCGAGGTTCCGGGCTCGGTCCCGTCGCCTGCGGCGCCGGTCCCGCCCCGGAATGACGGGTGTTTGGCTAAAAGTCCCTAGCAATCTTCGCCATCATCCCGAGCAGCGCCTTGTGCTCGGCCGGCCCCAGCACCTCGATCAGCCGCGCTTCATGCCGCGTCGCCACCAGCTTCTTGGCGCGGGCCAGCGTGGCACGCCCCTTGTCGGTGAGCATCAGCACATGGGAGCGGCGATCGCTCGGCGAGCGCATCCGCGTCAGCAAGTCGCGACTCTCCAGAGCGTCGAGCAGCGAAACGAAATTCGGACGGAGAATGCCGAGCGTATTGGCGATTTCGGTCTGGTTGCGGCCCGGGTTCTTGTCCAGCAGCAGCAGCACTGAGAATTGCGCCGGCGTCAGCTGCAACGGCGCCATGCAGCGCAGGAAGTCTTCAAACACCTTCAACTGCGCACGTTTCAGCGAATAGCCTAGCAGTTCGGACAGTTCGCCGAGCTGCAGCGCACCGCCCTCCTCGTCGAACCCGACGGGCGCGACCTGCTTGGCTTGATCCTGAGACGTCATCTTTGAAACAGTCATCGCTCGCTTTCCGCGATACCCGGCGGCTTGAATGAAACACCCGGTCGACGTGCGACAGGCCTTGAGATTATGTTCAATAATCGTTATAAAGTATATCAAATAGACGGCGGGTTTCAACCGCCATTGTTGATCGTCCCGCGCCTGTGGTATCCGGCGCGCCAGACAGTGTGGGGGAGCGCGCGGCTTTGAATACGACGATTTTGCTGTTCCTTTTGCAGGACGGCATCACCAATGGCGCGATCTACGCGCTGCTCGGGCTGGCCCTGGTGCTGGTCTTTGCGGTTACACGCATCATCCTGATCCCCCAGGGCGAATTCATCACTTTTGGTGCGCTGACCTATGCCAGCCTCTCGGCCGGCCAGATGCCGGGCACCATCAAGCTCGCCGTCGCCATGGGCGTCGTGGCCTTTGCCTTCGATCTCTTCACCTTCCGCAAGGCGCTCCATGCCAGGCGCGTACTGCGCTCGATTGCGGTCAACATCGTGTTCCCGCTGGCGATCTGGGGCGTGATGTGGGCGCTGGGTGGACGGCCGGGGAATATCGCCCTCAACATCGCCCTGTCGCTGCTGATCGTTGCCGCCATCGGCCTTTATCTCTATCGCATCGCGTTCCAGCCGATCGCCCACACATCGGTTCTGGTGCTACTGATTGCGTCGGTGGGCTGCCACCTGGCGCTGCAGGGCTTCGGCCTCGTCTTCTTCGGCGCCGAAGGCCAGCGCGGCCCAGCGATCTCCTCCGACGCTATCACCATCGGCGCACTGCGCTTCACCGGCCAGAGCATCGCCGTCTATGGCATCACCATCGCGCTGATCGTCGGGTTGTGGCTGTTCTTCGGCTACACGCTTTATGGCAAAGCGCTGCGCGCCACGGCGGTAAACCGCCTCGGTGCTCGCCTCGCCGGCATCCGCACCTCACTGTCGGGTCAGATCGCATTCCTGCTGGCCTCGGTCATCGGCGCCATCTCGGGCATCCTGATCGTCCCGATCACCACGCTCTATTACGACACCGGCTTCCTGATCGGCCTGAAGGGCTTCGTCGCCGCGATCATCGGCGGCCTCGTCAGCTATCCGCTCACCGCCGCGGCCGCGATCCTGGTCGGCTGCGTCGAGGCATTCTCGTCCTTCTATGCGAGCAACTACAAAGAGGTCATCGTCTTCACGCTGATCCTTCCGGTTCTGGTGCTGCGCTCGCTCGCCGCACCTGAAGTCGAAGAAGAGAAGGATTAAGCGCCATGGAACAGCGTCTCCTTCCCATTCTCGTTTTCGCGCTGGTGATGGCTGCGATCCCCTTCGTGCCGGGCGTGCCGCCATTCTGGATCGTGCTGCTCGACAATATCGGCCTCGCCGCGCTCGTCGCCATGGGCCTCGTGCTGCTCACCGGCGTCGGCGGCCTGACCTCATTCGGCCAGGCGGCGTTCTGCGGTTTCGGCGCTTATACGACGGCCTATCTCACCACCGCCTATGGAATGTCGCCGTGGCTGACGCTGCCGATGTCACTGATCGTCTCGGGCCTCGCCGCGGTGCTGCTCGGCATCATCACCATGCGTCTGTCGGGCCACTATCTCCCGCTCGGCACCATCGCCTGGGGCATCAGCCTGTTCTATCTGTTCAGCAAGCTGGAATTCCTCGGCCGTAACGATGGCATTTCGGGCATCCCGCCACTGTCGATCGGCACGTGGAAGATGCTGGATCCCGGCTCGATCTATTTCCCGATCTGGATCGCGGTCATCATCTGCGCGCTGTTGTCCATGAACCTTCTGGACTCGCGGACCGGCCGCGCCATCCGCGCGCTGCGTCGTGGCCATATCGCAGCCGAAGCATTCGGCGTGCAGACGGCGCGCGCGAAGCTCCTGGTCTTCATTTACGCAGCAGTACTCGCCGGCCTGTCCGGCTGGCTCTATGCGCATTTCCAGCGCGCTGCGAATCCGACGCCGTTCGGACCGCATCTCGGTATCGAATATCTGTTCATCGCGGTGGTCGGCGGCGCCGGCTATGTCTGGGGCGGTGTGCTCGGCGCCGCCGTGGTCGTGATCCTCAAGGAAGTCCTGCAGAGCTATCTGCCGCTGATCTTCGGCGGCGGCGGTGGCCAGCTCGAAACGATCGTGTTCGGCATCCTGCTCGTGGCGCTGCTGCAGCTCGCACCCACCGGCATGTGGCCGTGGCTGACCGCGTGGCTGCCGTCTGGCGACAGCCGCAAGCGCCCCGTGCCAGCCGATGCACTGCCCGCCCGCAACGACCACCGTCCGGACACCGGCGTCTTGCTGCAGGTCGACAAGGCGCGCAAGCAGTTCGGCGGCGTCGTCGCCGTCAACGACGTGTCGTTCAATGTGCAAGCGCGCGAGATCGTCGCTTTGATCGGCCCCAACGGCGCCGGCAAGAGCACGACCTTCAACCTCATCACCGGCGTACTGGCCGCGACCGCCGGCAAGGTCACGGTACTCGGCAAGAGTGTGTCCGGAGCGCCGCCGCAGGAGATCGTCAAGCTCGGCATTGCCCGCACCTTCCAGCATGTGAAGCTGGTGCCCGACATGACCGTGCTGGAAAACGTCGCCCTCGGTGCGCATCTGCGCGGACGTTCGGGCGCCATCGCCAGCATGCTGAGGCTTGACCGCGCCGACGAAGCGAAGCTGCTCGCGGAAGCTGCCAAGCAGATCGAACGTGTCGGTCTCGGCGACCAGATGAACCAGCTCGCAGGATCCTTGTCGCTCGGCCAGCAGCGCATCGTCGAGATCGCCCGCGCACTCTGCGTCGATCCGATGCTGCTGCTGCTCGACGAGCCTGCCGCCGGCCTGCGCCACATGGAAAAGCAACAGCTCGCGACGCTGCTGCGCCAGCTCCGCGACGGCGGCATGTCGGTGCTGTTGGTCGAACACGATATGGGCTTCGTCATGAATCTCGCCAATCGCATCGTAGTGCTCGATTTCGGCACCAAGATCGCCGAGGGCACGCCTGCCGACATCAAGACCAATCCCGACGTCATCAAGGCCTATCTGGGAGCGGTCGCATGAGCGCATTGCTGCAAGTCACCGATGCGCATGTCGCCTATGGCAAGGTCGAGGCCGTGCGTGCGGTCAATCTCGAGGTTCGCGCCGACGAGATCGTCACGATCATTGGCGCCAACGGCGCCGGCAAAACCACGCTGCTCAATGCGGTGATGGGTATCCTGCCGCTGAAAGGCGGCGTGACATTCGCCGGACAGGACGTCTCCAAGATCGACATCGAAGACCGCGTCGCTGCCGGCCTCAGCCTCGTGCCCGAACATCGCGAATTGTTCGCCACGATGAATGTGGAAGACAACCTGCTGCTCGGCGCCTTCCGTATCGACAAGGCCACTGCCGCGCGATCTTTCGAGCACGTCTACACCCTGTTCCCGCGCCTCAAGGAACGCCGCAAGCAGCTCGCTGGCACACTCTCGGGCGGCGAACAGCAGATGCTGGCCATGGGCCGTGCGCTGATGGGTGCACCGAAACTCCTAATGCTCGACGAACCAAGCCTCGGCCTCGCCCCGATTATCGTTGCCGACATCTTCCGCATCGTCAGTGAACTCAGAGCGGCCGGCGTCTCGGTGCTGCTGGTCGAGCAGAATGCGCAGGCGGCACTGAAGATCGCTGACCGCGCTTATGTGATGGAGCTCGGCGAGTTCATCCTGGATGGCGCCGCCAGCGACATCGCCAGCAACCAACGCGTAGTAGCGAGCTATCTGGGTTTCCAGCACGAAGGCGAGAGCGCGATCTAGTCGGGATGCGCGCGCCTTCTAGCGTGCGACGGACCGCTCTAGCATCTTCCAGACCCAGTCCTGCCAGCGCGAGAGCTCGCCCGCGTCCATCAGGTCGCGGCCGAGAAACGCCGTCAGCGTCCAGCGATTAGAGACGTAGAAATAATTCAGCGACATGATCGCGATGTAGAGCTGCAGCGGCTCGACATCGGCGCGGAACACACGCTGGGAGATACCGCGGCTGACGATCTTCTCGACCATTTCCAGTGCCGGCGATGAAAGCCGCTTAAGGCTCTTGGCTTTCGAGACGTGCCGGCCGCGATGCAGGTTCTCGTTGTTGAGTACCGTGATCATCTCGGGATGTTCGATATAGTGTCGCATGGTGAAAACCGCGAGCCGGCGTAGCGCATCCATCGGATCAGTCAGATCGAGCGCCAGTTCGCGCTCCGCATCCGTCATGTTGACGTACAGTGTTTCCAGCACCGCGATATACAGCTTCTCCTTGCTGCCGAAGTAGTAATAGATCATCCGGTCGTTGGATTTCGCCAGCTTCGAGATCGACGCGATGCGCGCCCCACTGAGTCCGCGTTCGGCGAAAATCCGGATCGCGGCGTCCAGGATATTCTTGCGAATGATCCCGCCATCAACGAGTTTCGGCCGCCCCCGTGGCGCGAGTTTGGGCACGGCTGCCTTGCGCCCTGGCATCCCATCGTCCAGCTGACTGACTGACCGGGCCGTCGTCGTTGGTGCGCCGCGCGTGGCGGTTCGCGCGGCCACGGCGCGTTTTTCAGCCATTTAAAGCGATTCCCTTGCTCTCATCGGCACATTCTATGCGCCGCCGCAACGGCTGCCACAAGCCTGCGCAGCTTCGAATAAATCTTAAGCTGGACGTCTGATTTAGATCGGATCTATATTCGTTAAGTGCTTACTTCAATAAATCGGACAACGTTCTTCCCTTACCGGAGTAATGGCGATGATCGAACGAGACCAGCAGCAGCCAGCCTCCTATGTCCGCGACACCTGGTATCCCGCGACATGGTCGCGCGACGTCACCGACAAGCCGGTGCAGCGACGTATCCTCGGTGAACTCGTCGCGCTGTACCGCGGCGAAGACGGCAATATCCACGCATTGGAAGACGCCTGCCCGCATCGACTGGCGCCGCTGTCGATGGGGCGGATCAGGGGCTCCATGCTGGAGTGCGGCTATCATGGCCTCACCTTTGATGGCACGACCGGCCGCTGCGTGCGTATCCCTGGCCAGCACAACATCCCCGCTAACGCTCAGGTGCGTAGCTTCCCTGTCTTCGAGAAAATGGGCCTGATCTGGATCTGGATGGGCGATGCGACGCTGGCAGATCCCGCAACAATCTATGACCTGCCACAGTTTACCGACTCTGAATGGAGTGCGGTGGAAGGCGATGCACTGCACATCAGCTGCAACTATCTCAATCTCGCCGACAATCTGTGCGACCCTGCCCATGTCAGCTTCGTGCACCTCTCGACGCTGGGTAATTCAGCCGGCGAGGAAGTGCCGGTCGAAACCGAGAAGCGCGGCGACGATTATCTCGTCACCTGGCGCTGGATCATCGATGCACCGGCCATCCCGCTGTTCCAGAAATTCGGCAGCTTCACCGGCCATGTCGATCGCTGGCATTATTACCACTATCACGCGCCAAGCATCGCGGTGATCGACTTCGGCAGTGCCGCCACCGGCACGGGCGCGCCCGAAGGCAAGCGCGACGACTGCATCCAGATCTTCGCATGCCACTTCATCACGCCAGTCGATGAGAACAACTGTATCGACCACTGGCTACACGTGAAAAACTTCAAGGCCGACGACGACGCCAACAAGCGTCTGTCGGACCAATTCCGCATCGCCTTCCAGGAGGACAAGGACATCCTCGAAGCGATCCACCAGAACGAGCGCGAACCGCGTACGCGGCGCCCGCTACGGATCGCCATCGATGGCGCACCGATCCGCATGCGTCAAATGGTCGAGCGCATGATCGAAGCCGAGCGCAAGGATGTTGCGATAGCCGCCATCGCCTGAATCGACGCCGTGCCGCGCGGCGGATACCCGCCCCACTCTTCCAGATCAACACAAGGAGACAGAAATGGCCTTTCGGGTAAAAACGTTACTGACGCTCCTGTTGCTGGGATCAGCATCCACGGCTGCGCAGGCAGGCGATACGATCAAGATCGGCGATCTCAACAGCTACAAGGCAATGGTCGCCAATACGCAGCCCTATCGCAATGGCCTCGACCTTGCGATCGCAGAAGCCAATGCTGCGGGCGGCGTAATCGGCAAGAGGCTCGAAATGGTCTATCGCGACGACGGCGCCAATCCCAATGAAGCCGTGCGGGCGGCCGACGAACTGATCTTGCGTGAGAATGTTGATATCCTGACCGGCACCATCCTCAGCCATGTCGGCCTTGCCGTTGCCGACTTCGCCAAGCAGCGCAAGATGTTCTTCCTTGCCTCGGCGCCGCTCACCGACAAGCTGATCTGGGAAAATGGCAACCGCTATACTTACCGGCTGCGGCCCTCGACCTACACGCACGCCGCCGCGCTGGTTCCCGACGCGGTGAAGCTCAAGAAGAAGCGCTGGGCAATGGTCTATCCCAACTACGAATACGGCCAGTCTGCCGTCGCGACCTTCAAGACCCTGCTGAAACAACAGCAGCCCGGCGTTGAATTCGTCGCCGATCTGGCGCCGCCGCTCGGCAAGATCGAAGCCGGTGCAGTTGCGCAGGCGCTCGACGATGCCAAGCCTGATGCGATATTCAACGTGCTGTTCGGGCCAGATCTCGCCAAGTTCGTCCGCGAAGGCAACACCCGCGGCGTGTTCGAGAAGCGGGACGTCGTCAGCCTGCTGACCGGCGAACCTGAATATCTCGATCCACTGAAAGACGACGCTCCCAAGAACTGGATCGTCACAGGTTATCCCTGGTACCTGATCAAAACGCCCGCACATGAGATCTTCGTGAAAGACTACCAGGCCAAGTACAAGGACTATCCGCGAATGGCGTCGCTGGTCGGCTATGTGACCGGCAAGGCGCTGGCTGCAGGCATCGTGAAAGCCGGGTCCACAGAGTCCGAGAAGCTGGTCACGGCATTCGCCGACCTGACATTCGACAGCCCCGCCGGACCGATCGCCTTCCGCGGCATCGATCATCAGGCGACGCTCGGCCTCTATGTCGGACACACCGGGGTCAAGGACGGCAAGGGCGTGATGACCGACATGGTCTACAAGGATGGTGCAGCATTCCAGCCATCCGATGCAGACGTACGAAAATGGCGTCCGCTGGACTGACAGCTCGTTACGCACCACCAAAAGCCGGCTGCCTCGCGACAGCCGGCCTTTGTTTGAACTGTGCTCCGGTTTACTTCGCCGGAACGTACTTCCCGTCCTTGACCGTCAGCAGGATCCGCGAGCGATCATCGACGCCGTTGCGGTCCTTTTCGGTGTAGTTGTAGACGCCCTGCGTCGCGGCGATTTCCTTCTCGCTCATCAGCGCCTGGCGGATGGCCTCGCGGAATTCCGGGGTGCCGGGCTTAGCGGTCTTCAACGCCACGGGCACGACGCGCTTCAGCACTTCGAACACGTCATAGGCGTGACCGGCGAACTGGCTGCGGCTGTTGGCGCCGTATTTGGCTTCATAGGCTGCGTTGAGTTCAAGGCCGGGCTTCTTGGTCAGCGCCGAGTCCGGCTGGCCTTCCGGATACATCACGGGACCCGCAGCCATCAGCACGTTTTCGGCAGATTTTCCGGCGATGCGGATGAAGTCTGATGAGGCGGCGCCATGGGTCTGATAGATCAGGCCCTTGTAGCCGCGGTCACGCAGTTCGGACTGCGGCATGCCGGCACCGGTGCCGGCGGCGCCGATCAGGATGGCATCGGGATTAGCTGCAATCAGCTTCAGCGCCTGGCCGGTGATCGACGTATCCGGACGCGCGAAGCGCTCATCATCGACGATGGACATACCCATCGCTGATGTCTGCGCCTTGAGGTCGTTGAACCACAGGTCGCCATAGCTGTCCGAATAGCCGACATAGCCGATGGTCTTCACGCCGTGGACCTTCATGTGGTCGTACATGACCTTGCCGACGATCTCGACTGGCTGCGGCATGTCCACCGACCACTTCACACGCGCTGGCGTAAACGGCATCGGCGACAGGCTGAAATGCGGCACACCGGCTTCGTTGGCGACCGCCGACATGGCGACCGAGGACGGTACGATCGACGAGCCGACCATGATGTCGGCCTTGGATTCCGACACGAACCGGCGCGCGTTGGTGGTGGCGATGGACGGATCGCCGCCGTCGTCGAGCACAATCAGCTTCAACGGCACGCCGCCGATGTCCTTGGGCACGAATTCCAGCGCGTTGCGCTCGGGCACGCCCAGCGCGGCCGCGGGGCCCGTGGTGGAAATGCTGATGCCGACGGTGATCTCTGCGGTCTGGGTTTCGGCGGAGGTGGCAATCGCCAGCGAGACGGCAACAGCCGCGATCGCCAGATGAAGCTTAGACATGTCTTATCTTTCTCGTGTGGAAGCGGAGAGCGCCGAAAGCGGCAGCGATACCGGCAGACGTGGCGCTGGTTGTGGCCGCGCGAAGGCTCGCGCACAGCAAAAAGCCGACCCTCTGGCGAGGGCCGGCCTTGTTATCGAAAAATGCCGGCGAAGCAAAGACGCTTCGCGCCACTGCCCTCCGTCAGATCTGCATTACTGGGCGAGAACGTATTTGCCGTCTTTCACCGTCAGCAGGATGCGCGAACGCTCATCCAGACCATACCGATCCTTTTCCGTGAAGTTGTAGACGCCCTGGGTGGCGGCAATCTCACGCTCGGTGAGCAGCGCCTGCCGGATCGCCTCGCGGAACTCCGGAGTGCCAGGCTTGGCGGTCTTCAGCGCCGTCGGGATCACTCGCTTCAGCACCTCGAAGGCGTCATAGGAGTGGCCGGCGAACTGGCTGCGGCTGTTCGGGCCGTATTTGGCCTCATAGGCGGTGTTGAGCGTCATGCCGGGCTTCTTGGTCAGGGCCGTATCGGCCTGGCCTTCCGGATACATCACGGGGCCGGAGGCCATCAGCACGCCTTCGGCGGCCTTGCCGGCGATACGGATGAAGTCCATCGAGGCGGCGCCGTGGGTCTGGTAGATCAGGCCCTTGTAGCCCTTGTCGCGCAATTCGGTCTGCGGCAGCGCGGCCGCGGTGCCGGAGGCGCCGACCAGGATCGCGTCAGGATTGGCAGCAAGCAGTTTCAGTACCTGACCGGTGACCGACGTATCCGGACGGGCAAAACGCTCTTCCGCCGCGATGTTGATGCCCATCGGCACCGCCTGGGTCTTGAGATCGTTGAACCACAGATCGCCGTAGCTATCGGAATAGCCGATATAGCCGATGGTCTTGATGCCCTTGGACTTCATGTGGTCGTACATCACCTTGCCGACGATTGGCACGGGCTGGGGCATGGCCACCGACCACTTGGCGCGTTCCGGCGTGATCGGCAGCGGCGACAGGGCGAAATGCGGGATGCCAGCTTCGTTGGCCACGTTGGACACCGCAATGCTGGTTGGCGTCACCGCCGAACCCATGATGATGTCGGCCTTGGATTCGGTCATGAAACGGCGGGCATTGGTGGTCGCGGTGGTCGGATCGCCGCCATCGTCGAGCACGATGATCTTGAGCGGCACGCCGCCGATTTCCTTCGGCACGAATTCCAGCGCGTTGCGTTCGGGAATGCCCAGCGCCGCCGCGGGGCCCGTGGTTGACGTGGTGATGCCGATAGTGATGTCGGAGGTTTGGGCAAAAGCCGGTGCAGCGAGTGCCAGCGATGCGGCAACAGCCGCGATCGCCAAGTGATGCTTGGTCATGGGTCTCTCCCTCAGAGTCATTTTTTATGGCTTCAGCTAAATCAAAGTTCGGCTGGCTTATCAGCCCCTTCTTTAGGTCAGTGCGCCCGTACCGGTAAAGGGCTGGCGCACTGATGCTTTGCCGCAGGCTTAACGTGGCGCCATGCGCAGCGAGGCGTCGAGCCGGACCACCTCGCCGTTCAGATACGGATTGTCGATCATGTGCAGTGCGAGAGACGCGAATTCGTCGGCATGGCCGAGCCGGCGTGGGAATGGGATCGCTGCGGCGAGACTGTCCTGTGCCTCCTGCGGCAGGCCCGCCAAAAGCGGCGTCATGAACAGGCCCGGCGCGATGGTCAGCACGCGGATGCCGAACTGGGCCATCTCGCGGGCAATGGGCAGCGTCATGCCGACGATGCCGCCCTTGGACGCCGAATAGGCGGACTGGCCGATCTGGCCGTCATAGGCCGCCACCGAGGCTGTCGAGATCACCACGCCGCGCTCGCCGGTCTCCAGCGGCTCCAGCTTGGACATCGGGTCCGTTGCCAGGCGGATCATATTGAACGAGCCAATCAGGTTGACGCGAATGACCTTGTCGAAATCGCCGAGCGCCATCGGACCATCGCGGCCGATCACGCGCTTGGCGACGCCGATGCCAGCGCAGTTCACCAGCACACGCGCCGGGCCGTGCGCATTGGCGGCGGCGGCGACCGCGGCTTCGGCGGAGGCGGCGTCGGACACGTCGCAGGAAATGGCAACACCGCCGATTTCCTTGGCGACGGCTTCGGCGAGGGCGATGTTGAGATCGAGCAGCGCGACTTTCGCGCCCTGCGCGGCGAGCCCGCGGGCGGTCGCAGCGCCGAGACCGGAAGCGCCACCCGTGACGATAGCGGCCTGGTTCTTCAATTGCATGATGTCCTCCCCTGTTCGATTTCTCTGCCGTTCATTGGCGGCCTTCAACTAGATCGCGATCACTTTCGCGACTTCCGGATTCCCATAGATATCGTCGATCAACCTGGCGCGATGCTCCAGCACCGCGCGCTGATTGACCGAGCCCTTGTCCGTGACCTCGCCGCGATCGATGGACAGTGGTGTGTCGAGCAGCACCGCCTTGGCAATCCGCGTGGAGGACCCCGTCGCGCCAGCCATGAAACGTGCGAGGCGCTCACGGAACGCGTCGCGGACGATCGGATCATTGGCTGCCGCAGCGAGGTCGCCCGCAGGAAGATCGGGATTGATCACACGACAGCCATCGAGATCGAGAATAACGAGAGCTGCGAGTTCGTCGCGGTTGATGCCCGCAATCACCACGTCGCGCACCAGCGGCGCGCAGGTGCCGACGAAGCGCGCGCGCAGCGGGCCGACGCTGACCCAGGTGCCGCTGCCGAGCTTGAAATCCTCGGAGATGCGGCCGTCGAAATCAAAACCGGCGGAGAGATCATCGGGATCGACGGCCTTCAGCGCATCGCCGAAGATGTAATAGCCTTCGTCGTCGAACGCCTTCGCGGTCAGTTCCGGCTCGCGCCAATAGCCCGGCGTGATGTTCGGCCCCTTGGCGCGGACTTCCATCTTGCCATTGTTCGGCACCAGCTTAGCGTCATTGCCGGGCACCGGAAGGCCGACATGGCCTGAGCGACTGGTCACCGGGTTGACGCACATGAAGAAAGGGGATGTCTCGGTAGCACCGAGGCCGGTGAGCATGGGCACACGCACACCCGTTGTCTGCACCGACAGCTCATCGAGGCTGTCCCAGACATAGGCCGACAGCGCCGCGCCGGAAAAGAACATTGCGTGCAGCCGCGCGAAGAATTTTTCGCGCAACGCAGCGTCTTCACGCAAATACGGCAACAACGATTCATACCCTTTGGGGACGTTGAAATAGACCGTCGGCGAGATCTCGCGGAGATTACGAATTGTCTGTTCGATACCCGCGGGCGTCGGCTTGCCGTCGTCGAGATACATCGAACCGCCATTGAACAGCGTCAGCCCGATATTATGATTACCGCCAAAGGTGTGATTCCATGGCAGCCAGTCGATGATCACCGGCGGCTCGTCCTTCAGGAAGGCCAGCGTATCGCGCAGCATGATCTGGTTGGCGCACATCATGCGCTGGGTGTTGATCACAGCCTTCGGATTGCCGGTGGAGCCGGAGGTCAGCAAAAACTTCGCGATGGAATCGGGACCGATGGCTGCGTTCGCTGCGTCGAGATTGGCGGCCTCCGGCGTCACGAGCAGATCGGAGAGTTTGGTCACGCGCCGGTCCGGCAGAGCGCCGGTGGAAACGACGACTTCGGTGTTGGCCGGTACATTGAAGTGAATGGCGTTCGTGAACGCATTGGCGTCATCGACGAAGACCAGCCCCGGCGTCAGCAGCTTCATGAGATAGCCGAGCTTGCCGTAATCCTTCGACACCAGCGAATAGGCCGGCGACACCGGCGCGTAGGGAATGCCAGCATAGAGCGCGCCGAAGGCGATCAGTGCATGATCGACCGAATTGCCGGAGAGAATGACGATGGGCTTGTCGGCGGACAGCTCGCGCGACAGCAGCGCCGAGGCGATGTGGCGCGCCGCATCCAGCATCTGCGCGTATGTGATTTCGCGCCAGCCGCCGCCTTCGGCGCGCTCGGCCATGAAGACGCGATCCGGCGCTTCCCTGGCCCAGTGATGCAGATAGTCGGTGACACGGTCCGGATAGTCGCCGATGGCATTGGTCGGACGCAGATAGATGGTGCCGTCATCGCGCCGATCGATGCTGACCGCGGGATCGCCATAGGAAATCGGCCGCAGCGGATGCGCCGTCGTCGCACGCTTTGTCTGATCGATCTTGTCGGCACTTGCAGACATTGGGTCCCGCCCTGTGTATTTCGTCCCGATTTTTTTGTTTTTATTGGTTGTCGTTCTCGCGGATCAGCCGGGCTTCACCTTGCCGGCCTTGCGCTCCAGAAAATCCCTGATGCGATTTTTCGCCTCCTGATCGCTCTGCGCCACCGACGCCATCAGTGCTTCCAGCATCAGCCCGGTCTGCGGACTGGCTTCGGCGATCAGCGGCAAGGCCTGCAGCACGGCGAAATTTGTCAACGGTGCGTTCTGCGCGACGCGCTCGGCAAGCTCTATGGCCTTGGGCAAGGCGCCGCCGGCTTCCGTCAGATACTGGGCGAAGCCGAGCGCCATGCCTTCCTCCGCCTTGTAAACACGGCCGGTGAGCATCATGTCGGCCATCCGGTGCACACCGATCAGGCGCGGCAGACGCATCGAGCCGCCACCACCGACGAAGATACCGCGACTGCCTTCCGGCAGCGCGTAATAGGCCGAGGGATCGGCAACGCGAATATGCGCGGAGCAAGCCAGTTCAAGGCCGCCACCGATGACGGCACCCTGCAGCGCTGCAATCACCGGCACGCGGCAATGCTGGATGATATCGAACACCCGGTGCCACATCCGCGAATGCATCAAGCCGGCTGTCGCGTCGCGATCGGTGAGTTCGGACAGATCGAGACCCGCGGAAAAATGCCCGCCGATGCCGTGGACGACGACGGCACCGATTTCCTCGGGCAGCGACGCGAAGCAACGCTCGATGTCCAGGATCAGTCCATCGTTCAGCGCGTTGCGCTTGGCAGGACGGTTCAGGCCCACGATCAGCACGCGGCCTTGGGTTTCGATCTGGAGCATGGCAGCGGTAGCGGCGACGGCTTGGTTCATGAGCGCGATTAGGTCCTGGCTAGAATAATTATATCTTATAACGAATAGCGCATGAGTCAATCTTGCGGTGCAATAGGCTGATCTCGTCCTGCATAAAGTCAGGTATTCCGGTGCGACAGCGATCCGGTCTCGCCTGATAGACCGGATCGCCTCTCTTACCAGGGCTAGCGGATCGCCACCGGGTTGATCATGCTCTGCACACCGCCCTTGAAGCGGGGCTGACCAAGCACGAACAGGAACTCGTAGCCTTTGTCCTTGGCCAGTTCGGATGTGTCCATGTTTTCGAGGATGTAAGTCCCGTTCATCGCCAGAAGTATCTGGTGGATTTCAAATACATTGCCGGTTTCGAACGGCAGCACCTCGACGCCCCAGGTATCGGCGCCGACCGCGACGACACCCTTGCTGGTTAGATACTTAGCGCCCTCGGCGCCAAGGCCGGGCTCGCCGGCATTGTAGCGTTTATCGTCCTTGCCGAGCAGGCTGAGCCATCCCGTGTGGAACAGCACGACGTCGCCTTGCCTGATCTCAACGCCCTGCGCCTTGGCGACCTCCTCGATTTCCTTGACATTGAAAGCAGTGCCTTCCTTGACCACGTCGGTCTTGTAGTAGGCCGCCATGTCCAGCAGCACGCCACGGGTGACGAGCGGCGGCACCTTGTCGATGCCGAGCTTCTTAAGGCCAGTAGGATCACCAAAGTCTGCAATTTTGTTGCCGTTATAGTAGACGTGATTGACGCCGAGATGGCCGAGCCCGTCCATCTGGCTGCCGACGCCGACCCAGCCGTTGAGCATGTCGTCGTTGTAGGTCGCGTGATTGGGACCGAGCCCGGGGTTGCCGGCCTGACCGGGCTGCACCACGGTGATCTTGAAACCGCGGGGCGGATAGGCCGGCGTGTCCGCGCCCACCGGAATGCCGAGTGCATAGGTCTTGCCGGTCTTCACCAGCTGCGCGGCCGACTTCACCAGATCGGGCTTCATGTAGTTCGCGGCGCCGATCTCATCGTTCGGTCCCCATTTCGATTTGGTCCAGTCCTGCGCCAGCGCAGGCACAGCCATCAGTAGCGAAATCGCAGATCCAAGCACCCAAGCTCTCAGCATCGTCGCCTCCCTGTGTAACGCCGGCTTTTTGCCGGTCGATGGAGATTTAACACCAGAAATTGCGGAGAAAGTAAGCTGCCACCTCCGCCATTGCGAGCGAAGCGAAACAAATCCAGAAAGCCAAGAACTGGATTGCCGCGTCGCTTCGCTCCTCGCAATGACAGCGGAGAGGATGGAGCCCTACAGCACCTGATGCACCGCGAGTTCGACGCGATCGGGATGCCGTGCGCCGACGCCGATGAACAGGTTCTGCATCAGCCACCGATAGCTGGGATGCCCTGTCTCGAATTTCGGCACCGAGCGGAAGTAGATCAGCGCGGGATCGACCGCCTCGCCCCGAGCGATGCGGTCGAGTGCTTCTTTCGGCCCGAAGCGGACACCGATATTCTCAATATAGACCACGGCGCCGTCATCGAGTTCGAACGTATATTTCGCTTCCAGCTCGGTGAAGCCATCCGGACGGATAATCTGAAAATCGGCGCCGCCCGAATGGATCGTACCCTTGATGCCCTCGCCCTGCACAGTGCCGTCAAGGACCGGAATGACGCGACGGATGCCATATCCGAGATCACCGGCCACGATCGGCGTGCCAACCTTGATCGACAGGCTGAAGACATATTTCGTCGCAAGCTGCGGTGTGGTCACAACATCACCCGATCATCCGCATCGGCAGCCAGGTGGCAATCAGCGGGAACAGGATCAGCAGCACGAGACGGATCAGGTCGGTAACCACGAATGGCAGCACGCCTTTGAATATCGTCGACATGCTGACGTCCTTGATCACACTCTTGATGACGAACACGTTCATGCCGACCGGCGGATGAATCAGGCCGAGCTCGACGGTCATGACGATGACGATGCCGAACCAGATCGGATCGAAACCAAGCGCCATGATCACCGGAAACACGATCGGCACGGTGAGGATCACCATGGCCATGGCATCCATCAGGCAGCCCAGCACCAGATACATCAGGAGGATCAGCGCCAGCACGCCGTAGGGGCCGATGCCGAGGCCGGTGAGGAACTCGGTGACGTGCTGCGGGGTCTGGGTAATGGTGAGAAAATAGCCAAAGCACAGCGCACCGATGAGCACGGTGAACACGGCGGCCGCGGTCCGCGTCGCTTGCAGTAGTGACTGCAGGATACCGTCCTTGTTCAGCTTGCCGCGCAACACGCCGATGATGAAGGCGCCGACCGCGCCGACCGCACCGGCTTCGGTCGGGATGAAGAAGCCGCCATAAAGGCCGCCAATCACGAAGACGAACAGCAACAATGGCGACCAGACATCGCGGATCGCCGCGGCGCGCTCGCGCCACGAGGCTTTCGGGCCAGCCGGCAAGAAGCCCGGCTTGACCACGCCGATGATCGCAATGGTTATCATGTGCATGACGATAGCGAGCAGGCCCGGCACGATGCCGGCGATGAACAGCTTGCCTATGTCTTGCTGGGTAATAATGCCGTAAACTGCCAATACCGTGGACGGCGGCAGCATCGCGCCGAGCGTGCCGCCCACGGCGATGACGCCTGTGGCGAAGCTCTGCGGATAATTGAAACGGCGCATTTCCGGATAGGCAACGGCGGAGAATGTCGCAGCCGTCGCCACCGACGAGCCGGAGATCGCAGCGAAGCCGCCGCAGGCGGCGATAGTCGCGATGCCCAGCCCACCTTTCCAGTGGCCAACAAAGGTGTTGGCCGCGCGAAACAGTTCACGGCTGATACCCGACACCGAGACGAAGGCGCCCATCAGGAGGAACATCGGGATCACGCCAAAGGAATAGTCCGTCACCGTCCGCATGGTAGTCTGGCCGACCAGTTTCAGCGCTGGCGCAAAACCAGTGAGATAGCCGAAGCCCGTGATGCCCACGAGCCCCATTGCCATACCCACCGGCACGCGCAACAGCATCAACACGAACAGGCTGACAAAGCCGATGACGGCAACCGCTTCGTTACTGAGATCCATGCGATTTACTCTGCCGTCTTGATTTCGGGTTCATGCATCTCTTCCGGATGGAAGATCAGCCTGTAAGTGCGGATCGCGATCAACAGCACCGCCGAAACGTCGCCGATCCATGACAGCAGGAAGAACGGCCAGACCGGCAGTTGCAGATCCATGGTGACGATGTGGCTCGAATAAGTGTCCACCACCTTGTCGAACAGCGTGTAGGTCTGCACGGTCACGACGAACAGCAGCACCAAGGTTGCGAACACGTCGATCCAGCGCTGATACTTTGGCGTAGCATTGGCCCAGACCAGATCGACGGTGATGTGCGCGCCGCGATAGGACGTCGCTGCGATGCCCCAGAAGATCAGCACGCCAAGCATGAACTGGCCGA
This sequence comes from Tardiphaga sp. 862_B3_N4_1, assembly GCF_051811085.1. Classification (NCBI taxonomy): domain Bacteria; kingdom Pseudomonadati; phylum Pseudomonadota; class Alphaproteobacteria; order Hyphomicrobiales; family Nitrobacteraceae; genus Tardiphaga; species Tardiphaga sp. 862_B3_N4_1. The sequence continues at coordinate 233,993 of NZ_JBPWQB010000001.1, forward strand.
TATTGTAATAATCGGGGATCGTGACTGCGAAGAATTTGCGCATGAACACCGCGATGAAGGTATTCAGCGCGACGATACCGACGAAGAACGCGGCAATCCACTCGATGGAATCGATAAAGCGATCCATCACGTTCTTGCGGGGCGGCTCCGGCGGAATGCCGAGGGCGCTGGATTGGGAGATTTCGGACGTGGCGGTCATCGTCGATGTCACAATGCTCAAGAGGAGAAGCCAGCCTCCGCCCTCTCGATCGTCATGCCCGGGCAGCGCGAAGCGAACTTCACTAGATGACTCGGGCATTCATCTTCTGGGTGGCGAAGGAAAGTGGATGGCCGGGTCAAGCCCGGCCATGACGTGGTGAGAGGTCCATGCGATCAACGGACTCGGCGGAAAGCTACAGCCCCGCGTCGTGCTTCTTCAGCATCGCCTTGAGGTCGGCGTCGATGGCATCGGCATCGCCGCCGGCCTTCTTCACGGCCGCAGCCCAGGCGGCGTTGAGCGGTTGAACGCCCTTCTTCCACTCGGCGAGCTGCTCGGGCGCCAGCTTGTAGACTTCGTGATCCGGCAGCGCCTTCATCTTGGTGCGGCCATTGGCTTCGAAGTCGACCCAGGGATCGGTGACCTTGGAGGCCCATTCCGGTGTGCAGTGATCGTCGATGATCTTCTTCTGCGCTGCGGACATGGAATTATACTTGGCGAGGTTGATGTTGTAGGTGAACACCGTCGAATAGAGCGGCACGTCGATGTGATACTTCACCACCTTGTCGATACCGAACAGGAAGATCGAGCCCCACGGGAACGCGATCTCGTCAGCAACGCCGCGCTCGATCGCATCGCGCGATTCCGGCGCCGAGGCCTGCACATTGGTTCCGCCGAACAGCTTGACCATTTCGCCGATGGTGCTCTGCGCCGGGCGGACCTTCACGCCGTTGAGGTCTGACGGCACTACGATCTTCTTCTTGCCGTGGATCGATCCGGGATCGTGGATGAAAGCGAAGCACAGCTTCGTGTCCTTCATCTCGGTCTTGGCGTATTTCTGATACCACTCGTTGAGCGCGAGGGTGCCCTTCTTGCCGTCCGAGAACACGAAGGGCAGCTGGCCCGCGGCCACGATGGGGAAACGGCCGGGCTGATAGCCGGGATTCACATAGGTGATATCGGCGATACCATCGCGCGCCATGTCGTAATGGTCGAACGCCTTGCCGAGCTGTTCGGAGGGGAATACCGACATCTTGATGCTGCCGCCCGAGGCCTTCTCGATATCGGCCGCCCAGGCCTGTGTGGCCGGCACCAGCGGATGCGCCGGCGGCACCCACAGCGATACTTTCATATTGACGGTTTTGTCTTGCGCCTGCGCCGGGCTCATTGCAGTCGTCAGACAGCCAGCCGCCAGCAATGCAAAGATTGCCCTTTTCATCGACGTCTCTCCCTCTACGCCCGTTTGGACGTGTTCTCACGAACCTGTTCACCGGACCTTGAATGGCCCTTTGCGAATATTGTTATATGTTATAATCATCCTTGCAAGCGGTGCGATAGCACGCGTTGCGGAGCCAGTGTCGCGACCCCGCTTGACTTGTCAACTCAGTCGGACGACAGAGCCTATATCAACCGCGGGAGCAAGCGTTGCGAACAAAAGTTGCCATCATTGGAGCTGGTCCGGCTGGAATGTTGCTAGGGCAACTATTGCATGCCTATGGGATCGATAACGTCATTCTGGAGCGCAAGGATCGGGACTATGTCCTCGCCCGCATCCGCGCCGGCGTGCTCGAACAGGGCACCGTTGGCCTGCTGGAAAAGCTGGGGATTACCGAGCGCCTGCATCACGAAGGCCTGATCCATGACGGGATCGAACTTCTATTCGGCGGAATTCGCCACCGCCTCGACCTGAAGAAGGCATCCGGCGGTAAGGTCGTTACCGTCTACGGCCAGACCGAAGTCACCCGCGACCTGATGGACGCCCGCGACAAGGCCGGGCTGACCACGGTCTATGACGCCGACAATGTCTCGCTGCACGATTTCGACGGCACAAGCCCCCGCGTCCGCTACGTCAAGGACGGCGTAAGCCACGAGATCGCCTGCGATTTCATTGCCGGCTGTGATGGGTTCCACGGCGTCTCGCGCCAGAGCGTTCCGGCGTCCGCCATGCAGACTTTCGAGCGCGTCTATCCGTTCGGCTGGCTCGGCCTGCTCTCGGATACGCCGCCAGTGTCGCATGAGCTGATCTACGCCAATCACGAACGCGGCTTCGCGCTGTGCTCGATGCGCTCGATGACGCGCAGCCGATATTACGTCCAGTGCTCCCTCGACGAAAAAGTCGAGAGCTGGACCGACGACATGTTCTGGGACGAGTTGCGCCGTCGCCTCGACACGGAGGCCGCCGAAAGCCTCATCACCGGCCCATCGCTGGAGAAGAGTATCGCGCCGCTGCGTAGTTTTGTCGCGGAACCGATGCGCTTCGGAAGGCTCTTTTTGGCCGGCGACGCCGCCCACATCGTGCCGCCGACCGGCGCCAAGGGGCTCAACCTCGCGGCCTCCGACGTCCATTACCTGTCGATGGCGCTACGCGAATTCTACGATGAGAAATCCTCGAGCGGCCTCGACTTCTATTCGGCCATCGCGCTGAAGCGCGTGTGGAAAGCGGTGCGTTTCTCGTGGTGGATGACCTCGATGATGCATCGCTTCCCCGACAATGACGGTTTCGGCACCAAGCTGCAGCAGGCCGAGCTGGATTATGTCGTACATTCGGATGTCGCGACAGCGTCGCTGGCGGAAAATTATGTGGGACTGCCGTATTAGGATCGTAGGCGCCGCGTTGTTTTGAACGGCCGGAAAAGGTTGTTTGAAACTTTGTTGGCCTGTCCTTTGCGCGTGCTTTCGCTTCTATGGCGCAAACAATCCAGATGGATGTGCCATGACCGACACCGCTACCCCCCACGGCTTCGCGCCACACTATCGCAAGAGCCCCCTCACCACGCCGTGGGAACCGATCTATTCAAAGGTGACGGAGACCAATGTCATCCTCGGCCTCCGCATTGCTGAAGCGCATACCAATTCACGCCGCATGGCGCATGGCGGGCTGATCACGGCGCTGGCCGACAATGCGATGGGCCTAAGTTGCGGGCATGTACTCGGCGGCGGCACACGGTTGGTGACTATTAATCTGTCCGCCGATTTTCTCGGTTCCGCGCAGATCGGGCAATGGCTGCAGATCGAGACTGAGGTCATCAAGACCGGCAAGCGTCTCTGCTTTGCGCAGGCACTAATCACGGCAGACGGCGAGCCGTGCGCCCGGGCCAACGGCACGTTCAGCGTCGCGCCACCAAAAACGTAGCGATGGCTATCGCTTGCTGAAATCCCACTGGCAGGTTTCGGCGGCGAGGTCGATGAAGACGCGCACTTTAGCCGATAGCAACCGCGACGTCGGATAGACGATGTGGATCGGCACCACCGGCGGCTCGAACTTCGTCAGCACGCGCTTCAGCCGTCCCGCCTCCAGCCCCTCCGCAGCCTGATAGGCCAGCACGCGAGTCAGGCCGCCACCGTGCTCGGCGTGCCAGATGGCGGCATCGGCGACATCGGTGGTGAAGCGCGGCGTATGCGTGATGCGAACATCCCGGCCATCACGCACGAAGCGCCATTCCGGCGCTGACGCGATCGAACCGAACTGGATCGTGTCGTGCTTTGCGATATCCTCCGGTGCCGTCGGCTGGCCGCGCTGCGCCAGATAATCCGGCGACGCCACCACGATGCGCGACATGGTGCCGAGGTTGCGCGCCACGAGGCTGGAATCGGCGAGATCGCCGATCCGCACCGCGACATCGATGCCGTCCTCGACCAGGCCGACCATGCGATCGGTCAGCCGCAATTCACCCGAGACATCGGGATAGCGCTGCAGATAGGCCGAGATCAGCGGCGTCACATGCAGCCGCCCGAAGCCGACTGGCGCCGAGACGACCAGACGCCCGGTCGGCCGCGCCCGTTCGGCCTGCGCGGAGCACTCGGCTTCCTCGATATCCGCGAGAATCTGGCGCGCTCGTTCCAAATAGCGCACGCCGACATCGGTCAGCATCACCGAGCGCGTGGTCCGCTGCAGCAGGCGGGCGCCAAGGCGCTCCTCCAGCGCCGCCACCATGCGGGTGACCGCCGACGCGGAGAGTCCGAGCTTGCGGGCCGCAGGCGCAAACCCCTGCAGGTCCGCCACGGCGACGAAGACGGTCATGGCTTCGATGCGATCCATCGAACCATTTCATATCCAGCAATAATGAAGTGTCAATTCCGATGATTGTTCTTGTGCGAGGAAATAGCCAACTTGGGGCGGCGGGAACGCATCCCGTCCCAAGCTCCAATCAGGGAGTAAGTCATGTCAGACATCCACACCTCTTCCAGCGACATTGCCTTCACGCCGACCGTCAAGGCGATCCAGACGCGCAAGGGGTCGCGTTCCAGCTATGCGCATGTCGAGGAAAACGGCGGCTGGCGCACCGAGATCGACGACAATCTCGCAGCGTTTCTCGCCGAGGCGAACAGCTTCTTTCTGGCTACCGCCAGCGCTGACGGTCAGCCTTATATGCAACATCGCGGCGGGCCGAAGGGCTTCGTGAAGATCCTCGACAAGCAGACGCTGGCCTTTGCGGACTATAGCGGCAATCGGCAATACATCACCCAGGGCAATCTCGCCGAGAATCCCAAGGCCAACATCTTCATCATGGATTATGCACATCGCCGACGCGTCAAGCTCTGGGGCACCGCGCGGGTGGTCGAGGACGATCCGGCGCTGCTGGCGTCGCTAATGCCGCAAGGTTATCGTGCCAAGCCGGAACAAGTGATCCTGTTCACGATCGCCGCGTGGGACACCAATTGCCCGCAACATATCCCGCAGAAGTTCGATGCCGCCGATGTTGCAGCAGTACTGGCAGCGCGCGATGCGCGAATTGCGGAGTTGGAAGCAGAACTGGCGACGCTGAAGGGGGCAGCGTCGCCGCATTGAAGGCGACACAGCCTCAGGCAGCGACGCTGCACTGCCAGACGTGTTCGGGATAATACTCTGCCATCATCCGATCCACGTAGGTGACGAGGTTGCCATAGCGGTGCAACTGACGCTGCAGGGGCGACGGAAACAACGGCGACAGGATCCCGGCCAGAACGCCGAATGCGGTCGCATCGACACCGGCCGGGCGGTTGCTCATCAAGTGAGACTTCCCGGCCAGCAGGACCGACAGAGCCATCAGCGAACGATCCGCGAGTTGCAGCGCCTCATCGGCAGGATGCCGGCCGAGGCCATTCGCCAGATGGTTCTGAATGACGGATTTGCGCGCGGATGCACGAATCTCGTCGCGCTGCCCTTCGGGAATGCCGTCGAAGAAATGCGACGGTCCCTTGGCGAAATTATCGGCATCGACCCAGCGCACGCCGACCAGCGACCAGTAGAGGTGATGCTCGATCATCCGCTCGATCGCCCAGGCCTGAGCGCGCTGGGCGAGATCGAGACCCCTATCGAAATCGACGTCATATTTGCGTTCGATATAGGCGCGGATAAAGGTGGAGTCGGCAATGCACTCAGCGCCGTCATCGATATAGGGCATCTGCCCTTTCGGCGAATCCTGCGGCCGTGCCGGTTGCTTCTCATAGGGCAAGCCGGCCATCTTGAGCTGGACTTCCGTCTTGGTAACGAAAGGGCTGATTTCCGGCAGGCCAAAGCCTGCACCTGCGCCGTGAAGGACGATCATGTGGTTTCTCCAAGTGATAGGGACAAGAGACTAGGCAGTCGCTGCTGCCACCGTGGTGTCAGCAGCCGTCACGCCGGGTCGCGCCGGCGACCCAGACACGCGTCTGGACCGCCGCGGTGGAAACCATGCGCCAGCCGAGCCCGATCAGGGCCCAGCGGAGGTCGCCCGACAGGACGAGAATGGCGCGTTCCAGCAGCCATGCCCGGATGCGCCAGAGCCGGTCATCATGCGAAAATGCCTCGAGGCTATCGAAAGCGGTCATTGCAGAATCCTTCGTTCGTTTGAACCTGGGTCCTGTATGACTGCCCCCTGCTGCCAACATGCTGTCAGCATCGACAGCGGACCAACACGGACAGAGAGACGACGATGAGACGCGCAGACCGCCTGTTTCAGATCATTCAGGTACTCCGGCGCACGCGGAAGCCGCTAACGGCGGACGCCATTGCCGCCGAACTGGAAACGTCCAAGCGGACGATCTATCGCGACATCGCGACGCTGATGGCACAGCGCGTCCCGATCCGCGGCGAAGCCGGCATGGGCTATATCCTCGAACGCGGCTTCGACATGCCGCCGCTCATGCTGACGCCCGACGAGATCGAAGCCGCCGTGCTCGGCGCACAATGGGTGATGGGGCACGCCGATCCGGCATTGGCCAAGGCGGCACAGGATCTCATCGCGAAGATCGCGGACACCGTGCCCGAGCGCTTGCGCCCCTTCGTGCTGGAACCCGCGAGCCGCGCGCGGCCGCATTTCCGCGGCACCGCCGACAGCATGGATATGGTGCAGATGCGGGCGCATATTCATGCGGGCAAGAAGGTCCGGCTGCTTTACCGCGACGAAGCCGGTCGCGACAGCGAGCGCATCGTCTGGCCGATCGCGGTGGGCTACCTGGAAGCCGTGCGGCTGCTGGCGGCTTGGTGCGAGCTTCGCAAGGATTTCCGCAGTTTTCGAACCGACCGAGCGATCGAGGCACATTTCCTCGATGAGAAGTATCCGGAACGGCGCGAGACGCTGCGCAGCAAATGGCGCAAGACGCTGAGCTGGGAGCGGCCACAGGATACCTGAAACAGCCAAGCCTGCATCTGCACGGCTGGTGAAACCCGCCCGATCGCGATAAACCGCGGCATGACAAGCAATGCCACCACGATCAGCGACGCCAGCCCATGCCAGGCCTGTGGTGCGTGCTGTTCGTATTCCAGCAACTGGCCGCGCTTCACCATCGAGGACGATGCCGATCTCGATCTGATCCCGGCCAAATATGTCAACGACCGTGAATCGGGAATGCGCTGCGACGGAGACCGCTGCAGCGCATTGACCGGAAAGGTTGGAGAGGCAACAGCCTGCGGGATTTATGCTGTGAGGCCGGACGTGTGCCGGACCTGCATGCCCGGCGATCCCGAATGCGCCATGGCGCGACGCCGGCACGGGCTGCCAATTCTGGCAGCCGCAGAGTAGTTGATGTCAGCTCACGCCGTGACGGTGTAAGCGAGTTCCTTGTCATCCAGCTCGTCGTCGAGATCATCATCCATCGGCGCCAGCGTCGAGAGCGGCTTGGTCGACAGCGTGATGGCCTTGCGGTTGTGATAGGCCGACACCGAAGGACGCGCCACAGCGGTGTCGTGCGACAGCGCGTAGAGCGTGGAACCAACGCGGCCACCGAATTCGATCAGTTCGCGCTCGCTGCAGCTCGATGCGATCGAGATCGCCAGAGCGTGGAGATGACTGCGGCGATAGCAAAACAAGGCCAGCATCGCACGGACATCGGATGAAACGCTGGCCACGAGATGGGGCAGGCCATTTTCATTTGCACGATACATTGCACCGAGCAGATCTTCCTCGACGGGGCAAAAATCGTTCTCAAAAGCTTGACGGCTGGACCGCATGGGGTTTCTCCTCGTTAATGAGGATGCGGTTGAATTTCCTAACGCAGGGTTAACCAACAGCCTTAATGGCCGCGTGCGACTCTTGAGTAACAGTTTGAAATGTGGCAGCCGTGCCCTGCTACCGCCACATTGGAACTCGATGCGTTCAAACGCGCATCAGCTGTTGGCGACGATGAAGATGGCCAGGAAGAAGTCGGTCAGGTGATGAAGCGCCTGATCGATGCCGATCAGCCACCAGAACCAGCGATGGCCCTGCGTCACACCGAAATGCGATACGCAGATGCCCTTGAGCCGATCGATGGTGATGTGGATCGCGAAGTCGACCAGTCCCAGGAACCAGAGCTTGGGTTGTACAACGGCAATGAACAGCGTTGTCAGCACGCCATGGATCGCGCAATGCGCCAGCAGCGGCAGCGCCCATCCGGTCCGTTGATCCTTGCCTATCGCCATCCAGGCGTTTTGCAGCAGGAAATCAGCGATCACGTGCTTGACGGTGAGGACGAGCATCCACCCGACGAGCCCGCCCAGAGCAATCGACGACGACATTGCAGGAAACAACAAGCTGACGTCCCTCTCACCGGTCACGACAGGCTGGCCCGCTTAGCCGGCCCGATCACTCGCCCTATTTATGACACTCCGAAACCGGGAATGCACGCCGCGGAACCGAAAACCCACCGCTTCCTGCAGAGCCAGCCTGGACGGGAAAACACTGCGCACGCTCCACTTTCTCGCTAGTTCAGGACGGCATGCGCCCGGAGTTCGCCGATCGCCTTGCGTAATTGGTCACCCTTCGGGTCGCGCGGCACCGCACGTGCACGCGTGATCGCATCCGCCAGGTCGGTGATAACCAGCGTCCCATCGAAAGCCGGCTTGGCTAGTCCGTCGATGATCTGATGCCAGGCGGCCATGCCCTGCCGATAGCCCGTGCCGTAACCTTCGATCATGGTTGCCGTCTGCACGATGGCCATTGCCGCGTCCGGCTGCCTGGTCAGTGCCCGATCAATCATGTGCAGCCAGCGTTCGACCCAGACGCGCTCGGTTTCATAACGCGTCGACAACAGGCGCCAACGTCGCAGCCAGGATTCGAACTCAAGGCGCTTGATGCCCCAGATGCTCGCCTTGCTGAAACGGATCGGCACCGTGCGATGCGCACAATAGATGCGCTCGAGCGCCCACATCAGGGGATCGCCGACGATCTCCGGCAATGCCGACACCAACTCGTCGAGGCGAAAACGCCGCCTGTCGACGACGGGCGGCCGGCCGGGCATCACGGGCTCCTGCAGCTTGAGCTGCGCGATGCGGATCGGATCGTGATAGCTCATGCGCATCGTGAGCAGCCGCGCAATCTCGCTAAACAGTTCGTCGCTGACGTTGCGCCGTCCGACAAAGCGACGCAGCCGGTCGCTGTAGAGCTGCGCGTAGACTGCGCTCTGATAGTTGATCAACAGGGCCACGCCATCTTCCGCCACAGGACGCACCGCAGCCGGCAGCCCCACCGGCAAAACCGGCGCTGCAGGTTCGCTCCTGTTCGCCAGCTCGGCGAGCGTGGAGCGGATGACGTTGATGAAACCTGCCACGGGACGTCCTGATGCTTATGCGTGCTGCGGCGCCATGGGCAATGCGGGCGCGTCCTGCTTCATCAGACGCGCTTCCAGCTTGTCGATATTCTCGAACAATCGCGCGCTGGCGAGACGCAGGAAGAAGAAACCGAATTCCGGATTCTGCACGTAGAGCTCTTCGACCTGGCTGTAGCTGACGCTGAGCACCATGCCGGGCTCGATACATTCCAGCGTCTGGGTGCGTTCGTTCAAGGGCGACAGCATGCCGAGTTCACCGACAATGGCGCCGACCGGCAATTCGATCCCGGATTCGACGAGACGATAACGGCCACTGACGATGTAGAACATGTCTTCGGCCTTCTCGTCCTTGTAAAACAACACCTCACCGGCCTTACAGGGACGCTTGGTCATGAACGGCTTCAGCCATTCCATCGACAGGTCCGAGTTCACCGACTTTTTCACATCCTGGACCAATTGCAGCATCTGGCGCAGGCGGTAGATGTTGAGCGGCAGCAGTACCGCATGCAATGCCATGGTCGGATAGTTGTGGGTCGGGATCGAGATCGCGATTAGCAGGACATTGGCCATGATGCCAAACACCCGCAGCGGAATCATCGTCCGCATCGTGGCGGTCGCGACCACGAAGATCGTGGCGGCGGCGCTGCCAAAGTGATGGAGATAGGACATATCCATGGGAGCAAACCGGGTTTCCAGGAACGGCCGCACCGTCCTCCGCGACTATGAAGCGCGAATGACCGGGCCTTTGCAGCCGCAATATAGCCCATCTGGTTAAAATAGCCCGTGTTGCGACCCGCAAAAATCACGGAGTCGTGCGCAGATTGACGCGATCCGCCGGTGCGGGCACCGTCGCTCGCATCCCAAAGGAGAACAACATGTCGGAAACGACGGAAACCGCATCTGACCAGTCCTCGCCCCCCATTCTGACCATCGACGGCCCCCGCGCCACCATCCGCCTGAACCGCCCCCAGAAGCTGAACCGGCTGTCCCAGCTCGACCTGGACACCTTGGTACAGCTGTTCGATCGCGTAGAGGCGAATCGCGCCGTCCGGGTGCTAGTGCTCACCGGCACCGGCCGCGCTTTCAGCGCCGGCTTCGATCTCAATGCGATCTCCGAACGGGCTGCCAGCGCGCCCAAGCCCGTGGCCGAAGGTTCGTCCGGATCGGCCTTTGAGGCCGTGGCAAACCGGCTGGAGGACCTGACGCTCCCGACGATCTGCCGGCTCAATGGCGGCGTCTATGGCGGCTCCACCGACATGGCACTGGCCTGTGACTTCCGAATCGGCGTCGACACCTGCGAGATGTTCATGCCGGCCGCCCGGCTCGGCCTTCATTATTACAAAGGCGGTATCAAACGCTATGTGAGCCGGCTCGGGGTCGACAACGCCAAGCGATTGTTTCTCACCGCGCAGAAGCTGGAAGCCAGCGAACTGCTGCGGATCGGCTACCTCACCGCCATGGTGCCGGCCGAGGCGCTGGACGAGGAAGTCGACAAGCTCGCCATGGTTCTGGCCGGCAACGCCCCGATCGCCATGCGCGGCATGAAGCAGGCGATCAACGAATTCGCCCGCGGTGAACTGGATGAGGCTGCCGCCGATCAGCGCGCGCGGGACAGCATGCGCGGCAATGAGATCAAGGAAGGGACGAAGGCGTTCGCGGAGAAACGGGCGCCGAGGTTTTAGGCTTCACTCGTCATTCCGGGGCGCGCGAGCTCTTGCTCGCGTGAACCCGGAATCTTGCGGTGATAGAGCATATCGAGATTCCGGGGCGCGGGGGGGGGGGGGGGCCCCCCCCCCCCCCCCCCCCCCCCCCCCCACCCCAATCTCCGGAGCGTGTGGCTACCCCCCTCCCTAACCCTCCCCCGCAAGGGGGGAGGGAATCTACAGCGTGTAGGGCATCTATCGTGGACATTTTGAAAGTACGCGACGCTCAGGACGTCGAGCAGGCGGTGCGCGAGGCAATTGCAAGCGAGCAGCCGCTGGAGATCATCGGTCATGGCAGCAAGCGCATGATCGGCCAGCCCGTTGCGACCAATGCGGTGCTCGATCTGTCGGCGCTGAATGCGGTGACGTCCTATGAGCCGAACGAATTGATCCTCACCGTGCAGGCCGGCGCGCCGATGGCCGACGTGCTGTCGCTGATCGATTCCAAGAATCAGCAGTTTTCGTTCGAGCCGATGAACACGTCACAGCTCCTGGGCACGGCGGATATCGGCACCATCGGCGGCATGATCTCGGCCGGGCTCGCCGGGCCACGGCGCATTCAGGCCGGCGGCGCCCGCGATCATCTGCTCGGCGTGCATGCGGTGTCCGGCTTTGGCGACAGTTACAAGGCTGGCGGCCGCGTGGTGAAGAACGTCACCGGCTACGATGTCTGCAAGCTGCTTGCCGGAGCATGGGGCACGCTGTCCGTGATGACCGAGGTGACCCTCAAGGTCATGCCGCGGGCGGAGAGTGAGCGCACCCTGGTGCTGCGCGGGCTCGATGATATCGCAGCCAACAAGGCAATGACGGCGGCACTGGGCTCGCCCTTCGATGTCTCAGGTGCCGCGCATCTACCCGGCTCGGCGTTGCGCACCACGCACGGGGCGCTTGGCGAGATTGCGGCGCCCGACCAGTCGGTCACGCTGATCCGCCTTGAAGGCATCACCGCGTCCGCGTCGCAGCGCGCGGTGTCACTGAGTACGACGCTGAAGTCATTCGGCGTGGCCGAGATACTTGAAGACACTCAGTCCGCGGCACTGTGGGCAGATGTCCGAGATGTGACGCCATTCGCGGCCAGCGGTCCGCGTGCGATGTGGCCGGTGTGGCGCATCGTGACGCCGCCGGCATCGGGCGGTGCGCTGGGCCAGGCTATCGCCAAGGGCTCGCAAGGCGAGGTCATCTATGACTGGGGCGGTGGGTTGATCTGGGCGGCACTACCGCCATCGGCCGATGCGCAGGCAGCGCAGCTCCGCAAGCTGGTCAATGCAGCCGGTGGCCATGCGACGCTGATCCGCGCGCCGGAAGATGTGCGCCGTGCCATTGATGTGTTTCATCCGCAGCCCAAAGGCATCGCGGCGCTCGGCGAGCGTGTGCGTCACAGTTTCGATCCGAAGACCATTCTCAATCGCGGCCGGATGTCGCGTGGCCTTGGTACTTGAAGGACTTGCGACATGAAAACCGAATTTACCCCGACCCAGCTGGCCGATCCGGATATTGCCGAGGCCGACAAGATCCTGCGCAAATGCGTGCATTGCGGATTCTGCACGGCGACCTGTCCGACCTATGTGCTGCTCGGCGACGAGCTCGATAGTCCGCGCGGCCGCATCTACCTGATCAAGGAGATGCTGGAGAAAGATCAGAAGCCGACGCAGGAGGTGGTCAAGCATGTCGATCGTTGCCTCTCTTGCCTCGCCTGCATGACGACCTGCCCGTCCGGCGTGAACTACATGCATCTGGTCGATCAGGCGCGGGTCAAGATCGAGAAGGACTACACCCGGCCGCTCTCCGAGCGGTTGCTGCGGGACGTGCTGGCCTGGGTGCTGCCGCGTCCCGGTCTGTTTCGCCTGAGCATGTCCATGGCCCGGCTGGCGCGGCCGCTGGCGGCACTGCTGCCCTCGACCAGCAAGCAATCCAACCCGAACCTGCTTAGCCGCGTGAAGGCGATGCTGACGATGGCGCCGAGGCAGTTACCCGCCGCTGGCCCGTCCGGTGGCAGCGTTTTTCCCGCGATCGGCGCTCGCCGTGGCCGGGTCGCACTCCTGCAGGGCTGCGCCCAGCAGGTGCTGGCGCCGCGGATCAACCAGGCCGCCATCAGTCTTTTGACCCGACATGGCGTCGAGGTCGTGCTGGTCCGGGACGAACAGTGCTGCGGTGCGCTGACCCATCATCTCGGCCGCGACGGGGATGCGCTGGCGCGGGCCAGGGCCAATATCGGCGTCTGGCTCGGGGAGGCGGATCGGGGCGGTCTCGACGCCATCCTGGTCACGGCGTCCGGCTGTGGAACCGTCATCAAGGACTATGGCTACATGCTGCGCGAGGACCCGGAGTTCGCCGCGCCGGCCGCCAAGGTCTCTGCGCTGGCGAAGGATATCAGCGAGTATGTCAGCGCCATGGATCTGCCGAAGCCTGACAAACAAAGCGACCTTGTCGTCGCCTATCACTCGGCGTGTTCGCTGCAGCATGGGCAGAAAATCACACAGGCTCCCAAAGAATTGCTTTCCAAGAATGGATTCGTGGTGAAAGATATCCCAGAGAGCCATTTGTGTTGCGGTTCGGCGGGGACGTACAACATTCTCCAGCCTGATATTGCGAGCCGGTTGCGCGATCGAAAGGTCGCCAACATCGCGATGGTCAAGCCGGATATCATCGCTGCCGGCAACATCGGCTGCATGGTTCAGATCGCCGGAGGGACGTCAGTCCCGGTCGTACATACGATTGAGCTACTCGATTGGGCGACAGGCGGTCCCAGGCCAGGATTGAACTGATCTAATTGTGACAACGGCCCCGCGTTAAACTGGCCCCGCGCTGGCGCGGAAGACTTGAAACGCCGGTCCCTTTTGGATCGGCGCCAACAGGAGGACCACGATGGCTAAAGGCAAGAAGTCGAAGAAGGACAAGAAAAAGCAGAAGAAGCTTTTGACGGCGGCGAAACCCGCGAAGAAGTCCTCCAAGAAGTCAGTCAAGAAATCCGCGAAGAAGGCTGTGAAGAAAGCGGCCAAGAAGGCTGCGAAGAAATCAGCCAAGAAGACGGTGAAGAAGGCGGCCAAGAAAGCCACCAAGAAGACTGTCAAGAAAGCCGCGAAGAAGTCTGCCAAGAAGGCGCCGAAGAAAGCTCCCGCCAAGAAGGCAGTGAAGAAGGCGGCGCCGAAGAAGGCCGCCAAGAAAGCAACACCGAAGAAAGCTGCCAAGAAGTCCGTGAAGGTTCCTTCTACGCTGTTGTCGAGCACGGCGCCCGCACCCGCTGTGACAGAAGCTCCAGCGCCGGTTGCGCTGCCGCCGAAGCCGCCGCGCAAGCCGCGCGCTCCCAAGCCGGTCGCACCGGCAATCGCTGAGACACCGAGCTGGGCGACGCCGGAGCCTGATCCGTCACCGGTCGAAGGGCATTCTTCAGGCGAGACGACGGCAATCGAATCTCCTGGCGATACGTCGCCCGATCACGACGAAACCAGATAGTCGAACCGGATTAAGTCCGCGTTCCTGACTCGCCAATAAACTCCGGAAAACCGCAGCGCTCGCCGCTGCGGTTTTTGCTTGGTCTGTCGCGCATGCGTATTTCCACCGATGCCCGGGTGTCCTGAATTTGCAGGCGATTCGAGTGATCGTCGGCCCGGAGGCTCTGACGGGCAGCTGTTAACCGCTCCACGGACGGCAATCCACAATTCCCAGTCAGTGGTAATTCCCCGTGGTGGTATTTTCGGGCTGGAATCCCTCCAAAAACGTTGTGCTTTTGCAACACCGCGCCACAACCTCTCACGGAAACGTCAGAACGCCTATTTAGGCGGCAGTTGCTCGTTTTTTTTCCTTCACCACTCCGGCTTTGCGCCTCAAAGTTGCGTTCAGTCGATGAATTTCGCGGTCTCGCCGTCTTTCGGACACGGAACTGCCTCTGGTTTCAAAAGTGATGGGGAATGTCATGAAGAAGATTGTTGTCGCCTCTGCTGCGGTGCTCGCCATGGGGATGAGCTCGGCTTCCGCAGCCGATCTGGGCGCGAAGATGTACAAGAAGGCGCCGCCGATCGTGGCGGCCTACGATCCTTGGGACATCGCTTTCGGCGCTGCCGTCATGAGCAACTACGTGTTCCGCGGTATCACCCAGTCGAACGGCAACAAGGGTTCGGTCGCAGCTTATTTCGAGCCGCGCTACAACATCACCAAGGACGTCCAGATCTACGCTGGTGTCTCCGGTGAGAGCATCGCCTTCCCGAACCGCGCGTCGATGGAACTCGATGGCTACTTCGGTATCCGCCCGACCTGGGGCGCAGCAGCGTTCGACTTCGGCTTCTTCTATTACGGCTATCCGGGCGGGCAGTGCTTCAACACCCCCGCCTTCTGCGGTGGTGATCTCTCCGCTGTCGCGCTGCCCAACGGCAGCGTCGCCAAGAAGAACGCAAGCTTCTACGAAGGCTATGCCAAGCTCAACTACACCTTCAACGACTACTTCTCGCTGGGCGGCAACGCGTTCTACTCACCGAACTTCCTGAACACCGGCGCCGAAGGTACCTATGCTTCGATCACCGGTAAGGTGATCGCGCCGTCGACCTGGTTCGGCTCGACCGGCATCGGCTCCTACGTTTCGGGCGAGTTCGGTCGCCAGTGGCTCGGCACTTCGGATTCCTTCTACGGTACCGTCGCCTTCCCGAACGGCATCAAGTACGCCGACTACAACACCTGGAACATCGGCATCGGCTTCACCTACAAGGTCTTCACGCTTGACCTGCGCTACTCGGACACCAACCTGTCCAAGGGTGATTGCAACGCCTTCACTTCGGACTTCACGGCTCCTGCCGCCGGCACCAACTTCACCGCGATCAACCCGTCGGGCGCTGGCTCGAGCTGGTGCGGTGCCACCGGCATCGTCAAGCTGTCGGCTGACCTGACCGCGATGACCAACCTGAAGTAATCGACTTCGACTGAGATCGAAGGGGCGGCAGAGCAATCTGCCGCCCCTTTTCTTTTGGGATAGGGCTTCATGAATCGGGACTGGTTGCGGCGCGCAGCGAAGACGATCCGTCGCAACAATCATCGCAATGCGCTGGCCGGCGCCGTTGCCGGGCTGGGGGCGGGGATTGCCATCGGTGTGATGGAGTTCTTCTCGGCGGTTGCGCATTATCCGCTGGTCATCATCCCCTTTGCGACCTCGATCGTCCTCGTGATCGGCTCACCCGAAGCCGAGCCGGCGCAGCCGCGCGCGTTGGTCGGCGGACACATCGTCGCGACGCTGGTAGGGCTCGCGGTGCTCAAGCTGACCGGCCCCCATGCCTGGGCCGCCGCCATGGCAGTCGGCCTCGCTGTGCTGGCGATGTATGTGACCGGCACATTCCACCCGCCTGCCGGGATCAACCCGTTGCTTGTCGTGTCTCACGCACTACCGTGGACGTTCCTGCTCGCGCCGGTGCTGGTCGGCGCGCTGCTGCTCGCGAGCTTCACGTTTGTTTGGCATCGCTATGCGGCAGGCCGCGACTGGCCGCGGCACTGGCTTTAGCGGGGCGTGTCACGCCTCAGGCGGTTTCCGTCCTCGCCTTTGCATCTCCTAGCGCGAAGTGATCGCCGGACCGCGTTAGCGACACCTTGCGCTGATGCAAGTCATCGAGCGTGTTGCGGTGGCCGATCGACACGATGGTCGTGCCAGGCAGCTTGTCTTCGAGCAGCCGATAAAGTGCTTCTTCCGAGGGCTCGTCGAGCGACGCAGTAGCCTCGTCAAGGAAGAGGTATTGCGGCTTTTGCAGCAGCGCGCGGGCGACGCCGAGACGCTGTTGTTCACCGAGCGACAGCATGCGATTCCAGTGCCCATCTTCGTCAAGCCGGGTCGCCAGCGCGGGCAGACCCACGGACCTGACGGCATCGGCGACCTCCTGTGGGCTGAACGCGTCGGTCCTGGCAGGATAGGCCACCGCATCCTGCAATGTACCGACCGGAAAATACGGCCGCTGCGGCAGCATCATGATCGCCGCATCCGCGGGGATCGAGATCTTGCCCTTGCCGAACGGCCAGATGCCGGCGATGGCGCGAAACAGCGTAGATTTTCCGGAGCCCGATGGGCCCGTAAACAGCGTGCGTTCCCCGCGGCGGAAGCTGAAGCCCGGCGTCTGCACCATGGGAGCGCCGTTGGGGAGGGTGAGCGTCAGATCGCTCAGTGCGATGTCACTGGTGCCGGTCTCAGTGGCGTGAACGATATCGGCCTTGGTCGTCAGGGCCTGTACGTTGGCAATGGCTGTCTCGAAGCCATCAAGGCGCATCACGCCGGACTGCCATTCCGCCAGTGTGCGATAGGCTGTGACGAAGAATGAAAGCGCACCCTGCACGGTGCCGAACGCATCCGCAGTCTGCATCACGGCGCCGAGCTGGACCTTCTCCGCAAAATAGGCTGGCGCGACCAGAACATAGGGCAGGATGATCGCGATCTGCTGATAGCTGACCGTGAAGGATGTCAGCTTCTTGGTGCGGCGCATGATGTCGATCCAGTTGCCGACGACCAGCTGGAAGCGGGTCGAGAGTCGCTGGCGCTCGACCGGTTCGCCGCGCAGCAGAGCGATCTGCTCGGCATTTTCGCGCGCACGCACCAGATTGAAGCGGAAGTCCGCTTCATAGCGCTGCTGCTGGAAATTCAGTGCCATCAATGGAGCGCCGATATAGTGCGTCAGCGCAGTGCCGATCACGGCGTAAACAAGCGCGCCCCAGACCAGATAGCCGGGAATCGGGATATCCCGGCCGAACACATGCAGCGGCGCCGCGTCGGACAGGCCCCACAGGATGATCACGAAGGAGAACAGCGTGACGACCGAACTCAACAGGCCGATGCCGATGTCGAGCGTCTTCTCCACGAACAGCTTCACGTCTTCGGCGATGCGCTGATCCGGGTTGTCGGCAGCGTCGCCCTGCAGCTGCATGCGATAGTGGTTGGCGTCGGCGAGCCAGTTGCCGAGATAGCGCTCGGTCATCCAGCGCCGCCAGCGGATCTGGAGCCACTGGTTGAGGTAGAGCTGATAGACCTTGAGTGCGATGTTGATCGCGGCAAGCACGCTGAAGTAAGCGAGCTGATAGGTGAAGACGTCGAGGTTTCTGTCCTGCAGTGCGTTGTAGAAGGTGTTGTTCCAGCGATTGAACAAAACGCTGAGACCGACCACCGCCAGCTCGATGGCGATCACCGCCGTGAGGAGTCCGAGTCCCGCCCATTTGTCCTCGGAACGAAAATAAGGAACCGCGATCCGCCAGACGGTCGCGAGCGTGGAGCGGATGTTATTCACAGGTCGTCTCCGGGAGGAGGGCCCTAAGCCCTTAAGATCAGAAATGAATTCCAGCGTTTAGACTAAAGTAGCTGGTTTGATGGCCTGCGGCACCTTGTCGCGAAACTGTGATTCACCCTAGCATGACGAAAAGCAGGGCATGGGGGCCTCGCCTTCGCGTAGCCTATGGGCGCTATCGGCTTTGACCGATCGTGGATGCCCTCGCAAGTGAACAATCAGCAATTTGCCGATCGATAACGATCGAGCCGCTGCAATAATATAAAGGGGGAAAACGGCCATGTGGAATCAGGTCTACAATCCATTCAATAGCTCGACGATCTCGACGCTTGTGGCCGCGATACCGGTGGTCGTCCTGCTGGTGCTGATCGCCACCAACAAGGTCAAGGCGCATATCGCAGCGATCATTGCGCTGGTGCTCGCCAATCTTGTGGCGATCTACGCATTCACGATGCCCGCCAATATGTCGCTTCGCGCATCGGCGCTCGGCGTCGTCACCGGCTTCTTCCCGATTGGCTGGATCGTCCTCAACGTCATCTTCATGTATCGCCTCACGGTGGATAGCGGCCGCTTCGAGGTACTGCAACGCGCCATCGGCGGTGTCACTAATGACCGCCGCCTGCAGATCCTGCTGATCGCGTTTTCGTTCGGCGCATTCTTCGAGGGCGCGTCGGGCTTCGGTACGCCGGTGGCCGTCACCGGCGCCGTGCTGATCGGCCTCGGTTTCTCGCCGCTTGCAGCATCGGGCCTGTCGCTGATCGCGAACACCGCGCCCGTCGCTTATGGCGCGCTCGGCACGCCAATCCAGGGCCTCGCCACCGTCACCGGCTTCGACCCCTTCATTCTGGGCGCGATGGTCGGTCGACAGTTGCCGGTCTTCTCCATGATCGTCCCGTTCTGGGTGGTCTGGGCCTTTGCCGGCTGGAAGGGCATGAAGGAAGTCTGGCCTGCCATCCTCGTTACCGCACTATCCTTCGCGATCCCGCAATTCGTAATCTCGAACTTCATCAATCCGTGGATCGTCGACATCGGCGCCTCGCTGATCTCGATGGGCGCGTTGATCCTGTTCCTGAAGGTCTGGCAGCCCAAGACGATCTGGACCTCGGCCGCGCTGCGCCAGCACGACGATTCCGCGTCCACCGTGCCGCCGGTGAAACCGATGAGCACGGAGAAGCTGACCTCGGCTCAGGTCTGGAGCGCGCTGACGCCATGGATCATCCTCTGCGTCATCCTGCTGGTCTGGGGCACCAACTGGTTCAAGGGGATCGTCAACCCGATCTTTTCCTGGAATTTTCCAGTGCCTGAACTGCACAACATGATCAACAAGGTGCCGCCGGTGGCCGCCAAGCCGACGCCGGAAGGCGCGGTGTTCGCGTTCACTTACGTCTCCTATACCGGCAGCGGCATGTTGCTGGCTGCGATCATCTCCGGCTTCATCATGGGCTTCTCGCCTGCGAAGATGATTGTGGAATATGGCCGCACCATCAAGATCTGCGCCTACTCGCTGATCACCATCTCGGCGATGCTGGCCATCGGCACGCTCACGCGTCTGTCGGGTGTCGACGCGACGCTCGGTCTGGCCTTCGCTGCCACCGGCGTGCTGTACCCGTTCTTCGGCACACTGCTTGGCTGGCTCGGTGTGGCGCTCACCGGTTCGGACACCGCATCGAACGTGCTGTTTGGCAACCTGCAGAGGATCACGTCCGAACAGCTCGGTCTGTCGCCGATCCTGATGAGCGCAGCGAACTCGTCCGGCGGCGTGATGGGCAAGATGATCGATGCGCAATCGATCGTTGTGGCCTCGACCGCAACCAACTGGTTCGGGCATGAGGGCACGATCCTGCGCTTCGTGTTCTGGCACTCGATCGTGCTGGCCTGCATGGTCGGCCTGTTCGTGATGCTGCAGGCCTATGTCTATCCGTTCACGTTGATGGTCCTGGCGCCGTAGGGTGCACGCAACGAACCAATGACGAATCCCCGCGGCTGCAAGGCCGCGGGGATTTTTCGTTGTCGCGCCATATTGTTTCCCGACGGTTCTGGTCAACCGTCGCGGCCGCGCGTAGAACCGCGGCCATTGTCGCCATCCACGATCACGCCGAGAATTCTTATGACTGCCATGACCACTTTGCTGCGGGCCGCTCTTGCCGGTGCGGCGTTTCTGATTGCCGTCCCTGCGCATGCCGCCGAAGAGTTTCCATTCGGCATGGAAATGACTCTGGATGCACAGCGTCAGCCCGGCTCGAAGCGGATTCCCAATCTGGAAATCGGCGAGGCCGGCGAGGCGCGGGTGGAGTTGTGGTGCAAGGGCGGCAAGGGGCAGTTCTCGGTCGCCGGCAACACCGTCGTCTTCGTCGCCGGCGCGATGGAGAACCGCAGTTGCTCGGACGCACAGGCCGCGATGGACGATCAGTTGATCGCCGATCTCGGCGCGGCCACCAACTGGCAGCGGCGCGGTGATGCAGTGACGTTCGTCGGGCCGAAGTCGCTGCGGTTTCGGCTGAATACGAACTAGAGCGGCTCGCGTAGGATGGGTAGAGCGCAGCGAAACCCATCGCTTTCGACGATTTTGGTTGATGGGTTTCGCGAAGGCGCTCTACCCATCCTACGCTTCGGCATTGCTAACGACGGCTGAGCAGAATGCTGTCACTCACTTCCAGTTCGAATTATCTGCATCCCAACGCTGTGCCTTGAACTCCGCCGCGACGGCCGCAACCGCGCCGTTGTCGTCGCGCGGATCGCTCTCTTCATCGGCCGTCGGCGAATCCGCGAGAGCCAGCTTCGCACCCGAAGTCTCATCCGCAGTGGTGACTGACGGCGTGCTGACCCACAGGATGAGCTTATCCGTCGTGCCGGGCTTGTCGGGAGCGATGATCGCGTTGACCTCGACCGTCTCGGTCAATTCGAGCGCGGGCAGTACCTGACTCGGGCGCTTGAAGGTCAGCTTGAGCTTTCCGGTCTCATCGTCCCATGACGTGGCGGCAGGTTTGCCCGACATGGTCTTGGCGAGCACATTCGCCAGCGCCGTAGCAACCTTGTCGCGATTGATCTTGTCGCCATCGCGCCAGTCGGCTGCCGCAAAGCGCACGGTACGATCCATGTCGATAGCGCCCGTGGTCCAGCCGACATTGACGACGCCGGGATAGGTCTTGGTTTTGGCGACGAAAGCCGCAGCGCGTTCCGGGTCGATGGCGAGGCTGATGACCTGCTCGCCGGCGCGCAGTGCATCGCACGATACGGCCAGGCTGTTCAACGCGACCTCGACATTCTGCCCGCGCAGCGTGCGGACGAAATCGAGTGCCGCTTCGAGCTTGATCTTGACCGCGATCGCTTCGGGCGACACTTCGGTGAAATCCTTCGGTGCGGGCGCGATATTGTCGTCGGTGGACTGATTGTCCTGGAATTCCTTCTCGCTCTGATCCGAATTGTCCGAAGACGTCACGTTGTTGTTGGTCTGACCGACCGAGATCTGTCCCTTGAATTCGAACGTGTCGCCGGTCGGCCGGCGGTTCAGCTTGATGGTCACCGGCAGCTTGTCGACCTGGGTCTGCGTTGCGCCGGTCAGCGTCGAACCACTGACCGTGAGATTGGCGACGAAGCGATCCTTGCGGTCGCTGCCCTTCTCGGCGGGATAGCAGACATCAAGCGTCGCGGCCGTGACGGCCTTGCCCTGCCGGGTCTCGCGCAGGATGACGTCGGCATTGCCGTTCATGACCCCGTCGATCGAGGTGAAATAGCGCGTCTCGGGGCCTGCCGGCTGGCTCTTCGGCGCGGCTTTCACCTGCGCGAAGGCGTGGTGGACGGTCGCAACCGAGCCGGTGACCGTAAGGCCGAGCAGACAAAGATGAAGCGCGCGCATTTCAAAAGTCCCTGGACGTTATCGACGTGTCTCCGGGCGGATTTATCTGATTCCGCCCATGCGAGATTAATCACGGGATTGAATCAGAACCGCGACCAAGGCGAAAGGCCATAAGTCGGAGGCGCATTGTATCAGGGCAAAAAAGAAGGCCGCCTCCGGGCGGCCTTCGATCACAATGCAGTTGAGCGTGAAAGCAGGGCTTAGAAGCCCATGCCTCCCATTCCGCCCATACCGCCGCCACCGCCCGGCATCGCTGGTGCAGCTTCCTTCGGCAGTTCGGCGACCATGGCTTCGGTGGTGACCAGAAGGCCGGCAACCGAGGCGGCGTCCTGCAGTGCAGTACGCACCACCTTGGCCGGATCGATGATGCCCTTGGCGACCATGTCGACATAGGTTTCGGTCTGCGCATCGAAGCCGAAGGTCTCGGACTTCTCGTCCAGGATCTTGCCGACCACGATCGAACCTTCAACGCCGGCGTTTTCGGCGATCTGGCGGATCGGAGCTTCCAACGCCTTCAGCACGATGTTGATACCGGCCTGCACATCGGCGTTCTCGTTGGTGAGACGGCCGACGGCCTTCTTGGCACGCAGAAGCGCAGTGCCGCCACCGGGGACGATGCCTTCCTGAACGGCCGCGCGGGTCGCGTTCAGCGCGTCATCCACGCGATCCTTCTTTTCCTTCACTTCGACTTCGGTCGCGCCGCCGACGCGGATGACCGCGACGCCGCCAGCCAGCTTGGCCAGACGCTCCTGCAGCTTCTCACGGTCGTAGTCCGAGGTGGTTTCCTCGATCTGCGCCTTGATCTGGTTGACGCGAGCCTCAATGGCCGGCTTCTTGCCAGCGCCGTTGACGACGGTGGTGTTTTCCTTGTCGATCACGACCTTCTTGGCGCGGCCGAGCATGGCGAGCGTGACGCTTTCCAGCTTCATGCCGAGATCTTCCGAGACGAGCTGACCGCCGGTCAGGATCGCAAGGTCTTCCAGCATCGCCTTGCGGCGATCGCCGAAGCCCGGTGCCTTGACGGCAGCAACCTTGAGGCCGCCGCGCAGGCGGTTGACGACGAGGGTGGCGAGGGCTTCGCCTTCGACGTCTTCAGCGATGATCAGGAGCGGCTTGCCCGACTGCACCACGGCTTCGAGTACCGGCAGCATGGCCTGCAGGCTGGAGATCTTCTTCTCGACGAGCAGGACGTACACGTCCTCGAGCTCGGCGGTCATCTTCTCGGCATTGGTGACGAAGTAGGGCGACAGATAGCCGCGATCGAACTTCATGCCCTCGACGATGTCGACTTCGGTCTCGAGCGACTTGTTCTCTTCAACCGTGATGACGCCTTCGTTGCCGACCTTCTGCATTGCCTGAGCGATCATCTTGCCGATGGCAGCGTCGCCGTTGGCGGAGATGGTGCCGACCTGGGCGACTTCGGCCGAAGACGCAACCGGCTTGGCGCGCTTGGTGATGTCCTTGATGACGGCGGCGACGGCGATATCGATGCCGCGCTTGAGGTCCATCGGGTTCATACCGGCAGCAACCGACTTGGCGCCTTCACGGACGATGGCCTGGGCCAGCACGGTGGCGGTGGTGGTGCCGTCGCCTGCGGTGTCGTTGGTCTTCGAGGCGACTTCGCGCAGCATCTGCGCGCCCATGTTCTCGAACTTGTCCTCGAGCTCGATCTCCTTGGCGACGGTGACGCCGTCCTTGGTGATGCGCGGAGCGCCGAACGACTTCTCGATCACGACATTGCGGCCCTTCGGACCGAGCGTGACCTTGACGGCGTTGGCGAGAATATCGACGCCGCGCAGCATGCGATCGCGCGCGTCTCCGGAGAATTTAACGTCTTTGGCTGCCATGTTGATGGTGCTCCAAGTGATGGGAATTTGAAATTAAAACGCTGTCATGGCCGGGCTTGACCCGGCCATCCACGCCTTGCCGAGCTTGCGGCCTAGACGTGGATCACCGGGACAAGCCCGGTGACGACGGCGTGTGGGGAGGCTGAAGCGAGTCGCTTAGGCGATCACGCCCATGATGTCCGACTCCTTCATGATGAGGAGTTCTTCGCCATCGAGTTTGATCTCGGTGCCCGACCACTTGCCGAACAGAACCTTGTCGCCGATCTTGATGTCGATCGGGATCAGCTTGCCGGCTTCGTCGCGGCCACCGGGGCCGACGCCGACGACTTCGCCTTCAGACGGCTTTTCCTTGGCGCTGTCCGGGATGATGATGCCGCCCTTGGTCTTCTCGTCGGCCACGATGCGCTTGACGACGACGCGGTCGTGCAGTGGGCGGAATTTGGTCTTGGCCATGGGAGTGTCCCTTTAGGGTTTGCGATTTCGTTGCCATCTCGGAGGCGGGCGGGAATCCAGCCGGAACGCTCAAGGCGGCCGGCTCATTCCCTTAGCAATCGCGCTCCGGGAGTGCTAATTGAGCGTCCGGGAAATATGGCCAGACGCTTTTTGAGTCAAGCGAGGCCTTAAGGCCTTGGTGAGGCCAATATAGGATGATCTGGAAACCATAATGGAGAGTCGGCGTAATTCTGCCGACCTCATTGCGCCGTCAGGTGTTTTGCGCTTGGCTGCCGGGACGGGCAGCCGGGGAATTTGCTCTAGGGGATAATATGATCAGGTCACGCTACGCCCGCACGGTTGCCCATCTGGCGATCGTTTCAACTTTGGCGCTGTCATTGGGCGGGTGCGGCACGTCTGGTGGATTGGGCGGGTTCAGCTTTGGGAACTCGCAGCCGACACCGCCGCCGGAGCCCCCGCCGGCGCCGGAACTGCCAGCCTCGATCCGCTCGGAAGAACTCGTCGGCCGCTGGGGTCTGGCGTCCTACATGAATCCCAACGATCGCGTTCGCACCGAGAATGCCGCGCGCGGCCAGTGCAAGCAGCCCTATATCATCGGCCAGGGCGCCACCGGCGGGGTCATCATGCATCTTGCCGACGAGGCGACGCCGCAGGAACTGCGCCTCAAGGGCTCGCCGAGCGGCAAGAACTATATCGGCCCGCCCGGTCCCGCCGGTGGTGAGAAGGATCGCGAGATCGTCTCCTTCGACGGTCGGATTCTCGTCACACGCTTCATCGACAAGGACGCTGCGGTTCGCTACGGCAACATGGTCTATGTCCGTTGCGCACCCAAGGCCTGACCTGAGGCGTAAGGCGGGTCCCGCCACTCCCTTGAAGACGTGAGCCCATGCACCGATTGCGCGACCTTGTTTTCGGACCGGGCCGCGCGGTCCTTGTGCTGGCATTCACCCAGATCCTGACCTGGGGCATCCTGATCTATCCACCGGTGCTGACCATGCCACATGTCACGGCGGCGCATGGCTGGTCGCTGGCCTTCGGCATGGCGGGCTTTTCGCTGGGGCTGATTGTATCGGGACTGCTGTCGCCGGTGGTTGGTGGATTGATCGACCGCCACGGCGGCAATGTCGTCATGGCATCGGGCGCGTTGGCCGGTGCCTTGGGTCTCGCTCTATTTTCAGTCGCCGATCATCCCGCGACCTATCTGGCCTGCTGGCTGTTGCTCGGCGCTGCAATGTCGGCGTCGCTCTACGATCCCGCCTTCGCCACGCTGACGCGCATCTTCGGTGCCTCGGCGCGGCGGCAGATCACCTTCGTGACCTTTGCAGGCGGCTTCGCCTCGACGGTCGGCTGGCCGGCGACCCATCTTCTGCTTGAGGCTGTCGGCTGGCGCGGGACCTATCTGACCTTCGCAGCGATCTTCGCCTTTGTCGTTGCGCCGCTTCATGCTTTTGCATTGCCGCGCCACGTCGCCGTCGCGCCTCTGCCCGTGGTGGACGCCGTTGTCGTTCCCCAGCAGGCAACCCTGCGCCCGGAAGGCTGGCCGTTCATCCTGCTGGCGGCGGCGTTCTCGCTTTACAGCTTCATTCTGTCGGGCGTGACCTCGAACCTGCTGGCGCTGCTGGAGCGCGGCGGGCTCAGTGCTGCAACGGCGGTGACCATCGGTGCGATGTTCGGACCGGCGCAGGTGGCATCGCGGCTGGCGGACTTCATGCTGGCGGGGCGCACCCATCCGCTGTGGATCGCGCGCGGGGCGGTGGTGCTTGTAGTATCGGCCTTCGCAATGCTGGCCTTTGCAGGGATTTCGTTTCCGCTGGCGGCCTTGTTCGCTATCGGATTCGGCGCCGCCAATGGCGTCATGACCATCGCGCGCGGTGCGTTGCCGCTTCTGATGTTTGGCCCGGTGGGGTATGGCCGCGTCATCGGCCGCATCGCGCGGCCGGCTTTGTTCGTGCAGGCCTTCGCGCCATTCGTGGTGGCGTCCGCAGTCGAGACGCTGTCGGACCGCACTGTACTGCTGCTTGGGACCGTGCTGGCGCTGGCGGTGTTGGTCTGTTTCCTACTAATAAAAACGCCGGGCACTGCTGCCCGGCGTTAAGCTATTTCTAACGGTGGTCGAAGGTTGTGTTAGCCGAACAGCGCGTCGATATCGTCCTGCGAAGCATGGCCGATGTCGCCGTCCAGCTTCGGGCCGTTGAGTAGCTTGTCGTCTTCGCTGCGGTCATCGACCTTGGCTGGCGCATGCGCTTTGATCTCATCGACGCCACCCCAGATGTCCATCATCGCAGTAATGCGGTTTTCGATGAACTTCATCGTGGTCATCACCTTGCTGATACGCTGGCCGGTGAGGTCCTGGAAGTTACAGGCTTCGAAGATCGCGACGACGTTATCGCCGATCTCTTCCAGCATCTGCTTCTGCTGATCGGGTGAGGTCACCTTGCCGAGCGCTGTCGATGCATTATCGATGGCTTCGGCTGCGGCGAGAATCTGCTGCGTGGCTTCTTCGGTGCCGCCGACGACGGCGCCGAGTTCACCGTTGACCTTCGCCATTTCGTCGCCTTCGAAGCTCTTGCCGTGAAGAACTGCGATTTCCATCTTGGTACGGGTAATGGCGTCGTGGATCAGATCGAGTTCGATCTTGAGCTTTTCGCACTGCTCGATCTGAGCGCGATAGGTGGCCAGCAGCGCCTGCGCTTCCGCAACCTGCTGATCGGCGGCGGCGCCGACCTGATCTGTCACGGCGTTGCGGGCCGGCGCTCCCATCTGCGCGCGGATCGCGCGGAGCTCAGCCATGATTTCGCGATGCATTGGCATCGGCTCGCTGCTGCCCACCACTTCATTGGGCATAGGTGCAGTACCGAAAACTTCTTCAATGCGAAATCGCTTGCGACGAACAGACATCAGGTCCCCCAACGTTCAATCAATCCCCCATTCGTATACCCATGAGTTTAACGTGAAGTTCACGCGGGAACATCGCACCGATAGCCGATAATCGCTGCGCAAACTGTTAGTTAACCATGGGGCTTTCGCGTTCATTCAAAATAAACGCTACTAAATAGAACTGCGCCGTTTGACGACGTGGTGAATCCAAACGGCGATTGTGTTTACCAAACCGAGGCGATTTTAACCTTAAGTCGGAGTGTGCAAAGCGCTTCTCAGGTGAGAACGCGCACGACGAAACAGTACAGAGTACGTCGATGTTCAGAAAGTTCTCTCTCACGCTTCTTGCCAGCGCATCTTTCATCGCCGCTGGATCGCATCAGGCGCTTGCGGTGGAAGCCGCGGCGCAATTCGCCGAGCCTCCGGTGGTGTATGCGCAGCAGCCGCAGCGCCCGATGCAGCGCACGGCCTATGCCGAACGTTCGCGCATGGGCGGCGGCTTCATCGAGTTTCTGTTCAGCGACGGTCCGGCGCAGCAGGGCCAGCGTTATCAGCAACAGCCGGACTACTCTTACGAGCAGCGACGTTCGCTGCTGCCGCCGATGGATCCGCAACAGCGCGTCTATCAGCAGGAAGAGACGGCAGATGCCGCACGCCCCGCGCTCGATCCCAAGTATCAGCCGCAGATGGTCGAGTATCAGGGCAGCGAAAGCGCCGGCACCATCGTTGTCGATACGCCGAACAAGTTCCTGTTTCTGGTGCAGGGCGGTGGCAAGGCGATGCGCTATGGCATCGGCGTCGGCCGTCCAGGCTTCACCTGGTCCGGTGTGAAGACGATCACGGCGAAGAAGGAATGGCCGTCGTGGACGCCGCCGAAGGAAATGCTGGCGCGCCGTCCTGATCTGCCGCGTTACATGGAAGGCGGTCCGGAAAATCCGCTCGGTGCGCGTGCGATGTATCTCGGCTCGACCCTGTATCGTATTCACGGCTCCAACGAGCCATGGACGATCGGTACGAACGTTTCCTCAGGCTGCATCCGCATGCGCAACGAGGACGTCATCGATCTCTATGGCCGCGTCGGCGTTGGCGCCCGGGTGGTCGTGATCTGATCTTACTTAACCTCTCCCCGCTGTGCGGGGAGAGGTCGGCGCGCAGCGCCGGGTGAGGGGCGGGGCATGCGCTCTCATCACGAAGGGACTGTCGAATCCCACCGTTACGCGGCCGGCCATCTTTTGCTGCTAAAATCCGATCCGATAGTTGAGCGACCGAGGCTCATATCGCGCGATGCCCCTCACCCGTCCGGCTTCGCCGGCCGACCTCTCCCCGTAAAAAACGGGGAGAGGTTAAGGCTGCGTCGCCCGACAATTATGCCAAATCGCTATCGTCGGAATCCATGTCCATGGCGTCGTAATCGCCGTCGTCCTGGTCTTGATCCTGGTCCTGATCGGCATCGGCCTGCGCCTGATCGAAGGATCCGGCGCGGGAGCCGCTGGACGAACCGATATCATTGACGCCGGCCTGATTGCCGAGGTTGCCGCCGGAGGAATCCGAACCGGAGCTCCACGGGCTCTTGCTCTCGCTGGCATTGGCGGCGTCACCGAAACCCTGCTGGTGGCTGCCGCCCATCATCGAACGGATGCTGCCGAGCAATAACGAGCCGCCGACCACGCCGGCTGCTGCCGCCGCAGCTGTACCCAGGAACGAACCGCCACCACCGGCTTGCGGTTGTTGCTGGCCGAACTGGCCTGGTCCCGGACCCTGGCCGTATCCGCCCTGACCATAGCCGCCCTGCGGTTGTGGCTGGCCGATGACCTGCCCGGTGTTCCAGGCAGGACGGCTCGGCTCGGGCGGGCGAACGCTCGGCACCGAGCCGCGCGGCTGGTTCGGGTTCTGACCCTGACCGAACAGGGCGTCCCGCATCGAATCGAGGAAACCGCCCTGAGCGGCCTGTTCGGGGGCGCCGTTGCCTTCCAGTTGCTGGATGCGCTCATGGGCGCGCTTCAGCGCTTCGTCCTGCAGCAATACGGTCTGCACCAGCGCATAGACCGCATTGGGTGCGCGGCGCTGGCCCTGCGCAATGGCGTCGAGCGCGTCTGGATCGCGTGGCGCGCCTTCGACCTTGCTGAGCCGGTCAAAGAGATCGTCAACCAGTTGGCGTTCTTGCGGTGTCATGGCGTCCTCTGTCTTCAAAGCGCGCTTGCTTTGCGCGCTGGAGATGTAGTGACGCTTTGTGTCGCAATAAGTGCCGCCTGGATTAAATTTAGTTATGCGACAAAACGACCGGCAGGCCTTGTCGTGCTTCCTCGTGTCATGCTTCCTGCGCGTAGCGCGCCAGATTGGCCTTCAGCATGTCGAGAATCTGATCCCGTGCCGGATCGCGGGTCCCTCTGACCCACGCCGCGGCGAGCGGAAGCCTGTTCATTGCCGCCATACCTAGCGGCATATAGCGCACGCCGCGTGCGGGCATGCGGGAGGTCCAGCGCGGCACGATCGCCAGTCCGATTTCGGCGGCGACGAGATTGACGATGGTCTGCTTCTCGTCAGCGATCTGCACGACATTCGCCTGCAGCCCGGATTCCGCAAACAGCTTCATCGTCAGGTCATGACTATGCGGCCGCGACCGTCGCTCCGGCACGATTAGCGGCTCGTCGGCGATATCGGCGATCGTCAGATGCGTGCGCGACGCCAGCGGATGGCGTTCGGAGACGGCCACGACGGCTGTCTCGTGAAACAGAAACATGAATTCCAGCCGCTTGTCGGCACTCTCGGGCGGTCGGACGAAAGCGAGATCGAGCCGGCCCGACAGCAAGCGCGGCAGCAGCCGGATCGTCTTGTCCTCATCCAGCTTGATGGCAAGGTCAGGGGCGCGTTCGCGAAGATCGTGAAGCAGCGCCGGCAGAAGTCCGGCGGCGGCGCTGTCGATTGCGCCGACCCGGATCGTGGCTGCACGGGCCCGCACGCGTGCGCGGAAGGACGACGCGATCTGATCCGCGCGGGCGAGCAGGTCGCGTGCCTGTTTCAGAAACTCGACGCCGTCATCGGTGAGGGCGACGCTGCGCGTCGTGCGCGTCAGCAGACGTGTGCCGAGATCGTCCTCGAGGAGGCGGATGTAGCGGCCGAGTGCGGACGGCATCATCTCGAGCCGCTGCGCCGCGCGGCCGAAATGCAGTTCGTCCGCCGCCGTCACGAAACAGCGCAACTGGTGCAGATCCATCAAGCCTCCCGATGGCGCCCTTCGGCCGCCTCGGGAGTTATTATATCATTTATTTGTATAAACAACCGCGATTGAGCCCGGCGTAGCTCGCCTGCAGGGTAGGGAGAGCCAGTTCAACCCAGCAGAGACCTCACCATGCGCGAATATTCCATCGCGGCCATCCCGGCCGACGGGATCGGTCCCGAAGTCATCGCCGCCGGCACCCGTGTGCTCGAAGCCCTGCAAAAGCGCGTCGGCGACGTGACTTTCAATGTCGAGACCTTCGACTGGGGCTCGGCCTATTACCGCAAGCACGGCGTCATGATGCCGGCAGACGGCCTGCCGAAGCTGAAGAAGTTCGACGCGATCTATTTCGGTGCGGTGGGGGCGCCCGATGTGCCCGATCACATCACGCTGTGGGGCCTGCGGCTGCCGATCTGCCAGGGCTTCGACCAATACGCCAATGTGCGCCCGACCAAGATCCTGCCTGGCATCACCTCGCCACTGCGCGGTGTCGAAACTGGCGATCTCGACTGGGTGATCGTGCGCGAGAATTCCGAAGGCGAATATGCCGGTTGCGGCGGTCGCGTACATCGCGGGCTGCCGGAGGAAGTCGGTACCGAAGTCTCGGTGTTCACCCGCGTCGGCGTGGTCAGGATCATGCGCTACGCGTTCAAGCTCGCGCAGTCACGTCCGCGCAAGCTGCTCACCGTCGTCACCAAGTCGAACGCGCAGCGCCACGGCATGGTGATGTGGGACGAGATCGCCGACGAAGTGTCGAAGGACTTCCCTGACGTCACATGGGACAAGATGCTGGTCGACGCCATGACCGTGCGTATGACGCTGAAGCCGCAGAGCCTCGACACCATCGTGGCCACCAATCTTCACGCCGACATTCTCTCCGACCTCGCCGGCGCACTGGCCGGTAGCCTCGGCGTGGCGCCAACAGCGAATATCGATCCGGAGCGCCGCTTTCCGTCGATGTTTGAACCGATCCACGGTTCGGCCTTCGACATCACCGGCAAGGGCATCGCCAATCCTGTCGCCAGCTTCTGGACTGCGGCACAGATGCTCGATCATCTTGGCGAACCCGATGCCTCGGCGCGGTTGATGCGTGCGGTGGAGAAGGTCTGCGAAGCCGGCATTATCACGCCGGATGTCGGCGGCAAGGCCACGACGAAAGAAGTGACCGACGCCGTGGTAGAGGCGATCCATAGTTCGAACGTCTGACGCGATTTCCGAACGCCCCGGTCTCACCGGGGCGTTCGCTTTCAATAAATCAAAACAATATTCAGGGAGGATCTCATGAAAGCCACAGCTATACTTGCGTTTGCGATTACGCTGGCAAGCTCCGCTGCCTTCGCGCAGGGCTATCCCAACAGGCCGATCACCATGTTGGTGCCGTTCGCGGCCGGCGGTGCCACCGACACCGTCGCGCGCGTCACCGCTGCGACCATGTCGAAGATCCTCGGCCAGACCATCATCATCGAAAACGCCACGGGCGCCGGCGGCACCATCGCGGCGGCCCGCGCGGCGCGCGCCGAGCCGGACGGCTACACGATCCTGATCCATCACATCGGAATTTCCACGGCGGCAACGCTGTATCGCAAACTGCCTTACGACACCAAGACCGCCTTCGCGCCGATCGGCCTCGTCACCAATGCGCCGATGACCATCATCTCCAGGCCGAACCTGCCGCCGAACACGCTCGCCGAGCTGATCACCTATATCAAGGCCAACGGCGACAAGATGACCTTCGGCAATGCGGGTCTTGGCGCCGCCTCGCAGCTCTGCGGCCTGATGTTCATGAATGCCATCGACAAGCAGATCTTGTCAGTACCCTACAAGGGCAACGGCCCCGTCATGAACGACCTGATCGCCGGCCAGATCGATCTCACCTGTGATCAGACCACCAACACCACCGGCCCGATCGCAGCCAAGCTCGTGAAGAGCTATGCCATCACCACCAAGACACGCCTGTCGTCGATGCCGGATCTCCCCACGGCCGACGAGGCCGGCCTGAAGGGTTTCGAGGCCGGCGCCTGGCATGGCATCTACGCGCCAAAGGGGACTCCTGACGATATCGTGCAGAAACTGGCGAAGGTGCTGCAGGATTCGTTGCGCGATCCCGAACTGATTAAGCGTTTCAACGACATCAACACCGATCCGGTGCCACAGGATCAGGCGACGCCGCAGGCATTGAAGAAGCAGCTCGATAGCGAGGTCGATCGCTGGGCGCCGATCATCAAAGCGAGCGGACAGTTTGCCGACTAGCGCGCCAGCGTCACGTTGCTTGTTGCCAGCAACTGCGCGAAGGCATCGCTTGCCAGATACTGATATTCGCGCTCGCGCTGGTCGGTGAACGGATCGAGGTCGATCAGAATATCGTCGACATGGCCGGGATGGCACATCACCAGTCCGCCATCCGGAAGGTCGTTGAGGAAACCGGCCATCAGCGTGCCGAAGTCGGCTTGCTTGGTGAAGTCATAGGCGCCGGCGAAGCCCGGATTGAACGTCACGCCGGCGCGCGTCGCACGTCGGCGGAACGTGGCGCTGAGCGTGTCGAGCAACAGCGCCTTCGGATTATCGAGGCGTTGGCCTAACGGCAGCACGCGGCCCGATTGGCGGACCCAGGCCTGTGGCGCATTTTTCCTCACCGCAGCGAGGAGTGCATCGCGCACCTGCGGGAAGGTCTGTACGTGCTGGTGCCCGTCGACATAGTCAGGTGCACGCCCGAACAGGGCCACAAACTTCGCGATCTGCGTAGTCAGCTCGGTTTCGATCGCCTCGCTATCGAGTTTTCGCAACAGGCTGAAGCGCAGCATCTTGCCAAGCGGCAGGAACAGTTCATCGAGCAGCGGGCGGTAATGCATCGTCAGTGGATGAAACGGCGCGGTCAGCGTCGCGTGGAGCCCGATCTCGCAGTTCGGATTCTTGGCGACGGCGTCCTGCAACGCACTCACGTCATCGCGCGAAATCGCGGGACCGACCACCATCACGGATGTGGCGTTGAGGCGTCCAAGCGCAATGAGTTCGCGGATGCCCTGATTGACGCCGGGGCTGATGCCATAATCGTCGGCGCAGAGCGTGATGCGGCGCAGGGCTGCGCCGGTCATTCGGCAGCGGTCCGGTCGGTGGTTTGCGCCACGCTATCGGGGGCGTTGCGCTTCACGCTGTGCTCGGCGACGAAATAGATCGGCCGCGCCTTCAGCTCGGACAGGATCTTGCCGATATATTCGCCGAGCACGCCGATCATGATCAGCTGCACGCCGCCGAGGGTCATCAGGCCGACGACCAGCGATGGATAGCCCGGTACCGACTTGCCGGAGACCCATGTCTCCCACAGGATCGACAGACCGAACAGGAACGCACCGAAGGCGAGCAGCAGACCGAGCAGGCTGGCGAAACGCAGCGGCGCCACCGAGAACGAGGTCAGGCCCTCGATAGACAGGCCGATCAACTGCTTCGGATTGAACGAGGTCACGCCATGTTCGCGTGCCGCCGGTTCGTAGTCGACGCGGAGCTGGCGGAAGCCGATCCAGGTCGCCAGTCCCTTGAAGAATCGGTTGCGCTCCGGAAGCTGGCGCAGCGCCGCAGCCGCACGCGGTGACAGCAAACGGAAGTCGCCGGCATCTTCGGGGATCTTCTGCCGCGCACCCCAGTTGATCAGCGCATAGAAGCCGCGTACGGCCTGGCGGCGCAGGAAGGATTCGTTGTCGCGATGCGCCTTCGCAGTATAGACGACGTCATAACCTTCGACGATCCAGTGCCGCACCAGCTGTTCGACCAGTGACGGCGGATGCTGTCCGTCGCCATCCATGAACAGCACCGCGCCCTTGGTGACATGGTCGAGCCCCGCCATCAGCGCGGCTTCCTTGCCGAAATTGCGCGACAGCGACACGACCTGAACGTCGAGCGACGTGGCTTGCAGGCTGCGCGCAACCGCCAGCGTACCATCGGCACTGCCGTCATCGATATAGACGACTTCGCAGGCGAGGCCGTGGCGTTCTTTCAGTGTCGTGGCAAGCGTCGCCAGCCGCTCATGAAACAAGGCAAGGCCGGGCGCCTCGTTGTAAACAGGCACGACGATCGACAGGCCTTGTGCCGCGGCGGTCGCGGCATCGGTCGACAGGCTCGATACGTCGCTGCCCAGCATCATCGATCAGATTCCGATATCCAAAATATGCTCATGAATCATATGGTAATCAGCCGGCGCGTCCGCCAGCAAGGCGAAACGCCGCGCTGCGCGTTACTGCCGCAAGAACGCCTCAAGTTTGGCGAACAGCGGATTTTCGCGATCCATCACATAGTCGAGCGAGGCGACCGAGACGGTGTCTGCGCCGTTGGCACGCAGGAAGCTGCTCAGCGCGTAAAGCTGCGCCGGCGGGCAGTGCAGCGTGATCATGCCCGACGAGGTCGGGCCGCCGAACGGCGATACCACGCCGAAACGGTTGTGGGCCTCGGTGAGGAGCGCCTGATTGCAGCCGGCGAAGCGGGTGCGCACTTCCTTGTACTTGCTGGCGCGGGCGCGCGCGGCAATGTGGTCGAGAATGATGCGCGCAGTTTCCAGGGACTGCGCCGACCAGTCGGCGGCGCGCGAGGCGACGAGATTGGCCTGGCTGCGCAGGATGACGCCGTCATCGAGTACCTTGAGGCCGTTGGCGACGAGGGTCGCGCCGGTGGTGGTGATGTCGACGATCAGTTCGGCGGTGCCGGTGGCCGGTGCGCCTTCGGTGGCGCCGGCGCTTTCGACGATACGATAGTCGACCACGCTATGAGACGCGAAGAAGTTGCGCGTCAGGTTGATATACTTCGTGGCGACGCGCATGCGGCGATTGTGCTGCGCGCGGAAGCCGGTGGTGACGTCATCGAGATCTGCCATGGTGCGGACGTCGATCCAGGCCTGAGGCACGGCAACGACCACATTGGCGCTGCCGAAGCCGAGACCTTCGATCAAAGCGACCTTCTTGTCGGCGTCGGGGATGCTCTCGCGCAAAAGATCTTCGCCGGTGATGCCAAGATGCACGGCGCCGCGCGCCAGGTTCGAGGCGATCTCGCTGGCCGAGAGATAGGCGATTTCGACATTGTCGAAGCCGGCAATGGTGCCGCGGTAATCGCGCACGCCGCCCGGCTTCGCCAGCGTCAGACCGGCGCGGGTGAAGAAGGCTTCGGCGTTTTCCTGGAGGCGTCCCTTGGAGGGAACGGCAAGGACGAATGGTGCGGTCATGACGCGCTCCCGGAAACCAGCGCCGAGGACGCGTTCTGAGTGAGGGCTTCGATCCAGATCGAGAAGCCGACCGCGGGGATTGGCGTAGCGGAGCCGAGCTGCGTCAGCAGTCCGTCATAACGGCCGCCGGCTACCAGCGGCTCGGTGCCATTGCCCTTGCGGTGCAGTTCGAATTCGAAGCCGGTGTAGTAGTCGACGCCGCGGCCGAAGGAGGTCGAGAAACGCGTCTTGGTGGTATCGATACCGCGCGCCGCCATGAAGCCGATGCGGCTTTCAAATTCGTCGATGGCGGCCGTGATGTTGAGTTTGGCATCGGAGGCGAGCTTGCGCAGTTGCTGCAGGGCATCGTCGGGATCGCCTGAGATGGCGAGGAAGCGCTTGATCAGCACCAGCGCATCGCGCGGCAGTGCGCCGCCTTTCAGCGTCGACTGTTCGAGGAAGCGATCGGCGATTTCTGCCACCGAACGGCCGCCGACATTGGTGGCACCGGCGATCGACATCAGGTCGGTGACCAGCGCCAGCGCTGCCTTGCGGTCGGAGCCCGCGAGCGCGGCGAGTACGCCTTCGTATTCGTTGCGGACCGGCGACTCCGCGAGGGTCAGCCGGTCGAGATCGTGGGTTAGGCTGACCTTGCGGTTGAAATCCTTCATCAGCCGGCGCCTCCACACCGGATAGAGATCGAGCGCCTCGATCAGCGCCGCGAAGAGGGCGACGTCGCCGGTGCGGATTTCGATATCGCTGAGGCCAAAGGCGGCCGTTGCCTCCAGGCCGAGCGCCAGCATTTCGGCATCGGCGGCGGCGCGGTCCTGACGGCCGAAGGATTCGATGCCGGCTTGCTGGAATTCGCTGGGCGTGCCCTGACGATAGCGGAACACCGGGCCGAGATAGCTGAAGCCCGCGGGCTGGCCGGCCTGCGGCGAGGCGAGATAATCGCGCGCCACGGGGATCGTGAGATCCGGCCGCAGGCACAGCTCTTCGCCCGACGCGTCGGTCGTCAGATACAGGCTCTTGCGGATGTCTTCGCCCGACATATCGAGGAACGGATCGGCCGGCTGCAGGATCGCCGGCTCGGCATGGGCGTAGCCGGCCTCGGCAAACGACAACAGCAGCGCATCCGCCCAGGCGGCGGATCCGGTCGCGCGAGGGGCGGCGGGTTTGGTCATCTCGAAGTCCAGCAATCTCAACAGAGTGGTCGTTGGCGCAGCCCATAGCATGGCGGTTGCGACGTTTCGACCACCATCACCCGGTGGCCTTAATGTCGGGTCATGGCAGCGGGCTATTTGCCTACTTGGTTACCATTCCAGTCACCAAGGGCCGTCTGCACCAGTGCCAGCGCAGCCACCGCCGCCGTATCGGCCCGCATGATCCGCGGGCCCAGCGCCAGCCGGAGAATATTGACCTGTTTCAGCAGAAGGGCTCGTTCTTCCTCGGCAAAGCCGCCTTCCGGGCCGATCAAGACGTCGATTCCGGCGGAGGCGGCCGTCCGGGCGCCGGTCAGCGCGGCCATGGGATCGGTCACTTCAGCGGCCTCGTCGCAGAAGATCAGCAGCCGTTTGGCATCCCGCTGGTCGAGATATTTGGGCAGGTTCAGTGGTTCGGCGACGCTGGCCACGCTCAGGATTCCGCATTGTTCGGCCGCCTCGACCACATTGGCGCGCATCCGCTCGGTATTGACCCGGCTAGCCTGTGTGAACCGGGTCATGACCGGCTGCAGCGCCGCGGAGCCCATTTCGATGGCCTTCTGGACCATGTAGTCGAGCCGGGCGTGTTTCAGCGGCGCGAATACATAGGTCACGTCGGGCAGGGTATCCTGCGGCCGGGTCTGGGTCAGCAGGGTCAGGCGGTCTGCCCGCTTGCCGCCGGCAATGGCGGCCTGCCATTCGCCGTCTTTGCCGTTGAACACCAGCACCGAGGCGCCGGAGCCCAGCCGCAGCACATTGCCGAGGTAATTGCTCTGGTTGCGGTCGAGCGAAATCGTTGCGTCGGCCGCAAAAGGCGCATCGACAAACAGGCGGGGACTGCGGAAATCGGCTTGCGGCATCGTTCATGTTCCATTCAGAGGGCGAGCTTTAGCCCAACTGCGACGAATTATCATGCGAGAACGCGGGTTTGCGCCGCGCTGCCGCCCGAATCCGCGTGCTGTTGGTGGGTTGTTAAGGCTTGGCAGGAATCGTAGAAAGTCCTGAATCAGGATGGGCTTCGCCCCCGATCAATCGGGGCACTGAGCTGCCGGAGGAATATCTGTGATCATCCGTCGTTTGATTGTGCCGCTGTCCATGGCCGTGTTCGCCATGCAGGCTATCGAAGTTCATGCCCAGGGCGCGTTTCCCGCGCCGCTGCCGGGCAACAGCTCGGCTGCGCCTGCGAGTTCGTCGCCGTTTCCGCCGGTGAACGGTGCGCCTGCCAGCGCATCGCCATTTCCGCCGGTCAATGGTGCGGCGGCTGCGCCCAGCGCGTTTCCCTCCAACGGCGCTGCGCCGATCGGTGGTGGCGGCTTTGGCGCTCCTCCGCAGCAACAGGCGGGACCGCCCGGCGGCGAAGATTGCATGAAGGGCTTTCTGCCCCTGCGTCAGGACGCCGAAAAGAAGGGCGCTGCCATCAAGGCTGCGAGCGAGCGTCGCGCGCCTCCGGACGAGGCCTGCAAGCTGATCACCTCTTTCTCGCAGACCGAAGTCAAGATGATCAAATACATCGAGGCGAATGCGCAGAAGTGCGGCATCCCGCCCAATGTCGGCGAACAGATGAAGACCGGCCACAAGAACACCGAAGGCATGCGGCAGAAGGTGTGCAGCGTCGCGCAGCAGCAACGGGGTGGCGGTGGTGGCGGCCCGGTGGCAGCGCCGCGCCTCAGCGACGTGCTGGGCTCCTCGGCATCGCTGCCGGAAGCGAACAATGCGCGCAAGAGCGGCGGCACCACCTTCGATACGCTGAACGGCAACGTGCTCACCCGATGATCGGGTGGCAGATCATTCTGTTCCAATGAGCGACGCGGCCGCCCGCGTTGCGGATGCGACCGGCAACTGGGTCGATCGCTCGGCGCCGTTGTGGTCGCGACCCTATCTGCGGCTGTCGCGCTTCGATCGTCCGATCGGCTCATGGTTGCTGCTGATGCCGTGCTGGTGGTCGGCGGCGCTCGCCTCCGGCATGGCGCACGATATCCATCAATTGCCCAAGATGATCGCGCTGTTCTTCATCGGCGCCTTCGTCATGCGCGGCGCCGGCTGCACCTGGAACGACATCACCGATCGCGATCTCGATGCGAAGGTGGAGCGCACACGCTCGCGGCCGATTCCGGCCGGGCAGGTCACGGCGAAACAGGCTTTTGCATTTCTGGTGCTGCAGGCCCTCATCGGTCTCGTGGTGCTGCTTCAGTTTAACACTTTCGCCATTGCCACCGGCATCGCCTCGCTTGGCATCGTTGCCGCCTATCCCTTCATGAAGCGCATCACCTACTGGCCACAGAGCGTGCTGGGCCTCGCCTTCTCGTGGGGCGCGCTGATGGGCTTTGCTGTCGTGTTCGGCCGCATCGATGCAACAGCGCTGGCTTTGTACGCGGGTTCGATCTGCTGGGTGATCGCCTATGACACGCTCTACGCTCATCAGGACACCGAGGACGACGCGCTGATCGGCGTGAAGTCCACCGCGCTGTTGTTTGGGGAACGCACGCAGGCCGCGCTGACGCTGTTCTACGGGCTTGCCGTGTTGCTGATCGGCGCGGCGCTAGCACTGGCTAGCGCACGCTGGCCGGCATGGCTCGGCCTCGTGGCATTCGCCCTGCATCTGGTCTGGCAGATCACCCGCACCGATATCAGCGACTCCGCGCTATGCCTGCGGCTGTTCAAGTCCAACCGTGACGCGGGGCTGCTGCTGTTTGCAGGATTGCTTGTGGATGCCATCATGCGGGCGGCGTAATCGCGCCTTCCTAAGCACTGGTGGACCACAGAGATGGACGTCGCGCAGCTCAAGACACTCATCCATGTGGCCGAACTGGGAAGCCTGAGCAAGGCCGCCGATCGCCTTCGCATTGCGCAGCCGGCCTTGAGCCGGCAGATCAGACTTCTGGAAAAAGAGCTCGGCGCCGCGCTGTTCGAGCGGCACGGGCGCGGCATGGTTATCACGGAGATCGGCCGCGAAGTTCTCAACCACGCCACCCGCGTGATGACCGAGCTCGATGCCATCCGCAATGTCACCTCGGAGGAGAGCGCGTCGTTCAAGGGGCTCGTCTCCATCGGCACGACGCCGACCGTGGCCGAGATCGTCACCGTTCCCCTGGTGAAGAAGATCAAGGAAGTGCATCCGCAACTCTCGATCCGGCTGTCATCGGCCTTCACGGGCCATCTGCTCGACTGGCTGCAGCGCGGCGAGCTCGAACTCGCCGTGTCCTATGATCCGCAGCCGCTGCGTTCACTGCGCATCGTGCCGGTGATGATGGAGAACCTGTTGTTCGTCAGCGCGGGCAGCAAGGGATTGCGGATGGACCGTCCCGTTCCGTTCGCGGCGCTGGCCCACGAAGAGCTGGTTCTCCCCAGCCTGCGCCATGGCTTGCGCGGGATCATGGAAGAATGCGCGCGGCAGGCTGGCATTCAGTTGCGTGGCAGTGTCGAAGCAGACTCCTTCGGCGCGATGATCGATCTGGTGCGCAACGGTGTTGGCTCCACTGCTTTGCCGCTCGCGCCGATCCACGTGCTGGTCGAGAGCGGCGTGCTCTGTGCGGCGCCGCTGGTCGATCCCACACCAGCGCGCAAGCTGGTGCTGGCCTATCCGGCAGACCGTTCGGTCAGCGCGGCGGCGCGCTTTGTCGGCGATACATTCACGGAGATCGCGGCCGATCTCGTCGCCCGGAATATCTGGGTTGGACACATGATCGATCCCAGGAAAACGTAGCTGCGTCGCACCATTCGCGCGCTGTCGAGTGCTGCAACGCCAGAGATCAAATCTCGGCATATCTCTTCGAGCAAATCGGTATGCGTCGGGCCGTCTGCTTTGGGCTAAGCGTGAGTCAGCGCTATGCTGCAAGCAACGGAGACTGGAATGTCAGATGCAGGGCCCATGCCCGGTTCACAGGTGGATTGGCGGCAGGACGTGTTTCGCATCCTGAAGGAGGCCGACGTTAAGCACGTCGTTTATGTGCCCGATGCCGGCCATTCCACGGCGATCCGTCTCGCCGATGAGGACAATGCGATCAATTCAGTGGTGCTGACCACCGAGGAGGAAGGCATCGGCTATCTCGCGGGTGCCTGGCTCGGCGGCGAGCGCGGTGCGCTGCTGATGCAGTCGAGCGGCGTCGGCAACTGCATCAATACGCTGGCACTGCAGGCTTGCACGCGCTTCCCGCTGCTGATGGTCGTGACCATGCGCGGCGACTGGGCCGAGTTCAATGCGTGGCAGAATCCCATGGGGCAGGCGACCGAGAAGGCGCTCAACCTGATGGGCGTGCTGACCTGGCGCGCCGATGAGCCGCAAGATGTTGCGCCGCTGTTGCATGGCGCCGCATCGATGGCATTCAATGGCGATGCAGCCTGTGCATTGCTTCTGGGGCAGCGTTTGATCGGAGAGAAGCAGTGGGTCAAGTAAACGCAACCGGCGCGCTCGATCGCCGCGAGGTCGTGCAGAAGCTGCTGGCCGGCCGCAAGGATCTGCTCGTGGTCACTGGCCTTGGCTCACCGTCCTATGATGTGATGGCCGCCGGCGATCACGACAATAACTACTATCTTTGGGCGGCCATGGGCAGCGCCGCCATGGTCGGGCTTGGACTGGCGACGGCGAAGCCTGATCATTCGGTGTTGGTGATCACCGGAGATGGTGAGATGCTGATGGGTATGGGCGGCCTCGCCACCATTGCCACGCGCAAACCTGCCAATCTCACCATCGCCATTCTCGACAACGGGCATTTCGGCGAAACCGGCATGCAGGTCAGCCACGCTGGGCTCGGCGTCAATCTCGATCGCGTGGCGCAAGCCTGCGGTTTTGGTTGGACGCGCGAGATTCGCGATATGGCGGGCGTGGACGATCTGCGCACTCGCCTGTCGTCGCGCGATGGCGTCAAGCTCGCGACGATCAAAGTGAAAGCGGAAAACCCGCCCCGCGTGCTGCCGCCGCGTGATGGTGTCTATGTGAAGAACCGATTCCGTGCAGCGCTGGGACACGCGCCGCTCTGAACAAACGGAAGGGCGCTCATCCATGTGGATGCGGCGCCCTTCTGACGATCGTCTGGAGACCCAATGCTGGAAAACCAGTGTGGGAAACAAAAACATCATCAAGGGTAGGGAAACAATGGCGAGCAAGATTACGCGCCGCACGTTCTGCCGCTCGGCAGCCGTTGCGGCGTCCAGCATGATGATTCCAGGTACCAGTGTCTGGGCGCAGGCAGACCTGCCGAAAAGCCCGATCACGCTGGTCGTGCCTTTCGCAGCTGGCGGGGCCACCGACATCGTCAGTCGGCATGTCGCCAAGAAGGTCTCCGATCAGATCGGGCAAACGATCCTCATTGAAAATGTCGGCGGCGCTGGCGGTGTGGTCGGTGCCACGCGGGTCGCGCGCGCGAAGCCTGATGGGCTGACATTGCTGATGGGCACGATCTCTACCCACACCATCAATCCGCTGATGGCGAAGGTGCCGCCTTACGATCCGGTCAAGGATTTCACGGCGATCTCGATGCTGGTCACGGTGCCCAATGTGCTGATGGTGTCCAAGCAGGTGCAAGCGACCACCGTGAAGGAACTCATCGCGCTGCTCAAGGCCGACCCGAGCAAATATAGTTACGGGTCGTCCGGCGTGGGAACGCCACCAAATCTGTCCGGCGAGTTGTTCAAGGTGCAGGCGGGCGTGAAGATGGAGCACGTGCCCTATCGCGGCGGCGCGCCGGCCATGAACGACCTGATGGGCGGACAGATCCCGGTACTGTTCGACGTGCTGAGCGGTGCGGCGCCGTTCATCAAGGCGGGCTCGATCCGCACGCTGGCCGTCACGACCAAGAAGCGGTCGCCGTCCTTCCCTGATATCCCGACCGTTGCAGAGTCCGGCCTGCCTGACTACGAAACCTATACTTGGAACGCCGTGTTCGGCCCGCCCGGCATGGCGCCGGCGCTGGCCGAGCGGTTGAGTTCAGAGTTCCGGAAGGCCGTCGCCGATCCGGACGTGGCGAAGCAGTTGCGCGAGCTGAGCGGCGATCCGGTGGGCTCGACCGGCGCCGAGCTCGAGGCGCAGGTCAAGGCCGAGGGCGTGAAGTGGGGTCCGATCATCCAGGCCGCCGGTCTGAAGGCTGAGTAGCTCTGCGGAAGGATAGCGTGTTGACGTCTCTGAAAGCTGATCCTGCTGCATTTCTTGCTGCCGTGGCCGCAGTCATTGGCGGCAAATATGTGCGTACTGGTGCGGATGCCGATTCCTATCAGCAAGAATGGCGCGCCCGTTATCGCGGGGCTGCTGTCGCTGTAGCCCTGCCGGGAAGTACCGAGGAAGTTGCGGCACTGATGGGCGTCTGCCGCAGCTTCGGTGTGGCGGTCGTGCCGCAAGCCGGCAATACCGGGCTCACCGGCGGTGCCATTGCGCCGGATGGACTGGACTGTCTGATCGTCAATGTCTCGCGGCTCAACCGTGTGCGTCATCTCGATCCGCTCAACAATGCGGTGACGCTGGAAGCCGGCTGCATTCTGGCGGATGTGCGTGCGCTGGCTGACCAGCATGACCGGCAGTTTCCCGTGCTGCTCGGCAGCGTCGGCAGTTGCGAGATCGGCGGCTTGATATCCACCAATGCCGGCGGCACCGGTGTGCTGCGTTACGGCAATATGCGCGAGCAGGTGCTCGGGCTGGAAGTGGTGCTGGCAGACGGGCGGATCTGGAATGGCCTCAGGGCACTGCGCAAGGACAATACCGGCTACGACCTGAAACAGCTGTTCGTCGGCGCGGAGGGGACGCTCGGCATCGTCACCGCCGCTGTGCTGAAACTGTATCCAAAGCTCATGGTGTCAGCGACGGCGATGGTGTCGATGGACGAGGTCGGCCAGGCGGTTGAGCTATTGCAATATCTCCAGCGCACCACCGGCGGTCGTGTCGAAACCTTTGAACTGATGTCGCAGAGCCAATTGCAGATCGTTTTGCGCCATGGCGCGGCGAGCGGCAGCCCGATGGCGGGCGAAGCGCCATGGTATGTGCTGCTCGAACTGGCCGACAGCGCCGCGGACTGGAATGCCGTGGAAAGCCTCGAGACCACACTGGCCGCGGCGATGGAGGACGGGCTCATCGGCGATGCGGTGATCGCAACCGATCAGGCCAAGGCCGATCGGATCTGGAACCTGCGTCACACGATTTCGGAATCCAACAAGCGTGAAGGCTTCACGGTGTCGAATGATACGTCGGTGCCGATCTCGGCGCTGCCGGAATTCATCGACCGCGTCACGCGCCGGCTGCAGCGCGAGCTGCCGAATGCGCAGGTCGCGCATTGCGGGCATGTCGGCGATGGCAATGTGCATGTGATCGTTGTGTTTCCCTACGACATCGGCGATGCGCAGGTCCGCGAGGCTGCGGCGCACGAGGCCAACACCATCGTGCATCAGGAAAGCGTGGCCTGTGGCGGCAGCATCAGCGCCGAGCACGGCATCGGCCGCATGCATATCGATCGGCTTTCGCTCTACACGTCGGAGGTCGAGCTCGATCTGATGCGCCGCGTGAAACTCGCACTCGATCCCGACCGGATGATGAATCCGGTCAAGGTATTGCGGTTGCCTTGAGTGAAGCGGCAGGAGATTCCTGACTGCTTCCCCCATGCGAGAGCGCGACCTCGAACATGTCCGATGCCGCAATCGGTCGATGCCATTTGCCCACGCTGGGCATCTGTCGAC
Organism: Tardiphaga sp. 862_B3_N4_1; assembly: GCF_051811085.1. NCBI lineage: Bacteria > Pseudomonadati > Pseudomonadota > Alphaproteobacteria > Hyphomicrobiales > Nitrobacteraceae > Tardiphaga > Tardiphaga sp. 862_B3_N4_1. The sequence goes on from NZ_JBPWQB010000001.1 coordinate 278,411, forward strand.
TTAAGAGTTGCGCTATCCCTGGAATGTAGCTACGCTTTCAAGATTGCCCGTGAATTGAGCTATCCTTCCCAGTTTTTGTATTTGATTTGGGGGATTGGCATGACGTTCTCGAAAATTGCGTGCGCTTTGCACATTGCGACATTTTTCTTTTTAGCTTTGCTTTGTCCCGCATCGGCGCAGATCGTTGCTATCGGTGGAAGTAACACTCAAGGTCGCGGGGTGAGTTCTTCCGAGTCTTATCCAGCGCAGCTCCAGACAATGTTGGAGGCTAAGGGCTCCAGAATGCGCGTGGTGAACGCCGGCATATCGGGCGACACGACGACCGGAATGCTGGCTCGCCTGTCGAGTGAGGTGCCCAACGGCACAAAGATCGTGATCTTGCAATTTGGCACCAATGATTTCCGCCGAGCGAATTTCGATCCCGCTGTGCGTCAGGCAAATATGGCCAGTATAGAACAGCAGTTGCGCGTCCGCGGGATCAGGATCGTTCACTCCGATCGTCTCGTATGGGCGGCGCTCGCGGCTGGCATGAAGCAGTCGGACGGTACTCATTTGACAGTGGAGGGCCATCGACGGGTTGCTGCTCAATTGCTTCCGTCGATACGCTGATCGCCATTGTGGCGCTCGTCCGGTCAGCGAAAGCCGTGACATCGAAAACTGTGCCGCCGCGGCAGCGTGCGGCTGCTCCAAAAAAGAACTTCCTGAAATCCCAGCTGGAGAAGCGCACGTTCGGCGAGCTGGTGATCGTCGTAAAGGCGATCGCTGTCGTTTTTGTAACGGTGGTGCCCGCGGTGCTTGCGACAGTTGTCGTATCGAATGCGATACGCGATACCGGCGTCGTGATGTCATACCTTCGCGTACCGCAGTCGTTCGAGGCGATCGGCTATTCTTCTGAAACGGCCACTCAGCAATTGCTTGATGAGATATCGATTCTGAACAAGAGTTCAACCGCGGCCAAGCCCAAGACGCAGATAGGCGACGCGCACCTCCTGGAAGCTCTGTCTTCGATCGAAACGCCAACTGGCAACCTTGATATCAAATCGGTCCAGTCGTTGATACAACGTGTGCTTGGCAAGACACTCACTCAGATCTCGGGAGAAATCACGACCCGCAAGGAAGACGGTCGTGAGCTGACGCGTTTGCGTTTGCGCCAGACTCCCGGTCGCGAGACTCTGATCGATGTCGAAACATCGCAAGGCCCTGACGGTCTCTTCAGAAAGGCTGCCTTGAACCTTCTTGAACATATCGATCCCGAAATCGCGGCGGGAATTTATTGGCGGGAGTATCGCGATGAAGAAAATGCATTGCGGCTGACGGCGATAGCCCTTGCGGGAGGATATCCCGACGCGGAAAAATACGCGATCAATCTGAAATCATTCATTCTGGCATCCCGCGGTCAAGCCGTTGAAGCCCTGCAGGCGTCGGATCAGGCAAGAGCCATGGATGCGGCTTTCGTCGGGGCGGAGTACTCCAGGACGTTTGCTCTGCTTGCCGGCCGGCGATTTGACGAAGCTCTGGTGGCTGCCAGAGCGGGTGTGGAGCGCGCTCCGGGCTCAGTCAACAGCTTCACCACGCTGGGATTTGCGCTTCGGGCTCTCAACCAGAATGACGAGTCGATCAAGGCTTTCAAGGAGGGCCTGCGCCTCGACCGGTCCAACGTCTTTGCGTATCGCGCTTTGGCAAATATCTACAGCAGCCTGGGCCAATCCAAGGAAGCAAGCGACACACTTTTTACTGGCGTGGCGACTGTACCACGAAGTGCGTTCCTGCAATTCGATTACGGAGAGAATTTACGCAAGAATGGGCGTCAGCACGACGCTATTGGACCCTTGAGAAAAGCCTACGGGTTACAGCCCGATAATTTGATGTTTCTCATTGGATTGGCAGAAGTCGAACTGGGTGAAGGTCATGACGCCGAAGCGCTTCGAATGGCCTCCATTGTCAAGATGCGCGTCAACAGTGGCGAAAAGGTCGCGCAGAACTTCAAGCAGCGAGCTGACGCACTGATCTCACGCCTCGGAAACGCACCTTAGCGCCGACCTACTTATCGCAATCGGCGCGTTGGATCTATCAGGTCCGATCGCGATCTAGTCTCTTGCGATGATTTCGCGCTCATCCTTGTAGACACCGGCTTCACCGAGCAATCCGCCCGGACGACGACGTACCAGGAATTTCGGGCGGCGCTCGCGAATCGCGTTGCGGCGACGGCGGCGCTGAGACGGTTCGTAAGTCTTCTCTTCCGGCAATTGCGGAAGCGCGAAGATCTCGCTCCACATCTGCCAGGCCATGTCGATTTCTTCGCGATCCGAACTGACCAGCAATGGAATCGACAGTGAAGGATCGCGATGCGCGAGCATCAGCATCTTGCCGTCGTCGAGACCGCGCAGGGTGACGCCGAGAAAATCGCTGACGCGCACATTGATCGCCATGCGCATGCCGCTGACGGCGCGATGCAGGACGACCCGGGTACGATGCAGTTCGATATGGCGGATCGCTCCGTCGGCGCGGGTATCATGCGCCTCGAAACGAACCGGAAGTGAATGGGGATCGAGCCGCAATGCGCTGCTCGATCCCGGGGCATGGGCCCCACCTGTCGCTGTTTGATGCCTCACGGCTTTTTATCTCCCCGCCGGAATTATGTTCCCGGTCGATGGGGAGACCTTGCCAGAGCCGGTTCGGAATCGGCTTAAAAAGGCTGGTTAATCGAATCCGACTGCCCTTCATGATTGACAGAAGCTTGGCAGGCATGATTGACGAACCGTTGCGAGAGCCCTGAAATTCTTTCCTTTTCGGCGCGGCAAATGCTTGAAGTCCCTGCGAAATAAGCACATCTCTAACAGCGGCCATCGCCGCTTCGGACCTGTTGAAATCGTCTCTCAATGTTGGGATTTTGTTCGTGAACTCTTCACCAAACGCATCGTCGTCTGTCTCCACGAAATCCGACAATTCCGATCTGCTCGATCAGTCCGTACTCTCCACGCTGGCGCAGCGTCTCGTCGAGGCTGCCAGGAAGGCCGGTGCGGATGCCGCGGATGCGGTCGCGGTGCGCGGCGTGTCGCATGGCGTCGAAGTGCGTGACGGCAAGGTCGAAGCCTCCGAGCGTTCGGAAGGCGACGATATGGGATTGCGCGTGTTCGTCGGTCGCCGTCAGGCGGTGATCTCCACCAATGACATGTCCGGCGACAATGTCGCACAACTGGCCGAACGTGCTGTCGCGATGGCGCGCGTCGCACCCGATGATCAATATGTCGGCCTTGCCGATCCAGCGCTGCTTGCGCGCGACTTTGCAAATCTCGATCTGCTCGATCCCGTCGTGCCATCGGTCACAGAGCTCGAACGCCGCGCAGTGGAAGCCGAAGCGGCGGCGCTCGCGGTGAAGGGCGTGACCAAGTCCGGCGGCGCATCGGCCTCGACCGGCATTGGCGGCATGGTGCTGGTGACCTCCACTGGTTTCCACGGTTCCTATCTGCGCTCCAGCCAGGGCGTGTCGATGACGGCCATCGTTGGTGACGGCACCAAGATGGAGCGCGACTACGCCTTCACCTCGGCGCTGCATGCGTCTGATCTCGACTCTCCATCGAGCGTCGGCAAGCTCGCAGGCGAGCGCACGGTGGCGCGGGCCAATCCGCGCAAGGTGCCGACCTGCAAGGTGCCGGTGGTGTACGATCCGCGCGTCTCGAACTCGCTGGTCGGTCACGTCATCGGTGCCGCCAATGGCGCGTCCGTCGCGCGCAAGACCACGTTCCTCAAGGACAGCCTCGGCAAGCAGCTGTTCAGCAGCAATATCCGCATCATCGACGATCCGCTGCGCGTGCGCGGGTTGCGTTCGCAGTCCTTCGATGCGGAAGGCGTTGCGACGAAGCAGCAGGCCATCATCGATGGCGGCGTGCTCACGACCTGGCTGCTGGATTGCGCGACCGCGCGCGAACTCGGCATGACCACGACAGGCCACGCACATCGCGGCGTGTCGTCGTCACCATCGCCCGGCGCCTATAACCTGCATATGGAAGCGGGCGACGTGAGCCCCGAAGACCTGATCGCCGATATTAAGGAAGGCTTTTACGTCACCGATCTGATCGGCTCGGGCGTCAATGGCGTGACCGGCGACTACAGCCGCGGCGCCGGCGGATTCTGGATCGAGAACGGCAAGCTCACTTACGCCGTCAGCGAGATCACCATCGCGGGTCATCTGTTCGAGATCTTCAAGTCGATGACGCCCGCGAACGACCTCACTTTCAAATACGGCGTCAACGCACCGACCGTGCGCGTCGAGGGACTGACGATTGCCGGACGCTGATCTCGACACAGACAAACGGCTCGCGCACGATGTTGCCCTGATGGCGGACACCGTGCGGGCGGCCGGCGAGCTCGGCCTCGCAATGTTCGGTACAGAACTCAGGAAATGGACCAAGGGCGAATCCTCCCCCGTCTCGGAAGCGGATATCGCCGTCAACGATCTGATCGAGAAGCGGCTTCGCGCGGCGACGCCCGACTATGGCTGGCTCTCGGAGGAGAGCGCCGATGACGAATCTCGTCTCGGCAAGCGCCTGACCTGGATCATTGACCCGATCGACGGCACCCGCAGCTATCTCGCCGGTCGCGAGGATTGGTGTGTCTGTGTCGCGCTGGTCGAGGACGCCCGGCCGGTGATGGCCGCGGTATTTGCGCCATCCACAGATGAATTTTTTCTGGCGATCCGGGGGCAGGGCACCACCTGCAACGGCGTTCCGGTTCGGGCCACGACCGGTTCCGTAATGGACTTTTCGCGCGTGGCGGGCCCGAAACCTCTGGTCGAGCGGATGGTCCATCCCAGACAGGATATCACGCTTTATCCGCGAATCGGCTCACTGGCGCTGCGATTGTGCTGGATCGCCAATGGTCGGCTGGATGCGGCCTTTGCCGGGGGGCAGAGCCGGGACTGGGATCTGGCCGCCGCAGATTTGATCGTGCACGAAGCGAATGGTAGGATGACCGAGCTTTCGGGCGATCCCATCCTCTATAATCGCCGGGAAGTCACGCACGGGTTGCTGGTGGCAGCGGGGGCCGATCGCCATGCTTACATCGTCGAGCAATTCCAGAACCGCCGGGTTTAACCGGCTGCACCACTATCTTTGACTTATCGGATCGCAGCCGGTCGCTGCAGGAACAGGATTCATGTCTGACACACCACAGCAACTGCTTCATCTGGTCATCGGGGGCGAGCTGACCAACCTGAAAGAGACGACGTTCAAGGATCTCAGCCAGGTTGAAGTCGTCGGCGTCTATCCGAATTACGCGACGGCATTTGTCGCCTGGAAGGCTAAGGCGCAGCAGACCGTCGACAACGCCCACATGCGCTACTTCATCGTCCATCTCCATCGGCTGCTCGATCCGGGTCAAGACGCGAAGCCGACCGCTTGAAACGACTGCTCCGAAACACGCTGCGCAGCAGCTGGGTTCAGCGCGCCGCGGGGTTTCTCGCGGCCGAATTTTTGCGTCTGGTCTGGAAGACCAATACCTTCACCTTCGATCCCGTCGATGTCTATGACATCGTCGAGCCGCAGATGCCGGTCATCTTGGCGTTCTGGCATGGCCAGCACTTTATGACGCCGTTCATCCGGCAGAAGGACTATCGCGGCGCGGTGCTGATCTCGAAGCATCGCGACGGCGAGTTCAATGCGCTGGCTGCCGAGCGCCTTGGCATCGCCACCGTCCGCGGTTCCGGCGATCATGGCGGCGCGTTTCACCGCAAGGGCGGTGTCGGTGCGTTCAAGGAGATGGTGCGGGTGCTGGAGCGCGGTATCAATATGGCGCTGACCGCCGACGTGCCGAAGCGTTCGCGTGTCGCCGGCATGGGCATCATCATGCTGGCGCGTGAAAGCGGCCGGCCGATCATGCCGTTTGCCATGGCCACCAGCCGCTACGTGCAGCTCAACAACTGGGACCGCACCACGATCAATCTGCCTTTCGGTCGCGGCGTACTGGTCGGCGGCGAGCCGCTGAGCGTTCCTGCCGATGCCGACGCTGCCACGATGGAGGCGCTGCGCCTGCAGCTCGAAGCCACGCTGAACGAGGCCACGCAGCGTGCCTATGACGCGGTAGGTCGGCCGGAAGGTGCGCGTCGTGCCTAACGCGCTGCCGATCACGCTGCGCGCCTATCGCAGATTGTCGGCGGCGCTGACGCCGCTTGCGCCCGTCCTGATCAGGCAACGGTTGAAGAACAACAAGGAAGATCCCGCGCGCCTCGACGAGCGTCGCGGCATCTCGCAGATCGAGCGCCCCGCCGGGCCGCTGGTCTGGATTCACGGCGCCAGCGTTGGCGAGGTGCTGGCGGCGGCGGCGCTGATCGAGCGGCTGCGCGCGCTGGGCATGCGCATCCTGCTGACGTCGGGCACGGTCACCTCGGCCGAAATCATCGCCAAGCGATTCCCGACCGATATCATCCATCAATACATCCCCTATGACTCACCGCGCTTCGTGGCGCGCTTCCTCGATCACTGGAAGCCGAGTCTGGCGCTGTTCATCGAGAGCGATCTCTGGCCGAACCTCATCATCTCCGCCGCCAAGCGTCGGCTGCCGATGGTGTTGATCAATGCGCGCATGTCGCAGCGTTCGTTCCCGCGCTGGCAGAAATTCTCGGCGACCATCGGCGCGTTGCTCGGCCGTTTCGAGATTTGCCTGGCGCAGTCCGAAACTGACGCCGAGCGCTTCAGCGCATTGGGGTCGCGCAGCGTCGTCGTCACGGGCAATCTGAAGCTCGACGTGCAGGCGCCGCCGGGCGACGCCGTGAAGCTGGACAAGCTCATGGCGGTAACGCGCGGTCGCCCCATCATCGTCGCATCGTCGACGCATCCCGGCGAAGAAGAAATCATCCTCGAGACCCACAAGACGCTGACAAGTTTCTTCCCGAAATTGCTGACGGTCATCGTGCCGCGCCACGCCCATCGCGGCGCAGATATCGCGCAGATGATTACGGTGGCAGGTGCGCAGGTTGCCTTGCGCTCGCGCGAGGAGTTGCCGCATGCAGGCACTGATATCTATGTCGCCGACACCATGGGCGAACTCGGCCTGTTCTATCGTCTGTCGCCGGTGGTGTTCATCGGCGGCTCGCTGGTGCCGCATGGTGGGCAGAACCCGATCGAAGCCGTGAAGCTCGGTGCGTCCGTGGTGCATGGTCCGCATGTCTTCAATTTCACCGACGTCTACGAGGCGCTGGATGGCGCCGGCGGCGCGAAGCTCGCCGACTCCTCCGAGCAATTGGTGAAACAGCTCGGCCAGATGCTCGGCAACGAGGCAGCGCGCGATGCCGCGATCGAGGCCGGGCAGCGCGTGGTTGAACGGCTTGGCGGTGCGCTCGACCGCACCCTGCATGCGCTGGAGCCTTATTTGATGCAGCTCCGGCTCGAAGCGGGAGCGCAGGATGCGTGAGCCGGCGTTCTGGCGGCCGCCATCGACATGGTTGTCGCGTCTGCTGATGCCGCTTGGCGCCATCTATGGCGAGATCGCAGGCAGCCGCATGGCCCGCAAGGGCGTCGATGTCGGCATTCCCGTTCTTTGCGTCGGCAATTATCACGTCGGCGGTGCCGGCAAGACACCGACGACATTGGCATTGGTACACGTGCTGCGCGATCTCGGCGAGACGCCGGTGGTGCTCAGCCGCGGCTATGGCGGCAAGTTGCGCGGCCCGGTGAAAGTCGATCCGTCGAGGCATGGGGCGGCAGATGTCGGCGACGAACCGCTGATGATGGCACGGCGGGTGGCGGTGGTGATCTCCGGGGATCGCGTCGCAGGCGCCGCGCTGGCGCGCTCGACCGGCGCCAGCGTGATCGTGATGGATGACGGCTTTCAGAATCCGGCTATCGCCAAGGATGCGTCGTTCATTGTGATCGACAGCAATCGCGGTCTCGGCAATGGCCGTGTGCTGCCCGCGGGACCTTTGCGCGCGCCGCTCGATCTGCAGATCGCACGCACCGATGCATTGGTCGTGATCGGCGATGGTGTTGCAGCGACGGGCGTTGCCGCGCTGGTCGCGGGCCAGGGCGGTCCGGTATTGACGGCGCGCCTCGTGCCAGCCGAGACGTCAGTGACTGCCCTGCGCGGCAAGCGCGTGCTGGCCTTTGCGGGAATCGGCGATCCCCAACGCTTCTTTCGCACGTTGCGTCATGCAGATGTGGACGTGGCTGTGGAGAAGGCCTTCGCCGATCACCACCCGTATGCGCTCGGTGAGATCGATGCGCTGGTCGCACAAGCAAAGCGTGATGGGCTAGTTCTGGTGACGACGGAGAAGGATGTCGTCAAACTCAGCAGCATGCCGGCCGCAGCGGAGATCGTACCATTCGCCGTCACGCTGGCCTTCGAGGACAAGACGGCGCTGCAGGCTTTCGTGGTCGAGAAGCTCAATCGGGCAAGAGTGAAGACGCTCAGAATGTAAGGTGGGCGAAGCGAAGCGTACTCACCTACGGAACGACCGATACGAGCTTATTTCTGACCCTTCACGGCGTCCGGATAATGCCGCGCCAGCACCGCATTCGGCACCGCATAGGCTTCCTGCCGATCGACGCTCCAGTATTTCAACTCATCCAGCGGAATGCGTTCGCCTGTGATGGCGCAAGTCACATAGGTGCCGGGCGACACCACGCGGAAATCGCCGTCGAGATATTGCAACTGGGCTTCGCCGTGGCCCGAGGGGCCAAATTTGTTCAGCACGGCTGGTCTCCTGGATCGTCACTAAGTCGTCTTGCCGGATCGGTCACCGGCCCTGAATGTCGTCATCTCGTAGCATAAATAGGGCCGCGGCGTCGCCCAATAAAGGCGGCCGCGCAACCTCTAGAACAGGCTGCCCTGATCGATTTTCGTCGCCTTTTTCGGCGCGGCCGGCGACGCAGGCTTGGCCTCGCGCGGGGCAGGTGCCGGGCGGTCGCCATCGGCAGTCACGCCGACGCGGCCATCGGCGAATTCGATGCTCAGGCGGGCGCCGGCTCCGACAGTGGCGGCGGCATGCAGTGCCGCGCCTTGCTCGTCGCGCACCAGCGCAAAGCCGCGGGCCAGCACGCTGCGATAGGAGAGGGCACCGAGCAGCTGGCTCGACGCCTGTACGCGCGCCTGCTGGCGCTGCACCAGTGTCGTCAATGCACGGCGCGCGCGTTCGGCAAGGCGCAGAGCGCGCTCCCGATCGCGGGTGATGGCATTGCGCTGCGCCTGCGCATTGGCGAGCTTGGAGGCCTTCAATCGTGCTTCAAGGCCAGTGAAGCGATCGCGGCGCTGCCGAAGCAGTGCACGCGCGGAGAGGCTCAAGCGTTCACCCGATACCGTCAGTCGCTGCGTGGCGTGGGCGATCTGCGCGCGCAGCACGCGCAGCGTCAGCCCGGCGCTGGCCTGCGCGAAGCGGCGATGATGCGCGTGTGTATTTGCTTTCAGAGCGCGCGGCAGCGATGCGGTTGCGCCATCGAGACGCTGGCGCGGAATCGCGAGCAATTCGCTGAGATCCGGCAGGGCACGCGCCGCGGCGCGTAGTTCGTTGCGGCGGGATTCCTGGCCGCGCTGCCAGCACAGCATCATGCGGCGCTCGAAGCCGGATATCTCCACCATCAGTTCGGCGCGCACGGGCACCGCCATTTCGGCAGCGGCTGTCGGCGTCGGCGCGCGCTTGTCGGCGGCGAAATCGATCAGCGTGATGTCGGTCTCGTGGCCCACGGCCGAGATCAGCGGGATCATGCTCTCGGCGGCAGCACGCACCACGATCTCTTCGTTGAACGACCACAGGTCTTCCAGCGAGCCGCCGCCGCGCGCGACGATCAGCAGATCCGGCCGCGGAATGGCGCCGCCCGCCGGCAGCGCATTGAAGCCATGAATCGCGGCCGCGACCTGCTCAGCCGAACCTTCGCCCTGAACTTTCACCGGCCAGACCAGTACGCGGCGCGGGAAACGGTCTTCAAGGCGATGCAGGATATCGCGAATGACCGCGCCGGTCGGCGACGTCACCACGCCGATCACCTCCGGCAGCCATGGCAGCAGCTGCTTGCGCGCTTCGTCGAACAGGCCTTCCGCGCCGAGCTTGCGCTTGCGCTCTTCCATCAGCGCCATCAGCGCGCCGACGCCGGCGGGCTCGATGGCCTCGATGACGATCTGGTATTTCGACGAGCCTGGATAGGTGGTCAGCTTGCCGGTGGCGATGACCTCAAGGCCTTCCTGCGGCTTGAACCGCATCCGGCCATGGACGCCCTTCCAGATCACCGCCTCGATCTTGGCGCTCTCGTCCTTGAGCGAGAAATAGCAGTGGCCGGACGAATGCGGCCCGCGAAAACCCGAGATTTCGCCGCGCACCCGCACATTCCCGTATGTGTCTTCCACCGTCCGTTTCAGGGCTGAGGACAGCTCGGAGACGGTGAATTCGGGGGAATTGGTGAGGGGGGCGGCGGCTTTGGGCATCGAATCTCGGCTTTCAGGATGGTCGCAAAGTAGGGATGTCGGTCGCAAAACGCCAATCAGATATTGATTTGCAGATAACTCTGTTATACAGAGTAATCTGTATTCAGAGAATGGCGGGTATTATGGCGTCGATATTGACCTTCGCGGTGCGTGGCATCGTTTGGCTCCTTGCTGCGGTGGGTCTGGCGGCCCTGGTGCTGGCCGGCATGATTGCGGTGCCGGTTTCCCGGCCCAAGGCACTGGCCTCCATTGCGGACACGGCGCGCAGTGCGTATCGCGGGGACGTTCCGCCACTGCAGTATTTCCAGGCGAGAGACGGCTCGAATCTGGCCTACCGGCGCTACACGCCATCCGGACCGTCCGTGAACCGTGCCGCACTGCTCATTCATGGCTCGTCGGGATCGAGCATAGCGGTGCACGCTCTCGCGAAAGCGCTTGCCGCGCGGGGCGTCGAAAGCATCGCTCCCGACATGCGCGGCCATGGCGCGTCGGGGACCCGCGGCGATATCGCCTATCTCGGGCAGCTCGACGATGATCTCGCAGATCTCGTCGGCCATTTGCGCGGGCAGGGGCTGGCGTCGCCACTGACGCTCGCCGGGCATTCGTCGGGCGGCGGGTTTGCGCTGCGCGTGGCAGGGTCTGCCAATCAGGGGCTTTTCGCACGCACCGTTCTGCTGTCACCCTATCTCGGCCTGAAGTCGCCATCCACACGCGAGAACGCAGGCGGATGGGCCAGTCCGAATGTGCCGCGCATCATCGCGCTGAGTGTGCTGCAGTCATTCGGGGTGACGTGCTGTTCGCAGCTCCCGGTGGTTGCCTTTGCCGTGCAACCGGGGTCGACACGCATTCTGACGTCCGAATATTCATTTCGGCTGCTGCAGAATTTTGGCACGCATCGTGACTATCGCCTCGATCTCGATCCGGCGAATGGACCCATATCGGTCATCGCCGGGCGCAATGACGAGCTGATGTTCGCCGACAAATATCGCGAGGCGATGCAGTCGAAGGCCAATATCGACGTGCGCGTCCTCGACAACGCAAATCATATGGACGTCGTCAGCACGGCAAGTTTCGTCGCCGTCGTCGCCGACGATCTCGCAACGAGGTGACACAGTGATCAACAGCCAGGAAGCCAGCGCTGCGTTGATGGAGATCGAAAGCCTCAGTCGGCTGGTCCGGCAGTCGGTGTTCTATCGGCACGCCAGCACAATGCTCATTCTATGGGGCGTTGCGACTTTTATCGGTTATCTGCTCTCGTTCTTTGCGCCTGCTGCGGCTCCCGTCATCTGGTCGGTCGTCATTGTCGCGGGTGTCATCTGCGCGATCGTCATCGGGGCACTCAACAAGAAGCGCGAAGGCGTCAGCACCTTCGACGCCCGAGCAACGGCAGCGTTTATCGCGTTCGTGGCTTTTGGCTGTCTGTGGAGCATCGTTTTCGGGAACATGGCGCCGCGGCAGATCGGCGCGTTCTGGACGACCTACTTCATGTTGCCTTACGTGATGACAGGGTTCTGGTTCGGCCGCGTCTTTGTCGTCATCGGCATGAGCGTGATCGCGCTGACGTTGCTCGGTTACTTCCTGGCCGGACCATGGTTCACGCTCTGGATGGCTGTCGTCAATGGCGGCGGCCTGTTGCTCGGTGGCCTCTGGATGCGGCGTAGCTGACATGGCCGAACTCGACGACATCATCCATCAGCCTCTGCGGCTCAAGATCATGGCAGCGCTGAACGCTCTGCAACCGGCACAGGGGCTGGATTTCCCGCGCTTGAAGAAATTGACCGGCGCCACCGATGGCAATCTCGGCGCTCATATCGAGACACTGGCGAAAGCCGGTTATGTCAGCGTCGAGAAAGCGTTCGTCGGCAAGAAGCCGCAGACGACGGTGACAGCCACCGCCGCCGGGCGTGGCGCCTTCGCGCGGCACGTCGCCACCTTGCGTGAGATCATCGCAACTGCGGAAGGCAAGTAGAGCAAAGCCTGGGAGATTGTCATGGACATCGCGTGGCGCATTCTGACCAACACGCCGATCTGGGTGTTCGCGTTGCTGGCCTTACTGATCTGGCTCGGAAGCCTGTCGCTCCGGCCGCGAAAGACGCAGCTGCGCCGTTTGCTGATCGTTCCGATGGTGTTTCTCCTGATGGGGCTGTCGCGGCTGATCTTTGCCGGCGGCCAATTGCATCTGATCGGGGCATGGCTGGCAGCGGCAATCGTGATGGCGGCCGTCGCTCTGTGGGTCGGTCCCGGCGAGATGACGGTCGATCGGCAGGACGGCACCATTCTGCGCCCCGGGAGCTGGCTGCCGCTGATCCGCAACCTATCGGTCTTCCTCCTGCAATATGCCGTGGCGGTCGCAACCGCGATGAAGCTGGGTTCGGGTGCTGCCGTCCCGCGGATCGGTCAATTGGTGTCAGGGGCGTGCGCCGGCTATTTCCTTGGCTGGACGGTGGGTTTGATCCGCCGCTATCGCGCGGAAACAAATGTCGCCGTCGCTTGATGGGGTGGCCGCTTGGCCGGCTGATGACTCAGACCACTGATTGCTGTCCCGACGCGCCGTGCTAAATGGTGGGCGTGTTTGATTGCAATTGGTCTGGCTGGTTATGAACATTCTCCTCCTTGGTTCCGGTGGTCGCGAACACGCGCTGGCGTGGAAACTCGCCGCGTCTCCGCTGTTGACCAAGCTCTGGTGCGCGCCCGGCAATGCCGGCATCGCCCGGGAGGCCGAATGCGTGGCGGTGGATATCACCGACCATGCGGCCGTGATTGATTTCTGCAAGGTGAACAAGGTCGATTTCGTCGTGGTCGGCCCGGATGCACCGATAGCGGCGGGCATCGTCGACGATCTTGCTGCCGTCGGCATCAAGGCATTCGGACCCAGTAAAGCCGCCGGCCAACTGGAAAGCTCGAAGAGCTTCACCAAGGAACTATGCCGGGCCAACAACATCCCGACTGCGGCCTATGGCCATTTCCATGATGCAGAGTCTGCCAAGGCCTATATCCGGGCCCAGGGCGCACCGATCGTGGTCAAGGCCGATGGCCTCGCCGCTGGCAAGGGCGTTGTGGTGGCGATGTCTGAAGCCGAGGCGCTGGACGCGGTCGACATGATGTTCGATGGCGGTTTCGGTGAGGCCGGTGCGGAAGTCGTGATCGAGGAGTTCTTGCAGGGCGAGGAAGCCTCGTTCTTCGCGCTGTGCGATGGCGAGCACGCGTTGGCGCTGGCAACTGCGCAGGACCACAAGCGCGCCTTTGACGGCGACAAGGGCCCGAACACAGGTGGCATGGGCGCCTATTCGCCGGCGCCTGTTATGACCGAGGCGCTCTGCGCGCAGGTGATGGACGAGATGATCATGCCGACCCTGCGCGCGCTCAGCGCCATGGGGACGCCCTATAAGGGCGTGATCTATGCGGGCGTCATGGTGACCGAGCAGGGGCCGAAACTCGTCGAATACAATGCCCGGTTCGGCGATCCGGAGTGTCAGGTGCTGATGGTCCGTATGATGTCGGATCTGCTGCCGGCGCTGATTGCCTGCTGTGACGGGCAGCTCAAGAATTTCGATTTGCGCTGGTTCCCGGATCCGGCGCTGACGGTGGTGATGGCCACGAAGGGCTATCCCGGCCACTACGACAAGGGTACGCGCATTGCCGGCTTGGACCGGGCCGAGAAGATCGAGGGCGTCGAGATTTTCCATGCCGGCACCAAGGCATCCGGCGACTGGATTCTCGCCAATGGCGGGCGCGTCCTCAACGTGACGGCCTCCGCCAAGACCGTCGCTGAGGCCCAGCGCCGCGCCTATGAGGCGATCGGCCTGATCAACTGGCCGGAAGGTTTCTGCCGCCGCGACATCGGCTGGCAGGCCGTGGCGCGGGAGCGCAAAGGCAAGTAACGGTATTCGGGTGATCCTCTCGGGGAACCGAAGGTTGTGGAACGCGTTGATGGGGCTGTGAGGTACCCATGGCGCACTATTACTTCGACCTCAAGAACGGCACGACACAGCGCGACCATGCTGGTCGGGAGCTGCGCAGTGACGCCGAAGCGATTGCACAGGCTTATGTGATCGCCGACGAAGTCAGCGCCCGGCCGGCGACGCATCAGGACCATGAGCGCCACATCTGCGTCATCCACGAAGACGGGCACGAAGTGACCCGCGTTCCCGTTAGCTTGGCTGTCAGCAAAGCCTCAGCGCCGCGCTCTAAAAAACTCTCGTAACAGCGCGGCGGACTGGGTTTCGCCCACGGACGGATAGACCTCCGGCGCGTGGTGGCAGGTAGGCGAAGCGAAGAAGCGCACGCCGGAATCGACCCCGCCGCCCTTCGGATCCGCTGCGCCGTAATACAGCCGCCGGATCCGGGCGAAGGAGATCGCGCCCGCGCACATGGTGCAGGGTTCCAGGGTCACATACAGGTCGCAGTCGACCAGCCGCTCGCTGCCGAGCCTGGCAGCGGCCTCCCGGATCGCCAGGACTTCGGCATGGGCGGTCGGGTCGCGGTCCCGGAGGGTGCGGTTGCCGGCCGTGGCGATCACCTCGTTATTCCCTACGATGACGCAGCCGATGGGGACTTCGCCGGCATTTCCGGCGTTTTCGGCCGCTTTCAGCGCCAGATCCATGAAAGAAGGTGCGGTCAACGGCTCGTTTCCTGCGCAAAACTCTGCTACGGAGTTGCATTCAGCAAAAGTGGATACTGGTTTTGCGTGAGAATGCGCCCCAATGAGCGCGCATTTTCGGCCCGCGAACCGTTTCTGCACCGCTCAACCCAATTCAGCTTCCGCTGCAGTGAGACCCTTCATGCCCCGCGACAACGACAAAAACAACGGCCCCTCGCGCGGCCGGCCACCCGGTGGCAAAGGCGGAGCCGGCAAGGGCCGCTCCGGCGCCGCACGTGGACCCGACAAGAAATTCGCCAAGCGTGACGGCACATATGCCCCGAAGCCGCCCGGTGCTGGTGGCGGCGAGAAGCGATCTTTCGGTGGCAAGCCGTCTGGCGGCAAATCTTTTGGTGCCAAGCCTTACGCCGGCAAGCGCGATGACGACCGCGCGCCGCGCCGTGACTACGGCGATGCGCCGCGACGCGATCGTGACGATGCGCGTCCGGCCCGCTTCAACCGCGACGACCGCCCCGCGCGCAGCGGTGGCGGTGATCGCCCGGATCGTGGCCCCCGCAAGGATTTCGGTGACCGCGAGAAGCGTCCGTATTCCCCGCGCGCCGTTGGCGGCGACAAACGTCCCTACAGCCCGCGCGGAGAAGCACCGCGTGGCGACCGTCCGAATTTCAACAGGGATGACCGCGCCCCGCGTGGTGATCGCGGCGATGCGCGTCCGGCCGGACGTTTCTCCGACAAGAAGTTCGGTGAGCGGAAGCCCTACGCGCCGCGCGATGGCGGCGGTGAGAAACGCCCCTATACGCCGCGCGGCGAAGGTTTCCGCGGCGGCGACGGTGACCGTCCGCGGCCGCGCTTTGATCGTCCGCAAGGCGATCGCAACGATCGCCCACAGCGTGATCGCCCGCAAGGTGATCGCAACGATCGTCCGCAAGGCGATCGTCCGTTCAGCCCGCGCCCCTCGCGTGACGGTGATCGTCCGCGCGGCGACCGGCCCTTCAGCGCCGAGAAGAAGTTTGGCGGCGACAAGAAATTCTCCCGTGGTGCGCCGGATCGCGGTGGCCCGCGCAAGAGCTTTGGCGATCGTCCCGATCGCAACGATCGTGGTGGGCGTGATTTCGAGCGCGGCCCTGATCGCAGCGAGCAGAAACCCTGGCAGAAGCGCGAAGGCGGTTCGGATGATCGCGGCAGCCGCAGCGCGCGTCCGCCGCGCGATGGCGCGCGCAATTTCGATCGTCCGAAATTCGACAGGCCGAAATTCGAACGCCCGCGTGAAGATCGTCCGGAGCGCGGCGACAGCGAACGTCCGCGTTTCTCGCGTCCGCGTGAGGACCGTCCAAGCTTCGATCGTCCGCGCGAGCCGCGTGGCCGCACCGACTGGCAGGAGCATGGTCGCAGCGAGGCTCGCGACGGCGACGAGCGTCCGCGTCGCGAGAATGAGGACGACAGCAGGATTTTCGCCAAGCGTCCTGCATTCGGCGGCCGTGGTGAATATCGCGAGCGCGATCCGGAAGCGCGCCGCCCGGCGCGCGTTCCCGCGGCCAAGAAGGCCGGCGAGCGTATCGCCAAGGTCGTGTCGCGCGCGGGCCTGTGCTCGCGCCGCGATGCCGAGGAATGGGTCACGCAGGGCCGTGTTGCCGTCAATGGCCGCGTCATCAACTCGCCGGCGCTGGACGTCAGCACCAACGATGTGATCACCGTCGATGGCAAGCCGTTGCCGGCGCCGGAGCGCACGCGCTTGTTCCTGTATCACAAGCCGCGCGGCCTGATGACGACCCATGCCGATCCCGAGGGACGGCCGACGGTGTTCGATCATCTGCCAGAGGGCCTGCCGCGCCTGATCTCCATCGGCCGGCTCGATTTCAACACCGAAGGCCTGCTGTTGCTCACCAATGACGGCGGCCTCGCGCGCACGCTCGAACTGCCGGAGACGGGCTGGCTGCGCCGCTATCGCGTGCGTGCCCATGGCGAAGTCACGCAGGCGCAGCTCAACGAGCTCAAGAACGGCGTCGAGGTCGACGGCGTCAAATATGGCTCGATCGATGCGACACTGGAGCGCGACAAGAGCGCCAATGTCTGGATTGTGTTCGCGATCCGCGAAGGCAAGAACCGCGAAGTACGTAACGTGCTGGCGCATCTCGGTCTCGAGGTGAACCGCCTGATCCGCATTTCCTACGGCCCGTTCCAGCTCGGTGAAATCGAGGAAGGCGAGGTCGATGAAGTGAAGACCCGCGTGCTGCGCGAGCAGCTCGGCGAGAAGATCGCGGATGCCTCCGGCGCCGATTTCGGTCGGCAACTGCCGAGCAAGGGCGATGTGTCGCTCGACCCGGTGATCGTGAAGAAGCCGGTTCTGAAGCGCTCCACGGTGGAAGACCGCAAGGGCCGTCGCATTCTCGTGCAGCGCGCCGGCTCGGAAGAGTCGCGTGCCCGCAACGAGGACGCGGCCACCTTCGGTGGCCCGCCGAAGAAGCCGAAGCGCGGCTATCACGGCAAGCGCGATCTGAAGCCGCGGGACGCGTAAGAGAAGTCAAAGAGAAATACGATGTACATCGCGACGGCAGTTGTGCTCCCTCCCCCCTTGCGGGGGAGGGTCGGGGAGGGGGGTAACCCGGAGCTCCGACGTTTGTGGCTCACCCCCCTCCCGGCGCTTCGCGCCACCCTCCCCCGCAAGGGGGGAGGGGACCACGCTACACCTGCGGTGGCTTTGCCACTTTTCAAACGAGGCATCTGATGCGTGTCGTCGGTGGCCGGCTGAAAGGCCGCAACATCGCGTCGCCCACGACGCAGGCGATCCGTCCCACGGCGGATCGATTGCGCGAGTCGTTGTTCAATATCCTGATCCACGCTTACGAGAGTCCGATCGCTGACGCACGCGTGCTCGATCTGTTTGCCGGCACCGGCGCGCTTGGCATCGAGGCCGTATCGCGCGGCGCCAAGTTCACGCTGTTCGTCGATAACGGTTCCGAGGCGCGCGCCTTGCTCCGCAACAATGTCGAGGCGCTGGGTCTCGGCGGCGTGACCAAAGTGTATCGCCGCGATGCCGCCGATCTCGGCCCCGCCCATCCGGTCGAGCCGTTCTCGCTGGTGTTCCTCGATCCGCCCTATCGCATGAAGCTTGCCGAAAAGGCGCTGGCCTCGCTGCGCGATGGTGGCTGGCTGACGCCGGGCGCTTTGCTGGTGGTGGAAGAGGCGAAGGATGCTGCCTTTGCGGCGCCGGACGGGTTTGAAGAACTCGAGCGCCGCGCCTATGACGATACCGAGTTTACATTTCTGCGATCTGTGTAAGAAGACGTCAAAAGGAGCCGCCGATGTCTGCGATCGAATACACTTGGGATCACGTCCATATCCGCACGCCGGACACCGAAGCCACAGCGCAGTGGTTTGCTGACATGCTCGGCGCCGAGATCCTGCGTGCCCCCGGCCGCATCGATATCAGGCTTGGTGGCGGCATGATCTTTCTCGCCCCGGTGACGCCGGAGATGGGCGTCAACCCGCCGCCCGTGACGCCCTATCAGGGCCTCGACCATTTCGGCCTGAAGGTGAAGGACATCGACGCGGTGGCTGCGTCGCTGAAGGCCAAGGGCGTGGAGTTCACCAAGGAGCCGCATACGCTGAAGCCCGGCCTGCGCATCTGCTTCATCCGCGCGCCGCAGGGCGTGTCGATCGAGCTCCTGGAACGCGATCCCAAATATACGTGAGTCGAGCACCAGCCCGTCCACGTCATTGCGAGGAGCGAAGCGACGCGGCAATCCAGTCTTCGCTTGCGGCTCTGGATTGCTTCGCTGCGCTCGCAATGACGGCTGAGGGGTCTATCGTCGCCCGAACAGCTTCTCGATATCGCTGAGCTTCAGCTCGACATAAGTCGGCCGGCCGTGATTGCACTGGCCGGAATTCGGCGTGTCTTCCATCTCGCGCAGCAGGGCGTTCATTTCCTCGGGCCGCAGGCGGCGGCCTGAGCGCACTGAGCCGTGGCAGGCCATGGTCGCGGCCACATGCAGCAGGCGGCGCTCCAGCGGCAGCGCTTCGTCCCATTCGGCCATGTGTTCGGCGAGATCGCGCAGCAGCGATGCGGCATTGGTCTTGCCCAGCAATGAAGGCGTTTCGCGGACGGCGATGGCGCCGGGGCCGAAACTGTCGATGGCGAGGCCATAGCTCGCAAGTTCCTCGGCGCGATCGAAAAGCTTCTCCACGATCGCTTCGTCGAGTTCGACGATCTCGGGGATCAGCAGGATCTGTCGTTGCACGCCATTGGCGGCGAGCGATGCCTTCAGCCGCTCATAGACGATACGTTCATGTGCGGCGTGCTGATCGACCACGATCATGCCGTCGCGGGTCTGCGCGATGATGTAGTTCTCATGCACCTGCGCGCGCGCCGCACCGAGCGGCCGGTCGACCAGATCGGTCTGCGGCGTCTCTTCGAAACGCACATCGGCCGTGGGCGTGCCGACATCGAAAGCCGCCTGGCTGCGTTCGGCAAACGCCGCCGAACCATCGAAGCCCGGCGTTGGATTGACCGGATAGGCCGGCGAGCGCTGCCAGTCCCAGTTCGCATTCGGGCGCGGCGCAAAATTCGGGGCGAAGTTGGGGCGGAACGAGTCCAGCACGGCGCCGTCGCTATTGGCCGCGGTGCGGCGTCCTTCGCGAGCCAGGCCTTCTTTCAAAGCATGCACGATCAGCCCGCGCACCAGCCCGGCATTGCGGAAACGCACCTCGGTCTTGGCCGGATGCACATTGGCATCGACCTCCGTTGGGTCGAGCGTGACGAACAGCGCGACGACCGGATGGCGGTCGCGCGGCAGATAATCGGAATAGGCCGCGCGCACTGCGCCGATGATCAGCTTGTCGCGGACCGGACGGCCATTGACGAACAGATACTGCCCGAGCGCATTGGCGCGGGTCAGCGATGGCGCGGCCGCAAAACCTTCGACCACCACACCTTCGCGTTCGCTGCGCACTTCGATGGCGCTGAGACGAAACTCAGGCCCGAGAATATCGCCGAGCCGCGTCAACTGCCCGGCCGGACCGGGCAGCGCCGCCGCCCATGTCACCGGCGCGCGTTCCTCGCCGGCCATGGTGAAGGCGATGTCCGGCCGCGCCATCCCAAGGCGGCGCACCACTTCGCGGATCGCCTCGGCCTCGGTGCGGTCGGTCTTGAGAAATTTCAGCCGGGCAGGGGTCGCGTAGAAGAGATCGCTGACCTCGACGCGGGTGCCCTGCGACAGCGCGGCGGGGGCGATCGGCGATTTCTCGCCGCCATCAACGGTGCGCGACCAGGCATGTGGTTCGCTTGCGTGGCGTGTGGTGATGCTCAGTCGTGCCACAGAGCCGATGGAGGGCAGCGCCTCGCCGCGAAAGCCAAGCGTGCGGATCTGCAGCAGGTCCTCGTCATCGAGCTTCGAGGTGGCGTGGCGGTCTACGGCAAGCGTGAGGTCGCCATGGGTCATGCCACCGCCGTCATCGGTGATGGCGATCTTCCTTCGTCCGCCGCCATCGGTGAAGATCTCGACCCGGGAGGCGCCGGCATCGATGGCATTCTCCACCAGCTCCTTCACCACGCTGGCCGGCCGCTCCACCACCTCGCCGGCGGCGATGCGGTTGACGATGGTTTCTGGGAGCTGGCGAACGGGCATGGATCTCGGGGCGTGGTGATGGGTCGGGATTATGTAGGGAACCTCAAGCGCCATTCTATGGCCCCGGGCGCCCGATGTCCCCGCCGCAGCCCGCTTTTCCCCGGTTCTGGCTTTTTGTTTTGACGCGTTTTCTGGACGCGAACCGGTATCCACTTCGCTCGAAAACGCTTTAAGCGAATCGGCCGCCTTTCTGGATCACCTCGATCTTGTAGCCGTCGGGGTCGGTGGCGAAGAAGAATTGCGCCAGCGTGCGGCCCTCATGTTTGAAATCGCGCAGCGGACCGGGCGCAAGCTTCTCGCCCTCGAAGCGGGCATGTTCCGCGGCCACGTCGTCCACGACAACCGCGAGATGGCCGTAGCCGTCGCCCAGCACATAGGGCTCGGTACGGTCGAAATTCACCGTCAATTCGAGCTCGAAGGGCGAGGAGGGATGGCGCAGATAGATCAGCGCAAAGTCGGGAAATGCGATGCGCTCGGCAATCTCGAAGCCAAAAGCGCGTTTGTAGAAATCCAGTGCGCGTGCTTCGTCGAGCACGCGGATCATCGAATGAACGGGTTTGGCCATCGGGAAATTCCTGGAAAAAGTGGTCTGGCTTGTTGTGTGGGGCGCCGCTCAGTCGTCGAAACGCCCGCCGCGGCCGGCCTTGACGTCGCTGCGGCGCTTCTTGCCGTCGAGGCGGCGCATCTTCGAGCCCAGCGTCGGTTTGGTGGCCCGCCGCGGCGCCTGCCGGAAGGCGGCTTCCTGCATCAGCTCCACCAGCCGCTCGATGGCGTCGGCCTTGTTGCGCTCCTGGGTGCGGAAACGCTGGGCGTGGATCACGATCACGCCGTCCTTGGTCATGCGCTGGCCGGCGAGGGTGCGCAGCCGGATTGCGGTATCCTCCGGCAGCGCCAGCTTGCGGCTGTCGAAGCGCAATTGCGCGGCGGTGGAGACCTTGTTGACGTTCTGCCCGCCAGGTCCGGACGCGCGGACGAAGACGATATCGATGTCGTCTTCGTCGATGGCGATGGAGCGGGTGATCCGGAGCAGCATTCTGTCTCCGTAGCACAGGATACCGCGTTTTGCTTGGTGCACCCGTGCGCTTGATCGCAGATCGCAAAGATATGCCCGGGACATAGCGGCAATGCTGGAACTGGCGCCCTGCCGAGGCTTATCGTTGCACCATCAGTCAATCCGGACGTCTCATGACCAAGACCCCTCGCAATATTCTCACCATCGATATCGGCGGTACCCATGTGAAGGTGATGACCAGCCGTGAAGGGATCAAACGCGAATTCGAATCCGGTCCGGACCTGTCCGCGAAGGAAATGGTGCGCAAGGTCAAGGCACTGACCAAAGACTGGCGCTATGACGTCGTCTCTGCCGGCTATCCCGGTCCGGTGGCCGGCAATCGTCCGCTCAAGGAGCCACACAATCTCGGTGCGGGCTGGAAAGGGTTCGATTTCGAGCGGGCATTCCGTAAGCCCATCAAACTCGTAAACGACGCCATGATGCAGGCCGTCGGCAGCTATGATGGCGGCCGGATGCTGTTTCTCGGCCTCGGCACCGGACTGGGTGCGGCCATGATCATCGATGGTCTGTCCGAGCCGATGGAGCTCGGTCATCTGCCCTATCGTCACAAGACATTCGAGGATTATGTCGGCGCAGCCGGCCTGAAGCGGCTGGGCAAGAAGAAGTGGCGGCAGCGCGTGGCTGATGTCGTTGCTGATCTGACGGCTGCGCTGGAGCCCGACTATACGGTGCTCGGCGGTGGCAATGTGGAGATGCTCGACAAACTCCCGCACAAGATCCGGCGCGGCGACAACGCGAATGCGTTCAAAGGCGGCTTCCGGCTCTGGGATCCACCGAAGCCAGTGAAGCGCCGCTAGGCGCGCCGCGATCCACTGCGTTCGACCAGCTTCACCATGACCTGCAGCGCATGGTTGGTCGGCGTCGGAATGCTGTGCTCGGCGCCTTTCCGGACAATGAAGCCGTTGAGGAAGTCGATCTCCGACGGCTTGCCACGCGCGAGATCCTGCGACGTCGAGGATTGTTGAAGCGGCATGCTGGCCGCGAGGGCGAGCGTCTTGTCCAGGAGGTCGGCGGGAAGCGATACGCCGCAGGCGCGTGCCACCGCCAGGCACTCGGTAACGGCATCGGTCACGATGTCAGGCACGCCCTCGACCTTGAACATCTCGCCATAGGCAATCCCGGCCACCGCCGATAATGCATTATAGGCGCAATTGTTGATGAGCTTCGACCACTGCACCGCGTCGATGTCGCCGGCGACGGTGGTCGGCACGCCGGCGTCGCACAGCAGCTTCGCCAGCCTTTCGCTCTCGGGCGATGCGCCGATGATCAACTCGCCGCGGCCATTGTGCTTCACATGACCGGCGGCCGGCATCTCGGAGGCCACATAGACGGCTGCAGCGATCACCGGCTGGCTAAGGATGGCGCGCAGGCGCTCGGGATTGTCGACGCCGTTCTGCAGGCTCAGCACGATGGAGTTGGGCTTGAGCACAGGCTTCAGCGCTGTTGCCGAGCTGTCCGTATCGCCGGACTTCACGGCGAACAGAACGAGATCCGGCGGCGCGAGATCGGTGATCTGCGTCACCGCCTTCGCCGGAATGAAACCGTCGAACTCGGCACTCTCGAACCGAAGGCCGTGCGCATTGATGGCGTCGACATGGGTCTGGCGTCCGACCAATGTCACGTCATGACCGGCGCGCAGCAGCTTGGCGCCGTAGTAGCAGCCAACTGCGCCGGCACCGATCACCGCGATCCGCACGGCGGCGCCTCAGTTTGCCTTCGGTGCCGGGGCCACCGGCGCTGCGGCCGCCTGCGGCGCGCGGCCGACGACGACGGTCAGCAGGCCATCCGCCCACAGCTTCTTCGCTGCCGCCTTGGCCTGGTCCAGCGTCACGGCATCGACCACGGCATTGCGCTTCTCGATGTAATCGATCGGCAGTTTGTCGAGCTGATATTGCAGCAGCGCGCCGGCCAGTTTCGACGACGTGTCGAGCGCCAGCATCTGCGAACCCTTGAGATAGGATTTGGCCTCATCCAGCTCGCGCTGGGTCGGACCCTGCTCGGCCATGCGTTTCACTTCGCTGGTCACGGTATCGACCGTCTCGGTGGCGCGGTCGGCGCGAGTCGCGGTGCTGCCGATATAGATGCCGGAATGCTGCATCCACAGCAGCGAACCACTGACGGAATAGACCAGGCCGCGCTTCTCGCGCACTTCGTGATACAGCCGCGACGACAGCGTGCCGCCGCCGAGGATGTGATTGACGATATAGGCGGCCATGAAATTCGGATCGTCGCGTTTGACGCCCGGGCTGCCGAAGGTGATGACCGTCTGCGGCACGTCCAGCGTCACGGATTCCTTCTGCGGCGGCTTGGCTGCCGTGACTTCCGGGATCGGCGTCAGTGTCGCCTTGGCGGGCAGGCCACCGAAGGTCTTGTCCAGCAATGTCGCGAGCGTATCGGAATCGACGTCGCCGACCACGGCAATCTTCAGCGTGTCCTTCGCGACGATACGTTGCTTGTAGGCCTTGATGTCATCGACATTGATGGTCGGCACGTCGGTCAGGCTGCCGTTGGACGGTCGGCTATAGGGATGGTCGCCGAATGCCACCTGCAGAAACTTGCGCGTCGCCAGCGAATTCGGGTTCGAGGTTTCGCGGCGCAGGCCGGACATGATCTGCGCGCGGATGCGCTCGACATCGGGGGCATCGAAGCGTGGCGACGTCAAAGCGAGGCGGGCGAGGTCGAACGCCTCGTCGCGATGCTCTTTCAGCATGCGCAGCGAGCCACGCAGGTAATCGCGCTGGGCGTTGAAGTTGAGCTCGATGGCGCGGCGTTCCATGCGATCGCGGAAGGTCGTGGAATCGAGATCGCCCGCGCCTTCGTCCATCAGGCTGGCCACCATGTTGGCGGTGCCGGATTTATCCTTCGGATCCTGTGCCGCACCGCCGCCGAACGCATATTCCATTGCGATCAGGGGAACGGTTGCATCCTGCACGAACCAGGCTTCGATGCCGCCTGGCGTCACGAGCCGCTGCACCTTGGCCGCGGCGAAAGATGGCGTCACCGTCAGGGTGACGAGTGAGAAGGCGGTAGCGACGGCAATGCCGAGGCGGCCGGCGTTGAAGATGATGCTCACGACCGCTTCTCCTCGCGCTTCGGCGCAGATGTATCCTTGACCAGATAGCCGGTGACCGAGCGCTTCTTGTCGAGCCAGGTCTGCGCGGCTGCGCGCACCTGTTCGGCGGTGACCGCCTTAATGCGGTCGGGCCAGCTACGGATGTCCTCGACGCTGAGGCCCGTGGTGAGTGCCGCGCCGTACCAGCGCGCCAGTGAGGCCTGGCTGTCCTGCGCATAGGTGGCCTCGGCGACAAGCTGCGTCTTGACGCGTTCGAGGTCGGCAGCCGGCACCGGGTTGGTTGCGAGGTCGGCGATCACAGCGTCGATGGTCTTTTCGATATCGGCGAATTCAGCGCCCGGCTTCGGCGAGGCTGAAATCATGAACTGTGCGCTGTCGAGTGCCGTGCCCTGGTAGCTGGCACCGGCATTGATCGCGAGCTGTTTGTCGATGACGAGGGCGCGGTAGAGATATGAGTTCGCGCCGCCGCCGATCAACTGACCGAGCACATCGAGTGCCTGGCTCTCGCCGGCCGCAGCGGTGGTGGCCGATGGCACCAGATAGTAGCGGCGCAGGCTTGTCTGTTCGACACGCGGATCGGAGAGCGTCACCGTGCGCGGCGCGGCGGGCGTCGGCTCCTGTGGGCGCATGCGGCGTTCGGGGATCGCCGGCTGTGCCGGGACCACGCCATAGGTGCGCTCCACCATCGGGCGGATCTCCGTCGGGTCGACATCGCCGGCGATGATCAGCGTCGCATTGTTGGGGGCGTAGAAGCGCTTGTAGAAGGCGAGCGCATCCTCGCGGTCGAGCTTCTCGATCTCCTGATGCCAGCCAATGATCGGGCGGCCATAGGGATGGTTGAGATAGAGCGCAGCCATGATCTGCTCGGACAGCCGAGCATCCGGGCTGTTGGCGACGCGCATGTTGTATTCTTCCAGCACGACGTCGCGCTCGGGCAGCACGTTCTCGTCCTTCAGCACCAGGCCGGTCATGCGATCGGCCTCGAATTCCATCATCTTGCCGAGCTGGTCCTTGCTGATGCGCTGGTAGTAGCCGGTATAGTCGGTCGAGGTGAAAGCGTTCTCCTCGCCGCCGACGCGCTGCACGGTCTGCGAGAACTCACCGACCGGATGTTTCGCGGTGCCCTTGAACATCAGATGTTCGAGGAAATGCGCCAAGCCTGACTTGCCCGGCGTCTCGTCGGCCGAGCCGACCTTGTACCAGATCATCTGCGTCACGACGGGCGTGCGGTGATCCTCGATCACCACGACCTGCATGCCGTTATCGAGCTTGAACGTGGTTGGCGGTTTCGCCGTCACTGTCTGTGCGCGGGCGCCCGATATGGCGAGGGCGGGAGTCAGCAGCAAAGCGACGACTGCGACGGATCGTACGGCAAGTCGGAATGAAGAGGTCATGGCGGGGCTAACAGCTCCAAAGCATGGGGGAAGAAAGCAAAGAGAAAGGCATGACCAAGCCATCGCGCGGGACACATCCGCACGTGCAGGCTGATCGCAGTGAAAGGACGTCTTTGGAATGGCAGCGCAAAGGGAGCGCTGCGATCAGAACTTACCCGTCATCGGGTTGATGTTGTAATCGTTCTTCATGGTTTCCTTCGGCCCGGTGCCATAGGCATAGCCCGAGGCAGGCGTCTGGTAACCGGCCGGCGGCTGGGTCAGCGACTCGCGTGTCGGCTCGCCCTTGAATTCGGCGGTCTCACCCTTGTTGCTGCCGAACATGTTCTTGAACAGTCCGCCTTCATAGCCGAGCTGCTTCGGGCTCAGCACGATGTTCTTGTTCGGATCGCCTGGCGAGGAATTGTCCACGGCGGACGAGGCGCCACGTGCGCGCTTCGGCGCCATCTCTCGCGGGGTCAACGGACGCGCGGCTTCCAGCACTTCTTCCGGACGTCCGGTCTTGGCGTTGGCGGCGGCTGCGCGGCGCTGCTGCACGTCGGGATCCTTCGGCCAGTTCGCGACAGGCGCAGGGCCCTTGGCATCCGGCGGCGGCAGGTCGATCTTCGGCGGCACCACCAGCGGCGAGCGCTCACGATAATCGATCCCGGTGTTTTCCATATTGGTACCGCCGAGACCGGTCATGATCTGCTTGATGACCTTCTGCTCGAACGGCTGGTCTTCTTCCTCGGCATCCTGGGCGCGTGCGGCGCCTGCGGACATCACGAGACCAACGCTGAGGGCAACGGCGGTGAGGCGCAGGGCGCGCATCCAGGCGCCCGATGAAGTGTGCAGAGCCCAACCGGTTTCGGTCTCGCGCATCGTGTTCATCCTGTTCAAATATCTGGCGGATCGGCAAGAATCCGAAAAAACCTGCTGCGGTTCCGCTGGTATCGCCCTTGGCCTTGCGTATCGGCTGGGATCAGGGCGCTTTTGCGGCGGGTACCGTGAAGAAAGAGTCATACAGCAGGGCCGCTACACCGGCAACAATGGCGACATCGGCAAGGTTAAACACGTACCAGTTGTAGGTCTTGCCAGCGATTTCGACGTGCAGCAGGGCGAAATCGACCACCGCGCCATAGGCGAACCGGTCGATGGCATTGCCGATCGCGCCCCCGATGATCAGTCCCAGCCCGATCGTGGCCAGTCTGGTCTCCGATTTCGCCATCCAGACGGCCAGCGCCAGCACCGCGATCGCCTTGATGGCCACCAGCACGACCTGACCGGTGGGGCCGGAATCGGAGAACCAGCCGTAGCTGATGCCGGTATTCCAGGCCAGGACGAGATCGAAGAACGGCGTGATCCTGACCAGGCCGCGATGGCCGAGATCGAAGCCATAGAGCAGCCACAGCTTCGTCGCCTGATCGAGGATCAGGATGACGATGGCTGCGATCAGCCCGGAGCGAACGGCTGGTTTCAAACAGCCACTCCCAGCGCCTTCCACTCCCGCAGTGCCTGCGCGTCGCGCGGGGTAACGTCGGGATACTCCTTGTCCTCGCCCACCGTCGGCAGGATCTTCCACGACCGCGCACATTTGGTGCCGACGGCCTTTTCCACGACCACGGCAACGCCGGGCACGTCGTTCAGCGCGAAGGCGCCTGCGGGTGCTTCGGCATTGGTCAGCATCGCATTCGAGGTGATGCAGATCTCCGCAAGATCGACGTCGGCCAGTATGGCAAAGATCGCGGGGTCTGTGACATGGATCAGCGGTGAGGCCTCCAGCGACGAGCCGATGTTCTTGGCAGCGCGCTCGACTTCCAGCGCGCCGGTGACGACGCGGCGCACATTGCGGATGGTTTCCCACTTCGCGGCGAGCGCCTCGTTACGCCATGCCGGCAGCGTCTTCTGGAACGTTTCGAGATGCACCGACACGGAGCTGCTGCCATAGCGCGACAGCCATGCTTCTTCGGCGGTGAAGCTCAGAATGGGTGCGAACCAGGTCACGATCGAACGGAACAGGTAATCGATCACGGTCAGCGACGCCTTGCGTGTCACCGACGACGGCGCGTCGCAATACAGCGTGTCCTTGCGGATGTCGAAGTAGAAGGCCGACAGTTCGGTGTTCATGAAGGCGGCGAGTGTGGCCACCACCGTCTTGTAGTCGAAATCGATATAGGCCTGTCGCACCACCGCATCGACTTCGGCGAGACGATGCAGCATCAGCCGCTCGAGCTCCGGCATATCGTCGGCCTTGATGCGATCCTCGTCGTGGAAATGCGCGAGGCTGCCGAGCATCCAGCGCACGCTGTTGCGCAGCTTGCGATAGGTCTCGATGGTATTCTTGATGATCTCCGCGCCGATGCGCTGGTCGTCGGCGTAATCGGTGGCGCAGACCCACAGGCGCAGGATGTCGGCGCCGGAGTCCTTGATGATCTTCTGCGGCTCGATGGTGTTGCCGATCGATTTCGACATCTTGCGGCCGTTCTCGTCGAGCGTGAAGCCGTGGGTCAGCACGATGTCGAACGGTGCGCGGCCGCGGGTGCCGCTGCTCTCCAGCAGTGACGACTGGAACCAGCCGCGGTGCTGGTCGGAGCCTTCCAGATACATGACGGTGTCCGCACCGCCCTGGGCCTTGCGCTTGATGCCGGCAAGGCCGGGGAAGTGCACGGGGTCTTCGAGCACGAAGGCATGTGTGGAGCCCGAGTCGAACCAGACGTCGCAGATGTCGTCGACCTTCTTCCACTCCTCATTGGCAAGCGAGCCGAGGAAATGCTCGCGCGCGCCTTCGGCATACCAGGCGTCGGCGCCTTCCTTCTCGAACGCGTCGGAAATGCGCTTGTTGACGGCCTCGTCCTGCAGGATCTCTGCGGAGCCGTCGCCTTTCTCGCGCACGAACACCGCGATCGGCACGCCCCAGGCGCGTTGGCGCGAGATCACCCAGTCGGGCTTGGTGTTGATCATGCCGTTGATGCGGTTCTGGCCGGTGGCCGGCACCCATTGCGTGACCTTGATGGCTTCGAGGGCACGGTGACGCAGCGTGTCGCCGGGCTTCGCCTTGCCGTCGTCCGCCATAGCTCCCGGCTTGCCGGGAGCGTTCACTTCCAAAATGTCCTTGTCCATCGCGATGAACCATTGCGGCGTGTTGCGATAGATCACCGGCTTCTTCGAGCGCCAGGAATGCGGATATTGATGTTTCAGGCGCGCACGCGCCACCAGCATGCCGCGCTCGACCAGCGCCTTGATGACGGCCTCGTTGGCGTCGCCCTTCTCGCCCTTGTCGTTGATTACGCGGGTGCCAGCGAAGCCCGGCGCCTGTTCGGTCAGCGCGCCGTTCTCGTCGACAGTGTAGGGGATCGTGGTGGCGATGCCGCGCTCGGTGAGCTGGCGGCCATTCGACGTCCAGATATCAAAGTCGTCGCGGCCATGGCTTGGCGCGGTATGCACGAAGCCGGTGCCGGTATCGTCAGTGACGTGGTCGCCGTCGAGCAGCGGCACGATGAAGTCATAGCCACCGGCGAGACCTTTCAGCGGATGACGGCATTCGAGATCCTCGAGGATGTCGGATGACAGCTCGCTGCTCTTCTTCCAGGAGGTCACGCGCGCCTGCTTGAACACGCTCTCGGCCAGCGCATCGGCGAGGATCAGGAGATCGCCGGTCTTCAGCCAGTTGTCCTCCGGCGCCTCGGTCACTTCATAGAGGCCATAGGCGATCTTGCTGGAGAACGAGATGGCGCGGTTGGCCGGCAGCGTCCAGGGCGTGGTGGTCCAGATCACCACAGCGGCCTTGGCAAGCCGGCCGAATTCGGCGGCGACGGGGAATTTCACCCACACCGCATCCGACGTGTAGTCCTCATACTCGACTTCGGCTTCGGCCAGCGCGGTCTTTTCCACCACGCTCCACATGACAGGCTTCGATCCGCGATACAGCGTGCCATTGGCGGCGAACTTCATCAGCTCGCGCGCGATCTGCGCTTCCGCGAAATAGTCCATGGTGGCGTAGCGGCCGGCCCAGTCGCCGATGATGCCGAGGCGCTTGAATTCCTCGCGCTGGATGTCGAGCCACTTGTTGGCATAGGCACGGCATTCCTGGCGGAACGCGATCATCGCCGCGCCGTCCTTGAAGTTCGGCTTGGTCTTGCCCTTAGAGCGGTAGTTCTCTTCCTCGATCTTCCACTCGATCGGCAGGCCGTGACAGTCCCAGCCCGGCACGTAATTCGAGTCGAAGCCCAGCATCTGCTGGCTCTTGGTCACCACGTCCTTGAGGATCTTGTTGAGCGCGTGCCCGATATGGATGTTGCCATTGGCATAGGGCGGGCCGTCATGCAGCACGAATTTCGGCTTGCCCTTCGCGGTCTCGCGCAGCTTGCCGTAGAGGTCGATCTCGTTCCAGCGCGCCAGCATTTTCGGCTCGCTGGTCGGCAGGCCGGCGCGCATCGGAAATTCGGTCTGCGGCAAATAGAGGGTCTTGGAATAGTCGTGGGTATCAGATTTGGCGGGCTTGTCGGACATAATGGCTCTGGCTTGCTCGAATGGCGCTGAAACGCGTGAAAACGCGATGAAACTGGACGGTCCCGGTCTTGCGCCGAGCGAAGCTCAGGCGGAAGCCGGGCCGATAATGCTTATGATGGGGCGCCGTGCAGACATCCGGCACTCAATAGCAGCCGGGGAGACGATCGCAAAGGGTCGGATTAGCCCCGTTTGCCAATCACCCGGGCCGGATTGCCTGCCACGGTGGCGCCGTTCGGAACGTCCCGGGTCACCACGCTGCCGGCTCCGATCACGGCGCCGTCACCGACGGTGACGCTGGGCACGATGATGGCCCCGCCGCCGATCCAGACATCGGCACCGATTTTGACCGGCCGGCCGAATTCCAGCCCGCTGCGGCGGGTCTCGGCGTCCCGCGGATGGTCGGCAGCGTAGATCTGCACAGCCGGGCCGATTTGGGTGCGGTCGCCGATGGTGACCGCGACGATGTCCAGGATCACGCAGTTGAAATTCAGGAAAACATTGTCGCCGAGATGGATGTTGTAGCCGTAGTCGCAGAAGAACGGCGGCCGGATCACGCAGTCGGCGCCGACGGCACCAAAATGCTCGGCGAGCAGCGTCCGTCGTTCGGCGACAGGCCGGTCCAGCTGCGCGTTGTATTTCGCGAGCCAGGCCTTGTTGGCCTTCTCGTCAGCGACCAGTTCGGGGCTGCCGGGGCGATAGAGCTCGCCCGCCAGCATTTTCTGCTTTTCGGTCCTGGTCAGTCGATGTCTCCCAGTCTCGGAAACGCATCCGGCGCAGCCGCCAGCGCGGCCCGCGCTTTGGCGCTGTCGTCGTCCATCTGGCGGATCAGGGGTTCGATGCCCTCGAATTTCATTTCATCGCGGATGAAGGCAATGAAGGCGACGTCCAGTGCCTGGCCGTAAAGGTCGCCCTTGAAGTCGAACAGGAACACTTCGAGCAAAGGCGCGCCGTTATCGAAGGTCGGGCGGCGGCCAAAGGATGCAACGCCGTCGAAGCGCTCGTTTCCGCGGCCGACCCGCACGGCGTAGATGCCGTGCTTGAGGCCGCAATTGTTATTCAGGCGGATATTGGCGGTGGGATAGCCAAGGTCGCGGCCGAGCTTTTTGCCGTGGATCACTTCGCCGGTGATGAACCACGGCCCGTTCAGCATCTCGGTGGCCTCGGTCACCTGGCCCTCAGCCAAGGCCATGCGGATGGCCGTCGAAGACACCGGGCGCTCATCGATATCGACATGCGGCTGGATGTCGACCTCGATGCCGAGGCGCGGCGCTTCGTTGGCCAGCAGGCTGGGCGAACCGACGCGGCCTTTGCCGAAATGAAAGTCGTAGCCGACGGCGATGCCGCTGATGCCGAGACGCTCAATGAGATCGTGGTGAATGAAGTCTTGCGCCGTGGTGCTGGCGCGTCCCTTGTCGAAGGTCATGACGACGGCGCCGGCCAGGCCGGTTCCTGCCAGCAGGCGCAGTTTGGCGGCTTCGTCGGAGAGGCGGAACTGCGGCGTGTTCGGGCTGAAGAAACTG
The DNA here is from genome assembly GCF_051811085.1 of Tardiphaga sp. 862_B3_N4_1. Lineage (NCBI taxonomy): Bacteria > Pseudomonadati > Pseudomonadota > Alphaproteobacteria > Hyphomicrobiales > Nitrobacteraceae > Tardiphaga > Tardiphaga sp. 862_B3_N4_1. Next base: position 310,586 of record NZ_JBPWQB010000001.1, read on the forward strand.
CGCGGATGCGGCTCGAAGGTCACCGCCAAAGCGCTTGTTTTATGCAGTTCCGCCATGCGTAACGCAGCACCGATGACGGCGCGGTGGCCGAGATGGACACCGTCGAAATTACCCATTGCCACGACGCATCCGCGCGGGATGGCATTGGCAGGCGTTGTGTCGCGGATCACGCTGAAAGCAGTCGTCATGATTGGATTCGTTGGTGGTTTTGGCGGGTGAGGGACCGTGGCGCGCCCACCACGTCGAAGTCAAGCGAAGGTAAAATCGGCTTTCTTCTCGAATTTGACGAATTTCGCGCCATGGGGCGGTTAACTGGAAATTTAACCCACCCTGCTAATTCTGGCTCCGGGCCGCGGACAGCAATACTCGCCAATCCCGGTTGGAACGGTTTGCCTGACGGCAAATATCATTTTTTGCATTTGCGTATCGTGCCTCAGGGGGAATGAAGATGGCGGTTGATTTGTCGATGACGGTGCTGGTGGTGGACGATTACAACACCATGATCCGCATCATTCGCAATCTTCTGAAGCAGCTTGGTTTCGAACACATCGACGATGCCAGCGATGGTTCGATGGCGCTGGAAAAGATGCGCACCAAGAAGTATGGCCTGGTGATTTCCGACTGGAACATGGAGCCGATGACGGGCTACGACCTGCTCAAGGAAGTCCGCGCCGATCCCAACCTGTCGCAGACCCCTTTCATCATGATCACGGCAGAATCCAAGACCGAGAACGTGATTGCCGCCAAGAAGGCCGGCGTGAACAACTACATCGTCAAGCCGTTCAACGCGGCGACGCTGAAGACCAAGATCGAAGCCGTGTTCCCGGACACCGTGCCGGCGTAAGCCGCGCAGCTTCGCTCAGAGCTTTCGAGTTTCGCAATGCCCGGCTTCTCGCCGGGCATTTTGTTTTTTGAGTGCGTCCGCGTTGTCATTCCGGGGCGCACGAAGGCGGCTAAGCCGCTGCAGTGCGAACCCGGAATCCCGACATGTTCAGCGCAAAACACGCCGGGATTCCGGGTTCGCGTCCGGCAAGAGCCGACCACGCCCCGGAATGACAATATGGGGCGGCTAGACAAAGCCCAAACATTTTTTCCTATTTATCGTTGACAATATCCCTGCATGGACTATATTCCCCTCCGTCCTGCCCCGCCGAGAGGGGCGATCGCGATCGTCACGTTCGCGGGGTGGGATGCGGTGGACGCCGGAGATGCGGCGTCACGCGGTTCATGGGGGAACGTCTGTCTTCGGGCAGGACGGATCTGCGCCAGCACTGCCACTGGCAAGGACACGGCCGACCTTGAGATGGAAAGATCCCTGGACAGTGTGACGGACGACCAAATCGAAACGCGTTCGGCCAAGTGCTTTGCGGCTACCCTGTCCCTCCGCCCTGGGACATTAATTTTGGTGATGGGACCGTTCGCCATGGCAGATGTGCAAGCAACCGAAAAAACACCGCAGGCGGAACGTCGGGCACTTGCTCGGCGCCTCCGAAAGCCCTGATGCACTCTCAATTGCGGAAGACCGCATTCGCATCAGGCCCACGGGTGCAACGGGCACCTGGCGTTCCGCACGCCCTCTCACAGGGGCAGGGAATGCAAGCAACGACGGCGCCCCCGCGCCGCAAACAATGGGGGCGATGACGCATGTCTGAAGCGCAGTGGCTGTTTGACAGTTGAATCTGCGATGGCGCGACGTGGACGCGCCGCACCCGCAGGTGTCATCCCCGGGCTTGACCCGGGGATCCAGCTTGGCCCGCACACCGTCGCACAAGACAAGGTGGATGGCCGGGTCAAGCCCGGCCATGACGTGGGGAGAGGCCTGGGATTATTGCGAAGCGCGCTTCGCGCTGTCCGGCCATGACGACCGAGAGCGTCATCCCATTCTATGTTTCAGCTCACCACTTCAATTCGCGCATCAGCGCTTTCGGTGGATGGCCGAACAGTTCCTTCACTTCCGCGGCGCCCATCTGTTCGATGCCTTCGAAGTCGCCAGCATGGATGCCGCGGGTGACGAACAGCAGGTCGATGCCATAGGCATGCGCGCCGGTGAGGTCGGTGCGCACGGAATCGCCGATCGCCAGCACGCGATCCAGCGCCGTGTCCTTGCCGCGCTTCGCCTTGGCCAGCGCCATGGCCTGATCGTAGATCGGCCGATGCGGCTTGCCGTAGAAGATCACCTCGCCGCCCATCTCGCGATAGAGTTCAGCGACCGCGCCAGCGCAATAGATCAAGCGGTCGCCGCGCTCGACGATGATGTCGGGATTGGCGCATACGAGCGTCAGCTTGCGCGCCAGCGCTTGGCTCATCATGTCGCGATAGTCGTCGGCGGATTCGGTCTCGTCGTCGAACAATCCGCTGCAGACGATGTAGTCGGCCTGTTCGAGCTGGGTGAGCTTCACATCGAGGCCGCGATGAATCGAACTGTCGCGATCCGGTCCGATCAGATACATCGCCTGACCCGGCCGGCCCGCGACGAAATTGCGCGTGAGGTCGCCGGACGAGACAATGGCGTCATAGGTGTCGTCAGCGACGCCGAGCTTCCGGAGCTGCCGCTGCACGGAGTCGGCGGGGCGCGGCGCATTGGTGATCATGATCACCGTGCCGCCCTTGGCGCGAAACGTATGCAACGCCTCGCAGGCTTCGGGGAAAGATTCGAGGCCGTTATGGACGACGCCCCAGATGTCGCTGAGGACGACGTCGACATGTCCGGTGAGGTCGCGCAAGCGCTCGGCGAAACGTAGTGTGGTCATTGGATTGAGGGCCGTTCAGTTCGGGCCGGTGGCGCGGCGTGCCAGCGCGGCATTGCCGGTGGAGCGCGGCGGCTCAGGCCGCGGAGGCGTGGTTGGGGCGGATCTCAATGGGCCATTGGGGTCCGTAGATGCCCTGGCGGGTTCCTTGATAGCGGGATTTGGCGCACCGCCATTGGCCGGCGTTTCCGGCCGGAGCGGGCGGGGCGCCGCGAACAGGAAGCCTTGCCCGAACCGGACGTCGAAGTCGAGCAGGTCGACCACGGCCCGTTCGCCCTCGATTCGCTCGGCGATCAGATCGATTCCGAACCGGCCGAGCAGGTCGGAGAGATCGGCGGGATGAATGTCGGAATTCGACGTCTGCTTGGGGTCGAGCAGGAGTGCTGCCGGTACCTTGATAAAGCGCACGCCGCGATCGGCGAGGTCGCGGGGTTCGATCCGCAAATCCGTGACGTGATCGATGGAGAAGCGGTAGCCGCGCTGGGCGAGGGCGGCGAGATGCTCGCTCTCGATCGGGCCGAGATTGCGGAACACGTTCTGCTTGAATTCCAGCACGAAGGACGGCGCCAGTGCGCGATTGGCTTCGAGGAAGTCGATGCATTGCGCGAAGGTCTCGGCATTCGACAGGGTCGCGCCAGCCATGTTGCAGAACACGCCGACATCCTTGTTGCGCACCATCAGGCGGCGCAGCACCTGCATGCAGCGCAGCAGCACGATGTGGTCGATCTGGCCCATCAGGCCCGCGGCTTCTGCGGGACCGATGAACTCGTCGGCGGTGATCACCTGATCCTTGTCGTCGCGCAGCCGCGTCATCGCCTCGTAGAAGCGCACCTTGCGCTGCGGCAGCGTAACCATCGGCTGCAGATAGATGTCGATGCGGTTGTCGGCGATTGCATCCTTCACCATGGCGGTGAACTGCGCATTATCGCGCGCCGGCGTTGCCTCCGGCCTGACGATGATCGCAGGTGCCGTCGGTGTCACGGTGTCTTCGGCGACCTCGACGGCGAGCGGCACATCGCCAGCGGTCACGGGTTTGACCGGCGGCGATGGCGGCGCGATCGCCGCCGAAACAGTCGCCGGCGCAGGCATCGCTGTCAGCATGTCTTCGTGGGTGGCGACCGATGTGGCGAGTTGCTTCACCAGCGCGCCCAATTCGCCGATCTCGCCGGCGACGGTCTGGATACGGTCCTGGTTGGCTGTGCCGGCGGATGCGATCTTGCTTTCGACCACGGCGAGGCGGCGGCCGAATTCGGCAACCTGCCGGGCAAGGTCGGCGGTGCCGCGCGAGAGATCGGTGATCTGGCCAGTGGATTCGGCGCGGTCTTTGATGCGCATCGACACGGCGTTGTAGAGGATCATCACGGTCAGCGCTGTCAGTGCGACGATGGCCGATTCGTAGCCACTGATGCCGGCGATCGCATACAGCACCAGGCCAAGCGAAGCTGAGACCAGCACCATGCAAATGCCGACAAAAATCGTGGAGATGCGGATCATAACGCGCGCAACATCCTCAAATCCAAACTCCTGCACGGCACGACAAAGGTCCGGCCGCGAGCGCTCCCGGCGCTAAGTACCCGGCCAACCTTAGCATTATTGTTGATTCGGAAAGCAGGGCTGGGAGAACTTGCCCACCGGTGCTTTTGCACCTCAGGCGCTGGCGCGGCCGAGCGTATCGGCCATGGCGGCGCCACGTGCGCCCATCGGTCGTCCCGGTCCGACGGTGGTATCCACGGCGGTCTGGTGCTCGATCTCGGAATTCAGTTCGGCCCCGCACAGAACGATGATCGCGGACATCCACATCCACATCATCAGGCCGATGGCGGCGCCGAGCGAGCCGTAAGTGGCGCTGTAATTGCCGAAATTGGACAGGTACCAGGACAGCAGCGCTGAGCCGGCGAGCCAGAGCAAGGCGGCGACGAGGGTGCCGATGCTGAGCCATTCCCAGCGCGCGCCGGGGCGGCTCGGACCAAAGCGGTAGAGAATGCCGAGCGCCAGCACGACCACGAGCAGCAGAAGTGGCCAGCGGGAGAGGCTGATGATCGTCTTGCTGTCGGTGGCGAGACCGATCCGGTCCAGTGTCAGCGGCAGCGCAACGACGGCGCTCACCATGAGAAGGAGCGCGGCAATGGCGCCGGTGGTGAAAGCGAGCGAGAGCATATTGAGCTTGATGAAGCTGCGCTTCTCGCGCTCGCCATAGACGACATTGAGCGCGTCGATCACGGCCTTCACGCCGGCATTGGCGCTCCACAGCGCCAGCATAAGGCCGAACAGGAAGGTGAGGCCGAGTTTGGCCTGCCCGTTGGCGAGCACGCGCGCGATCTGGTCCTGCACGATCTGGAACGAGCCATCCGGCAGCATCAGCGCCAGCGTCTGCAGATTGTCGGAGATCGTCGAGGCATCGGCGAACAGCCCGTAGCAGGAGACCAGTGCGGTGATGGCCGGAAACACGGCGAGCAGGCCGAAGAATACGACGCCGGCCGCAATCGCCAGCAGCCGGTCCTCGTTGATCTGTTCGTAGGTGCGCCACAGCACGTCCTTCCAGCCCCTCCATGGAATCTGCAGCGGGCTGGACGAATGGCGGCCGCGTCCGGACTGGGCGAGTTCGCGGGTGAATGTCTGTGGTGGCGGGACGTCGGTGTCGCCGATCGGTTGCGGCTCATCGACAACGGACCTCTCTGCGGTGCGCGCCGAGAAAAAGCTCTGCAACGCGAGCACGGCGAAGGTCGTCGCTGCGACCAGCAGCAGACTGTCCGTGTCGGATCGGCGGACGGCCATCAGGCCTTCGCTTTGCTCGCGGGTCTGCGGGCAGGGGCCGGCTGCGCAAGGCTGCGGCGCCTCGCAAAGGCCCAGCCGGCAAGCGTCGCGGCGAGCACCAGTCCGGCTTTCACCGGGCCGCTGCTCTGCGGGGGCTGTGCGGAGCGTGTGCTCGGCCTGAATTCGTTCGGCGCGGGTGCGCGATGCGGTGCGGCCGACGTGACCTGCTCATGCTTGCCGGGGCTCGCATTGATCGCGACGCGCAGTCGGCTGCCCAGACTCGGAAACTGTTTCGTGGGGCGCTTCAAGCGACTCGCCGCGAGGATGGCGAAGAGCGCAGCGAGCACCAGCAGTAGTGCACCGGTTGCGCCAAAGGCCTGAAACAGCCCGTAGCGCAGTTCGATCCAGCGAAACAGCGCGGTGGCGCCCACCAGCAAGGTGGCGATCAGAAAGACGCCTGCGGCAGCATAAAGTCCGGCAGCGACCGCATAAGAGACCGCGATGCCCTGGGTCTGCTCACTGCGGTCACGGACATAGGACGACGTGGCGCGCTTGACCTGATTGAGCTTGAGCGCCAGCCCTGTTTGTAGCAGGGCGCTTGCGAGCGGTGGCATATTGAAAGCCTCGTTCTGCGCCGGCCAAATTCGGAATGTTTGCGGCGACCGGCATTTAAAATTGAACGGGGAGGCATGACGAAGGTTCCGCCGTGGCGAACCTTGTGGCGTTGCGCATGGCCAACCTCAGGTGATCGCGGGGCCGAACGCTTGCCGGTTCCTGCCTGCGCTGGTACCACGCCGCTATGAGCGAAAAGTCTGAAAAGCCCAAAAAACCCCAGAAACTGCGCGCGCGCCTGCCGCGCGGCCTTGGCGACCGCGGACCGGCCGATATCGCCGCGACCCGGCGGATGACCGACACCATCCGCGAGGTCTATGAGCGCTACGGCTTCGAGCCGGTCGAGACCCCGACCATGGAATTCACCGATGCGCTCGGCAAGTTCCTGCCCGATCAGGACCGGCCCAATGAAGGCGTGTTCTCGTTTCAGGACGATGACGAGCAGTGGATCTCGCTGCGCTACGACCTGACCGCGCCATTGGCGCGCTACGTCGCCGAGCATTGGGACGCGCTGCCGAAGCCGTATCGCAGCTACCGTGCAGGTTACGTCTATCGCAACGAGAAGCCAGGCCCCGGCCGCTTCCGCCAGTTCATGCAGTTCGACGCCGACACCGTGGGCTCCGGCTCGCCGGCGGCGGATGCCGAAATGTGCATGATGGCGGCCGATGCGATGGAAGCGCTCGGCATTCCGCGGGGCAACTATGTGGTGCGCGTCAACAACCGCAAGGTGCTCGACGGGGTGATGGAGAGCATCGGCCTCGGCGGCGACGAGAACGTCGGACGTCGCCTCACGGTGCTGCGCGCCATCGATAAGATGGACAAGTTTCCGGTCGACGAGATCAAGAAGCTGCTCGGCCCCGGCCGCTGGGATGGCGGCGAGGAAGGCAAGGGCGATTTCACTAAGGGGGCGGGACTCTCGCCGGACGATTCTGAGACAGTACTGCGCAGTCTCGACGCAGCGAGCGAGCCGACTGCGAAGCTCGATAGCTCCGATGCATACAAGCAGGGACGCGCCGAGCTTGCCGAGATCGAAAAGCTGATCACTGCGGCGGGCTATCAAACCGATCGCATCAAGATCGATCCGTCTGTCGTGCGCGGCCTCGAATACTATACCGGCCCCGTTTACGAAGTTGAACTCACGCTCGAAACCAAAGACGAAAAGGGCCGTCCCGTTCGCTTCGGCTCCGTCGGTGGCGGTGGTCGTTACGATGGTCTCGTCTCGCGCTTCCGCGGCGAGCCGGTGCCGGCCACCGGCTTCTCGATCGGCGTTTCGCGTCTGCAGGCGGCGCTGACGTTGCTCGGCAAGATCGATACCACACCGGATTTCGGCCCGGTGGTTGTGACCGTGTTCGATCGCGACCGTGTCGCTGATTATCAGAAGATGGTTGCGAGCCTGCGCAATGCCGGCATTCGCGCCGAACTCTATCTCGGCAATCCCAAGAGCATGGGCAACCAGCTGAAATATGCCGACCGGCGCAATTCACCCTGTGTGATCATTCAAGGCTCCGACGAAAAGGCGACCGGTGAAGTGATGCTGAAGGATCTGATCCTCGGTGCCGGACTGTCGGATCTGGAAGGCGATCGTGACGCCTATCTGCAGAAGCAGGCAGAGGCGCAGACCAAAATCGCGGAAAACGATCTCGTAAGCGCGGTCCGCAAGATTCTCGACAAGCACGGCGTGAAGTGGAATTAATCACGCGCCAACAATTGGTAGAGCAATGGGAGACATCAATGCCTGAGATCACGATCAATCTGGCGGCCGGCCGCACCGACGAGCAGAAGAAGGGCATGATGCTCGACATCACCCAGGCGCTGGTGAAGAATCTCGGCGTGACCGCCGACGCCGTCGTCATCCAGATCAACGAAGCGCCGCTCAACAACAAGATGAAGGGTGGCCAGACCTTCGTCGAGCGCGCCGCCGCCGCGAAGAAGTAAGCGTCTATCCAAACACTGCGATATTCTGACGGCTGGCCATGATGGGCCGGCCGTTTCGATTCCACAGCGTCATCGCCTGGCTGGAATAACCGCCGGCGATCTGCTCGGCGACATTGCGGATCAGCCACCAGCCGTCATCGGTGGTGATCTCGTCGGTGAGCATGTCGATCGACCAGGTCATCGTGCTGATCGGCGAGGGCGTTGTGGATCGAACGGAAGCTGCCGGCGGCGGCGCGTCGGCCAAGGCCAGCAACGCCACCAGCGATGGCTGGATGCCGGGCTCGCGGTGGCGCAGCCACAGCATCATCTGCGGATCTTCGCTGCCGCTGAACGGCGTCGAGCCCCCCATATGCCGGCCTTCGATATGCTCCAGGAAACGCAGCGTCGGCGGCGCACGGTGAAAGAAGTCCGGGCAGTCCTCCGGTGCTTTCAGTTCCGGCGTTCCGGTCACCACATGGGCAAAAGCCGATTCACGCGCGGCGCCGAAGCAGAACATGGCGCGGGTCGCGAGGCCTGCTTCGCCGATAAGATCGACGCTGGCGAACAAGGTCGATTTGCCCTTGCGCAGAACGCTGGCGCGCAAATGCAATGGACCGGGGGCCGGGCCGATGAAGGCGATCTGCGCCGAGCGAAGCGGCGGCACGGCGCCGAATTCATTGAGCGCAGCCTGCATGCACAGTGCCGCTGCCAGACCGCCATAGACGGTACGGCCCTGTAGCCAGTCGTCGCTGACGCTGACGGCCCAGCCGTCGCCGGAGCGCGTCATGGACGACATCAATGCGGTGAATTCGGTCATTGCGTGTTCCTGATGTTTCCTGTCGCCGGCGTCGTAACGCGCCATTGGGATGATTAGCATCATCTATAGCGGGGAACACAACGGTGGGAAACATCCAGTCAGCGGGCGCGCGGCTCTATTGCGGCCGGTGCATGCCCTTCATCTTCTCCATGTCTTTGACATTCATCTTCATGCCGCCGGGCATCATGATGTCACCGGGCTTCTGGTCCGGCTTGCAGGCGCCGAGCCATTTGGCTTCCAGCTGTGTGGTGCTGTCGCCAGTATTAGCCTTGGCGCCGCTCGAGCTCTGCGACGTGATCTTCATCGTATAGGCAGAGTTGAAATCGCCGGTGATCTCGGCATGCGACGTGCTGGTGGTGCCGCCGATATTGCAGACCGAATCCGTGACATAGCCCGTCGCGGTCTTCTTCATCTCGTTCTTCGAACACATGTCCTTCGCCATTGGCGAGAAGGTCGTGTTCATGGACTTGTCGGTGGACTCGTCAGTGCAGTGCTGCATCGTCATGCCGGGCATCCCGGCGCTGCCCTGCATCTTCATTTCCCAGAGCCCGGCCTTGCGCGCCGGCAACTCGATGGGATCGGCGATGGCGGGTATTGCCCACAACATCGCAGCCGCGCTCAAAACGGAAATATTCAACAGTGAAACACAGCGTCGCATCATGCTTGGTTCTCCCCAAGCCGATGAGACGCTGTGTCGCGTGAAAAGGTTCAGTAGCGAACGCGGAGCGGCCGATCCGAGGCGCCATAGGGCACCCAGCGGCAGGCGAACGAGACGTAGGCGCCATATTCCTGCGGGGCGCTCAGGAACTTCACGACCTTGCCGTAACGCGCGCAATGATCGATCGCCAGGGCGCGAATGTCGGTCTGGCTGATCAGGGATGTGGAGATGATGCCGCCGGTGTCATTGCCCTTGAATGGAGGCACCCAGTCGGCCTTGGCCGCGCTGCTCATGATCGCACCGCTCAGACCTGCAGCCAAAATCGCCAACCGAATCATTCGCATCACCGTCTCCATCGTTATGGGCACCTTAGAGGGCATCGGCGACGCTGAAAAGAACGCCGTCCGGGTTCTGACAGAGTTGTGCGCTGGGTGTGGCCGCGATGCACTTGACCCTGCACGGGCTTCGCGGCACGTTCCGGGAACAATCATCAGACGGCGGATTCCCCATGCGCGACCTCATTTCATCCTGGAAGAAAGCCGTCCTGGCTGCCGTTACCGGCGCCGTTCTCGGGCTTATGACCCTGGCTCCGGGCGCACAGGCTGCGAACCTGCTCGAGCTGAACTTCTGGCTGTCCGGGCCGAACTACGAGGGCCGTCTGGCGGATTGCGAAGCTGGTCTCTCGACGATTTCGTCGCAGTTCCAGGACAAGGAAAGCACCTTCTGGAATTCGGCGCTGCAGATTACCGGCTTCAGCCGAGTCCACGAGACGGCCTTCCGCCCTTGGACCTCCGACAACATCCCGCGCCGCTACTGCACCGCCGACGCGATGCTGACCGATGGCAAGACGCGCCAGGTGCATTACTCGATCATCGAGGATGGCGGCTTTGCCGGCTACGGCCAGGGCGTGGAATGGTGCGTCGTCGGTCTCGACCGCGACTGGGCCTATAACCCGCGTTGCCGGGCGGCGAAGCACTAAGCTTCGTTTGCGGATCCAACCCATTTTGTTCTTGAATTGTTCTTGATGCCTGATTAGGTTTGCCCTTCTCAGGGGTGGGGCGCGTCATGTTTCAGGCATTTCGACTTGTCATTTCGCTTGGGTTTCTCGCGCTCGCGGCGCTGAGCGTCGATCCGGCCTCAGCACAGGACCGCCGGCAGAACGCGCCGGGCGAATTCGATTTTTACGTATTGTCGCTGTCGTGGTCGCCGAGTTTCTGCGAGGCGGCCCAGGAGCGCGGCGGCAACAACCGCTCGGCCCAGATGCAATGCGGCGGCCGGCCTTACTCTTTCGTGGTTCATGGCCTCTGGCCGCAATATGACCGCGGCTTCCCGAATTACTGCGAGCGTCCGGCCCCGCGGCTGGCACGCAATATCATGCAGTCGATGCTCGACCTGATGCCGGCGCCCGGCCTGATCTTCAATGAATGGGACAAGCACGGCACCTGCTCCGGCCTCGGCCAGCGCGCCTATTTCGAAGCCATCCGCAAGGCGCGCGCCGGTATCAAAATTCCCGACGAATTTCTCGATCTGCAGCAGGCCAAGACGATTGCGCCGGACGCAATCGAGGAAGCCTTCATCAAGGTCAATCCGGGCCTCAGCAATTCGGCCATCGCCGTGACCTGCGATCGTAACCGCCTGACCGAGGTCCGGGTCTGCATGAGCAAGGATCTCCAGTTCCGCGCCTGCGAGGAGATCGATCGCCGCGCCTGCCGCCGCGACCAGGTGGTGATGCCGCCGATGCGAGGCGGCTAGCTCAACCGGCATTCCTAGCGTACTGCTGGCGCATGAATTATCGACACGCCTTTCACGCCGGCAACTTTGCCGATGTCATCAAGCATATCGTGCTGGTCCGCATCCTGACGCATCTGCAGGAGAAGCCGGCGCCGTTCCGCGTCATCGACAGTCATGCCGGCGCCGGGCTCTATGATCTGACCGGCGATGAAGCCACACGCTCCGGCGAATGGACGACCGGCATCGCGCGCGCCCTGCAGGCGCGGTTCAGCGAAGCCAGTACTCCGCTGGTCGCGCCCTATCTCGACATCGTCCGGTCGTTCAATGCGCCGCGCGAACTCAAGGCCTATCCCGGCTCGCCGCTGATCGCGCGCGCCTTGATGCGGCCGCAGGACAGCATGGTGTGCTGCGAGGTCGAGCCGCAGGCGCGCAAGAAGCTGATCTCTGCGCTGCGCAGGGACGAGCAGGCGCGCGTGGTCGATATCGATGGCTGGATCGGCCTGCCGGCCTATGTGCCGCCGAAGGAACGACGCGGCGTGGTGCTGATCGATCCGCCCTATGAAGACAAGAACGAATTCGCGCGGATGGCTGCAGTGTTCGAGCAGGTCTATGCCAAATGGGCGACCGGCATTTACATGCTGTGGTATCCCGCCAAGAGCCGCCGCGCCACCGATGAGCTGGCGCAGCACGTCGCCGCGACGGCCGCTGCATCCGCTACACCTGGTAAATGCCTGCGCCTCGAATTCAGCGTTGCACCGCAAACGGCGGATGGTCCGCTGACCTCGACGGGACTTTTGATCGTCAATCCGCCGTGGAAGCTTGCTGCCGAGCTCAAGGAAATCCTGCCGCAGCTCGAGAAGCCGCTTGGCCTTGGCGGCGCCGGACGCTTCCGGCTCGAGACGGCCAAACCCTGACGTCGCACGGCCTGCGCTGAACTACGCAAACTCCAACTATCAAACGGCGCCGCCAAAAACGGTAGTCAATCCCGGCGGAACCGTATTAAGCTGCTGGCATTATGACTGGCTTTACGTTCCGCTTCCGCGAATGGTTGCGGCGGAGTGACGTGGCCCAAATCGATATTGAAACAAGGCCTAGCTTCCGTGGAGTGAATGTCCGGTCGGTCGCAGCGCGAAAGCGCCGCGGCGGAGCATTGCGGGGAGGGACCCGATGGGCATGAGCGGTACGGTCAAGTTTTTCAATGGCGAGCGTGGCTACGGCTTCATCAAGCCGGACGATGGCGGACGGGACGTGTTTGTGCACATTACCGCAGTCGAGCGCGCTGGCCTGAAGGACCTGATCGAAGGACAGCGGATCACCTTCGAGGTCGAGCCCGACAAGAAGGGCAAAGGCCCCAAAGCGGTCAATCTGGTCATCACAGGATAGCGGCGGATCCAGCTTGGGAGTGGGCCATAAAAAAATCCCGGCCGCAGCGCGGCCGGGAGTGAATGGCGATGGTTTCTTGTACTTGGAGTCGGCGTATCTGGAGACGAAGTACTTGAGTAGAGGTCCGGACGCGAGGCGTCCGGAGCCGGACTTAGAAGTGATAGTTCACGCCGATACGCACAGTGCCGAAGCTGAGCGCGCTGTCGGTGCCGGTGAGCGTGTAGGTGTTCTTGGACAGATCGACATAGAGATATTCGATCTTGGCGGTCCAGTTCTGGTAGATGCCGACCTCGGCGCCGACGCCGGCGGTCCAGCCGACCGAAGTCTGGGACTGCTGCAGGCCGTTCAGCTCGGCTTCGAGGCTGCCGAAGGAGAGGCCGGCGGTGCCGTAGAGCAATACGTTATTGAAGGCGTAGCCGATGCGGCCGCGCGCGGTGCCGAACCAGGGGTTCGAGAACTTGTACGTGGCGAAGCGGTCATCCGCGCCGGTGCCCTGAAGATCGCCTTCGAGACCGAACACGATGTTGCCGCTCTGCCAGTTGTAGCCGCCCGTCACGCCGCCAGCGATGCCCGAGGGCTTCGCACCGGTATTGGAGACGCTGCCCCATTCGTAACCGAGAGTGGCGCCGAGATACGGGCCGGCCCAGCTATAGGCGTTGAGCGGCTGCGCGACGGTATAGGGCGCGCGCGACCGGTAAGGCATGTCCGCCGCATGTGCTGTTGTCGCACCTGCAGCCACGAGGGCGACTGCCGCGAACGCAAACTTACTCATCTCAACTCTCCAAACTACGCGTTACTGCCGGCCCATGGGAGCGCGCTCGGGATCTGCCGAACGAAGCCTTAGGGTTACGGAATTCCATCTTTTATCGAGACGATTTATCGAGAGTTTTAGATTAAGCGGTCCTTAACGGGCCGCTGTGGCGCCGTATTGGCGTTAAAAGAGTCTTACTTTTGGCAATCCGCGAATTTCCCGGGCGGGCGGCCAAAATCCTGTGGCCTGCCGCGAGCAGCCGGAAAACCGGCCGTTGCGAGGGCATTTCCGGTCGCACGAATGCTGGCGATGACCCGCTACAGCGCTTAAATTGACCTCATGATTCAAGACCCCACCGAGCCGCTGCACGAGACATCATCCGAGCCCGCAGCAGAGCCAGGTTCCGACAGCCCTAGTTCCGGGCAGGCCACCCAGTCCACCTTGCAGGCGCCACCCGACCTCGAACCGGAACCCGCGGCGGCCGACGACGAGGAAGACGGCGCGCTCCCGGATGCCGGCGACGACGATCTCGGCGAAGCGATCGCCGAAGGCCCGCTGGCGCTCGGCCGCGCGGCCATCGAACATGCAGTACGCCATGCTCCGACATCGCCCGGCGTCTACCGGATGCTGAATGCGGCCAACGACGTGCTGTATGTCGGCAAGGCCAAGAACGTGAAGAAGCGGTTGTCGTCCTATGCAAGGCCGACCGGGCAGGTGATGCGCATTGCACGCATGATCGCGGCGACCGTGGTGGTGGAAATCATCTCGACCGCGACCGAGACCGAGGCGCTCCTGCTCGAGGCCAATCTCATCAAGCAGCTGCGCCCGCGATTCAACGTGCAACTGCGCGACGACAAGTCCTTTCCGTATATTCTGATCTCAGGCGATCACTGGGCGCCCCAGATTCTGAAGCATCGTGGCGCGCAGTCGCGGCCCGGTCGCTATTTCGGTCCATTCGCGTCGGTGGGCGCGGTCAACCGCACCATCACGGCACTGCAGCGCGCGTTTCTGGTGCGGTCGTGCACGGATTCCTTTTTCGAGAGCCGCACGCGCCCGTGTCTGCTGTATCAAATCCGCCGCTGCTCTGGCCCCTGCACCGGCGAGATCGATTTTCCCGGCTATACCGAACTGGTGCGTGAGGCGAAGGACTTCCTGTCCGGCCGCAGCCGCGCGGTGAAGCAGCTATTGGCCGGCGAAATGGAGAAGGCTTCGGACGAGCTCGCTTTCGAGCGCGCCGCGCTGTATCGCGACCGTCTTGCAGCCCTGTCTGCCATCCAGTCGCAGCAGGGCATCAACCCCCGCACGGTGGAAGAGGCCGATGTCTTCGCCATCCATCAGGAAGGCGGTTATTCCTGCGTCGAGGTGTTCTTCTTCCGCACCGGCCAGAACTGGGGCAACCGCGCCTATTTCCCCAAGGCCGAGAAGTCGTACACGCCAGAGGAAGTGCTCGGCTCGTTCCTGGCGCAGTTCTACGAGGACAAGCCGCCGCCGAAGATGGTGCTGCTGTCGCATGCCATCGAGGAAAGCGAGCTGCTGGCCAGCGCGCTTAGCGTCAAGGCAGGCTTCAAGGTCGAGGTGCTGACACCGCAGCGCGGCGAAAAGAAAGAGCTGGTCGTCCATGCACTGACCAATGCCCGCGAGGCGCTTGGCCGCAAGCTCGCCGACACGGCGACGCAGACGCGTCTGCTGGAAGGCATGTCGAAGATGGCGGGCATGGCCACCGTGCCGAAGCGCATCGAAGTCTATGACAATAGCCATATCCAGGGCACCAATGCGGTCGGTGCCATGATCGTGGCGGGGCCGGATGGCTTCATCAAGAACCAGTACCGCAAGTTCAACATCAAGTCCGAGGGGCTCACGCCCGGCGACGACTACGGGATGATGAAGGAGGTGCTGCAGCGCCGCTTCAAACGGTTGCTGGCACCGCCGGTTGAGGGCGAGATGGTCAAGCCGAAGGACGATGACGTGCCGCTCTGGCCGGATCTGGTCATCATCGACGGCGGCCGCGGCCAGCTCAATGCGGTCAAGGAGATCTTCGACGAGCTGAAACTGACCGATGTGACCCTGATGGCGGTGGCCAAGGGGCCGGATCGCGACGCCGGCCGCGAGACGATGTTCATTGCTGGCCGCGATGCCATCAAGCTCGAGCCGCGGGATCCTGTGCTGTATTTCATCCAGCGGCTGCGCGACGAGGCGCATCGGTTCGTCATCGGATCGCACCGCACACTGCGCAAGAAGGACATCCGCGAGGCCGGATTGCAGGAAATCCCGGGGATCGGCCCAACCCGCAAGCGGGCACTCCTGCACCATTTCGGAACGCTGAAAGAGATCGAGCGGGCCTCCGTAGGCGACCTCGGCAAGGTTCCTGGCATCTCGGCGGAGAGCGCCCGCAAGATTTTCGACTTTTTTCACCCCCAGCCGGTGGCCAGATGACCGCAAAGATGGACGAGACGTAATCTGGCTGTCGCATGCCTTGGGGCAGTTTTGCGGTAAACTAAGCCGCGCCGCTTCGCTGGCGGTTGACCTCTGCGCTCTGGCAGTATTGGTAAGACGGATGACAGTGACCACGAGACGGGCCGCGAATTCCGCGATGTCCCTGCCAAATATCCTGACCATGGCCCGCATTGCCGCCATTCCGGTGGTGGTCGGCTGCATCTATTCGCAGTCGATCATGGATGGCCCGCTATGGCTGCGCTGGGTCGCGCTGGCCGTCTTTATCGGCGCGGCGGTCACGGATTTTCTCGATGGCTATTACGCCCGGATCTGGAATCAGCAGTCGGCCTTCGGCCGGATGCTTGATCCGATCGCCGACAAGCTGCTGGTGGCCTCTTGCCTGCTGATGCTGGCGGCCGATGGCATCATCCATGGCTGGACCCTGTGGGCCGCCATCGTGATCCTGTGCCGCGAAATTCTGGTCTCGGGTCTACGTGAATATCTCGCCGCACTCCGTGTCAGCGTCCCGGTCTCCAGGGTGGCGAAGTGGAAGACGACGGCCCAGTTGGTCGCCATCGGCTTCCTGCTGGCCGGTGAGGCCGGCGATCAGGTGATCCCGATCACGACACAGCTCGGCCTGTTGCTGCTCTGGATTTCCGCGCTTGTCACCATTTACACGGGCTACGACTATTTCAGGGCTGGCATTCACCACCTCATTGCGGAGGATGCATGAAGGTCGTCTACTTCGCCTGGGTGCGCGAGCGCATCGGCAAGGCCGAAGAGACGGTCGAGCCGCCAGCAGCCGTGCGCACAGTCGGCGATCTGATCGGATGGCTGAGCACGCGCGGCGACGAATATGCCTATGCGTTCGAAACACCGAAAGTGATCCGCGCAGCCATCGACCATACCCATGTGCGGCCCGACACCGTCATCGCTGGCGCCCGCGAGATTGCATTTTTCCCGCCGATGACCGGCGGCTGATTTACCAACGACTGCGTTGATCTCATGACCTCCAACGTGACCATCCGCATTCAGGATGCCGATTTCGACGTCTCCAGCGAGATCGCCGCGCTGACGGCGAGCCGGACCGATATCGGCGCGGTGGTCACATTCAGCGGCATCTGCCGCGGCCAAGAAAACTTAAGTGGCAGCGGCGACGCGACCACGGCGCTGACGCTGGAGCACTATCCCGGCATGGCCGAAGCCGAGATTGCGCGCCACGCCGAGGAGGCGATGACACGCTGGCCGTTGACAGGCGTGACAATCGTTCATCGCGTCGGCCGCATCCTGCCCGGCGAGAATATCATGGTGGTGCTAACCGCGTCGGCACATCGCCAGGCCGCGTTTCAGGCCGCCGAGTTTCTGATGGATTACCTCAAGGCGCATGCTCCGTTCTGGAAGCGCGAGGAAACCGCCGGTGGCAGCAGCTGGATTGCTGCGAAGACCGACGATGACGACGCCGCGGCGCGCTGGGATAAAAACTGATGGCAAAGAAGACTGTGAAGACAACCGCGAAGAAGGTGGTCAGGAAATCTGCGAGCAAGGCTCCTGCAAAGGCAAAGACTTCCGTGAAGAAGATCGCGACTGTGACCCTGCCGAAGGTGGCGCCGGGCGAGCTTGCGACATTGCTCGACTATGTACGCTACGCCACCAGCCGTTTCATCGAGGCCCGGCTCTCTTTTGCGCACGGCACCACCGATCCCGTGGCCGAAGCCGCCTTCATCGTCTGCGAAGTCCTGCATCTGCATCCCGACCAGTTCGAGAGTTTCGCCATGGCGCGGGTAACTGCGGCTGAAGGCAAGCAGATCCTCGACATCATTCATCGCCGCGTGACGACGCGTAAGCCGGCGGCCTATCTGCTCAACAAGATCTATATGCGCGGCCTGCCGTTCTATGTGGACGAGCGCACTATCGTGCCGCGGTCTTTCATCGGCGAATTGCTGGATTCGCATTTCAGCGGTGATGACGGCGAAGGCGGATCGCTGATTGACGATCCCATGGAGATCGACAGCGTGCTGGATCTTTGCACAGGTTCTGGCTGCATCGCGATCCTGGCGAGCCAGTCGTTCCCTAATGCGCAGGTCGATGCCGTCGATCTGTCGCCCGCAGCGCTCGCCGTCGCCATGCGCAATGTCATCGATTACGGGCTCGATGAGCGACTGACGCTTTACAAGGGCGATCTGTTCGAACCGCTCGGAGATACCCGCTACGATCTCATCATTACCAATCCGCCTTATGTCGATGCGCAGGGCATGGCGGATTTGCCGGATGAATGCCTGGCCGAACCGGCTATGGCTTTCGATGGCGGCGATGACGGGCTCGACATCGTCAGGAAGATCATTGAACAGGCTGGCGATCATCTGAATCCGCATGGCGGTTTGTTGTGTGAAATCGGTCGTGGCCGCGCCAATGTCGATGAAGCCTTTCCCGATCTGCCGTTGATCTGGCTGGACACCGAAGACTCCGAGGGCGAGGTGTTCTGGGTGTCCGCTGCTGCGCTGCAAGGTCGCGGCGCCGGCTAGTTGAGCCGCAGCAAGCAGGGCAGCCTCAAAATTCTTGTTTTCAATCTATAGTTGTGCAATCCTTCAGCCATTGATTTTAGGCAGAAGGATTTGCAGATGCGCGTATTCTGGATTTTTCTTTTTGGTCTCACCGTCGCGGCTTCAGCTACCGACTCTGCGCGGGCACAAGCATCGATTTGTACGACCGATGTCATACCAGTTTGTGCTGTGAAGAAGGACGGATCACGGCAGACCTATTCGAACGCTTGCTGGGCGAAGCTCGACCATGCCCGCGTTCTGCATCCAGGCATGTGCCTTGGACCCATATGTATTTTCAACTTGAATCCCGTCTGTGCAATCGATCCCGTCAAAGGTTATCCGCGCACCTATCCATCCTTGTGCGCCGCCGAGACTGCGAATGCACGATGGGTGCGTGATGGCACGTGCCGATAGGTAAGACGGAGACGACGATGTCGAACGCCAAGCCACGACCCACGGAAGTCATCTTCGAAGGCCTCGGTACGACGCTCGACGAGGCATTGTCTGCGGCCCACGATCAAATTCCGGGAAGGACGGGATTTGATTTTGCGATATCCAAGGTCGTCGAATGGGGAATGCAAAGGGGCGGCATTACCGGCCAGCGATTGATTTGGGTGAAGGTGGTCCAAGACAAGTCCGCAGGATTCAAGACATGAGCGAGGCGCAGCAGGCTGCGCTGAGATCGCAGTGCAGTCTGCCGAGCCCTGCTCTGATGGCGCTACGATGCTGAATGATGCATGCTTTGCGAAGATATGGATGGATTCAGCTGTGTTACGCGCATTTTGACGTTTGACGGGTTTCACAGCCGTTCATCCCGTCTTACAAGCTCGTAATGTCCGCAAATGAATCACGTCGCAGTCTCACGCGCAACCAATGGCTCACCGAGTTGCGAGCGACGCTGGCGCTCGGCTGGCCGCTGATCCTGACCAATCTGGCACAGATCGCACTGACGACGACCGACGTAATCATTCTCGGCCGCGTGAGCGCGGAGGCATTGGCTGCGTCGGCGCTCGGCGTGAATCTCTATTTCGCGTTTCTGATTTTCGCCATCGGCCTCGTTACGGCGACATCGCCGATGATGGCGGAAGCGATTGGTCGCAAACTGCATGCCGCGCGCGATGTCCGGCGAACATTCCGGCAGGGTTTGTGGACAGCGCTGATCGTCTCAGTGCCGGCATGGATCTTCCTCTGGCATACCGAAGCGATCCTGTTGCTGTTCGGTCAGGAGGCACAGGCGGCTGCCGACGCCCAGAGCTTCGTGCATATGCTGCAATGGGGCTTCCTGCCCGCGCTAGGCTTCATCGTGCTGCGCTCATTCGTTGCCGCCGTGCAACGCCCACTCTGGGCACTGGTGGTGACGGGCGTCACCATTCTGTTCAATGCTGCTGCAAACTGTGTTCTGGTGTTCGGTCATCTCGGGTTTCCGGAGATGGGTTTGCGCGGCTCCGGTCTTGCGACCACGCTGTCGAACGTCTTTTTGTTCACTGTCTTTGCATTCGTCGTCGCATGGCATCCGAAGTTTCGGCGCTATCGTCTATTCGGCAACTGGTGGCGCGCCGATTGGCCACGCCTCGCAAAGCTATGGCGCATCGGTCTGCCGATCGGCGCGACGCTCGCATTCGAAATTACCGTCTTCAATGCGGCGGTGTTCCTGATGGGGCAGTTCGGAACGGCCGCCATCGCGGCGCATGCGATTGCAATCCAGATCGCATCGATCTCCTTCATGGTGCCAATGGGACTGAGCCAGGCGGCAACTGTCCGCGTTGGATTGGCCAAAGGCGCCGTGGATCGCGATGGCATCACGCGAGCAGGATGGACTGCATTCGGCCTTGCGGTGGCATTCATGGCGTCGATGAGCATGTTGTTGCTGGCTGCGCCGCGTCTCCTGATTGGCGCCTTCATCGATCTCAGCAATCCCGCCAATGCCGTCGTCATCGATACGGCAATGTCGTTTCTGTTTTGTGCGGCGGTGTTCCAGATTGCGGACGGCGCGCAGTCGGTTGCAGCAGGGATGCTGCGCGGATTGCAGGATACGCGGGTGCCGATGATCTTTGCCGCATTAGGCTATTGGGGCTTCGGCATGGGCCTCAGCCTGCTGTTCGCATTCAAGCTGGGTTTCGGCGGCGTCGGCATCTGGATTGGGCTGGCAGCGGGTCTCGCGGTCGTTGCACCGGTCATGCTCTGGCGTTGGACCCGGCGCGAGCAACTCGGGCTCGTGCCGGCGACTTGAGCCAAATAAAAATGCCGCAGCCTCGAAAGGCTGCGGCATTTGTCGCCTTGAAGCGCCTGCGCTTACAGAACCTTGCGGATCCAGTTGTGCTGGTCTGGCGCGCGGCCGTACTGAATGTCGACCAACTGTTTGCGCAGTCCCATCGCAACGGGGCCTGCGGCGCCGCCATTGATGGTAAAATCACCGCTCGCAGAGCGCACCTGGCCGATCGGCGAGATGACCGCCGCCGTGCCGCAGGCAAAAGCCTCCTTCAGCTTGCCGCTGGCAGCGTCGGCACGCCATTGGTCGAGCGTATAGGGTTCTTCGCGCACCTGCGTGCCCTTGTCCTTCGCCAGCGCGATGATCGAATCGCGCGTGATGCCCGGCAGGATCGTGCCGAGTGGCGGTGTCAGCAGCGAGCCGTCCTCGAACACGAAGAAAATGTTCATGCCGCCAAGTTCTTCGATGTAACGGCGCTCGACCGCATCGAGGAACACGACCTGATCGCAGCCGTGACTGATGGCCTCGGCCTGCGCACGGAGGCTTGCGGCGTAGTTGCCACCGCATTTGACGGCGCCGGTGCCGCCGATCGCGGCGCGTGTGTAGTTCTCCGACACCCAGATCGACACCGGGGCGGGTCCGCCCTTGAAATAGGAGCCAACCGGCGAGGCGATTACAGCGAAAATGTATTCCGCGGAGGGCTTCACGCCGAGGAAGATCTCGCTCGCAACCATGAAGGGGCGCAGGTAGAGGCTGCCTTCGCCTGATGGAATCCAGGCGCGGTCGATGCGCACGAGTTGCTCGATCGCATCGATAAACACGGGCTCGGGCAGCGGGGCCATGGCCATACGATCGGCAGAATTCCGGAAGCGCCTTGCATTGGCATCGGGGCGGAACAGATTCACGCCGCCATCTTCACGCACATAGGCCTTGAGCCCTTCGAAAATCTCCTGGGCGTAATGCAGGACGGCTGCTGCGGGATCGAGCGGGAAATTCGCGCGGGATTCGATGCGCGCGCCATGCCAGCCGTCGGTCTGATTATAGCGGACGATGGCCATGTGATCGGTGAAAACCCGGCCGAAGCCCGGATCCTTGAGCTTTGCTGCGCGGTCCACCTCGGACACTGCGTTCGCCGCGGGCTGAATGTCGAATTTCAGCAAAGCTGCGCCATCGATTTTATCAAACGAAACTCCCATGGACCTCACTCCTGCTTACGGCGCAGCTCCTGGGGGCGGCAGCGTCGATGTTGTTCTACGTCAAGCGGACCCACGGCAAAAGCGTTTCCGGCCCCGGTGGATGACCGAGGACAGGCTTTAGCGCCATGCCGAAGTCCGGTATGGTTCTCAGATCGGCCCTATTGGGCCATGCGGCGAGAGGTCTAATGTTTCGTCGCGATGGTCAGTTTTGTAAGATTGAACCCAAGATATGTCAATATGGTTGACGTAAATTCCAAGGACGCGGCGTCACGATCGCTTGAGACGATCCAGCGGCAATCCAGCGGCGATCCTGCGAAACCGCCCCGCTGGGACATCATCGAGCTGTTGTTCTTTGCCTATCGCGACTTTGTGGGCGATCCCGACGATGTGCTCGATCAGTTCGGTTTCGGGCGCGCCCATCACCGGGTCGTACACTTTGTGCATCGCTATCCCGGCCTGAAGGTTGCCGATCTGCTCGATGTCTTGCGTATTACAAAGCAGTCGCTGGGCCGTGTCCTCAAGCAATTGCTCGATGAAGGGTATATCGTTCAGAAATCCGGCGAGGCCGATCGGCGGCAACGGCTTCTTTTCGCCACGGCCAAGGGCGAAGCTCTCGTTGCGCAGCTCGCGGGTTTGCAGACCGATCGCATCAACCGCGCGCTCAAGGATTTTACGCCGGTCGAAATTGAAGCGATCGGCAGGTTTCTCTCGGCGATGATTGACCGCAATGATCCCGACAAGGTGCTGCAGGTCATCTTGGGACAGGCATCAGCCAAAACTGACGGCAGGACAAACAAGACATGATGTTAGCTCAGGCCGCCAAACGTATGCCGGTGCCATTGGCCGACGATGCGCCACATCTGTTGCTGGTCGATGACGACCGCCGTATCCGCGATCTCCTCTCGCGCTTTCTCTCGGGCGAGGGCTACCGCGTCACCACGGCGCCGAGCGCCAAGGAAGCGCGCGCCAAGCTGCTCGGTCTGCATTTCGACCTCCTGATCCTCGATGTGATGATGCCAGGCGAGACCGGCTTCGAGCTCGCGCGCTTCATTCGGACGTCTTCGGCCGTGCCGATCATCATGCTGACGGCGCGGCACGAGGCGGAAAGCCGGATCGAGGGATTGCAGATCGGCGCCGACGACTATGTTGCCAAGCCGTTCGAGCCGCGCGAACTGGTGCTGCGCATCGCGAACATTCTCAAGCGCAGTGCGCCGGTCCCGGTCGAGCGCGCGGAGTCGCTGCAGTTCGGGCCTTATGTGTATCACCTCGCGCGTGGCGAACTACGCCAGGGCGACGAGATCATCCATCTCACCGACCGCGAGCGTGACATGCTGCGCGTGCTCGCCGCAGCGCCCGGCGAGACCGTGCCACGCGGTGAACTCACCGGCGGCGGTGGCACCGTGAACGAGCGTGCGGTGGACGTGCAGATCAATCGCCTGCGTCGCAAGATCGAGACCGATCCGGCCAATCCGCTCTTCCTGCAGGCCGTGCGTGGCATCGGCTATCGCCTCGTCGCGTCGCCATAGTTCGATGAAGTTTGCACGATGACCACACTCGACACCGGCATCACCATCCTCCGCTCTGCGGCGGGCCGCGTCTCTGCGGCGCACAGTCTGATGGGCCGGCGCTTCAAGAGTGTGATGCCCACGGGCCTCTATGCCCGCACGCTGCTGATCATGATCGTGCCGATGGTGCTGCTGCAGTCGGTGGTCGCCTTCGTGTTCATGGAGCGGCACTGGAACACGGTGACGCGGCGCCTGTCGCAGGCCGTGGTACAGGACATCGCAACGCTGATCGACGTCTACAAGGTCTATCCGCAGGATAAGGACCGCACGCAGATTAAAGCCATCGCGCAGCAGCGCCTTGGCCTCGTGGTGGATTTTCTGCCGCTCGGCGACATGCCGCCGCCCGGTCCGAAGCCGTTCTTCTCACTGCTTGATCAGGCGCTGTCCGTCCAGATCGGTCGGCAGATCACGCGGCCGTTCTGGATCGATACGGTCGGTCGCTCCAATCTCGTGGAAATCCGCATCCAGCTCGATGATGCCGTAATGCGCATCTTCGCCCAGCGCAGCGCAGCCTATGCATCGAATTCGGAAATCTTCCTGTTCTGGATGGTGGGGACGTCCTCGATCCTGCTGATCGTCGCGATCCTGTTCCTGCGTAACCAGATCCGCCCAATCCTCAAACTTGCTGACGCCGCCGAAAGTTTCGGCAAGGGCCGCGAAGCGCCGAATTTCCGGCCGCGCGGCGCACGCGAGGTCCGTCGTGCCGCCAATGCCTTCATCGAGATGAAGGCGCGTATCGAACGCGCAATGGAGCAGCGCACGGCCATGCTGGCCGGCGTCTCGCACGATCTGCGCACCATCCTGACGCGCTTCAAGCTCGAACTGGCGTTGATCGAGGACGGTCCGGAAGTCGATGGCATGCGCAAGGATATCGACGAGATGTCGGGCATGCTCGAGGCCTATCTCGCCTTTGCGCGCGGCGACAGCGGCGAGCAGGCCCAGCCGACGGACATGGCTGCGGCGCTGGAAGAATTGCGCAGCGATGCCGAGCGCAACGGCCATAAGGCGACGGTCACGTTCCACGGCCTGCCGATCGTCACGGTGAAGCCAGCCGCGTTCAAGCGTTGCCTCGGCAATCTCGTCTCCAACGCCGCGCGCCATGCCAATGACATCGCTATAACCGGCCATCGCGATCATCGCTATCTGACGGTGACTGTGGATGATGACGGCCCTGGCATCCCCGCCGACATGCGCGAGGAAGTGTTTAAACCGTTCCTGCGGCTCGACGATGCGCGCAATCAGGACGAAGGCGGCACAGGCCTCGGCCTCGCCATCGCCCGCGATATAGCGCGCTCCCATGGCGGCGATATCACGCTGGCCGAGAGTCCGATGGGCGGATTGAGGGCGGTGGTGCGGGTGCCCGTCTAGTTACTTCGCCAGTTCCTTAGACCGCGCCGTTGCCGCAGCAATCGCGCGAGTCAGCAGCGGCTCGAAACCATCATCGGCCATCAATACGGCGAGCGCGGCTGCAGTGGTGCCGCCGGGCGAGGTGACGTTCTTTCGCAGCGTCGCCGCGTCGAGATCGGACTGGCGGAGGAGCTCGCCCGAACCGGACACTGTCTCGCGAGCAAGCTTCATCGCGAGTTCGGGCGGCAAGCCCGCAGCAATGCCGGCGCGGGCCATTTCTTCCGCCAACAGAAACACATAAGCAGGCCCTGAGCCGGAGACGGCCGTCACAGCATCGATCAGGCTCTCGTCCTCGACCCATTCCACCGATCCGGTGGCGCGCAAGAGCGCGTCGGTCAGGCCGCGTTGCTCCGGCGATACGTCGCTCGCGGCAACCGCCACGGTGATACCGCGGCCGATGGCGGCCGGTGTATTCGGCATCGCGCGAACCACCTTGCCGCCGCAGGCCTTGGCGATGCCGGCGATGGTCGTGCCGGCCATGATTGAGACCACGAGGGACGATCCGGCAATGGCGCGCAGGGTCGGGCCGACCTCCGCGAACATCTGCGGCTTCACGGCAAGAACCAGCGCGGCGACAGCGCCGATGTCTTTCACATCTGGATTGAGGCGGACGCCCTTGGCCGCGAGCGCCTTGATCTCGTCGGAGACATACGGGTCGATCACGACGGCGCGCTTCGGATCGAGCCCGCCAGCGATCCAGCCCGTCAGCATCGCACCGCCCATCTTTCCGGCGCCGGCCAGCACGATGTGGCCGTCGATGGTGTTGAGCGCGCGTGAGGTCGTGGAGGAGGTCATCGCAAATCCCAGCTGTCAGAACGGCCGGGACCATAACATTGCGGGGCGGGCTGCACAGCCTGAACCCGTCTAGATGAGATTCTTTTTCAGGAAGTAGCGCGGGCCGCCGCGCGGATAGTCCGGGATTTCGCCGAACACCTCATAGCCCTGCTTCTCGTAGAAGCTGCGGGCCTGAAACCAGTAGGTATCGAGCCACAGACCGATGCAGCCGCGTTCCCGCGCGATCTCTTCGGCCTTGGCGAGAACTTTCGAGCCGATGTCGTGGCCGCGAAATTGTTCGGGCACGACGAACAGTTCGACGAAACACCAGTTGAACGCGGTCTTGCCCCAGATGCCGCCGATCGGCTCGCCGGTCGCAGGATCGTGGATCAAGATCGAGAGCGGCTGGTGATTGTTGGGGCCGACGGTCTTGGTATTGTAGGCCAGCAACGCATTTGCGACCACCAGCCGTTCGGCCTCGCCGGGCGCATCCGGCACGGTGATGACCGGCGCGTCGGTCATGCTTCGCCGGCAGTGTCGAACATCGCAGCAGACATCGCTTCGGCTGCGGTCTTGCCGGCCCACACCACGAATTGCAATGCCGGATAGTAGCGCTCGCAGGAATGGATCGCCGATACCAGCATCGCTTCGCACTGCGCGGTCGTTGCGGTGAGGCCATCGGGCAGCACCAGTGCCTGCCGGTACATCACCATGCCTGAGTGAGTCCAGATATCGAAATGACCGACCCACATCTGTTCGTTGATCGCCGCGATCAGGCGCTGCACTTCCGCGCGGCGAGCGGGTGGAATCTTCATGTCGAAGGCGCAAGCCAGATGCAGGGCCTCGATCTCGTTCATCCAGGTGAAGGAGAGCTGGTAATCGATCCAGTCACCTTTAGAAACAATTGTGACTTCGTCTTCGCCGGAGCGCTCGAAGGCCCAGTTATGATCGGCGGCAATATCCTCGACAACGGCGAGCGGGTTGAGCCGTGAATCGATAGTACCTTCGAGAAGTGACATGCCGTCGCGACCTTGCTCTTGAAATGTGATGATGCAAACAGCTGGCCGGTACGCGAAAATGTCGGAGCGTCGCTGCAGGCTGCAAGTTCTATTCGTCCAGACCTTGCGAGTTTGAAGTGATGTGATTTGCTGAATCTGCGCAACGGCACCACGAATCCATCCACAGACAAACCGGCCCTCATCCACAGGTCATCTCGCCGCAATGAGAACAAACCGGAATCGGATTCCCGGATTGCGAGTCTGTGCGGTGCGCCCTCGCGCGCCGCGAGTCCGGTTGGGGTGGTAACTATTGATTCCGCCGCGGGGCCCGAAAGCTTTCCCGGCCTCGCAGGAGTCCTGTTGGGCCCCCGATACAGCCTGTGGACGGCCTTGCTGGGCTGGTTCGGTTTCGGCATAGTTTGGCCGTAACGAAAGTATCAGGCCATGAACGACACCACCTCCGAGTCATCCGCAGTCCAGCATCCGCGCTTTGCCAAGCCGCAACGCGTCGCCTTCGTGCAGTCGTCCTGGCATCGCGACATCGTTGCACCGTGTTGGGAATCGTTTCTGAGCGAGATCGAGGCGCGTCATATCAGCCCCTCGCAGGTCGATCTGTTCGAAGTGCCCGGCTCGTTCGAGATCCCGCTGCATGTTCAGGTGCTGGCCAAGACGCGGCGTTATACGGCCATCGTCGCGGCCGGCCTCGTGATCGACAGCGGCACCCGCGGCTTCGTGGCTGACACTGTCATCCGTGCGCTGATGGATGTGCAGCTACGCACCGAGATTCCGGTGTTTTCGGCCGTGACGGCGCCAGAGGATTTTCACGAGACCGAAGAGCGCGCGGCATTCTTCCGCAAGCACTTTGCGGAGAGCGGCCTCAAGGTCGCAGCAGCCTGCGCCGAGACGCTGCTCAGTCTGGAGCGTCTGCGCGGGCAGGTGGCGGCTGGGATCGTGTAGAAGCGCGAGCCTTAGTCGAACAGGCTCGACACCGACTCTTCCGATGCGGTTCGGCCGATCGCTTCGGCGATCAGCGAGGCAACCGAGAGGACGCGGATGTTCGGCGACTTGCTCACGGCTTCCGTGGGCTGGATCGAGTCAGTGATCACCAATTCCTTGAGCCTGGAATTGGCGATGCGAGCCGCGGCGCCGCCGGACAGCACGCCATGGGTGAGATAGGCGGAGACGTCCTTGGCGCCGTATTTGAGCAGCGCATCGGCGGCGTTCACCAGCGTGCCGCCGGAGTCGACGATGTCGTCGATCAGGATGCAGGTGTAGCCGGCGACGTCGCCGATCACGTTCATCACTTCGGATTCACCGGGGCGTTCGCGGCGCTTGTCGACGATGGCGAGCGGCGCGTTGATGCGTTTGGCAAGACCGCGGGCA
This sequence comes from Tardiphaga sp. 862_B3_N4_1, assembly GCF_051811085.1. Classification (NCBI taxonomy): domain Bacteria; kingdom Pseudomonadati; phylum Pseudomonadota; class Alphaproteobacteria; order Hyphomicrobiales; family Nitrobacteraceae; genus Tardiphaga; species Tardiphaga sp. 862_B3_N4_1. The sequence continues at coordinate 338,458 of NZ_JBPWQB010000001.1, forward strand.
CGGGCGACGCCGCCGACGTCTGGCGACACCACCATCACATTGGCGAGATCGAACTTCTCCTTGATGTCGCGCACCATCAGCGGCGCGGCATAGAGGTTGTCGGTCGGGATATCGAAGAAGCCCTGGATCTGGCCGGCATGCAGGTCGAGCGTCATGACGCGGTCGGCGCCGGCATGGGTGATCATGTTGGCGACCAGCTTGGCCGAGATCGGGGTGCGGCCACCGGCCTTGCGGTCCTGGCGAGCGTAGCCGAAATAGGGGATCACCGCGGTGATGCGGCGCGCGGAAGCGCGGCGCAGCGCATCGGTGATGATCAGCAATTCCATCAGATGGTCGTTGGTCGGAAACGACGTGGATTGAAGAATGAAGACGTCGGAGCCGCGGACGTTTTCCTGAATCTCGACGAAGATTTCCATGTCGGCGAAGCGCCGGACGCTGGCCTTGGTCAGCGGGATATTGAGCGCGGTTGCGATTTCCTGCGCGAGGACAGGATTGGAATTACCGGCGACCAGTTTGATCGAACCGTTCTTGGCCGACATCGACGCGTCTCCCCGCGGCTTGGTGGATACAACGTTCAGCATATCGGATTACCCACAAGAACTCGTCTAGCTGAGCGAGGTGATATCAAGGACGGCCGTCCGCTGGCAACCCGTGGGCCGCTGTTTTCCTGCGTAAAAACGGGCCTCTGCTTAACGTGAACTGAAGTCAGCGCGTCTCGGCAAATGCGGTGGCCTGCACGGGCAATTCATCGGTACTGGCGATGGCAGGTCCGTTGCCACTCGGCGCAGGCGGCTGCTCGCCGGGCGTGGTGCCGTTGATCATGCCATTGAGGCCGGTGAGCCCCGCTTGCGCGATCCGCCGCAAGACAAGGTCGTCGGCAGTAGCCCAGGCGTCGCGGCCGCCTTTGCCGGCCTGTTCCTCGCCGCTCAGGCGCAGAGCACGGTTCTGGTCGCGGTCATAGACATCCCACACCCAGGCGATCGAGGTCTGGCCGCCGCGAACCTGGGCCGAGAGGTAGCTTCGGACCCGAAAAGCCGCGCTGTCCTTGCGCGATACAACCGCAAGGTTGCGCAGGCGCGCTTCACTATCCAGAAGGTTGACCATGCGGTCGAAGACCTGCGGCGGCGGCCCGTCGATGGATTCGAACGCGATCGTCGGGCCGGAGGCGGTGGAAAGGCTGGCCTGCGCGTTCATCGCGCCGCCCGAATTGGGGACATTGGCGCAGCCGGCAAGCCCAAACGCTACGGTCAGCAACAGCGCAGCCTGGATCAGGCGCGGTCTGGCTCGATCGGTCGTAAGGGCAGAAAATCGCATAGGGCGTCCCGACTTCCGTCCGTTTGCCGCAAGCGGCGCCGGACAGGTCGAGCGATATCGTTAAAATGCGTTAAGGTCTAGGGCAGCGCGGCCACAGGTCTTTCCAGGGTGACCGAAACGGTCACCGCGCGCCGACAATTCGCGTTCAGTTTGAGGCAGTTCGGCCGCGTTAAGGATAACGGCGCGTCAACGCCCGAGTTACCGCTCAAGCACGATGGCGTGGATCTGGCGTCCGTAATCCGGCTCGTTCCGATGCACCGACCGGCGATAGCTGAACAGGTTGCTGTCGGGATAGGTGTCGATGCCGGTGTCATCGATAATGGCAATGCCGGCGCGCTCCAGCCGCATCCGAATGAAGCCGCCGAGATCGAACATGGCATGACCGGCGCGGGTTGAGGGAATGAAGAACCGCGCAAAACCGGCATCGGCCTGCGTGAAACGCTCGACGAATTCGGCCCCGACCTCATAGCTTGGCTGGCGGATCAGCGGACCAATCGCGACCACAATGTCGGAACGATCCGCGCCGAGTTTTTCCATCTCCGCGATGGTGGCCTCGAGCACGCCGGTGAGGGCGCCCTTCCAGCCGGCATGGGCGGCACCGATGACGCGGGCCTTGGGATCGGCAAACAGCACCGGTCCGCAATCGGCCGTCGTAACGCCGAGCGCCAGGCCCTCGACCTTCGTCACCATCGCATCGACGCGCGGCCGTGAATCGCCATTCCACGGTGCCGTGGCGACGGCGACATCGGGCGAATGGACCTGATAGGCGGTGAGGAAGTGCAGGGGGGCGACGCCCATCTCCGCCGCCATGCGCCTGCGGTTCTCCGCCACATGCGCGGGATCGTCGTTGGATCCGAGCCCGCCATTGAGGCCGGCATAGATGCCTTCGGAGACGCCGCCGTCGCGCGTGAAGAACGCGTGGCGCAGGCCGGGAATGGCTGACAGCAAAGGCGATGTGAAAGTCATGATGTCGGGGCCTCGATGCCGGTGTCGTCGCTCAGCGCCACCAGCGTGTCGATATTGGGATCGGAGATGCCGACCACCTTGAACATCGAGCCCATGCCGCCGCGGCCGCTGTCGATCAGGCGTTTCAGTGCGCCCGAGACGGTTTCGGAAACTTCCGGCGTGGCCTTGGCCATCAGGGTCAGCGCGCGCGTCTCGATGCCGAGGCGCTTGAGGAATTCGCCCTGCGTCACCGGCCCGTGCACGCGTGCGCCGACATCCTCCGCCGCGCGGCCGAGCGCCTGGAAATCAACATGCGCGGTGATATCGGCCATGCCGGGATTCTTCAGCGGATCAGCATAGCTATGCTGTGCGATAGCCTGCAGGGTGTCGCCGGCATCGCTGCGGACATGACCATAATCGATGATCAGAGCCGCGCCGCCTTCGTCGCGCACGCGGCTGGCAATCTTCATCATCTCGGTATCGGGGCGCCATTCGAACACCGCGCCGACAGGGGCTGCGCGCACCAGCGGCGGCAGCAGCACGTCGAAGCGCGGCAGCGGATCGGTTGACGCGCTGAACATCAGCTGGCCGTTGCTGTCGATATCCACCATGCGCTCGTGCCAGCCGCCTTCGCGCTTCACGGCCTGATGGATCGGCAGCACGTCGAAATATTCATTGGCGAGGATGATCGACGGGCCCGCGGGGACGGTTTCGATACTGTCATGCCAGGTGATGTTGCGGGTGCCGGACAGCGTCGCCTTCTGCTTCTCGCGCAGCACCGGATTGATTTCAACGAGATGCACGTTGAGCGCCTGATACAGCGGCGGCAGCACGCGCAGGGCACGGAGCGCGTCGGCCATCATGGTGCCGCGGCCGGGGCCAAGTTCGATCAGGTGCACAAAAGGCGGCGCGGCCATGGCCCGCCAGACCGAGGCCGACCAAAGGCCAAGCAGCTCACCGAACATCTGGCTGACTTCCGGCGACGTGGTGAAGTCGCCCTCGCGGCCGAGCGGATCGCGGGAAATGTAGTAGCCGTGTTGCGGATGGGTCAGGCACAGCTGCATGTAGCGCCACACCGGCATCGGTCCGGTGGACTTGATCAGGCGCTTGATTTCATCCTGCAGCGGCGATTGGTCGGTCACATCAGGCCTTCTTGCCCGGACTCAATTCGAGCGACGCCTGCGGCTTTCGCCAGGCGCGCACCATCAAAACGAGTCCCACAAATATCATCGGCACGGAGAGCAGCATGCCCATGGTGAGCCCACCCCACAGAAATCCGAGTTGCGGGTCCGGCTCGCGGAAGAATTCTCCCGTAATACGCGCCAGCGCATAAAAAAAGATGAAGGCGCCGAGGATCAGGCCAGGCCGCTTCAGCGCACCGGCCCGGATCATCAGGGCCAGAATCAGAAACAGTACGATGCCTTCGAGGCCGGCTTCATAGAGCTGGCTGGGATGGCGCGGTAGCGGCCCGCCATTGGGAAACACCATCGCCCAGGGCACGCTGGCGTCGGCGTGGCGGCCCCACAATTCACTGTTGATGAAATTGGCGAGGCGCCCGAGCAAGAGGCCGATCGGGCCGACCGCGCAGGTGATGTCGCCGAGCGACAGGACCGACAGGCCACGCTTCCAGCAGAACAGAAGCACGGCAAAGACGCAGCCCATGAAACCGCCATGGAACGACATGCCGCCCTTCCATAGCTCGAAGATCTCGGCGGGGTGGGCAATGAAGAAATCGAGATTGTAGAACAGCACATAGCCGGTGCGGCCGCCGACAATGATGCCGATGGTCACCCAGAGGATGAAGTCGTCGAAATCCAGCAGGGAGATCGGTGAGGGCCCGCCCCACAGTTTCGTGCTCTTGATCAGCGCGCGGGCATAGATCCAGCCGAGCACGATGCCGCCGATATAGGCCAGCGCGTACCAGCGAATGACGATGGGGCCGAGCGCGATGGCGACCGGATCGAAAACGGGGAAGGCGATGGTCAGGAATGGCATGTGGTGGGCTTACGGCTCCCGATGGCGCCAGTAAAGCATTGGCATGTGACGAATTAAGGGACTTCTGCAGTTGTGAACGCCAAAAGCAGGCGATACTTGAACTGCGCGGCCGGGATCGCCATTGTCGATCTACAACTTAATCCCGCGTGTTTGTTCATCCGACCGGAGTTCTTGCCATGACCCAGACCAACAATCGGTTCTTCGACGAGATCGGCCGCCTGATGAACGATGCCGCCGGCGCGGCCCAGGGCGTCAAGCGCGAGGTCGATACGGTTGTGCGCAACCAGGCTGAGAAGATCCTGCGCGACCTCGATATCGTGAAGCGTGAAGAGTTCGAGGCGGTCAAGGACATGGCCCGGCTCGCCCGCGAGGAGAACGAGGCGCTGAAGGCCCGGATCGCAGCGCTGGAAGCCAAGCTCGGCGGCTGAGCGGAAGCCCTGCCGGTGGCCTGCACGGCGCGCCGGACATCGGCTGCCTGTTCACAAATGGCTAAAATAGGCCCCTGGAAGGGCTCCGCAGACGAAGAAAAAGCCTGTCATTTCCTTGTCTTTTTGGCGTTTCGGCGGTAGAAGCCGCCCACGCCCGCAGCCCCCGCACCCCTGGAGGCTTGCTGCAGCGTGAAAACGGGCCGCATTGCGGCCTTTAACTTTTAGAAAACAAGGACTTAAACGATGGCGACCGTCAAGGAATTGAAGGCGACCTCACGTCCGGTCGGCGGCAAGGGGGCCGCACGGGCAGAGCGTCGCGCCGGCCGAGTGCCCGGAGTGATCTATGGTGACAACAAGCCCCCGGTGGCGATTTCGGTGAATGATGCCGAACTGCGTCAGCGCATTCTGGCAGGCCGGTTCCTCACCACGATTTACGACATCGAGCTCGAGGGCAAGAAGCACCGCGTGATTCCGCGCGACTTCCACCTCGACCCGGTCAAGGACTTCCCGCTCCACGTCGACTTCCTCCGCCTCGGCGAAGGCGCGACCATCCGCGTCAGCGTTCCGCTACACATCAAGGGCGCTGAAGGCGCTCCGGGCGTGAAGCGTGGCGGCACCATCAACATCGTGACCCACACGATCGAACTGGAAGCCGAAGCCGAGAGCATTCCGCAGTTCCTCGAAGTTGATGTCGGCCAGCTCGATATCGGCACGTCGCTGCACATCACCGACGTTGTTCTGCCGAAGGGCGTGAAGACGCTGGCGCGCGATGCCGACCTGACGCTGGTCACCATCGTGCCGCCGTCGGGCTACGGTGAAGAAGCTGCGACCCCTGCGGCTGCTGCTGCGGCTCCCGCGGCTGCTGGTGCCAAGGCTCCGGCTGCCGGCGCCAAGGCCCCCGCCGCTGGTGCAAAGGCTCCGGCCGCTGCCGCCGCTCCGGCGAAGAAGAAGTAACCCGGCGCGGAGCTCCGCGTCATGCTTCTCTTTGTTGGACTCGGAAACCCTGGTGCCAAATACCAGGGCAACCGGCACAATATCGGGTTCATGGTTCTCGATGATATCGCGCGGCGCCACGGTTTTGGACCGTGGCGCCGTCGCTTTCAGGGCGAGACCTCGGAAGGCACGCTGTCTGGTGAGCGCGTCATCCTGCTGAAGCCCATGACCTTCATGAACGAGTCCGGCCGCTCGGTGCAGGAAGCGTCCGCCTATTTGAAGATTTCACTCGGCGACATCGCCGCGTTTCACGACGAGCTCGAACTGCCATTCGCCAAGGTGCGCGTGAAGGTCGGCGGCGGCATTGCCGGACATAACGGTCTACGCTCGATCTCCGCGCATATAGGCAACGACTATCGGCGCGTTCGCCTCGGCATCGGACATCCCGGTGCCAAGGAGCTGGTGCATAATCACGTGCTGAGCGATTTCGCCAAGGCCGAACGGCCTCAGCTCGAAGCGTTCAACGATGCGGTGTCGGACCATGTCGGCCTGCTGGTCGGTGGTCAGGACTCGTCGTTTCAGAACAAGGTGCATCTGACGATGCAGGCCAAGGGTTTCACGTCGAAGGACGACAACGGCTCCGCTGAGAAGCCGTCGAAGAATTAGGACAGGGTCATGGGCTTCAAATGCGGGATCGTTGGACTGCCAAATGTCGGCAAATCGACGCTGTTCAATGCGCTGACGGAAACCGCGGCTGCGCAGGCTGCGAACTATCCGTTCTGCACCATCGAGCCGAATGTCGGTGAAGTTGCGGTGCCGGACAAGCGCCTCGACAAATTGTCCGAGATCGGCAAGTCGCAGCAGATCATTCCGACGCGCCTGACCTTCGTGGACATTGCGGGTCTGGTGAAAGGCGCGTCGAAGGGCGAAGGCCTTGGCAACCAGTTCCTCGCCACGATCCGCGAAGTCGATGCCGTCGCCCATGTGGTGCGTTGCTTCATCGATGACGACATCACCCATGTCGAAGGCAAAATCGATCCGCTCGCCGACATCGAGATCATCGAGACCGAGCTGATGCTCGCCGATCTGGATTCCTGCGAGAAGCGCATCGACAACCTGACCAAGAAGGCCAAGGGCAACGACAAGGACGCCAAGGAACAGCTCGATCTGGTCCAGCGCGCTTTGGTGCTGCTGCGCGACGGCAAGCCGACACGTTTTCTCGAGCGCAAGCCCGAGGAAGAGCGCGCGTTCGGCATGCTCGGCTTGCTGACCTCCAAGCCTGTTCTCTATGTCTGCAACGTCGAGGAAGGCGCGGCGGGCGAAGGCAACGAATACTCGAAGCGGGTTGCTGAACATGCTGCGAAGGAGGGCGCTGTTGCGGTCGCCATCTCCGCCAAGATCGAATCCGAGATCGCGACGCTGTCACGTGCCGAACGCGTGGAATTCCTCGATACGCTCGGGCTTGAAGAAGCGGGCCTCGATCGGCTGATCCGTGCAGGCTATTCGCTGCTGCACCTCATCACCTACTTCACCGTCGGCCCCAAGGAAGCTCGTGCCTGGACCATCACCCAGGGCACCAAGGCACCGCAAGCTGCAGCCGTGATCCACACGGATTTCGAGAAGGGCTTCATCCGCGCGGAAACGATCGGCTATGAAGACTATGTCAGGCTCGGCGGCGAAGCCGGGGCGCGCGATGGCGGCAAGCTGCGGCTGGAAGGCAAGGAATATGTCGTCGCTGATGGCGACGTGCTGCATTTCCGGTTCAACACGTAAGATATTCTCAGTCCTCTCCCCGTCATTGCGAGGAGCGAAGCGACGCGGCAGTCCAGGAGCCACAAGCGAAGACTGGATTGCTTCGTCGCAAGGGCTCCTCGCAATGACGGCGGAGAGAATTAACGCTCAGTACTGCTGGCCGTGGCCGTGATCCTGCCCGAGGTTTTGCCCCTGATCCCGTAGCGCGCCGAGGTGTTCGTTGATGCGGAACACGATCAGAACGAACTCAGCCGCAATACGTGCGAAGATGATGCCGACGATCACGCTGGCGAGGCTGGACATCACGAGGACGAAACCGCCGAACGGGCTGATGGCCATTGCGGCGAGACCCGAAAAAATCCCGGAAATGCCGAACAGAATGATCAGTGCGATCACCAGCCAATAGAACGTCTTGATGATGGTGGGCGTAATGAAACGGTCCCACTGAAACAGATCGCGAAATTCGAACATCGGTGAAATCCCCCGCCATGTAGATGAGTGACAAATTCAATTGCATTGAGAAACGGCTTCAAATATCCCGGCCCGACCACATTGACGGGCAGGATCGCGGGAAAGCCATGCAAGCGACCGGGTTGAGATTGCTGCAAATAACGGCCACAATCAGGCTTCCTCGACGGCATTCCCCATTATGACCCTGACATTTGAAGATTTTAAGCCCGGCCACTTCGGGACCTTCGGGCCGCGCCATATTACGCGCGACGAGATTATCGCCTATGCCCAAGAATACGATCCGCAGCCGATGCATCTCGATGAAGTTGCCGCAAGCGCATCGATGCTCAAAGGACTTTCCGGCTCCGGCTGGCACATGTGCTCGCTGATGATGCGGATGATCTATGACGGATTTCTGCACAAGACCGCATCGATGGGCTCGCCGGGCGTGGATCAGATGCGATGGCTCGCGCCGTTTCGCCCCGGCGACGATCTGACGCTGGATGTCGAAGTGATCGAGGCGCGCGCATCTCAAAGCCGGCCGACCTTGGGTATCGTCAAATTCAAGTTCAGCACACGCAACGCCAAGGGACAGACGATTTCCGAGATGATCACCCCGATCATGATCGGGCGGCGCGAACCCACGTCCGGGAACTAGGGTCACAGCATGCGCTATCTGGAAGACATCCAAATCGGTATGCGCCGTGAGCTCGGTTCGTTCACGTTCACGGCGGAGTCGATCAAGGCGTTTGCCAGGCAATTCGATCCGCAACCGTTCCATCTCGATGAAGAGGCCGGCCGCAAATCGCTATTCGGTGGTCTCGCTGCGTCGGGCTGGCACGTGGCGTCGGTGTGCATGAAGTTGCTGGTCGCCGATGGCCAGCGCGCAAAGGCGGAGGCAGAGGCGCGTGGCGAAGAGCCTCCAGTCGGCGGCCCATCTCCCGGTTTTCGTGATTTGCGCTGGACCCGGCCTGTTCTCGCCGGCGATACCCTGACCTATAGCAGCGAGGTCGTGTCCGTGCGCGCGACCGCGACGCGTCCGGGTTGGGGGATCTTGCAGTCGAGGAACGTTGCCGTTAATCAGCGCGGCGAGGAGGTCTACAGCTTCCTTGGTTCGGTCTTCCTGCCGCAACGGGGCGACGCGGCTTAACCATTTCAAACTTTATCGATGGAACCCTAGCTCTGTTAAGGGGTTCTGAACCTTGTGAGCGTGATCTGCGACTCACGGGTATGACGACCGAGACGACACTTCGTAGGACGATTTTGGGGACGACAATGGCTGACCGCACCGGATTAAAATTTGTGGGCTTCATCTTCGCGAGCGTGACGCTTGCGGTGATGCTGGCCACGTGCATGGTGGTCAAGGGTTATGCCGATGGCGCCTATACGCTCGAGAGCAGCGCGGTCGTCAGCGAGTAATTTTACGAGTTGCTAACCAGACCCGCGCCGAACTGCGCGGGTTTTTTCGTGAGTAGGGTCGATGATGGCGACCTCAGCGACTCCAGGCCCAGGCGAGCAATGCCACGGCCACCAACAGCAATCCGACAAAACGTAAGATAATGGTCCCCATCCTGGGCGCGTTGCTGCGCGCCGGAATGGGATCGGTGTTGTTCGGCCGAATGGTCTCCACGGATCGATTCCCCCAAAAGCAGTTCGCAGGTGCTGCGTAACCGTTGGTCGGGAACAAAACGAATAAAGTTCAATTGAACGGGCTCATGAAAAAGCCGCCGCCCTTTCGGGCGGCGGCTTCTGATTCGGGTGGTCTAGTGCCGATCAGTCGTGACGCAGGCCGTCAGCGGTGCGCTTCCACTGCGCAACGTTGTCGGCGATCAGCCGGGTCGACTTCATCGCGGCCTGGCTGAGCTGGGCATAGCCGGAGATCTCGCGCTGAACGCGCTGGCCTTCGGCGTGGAGCAGGTCGCGCAGGCTCTCGAGTTCGGAAACCAGCTTCTCGATCTCGCCGAGCGAGGTGCCGGCAACGCGCTGGATCAGCGAATTGACGCTGTTGACGGTCGCTTCGGTGGTCGCTTCCAGCGGCGCTTCGGTGCCGGTGGTGGTTTCACTGCTGTTGTTCACCATGCCAGGCACCGGACGACGGAGGTAAGCGATATCGTTGCGCACGAAGTCGCGGATACCCGCTTCGACTTCAGACACAGCGGCGAGGTTGCTGTCGTCATCTTTGGCTTCTGTCTGTTCTGAACGAATGGCACTCATCAGCTCTTCCTTGTTTGTGTGAAGTGAACTTCACAATGAGCGAGCGCGGTCCCCCGCATGACAAATTTACGTGTACATCTGCGCAGTGGATTTTGACGAGATCGCGGCGAATATGCGGCAGGGCGCCGATCTTTGCCGGCAATCGTCTGGCAAAGTGTATTAAAACTTAATTCACCAACTATGCTTGAAGCCGGCCGAGAAAGTCTTGTTCGTCACGCCCTGAACGGTCTCGCTGATCGATCCGGAGACGTTGACGCCGCCAAACAGCTTCTGCTCCGCACCGAACTTGCGCAGCCATTTGTCATCGGTGGTGGCGAGCGATTGTCCGGCGATGAAGCTGGTGCCGGTATCAGTGATGTTGAAACGCGCGAGCTGGTCGGTCTCATAGCTTCGCGTGGGGCGACCGTTGTAACCAATGGCCGGAATGCTGCCTTGCTGGATCACGTTGTAGCCGCTCTGCAGTGTCAGCGAATACTGATCGCCGGCAATGGGTACCGACTTGCTGAGCGAAGTGCCCAGTTTGGTTTGATCCGCACCCGGATCGACACGTGCTTCGATCGCCGTCTTGTCCCAGATTGAGCCCACGCCGGGAGCAGTTGCTGCCGCCCAAGCGGCGCCGCCCGATTGGGCCTGCGCCGTGCCGTCGCCGAACTGATTGCGGTAGGCATCGGCTGCGCTGCGCGGCGCGTTTTGCCGCGCGACATTGATGTCGGCGCCGACGCGGGTATCCCAGAACGGCGTAACCGACTGCTTGACCGAGAGTGCGGACGCGCCGTTGCTCTCATTGTTGGTCCAGCTGGACGACGGGCTGCCGACGATCAGCGACGAGCGCTTCTCGCGGAGCGATGCCTTCGCCGTCGGCGAATCGTCGGTATTCAAGAGGCTCCAGTCGGGTTCCGGGGCGTCGGCAGGAGGAGTGGCTGCCGTGTCGACCTGCTCTATTTCACCGGGAGGCGGCGCAACATCGACGAGACCGCGCCACGGATTCTGCGCGTGAACCGGAAAGGCAAACGCGGTTCCGCCGAGTGCTGCGACAAGCGCCCAATATGTCGGTGTGACTGAAGCCATCGTGCCACTGCCCAGCAAGATCGCGGATCGATTGGCACATAATACCATCAGGCCCGGCGGAATTGTGGCGTTGCAACATTTCGCTGGGGATGAACGTGGCGATTGGCAATCGCCGTGCTGCTCAGGCGATCTTCGGCAGATGGATAGGCCGGCCCAATGCCTGTTCGACCAAGTCGAACGTATCCACGACCACGCGCATGCTGGTCAGACGCCCGGCCTTGAACTGCGCGAATTGCGCCAGCCGCAGGCTGATGGGGCGGTTCGAATCCAGCGCGGTCAGCGAGAAGCGCATCATTGCAGAGCCAGACTCATCACCAAGGATCATCGACTCGCGCTCGAAACGATGCACCCGCACATTGTCGGCGATCTGCTTGCAGACATCGAGGACGGCGGCTTTGCCGTGGCGCGCACCGAGAAACGGAAACATGTCGATCGGGCCGTAGACCGCCCATTCGATATTGTCGTCGATGATGTCAGCGAGTTGGTCGAGCTGGCGTTCGTTGATGGCGCGATGCAACGCGCGCGAGAAACGCCAGAGGCTGTGCTCTGTCATTGGGATAGTCCTGAAAATGGTTGAAACACTTGCGCGCCGGGGCAACGTAGCCCGGGCGGTCTGCACAAATTGCTTGATAGCTGAAGTAATATAATTTCGCTAAAATTCAACGGTTTATTTTGCAATGCACAAATGTTTGTGGTGAGGAGCTGCTCACCAAAACGTTAAGCTGCATTGCGGCGTCGGCATAACCTTACCGGTATGTCTGCTCGTGGTCCTGCACGGGGAGCGGTTCCATGGCGACATCGCCGTTGCGGGCGGCCATGATGCCGAACAGGAGGGCCCCGCCGACGGCGCCGAGGAGTGCGCCAATGGGCATGAAGGTGAAAAACACCAGCATGGCGCTATAGCCCTCAAAATTGCTGGTCTTGAACAATTCGACCCATGCAACGCCGGCGCCGATCCCCACGGCCGCTCCACCGAGCAACCCCAGAACCAGACCCAGCAAGATCAGCAACGCGATTTTCATGCAGCGCCCCCACTCAATGTTTTATGCGTCAAACAACGGCGCCAGAAGGTTCAACGGCGGGCGGCGATTTCATGTGCTGGAGCCTAGTTAAGGAACGCAGTTTGGGCGGCTGCGTTTTCTCCCGATCTGCAAGGGAGATTCCCGATGACCAAGCACATCCAGCCCGTTCCCGAGGATAACTGCAGCGACAAGGGACCTGGCAGCGCGCCGAAGGTGACGCTCGATAACACCAAGGGTCATCGCGACGACGAGAAGCACAATATTCGGGAGCAGGCGGCGCACGGCAATCTCACGCAGAACACCAGCAACCGCCGGTCGGGGTGATCGCAATGCAGCGGGCGGTTTCTATATAACAGGAATGGCCAGTAAACCCGTCGTCACCGCGCGCTTGCGCCGCGCGTCACCCGTTCTTGTCTGCAAGAAATGCCTTGGCCGCATTGATGACGGCAAGGCGCTGCGCAAATCGCTCAAGTCGGACTTGAAACGCTGCGGCGCGAAGCAGGACGTGAAAAGTCCACGCGTGGTGCTGACGGGTTGCCTTGGCATCTGCCCGAAGCGCGCCGTCGTCGTGGCCAGCGCCGCGACGTTACAGAATGGGCAGTATCTGTTGTTGTCAGGTGCGGACGCCAGCGCAGAGGCGGTGGCGATGCTGATGCCGGATCGGGCGCCTAAATAGAGCGATCAGGCGGCCGATTTCTCCGGCAGTTCTCCCAGCGGCCGGCGCTCCATCTCTTCGCCGAAATCGATCGGATGCAGCAGCGCCTCGTGGAGCTGATGGCGATCGAGTTCGCCTTCCCAGCGGCTGATGACGATGGTGGCGACGCCATTGCCGATCAGATTGGTGAGCGCGCGGCATTCGCTCATGAACTTGTCGATGCCAACGATGATCGCCAGCGCGGTGATCGGAATATCGGGGATGATCGACAGCGTCGCGGCCAGCGTCACGAAGCCCGCACCGGTGACGCCCGATGCACCCTTCGATGTCAGCATCGCCACGCCGAGCACCGCGGCCATCTGGCCGAAGGTGAGATGCGTGTTGGTGGCCTGCGCCAGAAACAGCGTGGCTAGCGTCATGTAGATATTGGTGCCGTCGAGATTGAAGCTGTAGCCGGTCGGGATCACGAGGCCGACCACGGGCTTCGATGCGCCGAGCGCTTCCATCTTGGTGATCATGCGCGGCAGCACGGTCTCGGACGACGAGGTGCCGAGCACGATCAGCAGCTCGTCCTTGATATAGCCGATGAAACGCAGGATCGAGAAGCCGAAGGCACGCGCGATACCGCCGAGCACCAGCAGCACGAACAGCAGCGACGCCAGATAGAAGGTGAAGATGAGATAGCCGAGATTGACGAGGGCGCCGAGGCCGAACGAGCCAATGGTGAAAGCCATCGCGCCAAAGGCGCCGATGGGCGCGAGCTGCACGATCATGCCGATGATGCGGAAGAACATCTTGCCGGCGAGATCAACGCCTTCGGCGATCTTTTCGCCGGGCTTGCCCATATGCGAGATCGCGAAGCCGGACAGGATCGCCACCAGCAGCACCTGCAGCAGATCGCCTTTGGCCAGCGAGTCGAAATAGGACGTCGGAATGATTCCCATCAGATGGGTGACGAAGCTTTCCTCCTTGGCGCGGCTGACATAGCTGGCGACGGATTTTGCGTCCAATGTGGAGGGATCGATATTGAAGCCGGCGCCGGGCTGCAGGAAGTGGCCGACCAGCAGGCCGATCAGTAGCGCCAGGGTGGAGACCGTCTCGAAATACAGCAGCGTCTTGCCGCCGATGCGGCCGACCTTGCTCATGTCGCCGATGGAGGCGATGCCGTGCACCACGGTGCAGAAGATCGCCGGCGCGATCATCATCTTGATCAGCGCGATGAAGCCGTCGCCGAGCGGCTTCAGGGCCTTGCCCGCATCCGGATAGAAGTAGCCGACGGTGACGCCGATCGCGATCGCGATCAGCACCTGGATATAGAGAATGCGATACCAGGGTTGCTTGGCCATCGTGGTTTCGTCCCTTGAAAGCGCTCATCACCATCGACAGCCGCGCGCAAAACATAGGTGCGCTGAGCTGCGGCGTAAAGTCACGCTTTGAACAGACCTGAGGTTAAAGCGCGGCGCAGCCCCGCCATGTCCACTGCGCATGCTGCACTTGCAGTGGTGCGCGCCGGGGCCATTTAAATGTCAAAGGAAGCATCGCCATGCTTGATATCACCGCACATCCCTTAGATGACGATTCCGAGACACCCGCCGTTGCCGCAGTGCCGAACGATGCTGCGCTGCTCGATGCCTATTCAAACGCCGTCATCGATGTCACCGAACGCGTCGGCCCCGCGGTCGTGCGGGTCGAGACCGGAGCCAAGACGCCGAATGCCCGCGAACGCGGCGGGCTGGGCTCTGGCATCGTCATCTCACCCGACGGCCTCGTCCTGACCAACAGCCATGTCGTCGGCAATTCGAAGCATATTCGCCTGCGTGACACCGAAGGCGTCGTCACCGATGCCCGCGTGCTCGGCGCCGATCCCGATACCGATCTCGCTTTGCTGCGGGCCGATGGCGCGCGCGAGTTGCGCTATGCGGGTCTCGGCAATTCAAAGAACCTGAAGCGCGGCCAGCTTGTCGTGGCCATCGGCAATCCGCTCGGCTTCGAATCCACCGTCACCGCCGGCGTGGTTTCGGCGCTCGGCCGCTCGATCCGCTCGGTGAGCGGGCGCAACATCGAGGACGTGATCCAGACAGATGCCGCGCTCAATCCCGGCAATTCCGGCGGCGCCCTGGTGTCGTCGCGCGGCGAGGTGATCGGCATCAACACCGCGATCATCCAGGGCGCGCAGGGCATCTGCTTTGCGGTCGCCAGCAACACCGCGCAATTCGTGCTGTCGGAGATCATTCGTCACGGCTATGTCCGCCGCGCCTTCATCGGCGTGTCCGGCCAGACCGCGCCGATCCCGCGCCGCCATGCGGTGCTTGCCGGCATCGAGAACACCATGGGCGCGCTACTCGACCAGATCGATCCCGACGGTCCGGCGTTCAAGGCTGGTCTGTTGCCTGGCGATGTCGTGATCAGTCTCGATCACGTGCCGGTGAATGGCGTCGATGATCTGATCCGCATTCTTGATCGCGACCGTATCGATCGGACGATCGAGATCGATGTGCTGCGGATGGGCCGTTTGCGCGCCATCGACATTCATCCCGTCGAACGCAAGGTGCTGGCGCGCGCGTAACCATCAGGCCTTGTGCAGCAGCGACAGCTCGGCCTTCAGGCGCAGGCTGCGCTTGCCGGCGAGGGCGGTGGCTTCGAATGCCGCGCCGCTCTCGCTGCAGCTGCCGGAAAAGCCGATGCCCACTTCATAGCCGGCGAAGAGCGAACTCCCGCCGGCTGCGGGCGTGTGTTCCTGATTGACGATCTCGCCCTTCCAGCGGCTGCCGGCCGAACCATAGGCGCCGAGATAATAGAAGCGCGCGTCGCCGCCGAGAATGCGGCCGTCGAACAGCAGCATCACGCCGGTCAGCCCGTCCTCGACGCCGTCGAGGGTTTTCATGTGTAGCGAATACAGCCCGTTGGCGATGCCGCCATCTCCCACCGTGCCGGTGTCCGGGAAGTCCTCTTCGTCGAGCCGTGTCATCACCGACTCGAAGGCCGGCCCCTTGCCCTGCGCGTCGCCGCCCGTGAACCTGTAGTTCTTGCCGTCGTGGATGCCACGCACGCGGATCGAGCCGTCGTCGTCGCCATAGAGCGTGCGAAACTGCGAGCCGACATGATGGCGCTGGCCGTGGATCACCGCATGGATGCCGTCGTCGGCTTCCTCATAGGTGCCGATATGGGCGAAGGCGGTGTTGCCGCCCAGCATGCGGCCGTCCTTGCAATACATGACGCTGCGGCCGACCACGTCGCCCGCCCGGTAGTCGCATTTGTAGAAACCGTCGAACACCTAAAGCCACCCACTGCGCCAACGGGCACCAGTGTAGACGGTCGCGCAGTGCGATAACAGGCATTCCCGGCCGGGCATATCAGCCATCCCGTCCGCGTGACGAACGGAGGGTGGTCGCGCCGGCTGATCACGCTGTCGTCGAAGCCCCTGGTCGCCGATTGTCGCGCGGCGGGTTTGCGGGCATGGTCGCGCCGAAATCGGGGAGGCCTATGATGCGTATTTTACGATGGATGGTGCTGTTCATGAGTGCTGCACTTCCGGCTTTCGCCCAGGCGGCGCCGTCGCCCGAGGTGCTGCGCGATCTCGCCCCCACCGGAAAGCTCCGCGCCGCGATCAATTACGGCAACAGCGTCTTGGCCCAGAAGGGCCCCGACGGCGCGCCGCGCGGCGTCTCGGCGGATCTCGCTGCCGAACTGGCCAAGCGTCTCGGCGTGGCCGTGGACTATGTGCCCTATGAGGCGGCAGGCAAGGTGTTCGAGGGCGCCAAGGCCGGCGCCTGGGATGTCGGCTTCATCGCCATCGAGTCGGTGCGCGCGCAGGAGATCATCTTCACCGCGCCCTATGTGATCATCGAGGGCACCTACATGGTCCCCGTGCATTCGCCGCTGAAGAGTGTCGACGACGTCGACAAGGACGGCGTCAAAATGTCGGTCGGTCTCGGCTCGGCCTATGACCTCTATCTCACCCGCACCATCAAACACGCCACCGTGCTGCGCGCCGATGCCGGCGGCGGCAGCGCGATGATCCGGAAGTTTCTCGACGAGAAGCTCGATGCCGCCGCCGGCGTGCGCCAGCAGCTCGATGCCTATGCCAAGGACCATCCGGAGATGCGCGTGATGTCCGGCCATTTCCAGGAGATCCAGCAGGCGATGGCCATGCCGCGCATCGCCGACAAGCCGCGCACGGCTGGTGTCGCCTATCTTGCCGCCTTCGTCGAGGAGATGAAGGCCTCGGGCTTCGTCGCCGAAGCTCTGAAGCGCAGTGGGCAGGTCGCCGATGTCGCGCCGCCGGCGGGGAAGTAACGACGCGGGAGAAGCCCGCCGTCGTTCGCTCGGATGTACATGTCAAACAGCCACGCAACATCGTTCTCGTGGGCGAAAGCCCCGAGGTGAGCTGTCGTTCTCCCCTCGAAAACTGAGGGGAATGGAGCGCCGCAAGGCGCACCTTGATAGTTAGTCGCTGCGTCCGGTCCGGTTGCGACACCGTTCCATCCACAGCGCAACGCCTTGCGGCGCTCCATCACGGCGATTTCTGTTCCAGGGACCGTGCTTCCGGGTACTGGGCAGGGCTAATGAAAGCCCTCCGTTCCGGACAGGCTTTCGCCTGCCTTCACCCGCACCCGTCCAGCCGTTTCCGGCGCAGCCCCGTAGTGGGCCAGGACGGTGACCCCGGACCTCCCGAGTCCGTGCTTGCGAGGCACGTCCGCAGGCGCCGTATCCTGCTCCACTCCGAAAGCGCCCTCGAGAAGCGCCCCTCATGAGCAGGACGGGGAGGGGTATATAGTCTTGTAGGAATTATGTCAATGCAGATCGCGAGCTTCCCACCGACTTCTGCAGAATGCGGCGCTATCGCCGGCAAGAGCGCGTGCCTGAAGCTCCTTTAGGGGCTTCGCTTTTTGGTTGTCTGGAATAGTGCCGACGGGGAGCTTCGAATGGCATGTTTTTCAGACGGCGCGAAGGCAATACTCGACGCTGGAGAAGACCAGAAGCTGCATACTCATCTTGAGATGAGACATGCCGAGCTGCTTGGCGAACGTGTCGAGTTTATCGAATACGGCAATCCCGAGGATTTAACCGACAAAAAGCAGGCCAGGCTCAACGCAGAGCTTTTGAAACAGGTCCTGATTCATCGCGCGGAGCAGCTTATGACCGGCACCAGCGTGATGCTGGAAGAGAAGAACCTGTACGGTCTAGCTCTTGTTGTTCGCGGCCACATCGAGGCCGTCGCCGTTCTCGGATATTTCACCCGTAGGATAGATTCGTTGATGAAGGGCAACATCATCTTTGAGCAGTTCAAGCAGGACATCGCCAATGGCCTAATGGGCGCCAAGCATGACCTTTTCGATAAGGCCAATGCGCCGGTCAACATCATCACCTGCGTCGAGCATTCCGACAAATACGCGGACGTCGAACTGTTTAAGGAAAAAAAGAAATACCTCGAAGACTTGTACGGCTGGCTGTCGGAATTTGCCCACCCGAATTTCTGCTCGAATAAGACCGCCTATACCCTCGACAAGAAAAATGGCCGGATGGTGCTCCGGAAGGAGAGGGAAATTTCAAGCGATCACTATCGGATGATTTCGACACTCACGATGAGTGCGGATATTCTCGCATGGTTCTTGCCTAAGTTCGATGAGAATTTGGACGCCGCGCTTCCTAAAGAATAAGTGGTCATTCCAATTTCATTTCCTTGTAAATGCGCCGGAACAGGTCAACCGCGCTACCTACATAGGCCGTGATCTCATCGGCGGCGGCCCTCATCCGAGCAACGCTGGAATGTACCTCGACAAGCTCGAATGTCTCTTTGCGAGTCTGCCGATACAGCCTGAATTCGATATCGTGATTGCCCTGAGGGTCGGCGGTCAATTTCACCATGCCGTGTGCCATGAGGTGTCTTGCCTCGTCATACTCCAACAGTTTGTCGCAAATCTTGATCATCTCTTCGCGGTAGGACGCGTACTCGGGCCGCTCAACGATTTTCTTCGCCGCTTTGATGCGGTCCTTTATCCGATAAGGAAAATCGACGTTAATCTTCACCGAGAAGTCGGCGAGCAGGAATTCCACTTGGGCATACGAGGTGATTATCCGACCCCGCAAGTGGGTCAGCTCTTTCACTAAGGCGACGGTCTGTTCTCGCGGTCTCATAGGTATTTGTAGAACGCGATGGCCCCGAAGAACACGACAACGGCGGCCACGATACCGAGCGCACCTTCAGCGGAAATACTCAGGCCAATGAACTTAACTTCAAACTTAGTAGGTTCGGGCATGTCACAGCTCTCCATTTGAAATTCATGGAGAACAATCAGGGGGTAGAGAATCTGTCGGTGATTTGCGGACTCCACGCAAGGGAATCGTGCCGTTACACCCGATTCCCACCGATATGGTGGATAACTGGGATAACGTGGATAAGTAGCCCTTCGAATATTTTGTGCGGTCGGGTTCGACTGCCGCGGTCAGGCGCGGGATTGGTCGCCGCAAGATGCTCGTCGTTCAATGCGATGTGTGGAGCGCGGTTACATCGGCCTCCGCTCGCGGCTCCCCCTCTCCCTGCCCCTCTCCCGCGAGGGGACATCGCGGGTGGTTCGTGTGGCTAAGAGAGCAGCGATCAGGGCCGCTTCTTCCATCCGCCCCGATGCCCCGGCGCGCCGCCGGTTGATCTTGGCGCGGGGCCAAACTCCGGACCGGACTCGCGGCTGTTCTTCGGCTGGAAGATCTTGCTCTCGGTGCCCGGACCCATCTCGTCCAGCGTCGGCTTGCGCGGGCGCTCGACTTCTTTGCCGCGGGCGGGCTTTACTTCATGCCAGTTCGCGATGCCCATCTCGTCGAGCCCGGGCTTGTGCACTTTCGACGACGCTCCGCTCTTGCCGTATTTGCCGCGCGCTTTGCCTTGTGCGGCCTTGTCGAGACGCGCTGGGAGATTGGCGGCATCGCCGTATTTCTTCTCGCCTTTGTAACCGCCGCCGCGTGCGGCGACGCCGCGCTGCTTGACGGTGGGGTCGTCGACCACAGCCAGTTCGGTGGCGCGCAGGCGCTTGACTTCGTCGCGCAGGCGGGCGGCTTCCTCGAAGTTCAGGTCGGCCGCGGCCTCGCGCATCCGCACTTCCAGATCGGCCAGCACTGCTTCGAAATTGTGCCCGATGGTGATGGCGTCCTCGGCCATGCCGCCGCCGATATCCACCAGCACGCGGTCGCCTTCATAGACCGAGTTCATGATGTCGCCGATCGACTTCTTCACACTCTCCGGCGTGATGCCGTGCAGCGTGTTGTATTCGACCTGCTTCTCGCGGCGGCGATCGGTCTCGGCGATGGCGCGGGTCATCGAGCCGGTCATCTGGTCGGCATAGAGAATGACCCGGCCGTCGACGTTGCGCGCGGCGCGGCCGATGGTCTGGATCAGCGAGGTCTCCGAGCGCAAGAAGCCTTCCTTGTCGGCATCGAGCACGGCGACCAGCGCGCATTCGGGAATGTCGAGGCCTTCGCGCAGCAGGTTGATGCCGACCAGCGCGTCGAAGGCGCCGAGGCGGAGATCCCTGATGATCTCGATACGCTCGATGGTGTCGATGTCGCTGTGCATGTAGCGCACGCGAATGCCCTGCTCATGCAGGAACTCGGTGAGGTCTTCGGCCATGCGCTTGGTGAGCACGGTGATCAGCGAACGATAGCCCTGGGCCGCGGTGGCGCGGACCTCGCCGAGCAGATCGTCGACCTGGGTGCGGGCCGGGCGGATATTGATCGGCGGATCGATCAGGCCGGTCGGGCGAATGACCTGCTCGACGAACACGCCGCCGGATTCCTGCAGCTCCCAGCCGGACGGCGTGGCGGACACCGCGATCGATTGCGGGCGCATCATGTCCCATTCCTCGAAGCGCAGCGGCCGGTTGTCCATGCAGGAGGGCAGGCGGAAGCCGTATTCCGCCAGCGTCGCCTTGCGGCGGAAGTCGCCCTTGAACATGGCGCCGATCTGCGGCACCGAGACGTGGCTTTCGTCGGCGAAGACCAGCGCATTGTCCGGGACATATTCAAACAAAGTCGGCGGCGGCTCGCCCGGCCGGCGGCCGGTGAGATAGCGCGAATAGTTCTCGATGCCGGCGCAGCTACCGGTGGCTTCCATCATTTCGAGATCGAAGGTGGTGCGCTGCTCCAGGCGCTGGGCTTCGAGCAGGCGGTCCTGATTGTGCAACTGGTCGAGCCGCCACTTCAGCTCTTCCTTGATCGACTTCATGGCCTGGATCAGCGTCGGCCGCGGCGTCACGTAATGCGAATTGGCGTAGATCTTGATGAATTCGAGCTCGTCCTGCTTGTGGCCGGTGAGCGGATCGAACTCCTCGATGCTCTCCACGGTGTCGCCGAACAGGTTCACGCGCCAGGCGCGGTCTTCATAGTGGGCCGGGAAGATGTCGATGACGTCGCCGCGGACCCGGAAGGTGCCGCGGGTGAAGTCGTGCTGGGTGCGCTTGTATTGCAAAGCGACGAGGTCGGCGATCAGCTGGCGCTGGTCGATGCGCTCGTCCTTCTTCAGCGCGAAGGTCATCGCGGTATAGGTTTCCACCGAGCCGATACCGTAGATGCACGACACCGAGGCCACGATGATGACGTCGTCACGCTCAAGCAGCGCGCGCGTCGCCGAATGGCGCATGCGGTCGATCTGCTCGTTGATGGACGAGTCTTTCTCGATATAGGTGTCGGTACGCGGGACGTAGGCTTCCGGCTGGTAGTAGTCGTAATAGCTGACGAAATATTCGACCGCGTTGTCGGGGAAGAAGTTCTTGAACTCGCCATAGAGCTGCGCGGCCAGCGTCTTGTTCGGCGCAAGGATGATCGCCGGGCGCTGCGTGGCCTCGATCACCTTGGCCATGGTGTAGGTCTTGCCGGAGCCGGTGACGCCGAGCAGAACCTGGGTGCGGTCGTTGCGGTCGATACCCTCCACCAGTTCCTTGATCGCGGTGGGCTGGTCGCCCTTCGGCTCATATTCCGATTTCAGCTCGAAGCGCACGCCGCCTTCGGACTTCTCCGGGCGCGGCGGACGATGCGGCGTCCACACTTTCTGGTCCTTGAACTCCGGACGGCCATCGCGCACCAGCGCTTCCAGCGCGTCGGCGGTGGCCTGCACGCCGAGAGCTTCCATCTTGTTGCGCGGCGGCCGTGCCGTCAGCGCCTCGGCGTCTTCTTCCTCGGTGGTGAAGCCGAGCTGCTTGGCCAGTTCCGGATCCAGCGTCGGGATCGAAGCGGAGGTGTTGTAATTGGCCTGCGGCGCTTCCTCGAGGCCCTTCTGCTCGCTCAGCCGCGGCGCATAGGGCGCAACGACGGGCTGGGGAAACGGCTGCAGCGGGGTCGGGCGCATGCCTTCATCGCCCTCGAATTTCTTCGGCGTCGACTTGCGCGCGCGATGCACCGCGGCCTCGCCGCCGGAGCGGCGCTCGAAGGAATTACTCGGCGGCGGCTGCAGTCCGGTGCCCGAGCCCATGCCGGCATCGCCGCGATTGATCGCGGGATTCAGCAGTTCCGCCAGCGCGGGTCCGATCGGCTTGACGTCGGGACGGCCGGCGCCAGGCTTGGCGGCGGGGGTCTTGATTGATTTTGCGGGCTTTTTCGGAGAGTCGGGTTTCTTCGCCATGGGCGGAATATGGGGCGAGTCCGGTGGCGATAAAAGGGCCCTACTTGAGCAGCTTCAACAGCTTCTTGCCCGCCGGCGTGGCGAATTCCCTGGCGTCGATGGTGCCGTCATTATCGGGGTTTGCCGCGCGGAACCGGGTTTCCACCACGGCGAGATATTCCGCTCTGTCGAGCGTGCCGTCATTGTCCGGATTGGCGGCCGCGAATTCACCCTTGCTCAGCCGTCCACGCAGCTCCCGGGCGTCCAGCGTGCCGTCCTTGTCGCGGTCGAGCTTGTCGAACAGTTTGCCGGCGGCCGCCTTGGCCTCGGCGAGGTCGACGGTGCCATCCTTGTCGGGATCGAGCTGCGCCAGGAAAGAGGCGGCCTGCGCCGGCACCAGCGCGGCAAGAGGAATCGCGAGGGATAGCAGAACCGTGCGGCGTGTGGTCATGATCATCTCCCTTGGCGTACTCTATGTTTCCATCAGGATGCGTCATTCGGATTCCGGGTTCAACACTCAAATCCGGCGATGCGGCCGAGGTCTGCGAGGGATTGCCATGCGTGTGATGCCGACAATATTACTGTGCACTGCAATAGGATTTGCAACAGCGCCGTGCCTCGCCCAGTCCAGGGATGCCGAGCCGGCCACGAAGGGGCTGAACGAATCGGTGCTGAAGACGCTGCCGTTTTCCGACCGCGCCGATTTCGACGATGCCAAACGCGGCTTCATCGCTACGCTGCCGGATGGCGTGATCGCAGGTCCGGACGGCAGGCCGGCATGGGACACCAAGCCCTATGCGTTCCTGCAAAACGACGCCGTGCCGGCGACCGTCAATCCCAGCCTGTGGCGACAGGCGCAGCTCAACGCGATCAACGGCCTCTTCAAGGTCACCGAGCGCGTTTATCAAGTGCGCGGGCTCGATATTTCCAACATGACCATCATCGAGGGCGACAGCGGCCTGATCCTGATCGATCCGCTGCTGTCGAACGAGACCGCAAAAGCCGCGCTCGAACTTTATCTGAAGAATCGGCCTGCGAAGCCCGTCGCCGCCGTGATCTACACCCACAGCCATGCCGATCACTTCGGCGGAGCCAAGGGCGTCATCAGCGAGAACGACGCCAGGCAGGGCAACGTCAAGGTGATCGCGCCCGACGGCTTCATGGAGCATGCGGTGGCGGAGAACGTCATTGCCGGCAATGCGATGTCGCGCCGCGCGCAATACCAGTTCGGCAGCACACTGCCGGTCGGTGAGCGCGCCCAGGTCGATACGGGGTTGGGCAAGGCATTGGCGCGGGGGACGATCTCGCTGATCCCCCCAAACGACCTCATCAAGCAGTCCTATGAGACGCGCATCGTCGATGGCGTCGAGATCGAATTTCATCTGGTGCCGGGCTCGGAAGCCCCAAGCGAGATGATCTTGTATTTTCCGCAGTTCAAATTGCTGAACATGGCGGAAGATGCCACCCACAACATGCATAATCTCTACACCATCCGCGGCGCGGAAATTCGCGATGGCCGGTTGTGGTCGCGCTACATCGGCGAGGCGATCGCGCGCTACGGCGACAGGACGGATATCGTGATCGCACAGCATCACTGGCCGATGTGGGGCAACGAGCGCATCGTCAATTTTCTCAAGAAACAGCGCGATCTCTACAAATTCATCCACGACCAGGCCGTGCGGTTGCTCAACCACGGCCTCACATCTACCGAGATTGCGGAGCAATTGAAACTGCCGCCGTCGCTGGCGAACGATTGGGCGTCGCGCGGCTATTACGGCACCCTGAGCCACAATGCCAAGGCGGTCTATCAATTCTATCTTGGCTGGTATGACGCCAATCCCGCGGACCTCAATCCGTTGCCGCGCGCGGAGGAGGCGAAGAAGCAGGTCGAATACATGGGCGGTGCGGACGCCACGATCAAACGCGCGCGCGAGGATTTCAAGGCAGGGCAATATCGCTGGGTCGCCAGCGTGATGAGTCGGGTCGTGTTCGCCGATCCGTCGAACAAGGAGGCGCGCGATCTCGGTGCCGATGCACTCGAACAGTTGGGCTATCAGAGCGAGGCGGCGACGTGGCGGAATGCTTATCTGCTCGGTGCACTGGAACTGCGCAGCGGCGTCGGGCCGCAGAGATCGTCGCTGGCGAACGCCGAGCTGCTCAAGGGCGTATCCATCGATCTGGCCTTCGATTTTCTCGGGGTGCGGCTCAACGCGACGAAGGCGGAAGGCAAGAAGATCGTCATCAACTGGACCTTCACCGATCTCAATGAAACCTACGTGATGAACCTGGAGAATTCAGCGCTGACGCATATGTCGGGCAAACTTTCAGACAGCGCCGACGCCAGCGTGACGCTGACCCGCGCAGCGCTCGACGCCATCACGCTGAAGCAGCGCACCTTTGCGGACAGTGTGGCCGCCGGGGAAACATCACTCAGCGGCAATCCGCTCAAGCTGCGCGAATTGTTCGGTCTGCTGGACGAATTCTCACCGGGATTCGAGATCGTGGAACCGAAGAAAGCGCGCGCGGAATAGAACCAGGCATGATGGCAAAAGCGCGTTCCCGCCCGATGGTTGATCGGGAGGCTATTTCAACTTGATGACGTTTGACGATGTCGTTCTCCGGCGAGGTCGTCCAGTGGGGGCCCGATCGCGGTCTCACAGGGGCCAGACCTGCAGGGCCAGCCTCATCAAACCTATCCGGCGACCGGTTACGCCCGCAGGCGCTTGAGCGATTCGGGCAGGCGCGCATCGACCCAGGCGCCGATGTCGCGCTGGTGGCGATGGACATACAGCCCCAGCGCAATGATTCCGATGCCGATCAGGGACAGCGCGAACGGAAACAGCATCGAATCCTTAAAAATCTTCTCGGCGAGGTCGCCGAGATAGATCGCAATGCCGATGGTGCCGAACACCGCAAAGACTCGTCGCGACAGCGCGACCGAGATCAGCAGGAAACCGACGTTCAGCAGGCAGTATAGCGCCTTGTCGAGATTGGTGCCGTTCGAGGTGGCGGTGATGCCGCCCCAGAATGTCAGCACGCCGAACAGATAGAGCCAGAATGCGAAATCGCCGCTGCGCTGGCGCAGGTTGACGATCACCGCAGCAACCAGAATGCCAAGGCCGAACCAGATGGACACCTTGCGCGATAGCTCCCAGTTGCCGTAGCTCGCGCCCGCGATCCATGGCACGACATCCATCGACAGAAACCATAGCGTGACCGCCATGATGAAGACGATGAAGGGAAAGCGATAGAATTGCAGTGCCACGATCGCCGCGGCGATGGTCGCAAGCTCCATGAAGACGAAGCTGCCTTTGATCCAGACATAGAAATCGCGCATCGCCGCCGGCTTGCCGAATTCGGTCCAGGCACCGTAGGCATCCTGTATGCCGAACACGGCTAGCGGTGTCATTGCCACGGCCACCGCAATCAGCAGACCACCCGGTGTGCGTAGTTTCTTGACGGTCCAGAGATAGTGCCCGGCAGCGGTGAACAGGCCGGCATAGACAAGTGCAGTGGCGGTCAGGGCCGGTCCGCCCATTTGCGAAAACGCCAGCGTCGAGAACAGCCCCATCGCTGATATCACCACCAGCGCGCCTGCATACCAGAGCAAATGCACGACATCGAAGCTGGGCCCGGCCGCCTGCTGCTCCGGCACACGCGCCGTGAGGAAAGCCAGCAGGGCGTCGAGCAGCGTGGAAGGAAGCACGCCGGCTGTGACAGCCGCGCGCAGATCGTCGGTCGAATATCGCATGCACTCTCTCCGCAACGCGCCATTCGACGCCGCAAGATGGATCGATCAGGTCACAAGGAATAGGCTGCAGGAACACCATGTCCGCCGCCGTGTCACGCCCTTTGTCGAACGCAGCGACTGATACGTTCAATGCGCGGCTATAGGTTCGAAGGATGACTGCGAGAGCTCACAAAGCCCTTGCCGCATTGCCCTTGAACAGGATCGGGCCCGTCGGTCTTCCGATCGGCGAGCCGCCTTCTGGCTCCAGCGTGATCTCGAACAACTGATCTGCGACCGTATCCGGCAATGCTTCCAGATCGAGCTGCAATGTCCGCGACTGTCCGGTGAGGCCGATGGACTTCGGGCCGATGTCGCGGTCCCACAGGGTCCAGACCTGCAGCGTGCGGCCGGCGGGCACGTCGATCGGGCGCAGCGGGATCAGTTCGACGCGGCCGTCGGAGAAGGTGTTGACGATGGCGCCGGTTTCCCTGGTGGCGTCGTTGACCAGCACGGCGACATAGATCGGCTTGCGCTGCGCCAGCGCGATCAGTTCGCGGCGGAGCTGGCGCGACGTGGCGAGCGCGCCGATCAGGATCACCACCAGCATCAAGGCTGCGAACACCCCGCCGATCCCGGTGCCGCGCCAGAAGCCGATATTGTCCCATAGCGTTGCGCCGCGCAGCGCGGCGCGGGCGCCGGGCAGCGGGATCGCCGGTTTCACCTTGGTGGAGTCGGCGATGCGGTCCCACAGTGCGGCGCTGGGGGCGAGCGCTTCGGCCGTGGCGTCGAGATCGGCCAATCGCTCGCGCCAGGCGCTGACGGCCCTGGCGAAATCGGCATCGTCGGTCATGCGCGCTTCGGCAGCGGCGAGCTCCGTGCCTTCGAGCAGGCCCATCACATAGTCGGCGGCGAGATCGTCGGTGGGATGCGTATTGTCGTCGTGCATGCTCATCCCATGCACTCCTGCAGTGCGAACAGGCTGCGGCGGACCCAGCTCTTCACGGTGCCCAAGGGCACCTTCAGCCGGCCGGCCAGTTCGCCGTGGCTCATGCCGTGGACATAGGCCAGCACCACGACATCGCGGCGCGGCCGGTCGATGCGCTCCAGGCATTTGCGCAGCGCCGATGTCTCGGGCATCCGCGTCACGGTCGCCCCGCAGTCGATATCGAGCGCGCTGTCGTCGGACACATCATAGCGATGCTCGTTGCGGTGAATGCTGAGCGCGCGGTTGCGTACGACGGCATAGAGCCAGCCGCGGGCCGAGCCGCGATGCGGATCGAACGACGCGGCCGCGCCCCAGATCCGCACGAAGGCATCGTGCACGGCTTCCTCCGCCAGATCCTGCCGGAACAGGATGCGGCGGGCGACCCCGATCATCTTCGGGGCTTCGCTGTTGTAGATCATCTGCAGAGCCGCCCGGTCGCCGGCGGCGCATCGCGCCAGCGCGGCCGACAGCTGTGCCTCGCGCGCGTGGTCGAGGCCCGCCTCGTCGCGCCGGGTCTCGGTGATGGTGCCATTCCCAGTCATGTCCATGCCCTTGCATGGTCAGTCTACCTTTGCCGCGCGCAATTGGATGCACCCAAATGAATTTATTTTCAGGGGCGTGCATCCAGTCGGGAGGGCCCGCCGGTAGTCCTTGTGTCGGTCCCGAGGGGATCGCGGAAACACAGGGAGCCACTTATGTCATTTCGTTCGCTTTTCGCCGCCTCTGCAGCATTGCTGCTGATCCCCGCGGCCGCCGCCAATGCTGCCCAGGTTGCAGCCCTGGTCGGTGGCGACACCATCGCCATGGTCGATACCACCAAGAAGATGGCCGCCGGATCCGTCAAGGTCACTGGTATTTCCGGCGCGCTGGTCGGCATCGACGTCCGTCCTGCCGACGGCATGCTCTATGGGTTGGTCGATGACGGCACCGTGGTCACCATTGCCGCGGACGGCAAGGCGACGGCGAAGTCGAAGCTCGACACCATGCTGGCCAAGGGCGTCACCGCCACCGTGGACTTCAACCCCGTGGCTGATCGTCTGCGCGTGATGGGTTCGGACGGCATGAGCCTGCGCGCCAATGTCGACGACGGCAAGGTGACGAAGGACGGCGATCACAAATATGCCGAGACCGACATGCACAAGGGCGAAAAACCGAATGTCATCGCCGGCGCCTACACCAATTCGGTGAAGGGCACCAAGGAGACCGCGCTGTTCAACATCGACGGCACCATCGGTGCGCTGGTCAAGCAGGCGCCGCCGAATGACGGCATCCTCGGCGCGGTCGGCAAGCTCGGTATCAAGCCGGCAGCTGTCGCCTTCGACATCTGGTCGGACGGCAGCAAGAACGAAGCCTGGCTGATGGCCGATGGCACGCTCCATTCGGTCGATCTCGCCACCGGCAAGGCCACCGAAGCCGCCAAGATCTCCGGCGTCACCGGCAAGGTGACGGATATCGCGATCATGGGCATGTAAGTCGCACGCTGCGATTTCACGCAACATCGCCAATGGAATGCCGCCCTCCATGGGAGCGCGGCATTCGTCTTTCGCAGGACGGATCTGCATTCCGGTGCTGCGCCGGCATTGACTTCACTTGGTCGTTCTGGCGAACTCGATGCAACCGCATTCAGTTCGGATGCATGCCATCCAACGCGCGCAGGAACACCTGATGATCGATCTCTATTACTGGAGCACGCCGAACGGCCACAAGATCACGATCTTTCTTGAGGAGACGGGGCTCCCCTACAAGATCATTCCGGTGAATATCAGCAAGGGTGACCAGTTCAAGGACGAGTTTCTGGCCATCGCGCCGAACAATCGCATTCCGGCGCTGCTCGATCATGCGCCCAAGAGTGGCAGCAAGCCGATCTCGGTGTTCGAGTCAGGCGCGATGCTGCTGTATCTCGCCGAGAAGACCGGGAAGTTCCTGTCCGATGATCTCGCTGTGCGCTATGATGCGATCCAGTGGGTGTTCTGGCAGATGGGCGGCCTCGGCCCGATGGCCGGACAGAACCATCACTTCCGCAACTACGCGCAGGAAAAGATCACTTACGCCATCGATCGCTATGTGAACGAGACCAACCGGCTCTATGGCGTGCTCAACAAGCGCCTCGCGGATCGCAAGTTCATCGCCGGCGACTATTCGATTGCCGATATGGCGAGCTATCCCTGGATCGTGCCCTACAAGAACCAGGGCCAGGACATCAACGACTTCCCGCATCTCAAGCGCTGGCTCGAAACCATCGCCGAGCGGCCGGCGGTCAAGCGGGCTTACGAGATCGCCAAAGAGGTCAATCCGAATTTCGGCCAGCCGCCGATCCGCACCGACGAAGAGCGCAAGCTGCTGTTCGGCCAGACCTCGGCTGTGGTGAAGAGTTAGCTCAAAATTACGAGAAGCAATTATGGCGCTGCAACTGTTCGAACTGGTCGGCACCGAAGAAGATCGTCCCTTCAGCCCGTTCTGCTGGCGCATCCGGATGGCGCTGGCACATAAGGGCCTCGACGCCACGTCGATCCCGTGGCGCTTCACCGAGAAGGACGCGATCAACAAGCACAAATCCGACAAGGTGCCGGTGCTGCTCGATGGTGAGCGCGCGGTCAACGACTCCTGGGCGATCGCCAATTATCTCGAAGACACCTATCCGGATCGCCCGTCACTGTTCGGCGGCGAGGGCGGCCGCGCCATGGGGCGGATGCTGAACTGGTGGGGCGACACGGTCGTGGTTGCCGGCATGTTTCCATTCATCGTCGCGGATATTCATGGTCATCTGCGTCCGGTCGATCAGGTCTATTTCCGCGAGAGCCGCGAAGCGCGGTTCAAGAAGTCGCTGGAAGAGGTCGCATCCAATCGCGACACGGGCGTAGATGCCTTCCGCAAGTCGCTTGATCCGATGCGCCTCACCCTGAAGACGCAGCCGTTCCTTGGCGGCGCCGCGCCAAACTATGCCGACTACATCGTATTCGGTCCGTTCCAGTGGGCGCGTGCGATCTCGCCGTTCAAGCTGCTGGCGGAAGACGACGCGATCTATGCATGGCGCGAAAAAATGCTTGATGCTTTTAACGGCATGGCGCGGAACTCGGCGGGCTATCCGGTCTGAGTTCCACTCTCTACGGGCGATGAATTGAGCAATCGCTGGTATTCATGTCCGCATACCAGCGTTGTTCTCGATGGTGCTTGGTGCCTTCGTGAAAATCCGAGGATATTCCCTGTAACTCTCGCTATAAGGGAATACCTCAACGATTCACGCTGTCTCACGCGCCAAGGTCTCTATGTCCGTTCCGCCTACCAATCTCGCCGACGATGCCGTGATGTTTGATCTTGCCCCGGTCTCGCTCTGGATCGAGGACTACAGCGATGTGAAGGGGCTGTTCGAACAGTGGCAGGCGCAGGGCGTCGACGACATCGAGACATTCCTGCTCGCCAATCCCGAACGGGTCCGTGAGTGCTCGCAGCACATCCGCATTCTCAAGGTCAATCGCAAGACGCTGTCACTGTTCGGCGCGCGCGACCTGTCTCACCTGACGCTCAGTCTCGGCCTGGTGATGCGCGACGATACGTTCAAGAGTCATGTGTCGGAACTGGCCCAGCTCTGGAGCGGCCGGAATCATTTTTCCAGCCATACGGTCAACTACACGCTGAAGGGTGAGCGGCTCGACATCCAGCTGCACGGCATTGTTCTGCCCGGGCATGAAGAGCGCTGGGATCGCGTGATGATCGCCATCGAGGATGTGACCGAACGTGAAGGCGCGCGTCGTCGCCTCGCGGAGAGCGAGAATTATGCGTTCGGCCTGTTCGCGCATTCGCCGGTGTCGCTGTGGGTCGAGGATTTCAGCGGCGTCAAGCGCCTGGTCGACGACGTTCGCGCGCGGGGCATTGAGGATTTTCGCGTGTTCACGGATGTGCACGAGGAATTCGTTTTGCGCTGTATGAGCGAGATCCGTGTGCTCGACGTCAACAGCCGCACGCTCGAACTGTTCGGCGCGCCCGACAAGGACACGTTGCTCCGTCAGTTGTCGGATGTGTTTCGCGACGAGATGGAGCCGCATTTCCGCGAACAGTTGATCGACCTGTGGGAGGGCAAGCTGTTCCAGCAGCGCGAGGTCGTCAACTACGCGCTCGACGGCACCAAGCTGCATCTGCTGCTGCAGTTCTCGGTATTGCCCGGGCATGAGCGCGACTGGTCACAGGTGCAGGTCGCGCTGACCGACATCACCGCGCGCAAGAAGGCGGAAGCCTATCTGGAATATCTCGGCACCCACGACGTATTGACGCGCACCACGAACCGCTCGTTCTTCGTGGACGAACTCAACCGGCTCGAACGCAAGGGATCGCAACCGGTCACCGTGATCGTTGCCGATCTCAACGCGCTGAAAGCTGCCAATGACGATCTTGGCCATGCCGCAGGTGACGGGTTGCTGCGCCGTGCCGGCGAGGTGTTTGGCGAACTGGTCGAAAAGCCGGCGACGGTGTCGCGCATCGGCGGCGACGAATTCGCCATCTTGCTGCCCGGAGTCGATGCTGCCGGCGGCGAAGCTGTGCTTGCCTCGCTGGCGCGACTGATCGAGGTCAACAATCAGTACTATCCTGATCTGACGCTGAGCCTCTCCACCGGGATTGCCACCAGCCGGACCGGCGAGCGGCTCGAAGCCGTGGTCAAGCGCGCCGATATGGAAATGCTGCAGGCCAAACGCAGCTACTACGCGCAACCCGATCGTGACCGGCGCAGCGCGGGCATGGTGTAGGCAAGCTGCGGGAGCCGATGCGCAATCGCGCGCGACGCGGATCAGGCACGTCCGTCAGGTCGTGGCGTGCGCCGCCGCCGCCTTGGCGCGCAGGCAGTCGCGGCACAGGCAATCGCCGCCTGTGGTCGGCATCGGCAGTTTTGCGGTCTCTTCGGCGCACCAGCAATTGCCCGACAGGTCGCAGCCGAATTCAGTCCCGCAGTCCGAACAGGTGAGGCGGCGGCTGAGCGGCTGTAGTGTTTCTGTCCGATAATTCATGAAAGCAGCCCAAATTTCAGCGCGATTTTCATGCCGGGTTCATCTGTTCCACCCGTATATCGGGCGTGGCGCCTGTGACGGCCTGATGCATCATAGGACGAAGGCAGAGTGAGGGAAACCCGATGGCCCGCGACCCGCAAGGCGCGCTGATCGCGCTGAATCGCTTCGGCTTCGGCGCGCGCGGCGGCGCCTCCGGCGATATCGTCAATGCGGCCTCCGATCCCCGCGGTTTCGTGAAGGCCGAACTGGCGCGCCCCAATGCGGCGCTGCTGGAATTGCCCGGCCTGCAATCGACGACGGAGCTGGGGCAGGCGATGTTTGCCTATCAGCTCGAGGTGAAGACGGCGCGCGAGGCGGCGCTGAAGACGCCGGGGCTGGTGCCGGTTGAAGCGCCGCCGGCTGCGATGGACAGGAAGCCGGAAGCTCCCGCGATGACCGGCAACACCACCATGACAGTGCAGCCTGACGCACCGAAGCCGCCGCCGGCCGTCGCGCTGCCGCCGAATGTGGTGCAGAAGACCTATCGTGCAGAAGCGCTGGCGCGGATCCAGCGCGCGACCATTACCGAGGGTGGCTTTGTCGAACGCCTCGTCGTGTTCTGGTCGAACCATTTCTGCATCTCGGCCAGCAAGGGCGACCCGGCGCGGATGTGGGCTGGCTCCTTCGAACGCGAGGCGATCCGCCCCTATGTGCTGGGCAAATTTGCCGACATGCTGAAAGCCGTCGAACAGCATCCGGCGATGCTGTTCTTTCTCGACAACCAGCAATCGATCGGCCCGAATTCGAAAGCCGGTGAGAGGGGCAAGCGCGGCCTCAATGAAAATCTCGCGCGCGAGATCATGGAGCTGCATACGCTCGGCGTCGGCGGTGGTTACACGCAGGCCGATGTGACGTCGCTGGCGCGCATCATCACCGGCTGGACCTTTGCCGGCCGCGAAGGAAAGATCGGCACGCCCGGCAGTTTTGCCTTCAACGCCAATGCGCATGAACCGGGGCCGCAGCAATTGCTGGGCAAGACCTATGACGACAGCGGCGTCGCGCAAGGCGAAACAGCGCTCGCCGATCTTGCGCGGCAGCCATCGACGGCGACATTCATCGTCAGGAAATTCGCGCAGCATTTCGTGGCTGATGCGCCGCCGCCGGCACTGCTGGCGCGGCTGGAAGGGGTGTTCAAAAAGACCGACGGCGATCTGAAGGCGCTGGCGCTGGCGCTGCTCGATTCCAGTGAAGCCTGGCAGATGCCGATGGCCAAACTGCGCACGCCCTATGAATATCTGATCTCCACCGGCCGCCTGCTGGCGCGCATCCCGGAAGATCCCGGCCGTTACTTTGCGGGACTGCAGACGCTTGGCCAGCCGCTCTGGACTCCGCCGGGGCCGAACGGCTTTCCGGACGGCAATGCCGCCTGGGCCGTGCCCGAAGGCATGAAGCTGCGGCTCGATCTCGCCGCACAGGTTTCGTCGCGCATTCCCGACAGTATCGATCCGCGCGAGATGCTCGACGTGGTCGCCGGCGAGGCGGCCTCATCCGAAACACGACAGACGATCGCGCGCGCGGAGACGCGGCAGCAGGCACTGACGCTGCTGCTGATGTCGCCGGAATTTCAGAGGAGATGACGATGGACTGCTGTGAAAGCCGCATGCTCGGCCCCACACGCCGCTCGCTTCTGTTATCAGGCGCGGCCTTTGCCGCCTGGGCCTATCTGCCGAAATTCGCTAGGGCCGCCGACGCGCGCGATCCGCGCCTGATCGTGGTGATCCTGCGCGGCGCGCTCGATGGTCTGGCCACCGTCGCGCCGCTCGGCGATCCCGATTATGCCGGTCTGCACGGCTCGATCGCGCTGGCGAAGGATGGTCCGAACGCAGCCATCGCGCTGGACTCGTTCTTCGGCATGCATCCAGCGATGCCGGAATTTGCGCGGATGTATGGCGACAAGAAAGCCGCCGTGGTCCATGCGGTGGCGACGTCCTATCGCGAACGTTCGCATTTCGACGGCCAGGACGTGCTGGAGAGCGGCTATGCCGGCCCCGGCCGCGTGCAGTCGGGCTGGCTCAATCGCGCCATTGAATCGTTGCCGCGTGGCGAACGCGTCTCGTCCGGTCTTGCGATCGGACCGACCACGCCGCTGGTGCTGCGCGGCGCCGCGCCGACCGTCGGATGGGCGCCGGTCAATCTGCCCAATGCGGCCGATGATACAGCGATGCGGCTGATGCAACTCTATCAGGACCGCGATCCCGCTTTGGCGACGGCCCTGTCGCAGGGCCTGAAGCTCGACAAGATCGCCGTTGGCGATGAGATGAAACCGAAGGGCGGCGGAAATGCCGTAGCGGCGATGCGCCAGGTCGCACGTGGCGCAGCGAAACTCATGGCCGCGGATGACGGACCACGCATCGCGGCACTCGCCTTCGATGGATGGGACACCCATGCGCAGGAGGGCGGGCCGGTCGGCCGCCTCGCGCAATTGCTCGGCGGTCTCGATGGCGCGCTGGCGGAATTCGAGAACGGGCTTGGGCCACATTGGCGCGACACGGTGGTGGTCGTGGCCACGGAGTTCGGCCGCACCGCCAAGATCAACGGCACCGCCGGCACCGACCACGGCACCGGCACGATTGCGTTGCTTGCGGGTGGTGCGGTCAAGGGCGGCCGGGTGATTGCGGACTGGCCCGGCCTTGCGAATGGCAAGCTCTATGAAGCCCGCGATCTCGCGCCAACCACGGATCTGCGCGCGATCTTCAAGGGCGTGCTGCACGATCATCTCGGCATCAGCGAGCGTGCACTGGCCGAGCAGGTGTTTCCTGACAGTGCGCTGGTGAAGCCGGCGAAAGGATTGGTGGCTTAACCGACGGCTAGAGGGAGCTCTTACTTTCCCCTCTCCCCCAGCGCAGCGAAGCTGCGCGCAGTGGGAGAGGGTGCCTGAGCGAAGCGAAGGCGGGAGAGGGTCTGGCCGCAAGCACGACAGGGCCCTCTCCCGTCTCGACCGCTGTCGCGGTCGATCCACCCTCTCCCGCGGCGCGCGGCGTTGCCGCGCTGGGGGAGAGGGGAAGAATCTGCGCGTTTAACTACCCCAACGTAATCGTATCGATCTCCGTCATCTCCTCCGTCGTCAGCTTCCACTGCGCCGCCTTCACATTTTGCTCGATCTGCTCGGGCGATGATGCGCCGGCGATGACGCTGGAGACTTGCGGGCGGGCGGCGAGCCACGAGAAGGCGAGCTCAAGCATCGAATGACCGCGCGCGCCGACGAAGGCCTGCAGTTGATCGACCAAGGCGATGTTGCGCGGGTTCAGATAGCGCTCTTGCATATAGGGGGTCTTGCCGAAGCGCGTATCGGCGGGGACGTTCTTCAGGCCGGCATATTTACCGGTCAGCATGCCGCCGGCGAGCGGGAAGAACGGCAGCAGGCCGAGATTGAAATGCTGCGCGGCCGGCAGCAGGTCCTTCTCGATGTCGCGGACGACGAGACTGTATTCGTCCTGGCACGACACGAAGGGCGCGACGCCCATCTGGCGCGCGGCCATCTCGGCTTCGGCGATGCGCCAAGCCGGGAAGTTGGAATTGCCGATATAGCGCACCTTGCCCTGGCGGACGAGGTCGTCGAGCGTGCGCAGCGTCTCCTCGATGGGCGTCAGCGCATCGTAATCGTGCTGCTGATACAGATCGATATAGTCGGTCTTCAGCCGCTTCAGGCTGGCTTCGACGGCGCTCATGATGTAGCGGCGCGAGGCGCCCTGCTTGCTGCCATCATTGCTCATTGGCTTGCAGTATTTCGTCGCCAGCACGATGTCCTTGCGGCGATCGCCCAGCACTTCGCCCAGCACCGTCTCGGAGCCACCCATGCCGGCATAGATGTCGGCGGTGTCGAACAGCGTGATGCCGAGATCGATCGCCTTGTGGATGACCTTGCGCGCGGTCTCCAGATCGGTGCGCTGGCCGAAATTGTTGCAGCCGAGACCGACGGCGGAGACGCGAAGGCCGGAGCGGCCGAGATTGCGGATTTCCATGATGAGTGTGCCTTGTGAGGGAAGCGCGGACCAAGGTTATGGCGCGCGCCTCATCGCGCAGCAAGACGCGCTGCATCATGGCAGTCGCGCGGGCGCTCAGGCGATGGCGGAAGCGGACTCGGGCGTTTGAACTTCGGGTGCGGGCGCGGCGGTCGGGGTCTTCCGCGGCGGGCCGGCGCGCAGGGCTGCGGATGTCATGCGCCGTACAGCGTTTTCCGCGTTACGCGTGATGGTCTTGCGATCAGCGGACATGTCATAGGCGACGGCTTCGCCCCAGCTTACGACGACGTCGATGGCGCCCGACGACAGGATGCCGATGAAATGCGGGATCAGATCGATGTCGCCATACCACGCCACGTTTTCGCGAAAGGCGCGGCCGACCGGCAATCCACCGAAGCCGACATAGGCGATCGACATCGGCTGCACCGTGATCTCTTTGTGATGCGTGGAATCGCCGAGCGCGTGATGCACCGAGCCGACCAGTGCCGAGCGAAACGGCAGAACGCGCATGCCGTCGCTGGAGGTGCCCTCCGCGAACAGGACCACCGCGTCGCCGGACAGCATGCGGTCGCCAATTTCCTGCGCCGTCGCGCCGGTCTTCTGCCGGCGTTCGCGCTCGACAAAAATCGTGCGCTGCAATTTGGCAAGCCAGCCGAACACCGGCCATTTGGCAACTTCGCTCTTGGCGACGAACACCACGGGCGCCCTGGCGCCGATGATGATGATGTCGAGCCATGAGACGTGATTGGAGAGGATCAGTACCGGCGTGTCCGTCGTCCGCTTGCCGACTTCGTGAATGCGCACCCCGATTAATGCGCAAAGGACGCGGTGAAACAGATGCGGAATACTCTGCTGCCAGCGCAGGCCGAAGGCCAGTGCGATCAGCTGAAACGGCGCCAGCAGCAGCGTCAGCATGGTCAAGGAGATCAGGACGGCGGCGAAACGGATCATGGGTTTATTATACCGGGGCCGACTTCCGCAGGCAAAGTCAGTTGCTTGAATTAAGAGAAACCACGGCAAAAAGAAGCGGTCCCGGTCAGCGCGGCAACTGACGGAGACCGCTGGGGAAGCACCCGATTGGCGACGGGGGGAAGCAACCGGCTGCATAGGGAGCCTAGCCGGGGCGAGTGACATCGCCATGACAACCCGGGATATCCACAGGCGGCGTTGTGCCCTATTCGGCCGCATCCAGCCGGTGGGAGCTGAACACGTCGCCCTCGCGCAGCGCCAGATAATAGTCGCGCTCGGAGAGGTCGTCAGTGTGACGGATGAGGTCGGTCACCGGAGTGTAGCTCAGCATCCGTCCGCCATCGGGCAGCACGGCGCAACTCATCCGCAGCACCCGGCCATTGGCGAGGCGCAACGTCGTCGGCGTGGAAGTGCCGGCGCGGATCATCTCGACGCGCCTGGCGATGAAGCTGTCGACCTCGTCGTCGGGGAGGGCGTAAGCGTGGATATCGCGCGCGTGATACATCAGCGCGATCAGCGGCGGCTTGCTGTCAGCCTTCTCGTCGGGGAGCGTGAAGTAGTCGCGGAAGGCGCGGTTGATGAATTCGGCGCGGGTGTCGGCATTGAGAAGCACGACACCGATATCGATCTGGTCAAGTGCAGCCGAAAGGCGCTGGGCAGTGGCGTGCTGCTCGTTCTCGCGGGCCCGGGCCGCGCGTCGCAGCCGGAAGAGGCGGATTGCCAAAGTAATCCCGACGGCTGCGATCACAATGATCGCCGTTTCAATTCCCGGATCGAGAATCAGTCGCCAATCGTACTGCATCGGCTGTACCTGTGTCCGTACAAAGGTAAGAAACGCAGGTTGGCCTCTGGTTGCAAAAAGGCCCACAATTTCCCGGCGGTATAGCTAACGGCGCGTGAAGAGCCCGGCATCATTTTCCCCTTGTTCGCTTCAAATGCTATCGATGCCACCGGAACCGGCGCCGGCCCCTGAATGTTAGCGCCGGGATTTAAAAAGGACCCCGATCGAATGCCCTTCACCATTCCGCCGCTGCTGCTGCCGATTTTGATGCTGCTGGCCTCGAATATCTTCATGACCTTCGCTTGGTATGGCCATCTCAAATTCAAGGATCACTCGTTGCCCCTCGTCATCATGGTGAGCTGGGGCATTGCCTTCTTCGAATATTGGCTGGCGGTGCCCGCCAACCGCTGGGGCAGCGAAGTCTACAATGCCGCCCAGCTCAAGACGATGCAGGAAGTCATCACGCTGGTCGTGTTTGCTGCATTTTCGGTGCTGTATCTGAAGGAGCCGCTCGGCTGGAATCACGCGCTGGGCTTTGCCTTCATCGCGCTCGGGGCGTTCTTCATTTTCCACAAGTGGTCGTAACGACCGCTTACTTCCCGGCTGGCGTAATCCGCAAGATTCGTCCTGCCGAACTATCCGTCAGCAGCCACAGCGCGCCGTCCGGTCCTTGCCGGACGTCGCGGATGCGTTCGTTGAGATTTTGCAGGACGCGCTCTTCGGACGTGACGGTGTTTCCGTTGAGCTGTAGCCGCACCAGCATCTGGCCTGCCAGCGCGCCGGTGAACAGGCTGCCCCGCCAGCGCGGGAAGAGATCGCCGGTATAGAACGTCATGCCGGACGGGGCGATCGACGGCACCCAGTATTTCACCGGCTGCTCCATGCCCGCCTTCGACGTGGTTTCGTGGATCTTCGCGCCGGAATAGTCGATGCCGTAGCCGATCACAGGCCAGCCGTAATTCTTGCCCTTGCCGATGATGTTCACTTCATCGCCGCCGCGCGGCCCGTGCTCGGTCTCCCACAAGTCGCCGGTCGCCGGATTGATGGCGAGGCCTTGCTGGTTGCGATGACCGTAGCTCCAGATCTCCGGCCTGGCGCCGTCGCGGCCGACAAACGGATTGTCCTTCGGTACCGAGCCATCGGGCGCGATGCGGATCAGCTTGCCGAGATGATTATCGAGATTCTGTGCCTGATCGCGGCCGCTATAGTGTTCGCCGAGCGTGACAAACAGGTTGCTGTCAGGCGCCTGAACAATACGGCAGCCGTGGTGATTGCCCGACGACAGCGGGCCGTCCTGGCGAAAGATCACCTTCATGTCGTCGAGACGCGGCGCAGTGCCGTCGATGAGCTTGCCGCGCGCGATCGCGGTGCGAGCGCCGCTGCCCGAACGTTCCGAGTAGCAGAAGTAGATCGTGGTGTTCTGCGCGTAGTTCTTGTCGGTGATGACGTCGAGCAAACCGCCCTGGCCGATGGCCATCACCTCGGGCACGCCTTTCACCGCAGGCGACAACTGTCCCTGCGGCGAGACGATACGGATGCGACCGGGCCGTTCTGTAACGAGCATGCGGCCCTCGGGCAGAAACGCCAGCGCCCATGGATAAGCGAGACCGGAGGCGACGGTCTGTACTTCGAGCCTGCCGGCCGACGAGCCGAACGAGGTGTTTTCGCCACGGGTGGTCGTGGCGATCAGAAGGGTCGCGGTCACGACGATAGCCGCCGTCAACGTGACAGTGACCCAGATCACGGGCCTTTTCATCGAAATGGCTCCATCACGGAGTCGCAGGTTGCATAAGCGATGCGCGGCATCGCGGCTGAGTGTTTATGAGTTGTGGGGACCGTCAGAGCGGCATCGCACTCGCCACCGGGATCGACATCACGGTGAGGGCGAGGATGACGCAGAGCGACAGACAGCCAACCGCGAGCGACGCCGCGACGGCGTGGGTCAACCGGGTGGATGCGATGGACGTGGGGCGCGCCTGAAATCCTGCACCCATGGCCGTAAATCCTTCAAATCGCGGGCGAATCACCCGCGTGCTACAAATTCGCAGCTGCGGCAGGCGAGATTTGGGCGGGATTGGCCGTAACTATGGCGGGAAAATGGCATTCACAGCGGTTATGCCCGCTATTTCAGGACTTAAGCGTCGGCGACTACGTCCAAAGTATCGTATTCCGACGAGGTCGGGTGCCAGTCCATGGAGATAAAGCCCGGCTGGGTTTCCACCAGACGCAGCCAGCGGCGGATCGACGGAAAGCTGGAGAGGTCGAAATCGCACTTCTCGGCGACGTGGGTGTAACCGTATAGCGCGATGTCGGCGATTGTCAGCTGGCCCGCGGCGAAGAAGTCATGGATCTTGAGGTGATTCTCCATCACCTGCAGCGCGGCATAGCCACGCTCCATCCAGTCTTCCAGCGCGTGGGTCTGCAGGTCGCGGCCACCGCGCACCAGGCACAGCCAGAAATAGGCGGCACCGAGATTCGGCTCCAGCGCGTGCTGCTCGAAGAACATCCACTGCATGGCTTCGGCACGGTCCATCCGCGATTCCGGCGCCAGAGATGTACCAATGGCGACATACCACAGGATGGCGTTGGATTCGGCGAGATAGCGGCCTTCGGCGATCTCGAGCAGCGGCACCTGACCGCTGGGGTTCTTGGCCAGAAATTCCGGGGTACGGCTCTCGCCGCGCAGGATGTCTACTTCGATGGCGCGATAAGGCGCGTCCAGGAACGCCAGCGCAAGGCGAACCTTGTAGCTATTGCCAGAGCGCTGCATCGAATAGAGTTTGTACATTCGCAGATGTTCAATTCATTTCAGGTCAAGGCAACTGCGCGATTGGCCAGCGCAGATCGCGGTTAGACAATGATGCTGATGCGAGCCTGTCGCAAGGCCCACGGAATGGAAAAAGTCGAAAACGGCTGCGGCAGTCTGGATTGAGAAAAATGTATGTCAGGCAGCATTCGGCAATGGAAGATCACGCTGCCGCGATCAGTGTGTGAAGGTGCCGCGATGTGCTGTTATCAGCGAGTGCGCGCCGCAGCACGATGATATAGAAAGCGACCATCACCAGAAAGCCGAGCGGCAGTGCGATGGCGCCGGCGATGCTGCGCGTCAGCAGCGGCATGATCCAGGTCAATGCGAGCAGGCTGATCTCGCCCGCGCGAAAGCCATGATCGAGTCCAT
This sequence comes from Tardiphaga sp. 862_B3_N4_1, assembly GCF_051811085.1. Classification (NCBI taxonomy): domain Bacteria; kingdom Pseudomonadati; phylum Pseudomonadota; class Alphaproteobacteria; order Hyphomicrobiales; family Nitrobacteraceae; genus Tardiphaga; species Tardiphaga sp. 862_B3_N4_1. The sequence goes on from NZ_JBPWQB010000001.1 coordinate 379,461, forward strand.
GCCGCGCGAAGAAGGCGATGCCGATGGCGAGCACCATGAGATCGTAGTCGAGCACATAGGGCGTCGCCAGCAGGCTGCCGACCGCGAGCGCTGTTGCCTTGAGTTCGAACGCTGCATGGCTGCGCCATATCCACATCAGACTGATGGCAATGCCGGCTGCGAGACCGAACTGTGCGGCATAAGCGACAGGAAGACCGGCGCCCCACATCCGTGTCGCGGCGAAGATCGACTGGATTTTCTGCCACCCGGTGCCGCCCTGTTCGAGTACGACATCGCGAGTGAAAGCAGTGGAGTCGGCAAAGGCCTGCCAGATGCCGGCGCCGAATAGCCCCGTGCTCAATACGATGAGGACAGCGACGGTGAGCGCGGCCGATACCATCGTGATCCAGCGTCTATCGGCGAGCAGGGCGAGAGGAATCAGCACACCGAATTGCGGCTTGTAGGCCAATAGCCCGATCAACACGCCGGCCAGCCACGGCCGGCGATGGAGCAGAAGCAATGCGCCGCCCAGCAGTGCGGTGGTTAGAAATCCGTTATGGCCGTGACCGACATTGATGAAGACGGCAGGAAAGGCGGCGGCCACCAGCAGCGTTTCCTGGCGGGGCAGGATCGTGCGGATCGCGGCGAGGTAGGCGGCGAAGCTGGCGACGAGCCACAGACCGAGCCCCCATCCATAGGGTACCGTGGCCACCAGCGCGGCAATTCCGAGAAAGAACGGCGGATAGTGCCAGCCGTAGAACGGCACATCGCGGCCGAACACCCTCTGTTCTGCGGCATGTTGCAGGGCGGGATCATAGGCGTCGGCGGGTTTGCCTTCGAGGGTGAGCCGGCCCGCCGCATAGATGTTGGAAAAGTCGGTCCCGATCGGCTTGCCATTGCGGTCGATCACGCCGTCCGAGACCGCAATCCAGCCGGCGAAGGCCAATGTGCCCAAAGCGAGCACGATCAGGCTGTAAGCCCGCACGCGTTCGAGGGTCAGCCATGCGCCGCTTTCAATGTGCTGCCAGATCCAGATCATTTTAAGGGTGCATTTTGGCCCAAATCGTCGATTGCGACGTGCGGTTGACGCTACCGTCCCCCGTTTAACGCTTGCTGAATTGCATCACTTCCAGATGTGTTTTTGCCCAAGCTTCTTGCGATGCAACGTCGCACGCACTAGGGTGCGCCGATCCCAGCAGGATCAGCCATTTTGACGTCGCCGACCGCGGGTCCGCGACCTTTCTCAGGAGAAGATGATGTCGTTTTTGTCCGCTGCGCTCGACCGTGTGAAGCCGTCCGCGACGATCGCGGTGACGGATAAAGCACGTGCGCTGAAAGCAGCCGGCCGCAACGTCATCGGTCTTGGTTCGGGCGAGCCCGATTTCGACACCCCGGCGAACATCAAGCTGGCAGCGATTCACGCCATCGAGGCCGGCAAGACCAAGTACACCGCCGTGGACGGTATTCCCGAACTGAAGGAAGCCATTATCGGCAAGTTTCAGCGCGAGAATGGCCTGACTTACAAGCCGAACCAGATCATCGTCGGTACCGGCGGCAAGCAGGTGCTCTACAACGCGCTGATGGCGACGTTGAACCCGGGTGACGAAGTCATCATCCCGGCGCCGTATTGGGTGAGCTATCCGGAAATGGTGGCGCTGGCCGGCGGCACGCCCGTGTCCGTGGTCTGCACCGCAGAATTCGGCTTCAAGCTGCAGGCTTCCGCGCTGGAAGCAGCGATTACGCCGAAGACCAAGTGGATCATCCTGTGCTCGCCGTCGAACCCGACGGGCGCCGCCTACAAGAAGTCGGAGCTCAAGGCGCTCACCGATGTCCTCGTGAAGCATCCTCACGTTTGGGTGATGACCGACGATATGTATGAGCACCTCGTCTATGACGACTTCGAATTCACCACGCCGGCACAGATCGAACCGTCCCTGTTCAATCGCACGCTGACCGTGAACGGCGTCTCCAAGGCTTACTGCATGACCGGCTGGCGCATCGGTTACGCCGGTGGTCCCGCCGAGCTCATCAAGGCAATGGCGACGATCCAGTCGCAATCGACCTCGAACCCGTCGTCGATCGCGCAGTGGGCGGCGGTGGAAGCCTTGAACGGTCCGCAGGATTTCATCCCGAAGAACAATGCTGTGTTCAAGGAGCGCCGCGATCTCGTGGTGGCAATGCTGAATCAGGCCTCGGGCATCAACTGCCCGCGTCCGGAAGGCGCGTTCTACGTCTATCCGTCCTGCGCCGGCACCATCGGCAAGACTGCGCCTTCGGGCAAGGTTATTGCCAATGACGAAGACTTCGTCACAGAACTGTTGGAAACCGAAGGCGTGGCGGTGGTGCAGGGTTCGGCCTTCGGCCTTGGCCCGGCATTCCGCATCTCCTACGCGACGAAAACATCCGATCTCGAAGATGCCTGCAAGCGCATCCAGCGCTTCTGCGGAAATCTTCGGTAACAAAACCTGCTCCGAAACTTTTGACGGTTTCGGGGCTTATTCCGGGAAGCGCCTTGTTTTCGACACGGCGCTTCCTTCTTGTCCCCTCGCTATCAAAATCCCCAAGGTGGAGTAACACTATGCGACTTTCCAAGATGTTCGGCCTGACGGCCGTGGCCTTTGCGGCGTCGGTTGCGACCGCAAATGCACAGCAGCCTGGCAGCGTTCAGGTTGGCGTGCTGGAGTGCCGTGGCGGCCAGAACGTCGGCTACGTGGTCGGTTCGAATGCGCACCTCAACTGCGTCTTCCAGAGCGCCGGTGGCCGCGCCGAAGGTTACGTCGCCAACATCCGCCGTTTCGGCCTTGATCTCGGCTTCACCGAAAACACCACGGTGCAGTGGGCTGCCTTCGCTCCGACCACCCGCGTGCCGCGCGGCGCACTGGCCGGCAGCTACGGCGGCGTTGGTACCAACGCATCGGTTGGCCTCGGTTTCGGCGGCAACTTCCTCGTTGGCGGTCCGGGCAACACCTATTCGCTGCAGCCGATCTCGGTGCAGGGCCAGACCGGCTTGAACGTCGCCAGCGGCATCGTTCAGCTCGAACTGGAAGCGACCGGTCCGGTCAGCGGTCATCGCTACAACAAGAAGCGCCGTCATCGCAGCCATCGCTAAGCGATCGCTACGATCGCCAGCGATCGCTGTGATCGCGTAAGCGATCCGGCAAGGTTAACGAGAAGGCCCGCGTGAGCGGGCCTTTTTTGTTGCGCGCGCTGCGCGTGCGACGCTGTCATTGGGCGGTATCATTAGCTATGGATAGTCGATCCACATCCTTACTTCCGTTCATCACCCGGAGATTCCTGATGGTCCGCCTCTCATCGCTTGTTCTCGGTATCGCTGCCGCCGCCTTTTTCACTGCATCGCAAGCGCAGTCGCAGCAAGGCGTGCAGGTCGGTGTCTTGAATTGCCGGGGCGGAGCCAGCGTCGGATTCGTCGTGGGCTCGGTGACCAATCTCGGCTGCGTGCTCACCGGTACCGGTCGTCCGGATCAGCCTTATGTCGCCACGATCCGCAAAGTGGGCATCGATCTTGGTATTACCGAACAGACCGCGCTATCCTGGGCCGTGTTCGTGCCGGTGAACTATAGTGGTCCCGGCGATCTGTCCGGCAACTATGCGGGCGCACAGGGCAGCGCGTCGGTTGGTGTCGGCGTCGGCGCGAATGTCCTGGTTGGCGGTTCGCAAAACGCCTTCTCCCTGCAGCCGCTCAGTCTGCAGGGGTCGGTGGGACTGAATGTCGCCGCCGGTCTGCAGAGCCTGGAGTTGCGCCCCGGTCGCTGATCTCGCGGCGATCGCTCGCACAAATCCATCTGGCTTCGCCCATGGCGGAGCCGGATTTTTTATGGCGCAATCCGATCACGTTCATCGCAGCGCAGCAACTTTTCCATCTTGCCAAATATCCGGACCGGGCGGAGCATTGACCGCCGACCCAATCATGGGCCGAGCTCCACATGAGGAGGCGGCAATGGGACAAGACCTGAGAAGTCCCCGCGGTCCACAAGGCAATGCCGCAAAGTGCATTGCGCTGGTGGGCCCTTTCCAGAGCGGAAAAACCACACTGCTTGAAGCGATTATGGCCCGCACCGGGGCGATCCCGCGGGCCGGCAGCGTCGACAATGGGACAAGCATCGGCGATGCCAATGCGGAAGCCAGAGCCCACAAGATGGGCGTCGGCCTGACGGCTGCGACCACCACCTTCATGGGCAACAGCTACACATTCATCGACTGTCCGGGCTCGGTGGAATTCGCGCATGACATGCGCGCGGCATTACCCGCCGTCGATGCAGCCATCGTGGTTTGCGAGGCGGATGCGCGAAAATTGCCGCAGCTGCAATTGATCCTGCGCGAACTCGAAGACCTCGGCATTCCCAGATTTCTGTTTCTCAACAAGATCGACCGCGCCCACAAGCGCGTGCGCGAGACGCTGGCGACATTGCAGCCGGCCTCGCGCGTGCCGCTGGTGCTGCGGCAGATCCCGATCTGGAACGGCGATCTGGTCGCCGGTTTCGTCGATCTCGCGCTGGAGCGCGCTTTCGTCTATCGCGAGCACAAGGCGTCCGAAGTCATCAAGCTCGAAGGCGGCGATCTCGATCGGGAGAAGCAGGCGCGTTTCTCCATGCTGGAGAAGCTTGCGGATCATGACGACGCGCTGATGGAGCAGTTGCTTGACGACATCGCGCCGCCGGCCGACGCCGTGTTCGACGATCTCGCGCGCGAATTGCGCGAAGGTCTGATCTGTCCGGTGCTGCTGGGCTCGGCGATGCGCGAGAATGGCGTGCTGCGGCTGATGAAGGCGCTACGCCACGAGGCACCCGGCGTGGCCGAGACGGCCAAGCGCCTCGGCGTGCCTGACGGCAAGGATGCGATCGGTTACGTGTTCAAGAGCAGCCATCTACAGCATGGCGGCAAGCTGTCTTACGCGCGCGTGCTGAGTGGTCATCTCGATGATGGCGCAACATTGCTGTCCTCGTCGGGCGAAAGCGGGCGTGTCTCCGGCATTCTTGCGGCGAGCGGCGGACATGACAGCAAGCGCGCATCGGCCGAAGCGGGCGAGACCGTCGCGCTCGGCAAGCTCGATCATGTCAGGACCGGCGACACGATCTCGACCGGCAAGACTGCGCCGGCCTCTGTCGTGAGTGTCATAGCTGCATCGCCCGTGCTGGCGATGGCGCTAGCGTCCGCCGATCGCAAGGACGACGTCAAGCTCGGGCAGGCGCTGTTGCGGCTGACCGAGGAAGATCCGTCGCTTGCGGTGGTCAATAATGCGCAGACCCATGACGTGGTGTTGTGGGGGCAGGGCGAGATGCATCTGCGCGTGGCGATGGAGCGCCTGCACGAACGCTTCGGCATTAACGTCAAATCGCATGCACCGGTGATCGGCTATCAGGAGACCATCCGTAAACCGATCACCCAGCGCGGCCGGCACAAGAAACAGTCCGGCGGTCACGGCCAGTTTGGCGACGTTGTGCTGGAGATAGGCCCGTTGCCGCGCGGCGAAGGCTTTGCATTCCAGGAAAAGGTGGTCGGCGGCGCGGTGCCGCGCAACTACATTCCCGCGGTGCAGGAAGGCGTCGTCGACGGGCTGCAGCGTGGTCCGCTCGGTTTCCCCGTCATCGACGTGCAGGTGACGCTCACCGATGGGTCGTATCACAGCGTCGATTCATCCGATCAGGCTTTCCGGACGGCTGCGCGCATCGGTTTCACCGAGGCGCTGCCGCAATGCCAGCCGGTGCTGCTGGAGCCGATCCATACGGTGGAGATCGTCTGTCCCACCGAGGCCACGGCCAAAGTCAACGCCATCCTGTCAGGACGGCGCGGCCAGATTCTCGGCTTCGATACCCGCGACAACTGGCCGGGCTGGGACACGGTGCGCGCGATGTTGCCGGAAGCGGAGATCGGCGACCTGATCGTCGAGCTCCGCTCGGCCACCGCTGGCGCCGGCAGCTTCACCCGCAGCTTCGACCATATGGCCGAAGTCTCGGGCCGCGCCGCCGACCAGATCGTTGCAGCGCATCGGGTGGCGGCTTAGTACAGTGGCCCATGACGCTTGGACCGCGGGTTGTAATCATTGGCAATAGCGGCTCGGGCAAGAGCACGCTGGCGCGGCAGCTTGAAAGCCGCGTCGGCGGCGAACGCGCAGATCTCGATCATATCCATTGGCTGGACAGGGTCGGTGTGAAGCGCGACGAGGGGCAGGCCAAAGAACTGGTGGCCGCCCTTGCCGTGAAGTCGAACTGGATCATCGAAGGCGTTTACGGCTGGCTGGTCGAAGCGGCATTGCCGCGCGCTACAGCATTGATCTGGCTCGACATGAGCCCGGAGGTTTGTCGTGATAGCCTCGCTCTCCGGGGCCCTTGGCGTGGCGCGACGGCCGAGGAATGTGCAGATTTTCTGGCTTGGGCCGAGGCCTACTGGCAGCGCAAAACGTCGAGTTCGTTCGCTGGCCACCTGGCGCTGTTCGACGACTTCGGCGGCGTCAAACGACGCCTGACATCGCGCGCCGCTGTCGCCCAGTTCGTGGCGACCATGGCGGCTTCGCCGATCGAGTGATGTTTTATACATCATTGAAGATATCTCACATATGATATAAGACTCGTGAAACTGGAAACCGCCCTTGATTACATCGTTTCAGATGCGGGCCGCCCGTGCGCTGCTGGGTATCGATCAAAAGCGGCTGGCCGAAATGGCCGGCGTGTCGCTACCGACCATCCAGCGCATGGAAGCGAGCGAAGGCAATGTCAGGGGCGTGGTGGATTCGCTGATCAAGGTGGTGGACGCGTTCAATCGCGCCGGCGTCGAATTGATCGGCGAACACACCCGCAGCGACTCCGGTGGCCGAGGGGTGCGTCTGAAGCAGCCCGGTCCGCCGCCTAAGGTGGATGGATAAAACTGGCAGATCGAGACGAGTCGCTGCGTGCGACAGAGGCGAGCCGAGTATGGGCATTTCTGGCGGGGGCATGCGGCGCCCACATCAGCCGACATTCGCGGAGCTGTTCACACCGAAACTGATCACGGTGCTGCGCGAAGGCTACAATCTTGCGGCATTTCGCGATGATGTGCTCGCCGGTCTGACGGTGGCGATCGTGGCGCTGCCGCTGTCGATGGCGATTGCCATCGCCTCGGGGACGTCGCCGGATCGTGGCCTCATCACCGCTGTGATCGGCGGCTTCCTCGTGTCTGCGTTGGGTGGTAGCCGCTTTCAGATCGGCGGCCCAGCCGGCGCCTTCATCGTGCTGGTGGCTGCGACCGTGAGCCGACATGGCATCGATGGACTGATCCTCGCCACTATGATGTCGGGCATTTTTCTGACGGCGGCCGGCTATCTCCGGCTTGGCACCTACATCAAGTTCATTCCCTATCCGGTCACGGTCGGCTTCACAGCCGGCATTGCCGTCATCATCTTCGCCAGCCAGATCAGGGATCTGTTGGGGTTGACGCTGACTGGCAAGGAGCCGGGAGATCTCATTCCCAAACTGGAGGCACTGGGTGCAGCGTTGCCGACGGTGAACGCTGCGGCCGTTGCCGTTACCATCGTCTCGCTTGCGATCATTGTCGGGCTCCGGACGCTGCGGCCATCATGGCCCGGCATTCTGATCGCGGTGGTCGTGAGCGCTGTCGCGGCAGCTTCGTTGGCGTTACCCGTGGAAACCATCGGCACCCGCTTCGGGGGCATTCCGCAATCGTTTCCGTTGCCGACGCTGCCCGCGATGTCCTTCGCCAAATTGCAGGCCATCCTGCCCGATGCCATTGCCTTCGCGCTGCTCGGCGCCATCGAATCGCTTTTGTCGGCGGTTGTTGCCGATGGCATGACCGGCCGGCGGCATCGCTCCAATTGCGAACTGGTGGCGCAGGGCATCGCCAATATCGGCTCGGCGCTGTTCGGTGGAATCTGCGTGACCGGCACCATCGCGCGAACCGCCACCAATGTCCGCGCCGGCGCGCACGGCCCGATCTCGGGCATGCTGCATGCGGTATTCCTGCTGGTATTCATTCTCGTCGCGGCGCCATTGGCAAGTTACATTCCGCTGGCGGCGCTCGCCGCGGTGCTTGCCGTGGTCGCCTGGAACATGGCGGAGAAGCATGAATTCGCGACATTACTGCGGTCATCATGGGGCGATGCTGCCGTGCTGTCGGCGACTTTCCTGCTAACGATCTTCCGCGATCTTACCGAGGGCATTGTGGTCGGCTTCGCGCTTGGCGCGATTCTGTTCATCAACCGCATGGCGCAAACAACCGGCATCGAGGCGGATAAGCCGCTGGTCGTGGCCGACAAGGCCGACGACGCCAATGGCGACCGAAAACCCTATGATCCCGGTCTCGCTGCCGATCCCGACGTCGTTGTCTATCGCATCACCGGCGCATTTTTCTTCGGCGCGGCCTCCACCATCGGATCTGTGCTCGACGGCTTTTCGGATCGCCACAAGGCTTTTGTGATCGATTTTGCCGCGGTCCCCTTCCTGGATTCGACTGCTGCGAATGCGATCAAGGGCATTGCTGAGAAGGCAAAGCGACAGGGCGTCCGCGTCATTCTCACCGGCACCTCGCAGGGCGTGCGCCGGGCGCTGCTGACCCACGGCGCGCGACCGCCACTGGTCAAATACCGTGCTGATGTTGCAGTGGCCGTCAGCGAGATCAAGATCCGACGCGCTGCAGCGATCCAGGAGACGTCGAGCTGATGGCATCGGCAGTTGCTCGCAGCTGCAGTATTGATCGTCTGCATGGTTGCCGGACTTGCTGTGCGCCGCAAAACTGTCTGATGATTAAGAGCCCCTGCATGATTTTTATGCTACGCACGCTTCCGCCTGAAGCGAAGGATGAATGATGCCGAACGAGACCACGCCCCGCGCCGCCTGTTTGATCGGCTGGCCTGCCGCGCATTCGCGCTCGCCGCTGATCCACCATCACTGGCTGCGCAGCATGGATATTCCGGGCGGTTACAGCATCGAGTCGATCCCGCCGGAAGGCGTAGCCGAATTCGTGATGAACCTCTCCAAGCACGGTTACATCGGCGCCAATGTCACGATCCCGCACAAGGAGCGTGTGCTGAAGCTGACCTCACCGGATCGCCGCGCGCGCGCAGTCGGCGCCGCCAACACGTTATGGTATGACCACGGCACGCTACGCGCGACCAATACGGATATAGAAGGCTTCATCGACAATCTCGATCATGCGGCTCACGATTGGGACCACACGGACGATGCACTGGTGCTCGGCGCGGGCGGTTCGTCGCGTGCAGTGGTGTTCGGATTGCTCGAACGCGGAATCAAACATGTCTATGTCGCCAATCGCAGTCTCGATCGCGCCGAGGCGATGGCCGCGCAATTCGGCTCGCAGGTGGTGCCGCTGGCGTGGGAGAATGTCGCCAGCATGTTGCCGCGCGCATCCTTGCTGGTGAACACCACGTCGCTCGGCATGAGCGGCCAGCCGCCATTGATCATCGACCTCGATCTGTTGCCTGACCAGGCGGTCGTCGCCGATCTCGTTTACGTGCCGCTCGACACTCCGCTGCTCGCCGGCGCCCGGGCGCGGGGCCTCCGCACCGCGGATGGTCTCGGCATGCTGTTGTATCAGGCCGTGCGTGGCTTCGAGCTCTGGTTCGGGCAGCGCCCCGATGTGACGCCGGAACTGCGTCGCCTCGTCGAGGCCGATCTCACGGTGGCGTGAGCGGGGAATAGCTATTTGGCCTTGGGGTTTCCATTTGCAGCGGTGGGCGCTGTCGTCAAAGGAAATTCCCCTATGGTTCAGATCGTATCGACTTCGGCTCGCTTGTTCGCGGGCTCACTTCTTGCTGGTTCATTGCTGATCTCCGCTGCATCGGCGCAGCAGCCGCAACCCCTACGCATCCGTGGTGCCATCGAAGCCGTCGACGGCGCGGTGCTGACGATCAAGACGCGCGACGGCGACGAGCGCAAAGTGAAGATGACGGACAATGTCACCGTGACAGGCATTGCCAGAACGACAATGGCCGAGGTGAAGCCCGGCTCCTATATCGGCGTGACCGGCATGCCGCAGGCCGATGGGTCGCAGAAGGCCATCGCGATCCATATCTTTCCAGAAGCGATGCGCGGCACCGGCGAAGGCTCGCGCCCGTGGGATCTGCGCCCCAACAGCAGCATGACCAATGCCACCGTCGATCAGAAGGTCCAGGCCTCCGATGGCCAGACGGTGACGGTGAAGTACAAGGACGGGGAAAAGAAAGTGACCGTGACGCCCGACACGCCGATCGTGACATTCGTGCCGGGCAACAAGGATGAACTCAAGCCTGGCGCGAAGATAATCATCATGGGCGCTACCAAGAAGGATGACGGCACCTTCGAGACGGCACGCGTCAATGTCGGGCTGGATGGGCTGACGCCGCCGATGTGAGAAATTCGAAACAGCGGAGAAGCTCTTGCGCAGACCATTGCTCGCACCGTGCCTCATCCTCGCATCTCTGTTGTTGTCTGCGCCGCACTTCGCTGCTGCGCAGACAGCGCCCTCCACGACGGAGCGGGTGTTGAACCTGCCTGTTCATGGCGGCGATCGGCAGCGCGCGCTCTACGCCAGTCCATCGCATCCACGCGCGACCATCGTGATGCTGCCCGGCGGAGCAAGCGATGTAGGCATCGCCCGGGATGGCGAAATAGCGCACGGTAACAACTTCGTCGTCCGTTCGCGCGTGCTCTGGAATGCTGCGGGTTTCGCGGTGCTGATCCCCGACGCCGTCGATAGTCAGAACTTGCGCGGGCTGCGCAGCTCGCCGCAATATGCAGCACTTGTGGGCGATCTCGTCGCTGCGGCTCACGCGCAGGCGCCGGGACCGGTCTTCCTGCTCGGGACCAGCCAAGGCTCGATTGCGGCGATGAACGGCGCAGCGAATCTGCGTGACGGTCAGATCGCAGGTATCGTGCTCACTGAGTCGGTGTCGCGCCTTGGTGGCAGCCACGAGACGGTGTTCGACGCGCATCCTGAACGAGTCAATGTGCCCGCACTCGTCGTTGCCAATTCAGACGATCGCTGCAATGTCGCACCGCCGGAAGACGCCGACAAGATCGCAGCAGCGATGAGTGGCGCGCCGCGCGTCGAGGTCCTCAGGGTCAGTGGCGGAGATCAGCGCTCGTCCACGGATTGCGGATCGCTGTCTCCGCACGGCTCTTACGGCATCGAGCAAAAAGTCGTCGATACGATCGCCGCGTGGATCGACGCGGCGATCTGACGAGTCCTCACTGCACCAGCACGTGCCTGTCGATCTCGGCGATCGAATTCACGCCGCACAGGCCCATGGTCACGCTGAGTTCGTTGCGCAGGATGTCCAGGGCCTTGGTCACGCCGGGGCCGCCATAGGCACCGAGGCCGTAGATATAGGCGCGGCCGATCATGCAGGACTTGGCGCCGAGTGCGAGCGCACGCATCACGTCCTGCCCCGAGCGGATGCCGCTGTCGAACATCACTTCGATCTCCGAGCCGACGGCATCGGCGATCCCCGGCAGTACCGAGATTGACGACGGTGCGCCGTCGAGCTGACGTCCGCCGTGGTTGGACACGACCATCGCCTGCGCGCCGACCTTCACGGCTTCGCGGGCATCCTCGATATCGTGAATGCCCTTGATCACGATCTTGCCGGGCCAGATGCTGCGGATCCAGTCGAGATCCTTCCAGTTCAACGACGCATCGAATTGCGATGCTGTCCACTGCGCGACGGAGCCGAGATCGTCGGTGTTCTTCACGAAGCCGGCGATGTTGCCGAAGTTGCGCCGCTTGGCTTTCAGCGTGCGCACCAGCCAGCCGGGCTTGCTCATGAAATCGATCAGATTCTTCACATTCAAGATCTGAGGCGGCACCGACAGGCCATTCTTGATGTCGGCATGACGCTGGCCGATCACCTGCAGATCGACGGTCAGCACCAGCGCGCTACACTTCGCCTTGATGGCGCGCTCGATCAATTCCTTGATGAAGCCGCGATCCTTCATGACATAGAGCTGAAACCAGAACGGTTTCTCGACATTCTCGGCGACGTCTTCGATCGAATTGATCGACATCGTCGAGAGCGTATAGGGAATGCCCGCCGCCTGCGCCGCCCGGCAGGCGTGAATTTCGCCGTCGCCATATTGCAAGCCGGTTGAGCCGACCGGCGCGCAGATCAGCGGCATGGTGGCCTTCTCACCGAGGATGGTCGTCGAGGTGTCGCGATTGGCGATGTCGACCAGAATGCGCTGGCGGAACTTCAGCTTCTGCAGATCCTCGCAATTCGCACGGAACGTGTCTTCGCTATAGGAGCCATGGTCGACGTAATCGAAGAACGCCTTCGGCACGTTGCGCTTGTGCTCGAGGCGAAGATCTTCGATGCAGGTGATATGCTTCATGAGATGTCCCAGCCGTTCTTGTCTTTGCTTGTATTTGCTTGTTTCGGTGTCATCTAGCATGGTTAGGCGGTCCGCCATATCATCCTTGTCATTGGAATGTCGTCGAAATTGAAGGAGGCCAGAATGTCCGGCTCCAAGACAAATCCAGCAGGCCACGGGGCCGGCAAGGCTCCCGGCAAGGCAGCCGAGGACGAAGAAAAGCGACAGCTGGAAGTTGCGCTGGACGAAGGGTTGGAGGAGACTTTTCCGGGCTCCGATCCGGTCAGTGTGACCCAGCCTGCCCATTCAAAGGCGGACGCGCATATCAAGCGAAAGGGCTGAGCGGGCCGGGTTCCGGTCAGCTGATGCTCCATCGAAGGCAATACACGAGAGTTAAGGTATATAAGTAATATCAATGGCTTGTCGTTAATTACGTGTTCCGGGCCTTGGTAATGATTCATCATATTTTTTGAAGCGATTTTAGGGGCCCGAGCCTTATAAGTCCGTCACATATATGGCGCTGCCAATGGGTCAGTCGCCTGAGACAGGGTTTTGAGCCCTCGCGCGAAGCGCGAGGGCATTGGGGGTTACCATGAGCCGTAAATATTTCGGGACAGACGGCATTCGCGGCCGCGCCAATGGTCTGATCACGCCGGAACTGGCACTGAAGGTTGGGCAGGCCGCAGGTCTTGTGTTTCAGCGCGGCGAACACCGTCATCGTGTCGTGATCGGCAAGGACACCCGGTTGTCCGGCTACATGATCGAAAATGCGATGGTGGCAGGCTTCACGTCGGTCGGCATGGATGTGCTGCTGGTCGGGCCGATGCCGACGCCCGCCGTGGCGATGCTGACCAAGTCGATGCGCGCCGATCTCGGCGTGATGATTTCCGCATCGCACAATCTGTTCGAGGACAACGGCATCAAGCTGTTCGGACCGCTCGGTTACAAGCTGTCGGACGATGTCGAGAAGCAGATCGAGGAGCTGCTCGACGAGAATCTCGACAAGAGACTGTCGCAGAGCGCCAGCCTCGGTCGGGCGCGCCGCATCGACGGGGTGCATGATCGTTACATTGAATTCGCCAAACGCACGCTGCCACGAAATCTCAGCCTTGATGGTTTGCGCGTCGTCATCGATTGCGCCCATGGCGCCGCCTACAAGGTGGCGCCGGAGGCGCTCTGGGAACTCGGCGCGGACGTCATCTCCATCGGCGTCGAGCCGGATGGTTTCAACATCAACAAGGAATGCGGATCGACCGCACCGGAAGCGCTGAGTCGCAAGGTGCGCGAGATGCGCGCCGATATTGGCATTGCGCTGGATGGCGACGCCGATCGGCTGATCATGGTCGACGAGCGTGGCCATCTGGTCGATGGCGATCAGTTGCTCGCCGTTATCGCGCAGAGCTGGAAGGAAGACGGGCGGCTTGCCAAGCCGGGTATCGTCTCCACCGTGATGTCAAATCTCGGTCTGGAGCGCTTCCTGAAGGGGCAGGGCATCGACCTCATCCGCACCGCGGTGGGCGATCGCTATGTGCTCGAGCAGATGCTACAGCACGGCTACAATGTCGGTGGCGAACCCTCCGGCCATATCATCATGTCGGACCATGCGACGACAGGCGACGGTTTCGTAGCCGCGCTGCAGGTGCTGGCCGTGGTGACCAAGCTCGGTCGGCCGGTGTCGGAAGTTTGCCACCTGTTCGATCCGTTGCCGCAGATTCTGAAGAATGTGCGTTATCGCAGCGGCAAGCCGCTTGATGATGCGGAAGTGAAATCCACCATCGCTGCCGGTGAACAGCGCCTCAACGGCCATGGTCGTCTCCTGATCCGCCCGTCGGGCACGGAGCCAGTCATCCGCGTGATGGGAGAGGGCGATGACCGCGTGATGGTCGAGGAAGTGGTGGATTCCATCGTTGACGCGCTGGGCCACGCAGCCGCGGCGTAAGCTTCCTGTTCATTCGCCCTGGCCAAGGCGCCAGCGCGCGATCACTGCCGAACTGACATGAAGAGCTGTCTTGTCCGAATATTTACCGGGCGAGGCGGCTCTTTTGCGTTTTGATAGTTCGCGTTGGAGCGCTTTGGAGCGAAGTGGGCACCGGTTCGCATCAAGGAAACGCGTCAACAAAAAGCTGGAGCCTGGTTTTGATCCGGTCAGAGCCGAAGGCTCCGGGCAGGTAAGTCCTCGTTAACACCTGGCGATGCCACGGCGCATTGCAGCGCGGTTTGATAGCAAGACATTGTTAGTAACTGTGGCGACGCAGTGGCGTGATGGAATTTGCGTGCATTTTCGTCACCAAATATCAACCTTAAAAGTTAGGGTTAAGCGCCGCTTAAGGAGTTGGTGTCATCGTCCGTTTGTGAGTTTCCGAGTGTGAGGCCTCCATTAGTTGCCTCTTTGGCCCAAAAGGACGAAGCCAATGCGTAGCGTTAAATTCATTCTGGCCGCGGGCGCGGCTTCCCTGATGTCGACCGCCGTTCTCGCTGCCGACATGCCCATTGCTCCACCGCCTCAGATGTATGCGCCGCCGCCGGTCGAAGACTTCGGCGGTTGGTACCTGCGCGGCGATATTGGTTTCAGCAACCAGCGCGTCAAGAACATCGAGATGGGTGACGGTCGCAACGCCAATCTCCTCTCGCTTCAGCAGACCACTGCCTTTGATACGGCTGGCATCTTCCAGCTCGGCGTCGGTTATCAGTTCAACAACTGGTTCCGCGGTGACATCACCGGCCAATATCGCGGCAATTCGAACTTCAAGGGCACCGATCACGTGACGTTCCCGTCGAGCGGCCTCGTCGGTACCGGCGTGAACAACTACAACGCCACCAAGTCCGAATGGGTGGTGATGGCCAATGGTTACGTCGATCTCGGCACCTGGTGGTGCGTGACCCCGTTCGTCGGCGCCGGCGTCGGTATGGCTCGCGTCAATATCGGGAACTACACGGATAACGGTGCGATCAATGTCGGTTCTGCCGGCGGCGTGCCCTTCATCGGCGGCCCGTTCCCGAGCTACGCAAGTGCACCGGCTGCATCGAAGTGGAACTTCGCATGGGCCCTGCACACGGGCCTGGCTTACAAGGTCAATCCGGCAATGACCGTCGAACTCGGCTACAGCTACATGAATCTCGGCGATGGCCAGACCGGACCGGTCTCCACCTATGATGGCTTCACCCGCGGCGTGGCGATGCAGTTCAAAGACATCACCTCGCATGATCTGAAGCTCGGCGTGCGCTGGAACCTCGACAGCCCGCCGGCATATGCGCCGCCGCCGTTGATCCGCAAGGGCTAAAGCAAGCGCTGATCGCCTCAACTATCTTAAGAGACCTTAACGGCGCGGGAGCTTCCCGCGCCGTTTTGTTTTGCACGGGTAGTATCATCGCAACCAATGATTAAGGTTAACAGCGGATGATCGGGACAGTTCGGTGAGTTGAGGAATTGTCGTGATGCGTAGACTTCTGATCGCTGCAGCTCTGCTGGGCGTCGTGCAAACTGCTCAAGCGGCTGACATGCCGGATTTTCCGGTGCTCCGCGGTTCGTTCCCCGAGGGACTGAGTTCAACACGCGCGATCTGGGACGGCTTCTATGTCGGCGGACAGGTCGGCTACGGATCAGGCGATACCAAATTCAAAGGCTCGAACTCCGACATGACGGGGAGCCTGGTGGCCAACACCTTGGTCGGCAGGGAAACGGGTGTCGCATCATGGCCGCTCAGTTTCACCAACCAGTCGGGCCATTCCGAGGTGTATGGCGGTTTCGCAGGTTACAACTCGCAGTGGGAAGACGTCGTAATCGGACTTGAGATGAGTTACGTTCATGGCAAGTTCGGCGGTGCATCTTCAGGCGATATGTCGCGATACAGCCTACTGTCAGATAATAATTATCATACGGTGACGTCGCGCGCGTCGAGTTCGATTAGCATCAGCGATATCGGCACATTCCGTGCTCGCGCCGGTTATGCTTTTGGCAACTTCCTGCCCTACGCCTTCGGTGGACTGGCGCTTGGCCAGGCTGACATCGTCCGGACGGCCTTTGTCGGCGATTTCGTCACCGCGGGGCCGGGATCGACGACGCCATCCAATCTGCTAGGGCGGCAACTCAACAACACCATCGAGGATGGCAAGTATAGCCACCTGATCTACGGCTATACCGCTGGTCTGGGCTTCGACATGGCGATCGTTGGTGGCCTGTTCCTGCGCGGTGAATGGGAATACATCCGTTTCACGTCCCAAGTAGATACCTCGATCAATACCGTCCGAGCCGGTATCGGCTATAAGTTCTGACATCCACCCCGCGCTCGCTTGACAAAGTGTAGCGCGGCTGCTGCTCTTTTGCTTCCGTACAGGGGAGCAACAATGAAGATCTACGGCGATCTGAATTCCGGCAATTGCCTTAAGGTGAAGTGGGTGAGCGATCACCTCAAACTTTCCTATACGTGGATTGATATCGATACGAGCAAGGGCGAGAGCCGGACGCCGGAGTTTCTGGCGCTTAACGGCGCCGGCCAGGTGCCGACCGTTGTGCTCGATGACGGCCGTCCGCTCGCGCAGTCCAATGCCATCATCCGCTATCTCGCGCGTGGCAGCGATCTGATCCCGACCGATGCCTATGACGCCGCCAAGATGGATGAATGGCTGTTCTGGGAACAATACAGCCACGAGCCCTATATCGCGGTGTGTCGCTATCAGATCGTCTATCTCGGCAAGGCGATTTCGGATCTCGATCCTGAGAAGCTCAAGCGCGGCTATTTCGCACTGGTGCGTATGGAGCATCACCTGACGACATCGCGTTTCCTTGTGGGAGATCGCGTCTCGCTGGCTGACGCATCGTTGCTGGCCTATACGCGCGTGGCCCATGAGGGCGGCTTTCATCTCGACGGTTACGCATCGATCAGGCGCTGGATCGCCGATAGCGAGAAGGCATTGGGTATTTCGTGAATACGCAGATCAAGCTACGGCCTGCGCGCCGCGAGGACGTCGTCGCGATCGTGGTAATGCTGGCCGATGATGCGCTTGGCCGTGGCCGCGAGCGTATCGAGGACCCACTGCCGCAATCTTATTACGAGGCCTTCGATAAACTCGCGCATGACCCAAATATCCGGTTGATGGTTGCAGAAGGCGGCGACGGCAGCGTGGTCGGATGCCTGCAGCTCTGCATCTTGCCGGGCTTGAGCTCGCAGGGCGCTTCGCGAGCGCTCATCGAGGATGTTCGTGTTTCGACGACGCTGCGCAGCCAGGGTATCGGCGAACAACTGGTGCGATGGGCCATTGGCGAGGCACAGGCGAGGGGATGCAAACTCGTCGAGCTGCTGACGCATCAGACCCGGGTCGATGCCCAGCGCTTCTACAAACGGCTCGGTTTCGCTGACAGTCATGTGGGCATGACGTTCCGCTTCTAGGCCACGCGCGATCACCATGCCGTGCGGTCGGGAACGTCGAACAGGACCGGTGGTTGCCCATCGTCATCAACGATGGAGCTGCCCATGCAATCCCGATTTGGCTTTTCCGCTATCGTCGTCGCCTCGCTTCTGGCCTCGACCGCATTCGCCTCGGCCCAAGGCGCCGGCACGGACGGTGTCACGGGCGCCCCGGTAACGCAGATGCCGAGCCCGAATGTCTCGCCGCCTCCCGCAACGGGCACGACGGGTATGGGCGGCGGCACGAGTCAGCCGGGTGCGCCGAACACAACGACGCCGGGACGGATCGGCACCGGCGCGTCGCCGAGCGGTTTGCCTGGGGATAATCCGAAAGCGCCGGGCTTTCCCGGAAAGGTCGGACGATAGGCGTCACTCGTGAGAGCGAGTAAGCCGCAACCTCAAACGCAAGGGCAGCGAGGGTCATCGCTGCCCTACCGCGCATGTTCGTTCCGTCAGCGGGAAATGACGAAGAGGGCCGGTATCATGCGGCTGTGGGTGTCGGTGTTCCGGTTAATGACCCGTAAACCAGCGAAGCGCTGATGGGATTTGTTTCGGAACGTGCGGGGACGAGCGACGTATCCATATACGCGGGGACGTTGGAAGGACTCATGAGCAATTATTCGATTGAGAAGGTCGGCAGCGACTATGTCGTGAAGGTCGACGATCAAAGCGTCATGAAAGTCGGCAGCCGCCGCCGTGCCGCGCAGCTCGTGGTCTATGCGTCGGAATTGCTGAACGACGTGCCCCTGGTACCCGATGACACTGCATCGTCCGGTGACCTCGCCATGCCTGCGGGTGCATCGTCTGTGAAGGATCACGACCCGGCGGGCGATGTCACCCAAGATCAATGACGCGTGATAGCCCGGAAGTCGCTTGACGCTTTGGGTCGGTTCCCATATCCACGCCAGCGGGACACCTCCCCCCAACGGGAGGCTAGCTATCTGGAAGGATAGATTATGACTGCAGCGAAGCCTTCTTCGCGGCCCAACGTGCCGCATTTCTCCTCCGGCCCCTGCGCCAAGCGCCCCGGCTGGACCCCCGAAAAACTCACCGACGCAGCCCTTGGCCGTTCGCACCGTGCGAAGATCGGCAAGAACAAGCTCAAACTCGCGATCGATCTGACGCGTGAAGTGCTTGAAGTGCCCGCCGATTACCGCATCGGTATCGTGCCGGCATCGGATACGGGCGCCGTTGAGATGGCGCTGTGGTCGCTGCTCGGGCCGCGTCCCGTCACCACCATCGCCTGGGAATCCTTCGGTGAAGGCTGGGTTTCGGACATCGTCAAGGAGCTGAAGCTCAAGGACGTCACCAAGCTGCATGCCGGCTATGGCGAAATCCCGGACCTGTCGAAGGCCGATCCGAACTCGGACATCGTCTTCACCTGGAACGGTACCACTTCCGGCGTGCGCGTACCGAATGCCGACTGGATCAAGGCTGACCGCGAAGGCCTGACCATTTGCGACGCGACCTCGGCCGCTTTCGCGCAGCCGCTCGACTGGGCGAAGCTCGATGTCGTCACCTTCTCCTGGCAGAAGGCGCTCGGCGGCGAAGCCGCACATGGCATGCTCGTGCTGTCGCCGCGCGCCGTGGCGCGTCTGGAGAGCTACACGCCGCCATGGCCGCTGCCGAAGATCTTCCGCATGACCAAGGGCGGCAAGTTGAACGAAGGCATCTTCGTCGGCGAGACCATCAACACGCCGTCGATGCTGTGCGTCGAGGATTATCTCGATGCGCTCGGCTGGGCCAAGTCGGTCGGCGGCCTCAAGGCGCTGATCGCGCGTGCCGATGCCAACACCAAGGCGCTCGCTGACTGGAAAGCGAAGACACCGTGGATCGACTTCCTCGCAGCCGATCCCGCGATCCGCTCCAACACGTCGGTGTGCATGAAGGTGATCGATCCCGCGATCACCGCGCTATCGCCGGACGCGCAGGCTGACTTCGCCAAGAAGCTGGTCGCGGCTGTTGAGAAGGAAAATGCCGGTTTCGACTTCGCGCATTATCGCGATGCGCCGGCCGGTCTGCGCATCTGGTGCGGTGCTACGGTCGAAGCCAAGGACGTCGAAATCCTCACGCAGTGGATCGACTGGGCCTTTGCCGAGACCAAGGCTTCGCTCGCCAAGGCGGCGTAAGGCGGCTTCTTACCCTCCCCTGGAGGGGGAGGGTCGACGAGGACTGGCGACGCGCAGCGTCGTCAGGATTCGGCGGGGTGGGGTGACATCCTCTCCCCGTCCTCTCATTCAATGATCAGCCCGTTGCTTCACCCCACCCCGGCGCTTCGCGCCGACCCTCCCCCTCAAGGGGAGGGTGAAGGAGCCTCATCATGACCGCCCCCAAAGTTCTCATTTCCGACGCTCTCTCTCCCGCTGCCGTGCAGATCTTTCGAGATCGCGGCATCGACGTCGACTTCCAGCCGAACCTCGGCAAGGACAAGGACAAGCTCGCCGAGATCATCGGCAACTATGACGGCCTCGCCATCCGCTCGGCCACCAAGGCGACCGCGAAGATCCTCGAAAAGGCGACGCGCCTGAAGGTGATCGGCCGCGCCGGCATCGGCGTCGACAATGTCGAAATTCCCGCGGCGACCGCCAAGGGCATCATCGTGATGAACACGCCGTTCGGCAATTCGATCACCACCGCCGAACATGCGATCACTTTGATGCTGTCGCTCGCCCGCGAGATCCCGCAGGCCGATGCGTCGACGCAGGCCGGCAAGTGGGAGAAGAACCGCTTCATGGGCGTCGAGATCACCGGCAAGACGCTGGGCGTGATCGGCTGCGGCAATATCGGCGCCATCGCGGCTGACCGCGCGCTTGGCCTGCGCATGAAGGTCATCGCCTTCGATCCGTTCCTGTCGCCGGAGCGCGCCAAGGATATCGGCGTCGAGAAGGTCGAACTCGACGACCTCCTCAAGCGTGCCGACTTCATCACGTTGCACACGCCGCTCACCGAGAAGACGAAGAACATCATCGATGCCGCTGCCATCGCCAAGATGAAGCCCGGCGTGCGCATTATCAACTGCGCCCGCGGCGGTCTGGTCGACGAGCAGGCGCTGGTCGATGCGCTGAATAGCAAGCATGTCGCCGGCGCTGCCTTCGACGTGTTCGTCGAGGAGCCGGCCACCAAGAACGTGCTGTTCGGCCATCCCAATGTGATCTGCACGCCGCATCTGGGTGCATCGACGACCGAAGCGCAGGAGAACGTCGCGCTGCAAGTCGCCGAGCAGATGTCGGATTATCTGCTGTCGGGCGCGATCTCAAACGCGGTCAACTTCCCGTCGATCACCGCGGAAGAAGCACCGAAGCTGAAGCCGTTCATCGAACTCGCCGAGAAGCTCGGCTCGTTCGCGGGCCAGCTCACCGAGACCGGCATTGCCAAGGTGCAGATCACCTATGAAGGCGCGGTGGCCGAAATGAAGATCAAGGCCCTGACGTCTGCTGCATTGAGCGGGTTGCTGCGGCCGATGCTCGGCGACGTCAACGTCGTCTCCGCGCCGGCCGTTGCCAAGGAGCGCGGCATGGTAGTCGATGAAGTGGTGCGCGCGGCGCAGAGCGATTACGAAAGCCTGATCACCGTTACGGTTATCACCGAACGGCAGGAACGCTCGGTGTCCGGCACTGTCTATCATGACGGCAAGCCGCGGCTGGTTGATATCAAGGGTATCCGCGTCGATGCCGAATTCGGGAAGTCGATGATATATGTCACCAACGAGGACAAGCCGGGCTTCATCGGAAAGTTCGCCTCGCTGCTCGGCGACGCCAAGGTCAACATCGCGACCTTCCATCTCGGCCGCAACGAACAGGGCGGTGACGCCATCGCGCTGGTGGAGATCGACGGCGTTGTGCCGGCCGATGTGCTGAGCAAGGTGCAGGCGCTGCCGCAGGTGAAACAGGCCAAGGCGCTGACATTCTGAGTGTCTCTTACCCGAACTGACATTGCCGAAATCCCCGCCCGAAAGGCGGGGATTTTTTCGTTTTGCGGAAAATGTTCACATTCAGGTCGGCGCGGCAGGTTTGCCCCCGCCCCGCACGTGTAAGGATTTGGGAACACTACCCCGATACATTTTACTCCGAGGAATCAGCGATCGAAAATCGCACGCCCGGGGGAATACAGCCGTGAAGCTCGCCAATATCCGTATTACGTACAAGCTCGTCGTTCTGGTGGCCGTCACCATGATCGGCCTCTGCGCCGCGGGCATTCTGGCCGCCTATATGGTCAAGAGTGAGATGCTCTCCGCGCGAACCGAGCAGCTGAAGTCGATCGTCGAAATCGGGACCAACGTAGCGGCCAGCATCCAGAAGGATGTCGCAGCAGGCAAGCTCACCAAGGAAGCCGCGACCGCCGAGCTGGTACGCCGCATCGAGCCGATGACCTATGACAACGGCAACTATCTGTTCATCTACACGATGGACGGTGAAGTGGTTCATCTGCCGGGCTTCAAGGCGGGATCCAACCGGCTCGACGTCAAGGTTAGCGGCGTTGCCATTACACGTGAATTCCGCGACGGCGTCGCAGCCAACGGCACGAAGATTCTGACCTACGAATTCCAGAAGCCCAATGAGCAGGTCCCGTCGCGCAAGATGGGCTATGCCGCGGCGCTTCCCGGCTGGAACATGTTCATTGCCACCGGCGCCTATCTCGATGACCTCGACGCTCATCTGAAACCGATCATCTGGGCGCTCGGCCTGGCCATGCTGGCCATTGCCGCAGTGGCGGGTGCGATCGCGTGGCTGATCGGCCGTAGCATCACCAAGCCGCTCGGCATGCTGGGATCGCGCATGGAGTCGCTCGCCAATGGTGCGCTGGATGAGGAAATTCCCGGCGTTGGCCGTAGCGATGAAGTCGGTGCGATGGCCAAGACGGTTCAGGTGTTCAAGGACAATGCGCTGCGTATCCGCTCGCTCGAACAGGTCGAGGCGGATGCGCAGGGCCGTATCGCCGCGGAGCGCCGAGCCGCCATGGAGGCGATGGCCACGGATTTCGAGCGCAGCGTGACGGGTATCGTCCGCTCGGTCTCCACCGCCGCAGTCGGTATGCAGAGCACCGCGCAGTCGATGACGGCGACGGCAAGCGATGCAAGCTCGCGCGCCGCAACGGTCAGCGCAGCTTCGACGCGCTCGTCCGATAATGTCAGCACGGTCGCGGCGGCTGCGGAGGAATTGTCAGCGTCAGTCAGTGAAGTGCTGCGTCAGGTATCGGCCTCCAGCGAGATCGCCAGCAAGGCGGTGGGCGATGCCGAGCGCACCAATGCCACCGTTCAGATCCTGTCGAGCGGCGCTGAAAAGATCGGCGAAGTGGTACAGCTAATCCACAGCATTGCCTCCCAGACCAATCTGCTGGCGCTGAACGCAACCATCGAAGCCGCACGTGCCGGCGAGTCCGGTCGCGGTTTCGCGGTGGTGGCATCCGAAGTGAAGGCGCTGGCCAGCCAGACCGCCAAGGCCACCGAGGAAATTTCGGCGCAGGTCGCCGCCATGCAGGCATCGACCAGCGAGGCCGTTGCATCGATCGGCGCCATCACCGGCACCATCGCCCAGATGAGCCAGATCACCAACACGATCTCTGTGGCGGTGGAGCAGCAGGGCACGGCGACGCAGGAAATCGCGCGCAACATTCAGTCGGTGTCGGCCGGCGCGAATGAGATCAGCAATCATATCGGCGGCGTCAGCAGCGCAGCCGAGGCCACCGGCTCCGCGGCGTCACAGGTGCTGTCGAATGCAAAGGAGCTGGAGAGCCAGTCCGGCATGCTGCGCACCGCCGTGGATGAATTCCTCGCCAAGGTGAGAGCAGCCTGAGTCAAATCCTTCCCCGAGCGCGGCTTAGCTGCGCTCGGGGAGCTACCGGGCTGGGACTTGCCTGAACTATTGAGTTTCGGCCGCTGCGTCGTATCGCTGCACCACCAAATTTAAATCTGCACAATGATAGTTCATAGTGGTGCGCAGTTACCTGTAGCGCGACTTTTGGTGCATTCGAGGTAACCTATAACCGCGGTTGCAAAAACGGAACTACACACCACTTCACGAACTCGAAACTACACCCTGCGATGGTGACGCGCTTATTTCAGCGCGCCTTACAGGGATACTTCCCATGAATCGTTTGAAAATTTCGATCGGCCTTCGCCTCTACAGCATCATTGGCTTGAGCTTTCTTGGCCTCGCCGGGCTGGCCTGGATGCAGCTGAACACCCTCGGCGACTCGCTCAAGCAGCAGCGCCAGAGCGAATTGACCCATCTTACGGAGCTGGCGCTCGGCATCGCGCAGGAAGAATACGCGACGATTCAGCGTAGCGGCGTGTCGGACGAGGCCGCGCGCAAGACCGCAGCAGCGCGTATCGGCAAACTGCGTTACGGCAATGGCGATTACTTCTGGATCAACGACCTGCAGCCGCGCATGGTGATGCATCCGATCAAGCCCGAGATGAACGGCAGCGATCTCTCCGGCAACAAGGACCCGAACGGCAAGCGGCTGTTTGTCGAATTCGCCGATGTCGTGAAGAAGCAGAAGGCCGGCTTCGTCGATTATCTTTGGCCGAAACCCGGCAAGGACGCACCGCAGCCGAAGCTCTCTTATGTCGTCGGTTTCGAGCCCTGGGGTTGGGTCATCGGTACCGGCGTCTATATCGACGACTTGCAGGTACAGCTCTGGGAGAGTGCGCGCACCGTGATGATCGCGGCACTCGCGGTCATTGTCATTCTCGGCGCGCTTGCCTGGATGATTGGCCGCAGCATCACCATCCCGCTTCGCCGGCTCGGCGCGCGCATGCGCGGTCTCGCCGATGGCGCGCTGGATGAAGCGATCCCCGACGTCGACCGCGGCGACGAGATCGGCGCCATGGCCGCAACGGTTCAGGTGTTCAAGGACAACGCGGTGCGCATTCGCGGGCTCGACAAGATCGAGGTGGAATCGCAGGCCCGTGCTGCTGCCGAACGCCGTGCGACGATGGAAAGCCTCGCCGATGATTTCGAGCGCAGCGTCAACGGCATCGTCCGTTCCGTCTCCACCGCCGCGGCCGGTATGCAGAGTACCGCGCAGTCGATGACGGCGACAGCAAGCGACGCGAGCTCGCGCGCATCGACGGTCGGTGCGGCATCGGCGCGCTCATCTGACAATGTCAGCACGGTTGCCGCCGCGGCTGAAGAACTATCGGCATCGGTCAGCGAAGTGCTACGTCAGGTCGCAGCCTCGAGCGATATCGCCAGCAAGGCCGTGGGCGATGCGGAGCGCACCAATGCGACGGTGCAGCAGCTCTCCAGCGGCGCCGAGAAGATTGGCGAGGTCGTGCAGCTGATCCACAACATCGCATCGCAGACCAATCTGCTTGCGCTGAACGCAACCATCGAAGCGGCACGCGCCGGTGAATCCGGCCGTGGCTTCGCGGTCGTCGCGTCGGAGGTGAAGGCGCTGGCGAGCCAGACAGCGAAGGCGACCGAGGAAATCTCCGCGCAGGTTGCGGCGATGCAGGCGTCGACGCAGGAGGCTGTCAACTCGATCAACGCCATCACCGGCACGATCGCGCAGATGAGCCAGATCACCACGACGATCTCGGCGGCAGTGGAAGAGCAGGGTTCGGCCACGCAGGAGATCGCGCGCAACATCCAGTCGGTTGCCGCTGGCTCGAGCGAGGTCAGCGCTCATATCGGCGGCGTCAGCGCAGCGGCGGAAGCAACGGGGCAGGCGGCAGGCATGGTGCTGTCGAATGCAAAGGAGCTGGACGGCCAGTCGAGCATCCTGCGCAAGGCGGTGGATGAATTCCTCGCGAAGGTTCGCGCAGCGTAGAGCCTTTCCTCTTCTCTCGCGGAGAGCGAGCTCTTGTAGCGCTGCAATCGTTGCTCATCATCAAGTATCACAGGCTCGATGATTTGCGGGTTTGGTTTGTAAAGAACAAAAAAAGGTCTGTTCGGTATTCTTCTCCTCAATTGGTATTTGCACCCGCGACCTTTTTTGGAGAACTCATTGTGAAGATAAGTAATCTGACGATCACGCCCAAGCTAGGTATTCTGGTGGGTGTCATGTTGCTTGGTCTGTGCGCGTCTGGCGTTCTCGCGGGATATTTCGTTCAGGGCGAGATGATGACCTCAAGGATCGAGGAGCTGCGCCACTTCGTCGATGCCGCGCGCAGCGTGGCGATCGGATTGCAAAAACAAGTCGACGCCGGCCAGCTCACCAAGGAAGCCGCGATGGCTGAATTCGGTCGTCGTGCAAATACGATGACCTACGACAACGGCGCGGGCTACCTGTTTGGCTCCATGATGGACGGCGTGACGGTGTTGTCGCCGGACGCAAAGCAGATCGGTCAGAACCGCCTCGATGTGGTGACCAATGGCAAGGCGATCGGTCGCGAGTGGCGCGACAGTGTTGCTGCCAAGGGCGAGCACACGATGTTCTATGACTACGTCAAACCCGGCCAGACGGCGCCGCTGCGCAAGGTTGCTTATGCCGCCGCGATCCCCGGATGGAACATGTATGTGGGCGCCGGAGCCTATCTGGAAGACCTCGACGCCAGGTTGAAGCCGATCGTCTGGGCGCTCGGTTTGGCGATCCTTGCTATTGGTACGGTCGCGGGCGGCATCGCCTGGATGATCGGCCGCAGCATCAGCCGCCCGCTCGGTCAGCTCGGTGCGCGGATGCGCACGCTGGCCGATGGCGCGCTTGAGGACGACATTCCCGGGACCGGGCGCGGCGATGAGATCGGTGCGATGGCATCGACCGTTCAGGTCTTCAAGGACAATGCGGTCCGGATTCGCGGGCTCGACAAGATCGAAGCTGAGACGCAGGCGCGCGCGTCGGCCGAGCGTCGTTCGGCCATGGAGAGCATCGCCGATGATTTCGAACGCAGCGTCAACGGTATTGTCCGCTCGGTATCGACGGCAGCAGCAGGGATGCAGACTACCGCGCAATCCATGACGGCGACCGCCAGCGATGCCAGTTCGCGTGCATCGACGGTCGGCGCCGCGTCGGAGCGGTCGTCGGACAATGTCAGCACGGTTGCAGCCGCCGCCGAGGAATTGTCGGCTTCGGTCAGCGAAGTCTTGCGGCAGGTCTCGCAGTCGAGCCAAATTGCCAGCAAGGCAGTCGGCGATGCGGAACGCACCAATGCGACCGTTCAGCTGCTGTCCAGCGGCGCGGAGAAGATCGGCGAAGTGGTTCAGTTGATCCACAGCATCGCCTCCCAGACCAATCTGCTCGCGCTGAATGCGACCATCGAAGCGGCGCGCGCCGGCGAGTCCGGCCGCGGCTTTGCGGTCGTCGCCTCGGAAGTGAAGGCGCTGGCAAGCCAGACCGCCAAGGCCACCGAAGAGATCTCCGCCCAGGTCGCAGCTATGCAGGCATCGACCAGCGAAGCCGTACTCTCGATCAGCGCCATTACGGGGACCATCGCGCAGATGAGCGAGATCACCACTAGCATCTCCACGGCCGTCCAGGAGCAGGGCGAGGCCACGCGGGAAATCGCGCGCAACATTCAGTCGGTCGCGGCAGGCTCCAGTGAGATCAGCGAACATATCGGGGGCGTCAGCAGCGCAGCGGAAGCGACCGGGACGGCGGCCTCGCAGGTGTT
This sequence comes from Tardiphaga sp. 862_B3_N4_1, assembly GCF_051811085.1. Lineage (NCBI taxonomy): Bacteria > Pseudomonadati > Pseudomonadota > Alphaproteobacteria > Hyphomicrobiales > Nitrobacteraceae > Tardiphaga > Tardiphaga sp. 862_B3_N4_1. The sequence goes on from NZ_JBPWQB010000001.1 coordinate 406,712, forward strand.
GTCGAATGCCAGGGAGCTCGACACTCAGTCCGGCATGTTGCGAACGGCGGTGGACGAATTCCTGACCAAGGTGCGTGCGGCTTAATTTCTTTCCCTCCCCCCCCTTGCGGGGGAGGGTGGATCGAACACGCGAAGCGGGTTCGAGACGGGAGAGGGGGCGGCCGAGCGCGGGGCTACCCCTCTCCCGCCTTCGCTTCGCTCAGGCACCCTCTCCCACTGCGCGCAGCTACGCTGCGCTGGGGGAGAGGGGAAGTCAGAGAGCCGCGCTCAACAGAAAAGCCCTCCCTTGCGGGAGGGCTTTCGTCGTTCAGGCTGATGCCTGCTCGCGTTGATTACTTCGCCTTCAGGAAGTCGGCGACTTCGAGCAGCACGAACTCGTTGTCGTCGGCCTTGTTCGGCTCGCGGCTCGACGAGAACGGCAGGTTGTTGTCGTTGCCGACGATGATGTGGGTGGCATCAACCTGGTCGACGTTCTCGATGGTGAAGAACGGGAAGGTCAGCACGCCGTCATTCAGCGGCTTGCGGGCCAGCTTGTTCGGGTCCTGGATCTTCATCAGGTCGATGAAACCAATCTTGCGAACGGGCTTGCCGACATTGGCGTCGTTCAGTTCGATCTTGTAGACCTTCTTGAACTTGGCGAGATCCGGGAAGCAGTCTTCACCGCGCTTGCCGTCGGCGCAGGCCTTGTCCTTGGTGCCTTCGCCATTGTCACGCTCGATGATCAGGCCGTTGTCGGCGGTGATCATGTTGAAGTCGCCGATGGCATTGCCGTTCTGTTCGAACACGTACTGCCAGTAGCGACCGGTGAACTTCTCGTTGGCGACGTCGAATTCCAGGATGCGCGAAGCTTCCTTGCCGTCGACCTTTTCCCAGTCCTTCTTCTCGGCATCCCAGATCGGGCCTTCGAGCAGGCCGTATAGGAACTTGCCATCCTTGGAGGAGGCGAAGCCTTCATAGCCCTTGGAGCGGCGCAGGTTGACGGTGGTGTAGGTGGCGCCCGGTGCGCCCGGCGACTGCACCGACCAATGGTCGGGCGAACGCACCGGCTTGCCGTCGGCGACGGTGTCGAACACAGCCAGAACCTTGCCGGTCTTGTCGGCCTTGATGATGTAGGGGCCGAATTCTTCGCCGATCCAGAAATTGTCGCCGACGATCTGGAAGCCTTCGGTGTCGACATCGGCGCCGGTCAGGTAGCGCTTGGCGGTGTCTTCGTGAACGATGCGGAACGGCACCTTCTTGTCGGGATCGTGCAGGAACACGGTGGCCTGACGCTCGACCTTGCCGTTCTTCCAGTCGATCTTGTGATGATTGAGATAGATCATGTAGTCGGCCGAATTGTAGCGCGAGCCGGCGCCATTGTCGGTCAGCACCCAGAACGAACCGTCTGGCATCACCTTGATGCCGGAATGGCCCTGCAGCGGCTGCCCCTTCATCGGCAGCGAGATGCCGGTGGCGCGCTCATAGGACTTGCCCATCACGGTGCCGAGCGCGTCGACGCGCTTGCCGGTTGTGTATTTGCCCGAGGTCTTCAGGTCGTTCGGCGCATCCGCTGGCGCATCGATGGTCGACGTCGCCGGCAGCACGGCATGGCCGGCGAGCTTGGCTGGAAATTCGCCTTCCGACTGCGCAAAGGCTGCGGAAGAAAGCATGACGAGGGAAGCGACGGAGCAGAGGAATGTGCTGCGCATGGTTGTCTCCTTTGTGGTGACCATGCGCGGTGTTCTGGGGGGCGGGCGTTACGCTGCGCTGACAGTTCCGTGACGAATGGGTGACAGCGGGGGAAAGAGCTGCGGCATGGGGTCGCCGCGGCTGCGGGTTAGGCGCGGTTCCTCTTCGTTCAACCCACGCAAAACCATCGTCATGGCCGGGCAAAGCGCGAAGCGCGGCTTCGCTGGATGTCCCGGCCATCCACGTCTTCTTTGTAGCCGAGACGTGGATACCCGGCATTCGCCGGGCATGACGAACATACCTGCCGTGCGGTTCTATCTGAAATGCGCCTACTGCTTCTCGATCCCTGCATCCGTGATCAGCTTCTCCCACACCTTGAGCTGATCCTTCAGGAAGGCGTCGAATTCTTCCGGCGTACCGGAGAAGGCTTCCATGCCGCGGTTGGCGAGGTCTTTCTGGATTTCGGGGCGTTCGACGATCTTGCGGATTTCGGCGTTGAGCTTGACGACGATGTCCTTCGGCATGTTGGCCGGGCCGAGATAGCCCTGCCACGAGGTGATGTCGAAGCCCTTCACGCCGGCCTCGTCCATGGTCGGCAGATCGGGCAGCAGTTTGGAGCGATATTTCGTGGTCACCGCAAGCGACTTCAACGCCTTGGCGTTGACATGCGGCAGGCCGGTCGGAACGTCGACGAACATCATGCTGACACGGCCGGCGATGACATCGGTGAGCGCCGGTGGTGAGCTCTTGTAAGGCACGTGCAGGAGATCGAGCTTGGCGAGGCGGGCAAAGGTCGCGCCCGAGACGATCGCCGACGAACTGCCCGATGCGTAGGAGTACTTGCCCGGCTCTTTCTTGGCGAGCGCGATCAGCTCTTCCACGGAGTTGGCGGGAATCTCAGGATTGATCACCAGCATGAAGGGCAGGTCGCCGGTGCGCGCGATCGGCGTGAAATCCTTGATCGGATCATAGCTCATGGTCTTGAGCAGAAAAGGATTGGCCGAATGCGTCGTGTTGGTGGTCACGAACAGCGTGTAACCATCGGCGGGGGCGCGGGCGACGAAACTGGCGGCGATCGAGCCATTGGCGCCGGCCTTGTTGTCGATCACGGTGTTGGCGTTCAGTGCGGTGCCGAGTTCCTTGGCGATCAGGCGCGTCGTGGTGTCGGTGCCGCTGCCTGCGGCGAAAGGGAGCACCAGCGTGATCGCCCGGTTTGGATAATTCGCAGTTTGTGCGATGGCATCCGGGGTCGCCAACAGCAGCGCTCCGATAAACGATGCGCTCGCCACACCGCGAAGAACTGAAAGTCCGTGCATTCCGCTTTTCTCCCTGAATAGGCTTTGGTAGCCCACATTTGTTGCGGGCAAACTAGCGGAGGTCGGTGACGCACGGAAGCGGAAAGGTATGCAGTTCAGCTGAGCGCGCCGATGGTGTAGGCCATGCATCGACTTCTGCTGCACCGGGTCGACCTTATCGCGTTCGTGAGCGACAGCACCTGCAGACGGTCGCTGATCTCCGCAGCATCTCCACGTCGGGGTCGGTGCGAATGCCGGGGCGACCTCCGGAGCACGCACGGTCGGTTCGTCGCGATCCTTCTCGTCGCCGCTACTGCTTCCCGACCAGCGACAGGTTCAGCGCCGCGCAGGCGCAAAGCTCTTTGACAAATGCACAGCAGCTCTTATATATATTAGAATAGTTCTAAACTAAGCAAGGCATTGATATGAAGGCGTTTTCGGACCTCACCGAACGCGAGGTGCTGGCGGTTGCGATCTCCAGCGAGGAAGAGGACAGCCGGATCTATCTCAGCTTCGCCGAGGATCTGGCAGAGCGCTATCCCGATTCCGCGAAAGTCTTCAGCGAGATGGCCGAAGAGGAAAGGGGCCATCGGCATCTGCTGTTGCAGATGTATGAGGAGCGCTTCGGACCGAACCTTCCGCCGATCCGGCGCGAAGACGTCAAGGGCTTCATCCGCCGCCGACCAATCTGGCTCACGCGTAACCTGTCGCTCGACACTATCCGCAAGGAAGCCGAGAGGATGGAGTTTGAGGCCGAGCGTTTTTACGCCAGGGCTGCCGAGCAGGCGACGGATGTCGGCGTTCGCAAGTTGCTGGGCGATCTGGCCGAGCTGGAAAAAGGACACGAGCATCTCGCGGCCAAATTATCGGATGCCATCCTGACGTCCGACGTTCGTACGGTGGAGGACAACACCCGCCACCGGATGTTCGTCCTGCAATATGTCCAGCCAGGTCTTGCGGGCTTGATGGACGGCTCCGTATCGACGCTGGCGCCGCTGTTTGCGGCCGCGTTTGCAACACATCACAACTGGCAGACATTCCTTGTTGGCCTCGCCGCGTCGATCGGCGCCGGCATCAGCATGGGTTTCGCCGAAGCATTGTCGGACGATGGCTCCATGACCGGACGCGGCTCGCCGTGGTTGCGTGGCGGCATCTGCGGGCTGATGACGACGCTGGGCGGTCTCGGCCATACTCTGCCTTATCTCGTGCCGGACAGCTGGCCGAATGCATTCTGGATCGCGACGGCCATCGCGGGTGTTGTCGTTTTTTTCGAACTCTGGTCCATCGCCTATATCAGGGCGCGCTATATGGATACGCCGTTCCTGCAGGCCGTCTTTCAGGTGGTGCTTGGCGGCGTCATCGTTCTGGCGGTGGGAATATTGATCGGAGGCGCGTAGTGGGTGGGGAGGCGTCAGATGGCGTCGTTACGCGGGATGGCGTAGGTTCTATGCACGGGAAACCCTGCTGCTCGTCCCGCCGATGATGAGTGTGTGCGATGCATGATCGCGGCAGGTGCGATCGCGGGCAGCTTACGGGTAAAGGAGCGTCCCATGTATGCTGCCATTCGTCAGAGCAAGGCAAAGACCGGCATGGCTGAGGAACTGACGCGCAGGATCAAGGAAGGTGCCATTCCGATCATCAGTGATGTCGAAGGTTTCATGGCCTATTATGTGGTCTATGCGTCCGACGATACGGTGACGGCGATCAGCATCTTCAACAATTTCGCGGGCGCCGAGGAGTCGAACCGACGCGGGCTCGCATGGAGCGAACAGAATCTGGCGCCCTTGCTGATTGGACCAGCCACAGCGATAGCCGGGCCGGTTATCGTTCATACGTTGGCATAACGCGCGCGGGACAGGTGCTATGCCGGGCGGTGGCATGTGCGCGTAGATTACTCGCTAGATTCTCAATCTCCCAGCAGGCGCTTCGCGCCGGCGATTGCGCGGCGCTCGACTTCTTCGGGGCCGCGCTCCCGGGTCAGCGCATCCATCGGCACTTCGAGCGCGACCGGAATATGCTTCGGCAGGTGCGCGGCGATGGCGCAGAGGTCGATGCCGCCGTCGCCGGGTGGCAGCCGTTCAGCGCGCGCGGTGTGCAGCAGTCCTTCCACCGTGCCAGGCTTCTCCGCCGGAGCATCGCAAAAATGGAAAAACGGCAGCAAGCGCGATGGTATGTCGTCGAGTTCGGCGAGGCTGCTGTCGGAGCGGTCGAAATGCAGCGTATCGACGAGGATACCCGCATTGGCGCGGCCTGCGGTCTCGACGATGGCGCGCGCCTTGTGCAGGTTCGACACATTGGTCCAGGGAAAGAACTCCATCACCGGCATGATGCCGTATCGCGCCGCAAGATCGGCGATGGCCGCCAGTCGGTCGGCGAGGCGGGACAAGTCGGGATCATAGGGCGCGACGATGACATGGCGGGCTCCGAGCTCCGCGCCGGCGGTGAGTATCGGCTCAAGCGCCGCGACGTCGATCCCGGGCGTGATCTTGACGAGTTCAATATCGAGCACGTGCAGTCCGGTATCGGCGAGACGCGCCTTGGTTTGCCGCATCATCGCCTTGTCGTTCATCAGCGGGTAGCCAGGGCTTTCCGCGGTCACGGCGATCAGTCTCAGTCCGACACTCCGGTAGCCGCAGCGCGCGGCAACATCGATCATCTCTGGCGGCGCCAGCGATAGCACGGTGAGGTGGGCAAGCGAGAAAACGGTCATGTGATGTTTCTACTCCCGATGTCAGGCTGGCCGGAGCGGATGTTCGGTCTATCGCCGTGATGCGATGAATACGCCCGACAGCACCAGCACGTAACCGATAAGGTGAAACAGTTGCGGCTGTTCGCCGAGAAACGCGATGGCCAATACCGATCCGAACACCGGCATGAGATGCAGAAATGGTGCCGCCCGATTCGGGCCGATCAGCGCGATGCCGCGATTGAAGAACAGATAGGCCAGCGCCGACGGAAAGATCATGGCATAGGCGAGCGTCAGCAGCGTTACGGTGTCGAAGATCAGCGGTGAACCGGAATTGAGTTCCCAGATGCTGACCGGCAGGGTCAGGATCGCGCCGCCGGCGGTGGTGAAAGCAATCAGCGACATCGGATGCGTCACCGGTCGCCGCAGCATCAGCGCCGAATAGATGCCGAACACCAGGAGCGCTGCGAACAGCATCGCATCTCCCTTGTTGATCTGGATACTGGCTAGCGCGGTGAGATCGCCGCGCAGGATGATGATCAGCACGCCGGCCATGGAAACCACGATGCCGAGCAGTTGCGCCAGCGTCAGTCTCACGCCGAACAGGATCAGCGTCCACAGCGCGACGCAGAGCGGGCCCGACGACTGGATCAGCAGCGCATTCAGGGCCTGCGTGTATTTCAGGCCCCAATAGGCCAGTACCGTATTGGCAGCGAAGCCGGTCAGCGCCAGCGTCGTCATGAGAGAAAGCTGGGCGCGGAGAACCGGCCAGTCCGTGCGCAGATGCGTCCAGGCGAAGGGCAGCAACAGGAAAAAGGCTCCGATCCAGCGCACGCAGGCCAGCGTCACCGGCGGGACGTGGCCGGCGACATAGCGGCCGAGCACGATATTCCCGGCCCAGAACAGCGAGGTGAGGCTGAGCAGGAGATAAGGCTGGTTGGCGAACCAGCCGACGATCGTTTGTCGCGGCGGAGCGGAAGGGGTCATCGGCTCGATGGTCAATGCAGCTTTCCATAGGCGGCAGTTCGCCGGGTGGCACAAGCCACGCTGGCGCGCGGGCACCATGCGCGGCAACGGAGCGCGCATCGGTGGATGCATCGAATGGACGCCGAGAATGAGCTTCGATTCAGGTATTCAGATGCCGAAAATCACGCAAAATCAGACGATTATACCTTTTCCGCCAGGCGAACATTAACTGCTTTCGAACGGCTAGCCGATAGAACTGAATCATAATGATGGAACTTGTTTCTTGAATTGCGGGTCCGGATACCTCGTCGGCGTTGTGCAGTGAGTGTGTCTGGAGCCGTTCGGCTTTGAGCGCACGACCGAGGGGTCGGCGCGACAGGAGATCGCAATGCCATTGTCCGCCTCCCAACCCAAACCCGGCCGTCGCCGGGGTCTCGGTCTTGGCCCGCGCATCATGTTGATGACGGTCTCCGGCATTCTCATCCTCGGCATCTGCATCACGCTAGTCGCCAAATATGTGCTCGAACAGGGCGCCGCCAAATCCGCGACAGAGCGGGTCGAGACCAATATGCGCGTCGCCTGGAACGTGCTGCGCGAGAGCGGCGACAAATACAGCATCGCGGATGGCAAGCTGCTTGCCGATGGCAAGCCGCTGAACGGCAATTTTGCAGCGGTCGACAAGATCAAGATGCTGGTCGGCGGCACCGCGACGATCTTCATGAATGACACCCGCATCTCGACCAATGTGATGAAGCCGGATGGCACCCGCGCTATCGGCACGCAACTGGCGAAAGGGCCGGCCTATGACGCAGTCTTCAATGGCAAGACCGCGTTCCGTGGTGAAGTGGCTATCCTCGGCGAGCCGTATATGACTGTCTATGATCCGATCTTCGACGCCAGCCGCAACGTGATCGGCATCCTCTATGTGGGCATCAAGAAGGTCGAGTTTCTCGAAACCGCCAACGACACGCTCTGGACCATTATCTATGCGACGCTCGGCGTGATGCTGCTCGCCATCATTGTCAGCTATGTTGTGGCGCGCAGCAGCGTGGTGCGTCCGTTGAAGGCAAGCATCGCCACGATGAACAAGCTCGCCAAAGGAGACCTCACCGTCGACGTTCCGGCAAGCAAGCGCGCCGACGAGATCGGGGAGATCATGGCGGCGCTGAGTGTATTCAAGGAGAACGGCCTCGAAGTCGAGCGCATGAAGGTCGCGCAGATCGCTACGGAAAGCCGCACGGCCGAACAGCGCAAGGCGGATATGATGAAGCTCGCCGCCGATTTCGAAGGCGCCGTCGGGCAGATCGTCGAGACCGTGTCATCCGCCTCGAAGGAACTGGAAGGTTCGGCCACCACATTGACGGCAACGTCGGATCGCTCGCAGGCTTTGGCGATCGCGGTGTCGGCGGCATCGGAAGAAGCTGCCACCAATGTGCAGTCGGTCGCATCCGCCACCGAGGAAATGTCGTCGTCCGTGCACGAGATCAGCCGCCAGGTGCAGGGCGCCGCGCGCATTGCCAGCGAGGCTGTTGCGCAGGCTGACAATACCAACAACCGCGTCAGCGAACTGGCGACGGCCGCGGCGCGCATCGGCGATGTCGTCGAGCTGATCAACAATATCGCGGGGCAGACCAATCTGCTCGCGCTCAATGCGACCATCGAAGCGGCGCGCGCCGGTGAGGCCGGCCGCGGCTTTGCGGTGGTCGCCGCGGAAGTGAAAGCGCTGGCCGAGCAGACCGCGAAGGCCACTGGCGAGATCAGCCAGCAGGTCAGCGGCATCCAGAAGGCGACCGAGGATTCGGTGTCGGCTATCAAGGAGATCTCCATGACTATCGGTCAGATGTCGGAGATCGCGTCGGCCATCGCATCGGCCGTTGAAGAGCAGGGCGCTACCACGCAGGAGATTTCGCGCAACGTGCAGCAGGCCGCAGCAGGCACCATGCAGGTGAGTTCGAACATCACCGACGTGCAGCGCGGTGTCGAAGAAGCAGGTTCCGCCTCGTCGCAGGTCCTGTCCGCAGCGCAGTCGCTGTCGAGCGAGAGCACGCGACTGAAGCATGAGGTCGGCAACTTCCTACGCTCGGTGCGTGCCGCGTAACTATCCACCGCGAAAGAAAAAATGGCATGCGCGAAGGCGTCCCAATTATTTCCGGGCAGAAATAATCGTCGCGCCTTGGCTGCATCTTGCTGAGAAAAATACCCGCTGAGTTTAGAACCATTAAAATCTGCGGCAGTGATGTCACACTGCCGCAGAATGCTTGTTGTTTGGAACGCTTCTATTGGCGGTGACGCTGCCGTCCCTCTAACCCCGATCCATCATATGAGGCATCCATCATCGCATATGTCGATGTGGATGAGATTTTGGGGATCACCTTGAACAACACCATTCGTCTGTCGCGTCTCGCGCTTCTGTCGTCGGTCTGTGCGCTCAGCGTCGTCACGCTCGATACTTCGCTGGCGCAGTCCAGTTCCACGCAGAGCGGCGCGCAGCCGCTGCCGCCTGTGGTCGTCAATCAGCCCAACCAGCAGCGTCGCCGTGCCACAGCTGCGCCGAGCCGCGCGCCGCGTGTCCGCACGGCAGTCGCGCCGCGTCCGGTTGCTCCGCGCCAGACCAATGTATTCGTGGAAAGCCCGCGCGGTCCGATCCAGGGCTATGTCGCCAATCGCAGCTCGACCGGCACCAAGACCAATACGCCGATCAATGAAACGCCGCAGGCGATCTCGGTGATCGGTGCGGAACAAATCCGCGATCAGAAGCCCCGTAGCTTCGACGACGTCCTGCGCTATGCGCCGGGCGTGTTGGCCGGCACCTTCGGCTCCGACTTCCGCAACGACTGGTTTCTGATCCGCGGCTTCAAGTCCGACGACAACAGCGTGTTTCTCGATGGCATGCAGCTGTTCTACACGTCCTATGCGAGCTGGAAGCTGCAGCCCTCCAACATGGAGCGCGTCGAAATCCTGCGCGGCCCGTCGGCGATCCTGTATGGCGGCTCCAGCCCGAGCGGCATTGTCAATGTCGTCAGCAAGACGCCGCAGGCCGATCCGATCCGCTACATCGAGACCGGCGTCGATAACTTTGGCAATGCCTATATTGGTTTCGACATCAACACACCGATCAAGCTGGCGCCGGGCAATGGCGAACTCTACACTCGCGTCGTTGGCCAAGTGCAGAACGGCGGAACGCAGACCGACTTTACGCCGAACAACAACTACTTCATCGCGCCGTCGGTGACCTGGAAGCCGGATGTTGACACCACGCTGACGATCCTCGCTTCGGCCTCGTATAACGAGACGCGTGCAGCGCAGTTCCTGCCTTACGTCGGAACCGTCACCGGAGCTCCCTTCGGTCGCATCCCGACCAGCTTCTTCGGCGGCGAACCGAATTTCGACAAGTTCAAGCGCGAGCAGGAAATGCTCGGTTACCAGTTCGAGCGCAAGCTGTCGGATAGCGTCACCTTCCGGCAGAACGCGCGCTTCGCCCATGTGGATGTGAACTACACCGGTGTCACCGGCAGCGGTTACGCCAATCAGACCACGGGGGATCTCGCTCGTTTTCCATTCGGCACACGCGGTATCGCCAACCAAGCGCAGATGGATAGCCAGGTCGAATACCGATTCAACACCGGCATCCTCAGCCACACCACGTTGTACGGCCTCGATCTGAAATATTATCAGATCAGTGATCGTCAGGCCTTCGCCTTCACCAGCGGTCCGATCAACGTCCTCAATCCAGTATATACCGGTGCGACGCTCACTGCCGCGCCGTACCGCGACTCGCAGCTGACCCAGCAGCAGCTCGGCGTATACTTACAGGACCAGATCAAGCTCGATCGCTTCACGCTGGTGCTCTCCGGCCGTAATGACTGGGTCGATACCAATGATGTCAGCCGCATTGCCGGCACCGCACCGCTTGGACGCAGTGCCAGCGCGTTCAGCGGGCGTGCCGGCCTGATCTACAATTTCGACAACGGCCTCGCGCCCTACATCTCCTATGCAACGAGCTTCAATCCGGTCATCGGGGTTAATGGTTCGGGACAGCTACTGCTGCCGGAAACGGGTCAACAGACCGAGGTCGGTGTCAAGTTCCAGCCGGTCGGCTTTGACGGTCACTTCGGCTTCGCCTATTTCGACCTGAAGCGGCAGAATGCGCTCACGACCGATCCCACCAACGTGCTGATTCCGACCCAGAGCGGCGAAGTGACGTCGCGCGGTATTGAACTCGAGGCTGTGGCCAATCTGGCGCCCGGCTTCAAGGTGCTCGGGTCGTTCACCCACTACCATCTGTTCGTCAGCAAGGACTTCGATCCGACGCTGATCGGCAAGACGCCGACCAACACGCCGCAGCAACTTGCATCCGGCTGGGCGGACTATACTTTCCAGGATGGCTGGCTGCGCGGCTTCGGCTTCGGCGGCGGTGTGCGTTATGTCGGCGGATCCTTTGCCGACCAGGCCAACACGCTCGCCGTGCCATCGCGAATTCTGGGTGATCTCGCGGTCCACTACGATTGGCAGAACTGGCGCTTCGCCGTTAATGCCAACAATGTGACCGATGAAATCTATGTGGCGAGCTGCGCGGGCCCTACGTCCTGCTTCTACGGCGATCGCCGCCGCGTGACCGGCAGCATCGGCTACAAGTGGTAACGGTACGGGCGAGCGAGACAGCACGACAATAGGTCGCTGTACGTCACGCTCGCCGCACGGTCGCCACGTCGAAATGATCTGCTCATGTCGTCTCCGGCTTGCCGGGGACGACATTTTCAGTAGCTGAAGAAGGATCGATCCCCTGAAAGCGCGTACGGCCCGCATCTGGTCGCTGATCCACAAATGGACCAGCCTTGTCTCGACCGTCTTTCTGCTGCTGCTGTGCCTCACGGGCCTGCCGTTGATCTTTCATCATGAGATCGACGAGGCGCTTGGCTATGCGCCGAAGATGGATGTGCATGTGCCGGGCGCGGCGAAGCTCAGTCTCGATGCCATCGGCCGCGCCGCGATCACGGATCATCCCGGCAGTGTGTTGCTCTATATGGCCTGGGACAAGGACGAGCCCGGCATGGTCTCGACCTTCACCAACACGTCGGTGACCTCCGATCCGCAGACCACGGTGGTGAAGGCATTCGATGCCTATACGGCGAAGCCGGTGGGTCTCCTCGGCACCGGCCCGATGCTGGTGATGCTGCGGCTGCATACCGACATGTATCTCGGGCTTCCCGGCAAATGGTTCATGGGCGTCATGGGCTTCCTCTTCATGATCGCCATCATCTCCGGCGTGGTGCTGTACTGGCCGTTCACGCGCCGTCTGAATTTCGCGGCGATCCGCAAACAGAAATCGCGCCGGGTGTTGTGGCTCGACTGGCACAATCTGCTTGGCGTGGTCACCATCGTCTGGGCGCTGGTGGTCGGCGGCACCGGCGTCATCAATGCCTATGCCGAGGTCATGCTCGGTATCTGGCAGCGTAACGAATTGGCTGCCATGGCTGCGCCCTATGCCGGCAAGCCGACACCGGCGCAGCTCGCGTCGCTGGACAAGGTCCTTGGCAATGCCATGAAGGTCGCGCCGGGCATGGACCCAGCCTTCATCGCATTTCCCGGCACGCCGTTCACATCGACGCATCACTTCGCGGTCTTCTTGCGCGGCGATACCCCGCTGACCTCACGGCTGGTGAAACCCGTGCTGCTCGATGGCGAGACCGGTGAGGTCTCCGACACCAGCGAACTGCCGACCTATCTGAAAGCGGTACTGGTCTCGCAGCCGCTGCATTTCGGCGACTATGGCGGCATGCCGCTGAAGATCATCTGGGCGCTGCTCACGGTTTTCACGATCATCGTGCTGGGCAGCGGGCTGTATCTGTGGGCGGTCAAGCGCAGCAAGGTCAGGCGCGGGGCGCGGTTGTCCGCCGGCGCTCAGGCAGCGATCGGGTCATCGTCATGAGCAAGGTGCCGCAGCACAGGGCGACCTGGTGGCGCGTGTTCGGCGCGCCGATCGTCATCGGCGTCTTATCGCTGGCAGGCATGCTGTCGGCGCTACTCGCCGGCGATCCCGGTCGCTATTTTTCGTGGTTTGGCGTCGGGCTGCCGATCGCGATCGCGGCATGGGCGTATTGCCGGAAGTGACATGAGAAAGTAGAGCGGATGAGAGAAGCACAATCCGCCACGTCTCCAGCATCGTAACGCCAGGGCGCATGATGTCTTCGGCTAATCCGTCGCTGGCCTACGAGACTACCAGCGCCGATCCCAATTATTGTTCCAGTTGTTATTCCATCCATTGTCCCAACTGTCCGGCTGACCGCGCATCGCGCGGCTCTGGCCGCGGCGCTGGTCGCCATAGGCCAGCATCGGGTTCTGCATGCAGTCGCCGCGCTGGCCGCTCACGGTGGCCATGCACTGGTTATAGGAGGTGAAGGTACAGCTCGGATTGAAGCCGGTGGCCGAGGTGCGCGAGCACCATGGATATTCGCGGGCCATGGAGGGCGTGGCGCCCATCACGACCAGAAGTGCAGCTGCTGCCAGGATTGAGCGCATGTCGGTTCTCCCTTTGCGAAAAGTACGACGTCGTTAATGCGCAGCTTACATTGCCGTTCCCGCCTGCGACAGCGCGTCATGATCACGCCGGCATGCCCGGGCTTCAAACAGCAGTGATGCGCGTCAGTCCGTCAGTGTGGCTGCCATCGCATCCAGCGCCGCGCGCGCGGCTTCCGGCGCAATCTCGATCTGCAGCCCGCGCTGGCCGCCATTGAGATAGATCGTATTTTCCGACAATGCCGCCTGCTCCATGGCGATCGGCACGCGCTTCTTCTGTCCGAACGGGCTGATGCCACCGACGTGATAGCCGGTCATGCGTTCGGCATCAGCCGGGCGCATCATCTTCGCGCTCTTGCCGCGAAAGGCCGCGGCCAGCTTCTTCATGCTGACCTCCTTGTCGGAAGGCACGACCACGCAAACCGGCTTGCCATCCACCTCGGCCATCAATGTTTTCAGCATGCGCTGCGGTGCAATGCCGAGCGCCTCCGCTGCCTGCAGGCCGATGCTCTCGGCGTGGGGATCGTAATCGTAGGTATGCAGGGTGAACGCGGCGCCGAGCCTGCTCAGTGTCTGTGTGGCGCGGGTGGTTTTCGACATGTGAGACTCAAGGAAATTGGAACGCCCGAGAGAATGGTGAACTCAGACGACCTCGGATACGGGCTGCATGTCGATAGCAAAACTCTCGAGGAATTTCGAGGTCATGATGTAGAAGCCGACCGAGAGCTGCAATTCCACGAGCGCGCCGGGTGTCAGATGCGCAGCGATGGCCTTGAACGTCGCGTCGGTTGGGCGATGCAGCGCGACGATCTCATCGGTGAACGCCAGCGCCGCGCGCTGCGTGTCGTCGAAACAAGTCGCGGCCTGCCAGTTCTCCAGCGCAGCGTTCTGCTCCTCGGTGACGCCCACATAGCCACCGATGCGCTTGTGCGCGGCGACTTCATAGGGCGCCTCGCAGAGAATGCCGGTGCGGGTGATCGCCAGTTCGCGGATGACGGGATCCAGCTCACCCTTGTTGCGGATGGCGCCGCCGAGCCGGCAATATTGTTCGAGATAGCTGGGCGAATGCGCCATCATGCGGAAGATGTTGGCATTGCGGTTCTTGCCGAGGATCTCGCGGGTGCGTTCGCTGGCTGCGGCGGGATCGCTGTAGTCGATGCGGGCCATGAGTCCTCCCTTGAGATCGCCGTCGCGCCCTCCTGATGGGGCGCGTTCGGGCGAATGGCCGTGCCGTTATAGCCGAGCAGGGATAGCTCTGCCAGATCGCGATCGTCAGGCCCGCGTGTCGTATTCAACATTGCAGGCGCTTGTGCATAGTGGTCAAAGGGGGGCCCGTCATTCTGGCGGGGCCATGCGCCGGTCTCGATTCAATGACAAAAAGAGAAGACCCAAGGAACGTTTCGAGCGACGTTGCACCTCGCAAGACAGGTATTCGACTGTTCGTCCCCATCCTGGCGGGGGCACGGCTTGGCGAGCGCATGATTGCTTGCCTGGGCGCACTGCTGGGCATCGTGCTCACGGGATTGATCTGCCGATCTGTGCTGGGCGACAGCTCCAGCCTGCCGCTGATCGTGGCGCCGCTTGGCGCATCTGCTGTGCTCTTGTTTGCGGTTCCCACGAGTCCGCTGGCCCAGCCATGGGCGATCATCGGCGGTAACACCATCTCGGCTCTGATCGGTGTCGCTGTCGCGCATCTCATTCCCGATCAGATCCTGGCGATCGGCTTCGGCGTATCGCTCGCCATCGCCGCGATGTCCTTTGCGCGCTGCCTGCATCCGCCCGGCGGCGCCACGGCGCTGACGGCGATCATCGGCGGGCCAATCGTTACGTCATCTGGTTATCTGTTTCCATTCGTGCCTGTCGGCCTGAACTCGGTGCTTCTGGTCGGGCTGGGCTATCTGTTCCACAAGATCTCGCGGCGGACCTATCCGCACAGGGCGCCGGTGCCATCAGCAAATCCGCATCAGACATCGGACATCAGCCCGGAGCTGCGGGTCGGCTTTCGCGCCGAGGATATCGACAAGGCGCTGGAAGCGCTCAGCGAGACTTTCGATATCAGCCCCGACGATCTCGAAACGCTGCTGCGGCAGGTCGAACTGCAAGCCATGTTGCGCTCGCACGGCACGATCCTGTGCGGAGACATCATGTCGCGCGATGTCGTCACGGTCGGATTGCGGGATAGTGCCGAACTGGCCCGCTCGCGGCTGCTCCTGCACAATGTCCGCACGCTTCCCGTCCTGGGCAAGCAGGGACAGCTCGTCGGAACGGTCGGCCTCCGCGAGCTGATGAAAGAATCGGGCGATGTCGGAAAATCCATGTCGCCCGCAGCGACGGCGACGATGCAGACGCCCGCGGTGACCTTGCTGCCGACGCTGACCGATGGACGAACGCACGCCGTCATCATCGTCGATCAGGACCGCATGATTCAGGGGCTGATCACCCAGACCGATTTGCTCAGCGCCGTCGCGAAGCTTGTTCCTGTTGCCATGTAGGCGATTGTGCACCTGCAAGTCCGCGGACGGAATGAAGCTGCAATTCGGTTGAACAATCTGTAGCTGGAGATATGGTTCTCGCGCAGCGTTAAAACTCACAGCGAGGCTGTCATGCGATCTTCACGAATTCCCGTTCTGAAGTTTGTGCTCGGCCTGGGCATGTTCGCCGCCGCGTTTTGTGGTGAGGGCGTCATCGCAGAGGAGGGACGGGCCGTCGTGTGGCCGACCCAGGGCTGGCAGACATCCACGCCGGAAGAGCAGGGCGTGGACCCGGCAGCGCTCGCCAAGCTGGTTGAGTCCGGTGCTCGTCAAAGCATGGACAGCATTCTGATCGTGCGCCACGGCAAGATCGTACTGGATGCCTATTACGCACCGTACAGCGCGGACATGCCTCACGTGGTCAACTCCGTCACCAAGGCCGTGATCGGCACGCTGACGTCATTCGCCTTGAAGGATGGTCTGCTGACGGGCACCGATCAGCCGGTGCTGCCATTCTTTGGCGAGCGCAGCATCCTCAACCTCGATGACAGAAAGAAAGCCATCACGCTTCAAGGTCTGCTGGACATGACCTCCGGACTGATGTGGGAAGAAGGGCTCGGCGAAGGACCACCGCTGTCGGTGATCGACATGGAGCGAAGCCGGAACTGGATCGAGTTCATCCTCAATCGACAGATGGCCGCCACGCCCGGAGACGGCTTCAATTACAATAGCGGCAATCCGCATCTGCTGTCCGCGATCCTCACCAAAGTAACGGGGATGAGCGCGGAGGATTACGCCAAGGCGCGGCTGTTCGGCCCGCTGGGTATCACGGCATGGAAATGGCGTCGCGATCCGCAGGGCATCTCGACCGGCGGATACGGTCTGGCGCTGCACCCGCGCGATATGGCGAAGTTCGGCTATCTCTATCTGCGCAACGGCGAGTGGGAGGGTAAACCGCTGGTGCCACGGGACTGGATCGACAAGGTGAACCACGCCACGGTGGACATGCGCCTCTCATTTGCTCCGGCATGGCGTTATTCGAATTTCTTCTGGGCTCTGCCCGACAGTAACGTCTATTGGGCGAGTGGCTATCATTGTCAGTTGATCGTGGTCTACCCGGCGCTGGATCTCGTGGCGGTGACCACAGGTAGAAACGGCTGCGCCGTGACGACTCTCCTGCCGTCCATCGCGGCATCTATCAAATCCGAGACTGCAATACAGCCGGACACGGCCGGCACAGAACGACTGGCGAGCGCCATCCGCGCCATATCGACAGAGAAGCCGTCAGAGGTCGGGCCGACGCCAGAGATCGCATCGACGATCTCGGGCAAGACCTATGCGTTCGCCCGCAATCCGCTGGGCGTGAAATCGCTGACGCTGAGACTGGTCGGCCCGAACCCGCATTATGATTTCGAACTCTACAGCCGCAATTCGGCGCGACCGCCCGAGATGATCAGCGGCCCTATCGGGCTCGATGGATTGTATCGCAAGGGAAAGGACACACCCTATGGGCCGCTTGCGGTGAAGGGACGGTGGCTGGATGATCACGCGTTCGAAGTCGAGCGGATCAATATCGGCGCGAGCGAGCTATCGCGGAAATGGACGCTGTCATTCGATGGCGACAAGGTCAGCCTTCGCGGCAAGAATTTTGAAGGCGTCGACGTTGCGATCGACGGACAGTCGGGCGGTTGATCGCCGAAAGGCACGGGAAGTCCTGAGACCTCCCGTGCGGTCTTGCAGCGTCAGACCGGCATGATGCCCGGTGATTGGCGGGGCCATTTGGCGATGACTTCCGGTGCCACATTGAGATGTTGTGCGACGAGAGCCGGCGGCGTGTGCGTCAACCAGTCGGACAGCGACACTTCCTCGTAATGCGCCGTGCGGAACACTTCGATGAACTGCAGGTCGGTGTCGCCAGTGTTCTCGATATAGTGGCCGAAGTTGCGTTTGACGTAGCCGACATCGCCCGGCGTGAAGTCGATGGTGGTGGCGTTCGGGCCGGAATTGAACAGGGTCATCCGCGCGCGGCCCGCGAGATAATACTGCCACTCGTCGGCGTTCGGATGCCAGTGCATCTCGCGCATGCCGCCGGGCTTCACCGTCACCAGCGCCACCGCGATCGTCGCCGAAGCGGTGAAGTTGCTGGTATCGGCAATCCGGATTTCGCCGTTGCGTGTCGATTTGACCGGCTTGGACGATCCAAGCGCATAGGTGAACGGATAGAGCGCAACATCCGCATCGCGATAGGACGAGGCCTGGTCGGCCGCGAGCGAACCGGGAACCGTGCCCTGGAAGATCCAGAGATTTTGCAGCGGGATTTTCGCGAAGCTTTCGACCGGCACGCCGAAATTCTTGGCGAGGATTTCCGGCGGCGTATGCGCGATCCAGTCCGACAGCAGCAGCGTATTGAATTCGTTGGCCTGACCGTCATCGAAGCAGATCACGAATTCGCAGCCATCGGGGCCGAGGCCCTGCAGCGAATGCGGCGCGCCGGAGGGGAAGTACCAGAGGTCGCCCGCGCTGACGTCGGCGACATAGGGCCGGCCCTGATTGTCGAGCACGGTGACGCGGCACGAGCCGTAAGTCATGATCGCCCATTCGCCGGCCTGATGCCAATGCATCTCGCGGATGCCACCGGCGGTGAGCCGCATGTTGACGCCGGAGATCGTGGTCGAGATCGCGAAATCCGCCTGCGTCACCTGCCGCGCCCAGCCGCCGTTCTGGATGCGCCGCGGTGCATTGTTGAACGTGGCCCAGGGCAGCGCCATGCCGCCGATATCGGTCGCCGGTGGCAATTGCGAGGATGGGAACTGGCCGGCGATGATGGGATTTTGCGGGCCGGGATCGCTCAGATTGTTCGGTCCCTTGGCATTGACCGCGCCCTGCGGCGGCAGATCCGGATTGCCGAATGTCGCGGCCTGTGCCGATGCTGCGGCGCTCATCACGATGCCCGATGCTGTTGCGGCCATGAGATCTCTCCGTGAGAACATGGGACGTCCTCCTGTTGCGACGCAGATCTGCGTCATGATTGTCGGATCGATGAAAGCGTTGCGCGCCGGGTACCCTCGACGCGCGCTGTTAAGGGGGCAGAGGCAGCTCTACTTCTTGACGCCTGCGGCCGCGAGGATCAGGTCGGCGACTTCCTTCGGGTGCGACACCAGCGAGAGGTGGCCGGCATTGAGTTCGATCGTCGTCGCATTCATGCGCTTGGCGAGGAAACGCTCGAGATCTGGATTGATCGTCTTGTCCTCTTTCGACACCGCATAGAATGATGGCTTGTCATGCCACGCGGCTGCGGTGGTGCGGCCTGCGAAGATCGATGCGGCGGTCGAGCCCTGCACGGCATAGAGCACTTCGGCCTGCTTGCGCGGAACGCCATTGGCGAAATATTTCAGGAACGAGTCTTCGGAGAGCTGGGTGTAGCCATCATGGGTCTGGATTCCGGCGCGCACCTCGCCCGTCGGAAATTTGCCGGACAGCGCCACGAAGTCCTCATTGGCATCCGGCGCACGGGCCGCGACATAGACCAGCGCCGAGACCTTCGGATCGGTGCCGACGTCGCTAATCACCGTGCCGCCCCAGGAATGCGCGACGAGGACGGTCGGCCCATCCTGCAAGGCGAGCGCGCGGCGGGTCGCGGCATTGGAGTCGTCCAGCGAGCTCAGCGGATTTTGCACGGCCGTCACATGGAGGCCTGCCTTCTGCAACAGCGGAATGACTCCGGCCCAGCTCGATCCGTCGGCCCAGGCGCCGTGCACCAGAACCACGTTCTTGGCTTTCACGGGCGCTGCGGTTGCAGCCTGCGCCATCGGCGCCGTCAGCAGGCACATGGTCGCCATCAGCATCGCACGCAGCGTCATCTTGGAGAGGGAGTTCATCAGCATGGTATCACCATTCGGTTGCCCGGCGATTGTTTCGGCCGGAGGGACAAGGGAAGCATGGATGTTGCACTTGACGGGCTCGCGCCGGTCAGCTCGAACGGGAGCGGATCGGCATGACATTATCTGGTCTATGGGATGGCGAGGCCGCGGTGAATCGGACGGTGGTGTGCAGCCGGCATACCTAGGTTTATGGCTACGAATACGCAGGGCCGGCGCCGACTGTTACGTCGGCGAACCCAGCGGTAACGGAATGGTGAGGGCTGCAGGATGATCGACTATGTCACCGTGGATGTGTTCACGGACCAGCGTTTCGGCGGCAATCCGCTGGCAGTCGTTCCGGATGCGCGCGGCATCGACGATGCGCTGCTGCAGAAGATCGCCACCGAGTTCAACTATTCGGAAACGACCTTCGTGTTTCCCCCGGATGATCCCGCACATACCGCACGCGTTCGCATCTTCACGCCGACCACTGAAATCCCTTTCGCCGGTCATCCCAATGTCGGCACCGCCTTCGTGCTTGGCCGCCAGGGCACGGCCTTCGGCAGGCCTGTCGGCGATCGCATGGTGTTCGAAGAGAAGGCGGGCCTCGTCCATCTCGATCTCTTGCGCGATGGCGGTGCGATTGTCGGCACCGGCTTCGTCGCGCCGCAGCCACTCACGATGCTGGGTGAGATTGACCGTGACATGATGGCCGCCTGCGTATCACTCGCGCCCGATGCCATCGTCACGTCAACACACGGGCCGCGCATGGTGTCTGTCGGTCTGCCTTTCGCGGTGGCCGAACTGAGCAGTCTCGATGCGCTGGCGTCCGCGCGGCCAAACACAACGGCCTTCGAGCAGGCCGAACAGAAACACCGGCATCACGACGATCGTTTCTCGGCCTTCGTCTATGTCCGTACCGGCGATGGTATCGATCACCTGCGCGCGCGGATGTTCGCGCCGCTCGACAATGTCCCCGAAGATCCGGCCACCGGGAGCGCCTCTGCGGCGCTCGCGGCCTATCTGGTGAGTCTGGATCCGCGTCGCGACGCCGTCTGTGCCATCACCATCGAGCAGGGCGTTGAGATGGGGCGCCGCAGCCTCATTGAGGTCGAGGTGCGGAAGCGTGATGGACATGTGGAGAGCGTTCGTATTTCCGGCCGTTGCGTGCCGGTGATGCAGGGCCGTATCGACGTGTAAGCTGAATCACGCATCGCCCGGCAGATCTCTCACGCGCCACAGGGCCAGCGACTTGTCGGCATAGTCGCCGGCAGCTTCCGTACAGCCTTCGTTGATCACGGCTAGGGGAGCAGGAAACAGGAACGGTGCGTGCTGCAGATTGAGTACGCGCCAGTCACCGTCCTCGATATCGCGATTGGCTGATGCGTCGGGAAATGTCGTGGTCAGCAACCAGCAGGTGCCGGAGCGTTTCAGATTGGCGATGGCGCGGTGGATGTTGGCGAATGACAGATGCACAAGGCAGTCGCGGCACAACACCAGATCCATAGCGGGCAAGGTATCGCTGACGAGATCGAGTCGGGCAAAATCGATATGGCCTGCATGGCCATAGTGCGCGGCATTGGCTGCCACGATATCCGGAACGATATCGGCGCCGAGATAGCGGATACCGCCGAGGTCCATCTGCGCCATCCAGGTGAAATCGCCGCAGGGCAGATCGAGGACGGATTGCACCCGCAATCGCCGCAGCAATTGCGTGAGGTCGCGGCGGAGTGACGTTGTTGCGTCGAGTTCGGAGCCGAGGCCGGATTGCGATTTTTCAGCGCCCCACAGATTGGTGCGATAGATCAGCTCGAAACGCGTGGTGAGATCGAGCCCGTCGAATTCGCAGCGTCGCTCGGCGAAGCGAAGTTCGGCCAGAACCGGTGTGCGTCGCCTCGATCTGTCCATTCGTGTGCCCGCTGCAGCAACGGTAAATCAGAGTTCCACAGCCAGCTTCGATCTGAAGTTCACCGTTGTAAATGCTCGTTAAACACGCTCTGGAATCATTGTTCTTGTAATTCGGCTGAAATCATCTATATTGCAGTTATTCGAATATATGCTCTGGCTTGTTGACCGCGCCGTAATCGGCTCCATTCCCCAAGACATCGTTGAAATCGGATCGGGCTCACGCGATGTCGCGTAGGGCTCGCGCATTCGCACATCTTGGAGAATAGTTATGGCAGTCGGTACAGTTAAGTGGTTCAACGCGACCAAGGGTTTCGGTTTCATTCAGCCTGATGACGGCGGCCAGGATGTGTTCGTTCACATCAGTGCAGTCGAGCGCGCTGGATTGGGTTCGCTCAATGAAGGCCAGAAGGTTTCTTTCGAAGCCAAGGCTGACAAGATGCGCGGCAAGACCAGCGCGGAAGATCTCCGCGCGATCTGAGCTTGAAGGTCCTGAAATTTCCACGGATGTACTGGGATTTCTCGACCGACAAGTTTTGCGTCGTCTGATAGATTTTGAATGACTGAAGCCCGTCGGTGATCATCACCGGCGGGCTTCATGCTATACGCATGATCGTACCGATATGAGGATCGATCAAGATGATTGAACGTCTGGATACGCTCAAGGCGGCGCGTATGCGCATGATCGAGGAACGCGATGCGCACGCGAAAGTGCTGGCGGCGCCCTTCAATCGCGATAATGCGGAACGGGCTCGCATGAAGTTTGTCGAGATGCAGAACGTGGTCGACGCCATCGATCGCGCCATCCTGGGTGAGCAACCCGTCCAATAGCGCCGGCTCTAGCCGATCAGCGCGCGTAGTTCCGCGATCATCTTCGTCGTCTCAAACGGCTTGCCGAAGAAGCGGCTGTCGTCGGGCAGATCGTTCTTGGCGACCTGCAAATGGCCGGAAACGATCACGATCTTGATCGGTGGCCAGCGGTTGCGTACCGCGTGGGCCAGTTTCAACCCGTCCATGCTTCCAGGCATCTGTACGTCAGTGAACAGCAGAACGATGTCGTCGCGCGTTTCCAGAATTCGCACGGCCTCGTCGGCATTGTTGGCCTCGATGGCGAAGAACCCGGCCTCCTCGACGATGTCGGCCGCGTGAATACGGAGCAGAGGCTCGTCCTCGACGATGAGGACGGCGGGCCGCTGCATGTCACGTGCATTGAGTTCTTGGAGTGATGCCATAAAAATTGGTGTCACCTTTCGTCGGGCACCGAAGCCAGATCGCTCAATCTGGTTTCGAACCGACATGTGAGCCCTTCGGGCAAGAATTCGATTTTGACGGAACTGCCGAAGTCGGCAGACAGCGTACCTTCGATCAGTCGTGAGCCAAATCCACGTCGCGTCGGCGGCGCCACGACGGGGCCGCCGGATTCGCGCCACGCGAAACCTAACGCCGGCCCGTCGCTGCCGGTGTGACAAGCCCAGTCGATATCTATCGTTCCGTCCGGAACGGATAATGCACCATACTTTGTGGCATTGGTTGCGAGTTCATGCAGCGCGAGCGCCAGCGACAGTGCCTGTTTGGCCGTCAGTTCCACCTCGGGGCCCGAGACGCGAATACGCTTTTCGCCCGTTCGATGCGGGGCCAGCGCGCCAGCGATCACCGTGGGCATCGACGCGCTGGTCCAGCTCGATCGCGTGAGGATGTCATGCGCCTGGTTGAGCGCGGCCAGACGCGCATCGAAGATCGTACGCGCCTCTTCCTTGGTCGCGGCAGTCCGGAACGTCTGACTGGCGATGGCGCCGACCATCGCCATGGTGTTCTTCATGCGGTGCTCGAGTTCGCGCGTCAACATTTGCTGTTGCGCTTCGGCGCGCTTCAGCTTGCCGATATCGCGAATGGTTCCAATGAAGCGACTGACTTCGCCATTCTCGAATTCAGCCCTGCCTTTGGCGGAACACCAGCGCTCAATGCCGTCATCGAGGCCGATGGTGCGGTATTCGATGTCATAGGCCTGCGGTCCGTCCAGCTTCATGGCGTTCACGCACGCCTTCTCAGTGACGTCGCGATCGTCGGGATGAAGCCCTTGCAGGAAGACGTTGAACGAGATCGGCTTGCCGAAGGTGAGGCCGAACAATTCGTAGCAGCGCCGGTCCCATTGCAGCACGCCGGTACGCGGGTCGAGATCCCAGGTTCCAGTGTCAGCGGCGTCGAGTGCAAGTCGTAGCTGGCTTTCGCTTGCCTGCAGCGCCACATCCACGGCACGCGATGCAGTGATATCGCGCGACACCGAAAGCAGCTGATGCGGTTTCCCATCGGGGCCGGGAATGGCAGTGACGGTGACATCCCACCATTTCGGCGTGCCGGCCATCGTGGTGGCGAAACCCTGGAAGTGTCCGGTACGCCCAAGCTGAGCGGCTCTTACAGCCGCCTTCGCGTCGATATTGCCCTGATTCTGCCAGAAGTCAGGCCATGGGCAGCCCTTGATCGCGCCGAAGTCCGTGACCTCCATGATGCGCTGGCCGCCGTCGGTCATGAAGATGAGGTTGCCGTCGAAATCGAGAACCTTGATGCAGTCGCCCGATGCTTCGAGCAAACTTCGCAAGAATGAATTGGCGTCCTGAATAGGTCCTAACGATTGATCCACGAATACCCCGGGAGCTGCGGCTCCGATCGCAAAAATACGCTGCAACGAAATATGACCGCAAGGAGATACGGTTGCGGATGTACGCTAACAGGTCTTCGAGCAAACGTGCCAGACCAGACCGGGTTCCGGCTCAATCGCGGCGATGCCGCGTGCGTCGATTTACGCTGAGGTCGATATAGCCTCCGCCGCGCTGCCGTCGTGCCAGAGCCACGCGCTGACCGCGCCGCTGCGGCCGCGGATCTGGACTTCGGTCGGGCCGCTTAGCGCCCCCGTTGCGCGCACCGCACAATCAGCCCCCGCTGCGCGCAGCAGGTCGTCGCTCAGGGCCACCTTGGCGCCGTGGCTCGCGGCGACCTCCATGAGCCGGCTGGCGACATTGACGGTATCGCCGGTCGCGGTGATGTGCTGGTAGCTGGCGCCGCCGAGACGCGATGCGACGATATCGCCGAAATGTGCGCCGATCTTGAATCCGATCTGGCTGGCGATCTCAGGCGGAAGACCGGCGATCCATGTGCCGGTGCGCGTCGTCAGTTCGATACAGCAGCGCACGGCACGGGCGGCATCGTCATCGGCGACCACAGGCAATCCGAACAGGATCATCGCGCCGTCACCCATGAAGGTTGTCACCACACCGCCATGGGCGAGGGTCACCTGATCGATCATGGCGTGGAAGGACTTCAGCAATTCGCGCACCGCATCTGCGTCGCGTGTCTCACTGAGTGCGGTGAAGCGCGAGATATCGATGAAGATGACGGCGGCATGCTGATGCACCGGCTGCAGCAGATAGTCCGGATCCTTGATCAGCCAGTCGCGCAGGCCCGGCGCCTGGAACTGGCGCAGCAGATCGCTGCGGGCGGCGAAATGCTGCACGCTGCGCCGGCTGCTCCAGATCTGCAGCGCGCCGAACGCCATGGCTGGCGGTACGGCCGCGGCCAGCGGCAATGCAGCGCTCATCCAGATGCCATGGGCATAGGCGACGGTGTTGATCACGGCCCACAATGCGACGACGGCGACAATCGCAATGAGGCCGACGGCATTGCGCCGCCAGGCGAGCAGGGCGATGCACAGCATCGCCAGGACGATCGCAAAGCCGGCATCGAACAGCCGGATGGATGTATTGCGCAGCAAGGTGTCCTTGGCGAGCAGATGCGTGATTGCGGTGGACACGACTTCGACGCCGGGCATCACCGGATCGAACGGCGTCGAGAAGAAATCGCCGCCGCCGCTGACGGTGACGCCGATGGCGACGACGCGGTCCTCGACATCGGCGCGGCGCAGTTTGCCCGCCAGAACCTCCGATGCGCTGATCGTCCTGATGGTGCCGCGCGGCCCATAGAAAGACATCGGCAACAAATGGCCGACATCGGTCGGGACATGGGTGCCGGCGAGGGAGAAATTATACTCGCCAATCTGGGCATCGTCGCGCGAGGCGGCGGATGCGACGCGCAGCGGCATCGACACCATCACGCGGTCGGCCGAGCGCATCAGCATCGGCATCGAGCGCGGTACGCCGCTGCTGTCGGTGTTGAGATTGACCACGCCGACCGTGGCCTGATCGGCGAAGACTTTCAGCGGCAGCAGAAATCCCGACGCCACCGGCAGATCCGCAAGCGGCCCGGCCTCCTTGGTGGCCACGGTCTGTTTGGACTCGCTGAACAGCGCCGCCGCGGCAATGACGGTGTTGGTCTTGCCGAGCGCCTGCGCCAGTGCGGCATCGCTCTCTGCTGCGCCGGCATCGACCAGCAGCAGATCGAGAGCGAGCACTTTCGGTTTGTAGCGTGCGATCTCCTCGATGATCGTCGTCAGCGTGACGCGGGGCAGCGGATAGCTGCCTTGTTCGCGCGCGACCCGGTCGTCGATGGCGATGATGGTGACGAGATCGGGTGGCTTCTTCACGCCGCGGATCTGGATGCGCAGATCGGTCAGCGTCGCCTCTAACCGGTCGAGAAAGCCGACATCGCCGCGGTTGTGACCAAAGGCCAGTGCTGCCGCCCACACGCCCGCCAAGATCATGGCGAGCGGTGTCTGCAATCTGCTAGCCTTCATCATCGTTTGTATCCGGGTCGCTAACGTCCAAGCCTTGCCATCAGCGCGGTGACGCGCGGCGCGGGCCAACGCTTGATGTCGAGTGGCGTCGCCGAGGTATCGACATCGACGCCTTCACCGGGGCCGAGGCTCACGCTGCCGGGGCCGGTCACGCGCCTGACGCCGACGCGACCGGTCTCGACGAAAACGGAGGTCTTGCTGCCCTCGGCGTCCATCGCCCATTTGGTGCCACGCACGGCGGCGATTGCTTGCGGTGTCATCACCTCGAAGGTTTTGCCGGCCTTCTGTTTGGGGGCCTCGATGAAAATGGCCTTGCTTTGCAGGTCGATGCCGTCGACACGGCCGTTGCGGTCGCGGTCGAGCAGCGTGAAACGCGCGCCGTTTTCAGCAATGATCGTCACGCCGCCGCAGTGCAGGGTTTGCGGGCCGCCGACCGGTTGGCTCGATGTGCAGCCGGGGCCGGTCTGCTGCGCCGATGCAGCACTGCCATACAGGCACGCCGCAGCGACGATGGCCGCCGCCAGCCTGATTGAATGGGTCATGTTGGTTACTCCTGAACGCCACATCGGTAAGGCGGGCGGCGGGCGATTCCGTTCAACGTCAGCGGGCGAGCGGCGTGATTAACGCTCGGAGGTACCCATATAGGGCGACGCCGCGGCACAACGAGGGCAGATCCAACCGGTCCGGCCGATCTCACGACCATGTGAGATTGAGAGGCATTCTCAGTAATCGGACCGCGAGCGCTGCCGCAATCTCGCCACATCGCCCCGGATTTTCAGGGGATATCAAAGGTTTGCATGAGGCTAACGAAGCCATTTTCGGGGCGTTCGTGCTTGTTTTCCCCCCGCGCTTCCTTTATTCCCGTTTTGCATCGCAGACAGCGTCCTGGAAGACTTGGGTAACCAAGATCATTGGCCGCGTTTAGGCGGATGCCTGGGCGTGATCCGGCAAACGGCAGACCGTTTTCCGCGCTGATCACGCTTCGACGCGTGTATTTTCAGAGGACTAGCGCCAAATGGCCAATGTTGTCGTCGTCGGCGCCCAGTGGGGCGACGAGGGTAAGGGCAAGATCGTTGACTGGTTGTCGGATCAGGCGGATGTCGTCGCCCGCTATCAGGGCGGCCACAATGCCGGTCATACGCTGGTCATCAATGGCCAGACCTACAAGCTGGCGCTGCTGCCGTCCGGCGTTGTGCGCCAGTCCAAGCTCTCGGTGATCGGCAATGGCGTGGTGTTCGACCCGCAGGCCTTTGTCGATGAAGTCGCCAAGCTCCGCGGCCAGGGCGTCGATGTCGGCCCACACAATCTGCGCGTTGCCGAAAACGTCACGCTGATCCTGCCGCTGCACCGCGAACTCGATGCACTGCGCGAGAATGCCAACAAGGCTACGGCCATCGGCACCACCCAGCGCGGCATCGGCCCGGCCTATGAAGACAAGGTCGGCCGCCGTGCGATCCGTCTGATGGATCTCGCCGATCTCGCCACGCTGCCGCACAAGGTCGATCGCCTGCTGACGCATCACAATGCGCTGCGCCGCGGTCTCGGCCTCGCAGAATTCAACACGGCTGACATCGTGAAGGAGCTCTCCGCATTCGCGCCGGTGCTGCTGCCTTACGCCGAGGCGGTCTGGCGGCTGCTCGACAGCAAGCGCCGCGAAGGCAAGCGCATCCTGTTCGAGGGCGCGCAGGGCGCGTTGCTCGATGTCGATCACGGCACCTATCCCTATGTCACCTCGTCCAACACGGTTGCTGCGCAGGCGGCGACGGGCACCGGCATGGGCCCGGGCGCGGTCGGCTATGTGCTCGGCATCTGCAAGGCCTACACCACGCGCGTCGGCCAGGGTCCGTTCCCGACCGAACTGCTCAACGAGATCGGCGAAGAGATCGGCCGTCGCGGCAAGGAATTCGGCGTCAATACCGGGCGCAAGCGTCGCTGTGGCTGGTTCGATGCGGTGCTGGTGCGACAGACTGTCCGCACCTGCGGCATCAATGGCCTGGCGCTGACCAAGCTCGACATCCTCGACGGCTTCGACACCATCGAGGTCTGCGTCGGTTATAAGCTCGACGGCAAGGAGATCGACTATCTGCCGGCCGGCGAAGGCGCCCAGGCCCGGATCGAGCCGATCTACGAGACCATCGAGGGTTGGAAAGAGCCGACCGCGAATGCGCGCTCCTGGGCCGATCTGCCGGCGCAGGCGATCAAATACGTGCGCCGGATCGAGGAACTGGTGGGCTGTCCGATTGCTTTGCTTTCCACGAGCCCGGAACGCGAAGATACTATTCTGGTGCAAAACCCGTTCGAGGCTTAACGGACTGTTACCGGATAGCCTCCAAATTGATGCACCCGCAACATTGAGTCGAGATGGCTGATTACTACCCGTTGATCGCCCGTGCCATCGCCGGACTGGACCCCAGTGCTCCCGGTGAGCAGCGGCGCGCGCTCTATGAGCGCGCCCGCACGGCTCTGATTGCCCAGTTGCGCAGTGTCGAGCCGCCGCTCAGCGAGTCAGAGATCACTAGGGAGCGGCTGTCGCTCGAAGAGGCCGTTCGCAAGGTCGAATCCGAAGCGGCTCAGCGCGCTCGCGACGCTTCGCGTCCGGCCGGCGCTGGAACGACGGGCGACGGCAAGCCGCGCGCCGGCGATGCTTTCCGCAATGCCGGGCCGCGTGCCGGTGCCACGCCGGCCGAGCCGTCGCCGCGCGGCCGCCAGCCGATTACGCCGACGCCGGCGTCTCCCCGCGGGCCGGAAGAGCCGCGCCCGCCGCGCACCTTGCGCGTCGATCCGCCGCCGATTCCGAAGCAGCAGTCGCCCAATGCCGGCGCGCAGGATCCGAACGGTCCGCCAACCCGCGAACGATCAGGCACGCCGCGCCGCTTCGAAAACAATCCGGCGGCACCCCCGCCGGCCCGTAACGATCGCGGCGACCAGGGCGATGCCGCGATGCGCGGTTTCCGCGATGTCACCGCCGATGTCGACGATCTCGGTCGCGCTGCCGCCCAGGCCAACCGCGCGGCGCGCAAGACTTACGCCAACGTGCCGTCTCCGACGCCGGAATTTGATCGTCTCGAACCCAGCATGGAAGCGCGGAGCGAAGCTTTCGGCTACGACGAAACGGCTTACGACGACCAGGACGGCGACGAGTCGCAGGTGCCGCCATCGCGCATCAAGGATTCCAAGGGCAAGAAGGCGAAGCCGCCCAAGCCTCCGAAGCCGAAGCGCGTCAGCGGCGGTTTCCCGTTCAAGACCGCGCTTCTCATCGGCATCGTGATGATTCTGATCGGCGCCGTGATTCTGGGCTGGCCGACGATCAACAAGATGGTGCGCGGTTTCGCCGGCGGTTCGGCGCCCGTCGTCACCGACAACAAGGATGCGCCGCTGGCGCCGCGGCCGAAAATCGCCGATCGCGTTGGTCAGCCGTCGTCGTCGGATCAGATCGCGCCGGTCGCGCAGCGCGTCGTTCTGTATGACGAGGATCCGGCTGAGCCGAAGGGCCGGCAATATGTCGGCACAGTGGTCTGGCGCACCGAGCAGATCAAGGGCACCGGCGGCAAGCCTGGTGACATCGCCGTGCGCGCGGACATCGAGATTCCGGAACGCAAGTTCAAGATGACCATGTCGTTCCGCCGCAACACCGACACGTCGCTGCCTGCCAGCCACACGGCCGAACTCACTTTCGTGCTGCCGCCCGATTTCGCCGGCGGCGGCATCGCCAATGTTCCGGGCGTGCTGATGAAGTCGAACGAGCAGGCACGGGGCACGCCGCTGGCCGGCCTCGCGGTCAAGGTCACCGACGGCTTCTTCCTGGTCGGTCTCAGCAATGTCGAAAGCGATCGCGCGCGCAACCTGCAGCTCCTGAAGGAGCGGTCATGGTTCGATATCCCGCTGGTCTATGCCAATCAGCGCCGCGCCATCATCGCCATCGAGAAGGGCTCGCCCGGCGAGCGTGCCTTCAACGACGCCTTCGCGGCCTGGGGCGAGTAAAGCTCACGCTTGCGGCGATACGTCCTAAGCGCTCATGGCCTCACACTGACCTCTCCACGTCATGCCCGGGCTTGTCCCGGGCATCTACGTCTTGAGCCGTGCAAAGAGGAAGGCGTGGATGGCCGGGACAAACCCGGCCATGACGAATGATAGTGTATTGCCTAGACGAACAAACCGATGCTGAGGCTTACGGTTACTTGCAGCCGAAACTCGCCGCCTGCGTCGCAGCTCCGCCATTCCAGCCGCGCGCTCACCATCGCGCTGTCACGCTGCCGAGAACGGTGCGCCCCTGTGTAAAGGTGCAGGTCCCACCGTTGCAGATCGGAACACGCTCGTCCGACAGATTGCGCGCATTCACGGCTAGTCGCATGCCGCGATAATCGTAATGCACACCCGCATCGAACGCTGTGATCGCAGGATTTCTGATCGTATTGATGTCGTCAGCCCAGGTCTGGCCGATCCAGCGTGCGCCGGCGCCGACACCGAAGCCCGCGATCGGACCGGTCTGCCAGGTGTAGTCGAGGAAAATCGCCGCCTGCTGGGTGGGCACGCCGATCGGCACCTTGCCGAGATCGGCCCCGTTGCTGCGAGTCACTGTGGCGTCAGTATAGCTATAGGACGCGACACCCTTGAGTCCCTCTGCCAGAGACAGCACCGCCTCCAGTTCGGTTCCGCGTGAGCGGATCTGGCCGGTCTGCACCGAGTACGGCGAACCGAAGACCGGATCGGTTGTCAGGACGTTGTCCTTGGTCAGGTTGAACCAGGTCGCCGTGAAGTAGCTGTTCCAGCCAAGCGGCTGATACTTGATGCCGGCCTCAAAGGATTCGCCTGTGGTCGGCGCAAACGGCGTGCCGCCGCGCGTCGTGCCGGTCTGCGGCAGGAACGATGTCGCGTAGTTGACGTAAGGCGCGAGCCCGTTGTCGAACAGATACAGCAATCCTGCGCGGCCTGTGAACTTGCTTGGGTCGCTCGTGGTGGTCACGCCTGACAGGTCGTTATGGTCCGAGAGCTCGGCAAAGTCCTGCCGGCCGCCGATGGTCAGCCGCCAGCCGCCCAGTGCCATCTGGTCCTGCGCGTAAAGTCCGAGCTGACCGAGAGTCTGGCTGTTGGCGCCCAGAAGCGACAAGGGCAATGTCGGCGCCGAAGTGCTATAAACAGGATTTGTCAGGTCGAGCGACGGACCGACGCCCGCATAGGAGCCAAAAGTCGTTCCCTGCCGGAAGTAATCGACTCCGGCCAGGACCGTATGCTTGATCGGGCCGGTCGCCAACCTGGCTTGGACCTGATTGTCGATATTGAAGGTGTTCAGGCTTTCCTTGAAGGTTGCCGCGTAGCGGTTCAACGTGCGGCCGTCGGGCGCGAGACTGAGCGCATCGACCATGTTGCCTTCGAACGACACGTGCCCGAGCCGGACGTTCTGCCGGAACGTCACGGCCTCATTGAAGCGATGTTCGAGCCTGTAACCGACCGAGGCCTGCGACTGCGTGAGCGCATCGAATGAGGGATCGCCGAGACGAATATTGGTGACCACGCCCGTCGCCGGGTTGCGCAGATAATAAGGCCACATCGACGTCTTGCTGCGCTCGTATTCGGCCAGCACCGTGAGCGTCGTGTCTTCGCCCAGCTTCGCGGTGAAGCTCGGCGCCAGAAACACGCGATCGTCCCAGGTGCCGGGAATCTGCGTGCCGCTGTCACGCACGAGGCCGGTGAAGCGATAGAGCAGCTTGTCGTTGTCGAGCGTTGGCCCGCTGAAATCGAAACGGCCCTGATAGCGATTGAAATTGCCGATATCGAGCCCGGCTTCGTTGAGCCGCTTCTCAAGCGGCATCTTGCTGACATAGTTCACCATGCCGCCGGCTTCGTTGGCGCCGTACAGCACCGAGGACGGACCGCGCATCACTTCGAGACGCTCGGCACCGTAGGGTTCGTTGCGGAAATAGGCGAAGGAGCCGTTACCCTGCCGCAGGCCGTCGCGGTAGTTGCCGTATTGGTTAGCTGCAAATCCGCGGATCAGGAACTGGTCGTAGCGGGCATCGTAGCCATAGGGCTGGGTTTGCACGCCCGCCGTATAGGCCAGCGCCTCACCGACGGTTCGCGCGCCCTGGTCGCGCATCTGCTCCGGCGTCACCACCGAAATCGACTGCGGCGTCTCGATCAGAGGCGTATCTGTTTTGGTGCCCGTGGCGCTTCGCGTGGCCACATAGCCTTGAACGGGACCCCATGCGGATTCCGTTGCGCGGGCGCCCGGCACATTGCTCGGAGTGACTGTTCCCTGACGCGTGGCTGTGCGCGCCGCCCGCGCGGCGGTGCGCGACGCGCTGCTGCGCGCAGTGTTCTTGGGTTTGGCACGCCGGTCTGCGCTGCCTTGAACGATGACGGGATCCAGCTGCGTGGCCCGCGCTGAAGGCGTCTCCGTGCCGGTGGCTTGCGCCAGCATTTGTGCGCTTGCCTGCGCTGACAGGCCCATCAACAAGACAATAGAACTCGCTGCACCAAGACACATTGCCTTGGTGACTTTTCTTTCGACGATCCCCACCGATAACGCCCCGCATGTCGTTCGGACTGACCGAGCCCGATTCCTGCGTGGTCTCTAGGACATCAAATCGCGCATGGCATTACCTGCCAAGTTAGAACCTCTACACACTAGAACCGTTAAAATCGCAGGAGTGTGCCGAGCGGCAATTTGCGGATGGCCGGATCAAGTCCGGCCATGACGAACGAGAGGCGAGAGCTTTCGCTCTCGCGCCGCCGGAATGACAGCTACTTGCAGCCGAAGCTCCCCGCCTGCGTCACTGCTCCACCATTCCACACTGTCCGCAACGGATAGACGCAAGCCGGATAGCTTAACTTGCTGTCGCGCGACGTCAGTGCGATCTCGTCGGGAGCCACACCTTTCTCGACCCAGTCCGTCAGCGCGGTGAAGAACTGATCCTGCTCGCGCGTCGGCGTCTGGTTGGCATTCCCCGGCAGTTTCGGCAGCGGCACGGAGTCGTTCTGGCCGCTGACCGTATAGGCGCGGCCCTGCGAGCTGTGGGCCGAGCCGGGCAGCAGATACATCCGCATGAACTTCTGCACCTCCGCGTGGCCGCCCATCTGCGCGGCGACGCGCTCGTGATAGTTGACATTGCCGGCCGGTGGGATCGCGTCATCGACGAGGCCGCTATAGACGATGATCTTGCGACCGAGATCGCGCAACTTGCCGAGATCCGCTTTGTCGGTGCCGAGATTGCTGAACCGGGTGGGCTGCAGGGCAAGGTTCTTGTTCACTGTATCGGCCAGGTCGGCATAGCTGAGCTCCTGCCACTTGTTGCGTTCAGTGGTCGAGCCGTTGTTGAACGGAATGTCCGACGGGTTGGTGGCGCTGGCATCGGCGGCGTAGCGGACGTCCTGCAGGGCCAAAGCCACGCTGCCGGCGGCTGTACCGGTGATCTGGCTGCCGATCGCCGTGGTCCTGGTGAAGGCCCACCACACCTGCCTCGTTCCGAGCACCTTGCCGCTGCGGCTGTCGGAGCTTTGCGCGGCGTCATAGCTGCCATCGGGCGTTGCGCCGAACCAGATCCTGTCGAGCGCCATCGCTTCCTTGAGGCTCATACAGGTTGCCGCATCGGCATTGCTGCCGGTGACGCCCTGGCCAGCCTCGCCGCTGCAGAGGGTCGCGGCATCGCGTGCGGGATCGTAATCGCAGGCGAACGGATCGAGCAGGAAACCGATCCCGGCCTTGTCGCAGGAGGCGAGGGCGCGCTTGTTCGCTGCCTCGATCTTGGCGGCGAAGGCGGTGGCTTTCGGCTTGTCGAGCGCGGTGAAGCCGAGTTCGGTCTTCATCACGATCTGCGGATACAGCGCGGCCGTGCCGAATTGCGGGATGTTGAGCGCCGGCTGCGCGATCATGTAGCCGTCATAGAGCTCGGGATAGTCCTGGGCGATCTTCATGCCCTGCCGGCCGCCTTGCGAGTGGCCATCGTAATAAGCGTAAGCCGGCGCCTTGCCGTAATAGAGCGTGACGAGCGCTCTGGTCTTGACGGCCTGCTCCACCATGGCGCGGACCGAGAAGTCGCGGAACGCCTCGACATTGACCTTGCCGTCGGAGAGAAAGGTGAAGGAGCCGTCCTGATACCAGGGTTGTCCTGCATCGGTGGTGCCCGAGGCATAACCCATATTGGCGTTGACGAGGGCGGGCACCTTGCTGCCGATCCTGTCGGCAGTGCGATGGCCACCGCCGACCCAGCCGCCGCCGCCGTAATTGCGGATGCGCGTATTCCAGTTCGACGGTGTCGGCAGCCAGACCTCGATGCCGATGCCCTCGGACCAGGAGCGTGCAGTCTTGTCCTTTTCCGCCGTGAAGCCTGGCCCCACCAGAAGCTTCACAAGGCACATGTCCGCCGCCATGGTGATCGGGCGGGGCGAATCCTGTGCGACCAGGTCCTCGCCCTTTTTGATCGCCCGCACGGCCACCACGGTGGTGGCCTCATCCGGATGAAATGCAGTCTTGATACCGTCGTCGCAGGCGAGCTGCTGTGCGGAAGCGGGCGCGGTGCCGCCGCATAGCGCAGCAAACAAGGCCATCGCCGTCACGATGGCACGCGTGCGGCTGTCATCATGGATGATGTGGGGGGCTGTCGACATGGCGTTTCCCGTCTGTTTTATTTTTGAGTTGGGGTGAGTTCTCCTCACTTCGCTTCTGCGATCAACTACCAAAACGATGTCGGAACGTAACATTATGTTAAAAAAGGCCCCGTGGATTGGGCCTACAGCGATGTGATTTGACCCCGTATGGTCGCCTGCTATCCACAATGATCCGCTCTTGAACTCCTTCTGCCGCCATGGACCCCCGCATGACCACGCGCCGACAGGTGATGAAGCTCGCCGCCTTTGCTGCCAGCCAGACCGCGCTGATGGGCGCGGTGCGTGCTGAGGGCGGTGTCGATCCCGGCGCGGCCGCGTCGTCACGGCTCCCCTTCGCGCAGCAGACGCCGATGCGTATCGGCGCCGCGGCGCTCCGCGTCCGCGACCTCGGCAAGATGCGGACCTATTACACAGACCTGCTGAAGCTCGACACCATCAGCGCGGACAAGACCGAGGTCGTGCTCGGCGTCGATGGCGTGGCGCTGCTGCATCTGATCCATCGGCCCGATGCACCGCTGGAAGCGCAGACCACCGCCGGGCTGTTTCACACCGCGTTCCTGATGCCGAGCCGCGCCGATTTCGCGCGCTGGCTGGTCCATGCCGCGCTGGCGCGCACACCGTTCGATGGCTTTGCCGATCATCACGTCAGCGAAGCCTCCTATCTCACCGATCCCGAGGGCAACGGCATCGAGGTCTATTCGGACCGGCCGCCGTCGGCGTGGAAATGGACCGGCGACACCGTCACCATGGGGACCGACCAGCTCGACATCGACAATATCGTGGCGCAGACGGACACGACTCGCGATCAGTATCACACCGCGCCGAAGGCGCTGCGTATCGGCCACATGCATCTACGCGTCGGCGATGTCGCGCGCGGGCGCAATTTTTACGAGGGGCTGATCGGGATGGAGCCGACGCGGCTCGGGCGGCCGGGTGTCGCATTCCTGTCGTCAGGTCGCTATCACCATCACATCGGCATCAACACATGGCAGAGCGCCGGCAGCGGTCCGCGCAATGCGCAGGAGACCGGGCTGGCCTGGTTTTCGCTCCGTATTGCCGATGATGCTGTCATAACTGACCGCAAGCGCCGTCTTGCGGCGGCGGGCCTGTCAGGCGAGTCGATCGCAGATGGCATTGCGATCGCCGATCCCTGGGGCACCCAGGTGCGGCTCGTGAAAGCGTAAGGTTGAGAAAGATTCGGCCGGTCTGCTGTCGCGCGACGGGCCTACACCTCAGCCAATTCGAAATACCGCGGCGCGTCGCGCCAGCCATGGGCTGCAGCATGGAGCGCCTTGGCGCGATAATCCAGTTCGAGATCGCAGAGCATGCCGCGCATTTCCAGATCGCTCTCCTCGCGGGCGAGGCGGTTGCAATCGTCCGCGCGGTCTCTGAAATAATTTTCTGACATAATCATCGGTATCGTTTTCCATCGGCTTCGATGGAACTTCGCCGTCCGGTTTGGCGAAGACGTGGCGGCATGCCATCAAATACATGGCAGTTCCCGCTTTTCGGGTTGCGAAAGATTGCGCAGCAATGTTACGGCGCGCCGTTGGCGCCTGCGGTCACGGCATGCGACACGAGCGCATGGGCATCGGTGATGCCGCCGGCCGCATGGCGCACGATGGTCTCCGCCATCATCGCCTTCGTCGCCGGTGTACGATGCTGCACGGCGATCTGCTGCACAGCGATATCCAGCACCTGGCGCAGCGTGGCCACATAGTTTGCGTCGAACTTCGGTGTCGGGTCGGTTGTCATGATACACTCCGTCGTCTCGAGCTGCGCGGACCATGCTGGCGCATTGGGGCGTATCTTGGCCCGTGCGATGAAACGTCGATGACGGCTGGTGACATTGTTTTGAAGTGTGGGCGTGAACCTTCACGCGGTGTTGCGCGACATCGCGTCGCGCGCATTGCGCTGCACACCAGAGCGCAAAAAGGGATCGATAAAATCTTTAGCAAGTGTGAAGCCACGATGACGTCGCGTGCACATTCGCGCGATTGATGACCCCTGCCATTTTGTTGAATGGGGCTTGATCAAGCGCCATCCCGAATGCGGCCTATCGCGCGTCGAGGCGTCGGTTCGCGGATGTTTGCACGGGCGCCTTGCAGCAAGGCGTCCGTGCTCCGCTTATGGGCGCGCCGCTTACCTCAGCGAGATGGCGAGGCCCGAGAGATCGGCATTGACCATCAATCCGGTCTGGCGGCCGCTCAATTCCAGCAGCGCGCCCTTTTCGTTGGTGAGCACGATGGCGCTGACGCCGCGGCCGACGGCAGCACCCGCGCCGCCTGCGCCATAAACTCCGGCCACATCGCCCGGGCTGTTGATGCGGCTGACGCGGCCGGACAGATAGGTCTGCGACGCGCCGAAGACGAGGCCCGCGCTCAAGCCGCCGATCGACAGCGGATAGGTCCGCCCGCGAAAGGTCAGCGTGCCCGAACCGCCCGACGCGCCGATAAACCAGCCGCCCTTCAGCACATTGATGCGGATCGTGCCGCTATCGGCGAAAGCCGCGGAGGACAGGCTTGCGCCGATCAAGGCGAGGGCGGCGACGAGGGTGGTGCGGAAAAGCGAGCGCGACATGGGGGTGTCCTCCGAGGAATGATTCGTTGGCGCAAGGCGAGGCCGGCACAATTCAGCAAAATGGCCGCGGGGTCCATGGGCCTTCGGCGCTGCGCGGGCGGCGAGGGCGCTGCAATTGACAAATGCAGGCCCCACCAAACACACTCGGCCATGGCCAGGACCGTCCTCTTCCTCTGCACCGGCAACTACTATCGCAGCCGCTATGCGGAAGAACTCTTCAATCACCTGGCGCGCCGTGCCGGTCTGGACTGGGAGGCGACGTCGCACGCCCTGGCCATCGAGCGGGGCAAGGACAATGTCGGCCCGATGGCGCGGCAGACCATCGACGCTCTGACCATCGATGGCATTGCGCCCCTTGGCGCGTCGCGGATGCCGGCGGTCTGTACGCATGATGCGCTTGCAGCGTCCGATATGATCGTGGCCGTGAAGGAGGCCGAGCACCGCACCTTGCTGGTGACGCGCTTTCCGGGCTGGGAAGATCGCGTGACCTATTGGCACGTGCATGACATCGACGTGGCGCCTCCCGACGTCGCGCTGGGCGAGCTGAAGGCGCTCGTAGAGGCCTTGGTGCAACGGCTTGCGAATGTGCGAGAGGGCAGCTGTGCCGGTACTACTTAATTGATGCTGTGAAAGAACCACTTCACCAGCAACACGCCGCTGCCGATCGCCACAACCACGATCCCGTAGCCGGTCAGGACGTCGGCCGGCGTGCCGCCAAATGGCCACAACTCGGCAACGCAGAGGCCGATGGCGAATGTCAGCACGGAGTAGAATAGACAGCCGCGCTCTTCCGGCTTTGACGCCAACGCCTGCATGATGAATTCCAGAGGGGGGCTTGGCTCGGACATCGACTAACTCCTTTCGATCAGTCGGCGAGCGCGACGATCGGGTTCAGCCGTATTGCGGCTGCTTTGCGCCTTGTTGCGTGAACCTGGTGCGCAGTTATCCCGACTTATCGCCACCGTCCCACGGCCGCATTGGCCAATCACGAGGCCGCTGCCTTGACACCCCTTGAGCAAGTCGATCACCGCATGCGCGTGCTTGCCGCACGGATCCATGCGCCCGAGGAGCTGCTGCCGGGGTATCGGCATGTCGATTCCGGCCGTGCGCTGATCGAGCATGACGGGCACTTCCACTACATGTTCGTCGAACGCGGCGAGCGATACGACATGCGGACCACCGACGATCTAGATGAGCTGATGTACTGGACTTTCGAGACCATCACCTCGGCGATGGCCGGAACCTATGAACTCATGCACCGCAATTCCAACGCCGGCGATATCAGGCGCCTGCGTTTTGCGCATCAGCTCGCATTGTTGGGCCGGCTTGATCCTGCATGGGCGGATCGCTGCCGCGCCAGACTCGATGATATCCTCTCGCGTCATCCTTATGTCGACGGGCGTTGATCGGCATGCATCGCTCGGAAGCAGATGTGATGTGAGCAATGGGCGGCGCGACAGGCTTCGCTATGTCGGGCGATCCCAAAACAGGCCAATTGTTCTCATTGGCGGTGCCGCGAAGGTCACCGGATGTGACGCTCCGCGAGCCACCAGTAAGCGAGCGCCGCAACGCTTCCGCCGCAGGCCGCTGCGCGGATCAGCCCCCATTCGGTCGGCAGTGAGGAGCCAACGGAGGCGCTGATGCCGAAGAAGCCGCCGCCGGTGATGGCGCCGCCGATCATGCACATTACCGGCGACATGATGCCGGCCCATCGCGCAAAGAGGATTCCGGGCAGGGCGATGAAAACGGTGGCCTTGAACGAACCCGCCACGCCGAAAACGAGAGTCAGCAGAGCCGTCGTGACGACCGCGCCGAGATGCGCGGCGAGTCCGCCGGTGGGCCGAAGGCTGAGCTGCAGCAGAATTCCCATGGCCAAAGGCGCGATGATAATCGCCACGATCAGGCCGACGATCATGCGCCCGATGTCGATCAGGCATCGCGAGACGCGGGACATCGGTGGTGCGGGAATGGGAGACGTCGGAGGCATGACGCTTGGAATGTGCCGCTTCCAGACATCAAGCCATGTCAGCGCCGGCCCGTCATATTGCGCTCAATTCTTTCGATACGCGCTTCAACGCCTTCAGGCCTTCTGGATCGGACGGAGCCAGTCGCGCGTGCATCCTGAAGTCAGCCAATGCCTCTTTCAGACTGCGTTTCTTCTCCCACGCCATGCCGCGGTTGTAATAGGCTTTGGTATCTTTCGGATCGAGCCGGATCGCCTGGTTGAAGTCCGCGATGGCCCGGTCGAAATTGCCTTTGGTGCCCCAGGCGTTGCCGCGGTTGACGTAGGCAGCCCCATGTTTCGAATCGAGCTGGATCGCCTGATCGTAGTCCGCGATGGCCCGATCGAGGTCACCCCTGCCGCTCCAGGCGCTGCCGCGGTTGTAGTAGGCGTCAGTATCTTTCGGATCGAGCTGGATCGCCCGGTCGAAGTCCTCGATGGCCCGGTTGAAGTCGCCCTTGGCGCCCCAGGCGCTGCCACGGTTGGCGTAGGCGAGCCCTGATTTCGGATCGAGCTGGATCGCTTGGTTATAGTCCGCGATGGCCCGATCGAATTTTCCGCTGTGGTACCAAGCGTTGCCGCGATTGTTGTAGGCAGACGGATAGGTCGGATCGATCCGCATCGACTCGTTGTAATCCGCCATGGCGTGGGTGAGGTCGCCCTGTGCCCGGTACGCCCCACCGCGACGCGCATAGACCCGCGCGAGGCCTCGACCCGTGTATTGGTGCGAGTCGATGGTGCGCGTGCACCCCGCGACCGCGAGGTCATCCGACAGCTTTATGCAGGAATCCGACTCGTCTGCGGCGGCCACTCCCGGCAACCCGGCGAGAAGCACCACGCCCATGCATGCGAACAACCGGTATGTT
This sequence comes from Tardiphaga sp. 862_B3_N4_1, assembly GCF_051811085.1. NCBI lineage: Bacteria > Pseudomonadati > Pseudomonadota > Alphaproteobacteria > Hyphomicrobiales > Nitrobacteraceae > Tardiphaga > Tardiphaga sp. 862_B3_N4_1. The sequence goes on from NZ_JBPWQB010000001.1 coordinate 446,815, forward strand.
GAGAAGCGCATCTGCATCGCATGTGGTCTCCGCACGTTGTCCGGAGCAGCCGGGATACCCGACCGCCATTCCCCGGACGCTCATTTGTCCCTTGGTCGGGGTCGCAGATCAAATAGTTCATCGGCGATCATTGGATCCCCGGTTTCCGCTTCGGATCATTGTTCGGGACCGGAAAGAGCAGCAGATCGAACGGCTTCGGTCCAGCAGCGACGAGTTCGGGCGCCTCGCTTGAGCTCGCGCTGATCGGCGTCCAGGCAATCATTTTTGAATGAAAACTGCACGTCCGCGCGTCGATTGCACAAGAAGCCAAGGAAAACTCAACGGCAATTCAAGGTGCCTACAAGGCTTTCCGGCCCGTCCGCGCGCATTCTGGCAGTGCTTTCAGGAGCAAGGCCACAGATGGCCCGAACGATCGGAGAAAAGTCATGAGGATTATCGTCATGGGCAGAACAGGTCTCATCGGACGCACACGAATGCCTGATGCGGGTGCACGTCCATGACCAAACCTCACGATCGTTTGAACGATCCGGCAGCCGCATCAGAGGCGCCCCAGGAAACTCCGTCCCATGCCGAGCGGCCTTCTGCCGGTGCGGAGATGTCCCGCGTGCTCGGGACCACACCATTTCATATGGCTTTGGATTCCTCCGGTGCCGGAATCACCCACTGGAAACACGAGCCATTGCACGACGTCGTCGAGCCGATGACCCATCACGTCATCATGGCTTACAACGGTTCGATGCAGCGCATGGAGCGGCGGTCAGGAAGATCGGTTGCGATCGGAACGTTTCGTCCCGGTGTTGTGATCATCATTCCAGAAGGATCAAGCTCCCGATGGGATATTCCAAAGCCTGTTGATGTCGTTCAGCTCTATCTTCCGCACAAAATACTCGAGCGCGTTGCCCACGAAGCCGACATCGCCGCTCCTGGCGACCTTTTGGAGCGAACGGCGCATCCCGATCCCATCACATCGCGGTTGCTCATAAGTGCGGCGGACGTCCTGGAGGGCAATGCGGCCCTGGATGCCCTGTTCAGGCAGCAAGTGACGGATCTTCTGGCCACGCGCCTGCTGGCTGCGCACACCGGCGCGCCAACCACGTTCCAGCAGACCATGGGCGGGCTGGCGCCGAAGACGCTGCTACGTGCCATCGAACGTTTGCGCTCGGACAGCGATACGGACGTCTCTCTTTCCGCCCTGGCCTCGGATGCCGGCCTGTCGCGCTTTCACTTCTGCCGCGCTTTCAAGGAAAGCACCGGGCTTTCACCACACGCCTGGTTGCGCCAACACCGGCTCGAGCAGGCCATGAACATGCTGCGCGACACCGACGCATCGGTCGTGTCGGTGGCAGCGGCGCTTGGCTATGCCTCGCAGACAGCCTTCGCAGCGGCGTTCAGGAAGCTGACCGGCGAAAGTCCAAGCGATTGGCGCCGACGGACGCGTTAGCCGCAATCTCTCGACAGGTACGTCAATCGCTCTGGGGCAGTTGCAGATCCGATCAGCTAGATCATCACCGTGCCCACGCCAATAACGGACGGAGACAGACAATGGCCTGGAAGACCTTCGTCGACCCACTTGCAATGATACCGCGACGGAGAGTCGTCACGAGCTCTCTGATATATGGACTTTCATTGACCATTCGACTGACGACATCGACGGGCGAAGAAGCCGAGAAGCCAGCGCAGACCGCGCAAGACAGCACCCCTTCGTTGTCCATTATCGTGAGCGACGACATCCAGGCTTTGAACGACCGGCCGCTGACGTTCGCACAGCCGATCATCTTTCATCGTGACCGGCCGCTGGTTCCGCGAATCTGCCGCGCCGAATGTGAACGTCCCATGCAACTGGCGTCGATGCTGGACTGTACCCCTCCATAGGGGCCCACCTCGTCGTTTCCCGTCTTCGCGTCATCGTTGATCGCAACAAATTTGCCGCAGGTGAGAAGCGGCGGCGGTGACGCGCGTACTGCCGAGCAACTTAAACCCAAGGAGAACATCACATGCGAATAGTCATCATAGGCGCCGGCTTCGCCGGCATGTACGCCGCATTGTCCGCAGCCCGCCTGCGCGACATCAAGGGCGTTTCGCCCGAAGAGCTCGAGATTGCGCTGGTCGCACCCGAGCCGACACTGGTCATTCGCCCGCGGCTCTATGAGCCGAAGCCCGAAACCTTGACGGCGCCTTTGCTGGATGTCCTCAAGGCCGTCGACGTCGTCTATATCAAAGGCAGCGCCGAGACAATCGACACCGCATCCCGCACGGTGCAGGTCGCGACCGCCAACAATAAGCGACAGTCGCTCTCCTACGATCGGTTGGTCGTGGCGACCGGAAGCCGGTTGTTTCGTCCGAATATTCCCGGCCTCGCGGAGCATGGTTTCAGCGTCGACAATCTCGACGATGCGATCGCGCTCGACAAGCATCTGCATGGCCTAGCCGATCGGCCGGCATCGAACGGACGCGACACCATCGTCGTAGCTGGCGGCGGCTTCACGGGAATCGAAGCAGCGACCGAAATCCCGACGCGGCTTCGCGCGATCCTCGGCAAGGACGCCCGGCCGCGCGTCATCATTGTCGAACGAAACAGTGCGATCGCTCCCGACATGGGCGAGAGTCCGCGTCCCATCATCGAGGAGGCGCTGCGCAAGCTCGGTGTGGAGACCCGGCTCGGTGCCGGGGTTGCCTCGCTGGATAACTCCGGGATCACACTGTCCGACGGCGAACGTATCGAAACCGAGACCGTGATCTGGGCGGCAGGCATTCGCGCTGCGCCGCTGACCACGCAGATCCCCGCCGAGCGCGACAATTTCGGCCGGCTGCTGGTCGACCGCGATTTGCGCGTACCCTCGGTACCTGGCGTCTTTGCCACCGGTGACGCCGCCAGAGCGGCCAGCGACGATGTCGGTAACTACGCGCTGATGTCGTGCCAGCATGCGACACGGATGGGCGCCTTTGCCGGCAACAATGCCGCCGCCGAATTATTGCGCATGGCGACCAGGCCATATCACCAGAAGGCCTACGTCACCTGTCTCGACCTCGGCGAAGCCGGCGCACTGTTCACGCGCGGCTGGGACCGCAAGGTCGAGATGGTTGGCGACGTCGCCAAGAAAACCAAGAAGGAAATCAACACCGTCTGGATTTATCCGCCGAAGCCCGAGCGTGCCGCCGCTCTCGCCTCGGCCGATCCGGAGCATGTGACCGAAGTCTAGCCCCTCACACAAGAAAGGACCGTGCTCCATGCAGGAGCGCGGCCAGCTCTCGCAACCGATCAACCAGGAGGACCCACAGATGACACAGACGATTCAAGCCACTCGGAAAGACACTCAGCAAAATACCCAGCAAAATACTCAGAAGGAGAAACACATGAACCTTGATACGACATCAGCCCCCGTCAAGTCGGGGCGTAACGAACTGGTCCCCTCGCGCTATGCAGTGAAGATCGGCGACATCGACGTGCTGGTGGTTAGCGATGGCGTGCTGCCACTCCCAACCTCCATGTTGGGACATAACGCAGACCCCGCCGTCCGGGCCGCCTGGATGCGCGACATGTTCCTGCCGCCGGACGCTTTCGACTGGCCACTAAACGTGGTCGTCGTGCAGAGCGGCGAGCAGACCATTCTTGTCGACGCCGGGCTGGGATTGGACCCGGACCTGCATTTGCCGCGGGCCGGACAACTGATCCAGCGATTGGCCGCTGCCGAGATCGATCTTGCATGCGTCACCGATATCGTGCTGACGCACTTGCATATGGACCATATCGGCGGACTGCTCGTCGAAGGGGTGAAGGATCAGTTGCGTTCGGATCTGCGAATCCACGTGGCTGCCGCCGAGGTCGAATTCTGGAAAGCGCCCGATTTCTCTCACACCCAAATGCCGCCCGGATTCCCGGACGCGCTGCGGGCGACCGCCAAGCGGTTCATGGCCGAATATGGAAAGCATTTTCGGACATTCACGGACGAGCACGAACTGGCGCCGGGAGTCGTCGTGCGTCGGACCGGCGGCCACACGCCCGGACACAGTGTCGTCCGCCTGGCATCCGGCGGTGACGCGCTGACCTTCGCCGGCGACGCCGTGTTCACAGTCGGGTTTGACCAACCCGATTGGCACAACGGCTTCGAGCACGACCCCGAGGAGGCAGCGCGCGTGCGGACCCGTCTGTTGCGGGAGCTGGCGGCAACAGGCGAATTGTTGGTCGCGACCCATCTGCCATTCCCGTCCGCCGGCCACGTGGCGATCGATGGCGACGCGTTTCGCTGGGTTCCGATCTCCTGGGACTACTGATCGTTTGCCGGGTTAGGACCGGGGCGCGTTCTCTTCGCTAATGAGTGCGCGCCCTGGTTTTAGCAGCGCCGATTCAGAAGGACTGCAGAGTTGTGGGGCCAAGCCGCGTCATCTTGGCAAGAAGGAGATTGAAAATGCAGAGTGAAAAGGTCGTGATTGTGACGGGCGGCAGCTCCGGCATAGGGAGGGCGGCGGCGCTGCGCTTCGCAAGGGAAGGCAACAAGGTGTTCGTAACGGGTCGTCGCCTAGGCCCAATTGAAGAAACGATTGCTGAGCATGCGAACATAGCCGGCATGGTGGCGGATGCAGCCTCCGCCGAAGATGCCAAGCGCACAATCGCCAAGACGGTCGATCTTTGGGGCAGGGTTGATGCCTTGGTCAACAACGCGGGCGCAGGTGCCATCCTTCCGCTGGCAGACGCGACAGCCGATCGGATCATGGACATTTTTTCCGTCAATGTGCTCGGCCCAAGTCTCCTCGCCTCTGCTGCTCTTCCTCACCTAAGGGCAACACGGGGGACGATCGTTAATGTCTCGAGCACTTTCGGTCACAAGCCGGTGGCTGGACTGTCTCATTACGCCGCCAGCAAGGCGGCCTTGGAGCATTTGACCCGCTGCTGGGCGCTGGAGCTTGCACCACTCGGCATACGCGTGAACGCCGTGGCGGCAGGGCCCACGGAATCAGGCGCGTTGACTGGCATGATGGGGCTCTCCCTGGAACAGGCTGCGGCAATCAAGGAACAGGAGCGTGCGCGCATACCGCTCGGGCGGCGCGGCGTTCCTGACGATCTGGCGGAATGGATCGTGAGGCTTTCGAGTCCCGCTTCGGAATGGATGACGGGCCAGGTTGTTGCTGTTGATGGCGGTCTGGGACTGGCTTAGTTGCAGTTAGCGTTGCGGGTAAACGTGAGCCAGTCGCAAAGCACGTCGCTGCTAGCTAGTGTTTTCGACTGATACATCGATCAAAAAAGGCGGTCCGCAATTGGGCAGACCGCCTCCTATATTCAGGGCTTGAACGTGAAGTCCGGTCCGAGCGCGACGTCAGCCGGAATGGGTGGCAGATCGGCGAATAGTTCGGGATGCTTTTTCATGACGTTCAGCATCGGCTTGGCGTCGATGTTCTTGTTGACGTCGAATGTCGCCTTCAGCACGCCCAACCGCTGAAGCCGGTCCTGCGCGCTCCAGAGTGCCTTGTAGCTATTTGCCGAAAGACGTCGATCAAGCTGCTGGACATTGAATTCCATGGCGGCTTCGGCGATCTCCGGCTTCAGGCCGGGAATCCAGCGGGTGCCGATCTGCGCGGCGGCCTTGGGATTTTTGCGCATCCACTGGTCGGCCTGTGAGGTCGCGGCCAGGAATTTCTCCGTCGATTCCGGATTTTTCTCGACCCAGGACCGAAGCGAGACGACATAGCCGAGATAGGCGATGACATCACCGCCGCGGATTACTTCGAAGGCACCGGGGACGTCCTTCTGCGCGATGATCGGCCACGGATCCCAGCCGGAAAACGCATCGATGCCCTTGGCGAGCAGCGCGACCGTCATATCCGGCGGCGGCGTGTTGACCAGCTGGACGTCGTCGGGCTTGAGCCCGGCCTTTTCCAGCAGTGCCAGGATATAGAGATGGTTGATCGTGCCGAAGGAGGTCGCGATCTTCTTGCCCTTGAGGCTCTTGAGGTCACCCTTGACGATGCCCGATCCCTCACGGGCAATGATCGCCATGGTCGCATCCGAACCGGACTTGGTGGCGCTGCCGCTGTAATTGCCGAGCGCCACGAGATCCATGCCGCGCAGCACGGCGCCGATCATCGGAACGCCGACCTGCAGAATCTCGGTCTCGCCAGCCTGCAGCGCATTCAGCGCATCAACGCCGGTCGCGTAGGGGCGCGCAATGGTGACATCGAGACCCTGCTTCTCGAAGTAACCGCGCTCCAGTGCCACCGGGATCGCCAGCATGTCGATGGCGCTGACCATACCGACATTCAGTTTCGTCAATGTCTGCGATTGTGCCGGCACGCAAGCCAGCATCACCGCAGTTAAAGCCCATAATATGCGTTTCAAAATCAGTCCTCCTCCTTGATTGGCCCCACGCTCGTGACCCAGTAAGGCCGGGCAACCGCGTTGAGGTCCGTTCGTTTCACACCCCTTAGTCCGATGGAATGATCGTCGGCTCCGGCGATCCGCCCATACTTCTGAAACGCCAGAACGTGAAAACGCTCCGGCGTAAACGGCATATCGATCTGGATATTGACCTTGTCGGACGCGCCGGCGAGCTCCTTGGAAATCTTGCCCGGCGCCTCGATGCTTAGCCAGCCCTGAAACGCGGCCCACACGGCGATGACAGCGAGCACCACACGCCCGCGGGTCGAACGAATGACATCTCGCGCAATACTCATGCGGCCCGCACCATTTGCAGCACCTGCGCCGATAGACGCTTGAACGTTTCATCTTCGATCAGTTGATCCCAGACGCGCGGACGCGGAAGATCGACCTTGATCTGATCGAGCACACGGCCCTTGGACAGCACGACAACGCGGTTCGCAAGAAACACGGCCTCGGCCACATCGTGTGTGATGAAAATGACGGTCGGCTTGCGCTCCTGCCAGATCCGCGTCAGCTCCTCCTGCAGTGTCATGCGGGTCTGCGCATCGACGCTGGCGAACGGCTCGTCCATTAGCAGCACGGCCGGATTGTTGGCCAGCGCGCGGACGACGCCGACGCGCTGCTGCATGCCGCCGGACAATTCGTTCGGGTAGCGATCCGCGGCATGCAAGAGACCGGCGAGCGCGAGATATTCCCGAGCAGTGCGGTCGCGCTCGTCCTTTGGTACGCCCCGCATCTTCGGGCCGAAGCCGACATTCTCCAGCACCGTCTTCCACGGGAAGAGGGCGAACGACTGGAAAACAACGCCGCGATCCGGACCCGGTCCCTTGACGAGATTACCGTCAATCAGGATTTCACCGCCCGTATAGGGGATGAAGCCCGCGATCATGTTCAGGATCGTCGTTTTGCCGCAGCCGGAGGGACCGACGACGGAGACGAATTCGCCCTGCTCGACGTCGAGCGAGACGTCCTGGACGGCGGTGACCTGCGATCCCGCATAGGGATCGAAATAGGTCTTGCGAAGATTTTTGAGCGACAGTGTTTTCATGACGTAACCAATCCCCACCGCTGGCCCGTTGCGCGCTCGATCGGCGCAAGGATCCAGGCATCGACGATGTACCAAAGAGTGCCGAGAACGATCATGCCGAGCAGAATCTCGACCGTTGAGCCGGCGCGGCGTGCATCGAACATCATGAATCCGATGCCGCTGGTGCCGACGATGATCTCCACCGCGATCAGCGCGCGCCAGCCATAGCCGAGGCCGTTGCGCAGGCCGGTAATGATGTTCGGCAAGGCGCCGGGCAGCGTCACTTCCCACAACACCCGCATCGGTGACGCGCCGAGGCTCTGCGCCGCACGGGCCAGATCGCGATGTACCGACTGCACGCCGAGCACGGTGCTCAGCACGATCGGAAACAGCACGGTGTAGACGATGACAAAGGTCATGGTGGTGAGGCCGAAGCCGAACCAGATCAGCAGGATCGGCAGCCACGCAATATCGCCGATGGCTTGAAAGAACAGCAGCACCGGCCAGCAGATGCGATGCGCGAGGCGGCTGGAGCCGATCAGGATGCCGAGCGGAATGCCCAGCGCGACGCCGATGGTTGCGCCGAACAGCAGCCGGATCAGACTGTCCTGCAGATAGTCCGGCAAAATTCCCTTGTAGGTGAGGGAGATGAACGACCGTATCACATCCACCGGCGCCGGGAAGAAGGCGCGCGGAAACATGCCTGAATTGGCGACAATGCTCCAGATCGCCACCACGGGAATAAACGGCACGATGGTCGCGATAATTGGCCACCGATGCGTCGCGCGCACGTAGCCGCTCCAGAATTTCAGTGCAATGTTCATGTGCGCCTCACCAGTCCCCATCGCTCGATCGTCGCGCGTTCCAGCGGAACGAGCAGCAACCGGTCGATGAATAGCCACAACACGCCGATGACGATCATCCCGAGCACGATCACTTCGGTGCGATAGAAGTCACGGGCGACGAACAGCATGTAGCCAAGTCCGACATTGGTCGCGATCATCTCCGCCGCGATCAGGCCGCGCCACGCGAAGCCGAGCCCGGTGCGCACGCCTGTCACGATATTGGGGAGCGCACCCGGCAGCAGCACTTCGGTAAGCAAGGCCCATCGTCCGGCACCGAGCGAGGCGGCCGCATTGCGGATCGTCATCGGAATGGTGGAGACACCGAGCAGCGTGTTGTAGGCGACCACAAAGAAGACGGCGTTGAAGATCACGAAGATGATGGCGCCGAAGCCGTAGCCGAACCACAATGTCGCGATCGGTATCCAGGCGATGCCGGCAAGCACCGAGAAGAAGCGAAATAGTGGCGTCAGGAACGCCGAGACCGCAGGGCTCACGCCCATGGCGACGCCAAGCGGGACGGCGACGAGCACGCCGAGGAACGTGCCAAGTCCGACGCGCAGCATGCTCGCGCCGACATGGCGGATGAGTGAGCCATCGCCGATCGCGGCAACCGCTGCTTCGGCCACCGAGCCGACCGACGGAAAAATCCGCGGATTGACATTGAACAGCGGGACCACGATCGCCCAGATGGCGACGAGCACCAGCAAGGGCGCCACGAACAAGGCTGCGCCCACCAGCGAGTTCATGCCGCGCCAGGCGACGCGTGACCGCACTTTTTGACCGGGCGCAACGAGCACGCGACCTCCCTTTGACCAGCGTTCTGGCCGTTTTATTTTTATCTGCGAGGCTCTCGGCTACGCAGTTTAGTACTCAAATCTCGTCTGCGAACGGCGGCACTTCGCCGCCGTCCTGGTCACGTCACGGCATATCCGCCGTCGATGACGAGGATCGTCCCCGTCACGAAAGATGCCGTTGGTGAACACAGATAGAGCACGCCACCCAAGAGGTCCGATGGTTTGCCCCAACGGCCCAAGGGCGTGCGCCCCAGAATGACCTGGCTACGTTCCGGGCTGGCCTGCAGATCGGTCGTCAGCGGCGTCGCGATCCAGCCTGGCGCGATCGCGTTGACGCGAATGCCGTCATTCGCATAGGCGATCGCCAGCGATTTCGTCAGTTGTGCAATACCGCCCTTGCTGGCGGCATAACCGGGAACGAGACCGCCACCGAAGAATGACAGCATGGATGCCAGATTGACGATCGCGCCCTTGGAGCGCGCCAGCAGTGGCCGCGCGGCGGCGCACATCCGCATGGTGCCGTTGAGATTGATATCGACCACCGACTGGAAAACCGCGGGGTCGAGTTCTTCGCTGCGACGAATGACGCCGGCGCAATTGACGATCACATCGAGTTCGCCGAGCGAGCCGACAAGGGACTTGATCGCGCTGTCGTCGCGGACGTCGAGCTGATGCGCCTGAGCCTCGCGCAGCACCGAATCCGAACGTGCCCGCTCGATCTCCGCAGCATTCACGCCGGTCGCGATGACCTCCGCGCCGGCCTCAACGAAGCCGCGCGCGAGGCCCGCGCCGATCCCTGACGTCCCGCCCGTCACCAGCACGCGTTTTCCCGCGTACCAGATCGACGCCCATTCGGCTGACGGCGTCTCCTCGATCATGTTGGCACCGTCTGTCATTAGCGCACGAACTGGTCGACGTAGTCACGGCCAAGGCCGACGGACTCGTAGTGGGCGCGGCACATATCGATCTTGGTGAAGACGTCCTCATAACCGACGTGCTTGTTGTTCTCGTCGAGATACAGCATCGAGCCTTGGATGTTGAAGAAGGTGATCATCTCCGGAACGTCTTCTGGAACGATCAGCGTGTGGATCTCGCCCGGAGGCTCGAACACATAGGAGCCCTCCGTCGCCACCCACTGGTGTTCGCGGTAGAACCATTTGCCGCGCAACACGAAGCCATGCACCGGATTGGGATGCAGATGCCGCGACAGCACGCCGGCGCGTCGCACGCGCAGCAGATTGCACCACTGCCCTTGTCGTGTGTTCAGCATCAGCGGACGAAACCAGACATCCGGCGCCTGCGGCACCCAGACCCGTTCGTCCTCGGGAATGGCGACGACGGCGATTTCCGGCGATGCAAGAACGTGCGTCGATCCAATCATGTCACGATACATGGGGCTTCCTCTTTCTTTTTTTCGTCGCCGCGGTTGAGACCCGCGTTATGCCTTCAGGCGTCGCAGTCGCGCGACGCTTCGAGAGCTTGAATTGCGTGTAGCCGAGCACCTGTTCCATGGCGGTCTTGGCCTTCTTTGCATCGCCCGCGGCGATCGCGCGCGCGGCGGCCGCGTGGTTTGGCAGATTGTCTTCGAACCAGCCGGGGCTGCCGACCGCGACAAGAAACACCGCGCTCAGAATGGTATCGATGGCGCCGCGAAAACCCTGCAACACGGGGTTATGTGTCGCATCGAGAATGGCGAGGTGGAATGCCTTGTCCGCCTTGATGGCGCTTTCCTGATCGTGCGAGGTTTCCATGCCGACGAGTGCGGCCTCGATGCGCAACCTGTCCTGCTTGGTGCTCCGCGTTGCCGCGAGCGCGGCTGCTGCCGGCTCGATGATCAGTCGGACTTCCTGAATCGCCATCAGAAGATCGCGGTCCGGTTCGCCGCCGCCGACCAGCCATCCCAGCACATCGCGATCGAGCAGGCTCCAGTCGCGGCGCGGCAAAACGTGCGTACCGTAACGCGGACGGACGCTGACCATTCCTTTCGCAGCAAGGGTTTTGATCGCTTCCCGGATGACGCCGCGTCCGACACCGAAGCGCGCCTCCAGTTCCGGCTCCGGGGGGAGGGTTGCGCCAATAGGGATAATATCCTGCGCGATTTCGCAGCCGAGCGTGGTCAAGACCGAATTGATGCGGCCTGGCTTGCTTCCCCGCTCCAGCGATTTCGTAGGACTTCGTGCCACGAGTGTTCTTTCCCCGCTTGTTTGCTCAGTGGCCTATCTCACGTTTTTGGAATGAATGCAATCATCCGATGTTTAACATCGGATGATTGATTTGCGGTGCACAATGCTTTGCCCGATCGCAATTCAAGTTTGAAATTCATGGCAAAGCGGTCGCGATAGACGGCCGGCCCATGCCAGCGCGCGGCCGGTTGTTTTTTCCGGGAACGAGTTTGGCTGTTCCACCGTTTTCAGAGACACCGGGCCGGTTCGGTTACAGCAGGACCGGTTCTCCTTGACTCGTGAAAATCAGGAGAAAGCAAATGATGTCCGAAACTCAAGTCCACACCATCGCCCGGCAGATGCTTGATCGGCACGGTGCGGTGGCAATCGCTCATGCCGCTCAGAATGCACTGACATGCGAGCAAAAAGGTCAGGTGGAAGAAGCAAACGAGTGGCGCCACGTGAAGGATGCCATGAAAATCATGCAAGGCCCGCATCAGAGCTGAGGTTGCGATGCCGCCTTCCGAATGCGCGCAGTGCCGTCCGTAGTGTCGTGGCGGCAATGGCGCCTTGATGTCCCGATGCGGCGAACTCCCTCCGATGTCAGAGTGAAGAATCATGAATCACGAAGACTTGGAACTGATTTGAACTAGATCAGACAATTGATGCTTGATGAATTGTCCAGCTGACCTGAGCGCCAACCTTGCGTCTGTAAGACCGCCATTCCACAGAGGCCATGCATGGATCATGTCGGGCCATACCTCCAACGTCATCGCGACGTTGGCTATTGCGGCAGCCTCCGCGAAACGCGTCGAGTCTGCGAGCAAAGTTTCGGCTGACCCGACCTGAATGAGTGTTGGTGGAAATCCGATGAGGTTCGAGAACAGCGGAGACAGAAACGGGCTCCTGCGGTCGAGCGATGCCGGAGCAAAGGCGTCAGCCAGTTCCTCGAGGTAGCCACGGTGGATGATCGGATCGATCTGATCCTTGCTTTGTAGCGTCGTCCCGGACATTGAAAGATCGGTCCAGGGCGAAATAAGCCAAGCGCATGCCGGCGACTCTTCATTGGCTCTGCGCAAGGCGTTGATCAGGGTAATTGTGAGATTGCCGCCAGCGCTGTCACCGCCAACTACGATATTGCTGGCGTCTATGCCCTGCTGGCGCAGATATCGCCAAGCGCTCATCGCGTCGTCGTGAGCGGCAGGAAACGGATTTTCCGGCGCGAGCCGATAGTCAATCGCCAGGGTGCTTATGCCAGCAGCCCGCCCCGCCTCTGTCACGAGGCGTCGATGACTGAGGATTGATCCCGAACAAAAACCGCCGCCATGAAAATACAGAAGCACGCGCGTCGTATCTGCCCCCGGTGAGAAGGACCATTCCCCCGCGACATTTCCGCAATCGACAGTCCGCAACGCGACATCGTCGGCCACCGGCCAGATCGACCCGACTTCATCAAGTCGCTGCCGGCGCTGATCCCACCCGACCGGGCGGGGCTTTGACAACAGTACTGCGCGAATATTCGCAATCCCACTTTCGGCCAAGGATAATTTCCCCCGAGAATTCGTGAAAATTGAGCGGCAATTTCAAAACTTCGCGGAAGCAAGTCTAGAGGGAACGCGGGTATTGCGCCAGCAGCGGACAATTCCGCATAATTCTCAATCTGACATCGCGTGGCGCTCGGCGCCCACTTGTAATTCGCCAGTCGTGCTTAACTAGAACGAGGGCTGTTCTTCACAAAGTGGAGGATGCTGCAATGCGTGAACCAAATCCTGAAAAGCTGAACGCACTCGTAGGAAAGCTGGTCAACGACCTCGGCATTTCACTCGGCGGTGCCAGTATACTGCTCGGCGATCGTCTCGGCCTCTACAAGGCAATGGCGGATGGAGATATCTTCACGCCGTCGGCGCTTGCCAAGAAGACCGGCCTGCATGAGCGTTATGTCCGCGAGTGGCTCTCCGGCCAAGCCGCCTCTGGTTACATCGATTATCACCCTGAAAAGAACGCGTTCTCGCTCTCGGCCGAACAAGCGATGGCATTCGCCGAGGAAGGGTCGCCAGCTTTCTTCGCCGGTGCATTCGATGTCGTGCAGTCCACCTATCTCGACGAACCCAAGGTCGCCGAAGCATTTCGAACAGGGAAGGGCGTTGGCTGGCATGAGCATTCGAAGTGCCTTTTCTCGGGCACCGAACGCTTCTTCAGGCCGGGCTATAACGCCAATCTGGTCTCAAACTGGATTCCGACGCTCGAAGGCGTCGAAGCCAAATTGAAAGCTGGCGCCAAGGTGGCCGATGTCGGATGCGGCCACGGCGCCTCGACCATCGTGATGGCGCAGGCGTACCCCAAATCCAGGTTCTTCGGGTTTGATTACCACAAACCTTCGATCGATCGCGCGAAGGTCCTGGCCCAGGAAGCGGGGGTCGGAGACCGAATTGAATTCGCGCAGGCCAGTGCCAAGGATTTTCCGGCAAAAGACTACGATCTGGTCGCTTTCTTCGATTGCCTGCATGACATGGGCGACCCCGTTGGTGCGGGCAAGCATGTCAAGGAAACACTGGCCAAAGACGGGTCGTGGATGATCGTCGAGCCATTTGCTCATGACAATCTCAAGGATAATCTCAACCCGATCGGGTCCATTTTCTATCACGCCTCGACATTCATTTGTACACCCGCGTCGCTCTCTCAGGAGGTGGGCTTGGGGCTCGGTGCCCAGGCAGGTGAAAGCAAATTGCGTCAGGTCGCGACTGAGGCAGGATTCAAGCGCTTCCGCCGCGCGACTGAGACACCCTTCAATATGATCTTCGAAGTACGCGCTTGATCTCTCAGATCAACCGTGCAGAGCGACCCGGATGCCGCGGGACATGCGGCTTCTAGGGGCTGCGTCGCTCTGGATTGATGTCACCTGTCGACAGGAGCGCTGCAGATTCGAAAAGGAGCCGCTGCAAAAATCTCTCGAAAGTGTAGTTCAGAGTAAGTTGACCGCCACAAAGGTCTTGTCTCGCTCATGGCAAGCGGCCGACATCGTCCGTTACCGATTGTCGGTTTGGCACCAGAAGCGGACGTGAGCTATCTTAATGTCGCAAGGGATTGCCGCATGCGTGAGCGGCTTCAAATCGACCAATTGGATACCCGGCACCGATGTTGCGGTCGAGCAGCTCGTCGATGTGCGACACGATGCCGATTACATGTGACACTCGTAGGATAGATCGATTCCAGGATAATATACTTGGGACGGGCGTTGCACATTGTTGGCGTTAAGCCAGTTTCACGCACATGAGCTTCGCGTCATCCTTCCTTTCTGCAAGACCTATTGAGACGATTAACGAGATTATGGCTGAAGTAGACGAAGGCACTCGGCTAGATGGAGCAGTCGTCACGAGCCACGCGCGAGAGCACTCTGTAATCCGTAAGAATACCGGATAGTTAGAGTTTTGCTCTGCCCTTCATCTTCAGATTGCACGCTCGACGCGCTTAATCATGGCCTCAGAGCATTATTGTCGAACTTGAGTTACGGCAGCAGGGCTGTCCTTCAGATGAATCCTGAGCGAACATTTACGCAATAGCTTTCCCTATCACGCGCTGCATTTTGTCCCCACATGGGGATTGCGCAAAATTCGCTCGATCGACACGCTCGGTGTCAGCGATCTCCGGTTGTCGAGGGGATAGCTAGGATCATGCATCTATGTTCAGCGCGAAGCGTAGTCGCGTTAGAAGCGCGACATCATCATGGAGTGGCAATCATGGCACTGATCAATGGTACACCAGGTGACGACATTCTGGACGGAACCCCAGTTGCGGATACGATCAATGGGCTCCCGGGTAATGACACTCTCTCAGGCCTCGGCGGTGATGACACGATCAACGGTGGAGCCGGTAACGACTCGATCGATGGTGGCGTCGACAACGACACCTTGAACGGCAACGCGGGAGACGACTCCATTCTCGGAGGAGACGGAAACGACCAGATCAGTGGCGGCGCTGGCATTGATACGATCGACGGTGGCGCTGGAGATGATACGGCTAGCGGCGACGCGGGGGACGATACGATCAATGGCGGCTCAGGGAATGATGATCTCTCCGGCAACGCCGGGGCGGATACGATCGATGGCGGCGACGGAAATGACAACGTCGACGGCGGTGCTGGAAATGACGTTCTCTCGGGGGGCGCAGGCGATGATACACTCGCAGGCGCTGCTGGCGATGACACATTGAATGGTGGTGATGGTGCTGACGTCCTGTCTGGCGGGGTGGGCGATGATACCATCAATGGTGATGCCGGCGACGATACCCTGACCGGCGGGCTCGGCAATGACACGCTGGAAGGCGGCGACGGCAATGATACCGCCAGTGGCGGCCTGGGTGATGATACGGTGAATGGCGGTCTCGGTGATGACACGCTGAATGGCGGTGCCGGTAACGACACCATGAACGGAGGCGATGGTATCGACACCCTCAATGGCGATGACGGGAACGATATCATGAACGGCGACGCCGGAAACGACACACTTAATGGTGGAGCGGGCGACGACGTCATGGATGGCGGTGCGGGTAACGACCTGCTGGCAGGTGACGCCGGTGACGACACAATCGAAGGCGGCGCTGGCGATGACGTCGCTAATGGTGGCGACGGGGCAGACGAACTGTCCGGTGGCACCGGCGTCGATACGTTAAACGGCGATGCAGGCGACGATACGCTTGCCGGCGGCAATGGAGCGGATGCGCTTGAAGGCGGCGACGGTGACGATACGCTGGCCGGCGGTGCAGGAAATGACACGCTCAACGGCGCAGCGGGCGACGATGAGCTGAGCGGCGGTAACGGCGCTGACGCGATGAACGGCGGTATCGGTGATGACGTGCTTACAGGAGGCGCCGGAACCGACGCGATCAACGCTGGCGATGGTACGGGCGCGGACTTCGGTGATGACGAAGTTACCGATCTTAGTTTCGCTGACGGTGACACCATCAGTATCGATGCGGCGCCTGGCTATGACCCGACAACGGTGGTCGTCGACGACGATGGTACCAATACCACGCTGGATTTCGGCTTCGGAACCATCACCCTCGATGGCATTACGGGCGGAGGAACCCCCTATGCCTCGATCGAGGACATAAATAACGCAGCGGGTTACACCGCTATCGAAGTTGTCTGATTATTGACGACGTAGGGCGGCACGTTGCCGCCCTACGCATTTTGCGCAATTAGGCAGTCACTATGCGTCTGGCTCACTCGGCCCGAGCAGAATCTGTTGTCAGCGCCGTTCCAGGGCGAACCACGCTCGTGTGGGTCGTCGTCTTCAGCGTGTCGGCCAACATCCTTCTGCTTGTGTTACCCTTCTACTCCATCGAGGTCTTCGACCGGGTCATCAGCAGCGGAAGCATCGAGACTCTCATCGGCCTGACCTCCCTCGGAATTGCGGCGTTGATCTTCAGCGCCTTCTTCGACGTCATTCGATTTCGATTGCTCAGCCGGTTCGCCGTCACCTTCGAACAGCGCATCGCACCGCTAATCCTGGAGGCAACCATTGCCGATCCGGCGCGACGCCGCGAAGGCTCGACGCATGATCTGGTGAAAGTTCGGGAGCTACGGAACTTCTTTTCAGGCGGCGCTGTCATTACGTTGGTCGATGCCCCGTTTCTTCCCGTCTTCATACTTATCCTCTTTCTCATCCATCCCTACTACGGTGCTATTGCGCTGACTGGCGCGGTCGTTCTGTCGATCATGGGATATGTGAGTAGCTGTATTGCCCGGGCGGAGGTCAATGAAGCGAGCGGTGCAGCCGCACGTTGTCAGATGCTAATGGATGGCATCGTACGACACGGCAACTTCATCAGGGCCATGGGCTGGACTGGAGGCGCCATCCGCGCCTTCATGCGCGCCAATGATGAGGCGTTATCTCCTGTCGTTCGCGCCAGTGAACGGGTCGCCGCGATCGCATCGGCGGCACGCATGGTGAGGTCTACCCTGCAAGTACTATCTATCGGATGTGGTGCCTGGCTTGTACTGCAAAACGAGGTACTCGCCGGCAGCCTGATCGCGAGCTCGATCATGGTCAGCCGAACCCTGCAACCGATGGAGAGCCTTATCTCTGCCTGGCGCGGGGTGACCGCGGCGCAGGAGGCATGGAAACGCGTCAGCGCCGCGGCGACATGGGTGTTGAAGCAACCTCATCGGACCCGCCTCACTGCCCCAAATGGCTTACTGGAACTCAATGGTGTCGGCTTCACCATTCCGCAGGCGAGACGTTCGATCCTGAGAGGTATTGCCTTCCGATGCAGGCCCAGCGAGATCGTCGTGGTCGTTGGTCCGACCGGCGCGGGCAAGTCCACTCTCTTGCGGATGGCGGCCGCCTTGGAGAAGCCCAGCGTCGGTGAAATCCGGCTCGACAACGCGTTGCTGGAGAGCTGGCACCCCGATCAGCTCGGAAGCTACATCGGCTATCTTCCTCAGGATGTCGAATTGCTCGCCGGTACCGTTGCTGAAGCGATCTCGGGATTTGAGGAGAGTCCGCGCGACGAAGATATCGTCATGGCGGCAACTCTGGCTGGCGCGCATCAGATGATTCTGGCACTGCCGGCCGGGTATCAAACGCAGATCGGTCGCGACGGTCATCGCCTCTCTGGTGGCCAGCGACAGCGCATCGGCTTGGCACGAGCCTTCTTCGGCAACCGTAAACTGATACTGCTCGACGAGCCCAACGCAAATCTCGATCCGGATGGGGAGGCAGCGCTGTGCACTGCGATATTGAGCGCACGATCGCAGGGCGCAACCTTCCTGATCGTGACCCACCGGCCACGCCTCCTGACGATTGCGGATCACGTATTGCTGCTCCGCGACGGCACGCAGGTCGCCTTCGGTCCCGTTTCGGAAGTTCTACCCAGCAACACAGCGGGGCTCCCTTTACGCCGGGGTCCGCGTCAGCCCGACCGCCCGCAACTGCTATCTGGCTAGGAGCAGGAATTGTGACAACTCACGTCCACGAACTTTTACTCGGTGCAACGAGCAGCCACGAAATCCTGGAGAAACCCAGGTCCGATGCCCGACGACTCATAAAATGGGGAGCCTTCCTTTTAGCGATTCAATTCGGCGGATTCGGCCTTTGGGCTACATTCGTCCCGCTGCGCAGCGCCGTCATCGCTCCCGGTATCATAAAGGTCCAATCCAAGCGGAAGGCGGTGCAACATTTCGACGGTGGGATATTGAAGACCATTTATGTCCGCGAGAACGAGCAAGTCGAGGCCGGTCAGATCGTTGCAAAACTCGATACGACCCAAGTTGAGGGAAGCCTTGGCGTATTAGAGACAAAATTGTTTGCTGATCTCTCGCTGGATGCACGGTTACTCGCTGAACAAATGCAGTCCACCGCTATTTCATTTCCTGACGAATTACGGAATTCTCCTCGCTCCGAAGCAAAGACGGCAATTCAGACCCAGGAGACGGAGTTCGCGACGCGATCAAGTGCATTGACCGGCGAGCGGAAATTGATCGATCAGCAGACCCGACAACTCATGGAAACGGCCCATGGCCTCGAAAACAGCAGGACAAGCCTGCAAGAGCAACTTCAGTTTCTTCAGGAAGAAATACGAGATACAGCATCGCTATTGGAAAAAGGGCTCGCACGAAAGCCACGCGTACTTGCGTTGAAGAGGGCGGAAGCGGACATGCAGGCCCAACTCACGCGCAATCTGACCCAGCAAGCAGAAACACGCGGGAAAATCGCAGAACTCGTCGATCGTGGAAAACAGCTGGGTCTCAACCAAAGTCAGGATATCGCAAAACAGAGTCACGCAACGCGAGAATCGATCGGCGATCTCAGACATCGGATTGGCGCATTGCGTGAACAACTGGCGCGGACTGATTTACGCGCACCGGAGTCGGGACGGGTTGTTCGCCTCAACAGCAGGGAATTGAACACTGTGTTAGCGCCTCGAGAGACACTCATGGAGATCGTGCCCATCGAGGATCGCCTCGTCATCGAGGCATCGCTGCGGCCGCAGGATCGCGAGGAAGTCATGGCGGGGCAGAACGCTCGTATCCGCATCATTGCCCTCAACATTCGCCGCCGACCCATGCTGGAAGGCCAGGTGACTGCTGTCGCGGCGGATGCGTTCACTGACACGAAGAGCGGCGTCACATCCTACATGGCAGAAATTGATTTGCAGCGATCACCGGAGGTCGAACCTCATCTCACGACTTTGAAGCCCGGCCTTCCGGTCGAAGTCTTTGTTGAAACAGGCATAAGAACATTTGCGGAGTACTTAATTCAGCCGCTGCGCCTACGCGTCCACCGTGCCTTCCGGGAGAGTTGACGCCTTGGCGGAATATTGAACACACAAATTCTTTGGGAGGCATTTATGCAGCAAGGATACCAACAGGAAAACGACCGCTCTGACACCATCGGCTCACTGGCCTTCAGACTTCGAGCTACTCCGGCGAATCCATTGCCCCGCCCCAGCCGCAATTCCAGTGCGCCACAAAACCTGTGGTTTGCGCGATCCTTAGCCCGACTGCTCGAATGCAAACGCTGCTACGCTGCGTTCTTGTCTCCAGAAGGAGATCTACTCGATCAGACTTCAGTTGGATTACCCGCGCCCAGTCCCGCATCGGATGCGTTGGCGAGATCCATCTCGGAGACTTTCAACGGAGACGGCAATTTCATATATCAGTCGTCTACGTCGCCAAACGGGTTTGCACGCCGGCTGATCGGAACGCGCCCGGTCTACGGGCACCACTCGGTCATTGGACGTGTATGTACGGTCTCTGGGGATACTGCCATCTTTATTGCGGGATGGTGGCAGGTGCAGATTCCTGATGCAGAATTCGCTACCGCTAGGCGCGCGATCGAGCTCCTATGGGATGCGGTCGCTGATCTGACAAAGACCACACTGCAGTCTCATCAAATGTGGCTGGATGACATTGAGTCACCCGCCCTGACCATTGACGAAAATCTGATCGTTCGGAGCATGAACAGCGGGTTTCGGCGACTTGTCGGCGAAGGTGTCATCACTCTCGACGGTGGTACGCTCTCGGGATCGACCCCCCTCATCACCACCCAGCTCAGGGACGTTGTTCGAGCCGCTATCATTTCGGATCCAAACCAAAAGAACGTCGGATCGACCGTGCTCATCTCGCAAGAGGAGCAGCGATTTTTGTTTGCTGTGATCGGTTCAATCCCTGGAAATACCGATCCCAATCTTGCTCTCATCTACGTTCCTCAATTCAATGAGGAGGCCGGTGCCCAGCGCATTGCTCTCGCGTTTGGCTTGAGTTGGGTGGAGGCGCGGATTGTTCGCTGTATTCTCCGCGGGCGCTGTCCACGCGCCATCGGATTGGAACTTGGTTTCACGGAAGAAACCGTACGGACTTACATCAAACGCGTCATGCTGAAAGTTGGAATCAATCGCCAATCGGAATTTTTCGTTCTGCATAGTCGAACATTCTCACCGTTCAAGTTGCGACAGCCCGGGGCACCCTACATCACCACATCTTCATCCATGTAAAATCGTGGAGTTCCCGCGGGCATCCAGACGTGATCAGATGGCGCATCGGCAACAGATTGGGATATTGTTAGCGCTGCCCCTCGTTATAGGAATATCGCACGCGGCGACTGCTGGAGATTTGATCATACCGTTATCGTGCGACATTGGTCGCACGTGTTTCATCCAGAATTACGTAGACATCGACGATAGTCCCTCGGCCAAGGACTACATGTGCGGGACATTGACCTATGACGGCCATAACGGCGTCGATTTTCGATTAACGTCACATGGCGGACAGCAGAAGCCGGTTCACGTCGTCGTAGCCGCCGAGGGCACGGTGCTGCGAACTCGCGATGGCCTTGCGGACAGCCCTGTGAAAGGCGACAGGCGCGATGCAGCCAAAGGAAATGAATGCGGCAATGGCGTTGTTGTCAGACATTCCGGAGATCGCGAAACCCAGTACTGCCATATGGCCAAAGACAGCATCTTGGTAAGAGCTGGAGATACAGTCCGCGCCGGCCAAGTTCTCGGTGCCGTCGGCATGTCGGGGCTAACTGAGTATCCGCATCTACACTTTATTGTGCGGCGAGAAGGGAAGGTCATCGATCCCTTTGGAGCAGGCTTGATGCCTGGCGCTTGCGGCAGTCATACTGAAAGTGAATGGACGGACGATGCTCGGGTTCGTCTGGCCTATTCACCGCGCGCAGTCTTGAACTTCGGATTCGCTACCGAAGCAGTCACGAACGATATGATCGAGGTTGACGCTGTCTCTCAGCGCAAGCCAACTACGAAATCTGAAGCCCTTGTCGTTTATGTTCGGACAATTGGCTTGAAGACGGGCGACGAACAGTCACTGACGCTGCGCGATCCCGACGGCAGGATCATCGCCGAGAAGGGTCCAGTTGCAGTTGCGCAAAATCAGGCCCAGACGCTTCTCTTCATCGGAAAAAAGCGGTCCACCGAACCTTGGCCAGGCGGAGTATATTCCGCGACATATATCGTCGGGCGTAACGGCGCCCCGATGTTGAACCAGGTATTTCGTCATGATCTGCGTTAGCGGGTCCATTTTCTATCACGCCTCGACATTCATCTGTACACCTGCGTCGCTCTCTCAGGAGGTGGGCTCTCTGGCGGGTGCCTCCGAAGAATTCTGAAAATAATCCTTGACGTTGTTTTCGAAGAGATTATATTCCATTGCATCCCGTCCCACTTTGAGGGGCGTTGCCAGGGACGCTTGTTAGCGCGGGGCGGGATGTGGCGCCTGCGGGCGGGAGGGAGACGTTCCCTCACGCACTCGGGAGGCCTTGGGTCACCGTCCGGCCCCACTACGGGGGTCTGCCACTCATGCTGGCTGGACGTGGCATTGGTGAACGGCGGGAAACCGTCGGGATAAGCGGACTGCGGAGGTCTGCGCCTTTGCCCGGAAGAACGGTCCCGGGGACAGAAATCGCCACGATGGAGCGTCGAAAGGCGTTTCCGCGGCCTCTGCTGTCCGGCGATCCGGACACTACGCTGCGGCACTGTACCCAAGTCGCGCCTTTCGGCGCTTCATCTCCCTCATTTTCGAGGGAGACCACCGGGACCGCCACGCACGCGCACAGGCGCGGGCAAGGACGGCGCGTGACCGTCACCCAAGTCACTCATATCCAGTCATCATCGTCACAACGGGAGTTCACATGATCATCTCGCAACACGACGCCTGGCATCTCGCGCAGCGCGCCAGGGACAAGAGCGACCTGGCGGCCAAGAGGCTGTCGGACATGATCGTCGCCGTCTGCATCGAGGAGATCGAGCGCGGTAATGCGAACATCCTGCGCACCCATCGCACTTGCGTCATCAAGGCCTGTCGTCGTGCACACCATTGCACAGGCAGCCGGCCGATCTGTCTTCTGTTTCAACGACGGCGCGTTCTGAATGCAGAGCAGCAGCAAGCGATACTGGACGAAATGTATTGGCGCGTTCTGGAGGCGCTCGTCGCCAGCGAGGCGGCGTGATGGATTTGTTAACCGGCATCGCGCGCTGCGGCAGCGCTACCGTGACACCGCCTGCGGGGTCCGTTAGTGTCGCGCGCAATAGTGCGCGCCGATGCGCGCTCATAGCCGGGGTTTCGCGACATGCGCGCAGTGACGATGACGACGTTTTCCGCTTGGCGCCCGCGCGGCATCGCACTCGCTGTCATCGCGGTGCTGGCGCTGCTCGATGTCACGCTGCTGGTGGCGCGCGAATTGCCGAGCGTGCCGGTGCTGCAGAAGGTCGGATTCGACATGGAGTCCGCAGGCTTCAAGGCGCGCTTCGCCAACGATGCGGCAGGCAAACTGGCTTTGAGCAAATTGCCGGCCTATCGCTTCGTCGTGCACACCACGCCGAACGGCCCGCGCTATCTCTATGCCGACCCCGCCAAATGCATGTGCACCTTCGTGGGAAATCGCGACAATTATCTGAACTATCAGGATATCGTGCGCCGTGGTCTGCCGCAGGCGGATTACGTGGCGCCGGACTACAAGACGCAGGCGAGTGCGTTGCTCTCGGACGATCCGATCGCGTCGGACCAGATCGACTGGCAGCCCGACAGTCTCGCGGATGCGTTCCGGGATTATTACTGATCTCGATCTCTCCCCGCCTGGTGAAGCTTCGCTTCAACCTGGGGCGGGGAGAGATCAGAAACTCAGCCGTCGATCTTGCCCGCGATGATCGGGCCGAACAGCTCCCACTTCTCGCCCTTGAAGCGCTGCATCTGCAGTTGCTCGATCGGGTAGAAGTCGGTCGCCGAGGTCGAGATGGTCACGCCGGGCAGCAATGTGTCGGGCGCGAATTCCTTGAGGTTGGCTGCTTCCTTCATGATGTTCGCGCGGGTCAGGTTGTCACCGGCCTGCTTGAGCACCTGAACGATGGTCTGCGCCTGGCCATAGCCATAGACGACCGAGCCGTCGCTCCTGTCCATGGTGGGGGCATATTTGGCGAGGAAGGCGTAGAATTTCTTCATGCCCTCGTCATTGTCCCAGCTGGAATCGGCGCCGTCCTTGGCGTAGTTCGCCGACAGGATGCCCTGGGCGATCTCGTAACCCGCCGGCTTCATCACGCCGCCGACCGAAGAGCCGACATTGCTCTGGATGAAGGTCGGTTTCCAGCTGAGCTCCGCCACTTTCTTGATCGCCTGCGCAGCGAATTTCGGCGTGGTGAAGCTGACAAAGGTGTCGGCATTGGTCGACTTCAGCTTGACGATGTGGGACTCGATGGTCGGCTCCGACACTTCATAGCTTTCCTCGGCGACAATCATCGATGCCGCCTTGGCGCCGAGACCATCCTTCAGACCCTTCAGCATGTCTTTGCCGAAATCGTCGTTCTGATACATGACCGCGATCTTGGCGTCGGGCTTTTCCCTCAGCAGATAGGCCGCATAGATCCTGGATTCGCTCTGATAGGCAGGCTGCCAGCCCATGGTCCAGGGGAAGTCCTTGTAGTCGCCGAACTTGGTCGCGCCGGTGGCCACGAACAGCTGCGGGACTTTCTTGGCATTCATGTATTTCTGAATCGCGGAATTCGACGGGGTGCCGAGCGAGCTGGCGATGAACAGCACTTCGTCGGATTCGACGAGCTTGCGGGCCTGCTCAACGGCCTTCGGCGGCGAGTAGCCGTCGTCATAGGTGATGTAATTGATCTTGCGGCCGTTGATGCCGCCCTGATCGTTGATCATCTTGAAATAGGCTTCTTCCATCTTGCCGATCACGCCATAGGCGGAGGCGGGCCCGCTATAGGGCATGATGTTGCCGATCTTGATCTCGGTATCGCTGGCGCCGGTGTCGTATTTTTTCTGGGCGAAGGCAGTACCGCCAAGGGCCGCACTGAGGGCTGCGGCAACCGTGAACGTCATTGCACGCGAGCTGAATGAAGGCATTTCTGATCTCCCTGATCTCTAGATAAAACCGCGCATATTCTTGTTTTTTGTTGAATGCTGCGGCGCGTCGGATTGAATACTTTTCCGCTGCAACTAGCAAGAAAAAGCCCCTCACGACTTTCGTCGTAAGGGGCTGTTTTATTAAGCAGTTTTAATGTTCCAGCGCGAGTTGTTGCAACGCGCTTTGTCGCTGTCTTCCCAGTCGTCATGGCCGGGACAAGCCCGGCCATGACGGAGCGTAAGACGGTCGCATTTTTGTGAACGATTAACCGCCGAGCTTGCTGTCGATCGGCGGGCCGAACACGTCCCACTTCTCGCCGGTGAAGCGCATCATGCGCAGCTGCTCGATCGGATAGAAATCGGTCGCCGAAGTGTTGATCTTGACGCCCGGCAGCAACGTGTCGGGTGCGAAGTCCTTCAGGCTGGCGGCCTGCTTCATGATGTTCGCACGCGTCAGGTCGTCGCCGGCCTGCTTCAGCACCTGAACCACGGTCTGCGCCTGGCCGTAGCCATAGGCAGCCGAGCTTTCAGCCGGATTGGCGAAGGGGGCGTATTTGGCGAGGAAGTCGAGATACTTCTTCATGCCCTCATCGTCCTTCCACTGCGGGTCGATGGCGTCCTTGGCATAGGCCAGCGACAGCACGCCCTGCGCGTTGTCGATACCCGCCGGACGCATCACTGCGCCGACCGAGGAGCCGACATTGCTCTGGAAGAACATCGGCTTCCAGCCGATCTCGGCCACCTTCTTGATCGCCTGCGCCGCGAATTTCGGCGTCGAGATCGAGACGAAGATGTCGGCGCCCGATGCCTTCATCTTGACGATGTGCGAGTCGATGGTCGGCTCGGACACTTCATAGCTGTCTTCAGCCACGATCATCGAAGTCTTCTCGCCGAGGCCGTCCTTGAGGCCCTTCAGCATGTCCTTGCCGAGGTCGTCGTTCTGGTAGAACACGGCGATCTTGCCGTTCGGCTTCTCGGTTATCGCGTATTGCGCGAAGATGCGGCCTTCGCTCTGATAGGCTGGCTGCCAGCCCATCGTCCATGGCGCGGTCTTGTACTCGCCGAACTTGGTCGCGCCGGTGGCGACGAACAGCTGCGGGATCTTCTTGGCGTTCAGGTACTTCATGATAGCGGTGTTCGACGGCGTGCCGAGCGGACCGAACACGAACAGAACTTCGTCGGATTCGACCAGCTTGCGGGTCTGTTCCACAGCCTTGGCCGGGCTGTAGGCATCGTCATAGCTGACGAAGGTGATCTTGCGGCCGTTGATACCGCCCTGATCGTTGATCATCTTGAAGTAGGCTTCTTCCATCTTCCCGATGATGCCGTAGGCCGAAGCCGGGCCGCTATAGGGAATGATGTTGCCGATCTTGATCTCGGTATCGCTCGCCCCGGTATCGTATTTCTTCTGGGCATTCGCGGAAGTTGAGAAGGCGAGAAACGCAAACGCCGCGCTCGAGAGCGCGGCGGTGCGCAGAAAGTTTCTGCAGTTCATAGGTCCTCAGTGTTTACGTAGTTTGCCTATCAAGCCCTGTGCCAAATAGGCGAGTTGCCTGGCCCCGTTCGGGAGCAGGAAGATGATGATGATCAGGATGACGCCGAACACGGCGCCAGACAGACCCTTCGAGACGTGTTCCGCGATATTCGGAACGAAGACGATGAAAGCCGCGCCGGCCAGCGAGCCCGGCAGCCAGCCGACGCCGCCGACCACCATGCCCAGGAACAGCGCAATAGCGAGCTGGATGGTGTAGCCATCCGGCGCGACGAACTGCACGGCGATGGCACCGAGACCGCCAGCAACGCCGGTGATGCCGGCGCTGACGCCGAAGGCCAGCGTCTTGTAGAGCGAGACGTCCACACCCATCGCCGAGGCGGCGATTTCGTTGTCGCGGATCGCCATCATGGCCCGGCCCGACCGCGACTTCAGCAGGTTGACCGAGAGGATGTAGATCAGGATCGTGACCGCGAGGGTGAAGAAGTACAGCCACATGTCCTGCGACACTTTCAGACCCAGCGAGGCCAGGATTTCCGGTGCATCAGGCTTGGTGACGACAAGGCCCTGCACGCCGCCGGTCCAGTGTTCGAACACGCCGAGCTTCAGGAGCTGCGGCATCGCCACCGCGAGGGCGAAGGTCGCCAGCGCGAGATAGATGCCGGACAGCCGCAGCGCGGGCAGGCCGAACAGGAAGCCGGCGATGAAGCAGACGAGGCCGGCGACAGGGAGTGTCAGTGCGTAATTGACGCCGACATGTTCCATGAGGATTGCCGACGTATAGGCGCCGAGGGCGTAGAACGCGCTCTGGCCGAGCGAGAACTGGCCGCTGGCGCCGGTCAGGATGTTCAGCGCGAGAACCGCGATGGCGTAGATCAGCCACATCGTCATCTGGAAGATGATGAAGTTCTTCACGAACAGTGGTGTGACGATGAGCAGCGCCAGGATGATCAGCGATGCCAGCGGGCCGAGCGCCATTGCCTTTTTGGGAATGGCAGCGACCGCGGGAGCGGCGGAGACGTCTTGAACGGTGCTCATGATCAAACTCGCTTCACGATGGCACGGCCGAACAGGCCATTGGGTTTGACGACCAGCACGGTGATGATCAGCGCCAGGGCGATGGGCAGTTTCAGCTCATTGCCGACACCCGGGATATAGGTGCCGACGAGGTTCTCGAAGACGCCGACAAGGAACCCGCCAATGACAGCACCCAGTGGGCTCGTGAGCCCGCCCACGACGGCCGCGGCAAATCCGTAGATCAGCACGCCGCCCATCATGTTGGGCTCGAGGAACACGACGGGAGCGATCAGCATACCGGCGATCGAACCGATCGCGGCCGCCATGCCCCAGCCGAGTGCAATCATCCATGACGTGTTGATGCCGACCAGCCGCGCCGATTCAGGCATCGACGCAGCTGCCCGCATCGCAAGGCCCACGCGGGTGTAGCGGAAGAAGATGAACAGCAGGACGAGCAGGATGATCGTCACGCCGATCATGCCGGCCTGATGCGTCGAGATCAGCTGGCTGCCCAGGAAGGGCGACGAGCCGAACGGCGAGGGAAACTGCTTGATGGTGAAATCCCAGGTCAGGCCCGCGACGCTGTTGATGATGGCGAACAGCGCGATGAAACCTGCGACGTGGGTCAGCACCGGCGCCTTGGCGAGCGGCTTGAACAAAGCCCGCTCGATGACGATGCCGCCGACAAAGGAGAAAATCAGCGTCAGCGCGAATGCGCCCCAATAGGGTATGCCCCACTGCATCATCTGCCAGGCGACGAAGGTCGAGAACATCGCCATTTCGCCCTGGGCGAAGTTCAGGTGGTCGATCGCCTGGTAGATCATGACCACGGCGAGCGCCATACAGGCGTAGATCGCGCCGGTGGCGATGCCAGCCAGGACTTGGTTGGTAAAGAGTTCCATGGCCGCCCCCTCAATATCCCAGATACGATTTACGGACGTCTTCGTTGTTCGCGATCTCGTCGGCAGTGCCGGACATCACGATGCGTCCTGTTTCGATGACATAGGCCTTGTCGGCGAGTTCGAGCGCGAGCTGCGCGTTCTGTTCGACGACAAGGATGCTGACCTTGTCCTCGCGGTTGATCTTGCCGAGGATCTTGAACAGATCCCGCACGATCAGGGGCGCAAGGCCGAAGGACGGCTCGTCCAGCAGCATCAGGCGAGGACGCAGCATCAGCGCGCGGGCGACCGCGAGCATCTGCTGTTCACCGCCGGACAGCGTGCCGGCCTGCTGGGTGTGGCGCTGCTTGAGCACCGGGAAGTGGGCATACATGCGCTCGATGTCGTCACCGATCGCCTTGGTGTCCTTGCGGCTGATCGCGCCGAGCTGCAGGTTCTCTTCCACCGTCATGGTGGTGAAGGTGCCGCGGCCCTGCGGAACATGGGCGATGCCCAGCCGCACGATGCTTTCGGTCGACTTGTTGTCGAGCTTCTTGCCCTCGAACTCGATCGAGCCCGTGGAGCGGATCATGTTGCAGATCGAGCGCAGCGTCGTGGTCTTGCCGGCACCGTTGGCGCCGAGCAGGGTGGTCAGACTGCCTTCCTGCAGTTCGAATTCGAGGCCATGCAGTGCCTGGACCTGGCCGTAATACGCACGCAGGTCTTTTACGTGAAGCATCGCGGTCATGAGTCTTTGTCTCCCAGATAGGCCTTGATCACAGCAGGGTCTTTCTGGACGGCAGCGGGTGTGCCTTCAGCGAGCTTCTTGCCGAAATTCAATGCGACGACATGGTCGGCGATCGACATCACGAGACCCATGTGATGTTCGACCAGGAGCACCGTCACGCCGCGATCATCGCGGATGCGGCGGATCAGGTCGCCAAGGATGTAGACTTCCTCATGGTTGAGACCGCCTGCGGGCTCGTCGAGCAGCAGGATCTTGGGTTCGGCGGCGAGCGCGCGCGCGAGTTCGACGCGCTTCTGCGTGCCGAAAGGAAGACCGCTGACGATCGTATCGGCAACGCTGTGCAGATCGAGATAATCAAGGATGTCGTTGACGTCCTTGTTGATCGCAGCTTCTCCTGATCGAACCCATGGCAGCTTCAGCGAGTCGCTGATGATGTCGCTGTTGGTGCGCGCATGTTTGCCGACGCGGACATTGTCACGCACGGTCAGGTTCGGAAACAGCGCAACGTTCTGGAAGGTGCGGCCGATGCCGATCTCGGAAATCTTGTGGGCCGGACGATTCAGGATCGTCTGGCCGTCCATCAGGATATCGCCCTTGCTCGGCTGGTAGAGCCGGCTGAGACAATTGAACAGCGTGGTCTTGCCGGCGCCGTTCGGTCCGATGAGGCCGAGGATGTGACCCTTCTGCATGTCGAACGAGACGCCGTTCAACGCGATGATGCCACCGAACACAACGCTGACGTCGCGAACCGAAAGCAGCGGCGCCGTCGATGCGACGGGCGCGCGCTCTGCGAGTTGTGCCTGTGTCATGTGCGGCGTCCCTCGATCGTCGGTTGCGGCGAAGTCTTGCGCAGGTCACGACGATGAAGGCTGTCAGAGCCCTTCAACAATGCGTGCAACTTTCCCTCCTGATTTGATTTTTTTGCTGTCGAGTTTTTTGGATTGTGGTGCAGCTGTTCCCCCGAGCGCCGCTTCGATGTTTCTTACCATCGCCAATAGCCGAGGTCCAATATCGTTGAGCAAGCGCTCTTCCGTGAAACGGAACGCGGGCGCGCCGCAATTAAAGGCATAAGGACCGGTGCCGTCATTCAATGTCATTGCAACACCGGCAGCGTGCACATCGTCCTGCCACTCGCCAGCCGAGATGACGAAGCCGTGGCGCGCGACCATTTCGCCTGCGCGCTCAAGCCCGTCGCGCATCTTCGACCAGCGATGTCCGTAGTGCTCGCGAAATTCGCGCAATAATTGGGCACGTTCTTCCGCAGGCAATGCCCAGAAATAAGCGCGGCCCATCGCCGTGGTTGCAATGGGAATGCGCGAGCCGACGTCGAGTTGAACGCCGACAGTGAGACTAGAACGGCTCTGCCCGAAATAGATCATGCTCAATCGATCGCGCGCGCCTACTGCGCAGGCACCGCCGGTCTGCCGCATCAATTCGTCGCGAAATGATTCCGAGAGATGCTTAACGCCCAAGTTCGCAAGTGCAGCATACCCCAGGGCCATGGCTGCTGGCGCGAGTTGATACTTCTCGAAGCGTGGCACAGGTGTAAGGTAGCCCAACTTCGTGAGTGTGTAAGTCAATCGCGAGATGGTTGGCTTCGGCAATTTGGTGCGGGCGGCAATCTCCTGATTGCCGAGAAGCCCGTCATTGGGGCGAAATGCACGCAAGACATCCAGGCCGCGAGCCAATGCGACGACGAAATTGCGATCTGTCGCCACATTCTTCGCTGGACGTTTCATGCTTCCCGAAATTTGGTTTTGTCAGTTTCATACGATTGCACCACGGCCCTCGTTGACAAGGGACGCTCTTCAAAATAACCCTCCGTGTCAAGATGTGGAATTAAATTTCGCAGTGCGAAACTAAGAAAATCAGACCGGTAAACGTAGCCAAGGAGAATGCCGTGAGCGATGTCGTAAAGCTTGAACGTCATGATGAAGTCGCCATCGTCACGATCAACTCTCCCCCTGTAAATGCGCTGAGTGCGGCGGTTCGCCGCGGCATTTTTGAGAACGTCAAAACGGCCGCTGCCGATCCTGCCGTGAAGGCGATCGTCATCGCATGCGCAGGCCGTACCTTCGTTGCCGGCGCCGACATCACCGAATTCGGCAAGCCGCCGCAGTCGCCCGGATTGAGCGAAGTCATTGCGGAAATCGAGAATTGTTCCAAGCCGGTGATCGCCGCGATCCATGGCACCGCGCTCGGCGGCGGCCTCGAGCTCACACTCGGCTGTCATTTCCGCGTGGCGACAAAAGAAGCCAAGCTCGGCCTGCCTGAGGTGAAGCTCGGCCTGCTGCCGGGTGCCGGCGGCACACAGCGCCTGCCGCGCGCAGTCGGTCCTGAACTCGGCGTCAAGATGGTCGTCACCGGCGATCCGATCAGCGCTGCTGAAGCCTTGAAGAACGGCCTGATCGAAGAGATCGTCGAAGGTCCGGCCTCGGGCGCAGAAGCCTTCGCGCGCAAGGTGATCGCCGAGAAGCGTCCGCTGCGCCTGCTGCGCAACGACGATTCCAAGCTCGCTGCCGCGCGCGCTGATCGCACCATCTTCACCAACGCCGCCGCAGCCGCCAACAAGAAGAACCGCGGCATGAATGCGCCGCTGGCCTGCGCGGAAGCCGTCAGCTGGGCGCTCGACGTGCCATTCGATGAGGCGCTCAAGAAGGAGCGCGAGATGTTCCTCAAGCTGGTCGCCGACGACCAGTCGAAGGCGCAGCGTTATGCCTTCTTCTCCGAGCGCGAAGCCGCCAAGGTTCAGAACGTGCCGGAAGGCGTCAAGCCGCGTCCGGTCGAACGCGTCGCCATCATCGGCGCCGGCACCATGGGCGGCGGTATTGCGATGTCCTTCGCCAATGCCGGTATTCCCGTGACGCTGATCGAGACCGGCGAGGAGCAGCTCAAGCGCGGCCTCGGCATCATGCAGAAGAACTATGAAGCCACTGCAGCCCGCGGTGGCATTCCTGCCGATGCGCCCGCCAAGCGCATGGCACTGATCAACGGCGTCGTCGGCCTCGAAAACGTCAAGGATGTCGATCTGGTGATCGAAGCCGTGTTCGAAACCATGGCGATCAAGAAGGAAGTGTTCACCGCGCTGGATGCCTATGCCAAGCCGGGCGCCATCCTCGCCAGCAACACGTCCTACCTCAACATCGACGAGATCGCGGCCGTCACCAAGCGTCCGCAGGATGTGCTCGGCATGCACTTCTTCTCGCCGGCCAATGTCATGAAGCTGTGCGAAATCGTCCGCGCCGACAAGACCGCGCCGGACGCGCTCGTCACCGCCGTCGCTGTCGCCCGCAAGATCGCCAAGGTGCCAGCCGTGGTCGGTGTGTCCGACGGCTTCGTCGGCAACCGCATGCTCGCGGCCCGCTCCAAGCAGTCCGAGAAGTTGCTGTTCGAAGGCGCGCTGCCGCAGCAGGTCGATGCCGTCGTCACCAAGTTCGGCATGCCGATGGGTCCGTTCGCCATGGGCGATCTCGCCGGCCTCGATATCGGCTGGCGCTCGCGCAAGGATCGCGGCATCACCTCGCCAATCGCCGACGCGCTCTGCGAAGCCGGCCGCTTCGGTCAGAAGACCGGCAAGGGCTATTACAAGTATGAAGCCGGCTCCCGCGCGCCGGTGCCGGATCCGGAAGTCGAGAAGCTCATCGACGATACCTGCCGGAGCCTGGGCCTGACCCGTCGCGCCGTCAGCGATCAGGAAATCCTGGAACGCATGATGTATCCGATGATCAACGAGGGTGCGCGCATCCTCGAAGAGAAGGTCGCGTCGCGTCCGAGCGATATCGATGTGATCTGGCTCTATGGATACGGCTGGCCGATCTATCGCGGCGGCCCGATGTTCTATGCCGATCAGGTCGGCCTCAAGCAGATCGTCGAGCGCCTGCAGTTCTATGCCAAGCAGACCAACGATCCGTCGCTGGAGCCGGCCGCGCTGCTGAAGAAGCTGGCAGATGAAGGCAAGACGTTTGCGTCACTGGCGAAGGGCTAGTTGTGGTGACGCGAGCACGATGTGCTCCCCTCCCCCTTGCGGGGAGGGGCCGGGGGCGGGGGTCCCCGGGCGACGTCACTTGTGGCTTACCCCCCTCCCTGACCCTCCCCCGCAAGGGGGGAGGGAACATTGGCGCCGTGCGCTCCTTATGTAAGCAGGCCACGCCATGACCCATCCGGGCGAACAGCACTACCCACCGGGCGTCACCTGGGACGCGCCGATTGCGCGTGGGTCGCTGCCGGGTCTGCTTGCCGACTCCGTTGCAAAACATGGTGACCGCACCGCCATCGAATTTCGGGATCAGCCGATCTCGTTCAATGATCTGCAGGCGCGCGTCGACATCGTCGCTGCCGCGCTGATGCGCGCCGGCTATGGCAAGGGCTCCTCCATCGGCATCTTTCTCGGCAATACGCCGGATCATCCGGTGCACTTCTTCGGCGGCCTCAAGGCCGGCGCGCGGCTCGTGCATTTGCCGCCGCTCGATGGCGAGATCGCGCTGTCGCACAAGCTCAAGGATTCCGGCGCACGCGTGCTGGTGACGAGCAACCTTGCCGCGTTGCTGCCGATGGCGCTGAAGTTTCTCGACAAGGGTCTGCTCGATCGGCTGATTGTCTGTGAGGACGACGACTGGGGCGCGGTGAACAATCCGCAACTGCCGTTGCCGGAAAATCCCGCCATCGTCACTTTCCGCAATTTTACCGCAGGCGCCACGCCGCCGACGCAGTGGCCGGAGATTTCGGCCGATGATGTCGCATTGCTGCAATATACCGGCGGCACCACCGGCCTGCCGAAAGGCGCGATGCTGAGCCACGGCAATCTCACCTCGGCGGTCTCGATCTACAATCTATGGGGCGCACCGGCACGCGCCGGGCGCAATCGGATCGAGCGCGTCATCTGCGTGCTGCCGCTGTTTCATATCTATGCACTGACCGTGATCCTGCTGAGCCGCATCAGCCTCGGCGACACCATCTCGCTGCACCAGCGCTTCGACGTCAGCCGCGTGCTCGACGATATCG
The DNA here is from genome assembly GCF_051811085.1 of Tardiphaga sp. 862_B3_N4_1. Taxonomy (NCBI): domain Bacteria; kingdom Pseudomonadati; phylum Pseudomonadota; class Alphaproteobacteria; order Hyphomicrobiales; family Nitrobacteraceae; genus Tardiphaga; species Tardiphaga sp. 862_B3_N4_1. The sequence continues at coordinate 480,521 of NZ_JBPWQB010000001.1, forward strand.
AGAAAAAGAAAGCCACCGTATTTCCCGGCGTGCCCACCATGTGGATCGCCATCGCGGCCGATCCGTCGCTGGAAACGCGCGATCTGTCGTCGCTGGTGTCGGCTGCTTCAGGCGGCGCGCCGTTGCCCGATGAAGTGGCGCGTCTGTTCGAGCGCAAGACTGGCCTGTCGCTGAAGAGCGGCTGGGGCATGACCGAAACCTGCTCGCCTGGCACCAGCCATCCGCCCGGCGGCCTCGACAAGCCGGGCTCGATCGGCCTGATGCTGCCGGGGATCGACATTGACGTTGTGTCACTCGATGACCCGACCAGGGTGCTCGGCGTCAACGAAACCGGCGAAATCCGCATCAAGGGGCCGAACGTCACCAAAGGCTACTGGAACCGCGCGCAGGAGAGTGCCGAGTCATTCGTCGGCGATCGCTTCCTCACCGGCGATATTGGCTACATGGATGAAGACGGATTCTTCTATCTGGTCGATCGCAAGAAGGACATGATCATCTCCGGCGGTTTCAACGTCTATCCGCAGATGATCGAGCAGGCGATCTACGAACATCCGTCGGTGCAGGAAGTGATCGTGATCGGTGTCACCGATCAGTATCGCGGCGAGGCGGCCAAGGCCTTTATCAGGCTGCGCAATGGCGCAGCGCCGTTCACCATCGACGAGCTGCGCGCGTTTCTCACCGGCAAGCTCGGCAAGCATGAACTGCCGGCAGCTTTGGACTTCGTCGACGACTTGCCGCGCACCGCGGTCGGAAAACTCTCGCGCCACGCCTTGCGCGGGTTGCAACCCACGCCCATCATGAACCAAGAAACAACCTCGCAACAACAAACCGCCTCTGGAGGACCCCGCCCATGACCGAAGCCGTTATCGTTTCCACCGCCCGTACGCCGATCGGCAAGGCCTTTCGCGGCGCATTGAACGCCACCGAAGGCGCGACGCTGCTCGGCCATGCCATCGAGCATGCCGTCAAGCGCGCTGGTATCGACCCGAAGGAAGTCGAGGACGTGGTGATGGGCGCAGCCCTGCAGCAGGGCTCGACCGGCGGCAATATCGCCCGCAAGGCGCTGCTCCGCGCCGGTCTGCCGGTTACGGTTGGCGGCACCACCATCGATCGTCAGTGCGCTTCGGGCCTGCAGGCGATTGCACTGGCTGCGCGTTCGGTGATCTTCGACGGCGTCGAGATCGCGGTCGGCGGCGGCGGCGAGTCGATCTCGCTGGTGCAGAACGAGCACGCCAACAAATTCCATACCGTCGATCCCGAACTCATGAAGATCAAGGGCGACGTCTATATGCCGATGCTCGACACCGCCGAGACGGTGGCCAAGCGCTACAACATCTCGCGCGAACGCCAGGACGAATATTCGCTGGAGAGTCAGCGCCGCACGGCGGCCGCGCAGCAGGGCGGCAAGTTCAACGACGAACTGGCGCCGATCGCGACCAAGATGGGCGTCGTCGACAAGGCGACCGGCGAAGTCTCGTTCAAGGATATCACGCTGTCCAAGGATGAAGGCCCGCGTCCGGAAACCACCGCTGAAGGTCTCGCCGGCCTGAAGGCTGTGCGCGGCGATGGCTTCACCATCACCGCCGGCAATGCGTCGCAGCTCTCGGACGGTGCCAGCGCCACCGTGATCATGAGCGACAAGCTCGCCGCACAGAAGGGCCTCAAGCCGCTCGGCATCTTCCGCGGCTTCGTCTCTGCCGGCTGCGAGCCGGACGAGATGGGCATCGGTCCGGTGTTCGCCGTGCCGCGCCTTCTGAAGCGCCATGGTCTCAAGATCGAGGACATCGATCTCTGGGAGCTCAATGAAGCCTTCGCCGTGCAGGTTCTGTACTGCCGCGACAAGCTCGGCATCGATCCGGAAAAGCTCAACGTCAATGGTGGCGCGATCTCGGTCGGCCATCCCTATGGCATGTCGGGCGCACGTCTCGCCGGTCACGCACTGATCGAAGGCCGTCGCCGCAAGGCGAAGTATGCCGTTGTCACCATGTGCGTCGGCGGCGGCATGGGCTCCGCCGGCCTGCTCGAAATCGTTCAGTAATTACACATCTGCTCACAAGGAGGATCCGATGGATCTGAGCTTCAGCAAAGAAGAAACAGCATTCCGCGACGAGGTGCGCACCTTTTTCCGCGAAAGCCTCGACCCGGCGGTGCGCAAGAAACTGCAGGAAGGTCATCACACCAGCAAAGACGATCTGGTGAACTGGCAGCGCACGCTCAACAAGAAGGGATGGGCCGTCCCGCATTGGCCGCAGGAATATGGCGGCACCGGCTGGAGCGCCGCGAAGCAGTACATCTTCCTGGAAGAGCTGCAGAAGACCCCGGCGCCGCCGCCACTGCCGTTCGGCGTCAACATGGTCGGTCCGGTGATCTACACTTTCGGCAATGAGCAGCAGAAGAAGCACTTCCTGCCGCGCATTGCGAATATGGACGACTGGTGGTGCCAGGGCTTCTCGGAGCCGGGCTCGGGTTCGGACCTTGCCTCGCTGAAGACCACGGCGAAGAAGAAGGGCGATACCTATATCGTCAACGGCCAGAAGACCTGGACCACGCTCGCGCAACATGCCGACTGGATCTTCTGCCTTTGTCGCACCGACCCCGATGCGAAGAAACAGTCGGGCATCTCCTTCATCCTCATCGACATGAAGTCGAAGGGCATCACCGTCCGCCCGATCCAGACCATCGATGGCGGCGTCGAAGTCAACGAAGTGTTCTTCGATGAGGTCGTGGTGCCGGCCGAGAATCTGGTTGGTGAAGAGAACAAGGGCTGGGACTACGCGAAATTCCTGCTCGGCAACGAGCGCGTCAACATCGCGCGCGTCGGCATGTCGAAGGAGCGCATCCGCCGCATCAAGGAGCTGGCGTCCAGCGTCATGTCCGGTGACAAGCCGCTGATCGAGGATCCGCAGTTCCGCCAGAAGCTCGCGGCTACCGAGATCGAGCTCAAGGCGCTCGAACTGACGCAGATGCGCGTCGTCGCGGCCGAAGGCAAGCACGGCAAGGGCAAGCCGGATCCGGCCTCGTCGATCCTCAAGATCAAGGGTTCGGAAATCCAGCAGACGCTCACCGAGCTGCTGCTCGAAGTCACCGGCCCGTTCGCATTGCCGTTCATGCCGGAAGGTGAGGGGCAGAACGAGGAGGGCGACTGGGCCTCGCCGATCGCGCCGACCTATTTCAACTACCGCAAGGTGTCGATCTATGGCGGCTCCAACGAGATCCAGCGCAACATCATCGCGAAAGCGGTGCTGGGGCTTTGATGTCTTCCTTCTCCCCGCTTGCGGGGAGAAGGTGGTCCGATTGCGCGTAGCGCATTCGGACCGGATGAGGGGGAGCCTCCGCCGGCTCGGTGCCCGCGGATAGTCCCCCTCACCCGAAGGCTCCGCTTCGCTCGCCCTCGACCTCTCCCCGCAAGCGGGGAGAGGTTAGGGAGCTTAAACACATTCACACGCGCGTTACGCGCGATCCGAGAGAGAAAGACCATGGATTTTGATTTGTCGGAGGAGCAACGCCTCCTCAAGGACAGCGTCGACGGCCTGCTGAAATCGTCCTACGAATTCGAGGCGCGCAAGAAGTATCGCGCCGAGAAGGGCGGCTGGAGCCGCGATGTCTGGGGCAAGTTTGCCGAACAGGGCCTGCTCGGCCTGCCGTTCTCCGAGGACGATGGCGGCTTCGGCGCCGGTCCGATCGAGACCATGATCGTGATGGAAGCGCTGGGCCGTAATCTCGTGGTCGAGCCCTATCTTGATACGGTCGTGCTCGGCGGCGGTTTCCTGCGCCGCGCCTCTGCGGAGCAGCGTGCTGCGCATCTGCCCGGGATCATCGACGGCTCCAAGACCATGGCTTTCGCACAGGTCGAGCGTGATTCACGCTATGACCTCGGGGACATCAAGACGTCGGCCAAGAAGAGCGGTTCGGGCTACACGTTGTCCGGCGAGAAGTTCGTCGTCGGTCACGGCGATACTGCCGATACGCTGATCGTCACCGCGCGCACCGCTGGTGGCCAGCGCGATGCCAAGGGCGTCGGCGTATTCCTGGTGCCCGCCAATGCCAAGGGCGTCGACATCAAGGGCTATGAGACGCAGGACGGCAGCCGCGCCGCCGATATCAAGCTGAACAATGTCGAGGTCGGCGCAGATGCTGCGATCGGCAATGCCGAGGATGGTTTGTCGATCGTCAATCAGGTCGTCGATGACGCCCGCATCGCACTGTGCGCGGAAGCGGTCGGCGCGATGGAAGAGGCATTGAAGATCTCCGTCGAGTACATCAAGGAGCGCAAGCAGTTCGGCGTCGCCATCGGCTCGTTCCAGGCGCTGCAGCACCGTGCGGCCGACATGTTCACCGCGCTGGAGACCGCGCGCAGCATGTCGTTCCTGGCCTCGATGGCGTCGAGCTTCACCGATCTCGACGAACGCACCAAGACGGTCGCCGCTGCCAAGGTGCAGATCGGCCGCTCCGCGCGCTTCGTCGGCCAGGGCGGCGTGCAGCTGCATGGCGGCGTCGGCGTGACCATGGAGTACAAGATCGGCCACTATTTCAAGCGGCTGACCATGATCGAGCAGCAGTTCGGCGATGCCGATTATCACCTCCGCCGCGTCGCGCAGGCGGGCGGGATCATGGAGTAACTCTGCTCTTAACCTCTCCCCGCTTGCGGGGAGAGGTCGGATTGCGAAGCAATCCGGGTGAGGGGGACTCTCCACGCGCTCATGAACTCGTGGAGAGTCCCCCTCATCCGACTCGAACGCGCTACGCGCATTCGAGCCACCTTCTCCCCGCATGCGGGGAGAAGGAATGCGCCGTCGCTAAAATCAATCAACAACAAGGAGACCGCCCGTGAAAAATCCCTTCGATCTCACCGGCAAGGTCGCCGTCATCACCGGCTCCAGCCGCGGCATCGGCAAGGCCTCCGCGGAACTGCTGGCGCAACTCGGTGCCAAGGTCGTCGTCTCCAGCCGCAAGGCCGATGCCTGTCAGGCCGTGGTCGATGGCATCAAGGCCAATGGCGGTGATGCCCATGTCATTCCCTGCAACATCTCGCGCCGCGACGAGGTCGAAGCTTTGATCGATGGCACCGTGAAACATTACGGCCCGATCGATATTCTGGTCTGCAATGCCGCGGTGAATCCCTATTACGGTCCGCTGCTCGATATTGCGGATGAGGCCTTTGACAAGATCATGGGCTCCAACGTCAAGAGCAACATCTGGCTCTGTGCCAAGGCGATCCCGGCGATGGCCGAGCGCGGCAAGGGCTCTGTCGTCATCATCTCATCCATCGGCGGTCTGCGCGGGTCCACGGTGATTGGCGCCTACGGCATCTCCAAGGCTGCCGACTTCTCCCTGTGTCGCAGCCTCGCCGGCGAATGGGGACCGAAGGGCGTGCGCGTCAATTGCATCGCGCCTGGGCTGGTGAAGACCGACTTCGCGAAAGCGTTGTGGGAAGACGAGGCCAATCTCAAGCGCCGCACCGCGACCACGCCGCTAGGCCGGATCGGCGAGCCCCACGAGATCGCCGGCGCCGTCGCCTATCTCGGCTCGGATTCCTCCACCTTTATGACCGGCCAGACCATCGTTATCGATGGCGGCGTGACGACCGCATCGGTGTGACGTCCTTACCCTCCCCTGAAGGGGGAGTGTCGATGAACGCGTAGCGTTCGTCGGGGTGGGGTGAAGCCACAGACGCTGTCGCTCGCAGCTTCACCCCACCCCGCCTCTCACCGCGCTGCGCGCGATGATCGCCGACCCTCCCCCTGCAGGGGAGGGTAAGAAATCCCGCGAAACAAACCTCCGGCGGTAGCCACTTGCCGCCTGCCTCAATCCTTTCCCGTTTTTTAACACTTAGGGCGCACGGATAGCCGCAGCTGGAGAGTTCCCGTGCGGCAGACGGATATCGCGATCATTGGTGGCGGCCTCGCCGGGTCGACGGCTGCGGCGATGCTCGGTCGCGCCGGTGTGTCTGCAATCCTGATCGAGCCGCATCAGGTCCATCCGCCCGAACTCCGCTGCGAGAAGATCAGCGGCGGCGTCCAGCTCGAGCGGCTCCGCAAGACGGGTCTCGTCGATGCGGTGCTCGGTGCCGCCACCCATGACGACGAGATCTGGATCGCGCGTTTCGGCCGCGTGATCGACAAGCGCCCCAGCCAGCAGCACGGCTTTCTCTATGACACGCTGGTCAATACCGTGCGTGGCCAGATCCCGTCATCTGTCGAGACCATTCACGCCAAGGCGACGTCGATCGCCACATCGGATGACCGTCAGACCATCGGCCTGTCCAATGGCGAGGAGATTTCCGCGCGTCTCGTTGTGCTCGCCAACGGCGCCAGCGTCAGCCTGCGCAATCAGCTCAATATCGGCCGCCCGGTCATCTCGGCCAATCATTCGATCTCGGTCGGCTTCGATATCGCGCCCGTCGGCCGTGAACGTTTTGCCTTTCCGGCGCTCACTTATTTCGCGGAAACCACGGTTCATCGCACCGCCTATGTCACGCTGTTCCCGATCGGCGACACGATGCGCGGCAATCTGTTCGTCTATCGCGAGACCGACGATCCCTGGATTCGCCAGATGCGCCGGACGCCCGAGGCGGCGCTTGACGCCTGCCTGCCGAAACTGCGCGCGCTGATCGGCGACTACAAGATATCCGGCGATATCAAGATCCGCCCCATCGATCTCTATGAGAGCGACAATGTGGTCCAGCCTGGCGTCGTGCTGGTGGGCGATGCCTTTGCTTCGCCGTGCCCGGGCAGCGGCACCGGCACCGACAAGGTGTTCACCGATGTCGCGCAGCTTTGCAGCGTACACATCCCGAACTGGCTCGCGACCGATGGCATGGGCGCCGACAAGATCGCGCAATATTACGCCGATCCTCTGAAACTGGACTGCGACGCCTGGGCCACCGGCAAGGCGTTCAAGTTGCGCTCAGTCACTGTCGAGAATTCGCTGTATTGGCGCGCACAGCGCTGGGCACGTTTCTTCGGCCGGCTGGGCGAGGGCATGGTGCGGCGGGCCCGCGAGACGCTGCCGCGCGAACTGGCGATGGTCGCATCCGCTCTGGTCATGATGATCGACTCGGCGACCTGACCGTCGGCGCTGCCGCTTGACGCGCCCGCGCTAATCCGGTTGCCTGCGCCTCCCAACACAACGCGACCACAATCTTTCGGGAAGAAACGTCATGTCTTTCGTGATGGCCATCGATCAGGGCACCACATCCTCGCGCGCGATGATCTTTCGCGCCGACATCTCGATCGCGGCCTCCGCGCAGCAGGAATTCCCGCAGCATTTCCCGGCCTCCGGCTGGGTCGAGCATGAGCCGGAGGATATCTGGACCTCGACGCTGGCCGTTTGCCGCGAGGCGATGAAGAAGGCCGACGTTACCGCGAAGGATATTGCCGCGATCGGCATCACCAATCAGCGCGAGACCGTGGTGGTGTGGGACCGCGTCACCGGCCAGGCTGTGCACCGTGCCATCGTCTGGCAGGACCGCCGCACCGCGGAGATCTGCGCGCAGATGAAAGCCGACGGCCATGAGCCGTTGATCACGCAAAAGACCGGCCTGATCATCGATCCGTATTTCTCTGGAACGAAAGTGGCGTGGATTCTCGATCATGTCCCCGGCGCGCGCGACCGCGCCGAGCGCGGCGAATTGCTGTTCGGCACTGTCGATTGCTATCTGCTGTGGCGGCTGACGGCGGGGAAGGTGCATGCCACCGACGCCACCAATGCCTCGCGCACGCAGCTCTTCAACATCCACACCGGTGAATGGGACGATGAGCTGCTGAAGCTGCTGCGCGTGCCCAAGGCTATGCTGCCCAGGGTGCAGGATTCATCGTCCGATTTCGGCAGCACCGATCTGTTTGGTGGCACGATCATGATCGGTGGTATTGCCGGCGATCAGCAGGCTGCAACCATCGGGCAGGCCTGTTTCGCGCCCGGCATGATCAAGTCCACTTACGGCACCGGCTGCTTTGCCCTGCTCAACACTGGTACGACGCCGGTGCAATCGAAGAACAAGTTGCTCACCACGGTTGCCTATCAGCTCAACGGCGTGCGGACCTATGCGCTGGAAGGTTCGATCTTCGTTGCCGGATCCGCGGTGCAGTGGCTGCGCGATGGTCTGGGGATCATCAAGAGCGCTGCTGAAAGCGGGCCGCTCGCTGATCAGAACGATTCTTCGCAATCGGTCTATCTGGTCCCGGCCTTTGTCGGCCTCGGCGCGCCCTACTGGAATCCCGATGTGCGCGGAGCGCTGTTCGGACTGACGCGCAACACCGGCCCGGCCGAACTCGCCCATGCCGCGCTGGAAAGCGTCTGCTACCAGACGCGCGATCTCTACGCGGCGATGCGCGCCGACTGGCCGGATGTCTCCGCTGCCACTGTCGTGCTGCGCGTCGATGGCGGCATGACCGCGTCGGACTGGACCATGCAGCGTCTCGCGGATCTGCTGAATGCCCCTGTCGATCGTCCGATGATCCAGGAAACCACCGCGCTGGGAGCTGCCTATCTCGCCGGTCTCACGGCCGGCGTATTTCCGGAGCCTGCCAAATTCGCCGACAACTGGCGCCTCGAACATCGCTTCCGTCCGGTGATGAGTGAAGCCACACGGACACGAAAACTGAAGGGCTGGGCGCAGGCAGTGAAGGGCGTATTGGCGAGCGATCCGGGGAAAGATTGAAAGCTTGCTCACCAAACAGAAAGAGCCGCCTGTGCGGCGGCTCCTATGATGGTCATGTCAGATTCTAGCGCCAGCCGCGATGCCGTCCGCGCGACCAGCCATAATGATGGCCGCGCCCGCGGCCCCAGCCGTAATGATGTCCACGCCCGCCGCGGTGCATGCCATGATGTCCGCCGCCATGGCCACGAATCTGGATGATGTCGCTGGCGGTGCTCGCAGGTGCAAGCCCACCGACCGGCATGGCGTTCGCTGGAAGCATCAGGCCCAGACCCAGGAGTGCCGCGGCTGCCGTCGCGATCATGGTACGTTTCATTTCAACCCTCCAAACGCAAATATTGCGCATACGACAAGCTGCGGCCTTCCTGATCGTTCCGTCGCCCCGGGATTGAAACGATAACTTTGCCGGGACCGGAATTCGTCGCAGCGGCGGTAGAGAGAAAATAATCCCTCGCCCCATATTGACGAAAATCCTGTATAGGTCTATATGCCTTTTATCCCGTTCGCGAGGGGCGCTTCATGAGGCGTCTTGAGGTGGAACAGGGATGCGGCGCCTGCGGGTGTGGGGTGACGTACCCCGCGCACTCGGGAGGCCTTGGGTCACCGTCCGACCCCACTACGGGGGTCTGCCACTCATGCTGGCTGGACGTGGCATTGGTGAACGGCGGGAAACCGTCGGGATCAGCGGAGTGCGGAGCTCTGCGCCTTTGCCCGGAAGAACGGTCCCGGGGACAGAAATCGCCGCGGTGGCGCGCCGTGAGGCGTTGCGCGGTTGCAGCTTGCCGGCGTTCCGGCGGAGCGGATCGCGATAAAACCACCCTTTGCGCCTCACGGCGCGCTGCCACCCCTCATATTTTCGAGGGGCACTGCTCACACCTCGGACGCGCAAGCGCCGCGAGAATGCGAGAGCTTGGCTGTTTGACAAGCACATCCTGCGACTTGCAAAGCGCTACTTCGCTCCGACCTTCTTGCCGCGATACATCAAATGCACCGCGCAGTTACATCCCGGCGGATGGGTCGCGAGTTCGTCATTGGCAGGCGCGGGTACGGCGACCGGCGCAGGCTCGGCACCGGCACCCGGAATGTAGTTCAGCACCGGCGCTAGCCAACGTTCCACCTCGGCCACGCTCATGTTCTTGCGCGCGGCATATTCCTCGACCTGATCGCGCTCGATCTTGCCGACGCCGAAATAATAGCTCTCGGGATGGCTGAAATAGAGCCCGGACACCGACGAGCCCGGCCACATGGCGTAGCTTTCGGTGAGTGTTACGCCCGCAGTGTTCTCCGCATCGAGCAATTTGAAGATCGTCGCCTTCTCGGTGTGATCGGGCTGTGCGGGATAGCCGGGAGCAGGGCGGATACCCTGATACTTCTCCAGAATCAGGTCGTCAGTCGAGATGTTCTCGTCCGGCGCATAGGCCCAGAACTCCTTGCGCACGCGCTCATGCATGCGTTCTGCAAAGGCTTCGGCGAGACGGTCGGCCAGTGCCTTGCACAGGATCGACGAGTAGTCGTCATTGGCGTTCTTGAAGCGATCGGCGATAATATCCTCGCCGATGCCCGCGGTGACGACGAAGCCGCCGATATAATCCGGCACATTCGAGGTCTTCGGCGCGATGAAGTCGGAGAGCGCGGCGTTGAAGCGGCCCTCGCGCTTCTCGAGCTGCTGGCGCAACGTGTAGAGCGTCGCAATCTCGGTTGAGCGGGTGTCATCCGCATAGAGGCGGATGTCGTCGCCCACGGCATTGGCCGGCCAGAAGCCGATGGTTGCCTTCGCCGTGAACCACTTCTCCTCGACGATCTGCTTGAGCATCTTCTGCGCATCGGCATAGAGCGACGTCGCGACTTCGCCGACCACGCTGTCGGTGAGGATGCCGGGGAAACGGCCGGACAATTCCCAGGTCTGGAAGAACGGCGTCCAGTCGATATAGGCAGCAAGTTCTTCGAGCGAATAATCGCTGAAAGTCCGGATGCCCAGGAAGGTCGGCTTGCGCACCGTCTTGCTGAAGTCCGCGACATGCGCATTGGCGCGCGCGGCGATGAGCGAGAGGCGCTTCTTGTCCTGCTGGGCGCGGAAATGTGCCGCCGAGATCTTCGCGTAATCGGCCCGCACCTCGGCCGCATAGGCGACGCTCTTCTCAGGCGACAGCAGCGACGAGGCGACGCCCACGGCGCGGCTGGCGTCGTTGACATGCACCACGGCGCCAGCGCGGTAGTTCGGATCGATCTTCACCGCGGTATGCACACGGCTGGTCGTCGCGCCGCCGATCAGCAGCGGCATCTTCAGACCCTGCCGTTCCATCTCGCCGGCCAGGAACGTCATCTCGTCCAATGACGGCGTGATCAGGCCGGACAGACCGATGATGTCGGCGCCTTCGGCCTTGGCGGTATCGATGATCTTCGAGGCCGGCACCATGACGCCGAGATCGATGACCTCGAAATTGTTGCACTGGAGCACGATGCCGACAATGTTCTTGCCGATGTCGTGGACATCGCCCTTCACGGTCGCGAGCACGATCTTGCCGGCATTCTTGCGGCCATCGCCGGTGATGCCGGCAGCAAGGTTGTCGGCCTTCTCCTGCTCCATGAACGGCATCAGGTAAGCCACCGCCTGCTTCATCACGCGGGCCGACTTCACCACCTGCGGCAGGAACATCTTGCCGTCGCCGAACAGATCGCCGACGATATTCATGCCGGCCATCAGTGGGCCCTCGATGACATGCAGCGGGCGCGCCACGGTCAGGCGTGCGGCTTCGGTATCCTCGTCGATATATTGGGTGATGCCGTGCACCAGCGCGTGGCTCAGCCGCTTCTCCACCGGCCATTCGCGCCAGGTGAGGTCCTGTTCCTTGGCCTGCTTGGTCTGGCCGCGGAATTTCTCGGCGAGTTCGAGCAGCCGTTCCGAGGCGCCGGGATCGCGGTTGAGGATGACGTCCTCGCAGACCTGGCGCAGTTCGGGATCGATGTCGTCATAGACGATCATCTGGCCGGCATTGACGATGCCCATATCCATGCCCGCCTTGATGGCGTGATACAGGAACACCGAATGCATCGCCTCGCGTACCGGCTCGTTGCCGCGGAACGAGAAGGACAAGTTGGAGACGCCGCCGGAAATATGGGCATGCGGCAGGTTCTGGCGGATCCAGCGTGTCGCTTCGATGAAGTCGACGCCGTAATTGTTGTGCTCTTCGAGGCCCGTCGCAATGGCGAAAATGTTCGGATCGAAGATGATGTCTTCCGGCGGGAAGTTCAGCTCTTTGACCAGAATGTCGTAAGCGCGTTTGCAGATCTCGGTCTTGCGCGCGAACGTGTCGGCCTGGCCGACCTCGTCGAAGGCCATGACGACCACGGCGGCGCCATGGCGCTGCGCGATCTTGGCCTCATGGATGAACTTCTCCACGCCTTCCTTCATCGAGATCGAATTGACGATCGGCTTACCCTGAACGCATTTAAGGCCGGCTTCGATGACGTTGAATTTCGACGAGTCGACCATCACCGGCACGCGGGCGATGTCCGGCTCGGAGGCGACCAGATGGAGGAACTCGACCATCGCCGCCTCGGAATCCAGCAGGCCTTCGTCCATATTGACGTCGATGACCTGCGCGCCGTTCTCGACCTGGTCGCGCGCCACTTGCAGCGCGGCGGTGTAGTCGCCGGCGGTGATCAGCTTGCGGAATTTAGCCGAGCCGGTGACGTTGGTGCGCTCGCCGACATTGACGAAGGGAATCGCCGAGGTCAGTTCGAACGGCTCCAGACCTGACAGGCGCAGGAGCGGTGCGATCTCCGGCACGACGCGCGGCTTGTGCGGCGCGACGGCCTTGGCGATGGCCGCGATATGATCCGGTGTGGTGCCGCAGCAGCCGCCGACCACATTGACGAGGCCGCTGGCAGCGAACTCGCCGATCAGCCCCGCCATGAATTCCGGGCTCTCGTCATACTGGCCGAATTCGTTGGGCAGGCCGGCATTCGGATAAGCGCAGACGAGGGTATCGGCGACGCGGCCGATATCGGCGATATGGGCGCGCAGGTCTTCGGCGCCGAGGGCGCAGTTGAAGCCAATGGTGGCGGGCCTGGCGTGCTTCACCGAATTCCAGAACGCTTCCGGCATCTGGCCGGACAGCAGGCGGCCGGACTTGTCGGTAATGGTGCCGGAGATCATCACCGGCACGTCGATGCCGCGCGCTTCGCAGATTTCGGCAATGGCGTAGAGCGCCGCCTTGGCGTTCAGCGTGTCGAAGATGGTTTCGACCAGCAGGAGGTCGGCGCCGCCGTCAAGCAAACCGTTGATCTGCTCGCTATAGGCGATGCGCAGATCGTCGAAGGTCACCGCGCGATAGCCGGGATTGGCGACATCCGGCGAGATCGAGGCGGTGCGGTTGGTCGGGCCGATGGCGCCGGCGACGAAGCGCGGCTTGCCGTCCTCGGCAGCGACGGTGATCGCGGCGTTCTTGGCGAGGCGCGCGCCTTCGCGGCTCATCTCATAGGCGATGTCCTGCAGGTCGTAATCGGCCTGCGCGATCGAGGTCGAGGAGAAGGTGTTGGTGGCGACGATGTCGGCACCGGCGCGCAGATATTGCGCGTGGATGTCCTCGATGGCGTCGGCCTGCGTCAGGATCAACAGGTCGTTGTTGCCGCGGAGGTCGCGGTGGAAATTCTTGTAGCGCTCACCGCGGAATGCGGCCTCGTCGAATTGCAGACCCTGGATCATAGTGCCCATGGCACCGTCGAGCACGAGAATGCGCTCGGCAGCGGCGGCAAGCAGTTCGGTACGCTTCGGCGAAACGGGTACGGACATGAGATCAGGCAGCTTTCTGCGCGCCGTTCGGCCGGAAGCCCAACAGGTGACTAATGGCGAAAACGAGATCGGCGCGGTTCATCGTATAGAAATGGAAGTCACTGACGCCCTGCTTGGCGAGCTTCTGCACCTGGCCAGCGGCCACGGTGGTGGCTACCAGTTTGCGTGTCTCGGCATCGTTATCGAGGCCGTCGAACTTGGCGGCGAGCCAGTCGGGCACTGTGGTGCCAGCACGGGTGACGAAGGCTCTCGCCTGCTTGAAATTATGCATCGGCATGATGCCGGGCAGCACAGGGATATCGATGCCGCGGGCGCGGACCTTGTCGAGGTAGCGGAAGTAGAGATCGTTATCGAAGAACACCTGGGTGATGGCGCGAGTCGCGCCGGCATCGACTTTCGCCTCTAGCGTATCGATGTCAGCATCGAAGTCGGCGCTCTCGGGATGCTTCTCCGGATAGGCGGAGACGGTGACGTCGATATCGGGATAGCGGTTGCGGATGCTGGCGACCAGATCGGCGGAGGTCTTGTAACCGTCGGGGTGCGGTATATATTCCGTGCCGATGCCTGTGGTCGGATCGCCGCGCAGGGCCACGATGTGGCGAACGCCGGCCTCATGATAGCGGGTCACGACATCGTCGATTTCGCTTTTCGGCGCGCCGACGCAGGTCAGATGCGCCGCCGGGGTGAGGGCGGTCTCCTTGAGCAGGCGGACGATGGTGGCGTGGGTGCGCTCGCGCGTCGACCCACCGGCGCCATAGGTCACCGACACGAAGGACGGGTTCAGCGGCGCCAGGCGCTCAATGGTGTCCCACAGGGTGCGGTCCATCTCCTCGGTCTTCGGCGGGAAGAACTCGAAGGAGATATTGGGAAGCTTGCTTGAGGTGGCCGGGTTGATCTCGGTCATCGCGTCGAACTCCACCGCGCAGGGCGGTACCGGGTGTCATCTGGCGCCAAGTCCAAGGGACTTTGGCTGCACTGCACAAAGATAGGCTATGGTCGGTGACTGAAATAGCCCATTTAGAGCAGTTTTAGGGTGGGAATTGGCCCAACTAAGGGCAGATATCTCGCGTAATTCCCTCGTTGGAATATAAGTGGGCAGCGCCGGTTTCCCGCAAAACTGCCAGAATATGGCTTTAAATAGCCAATGTAGCCACTTCGATCTATGGACGGTGTATGTGGGCAGATGTCGTGTAATTATTCTTATATCATAATTCGTCCCACGAGAGGCGGCCCTCGTTGCCGTCGGCGTTTGGGGGAGGCGTTGGTGGCCCAAAACGCTCTTTGCCCTCTCCAGCGCAGGCACTAGCTTGGCGCCATGATCCCATTGTCCATTCTCGACCTCTCGGTCGTCACGTCAGGCACGCCGCCCGCGGGCGCGCTCCGCAACAGCATCGATCTGGCCAAACATGCCGATCGCCTCGGCTATGTCCGCTACTGGCTGGCCGAGCACCACAATTTGGCATCGGTCGCGAGTCCGGCGCCGGAGATCATGATCGGGCAGATCGCGGCGGTAACGCAGCATATCCGGGTCGGCTCCGGCGGCGTGATGTTGCCGAACCATGCGCCGCTGATGGTGGCCGAGCGCTTCAAGATGCTGGAGGCGCTGTTTCCCGGCCGGATCGATCTCGGCCTTGGCCGTGCGCCGGGGACCGATGGTGCCACAGCTTATGCGTTGCGCAACCGTCTTGCCGGCCGCGAGGGCGATGATTTCCTCGAGCGGCTGAGCGAACTGGTACTGTGGGAGACGCGGCAATTCCCGGAAGGTCATCCCTATAACAACGTCGTGGCGATGCCGAATGACGTGCCGCTGCCGCCACTCTGGCTGCTCGGCTCCAGCGACTACAGTTCGGATCTGGCCGCGCAGGTTGGCATGGGCTTCGCTTTCGCGCATCATTTCGCATCCCATGATGCGGCGGATGCGATGGTGCATTACCGCGCGCGCTTCAAGTCCTCCGGCTGGCGACAGGTGCCGCATGCGATTCTCGCCGTCGCAGTGATTTGTGCGGAGACGGATGCCGAGGCCGAGCGGCTGGCCTCGTCAGCCGATCTCAATCGCCTGCGCCGCGACCGCGGCGAATATGCGCCGCTGCCAAGCGTAGAGGAGGCGCTGGCCTATCCCTATAGCGACAGCGAGAAGATGAAGGTCGCACGCAACCGTTCGCGACTGTTCGTCGGCAGCCCGTCGACAGTCATGGAAAAGCTGCAGCCGCTCGTCAGCGAATGCCAGGCCGATGAGTTGATGGTCATTACCGCGATGTATGATCATGAGGCGCGGAAGCGGTCCTATGATCTGTTGGCGGATGTATTTCAATTGCAGAGAGCAGCAGCCTAGGCGCAGCGAGCTTAGCGAGCGCCGCGACAATGGGAGGGGGTGATGGCGCCTCTGGTAACACCGCGTGGCCTTGGCGAAGTTGTTCTGCGTGTCAGCGACATGCCGCGCGCGGTCAGTTTCTATCGAGATGTCCTTGGCCTCAGTGTGCTGCGCGCCTTCGACGATCGGATTGTATTTCTCAAAGTGGAAGATGGCTTTGAAGGCCATCACCGGATTATCGGCCTTTTCAGGGCCGATCAGCCGTCCAATCGTGACGACACGAAATGGTCCGCTCCCGATTTGCGGGCACCCACTCTGCATCACCTTGCGCTGGAGATTGCGTTATCGGACTATCAGTCTGCTCTTGATGCCCTGACGAAGGCGGGTTTCAAGCCGAACACCTACGAACACCGATGGATCGGCTGGCGCTCCATTTACGTCACCGATCCGGACGGCAATATCGTCGAGTTGGTTGCGGTCGATGCGTCAATTTGCGAGGCGTCGTAAAGTTTCGAAAGGCAATGTCGGGATCGGGACTACCGAAACGTCCTTGGATAGGCGCCGTCACCACACGAGGTAAAACCTATGCTCTATGCAATCCTGGCCTATCACGTCGAAGACGTCGTCGTGTCGTGGACGGCCGATGAAGATACCGCCGTGATGGCCAATCTTCATGAGCTTCACGAGAAGCTGACGGCCGACGGCCGGATGGGGCCGGCCGCGCGGCTGGGCGGCACTAAGGGTGCATTCACCCTGCGCGGACCCGGCGCTGGCGTGGTCATCGACGGCCCCTTTGCTGAGACCAAGGAGCAGTTGCTCGGCTTCTATGTCGTCGATTGTGCGACCCGTGAGGACGCCGTCGCGACCGCGCGCGATCTGCGCCGCGTCAATCCGACTGCGGTCTATGAAATCCGTCCGGTTCAGCTATTTCTGCCTGGATCGCCCATGGCGGCGACGCATGCGCTGACCGATCACGTCCGGCCGGCGTCGTCCTGAACTTGCCGGTTACGAGGTCGGTTCGCCGAAGGTCGCGCGGAAAGGATGCGCCGGATAGACGCCGACGATCCTGAATTCGCGTGAGAAGAACTTCAGTTCTTCGAGTGCGAAAGCGAGGTTGCGGTCATCCGGATGGCCGTCGACATCGGCGTAGAACTGCGTGGCGAAGAACTCGCCGTCGACCATGTAGCTTTCCAGCTTGGTCATGTTGACGCCGTTGGTGGCGAAGCCGCCGAGTGCCTTGTAGAGCGCCGCAGGAAGGTTGCGGACGCGGAAAACAAAACTGGTGACCAGCGGTTCGGAGCCCTGCGGCGCCCACTTGGCGTCTTTGGAAAGGATGACGAAACGCGTGGTGTTGTGATCCTCGTCCTCGACGTCCTCGGCGAGAATTTCGAGCCCGTAGATATCTGCCGCGAGCCGTGAGGCCAGCGAGGCGCAGCTCTTGTCGCCGCGTTCGGCAATCGCGCGGGCCGAGCCGGCGGTATCGGCGGCGACGATGGCCTTGATGCCGAGCTTGCGGATGATGCGGCGGCACTGGCCGAGCGCGTGGACGTGGCTTTCCACCGTCTTGATGTCGGTGAGCTTCGCGCCGGGCAGCGCCATCATCTGGTGGTGAATGGGCAGAAACCACTCACCGACGATATGCAGGCCTGACTGCGGCAGTAGATGGTGGATGTCGGCGACGCGGCCGGCGATCGAGTTCTCGATCGGAATCATGCCGAGATCGGCCTCGCCCGAGGTGATCGCGGCCAGCGCATCCTCGAAAGTGGCGCAGGGCAGCGGCTCGGCATTCGGAAACGCCTCAACGATGGCGATATGGGAATTGGCGCCGGGCTCGCCCTGGAATGCGATCTTCATGATCTGATTTTTGGGAATGGTCATGGCGGGCCTTGTATCAGTCACTCAGGTTTTTGCCAGTAGCCGGCGGGCGGTTTCGAGATCCGCGGGCGTATCGACGCCGAGCGGGACGCTATCGACGATGGCGGCGTCGATCCGCATGCCGGCTTCCAGTGCGCGGAGCTGTTCGAGCTTTTCGCGCAGCTCCAGCGTCGACGGCGCGAGTTTGACGAAGCCTTCGAGCGCGGCGCGCCGATAGGCATAAAGCCCGATGTGATGGTAGCGGGGCCCGTCGCCATAGGGCGCCGTGGCGCGGGTGAAATACAGCGCACGCAGCCGGTCAGGCCCGGCTGGCGAGCCGATCAGCTTCACCACGCTCGGATTGGTATGTTCGTCATCCTTGTGGATCTCGGTCGCCAGGGTCGCGATGTCGACCGCGGGGTCGTCGAGCAGGCGGACCGCGGCGCTAATGTCGCCCGGCGGAATAGTGGGCAGGTCGCCCTGGACGTTGACGATGGTCTGGACGTGTCCGGCCGGGTCCAGTTTGCACAGGGCCTCAAATATCCGGTCGGACCCTGATGGATGGTCCGGGGAGGTCATGACCGCCTCGAAACCGTGGGCTTTAACGGCGTCCGCGATGTCGGCCGTATCGGTGGCGATGGCGACACGGCCCAGACCGGCCTCTTTGGCGCGTCGCGCCACATGCACGATCATCGGCAGCCCGCCGATATCGAGCAGCGGCTTGCCGGGCAGGCGGGTGGCCGCCATGCGGGCGGGAATGAGCACCAGGGTGCGTGTGTCTGTCATGTCAAAATCGGCTTGGATTCCAGTGATCTTCCCCCCGAAAAGTATGATGCACATCAAAGGGCGCGGCGTTTATACGGGTTGCCAGAGGATGGGCAAACCGTTATCTCAAAACGGCAGGCCCGAGGGCCGCAGGAACGTGATTCCTGAGTGTGTCGAGGCCGTTGGAGCGGCCTTCCAATGACCTAAAACGGCGTGGGGCTTTTCGACTATGGACTCCTTCGAACTCAACAAGATTATGGGCGCCATTCTCGGCACCTGCCTGGTTCTGATGGTGACGAATTTCACCGCCCAGGCCGTGTTTTCACCGAAGCATATGGAAAAGCCCGGCTTTGATATTGCCGTGAAGGAAGAGGCTGCCGGTGGTGCCAAGGCTGCTGCCGCGCCGTCCGAACCGATCGAAAAGCTGCTGCAGACCGCTTCGGTCGAGAAGGGCTCAACCGCAGCCAAGAAGTGCGCCGCCTGCCATACTTTCGAAAAGGGCGGCCCGAACCGCGTTGGCCCGAACCTGTTCGGCGTCGTCAATGAGAAGGTGGGCGAAGGCAAGGCCGGGTTCAACTTCTCGGCGGGCATGAAGGCCAAGGGCGGCACCTGGACCTTCGAGGAGCTGAACAAGTTCATCGCCAATCCGAAGGGCACCGTGCCGGGCACGGCCATGGGCTTCGCCGGCATTCAAAAGGATAGCGAGCGCGCCGACGTGATCGCCTATCTGGCAACTCTCGCCGATAAGCCGGTGCCGCTGCCCACTGCAGCGAAATGAGGACGGTGTCGTAACGCTGTTCCTTGGTAATTTATCATCGATTAAACGGCCAGGCTCAGCCTGGCCGTTTTCGTATCTGCATTACCAAAGCTTAAGCGGGACGTTTGGCCGCAACGCGTTAGGATGCAACCAGCGTGACGGGTGGTATCCTGCGGAAAAGCCGGCATAATCGGTCGAACCCTCGCCTTATATGACCGTTCTAATAGACTGCTTCGGTTCACAGGATTCAGCACATTGACGATTTCCCGACGCCGCCTTCTCCAGACCAGCGCCTTCGCCGCACTTGCCCCTGTCATCGGTGGTGCCGGCAGCCTCTCCGTCATCGACGCAGCAAGTGCCCAGTCTCCGGCAAAAGGTGCAGAGTGGCGCCACGCGCTGTCCCTGTTCGGGGAGATCAAGTATCCCGCGGAGTTCAAGCGCTTCGACTATGTCAATCCGGAAGCGCCTAAGGGCGGCGCCGTCCGCCAGATCGCGATCGGCACCTTCGACAACTTCAACATCGCGGTGGCCGGCGTGAAGGGCAACATTGCCGGCGCCGTCGGGCTGATCTACGAGTCCCTTACGACAGGATCGCTGGACGAGGTCTCGACCGAATATGGTCTGCTCGCCGAAGCCGTCAGCCACCCCGAGGATTACTCCTGGGTGTCCTACCGGCTGCGGCCGAATGCCAAGTGGCATGATGGCAAGCCGGTGACCCCGGAGGATGTGATCTTCTCGCTGGAGTCCTTCAAGAAATATCACCCGCAATATTCCGCCTATTACCGCCATGTGGTGAAGGCCGAGAAGGTCGGTGAGCGCGAGATCAAGTTCACCTTCGATGCACCCGGCAACCGCGAATTGCCGCAGATCGTCGGCCAGCTCACGGTGCTGCCCAAGCACTGGTGGGAGGGCAGCAACGCCTCCGGCACCAAGCGCGACATCGGCAGCACCACGCTGGAGATGCCGCTCGGCAGCGCCGCCTATCGCATCAAGGAGTTCGTCCCGGGGCGCTCGGTGTCGGTGGAGCGTGTGAAAGACTATTGGGGGCGCGACCTCAACGTGAATGTCGGTCGCAATAATTTCGACGAGCTGCGCTACGAATATTTCCGCGACGGCACCGTTGCGCTCGAAGCCTTCAAGGGCGACCAGGTGGATTGGCGCACCGAAAATAGCGCGAAGAACTGGGCGACGGCCTATGACTTTCCGGCGGTGGCCGAGAAGCGCGTCATCCTCGAAGAATTCCTCAATCGTTCGTCGGGCATCATGCAGGGCTTCGCGCTCAACATTCGCCGCGACAAGTTCAAGGATGCGCGTGTTCGCCGCGCGCTGAACTATGCGTTCGACTTCGAGGAGATGAACAAGCAGATCTTCTTCGGCCAGTACAAGCGCATCTCCAGCTATTTCGACGGCACCGAGCTTGCGTCGTCGGGCCTGCCGGAAGGCAAGGAGCTGGAGATTCTGGAGACGGTGCGTGCCGAAGTGCCACCGGAGGTTTTCACCAAGCCCTATACGAATCCGGTCGGTGGCAGTGCTGAAAATGTACGCGGCAATCTTCGCGAAGCGCTACAATTGTTCAAGGAAGCGGGCTACGAAGTCCGTGATCGCAAACTGGTCAATGCCAAGACCGGTGCGCCGTTTGAGCTGGAATTGCTCGGCGAGGATCCTTCTTTCGAGCGCGTGATGCTGTTCTTCAAGCCGTCGCTCGAACGTCTCGGCATCGGCGTGTCGGTCCGCACCATCGATGCCACCCAATATGAGAACCGGCTGCGGACCTGGGATTTTGACATCGTCGTGTCGTCCTGGCCGGAGTCGCTGTCACCCGGCAACGAGCAGCGTGAATTCTGGGGCTCGCAGGCTGCCGATATGGCCGGCTCACGCAACATCGTCGGCATCAAGAATCCTGCGATCGACAAGCTGATCGATCGCGTGATCTTCACCAAGGACCGCAACGATCTCGTCGCTGCGACCAAGGCGCTGGATCGCGTGCTGCTGTGGAATAACTTCGTGGTGCCGCAATGGACCTACAACAAGGTACGCACCGCGCGCTGGGATCGCTTTGGCCGACCGCCCGAGCCGCCGAAATACGGCCAGTCGGGTTTCCCAGCCATCTGGTGGTACGACGCCGACAAGGCCGCAAAGATCGGCAAGCGCTCTTGAGGAGCACATCGCGCATGGCGCAGCTCAATCGTCGGCACGTGCTGGGTCTCGGGATCGGCGCTATTGCGGTCGCGCACTTCAGCCCCGCTTTGGCGCAGGCGCCGAGCGAAGCCCACGGCATCTCCGCCTTTGGCGATCTGAAATATCCGGCCGATTTTCCGAATTTCGACTACGTCAACGTCAAGGCGCCGAAGGGCGGCGCCTTTTCGACGGTGCCGTCGAGCCGTGCATTCAACCAGTCGTTCCAGACCTTCAATTCGCTGAACGCCTATGTTCTGAAGGGCGACGGCGCGCAGGGCATGGGCATGACCTTCGCCCCGCTGATGGTGCGCGCGGGCGACGAGCCAGACGCGATGTACGGGCTGGTCGCGAAGTCCGTGCAGATCTCTGCCGATGGTCTGACCTATCGTTTTACGCTGAGGCCGGAGGCGCGATTCCATGACGGCAGCAAGCTCACTGCGCGCGATGCGGCGTTTTCGCTGACGGCGCTCAAGACCAAGGGCCATCCCATCATCACGCAGCAGATGCGTGATATGGTGAAGGCCGAGGCTGTCGATGACGTGACGCTGGTGGTGACCTTCGCCGAGAAACGCGGCCGCGATGTGCCGCTGTTTGTCGCCGGCATGCCGATCTTCTCGCAGGCCTATTACGACAAGCGCGCATTCGATGAGACCTCGCTGGAGACGCCGCTCGGCAGCGGTCCCTACAAGGTCGGGCGCTTCGAGGTCGGACGCTATATCGAATTCGATCGTGTGAAGGACTGGTGGGGCGCGGACCTTCCGGTCAACCGGGGCAGCTACAATTTCGATACGGTGCGGTTCGACTTCTATCGCGACCGCGACGTGGCTTTCGAAGGCTTCACCGGCCGCAATTATCTGTATCGCGAGGAGTTCACCTCGCGCATCTGGAACACGCGCTACGATTTCCCGGCGGTGAAGGATGGCCGGGTCAAACAGGAGATGCTGCCCGACGATACACCGTCCGGCGCGCAGGGCTGGTTCCTCAACGCACGCCGCGCCAAGTTCAAGGATCCGCGCGTGCGCGAGGCGCTCGGCAATGCATTCGATTTCGAATGGACCAACAAGACGATCATGTATGGCGCCTATGTGCGCACGGTGTCGCCGTTCCAGAACTCTGACCTGATGGCGACTGGTGCGCCGTCGCCGGAAGAGCTCGCATTGCTGGAGCCGTTCCGCGACAAAGTGCCGGCCGAGGTTTTCGGAGCGCCCTATCTGCCACCGACATCGGATGGGTCAGGTCAGGACCGTGCGCTGCTGCGCAAGGCGATCCAGCTCCTGAACGACGCCGGCTGCGTGATGAAGGACGGCAAGCGCATGACGGCGCAGGGTGAGCCGTTCAAGGTCGAGTTTTTGCTCGATGAGCCTGCCTTCCAGGCGCATCACATGCCTTATATCAAGAATCTCGGCACGCTCGGCATCGAGGCCAGTGTGCGCCTTGTCGATCCCGTGCAATTCCGCGCACGCCGCGACGATTTCGACTTCGATGCAGCCATCGAACGTTTCAGCTTTTCCACGATTCCCGGCGATTCCCTGCGTTCGTTCTTCTCGATGCAGTCGGCAACCACCAAAGGCTCGAACAATCTGGCCGGCATTTCCGATCCTGTCGTCGATGCCCTGATGAACGAAGTTATCGCCGCCGATACGCGGCCCAAGCTGGTCTTTGCGGCGCGGGCGCTGGATCGTGTGATCCGCGCCGGACGTTATTGGGTGCCGCAATGGTATGCAGCGTCGCATCGCGTGGCCTATTGGGATGTGTTCGGCCATCCCGCCAATCTGCCGAAATATATCGGCGTCGGTGCCCCCGATCTTTGGTGGGCGTCCGTAAAACCTTCAAGCGAGCAGGCCAAATAGCATGGGCGCATATATCGCACGGCGCGTGCTGCTGATGTTTCCCACGCTGCTGGGAATCCTGTTCGTCTCCTTCGTCGTGGTACAATTCGCGCCCGGTGGTCCCGTCGAGCGCGTGATCGCGCAGCTCAGCGGCGCGGATACCGGCGCGTCGCGCGTCTCCGGCTCGTCCGGTGGCGACTTCGGTAACCGGGCACAGCCCGGTGCCGCAGGCGATGCGGTGAACTCGAAATATCGCGGCGCGCAGGGGCTCGATCCGGATTTCGTCAAGAGCCTGGAAAAGCAGTTCGGCTTCGACAAGCCTGCGCCTGAACGTTTCGCGCTGATGTTGTGGAATTTCGCGCGCTTCGATTTCGGCAAGAGCTATTTCCGCGACACGACGGTGCTGCAGCTGATCAAGGAGAAGCTGCCGGTCTCGATGTCGCTCGGCATCTGGATGATGCTGATCACCTACCTGATCTCGATCCCGCTCGGCATCCGCAAGGCGGTGCAGGACGGCTCACGCTTCGACACCTGGACCTCGGCCGTCATCATTGTCGGTTTCGCCATTCCCGGCTTCTTGTTTGCGATCCTATTGATCATCCTGTTTTCAGGCGGATCGTTCTGGAGCATCTTCCCGCTGCGCGGCCTGACATCGGACGGCTGGAGCCAGTTCCCGTGGTACTGGAAGATCATCGACTACTTCTGGCACATGACGCTGCCGCTGATCTCGATGGTGCTCGGTGCCTTCGCCACCATGACGCTGCTGACCAAGAACTCGTTCCTCGACGAGATCCGCAAGCAATATGTGATGACCGCACGGGCCAAGGGCTGCAATGAGCGGCAGGTGCTCTACAATCACATCTTCCGCAATGCCATGCTGATCGTCATCGCCGGTTTCCCGGGCGCGTTCATTCACGCGTTCTTCTCGGGCTCGCTGCTGATCGAAACCATCTTCTCGCTCGACGGGCTCGGTCTCCTCGGCTTCGAGAGCGTGCTCAACCGCGATTATCCCGTGGTGTTCGGCACGCTGTTCATCTTCTCGCTGGTCGGTCTCGTCGTGAATCTCTTGTCCGATCTGGCCTATATGTGGATCGATCCGCGGATCGACTTTGAGGCGCGAGAAGTCTGATGACCATCACCGCGCCCCTTCCTGTGGAAAGCACCACGCAGTCGCCGCTCGGCGAAGCCGTGCCACCATCGCGTCACCCGCTCGGCATCTCGCCGCTCAACCAGCGTCGCTGGCAGAACTTCAAGTCCAATCGCCGTGGCTACTGGTCGTTCTGGATTTTCTTGTTCCTGTTCTTCATCTCGCTGTTTGCCGAGGTGATCGCCAATGACCGGCCGTTCTTCATCAAGTTTGACGGCAAGATGTATTTCCCGGCTTTCGTCACCTATTCGGAAACGACTTTTGGCGGTGATTTCGAGACGGCTGCGGACTATCGCGACCCGTTCCTGCAAAAGCTGATCGCCGAGAAGAACGGCACCATCCTCTGGCCGCTGATCCGCTATTCCTACGATACCCACAATCTCGATTTGCCGACGCCGGCGCCGTCAAAGCCGACATGGATGCTCACCGAGGAGCAGTGCAAGCCGGTGGTCGAAAAGAAGGGCCTCAAGAGCTGCCGCGATCTCGAATATAACTGGCTCGGCACCGACGATCAGGGCCGCGATGTTGTTGCGCGGCTGATCTACGGCTTCCGCATCTCGGTGCTATTCGGCCTCGCGCTCACGATCGTTTCGTCAATCATCGGCATCGCCGCAGGCGGTGTGCAGGGCTATTTCGGCGGCTGGGTCGATTTGGCGTTCCAGCGTTTCATCGAAATCTGGAGTGCGATCCCGTCGCTCTATCTGCTGCTGATCCTGTCATCGGTTCTGGTGCCCGGCTTCTTCGTGCTGCTCGGCATCCTGCTGCTGTTTTCATGGGTATCGCTGGTCGGTCTCGTGCGCGCTGAATTCCTCCGCGGTCGCAACTTCGAATATATCATGGCGGCGCGGGCGCTGGGCGTATCCAACGCCAAGATCATGATTCGGCATCTGCTGCCGAACGCGATGGTTGCGACCATGACCTTCCTGCCGTTCATCGTATCGTCCTCGGTGATGACGCTGACCGCGTTGGATTTCCTCGGCTTCGGTCTGCCGCCGGGCTCGCCATCGCTCGGCGAACTTCTATCGCAAGGCAAGGCCAATGTGCAGGCGCCCTGGCTGGGCTTCACCGGCTTCTTCGCGGTGGCGATCATGCTGTCGCTGTTGATCTTCATCGGCGAAGGCGTCCGCGATGCCTTCGATCCGCGCAAGACGTTCAGGTAGGGCCGCAGCATGGATGCCATCAACCAGCCGCTGCTCGATGTGCGCGATCTCTCGGTCGCATTCCACCATGGCGGCAATACATCGGTCGCGGTCGACAGGGTGTCGTTCGAGATAAAACGGGGCGAGTGCGTTGCGCTTGTGGGCGAGTCCGGCTCGGGCAAATCCGTAAGCGCCATGTCGATCTTGCGGCTGCTGCCCTATCCGACGGCATCACATCCGTCCGGCCATATCCGTTTCAAGGGCCACGAGCTCCTGAGCATGTCGGAGCGCGAGATCCGCGGCATCCGCGGCAACGATATTTCCATCATCTTCCAGGAGCCGATGACCTCGCTGAACCCGCTGCACACGATCGGTGCGCAGATCGGCGAGATACTGCAACTCCATAACGGCATTCGCGGCAGCAAGCCGCGCGAACGAACGCTGGAATTGCTGACGCAAGTCGGCATTCCCGATCCGGAAACGCGTCTCGCCAGCTATCCGCATCAGCTGTCTGGCGGTCAGCGCCAGCGCGTCATGATCGCGATGGCGCTCGCGAACGAGCCCGATCTGCTGATCGCCGACGAACCGACCACGGCGCTGGACGTCACGGTGCAGGCGCAGATCCTCGCTCTGCTGGCCGATATTCGTCAGCGGCTCGGCATGAGCCTCCTCTTCATCACCCACGATCTTGGCATTGTCCGCCGTATCGCCGACACCGTCTGCGTCATGAACAATGGCAAGATCGTCGAGCAGGGGCCGGTGGAGCAGGTGTTCACGTCGCCGCAGCATGCCTACACCAAGGCGCTGCTCGCAGCCGAGCCGAAGCCTGATCCTGCGCCGCCACGGCCGGAAGCGCCGGTGGTGATGTCGGCGGACGGTCTCAAGGTCTGGTTCCCGATTAAGCGAGGCTTGCTGCGCAAGACGGTGGGCCACGTAAAAGCGGTGGACGGCGTCAGCCTGCAAGTGCGGCAGGGCGAGACGCTGGGCGTCGTCGGTGAGTCCGGCTCGGGCAAGACGACGTTAGGGCTCGCGCTGCTGCGGCTGATTTCCTCGCAGGGGCCGATCGTGTTCCTCAGCAAGGACATTCAGGGTTTGCAGTTCAAGGACATGCGGCCGATCCGGCGCGACATGCAGATCGTGTTTCAGGATCCGTTCGGGGCGCTGTCGCCGCGTATGTCAGTCGGAGATATCGTCGCCGAGGGGCTCAGCGTGCATCAGCCTTCTCTTTCGCCGGAGGATCGTGAGACGCGCGTCGTCAAGGCGCTGCAGGATGTCGGTCTCGATCCGAAGACCCGGTTCCGCTATCCGCATGAGTTCTCCGGCGGCCAGCGCCAACGCATCAGCATCGCGCGCGCAGCCGTGCTGGAGCCGAGCTTCGTTGTGCTGGACGAGCCGACCAGCGCGCTCGACATGCTGTTCCAGGCGCAGATGGTCGATCTCCTGCGCGAGCTGCAGCGCAAGCGCGATCTCACTTATCTGTTCATCTCGCATGACCTGCGCGTGGTCGCGTCACTGGCCAGCCATCTCATCGTGATGCGCCATGGCAAGGTGGTCGAGGAAGGGCCGGCGGCCGAGCTGTTCAAGAACCCGAAGAGCGATTACACCCGCGCGCTGTTTGCCGCAGCGTTCAGGATCGAAACGGCACCGGGCGGGGATGCTGCGCAGTAGGACACGATGACGAAAGACAACGATCACCGTCCCACCATTACGGACCGTGCTGCCGATGTCGCTGTCTCGGCCCCGACGGTGGTCGGACGCGGCTTCATGACCTACGAACGGTACGACATCGCGATCATTCGCGCGGACGATGAGACGTTGCGGCAGCAGCGCGACGTGCTGCGTGCGAGCAAGGTGGCAGCAGTAATTCCCATCGATCTGGAGCGCGGCAAGATCGTACTGATCCACCAGTTCCGTTTGCCGGCGCATCTGGCCACGGGGCGTGGCGAGATGGTCGAGATCGTCGCCGGGCGGATCGATGGCGATGAAACGCCGCTCGCCGCCGCTGCGCGAGAATGCGCGGAAGAGATCGGCGTAACGCCGCAGCGTTTGTTTGAACTCTATAGCGTGCTGCCGACGCCAGGCTGCACCGACGAATATATCACGTTCTTTCTCGGCTTCGTCGACAGCAGCAAAGTGTCTGTTCGGGGCGGCCTCGTCGGAGAGACTGAGGATACGCGGCCCTTCGTGGTCTCCATCCACGACGCGATCGCGGCGCTGGATAGCGGTGTAATTCACAATGGCCTAATGGTGAGTGCCCTACAGTGGTTGGCGCTACATCGTGACCGACTGCAGGACTACTACGAGCGCGCGGTGCCTAGTCCAGCCGTTTGATGCTCGTGACATTGCTGCCGGCCGCCCTGATCCGCGCAATGGCGTCTTTCGTGTCCTCGATGGCCGTTGCCATGTGATGCGCATTGGCATGCACGATCGTGTCGGCATCGCGGGCGATGGCGACGTGGCCCTTCCAGAAGATCAGGTCGCCGCGCTTCAGATGCCGCATCTCGGCGTCTGTCAAGGCGCGGCCGAGGCCGCTCTCCTGCATGTCGCTGTCGCGGGGGCATCCGGTTCCCGCGGCGGTCAGGGCGATTTGCACCAGCCCGGAGCAATCGATACCGAGGCTGCTTTTGCCGCCCCAGAGATAGGGCGTGCCGACGAAGTGCTCGGCGACCGCAACGAAATCGTTTTCGAACGCATCGATCTCCGCGACATGCCGCCGCGGTACACAATGTCCGGCATTCGTCATCGCAAACGCATCTGTCATCTTGACGATGGCCAGGCGCGCGCCCAGCGGCAGCGTATCTGTCGGCGGCAGCTTGATCGAGGGCCCAGGAAAAAGGAACGTCCGGAGCGCGGTCACCTTGTGTGTCGGTGTCGGCCCGGGTGGATAGAGTGCGAGATCCGAGAGCCAGCCGACATAGCCGTCGCCATTGAGTTGGCCCCAGGCCCAGCCTTCGTCGTTGCGGTCGTAGATGGTGAAGCGCTCGCCCTTCAAGGCCTGCGTATTCATTTCTGCGCCGGAGAATGGTTGGAGCCGCATGGAGGCGACGCCATCGGCAACCTCGAATTCTTCGCCGTCGACGAAACGTGCGGCCTCGACCTGACCTTCAAGATATCGCGCGGCCACGTCTGGCCGCGCGGGTGTGAGCCTGGGGTCGCGTTTATCCATAGCGTTGGCTCAATAGTTGATAGATCGCGCGCGCAGCCTGACATTCGCCGCCTTCGGGGCGCGCCGGTTTCGCCGACGGCGTCCAGCCATAGATATCCACGTGAAGCCAGCTCTTCGCGGCTTCGACGAAACGCTGCAGAAACAGCGCGCAGGTGATCGAGCCCGCAAAACCGCCGGAGGGCGCGTTGTTGATATTGGCGACCTTGGAGTCGAGCCAGGCATCGTAGGGAGCCCAGAGCGGCAGTCGCCAGAGCGGATCGTTCTGCTCCTTCGCACAGCGCGCGATGTCCAGTGCCAGCGTCTCGTCATTGGTGTAGTAGGGCGGTAGATCGGGTCCGAGCGCTACGCGTGCAGCGCCGGTCAGCGTGCCCAGATCGACCAGCAGGTCCGGCTTCTCCTCGTCGGCATAGGCCAGTGCATCGGCCAGCACCAACCGCCCCTCGGCATCGGTGTTGCCGATTTCGACCGTCGGCCCCTTGCGCGACTTGAAGATATCAAGCGGACGAAAGGCATTGCCGGCCACGGCGTTCTCGACAGCAGGGATCAGCACGCGCAACCGCACTTTCAGCTTGGCGTCCATTACCATCAGCGCCAGCGCGAGAACATTGGCCGCACCGCCCATATCCTTCTTCATGATCAGCATGCCGCTCGATGGCTTGAGATCGAGGCCGCCGGTGTCGAAGCAGACACCCTTGCCGACCAGTGTCACTTTAGGATGCGACGGATCACCCCAGGAGAAATCGATCAGTCGTGGCACGCGCGTCGAGGCCATGCCTACGGCGTGGATCAGCGGAAAATTCTGTTGCACGAGGTCGTCGCCCACGATGCAGTTGAACTCTGCGCCAAAACGCGTGGCGAGATCCCTGGCGGCCGCGGCGAGTTCTTCCGGTCCCATATCGTTCGACGGCGTATTGATGAGATCGCGCGCCAGTGCTGCAGCCTCGGCCATGCGGCTGATATCGGCGACATCGATACCATCCGGCGGCACCAGCTTCGCCTTGGGCTCATCATTCTTGCGATAGCGGCCGAAACGATAGCTGCCGAGCGCAAAAGCCAGTACGGCGAGGCGGGTGTCGTGGGGGGCGTTGGCGAAACGGTAGGTGCCGGGCGGCAGCAGGCCAGGCAACTGTCCGGGGCGGAACAGGTCACGGAAGGTCGCGCTGTCGTCTTCCAGTCCGAAGATCACCTGGGCAATGGCGCCGTCCTCTGCTGGCAGCGCCAGCCACGCGCCGGGCTTCGCCGCAAAACCGTTGGCCGCGGCGAAAGCTCTCGCCCGCGCGGGGAGTGCCGCGCTGATTTCGGGCCAGGTCGTCTTGGTCGCGAAGGTGATCGGTATGGCGGATGCGGCGGCAGCGGTCTCGAAGGCGGAATGCATATGCGGAATCTCGCGAAAGGGAGCGGCAATGACACCCGAAGCGCAAAGGGCGTCAAGCGACGGTATGGGAGGATATGGCGCGGTCTGCACCGATTAACCAGCCATTAGGGTTAACACTCTATTGCTGAAGGCGTCCGGCCCGCCCGTTCGCGCCATTGTTGAGTCAACCTGTCATGCGTCAGCCCCCTTGTCTTGCCCGGCTTTTGACGACCGCGGCGGTGACCGCGATCCTGGCCGCAGGCCTTGCCGGCTGCAAGACGGCGGGCATGTCCGATATCACCGGTTCCCTTGGCG
Organism: Tardiphaga sp. 862_B3_N4_1; assembly: GCF_051811085.1. Taxonomy (NCBI): domain Bacteria; kingdom Pseudomonadati; phylum Pseudomonadota; class Alphaproteobacteria; order Hyphomicrobiales; family Nitrobacteraceae; genus Tardiphaga; species Tardiphaga sp. 862_B3_N4_1. The sequence continues at coordinate 510,787 of NZ_JBPWQB010000001.1, forward strand.
CTCGGGCGGAAGCACCAAGCGATACCGATCCCGCGCGTGCTGCCGAAGTCTATGGCGAACGCTATCGCGCCAATCCCAAGGATGCTGACGCTGCCCTGCGTTACGGCCAGGCGCTCCGGGCCAACGGCCAGCGGGCCCAGGCCGTTTCGGTGTTCGAACAGGCGACGCTGACGAATCCCGGCAACAGGCCGCTGCTGGCAGGCTACGGCCGCGCGCTGGCCGACGCCGGCAGCTTCCAGCGCGCCTTCGATGTGCTGACCACCGCACATAGCCCAGCCAATCCGGACTGGCGTATCCTGTCGGCACAGGGCGCCGTCCTTGACCAGATGGGGAGGCATGACGAAGCCCGCCGTTACTACGACAGCGCGCTGAAGATCAGGCCGGAGGAGTCGTCCGTGCTCTCCAATCTCGGTCTGTCCTACATGCTCTCGAAGGATCTGCCGCAGGCCGAGGCGACGCTGCGCCGCGCGCAGGGCCGCGGCAATGTCGATCCGCGCGTTCGCCAGAATCTCGGTCTCGTGGTTGGCCTGCAGGGCCGGTTCGGTGAAGCGGAATCTATCGTGAGGGCTGACCTGCCCCCAGACGAAGCAGCGGCGAATGTCGCCTATCTCAAGCAGATGCTGAGCAGTAAAGGTCAGCCCCGCCTGGGCGCCCGGGACGACGACGCGCCGCGTCGGTCGTAATTTCTCGCAGGTCAAATTTCGCAATGACGTTGAGCAAGGCCAAGCTCACCGGCCTCACTGCATCGCTGCGACCTTGATGCCCGTTGGGCCGAGAATGACGACGAACAGAACCGGCAGGAAGAACAGGATCATCGGCACCGTCAGCTTCGGCGGCAGCGCGGCGGCCTTCTTCTCGGCTTCGTTCATGCGCATGTCGCGGTTTTCCTGCGCCATCACGCGAAGGCTCTGACCGAGCGGAGTGCCGTAGCGTTCCGACTGCATTAGCGCCAGACAGACTGATTTGACGCCCTCCAATCCGGTACGCTTTGCGAGGTTCTCATATGCAACCTTGCGATCCTGCAGATAGGACAGTTCGGCCGTGGTCAGTGTGAATTCCTCGGCCAGCGCCACCGACTGCGTTCCGATCTCGATGGACACGCGGCGAAACGCGACTTCGATGGACATGCCGGATTCGATGCAGATCAGCAGCAGATCGAGAGCGTCCGGAAACGCGCGGCGGATCGAAAGCTGGCGTTTGGTGATTGCATTCTTGAGAAAGATCATCGGCGCCTGCAGGCCAAGATAGGCGGCACCGAGGCACATGCCGATCTTGATGGGCATCGACTGTTCCATGCGCGAGATGACGAACACATAGAGGATCGCGAAGACGAGGAACACGATCGGCGTGACGGCGCGGAAGAACAGGAAGGTGATATAGGGCGCTTGGCCGCGATAGCCGGCCATGACCAGCTTGTCGAGCGCGGCTTCCTGCGCCAGCCATTTGCTGAGGTTGAACTCGGTCACGACCTTGGAGACCAACTGCTTCGGCGTCTGGCGCAGCGACACTCTCTCGCCTTTCGCCATGCGGTCCCGCTCGCGCTGCCGCAGCCGCTCCCGTTCGCTGGCGACCGCTTTCATTCGCTTGGCGAGGCCATCGCCGGCGAATAGCGGCGTCAGCAGGCTGTAGGCCGTTGCCGCAACCGCGATCGCGGCCAGCAGCATCGTCATGAAACGGATGTCGTGAAGCTTTGCTATCAGGAGATCGAGCATGCTGGCACCATCAGAAGTCGAAGTTGATCATGCGCTTCATGACGTAGATGCCGCAGGACATCCAGACCACGCAGGCCGCCAGCATCAGGCGGCCTGTCGGATGGGTCCACAGCAGCGAAATATATTCAGGCGTGCTGAGATAGACGAGCAACATCACGATCGGCGGCAGCGAGCCGATGATACCGGCGGACGCCTTGGCTTCCATCGACATGGCCTGGATTTTCTCGGCCATCTTCTTGCGGTCGCGCAGCACTTTGGAGAGATTGCCAAGAGCTTCCGAGAGGTTGCCACCCGACTTCTGCTGAATCGCGATGACGATGCCGAAGAAGTTGGCCTCCGGAAGCGGCATGCGCTCATAGAGCCGCGCACAAGCATCGCCGAGCGGCATACCTATGGTCTGAGTTTCGATGATGGCAAGAAATTCGCTGCGCAGGGGTTCGGACGCGTCGGCGGCGACAACCTTGATCGAATCGAACAGCGGCAGGCCGGCTTTGATACCGCGAACGATGACGTCGACGGCATCCGGCAGCGCCTTGAGGAATGCGGCTTCGCGCCGCTTCTTGAGAAAGCTGAGAATCCAGCGCGGCAGGCCGAAGCCGGCGGCGAATCCGAGACCGGCGGCCGCGAGCAGACCGCCGCCAAACATCATGGTCATTAGGAAGCTTCCGCCTCCCAGAATGCCGGAGATCACCATGAATTTCTGGTCGCTCCAGTCGAGGCCGGCCTGCGCGATCCGGATTCCGAGCGGGATCTTCTTTTCCTTCTGGAGACGTGCTTCGACTTCCTTGAGAGATCCTTCGACCTGCTCGCGCCGGGACCGCTGGTTTCTGTCGACCTGGCGCGCCACGGGCTCCGTCCGCGCGACCGATGCACGGCGGGTTTCGGCCTTCTTCTCGCCGGACAACAGCGGATAGAGAAAAACCCAGGCCAGACCGCCGACAGCGATGCTGGCCATGAATGCCAATGCGAGCGCCTGCATGTTCATCATTCGCTCCTCAGTTCGGCGCTATGACTTCGGCAGCATCGAGCGCCGCCGCGAGCCGCTTCTCCTCGCCGTAATAGCGGGCACGATCCCAGAACCGCGGGCGGCCAATGCCGGTCGAGCGGTGCCGTCCGATGATGTTGCCGTTGGCGTCTTCACCGACCATGTCGTAGACGAACAGGTCCTGCGTAATGATGGTGTCGCCTTCCATGCCCATCACCTCGGTGATGTGCGTGATGCGGCGCGAGCCGTCGCGCAGACGGGCGGCCTGTACGATGACGTCGATCGACGCGCAGATCATTTCGCGAATGGTGCGCGAGGGCAGCGAGAAGCCACCCATGGTGATCATGGATTCGCAGCGCGACAGCGCTTCACGCGGATTGTTGGCGTGGAGGGTGCCCATCGAGCCGTCATGGCCGGTATTCATCGCCTGCAACAGGTCGAATGCCTCGGGTCCGCGGACTTCGCCGACGATGATCCGCTCCGGACGCATACGCAGACAGTTACGCACCAGTTCGCGCATCGTGACCTGGCCTTCGCCCTCGATGTTCGGCGGCCGGGTTTCGAGCCGCACCACGTGGGGCTGCTGCAGCTGAAGTTCAGCGGCGTCTTCGCAGGTGATGATGCGCTCGTCGTCGTCGATATAGTTGGTGAGACAGTTCAGCAGCGTGGTCTTGCCCGAACCGGTACCGCCGGAGATCAGCACGTTGGCGCGGCAGCGGCCGATGATCTGAAGGATCTGGGCGCCGTCCGGCGAGATCGCGCCGAATTTGACCAGCTGCTCGAGCGTCAGCTTGTCCTTCTTGAACTTACGAATCGTCAGCGCAGGACCATCGATGGCCAGCGGCGGCACGATGGCGTTGACGCGCGAGCCGTCGGCAAGACGAGCGTCGCAGATCGGTGAGGATTCATCGACGCGGCGGCCGACCTGGCTGACGATGCGCTGGCAGATATTCAGCAACTGCTGATTGTCGCGGAAGCGGATGCCGGTCTTCTGGATCTTGCCGGCGACTTCGATGAACACCGTGCCGGCACCATTGACCATGATGTCGGCGATGTCGTCGCGCGCCAGAAGCGGCTCGAGCGGCCCGTAACCGAGCACGTCGTTGCAGATGTCGTCGAGCAGTTCTTCCTGCTCGGCAATGGACATCACGATGTTCTTGATCGCGATGATCTCGTTGACGATGTCGCGGATTTCCTCGCGCGCGGATTCGCCGTCGAGCTTGGCGAGCTGCGCGAGGTCGATCGCCTCGATCAGGGCGCCGAAAATCGTCGCTTTGACCTGATAGTAATTTTCGGAGCGGCGCTCTGCGATGACGGGGGCAGGTGCGGCGCGAGCGGGTGACAGCGGCGGCGATGACACAGCTGGTGGCGCAGACGCAGCCATCGCGCCGGGAGAGGGCTCCGGCGCGCTGGCGGGTTTGACGGCCCGGACATCGGTATCTGTTCCGCTACGCTTACCAAACACGACAACACTCCATGCGGCGGATTATTTCGACCGCAACTTCTCCAGGAACGGACCCAGGAAGGATCCTCGTGGCTTCTTGGCCTCGCCGCGGCCCGTCAGCCGCTGCGCAATTTGCAGAAAGAGTTCGGTGGTGCGATGACCGGCGGCAATTTCGGCAATCATCTGCCCGTTGTTGGCGGCCGAGCCGAACATCTGCGGATCGAACGGGATCGTGACGATCGGCGGTGTCTCGATGGCCTTGGCGAATTCGCTGGCGCTGATTTCGGGCCGCTTTGGAACGCCGACCTGATTGAGGCAGTACAGCGGTGCGCGATCATTGGGGCGTGAGGCCTTGATCAGATCGTACATGTTCTTGGTATTGCGCAGGTTGGCGAGATCCGGTGCTGCAACGATCAGGATGTCGTCCGCGCCGATCAGGGCCCGCTTGGTCCAGCCCGACCATTGATGCGGCACGTCGAGCACGATGCAGGGCATTGTTGACCGCAGCGTGTCAAAGATCGAGTCGAAGGCCTCGGCGCCAAAATCGTAGACGCGGTCCAGCGTGGCGGGGGCAGCCAGCAGGCTGAGATGGTCGGTGCACTTCGACAGCAGACGATCGATGAAGGCGGTGTCGACACGATCCGGCGAAAACACTGCGTCGGCGATGCCTTGCGGCGGGTCCTGGTTGTAGTCCAGCCCGGCGGTTCCAAAGGCAAGATCGAGGTCGGCGACAACGGAGTCCAGTGCCAGATCGCGCGCGATCGCCCAGGCGACGTTGTGAGCGATGGTGGACGCGCCGACGCCGCCCTTGGCGCCGACTACGGCAATGATACGGCCGACCGCCTTGGCTTCCGGCGCCGAGAACAGTCCGCAGATCGAACGAACGACGTCGATAGTCGCAACAGGCGCGATCACGTAGTCGCTGACGCCGCGACGAACGAGCTCGCGGTAGAGCGTGACATCGTTGACCTTGCCGATCACCACCACGCGGGTGCCGGAATCGCAAACCGTCGCCAGTTGATCCAGGCCAGCGAGAATGTCGCCGCGCGGTTCGGTCTCGAGAACAATGACGTTCGGCGTCGGTGCCGATCGATAGGCCTCGATGGCCGCAGGCATGCCGCCCATCTGGATCTTGATGTGAGCCTTGCCCAGGCGCCTGTCCTCGGCGGCGGCCTGCACAGCGGCAGCGGTTTCCACGGTCTCGCAGAACGCCTGCACCGACACCCGCGGTGCCGGAGCAATATGCTCCTCTGCCGCGGGTGTTGCGGCGGAGGGCTGCTCGTCTGCGGTTTTCTGCGCGTAGCTAATCATTGGCCCACATTGCTGATTTTGGTCTTGTCTTCGGGATAGGTCGTCGCGGTGCTCTCACCCTTGCGATACTTGTCCAACACGAACGTACGTCGGCCCGCATAGACAGGGGTTTCGGCGCGCGGCTGAACCAGATCCGAAGGATTGGCGACCATGGCGGCGAGATTGCGTTGTTGTGCACAGCCGAGATTGTAGTACGGCTTGTTCGCGAGATAGCCCTTGTTCTTGATCGACGACGCAAGGTCGTCGGGCCAAGTGCCGCACGGACCAGCCGAAGCCGCGATCAGCGGGTAGCTGACGCGGATGGTCGGCAACATACGCGGATCACTCGGCTGATAGCTGCGCATCAGGACGCCGTTCTGCGGCACGCCGATCGCCATCAGGAGTGAATGAACCTCACGATAAGACTCTTTGGCGGCGCGTGCATTCGGTGTATTGACCGGCACCTCCGCGGTGATGACGCCGGTGCCTTCGCGTAACCAGTCCTGACCGAGCGATATGACATCCGCGCGCTGTGTGGCCGACAGGCCGCCGCGCTGGCTACCGACGAAGACCTCGGTGGTCTTGGCCCGTTCTTCGACAACGATGGGATGCCGCAGCCGGTAATCGTCCGGTATGCTCGACGTGGTGTCCTGCGCAACGGTCTTGCAGCCGCCGAGCGCAAGCGCCAGGAACAGCAGCGCGCCGGTGGCAGCCCGCGTGCGCGAAGAGTGTATCGCTGTGTGATTGATCATGGTCATCGGATACTTGCCCCGTCTCAATCCGTGATGAAGCCGAAAACGCCGCGATAGCTGCGCGTCGGTTGGGTCGGCTCGGTGCGGTGCGGTGCGCCATAGATGCGGTTGACGTTGCCGAGCAGATCGGCCTGCGGATCGGATGCATCCACGAAGCCGTCATCCGGACGCGAGAGATCCTTCTGCGCGACGGCGCGGACCACATAGGGCGTGACCAGGACCATCAGCTCGGTGTTGTTGTTGACGTAATCCCGGCTGCGGAACAGCGTGCCCAGCACAGGCAATTGCGACATGCCCGGCAGGCCGCTGATGGCCGCTTTGGTCTGCTGCTTGATAAGGCCGGCCATCACCATCGAACCGCCGGACGGAATCTCGAGCGTGGTGTCCGCACGGTTGACCTTGATCGCCGGGATCGAGGTTCCGCTGATCGTGACGGAATTTTCCTGCGATAGCTCGGAAACTTCGGTGCCGACACGCAGGCTGATACGACCTTCGCTCAGAACCACCGGCGTAAAGCCCAGCGAAATACCGAATTTCTTGAAGGTGATCTGCGTCGTGCAGATCCGCGTCGTGGGATCGCAGGTATTGCCGCCGGGGACCGGGAATTCACCACCCGCAAGGAAATTGGCGGTCTCGCCGGAGATCGCGGTCAGCGTGGGCTCGGCAAGCGTCCGGATGACGCCGGCGTTTTCCATCGCTTTCAGCGTCGCCGTGACGGATGGCGTCGATCCGAAGGATGCCTTGAGGGCATTATCGGAGACCAGGCTGCCGCCGCGCGCCGTGAACGGGTTGCTATTGTTGAAGTTGACGACGGACGTGCCGTAGCTCATCGATGCCGACAGATCGACGCCGAGCTGCTTGACAATGTTGCGCTGGACTTCCGCAACGGTGACCTTGAGCATGACCTGATCACGCCCGCGCACCGAGATGCTGTTCACGACCTTGTCCATGCCGCCGACGAGGCGCGCCGCGAGGTCCGCGGCCTGCTGCGCTTCGACCTGACTCGATGCCGTACCCGACAGCATCACGCCCTCGCCGAGACCTTCGATGCGAATATCCGTATTGGGCATAGTCTGCTTGAGCGCGGCCCGAATACCATTCAGGTCGCGCGTGACGGCGATATCATAGGCGGCGATCTGCTGGCCGTTGACGTCGAAGAATACGATGTTGGTCTGGCCTACGGTCGCACCGATGATGTAGGCGCGCTGCGCCGAACGCACGACGGCGTTGGCGATCTTGGGATCGGCGACCAGCACATCCTTGATGTCGCGCGGCAGGTCGATAACGATCGACTTGCCGATGCCGAGCGGCAGGAATTTTGCGTTCAAGGCGCCGGCGCTGCCGGCTTGCATGGATGCGGAGTCGGCCGCGAAAACGGGCGTCAATACGGGATTGATCGTGAGCGCCGTGATGGCGGTGAGCGACAGCGCGCGGGCTGCAAGAGCCCGCATCGATCCGCCTGTTGTGATGCGCTTCATCGCCTGCGTCCTCTTGATCACTTCGTCATGGTCGCGGTCGACGGGATGCCGTAACGCACGATGCTAATACTGTCGCGCTTACCGCCATTGGGATCTTCAACCGGCGCAGGCGCGTTAGCGTCGACCAGGGCCCGCAATGCCAGTGAGATCGTGCCGCTCTGCCGCGCGCGGGCGAGCAACTCGGCCTGTTCGGGCTTCAATTCGAGCGTTGCGGTCTTGCCGACGACTGAGTTCTGACCGTCCTTTTCCTTGGGCGCCTGATCGATGGCGAGGATGCGGATATTGTTCAGGATGATCTCGGAGTTGATGACCTCAATGCCGCTGCGATCCGTACCGCGTTCGCGCTTCGACAGGATCACGTCGACGCGGTCGTTTGGCAGGATGAAGCCGCCGGCGCCAGTTTCCGGCGAAATTTCGGTGGAGACGGCGCGCATGCCGGTCGGCAGAACGGCGGCCATGAAGCCAGCGCCATTGGCGCGTACCAGTTTCGGTTCGCGGATCGGTTCGCCGGCAATGAAGGCCGACCGCGCGATGGAGCCAGCGATTTGCGTCGCTGCGTCCGGGCGGCTGTTACGGCTGATGACATTGGTGCTCGCCGCTGATGCGGGCCAGGACTGCCACTGGACATCATCGGGACCGAGCGCCTGACCGAGCGCGATATCGGCCTTGGCAACGAGAACGTCAGTTGTCGGGGCTTCGGCGACCTGAGGGGGCGGCGGTGCGTCTGATGTGCTCGCAAGATATAGCGCCACACTGCCAGCGCCGAGTGCAATGGCGAGGACCACAATGCGTGCGGTATTCATACGCTTCAACTTTCCACATTACGCCGCGACGCTGCCGCCGCTGTAACGGGAGTTGACCAGTTATTCGTCAAAGCATGGTTAATGAGCGGTATCTAAATCGCGTTAATAGAAAGTTCCGATCTTAGTGAAGCGCGAGACGCGCCAGGTCGATCGTCTTCACCCATCCGGTGTCGGGGTAAACGAGCAGTGCGCCGAGGGCGAGGGCAATACCGTAGGGGATGCCGGTTTCCTTGTGATGCAGACGCATCAGCCAGGCCTGGCCGCCGAGCGCATAGGGCAGCGGCCACTGCCGGAACTGGAGCAGCAGCAATGTGAGCGCGCCGCCGAACAGCGAGGCGTAAAGGAGGTAGTTCAGGAGATGGTCGAAGCCGAACCACAGTCCCGCAGCTGCGGCGAGCTTGGCATCGCCGCCGCCGATCCAGCCGAACGCAAAACAGGCGAAAGCGACTACCAGCACGGTCGCCCCCGCGCCGAGATGCGACAGCGCATCGTGAAGACCCATCCCACCGAAGATCGCCAGCACGGCGAAGCCCGCCACCAGCAGCAGCGAGATACGGTTCGAAATGGTCATCGTGAAAAGGTCGCTGATCGCCGCATAGGCCATCAGGCCCGGGAACAGCAGGAGGCGCGTCAAATCGAGGATCATGGCTTCAAGGGCCCGTTACGGCGACGACGGAAAACCTAGCCAGCAGAAATGAACAATCGGACAACAAGAAAGAATTTACCAAACGCTGGCGATCCGAATCGCGACGGCGACCAGCGCGAGAATCAATGCGGCGCAGACCAGGCCGGCGGGGTCGCGGAGCGAGATCTGAAGTCCCTGCAGGACGGAGCGGGGAATGTCGGGGTGTCTCATACGCATTACACTTTTGACGACGACGGCTCAGCAGCATCCCGAAACAAAAAAGGCTCCGGACACCGGAGCCTTTGATGCACTCGTAACAGTCGCTTACTTGAGCGAGCCGTTGATCGAGGTGAACTTGCCGTTCAGGTTCGAGCCGAGGCCGTTAACGACCGCGATGATGGCCAGCGAGATGCCGGCAGCAATCAGGCCGTATTCGATAGCGGTGGCGCCGGACTCATCCTTCATGAAACGCGAAACGAGGTTCTTCATAATACAAAACTCCATATGTGCACGTGGCTGTCGATCGTGATGCCTGGTCTCCCCGGCGTTCTCAGCACCGTGACCATGAGGGAACACTAGGAGTGGGGAATTGCAGTGCGGTTAATTCGATTGATGAAAGTCGGTCGCATTTGTCTCTTCTTTTGCACGGTAAATACCTACTTAAAGCGATTTTAGAATGACTTGGGTGTGATGACACCAGGCGTGTCCTTTTCGCTTCATCGCTCCTTAAGCATACCGCGGTAACTCTTGGCCTCCGGAGCCTACGAGGTCGCGATGACTATACTCCCCATGGAAGTCCTGAACATGTTCGGCGAGACCATCATGAAGGTGGTGCCGATCACGCTGGTTGTTGCGGTGGTCTTTACGGTGCTGACGCATTTCTGGGCCTGCAATCCCGGCAAGCACTGGTGGCGCAAGACGGAGATCGTGACCGACGTGGTCTACTGGTTCTTCGTGCCGCTGATCACCCGCGTCGTGCGGATCGGACTCCTCGTGGTCGGCGCTGCCGTCGTCTTCAATATTCACGATGCCGATGAACTGATTGCCTTCTACGACAACGGCCACGGGCCGCTGGCGCAGATGCCGCTCTGGGTACAGGGGATCTTCTTCCTCGTGGTGTCCGACTTCATGCTCTACTGGCTGCACCGGATGTATCACGGCGGCGGCTTCTGGAAGTACCACGCCATCCATCATTCGTCGGAAGAGATCGACTGGATCTCCGCTGCACGGTTTCATCCGGTCAACCTGTTTCTCGGCACCGTCGCGGTCGACGTGCTGCTATTGATGGCCGGTATCTCGCCGAACATCATGCTGTGGGTCGGCCCGTTCACGACCTTCCACTCGGCTTTCGTGCACGCCAATCTGAACTGGACCCTCGGGCCGTTCAAATATGTGCTGGCGACGCCGGTGTTCCACCGCTGGCACCACACGTCGCTGGAGCGCGGCGGTAATACCAATTTCGCCGGCACGTTTCCGATCTGGGACATCATGTTCGGGACCTTCCGCATGCCGAAGGGTGAACTGCCGGACAATTACGGTGTCGACGGCGAGCCTTTGCCGACCGAATTCACCGGGCAACTCGCCTATCCGTTCAAGCAGTAGCGCGCTCTATCTTTTCCCTCCCCCAAGCGCGGCGTAACCGCGCTTGGGGGAGGGATGCCTCTGGCGCCTGTGCGTCATCGCTGATTCAACTGTCAAACAGCCACTGCTCTTCAGACATGCGTCATCGCCCCCATTGTTTGCGGCGCGGGGGCGCCGTCGTCTCTTGCATTCCCGCCCCCTTGTGAGAGGGCGTGCGGAACGCCGGGTGCCCGATGCACCCTTGGGCCTGATGCCGATGCGGTCTTCCGCAAGGGGTAATGCATCAGGACTTTCGGAAGCACGAGCGATTGCCCAGCGTTCCGCCTGCGGTGTTTTTTCGGTTGCTTGCACTTTGCCTCGACGAACGCTCCGATCGCGAATTAAAGTCCCAAGGCGATGGGAAGGGAGCCTCAAGCGACTAGGCCGGACACGTTTTGACTTGGTCGTCCGTCACACTGTCCAGGAGTCTTTCCATCCGAAGGTCGGCCGTCTCCTGCCAGTGACAGTGCTGGCGCAGATCCGTCCTGCCCGAAGACAGACGTCACCCCCAAACCGCGTGACGCCGCATCTCCGGCGTCCACCGCATCCTGCCCCGCGAACGTGACGATCGCGATCGCCCCTCTCGGTGGGGCAGGACGAAGGGGAATATAAACCTTATAGGGATGGTGTCAACGGGAGATAGGAAAAAATGTTTGGGCGCTGTCTTGCCGCCCCACACTGTCATTCCGGGGCGTGCGCGCATCTTTACGTGCGCGAACCCGGAATCCCGATCTGTTTTGCGCTGAACATGTCGAGATTCCCCGCCGCTCCAGGTGGCGTGGTTGAGGTTCTCACTGCAGTGGCCTCGCCGCCTTCGAGTGCCCCGGAATGCCAGTCAATCCAGGCTTCCTAAGCCGGGACAGCGTCCATCATGCACCCTGCCACCGCCGTTTCCAGTTCCTTCATCAATTAACGGCACATTTGCCATGTCGGGCGCCGGCACCGCTGCGTATCTGCTTTTGTCGGCTTGTATCGTCCCGGAGTACAGGATGTCGTTTCAGTCGAAGCGCGCGCGGATGCGCGCGGTGTTTGTGGTCCGTGCTCTGGCGGCAGGGACCATGCTGTTGCCGGTGGGCGGTCTTGCGGCCCCTGCGAATGATCTGATCGCAGTCAGCGTCGATCAGGCCAGGCTCGTCAAATTTCCCGAGAAGATCGCGACCATCGTGGTCGGCAACCCCTTGATCGCCGATGTGACGCTGCAGGCCGGCGGCATGGTTGTCATCACCGGCAAGAGCTATGGCGCCACCAATGTGATTGCCATTGATCGCCAGGGCTCCGTGCTGATGGACCGCGTTATTCAGGTGGAAGGGCCGACCGACAAGGTCGTGACGGTCTATCGCGGTATGAGCCGGGAGACCTATAGCTGCGCGGCGAATTGCGAGCGGCGTTTGACGCTGGGTGACGGGGAAACCTTCTTCAAGTCGACGATGGATCAGGCCGGCGCCATCGGCAGTCAGGCCGCGACGATAGGGGCGAGGAGCAACTAAGCCACCACTTTTCGTCGGTCAGACCAATCCCGCCGGACCATCGCAAGCGTCCTGCCACATGGTTAATTGCGGGTTAACGCATCGAGCCGTGTTGTCTCGATCCGGCGAAACACTTCAACAATCTGTTTCCGATACATCTCGGCGGTAGTTACTTCCTATCACCGAGGCACTTGCAGATGCTGCTACCGCTGATCTCGATGGCGACGCTCGCCGGGCGGCTGCGCCGCTTCGGCCATAACAGCAGCGGCTCGGCCGCGGTCGAATTCGCTATGATTGCGCCGGTCTTCTTCGCGCTGATTTTTGCCATCATGGAAACCGGCATGGTGTTCTTCGCCGGTCAGGTCCTTGAAACCGCTGTCGAGGATGGTGCGCGGTCGGTCTATACGTGTTCCGCTGCAGCTAAAGTCGTCGATTTCAAAACGCCGATCTGCGCGCGCACATCGGCGCTGATGGATTGCGCCAAGATCGACATCGACGTGCGCTCGTACGATCCCGGCACAACGATCAACATTTCGAATCCGATCGACGCCGGCGGCAACTACGTGTCGACGAATTTCGTCTACGAGCCGCCGGCCTGTCCGACCAGCAAGACGGTGGTCGTGCGCGCCTTCTATCAGTGGCCGCTCTATGTGACGGGCCTCGGCTACAACATCGCTAATATCGATCGCTTAAAGACCACCAACAAGCGATTGCTGGCCGCGACAGCGGCTACCGGGCCGCAGTGATGGCAGGGATCGGGACAATGCGCGTGCGGATGGCAGCACTGGCAGCCTGGCGACGGGCCTTGCTGTTGCGAGACGATACGAGAGGCGTCTCCGCGGTCGAGTTCGCGATGATCATTCCGCTGATATTCCTGATGTTCTTCGGCATGCTGGACCTTACCAACGGCTTTGCCATCGATCGCAAAGTCAGCCAGATCTCACAGGGCATGGCCGACCTGGCGTCACGTTACACGACACTGGCGGAAACCGATGTCTCGAATTTCTTCATCATCGCCGATGCGATGCTGACGCCCTATGACAAGACGCAGCTCAAGGCGTCGATCAGTCAGGTATATATCGATCCGTCGACCAAGATCGCCAAGGTGGTGTGGACGCGCGGCGATTTTCTTGTCGGGAAAGTGGTCAGGAAAGTGAACGACATCGTATCGGTTCCCACCAATCTGATCGTCAAGGACGCCAACGGGAACTATCTGCCGAACCAGTATCTGATCCTCGGCGAGGCCAACTATGACTACGTGCCGACGATCGGCTGGGTCGTGCCGAAGGGCGGGCTCGCGCTGTCCGATGCGATGTTCACGCGACCGCGGCAAACGTCATGCGTCGTGATGGTGACGAGCTGCACGCCGTAACTTGCGATCATGCGCTGCGCATTTGTAGTTGCAGCGAACGATCGTCGGTCCACTTTCCCGGATCATGCTTCAGCAAAAAGGCCGCGCTCAAGAGCGCGGCCTTTTCGTATTCAGTCGATCAATGCGCAAGCATCAAGCTTGCGAGTGACGTTTAGCCTGCGGCGCGAAGATTGTCGGCCGACGACTTGCCGGAACGACGGTCAGCAACGATTTCGTAGCTGATCTTCTGGCCTTCACGCAGGGTGCCGAGACCGGCACGCTCAACGGCGCTGATGTGAACGAACACGTCGTTGCCACCATCGTCTGGCTGAATGAAGCCGAAGCCCTTGGTCGCGTTAAACCACTTCACTGTTCCCATGCTCATGGGGGTAGTCCCTTCTCAAAGATATAGTGTAGCCCACGCAACAGATGTGGGCTGGTGACATCGAATTTTTGGAAGGGTCGTCAGTCTAGACCGGCTGCACCGGGGGATAGATAATGTCGTCCGGCCGAAAATCGATTAACTCATATTAGGGGAAGCGCCCCCTCAAAACAATCCTGACGCGCACGATTTTTTGATTGCGCACGAACGGTCAGGAACGCTTACCCATCCGCGCATCGCGAGTGATCCGATGCGCGGATGGGTTGTCGTTGCGATTTTAAACTGTGGACAGTTTAATCGCTGGATGCGGTTAGCGGCGACGGAACTGACCGCGCGGCGGTGCGCCACGCGGAGGACCGCCGGGACGCTCGTCCTTGTGGCGGAAAATCAGACGACCCTTTTCGAGATCGTAGGGCGACATCTCGATGGTCACGCGGTCGCCGGCCAGCGTCTTGATGCGGTTCTTCTTCATCTTGCCGGCGGTGTAGGCGACGATTTCGTGTCCTGCGTCCAATTGCACGCGATAGCGTGCATCGGGGAGGATTTCGGTCACCAGTCCTTCGAACTGGATCAGCTCTTCTTTGGCCATTGTTAGCTCCAGATCGATCGGCTGTTAGCGTGGCCGCTGGGTGCGGTTCGGGGTTGTATTCGGTCGGCTTTCGCGGTGCAGGAAGGCAACGCCCTGCATCCCTTCTTTGGTCGCAGTTCCAGCCTGGTTGGCCGGACGTGAGATCGGCTCATGCCGTGCATTCTCGTGTCTCGCATTCTCGTTCCGACCATGATCGCGGTTCGGCTGCGATGCGCCGCCGTTGCCGCCATGAGGACGACGACGATTGCGCGCGTTCTTGCCGGGCGCTCCGTCATTGCTGCGTGGTGCGTGCGGGGCGGAGCGACCGTTGCGCTGACCGCCACGGTTCTGGGAAGGCGACGGCCCCACGTCGTTGCGGCCTGGGGTGCGGCGGTCTTCCTTCGGAAGCGAAATGCGGATCAGCTTTTCAATATCGCGCAGATACGCCATTTCCTCGCCCGCGCAAAGCGAGATTGCGATGCCTTCGCGTCCGGCACGGGCCGTACGGCCGATTCGGTGGACATAGGTTTCCGGAATATTCGGCAGGTCGAAGTTTACCACATGGGTGATGCCGTCGACGTCGATGCCGCGGGCGGCGATGTCGGTGGCCACCAGGGTGCGGATTTCGCCGGTGCGGAACTGGGCCAGCGTGCGCTCGCGGTGGTTCTGCGACTTGTTGCCGTGGATCGCGGCGGCGGCGATGCCGGCGCGCTCGAGCCCCTTCACGACCTTGTCGGCGCCGTGCTTGGTGCGGGTGAACACCAGTGCGCGGTCAACCGTCTCGGTCTTGAGGATCTGGGCAAGGATCGTCGGCTTGGCGGAGTGATCGACCAGCATGATCCGCTGGCTGATGCGCTCCACGGTGGAGGCGACGGGGGTCACCGCGACGCGGGCCGGATCCTTGAGCATTGCTTCGGCAAGATCGGCGATGTCCTTCGGCATGGTGGCCGAGAAGAACAGCGTCTGGCGCTTGACCGGGAGCTTGGCGACGACTTTGCGGATGTCGTTGATGAAGCCCATGTCGAGCATGCGGTCGGCTTCGTCGAGCACCAGGAACTCAACCATGTTGAGCTTCAGGCCGTTGCTCTGTACGAGGTCGAGCAGGCGGCCCGGGGTGGCGACGAGGACGTCCACGCCCTGCATCAGCGAACGGACCTGACGGCCCATCGGCACGCCGCCGATGGCCAGCGCCGATGCGAGGTGCATATGGCGCCCATAGGCGTTGAACGAGTCGAGGATCTGGCCGGAGAGTTCGCGGGTCGGGCTCAGCACCAGCACGCGGCAGGTCTTGGGCTGCGGCTTGATGCGGTTCTCGAGCAGGCGGTGAAGGATGGGAAGCGCGAAGGAAGCGGTCTTGCCGGTGCCGGTCTGGGCGATACCGATCACGTCCTTCCCGGTAATGGCAATCGGGATGGTCTGGGCCTGGATCGGGGTCGGGGTCGTGTAGTTTTCTTCTTTAAGCGCACGGGTGATGGGATCGGCGAGGCCGAATTCCTGAAAGGTGGTCAAAAGATTAATCTTTCCAAAGTGAAAGCAGGCGCCCGGCCATGATTCAAAGACCATGGGGCCAGGGAGCGCGCGAGTGTGTCTGGGACACCCGCGTGTTTGGGGCGTCAGTTCTGGTTAGCTGAAGGGGCAAGCCAGAAACCGTCGAACTGCCCTGAGGAGATCAGAGTAAAGACGGGATCAGAACACGCGGCTCGCAAGGACCTGATGATTCTCTAGGTCGTTCGATTGATATGGAACAGCAAGGCGGCGGATTCAAGGTCAATCGGTGCGAGGGTTAAAACCAGCGACAAAATACCGCTGCATGAAATTTAGACACGAGGCAATTTTTGGCGATTATTTAAGCTGTTTGCCGTGTGCATGATCAATTTTTCTGCACAATAAATAAACAAGAAAACCTCAGCGCTTTCCGAAAATCGAAAACATGCGAGTAATCCCAATAGCTTAACGTGTGTTCGAGGGCTGGCACACTTCTTGCGATCTCCTTAACGCGCCGGCCGTGGGGCCGTTCCGCATTGATTTCGTCTGCGTCAGGGAGAGACCGCACATGATTACCAATTTGACTCACGCAATAGCCAAGCCGATCTCGCGTCGCAGCCTGATGGCCGCGGCAACGGGTCTGGCTCTGGGCCTGTCGGCATTTTCGCCGGCCAAAGCCGCAGACGACACCATCAAGGTCGGCGTTCTGCACTCGCTGTCGGGCACCATGGCGATTTCCGAGACCACGTTGAAAGACACCGTGCTGTTCATGATCGATCAGCAGAACAAGAAGGGCGGCGTGAACGGCAAGAAGCTCGAAGCCGTGGTGGTCGATCCCGCTTCAAACTGGCCGCTGTTCGCCGAAAAGGCGCGCGAGCTGATCACCAAGGACAAGGTTGCCGTCGTGTTCGGCTGCTGGACCTCGGTGTCGCGCAAGTCGGTTCTCCCGGTGTTCAAGGAACTGAACAACATCCTGTTCTATCCCGTGCAGTACGAGGGCGAAGAGTCCGAGCGTAACGTGTTCTACACGGGTGCTGCTCCGAACCAGCAGGCGATCCCGGCTGTCGACTACCTGATGAAGGACGAGAAGGTGAAGCGCTGGGTGCTGGCCGGCACCGACTACGTCTATCCGCGCACCACGAACAAGATTCTCGAAGCCTACTTGAAGTCGAAGGGCGTCAAGCAGGAAGACATCATGATCAACTACACGCCATTTGGTCATAGCGACTGGCAGACGATCGTGGCCGACATCAAGAAGTTCGGCTCGGCCGGCAAGAAGACCGCCGTGGTCTCGACCATCAACGGCGATGCCAACGTTCCGTTCTACAAGGAGCTCGGCAACCAGGGCATCAAGGCGACCGACATTCCGGTTGTTGCGTTCTCGGTGGGTGAAGAAGAGCTCGCCGGCATCGACACCAAGCCGCTGCTCGGCCATCTCGCGGCCTGGAACTACTTTCAGTCGATCAAGAATCCTGAGAACGAGAAGTTCATCAAGGAATGGCAGGCCTTCACCAAGAATCCGAAGCGCGTGACCAACGACCCGATGGAAGCCACCGTGATCGGCTTCAACATGTGGGTGAAGGCGGTCGAGAAGGCCAAGTCGATCGAAGCCGACAAGGTCATCGACGCATTGCCCGGCATCGAAGCCAAGAACCTGACCGGCGGTACCTCGAAGATGCTGCCGAACCACCACATCACCAAGCCGGTGTTCATTGGCGAGATCAAGGCCAATGGCCAGTTCGACGTGGTCTGGAAGACCCCGGCGCTGGTGGCTGGCGATGCATGGTCGAAGGAGCTGGACGGCTCCAAGGACCTGATCGGCGACTGGGTCGGCAAGAAGTGCGGCAACTTCAACACCAAGACCAACAAGTGCGGCGGTCAGGGTTCGTAAGTTAGCTCCACACACTCTCCGTCATTGCGAGCGCAGCGAAGCAATCCAGTTCTTTCTTGTTTGCGGCTTCTGGATTGCTTCGTCGCTTCGCTCCTCGCAATGACGGTTGATGGTTTCGTGTCTATCTCGACTCTCGAGACTCCCAAAACTGGAGAAGGCGGTGAATCCGTCGCCTTCTCTTTTTTCTTCGGCCGGGGTTTTCCAGTGACTGATCTCCTTTATCGTTTCCGCGCGATCGCTGTTGCATTTCTGCTGGTAGGCGCGACCGCTATTCCGGCCTTTGCGGGTCCTTTCGAGGATGCCGTCGCCAAATTCGCCAATGACGATTTCTCCGATAGCGACGAGGCCGTGGGCATCATCGCCACCTCGGGCCATCCGCAGGCTTTCGCTGTGATCACCGCGCTGCAGGAAGGCCGGCTCTCCGCCGATCCCGACAGCAAGAAGGTTTATCTCACCGGCACCGACGGCAAGGTGACTGACGCTGCCACCGGCGAGGCCGTCACTGAGGTGCCAGCCAGTGCCGCCGCGGTGCGCCTCAACAATCGTCTGCGCCGCAATATCGAATCCGCGCTTGGCGGCCTCACGCTGATGTCGCCGGATCCCGCCAAACGCATTGCGTCGGCGCAATCGGTGTTCAAGAGCCACGAAACCGCGATGCTGCCGGTGATCGAGGCTGCTCTGGAAAAGGAAACCAACAAATCCGCCAAGCAGGCTTTCACCGAGGCCCGCGCTGCGATCCTGCTCTACAAGGAAGATGCGACCGAGGCCGAGAAGATCGAATCCATTACGATCATCAAGGGTCGTGGTGATCAGGACGCGCTGGCGCTGCTCACCAGCCTGCCGGCCGATCAGACCGTTGGTGTCGCGCGCAGCGCGGCCAGCGCCGTCACGGCGATCAACAGCCGGCAGACGCTGTGGTCGATCGGCCAGAACGCCTGGTACGGGCTGTCGCTCGGCTCGGTTCTCTTGCTCGCCGCCATCGGTCTCGCCATCACCTTCGGCGTGATGGGCGTCATCAACATGGCGCATGGCGAGATGGTGATGATCGGCGCCTATGTCACCTTCGTGGTGCAGGACGTGATCCGCACCAGCTATCCCGGTCTGTTCGATTACTCGCTGCTGATGGCCGTGCCACTGGCCTTCATCGTTGCCGGTCTGCTCGGTATCGTCATCGAGCGCACCATTATCCGCTTCCTCTATGGCCGTCCGCTGGAAACGCTGCTGGCGACCTGGGGCCTGTCGCTGGTGCTGCAGCAGGCGGTGCGCACCATGTTTGGCCCGACCAATCGCGAGGTCGGCAATCCCTCCTGGATGTCCGGCGCGTTCGAGCTGGGTCAGCTCACCATCACCTACAACCGGCTCTGGATCCTGTGCTTCACGCTTGCCGTGTTTGCGATCCTGCTGGCGATGCTGCGCTACACCTCGATCGGACTCGAGATGCGCGCCGTCACCCAGAATCGCCGCATGGCCGCGTCCATGGGCATCGCAACCTCGCGCGTGGATGCGCTGACCTTCGGTCTCGGCTCCGGCATTGCGGGCATTGCCGGCGTGGCGCTGTCGCAGATCGACAACGTCTCGCCCAATCTCGGCCAGAGCTACATTATCGACAGTTTCATGGTCGTGGTGTTCGGCGGCGTCGGCAATCTGTGGGGCACGCTGGTCGGTGCGTTCTCGCTCGGCATCGCCAACAAGTTTCTGGAGCCGGTCGCAGGCGCCGTGCTTGGCAAGATCGCCATCTTGGTGCTGATCATCCTGTTCATCCAGAAACGGCCGCGCGGCCTGTTCGCGCTCAAGGGCAGGGCGATCGAAGCATGAGGATGGCAACTACATTTCGCTTCGACGCGCTATCGTCCTGCTCCCTCCCCCCCGTGCGAAGCGAAGCTTCGCTAGGCGGGGGAGGGTCGGGGAGGGGGGTAACCCCAGGCTCCGGCGTTTGCGGGGGGGGGGGGGGGGGGGGGGGGCGGGGGGCGGGGGGGGGGGGGGGGGGGGGGGGGGGGGGGGGGGGGGCCCACCCCAGGCTCCGGCGTTTGCGGCTACCCCCCTCCCGGCGCTAACGCGCCACCCTCCCCCGCAAGGGGGGAGGGGACCATTGGCGCCGGTGCTAGCTACAATCGGGCATACTGCGGAGCCCACTCATGACGCCGCATTTCCTCACCCGCACGCTGGATCGCAGCGCCACGATCTTCCTGCTGATTGTCGCCGCGGTCGGCATTCTCATTCCGCTGTCCAACCTGCTGCTGCCGGCGGACTCGCCGCTGCAGGTGCCGACCTATCTGATGGCGCTGTTCGGCAAATATGTCTGCTACGCCATCCTCGCACTCTCCATCGATCTGATCTGGGGCTATTGCGGCATTCTCTCGCTCGGCCACGGCGCCTTCTTCGCGCTCGGCGGCTACGCCATGGGCATGTATCTGATGCGTCAGATCGGCTCGCGCGGCGTCTATGGCAATCCGATCCTGCCGGACTTCATGGTGTTCCTGAATTACAAGGCGCTGCCGTGGTACTGGTACGGCTTCGACATGTTCTGGTTCGCCGCCGCCATGGTGCTGATCGCGCCGGGCATCCTGGCTTTCGTGTTCGGCTGGCTCACCTTCCGCTCGCGCGTGTCTGGCGTGTATCTGTCGATCATCACGCAGGCCATGACCTATGCGTTGCTGCTGGCCTTCTTCCGCAACGATTTCGGCTTCGGCGGCAATAACGGCCTGACCGATTTCAAGGATATCCTCGGATTCAACGTGCAGGCCGACGGCACGCGTGCGGCGCTGTTCGCGCTGAGCTGTCTGGCACTGATCGTCGGCTTCCTCGTCTGCCGTACCATCGTGACCTCGAAGCTCGGCAAGGTGCTGATCGCCATACGCGACGCGGAATCCCGCACAAGATTCTTGGGCTACCGTGTCGAATCCTACAAGCTGTTCGTGTTCACGCTGTCGGCCTGCATGGCCGGCGTTGCGGGCGCCCTCTACGTGCCGCAGGTGGGTATCATCAATCCCGGTGAATTCGCTCCGGCCAACTCCATCGAGGCCGTCATCTGGGTCGCGGTCGGTGGCCGTGGCACGTTGGTCGGTGCGGCGCTCGGCGCGGTTGTGGTCAACTACGCCAAGACGGTGTTCACGTCCGGCGCCCTTGCTCCCTACTGGCTGTTCATGCTCGGTGCGCTGTTCATTCTCGTGACGCTGTTGCTGCCCAAGGGCATCATCGGCACCTTCAATGTGTGGTCGGAAAGCCGCAAAGCCAGCAATAGCGCGAATGCCGAGAGCGCCGCAGCGGAAGATGGCGTCACCAAACCTCATCTGGCGGAGAAGGCGTGATGACTATGATTGAAACGCCAGCCCCGGCAACGCAGGTGTCTCTCGCGCCCGCTATCATTGATCCAGTGATCGCAGCGCGCGAAGCCGAGGCCCGGCAGAAGCGCATCACCTCCGCACAGCTCTATCTCGACGGCGTCCATGTGTCGTTCGACGGCTTCCATGCCATCAATAACCTGTCGATGGTGCTCGCGCCCGGCGAGATGCGCGCCATTATCGGCCCCAACGGCGCCGGCAAGACCACGATGATGGACATCATCACTGGCAAGACCAAGCCGGACGAGGGCGACGTCTATTTCGACGGCATTCACGACCTGACGCTGCTGGATGAAACCAAGATCGCCGAGCTCGGCATCGGCCGCAAATTCCAGAAGCCGACGGTGTTCGAGAGCCAGACGATTTACGACAATCTCCTGCTGGCGCTGAATGTCGACCACAGCGTGCGCGGCACGCTGTTCTGGCGCGGCAGCCGGGGCGAGGCAGAGCGCATCGACAAGGTGCTTGAGACCATTCGCCTCACGGACTCGCGCGATCGGCTCGCCGGCAATCTCTCCCACGGCCAGAAGCAGTGGCTCGAAATCGGCATGCTGCTGGCGCAGGATCCGAAGCTGCTGCTGGTGGATGAGCCGGTGGCCGGTATGACCGACGTCGAAACGCACCAGACCGCCGAACTGCTCAAGGCCATCAACCGCGACAACAAGACAGTGATGGTCGTCGAGCACGACATGACCTTCGTGCGCGAACTCGGCGTCAAGGTGACCTGTCTGCACGAAGGCACGGTACTGGCCGAAGGCACCATCGATCAGGTGTCGACCAATGACCGCGTGGTCGAAGTGTATTTGGGGCGCTGACGCATGATCCCGAAAAGTGGAAACCGGTTTTCGGACCAGATCATGCGCAAGGATTAGGTCATATGCTGAAGGTCGATAATATCAGCCTCTATTACGGTGCAGCCCAGGCGCTGCGCGGCGTCACCGTTTCGGCGGAGCCCGGCAAGGTCACCTGCGTGCTCGGTCGCAACGGTGTCGGCAAGACCTCGCTGCTGCGCGCCATGGTCGGCCAGCAGGCGATTTCAAGCGGTTCGATTACGTTTGACGGGCAGGACATCTCGACGCTGAAGCCGTTCGAGCGGGCGCGGCGCGGCATCTCTTTCGTACCACAGGGCCGTGAGATCTTCCCGCTGCTCACCGTGGAAGAAAACCTCAAGACCGGCTATGCGCCGCTGAAGCGCGCCGACCGCAATATTCCCGATGACGTGTTCTCGCTGTTTCCGGTGCTGAATTCGATGCTGGGGCGGCGCGGCGGCGATCTCTCCGGCGGCCAGCAGCAGCAGCTCGCCATCGGCCGCGCGCTGGTGATGCGACCGAAGCTCCTGCTGCTGGATGAGCCGACCGAAGGCATCCAGCCCTCGATCATCAAGGATATCGGCCGCGCGATTTCCTATCTGCGCTCGCTCGGCAATATCGCTATCGTCCTCGTGGAGCAGTATCTCGACTTTGCCTGCGAACTCGGCGACAACTTCGCCGTGATGGATCGCGGCGCGGTGAAATACACCTGCGACCGCTCGACGCTCGATCCCGCCGAGATCAGCCGCCAGATGGCGCTGTAACGCAGGCTCAAGGCCGGAGAGTGCATGCAGGCTGACAACACCACGCTGTCGTCATCGGCGATCTCATCGTCCTCGGCGATTTTTGCGGCCAACCGTGCCCGCGGTGCGGTCAAGTTCGACGTGCATCTGGCGGAGGGCAAGACGCGCCGCCGCCAGCTGCATGAATCCGGCTCGCTGCGCGTGCGCTTTCCGTCCCCCGAAGATCACGGCCTGTCTGCGATGTTCGTCAATACCGCCGGCGGTGCGGCAGGCGGCGACCGTTTCGATATCGACATCGCGGCCGGCGAAGGCACCAGCCTGACTGTGACGACCGCCGCCGCCGAGAAGGTCTATCGCTCCCATGGTCCCGCGGCCGAAATCAATATCGCGCTGAAGGCCGAGGCCGGCGCGCATCTGTCCTGGCTGCCGCAGGAAACCATCCTGTTCGACCAGGCCCGCACCATCAGGCGCATCGATATCGATCTGGCCGATCGCGCGACGCTTTTGCTTTGCGAGATCGTGGTGTTCGGTCGTGCGGCCATGGGTGAGGTGATGCAGACGGGGTCTTTCGTCGATCGCTGGCGCCTGCGTCGCGGTGGCAGGCTGGTGTTCGCGGAAAACGTGCGGCTGGATGGCGATATCGCCGCGAAACTGGCCAGACCGGCCATCGGCAATGGCGCGGTGGCCATCGGCACGGCGCTAATCGTGCCCGGCGACGAGGCACTCATCGAGCGGCTACGCGAAGTCACGGATGGCGCTGGCGGCGAGGTTGGTATCTCCTGCTGGAACGGCTTTGCAATGGCCCGCTTCTGTGCACAAGATGCGGCGAAGCTGCGCGCCGACATGATGGCGGTGCTTGGACGATCAGGCGCGATGCTGCCGCGCATGTGGCTCAACTAAACCTATCAGAGTGTTCGCATGAATCTCTCTCCCCGCGAAAAAGACAAGCTCCTGATCTCGATGGCCGCCATCGTGGCGCGCCGCCGGCTGGAACGCGGCGTCAAGCTCAACCATCCCGAAGCCATCGCCATCATCTCCGATTTCATCGTCGAGGGCGCGCGCGACGGCCGCACCGTTGCCGAGCTGATGAAATCCGGCGCCGAGGTCATCACCCGCGCGCAATGCATGGATGGCATCGCCGAGATGATCCACGACATTCAGGTGGAAGCGACATTCCCCGACGGGACGAAGCTCGTCACGGTGCACGAACCGATCCGCTAGTTCAAACTCCGTCATGCCCGGGCTTGACCCGGGCATCCATTTTCAGCGCTCTAAGGCGTGGATGGCCGGATCAAGCCCGGCCATGACACCGAGAAAATCGAGAGGTCACATGATCCCCGGCGAACTCTTCATCCAGGACGGCGAGATCGAGCTCAATGCCGGCCGCAAAACCGTCACGCTGACGGTGGCGAATTCCGGCGATCGGCCGATCCAGGTCGGCTCGCACTACCACTTTTTTGAAACCAATCCCGCGCTGAAATTCGACCGCAAGAAGGCCCGCGGCATGCGTCTCGACATCGCCGCCGGCACGGCCGTGCGCTTCGAGCCGGGCCAGAGCCGCGATGTGCAACTGGTCGAACTCGCCGGCAAACGCACGATCTATGGTTTCCGCGGCGATGTGATGGGGAAGCTCTGAGCTCCTAGCCGCCGGCGCTGTCCATCATGAACGAGCGGAAATATCGATCGATGGCCAGCGAGATCACGACGACCGAGACGAACAGAAGACAGCTGTATGATGACCAACGTCCGATATCGTTACGGAACGATCGGATGCCGAGGATCACGAACCAGATGCCCAGAGCGATGCTGAACCAGTTGAACCAGGTGACGAGGATCGCTTCGGCAGCGTCCAGTTCGGCGATGAAGCCATCCGGAAATCCGAGCCACATGACGCGGGTCATGTATAGCCAGAACGTCAGCGCGAACAGCAGGCATGCCGCAGCAAATGGATAGACGTTCTTCCATCTCACGATATCGGTCTCCGTCTCAGATCCCGACGCCGCGCGCCTTGCTGGGGTGCGCCAAGCTATGGAAGTCGCGGGTCACGCCGTCAATGAACGAAGGCGCAGGCAAGCGTACCGTCTATGGATTCCGCAGCGACGTAATGGTGAAGTTGTGATTGTTGGGAATGTGACGGCCGTAGTGCTCCCTCCCCCCTTGCGGGGGAGGGGCGGGGAGGGGGGTATGCCACATAACGAGGTCGGCGAGTTTCAGCGCCGTCGCGCCAAGGAACTGCGGCGCGCAATGACTCGCGCCGAGACCTTGCTGTGGCGACAGCTAAAGGCACATCGTCTGGCAAATTTGGGTTTTCGTCGACAAGCCCCGATGGGTGTTTACATTGCTGATTTCGTTTCCCATGCGAGCAAGCTCATTGTCGAAGTCGATGGTGAAAGCCATGATTTTGTAGAGCGCATCGCGCACGACGCGCGCCGCGACGCTTGGTTTACCGCGCGTGGCTATCGCGTCCTTCGTTTCAGCAATGACGATGTCATGAAGAATCTCGAAGGTGTTGTCCTCGCGATCGGCGAGGCCGCGACCTGTGGCACACCCCCCTCCCTGACCCTCCCCCGCAAGGGGGGAGGGAATACTCCGGCCAATGGAGCGAAAACATGCCCGTGAAAATCAAACGCTCCGTCTATGCCGACATGTTCGGCCCGACCACCGGCGATCGCGTGCGGCTCGCCGATACCGATCTGATCATCGAGGTGGAGAAGGACTTCACCATCTATGGCGAGGAGGTGAAGTTCGGCGGCGGCAAGGTGATCCGCGACGGCATGGGGCAGTCGCAGGCGACGCGCGCGCAGGGCGCCGTCGATACCGTCATCACCAACGTGCTGATCGTCGATCACTGGGGCATCGTGAAGGCCGACGTCGCCCTCAAGGGCGGCATGGTCCACGCCATCGGCAAGGCCGGCAATCCCGATATCCAGCCGGGGGTGACCATCAATGTCGGTCCCGGCACCGATGTCATCGCGGGTGAAGGAAAAATCCTCACCGCCGGCGGCTTCGACAGCCATATCCATTTCATCTGTCCGCAGCAGATCGAGCATGCGTTGATGTCGGGTGTCACCTCGATGTTAGGCGGCGGTACCGGCCCGTCGCACGGCACTTTCGCGACGACCTGTACGCCAGGCCCGTGGCACATCGCGCGGATGATCCAGTCCTTCGATGCCTTCCCGGTCAATCTCGGCATTTCCGGCAAGGGCAATGCCTCGAAGCCCGCGCCGCTGGTGGAAATGATCAATGCCGGCGCCTGTGCGCTGAAGCTGCACGAGGACTGGGGCACCACGCCCGCCGCGATCGACAACTGCCTCAGCGTCGCCGATGACTACGACGTGCAGGTGATGCTGCACTCGGACACGCTGAACGAGTCCGGCTTCGTCGAGGACACGATCAAGGCCTTTAAGGGCCGCACCATCCACGCCTTCCATACCGAAGGTGCCGGCGGTGGCCATGCGCCCGATATCATCAAGGTCGCGGGCCTCAAGAACGTGCTGCCGTCATCGACCAATCCGACACGGCCATTCACGCGCAACACCATCGATGAGCATCTGGACATGCTGATGGTCTGCCACCATCTCGATCCGTCGATTGCGGAAGATCTGGCATTTGCCGAAAGCCGCATCCGCAAGGAGACGATCGCTGCCGAGGACATCCTGCACGATCTCGGCGCGCTCTCGATGATGTCGTCGGACAGTCAGGCCATGGGCCGGCTCGGCGAGGTGATCATCCGGACGTGGCAGACTGCCGACAAGATGAAGAAGCAGCGCGGGTCGCTGAAGGAAGACAAGGGCAACAACGACAATTTCCGCGTCAAGCGCTACATCGCGAAATACACGATCAACCCCGCTATCGCCCATGGTGTCTCGAAGCTGATCGGCTCGGTGGAGAAGGGCAAGATGGCGGATCTGGTGCTGTGGTCGCCGGCGTTCTTTGGCGTCAAGCCGGATCTCGTCATCAAGGGCGGCTCGATCGTCGCGGCGCCGATGGGCGATCCGAACGCGTCCATTCCCACGCCGCAGCCGGTGCACTACCAGCCGATGTTCGGCGCCTTCGGCCGCGCGCTGACCCAGTCGTCGGTGGTGTTCACATCCGGTGCGGCGGTGGCCGGCGGTCTCGCCAAGAAGCTCGGTATCCAGAAGTCGCTCTATGCGGTGGAAAATGTCCGCGACGGCATCTCGAAGAAGAGCATGATTCATAATGGCGCGACGCCGAAGATCGAGGTGGATTCGGAGACCTATGAGGTGAGGGCGGATGGCGAACTTTTGACCTGCGAGCCGGCCGAAGTCCTGCCGATGGCGCAGAGGTACTTTATGTATTGAGGTGCTCGGTGGCTCCCTCCCTCCAGCGCAGCGAAGCTGCGCGCAGTGGGGAGGGTCGGCTGTTAGGCCGGGGTGGGGTGCTTCAACAAGCGCGATGTTCCGTGTTGCTCCCCACCCGTCACGTTGTTCGCTTCGCTCGCAACGCGCCACCCTCCCCACTGCGCAGCTGCGCTGCTTGGGGGAGGGAGAAGAAAGAGCGCTTCTATCTGTTCCCATAACCCCTTAATGTCCGTCCCGGCATTCTTAGCCATAACAACAAACCGGGAGGACTCCCCTTGATCTACGTCGTTGCCACTTTGTCCGTGAAACCCGAAGCCCGTGCCGAACTGATCGAAGCTGCCAAGGCTTGTATCGCCGAGACCCGCAAGGAAGCGGGCAATATCGCCTATGATCTGCACGAGAGCGTCACCGATCCGACCCGCATGGTGTTCGTCGAGCAGTGGGAGAATGCCGAGGCACTGGTGCCGCACCGGACGCAGGAACATATGAAGACTTTCGGCCGCGTCGCGGTGAAATGCTTCAGCGCGCCTCCGAAGATCGAAATCATCACCCCGGCTGACGTCGTGGTGCGTTAAACCAAACGAGAGATTCCATGATCCGCGCGACTGAGGTCAAAGGCCAATACAACTGGAAAGAGGCGGCGGTGGACACCGTCGTTCTCGACTTCGACGATCGTCATCGTCGCCGCATGGCGATGACGGGGACGCGCGGACTGGAATTCCTGCTCGATCTCGAAAACGCCGTCGCCTTGCGCGGCGGCGATGCGCTGGTGCTGGAAGACGGCCGCCTGATCGAGGTGGTCGCAGCGCCGGAGCCGCTGATCGAGATCCGTGGTACCGATCCCGGCCATCTGGTGCGGCTCGCCTGGCATCTCGGCAACCGCCATCTGCCGACGCAGATCATGGCCAAGGGGCTGCGCATCCGCAGCGATCATGTGATCGAGGAGATGGTGAAGGGTCTTGGCGCCAAGGTGATCGAGATCGAGGCACCGTTCGATCCCGAAGGCGGCGCCTATGCCGCTGCGCACGAGCCGGCCGGTCATGGGCATCATGATCACGGTCACGACCATCATGAGCATGACCATCATGACCATGATGCGCACGATCACGGCAAGCATGAGCATGACCATCACGCGCATGGTCATGCCGAGCATGTCCATGACGAGCATTGCGGTCACGATCATCACCATGATGATGATCATCATCATGATCACGACAGCAAGCACGACCACCATCGTCACTCTCATGCTCATGACCACAAATAGACCGGCGGACAATAGTTCGCTGAGCGACTCTCCCGCCTTGTCTGCCGACGAAGGCGCTGCGCTGTACCGGCTGATGACCTGGCTGTCGCCGGCTTTTCCTGTCGGTGCGTTTTCCTATTCCAGCGGTATCGAATGGGCGGTGGAAGCAGGCGACATCACCGATGCTGCCAGCCTGCAGGACTGGTTGTCGGCGATGCTGTCCGATGGCGCAGGGTGTTGCGATGGCGTGTTTCTCGCTCATGTGCACCGCGCGGCATCTGACGGCGACGACAAGGCATTGCGCGAGGTTGCCGAACTCGCCAGCGCCTTCGTGCCATCAAGGGAACGTCAGCTGGAGACCACCACGCAAGGCAAGGCCTTCATCGAGATCGCGCGCAATGCCTGGTCGCATGAGGATATGGAGCGGCTGATCGCGATATGCGACAGCCCGATTGTCTATCCCGTTGCCGTCGGACTTGTGAGCGCTGCCCATGGCGTTCCGCTGTCGGCAACCATGCATGGTTTTTTCCACGCGGTGGTCTCGAACTGGATTTCCGCTGGCGCGCGGCTGGTGCCGCTCGGTCAGACCGACAGCCAGCGCGTACTTGCAGCGCTGGAGCCCGTCGTCGTGACCACAGGCCATCGCGCTATGGCCGCATCCCTCGACGATCTCGGCGGCGCGACATTTCGCTCTGATATCGCCAGCATGCGTCACGAGACGCAGTATACGCGGCTGTTCAGGTCATGATTTGCAACAACACCCTTAATCCGGAGAGCATTTGACATGTCCAGTTTTCACGGTCCGCTCCGCGTCGGCATTGGCGGTCCCGTCGGCTCCGGCAAGACCGCGCTGATGGATCTGCTGTGCAAGACCATGCGCGAGCGCTACGACATCGCGGCGATCACCAATGACATCTACACGAAGTGGGATGCCGAATATCTGGTGCGCTCGGGCTCGCTGACAGCGGATCGCATTGCTGGCGTCGAAACCGGCGGCTGTCCGCATACGGCGATCCGCGAGGACGCCTCGATGAACCTCGCCGCCGTTGCCGACATGCGCGTCAAGTTTCCCGATCTCGACATGGTGCTGATCGAATCCGGCGGCGACAACCTCGCGGCGACCTTCTCGCCGGAACTGGCCGATATCACTATCTACGTTATCGACGTTGCAGCTGGCGACAAGATCCCCTCCAAGGGGGGCCCGGGCATCACGCGCTCCGACCTGCTGGTGATCAACAAGATCGATCTGGCGCCCTATGTCGGAGCCTCGCTGGAAAAGATGGATGTCGACGCCAAACGGATGCGCGGGGTCAGGCCCTTCGTAATGACCAATATGAAGACGCAGGAAGGTCTCGACCGGATTATCTCATTCATTGAGAGCAAGGGCGGCCTTAAGGCCAAGGCAGTCGCCTGAGACTTGTGAATAAGGCCTCTGCCGTAGTCTCACGAGCGGGCTTCGACTTGAGGCGTTCATATTGGGTTGGTTATAACGACGGGCTGGTCGATGCCCGTCGGCCAATGTGTCGTGTGATACTGTGTGATACTGCGTTAAGCCTGTTTTTCAAGATTTGTCCGGTCCGGAAATAATTTCCATCGGGCTGGAACCAAATTGTTCCGGTGTGATTGGCATACTCCTGAGCCGCTGACCCGGCAGCAACGTCTCCTAATTTCCCGAGTATCCGTGTGGTCCGGCTTGGCTTCATCATCGCATTACTGGCACTGGTCGGAGCTCTGCTCTCCGGCCTTGCGGCCTATCGCGTGCATGACCAGGAGCTGGCGATCGAGAATATCGCGCTGGGCCGGGCCGTGGATATCCATGCCAGCCTGGTGCAGGAGCGTCTGACCGAGCGCGAATTGCTGGCCCGGGTTGCAGCCGGGCTGTTTCGTGCGCCGACGGTTATGAAGGCCAACATGCTGCAGCCGTTGCGGGCCTCGATCTACGCCTTCAAGACCGATTTCGCGATTGCCGCCTGGATCGCTCGCCTGCAGCCGAACGAATTCGCGGCCGCCAGTGCGGAGCTGGCCAGTGCCGGCTACCGCAATCCTACGATCCGCAGCTACAACGACGATCGCCTGGATGCCAGGGCGCTGGGGCAGCCGCTCGACGTGCTGATGGATGTGGAGCCGCGCAATTCCGTCACCGAAGGCTTTGCCGGTCGCGCCCTGAATTTCTCTCCCGTCACAGGGCCAACGCTGGTGCGCGCCGTGAACGAGGGCAAGCCGGTCGCCTCCAGCCCTACGCCGCTGCAGCAGCCCGATGGACCGCTGGGATTGGTACTGGTGACGCCAGTTGTGCCCGAAGGCGATCCCGCGCCGGCCGGCTTCGTGTCGTTCTCCTATGAACTTGGGCCGTTGATGCTGGCCAATGACGAGATGTCATTGTTCTCGGTGGCGCTGAAAGATCCGCGCGTCGCTGACGGCGAAATCGTCGCCGACGACGATGGCAGGGTAACGGCGCGCCCGCTGGTGGCGAATGGTCCTGCGCTGGCAGTCCTGCGCACGGTTTCGTTCGGTGGGCGTGACTGGTCGCTGGGTTATTATCCGAAGATCAATACCGAGCTGCGCGCCCAGCGTATCGCGATCATCGTCGGCGGGGTCGGCCTCGCGCTGACGGCCATCGTCTGCGGGCTGTTCGGCTATGTCTCCTACGCCAATCTGCGGCTGCGGCGCGAGGTGGAGATCCGCATCGGCTTCGAACGTCGCCTGACCGCCGTCATCGACGAGCTCAATCATCGCGTGAAGAACATCCTGGCGGTGATCCAGTCGATCGTGACGCGCACGCTGCGTCACGGCTCCGACGTGGACAGCGCGCGCGATCTCCTGATCGGGCGCATTCACGCGATGTCGAATGTGGTCTCGCTGCTGAGCGAGAGCCAGTGGCAGGGCGTGCAGCTCAAGGGCCTGTTCGAGGCGCGTGCGATCCCGCATGCCGACCGTATCGCACTGGAAGGTCCGGACATCATTGTCAGCGCGCGCGCTGCGCAGAGCCTGTCGCTGCTGTTCTTTGAACTGGCCTCGCATTCCGACGAGGGCCTGTCGCTGGTGGGCAAGCATCCGCATATCGTTGCGCATTGGGAGATTACGGGTAGCGAGCCGGATGGGCTGTTCAACTTCCGCTGGGAAGAGTTCAACACCAGCGAAGCAACGCGGCGGCCGGACAGCGATTTCGGTCTGGTGCTGCTCGATCGCGTGGCGCCGGAAGCGCTGGGTGGCACGGCGAAGCGCTACTTCACCGATGTATCCTACGTCTATGAACTGACGGCACCCGTCGAAACGGTGATCGACATGACCGAGCGCGACCGGACTGAGGCGCTGGCGAAGCCGATCAGATAATTGACCCCAACAAAAAAAAAGCCGGCGTTTCCGCCGGCTTTCGTATTTGTCGTATCAACCGCGCCTGTTAGTGCGCAGCTTCCAGAGCGGCAGCTTCCGCCTTGGCGATGGTGCCCTTGACCGCGGTCTGCACCTTCTCGAAGGCACGGACTTCGATCTGACGGACACGCTCGCGCGAGACGCCGAACTCCGAGGCGAGATCTTCCAGCGTCATCGGTTCATCGGCGAGGCGACGCGCCTCGAAGATGCGCCGTTCGCGCGGGTTGAGGACACCGATGGCGCCGTTCAGCGCCTGACGGCGATGATCGAACTCCTCGTGCTCCGCCATGATGGTTTCCTGATTGGGCGAGTTATCGACCAACCAGTCCTGCCATTCGCCGGCTTCGCCGTCGTCACGGATCGGTGCGTTGAGCGACGCGTCGCCACCGAGGCGGCGGTTCATGTCGATCACGTCCTGTTCCGTCACGCCGAGACGCGTGGCGATCAGCTTGACCTGGTCGGGGCGAAGATCACCTTCGTCCAGGGCGGAAATCTTGCTCTTCGCCTTACGCAGGTTGAAGAACAGCTTCTTCTGGTTCGCGGTGGTGCCCATCTTCACGAGCGACCACGAACGCAGAATGTACTCTTGAATCGAGGCCTTGATCCACCACATGGCGTAGGTGGCCAGGCGGAAGCCTTTCTCCGGCTCGAAGCGTTTCACAGCCTGCATCAGACCGACGTTGCCTTCCGAGACAACTTCGGAGATCGGCAGACCGTAGCCGCGATAGCCCATGGCGATCTTGGCGACGAGTCGCAGATGGCTGGTCACAAGGTGATGTGCCGCGTCGCGATCGTCGTGCTCGCGCCAACGCTTGGCAAACATATATTCCTGCTGAGGTTCCAACATCGGAAACTTGCGGATCTCGGCGAGGTAATGCGAGAGGCCGGATTCTCCATTGAGAACCGGAAGGGTAGCTGTACGGGCCATTATGATGCCCTCCAGTGGTTCAGACCCCCGATAGCGGCGGGCCAGGCAGCGAGCGCTTTGTTAAAGCCGCCCTGGCTGCGATGTTCCGCGTCTCATTTGACGCAGGTGCAACATACACCCTACTACAAGCGTATTGAAAGTGAATTCCCTGTCACGTTCCCGTGGGGCCAATATA
Organism: Tardiphaga sp. 862_B3_N4_1; assembly: GCF_051811085.1. Lineage (NCBI taxonomy): Bacteria > Pseudomonadati > Pseudomonadota > Alphaproteobacteria > Hyphomicrobiales > Nitrobacteraceae > Tardiphaga > Tardiphaga sp. 862_B3_N4_1. The sequence continues at coordinate 543,572 of NZ_JBPWQB010000001.1, forward strand.
AGCGTTTGGAAAGGCTTACTTTTTTATATGCATCTGCGTCATTCTGGCACGGCCATATGGGCTCTCAGAACCGCCAAATCGTGAGGAAGCTCGCTGGTCCACTCCAGAATCTCGCCCGTGCGAGGGTGCTCCAGAGCCAGCAAATAGGCGTGAAGCGCCTGCCGGTCGAGCGCTTCCAGCGCCGCGCGGCTCTTTACGCCCAGCGACGACGCCTTGGTCTTGAAATGCGAGCCATAGACCGAATCCCCCATCAGCGGATGCTGGATATGCGCCAGATGCACGCGGATCTGGTGCGTCCGCCCGGTCTCCAATTGGCAAGCGAGCAGGGTGGCGATCGGTTTGCCGTGGCGATCCGGGAATTCCTGCAGCACTTCCCAATGGGTCACGGCATCGCGGCCACCTTCGCGGACCGCCATTTTCTCGCGCGCATGGGGATGCCGGTCGATCGGCGCTTCCACCGTGCCGCGCGGCCGGTTCGGAATCCCCCAGGCAAAGGCCATATAGCCGCGCCGCATCTCGTTGGTGCGGCCGTGATCGGCGAATTGCGCCGTCAGCGACGCATGGGCGGCGTCGTTCTTGGCGACCACCATCAGGCCGGTGGTGTCCTTGTCCAGCCGGTGCACGATGCCCGGCCGCTTGACGCCGCCGATCCCCGACAAGGATGCCCCGCAATGGGCGATCAGCGCGTTCACCAGCGTGCCCGTCTCGTGGCCGGCGGCGGGATGCACAACGAGCCCCTTGGGCTTGTTGATGACGATGATGTCCTCGTCCTCGAACACGATATCGAGGGCGATATCCTCGCCTTCGGGCTCCGGCGCGGTGGCCGGCGGCACGTCGATTGTGATCGTATCGCCGGCAGCGACATGATAAGCGGGGTCGCGCACGGGGGTGGGGTCTTGCGAAGACCGGGTGATCGTCACCTGGCCGGCGAGGATCAGCGCCTTCAGCCGCGACCGCGACAAAGCCGGGCTGCGCACGGCGAGCACGCGATCGAGCCGGGTCGAGCCTTCATCGCCCTGCACCGTGACATCCAGCCGTTGATCGTTCATTCCGTAAAGCCTTACCTGGACAGAAGCGTGTTGCTTCGAGAGCCGTGAATTAAGAGACGAGTGTTTGCATGACCCAGCCCGCCGCCGATAGCGCGCCCGAACCGACCCTTGAACAGGCCGCCATGATCGCGCGCGTCCGCCGCATGATGCTGATCGCGGGCCTGACCACCGCCTTGGGCGTCGGCGCGCTGCTCGTCGTGATCGGCTACCGCCTTTTCCGCACGGATGGAAGCACTGTCACGTCCACGACGACCGCGACCCTGCCAAAAGGCGCCAAAATCCTCTCCACGGGGGTAGCCGGCGACCGGATCGTGCTGACGCTGGACGTCGGCGGCAGCACCGAAATCCGCACTTTCGATGCCAAGAGCCTGAAACCCGCCGGAACGTTGAAATTCGCCAGCGAGCCCTGAGGTTCGCCAAAACGAACCCAAGGGTTCGCCTGCGAACCATAACCATATAAGTGGGCGAGGGGGCGGCAGCATCTTGCAGCCACCGCCATTCCCGGCTATCCCCTCCCGCGCACGCTCCGTTCGTCTAACGGTTAGGACATGGCCCTCTCAAGGCTAAAATAAGGGTTCGATTCCCTTACGGAGCGCCACGCCTTTCGCGGAAACCCCTTATAAACAAGGCGTTTTCGCAATTCCATTGACACTTCAAGCCCTTGTTGCGACGGTTTCGTCCTACATAGCGTCCTACATGGGTGCAGGGTGAGTGAGTATCTGACGAAGCGGAACGGGGTCTGGCACTATCAGCGGCGCGTGCCGGAGGAATTTGCTGCCTTCGATAAGCGGGTGCCCGTCAGGCTGACGACCGGCATCAAGGTCGTAGACGACAAGCGCGGGCGCAAGGCGATTGAGATCGCCGAGCGACTCAACCTCGATACCGAGGCGTACTGGCGCATGTGCGCTGGCGGCAACGCGGCGCAAGCGAAGCTCGACTACGACGCTGCCGTCAAACGCTCGCTGATCCTCGACCTTCCATATTTGCCGGCGGCTGCCATCGCCAAGGAAGCGCCGGCCGATCTCATTCGCCGGATCGATGCGCTGGGCACCGGCGATCGAGTGCACGATCCCGAAACGCGTGCGGCGGTTCTGGGTGCCGTGGCCGCGCCGACCATCAAGCTCTCCGGGCTCTACACCGAATTCGACCTGGCGACCGCCACTGAGCGGTTAGGGTACTCTCCGCGCCAGCTGAAGAAATTCAAGGCCGCCAAAGAGCGCGCGATCGAGATCCTGATCGAGGTCGTTGGCGATGGCACAGTCAACGATCTGACGCGCGAGAAGATGCTAAAGCTCCGCGACCACTGGTCAAAGCGCGTGAAAGATGAGGGCATCCAGGTAAGAACCGCCAACAAGAACATCAGCCACATTACGCGCATGGTCCGCGAGGTGAGCATGCGGCACAATCTCGACAAGGAAACGATCGTCGCCGGCTTGCGGCTGCGTGGTGGCAAGGATGGTAGCCGCAGTCCCTATCCGATCCCATTCATCACCGGCGTGATCTTACGGCCCGGCGCGCTTGATGACCTCAACGACCAGGCGCGGGCCGTGGTGCGCATCATGGTCAATACCGGCATGCGCCCAGTCGAAATCATCAACCTCACTCCCGGCTTTATTCTGCTCGATGCGGAGATCCCGCATGTGCGGGTGAAGCCGTTCGGCCGCGTGCTGAAATCGCAAGCCTCTGAGCGCGACGTGCCGTTGGTCGGCATCTCGCTGGATGCGATGCGCGAATTCCCCAGTGGCTTTGCGCAATATGCCGACAACGGCGACACGCTATCCGCGACGGTGAACAAGTATTTCGAAGAGAACGGCATGTGGCTGTCGAAGATGCACACGCTCTATTCGCTGCGCCACAGCCTGAAGGACCGGCTGCGCAATGCCGAATGTCCGGACGAGCTCACTGACGAGCTGATGGGCCATGCAAGCGGCAAACCGAAATACGGTGACGGCCACGGGCTGAGGCTGAAACTGAAATATCTCCAGATGATCGCATTGGCACCAGCCGACTTAGACGCCGTTAGACTGGCTGGTTGATCGGATAAGAGCCGTTCATCGGCGCGGCCGGCTTCAGATCACCAGCGCCGCGAGACCCGACGAGACACCAAGCGCGCATCGGATAGTCTGGGAATGGTTAAGCTTGAATGCTGAACTTTTTACTTAGGCCTTAGTGGCTGAGAACTCTGGAATTCAACCAACGATTGTGCGAGGTTGAAACCCAAGAAATGATAATCTCGGGGGAAGGATGCCGGAACCGATTACGTTAAAGCGGCCAGTCGACGTTGCGGACCGAACGCTCGCCTCAGATATTTCCGATCGCCTTTCGCAAGAACTTGTTATTGCGTTCGTAGGTCCGGTCGGATCCGGCGTTTCCACATCAGCTGCATATCTCGCCGAGATTCTTAGCCATCATTTTGGTTACGACGTAGCTCCAACCATAAAGCTTAGTACCTTCATTCGTAATGAGGCGCGTCGAGTCGGCCTTGGAGAGGTTCCCAGTCCTCTGAGCCAATACATCAACCACATGCAGGATGCCGGAAACAAGCTGCGAGATAAGTTTGGAAACAACTACCTTGCGGAAAAAGCTGTCGAGCGCATCGCGGCGTACAGGAAAGAGAAAAATGGTTACGCCGCAAATGGAACGATGCTGCCTGGTCGTCGAGCCTACATAATTGATTCGATTAAAAATCTGGAAGAACTAGAAATTCTCCGACAAATCTACCGTGACACTCTCTGCGTTGTCGGCGTTTTCGCTCCGGACGCAATGAGAAAAACGCGCCTGATCTATAGCGGTGCAGATGAGAATGAGGTTCGCAACGTACTCGATCGAGACCTGCACGAGGTTGCCACGTTCGGTCAAAACACCCGCAAGATTTTTGTGCAATCTGATTTTTTCATCTGTAACGACAAAAAGCTGGATGAGTTAAAGCGGCGCTTGCATAGGTATCTCGAGATTATTTTCGATACAAGCATTCACACCCCCACTCGCCATGAATCCGCGATGTATGAAGCCAGCGCGGCGATGGCGGGTTCAGCTTGTATGTCGAGGCAAGTAGGGGCGGCGTTAATTTCGGAACAAGGAGAACTGATCTCTGTCGGATGGAATGATGTTCCCAAATTCCGCGGTGGTATTTACACCGAAGACGATCAATTTCGATGGGACGTTGGTCGGGAGAGTATCCAAGATAACGACCATCGCTGCTTCAAATGGGGGATGAAGATCTGCCATAACGATACGCGGCGGACGAGTATATCAGACGGCATTGCGAAGAAGATCGCCAACAGCGGTTTGATGAAATCTGGCACAACTCAAGCTCAAATCCGCGAGTTGTTAAAGGGCAACGAGGTTGACGATCTAACGGAATTCTCTCGCTCAATCCATGCTGAAATGGAGGCCATCCTGGCTGTCGCTAGGGAAGGGAAGCATTCGCTGGTTGGAGCAACATTATTTACCACGACCTATCCATGTCACAATTGTGCGCGCCACATCGTTGCGGCCGGCATTTCGTCTGTTGTGTACATAGAGCCTTACAGAAAAAGTCTAGCAATAGCTCTGCATCACGACGCTATTACTGAAGATCCCGATGACAAGACGAAGGTGGTGTTTCGGCAATACGACGGTATTGCACCTCAACACTACATGGGGCTTTTTAAGCCAAAGCGAGATCGGAAGAATGCGGGACGGGTGGCCATCAAAAATCCGTTGGAAGCTGTGCCATTATTCCAAGTGCCCTTGGATGGGCCTGTTGAATACGAATCCATGGTCATTGCTAACCTAAGTGAAAAAGAAGATACTATTGTTTAACGAATCGCGGACATGGTGTGGTTATGTCAAAGCAAGGCCCCGCTGAGACTTGTCCACAGCAACTGGATCTGGATTTTCAAAAACCAGAACCGGTTCAGACCGATGCTGTGGCGTCTCCCAGAATTATATCTTTTGTAGATAGCGCTACGCGTTTGATCCGACAGCAAGCTGTTGATCGCGTGAAGGCTGCGGGCATCTTCAAAATTCCTCACTCTCAATCTCGTTAGTAAGCCTTTAGACTTACGGGCATCTCTTGTTGCTCTGGCTGGCGACGCGGTGTTCCTGTGCGTAATCTGGCTCTGCTGATCCTGGATCAGGCTGCGACGCTCTCAGCATCGCGCTCGCCTACTAACAGCTTGGTGTCCGCATCCCATCGAGGCCCTAGCCCAGACTGCCGGCGCCTTCCACTAAGGCCTGCACGCTTCCCAGATCATCTTTGGCGAGGAACGAAGGAAACTACTCTTAAATCGAGAAACCCCTTCGGTACACCACATAGTCCCTCTACGTCCGAGAGGTTTAGCGTAAGTGCTGCTTCCACTTGCTCTCGGGTTTGAACCCCTTTTTCCACGATCATTCTAAGAGACTCTGCCAGTAACGATGGCTTTTCGACCGGGAAAGCATCGTCAAGCGGCTCGATTTTACGGATCCGCTGCGCATTCATCTGTCTCATCAAATACGAAAACTGGTTCTCATTAAAAATCTTGAGATCCTTACATCGATAAGCCATCGCAGCGATCGCGACACCCCACCGCTGCTTAAGGGATTTAAAGTAGCTAACGGAGGTGCCAAGAACCTCCTGACTGAAAGTCTCCCGCGGCAAGAGAAAAGCTCCAGCGAAGCGGTTCGCCTGCTTCTCTATTTGCCCGAGAGTTTCAGACGAAACTTCCACACCAGCGTGCAGCAGAATATGCCCGAGTTCGTGCGCAAGATTAAAGGTCGCACGCGGACCACTTTGGACTTCAGCTGAAGACAGTATAAAGGGGCGCCCGCCTTGCCAGCAAGAAACGGCGTCCATATCCGGACATTCAACGGACTCATGAACCAGGATCACACCGTTCTCTTCTAAGACCGCTGCTAGATTGCGAATTCTGACGCGCCCCAGTTTCCAATGATCCCGTAGCTGTTCTGCAGCGCGCTCGATATCTTCCTCCGAGGCGCATTCAGCATTGAATTCAATATTTGGAAGATTGACGTTTGGCAGCTCGATGAAGCGGTCAACATACGCTGCTATGTCCCGAGCCCATTCCAAGCGTCGCGTAATTCTGCGGCGGTGATGTTGCTCCATTCGCTTCAAGCTCCTCCAGAACGGAGTGCCCTGACGTGCGCGTTCTCTGGGCGTGACGAAGAAAAGCGGTGGTTGCGCAGTTACCCCTATAATTTTCGCCATTACCTCGCCCGAAGGCGACGATTGCCCCGTTTCGAACTGCGCTACAGCCTGTCGGCTCACATCAAGAAGTTCAGAAAAATCCTCAGGCGTGAGACCTCGCGCCTCTCGCGCTTCTCGGATCCGATCAGGAATAGGTTTAGGCAGGGGCTTTTTGGCGCCCCCGTTGACAACGCTCATTTCAGCTCCAGAAATTACTTCTTGTCTTTGTCAGCTTGGTTTTGCTGGATAAGCGACTCTTCGATGTGATCTCTGAATTTGAGCTTAATGACTTTTGCAGGTTCCTCCGGCGCGCGGGGCTTTGCTTCCGCCTGTTTCGCACGCTCAACAATGTTGATGTGCGCCAACCAAAAGCCATCGTCAGCCGGCGGCATAGCCCAACACAGGTGCTTCAACGAGCCGTTCTTCTCCGCACCGAAAGTCAGCCAAGCGTAAAGATCCGGGACCTGGTTGATGATTTGCTTGAGCGGCACCACGTTCTCGGCGAAAAGATCATTCTGATTAACAAGCCGCGCATCTTGCCGACTCAAGGTTTCCTCGGGGAAGTCATAAGGCTTTTCGCTACGGCAGATGTGAGCTTTGAAATTCTCCGAGCGAATTTCCAGCCAATGCCAATTCCCGTGCGGCATCGGAACGATATCAGCAGTGAATGGCAGATCCCCGCGGGCGCACAAATCGTGGAGTCGGAAAATGATACCGGATCGACGGATATGACCGCGCAGATCACGACCGACCGCGTTCTTCAAAAGAGGGGTATTTTCGAGCAGGTCGTCTGCCAGAAGGATGCCCTCGGTAACACCCCGGATCGTTTCCCCATCCGCGTCCGGATAGAAGGCTGCTTCTAACCGGCGTTGGAATTCATCTTCCATAACGAAGTCTCCTGCACGCCGAATCTCAATGCAAGCAGATTACCGAAAAAGCCATCTCATGTAAAGTAAATTACCTAACCGAGCGTTCATCGACGGACAACATGATGGCACGGCGCTTCTCACCTTTAAGATCTCGGGGCATCAGGCGCGGGTTCTTGAAGCTCTTTCAAGCCTTCCGGACCGCGATTTAACTGCGGTTTATGCCGTGGCCTGGTCACGCGCGCTTGCGTTTCGCGGCACCGGCCGCCGCGCGAGGCTTTGGCTTCTCGCTGAATAAAGCGAACTCAATCTTACCGCGCTTGATCCGCGACTTCAGCATGTCATTGATGCGCGTCTGCCAGCCCGGGCCCGTCGCTCGTAGTGCCGTCACCACGTCGTCGTCGAGCCGGATCTTCACGGGAACCTTCGGATTTTCCACACGCGGCCGACCGGGCTTATTCTTGAATTGGGCAAGAATATCTGGCGGCAGTTCTTCGGCCGGGCGCGACGCGGCGAAGTCGGCCGCCGTCCATTCCGGGTTGTCGTCGTGGGTGGCTGGTGGTGTTCTCTTTTTAGCGGACATTTCGTTTCATCTCCTTTGCATGGGCACGGCGCAGGCTGATGGGGCGCACCTTGCCATCGCGGAATGTGAAGGCGAGGAAGTAAGGCTGGCCGTCGATATGGCCCCAAGCGCGATAGCGCGTTTCGCCGTATTCAAAGCGGTCATCAACGATGAAGCGCGCGATCACCATGTCGGTCGCACGTGCCAGCGAAATGCTGTGGTTGGCGATGTTGATGGCATCTTTCGCTTCGTCGTATGGCTTGCTCATGAACATAAACGTACACCCAATAATCGGGGGTGTCAACCATTATTGGGTGTACAAAAATAATCTGAAATTGGGGGCGGCTTCCATTGAGGCCGGTGGCCCACACTGCTTCCGTTTCGGTTGAGCGGCGCCCTGTTCTCTTTACAAACTGAGAGCAGGTGCCGACAGTGCGAGTTTGACGGGGGGCAAAATGTTCTCGGGGAGACTGTCCGACTTAACTAAAGCTGACGTGGAGCGCGTGATTGCTTCGGAGATAGCCGAGGGGCTCGATGTCGAGTTCAAACGCTCACTTCCGGCGAGGAGCGGCGAAGACCCTTGGATGACGGGCGGGAGGATCGGTGACGAAGCAAAAGATCAGCTTGCGCGGGAGATTATAGCATTCGCTAATACAGATGGTGGCACGCTCATCGTCGGCGTTGGTGAGGACCGGATTACTAAGAGGGCGGTCGGGCCGCTGCGGCCGATCCCGCGTTGTAAAGACGCTGCTAACAGCCTTCTGCAGGCACTTGGCCAGCGCATCGAACCAAGGTTGCCTGTTTTTGAGTGCGAAGCAGTCATCACGGAAGACGATGACGATGGCGGCGTGATTATAATGCGGGTGTTGTCGTCGTATCTGGCTCCGCATAGACACACGCAAGATCGCCACTGCTATGTCAGGCGCGGCGATGCGTCTGAGCCGATGAGCATGGTGGAAATTCAAGAAGCGACAAAGCGGATCGCGGGTCGTCGGGAACAAATCGATGCAGCGTTCGAAGAAAGCGCAAATCGCTTCTTCCAGTGGATACCGTCGGAGTTTCAAAGAACCAACCCCGTGCGCAGTGTGCAGTCAACATATCGCACTGGTAGTTTGCCCAGCTCTGAGCAATGGGTCGGATCATGGGCTCTACGAATTACGGCGAAACCATTCTCGCCGCTTCCTGCATCTGGCATCGTTTCAGGCGACAAAGCGTCATTGCTGAGCTTCCCAAGCTTGAAGGGCAAAGGCCAACAGGGCGTGCTGCAGCTCTTGGGGCTCTCAACAATACGGACTTGGCAGCCGCGCCTCCGCTCGACCGAGCGGGCTTTCGATGGCGCAAATCTCATGGGTCTAGATCGCCTTTCCTCCGAAGGACAAATTGATCGCTTTGTCTTTGTGACCTACCCGGAAGACAGGCCGCCAACCTACATGTTCATTTCAGCTAACGAATTGATGTGGCATTTTGCATCAGTGATTCACTTCGCGAATGAGGTCAGAGCAAAGTGCTTCCGTCCTTCGCAGGGCTTTGCGCTCGAGGTCGAATTACTCGCCTCGATAGCGCTGTGCGTTGAGCCTTACGCAGGGCTAGTCGGCCGAAGCCGGGCCGTGATCCCGCCGCACAGAGTCGCTTTCCCTCGGTACGAGGTCGCCGGTGTCGAACAGTTCGACCAAGTGCTTACGGCATTCGATCAAGACATGTGGAACAGCGGCGGATTTCATGCGGATTGGGATTTGTCGCTCAATTGGCCCGACGTTTAACCTATGAGGGGGAGCGACGTTGAAGCAGATCGGCCTTTTCGAAATGCGCCGATTGGAGGCGTTGAGCAATACCATCTTCGGCGTTGCGATGACGTTGCTCGCCTACGATCTGCCGAAGGCGAGCAGGTTCGCACGGGCGCCGACCTGGATAGAGCTTGTCCGTGCCTACGCACAACCTGTCATCGCGCTGATGATCAGTTTTATCGTGGCCGGCGTGTTTTGGCTCAGCCATCATCGGCGACTCACTTTCGCACCGGAAGGCAGCCGCAGCGAAGTATTTCTCAATTTGATCTTCCTGCTGTCGATTGTCATGCTTCCGGTGACCAATGGACTTTACGGCGCCTATCGGCTCGATAGTGTCGTCGCAGTAAGCTACGGCTTCCATCTGACAGTCATTGCCAGCTTGAACGCGCTGCTATGGGTTCTGGCGCTGCGAGGACACCGCAATTTCGAGTTGCTGGCAATCGCGGTCTTTCCGGTCTTCACACTCGTGTGCGCAACAGTAATTGCCGCCGTCGCTCCATTCGTTGCACAATTTATGTGGTGCCTAGCCTTTGGCGCGCCTCTGGCGGGCTGGTTGGCGGCCCGGCGTTGGCCACCGAGAATGAATTAGCCAGCTTTGATTTGGATACCGCGCTATGGACGCGCTTCGGCGAGACGCTGGTTACGCAACTCAACATTCCGCCGAGCGCGGGCGACGACGTCGTCTTTGCGGCGAACCAATTCCAGCTCGTTTTCGAGCCGCTCCAGAATTGGCGCGTAGACCGCGCCGTCCTCCACGATGCAGAACGACACGGTGTCGATGGCCTTGAGCAGCCACTCCTCCGTGAATTCGCCCGGCACCGCGCGTGTCATCTCAGACGGCTTTCGTCTTTGGCGCGCATGCCTCCGCTCCGAACCATGATCGGTCCAATGCACATTGAACGTAGGTTTTGCAGCAAGAAAGAGCCTTGGAGCTCAGGTATGGCTGCATGGTGCTGTGGCGTACAAATAGGACGAAGAATCACTCTATTTCGCGATATCGGAATGACCGGCGGTATGCGCGGTAGTAGCGTTTGGAGCAGTGGGGGCATTGCAAGGACGCGGGCCTGTCGGTGAAGCGGAGTCTGCGCTCCCAAGAAGGGGCATGGCGTTTGTTTTTGCTTCACAATGCCTGGAGCCGCGCGCACCGGCCGAAGGCTTTGGCGACAGTGCGGCCAGGATGTGAGCGTCGGCAGATCTTCTGGCAGTCATCACGCTGTCACGCACGGCTCGTCGTGCGATGCGAGGAGCGACGCCCTCAACGCGGGTGCGCAATATCTTGATGCGAATAAGCTTGACTTAAAGGTGCAGCTCCAGAAAGCAGGCGTACGAGCTGTGCAGCTACTCGATACGACCTTGCAGAATTAGCTCCCGAATCGAAACCAAAAGACGGTTCGCGACCGGCTCTGCCGGTCGGGCTCTCGTAAACCGAGCCGCAAACATGCGTCTCGGCCTTCGGCTTCGATCCCTTCGCGCGATAACGTGTCGCTCGCCGGAGGCACTCGGTCCCGGGTCCCGCCAAGCGGCGGCGCTATACTGACCCTCCTGCGGGTGCCTTTTTAACCGGTCTCGCGACTGCCGACTGGCCTTCGCTTCGCTGCGGCGCAGACGCCCTTTTTGTTTGGGATCTCTAAGGGCTCCGCCCTCGCGCGGGCAAGGGTGAAGCGCCGGAAGATCCGGGACCGGCCGGGGCGGTCTCCCCAACCTTCCGCGCGGACGTCAAGACCGAACAGCTGCCACCATCGGAATCCGCTTGTGCAGGCCGGGTGAATCCCCCTCCGCCCCGGCCGCCCTTGCCCTTGCTACCCCGGTCTCGCCGACGGGCAGGGGTGCAGCGCAGCGCTGCGCTTGCACCCCAACCCCCGAAAGGAGAACGACCATGACTGTCAAGAATGTTGAAATCGTCACGGAAAGCGGGATGGAGATTTTCATTCCACTCAACAAGCTCAAGAAGTCCCCGAACAATGCCCGCAAGACGCCGCACAGCGAGGCGTCGATTGAGGCTTATGCGGCCAGTATTGCCGCGAAGGGAATTCTGCAAAATCTCGTTGTTGAGCCGGAACTGGAAGCGGAGGGTGCGGCCACCGGGTTCTATTTCGTCACCATCGGCGAAGGCCGCAGGCTGGCCCAGCTTCTCCGCGTCAAGCGCAAGGAGATCAAGAAGACGGAGCCGATCCGCTGCGTCATCGACACCGCGAACGACGCCTTCGAAATCAGCCTCGATGAGAACGTCACGCGCGAGAACATGCATCCCGCCGACCAGTTCGAGGCGTTCAAGAAGCTGGCGGAGGAACGCGGGTTCGGCGCGGAGGAAATCGCCGCCCGGTTCGGCGTCACGCCGCATGTGGTGCGGCAACGCCTTCGTCTGGGCGCGGTCTCGCCCAAGTTGATGCAAGTCTACCGGGACGGCGATCTGGCGCTCGACCAGTTGATGGCCTTTGCGATCACCGAGGACTATGCCCGGCAGGAAGCGGCTTATGAGCGGCTATCCTATAACCGCGATGCCAGCACGATCCGCCGCTTGCTCACGGAAACCCACGTCGCCGCCACGGATCGCCGCGCGATCTTTGTCGGCGCGGAGGCCTATACCGAGGTGGGTGGCACGATCCTCCGCGATCTCTTTACCGAGGATCGTGGCGGGTATTTCGAGGACGTAGCGCTTCTCGACCTGCTTGTGATGGCGAAGCTCGGGCGTGAAGCGACCGCTGTGCAGGAAGTTGAAGGGTGGAAATGGACGCAGGTCCACCTCGATTATCCGCACAGCCACGGGCTACGCCGAACCTATCCGCAACCGGTGGACCTGTCGGCGGAAGATCAAACTGCCTTGGACGCCGCACAGGCCGAGTTCAACGGCCTGACAGAGCAATATGAGAGCGCAGAGGAACTGCCTGACGATGTCGATGCGCGGTTCGGCGAACTTGAAGCCGAGATCGAGCGGCTTGAGGAGAAGTGTCAGGCCTACGCCCCCGCTGACGTCGCGCGTTGCGGGGCTTTTGTGATCCTCAATCACGACGGGACCGTGCGCATCGAGCGCGGCTTCATGCGCGCCGAAGACGAGAAACCGGAGCCGGAAACGCAGGACCTCGGCGGCGAAGGAGAGGGCGGTGACGCCGTCTTTGACGGCGAAACCGGCTCGAACGGTGAGGCCGAGGGTGACGGTTTGGGCGCGGAGGATGAGGATGGCGACGATCACAAACCGTTATCGGACATCCTGATCCGCGATCTCACTGCGCACCGGACCCTCGGGCTTCGCCTCGCTTTGAGCGAACAGCCAGAGGTCGCCATTGTTGCGGTGACCCATGCGTTCGCCGCGCAAATCTTCTATCGCGGCGCGGACGCCCACGTGCTCGACATACGCCCGGTCAGCACAATGCTGGCCTCTCATGCGGATGGTATTGAGGACACGAAGGCGGGGAGGGCATGGGCGGATCATCACGCACGTTGGGCGGCACAGATGCCGCGCGACGTGACTGGCCTGTGGTCTTTTGTCGTGGAGCTAGACCATGACAGCCGGATGGCGCTGTTCGCGCATTGCGTCGCGCTGACGGCCAACGCAGTGAGACTGCCGTCGGAGCGCAGGCCTCGTGCGGTCGCAACGGCGAACCGGCTGGCGGAGGCCGTGTCACTCGACATGGCCGCGCATTGGGCACCGACCGTGCAGGCCTATCTTGGTCGTGTCACCAAGACGCATATTCTTGCCGCCGTGCACGAAGCTGTCAGCGTCGAGGTCGCTGACCGGATGGCGGATATGAAGAAGCAGGACATGGCGGAAGCCGCCGAGCAGTTATTGGTCGGCACCGGCTGGCTGCCCGTGCTGATGCGGACATCGCGTGCCGCCCAAGAGTCTGCCGAACACCCGCAAGCGGATGCCGTCACGGAGACGAACCCTGACGCCTACTCCGTCGCCGCCGAGTAATCGAGCTGCCGGGACCGCTCACGCGGTCCCGGCCGTTCACTGTGCGGACGTAGAATTTTTTTGGCCGCGCGCCATCGGGCGCGCGGCCAATCTCACGATACTCATGCCCTCGACCCGGCGGATTTTAGAAGGCGAAACACTTTTCAAGCTGAAGCCAGCGGGAAAGGGCGCATTATGGTCGGCGCCAGTAACCCGCTTGAAGGTCGGCACGTCGCCGCGGATCATGCCGCGGCGCGACTTGCGATATCGGTTCCGACTGATCGACGACCTCATTTTTCACCAGCGAGGTTAGATCGTGACGGGCATCAATCGTTCGTGACATCGCGATTGCGAGCCGGGCTCCATGGGTCTCGGGCTGAGCGCACACCAACCGGCGCGCAACGCTGCGAGATCATGCGCGGTCGTTCGTCGGGGCGCGCCGTCACCTTCGTTGATGCGCGGGCGCAGGTCTTTGTGCGACCGGTAATGACCATGTCCTTGTGCGGCGGCGATGGCAGCGCTCATGGTTGTCTCCATCAGTCCGTTTATGGGCGCGTCACACGCAACCTCGAATGGACGGATCAGGCCCGAGGGCCGGCTGTGCCTCGATCGCCTTCCCGCAACGGCTAAGCCTGCTTTTTTCCCCTGCCGCGAAGTGGCGGCATTCCTCGCGAGGCAAAAAAGCCGTCTGCCGCCGTCCTCCGCTGTGCTGCGGGCCTGACGGCTGCGGGTCGATCGCTCCCCGGGCCAAGGACCGCCATCGAGGCTGCGATGGTCGCGGCCCGACAACAGAACGGAGACCACCATGGCTACCATCGGAACCTTCACTGCGTCGAACAACGGCTTCACCGGCTCGGTCAAGACACTGACGCTCAACGTCAAGGCGACATTCGTCGCGACCGAGAAGGAGAACGACAAGGCGCCCGACTATCGTATCGTGACTGGCGCCACCGAGTTCGGCGCTGCCTGGAAGAAGACCGCACGGGAGACCGACCGCGAATACCTCTCGGTCAAGCTCGACGATCCGAGCTTCCCGGCACCGATCTACGCCTCGCTGGTGAAAGGCGAGGGCGACGACAGCTTCACGCTGATCTGGTCCCGCCGCAACGGCGACTGATCCAACAGGATCGACGCGCCCCGCCTCTTCGGAGGCGGGGCTTTTTTTGCGCCTAGGCCACCGTCGCGCAGAGAGAAAGACGGAAGGCCTTCGGTCACCTTATTTGCAGAACGATTGCTAAGGGCTCCGCCCTCGCGCGCGCAAGGGTAAAGCGCCGAAGCCGGCGCCGGCCGGAGTGGTTTCCCCGGTCTTCCGCGCCAAGAGGAATTCATAGGACGCATGAATTCCAGGCGTGTGCAGACGCGCGCGCCGCGCGCCCCGTTGGGCGGGTGATCCCCCTCCACTCCTGCCGCCCTTGCCCTCGCTACCCCGGTCTCGCCGACGGGCAGGGTTGCAGCGCAGCGCTGCGCTTTAACCCAGCCCAGAAGGAGAATGAGCGATGACCATGATAACCCTGACCCAGAACGATCAGCCTGTTTCCAGCGGCTTTCGCGTGGACGTGTCGCGCGGCGAGCGGATTGGCCGTGTGTCGTCGGAGTGGTTTTCCCGTCCCGATGATGAGCGCTATCTCAGCCTCACCGATCTTCATGACGCGGTCCGCCGCCGTGCCGAGCACGCACAGGCCCGCACCGTGGAGAGCCGCGCTGTCAGGGTGGAAGCAAGCCGCGACAACGCCGAGCGGCTGGCTCTCATGGTGCCCGGGCGGGATGAGCCCGTCGCACCGACGCATTGGAGTTTTGGACAATTGTGCAGCCTTGTGAGCGCGCCGTCATCCTATATGCGGCAGCTTCCCGCACCGCTGGCTGGGATCAATCTGCAACACGGCTTGCTGTCGCACCGCGCCGAACTGGTGAAAACACTGGAAGCTAATGATGGTCGCGTTGAGCTTCGCGCCGTGACCGGCCCGGACTATGGCCGCATTTGGGATCACGAACTTGTCGCCGCAGTTATGAAGATCGCGGGCAATGGGACCGGAGATACGCGGTGGAAGGTGCCGGGCGTGCTCGACTGGAATAGGATGATGCACCACCCCTTCGTGGATATCACGAAGGACACCACGACGCTCTACGCCAGTGACCGGGATGTGTTCCTGTTTCTGGTCGATGATACCCATCCTATCGAGGCGGGACGCTTACCGGACGGATCGCCGGATTTGTATTTTCGAGGATTCTATTGCTGGAACAGCGAAGTTGGATCGAAGACGCTCGGCATCGCCTCGTTTTATCTGCGGGCCGTTTGCATGAACCGCAATCTCTGGGGCGTTGAGAATTTCGAGGAAATCAGCATCCGGCATTCCAAGTTTGCCGCGCAGCGGTTCGCTCATGAGGCGGCACCCGCTCTCAAGAGCTTTGCCGATTCGTCGCCCGCGCCGTTCATCGCGGGCATCAAGGCTGCGCGCGAACGGATCGTCGCTCGCACAGGGGAGGATCGCGAGACCTTCCTGCGCAAACGCGGGTTCTCCAAATCCGAGACGGTGAAAATCATCGAAACCGTGTTGTATGAGGAAGGCCGCTCACCGGAAAGCGTGTTTGATTTCGTTCAGGGGATCACCGCGCTGGCCCGTGGCAAGGCGCATCAAGACGAGCGTCTTGAACTTGAGGGTAAGGCGAAGCGACTGTTGGAACGCGTTGCCTGACGGGCTAATAGCCGCGCAGCCGGAAGCCGGTTGCGCGACCAGCGCTTATCGAGGCTTTATGCTTTGCAATTTGCCGCCGATCCGGTTTCCGGATCGGCGGCGGACGCGTATCCGCGTCCGGGGCTCGCCGGGCCTGCGGCCCGGCTCGCGAAGGCCACAGCCCAACTTTAGTCTGGTAAAAACAGGAGAATCACTACCCCAGAGAAGCCAGTGTCTGCATCCTGCGACAGCCTAGCTTCTTCTCTAAGTCTTTCGCTTGGTTGTCTTCGGCCGTTCGTCGCGCGCTTCATCATCGGGCTGAACGAGCTCGACGTGACTGACGCCGAGCGTGCTGGAAAGATGGAATAGCGTCACGACCGTCGGATTTCGCCGGCCGCGTTCGAGACCGCTGATATATTGCTGCGTGAAGCCGGAGGCCTCAGCGAAACGCTCCTGGGTGAAGCCTTTTTCCCTTCTCAGCCGTTCGAAATTTCGGCCCACAAGTTTGCGCATATCCATTCGCGCAACTTGCGTCTTTACATACTATGAGGTTTATCTCCTATAATGTGTATTCGCGGATGAGGCTGGCAGCTGAGATTTAAATGCGACTAAGGTGCGGCTGCACGCAACCCCGACATCGCCGTAAGAATTTAGGGATTATCGCTAGGAGCACGATGCAGACACCGCCGCTCGATCCTGACGTCGCGGACGTTGCGCCCACCGATCCGGCGCTGACGGTCTACGACGAGCAGCATGTTGTGACGTATATGCGCCTTCTCGCCGCCGAGTCTGAGGGGGCCGACTGGCGAGAAGTCGCGCGGGTCGTGCTGCATCTTGATCCCGACAGCGAACCAGTTCGTGCGCGCAATGCGTTTGAAAGCCATCTGGCCCGCGCCAAATGGATGACTGAGCATGGTTATCGTCATTTGCTACGCGGTGGCGCGACCAAATAGAGAAAGCCATTCACACGAACTTTCTTTCGAGAAAAACAATTCTCTTCGTGCAGTGATCACTTTGAAGCATCGCGCGCGATGCTCAATTGGGGACTTCCTGCAACCTCTTGGATCCGAATTTATTGCCCCGCAATCTTCGATATGTTGCGTGGGGTCAGAGCAATGCCTGAATTCGACTGGCGAGCGCCAGAGTCATACAAGCGCGTACAAGATGCCGACATCACCGCCATCGCCTGGGAATACCTTCGTCGCAATCCTGACTATCGGCGTGACTACGGGGAGATGCTCAGGGTTGGAAGCGTCCATAATGTGACTGCCGGATTCAGGAGGAGATGGGGCCTCTGCTTTCGCTCATGATCCGCAAGGGTCCTTCAACGAACAGACGATTTTCTGGGCGCCGGAGGCTCTGCCGACGGTGGTGCCAATCGGTCGGCCCGCATCTTCTTCGAATGTTGACGGCGTAGGGCAGTCGCTCGCCGATCTGACGGCGGGCGATCTGCGCCGAGCGTCCGACGGTTGGCACGCGGTTCTGCGCATTCGTGGAGCTGAGCATCGTCTGTGGCTGGCTGAGCCGCCGACGATGAGCATGTCGTATACGGCGGTGCTACCGCTGGACTCTGACTTCGAAGTTCGCGCGCACGCTGCCCATCGACTGTGGCGGGTCATCAATGGGCGTGCGCCCGGTCCGGCATTTCACGAACTATCTCCTCAACGCCGTGAACGTTTAATTCTCGCGGTTCGCGCGCTCGATGGGCGCATGGACGGCGGCACCTATCGTGGGATCGCCGAAGCGTTGTTCGGCAAGAAACGCATCCCCGAGCGCGCCTGGAAAACCCACGATCTCCGCAACCGAACCATCCGTCTCGTGCAAAGTGGCTTTGCGTTGATGCGCGGCGGCTATCGCGAACTCCTGCGGCAATCACGTCGCAAGAAGTAGCTGATAACTCCGAGGGGTATCGCTAACGCATCCCCTCATCATCGGCATCCCCCATCGCGCGTCTGCTCCGCCATCGTGACCCCAGATGCGCTGCGAACGTCGCCAGCGCTCCATGAGATCACGGAGGCCTTCAGATGCCAGATACTACCGCCGGCTCTCCGCCGCGCTACCTACGGACGCCTGAAGCCGCGCGATTCCTCAGCCTCTCTGGCCGCACGCTGGAGAAGCACCGTACCTACGGGACCGGTCCCACTTATCGAAAGCTTGGCGGTCGCGTTGTCTATGCTATCGCCGATTTGGAAGCTTGGGCCAAACGCGGAATTCGGCAATCGACCTCCGATTCCGGCGCCGAAACCGTACTGCCTGCCAAGCGACATGTTCCGCTCCCGTATGCCGGTCAAGAGCGACGCTGATTGTCGGGGAGTGCGTCGTGACGAGACATCGGCATAAATCTGAGCGCGAACAGCTTGATCTCTTTCGCGCGTTGCCCGGCGATCTCGCACCGCGCGATGCGCAGGATCTGATGGCATATCCGTTCTTTTCCCTTGCCAAATCCAAGCGTGTCGTACCGATCGATTTTCGCGCGGGAACCATCACTATTCGTGTCGAGGCCGTGCCCGAACATGGCATGGCGACCATCTGGGATGCAGACGTTCTGATCTGGGCTGCCTCGCAGATAGTCGAGGCGCGTGACGCCGGTTTGAGGACGTCGCGCCTCATGGCTGCAACGCCCTACGAAATTCTGACCTTCGTCGGCCGCGGCACCGGTGCACGCGATTACGATCGGCTGAAGGCCGGTCTCGACAGGCTGCAATCAACGACAGTGCTGACATCGATCCGCCAGCCGACCGAACGGCGGCGGCATCGCTTCTCCTGGATCAACGAGTGGAAGGAGACCGCCGATGCACATGGGCGACCATCTGGCCTTGAGCTGATCCTGCCGGACTGGTTCTATGCCGGCGTCGTGGACGACGCGCTCGTGCTGACAATTGACCCTGCCTATTTCGATCTGACCGGTGGACTTGAGCGCTGGCTTTATCGGCTGGTCCGCAAGCATGGCGGTCGCCAGGAGGGTGGCTGGAGCTTCGACTTTATCTACCTTCACGCCAAGTCCGCCAGCCTTTCGCCGCTCAAGCATTTTGCTTACGACCTGCGCGAGATCGTCCGCCGCCAGACGTTGCCTGGCTATCGGCTCATTATCGAGCGTGACCTTCGCGGCACCGAGCGTCTCATCTTCGCACCTCACCCGGTCGATCCATTCACTGCGCGGCTGCGCAAGCGCGGGCTCGTTCCTCAATCGGAGGGCGGCCTGTGAATCGGCTCGTGCTATCGGGGACCGCAACCCTCGTGCCATCGGGGACCAGATCCTCGTGCTATCGGGGACCGAGATCAGGTGTAAGGCCTTGTTGCTCAACGCTTTGCAGCGCCCGTAACTTTCCTAACCTGAAATCCTTCGGATTTTCTCTAACGGACCCAGCGTTCGCTGCTGCTGGGGATAACCAACAAAGGCTCGGCGCGAGCACAGTTCTCGTCTCGCTCCCCAATCCGATCCAGGGCCAACGCATCAGCAAGACACGGATGCGGCAACAGGCGCGCTCTGCGCAAGGCCGTATCGCGATGGCATTGCTGTTGCTCAAGCATTCGCATCGATGGCCAGCACGCGAGCGGTGCCTGCGATCCCTGAAGCATGGCCGACGCGCATCGTCGCCTTCGACCTGCAACCCAATTCATCTTTCCAAACATGGAGGAGGTTCATGAGCGATCTCACGCAGGTCGAGCTTCTGTGGCTTGAGAAGCGTATCGAGAACCGGATTCGCTTCGGCCGCATTGTCGAAGAGAAGATTCTCGACCCCCGCCGGCGCGTTGTGTCATTTGCGCCCGGCAGCATCTTCGCGTTCGTCCGCTGGACTTCGAATGACTTCGGCACGGTCATCTCGCGGATCGACATCTTGCGCGCAGTCGCGACCGGTCAGCGTTGTGCCACGGTGCCCTATGTGCGACCCGGCGGCGACATTCTGTTGCGGCTGTCGGGCTGGCCCAAGGTCGAGCGGGTGCTGCAACTAGTCGATGTGATCGAGGCGCTCGGCATCGATTCCGCGGATGCTGCACCTGATTATTGGCATCACGTCCATAACCGGTTGTCCGTCAACGAAGCTCCACGAACCTACACCAAGTCGCGTCATCAGGCCTGGCTTCACCGGCAGAGGATCGCGCCATGAACGGTCGGTTCGCGGCGCTCGCAGGCATGCTTGTTGGGATCGCGGTTCTCGTCGCAGCGATCGTCATGGAACCAGTTCCGCTCTACGTGTGGAATATCTCCGAAAGTGTACCGCGTGGCCTCTATCGTTTGCGGCCCGCAGACAGGCTGTTTGTCACCGAACTTGTCGCGATCCAGCCACCCGAGCCACTGGCGAGTTTTCTTGACCTGTACGGCTATCTGCCAGTCGGCATTCCCATGTTGAAGCGCGTGCTGGCGCTTCCGGGGCAGACGGTTTGCAGAGAGGGGCGCACCATCTCCGTCGATCAGATCGACGTGGGTGAGGCGCGCGAGCGAGACAGTCGCGGCCGGCCGCTGCCGGTCTGGCACGGCTGTCGTGTTGTCGGCGAGGACGAGCTCTTTCTGATGAACTGGCAGTCCCGGGACTCGCTGGACGGCCGCTACTTCGGGCCGATCGCGGCATCCGCCGTTGTTGGCCGTGCAGTCCCTGTCTGGATCAAGGAGGAGTGAGCGTGCGCATCTCTCTTTCTCGATCTGCCATTCCTCTGTTCGACCAGATGCTGCACCATTCCTCCGTCCCGACCAAAATTCGCAAAGCCGCCGCGCGCAGCGGCGGTCCAGGGCGGCCGCAAGGCCGGCGCGAAGCAGCTTTACCCTGGACGGGCGCGAGCACGGTGGCATGCTTGTGTCCTTTAGGGACGGTAGCTCGCATCGTTGCGATAGTGTTGTCGTTTGCGATTGTGCCGGTTGGTGGTGCGCTAGCTGACGCCGCATCAAGCGTGCATCCCGCGAGTTCGCGACCTCCCGGGTCGTTTGCGAATCTAATCGAAGAGGCCTCACGTCGCTTCGCTGTACCGGCGCACTGGATACGCGCCGTGATGACCGTCGAAAGTGCCGGCAACGCGTGGGCCAGATCGCCAAAAGGCGCGATGGGGTTGATGCAGATCATGCCCGAGACCTGGGCGGACCTGCGCATGCGTCATCGCTTCGGCGACAATCCTTACGATCCGCGCGATAACATTCTGGCCGGTACTGCGTACCTCCACGAACTGCACGACCGCTATGGCTCGTCCGGTTTCCTTGCGGCGTATAGTGCGGGACCAGGCCGCTACGAACAATATCTCGCGGGCCGTCCACTGCCGGCCGAGACACGCGCCTATGTGGCAACGCTTGCTTCCTTGTTCGGTGGCGGCGAACTCGCCGATCCGATCACCGTCGCAACTGTTCATTCGAAATCGTGGACCGAGGCGTCGCTGTTCATCGCGCGACCCGAACACGCAGCCGCTGCCGATCCTGTGTCGGCTGAGCGGCGATCGGACTACGTTCCGACGCGCCGCAATATCTCTGCGCTCGTGCCGCAAGCGCACAGCCTGTTTGTTGTTCGATCAAGCGCGGGAGGCCTGTAATGACAGGATTTGCAGCTTGGCGCGCCATGGCGTGCTCCGGGATAGAATGGCTGGGAAGGCGAGGGCAGCAGGGAAGCACGACAGCGGGACGGCGAGATAAAAGCGGCTCGCCGCTCGAACCGCAAGCCATTGGAATGGCTTGGGTTCGGCCGTGCCGGTCGGTCGGGGCGCGTGCCGCGCCTGATGCTTTCGCCAATGAATTCAAGAATGTTTCCGGCACTGCTCCCCATTTCGCGTTCGTGGAGCCTTTGCCATGAGCGCAGGCGACAGCGATTTACGCATCCGGCCTGGCCGCATCCGCCGCACGCGAGCGCCAAGGCCCAAGACCTTCATCAATCAGGTGCTGCGTGCGGCGAAGAAGGCTGGTCACAGCCCTTCGCATGCGGCTGCGGGGAAGCGCTCCCCAAGCTACGGGCGCTCGACCTTCGGGCGCGGCCGGATCAGTTTTAGCCGCAGCCGCCTGTTCAGCCCGGCGCGGCGCGTGGTGGTGAAGGCACGTATTGTCCGCCATCAGGGACGATCCTTCCGTTCCGCACCGCTCACCGCCCATCTTTCGTACCTCAAGCGCGACGGCGTCACCCGCAACAGCGAGAAGGCGGTGATGTTCGATGCCGGCAGTGACCGCACTGACGACACAGCCTTCGCGGATCGCTGCAAGGACGACCGGCATCATTTCCGCTTCATCGTCTCGCCCGAGGACGCCAGCGAGATGACCGATCTCAGAGCCTTCACGCGCGATCTCGCCCGGCAAATGGAAGTCGATCTCGGCACACGGCTCGATTGGATCGCCGTCGATCACTGGAACACGGATAACCCGCATGTTCATCTGCTCGTGCGCGGCGTCGATCAAACCGGCGCCGACCTCGTGATCTCCAGAGATTATATCAGCCGCGGCCTGCGCTCGCGCGCCGAGGAGTTCGCGTCTATCGAGCTTGGTCCGAAGCCCGAGTACGAGATCCGCAACACTCTGGAAAAGGAGATCGCGGCCGAACGCTGGACGCGGCTCGACGTCGAGATCCGCATGGCCGCCGTTGAAACCGGCGCCATCGACCTGCGCCCCGAAAATCCCGGCGCCACCGACCCCGAAATCCGTCGCCTGATGATCGGGCGGCTGCAGCATCTGGAAAAGATGGGCCTCGCCGCGCCGGCCGGTCCCGGCGAATGGATGGTCGGGCTGGAGGCCGAGCGCAACCTTCGCGATCTCGGTACCCGCGGCGACGTCATCAAGACCATGCACCGCGCGTTCACGGAGCGTGGTGAGGCACGCGGCATCGCCGACTATGTCATCGATGGTGAGAAGCCGGGATCGCCGATCATCGGCCGGCTGGTCGACAGGGGACTCCATGACGAGCTGACCGGCGAGGCTTATGCCGTGATCGATGGTACGGACGGACGTGCCCACCATGTTCGTTTCCGGGGCATCGAGGCGTTCGAGCACGCCCCGCCGATCGGAGGGATCGTCGAGGTCCGCCGCTTTGGTGGGCTGGACGACCGGCGCCCGACATTGGTGCTCGCCAACCGCTCGGATTTCGACCTCACCCAGCAGGTCACCGCACCCGGCGCGACCTGGATCGACCATCGACTTGTCGAGCGCGATCCGACGCCGCTCGCCATGGGCGGGTTCGGTCGCGAAGCGCGCGACGCCATGCAGGCCCGCGCCGAACATCTCGCAGGCGAAGGGCTCGCCCGGCGACAGGGTCAGCGCATCATCATGCAGCGCGATCTCTTGAACACCTTGCGTCGACGCGAACTGGACGCGGTGGGTGCAAAACTCTCAGCCAAGACGGGATTGCCGCACATGAAACCCGCGACCGGCGAGCATGTGAGCGGCACCTACCGTCAGCGCCTGACGCTCGCCTCTGGCCGCTACGCCATGATCGACAATGGCCTCGGCTTTCAGCTCGTGCCCTGGTCGCGCGAAATCGACAAAAAGCTCGGCCAGCACGTCGCCGGCGTCACCAACGGCGGTGGCGGCATCGGGTGGACCCTTGGCCGCAAGCGAGACCTTGGCTTGTAGCCTCATTCGTTTCCGCAACGCCTAACCACAAGAAGGATGTCCGCGATGTCCGCGACCAAAATTCTCTGGGGCCAGATCGCCGTCGTCTTCTTGATCGTGTTGCTCACGATCTGGGGTGCCACACAGTGGACGGCATGGCGGCTCGGCTTCCAGCCGGAGCTCGGCCGACCCTGGTTCGAACTCGCCGGGATGCCGGTCTACTATCCGCCCGTCTTCTTCTGGTGGTGGTACGTCTTTGATGCCTATGCACCACAGGTCTTCGTCGAGGGCGCCTTCATGGCTGCGTCAGGCGGCTTCATCTCGATCGCGGCGGCGATCGGCATGTCGGTGTGGCGAGCGCGGGAGGCGAAGAACGTCGAGACCTATGGATCGGCGCGCTGGGCCGATCTGCGCGGGGTGAAGGCAGCCGGGCTTCTTGGCGCAGATGGGGTCGTGCTCGGCCAGCTCGGCCACGAGTATCTGCGTCACGACGGCCCGGAGCATGTGCTGTGCTTCGCGCCAACCCGCTCCGGCAAAGGTGTCGGCCTGGTCGTGCCGTCGCTTCTGACCTGGCCAGGCTCGGCCATCGTTCACGACATCAAGGGTGAGAACTGGCAGCTCACTGCCGGCTACCGCTCGCAGCACGGTCGCGTGCTGCTGTTCGATCCAACCAACGCCAAGTCGTCGGCGTACAATCCGCTGCTGGAAGTCCGCCGCGGCGACTGGGAGGTACGAGACGTCCAGAACGTCGCCGACGTGCTGGTCGACCCGGAGGGATCGCTCGACAAGCGGAACCATTGGGAGAAGACCAGCCATTCACTGCTCGTCGGCGCGATCCTGCATGTCCTCTACGCCGAGGTGGACAAAACACTGGCCGGCGTCGCCGCGTTCCTCTCGGATCCGAAGCGGCCGATCGAGACAACGCTACAGGCGATGATGACCACGCCACACCTCGGCGAAAAAGGTCCGCATCCCGTCGTCGCCTCGACCGCACGCGAGTTGCTGAACAAGTCCGACAATGAACGGTCGGGCGTGCTTTCCACCGCCATGTCGTTTCTCGGCCTCTACCGCGATCCCGTCGTCGCCGAGGTCACGTCCCGCTGCGACTGGCGGATTGCCGACCTGATCGCCGATCCGCGGCCAGCGACGCTCTACCTCGTGGTGCCGCCGTCCGATATCTCGCGGACCAAGCCGCTGATCCGCCTCGTGCTGAACCAGATCGGCCGCAGGCTTACCGAGGATCTGCACGCGAAGGGTCGCCGTCACCGCATCCTGATGCTGCTCGACGAGTTCCCAGCGCTCGGCCGGCTCGACTTCTTCGAATCCGCGCTAGCCTTCATGGCAGGTTACGGCATCAAGAGCTTCCTGATCGCGCAGTCGCTGAACCAGATCGAGAAAGCCTACGGCGCCAACAATTCGATCCTCGACAACTGCCATGTCCGCGTCAGCTTTGCCACCAACGACGAGCGCACAGCCAAGCGTGTCTCCGATGCGCTCGGCACAGCGACCGAGATGCGCGCCATGAAGAACTATGCCGGTCACAGGTTAAATCCGTGGCTTGGCCACCTCATGGTCTCGCGACAGGAGACGGCAAGACCGCTGCTCACGCCGGGCGAGGTGATGCAGCTCCCGCCCACTGACGAGATCGTCATGATTGCCGGTACGCCCCCGATCCGGGCCAAGAAAGCTCGCTATTACGAGGATCGCCGTTTCACCGAGCGGGTGCTGGCGCCACCCGATCCGGCGAAGTCGGGCCGGTCGTCACGGTCGGATGGGTGGTCGGATCTAACACCGCAGGCACCGGACGCCGTGCTGTTTAGTGAGATCCAGAAGGCGGAACAGGATGCCGCCAACAGCGGCTTGCGCCGCGAACCCGAGCTTCCCGATCACGTCGCCATCGCCAAGGAGACGACCGCCCCAAGGCCGGCGGACGAGTTTGCCATTGTAATCGACGACGAGGCGGACGATGCCGCCAGTCGGGCTCGAATTTTGCGCCAGCAGATGCGTGGCATCGCCCGCCAGGTCTCGCTTGACCCTAACGATGGCATGGAGTTGTGAGACCATGCGCGACCGGATGAATGTGTATTTCCCACCGGAGCTTCTGAAGCAGATCGCCGATCTTGCCGACCGCAAGAAGCTTTCTCGGTCGGCGATCGTGGAAGCAGCGGTCGCATCGTTTTTATCGCCGGACGGCGAGGACAGGCGTGAGGCGGCGTTTGCGCGCCGCCTCGATCGGCTGTCTCGACAAATGCAGAGGCTGGAGCGGGATGTTGGCCTGACCGCCGAAACACTAGCGTTGTTTGTGCGTTTCTGGCTGACGATCACGCCGCCCTTGCCGAACGACGTGCAGGCTGCCGCCCAGATCAAAGGCCGCGAGCGGTTTGAAGGTTTTATCGAGACCCTTGGCCGGCGCTTACAGAAGGGCCAGAATTTCTTGCGTGAGATTCCGGACGATTTCGTGAATGAAAAACCGGATGACCGGAGCTGATGGATTTCTCGGACTAGGAATCTTCGGGGCCAACGGGTTGATCGCGGAGTGTTGGTACCATTCAAGGGTCCTAAAGAGCGACGAGTGGCGATCTTTACGGCCGGGTCCAGCAAGCTACTGAGGGCATCGGTGGGCGGCAGGGATACCGCGAACTCTTGATCCCCCCACGCCCGACGTCGTCACTTTCGCGCTCGACTGGTTGAACTCCCGCGCAACAGGGCCCGAAGTCCAATGTCACCGTTGTCACCGTGCGCGTCGTTGATAGACTAGAAGTTGTCGATGTCGCACAACACCAACGAGTGTTAATCCGAACTGCGAAGCCGCGGCGATTGACAACCCCGGTCTCGCGGGTGGGAGTCTATTGCAGCTGATGGTCACGGTTGCCCCCCGCCCAACGATGGCCGGAGCCGGCACGGAGTCTTCCGAGGGATCGAATTGAGCGCTGGACCCGTCGGGACTCATTTTGAGCCCTACGCGAATAACGAACGATAAGGCAACATTATCACTCGTTTTTATTAACCATAACCTGGGGCGGTTTGGGCGGATTTTATGGCGCAAAGCGCCGCAACAAAGGCATGAGCGCGAGGTGCTGGCGCTAACAGACAACGGGAGGCGATGCGCCATTCAGGCGCAGCAGCGGGCGGTCGTCGGTCGCAGCGTATCGCGAAGCGGCGATCCGGCTTAGATCTCACTCTTTTCCGAGCATATCGAGAAGCCATGCCAAACCTGCATCCATCATCGCAGCGACAGGTACGACGGCATTAAGCCGGAAGCTGCCAAGCGGCAGCGGCGGATCGAGACTGACGACGCCGAAGCGTGGCCCATGCAGAGCGGCAAACCGCCGCGGTATGGCGGAGATCAGGTCGGTCTCAGCAACAACGGCGAGCGCGTACATGAAGTTCGGGACGGTCAGCGCGATCCGCCGCGAGCGGTTTTCGTTGGCGAGAACCTGATCGACGAAGCCATAGGGATCGCCCGCATGCGAGACGACCAGATGTTGCATCTCGCAATAACGTTTCAGGGTCGGGCCCTTCGCGAATGGGTGCCCGGCGCGCAAGGCGATCACGAAATCCTCTTCGTATAGGGTTCGCCGGTGAAAACGAGCTGGAATGTCGTCGCTGGGAACGACAGCGATGTCGATGGCGCGCGTGTCCAAATCGGCCAAAGCCTCGCGCCAGGCCCGCTCGGGCGCCGTTTCTCCCTGCACCGGCAACACCTGACGCAGGCTGATATCGATCCCGGGGGCGCTCCGCCGCAGTTCGGCCAGCAGCGACGGCAGGAAGACCGCGGAGACGCCGTCCGGCGCGCCGATCGTAAAGCGGCGCGTGGACGTTGCCGAATCGAACGGCTCGGCGGTTGAGATCACGCTGCGGACCCGCGCCAGGATGTCCGCTATCGGCGCCGCAAGCTCTGTGGCGCGATCCGTCGGGACAACGCCCTTCGGCGTCCGCACGAACAGCGGATCGTTAAGCAGGCGACGAAGCCGTCCGAGGCCATGACTGACCGCCGAAGCCGAGAGCATCAGCCGGTCCGCTGCCCTACCAACATGGCGCTCATCCATGACCGCCTCGAAGAGGACCAGGAGGTTGAGGTCGGTGCGGGACAGGTCAATTTGCTGCAGCATATCGCTGAAATCATATCATTGGATTCAGTAGGGAGAAACTGCGATCCACCTATCGAAGCGCGGCCGTAAAGGCCTTGAGTTCTGGAAAAGGATTGTCAGGAGCACACTATGCCAACCACACGACGCACACTTCTCGCCGCGGGCGGAGCCGGGTTTGCATCCCTCGCGACGGGTAGCTCAGCCCGGTCTGGAAAAAACTCGTCCGTCGACCAAGCGATAACCGACCTTGTCGAACGATCCGAAGAGGCGAACGCCGCACTCATGCGCGGTGATATCGGTAGCTACCGTGCCCTGATCACGCTTACGGACGACTTCACCCTGATGTCGCCGTTCGGAGGCAAGCCGTCGCGCGGAGTGGATATCACGGAGGCCAGCTGGGAGGCGATCGGCCGGTTCTTCAGGAACGGAACCCTGAAACAGCAACTGGTCCAAGCTTATGGGACGACCGACATGGTGGTCCTCGCCGTCATCGAGCACGGGCATGGCGAGGTCGGCGGCTTGCCGGCGCAGGATTGGCCGCTGAGGGTCACCCTGGTCTATCGCCACGATGGCACCGATTGGCGGCTGGCGCACCGCCACGCTGATCCGCTGGTCGCGCAGATTTCGCCGGCGCAGTCCGCAGCGTTGGCCAGAGGCGCCTGAACAACCGCCTCGATCGAGGCCGTGGCTTCTTGGGAGCCAGTCCGTCATATGCGATGGCGCGGCCCAGTCAGGGATTCCTAGCATTAGAGGGCCGGGGCGGGAAGGGCAGGCCCCAACGATCGCTTCAGCCGACGGCTGTTCAAACGGCTGGTGTCAGTCGGCGCCGTCCGCGAACTGACGGGGCGGTTGAGCTTCCGCCTCTACGGGCTGTAGGATGGGACGCCAACCGAAAGCCAACATCACGCTGGATACCAGGCTGACAGATTTGCCGACCGCGCTCCGCTGGCGCGAATGGATCGGCCGCGTCGAGGGGGTGATCTTCGCCGCACGCGAGCCGCTCACTCACCCGCGCCATCTGGCGAAGGTTGTCGACCCGACCGCAACCTCGATCTGATCATCGACGATATCCAGGCGAACTCCGCGGCCGGCACTATGAGCTCGTCGGCATCGCGGGAGGTGGCAGCACCGCGCGCGCACGCAGTTCGCCGATGCGATCCGCACTGCGACCGAGGCAGAGGAGCCGGGCAGCGCGCTGCCGTCGATTTAGTTATCCCGTGTTTTGCTTGCGAGACGGGTAGCTGGCCTTTGCAGTAGCTCTAAGTTGTGTCTTTGATATCAGTGCTAGGCAGGCAATTCGACACATCGCTGCAGGATTTAGAAGGGCGAGTAATTGCCGCTCTAAAATAGCGGCGTCTCGGACCGCCAGATTGGCATCATAAAAAAGATCAACGGAGGCATAATGGCCCGGTTTTCGGAGCACTTTCAACTCGGCTTAAGTCAGCATGAGTTGGACTTTGTGGATGTTAGCAACACCTTCGATACCCCTGTTTACGTAGATCCCTATGCAATTGAAATTCTAGACGACGTTTGGGCCGCAAGCGCTTCAGACAACATCCGAACATTCTTCACTGAAGTTTTAGCAGCCATTAGAGACGGCGACAGGGTTCGTGCGGTCGGGCTCATGTCGCATTTAACCGAACCGAAGGAGACTTACCTTGGTGTTTCTAGGGACAATCCTCAAGGTCGGGGAGTTGGACCAGGCCAAGCTCGGCAGCTTATCGATGCCATTTCCGGGAGCAAGGCATACAAGTCGGGGCTGTTGTCGGATCTCTCCGAGATGGCGCTATACGTGGAGGGTGTCGATCGGGACAAGATCTCAGATCTTACCACCAATATTATTCGCGACTTGTTAGTGGATTATACCCAGCAACAGTGCGAACTATATAGCATCGAAGCACAGAACTACTCCGGCCCAGCGTCATGGGATCAACGGCGTAGGAATTGGGTCGCGAGGATCGTCCAACTGCCCTACATAGACGCAGATCCAGTCCTCTTAGTGCCCAAATATATTGTGCGCAGGTCACTCTCGATAAACAGCCAAGCTTTTTACAACAAGCAGCTCACAGATTTTCTTGTTTCTGAGAATATCAGGGCGAACAGTGCCCTTGTGCAAACGGTCAAAGGCCAGCCGAGAGTTTTCAAAAAAGACGTTCGCGAACAGCATCCGAAATCCAAATCGTACATTGCTGAAATGGTGATTGCTCACCCGGAATTGCTCGCCATGTACAAAGAAGTTGCTAAGACGCAACGTGCATTGGTCAATTTCGACGATGATGACGGCGCTCCAACGATCACCGCTGTATGCGCTCAGCTAGCAGAAGCTTTCCGAAATATTCCTCCCGGACCTAAAGCCGCGTCAGAATATCACACGCTAGTATTAGGCTCCTTCACGGCGCTTTTTTACCCGTACCTCACGCAGCCTCGCAAAGAATGGCAAGTTAGCGATGGGCGGAAGCGCATCGATGTTGTGTTCATCAACTCAGCGGACACCGGCTTCTTCGCTCAACGACGAACCGACGCGAAAGTGAACGCAAACACCGTAATTGTTGAGTGCAAAAATTACTCGAAGGACATCTCAAATGAAGAGCTTGACCAACTTCTCGGCCGCTTCGACGACAATCGCGGAAAGCTAGGCATTATAACCTGCCGCTCAATTGACGACGGGAAGACTTTGCTAAAGCGATGTCGCGACGCATCTTCACGATCGCGCGGATATATAATCGTGCTCACTGACGCTGATCTCGTGGAGATGCTGCTGGCGAAGTCTCGTCTCGAGGACGAACGAATTGAGCATCTGTTGCACAGCAAATATCTAGAGCTACTTGCCTAAATCCAAAGCTCGCTGGCTATCCGGCATTTCGAAAATGACTGCGCGTGACAAGAATTCACTGTCCGTCTGGCGCCCAATTTCAAATACGGGACGAATTCCATCAGTGGACCCAGCAAATCGTCCCTGACGCACCGTCGATAGCGAAAATGGGGGCGGGGAAAGCAAGATAGCTTCTCGTCTACCGAGCGCCCGAGCTCGATTTTCGTATTCGCCCTGCAAGACTCGCATCGACACGCTTCAAGGGGCGGATGATCTCGGAACGCGATTGGCAAAGTTGTCGGACCTCTTCCTCGATCATCGCTTTGATGGCCAGAGCCGCGCGACCGAGCGGACGATCGCGATGATGGAATAGGCCGCGGGTCACGGCTAGGCCCTGCAACGGTGCTCCGACGAATTCTCCTGATCGGAGTTCCCGGTCGAAGGAAGAGGGCGGGACCACCAGAAAGCCGGCACCGGCGCGAAGTGCTTCTCGACACAGCGTCAACGAATTCGCTTCCGTCAGGACGCGGAGCCGGAACTTCCCCCGTATCTCATGTTTCTTCAGCAGCGTGTGCATGAAGCTTCCAACGATCAAAGGAAGGTCGTTCAGAACACTGGCCCTGAGGGACGCGTTGCGATCGCCGAAAGTCCAGTTCTCTGGAGTGCCAACCAACCACATGGATTCCTCGAACAGAGCTTGCGACGCGAGCTCCGGGTGCTGCGCTTCAAAGCTCATGATGCCCAAGTCTATCTTCCCGGCAAGTAAAGCATCGCGAACCGCGAGAGCGTAGTCCTCTTGCAGATAGAGCTCGATCTTGGGATATTTCGCAAGGCTCTGAGACAGCAGTCGACCCATGAAAAGATTGGCGATCGATGGCGGGAAACCCAGCCCAACCTGACCAAGAGGCTCGGCCCCCTCCGAACGCAATTCGGCCTCGACCTGCTGAAACGTTCTAAGAAGAAGCTCCCCGCGCGCGAGCAATATGTGGCCCGCTTCTGTCGGTTCGACGCCCCTGCGGTGTCGCATGAGCAATCGAACGCCCAAAGAGTCTTCCAACAACTGGATACGACGAGAGAGGGCCGGCTGGACTACGCCGAGAGAGACGGCGGCCTTCGAAATGCTGCGCTGCCGGGCCGTCTCGATGAAAAAGCGGAGCGAGATCAAATCCATATCGACATGATATGCTGAACAGGCATGGCGTGCATAGTAAATATCTATTTTAAAGATACCACAAAACGTGACCATTCTCCCTCAAGCCCCGCGAACGAGGGCATAAGCGGGCCATCTGCATGGCCCGCCGTCCAGGAGGGAGCGTGCAGATGATAAAGATGTTGGCCCTTGTCGTTGCCGGAGTTTGCATCGGCGCCACCAGCGGGGGCGCCGATCAGTATCCGAGCAGACCAATCACGATCGTCGTGCCCAGCGCAGCGGGCGGGCTGGGAGACATTCTGGCGCGCTTAGTTGGCGATAAGGCCGCGGCGAGCCTCCGAGCAACCTTCGTCGTCGAGAATCGTCCAGGCGCGAGCGGTGCGATCGGAAGCACCAACGTCATGCGGGCGGCCGCGGACGGCTACACCATTCTGCTCGCGAATGGTGCGTCTCATGGCGCGTTGCCGACCCTGAACAAGAAACTTCAATACGATCCGATCAAGGACTTCGCACCGATCGCACGCGTGGGTGAGACCCAACTCGCCCTGGTCGCATCAACCAAACTGCCGATCAAAAATGCGCAGGAATTTCTCGCCTATGCGCGCAAGAATCCGGGCAAACTCACCTATGCCACATTCGGACACGCCTCGGCCGGACACCTATTCGGGGAAGTCCTAAAGAAGGAAAATGGCGTGGATATGCTGCACGTTCCGTACAAGGGCGAAGCAGCCGCGATACAGGCGGTGATTTCCGGAGAAGCGGATCTCGCCATGATCGTTTCCGCGAAGCCCTATGTCGATCAGGGACAGGTCACGCTGATCGGGACGACGAGCCCTGACGAGACCGCCGCCTATCCGGACTGGCCGACGCTGGCGTCGCAAGGCATTCGTGGCTTTACGCAGGCCCGAGGCTTTCAGATATTCCTCGCTCCGGCCGCGACGCCCAAGCCGATCGTCGAGAAGCTCGCCAACGCCTTCGCCGATGCGATCTCGACGCCCGAAATGAAGCGAAAGCTGCTCGAACTCGGGGTCAATCCGGCAACGGAAAAGCCCGAAGAACTTCCAGCGTTTTATCGCTCACTCGTCGATCAGTGGCGCAGCATCGTCGAAGCCTCGGGTGTGACGGCTGAATAGCCTATAGCCGATGGCTTCTCTTCCCTCCGATAGGTCTTTTGCAATGATAATCGAACGTGATCTTCCCATTCCCATGGACGATGGCTTGCAGCTGCGTGCCGATGTTTATCGGCCCGACCTCGCCGGGCCGGTGCCGGTCATCATGACGATGGGCCCGTACGGGAAGGGGGTCCGGTATCAGGATCATCATTATAAGCCAAGTTGGGATTGGATGACGAGCAGGCATCCCGATCTCTTGCCGGGATCGCAGCGACGCTGGCTCACGTGGGAGACAGTTGATCCAGAGATCTGGGGTTCCTGGGGATACGCGGTCGTGCGCGTGGATTCTCGCGGAGCCGGGCGTTCTCCCGGTTTTCTTGACATTCTCTCCGAGCGCGAGACCCTCGACTACTATCACGCCATCGAGTGGGCAGGCGTGCAGCCGTGGTCTACCGGCAAGGTCGGCTTAAACGGTATCTCCTACTATGCGATCAATCAGTGGCATGTCGCCGCACTGCAGCCGCCGCATCTCACCGCGATGATACCTTGGGAGGGCGCCGCCGACACCTATCGCGACTTTTTCCGCCATGGAGGAATCCTCTCGAACAAGTTTCTCGAGAATTGGTACCCCCGTCAGGTTCTGTCAGTTCAGCATGGCAATCCGGATGCACCGCCAGATATCTGGTTGAACGAGTCGTCGTCCGGACCGGAGGAATTGTCGAAAGAGCAACTTGCGTCAAATCGTTTGGCAACGCTTGCCAACGCTCGCGCGCGAGAACTGGAGGATGAGTGGTATCGGCGCAGATCGCCGGACTGGTCCAAGGTGGTCACGCCGTTCCTGAGTGCAGCGAACTGGGCCGGTTACGGATTACACCCTCGCGGGAATTTCTCCGCATTCACGAATGCAGCGTCCGAGCAGAAGTGGCTTGAGGCGCATCCCGGACGGCATGAAGAATGGTTCTACCTCGAATACGGAATGAATCTGCAGAAGCGCTTCTTCGATTTCTTCCTGCGGGGAGAGCAGAACGGCTGGGATGGCGAGCCGCGTGTCTGGCTGCACCTTCGTCGCCCCTTCACGGAAGCCGTTCAGTTGAGGAAGGAGGAAGCCTGGCCCCTCGCTGGAACCGAGTGGACCAAGCTGTATCTGGACGCCGGAGATCGCTCTCTGGCGTGGGAGCCACCCGCCGCAAAGGGCGTGACGTCATTCGCGGCGACGGTCGATCATCTCAAATGGACGTCGCCTCCGCTCGAAAGCGAGACGGAGTTCACCGGACCGCTGTCGCTCAAGCTATTCCTGTCGTCATCGACGGTCGATGCAGACGTTTTCGTCACGCTGCAAGCATTTGCTCCGGATGGCCGTGAAGTCGAGTTTCAAGGAACGGTCGATCCTCATACGCCGCTCGCGCAGGGATGGCTGCGGGCCTCTCACCGAAAACTATGTGCCGAGCGTTCGACGCCGTATCAACCTTATCATACGCATGACGAGAAGCAGCCGCTGACCCCCGGTCAAATCTATGAACTGGATGTCGAGATCTGGCCGACGTGCATCGTGCTCCCGCAGGGATATCGCATCGCTCTCGATATTCGCGGCAGCGACTTCGCGAGAGAGAATGGCGATGCGGGCTCTCCGCATCGTGGATCTGGTCCCTGGCTGCACGACGACGTATTCGACAGGCCGGCTATGATATTCCAGGGAACAACGACATTGTATACTGGGCCTGAACATCAGTCGCACCTGCTTCTACCCATCGTTCCAAACCGATTATCTCGCGAATCCGACACCAAGGATCGGCGTTCACTGACGGAGTTGGATGTGAAAGCTGGGTGATCTCGGCCAAGCGGCAAGAAGTAGGCGGCCGAATATCACCACCTGTCGTGTCGTCGGCGGTGATCGGTTGCGCGCAGTTCAATGCCAAACGCAACGGCGTCATTCAAAGCAAATCGATGAGTAGCGATATTCCATAACATCCGGTTGGCGAATGCCCAGCGGCGGGTAACTGAGCCGAGCACGGATCACGGCACCGCCCAGCGCCGCTCCGATGGCGACGCAGGTCCGCCCCTGCGGCCAAGAGCTGTCACGCCGGCGGGTTGAGCAGCACCCAGAGGCGAACGATCCGACCAGCCTCGATCTCCGCCGCGTCGGCGCCGGTGACCGCGATAGGACCGTCCTTCGGCCCGGCGTGCCAGCGCAACACGGCGAGGCCGTGATGGCCAACGGCAGGTCCATCGGGCACAAAAGAGAAATCCGGACCGAACTGAGCCAGCAGCTTGCCAGCGACGTCCGAGATGTTGCTGCGGCCTTGCACGACGCCGGTCGGCTCGTACATCACGGGATCGGCTACGAACAGTTCGGCGATGACAGCGTCACGCCGAGCCGCATCGCGCTCGTTGAAAACGCGTTCGAGATTGTCGCGAAGCAATCGGTCGTAGTCCGGCATGGTCTCTATCGCTGTCATGGTGGATCCCTGGATGCGCAACGTTGAAACGCGCAATCTCGCCGTTCTATCTAGCGGCTGTCAAACTGCGGAGCGAAGCGGGGGGATTTACATCGAGCTTGATTCCGATGTGAATGACGTCGCGCCGACGGGCGAAGAGGTCACCACTTTGATGACGGCAAATCCGAGCGGCCTCCAAGAGTAATAAGTCGCGTTTCGAGCAAAAAAAGTGCGTTTAGCAACATAACATCCTAAGGCTCGCCGAATTACATCGCTCCCTATTGCGATTCGGAACCATTCGGTTTATATTGCTTGCATGATGGCTACCAATTCTCAACTACCCGTCGGCCGCCCCCGTGAGTTCGATCTCGACGAGGCGGTGAGGCGAGCAATGCAGGTCTTCTGGGATCGTGGCTATTACGATGCCTCGCTGCCCGACCTTCTTGCGGGAATGGAGCTTTCGAAGGGCAGCTTCTACAAGGCTTTTGGCGATAAGAAATCTGTCTTCCTGCGCGCGCTCAAACTCTATACCGATGACGGCGTGCGGAACGTCCAGGACGTTCTTCGATCGGACCCTTCGCCAAAGGCGGCCATCCGCAACGCTCTCATTCGGTATGCGGATTTGTCTTCTGGAAGCAAAGGTGTTCGCGGATGTTTCGCAGTCCTGACCGCCGCTGAGATGTTGCCGGGAGATCGAGACATCGCAGACCTGATCAAGGGTCTTTTCGCTAGGCTTCAAGACCTGTTCGCAGCGACGATCGCGAAGGGGCAAGCTGCCGGCGAGATCCGGAAGCATTGCGATGCCGGGGTCATGGCGCATTTCATCGTCTCCCATGCCCAAGGCATGAGGATTCTTGGAAAAGTCGGATCGCGTCGCGACGACATGCTGAAAAATATCGATCTCCTGATGGAGACTATTCTTTAAACTGCAATTTGGAACCGAACGGTCCTTATTGCTGATATATCGAAGGTCAGGCGACCTCAGGAGCTTCAATGTTCGACGCAACGGCGCGCATGGTTTGGGAATTGGTATGATGATCATAAAGGCAAGGCACTTCGCGCGCCTCTCAGGGATCGCTGCAATCACAGTCTTGCTGGCGGGTTGCGCCAGCCGCAGTAGCAGCTTGGCGGAGAAGGAGATCACCACAACGCCTGCCGCCTACGCCGAGCTCATCGACGGAATTCACACCATACCGGAAGTCGATACATCCGGCATTGATGCAGCCATGTTGCGGCAACGCGTGGACTATCCGACGGATGAGCCGGCCGGAACGATCGTTGTGAATACGGCTGCTCGTCACCTCTACCTGGTGGAGGGTGACGGGAAGGCCATGCGCTACGGCATTGGAGTGGGCAGGGAAGGACTCGCCTTTGCGGGCGCTGCGACCATCAAGCGGAAGGCCGAGTGGCCGCATTGGCGACCAACGCAGAACATGATGGATCGGGAGCCTGCGCGGTATCGCCATCTCGCCAGCGGGCTGGCGGGCGGCCTCGGCAATCCCCTCGGCCCCCGTGCGCTGTACCTCTATCAGGGCGACCGGGACACGATGTTCCGTATCCATGGAACGACCGAGCCGGAGACCATCGGCAACGCCGTTTCAAGTGGATGCATTCGACTGATCAACCAGGACATCGTCGATCTCTATAGCCGGGTCAAGGTCGGAAGCCGTGTCGTCGTGGTTCAGGGCGGCCGGGCGCTGAGCTCATAAGCGCGGCATCGACAGCAGAGCTTTGGTCGCAACGGGCTTGGCAAACGCCGGCAGCTGCGTCTGGTTCTGCGCCCAGCCCCATCTGAGCAAAAGGAGATAGAAAATGCAGGTCGGATTTATCGGTCTTGGCAGTATGGGCTCGGCAATGGCCCTGAACCTGGCGAAGGCCGGCCATGACGTACTGGCCTGGAACCGAAGCTGCGTCATCCAGGACAGCGCTCGCGGGGTCACGCTAGTCAAACACGCGGCGGACGCCTTCGCGGCTGACGCAGTGTTCACGATGCTGTCCGACGATGCGGCCATTCGGGAGGTGATCCTGGATGCCGGTCTGCTGGCCAGTGCGCGGCCACGGCTGACCCATGTCGTCACATCGACAATCTCGGTCGCTTTCGCGCGGGAGCTGGAGCACCTGCACGACGAAGCGGGCCTTGGCTATGTATCCGCGCCGGTGCTCGGCCGACCGAGCGTCGCGGCGCTTGGCCAGTTGAACATCCTGGCGGCGGGCAAGAGCAATGCAATGGCCGCGATCGAGCCGCTGCTCGCACCGCTCACCAAAAAGGTCTGGAAGCTCGGAGAGAGCCCCGCTCGGGCGAATACGGCAAAGCTCGCTTGCAACATGATGATCGGCATGGCGATCCAGGCGATGGCCGAGGGCGTCGTGCTGACCGAAAGCGCGGGCCTAGACCGTGCGGACTTCTTCGAACTCATCCTGGGCACCCTGTTCTCGGGCCGCGCCTATGAGAGCTACAGCGCGCAGATCACCGAACGATCGTTCGAGCCGGGTTTCAAAGCCAGGCTCGCGCTCAAGGATATGCGCCTGGCGACGGAGGCCTGCAACGAGATCGGACGCGCGCTGCCGATGCTGGAAGCCGTCCGCGACGGCCTCAGCAAAGCCGTCTCGGCGGGCCTTGGCGAGAAGGACTGGTCGATCCTGGCCGATATGACGGTTCGCGGGGGCGGTCGCGTGGCGACATCTGAAAACAACTCGGAGAAGAAGTAATGAAAACCTGGCTCATCACAGGCTGCTCAAGCGGCTTCGGTCAGCGGCTCGCGCTCGCTGCAGCGCATCGCGGCGACCGGGTGATCGCGACGGCCCGCAACGTCAAGACAATCGAGGAAATGTCTGAGCCTTTCGGTGGCCGCATGATCTCTTTGCCACTCGACGTGACCGATGCGGCGGCAGCAAAGGCAGCCGTCGCGAAGGCGGTCGAGACCTTCGGCGGATTTGACGTGCTGGTGAACAATGCCGGCTACGGACTGTTCGGCGCGATCGAGGAGGGCACGCCTGAAGAATATCGGCCGATGTTCGAGGTGAACGTCTTCGGTCTGATCGAAACCACTAGAGCCGCCTTGCCCGTCCTGCGACGTTCGGGCGGAACGATCGTCAATATGTCGTCCGGCGCGGGCATCGCGGGCGGGGGCGGCGGCGGTTATTACAACGCCGCCAAGTTCGCCGTGGAAGGAATTTCCGAAGCACTTGCCGGCGAGCTGAAGCCGTTCGGCATTCGTGTGCTGATCGTCGAACCAGGGCCGTTTCGCACCGACTTCCTTGGCCGTTCGATCACGATAGCGGCCGCCGAGATGCCGGAATACGCCGCGAGCTCGCGCAGGCACTATCGCGAAACCAACAATGGCAGTCAGGCGGGCGATCCCGATAAGGCGATCGCAGTGATCCTGCAGGCAGTCGACGCCAATGACGCCCCGCTTCATTTGCCGCTCGGCCCGGTCGCGCACGCAATCGCCGAGCGAAAGCTGGCTGCGTTCCGCAGCGATATCGACGCTTGGCGCGACCTCACAATCGCCACCGATTTCGATCGGCCATGAGCGCTGGCCACGAGCTCCCTTTGAACGTCAACACCTGACAGGAAAGCGATCATGATCGCAACTTTGCAAGGGTTCACCCAGCAACTGGTGCCGGTGAATGGCATCAAGATCAACGCCGTCACGGGAGGCTCGGGCCCGCCGATCCTCCTGCTGCACGGCTGGCCGGAAACGTGGTGGGAATGGCACCATGTGATGCCGGGACTGGCCGAGCATTTCAGTGTGGTGGCCATGGATCTGCGCGGCGCGGGCTTTTCCGACTGCCCGCTGGACGGCTATGACAAGGCGACGATGGCGCGCGACGCGCATGGCGTCATGGTTGCCCTCGGACATGAACGCTACGCCGTCTGCGGGCATGACATCGGCGGAATGGTCGCGTTGCCCCAGGCCGCCATCTATCGGGAGGCTGTTACCCACCTCGCCGTGCTCGACGTTCCGCTTCCCGGCTGGACCGGATGGGAAGCGACGGTCGCCAGGCTCTGGCACTTCAGCTTCCATATGAACCGGGATCTCCCCGAGCGCCTGATCTATGGCCGCGAATATGATTATGTGTCGGCCTTCATGGCTGAACGCTTCTACGATCACAGCACCTTCAATCCGGCTGACGTCGAGATCTATGCGAAAGCGATGGCGCTTCCCGGCCGCACCCGCGGCGGCATGGAGTGGTACCGCGCCTTCGCCGTCGACCATGCGGCCGCGCTCGAATACAAGAAGCAGCCGCTCGAGATACCGGTGCTTGGCCTCGGCGGAGACCACCGGTTCGGCGCGCAAATGGTGCCGATGCTCAAGGAGTTCGCTGTCCATGTGACAGGCGGCTCGATCGCGCGGTGCAGCCACTATGTCGCGGACGAGCGCCCGGACGAAGTCGCAGCTGCCCTGATCGAGTTCCTCAAGGCCCATTAAAAGCCGGCGCCCCGCGCTATCGGGGCGCGTGCCGATCAAATCAACAACAAAGGAGAGTGTCATGACCACACCCGTCATCCGCGGGGTCAATCACATCGGCATCACGGTGCCCGACATCGAAGCAGCAAAGTCGTTCCTGTTGGAAGCTTTCGGCGGCCAGGTGATCTACCAGTCCTTCGGGCCGCAGGATCCGCCGCGGCAGGGATCCGAATTCGAACGGGCCACTGGCGCTTTTCCCGGAACGGTCGTGCGTGCGCAGGCGATGGTCAAGATCGGAAACGGGCCGGACATCGAGTTGTTCGAAATGCACGGCCCTGAACAAGCCCAGCCGGTCCGGGCGAGCGACTTCGGCATCACACATTTCGGTGTCTACACCGACGACATCGACGCTTCGGTCGAGCGCTTTGCAAAGGCCGGAGGCACTCCGCTGACCGCGCCGCGCGCTATTCCCTATGCCACCGAGAAAGGCTCAGGAAACAAGGTCTGCTACTGCCGCATGCCATGGGGCACGACGATCGAATTCATCACCACGCCGGACCGCATGGCCTATCATGACCAGACGAATCTGCGCAGGTGGCAGGACGAGGACTGAGCAGGGCGGAAAAAGGGACCCGCGTCAGCGTCAGAATTCCATAACATTCGATGCGCGAACACCGGGTGTGTAGCAGCAAAGCAAACATTGGCAGTGGCTGAGGCCGAGGCTGTTTATGGCGGTCCCCGTGGTTGGGATAGCTCATCTGACATCTGTCTGAGGCGGAAATATTCCGGGTGGTATTGCCAGTGAAAGACCGTTCAGCCTGCATTGACAGTAGACTAGTTCGACGATCTCATTCTTGGCTTCCCTTCCAACGCCCAGACTGGCGACGCGGAACTGAAGCTCTGCTTCGATAGCGATCGCGTCGATGCTCTTTAGGGCGACGACCGGTGCTGGGTTCCTGACGATACGAGTACTCGCCTCCAGCACGGACCGCAGGACGCCCTCTACAACGTTCGGGCTTTGCGTTGCTGCAATGCGGACGCTCAGCACGATCAGGTGAGTTTCGTCGGGGCGGCTGATATTTGTCACGCCCTGCCGCGCGAGAATGCTGTTTGGCAATACGACGATATTGTTCGCGCCGGTCAGAAGATTTGTGGAGCGCCAGTTGGTCTCGGTGACACGGCCCTCGGTGCCGTCGCTCAATCGGATCCAGTCGCCGAGCATATAGGCTCTGCCGAGTGTTAGCGCGATGCCAGAGAAGACGTCTCCGAGTGTGTTCTGTAACGCGAGGCCGAAAATGACGGCGACGACGCCTGAAGTCGTCACCAGGGTGCCGAGCGGCATTCCAAACACAAAACGTACAATCGAGAGCGTTGCGCCGAGATAGATCACGGCAACGGCCATGTCCTGGATCAGATGGGCTTCGCGCGGTTTGTGGTTCAGCCTCACATATATGTCGATGAATCCGATTACTGTCCATGCAAGGTGGGTCCACCAAAGAACACCGGCCAGTTTTACGAGCAGTACGGCCCAGCCCTGAGTGTGGACATAATCGGTCCAACTCGGAGGAATCCCTGCCATAAAGAGCACAAGGCTCATGCCGGCGAAGAACAGGATCTGTACGATCAGGCGGCTTGTTGGGCGGCCACGGCCCTGCAGATGCCAGACGCAGATGCCTGCAATGCCAAGGACGTTGAGCAGGATGAGCGGCGATAGATGATCATTGCCAAGCATGGCAGGAGCTAAGCCTCGTTCGGGCCGGCCTTATTCAGGCCGGCCGCCGTTTTGCGGAGGTCGCTTGTCGAACGGTCAGTAGTCCCAGTACACGGGTACCCATCGAAAAGCATCGCCGTCGATCGCCACGCGTCCGACGGACGGAAATGGCATGTGCGTTGCCACCAGCAATTCTTCGGTGGCTGCTAGCTCTTTCAACAAGCGCGTGCGCACGCGGGCTGCCTCCTCGGGATCATGCTCGAAGCCATTGAACCAGTCGGGGTGATCAAACCCGACCGTAAACACGGCATCGCCGGCGAAGGTGAGAGCGTCGTTGCCTGAAGCCACGCGGACGATGCTGTGTCCCGGCGTATGGCCACCGGTGCGACGTACGATTACTCCCGGCGCCACCTCGTATTCGTCGTCAAATTGCCGCAGCTGGTTGTGGTACTCCTTGGCGAACCGCTTCGCAGTTGCCCGCAGCGCATCCGGGAAGCCGGGCGGCATGGAGGTGCGGGAAAAATCCGGCGCGTCCCAGAATTTGACCTCGGCCGCGGCCACGTGGATTTGTACGTCGGAGGGAAGTCGATCCTTGATGCCAGGGACGAGCAGGCCACCAATGTGATCCATGTGCATGTGCGTCAGCACAATGTCAGTGACCGATGCGAGATCGATGCCGGCGCTCTCCACTCGTTTGATCAACTGTCCGGCTCGCGGCAGGTTCAAATCAGGGTCTGACCCCAAGCCTGCGTCGATGAGGATGGTCTTGCCGCCGCTACGCACCACGACTGCATTGAGCGCCCAATCGAAAGCGTCCGGCGGCAGGAACATGTGGTGCATCCAGGCAGCACGGGCTTTCGGGTCGGCATTATGGCCTAACATGGTGGTTGGAAGCGGGAGTACTCCATCGCTGATCACCAGCACCTCAATCTCACCGATCTTCACTGCGTAGCGCGACGGGACCAGCTCTTCCGGCTCCGTTCTAACCGGGCGCGAAGCAACATCTGGGCTCATGTTTTTCTCCTGTTAATCGCCGCGCAGCTCGCGGCATCGGCGACGGTATGCCGGGCCGTATCCATGATCGATTAGGCTAGCAAATAGGATCGACAATACCTCGGCATAGGTTGCTCAATTCAGATCGCGAGGGGCTTGGAGCGCGGCATGGCGTCGCCCAACCTATCCTGGAGAACAGGTCGAACTGTTCTTAATGCCAGCCGCGCTGATCCGCAGAACGATACCTCCGCGCTGCTGACCGCATCATGTTCGGGGCGTTCACGCACTGCGTGCTTCTGCCTGCTCTCACTCAAACGGAGACGAACGAATGACCTGGAAGAGCTCGATCAGCCGTCTTGCAAGGTTATCGCGGCGCAAACTGCTCGCCACCACGCTGCTCTATGCGGCATCGATGACCGTCCGCTCGTCCGCGGCGGCTGGAAAGGAAACCGACATGCTTTCTCATACGACGGACATGGCGGATCTGACGTCTTCGATCACAACCAACGATGGCGCGCAGATCTTTTATCGAGACTGGGGCGCAAGGTCCGCGCAGCCGATCGTGTTTCATCATGGCTGGCCGCTGTCGTCCGACGACTGGGAGAACCAGATGCTCTTTTTTCTGAGCAAAGGCTATCGCGTGATCGCGCATGATCGTCGTGGTCATGGTCGTTCTAGCCAGGCTATCGACGGTCAGGACATGGATCACTACGCGGCCGACGTCGCGGCGCTCGCTTCTCATCTCGATCTTCGCAATGCCATTCATGTCGGCCATTCCACCGGCGGCGGTGAGGCGACCCGCTATGTCGCGCGATTCGGTCACGGTCGTGTTGCCAGGCTGGTGCTGATCGGTGCGGTGCCGCCGTTGATGGTGAAGACAAAAGCCAATCCGGGCGGCCTGCCGATCGAAGTGTTGGACGGCCTGCGGCAACAGCTCGCCGCAAGCCGATCCCAGTTCTATCTGGAATTCGCAAGCGGCCCTTTCTATGGCTACAACCGACCGGGCGCCAAACCGTTACAGGCCGTGATCTGGAACTGGTGGCGGCAGGGCATGATGGGCAGCGCCAAGGCGCATTACGAATGTATCAAGGCATTCTCCGAGACAGATTTCAGCGATGATCTGAGGGTCATCGAAGTCCCGACGCTGGTTCTGCACGGCGGCGACGATCAAATCGTCCCCGTCGCGAATTCCGCTTCACTCTCAGCAAAGCTGCTCAAGCACAGCGTGTTGAAGATCTATGAGGGCCTGCCGCACGGGCTTTGCACGACACATGCCGACATCGTCAATGCCGACATTCTGAAATTCATCTCCCGCTAAACATCTGCATCCCGGACATTCAGGAGCTTCCCCCATGCGAATCATCATCGTTGGCGCCGGCTTTGCCGGCATGTATGCGGCGCTTTCCGCTGCGCGGCTACGCGACATTCAGGGCGCTACCCCCGAAACACTCGAAATCGTACTCGTTGCTCCGGAGCCGACCCTCGTTGTGCGTCCGCGGCTCTACGAAACCAGACCTGAAACGCTCACGGCGCCGCTTCAGGATCTGCTGAAAGCGATAGATGTGGTGTATCTCCAAGGGAGCGTGGAGGCGGTCGACACAAAATCCCGCGCCGTTAAGGTCGCCGGGACCGAACGAACGGAGCAGACTATCTTCTATGATCGGCTCGTCATTGCGACCGGCAGCCAGCTTTTTCGTCCCGACATACCGGGACTGGCGCAATATGGATTCAGCGTCGATCAGCTGAGCGATGCGATCAAACTGGATCAGCATTTGCACGATCTGGCGAGGCAGCCGCCATCCCAAATGCGCGACACGGTCGTGGTCGCTGGCGGCGGTTTCACCGGGATCGAGGTGGCGACCGAAATGCCGGCGCGCCTGCGCGCCATTCTCGGTAGGCACGTGAATCCGCGTGTGATCATTGTGGAGCGAAACGCCGCGATTGCACCCGATATGGGAACGGGTCCGCGTCCCCATATCGAGGATTCCCTCCATGTGCTCGGTGTGGAGAAGCGAATCGGTGTCGCCGTTACGTCGCTCGACAAGTCGGGCGTTACGCTTTCCAGCGGAGAACACATCGAATGCGCAACGGTCATTTGGGCGGCCGGCATGCACGCATCACCGCTGACGGGACAGATCCCTGCTGATCGCGACACGTCGGGGCGCCTGCTCGTCGATCGCGAGCTGCATGTTGCATCGCTGAACGGTGTGTTCGCGACCGGCGACGCCGCCAAGGCGCTTTGTGACGACAAGGGAACATATGCGCTGATGTCCTGTCAGCATGCGACGCGGATGGGGGCTTTCGCCGGCAACAACGCCGCTGCGGAACTGCTTGGCGTGCCGACTAAGCCCTATCATCAGGAGGCTTACGTGACCTGCCTCGATCTCGGTGCCGCTGGTGCGTTGTTCACGCGCGGCTGGGAGAAGAGGGTGGAGATGGTTGGCGACG
This sequence comes from Tardiphaga sp. 862_B3_N4_1, assembly GCF_051811085.1. Taxonomy (NCBI): domain Bacteria; kingdom Pseudomonadati; phylum Pseudomonadota; class Alphaproteobacteria; order Hyphomicrobiales; family Nitrobacteraceae; genus Tardiphaga; species Tardiphaga sp. 862_B3_N4_1. The sequence goes on from NZ_JBPWQB010000001.1 coordinate 588,241, forward strand.
CGGCGAAAAAGACAAAGCACGAGATCAACACCGTGTGGATCTACCCGCCGCGCGCCAATCGCGCCGCAGCACTCGCGTCTGCCAATCCCGAGCAAGTGACCAATCTCTGATCCATATGAGGACAAGCCGCTCCTAGCGAGGAGTGGCTTAGATTTGACCTTGGCAAACAGCGGAACACCATCATCAGAATGACAAGGTGATCGTCACGGCAGGCGAGTCATCGGGGATTGGACGGGCCGCTGCGCTTCGCTTGGCTAGCCGAAGCGACAAGGTGCTCGTTACCGTCCGTTGGCCCGCTCCGCTCGAACAAATCGTCGCTCCCGCGTGAGAAATGCTGTCCTCAACCGACGAAGCCAACCAACGCTACCTAGAAGCAGGAGATATCAAAAGATGAAGCAAACGATTCAAATCACCCAGCAGGAATCCAATATGAACTTGAGCAATACCTCTCAACAGGGCCGAGCTCTCGACGAGTTGGTGCCGTCACGCTATGCGCTGCGAGTCGGCGAGATTGAAGTGCTGGTAATCAGCGATGGCGTGCTAACGCCGCCAGCCGAGTCAATGGCCACAAACGCTGACCCGGCCGCCCGGGCGGCCTGGCTGGACGACAGGTTCCTGTCGCGGGACGCGTTTGATTGGGCGCTGAACGAGGTCGTGGTGCGTAGCGGCGACCAAACCATCCTCATCGACAGCGGACTAGGAATGGAATACCCCGATTTTCCGCGGGCCGGGCAGTTGGGCCTGCGGCTGAAGAATGCCGGCATTGATCTCGGGTCGGTGACCGACATTGTGCTAACCCACATGCACTTTGACCACGTTGGCGGACTGCTCGTGGACGGGGTGAAGGAGCAGTTGCGCCCGGACTTACGAATCCACGTGGCCGCCGCCGAGGTCAAGTTCTGGGCGTCGCCTGATTTCTCCCGCACCGGCATGCCGCCGGTGCTCGCCGACCTGGCCCGGAGTGCGGCCAAGCGGTTCCTGGACGAATACCGCAACCAGTTGCTACCGTTCGAGGAAGACGGCGAGGTGGCGCCGGGCGTGGTGGTCACGCGCACGGGCGGTCACACCCCCGGCCATAGCGTGGTCCGCCTCGAGTCCAACGGCGATCGGCTGATGTTCGCCGGCGACGCGATATTCCCCGTCTCGTTCGACCACCCCGAATGGCACAACGGTTTCGAACACGATCCCGAGGAGGCGACCCGTGTCCGTCTCCGGCTCATGCGGGAGCTGTCGGAGACCGGCTCATGGCTGGTGGCTACCCACATGCCGTTCCCGTCGATCGGCCGGGTAGCGGTCGCCGGCGACCTCTATCGCTGGGTCCCGACCTGGTGGGATTACTGACGGCAGGTCGAAGCAGGGCCGCAGGCGCGGCCCTGCTCACATCAGAGCCATAAGGAGCAACGTCAATGAAACATCCAACCGTGCGCGAACCGCGACGACGTCGCGGAGGGGCTTGTTCGGCTCACCGGCGACGCTTTTGAATGAATGACGGAGTAGGTGATCGGTGTCGATGGTGGCCTGCGGCTGGCATAACCGCGATCGATCGGCGCATGGCATATCCTTCGACTTGATCGATCTCAACAGGCGTTACGCCACATGACGAGCGGCCAATATACGGGCAATGAATCGCGGTCATGCACCTTCGACACGGCGCGTCTGCGGCTTGAGCTGGCGATGGCGCTCGAAAGACAGGCTGCGACGTCCGAGATTCTCAATGTCATCGCCCGATCCACAACGGATGCGCAGCCGGTATTCGACGTCATCTCGGGAAGCGCGCAACGGCTACTCGGCGGTCGGTCGGCGCTCGTCACCCGGGTGATCGGCGATATGCTGCATTTAGCGGCATGCACAGCGGGGAGCCCCGACGGCGATGATGAGATTCGTGTATCGTTTCCCGCAGCGTTGACAGCCGACGGGATCCATAGTCGGGCCGCGGCCACGGCAACGATCGCGTTTCGATTCGATGTCGAAACCGAAAACGGTGTTCCCAAGGCGGTTAAGAGCATGGCGCGTGCGCGAGGTTATCGCAGCATTATCGTCGTGCCCATGCTGCGCGGGGGCACCGCGATAGGGACGATCGGTGTCTCGCGTGCCGAACCGGGCGCGTTCAGTGAAAGCCAGATCGAACTCCTCAAGACCTTTGCTGATCAGGCCGTGATAGCCGTGGAGAATGTCCGGCTATTCAAAGAGCTTCAGGCGCGGACAACGCAATTGTCGAAATCGCTCGACGATCTGCGCGCCGCGCAGGACCGCCTGGTGCAAACTGAAAAGCTGACCTCGCTTGGACAGCTCACTGCAGGCATTGCGCACGAAATCAAGAATCCCCTGAACTTCGTTAACAATTTTGCTTCGCTATCCGTCGAATTGACGGACGAGCTTGGCGACGTGCTGGCGGGCATTGACGTCCCCGATGGCGCTCGCGTGGATCTCGATGAACTGAGTGGCTTGCTCAAGGACAATCTGCAAAGGATTGTGCAGCACGGAAGACGCGCGGACTCCATTGTTAAAAACATGCTGCTGCATTCGCGAGGCGGCGGCGGCGAGCATCGCCTGACCGATCTCAACGCGTTGGTCGATGAAAGCCTCGCGCTGGCCTATCATGGAGCCCGCGCGGAGCGCCCTCAGCTCGCAGTAACCTTTGAGCGCGACTACGATCCTGCAGTCGGCTCGATCCATATTTTTCCGCAAGAGATCACCCGTGTGCTGCTGAATCTGATTGCGAACGGCTTTTACGCCGTGAGCGAGCGTCTTGCCGAACGCGGCTCGGGCTTCGAGCCGACTTTGAGCGCGCGGACGCGCAACCTTAGCGAATCCGTCGAAATTCGTATCCGAGATAATGGCGTCGGTATGTCACCCGACATCAAGGAGAAGATATTCGATCCCTTCTTCACGACCAAGCCTCCGGGAGAGGGGACCGGGCTCGGGCTGTCCATGACCTACGATATCGTGGTGAAGCAGCATGGCGGCCGTATCGATGTTGATACAGAGCCAGGCGCATTCACGGAATTCATAATCACATTGCCGCGCGGTAGCGAGGCCCGGAGAGATCGATCGTGACGTTAACGACACCTGCCATAGACATCGGCTTGCTTGCGGGATCCGGAGGAGCCCGCATGACCGCTACCGTTTTAATGGTCGATGATGAGCCCGATCTGGAAACGCTCGTCCTGCGAAAATTTCGCCGCCAACGCCGGGAAGGCCTGATCGACTTTCTGTTTGCCCGCGATGGCGCAGAGGCGCTCGATATGATCGATCGACATCCCCATGTCGATCTCGTTGTGCTCGACATCAACATGCCGCGTATGGACGGGCTGTCGCTGCTGGAAACGCTGCAGCAACGAGATGATCGGAAATCGGCGATCATCGTTTCGGCCTATGGCGATATGACCAATATCCGCACCGCCATGAATCGCGGAGCGTTCGACTTCCTGACGAAGCCGATCGATTTTTCCGATCTGGAGGCCACGATCCTGAAGACACTTCGGCATGTGGAAGCTCTGCGCGAGGCACAACGTCGCCAGACGGATGCGGAGCGCGCGCACGCCTCGCTCTCGCGCTATTTTTCTCCCGAGCTAGCCAAGCGTCTCGTCGATGGAAACGATGATGAAATGGCGGTTCACTGGCGCCAAATCGGGGTCATCTTCACCGACATCACCGGCTTCACGTCACTCGTCGAAATGGTCGCGCCGGAGCAACTGGCGAAGCTGCTCAATGAATATGTCGGCGGGTTGACCGATGTGGTTTTCGACCATCAGGGAACGGTGGCCAAGGTGATTGGCGACGCGATCCAGGTTCTCTTCAATGCGCCGGGAGACCAGCCGGACTACGCTGCACGTGCCATTGCCTGCGCCGAGGCATTGGATGATTGGGCCGAGTCCTTTCGTGAGCGATGGATGCGCGAGGGCGTGGATTTCGGTGCGACACGGATCGGCGTTCACGCCGGGGCAGCGCTGGTCGGCAATTTCGGCGGCGACCGTTTCTTCGACTACACGGCCTATGGCGATACGATCAATACAGCCGCCAGACTCGAGGCTGCGAATAAGTCTCTGGGCACGAGGATCTGCGTAAGCGACGTCGCGGCGAGAGCTGCCGGTGCATTTCGCGGGCGGCCGATCGGCGATCTCGTTCTACGCGGCCGGAGCGTAGCCTTGCGGGCGCATGAGCCGCTATCGCCCGGTCAGTTTGACGACCCGGCCACGGCGAAATATGCGACGGCGTTCCGCCTGCTCGAAGCGGGGGATGTCGCGGCGCTGCCAACTTTCGCAGGGCTCGTCGGCGCCCATGCCGACGATCCCCTGGCGAATTTCCATCTGCGAAGGCTGCTCAATGGTGCGAACGGCGCGACGATCAGGCTTGATTGACGGCCACCGACCGCATTCCTCACTCTGCATGGCCTTTTTTAACCTGCAACCGGGCCGCAGACCCCGTCAATCCAAAGATACTCGCGATCGTCTTGGCAATACATGGATTTCTATGGGGTGCGATAACGCGGCGGCGGGGCTAAACTTGCCGCGAAGAGCGCCACGGCCATCCCTTTTCGGGAGACCTCCAGCCAATGCACCGCTAAAGGTCAAGCGTTCTTGGGGTAGGAGCATCCGGCCATGACGGCAGAGCGTTCTCGACAATATTGGGTGCCTGCGATTGTGGGCGCTGCTATCGGCTTTCTGCTGTTTGGCCTCATGGATCGTCCGTTCGGCCTGCTCGCTCCCGTTGCGGCGATGTATCTGTATGTCTCGGGGAAGACCGTCTGGCTGCTGCGCGCCGTCTGGGGGGTGGCGCTGCTCGGATCGGCGGTCGCGGCCACGTTGTTTGCCGCTGACATGCGTGATCAACTGCTGTCTTGGACCGCGTTCTTCGTAACTGCTTTGTGCATCGGGGAGTTCGTCGAAGCAAAGACGTCAACTTTGTTCGGTGCGGACATGGTGGAAGCCATGCAGATCGTGAAGAGCATGCCGGCGTTCACTTGGTCAGCGAGCGCGGACGGTCACATCACTCACGTCAGTGCGGGGACTATTGCATTCGCCGGGATGACGCAGATTACGCAGGGTCTTTTCCATCGATTCGAAAATGCGGCCTGGCGCCGGATTATCCATCCGGACGACTACGACGGTCTGATGAGCATTCGGCGAGAGTCGTTGATCACAGGCGCAGCCTTCGATGCTGAGTTGCGTCTTCGCCGCCATGACGGTGTCTATCGATGGTTCAGGCTGTATGGCTCGCTGTCACGCGATCATAAGGGCAAGCTGGCCGGCTGGTGCGGCACGATGACCGACATCGAGGAGAGGAAGGTCGCGGAGAAAACCATTCTCCGCAGTGAGCAACAGTTGCAGCAACTCATCGATGCCGTGCCGGCGGCGATCTGGAGTACGACGTCGGATGGGAAACCTACTTATGTCAATAAGCGCTTTACCCAGATGACCGGGCTGACGATCGACGACGTCACAGCAAACGACGGGTTCTTGTCCTTGAAGCTCGTCCTTCATCCGGATGACAGCGATAAGGCGATGGCAACCTTCCGGCGCTCTCGCGAAACCGGGGAACCTTATTTCAAGCGCTACCGCCAGATCCGCTCCAACGGCGCGTACCGATGGACCGAGACTCGCGCCGAGCCGTTGCGGGACCACGCCGGTGCGATCATCAATTGGTATGGTCAAAGCATCGATATCCACGACGCGGTCATCGCCCAGCAATCGCTAGAACAGAGCGAACGGCAGCTGCAATTGTTGGTCGATGCCGTTCCAGCCATGATCTGGAGCACGACTCCCGAGGGTTATCCGGTCTTCGTTAACAAGCGCTTCATGGACGTGACCGGAACGACGCTGGCAGACGCGACGGGATCTGATGGCATGCCAACACTATGCACTATCCACCCAGACTATCGGGATCATGCGCGGAAGACGCTGATGGACGCTTTTGCGACAGGCACGCCTTGCATGATGCGTTATCCCCAATTGCGAAGCGATGGTTCTCATCGCTGGAGCGAGGTGCGGGTCGAGCCGTCACGGGACAAGAATGGCGAGGTGCTGCAATGGTACGCCGTATGCGTCGATATCGATGATCAGGTTCAGGCGCACGAGGCGTTGCTGGAGAGCGAGCGCTCGCTGCGCCAGCTGGTCGAGACACTGCCAGCAATGATCGATTGCGCGACGCCGGACGGCGAGCCGATCTATCGCAGCAAGCAATTACGCGAATTTCTTGGATACAATCTTGAGGAACTCGACGGAAAGCCCTCCCGGCTAGAGGCTACGCTGGATGCCGGCGTGCACCCCGGCGACCTGCAGGGCGTAAAAGAGCGTTACGCGCATTCGCTCGCGACCGGCGAGCCCTATGCGCGGCGACACAGGCTGCGTCGATTCGATGGGGAGTATCGATGGGTCGAAACCCGTGCCGGCCCGATGCGCGACGCAGCGGGAAACATCGTACAGTGGAACGTCATCTGCCTCGATATCGACGGCGAAATGCGGGTGCAGGAGGAGCTACGGCAAGCGCAGGAAAAAATTGCACGTGCGAGCCAGGCGGCGAGCCTGGCTGAACTGTCAGCTTCGATTGCTCACGAAGTGAATCAGCCGCTCGCCGCCATCGTCGCCAATTCGCACGCCTGCCAGCGCTGGCTCACAGCGACGCCACCAAATATAGAGCGGGCCCGGCGCACCGTCGAGCGGGTCATTCGCGACGCCAATGGTGCCGCGGACGTCGTTAGTCGAATTCGCGCCCTGTTCAAGCAGTCGGGCGACAAGCGGAATGTGTCCACGTTGAAAAACGTGATCGCTGAAGTCTGCGATCTAATCGTGGAAGAAGCGACTCGCCGCGAAACGCGCATTGTGATCGATGTCGAACCGAACCTTCCACTGGTCGCCATCGACCGCGTGCAGATCCAGCAAGTTCTTAGCAATCTCATCCGAAATGCCATCGACGCTATGGATGGCATCGTCGGGGACAAAGTCGTTCGGGTTCGGGTCAATTGCCGCGCTGACGATATGGTCCAGATCGCCGTGAGCGACATGGGACCGGGCGTCGCGTTTCCTGACAGGGTATTCCAGCCGTTCTTCTCCACAAAGGAGCAGGGGATGGGGATGGGCCTCTCCATCTGTCGAACGATCGTGGAGGCGCATGGCGGAAATCTATGGGTGGACGCCAACACGTCGCAAGGAGCAATATTTGTATTCTCGTTACCAGTTGGTCCGGGGGCGATCGCGTGATGTCTGAGGCCTTTGTTGTCTTCATTGTGGACGATGATGCGCGGATGCGCGAAGCGCTCGTTGAACTACTCGCATCCTACGGCATCGAAGCCATGGCGTTTGGATCCGCCGGTGATTACATAGGGGCGGATAAGCCCGATATTCCTGCATGTCTCGTGCTCGATGTGGAACTGCCGGACATCAACGGCCTCGATCTGCAGGGGCGCATCGTAAAGGGCGGCGGGCATCCGCCGATCGTCTTCATCACCGGTCATGGAGATATCCCGTCCTCGGTGCGGGCGATGAAGAACGGAGCCATGGATTTTCTGACGAAACCGTTCAGTGACGCCGACGTCATGAGCGCCATCCGGTCAGCAATATCGCGTGACCGCGCCGATCGTGCAGAACGCACCGAAATGTCGCTTCTCAAACAACGCTATCTCGGCCTGACACCGCGCGAGCGCGACGTCTTGCCGCTAGTCGTGAGCGGCTTACTCAACAAGCAGGCCGCGGCCGAGTTGGGGATCAGCGAAGTCACGCTGCAGGTTCACCGAAGGAACGTCATGCAGAAGATGGACGCGACTTCGCTTGCCGATCTCGTGCGTATCGCTCAGCGAATTGGGATACCGCTTTCCGATCCGAGGCGAGCGGAGGGAAAGACTCGTGCCTAACCGCAAGCCTGTGATTGCCGTTGTCGACGACGATCCGCGCGTGATCGAGTCGCTCGAAGACTTATTGGAATCCGCCGGATATGCCGTACGGTGTTTCTCGTCGGCTGAGACGTTTCTGGCCTGCGACTTGCTCGAGCTGGATCTCCTGATCACAGATGTCGGGCTGCCGAATGTCGACGGTCTGCAATTGCGGAGCGTCATGATGCAGAGACATCCTCGTCTTCCCGTCTTTCTCATTACGGGCCGCCACGAAATCGCCGACCAAGCGCGTGCAAAGGACATTACCGGCTTCTTTCGCAAGCCGTTCGATGGCGCGGCGCTACTTTCAGCCGTCGATGAAGCGGTTGGAATACAAAAAACAGAGGGCGGGGATGACGATTGATCGAGCACTTTCGCAACCGGTCTCGCGTCAGGCGTATTGCTCCGACGAACCGATCGTGATCATTGTCGACGATGATGCGTCCGTCCGGGAAGCGCTGACTGAACTCGTCGTCTCGGCCGGCCTCGACGCACTTTGTTATGCATCGACACGGGCGTTCCTAGAGGCGGGCGCGCCTGACAGGCCATGCTGCCTGATCGTCGATGTGCGGATGCCCGGTGGGAGCGGGCTTGAGCTGCAGGAGCAGCTGGGGCGCAGCGGTGATCCGAGACCCATCGTTTTTCTCACTGGTTACGGCGACATTCCGATGACGGTGCAGGCAATGAAGGCCGGCGCCGTCGACTTCCTGACCAAGCCGGTGCGCGATCAAACTCTTCTCGATGCTGTGCATACGGCGATTGCAAAGGATCGGGTTCAGCGCGAGCGAGCCACAGAGGTCAAACGCAATATCGGCCGTTATGCAACGCTGACGCCGCGCGAACGTGAAGTGCTTCAGCTAGTGATGAGCGGCCGTCTGAATAAGCAAATTGCATTTGCGCTGGGTATCAGCGAAGTGACCGTAAAACTGCATCGCAGTAATGCCATGCGCAAGATGGCGACAACGTCGATGGGGCAGATGATACGAATTTGGGAGACTCTGCCTATCAAGGTTCGCGCTTAGTCGATGTTAGTAAACGGTGCGCTGTATCTCCGCAACGAATTGAACAACGATGGACCGTACCGAGACGACCTCAATGTCGGCTGCTGGCGCAAAGCGCCGTACGGCTCTACTCTGAATTCGACCGGCCGTTCCTGATTGCTGTCTGAAGAGTGCAATGAGGAAAGCGCCCCAGCAGGCGGACTGCCTTGGTCGACGCCCTCTTGAACCGCTTCGGCCAACCGAGACGTTCTTGAGCGACCGGCCGTTGGACTGCTCGAAAGCTATGCGAGATCATGTCGACCCCGGATCGCATCGTCGGAGGCAACGTCCGCTCGTGGGCGACGGCGCAAGCCTGCCAGAATTTTCGGTTGAGCGTGACCCGTGCCAAAGCACGCACGATCATCCTGTCCCTAAAGGATGACGTCTGCGTGCTGCTCCGTGTCGAAGACACGGAGAAACGCGACTTCGAAGATCGGTGGCGTCGCCGCGGAAGCACGCTGGGACGCCACGTTGTCGGTGCTACGATCGCCTTGACCTCTATCCACTTGGTCATCGATCGCTGGACGAAATTGCAAGCAAACTTCAGTCGAAACTCAAGATGGCCGCAAGGCAAGAGAGGTGCGCATCGTGTATTTTCGCCGTTGCTGGGTATTACGCGACTGCTGGAGTCTACAAACGAGGCAGCCGGGATGTTCCGATTGTGAATGGAGGCTAGACGATGATCACTAAATTGATTCTGGGAAGCGCAGTACTTCTGAGCGGTCTGATGGCCGCGAACGGCATTTTCATGCTCGTTGCACCGCTAGATTGGTACATGGCCATACCTGGCGTCACTATGACAGGACCCTTCAACCAACACTTTCTCCGCGACATCGGATTGATCTTTCTATTCAATTCCTCCGCATTCGCTGTTGGGGCCGCGAAGCCCGAGTATCGCCGCGCATTGTGGTGTTCTGCAACGTTGTGGCTCTCGGCACACGCACTCTTTCATGTTTGGGAGGTTGCAGTCGGAATTTGTGAGCCCTCGGCGCTCGTTCGAGATTTCGCTGCCGTCTCGTCGCCGGCCCTTGTGGGCGTGTTGCTGACCCTCTGGGCTTTCAGACGCGCTGGGCCGGTGACGAAAGTGTCCCAGGGCCGCTTGCGACGAGCAACTTAGGCAGCATTCACTGGTTACGCCGGTTGCATATGCAAAGAAGCACCGGCCGTTACGCCCATCGTCAAATTCAAGGACGGGTTGGTCACAATCCCGCCCGCGAAGTGCCAGCGGCATTTGTTACGGCGCTGATCGACGTTGCGAAGGGCTAGGCGGACCGCGTCTGAACGGGTGATGTGATGCCCCTCAGTTTAGTCGAGCGTTTCTGCCACCTGTTTCAGGCGCTCCCGCAGCCATCTATGTCCTGAATCGGTTGTATGACGAGGGTGCCAGTACATTGTCTCATGTATGTCCGGAAGCGAGAACGGCGGCTCCAGGGTCCGAATGTTTGTTGTCGCCGCGAGACGCTTTGCCGCCCGTGCCAGCACGAGACTGATTAGCGGCGTACCCTGGAGAAAAAACGGCACCAGTAAAAAACTCTCAACCGTAACGTCGATGCGCCTCAGAATCCCCGATTGCACCAGGTGCTGGTCTGCGAGGTTCAACTGTCGATCCTGCCCGATGCCATAAACGAGATGAGGAAGCGCCAGGAACTGCTCTTTGGTGATCTTGCGCTTGGGTACCTCCCTATTGCCCGCATCTACCGCGCAGAGCCAGCGGTCGGTGAAGACCGGCGTGCAGGGAAATTCCGAGTCGCCGAATAGCTCGCTTGGTTCAATCACGATATCGGCCTGGTCGGTCTGTAACATGCGCGCGGCGTCTCTTGCACGCGGCAACAGATGGATAGTGATGTTGGGCGCTTCCGATGCAATCGCACGCACGAACTGAGTGAGAAGGACGAGGGACGCGTAATCAGATGCAGAAATGGAAAAGGTTCTGGCATCGACTGCGGGATCGAAGCCCGGTCGTTGGAGTAACGCCTGCTCGATCCGGCTTAAAGCGTCGCGGATTGGGACGATAAGATCTTCAGCGTTGCGTGTGAGTGCAAGCCCGCGCCCGACGCGGACAAGCAGAGGGTCGTGAAACACCTCCCTCAGTCTGGCAAGCGCTGCGCTCATCGCAGATTGACTGAGACCGATGCGTTGCGCTGCCCGGCTGACGTTTCGCTCACTTAACAGAGCATCAAGAACGACCAGAAGATTCAGGTCGACATTTCTCAGATTCATGCAGAGCTCCAAATCCAATACAGCTAGAAACGGGGTCTGATCCATTGGACAACGTACTCAACGTAGCATGCCGCGAGCGACGCGGACATATCGACGCAATCGATAGGTGGCATCCATGCCATCAATGACGATGTTCTACGCGAAAGTGCTGACGCCGGTCGCGCAGATGTCGGAGCCACGATCTCGTCAATGCCACTCTATTTCCGAGGCAGCATTGAGCATTCTCCGATAGTTGCTGATGCAGCACTGCACTGGCGCCCAGTCGTTCTTGAGCAAACATGCTTTCTTTGGATGCGTGGCAGTGCGTCATAGCGCTCACCGAAGCATCAACGGGTCTAATAAGTGGGCAGCCTCTTATCCCCGCTCAGTCCTTATCGATCGGCTGAATAGTTGGGATGTGATTTATCGATTGGACGCAGGAAATTTGCAGTCCTAGCGTCTGCATCAAGGCGTCCGAGATGAAGATGCCACTACACAATCTCGCGGCTCGCAACATGAAATGGTCGCCAGCATCACACCTCTGCGGAGTTGCGACGATGGCGTTGGATAGGGTGGAAGATGAGCGAACTGGCATCAATGCCTTCATCGAGCAACATGTCAGACCGCGACCAACGCGCAAGCGCGTGGGAGCTGAATTCCGGCAAAGACACAGATTCGTTTCGCGCGGCGATGCGACGAGTGATCAGCGGCGTCACCGTAATTACTACGCACCATCAGGATCGCCCGTGGGGAATGACGGTTAGTGCATTCACACCCGTTTGCATGGAGCCTCCGACGCTTCTGGTGTGCGTCAATAACAGCACCAAGACGGCATCCGACATTTCGCGGAACGGCGACTTTTCCGTCAACCTTTTAAGCCAAGCTCAACTGTACCTTTCACAGCTTTGCTCCCGTACCGGGCAGGACAAGTACCTCGACGACCACATTGTCCGAGAGGACGAGCTACCTGTTGCAGTAAGGGCGCCTGTACTGCGGAATTCCATTGTCACCTTCGGCTGCAAAGCCACCGACATTCTCTCGATCGGAAGCCACCTGGTGGTGATCGGAGCGATTGAATCGATTCTCGCACCAAGGGCACTTCCTCCGCTCCTCTACGGAGAAGGACGTTATCTTCACGGCGTCGCTATCGCAGCGAACGAGAGCCGCAGAGGCGCCGGATCATGAATCTCAAGGGGATCGCTGGCGTCCTATACGATGCCTACAACAGCCATGATCTCGAGACAGTAGCATCTCTCTACGAGATCGACGGTGCACATCAGGACATCGCGATGGGGCATCAGGTGGTCGGCGGAGAAGCGATCGCTGCCGGGTTGAAGAAGTTCTTTGCGTGGTTTCCGGACGCTAAGTGGGAACCTCTTCAGCACTTGTGCGGCGCTGATGGTTCAATAGTGGTCACATACAGACTGACCGGCACGCTTCAAGCACAAATGGGTCCGGTCATTCCGACAGGGCAGAAGATTTCATTGCGGGGCGTTCACGTCCTATTTCTGCGACAGGGCCGCATCGTTAGCAGTGAAGACTACTGGGACGCGGCAACGTTTCAGAAACAACTCAACAAGGCATAATGGAGTCATCAGATGAGAACTGGCAAAGAGTATCTTGAGTCGCTTCGGGATGGCAGACAGGTATACGTCGGCGGGGATTTGATCGACGATATCACGACGCACCCTGCCACCAAGGGGTACGCGCACGCGATCGCGGATTACTACGATCTCCACCTCGATCCGAAGAACGAAGATATCGCGACGTTTATTGACAAGGACGGCAAGCGGCAGTCGATGCACTGGTTCTTGCCGCGCTCGAAGGAAGATGTTGTCAAGCGTCGCAAGTACACCGACTTTCTCTGTCGTCATTTCAAGGGCGGCATCTTCACGCGTCCGCCCGCCGGGATGAACTGCGTCATGCTCACCCAGGTGGACGACCAGGAGCCGTGGGCTGAAAATTCGCGGTTCAAAGGCACTAAGCGCGATCTTTCTGGAAACATTCAGCGGCAGTGGGACGAGGTCACTTCGAACGATTACGCCATTTCCCCGATGTTTCTTGACGTGCAGTTCGATCGTGGTCGTGACACCGCCATGATGGAAACACCGATGCTGAAGATCGTCGAGGAGCGCGAAGAAGGAATCCTGGTACGTGGATGGAAGGCGATCGGTACGTCAGTCCCGTTCGTGAACCATCTGTTGATCGGCAATCTCTGGCGGCCCGGCCAGACGCCTGAGCAGACCGTCTACGCGCTGGTCCCGATCGCCACGAAGGGCGTCTCGATCGTTGCCCGAAAATCGAACGCTGAGCCGGATGCGGATCCATATGATCGCCCGTTAGCGACCATTGGCGATGAGCTCGACGCTATGGCCTATTTCGACGATGTCTTGATTCCATGGGCTCAGGTGCAGCACGTCGGAAATCCGGAACACGCGAAGTGGTATCCTCAGCGGCAGTTCGACTGGGTCCATCTGGAAACGCAGATCCGGCATTGCGTTCATGCAGAATTGATGGTGGGTTTAGGTCTCCTGCTTACCCAGTCCCTGGGCACGAGTACGGGGCCGGTAGTGCAGGCTCAGCTTGCGGAACTGGTACGCTTCCGAGAGACGTGTACGGCATTCATGATCGCCGCGGAGGAAACCGGCTTCGCCACGCCCGGCGGTCTCTTCAAGCCGAATAATATCTACATCGACTTTGGCCGAGCATATTATCTCGAGAACCAGCATAAGATGGTAAATATGCTGATCGACTTCTGCGGACGCGGCGTCGTTATTCAGCCGACAAAGAAGGAGCTCGATCACCCGTATATTGGCCCCAAGCTGGCGGAGGCGCTGCGCGGAGCGGAAATCAGCGCGCATGACAGGATCAAGATCTTCCGCCAGATCAGCGAGCGTTTCCTCACAGAATGGGGCACTCGTCACGAAATGTTCGAGAAGTTCAACGGCACGCCGCTTTACCTGATCAATCTGCTGACCATGCAGCGAACTGAGTATCAGGTAGACGGTCCACTGACCGCGCTTGCCCGCGATGTCCTTGGATTCGGCGACACGGCAGAACTCGGTAAGCGTGCTCAGGAAGCCGAGAAGACATCACATTACGCGAGCGTTCGTTTCCAACCGCAGTACGCCAAGGCGCAAGACGTGCACGAAGGCTACATCGGTAATGAGGCCAAGAAGTCGAACGGAGCACAAGCCCCAGCAAGCTAAGGCAAGGCCAAGTGAGAGTTCGGGGTGTTCTGCGCCCCGAACTCTACCTGGAAGGATCCGATCGCCGATCGCGTTGCGACGGAAGAAGGTCTCATGATATGCAACCATTCACATATGAGGCCGCGGCTGCCCGCGTCGTCTTTGGGCACGGTACGATCACGCAAGTCGGACTGGAGATTCAGCGACTGAATTGTTCTCGTGCGCTCGTGCTCGCGACGGGATTCCAGGCACCGCTTGCGGAAGACCTTGCGCAGCGATTGGGCCCGATGGCTGTTGGTATTTTCTCTGGAGCGGAGATGCACACTCCGGTCCACGTCACCGAGAGTGCGCTCGATGTCGTCCGCGCGAAGAAGGCGGACATCGTCGTGTCCATTGGAGGCGGATCGACTATAGGCCTGGGCAAAGCGATCTCATTACGAGATAACCTTCCGCACATTGCGATACCAACGACGTATGCTGGGTCCGAGGCGACGCCAATCCTCGGTGAAACGCGCGACGGCCGTAAAACCACGCTGCGATCACCTCGCGTTTCCCCTGCAACGATTATTTATGACGTTGACCTAACTATCGATATGCCTGTTTCTCTCACGGTAACGTCGGGCATCAACGCTTTCGCTCATGCGGCTGAAGCATTGTACGCCGCAAATGCCAACCCGGTGACATCGGCCATGGCGCAGACAGGAATGGCTGCGCTAGCGCGTTCGCTTCCCGTTATCGTACGTGCACCGCACGATCGTGAGGCGCGAGCCGAAGCGTTGTCTGGCGCCTGGATTTGCGGGGTTTGCTTGGGCAGCGTGGAAATGGCCCTTCACCACAAGCTTTGCCACGTTCTGGGCGGCGCTTTCGATCTGCCCCATTCCCAGATGCACACCATCCTGTTGCCCCATACGCTCGCCTACAATCAGAAGGCTGTTCCGCAGGCCATGGAGATGATCGCTGATGCGCTGGGAGCAAGCACAGGTCCGGCCGGTCTTTTCGAACTGTTGAGACGGTTGAATGCGCCGACGGCCCTGCGGGATATCGGCATGCCGTACGGCGGCCTCGACATAGCCAGTGAGTTGGCGACGAGCAATCCCTACCCGAATCCTGAGACCATCACGAGAGTGGGGCTCCGATCGCTTCTCGAACGGGCGTTCCATGGACATAGCCCGGCGTAGCATCTCGTCAGGTATCAAAAACAAACAAACCTAGAGCAAAGGGAGAAGACCATGCAGTTCGACGAACTCGACCTCACCGAAAGAGTGGTGCAGAGTTTCAGCAAGACAGCCGATGATCGGCACAAGCATCTACTGGAGGAATTGGTGCGGTCGTTGCACGATTTTGTCAGAAAAACAGATCTGTCGTTCGAGGAATGGTCCTTCGCAATCGACTTCCTGACCAAGACCGGCCAGAAATGCAGTCCCACTCGGCAGGAGTTCATCCTGCTTTCCGACGTTCTGGGCATCTCTATGCTGGTGGACGCCGTAAACCATCGGGATCGTGAGGGTGCAACGGAAACGACAGTCCTCGGACCATTCTATGTTGGCGAACACAAGCCGGTGCCGAGCAACACAAATATCGCGCCGGGAATTCCAGGCAAGCCATTGTTCGTCGATATTCGCGTGACAAGCCTCAACGGTCCCCCCGTCGCCAATGCAGTTGTGGACGTGTGGCATGCCGACGAGGAGGGGTTCTACGACACCCAAAAAGAGGCCAACCAAGCTGCGGGCCTGTCGTTGAGGGCTAGCTTCACCACCGACGCCGATGGACGTTTCTCGTTCCGGACGATCCTGCCGCACAGTTATCCAATTCCTACGGACGGGCCGGTCGGTCAGCTCATCGAAGCAACGGGGCGCCATCCCATGCGGCCCGCTCACATTCATTTTCTGGTGAATGCACCAGGATTCGAGCCGATCGTGACGCACGTGTTCATCGAAGGAGATGAGTATTTGGATTCGGATGCGGTATTTGGCGTCAAGGAAGAACTCGTGTGCACACCTGAACGATCGAACGACCGCATCATGCCAGACGGGGAAGCAACTTCGACCCCTTGGTTCAGGATGAGATACGATTTTCACGTTAAGAAAGGCGAGGGGCATATCCCTCGGCCGAGCTTATAAAATCCACGGATAACCGCAGCTATCAGGCCCTGCTGCGCTTCACGCTTTGCAGCGGGCGAGACCTTTCGGATTGTCTTCTGGATCGAATGCGACATCTGTTCCTGACGTCGGTCTACGAGGCGACTCAAAGTTCGCGGCAATTGGCCGCCACGTAGCCAAACAAGACAGCCCTATCGTCGCCTAATCAGCCTCGGGTGCACTCCCTCATCGACCTTCCTTGGCAGGAATTCTCAAGGCACCTGTAAGGCGCTGCATCTCGGTCGCCAACCACCACGGCCAAGGCCCGAAATCTACCAAATAGTGAAGCGGCAAGTGCGTAGCGAGCAAATATGCCGGTCTAGTGTACGTGGGCAAACATGGCCTTTGGTGGCGGATTTGCCTCTGCAAGTCTGGAAGAGTCGCATAACTTACAATCTGGAACAAACACCTATCTTAGGGCTGTACAGGAAGTGGGCAGTACGGTCGTCGAAACGCATCTCCCGCCACGGCGTGCGCGGCCTATGCCGGCGATCGCTCAATAGCTGTCGCCTCCGGGATCCTAGCGACTGTGACTACCAAGCCCCGTCTTATCGCCTGCGCCATGAGCGCGTCTTTCGCCCAACGGTGAGCAGGCCGTTCGATGAAGCGCCAGACGATCCAGGAGAGAAGCACAAGGCCAGAAATGATTATGGAAACTGCCCATACCGCGTCGGTGGAAGAGAACCTCATCAGGAAGACGTAGCCCAATTGCATGTGGAGAAGGTAGAGCGGATACGTTAGTCCGCCGATGGCCACGACCAAGCCTGCCGGCAGAGGAACGCGCCGAAGGCGGGTTGCAGCGAAGATGATGGCAATGGATGCAAGGCAGATCGCAACCACCACAGCGTGGTCGAACGTGCCGCCCGTGTGGGGACTAAGCCGGATCAGCTTATGCAGGGACTGGAACACTGCGGTGCCGACCGACAGCGCGAGCACGGCGTAGAGCTTGGGATCGCGGCGACCTCGGAAGAACTCGTAGATCACAAGGCCCACAGCGAAGAAGCCACTATCATCGGCGAGAAAGAGCTTCTCGAAGAGAGGGGCATCGATTGTCAGTTCGTTCGCAAATGTAATGCCGAGCCAGATCAGGATAATGTGATCAAGACGACGCGGGAAGACCTTCGCTGCCATGAGAACAGCCACCCAGGCATAAAATGACAGCTCAATGACCAACGACCAGTAGGCCCCGTCCATGTAAGAATGACCAAGCGCAGGAGCCGCAACGAAGAGGTTGGCGCACCACTGGGCAAACGAGGTGTCGAAGTGTGGCGGCCCCAGCGTCAAGATAGCAAGGAATGTCAGCGTCATGCAGAACAGAAACGTCGGGTAGATGCGACTGAAGCGGGCGATGGCAAACCCGGTGGCTGTCCGACCCTCCGCTGAATAGGCGATCACGAAGCCACTGATGATGAAGAATACGGGGACACCGAGGAAGCCGTACTGCGCGAAGCTCGCCATCCATGGAAGCGCGACCCGCGGCACGTCATGGGAGGATGGCCCCCAGAACCCGTAATGGTAGAGCACCACTGCCGCCACGGCTATGAGGCGAAGCAAGTCGAGCGCTTGCACCCGCGAAGCCCCTTGTCTGTCGCTTGCCAACATGATCTCACCGTCCGGCTGGGAACGGGCAGGGTATCGCTTGCAAGGTGAAGAAGTGCTTACCGGCCCGCCTTCATTGGCAGTGGCAGCAGGGGCATAGTGTGGGCTGGAGCAAATGACCGATACAGTGGCCAAAGGTAGCGCAGTTGAGGTCTTCCTCGTCTTCCTCAAGCTTGGGCTAACATCGTTCGGCGGTCCTGTGGCGCACTTGGGCTATTTCCGTTCCGAATTCGTTGAGCGCCGGAAGTGGCTTAGCGAGAACAGCTACGCTGACCTGGTGGGCCTCTGCCAATTCTTGCCGGGGCCTGCTTCGAGCCAAGTCGGGATCGCCATCGGTCTATCACGTGCTGGCTACGTCGGTGCGCTTGCTGCGTGGGCCGCATTCACGCTGCCATCTGCCCTTGCACTCATCCTCTTTGCTTATGGTCTGGCTGCAGTCGGGAGCGACTGGGGCGGCGGGTGGCTTCATGGGTTGAAGGTGGCTGCTGTCGCGGTAGTCGCGATGGCTATCCTTGGCATGGCACGAACGCTGACCCCGGATCGCGTCCGAGCGACAGTTGCCATCGTCGCTATGGCCGTCGCGATCATCGTGCCCACTGCATTAGGGCAGATCGGGGGTATCGTGCTTGGCGGTGTGGTTGGGCTGTTCTGCATCAAGGGCGCTCGGCCAACCGATGAGACCGTGTTGCCACTTCCCGTCAGCCGAGCAGCGGGTGTCGCTGCGCTGATCGTATTTGTCGCACTACTGGCAGGCTTGCCTGTTCTCGCAGCTGCGACCGACAACGCCGTCCTGAAGCTATTCGACACTTTCTATCGCGTGAGCTCGTTCGTCTTCGGTGGTGGCCACGTCGTGCTTCCGCTTCTCAAGGCTGAAGTTGTGCCGACGTGGGTCAGCAATGACGCCTTCCTTGCGGGCTACGGTGCCACGCAAGCCGTTCCCGGTCCTCTATTCACATTCGCCGCTTACTTGGGCACGGTCATCGGCGGATGGCAAATCGCACTGGCCTGCTTAGCTGGCATCTTTCTGCCCTCCTTCCTCCTGGTCATAGGCGTGCTTCCGTTCTGGGACGGTCTACGCCAGAAGACAGGGGCTCAGGCGGCGCTGGCTGGCGTCAACGCCGCGGTGGTTGGATTGTTGCTCGCTGCCTTCTACGACCCGGTGTGGACGGCGGGCATCACCAACCGCTTAGACTATGCTCTCTGCCTGGCCGCATTCGTGCTGCTATTCGGCTGGAAGACGCCACCATGGCTCGTAGTCGTGCTTTGCGGGGTAGCAGGTCAGCTTCTTCCCGCATAGCGCCAAGAATGAACCGACAGAAGTCACGTAATAGCCAGACCGAAAACGCAAGCTGCCTACACCGCGCAACGTTAACAGGGCGCGATCATCATAGACGGTCGGACTAGAACGGCAGGTCAATCACTTCCATGCGGCTTCGTTCTTACGCTCATAGTCGTCAAACGCTTTGCTCAAACCGCCTAAAACTTCTGCCGACGTCTCGAACATGGCCTTAAGCTGAGGCTCGTCGACCTTCACGACATCTGAGGCGGTGCGTGGCGGCTTGGCTACAACTTTTTCAGAGTCGCATAACATACATTATGACGATATGCCTCTACGAAAGTTGGCGGACGTCGTCTTTTCTGCCTGTGACTTATGCAAGTGTGGCAAGCTCAACGCCAACACCTGTCGGCGATGAAGATGCGCTTGAGAGACGCGATACTCACGCGCTCATCAAAGCCATGAATTGCTTGGGGGTAGGGGCCGTAGCAAACGCGCGAATGGCGGTTCGACCAAGACTGGCTCGATGGCTTCCTTGCGGCTGGCAGACGAGTTCGACGGTGCAATCAGGTCTCTAATCGGTCATGGTATTGGCATCCTCATCAGCCGGGCGAGGTCGTCAAAATCCCTGCGCCGCCAATCGCGGAACATGGCGAGGGCCATCTCCTCGCGTGCGGCATCGAGGGCGTCGGTTGCCGCTTTCCCGCGCGGCGTGATGATCGCGCTCCAGCGTGCCCTCCGGATCTCGTGGGCCGGGATTGATGTACTGCTCAAGAATACGCCTGGCATCTTCAAGCGCACGTAATGCAGTATCGACGTCAGGCGTATTCATCGATCCCTCACCAGCTTGGCGTGATGAGGCAGCACCGCGGGCTCACGTCCGCATTTCGGAACGTTGGTGGCGCGGCGCACGTAGTAGCTAACGAATTCCTCAAGACACGACGGTATATCCTCATAGGCGAGACCGACGCGTTCCTGGATCTCTCGAGCGACATCAACCGAGACATCGCGGGCCCAGCCTTCTGTAGTGTTGAGCGCTATTACATGCAGCGGATCACTATACTGACCGGCCATGAGGTCGGTAATGACGGCTTCCAGATTGGTGTGCTGAATGTCGGCTTCGCGCCAGACACAACCCCGGCGGCCGAAGCAGTCCACCACTAGGTAGACGGTTTCATCGAAACCATCTGGCGCGATCAACGGTGTCCAAGCCTGACCCATAGGTGGCTCCCGATGCAACTGATCACTCGGATTCAAAGCTGGTGTGCGTGATTCGTTCCGGACCCAGCGCGGAATGATGCTGCGTGATCCCTGGCCTCGTCATCGTCGGCGCATTCGTGACTGTTCGAATTTTCGCAAAGGTCTCAGTCGCCTATCGGCGTCGACGTTCCTCGTCACGCCGCAACTCCGCTCTTAGCTTGCGGACGCTGGCCAATGGAATGCCAAGGTCGTGGGCCTTCCGTTTTACTGCCAGAACAGGTCGCCTGAGGGCTGCTGCGGCACGCAGGGCAGACGCTCCGCTATTGGCTAGGTCTTTCAGCTTGGCGACGTCTTCCGTGTCCCATCGTTTCGCAAGGAGGCGCCTGACCACGGCTAATTCTCCGGCGGTCGCAGTTCGCCGTTCAACCAACCTGCGGTTCGGATCGCGGGATCTGGCTCAACAGCAGCATGGATGAAGCTGCACTTAGGGCACTCGTAGGAATGCGCAACGAAGCCGTTTTCGGGGAGGGAGCATCTGATCCAATAAGAGGCGGCTCCGCAATTTGGACAGGGTAGGGTTCGGATGCGTCGCATGGACGGTACTCGTACTAGAGCCGTTGCACGGCGGGCACAGAGTATCGTTAAAACTCTCAAGGTATTGGTTGGGTTCCCGGGAGCTCGCCGTCCGGCGCCTCTGACTTCCACATGATGAACCCGCCGCACTCGTGCATCTCGATGATGCCGTCGGAGATCAGCTTGTCACGGCCAGCGGTGTATTCCTCGACGTTCGCGGTGCCGCCGCGCAGGAACGTGCCGTTCCATTCCCCGATGGACATCCGGCCTTCGTCGATACGGAGCGTCTTGGCGATCTCAAGCAGTCGGGCTGCTGGGGCTTCAGGTTTGGCGTAGGGGCGTCTGTCTTCAACGTACTTCGTCATGGAGCAGTAGCTTCGTCTTTCTTGGTGCCGCGGGAGACGATTTTGAGTGCGCCGTCCGGGAGGGGGCGCTGCAGCCTCATCGCCTCGTCGGCTGGCGCCGTCATCCAGGCTTGCAGATCGTTAGGGGTCGTCAGGATAACGGGTATCGCTTTGGGATGGATTGCGCCGACCTCGGCGTTCGGCTCGGTGGTCAGGAAGGCGAAGAGATCGTTGGTGGTTTCACCCTCTTTGATCTTCCGGACCGATGTCCAGTTCGTCCAGATTCCCGCGAAGAATGCCAGAGGGCGCGTGTCTCATCCAACGCAAACCAGATATCGCCACCCTCAGCTTTGTTGAATTCGCTAAAGGATGTGAACGGTACAAGGCACCGTGACTCGACAGCGAGCCAGCGTCTCCAATGCTTGCTGTCGAGATTGCGGATGTTCGTAGTGCCACTGTCAGGCTCCATCCGCAGCAGTTCCTTGAAGTCGATCTGATGGCCCTTGTCAGTAAGTTTTGCTGCGCGCTTCTTGGCAGCCTGCATCTGGGCAAATTGCGAGGAGGGCATCCCCCAGCGCGCGAGCGTCAGTTCGGTCGCGTCGGCCTTGTTGCGCACGATCGGGGCTGGATAGTCGGGAAAGATGCCGGGCATCGCAGGCAAGTTTCCGGTGCTATCAATGTCGAAGGCGAACAGCTGGCGGATGGTGTCCTGGTTCTTCGTCATCGAATACAAATTGCACATGCAGCGTTCCTGTCGATTACGTGCCCGGTGCTCGCCCGGTGATGTGGCTGATATACGCCATCGTCTGTTCGTGGAATCGTGGGTTAAATGTCTTGCCGCACGGGCAGTGGATCTCGCCGCGCCGGATTTGCTCAGTATAGCCGGCATCCCATAGCGCGTATTTGTTGGCAGTCCACTGTTTCGCGCGGCGCGAGGCCTCGAACTCGGCTTCGGTGCGCTTCGGCAGAAACACGTTCCAAGCGGCATCGAAGGCGGCTCGCGCCGTTTCGAAGTCCCGTGGCGACGCCTCTGAAACATTGATCGCGATGGAGCGGGTAAAAGCCGCAAGACCATTGCCAGGCGCCAGATCGCTCCGGGTTCGGATCCCAGTCTTCCTGTGCGATGGTGCCGACGTCCACATCGCCATAGCGGATTGTCCATGTCTCATGTCGGTCGCTGGTGCGTTGACGGGTGAGTTCGGGCATCATGACCCTCCCGGAGCGTGCCGTCTCCCAAGTGCCAACTGCAGCAATGTCGCCATAGGGCGCTTTTTTGCTTTTGCACATCGCTCACAGCGCAGGCGAGTGGCGAGATCGTGGATGCAGGTCGTGTCCACATGCGGGAGTTCAGCCAAGCTGACGTCGCGTTTAATCCGACATCTTGAGCATTCAATCTCGAGCCACAGAAAGCCGCCATTCAGCGCCTGATCGACTGTCGGTGACGGGTCGATCGGCTCACCATCCGCCCACATGCGTTCGTTCCAACTTTCGCAGGACAGCCGATCGGCTTCCCGGATCAGCGCCTCACCCTTCGCGCGCAACTCCTCCGACTGGCGGGCAAGCATCAGCGTCACGCCGCGCGCCTTTGTCAGCTCTTTATTGAGGGCCTTACGGTCGCCGCCAGATAGGGGCGTGGGGTGATATTTCGGAGCCATATGGGCGTCCAAGCGTGACGGTCAAAATGCAAAATCAAAAAAACGCTACGTCGTCTCAAAGGACGGCCAGCAGCCATCCTCCTCAAGGCGTCCTGTGCGTTCTTGGCAGCCGTCGTCGAGCAGCTTCATGCCGACGTCCTTCCAGATCGCATGAGCTCCGTAGAGACGCACAGCATCGACGGTTCGGAGTTCAACGATCCGATCACAGCGGCGGCAGGATACTCGCAGGACGTGCCGGGGAATTTCTGAGAGGCGGCGCTGTTGGACTGGAACGCCGGTGCGGATCTGACCGCGCGGATCCCTAACGATGGAATCCCAATACGCCTCCGGCAGATCGTCCGCAGGCCCGGGCACCGGAATAGGCGGCTCGGGTACGCGGCTCGGCTTGGACGCCAGCTTTTCCATCTGTTTGGGCGTCGGCATGCGCCAGCTTGCGGGTCTGTCACTCATGCCCTGAATTAGAACATAAGAAGAACAAAAGTCGAGTCCGCTGAGGTTGAACTTCCGGCCTAGGGAACCGTCGCTGGCGCGGAGGCACTAGTTTTAGTAGGTCAAATCGAGCTATGCAACCTTTGGGCGTTGAGGCGGTTGTTGTAAGCCGACATCGGAGCGGCCAACAATGAACGCCTCAAATCCAATCGACATAAATCGAAAGATTAGGCTCAGTGGCGTTGCCACCGATCTAAGGCGATCCTCTACCAGCAGGCATGGAAACATCGAGGGATGGAAAATATCTCATCTGCTTCGAGACGCCCAGACGACTGCACAAGCCGATGAAGCTGAGCAGCGGTTGGAGATTTGGCGAGCGAAGCCGATCGCCGGATGATGGGAAAGATCCGGCGGCGCTGGCGCTTGGCAGCAAGGGGCCACCTGACCTCAAAGCGGTGTAATGAACTGACGCTAAGTGGTTCACTTCGCTCTTTCGGCCAGGGCGCAGAGCGTCTCCTATGACGGCTTCCAACCCTTCAGACCTTCAATGATTTGGTCGAAGGCCATTTTTACTTCCGAAACCTGCGCCAAGTTCGGCAGTACGATTTCACCGGGTAGATCACCGCTGCCGGCGCTACCATGCAACGCTAGGATGGTGTTCTCGAAGCCGCTGCTGTCCGGATTTCCGGCAAGAAACTCGTGTTGAGGGAAGGCGGCGTCCAACTCTGCAATGACCCGTTCGACAGCGGCCGAAGACGCGGCAGGGGTGAGCGTGAAGATGAATGTGGTCATGGCTCAGGGAAGCTCCGCTGTCCGCCTTGGTCAGATCCCTAAGTCACCGGGGATATCGCCCGACGCGATGAGGGCCTCAAAGTCGCGCGCCATTTTTTCATATTGCTCGGCGAGGGCCTCAAACGCCAATCGTTTCGCCGGGTTCGTGGCGAGCTTGCTGATGAGCTGGCAGTCCTCAGCATCAACGCGCAGTCTTTCCAATCTTTGTTTGACATCCTGCATGCTACTTGGCCTCGATGTCGGCTCGAATTGCCGCCTTGGATGCCCGAATGCCTATTAGCGGCTTTCCGAGTTGGCGGGCTTTGTTTTGAACCGCCGTTGCAGGCCGCCTAAGGGCGGCAGCTGCGCGCAGAACTGTCGCGCCGCTCTCGGCGAGTCCGATCAGTCGCGCGATGTCTTCCGGCGTCCAGGTCTTGTTAATCGGGCGTCTTGCCATGGCACCACTCGGCTAGTTGATCTCGCGGTATTGGTCAGAGGCTGGAGTTGGCCAAGGGGCTGCGCTCTGCGTTCGCGCTAGCATGCTCGGAATCTTGCCTGCTGCCATTTTGCACGGCGCGGACGAGGCGCGTGCCCGTCGCAAGGGATGCGGCATCTTTAATCCGGAAGCACTTGAGCTCGGCGAAGCACCTTTGAGGCAAGCCCCTTTTTGTCAAGCCATAGCAAGCCAATTGCAACCTGCCTTAAATCATTGCGGTCTGGCCCTACGGGCAGTCGCCTCGCTCGGCGCAGTAATTCGGCGGCTTGTCGCCGAACCAGTGAGTCGGGCTCGTCCGAAAGAGGCATGTCGTTGTTCGGTGCGTCCTGCTCCGCGACTTCGCCGATTATGATCGCATCCTGATTGGTCAGACGTCGCTCTACCATTTTTTCACTCCCGCATTGGGGAAAGTGAAATTCGCACGTTGTCGATAACTGGTCTGTCCGTTTTCCGACTCTGATGTGGTGGCGCTACCAAGCGGTCTTTATTCCTGCGGGAAGAATCGTCTCCAGGTTGATACGGGCAAGACGCTCAGTCGTCTCGTTGCAGATCGATATGGAGCGGGGGGACCGGTTTGCCTTCGACCAAAATCGCGGCAGCGAACAGCTCGCGCAGTGCCACCGCGGCTTCGGAGCGCGCGAGGTCCAGGCTGGCGAACTCGGCGCCATCCTCGTCGATGATTGTCTCATCGAGATATTCGATGTGAAGGAGATAGCGGGGCACGAAATCTCAATCAGCTCGCCTGATCTGGCCGACGTCGCTAAAAATTTTCGGACGGGGACGGATCAAAAATGTGCTTATGATGCATTCTGAGGTCCTCCTCACATTCGCAGGCCCAGGCT
Organism: Tardiphaga sp. 862_B3_N4_1; assembly: GCF_051811085.1. Classification (NCBI taxonomy): domain Bacteria; kingdom Pseudomonadati; phylum Pseudomonadota; class Alphaproteobacteria; order Hyphomicrobiales; family Nitrobacteraceae; genus Tardiphaga; species Tardiphaga sp. 862_B3_N4_1. The sequence goes on from NZ_JBPWQB010000001.1 coordinate 613,858, forward strand.
TTCACGAGGTCCACATCACTGATGTGAATCTGGCCGCGCTTGTGCTGCATCGCAGTGAGGGCACAAGCTCTCAATGAAGAGCCGATGGCGGATGTGTCAGATCTGCTTTGCAGTTATATCGCGTCTCGACGGGGTTGTCTGCCCGCTCACCCGGTTTTGGGCAAAAATGTGTAGATTGGCAAAGCCAACGAGTTTCTTGAAAGCCCCGGCGGCCACAGGGTTAGTGGCAGGGGTGGCGGCAGTTGACGAGCCAGGTCATCGGGAACAGTAGTCTGGGCCGGTCACGATGGAGCAGACGAGATGGGCAGCTGGGCGGCGAGCGACGCGGGTCCCCGAAACCCCCTGAACGATAGAAAATCTCCACTCAGAGTCCGTTGCCGAACAGACCATGTGGCGCCCGCATAATTATTATTCTGCGGCTCCTGGAGCAGTGTCGTTGCTTGCCGCTTCATCGATACCGAAGAGGTGGCAGTCTCGCGAGAGGACGGACGATGCCGATGCACATCTTCCGGCTCGGCGCCGAAAAAGCCGAAGCAGAATTCGAGAGCAATGATGCCGCGATCGCGTTTGCGCAACGCATGGCTCGCGAAATTTCCTTTTGGGATTTCAAGCCGGGATCGATCCTCAAAGTTTTCGATGATGATGGCGAAGTGCTTTTGGAAATTCCGCTGAAGCGGCAAATGCATTAGCTCATCCACAATGCCTACGTGCAGGCTTCGCGATCGTAACGCGCATTGCGCTTGATGATTGTCGCACTCGGCATCATTGCACTGCGCTATGTGCTCCGCCAGTCGAAGTACGATGAAGCGCTTCAGATCATCTCCTCCGTTCGAGCATTTGGACGCGTGTCCTTTTGTCTCACGGATGATTCTCGGTGCGCTCTACCGTCTCCCAGCTCTTTTTGAGGACGCGTAGTTTCTCGGTCGTCTCGCATTTCTCGCAGTGAAAAATCCTGATGTCGTCCGCGCCGCGAACCCGCTTTTCAAAGCCCACGAAAGATCTTCCCACCCCACATTGTGGGCATGGCACCGGATTTTCCATCCCATCTCCTCGCTTGCCGCTCTATGTCGACTGGCTGACAAAAGCTAACAAGCTCGGAGGGAGTAAAATAGTGCACGGAGGCGCGGTCAGCGGAACAAGAGTGAAATTTCGCTGTTTGGCGGCGGAGCTCGCTCTTGGTGCGAACTGCCCCGGCGGAAGTCTGGCATCCCGCCATTTTACCCGATGGCGCGCGTGCGCGCGCCTGACGAACTCGTAAGGCTTACTTCGGTCGAACGCTTTGATCGCCACCGGGACTCCCGGGCGGCGGAATCACCGGCGTATTGCTGCTATCTGAATTCGGCGTGCGTGCCCGCATCGCGGGATCGACATTGCTCGGCGGGCACAGAACGCCATCGGATTTCGCAAGTTTATCCCTCGGTTCCGGGCTCTGTCCCGTTGTCGTCCCGCTGGGAGCAATCGTTCCCTCCGGGGTCGTTTGTATCGCCGCACAATTAGCACTTGTGCGCTCGGCCGCCGGTGGCGCGGTCTGTGCGGGAGGTGTGGCAGGCGTCGGCGGCGCCTGGGCGAAGGCAGCGCTGGAACCGGCGACGATAAGAGCTGCGACGACGAGTGACTGTTTGATCTGCATCCGGAGCAAACCGTGAGCGCGAATGGAGGTTCCGGCCTCGCGCTGCAACGGTCAGGATTGAATGTAGCGGATCAGCGAAAAAATGCCCCCATCGGCATTCGTGGCCGCTAGGGTCAGGTGCCGAGCCATGGCGAGAAGGTCAAGCGGGCGGTCGCTCAGACTTCTCTAATTCTGGTTGACTGGAAAGAACCGCTACCGCTTCCGATAAGAGCGAGACCAGTTCGGGCAAGTCCAGCCGTTCGGCTCGACCGCGCAAAACGTGCAAATCGTTTTTTAGCAGAATGAGTTGCGCGCGGCGCGAAACGCCAGACATGGAAGGCTCCCAGCGTGGGAACCGCCCAGCTTAGCAACGTGGATTTTAAAGATCGAGTAATTCAGATTCGCGCTCGAGGCACCCAGGATGTCGTCAAAGCTGATATGCGAATAGCTGCGACCTAATCGCTTTCTAGTTGGTAGATCGCGCCAGGCGAGAATTGGCGTTGCAGCACAATGGAAGACAGGCTCTAACCGAGTCCTTCTCTCGTTCGGCATAGCCGGGCTGATTACAACATTCGTCGTTTTGGTCCTCCTACTGTTTTATTGGGCAGTAGGTAGTATCTGAGCGGCCGCCTCAATTGGTACTGGCCGAAATAGGCCGATCGCAATTTCAAAACAGGCCACCGTTATTTAGCGAAGAACCAGATTGCCGGGGCGCAGAGCAAGCTCACTGCAACGACCATCAATGCGAGGCGTCCCTGCTTGCCTACCCCAGTGAGTTCAGAGAATTAGCGGCTTGGCCTTTCGTGCAACCAACGGCGGATACGAGCCAGAAGCGGGGCAACTAAAGCGTTGATATCCAGCCATTCCATAGGCCACTCGCCGATTCAAAGTAAGCCACGGAGTTCGGAAACCATATTCCATTTACCTGGTGGCGCAGAGGGCGTCACGAGGGATTGGTCAGGAGGAAGGTACTCTCCACTAGCGTCCCCACCATTGCCGGATCCGCAGCAGCAGCTTGACGCCCAGGTACAGTCCGAACACGGTCATTACCGCGGCCGTGCCGAGAGCAGCCAAGAAATTAAGTGGATCGCTGTCGTAAGTGATCATACGGAATTGGCTCGGCCCCGCTGAACCGTGAGATCGACCGAACAACTGGCCCGTTGAGAACAAATTCGTCAGTTGAGACAGGCCAAACCACAGCATAAAGCCAGTACAGCAGATACCGAGAGCGACTAGCACATTCTGCTTCAACATCGGCGGCATTTCATACGAGTTTGATGCATCCCGCCATTTTTACCCGATGGCGGGGAGGGCGTCACGGGCGGATTACAACGATCACTTGTGTTTAATGCATCGGCCGGTTCAGCGAAATTTCCGCAATCGCTTTGCCGCCGTCATCGAGAACCCGCAGGCTTGCGCGTAGCATTGGGTTAGGACCGTGAGCGTCTAAAGGATCTAGAAAGTGCACTCATCCAGATGATGCAGCGGTGTTTCGCACCAGCGGCGCGTGGCGATCCACTAGCACGGCGCTCGCCTGGTTCAGGCCGATTATCTCGACCGCTATACCGTGCCGCCGCATCTTGCCGACGACTTCATCGAGCGCGGCGACGGAGGTGATGTCCCAAAGGTGAGCCGCGGTCAGGTCGATGCGGACGGCGCGGACAGTGTCGCGCAGGTCGAAGTGATCGGCAAAGATGTCGGCGCTGGCGAAGAAGATCTGGCCTGATACGGTGTAAATTCGGGTGTCCGCCGCAGCGTCATGGCTGATCTGCACTTCCATCAACCGGGTCACCTTGAAGGCGAAGAACACGCCGCTGAGCAGCACGCCAAAGCCCACGCCTATCGCTAGATCGTGGGTCGCCACCGTCACCGCGACAGTGGCCAGCATGACGATGCCCGAGACCTTTGGATGGCGGGCAAGGTCACGGATCGAGCCCCAGGAGAAAGTGCTGATCGAGACCATGATCATGATCGCCACGAGTGCGGCGACGGGTACCTGCGCCACCCACGGCCGCAGTGGCACCATGACGATCAGCAGGAAGACACCGGCCACCAGCGTCGACAGCCGGCCGCGGCCGCCATAGCGCACATTGCCGACGGTCTGGCCGATCATGCCGCAGCCGGCGATGCCGCCGAACAGGCCGGCAGCTATGTTGGCAAGGCCAAGCCCTGTGCATTCGCGGGCCTTGGAACTGGTGGTCTCCGTCAAGTCGTCGACGACGCTGGCGGTCATCATAGACTCCAGCAGCCCCACCGCGGCCATTGCCAGTGCATAGGGCGCGATGATGCTGAGCGTTGCCCATGTCAGCGGTACGCCCGGGAAGCTGAAGGTGGGCAGCGCATTCGGCAGGCGGCCGAGATCGGCGACGCTGTGGACCGGCATCGGGAAGGCGACGGCAACCACCGTCAGCACGACGATGCAGATCAGCGGCGAGGGAATGGCGGTGGTCAGGCGCGGCACCAGATAGATGATGGCGAGGCCGAGCCCGATCATCGCATAGGTGTGCCAGGTGACACCGAGCATCTGAGGCACCTGCGCCGAGAAAATCAGGATCGCCAGCGCATTGACGAAGCCGGTGCGCACAGAGCGCGACACAAAGCGCATTAACACGTTGAGTTTGAGCAGGCCGAACACGATCTGAAGCAGCCCGGCGAGCAGCGTGGCCGCCAGCAGGTATTTTAAGCCATGGCTGCCCACCAACGCCGCGGCGACAAGCGCCACTGAACCTGCGGCACCGGATATCATCGCCGGGCGCCCCCCGGCGAAGGCGATGACGATGCCAATAACGAAGGACGCAAACAATCCGACCTCCGGATCGACGCCGGCGACGAAGGAGAACGCGATGACTTCGGGGATCAAAGCAAAGGTGCCGACCATGCCGGCGAGAACGTCGCCGCGAATGCTGATGGCGCCGCCAACCCACTCGGAGTGGTAGCGGGGAAAGAACGAGGATTTCATGGATAGTTTCCGCAGTGGCGCCTAACAGTGCACCGCAGGATGCGATGGACGACTGTCGGGCCGGCGTGCGTGGTCCGGCGGATCGGCGGCCGGAAGAGCCACCCGGGGTTTCACCGGGTCCAGAGCGATGACAAACTACTAGCGACATACAATAACTAAGGCAAGCGAGCGAAGATCGCGATCATACAGCGGCAACGCTTGCCTCTGGTGCTACGGGCTAAGCGTACTCTGTTCAGCTGCGCTGAAGCTATGCCCGATAAATCTGTTCGATTCCTTCGTGGGCGAAGCCGACGCCACCTCTCCGACCGGGTTAGGTTCCAGAAACCGACAACGGCTCGTGGCAATCAACGTGTCTATCTCGTCGGCAGCCGCTCGATAGCGTAACCTCAGCGTGCGCCAGGTCTAACCTTCATCCTTGAAAGTCGGGGGTTCATCGTAACCACGCCGACTACTGAAGAAGAGCAGGGCCATCAAGCCGGCGCCGACGATAACGGAAAGAACCGCGCCGATCGTCAGTGCAATGTAACCATCGCGAGCATGGGCTCACCAGGCACAATGAGACCTTGGTAAGCGTACCATCCAGCGGCACCGAGAATGGCTACCAATGCTCCGATCAAAGTGACTTTGCCCGCGCGCATGTCTGCTTCTCACAAGGTTGACGCAGCATCAAGGGCGCTAGCTCCGACGATGAAAATCACCACCGCAACGAAGAGACCGCCGGTGAGAAGCCGGAGCAGCTTTTTCTGAATCGAGTTCCACAGGGATCAGCGCTGCAACTTATCTAATGTAATCGGCAGTTCGCGCACTCGTTTTCCGGTCGCATGGTAAATCGCGTTGGCTATCGCCGCGGCGACGCCGACGAGACCAATCTCACCCAAACCCTTGATGCCGAGCGGATTAACAATGTTATCCTGCTCCTCGACGAAGATCACCTTGATGTCGTGAACGTCGGCGTTTACCGGTATATGGTATTCGGCGATATTGGCATTCATGATGCGGCCGAATTTATGATCGATCAGCGTCTCCTCGTGCAGCGCCATTCCAATACCCCACACCACGCCGCCCATGACCTGGCTGTGCGCAGTCTTGGGGTTCAAGATTCGCCCGGCCGCAACCGCGCTTACGATACGGGTGACGCGGATGACATTGAGCTGTTCGTCCACCTTCACCTCAGCGAAGAGCGCAGAGTGCGCGTTATGCGCATGCTTTCCGTCATTGGGAAAGCTGGTGGATTTCTCTTGTTCGATGCTGTCGACTGCGCCAACCCGCATCACATCCGCGATTGATATCGCGCGCGACGTATCTATCCGACTTACGAGCCTGCCGTCCGCAAGTGCGACCTCGTCGCTTGTTGCATTTGCGAACGGCGAACCAGGCGCTCTCTTCGCCAGGCGCAGTAGCTCCTCGCGGATCGCGTTGCTTGTCGTCACGATCCCATTCGACACCGATGCCGCGATCCATGATCCACCTTCTACCGGCGATTGAGGGAGTGTGGAGTCGCCGAGCTTGATACTAATGTTGTCGAGCGGCAGTCCCAGCGCATCGGCCGCCACCTGCGCCATGATGGTGTAGGTGCCCGTGCCGATATCCGAGGTTGCGCATGCCACCTCAGCGTAACCGTTCGCTGTCAGCTGAATCCGGACAGTGATCGGCACCTGTAAGGCCTCCCAGACGCCCGTCGCCATGCCCCAGCCGACCAGCTCACTGCCGTCGCGCATCGAGCGGGGCTCGCGATTGCGCTTTTGCCAGCCAAACATTTCCGCGCCTTGGCGGTAGCATTCGCGCAAGTTCTTGCTGCTGAATGGCACGTTACCGTTGTTCTGGTCGCGATCCGAGTAACACCGCAGACGCAGCTCCAGCGGATCAAGGCTAAGTGCAACCGCGAGTTCGTCCATCGCGGATTCGAGTGCATAGACACCAGTCGTAGCGCTCGGACCGCGCATGTCGCACGATGTCGGAAGATCGAGCCGGGCGAGCTTGTGGGTGTACTGCGCATTGGCGGATTTGTAGAGCAAGCCGGACCAGGTGGTCTCGTTCCGGTAGAAATCTTCGTATTGCGACGTCACCGTAATCGCATCGTGCGTGATTGCATTGAGTATTCCGCCGGTAGTCGCGCCCAGTTCAACCCGCTGAAGCATGGCGGGGCGGTAGCCGAGCGAGTACATCTGCTGGCGCGTCAGAACAAGACGGACGGAGCGCTCCAGCGCGCGGGCCGCCAGTACGGCCAGGACCACCTGATACTGCGGGCGCAGTCCTGAGCCGAATGCCCCACCAACAAAGGGCGATACGACGCGCACATGGTCCGGTTTCATGTCGAATATGCTGCATACATAGCGCTGAACATTCTGCACGCCTTGGGTTTTGTCATAGACCGTCAGCTTGCCACCGCCGTCCCATGTCACCGTCGACGCAAACGGTTCCATGGGATTATGATGCTCGACCGGGACGAAATACTCGCCTTGGTGGCGTATGTCGGCCGCGGCAAAGGCTTCTGCTGCATTGCCCCGCGATTTTGCCGGTTCAGGCAATGCAAAGGCGGCCTCACGCTGACGATGCAGGTCCGTGACGTGTGCTTCCTGTTCGTACTCCACGCGCACCAGTGAGGCGGCTAAGCGCGCAATCTCCCACCCCTCCGCAAGCACAAGGGCAACCGGTTGTCCGTTGAATAGGATCCTGCCGTCATACAGCGGGCGGAACGGCGTGCCCTCCGGTGCCACATCGTCTTTGTAAGCTTGGTCGGTGTCGGCCATGCGCGGCCGTTTTTCGTGCGTTAGAACATCGATCACGCCCTCGACGCGAAGCGCCTCGCTCGCATCGATACGCAAGATCCGTCCTTTAGCGATGGTCGATCCGACGACGAAAGCGTGGACAAGGCCAGGCACGTTGAATTCGGCGGCGTATTTAGCCCCGCCCGTTACCTTCGCGTGTCCATCAATTCGAGAGGTCGCAGTACCGATGTAAGACGTCATTGGCTTGCTCACTTGGCTCTTGTGATCGACTGCGACTGCGAAATTAGGCACCGCGCCTGCGGCTCGTCCGGTTCCGAGCGCCCCAAGCGCAACAGCACCCTGCAGGACGCTGCGGCGGCTGGTGTCGCCTTCGCGCGGAGGACGGGGAGCAGTGAATTGGGGCATCGCGCCCTCACGCGACCTTCTTGCTCGATTGCGACTGCGGTGTGGCATTCGCAGCTTGCGTCAGCGCGCGTACTGTCGCTTGGCGCGCCAGTTCGATCTTGAAGGTGTTGTGGGCAAGGCCCTTGGCGTCTCGTAGCAGCACATCGGCGGCGCGCCTAAAAGTCTCCGGGCTCGCAACCTGACCATTCAAGGCCGCTTCGGCTGCGAAATCCCGCCACGGCTTGTGCGCGACTCCACCGAGTGCGAGTCGTGCTTGGCGAATGGTGCGGCCATCCATCTCTAGTCCGACCGCGACTGACACAAGCGCGAAGGCGTAAGAGAGGCGGTCGCGTATTTTAAGGTAAGTGTAATTTTTGGCGAAGCCTTGCGCGGGGAGTTCAATCGCAGTGATGATTTCATCACGGTCCAAATTGGTGTCGCGCTGCGGTGTGTCGCCGGGGAGCCGGTGGAAGTCCGCAATGGCAATCGCGCGTTCACCTTTGGGCCCCGCAACGTGAACCGTCGCCTCCAAGGCCACCAGCGCCACGCACATGTCGGACGGGTGCGTGGCGATGCAGGCCTCGCTTGTGCCCAGGATTGCATGCCCCCGATTAATGCCATCGATTGCGGAGCAGCCGCTGCCGGGTGTCCGCTTGTTGCACGGCGTCACCGTATCGTAGAAATAGGCGCAGCGCGTCCGTTGCAGCAAATTCCCACCGGTCGAGGCCATATTGCGCAATTGTTGCGAGGCACCGGCCCGGATAGCGCTGGAAACGACCGGGTACCGCTGCTCGATCAGAGGGTGGTAGGAGAGGTCGCTATTGGGTACGAGTGCTCCAATCCGGACACCGCCGCCAGATGTCTCCTCAACGGTCTTGAGCGGTAGGCGCGTGATGTCGATCAGCAGGGTCGGGCGCTCGACATCCTCTTTCATCAGGTCGAGCAGGTTTGTGCCGCCAGCGATAAATTTGGCGGCCGGGTCCGCCCTGATCTGCTGCAATGCGTCTGCAACGTCGCTTGCGCGCGAATAATGAAAATTGATCATGGCTTTTCAACCATCACGGAGATTGCCTGCCTGATCGCTGCAACAATGTTGGGATAGGCGGCACAGCGGCATAGATTGCCGCTCATTAGCTCGCGGATTTCGTCGTCGGTCTTCGCCTTGCCTTCGGCGATTAGCGCTGCCGCCGAGCAAATCTGTCCGGGGGTACAGTACCCGCATTGGAAGGCGTCGTGGTCGATGAAGGCCTGTTGCAGCGGATGCAGACCAACGCTGGGCGCAAGGCCTTCAATCGTGGTCACTTCTGCGCCGTCCTTCATGACCACGAGCGTCAGGCACGAATTGACGCGGCGACCATCAACCAGCACCGTGCAAGCGCCGCACTGACCATGGTCGCAACCCTTTTTCGTACCGGTTAGGTCGAGATGATCACGGAGCGCGTCAAGCAATGTCGTCCAAGGCGCAACGGTAAACTGCTGTCCGATGCCGTTGACGACCAACGCCACCGAAATGTTGTTACGGGTCTGCGCCACCGTGTTGTTTTGCGTCATCTGAACTCCCGCACGAGTCGAAGAGAGTCACGCATCGCCGGCACCGGGGTCATAAGCCCAGGCTCTAAGGCTCGGCCAATAACGCAGGGTCTCATGAAGAGCTACTTGAGGCAACCGTCCGAGATTGTGGCTTTCGGTCAGCGTTATTGACACTTGCAAGTTACGCCGCCGCCAAGTCGCGTCGGTCGGCGGACCGTCACCATGCTGCTCGTTGCGAGCGCCAGGATTTGGAGTCGGATCGGGGACGTGCCTGGGGATTTGAGCAGTGCCTAATTCTCCGCGGTGTAAAAGCCCGCGGGTGAGGGCGGGTGGGCGCGTCACCCCCTACCCAGGGCGCGCAGCCAAGGCTAACACAATGTGCGACTCTAACGCGCATCGCGAATTCGATTTCCGCGATTAGTATTTCGGGATGCGAAACACTTCGCCGCTGCCTTCGCTTGTCCAAAAGCATTCGGTTCTCATCGACGGTGCGCGTACCAGCATCAGCCTTGAATCCGCCTTTTGGCGCGCCCTCAAGCATTTAGCGGCGGAGCGCTCTATGAGCTTGGGTGAACTGGTCTCTGAGATTGGTCCGGCGGCGGGCCGCGGAAACCTGTCTTCGGCGATACGTGTTCACCTGCTCAACTACTATCAGCAAAAGGCAGACCAGATAGCGAGGGACAGGAGGCCATAGCCAGTATAGCGACGGTATGAAAACCTACGTCTTCCAACTGACCCTTTGCGGTGCAGCAACCTCCCGCCTTGGTATAAACGGCGGCATGAAGCCAACGAATTCACTGAGGAAGCAGGCCGATAAGGCTGAAGCCGTAGCTCTGCACTCGGAAGATACCGAGCATGCAGAGCGAATGCGGTATCTAGCTGAAGCATTCCGCACGAAATAGCTTCCGCCTGAGCCCCTGCTGTGCAGGCTAGTCATCAAGCTTTTCAGAGACGAGCAAGCCCGTCTTTGGATCCGCATAAAACTCCATCTTCTGACCGTTCTTTATACCTATACCTTCCCAGCGACCATCGTCGGCCTCGATCTTGGTAACTTGCGAGTAGCCGGACTGCAGGACCTTCCCCTTGCTCCATCGGCATCCAGTCCGGACCAGGCTGATCGGCTCTCGCCATAGTCGATGCGCCAAGTAACAGGGATCCACAGAGAGCAATCGCAGCAAGCCGCTTCATGGCAACCTCCCTTGTCTTGAGAGTCAAATCGCTCGGCAGGTGGTTCCTATTCCGATATCCACCTCGGTCAGCTTCACCTGATCTCTACGACCGCCGCCAAGCCCGTTTCCAGCAGCTCGCGCAGCCGACCGCCGTAGATGTCGCGGACGATCAGTCGAGCCCAGAGTGAGTACGAATCGGTAGTCGCCTAACGCACATCACAAAAACGAATGGTCGAATAAAAAACGAAACAGGCGGCCCTTACCAATTTGGTAACTGGGGCGTAGCAATATACCCCTGGTTGTTGCCGCAGGTTTTTCGCGGAACTTGTCGAAGATCGGCGGGCCGGGGGGCCATATTGCTTCATTTTCTCAAAGATAAATCACACCAATCCGCCCAAGCGCAGGCGGATGCCATCAGCCGCTCGCAGGCAGTCATTGAATTCAAACTCGACGGCACTATCGTTACAGCCAACGAGAACTTCCTGAGGACGCTTGGTTACACGCTCAAGGAAATCCGCGGCAAGCAGCACAGCATGTTCGTGGAACCGGCAGTTCGCGACAGCACTGGCTATCTCGAGTTTTGGAAAAAGCTCGGCAGAGGGGACTTCCAGTCGGCGCAATACAAGCGCGTCGGCAAGGGGGGCAAGGAGATCTGGATCCAAGCGACCTATAATCCGGTGCTGGATAAAAGCGGCAAGCCGATCGGCGTCATCAAATTTGCAACAGATATCACTGCCGAGAAAATCCGCAGCATGGAGGCGGACGGCAAGATCGCCGCCATCGATCGCGCGCAAGCCGTGATCGAGTTCAACATGGATGGCACGATCATTACCGCGAATGATAATTTTCTCGGGACGGTCGGATATGCACTGCCGGAAATTCAGGGCAAGCATCACCGGATGTTCGTGCCGCCCGCAGAGAGCGAGAGCGCCGCATATCGTGCATTCTGGGACAGTCTCAATCGCGGCGATTATCAGGCGGCCGAGTACAAGCGCATCGGCAAGGGCGGCAAGGAAATCTGGATACTCGCGACCTACAATCCGATTCTCGATGAAGGCGGCAGACCGTTCAAGATTGTCAAATTCGCGACGGATGTGACGAAACAGAAACTGGTCTCGGCCGACAATGGCGGGCAGATCGAAGCGATCGAAAAATCGCAGGCGGTCATCGAATTCCGCATGGATGGCACCATCGTCAAGGCCAACCAGAATTTCCTCGATGCCGTCGGCTATTCGTCTAGCGAGATCGTTGGCCGTCATCACAGCATGTTCGTCGAGCCCGCCGAGCGGAGCGGTGCTGCTTATGCAGACTTCTGGGCGCGGCTCAATCAGGGCCAGTATCAGTCGGCCGAATACAAGCGGGTCGGCAAGGGCGGTCGCGAGATCTGGATCCAGGCCTCCTACAATCCGATCCTCGATCTCAATGGCAAGCCGTTCAAGGTCGTGAAATATGCGACCGACACCACCGCGCTGGCGATCGGCCGGATCAAGGCGACTCGCGCCCGCGCGCTGATCGACTCGGTGGCGTCGGGCAGCGAGGAGATGAGCGCGTCGATCCGGGAGATTTCCGAGACCATGGTCAAGTCGCGTCTCACGGCGACCGTCGCCGCCGAGCGCGTTCAAACGGCTGACGCGCAGGCGCAGCGGCTGAATGACGCGGCGCTGGCAATGGGTGGCATTGTCGAGTTGATCGGCAACATCACGAGCCAGATCAATCTGCTGGCGCTCAATGCAACGATCGAGTCCGCCCGCGCGGGCGAGGCAGGCCGCGGCTTTGCCGTCGTTGCATCGGAAGTGAAGAACCTCGCCAACCAGGCGAAGCAGGCGACCGACAAGATCACCGCCGAGATCGATGGGCTTAATGGCGTCAGCGGCGACGTGGTCAGCGCCCTCGGCGCCATCAAGACGGCGATCGAGGAAGTCAACGAGTTCGTCAACTCGACAGCAGCAGCGGTCGAAGAACAGAGCACGGTGACCGCCGATATGTCGGTGAACATGCAGAAGGCTGCGGCCGAGCTGGCCTGAGCCGTTTGGCCGACCTGGCAAAGAAAAAAGGCGAAATCTGATTAGCTACTGGACGTGACGCTTTGGCCCGGCGAATGCCGGGGTAGCCGCGCTGTCTCCACAGCGCGGCTTCGACGCTTAGCCCTTACTTGGACATGCTGCCCTTATTCTGCTGGCCCATACCATCCTTGGACGCGCCGCCCTGCTGCATGTTGTTGTTCGTGCCAGTGTTGCTCATGCCGCTCGTACCGGACATCCCATCCTTCTTCATAGTGTCAGGACGATCAACAGCCGTCCCGGTTGAAGTAGTAGCGGGTTGATTGACGCCTGCGCCGGTTGAGCCGGGCTGCGGAGCACTCGGGTTGGCGCCGGCTTGAGCGAAGGACGCAGTGGCGGAAAGCCCAACAATCGCGGCAGCGATGACAAATTTCTTCATTTGAATATCCTCGTGGTTGTTTCGTACTGCAGTAATGGGCTGACGCACGCTACGTTCCGTTCGGCCGGCGAGTTATCTTTTGAAAGTTTGCCTGAGTCCGTGCGTAGCAATCATTGAGGCCGCACCCCAACGCGACTTCGAAAAGGTCCGTCGCATCGGAGTCCTCCAGTGCGGCGGGCTTTTTATTGTCAGTGGGTTTTAGTTTCTTTCCACTTCTCCAAGTCCGGCTTTGGCGTATCAGGCAGGCTCGGGTGAGTGGTATTCTGAGCGTTCTGGCTCCAGGGCTCGTTACTCTGTGATTGCTTACCCCAGTCCTGCTTATCGCGGTCGTCATCGCTTGGCGGGTTTGTTTTCTCGGCGCTCATGGCCTGTCCTTTCATTTATATGTTCGTAACCTCCGGTTTAATCGTGTGTTCCCCGTGTGCGGGGAACGAATCCAATTTGTGCCGTTTGAATAGGCATGAGAAACAATCCTGGCCAACTGGTTCACCTCGCTGTCCTCATGGAAGAGGCGATCCAAATTGCATGGGATTATCTGGAACGGGCAGGCGAGATCGAGGACGCAGAGTTCTGCTCGCACACTCTACTCCACTCGGTTGAAACCATGATCCGGCAGGGAGTAAGGAGCCGTTTGCTACTCTCAAACAGAGCCATTGCTCAATACATGGAAGCTCTCGAAGCGCGCACGCTTCAAGCGGCCTCGTAGAGAGGCCATAACGATGGTGATGGGCGGAAATCAAATATATCTAAGGCGCCAGCAGGCGGGCATTGGATGGCTCGTCGATAAGTGGCTGGCTTATTGTCAGGCTGAAAAATGTCGACGGTCGAACCGACGGCCTCAAGAGAAGTAAATGGCGACGATAATCTGGGACTTGGCGTCCTCGTCATTTTCCTGCTGGTGCTGGGCTTGCCCTTAATGCTCTTGTGATGCCTAGAGCCAGGCCACTGACAGCAAGAATACTGCGGACGCAATGAGCGCCACAGCTGTCATCGCCGCCATCATCATTGAAAGAACGCGCATGCCGTAACGAAGCGGATGCGTACCGGGTCATCAAGAGCGAATTGCCAGGATCAGATATGCAGAGCAGAATCGGTCAATGGTGGACAGACACGCACGATCAGAGGCAAGAAGCGGAACTCGCCGCCGCGCTTGCGGTCCAGCTGGCGGCGGTCGCTACGGTGAGCCTACGGTTACTGTTCGAGGCCCTGTGAGCCGACTAAGAAGATCGCTGCGTTGGTTTTAGCGAGGGGCAGAAGCTGCGGGAGTACGGTCGTTATCTAGCGGCGTGTAACCCAAGTGGGTGATGCGTCTTAAGCAGTGGCAAGGAGATCAGTTCATTAAGCTTTGACGTAGAGGCTAGCTCCAAGCGGCCTTCGTATTCGGACCGCGACTAAGACCCGCCGAATTCGTCCTCGGCGGGTTTTTTTGTGCGCTCATGCGATCGGATTTCAAGCAACCAGATCACAAGCCCCACCGCGATTCCGAACGTTAGCACGCTCGCGCCCAGCGACGCTAAGTCGAATGACGGCCAGCCTTCAGGTGCGGCAATAATGACTTGGGCTGACGTCAAGTTCGCCTCCCTGGATGCAGAGTCTGCCGTCATCCGGCACGAGCGATCACCGTAGTGAACAATGCCGCGTAAAACTTAAGCGGCGGTTGCGAGAAAAGAATACCTGGAAGGTATTCGGAGCTCCCCGAGATCCCTAGTTGGCTGGGACAGGCGTGTGATCGGTCTGTGGAGTTTCATGTGTGGCAACGGCTGTTTCTTGATCGGTTGGCATGGGACACATCCTTGTGGCCGCACATTGCCGCCATGGATGAAGAACGGCTCGCGGATCGTAACGTTCCCATTCCGCCATTTTGGCGGGCGTCACTCCCAGAGTTTGACACCTTGTCCCACAAGTAGAATGGCATGCCGATCTAGTTGGAACGATATGCTCCGATCGTTGGCAGGGAACGATGCTGAGTAGGCGATGTTTCAACCTGATCCCGTCTGTTGAGCGGGTGCTCAAGGGCGCGGAGCCAACCATGTTTGTAACTCTCTTGTCGCAATGACTGAAGCTTCCCTTCTCCGCTTCGAAGCGAGCCGGTCGTCGCATTGCGTATGCAAGTTTCTATGCTTGGCGGGACGGCCGCATGGGATGACTCATGGTCCGTGAGAAGACGAAAGCTTTTAGCCAAGCGCTCCTTGATCTCGCGGCTGGGTCAACCCGCTCAGCAGTCTAATCTGACCTCAGACGTGAAAGAAAAACGATCGGCTCTCGAACGGTAATAAGCCTCCATCAGCCATAAGCATCGTGTTTTGATTAGTGGAGCACTCCAAACAAGGAAGGAACGCACATGAAGCGCCATCCTATCGTGATTATTGACCAACTGACGCCCCCACCAATACGACGCGATTCATTGTTGCAATCAGAGCACCGGCCGCCCGAAGAACACTTTGGAGGCGGCGATATCTGCTCGCTTGAGGAGCAGCCGTCGATCGACGACGACAAGCCATTGGACTGATGCAATCATGGATGCCATCTCGCAGAGGTCGGCTGCCGAACTCGAAGGAGAGTGCCTTCGCGCGCTGCACACCAATCCGTATACGAAAGACATCCGTTCGGTCCGAATCATTCGACTCTGCCCGCGTGATAACTCTGGCCCTAACTGGACGTTCGGCGTTCTGAAGCCTGCACCAACACGTCATGGCTTCGGCAGAGCGCATGACGTTCTAGCGCCGCTGCACCTGAAGTTCGCGCTGGCAGACTAAGATCGCGCCCGAGCAATTAAGAAGCCGGCCGATTGCCCAATTTCAATCAGTTGCGCTTGGCGCACGTTTCAGAGTCACCACAGCGGTACCCCCACCGGTTGCCGGTGTCGGATTCTTATACGTGAGCTCATCGTTTCTGATCGCGATGAAACGCTTCTTATTCGTGTTGTCCCACGCGGGAAAGCTGCCACCGATAATGTGCAACGATATTGAACTGTCAGTTTCATTGACCTTATAGTCGCCAAACATCACGATCATTCCCTCCAGAGCGGCTCTGCCTTCGCCGCTCGTCGGAAAGTCGCGGTTGCCAAATTTTGGTCGTCGCGCACGGATGAGATTGATCGAGAAGTGACCTCCTGCATCGAACATGAAATATCCTTTCGGATCCGAACCAAACGCTTTGGTTGTTTTCCCGGTCTTTTCATTCTCGTTTACAAATGAAATGACGCTCCAAGTGCCTACCAGCTGCTGTCTGAGCGGTTCTGCTGCTCCCGCGGACAACGTGCCGCATGTAAGAGCCGCGACTATCGCAATTGATAAGAGTGCTTTCATGGGTGCTCCCCCGATTTTCAGGCACGTTCCATTTACGATGGGTTCTGAACTGGCCTTCCAGCTTGGTCAGAGCCTCCCAATCATTGTATTGAGAACTCAACGGTTACTGGGGCAACTCATCCCACAACACGGCACCGACGGCGAGTACAGGATTGACCCCACCAAACCGCGGGCATGCGTTCGAAAAAAGGCAAAAAGGCCGAAAGGCTACGAGCTACTCTGGAGAGTGTGCCAATGCGCTTTTTAGCCGACGCTGGGGCGGGCGTCATCCTTGCTGGAGCGGTCTGGCTCTATCTTCGCCGGACCTCTTCCACACCCAGTAGAGTCCTGGGCAGGATACCAATCCCCCCAGCAGCATTGGCCAAATCAGGATTGCCGCCGTGTGGTAGGCGGTGATATCCACCCGTCCAAGCCAAAGTTTTGAGTGGACAAACATACAGACGATCGCAAAAATCACGTCGAGAATGACGAAAAGCAGCGTTGCTGCGATCAGCAGCGCAACTCTCCTAAAAAGACTCATCGTGACGTCTCCGGTTCTCTGAGTTTGCAATCGGTCAAGGCTTGGCTCCTGCTCAGGCATAGGGTGCCCACCAGACAATATAGACTCCATGTATCAGATCGTTTTCACGTTCTTTCGAAGCGCCACCATAACTTGGACTGTATTTGCTCACTTGGTGACTTTGCACGCATTTTCGATAGATTGCCGTTCGCTTATCTTGCGCGGCAATCGCTGACCACAGGCGGCGCTCTAGATTCAGGGCGGCTAAGCGCGTCATCTTGTCTGCTAAGAGTACCAAGCAGTTGTATAGAATACCTCGATAAGCGTCTCCGCGTTTGACAAGTGGTTGTGCAGTGAAGCCCACATTATACATCTCGACACCGGGAGAAGCGCAGATTGCTTTGATGGTCTCACGGTGCAGGGACCGGTCAAGTTCCGCTCGCGCGAGCTGGCCGTCGAAGCCTGCCACGGTGAAATCAATGATGGGATCGAGCGAACGCGGCGACAGGCTGCAAGAGGCGCCAACCCTCGGTTCACAAGCGGCACTTAGCGAACCAGTCGGCGCCCGCCTGGAAAGCACTTGTAGTCCGGCCCATGCTCTTGTTTGCATGAGGTGTGCATATCGGCCACGAAGAAGGCCGCCATCAGGACTACCAAAATTAAACACGCTATGGCTATCCGCGGGTTCGCCATCGCTGCTCGCAGATTCCAAGTAAGCCACTGAGTCCGGAAGAGGCCATGTCCCATTTACTCGATAGCGGGGAGGTGGTCATGGAAGTCCTGCGCAAAGAATTTCAGGTGTGATCTCAGCCTAGTCATTACTGCTGCCGAACCTACTTTGTACAGACCAGCCTAACCCACAGCTTGCTGATTGCCGTCTCTTTCATGCTTTGCTGCATCGACGTGAATATATTTGCATTTCTCACAGCTATAGACTCTCACGACTACACCGTCGTCGGGAAAAATTGATCCAAAGACATCGGGTGCCGGCATCTCAAGCACTTCGTCTTATCTTGCATCGCAATCACGAAAATACTGGCATGCGTTTCCGATGAATGCCCTCAACGACTGGACAGTTCAACTCTGTCCGTCCGGGCAACCACGATATGTGCTCCACTAAAAGCCGACTGTCCGGTTTGTGCCAGGAAGCGTCTCGTTAGTTCAAGTGGCCCGAGGTCTACGGTGTTACTAAGGCCGAGGATTGCGAGACTGGTGCCCAGTTCGCTCGGCTCGAAAAGCTGCGAAACACCGAGAAAAACTTAGGCTGTGTTGAATCGAAGCTTGCAGCGTCTAAAGCCACCGGCGACAACTCGCGTTCGAAATCGATCGATACGAAGGCGAGATTGCTCGGCAATTCAATGGCGGCTTTGCGGAGCAGCTCGCACTTCCATAACTGAGTCTCGGGACTGTCGACTTCGAAGATGCGCAGCTTTTCCGCCAGATCCTCCCGGTAGGCGTAAGTATCCAGGCCCGCGCCGAGGATCACCAGTTGCTCTACGCTTCGCTTCGCCACCATGGCGGTCAGAGCATCTTCGGCGACGCGCGCCCTTATGGCCATCAGCCACCGCATCTTCCGCATCGCCTCATACGAGTCCGCATCGGCGTATGCTCTCGGCATCTCTTCCAACAATACGCAAGGCAAGCGAATCAATAAAGATCGCACCGTTATCAAGAACCTGATGGATGGCGCGAAGACCCGCCGTGTCTAACGCAGTCTGGCTCGGCTTTCCTGTCTGCATACGGCCAGTTCAATTGCATTCCGGTGAAGCTAGTAACAAGCTCGGCATTGTTACGTGAGCACGCGCAACTCTACGCCGCAGATCCTAACCAGGTCGGAGGCGCCGCGACCATGAACGATCTTTTGCGACCTTCGCACTGATCGCATCTGATTGCTTCGGAGAATGTTTCAACGGTAGCCGTTACCTTCCACCGCTAAAACAGATGCGCAACGTAGGCACCCAATAATTGGCAAGCGCTACGATCGCATCGACATGTGGACTGGAATTAGCAGCGCAGCCTGATCAACCACGCCCATCTGAAGCGAATAATGGAGGAGGAGCCGCCAATGGATAGTCCGTTTGCACTGCTTAACGTCTACGTTGGAGGAGACGCCAAGCATCGGTCGTTTGTGACCGCCTGCGTGCTCGCAGCGACGTTGATCTCGCCCGCAGTTGCTGGTGACCTGCCGGGCGTTACCCCGACCGAGATCAAGGTCGGCGGGATCTTCCCCTTCAGCGGACCGGCATCGTCCGTCGGTGAGGTCGGTCGCAGCCTGCTTTCTTACGTTCAATCCGTCAACGATCGCGGCGGAGTTCACGGCCGCAAGATCAACTACGTGGCCTTTGATGATGCTTATAACCCTTCGAAAGCGGTCGAGCATGCCCGTGAACTCGTCGAGCGGGACGAGGTGGCCTTCATCTTCAGTCAGCTCGGAACGTCCGGGAGCTCGGCTACGGCTAAATATTACGGATCCAAGGGCATACCGAGCATCGGCATAGTCTCGGGAGCAAGCAAATTCACGGATGTCAACAGTTACCCGCTGTCGACGACAAGCCTTGTCAGCTACGAAACAGAAGGAAAGATCTACGCCAAATATCTCGCCAAAACGCTCCCGAATGCAAAGTACGCCATACTTTATCAAAACGATGACCTCGGTAAAGATTACGTCAACGCGTTCAGAGAGTTCTTTAAAGCCGAATTCGTCAGAAAAATTGTGACCGCTTCGTATGAGGTCACCGAGCCGACAATTGAATCACAGATCGTTAACCTGAAGAACTCAGGCGCCGAGGCGCTGCTCGTCGCAGGCACTCCGAAATTCGCGGCGCAAGCGATCATAAAGGCCCACCAGTTGAACTGGAAAGCGTTGATCGTTTTGAATTACCCCTCCGCGATGGTCGGTGCCACGCTCGCACCGGCGGGCCTCGATGTGTCGACTGGCGTCGTTGCGGGATCAATGATGAAGGATCCAACCGATCCGCGTTGGCAGCAGGATGACGACGTAAAACGCTTTCTTTCTTTCGTAGAGAAATACATGCCGGGCATCAACGTTTCAGACAGCAGTTACGCGCTGGGCTACACGCAAGGGGTATTGCTGGAACGGCTCATCGAGAAATGTGGCGACGACCTCTCACGAGAGAACATCACGAAACAGGCAAAGAGCCTTCACGAGCCGCAGTTGCCACTAGTGTTGCCCGGAATTGAAGTCAACACGTCCGGCTCTGTGAATACGAATTTCGCACAGCTACGGCTGCAGCGCTGGACGGGAACTAGATGGAGCCTGATTAGCGAGGCGCTGAGCGCGTCCTCCGAACAATAGTCCTACCGTATATGTACAGGAGAGACGTCGTGAAAGGCTTGATGCAAAACCAACCGCTTCTGCTCTCATCGCTCATCAAGCATGCGGAACGGTTTCATGCGAGTACCGAGATCGTATCGCGCCGGGCGGATGGTCCAATTCATCGTTATACGTACGGCGATGCGGCGCGGCGCACTAGAAAGCTGGCTGACACGTTGCGCAGTCGAGACGTTGGGCCGGGTGATCGCGTAGCTACGCTCGCTTGGAACACGTATCGGCACTTCGAGCTGGAATATTGCGTTACAGGGCTCGGCGCGGTCTGGCATGCGATCAATCCGCGTCTTGCCCTTGCTCAGATCGCCTACACCGTAAATCATGCCGAGGACAAAGCTCTGTTCTTTGACGTCAGTTTCCTACCTATAGTCGAGGCGCTCGCACCGGAAATGCCGAGTGTCGGTCTGTTTGTGCTAATGGTTGACCGTGCACATATGCCGAAATCGACGGCTCTTCCACACCTCGTCTGCTATGAAGAGTTTCTTCAGGAGGGCTGGGACGGTTTTGAGTGGCCGGTATTCGACGAAATGTCGGCATCGTCCCTGTTCTACACGTCGGGCACAACGGGAAACCCGAAAGGCGTACTTTATTCGCATCGGTCTGACGTGCTGCATTGCCTCTCGATCACCGGTGCCTATGCAATGGGATATTCGGTGCAGGATACGATCCTGCCGATCACACCGATGTTTCATGCAAACGGGGCGTGGGGGCTTACCCATGCGGCCCCCATGATCGGCGCTAAGTTTGTGCTGCCTGGTCCGCAGGTGGATGGCCGTTCCATCGCCGAATTGATCGAAGCTGAAGGCGTGACGGTAACGGCCGGCGTGCCGACGCATTATGCCAATCTACTACGGCATTATGAAACGCTCGACACGAGGCCGCAGACGCTAAAGCGTATTGTGATCGCCGGTTCAGCGCCGACGCCGAGCCTTATCGAGGGTTTCGAGAAGATGGGTGTTGCCGTCAACCACGTCTGGGGCATGACCGAGACCAGTCCTTCAGGCACGAGCCCCCAGCCGTCCCGCCGGAAAGCCACCCTTGATGCTCTGCAGCAGCTCAAAGGTAAGATCTCGCAAGGGCAGCCAATTTACGGTGTTGATGTGAAGATTGCCGACCAGAATGGCCAGGAACTGCCTCGTGACGGGAAAACCAGCGGCCGACTCATGGTCCGGGGTCCTTGGGTGATCGCCAGCTATTTTCGAGATGACAACGAAATCCTTGAAGATGGCTGGTTCGATACCGGCGATCTGGCGATGATGGACAGCGATAACAACATCGGGCTTACAGATCGCTCCAAAGACGTCATCAAATCCGGAGGCGAATGGATCAGCTCGATCGACATTGAGAACCTGGTCGCCGGATATCCAGGCGTGTTGGAGGCCGTCGTGGTCGGCATACCGCATCCCAAATGGGACGAGCGACCGCTTCTAGTGGTGGTCCCCAAACCCGGCGCGAGCTTATCGGTTGACGACATCAAGCAGTACCTCGGCGGACGTGTAGCAAAATGGTGGATTCCTGACGACGTCGTGTTCGTCGAATCTCTAAGTTATGGCGCAACAGGCAAGGTCCAGAAGATGCTGCTGCGTCAGTTCTTCGCTGATCACTATGTGACCGAGTGAGACTGGCTCCATGGCCGTCGCGTTGGCAAGCCAATGGCAACGCGACCGGAACGCCGCCTAAGCAACCGTCGCCCCCGGGCGAACACTAAGCAATCGCGGTCGGAGGGCTCCGGCCAGGTCTGCGTCGCGGTTGCGATCCGGGAGGATCTATGGAAGTCGCGGCGGCGCTGGGATCGGAGCCATGAGATATAGCGACAGCGCGAGCAGCGACGAGATAGCCATGACCGCCACCATCGAAAGAGCCGAGCGGCCGTCAAAGAAGACTGCAACCAGACTGCTCGCGCCCGAGCCACAGATCATCTGAATGCTTCCCGCCGCGGCGCCGACGGTGCCCGCGATGTCGGGCAATGACTGCATGGTCGCATTGATAATGTTCGGCAGGCTAATCCCAAAGGCGAGCGCTACGATCATTAGCAGTGTGGCGAACGCAGCGGTGGAGGAGAACCCGGCCAGGGTCAGTGCTAGCATAGCACTCGACGAAGCGAACAGGAGACCGAGGCCGACCGTCATCGTCTTCGCGGGTAGTGCGCCCCAGCGTCCGAGGCGCCCGTCTATGATGGCGCCGCACATCACGGCCGCCGAACACGCACTGAAGATGATGGCGTACTGGCCTGGCCGCAGACCGACGACGCCGACGACGCCGACGAAGAACAGCGACGACCCGGTAACATAGGCAAACACGGTGGCGCCCCCGGCAGCTCCTACCAGAGTGAAGACGACCGAAACGCGGTCTGTTGCGAACCGGATGTAGTCCCTGATGATGGCCGACGGCAGGAGCTCACTGCCATGACAGAGCTTTGCGCTCTCAGAAAAACCAACCACCACGATCGCTAGAAGGACGACACCGGCTGACGCCTGAACGACATAAATCAGACGCCAATCGCCAATCGCGAGCACAGCGGCACCCGCGCTCGGGGCAATGACGGTCACCACGTTGATGGCGATCACTATATTAGCAATTTTTGCACGTGCGGTCATTTCATCGAACAGGTCGCGAGCGATTGCAAAAGTCAGTGTCGTGCAGGCGGCGCCCGCTCCCTGGAAGAAGCGGAAGGCGAGCAACATTTTCAGAGACTGCGAGCAAGCGCAGGCGAGGCTGGCCGCGACGAACAGCGTCAGGCCGAAAACAAGGGTAGGCTTGCGGCCGACCCGGTCGGAGACCGGTCCATATATCAACGGTGCAAGCGCGAGGCTAAGCATGAAGGCGCTGATTGTGAGGCCCACGTTCGACGGGCCTACTCTTAGTGCTGCCGCTGTTGCGGATAGCGCCGGCAGGTTGATATCGATACCGGAATATGGCACGGCTGCAAGACCGCCAAGCAGCAAGGTCAAGCTGGCCGACGCGGGCTGATTTTTCATGCATGATCATCCGACAGCGATGTTTCTCGACGTAGACGGGAAGCAGCGCTTCCCGTCTCTGCATGTTTAGCTGGATTAACGCATGCGTCGGTCTTGGTGGCCCATTATCGCGCCCGCACGTCGTGACACCTGCCAATCCGCAGCGAGGCGTCCGATTATCCGGAGGATCTCCTTTCGCGTATCGATGCCCGCGAATTCGTCGGCCATGCGTTTGGCGCGCATACGGTAGGCGGGGAGATTGAGAACCGTCCGCACGGCGTCGCGAATCGCGTCAGGCGTCGGCACGTTCGTCGCAAGATCGATGCCGACGCCTGACCAGGCGACGCGAGCGTTAACGTCGGCCTTATCCTCTGTCATCCCGGCCGTGACCAGAGGAATTCCCGAACTCAAGGCCTGATTGACGCTGCCAAAGCCGCCGTTGGTGACGAGCACATCGACATGCGGTAGTAACCATTCGAATGGCAGATAGCTTGCAAGCCGGGCATTGGACGGAATTGCTCCGGGGATGTCTTCAACCGAGCGGCCGCCTGCGGTGGCGACGACCAGGACGTCGGGCTCGTTGGAGAGTGCGGCGAGCGTGGGCCCGACCAGGAGGCCGAGATCGTGGTTGGCGACGGTGCCCTGCGTGACGAGCACGACCTTGCGTGACCCATCAAGTTCATGCGCCCACGGCGGCAGTGCTACCTGACCGGGGATGATAGGCGGCGTTCCGACGAAATAAACCGAGGATGGAAACTCGCGTGGGAATTCGAAGCTCGGCACCGACAGCTGCATATAAGCATCAGCGAGTTCGACGACCGAGTGGAAAAGCGGCACCGACATTGGGCCAATGCCGAGTGTCTTCAGCACTTTGTTCAAGCGGTCCAGCACCGGGCGATCGACGTTGGCATCATACTCACTAGCAACGAGGGCGTATTCCTGCCGTTGGACATCCGATGTCGCAGGTGGCAGGCCGAGGAAGTTTGGTGCCCCGTCTTCGCGGGCCCAGTGCAGGAAGGATGTTCCACACAGGACGATCGGCGGCCGAATCTCTCGCGATCTAAGCAGCATCGGCAGGACCCCGAACAGCATGTCGTCGCCGACAATAATGTCAGCGTCAAAGTGTTGTAACGTTTCGCATAGTCCCTGGTGTTGCGCAGGGACGGCATCGACGAAAATACGCTCGCAGATCGTACGAAGCGAATCCAGGCCCGGAGCAATGTCCTTCAATTCAGGCGCCACCGAAAGAACATCTCGCAGGTCGAAGTCCGCGCCCGCAGGAAAGGCAAAGAACTTTGCGCCGGCGGCTTCGATGCGGGCACGAAACGCGGATCCGGTCAGAAAGGCGATCTCGTGCGCCTCCGCGACGAGCAGTCGTGCGATCGCCAGCAACGGATTGAGGTGGCCGGTAGCAGGTGTCGAAGCAATAAGAATCTTCATGGGGATAGTCCTCTAATGTCGAACAAGGGCCATGGAAGCGGCCGAAGAGCAGATAGGATGGTGGCGCGCCGCTACGACGACGCTTCGGGCTTGTTCCGATTTGGTTACGGCGGAAATTCATCAAGGCGCCATTGAGGCGCGATCGTTCGCGGAATGAGTGCGTCGGATGATGAAGACGATGGGGCTGTGGAGGTTCACGCTAACAGCCGCGACAGATGATAAGCTTGCGATCAATCTCTTTGTCCAGCCGCCGCAGATCCAAGTCAGGATTTCGCAATCGAGTGATTAACGAGATGCTGTGTAGACGCCGCTGTCGATGGGTGGCGGCAACGCCGCTGAACGGACGCGAATCTTTTGTCGCGTAAGCATTACCCAGCGTAATCTCGATAGGCTCTTCGGCAGCTTTACTCTTATACGCGCCGATCGCCGGGCTAGTTGCGGAACCTAGCAGAAGCAAGCCAGCGGCAATGGGGACAAGTCGTTTCGACATTACTCTCTTTCCTATCGCAATCGTGTTCGGTCACTCGGAGGAATGACTAACTGCGGTTGATAGGAAGCGCGAGCTACACTGGAACGTCGCAACCGCACTGTCGCGTTACCGTTGAAACGGCTAGGTCAGATCGATGAATGCGGGTGACGACGAGCTATCGGCCCGGACTATCCGATGGAGGATGTCGCTCCGAGACACCGCGCAAGTGCCACGGCAAGTTCGGAAGATAACAAGGGGTGATGAACCATCTCGGCGATACCGGAAGCGGCCCAAACGTGCGCAGCGAATTCATGCGTCGAGGGGCTCGCGAGGATGATCGGCAGGTCGGGCACTGCTTGATGCAACACCGCGGCCAGTCCCAAGGAAGAACCGCCGGGGACGTGACATACCAGCGCGGCATCGAAGCGCTGGCGTGCAGCCCGGCAAGCCGCTTCAGCAGCGGTCAGCTCCGTGAATCCAACTGGTTCGTAGCCGAGCGCTGCCAAGAGTTCTTCGTCATGCAGCAGCCGTCTGCGGTCGACCTCAAGCACCAGGATGGTTTCTCCATCGCCGCGAAAAGCAAGAGGCGGTGGTTGCCGCGCCTTTGGCGGGTCGATCGACCCGCCGCAAGGCAACCAGACATCAAAGCGGGCGCCGGTGCCAGGCGCGGTCTGGACCTCCACGGCGCCTCCGTGTCGCTCGACGATCTCGCGGACCGTTGCGAGCCCAAGGCCGGTCCCCTCCGCGCGCGTGGTGAAGAACGGCTCGAAGATCTGCTCCAGCGTAGCGTCATCCATACCGTGTCCGGGGTCGGTAACCGAAATAACGGTGAAGCGGCCGGTGCCCAAATCGGTGCGACCGATGCGCAACGGCCTGATGATCTCGCGCTTCGCAACACACAGCTTGATTAAGCCGGGCTTTTCCAGCGCCTGTGCAGCATTATTGCAGAGATTGATAATGACCTGCTGCAATTGCGCCGGATCGCCTAATACGGTTGCCGTCTTGACGCTTTGAATAACCGCTAGTTTCGCATGTGAGGGTAATGATGCGGCCAGCAGACCGGTGGTCTCTGCTACCAGCACCTCGATGCGGACGAGCTCCTGTCTGCCCCCGCTGCGGCGGCCAAACGACAGAATCTGTCCTACGAGCTCCCGAGCCCGTTCACCGGCCCGGCGGATCTCATTAAGGCTCGTCGCTGACCGGCTTCCTGGCGCCGTGCCGGGCCCTGCCAGCTCGACGTAGCCTAGGATCGCCCCGACGATATTGTTGAAGTTATGAGCGATCCCGCTGGCAAACGTCCCGATCGTTTCCATCCGCCGTGCCTGTTGCAGCCTGGCGTACAACCGCTCCATCTCACGCTCGAGGCTCACCCGACGAACCGCATTGCGAATGGCGTCAAAAGCCAATCTAAAGAGCACGATTTCCGCCCAATCGCTCAGCGTTGCGACCTGCACGGCGTCGAATCCAAGAATAGCGTCTTGTTGCTGCTCGATCAGTGGCTTGATACACAACCAGCCGCGTACCCCCGCTTCATCGAGCTGGCTCATCGCGTCGTACGAATGCGACGGCCTGACTTTTCTAATATAGATGATCGCGTCCTCGCCGGCTTCCAACCACCGAGCCAGACCGAGTGCGCGCTCCGGCCAACTCTCCTCACGGCTAACGCCTTCGCGCGTCCACTGGTAGGCGTGGCAGGTTGTTGGTGCTTGCCAGGCGAAGTAGGCTCTGTCGGCACCAATACAGCCGGCAAGCGCCTCGAGCGCGCTCTCCACGTGCGTCGGGAGATCGACATGGCGGGTGTCGATGAACCGCATCGAGATGTTGGCAATGACGTGCTCGAAAGCAGCGCGTCGGCGCAGGGCCTTGGCGCGCGCTCGCAAAGATCGGCCGAAATATACCAGCCCGCCGAGCAGCAGAAGCGAGGTGAGATACTGCAGAAGCCGGTTCTGGCGCGCTGCGGCACGAGCCGCGAGCTGTCGCTTTATGATCAACGCGTGAACCGTATCCTGCTCACGGTTGCTCGCCTCGGCGACCAGCAACTTCAAAATTGAATCGACGGCTGGAAGCACATCGAGCAATAGTTTCCCGTGTGCAATGACGGCACGTACCGAAGCGGCTTCCTCCGGCGACGCATGCAAGCGCTCAAGTCCGTCGAGCCGCGACTGTACCTCGCCAGCGGCACTGCTCGACGTGTTCAACGTGAGCTGCAGCATAGCTGCCGCAAGCGCGGAGAACCCGGTTGCCAGCGGTTGGTCTTCGGAAGATGAAAGCCGCGCCCCGAACATGCCAAAATAGGCGAATGAATTTTCAAGTAGCGCGTTACTGCTCTTGAATTGCTCGATTAATTGTTCGTGCCGGCCGGCGCGCGCGGCCAGTCTCTCGACCGCCGCATTTTCTTCGGGGTCCGAAGCCGCGCTCTCGCGCAGCCCCTGTAATGCGGCTTCGTAGTCGCGTACTGCTTTCACCAGCGCGTCATAGTTCCGCGATAAACCGGCGCGCGATGTGAGCACCTCACGGCCTATGCCGCGTTCGAACCGGGTGAAATCTGCAAGTGCCTGTAACTGCCGGTCATAGCGATCGGAGTTAAGGTTCAGGCCGCTCAGAAGAAGCCATGTCGAGAGCGCCAGCTGAAGCGAGACACCGGCCAGCGCCATGGCGACTCTCATGGTCCACCTCGAACGGGCACGTCTCGATATTGTCCCGTCAGGCTGGTGAGGTACGCAACGATCGCTTTCACCTGACGATCTGTCAGCACCGCGTTCAGTTGCGCATATCCCATCTTCCGAACGGCGTCATCGAGCGTGGGCGAGCTGCCGTCGTGAAAGTAGGGCGCAGTCGTCGCCACGTTGCGCAGGCTCGGCACACGCAGGATCGTCGGGTCGAGCGAGGCCAAGGGATGAAAGATGCCGTGACGCTGAAACAGATTGCCGCCGACGTTGACGCCTTGATGACAGGAAACGCAGCCCATGGATTTGAACAGACCGTATCCGTCCAGTTCCTCGGCAGTCAACGCGCCTTCATCTCCCATAAGCCAGCGATCGAATCTGCTGCCGGGCGTGAGTAGCGTTCGCTCGAAGCTTACGAGGGCGTCCACGATGTTTTCGCCGTTCGGACCCATGCCGTAAGCCGCCATGAACCTATCGCGTATCCCCATATCGCGGTCGAGCTTTTCCGCGATGTCGGCGAGGCTGCTCCCCATGATCCGGGGATTGACCAGCGACATTGTGACTGCCGTCTCCACGTCGCGATAATTGCCTTCCCAGCCTAAGCGAAAGTTGAGTGTCGAATTGAAGACGGTGAGTGTGTTGAGCGTAAGCTCCGTGCCGTCGGGGTCCATATCACGTTCCTTCGCACCCGCACCGTTCGTGTTGATGTCATGGCATGAGGAACAGCTGCGAGCATCGTTCGCCGACAAGCGTGAATCGTTGAAAAGGCGCTCGCCGAGTTGCACCCTTAGAGGATCGATCAGCGGAGGGGCTAGGATCGGCGTAATAGGCTCCTCTTGTCGGCTCGCTATCGGCCTGTGTAGTGCCGACTGCGGTAGGGCCGAAGGCGGCGCCGGAAGCCACTCGGGCCAACCTACGAGAAACGTACAGATCGCAATAGCAGATCGCCACCGCATCAGAACGCCGATAGTTGCGTGGGCAGACCTGGACACGCGTCGCACATAAGTGTCGCCTCACGCATCAGCAACGACCGGCGCCATGAAATTGGTACCGGCACCTATCAAGCCTTGTTGATCAATGAGGCTTCGCCTCCACATCGGTCGCGTTTTCTGGCCACTTTTCGTTGAATAACGTTGATCCTGCCGCTTCCCAAGACGCGTGACACAATGTGATAGGCAGTCGCGCGACAGAATTCCATCGCGGCGACCGAGAAGTAAACAGCATCCCAAATCACGGCAGCACCTATTATTCGGCTCGGTGTTCATCTTGCGAGTGTGCGTTTTGACGTCTCGCTCCCGCGCCAAAGCGCTAATATCTTCGCGCCTGATCGCGCGGGATTCCGCCAATTCGATCGACGCGGCGCACACTTGTCGGTTCACATACCGCTCTGCGGATGGGATCTACTCTTGCGATACGCGCGCGATCCTTCCAACTCGTGGATCATGGCATCCGGCCGTCCCCCCGCCCGATCCGACGGACTAACAACGTCCGTTGACGGCGGCACTTCAAGCAAGAGCTCGGCCGGATACAACGACGCGCCGTACAGCTCTAAGCCCTTCATAACCAATCTTAAGAAGGCCAGCCACCGTCCCCCAGTATGCTCAGCTTCAGCGCCAGGATCCGTTGGCTGCCGAGGAGCGGTGGGCGCACCGGGCTCTATTGCAAAGAGCGACCTGGCGCTAGGTCGCGCCTCCTGTACTTCGTTTGAAGGAACTTGCGATTTCAGCATGATAGTATCCTCACGGCGATGTTTGCGGAGGGACTCTGCTGGTCTGTCGTTACGCGGGTGTCTCCGTGAGAGGAGAAAGGGTTACAATCGCAGCCGGCAGCCTTGGACAAGGAAGAATCGCACCGTTTTTCAGCCTAAAATGGCTCGACTGGAACCGTGAACACGTAGCCCACGCCACGCTCAGTCTGGATAACGCGCGGCGCGCTCGGGTCCATTTCGAGTTTGCGTCGCAGCCGCAATACCTGAACGTCGATGCTGCGGTCGAAGATATCCTGGTGAATGCGTGTCGCCTGAAGCAGATGCTCCCGGCTCAGTGGACGATGCGGCGCTTCGAGAAAGGCCAGCAGCAGGGCGTATTCGCCTTTGCTCAGCGCGACCGGGACGTTGCTGGCGTCGATAAGCCTGCGCCCCCGGCGTTCGAGCTTCCAGCCGTTGAATCGATATCCGCCCCGCTCGGGATCCCGGGCGCGCGCAACCCGACCCATCTCGTGCCGCCGCAGCACGGCCCTGGCTCGCGCCAGCAGTTCTCTCAGGCTGAACGGCTTGACGATGTAGTCGTCCGCGCCGAGTTCAAGGCCGACGATGCGGTCGATTTCATCGGGCCGATGCCCGGTCGTAATAATGACAGGCACGTCGGAATGCGAGCGTATCTCCCGCAGCAGGTCCAGTCCGTCCTCCTTGCCGAGGCGAAGATCGAGAATGATCAGACTAGGCTGCGATCCTTCGAGATGGCGGTGCAACTCGGCTCGGTTGGACGCTGATCTGCTCGAAATGTTCTGATCTTCCAGATATCTGACGATCATCTGCCGCAAGGTGGGATCGTCATCCACGACGATGATATGGCCGACATCTGCTAACATGTTTAGTTGCTCAGCTTTACGCGACATCTCGTCATGGCCTTGGGCGCATACAACTAATCTGCCGAGGATCGGCTAACACCAAAATTAAATGCGGCCTTTACAACGGAGAGCAGCTGGAATCGCTTCTATGTGCGACGAACTGCATTGACATGCTGGTTCGAGCAGTAACCCAGATTCCATTCGAGCGACATGTTGTGTTAGCCGAAGAGCATTCGCGGACGTCAGCCGCCGCCCGTGGCAACCAGGGCGGCGATCGCTTGCTCGAGCATTATGGTGCCCTTCCGGGACGTCGCGTCCCGCTCGGAGAAGTCGATCCAGCCCTCATTAAAGCCGTCCAGCATCTGACCCCGTGGTAGCGGATTGATCATGCCTTGCGAACGAAATAGGCGGTCCCAGTCATCGCGAGCCACGACTTGTGCGCGCACCTGACGTCCGAGCGACCTGCCAATCGCAGCCGCGATGTCGTTCGGTGACACGCGGCACGGCCCTTCGAGTTCGACGATGCGCCGGCCCGACCAGTCTTCCAGCAACAACTCTGCCGCGTTCACACCGACGTCTTCGGCGGAAACCATCGGGAAAGGTTTATCCAAAGGCTGCAGATAGCTCGAGATAGCGCCTTCCCTACGGGCCGGCTCGAGGTCCCATGCGGCATTCTCCATGAACCAAGCCGCGCGCAGATACGTTAGCGGCATTGGCAGATCGGATAATCCTTCTTCGAGCAGCTTGAGCTGATTGAGCAGGTTCGGCTGCAACGCGTCCGCGCCTATGGTGGAGAGTACCACGGCCTTCGGCGGGCGCGCCGCCAGGAGAGCCTGATGAAGCGCCTCGATCGTCTGCCGAGCTTCACGGAAGTCAGGCGACGGATCAAAGGTCGGCGGCAGCATCACGAAGGCGCCGGCGCAGCCCGACACGGCCGCCGTCATTGCTCGGATATCGTTGCTGTCCGCGATGGCGAATTCGGCCCCGAGCGCTGCCCAGCGCTCGCCTTTGGCGCTATCGCGAACGATGACACGAATGGGGTGGTTAGCTGCCAGCAAGGTGCGGGCAACTGCACCTCCGACCTTGCCGGTGGCACCGGTGATGGCGAACATGCGGCATCTCCTATGTTGGTCGCTCGAGGCGTCCTTGATCTCACTGATTGGCATTTGACTGAAATGGGATTTCGTCACACCATTGCTGACTGGATTTCACCAATGGAACCCTTATGGACGGACGACTGCTCACCGGCGTCACTGTGCTCGACGCCGTGATATCCAGCGGTGGATTCTCGCGGGCCGGAGAAGCGTTGGGGATGTCGCCCTCCGGCGTGAGCCATGCCATCGCGCGGCTCGAAGCTCGGCTCGGCGTCCGGCTTCTTGACCGCACCACCCGTGCGGTCGCACTTACGGACGAGGGACGGCGTTTCTACGAGCGCGTAAGGCCGTCGCTGGCGGAAATCGAAGAGGCGGCCGCTGATGCGTCCGGCGCAGCCGCCAGGGTGCGCGGTCGCCTGCGGGTGAATATCGATCCGTTGTTCTCGCGTCTGGTGCTTGCCGGACAGCTGGGGGGCTTCCTCGCGCAATATCCAGAGCTCGTAATGGAAACTATCACTCGTGAGCAGGTCGGCGATCTCGTGGCGGACGGCATCGATGTCGCGGTCCGGTTCGGTGAACCGCTGGCGACCTCGCTGATCGCCCGCAAACTTGCGGACATCCAGGTGATCACGGTCGCGTCGCCAGATTATCTCAATCGCCACGGCAAACCGCGCACGCCGCAAGACTTGCCGATGCACCACTGCATCGATTTTCGCGATCCTCAGACCGGTCGACCCTACGCATGGGAGTTTCACCGCGGCGGCAAAGTTGTCACGATTCCGATCGTGACCCGGCTCGTGCTGAGCGATGCCGGCACGATGCTGACGGAATGCCTTGCAGGCACGGGAATCTGTCAAGTGCTCGCCATTGCAGTGAAAGAGCCACTCGCCGACGGAAGCTTGGTGAACCTGTTCCAGGAATGGCCCGACGAGACCTTCCCGCTATACGCGTTATATCCCTCGCGGCATCTTCCCGCCGCAAAGGTGCGCGCCTTTATCGACTTCGTGTCGCGCACCTTGCGTTGATACTCGGCCGTCAAGCGCGAGCGACGCGGGCAGGCCACGCAGGGGCGCGTAGCAGAAAGGGTCGCTGAAGCCATCCTAAGCATCAGTAGCCCGATCGCGCAGCGCCGCGCTGTAATCTCTAGCCCTGTTGGCCAACAAGCTCCGGCGCAACGACCAGGGCAGCAGGGCAAACAGTGCGATGAGCGCTCTGTTACGCCATCCCGGCACCACCAAATGCTTCCCTCGTTTAAGTCCCGCCAGTGAGGCGCGGACCACGTCGCTGGCTGTCGACCACGATTCAGGCGGGGCAACCTTCGTGGGGTCCACGCCCATCGCCTGCTGAAACTCCGTATGCGTATAACCGGGGGCAAGGGTCTGCATCGTCACCTTCGAACCAGAGGCGCGTAGGTCGACGCACACTCCGTCCCCGAATGCATTCATCCACGCCTTCGTGGCCCCATAGCTGACGTTTCCAAACCAGACGAATCCTGCGACAGAGCTCACGTTGATCACGCCTCCGGAATCCTTCGCAACGAGGTTCTTCAGTGCCGCATGGCTGAGCCTGATCGGTGCCATGACGTGCAAGAGGTGCATCCTCTCCTGCTCGGCAAGGCCGGTGTTCCAGAAATATCCCTCCAGCCCGAACCCTGCGCAATTCACGAGGAGAGCCAGGTCTTTTTCACCGGCGACCCGCTCCGCAACGACCGACAGTTCGGCCTCCCTGGTCAGGTCTGCCGGCATAATCTGCACCTGAGTATCGAATTTGTTACCAAGTTCGGCAGCTATGACTTCCAGCATATCTTGGCGGCGGGCCACAAGGACGAGGTCATACTCCGACGCCAATTGGCGGGCGAACTCCAGCCCGATACCACTTGAAGCTCCTGTGATCACGGCGATTGGCCTTCCGCTGGCCAGCGATTGCTGCATGATCATAGAAATCTCCGCTGCGGGCACTAACTTATCCGCTAACGTGGGCGGCAGATCACTGTCGCTGCGGACTACAAGGACGCAGGATTAAACGCCTTGTGAGATGTGCTATGTGCGTGTTGCCGCGCTGTTTCGGCATCCTGCAATGAAGCTACATTTGTAGCGGGGAGCGTCATTCCTGGTCAGTTTGCGCCAATCGAACCTTTCAATTCACTAGGAATGCGTTGACCGGTTCCAGAAAAAAGCTCCGGCTCCTCGGAGAATGTGGAGTAGCCCGAGCCCTCAAATTCAACAAGACGAGCGTTGGCGTACCGCGAGCGATCGCACGCGCTGCCTTTGGAAGGCATGCCCAATCATGCTTGTCCACCATGACGACGGCAGGAGCGATCATGCGGTCGAGCTCGGTGCGAAGATCGCAGGAGAGAGCGATCGAGTTTCATGAAATGGCTCATCATCTCGATGTTCATCGAAGTAAGGCCGGGCAGTCGTTGGGCAAGAACGCGGTGAGAAGGTGCGGCGTAGAACGGCCAACCTTTTCGAAGAACTCACTGACCGTCTTGGTGGTGATCTGCCCCTGAAACTGTCATTCGGCCCGCAATATTGCAGGCCGAATGACACCTTTCACTCAGCATATGAAACTTCGTATCAAATGCGTTACCCGCAATGATAGGGGGTACTGCATTCAAAAATTCGAGCATCGGCCGATCACACCTGCGGCGGCGCCGATGTATGGCAATGTAGGAGACCGACCTGCAGACTTGATATTTACGAATCGATCGTGGTCGATGTTACCGATGTAAGGCGATCGGTGGAGACGACATAGCGCTTATGCGCGTCTCCTGGAAGCCCTGACCCTGCGCTCGGATGCGCTCCATGCGGGCGGCCGGCGGGGCCAGCATACACATCGCGAGCACGGCACGCATGCTTAGTGCGAGACCATCAACTGCGCCTACGAAAAGAAATCTGGCCCCGGGGGCACA
Organism: Tardiphaga sp. 862_B3_N4_1; assembly: GCF_051811085.1. Classification (NCBI taxonomy): domain Bacteria; kingdom Pseudomonadati; phylum Pseudomonadota; class Alphaproteobacteria; order Hyphomicrobiales; family Nitrobacteraceae; genus Tardiphaga; species Tardiphaga sp. 862_B3_N4_1. The sequence goes on from NZ_JBPWQB010000001.1 coordinate 647,938, forward strand.
CCCAGAGGTGATCGCAGCCGATCTCGCACCACACGCTTGATTTTTGGACAGCACTATCGAGAGGTTGTGTCTTTCTGCAGCGCTCATCCGAACGGTGATTTATATTTTCACGCCGGATGGTAGTCAGGTCAGCCTGAGGGCGCCGCCCCGGAGCACCCGGTTGGGACGGCTGCACCGGGTCTGATGTCCGGAACTATTCGCAACAAGGCTAGCCTTTGGATTAGAGCTTTGCGGTTCTTGTGTGGACGAAATCGCCCTTTTCAATATAGGCCAATTCCTCCGGAGTCGACGGACGGTTGAGCACGGAATTGCGGTGGGGAAAGCGTCCAAAGCGCGAAATGACATCAAGGTGTCCTTGAGTTTGGCCCAGCGCGAATTGGAAAATGGACCGAAGATTCTCTGGTGCTTCCGCAAGCCGCTCTGTCGCTTTTGACACGACTAGTTCCAAACGCTGTCGGTGCGTTGGTCCTTCCGTATGCGTCAGAGGCATCAGAAAAAAGCCTTTCTCCCAGTAACTTGACAGCGCGTCGTAGTGGCCGACGCGGAGACCTTCCTCGGCGAGAAGTAGTGCGGCCGCATCGGAGCTGTAAGCTTCCGGTGTGCCGGCGAACAGACCTCGGGTAAACTGGTCAAGGACGATGATGAGCGACAGCCTCCCAGTGGCAGTCTTGCACCAGTCATCCAACAAGCCTTTTCGAGCTGATTCGACTATCGGTAAGAAGCGCGAAAGCTCCGGCGTCGCGCCGCCAGCCATCCACCAGCGAACTATCCAAGCGAGCTCATCGCTACCTGCTCCTTTAAGGTCAGGAGGGAACCAGAATTCGTGAACGTCTCGCCAGTCGTGCATCTCACTCATTATGGTTTGAAACCTTCAGATGGAACGACAGCGCCAGGCTACTGACCTTTCGGTCGTTGTGACGATCTACGAGACGAACGGACTTCTCGGCGAGTTCGCATATTGCAGTATTTTCATTACTGCTTCTATGTCGGCACTTGTCGTCTCCAATGGTGCGCCCCAAATCGCGTTTTCGAGCTTGAAAGAGTTTTGTAACGGCGATTCCACGAGCCGAGCAACGGTGCTCGCATTGCGGACGGTGGTCCGGGGCGGGGGTTCTCCTTTCAAAATAAGTCCGCCACCCGGCGCATGAGCCACCGATTCCCTTGTTCGTCACGAAGTTCGCCTTAACGTCAAAGCTGAACGCAATTCACTACGGTAGAGTTGCAAAACGAAGGATCGTCTTGCGGTGGTAACACGCGAACTTCAATTACTGGAAAATCCTGCAACTTTCTCGTGGTCGGCGGCCGGGCCGATCGGGCTGCAGGGGCTGGCGCCAACCAACGCGCAACCATAGCAGCCACAACGAAATGGCATTGCGAAGTGCCCTGCACGTCCTTAGCCAATCGGCCGACAATTTCTGACCGATCAAGTGCGCCCGCCCAAGATTGGCGGGCGTGACGATACTTCGCGCCGGATGCAGGCGCGATCAGCTCTATCTATTTGATTTTCAGATGTGGATGAGGATGATCGTTGAGCGTTATCGAAGCAGTCAAAGATCCTGCATTGCGAATGAAACGCACTTTTGCGGCTGCGTAACTGCGCTGTAACCTCCCATACTTATAGGCACGTTGAGCGGCATGCTGCGGAATCGCGTTATTTTCTAGCCCTATAAGGAAGATGGGAGAAGCACTGTGGTCTTGAGTAAAATAGCCTCTCTCGCAATACTCGTCGTGTTCACGGCAGCATTACAGGCGAGTGCCGGACAGGCGGAAAAAGCGAAGCTGACGATAGGTGTCGGTGGCAAGCCGCTATTGTATTATTTGCCACTGACAGTCGCGGAGCGGAAGGGCTTCTTCAAAGAAGAGGGGCTTGATGTTGCTGTTGATGAGTTGGGTGGTGGATCGACTTCGCTGAAGGCGTTGCTCGGTGGGTCGGTAGATGCAGTAGCAGGAGCCTACGAACATACTATTCTGATGCAGGCTAAAGGGCAGGCCATTACGGCCGTCATCGAACTTGACCGCTTCCCTGGACTTGCGCTCGTCGTGCAGAGAACACAAGCCGAAAAATTTAAGAGTGTTAAAGATCTGAAAGGCGCAAGAATAGGCGTTACGGCCCCCGGATCGTCGAGCAACATCTTTGTGAATTATCTTTTAGAAAAAAGCGGGCTTAAACCTAGTGACGTTTCCTTCATTGGTGTCGGCGGCGGGGCGGCGTCCGTCGCACAGATGGAGCACGGGGTGATTGATGCTATGGCAAATGTCGACCCAGTGATCACGAAGCTTGAGGGAGACGGGCAGGTGGTCATCCTTGCAGACACGCGTAGTGAGAGCAGCAGTATGGAAATTTTCGGAGGTCAAGATCCGGGTGGGGTCGTTTATTTAAAGGCTGATTTCATCAAAGAGAATCCGGTTACCGTGCAAAAGCTGACCAACGCGTTCTATAAATCTTTGAGATGGCTGCAGGCCGCCACTCCAGAGCAAATCGGCGACTTGGTACCGCGGGAGTACCTTCTCAACGATAGGACGCTCTACCTCGCCTCGGTACGAAATTCCAAACCGATGTATTCAGTCGACGGCGATATTCCCATGAATGGTATGCAAAATGCGCTCAATGTTTTGGTGCAGTCTAATCCGGGAATAGAGAAAACGAAGATAGACCTCACCAAAACCTTTGAAGACCGGTTTGTTAAGCATGCCGCCGGTCTCAAATGACACGCAAATGAGCCTAATCCTACTATCGGTTATGGTCGCAGCGAACAAGCTGACCTGCTCCCGTGAAACGCTCCCGATTGTGAGTTAGGGTTCTGTTCTCCACCGAGGAGAAGCACTTGTCGCTGCGTGTGCTTGGCGCGAGCGTGATGCATGAAGGCACGCGATGGGCTGTTTTCTGCTTCACCTATCATCGAGATGCAGAAACGCTGCGTAATGCGTTCATGGGTAGGTGGGTGCACACGCATCTTTGGCGACCAGAGAATTATAGAGAGACGAAATGATTTCGCGGTGGTCGCGGGACAAGCGCCGGCGCCGCCGAGAGGAAGAAGCGGCCAAGCCACATCCGCACGACGTAATAATGCTGGAGTTGATGCGCCAACTTCGACCGCACACATAGGGTGCGATCTATGACAACCCGCGCTCGGTTTCTGCTCGCGCTTTGCAAAAAGCAATCGACGATATGGCCGGCACGATCACCGGTGACGCGCAATATTTTCACGCGAAGCCTCATGGTCTTTGCGTTGGATTCCGTGAATCGCCGAAAGATTGAAATGCGAAGTAAGGCCGCCTCAGGGTAGTGGCTTGTTTCCGGCCGCAGTGATCTGGTTGGCTTCGGCGGGACGTAATTTGAAATTGACGAAGTTCCCAACCGGCGGAAAAATCTGTCCATGGGTCAAGCGGAACGACCGGCCTGTCCCCAATGCGAGGCTCATCTGATTTTGGAGCTGCCGCCGGGCGGTAAAGGGCCGCGCGCATTTCAATGCTTCAATTGCGACCGACCTGACCCGCTTAAAACAGATCAAGTGGTAGGTTGGTTAAAGGGTGAGTTGCAGCCGCCCAAGTAGTGTCTGTGCGAAAATGGTAGCAGCCCATGCGTTCCTATATCTGGAACCGGGCGACAGGTGTAAAGTCTTCCAATCATCGCCCGTTCCTCGGCAATCATCGGTGACTGAGAGTGCTCTACGCTCCCGCCTGATCTCGCGGTGAGCCATGTGTGAAAAGTGTACCGAGCTAGATTTCAAGATTGCAAACTATCGGCGGATGTCAGTAGTCCTCACGGATCAGCTTGCCCGGAACGCAATCACCGGGCTGATCGAGCAAATGACGAAAGACAAGACCGACCTACATCCTGAGCGAATGGTACAGGATGTTTCTCGCCCCTGATGGAATGGGCCGATCGATCGCGAACTCATGCCTTCGCCTTTACTTGCTCCATCGGCTCTCGCATGGCAGGCGGAACAATAGGCGCGAATTGGCGTGGGAGCACAATGGAAGACAGGCTCTACCGAGTCCTTCTCTCGTTCGGCATAGCCGGGCTGATTACAACATTCGTGGTTTTGGTCCTCCTACTGTTTTATTGGGCAGTAGGTAGTATTTGAGCGCGCCTGTTTTTGGCACAAAGTGCACAGGACTTTCCCGGGCAAGCTTATAGAGTATTCCCTCATCTGAGGGGCGGCCGTGACCGCTCCAACGAGACTGGGAATACGACGTGAAAGACTATCAGGCACGCTGCCGCAAGGCTCTTGAGTTGCATCGGTCGGGGGTTCTTTCGTCCCTGATCGCAGAACGGCTTGGGGTTAAGAGCCCTGCTGTGAACCGAATGATTAGAGACGCCATCGCCAATGAGAATGAAACGCCTCGCGAGGCTCAGGGTTAAAGGCGGAGCATGGCGTCACGGGGGATGGGCGCCGCGTTCTCGTTCGCGTTAGCTTGTCCGAAATCGCCGCGGAGTTCGCGCATAAAAAACCGCCGGCATTTTCGCACGGCGGTTACCGGAGCTACTCAAAATTGATTGGTACTAAAAAACCCTTCCCCTCCGGTAGAATGAGCAGATCACATATGTCGCGATCTACTAAATTCCGAGACCGTTTTCTCATTGGGTGAGAGCTTAGTGGGTCAGCTTTCATGACTGAGATTGGACCGCGCGTGACCTGCGAAGATTCCTGTCTTAAGCTGCCTCTGGGGACAACTTACCGGGGCCGGTAAGATGGCATGCCAACCTATCTCGTTCGAATAATCGAGACCCGCGATCTCGTCGGGGTCTTCTCTGCCGATAATATCGTTCAGCTCATCGACATCGTTGACGAATGCACCGAGCCCGATGAATGCGAGTATACGCGCATGGGCCCTGGTGGAATCATGTGGGCGAGCCCGGCCACACCGATCCCGATCGCGATCCCTGAGGACGACGATGACGGAGAGCCAGATCCTATGCCGTGGGCACCAGCGTTACTGAAACTTGGTGGGACTACTTTTACGGATACGCTGCCTATCGCTGGAACTCCTTTCCTGACGATCCGCCGAAGCCCAAACAGCCAGTGCTGCCACAGCGTCCGGGGCCGGGGCAGGCGGTGCCGCTTAAGAAGAAATGGGAATGAGGAACTTTCTTATTAGGCTGAGCATTTTTATCAGCTGTCTTATAACTTTGGAGATTGCGCAAACTCTTCAATTGTATTTTTCTTACCGTCCTCGTGCACAAGGAGGCGCGGATGCTGGAAAGAGCGACAATTGTCGAAGACGAGATCGACGTCGAACAAGTAGTTCTCAACTACCAACGTCTGATCTGCGAGGCGCTGAATCAGATAGAAGTTGCCAAGGTTCGCCAGCTCGTATTGGAGATAGAAGAAGAGCTCGATAGGTCGGGGAGCTCCGCTTCGCCTATGCGTCGCCAGGCCGCGGAAGTACTTCGGCGGGCGAGAAGACTTCCGGTAGGTCCGGACCGTAACGAGCTTCGACAGATCGCGCATGCATTGCTCTGGCTCGAACAGAAGGGCCTGAGCCTCAGAGGCCTGCGTCGTGTAGCGGACCGATCAAAGCAGGGCCAATGCAGTCCTTGACGGTACTATACTTCGCCAGGGAACTGGGCGCGCGGAATGCTGCATCGAACGGTCGAGTATGATGTCAAAGAGGTCGAGCCGGGCCTTTGGCGCTGGAACATCTATCCTGGCAACCGCACGGTGCGGGGGCCGGTGAAGTTTCGCTCGCGGGAGCTGGCCGTCGAAGCCTGCCATGGCGAAATCAACAACGGGATCGAGCGGACGCGGCGACAGGCGGCGCGACATTAGGCAAAAAGCCAGTTCTGGATAAGGCGACTTAGTTAGCTGACATTCTCAAAAGCCGGAAGCAGGTCAATACCTCCAAGTCCCAGGTAAAAGTTAAGTTTTCAAACTGGGACACTGTCTCAGACCGTAAACGGGGGCAGAACAAAGCGGTTTTTCAGGCGTCCTACATGACGTCCTACACGCCCGCCATGCGGCAGCCTTGCCTATTGATTCTATTAGCGAAATTGGTCTCTATCCGGTCGCTGGTATCCCTTACGGAGCGCCAATGATTTCAATCGCTTACGTGCCTATCATAAATTCTGTCGAATATTCGCCAAATAAGCGTGGTGACGCTTGGGCGGACGTCGGCGATCGGATCTATGCTCCTGTCGCGTTGGTAGCCGCGAACGCATAGAGTCTGCGTGCCGAATTCACACGTTGTGGGTCAGGCCTTCCGGATAACTTCATTCAGGAGTCGTGCATCGCTCGGCATCCTCGCGCCAAAGCGCCACCGCTGGCTCTCCGCCGGTGCTCCTCGACAACGCCCCACTTTTCAACATGCGGTGTTTCAGCGACATCGTGATCGGGTCGGCATCCCGTTTCCAACGTCGCATCATGTTAGGCGCTACAGTCCTTGACAGCGAGCGCCAAGTTCAAAGAAACCGGAGTGCTTCAGCTATTCATATTTTGCGCGTGTATAGCGCGGGCTTGGCAACGGAAGGCGGCTTCTTAAACGGCTGCATCTTTAGTTTTCCAGCCCCAGATTCGCCGGATACTCGAAGGCGAAGAACTACTGCCGCCCGCCATTGCGGGCACCATCAAGAAAGCAGTCGATAACGATAAGAAGCCCTTACAGACGACCATCATCGTCGGCCTGCTCCAAGCCCTCCAGGGCGACGACAAGTGGGGCAAGCTTCTGTGGGAGTGGGGATACGGCAAGGTGCCGGACAACGTGGTGGTCGGCGGAGATTCCGAGAAGCAAGTCGAGCATACATTTACACTGAGGCTCTACAACAGCCAGCTACGCCCGGCCTAAGTTCTAGATATCTGGCGTGAGAGCTGCTTTCTGTTGGTCAACTGCATAAGAAACTGCATTTTTCTATCCAATCATTGGGCGTGCAGCCGGCTGTATAAGAAAGAAACAAGAAGATATCCGAAGCGCGAACTGTATAAGAAATACGCATTTCTTATACAGTCCGCCGGCTGACTTCGAATGGCAGCTTCCGGGCGCAAAGAAATCATTGGTGTCAGTGCAAAACTCCTCGTCGTTTTCTGCCATTGTTCGCGATAAAACCCTGCGTCACTTCTTAAAGTCTTCATGGCAGGCTATGACTCTTGAGAGGGGGCTTCGTCACACTACCGATGTGTCTAGCCTTGTTTTGAATATTTCTGGCATGGAGCAGCACTTGTGATGGCGCGAGGCGTTTCTCAGATCAATCCCCGATTGTCGATACTACGCAGTCATCCATTTTTCATTGATCTCGACGCCAAGGCATTAGATCAACTATGCCAGTATGCGAGCTTCCGAAAGTTCAAACGCGGGGCGACCGTCTTTGTGAGAGGAGATCCCGGCAATAGTCTCTTCGTCGTGGTGAGCGGCGCTGTCAAGATGAGCGTCGCCTCATCTGAGGGACGTAGCGCTATCCTTAATCTTGTGACGAAAGGTGAGATATTCGGGGAGATCGCCTTGCTCGATGGGCTTTCGCGAACGGCCGATGCGATCGCTCACACCAATTGCGAGCTTATTGTGATCGACCGGCGAGACTTCTTTCCATTTATCGAATCCCAACCGACGCTGGCCATGAAGTTCATTCACTTGCTTTGCGCCCGTCTGCGCTGGACGAGTGAACAGGTCGAGCATGTCATTCTGCAGGACCTGCCTGCGCGGCTAGCGAACCTGCTGATCGGTTTGGCCTCGAAGCACGAGCCTTCCGACGTCGGCCGTCCGTTTATCGTCACTCAACAAGAGATCGGCGAGATGGTCGGAGTGACCAGAGAAAGCATCAACAAGCAACTTCGTGCCTGGTCCTTGAAAGGGTGGATCCGCCTTGAGCCCGGCAGCATCGCCATCCTCAAGCCGAAGGCGCTAGCGGCTGTTGCCGAAGCCGAGCCCGCGACCCTCGATGAACCGGGGAGCTCGCTCAAGGTGTGATGTGGTTCACATGACTTCGCTGGTGCTTGGTCCATTAGTGGCCGGGTATCAGGAGGTATTCGGCATGGCATCCGTCGACGAATTGGAGCAAACCTATCGCCGCATTTACCGACGCCTCACGCTCGGGGTGTTCATCCTCTATGGCGTCGTTGTAGTGTTGGCTGTCACGGTGCTGCTCGGCAACCCGATAAAAAGCTTCTAGACGTCGGATAGGTGGGAGCCCCCATCCCGAATGGGCGGCTCGTCTGCGTGTGGCGACAGTGAGCTCGCTAACGCGAAGAGTTGGTTTCCCCTAAAGGTGAGGCGCGCCCGCTATGGGCTCGATAGATCCGAGAAATCGTATGGGATGACGTTCACGCAGCGGACGGGCTGATTCAGCACGTGTTCGGCGGCCAGGGCAAAATCATCCGTGTGAACCGCTTCGATCTCCGCTGCGCAGGCTTCATTGGAGACAAAGACGTAGAGGACGTCCTCATCCATTCCTCCGACTTTCATACCCAGGCACAAGCGGTCGTAAACACGCGGCCCCAGCAGACTGTTGAGCATGGCTTCGATGGCAAGTTGTTGTGTTGTCGTTGGTCGCATTTGGCCTCCATAAGGCTACTATGCGAATGAATGGACGGCTGTCTGTGATCTAGTTCACTGACGCGGGGAAATGCGGCAGCTAACGTGTCGGCCATGATGGCGCTGGCCAGCGGCTGGTTGTTGCGGCTTGCAAGTCTGACAACAATCCTAGTTTTGGCGAGCTATCTTCGATGGAATATAGATAGTTCTACAACTACAAACGCTCTTGTTCTAATGCTGAGCACTCCAACCCGAGCCGAATAGGCGCACCGATGCATGGGATTCGCGAGACCAAGGATCTGGTGCTGCCGGCAGACGGCCAGGATCAACATTCATTGAAACTATTCCGGGATCAGGTGGTCGGCGACGATACGCCGGATCAGTCGGCAACCGGCATATCCGGCTCGAAGCTGACTGATCCCAATGGACTTGATCCAGGTGGCGCCAGCGCTGTGGATCGCTTCGGATGGCGCATGCGTATGTGGGGCGAGCTCGTTAAATATCGGCTGTCCTGCCATGTGCTCTCCCATCTTCGGTTGTTCAAGGCGGTCTTCGCGGTGCTGCGCGTCGTGCGGCCCATCACGATCGTCGGCAACGTCCTTGTGGCGACAAAAGCCAGCGATGTACGCGAGGTGCTCGAACGCTTCGACGACTTTGAACTGGGCGACACCATCGAGCCCGGAATGCCCTGGGGACCGTTTCTGATGACGGTCGATGGGCGAGAGCAGCATGCCCGCGAGAGGGAAATGCTGCAGAGCGTGGTCGAGAAGACTGATGCCCGGCTCATCCGGACGATCTCTTCCGAGAATTGCCAGTCCTGCATCGAGGCATTGAAGGACTCGGGCCAGATCGACGTTGTCGCCGATCTGGCGGAGCCGGTGATGGTTGCCGTCCTGGCCGAATACTTTGGCGTCCCTCCACTGAATGGAGACCGGCAGCGAATGGCAGGCGTCATGCGGAATCTGGCCGGCATCATTATGGTCAACCCGCCAGTTGGTTCGCTTCCGTGGAGCCGGTCTCGCGCCGATATCGCAGATCTGACCTGTCAACTGACGCTGCAGCTTGGATCCGGCGGCCCCACTACTGCCGCTGCATCGCACCCATCCATTCCCGCTCACAGCCTGCTGGCACGGTTGCAGCGCCGCCATGGTCAGCCGGGCAACCCGCCCTGGTTTGATGAGGAGTGGATTCGCTGCTATCTGACCGGGCTGGTTGCGACGGGCGGAGCCACCATTATCCGCGGTGTCACCCATGCCGTGGATCAGTTGCTGGAGCAGGCCGGGGCATTGGCGCATGCTCAGGCACTGTCCGCTGCACTCGAGCGTGCGATCCACACCGATCAAGGATCGGTCGCCGCTGATGCGCCGAATGGCCAGCTCGCAGCGGCGCGGGAGGCGTTACGTGGCTGCATCTATGAAGCCATGCGGTTTCGTCCGATGCTGCCTTTGCTGGTGCGAACATGCCCGCGTGATACGATCATCGCCAACGGCACCCCGCGGGCCCGGCGGGTGCCTGCCGGGACGCTTGTCTTGGCACCGCCGCTGGCGGCCATGTTCGATTCCGAAGCATTTCCAGACCCGCTCACATTTCGCGATCGTCCCATCGAGAGTTACTTTCATTTCGGTTTCGGGCGGCGCCACTGTTTCGGCAAATACATTGCTGACGTGGTCATGCTGGAGATAGTGCGCGCGCTGATGCGCCTGCCGGGTCTGGCGCGCGCGCCCGGACAGGGCGGTCAGGTCGGCTACGACGGGCCAGCACCTTGCTCGCTGCGCGTGACGTTCAATGCGAATGGATCGGAGCCCGTCCATTGAATCCGAATTTCACAACGATCATCACGCCGATCGAACCGTCCAAAGTGGAATGGTGCAGGGGCTATCTTCGCGACAATGCCGACCCGCAGTTTGGCGGTGAGGCAGCGTTTCTTGAGTGCCGCCCATTGTTTCCATTCGACAAGATTGCAGGTCTGCATTTTTGTAGTTTTGTCATCCTGGACGCTGCCGACGGGGGCGGGCCTTGTCTCGTATTCGAGGCAACGTTCGATGGCCCGAGAGCGGGTTTTCTGGATGAGCTGGTAAAGTATGCACCAATTGGTTTCGACGAGGTCTACCGCCGGTGTGTCGGCTATCCCTTGTCAGGAACAACGACCCCAAATCTGGTCCGGGAGTATTGGGAGCGCCATGACGTCGGTGCGAATACGTTCTTTAGTGGCAGTCCCGGCCGCACGGTGGCGCAGGTCAAAGGCGAGAACAGCGTTCGGAAGGGAATAGTGTCGTTTCTTTCGGCGCGATTTCTCGTCGATGCGATCTTGCCCGGTCGCCCGGCGGGGTTGCTCGATCTCGTGACACGAGAGTGCATTCGCGGCAGTGCCGACAATCGCTGGGCAGAGCAGCCGGCGCAATTGCCATGGCAGATGACGTTTCGAACCCAGATCGCTGTTGCGGCTGGTATCGTCGTTGCGCTGCTGGCATGCGCTCTGGGCGCACTCGTGTGCTGGGCTTTGGGCTATCGACTATCAGCGCTCTACGCGGTGTTGCCGCTATGGCTTGAGACGGTCGGTCACGCAACGCAGCATTTCGATACAAAGGTATCGGCATTGCCGTGGGTCTCACAGCTCACCGAAGTCATACAGCCGGCAACGCTGACCGGCTTGATGCTATTGAGCGTGATGTGGCTGGTGGTCCGGGCGGCAGAACTTCTTCTCCGGAGTGCGAGCAAAAATACCCGCGACCAGCATCTGTTCTGGCGCTTTCCGCTGCAATTGGCGGTCGTTACACGATACGCGCTGGTCGGTGTGCTCATCGGTGTTGTCACGCTCGCGGTCATCTCCGGCGTTGACAGATCACCGACATGGGCCGGGATATTGGTGGATGGTCCGAGTGGGATCCTGATGTCGCTGGGTGCGGCGCTGGTGGTCATGTTCCAGCTTGTCTGTATTGGGGGACTGTTGCTCGTCGGCTGGTATTGCACGACATCGCTGCAGTTGATGGTCGAGCTTCAGCCTCTCAGTAAGACGCGCGAGAATCTGCGGCGTATGGCATTGGATGTTATCCAGTTCGCCATGTTCCTTCTGGTCTCGGTCGGCGTCCTGCTCGTTGCAGCGCTGCTGCCGGAAACGGTCATCAGCAACGTGGCTGGAATGGCCAGATCGCTCACTTACGGCTGGCTTTTGATGGTTCTGTTGGGATGGAGCGGCGTGATGGCCGGCTATCTCGTCGGACTGCTGGCTCTGTGCGCGGTTGGGGCACTCGAGTATCGCGACAGGACGACGTTTGAACATCCCGCGGGTCTTTTAATCCGGGCTCGCGACAACGCGCGCAAATATGCGCGCGAGGAAGTCGGAATTAACCGGTACCAGAATCATCTGGCCAGCATCACCTGTGTGAAGCCGGGTGTCCTTCGATACTGGATCCTTCGACTGGCCCTGTTCGCCGTCAATGTTCTCGCGAAATTCTGGTTCAACAAGGGCGAGCTTGGCGGCATCCCAACCATCCTCTCGGCGCGCTGGGTGCTGATCGATGGTGGCCGGCGTCTGCTATTTCTCGACAATTTCGGCGGTGCCTGGGAGAGCTACCTCAACGAGTTCATCGATCTGGCCGCCGTGAAGGGGCTGAATGCGATCTGGACCAATACGTTCGTGAACGCGGCAGGGAAACGCTACGGTTTTCCGCCCACGCGTTTTCTGTTCTGGCAAGGCGCGCAGGATGCGAGGCCGTTCAAGGCCTATGTGCGGCAGAGCCAAGTGGAAACCATCGTCTGGTACGGCGCCTATCCTATGCTCGGTGTTGTCGGCATCAATGCGAACACCGATACCAGACAAGATCTGTTCGCTCCGTTGAGTTCGCCGGCTATCGATCGATTCCTCCAACGTCTTTGAAAAACCATGAACACGGAAAAAATCGAATGGCATGATGTGCAGGGGCTGCTGTTAAGCGGCTATCCGCAATTGCCGTACTCCGCCTATGTGGCCTGGCACTTTCTTCCAGGCCAGCGGGATGCTGCCAAGCGCTGGCTGCGCGATCTGGCCGAGCGATTGATGCGCGCGGACAGGATTGAGGGGGAAGATGACGGCGCGACGGATCTGCAGTTACCGCCGACGAACATCCGGGCACTTAAGGCCATGCGTGTTGGCGATCGGACGGCGATCAATCTGGCCATCACTGCCAGCGGCCTCCAGGAGCTAGATCTCGACGAGCATCAGCTGTCGGACTTCTCCGTGGAATTTCTCGAAGGCATGGCGCCGAAGCCGACGTCTGGCAGACGGATGCCCCGACGCTCCGGCCTTCTCGGCGACGCGGGAGAAAGCTCACCATGCCGATGGGAGTGGGGTGGATGGGGGCCGTCCGCCGAGGTGCACGGCATGCTGTTGCTTTATGCATCCGAAGAACATGTGTTGCAGGCCCTAGTCCAGGCGGAGCAGCGCGCGATGAACGGCGTTGCTGACGTTGTTGTGACTGGTGACCAAGGCAACGGCCGGCCCGTCATCGTCCATGGCCGCCTCTATGACGATGCCAAGGAGCATTTCGGCTTCGTCGACGGCATCTCGCAGCCGATCATCGAGGGGTCGCCCCTGGCTATCCGAAGCGAGGAAAACGCCAAGAACGAGAAAAAAGCCAAGTCCTGTCACACCCTCGCGGGCAGTGGCGAAAGAGACAAGGTCCTGAGCGCAAAAGACCGCCGCATCTCCCTGGTCAAGCCAGGCGAATTTGTGCTCGGCTATCGCAATGAACGTCGGGAGCGCATCAGCAGCCAATCCGTGAAGCCCGGCTCCAATCTGCGCGATCTGCTGCGTAACGGAACCTACCTGGTGTTCCGGCAACTGGAGCAGGACGTGGACGCCTTCGAGAAATTTGTTGCCAGCCTCGCTACCCGAATGCATGGCAAAGCCGATGTCGAGGCGACAGAGGAGGTTGCGGCACGGCTGATCGGTCGGTACCGCAACGGTGCGCCGCTGGTGCGTGCCGGCGCCGATTCACCGTCGGCACCCGAACGCAATGATTTTCTTTACGCCTACGAAGACGAGTCAGGGATGGCCTGTCCGATTGGCGCGCATATTCGCCGTGCCAATCCGCGCGATGCCATTGGCTCCGACCCGGATGTCGCACTGAAGCTGTCCAAGATGCATCGCATTATCAGGCGCGGCCGGCCCTATGGAGCCAGGCGCGGCGAGCAGGACGAGACAATCGGCAAGGGTTCTCGGCGCGGGACGGCGTTCATCGCGTTGAACGCCGATATCGCTGGCCAGTTCGAGATGATCCAGCATTCGTGGCTGAACAATCCTCAGTTCGGAGGACTGCCCGTCGGGACCGATCCGATTAGCCATGTTGCTCATGACGGAGATGAACTCGTCATTCAGCAGAGACCGTTCAATCTCCATATCGAAAAACCTCGCCCCTTTGTCACGGTGCGTGGTGGGGCGTACTTTTTCCTGCCGGGTATCAATGCCATCCGCGCCCTGGCCGATTGAGCTCGCAGCCAGGGTCTGATTCAGGCAACCAAGGTGGCAAGCGCATCGTTGCAGAGCGTCGTGTAAGGCTGCATGGAGCACTGTTCGGCGAGACCGAGCGCTTCGCGATAGTATCGTTCTGCGGTGGTCGTGTTGCTCGTATCGAGAATATGGGCAACGTCGCCCAGAAGCTTCTTGGCGTAGACTTGCTGTGGCAATTCTCCGCGCTCTTCCGCCAGTGCTAGCGCTCTTTCAGCTACGGCTTTGGCTTCCTTGCTGCGGCCGGCGGCAAGGAAAGCACGACCTTGAGCGATGAACAGAAAGCGCCAGCCGAATGCGTGTTCAGCGAGCGGAATATCCAGCTTTTCAGGCACTGCGAGGATGTTGAGCGCAGATTCGACATCGCCCAATGCGAGATAGGCTTCGCCCATCCGGGACGCGAAGACCGGGTACATCTGTTTCATCTCAAGATCGAGGCATGTCTGCCAGCTCTCATTCAGCAGCGCGAGCGCTTCGACAGGGCGCCCTTGCGCGATCCGGAGCCGACCAAAAACATGATTAATGTTGGCGCGGGAATACGAGTGGTTCGCCGCCACCGCCAACAGCCTTGCCTCTTTTGCAAGAGCCTCTGCGCGTGGGAAGTCACCGAGATCGATCAGTGAATCGGCCATGAAAGTCCGAAGCATCACGCTGGGAAGCGCGGCCCATCCAGCGCGCTTCTCGTCGATCTCCGGCGTTTCGATCGCGAGACATTTTTCGTGATACGCAAGCGATTGCGTGAAGTCGCCGGTTTCATGGTGGATGATGCCCACATTGTGGAGAGCGGCAAAGGTTAGGACGGGTTGGCCGATCTTCTCTGCGATCGACTGTGCCGTTTGGGCAGCGGTCATGGCTTCGACGTGATAGCCAAGTCTCCAGAGTGCGACTGTCAACTGACAATTCACCGCCGCAATCCGCCATGGTTCCCGGGATTCTTCGGCCAGCCGGCGCGCCTCACGCAAGACGTCGGCAATACGTTGATGCATGCCGATTGGTTCGAGCGCCGTAATCACCGTCAGATGCAGATCTATTTCAGAGATGGTTTTCTTCGATGACGGCGGCCAATGCGCCAGCGTTTCGCGACCACGCTCGTAAATGGCGATCGCATCCTGATTGGCGCCACGCTTGATTGCTCGACGGCAGCTCCGCAACTGATACGGAACTGCCTTTTGCCATAGCTCAGCGAGAAACGCGTGGTCGGCAAGTCGGTCGATATGTTCGTCGAGACGGTCGGCGAATCGAAGCTCGATAATTTCGATCGCCTTGGCGTGGAGATAGCGACGGACGCTGAGTAGCATCATGCCGTAGGCCACTTCTCTCGTGAGCTCATGTTTGAACGAATATTCGACGGTGCCGGAGGTAGTGGCCTTTCTGAGAAAATCCCCCGACTCGAGCGCCAGAAGACGAGGAGCCAGTTCGTCGGGATCAGTTCCAACCATGCCGGACAGCAGGATCAATGAGATGTCTTTGCCGATCACGGCGGACATTTGCAAAAGCGATTTCGTCGCTTGATCGAGTAGGTCGATACGCGATGCCAGAACGGAATGAATGGTCTCGGGGATTTTGATATTAGACGATCCATCGCTGACTTTGTAGCGGCCCGGATCGCCGACTAGCACCTTCGTATCTTTGAGTGCCTGGGCCAGTTCCTCTACGAAGAGTGGATTGCCTTGCGCTTTCGCGAGGACACGTCGTCTGATGTAGCCCAGACTTCCGTCATCGCCCAACAGCGATACAAGCAGTTGATCACCGTCCGGTTCGCTGAGCGGCGCGATGTCCAGGCGTTCAACCGCTCGACCGGACCAGATGCGTTCCGGGCGTTGCGTGACGACCACGAGGACCCGGGCGCTATCGAGCATCCCCATGATGCTGTTCAGAATGAGCTGGGTTTCGGCATCGACCCAGTGGATGTCCTCGATCAGGATGAGCAAGGGCGTCAACCGTTCCTGCGAGAAGACGAGCGTCTTCATGGCGTCGATGACCTTATTGCGTCTTTCGGATGGCTCAAGCTTTTTCCAGTCTTCGTCCTCGCTGTTGAGATCCAGGAGCGAGAGGATGGCCGGAAGATGTGGGGGCAGATTTGGATCGAGGCGGGCAACACGGGTGCTGGTCCGGCTGGCAGCTGAGGCGGGGCTATCCTCGGCGCGTACGCCGAAGAGCTCACGTATCAACGTGCTGACGGGATAGTAGCTGGAGTTCGCGCGTTGAGAAGCGCAGGTCGTCTGCAGGACCAGCCATTCTTCTGGAACGCTGGCGATGAACTCATGGACCAGACGCGATTTGCCGATCCCGGCAGGGCCGACAATGGTCACCGCGCGTCCGTGTCCCGCAGCGGCGTTATCCAGCAGTTTCTTGAGGGAATCTAATTCTGTCCGACGTCCGATCAGCGGACTGAGGCCGCCGGATGAGCGAGCCTGCCAGCGCGTGCGCGGCCGCATCGACACCAGTTCATAGGTCTCCACCGGCTCGGCGACCCCTTTGGCTTGTTCGGGCCCGAGCTGCAATGCGCTGATGAAGCCCTTCGCGAGTTGGAAGGTGTCGGACGACAACTTGATCGAGCCAGGGGAGGCAAGCGCTTCCATTCTGGCGGCGAGGTGAACCGTTTTTCCAACGGCGTCATAGTTCATCGCCAGATTGTTGCCGATCGAATGAATGATGACCTGTCCGGAATTCAGGCCAATTCTGATACTGATCGAGCGCTGATGCAGACGATTGAATTCGATGATCGCATTTCTCGCAGCCAGTGCTGCGCGGCAGGCCTGGACGGCGTGGTCTTCGCTCGCAATGGGGGCGCCGAAGAGCGCCATAATGCCGTCACCGCGCGTTTGATTGACCAACCCATCGTGCTCATGCACGGCGTCCATCAGCCGCTTGAGCACTGGGCCAATAACTTCCAGCGCTTCTTCTGGGTCCAACTGGTCGATGAGTTCGGTCGACCGCTGGATATCGGCAAACAGGACGGTGACACGTTTGCGCTCGCCCAGCATGGATGTGCCGGACCGCATGATACGCTCAGCGAGTTCTGGCGGGATTTGCGATTGCAGGAATGAGAGTGCATGAACGCCAAGCGCAGTTGGAGCAGCCCTTGGCCGCCCGCAGCCACCGCAAAAGCGTGCATCCAATTGCATCGTGAACCCGCAATACGCGCATTGGTTCGCGGAATCGTCCAATAGGTTGTGCCCTTCTTTGGATGCCACCTTTCACCCTTTCCGGCGGAGCAAGCAATCTATCCAATTGCGCGATCATGGCAATGTCGGGAGCTATGTCTCAGGCCAGGGTGAGCGCGGTGTGATCTGGAAAGCGTCGGCCAGTTGCGCCTAGTACCAAATCGGACGGTTCGCCCGATTTGGATGGGGACAGTGCAATAGGCGCGCCATGCTGCAAGCGTCGACGAACATATGAGTGACAGCAATTGGCGCAATGCGGACGCCCCACAGCGACGGCTCACAGGGATGCAAAATCCGGAGGGGCGATCTCGCCGGTCCGATGGCAGGCGATGAAGTGTTCCTCGGCCTCGACCTGAAGGATCGGCAATTCGTCACGGCACCGCTCCACCACGAACGGGCAGCGCTGCGCGAAGCGGCAGCCGGGCGGTGGATCCACCGGACTCGGTGGATCGCCCTTGACCAGATAGTCCTTCTTCAGCCGGTCGCGCAGCGGGCCGGGCGGTGCGGCGGCTGATATCAGCGACCAGCTATAGGGATGCAAGGGTGCCGAGAAGAACACCTGCGCCGGCGCCTGTTCGACGATGCGTCCGAGATACATCACCGCAATCTCGTCGCAGAAATGCTGGATCACGCCGAGATCGTGCGAGATGAAGATATAGGTCAGGCCGCGCTCGCGCTGTAGCTTCTTCAGCAGGTTCAGGATCTGCGCCTGGATAGCGACGTCGAGTGCCGACACCGCTTCGTCGCAGACGATCAGGTCGGGTTCTGGCGCCATCGCACGTGCAATGCACAGACGCTGGCGCTGGCCGCCGGAAAACTGATGCGGAAACAGATCAGCCGCCTGCGGCGGCAGGCCGACTTCCTCCAGAAGCTGTTTGACCCGGACCTCGCGCTCGCGTGGCGAGCCGATGCCGAGCAGGTCGAGCGGTTCGCGGATCAGATCGCCCGCGCGGCGCCGCGGATCCAGTGCCGAGAACGGATCCTGGAACACGATCTGGAATTTGCTGCGCGCCAGCCGCAGTTTCTCGCCGCGGAAGTCTGCGATGTTCTCGCCGCCGAACACGATCTGGCCGGAGGTCATCGGGATCAGCCGCATCACCGCCTGCGCAGTGGTCGATTTGCCGGAGCCGCTTTCGCCGACGATGCCGAAGGTGGTGCCGCGGCGGACGCGAAAACTCACGCCGTCGACCGCGTGGACCTTCGAGGGTGGACCGAACATGCCGCGGCGTCCGGCCGGGAAGTGCACCACGAGATCGTTGACGTCGAGCAGGACGTCTGCGGGCGCAGATATATTCAAGCCATCGCTCACGGTGTGATCTCCTGATGACGCCAGCACGATACGGCGGCACCGGCATCGATGCGATCGAACGGCGGCTGCGGCTGTGCGCGACAGATCGCGCCGGCAAAGGCACAGCGCGGCAGGAAAGCGCAGTCCGGCCCGCGTGCGCCGAGCGGCGGCACCATACCTGGGATTTCGTCGAGCTCGGCCGAGGCATGGTTGCTCATGCGGCCGAGCTGCAGATGTGGCACACAGGCCATCAGCCCGCGCGTATAGGGATGCCGCGCACGGGCGATGATCTCGTGTGCGGCGCCCTGTTCGATGCAGCGGCCGGCATAGAGCACGGCGACATCGTCGGCGAGTTCGGCGACGGCGCCGAGATCATGGGTGATCAGCACGATGGCCGTGTCGGTGTCGTCCTGCAATTCGCTGAGCAGGTCGAAGATCTGCGCCTGCACGGTGACGTCGAGCGCGGTGGTCGGCTCGTCTGCGATCAGAAGCTTCGGCTTGCAGGCCAGCGCCATGGCGATCATCACACGTTGCCGCATGCCGCCGGACAATTGATGCGGATAGGCATCGACGCGTTTGTCAGCCGCGGGGATCTGCACCGCCTTGAGAAACTGTATCGCTTGCGCATGGGCATCGCGGCGGCTCAGTCCGCGGTGCTGACGCAGCACCTCGCCGATCTGGTCACCGACCGTGTAGAGCGGGTTGAGCGCCGTCATCGGCTCCTGGAAGATCATCGACATCTTGTCGCCGCGCAGGCTGCGCAACTCCTTGGGTGATGCCGATAAAACCTCGACGCCATCCAGCAGAATGCTGCCGGAGGTGACGCGAAAGTCTTCGGGCAATAGCTGCATGATCGCGAGCGCGGTCATGCTTTTGCCGCAGCCGGACTCGCCGACCAGCGCCATGGTCTTGCCTTGCGCGACGTCGAATGACAGATGCTCAAGCACCGGCACCATGCCCTTGGTGCCGTTCATCGAGACGCTGAGATCTTTGACGGAGAGAACGGGGGGCATCGCTCAGCCTCGCTTCCGCAGGCGCGGATTGATGGCGTCATTGACGCCGTCGCCGATCAGGCTGATGGCGAGCACCGCGATGAAGATTGCAGCACCGGGAAACGCCACGGTCCACCAGGCATTGAGCACATAATTGCGGTTCTGCCCAAGCATAAGGCCCCAGCTCATGGTGTTGGGATCGCCGAGGCCGAGGAAACTCAATCCGCCTTCGAACAGGATGGCCACGCCGATCGCGAGCGTCGCTGAGACGATGATCGGCGGCAGCGCATTGGGCAGCACGACGCGCAGGATGAGGTGACCATTGCCCGCGCCGGCGGCGCGCGATGCCTTGACGAAATCGAGATTGCGCAAGCGCAGGAACTCCGCGCGGGTCAGGCGCGCGGCAGACGGCCAGCTCACCACGCCAATCGCGATGGTCACGGTGGTCAGCGTCTGCCCGAACAGAGTGACCAGTACCATGGCAAACAGCAGCGGTGGCAGGATCTGGAAGAACTCGGTGATCTTGGTCAGTGCCGTGTCGATGGGGCCGCCGAAGAAGCCGGCCAGCGAACCGATGGTGACGCCGATCACGATGGTGATGATCGCTGCCACGCCGCCGACAGTCAGCGTGGCACGGCCGCCCTGCAGCAGCCCCGCCAGGATATCGCGGCCGAGATAGTCGGTGCCGAGCCAGGTGTCCGCATCCGGCGGCGTGCAGGGCGCGCCGGCAATGTCGAGCGGATCGACGCCGTAGATCGACGGCCCGAACAAGGTGGCGAGCATCAGAAACAGCAGCACAACCGCGCCGACGACGCCCGCCGGGCTGCGGGCAAACTGGCGCAGCGCGGCCATCGTGGGCGACGCCGCGGCGCTCACGGGCAGCGCGGTCCTATCGGGCTCGATGGCGGTGGATTCGATTGTGGTCATCGGGCCCCCGAACGGATGCGCGGATCGACCAGGCGATAGACCAGATCGGTGATGATATTGGCGGCCATGACCAAGACCGCCGAGAAGAACAGCACGGCGAGCAGGGTCGGATAATCTCGGCGCAGAATGGATTCGAACACCAGCCGTCCCATGCCGGGCCAGCTGAACACCGTCTCGACCAGCACGGCGCCCGCGAACAGATGGCCGAATTGCAGCCCGGCGACAGTGACAATCGGGATCAGCGTGTTGCGCAGCGCATGTTTGCCGATCACGATAAATTCTGGCAGGCCCTTGGCGCGGGCGGTGCGCACGTAGTCAGCCGTCAGCGCATCGATCATGTTGACACGGGCGAGCCGGCTATATTGCGCGATGAAGACGAGTGCGAGCGTGGTCGCGGGCAGCACGAGATGCTGCAATATATCCACGACATGCGCGAAGCCGACCTTGGGCCGCGCGACGTCGGTCATGCCCGTCACCGGCAGGATCGGCCACACCGATCCGAACAGCAGCAGCAACATCAGCCCGGTCCAGAACACCGGCGCGGCATAGCCCGCAAGCGAGATGATGGTGACGCCCTGGCTGAGCAGCCCGTTCGGCTTGCGGGCGCTGACGACGCCGAGCAGCGTGCCGATCACCACCGAGATCGCCAGCGCCGACAGCACCAGATACAGCGTCGCCGGAATGCGCTGGGCGATCAGGCCGGTCACGGGGGCATTGAAATAATAGGAATAGCCGAAGTCGCCGGTGGCGACGCTGCCGAGATAGGTGAAGAGCTGTTCGAGCAGGCTCTTGTCGAGGCCGTATTTGACCCGCAGTGCAGCGATGACGTCGGCCGACGCACCGCCCATCTCACCCGCGATCACTAGAGCGGGATCGCCGGGCGCAGCATGGATCAGGCAGAAATTGAGGACCAGCACGGCGATAAGGAGGCCAACTGCATTGGCCACCTGACGCAGAATGTGAAGAGCGAGGTTCATGGTGCTGGACCGTCAGAGTGAGCCGAAGACCATCAGGTCTTCGGCGGCACTTCCCAATAAAGCTCGTCGAGCGGCGACATCATGCCCCAGATCGACGTCGGCAGACCGCCGAGGCCTTTGCTGAAGGCGTTGCGATAGGGCGCTCCGTTGATGAAATAGATCGGCACGTCGTTAACGACGATCTTCTGGAATTCCGAATACAATGCCTTGCGCTTCTCGGGCGACGTCTCCTGCGCGCCTGCGGCGAGCAGCTCGTCGACCTTCGGGTTGCTGTATTGCTGGGTGTTCGACCAGATGATGCCCTTGCGGATGTTGCTCGAAAGGTACGTGCGGTTGACGCCGATCACCGGATCGCCCCAGTTGAACACGTTGTCCATCGTCAGGTCAAAATCCCAATTCGAGACCCGCTGCGCCCAGGTCGGGAAGTCCGGCGCGGCACGGACTTCCAGATTGATGCCGACGCGCTTGAGCTGCGAGCGCAGATATTCGGCGACATTGCGCTGCTGTTCCTCGTCACCGGGGATGTAGTCGATGGTGAGGCTCATGCGCGTGCCGTCGGCAGCCTTCGGATAGCCGGCGTCGTCGAGTAGCTTCGCCGACTTCGCGAGATCGAGCTTGTACATCTCGACGCCGGGCTCCAGCAGCAGCGATCCCGGGGCGATCGGGCTGGTGGCGGTCTTCGCCTTGCCGCCCATCAGCTTGCCGGTGATGAATTCGCGGTTGGCGGCAAAGGCGATCGCTTGGCGCACGCGCAGGTCATCGAGCGGCTTCTTCTTGGTGTTGAAGGCGAGCCAGTTGATCGGGCCGACGCCGGCAAAGCCCTTGTCGGTGATGGTGACGTTCGGCATCTTCTCGATGCGCTCGATGTCGCGAGTGTTTGAGACGAACGGCAGCACGTTGACGTCGCCGCGCTCAAGCGAGACCACAGCGGCATTGGAATCCGATACCAGCTTGACGACGATCTTGTCGAGCTTGGGCTTGCCGGTGATGAAGAACTTGTCGAACTTCTCCAGCGTGTAATATTCGCCCTGCTTGTATTCGGTGAGGCGATAGGGGCCTGAGCCGACCGGCTTCAGATTGGCGGGATGCGCCTTGATGTCCTGGCCGTCGCCATAGACGTGTTTCGGCAGGATCGGCATCAGTGCAGGCGACATCGCCAAAAGCAGCGCCGGGTGCGGATGCTTCAGGCGGATGATAGCGGTGAGCGGGTCGGGCGTATCGACCTTATCGACGGCGGCCAGCATGCTCTGAAATGGATGGTTCGCCTTGATGGTCATGATCGAAAAGGCGACGTCCTCGGACGTGACCAGCTTGCCATCGTGGAACAGGGCATTGTCGACCAGCTTTAGCGTCACCGAGAGGCCGTCCGGCGCGACCTCCCATGACTTTGCGAGATAAGGCTGCGGATTCCAGTTGTCGTCATAGCGCAGCGGACTAGCGAAGATTTGCGTCGACGGCATCGCGGTGGCGAGGCCGGACTGCACGGCGCCGTTGAAGTGGCGCGGCACCTGCGTGGAGGCGATCACCAGCGTGCCGCCGTCGGCGGCGAGCGCCGGCTTGATGCTCGGCGCGATGGCGGTTGCGACGAGGGCAAGGCCCAGAGCGCAGGTCAGAAGAGACGCTTTCAGCGAACGGGGTCGTCGTGACCAGATCGAAGACATCTTGTCGGTCCTTCTCTCAGAGGGTGAATGCAGCGTGCCGACGGTTGAGGTCCGCCGTTGTCGGGTGTGTTTGTGAAACCTGGATCAGCGCGCCATCGAGAATGGCATCAAGCGCGCCGGCATCGGGCAGGGCGTCGGTGCCGACGCCGACCAGCATGATGTCGTTTTGAGCCGTCATATCGGCGGGAGCAGGTGTCAGCGCCCAGTCTTGCCCGACCATCTGCAGCAGCGCTGGCGACGCATCACCGGCGATCCGGCATGGTCCTTTGAGGCGCAAAAGCTGCGGCGGCAATGCGGCTAGTGCTGCTGTAAGCTGGCCACGATCGAACGTGCCGCTGCGCCGATACGACCATCGGCGGAATGCGCTTTCATGATCGGCGCGGTCGTCCACCGCGGTTGCGGCGAAGCGCGATGTCGCCTTGACCTCGCCGTCCGGCAGGACCGGCAGCGTATGTTCTGTCGTCTCGATGATCTGGATGTCCGGACGCAGCGCCGCGACCGTGGCACGGGCCGCATCGACGGCGGTGCGGCTTAGCAGGTCTACCTTGTTGAGCAGCACGAGACTGCAGCGATCGAACTGGCCGCGCACGGTGTCGCCGACGCGACTGTCGATCAGCAGTTTTGAAATGCGGGATGCATCCGCGAGCACGATCACGGCATTCAGGCGCAGGCTCGGCTCCACCAGTGCGATCTCGGCGATGCGCCAGGGATCACCGACGCCCGACGCTTCGATGATGATGTGATCGAACGGGATTGCGTCGTCGAGAATCCGGCCCAGCGTATCCAGAAAGCCGCCGCCGATGCTGCAGCAGACGCAGCCATTGGTCAGCGTCATGGTGGTGCCGTCGTGCTGGGCAATCAGGCCGGCGTCGATGTTCACCGCGCCGAAGTCGTTGACCAGCACGGCATAGCGGGCGGAGCCGGTGCGAAGGAGGTGATTCAGATAGGTCGTCTTGCCGGCGCCGAGAAAGCCGCCGACCACCGTCACGGGAATTTTCGCTGATGACGCTGCCGTCATGCCCGTGGCGCCTCCCGCACGTGGCCACCGACCACGGTACCCCAGATGGCAATATCCTTGAGCTTCTCCGGCGCGACTTCAAGCGGATCTTCATCAAGTACCGCGAAGTCCGCATATTTGCCGGCCTCGATGCTGCCGACGATGTGATCGAGCTTCAGCGTATAGGCGGCGTTGATCGTGATCGCGGCAAGCGCCTGTTCGACGGTCAGCGCTTCGGTCTCCTTGCCGAGCACACGTCCGCTCGACGACACGCGGTTGACGGCACACCAGGCGGTGAACAGCGGGCTCAGGGGCGTCACCGGGGCGTCGGAATGGATTGCGAAGGGAACGCCGACGCGCAGCGCGGTACCGGTGGCGTCGAGTCTGTTGGCGCGTTCCGGACCCATGGTCAGCTCGTAATGCGAGTCACCCCAGTAATAGATGTGATTGGAAAACAAGTTGACACACATGCCGAGCGATTTCATGCGCTTGAACTGCGCAGCATCCGCCATCTGGCAATGCTGCAGCGTATGGCGGTGATCGGGCCGCGGCTTTGCGATCTGCGCGGCCTCGACGGCATCGAGCGCCACTTCGGTGGCTTCGTCGCCATTGGTGTGGATGTGCAGCTGGATGCCCGCATTGTGGTAAGCTGCAACGATGGACGGCAGTTCTTCCGGCGCGATGTACCACAACCCGTTGGGCGCTCCGTTGTGATAGCCCGGCCAGCGCAGCCGCGCGGTAAAGCCCTGAATCGAGCCGTCGACCACCAGCTTGACGATGCCATAGTGAAGCTTGTCATTGTTCGACGCCTTCAGTGTCTTGATCTTCTCGACGCCCTGTTCCGGGCTGTGCGACACCGAGGCCATGGCCGGGACCAGGCGCACCGAGAAATCATCGCGCCGACTTGCGGCGCGATAGACCTCGATGGTCAGGTCAGCAAGATCGTTGTGCAGGTCGGTGATGGTAGTCACGCCCTGAATGCACGACGATGCCGCGTAGCGGTTGACGTCATCGGCTGTGAGATTGCCAGACAGTGGATTGGTGCCGAGCACGCGGAACACGCGAAACCGAGCGGCAATGCCCTGGACTTCGCCGGATGGTTCGCCGTCCTTGCCCATCACCACGCCGGAAATATTGGTGGTGCGATCGAGCTCGGCGCGCTGCAGCACGATAGTGTTGACGTTGCTGATGTGGAACGATGCATGCACGACCATGATCGGCCGCGTGGTCGATACGCGGTCGAGATCCTGCCGCGTCAGGGACACGCTGCCGATATGCAGGGGATCGAAGCCCCAGGCGAAGAGCGGTGCCTCGGCATCGGTCATCGCTGCCTCGGCTTCCTGCAGCCGCGCGACGATGGCATCGATATCCGGCAGGCCCTGGACGAGTTTGCCTTCGGGCGAGCGGCGGTCGAAGGCGCCGACATAAGGCAGCGACCACATCATGCCTTCCATGATGTGGCTGTGGCCTTCAACGAAGCCGGGCAGCAGCACCTTGTCCTTGAAACGGTCGTCGACCTTGGCGCCGCTGGTAGCGACGATCTCGTCGAAGCTGCCGACTGCGACGATCCGGCCGTTCTGCACTGCGACATGCGTGGCGGATGGGCGTGACGGGTTCATGGTCACGATCTTGCGGGCCGAAAAAACAATCGTATCCTGGCTCAATGGACCACCCTCAAAATTCCGTCATCGAAGCGTGAGGCCTCGCATCGCTCCGAGCCAGCGCCAGATCGGATGCACGAATGGGGCCAGTCCCGCGGTGCCGACGGTCCACCTTGGCGCGGCTTTTGCTTAGTATCCTGTTAGGCCCGAAGACGGGTGCGGCTTTGGTTTCGGGATGAGTGTGGAGGGCGCGATGGGTAATCCCGGAGGTTCAGTGAAAGCCGCCCGTGCAGACGGGCGTCCTGCAGCGTCTGGCATTGGGGATGCGCTGTTCTGGGGATCGCTGTTCCAGGGGCTGGACCGGCGCGGTCCCTTCCTGCAGCTCCAGATCCGCCAGTTGATCTGTACCGCCATCGAAGAAGGCCGTCTGGCGCTTGGTGTGCGCATGCCGTCGAGCCGCGAACTGGCCACACTGCTCGAAGTGTCGCGTAATACCGTCGTGATCGCCTATGAGCAGCTGGTCGACCAGAATTTCCTCATTTCGCGCGAACGCAGCGGCTTCTTCGTGGCCGGCCTCCCCAAGCATCTCGGCACCCAGCGCGACGACCGCGCGGCGCCCGACGAGGCCGGCGCCGCGCGCTGGGCCGGGCGCTTCGCAGTGCGGCCGTCGGCCAACCGGAACATCGTCAAGCCGCTCAACTGGCAGGACTATCCGTATCCCTTCATCTTCGGGCAGTTCGATCCAAGCCTGTTTCCGACCAATGACTGGCGCGAAAGTGCGCGCGCCGCACTTAGCGTGCCCGAGATCAACAACTGGGCCCGCGATCTGATCGACGAGGACGATCCGGCGCTGATCGAGCAGCTCCGGCTGCAGGTGTTGCCGCGCCGCGGCGTTCGCGCGCGGCCGGACGAGATCATGATGACCATCGGCGCCCAGCATGCGCTGTATCTGATCGCCCGATTGTTCGTGAAGCAGGGCACCCGGGTCGGCATGGAAGATCCCGGCTATCCCGACGCCCGCAACATTTTCGGTATGCAGACCGACAATATCGTGCCGCTCGCAGTCGACGGCGAGGGCATGGTGCCCGATGCGAACTTCGAGAGCTGCGATCTCGCTTACGTCACCGCAGGTCATCAATGCCCGACCACGGTGGCGATGCCCGAGCAGCGCCGTCTCGAAGTGCTGCGCAAGGCAGAGGAGAGCGACATCATCCTGATCGAGGACGATTATGAGAGCGAGCTGATCTCGGAGGGGCCGGCACTGCCGCCGCTAATGAGCCTCGATCGCAACGACCGCGTGCTTTATGTCGGCAGCCTGTCGAAGGCGCTCGCGCCCGGCCTACGGCTCGGCTATGTCGCCGCACCAGCGCCGGTGATCCGTGAATTGCGCGCGCTGCGGCGCCTAATGCTGCGGCATCCACCGCTCAACAACCAGCGCGTTGCGGCGCTGTTCATCGGCCTTGGCCATTACCGCTCGCATCTGCAGCGCGTCTCACGCGTGCTACTGGAGCGCGCACGCATTCTCGATCAGTTGCTGCCCAAGCATCTCGCCGGTTGCGATTTCGTGCGCGGCGTCGGCAGCACCAGCTATTGGGTGACATGTCCGGCGGCCTGCGATGCCACCGAACTTGCCACGGCCGCGTTGGCAGAAGGCGTGGTGATCGAGCCGGGCGACGTATTCTCGATGACGAAAGGTACCCATGCCAATTGCTTCCGGCTTGGCTTCTCGTCGATCCGCAATGACCGGATCGAACCGGGCATTGAACGTCTCGGTCGCATCATCGCACGCATGAGCTGACGCGGCTCAGGTCAGCTCGCTCACGCCCTTGACGGCGCTGACGAGGGCAATCGCGCCGAGGCTGATGATCGAGACCTGGCGATGCATCGCGTCGTTGCCGCGCCGGAATGCGATTTCGCCGAGTCTGGTGCCGAGCCACATCACCGGCAGGCCGAGCAACGACAGGCCGATGGTGTGAGCGTTCAACAAGCCCACGCTGACGAAAGTGATCGTTGCCGTGATCGAGGTCATCAGGAAGAACACCATCAGCGACGCGCGCGTTGCCAGGCGTGGCAGCGGAACCGACATATAGTAAGCGATCACCGGCGGTCCGGGCATCGCGGCGAGCCCGTTGAACAGGCCGGAGAAGAAACCGGCGATCGACGTCACAGGGCGTGGCGGGATCACGGGCAACGCGAAGCCGCGGCCCAGCGCGAACACCGCCAGCAGCGTGACCGAACTGATAATCAGACGCGAGATCGCCGCCGGGATTTCCGTCAGGATCAGGGTTCCCAGCGGCGATCCGATCAGTGCGCCGATCATCAGCCAGCGCAGCGACGGCCAGTCGCAGCTCCGCGATGCTGTGCGGAAATCGAGCAGGCTGCCGGCAAGCTGCAGTCCGATCGCCACCGGCACGGCCTCGGTCGGCGCCATGAACAGGCCGAGCAGTGGCACGGCCGCAAGGGCAAAACCAAAGCCGGTAAAGCCGCGCAGCACCGCGGCGACGAAGATCGAAGCAATCGACAGCAAAACCAGTTTTGGCGTTAGCGCGGCACCGAGATGGCCGATCGCGATCGTCAGGTCATGCATGTCGCGTCGGTCCGTCGCTTCGTCATGCCGCCACCATGGCGACATCCGCCAGCCCGGGGAGGGCCAGCCCGCGTCAATCTTTGGGCCAGATCGCCGGCGTGAACCGCTCGGCTCTGGACGGGTGCTTCGCCGCAACTGGCCCTAATCGCGCGGCACGGCCGCTGGCAATTTCGCGGCCATGGCTGGCCACCGTGCCGGCCGTTGTTGAAATGATCGAGAGAGTCTTGCAATGTCCGAGCAGCAGACCCAGCGCCACCAGCTTCTCGCTACGCTATTCGAGGCGTTCAACCGTCACGACGTTGACGGCGTCATGGCCTGCATGACCGCCGATATCGTGTTCGATACCGCCGCCGGGTCGGAGATGTATGGCAACCGCATCACCGGCACCGCCGATGTCAAGGAGGCCTTCGAGAAGGTCTGGGGCGGGATGCCGGATGTGAGCTGGACCTGTACATCGCACAGCGTGTTCGGCGACCGCGGCCTATCTGAATGGATTTTCCGCGGTACAGCAGCCAACGGCACGCGGATCGAGGCCGAGGGGTGCGATCTCTTCACGTTCAAGGGCGACAAGCTCTCGCGCAAGAGCGCATTCCGCAAGGACCGCCCGCCGCTACCGGCTCAGTCTTGATCGCACCGTGATAGAGGCCGCGCCGATGTCGATTGCTCCCTACGATCAGCACTACGATCCCCTGGTGTCCCCCGGTCCCGGCACCCACCGCGACTACGCCCCGACTTATTGGGCCGCCACGGCAGGAACACCGCCGGACGATGATGGCCCGATCTCCGGCGACGTCGATGCCGACGTCGCGATCGTCGGCTCGGGCTATACCGGGCTCGCTTGTGCGATTTTTCTGGCGCGCGAATTCGGCATCAAGGCCGTGGTGCTGGAAGCCAATCGCGTCGCCTGGGGCTGCAGCACACGCAATGGCGGGCAGGGCCAGAACGCGTCGGGCCGGCTGTCGCGTTCGCAGTGGATCGCGCGCTGGGGCCGCGATGTGGCGCTGCGGCTGCACGCGGAAATCCAGGACGGCTTCGAGACCTTCGAGGATCTGATCAAGACCGGAAATATCGATTGTGAACCGCAGCGCGGCGGCCACCTCTATCTCGCGCATCGCCAGCGGATGTTCGAGAAGATCGCAGCCGAGTCGAAAGTCCAGAACGAGGTGTTCGGCTACAAGACACGCGTGCTGTCCGCCGAGGACGTACGCCGCGACTATGTGAACGAGGCAGAATGTGTCGGCGCTGTTCATGAGCCGCTGGGCACTGGCGTCCATCCTGCCAAACTCGCTTTCGGCTATCTGCGCATGGTGCGCGAACTCGGCTCCAAGGTGCATCCCGGCAGTCCGGTGCTGGAGATCACGACGCGCAATAGTGTGCATCATCTGCGCACGCCCAGCGGCACCGTGCGCGCCCGCGCGGTTGGCATCGCTACCGGCGCCTATACGTCGCTCGGCCTGACGTCGATGCTGCGTGGCCGCTGCATGCCGATTATGTCCAACTCGATTGTGACGCGGCCGCTTACCGAAGCAGAGCTGGAGGCGACCGGCTTCAAGACCACCGAAGTCATCACCGACACCCGCACGCTGCGCTTCTATTATCGCCGGCTGCCCGACAACCGTGTGCAAATCGGTAGCCGCAGCGCCATCACCGGCGCGGACGCTGCAAATCCGCGGCATCTGCAGCTCCTGATCGACGGGCTGCACCGCAAGTTCCCGGCGCTCAAGGGAATCCAGATCGACTATTCCTGGTGGGGCTGGGTCGATGTCAGCCACGACATGATGCCGCGTATCTTCCGGCCCGATCCTTCGCAAACTCTGTTCTATGCGCTGGGCTACGGTGGCAATGGCGTGTCTTATTCGGCGCAGGCCGGCCGTCGCATGGCCGAGATGATCGCGGGCAAGAACTTCAAGGGGCAGGACCTACCGATCTTCACGTCGCCGCTGCCGACGCATCCGTTCTCGCCGTTCCGGCGTATCGGGCAACGCATGCTTTACAAGCTCTACCAATCGCGCGACGAAGCCGCGTAGGTCTTTCTAGCGGTCGCCCAGACATTGATTGTGAGCTCATAGATCACGGGGCACGCAGGAACAATCGATGTCCGCTTATGCCGCAAAGCGGGCGCTTCGGTCATCGATGCATAATTTGTTTGAGGAATGCACGGGTTCGATCCTGTTTCGGATCCGAAAAAAAACCGGCCGGCGGGCCTTCTTCGATGATCCGGCCGGCGTCCATGAACACCACGCGGTCGGCGACCGTGCGTGCGAAGCCCATCTCGTGGGTGACGCAGACCATGGTCATCCCTTCGCGGGCGAGGCCGACCATGACGTCGAGTACCTCCTGGATCATTTCCGGATCAAGCGCGGAGGTAGGCTCGTCGAATAGCATGATCTGCGGTTTCATGCACAGCGCACGCGCGATGGCGACGCGCTGCTGCTGGCCGCCGGAGAGCTGGCTCGGATATTTATCGGCCTGTTCGGAGATCCGTACGCGCTCAAGAAAATAGCGCGCGACCTCGTCGGCTTCCTGCCTCGTTGCGCCGCGGATCTTGCGTGGCGCGATGGTGAGGTTCTGCAGCACGGTCAGATGCGGAAACAGGTTGAACTGCTGGAATACCATGCCGACATCGCGGCGGACCACGTCGACATTGCGCGTCGAGTGATCCAGCTCGACGCCATTGACCATGATGCGGCCGTCGCGATGTTCTTCCAACCGGTTAATGCAACGGATCATGGTCGACTTGCCGGACCCCGAAGGCCCGCAGATCACGACGCGCTCGCCGCGCGCCACCGTGAAGTCGATGCCCTTGAGCACCTGGACGTCGCCATACCATTTGGTGACGCCGGACATCTGGATGATCGGCGCGGATGTATCAGCAGGCGCTTGCTCCATGGTGCTCTCCGAAACGTTACTCATGACGCCATCCAGCCGCCATCGACGAGAATGTTTTCGCCCGTCATGAAAGTTGCCTCGTCTGAGGCCAGAAATAGCGCTGCATTGGCGACGTCGTCGGGACGGCCCAGCCGCGGCATCGGCGTGCGGCTGGTGGAGTAGTCCATCCAGCGCGGCTCCGCGGCGCGGCCTAGTTTGCCGGTGACGATCTTGCCGGGCGCGACTGCATTGCAGATGATGTGATCCTTCGCGTAGTCCGCCGCGATCTGCCGCGTCATGTAGACGACCCCGGATTTGGAGGTGCCATAGGCGATGTCTTCCGGGCAGGCGATCATGCCGTGTTGCGAGGAGATGTTGACGAGGCGGCCGCGGGTCTCATTGCGAATATCCTGCGTCAGCATCTGGTTGACGGCGGCGCGCGACATCAGGAATACGCCAGTGAGATTGACCGCCAGCGTCCTGTCCCATTCGGCGAGGCTGGTGTCGGTCAGACGCTTGCCGGTGCCGATGGCGGCGTCGTTGACGAGCACGTCGAGGCGGCCGTAGCGCGCAACGGTCTGTTGGACGGCGCGGACGGTGTCGTCCTCCGAGGCGACGTCGATCTGGATGAAATCGACCTCATAACCGTCTGCACGCAGCAGCTCCAATGTCGGAGTGCCGCCTTCGCGCACGTCCATGGTGAGATCCGCGAGCATGAGCTTCGCGCCCTCGACAGCAAACCGGCGGGCGATGGCGCGGCCGATGCCCGAGGAGGCGCCGGTGATCAGAACCGACTTTCCAGCCAGACGTTTGCTCAAGCGGGTTCTCCTGCCTGCGGCAACCAGCCGAGATAGTCGCGCGCCGCATCTTCCAGATGATACTGAGGCGCGAAGCCGGCATCCGCGGCCAGTCGCGCAATGTTCAGCGGCGCACGGTCCTTCGGCAGGCCGTAGATCACGTTGCCCTCCGCCTCGATCTCCGCCATCCGCCAGCGGAAGCCGGGCATGTGCGTCGCGATGATCTCGCACCATCGTGGCAGATCGGACAACACACCGCCGCTGACGTGATAGGTGCGGTGCTTCAGCGCGTCGGAGGCGCTCACCCTCGCGACGCCGCGGGCAGCGTCGCGAGAATAGATCCAATCGCCGGCCATGCTGCGCGGGAGAATCGCTTCACGGCCGTCGAAGGCCATACGGAGCACCTGATAATGCGGACTCAGCGCATCGCGGACACCGGTCTGCAATTCCCATGGGCCAAAGACCGGCCCGAGCCGAATCACGCGCACATCGAGCTTGTGAAGGTCGGCGATCCGCAGCGCCGCCTGTTCCGATGCAAGCTTTGTGATGCCGTAGAGCGCGGCTGGCGCCGGCGGCGACAAATCCTCCTCGAACAGGCCCGACGCGGCCGGTTGCGAGAAGCCGTACACTGCGACCGAACTGAGCACGGTGACGCGCTTGATGGCGGGTCGCAATGTTACGCGTTCGAGCAGATTGACGGTGCCACCGATATTGACGTCGACGATCTGGCGCGCAGCGTCATGCTCGCGCTGGGCATTCGGCGTCATCGCGGCGGTGTGGATCACGCGGTCGATGCCGGCCGTGTTCAACGCGCGGTCGACGTCGTCGGCGCTTGTGACATCGCCGGTGACCAGCGTAGCGCCGGCAAGCTCGGCGCGCATCAGCATGTCGTGGCCGGGGGCTGAGAGGTCGAACAAGATAACGGTCTCGCCGTCAGCGATCAGGCGTTCGGCGAGCGCGAGCCCGATGAAACCGCTGCCGCCGGTGATCAGTGTGGCCATGTCAGCGGGCTTTCAGTGCTTGCCGTTCCAGCCGCGCCACCCAGCGCGCGAACGGATACAGAATGACGAAGAAGATCACCGCGGCCGCCATCAGCGGCGTCGGGTTGTAGGTTTGCTCCTGGGCGACGCGGGCTGAGCGCAGCAGTTCAGGCAGCGCGACCAAGGCGGCAATTGGTGTCGCCTTGACGAGTTCCAGCGAATTGCTGGCGAGCGGCGCCAGCACGTTGCGGATCGCCTGCGGCAGCACGATGGAGAACACCACATGCAGCGGCTTGAAACCGAGCGCCCGGGCAGCCTCGGTCTGGCCGTGGGGCACGGACAGGATGCCGGCGCGGAAGATCTCGCCATAGTAGCCGGAATTGTTGAGAACGATGGCCAGCACCGCCGCGGTGAAGCTGCCGAGCGTCACGCCGAGAAACGGCATGCCGTAGAAGATCAGGATCAGCAGTACCACCACGGGAAACGATCTGAACAGGTCGATATAAATCAGCAGCGCGATATTCACCCAGCGGTTCTTGAAGCTGTACAGCACGGCGATGGCGAGGCCGGCGAGAATGCCGAGCGGCAGCGCCACCACCGCGAGCCAGACTGTATAGAGCAGCCCCTGCAGCAGCAGCGGATAGACCCGCAACAGCGACTCCCAGTTGGCGAAATTGTCCAGGAAATCCTGCATGCGATCCGCTCAACGCCCCGTGCTGGTACGATATTCGATCCACCGGCTGGCGATCACCAGCGGCAGGAAGAAGGTGAGGTAGAACGCCGCGGCCAGCGTCAGCGGCGAGGGATTGGCGACCAGCGCCATCACGCTCTGCGCCTGTCCGAGCGTTTCCGGGAGCGACACCGCGGTGCCGAGCGCTGTGCCCTTGCTGATGGAGATGGCGCGGTTGGTCAGAAGCGGGATCGCGAGGCGAATGGCCTGCGGCAGGATGATCGTGATCAGCGTCCGTAGCCGGCTGAAGCCGAGCGCGCTCGCGGCATCCCATTGCCCGCGGGGCAGTGCCATGATCGCGGACCAGAAGATCTCGGTGGAAAAGGCCGACAGCACCATGCCGAGCGCCAGCACAGTGGTTGCGAAGGGGGACAGCGCCGGGCCCAGATAAGGCAGGCCAAAATAGATGAAGACGATCACGACGAGTTGCGGCAGCGTGCGCAGCACGTCGACATAAGCGGTGATGATGAAATTGACGGGGCGCAGGTTGGCGCAGCGCAGCAGTGCCAGCGACAGGCCGAACAGCGTGCCGCAGAAAATAATCAAAAGCGATACGATGACCGTCGTGCGAAAGCCCGCGAGCACCTGGGGGAAGGCGCCCGCGATGACTTCTGCATTGAAGTAGTATTCGACTATCCGCTCCATCGGGTGTCCATCAACCGCGGTCGGACCGGCTCGGGCCGGTCCGGTGTTCGCAGCTATCTTGTCAGAGCAAGCGTGCTACTTGCACGCCGGAACGTGCGAGGTGGGCTCGAAACCCTTGAAGCCGGGAGGACCATAGCCGAAATACACAGTGTCGATGGCCGAGCCGGCATCGGGCGTTGCGCCATACCATTTCTCGTGCAGCTTGCGCAGGCGGCCGTCCAACTTCATGCATTCGATGACTGCCTCGACCTTGTTGCGATACTCAGTATCTTCCAGGCGGAATGCATAGGCGAAGTTTCGCCCGTTGAAGTCCTTGAAACCAACCTTGATCGCCTTGTTCTGGCTGGCAGCATAGACGGTTGTCGGGATCTCATTTAGCGCTGTGAAGGCGCGGCGAGTCAGCACGGCCTGCACCGTGTCGGGGAATACATCGTAACGCTGCACTTCGAAGCCGTATTTCTCCGCATTGGCGGTGGCCCAGGTATCCGAGATGGTGCCGCGGTTGACGGCGACGGCCTTGCCCTTGAGATCCTCGAAGCCCTTCATCTCGTCGGCGGCGCGGACGATGAAGCCGTTACCGGTGGAGAATAGCGGCTCGGTATAGAGCATGCGCTCGGAGCGTTCGGCAGTGAGGTTGAGCGGGTTGACGAGGAATTCGGCGCGCTTGGCGAACAGCGCCGCGAACAGGCCGGAGAAATTGATGTCGACGATCTCGACCTTCGGGCGGCCGAGATCTTTACCGATCTCGTTGATCAGATCCGCACCGAAACCCTCGGGGCCGTTGGGGCCGCGCACCATCCACGGCGCGACGCCGAAGTCGGACGCGACCACCATCGGTTTGTCGGAGGGATGATCGGCTTCCTGCGCGCTGGCGCCGCCGGCGAATGCCGCAGTCGACAGCATCAGCGCGAACAGCCAATGCGTGGGTTTCAGTTTCATGGGAACGTCCTTTCGGGTGCGGATGTGGTGGAGATCAGGGCGTGGGGGGATGAGTGGCTTGCCAGTGACGGGCGATGTCGCCGCGCCGGCAGACCCAGGTGTTGTCGTGCTTGGCGACGTGATCGAGGAAGCGCTGTAGGCCGGCGGCGCGGCCGGGATGGCCGATCAGGCGGGTGTGGAGTCCGACCGACATCATCTTCGGCGCGGTGGCGCCTTCCGCGTAAAGCATGTCGAAGGCGTCGCGCAGATAGACGAAGAAATCATCCGCCGTTGCCATCGCGCCGCGGCTGAACTTTGCGTCGTTGTTGGCAAGACCGTAAGGCACTACGAGATGCGGCTTGCCGAGCACACGTGTCCAGTACGGCAATTCGTCGTTATAGGCGTCGGAGTCGTAGAGGAAGCCGCCTTCCTCGACCACGAGGCGCCGCGTGTTCACACTCGGCCCATAGCGGCAATACCAGCCGAGCGGACGCTCGCCGGTGGTGCGCGTAAGGCTCTCGACGGTCTTGCGAATGCGCTCGCGTTCGTCGGCCTCGGACAGCAACGGATGTCGCTCCCAGCGCCAGCCATGGGCGCAGACGTCGTAGCCATATTCCTGAATGGCGGCGCAGGCCTCGTTGTTGCGTTCCAGCGCCAGCGCGCAGCCCATGACGGTGGCGATCATGCCGCGCTCGGACAGAAGGCGCAGCACGCGCCAGAAGCCTATGCGGCTGCCATATTCGAACATCGACTCGGCGGCGAGGTCGCGGCCCTCGAAGCCGCCACCGCCACCTTCGGTCAGGGCTGCTTCGGTGACGCCGTCGCCATCGGCGTACGACGGCTCGGAGCCTTCTTCGTAGTTGATACAGAAGTTGAGTGCGATTCTTGCTGCGCCCGGCCATTGCGGATGTGGCGGGGTGCGGCCGTAGCCGACGAAGTCGCGGGTGAGGTGATCATCATGCGGCATCATTGCGATCCCTATGCGCTCTGCGGCATCACGGCGCGAATGTCGCCAGCGATATCGACGAACACGTCGTCGTCCTGTCGGCCGGTCATGCCCATGGCGACGGCAAATTCCATAGCCGCGCCGAGAACGGTCATGGGATGATGCCAGACATTGCGGGCGAAGGTGATGCTTTGATGCGCTCCGGCGATGAAGCACCGCAGGGTGGCCACATCAGGCAGGCCATCCGGGCCGGCATCGCACACGATCGCCAGGTATTGGCTGTTGCCGAGCGGGATGAAGGTCTGGGCGGAGAACGGATGACGCTCCAGCGTCGTGATTGGCAGGGGCAGACTGCCGAGCCTGGCGGCGCTGCTGATCCAGAAGGAAAAGGTGGCGGCGTCCTCGGTGCGATCGTCCGATGTCGGAAGATAGCGCCGGCGCACGTCGATCGGTCGCTCGGCTACATCGCCGAAGGCGGCAAAGGCGGCCGGGGACAGCGGTTCGGCCGCGACGGTATGGGAAGCAATGTGGTTCGGCGTCATTCAGGCGGGACATCTGGTTGGTCGGCCTGCTGCGAAGCGAGGCGATATTCCAATGGTATACCAGTGAACCGCCCATGCTGATTTCAGTCAAGCTGCGAAGCCCGGGAAGCTGCGTCAAATTTGGACGGAGTCCGACAAAATTGCGGGCAGCTGCAGAATTTTCGGACATGCACCCGCAGGGATTCTGCCTGATCTCGACCTAGCCGTGAGGCTCGGGCAGGAAGATCCCGAACCGTTCGAGCAATCCCTGCCGCACATTAGTGAGATGCAGGATCATCGCCTGACGGGCTGCGGCGGCATCACGATCGATGATGGCATCGATAATCGCCAGATGCTCGCGGGTGGCGGGCAGCAGCCGGCCAGGCTGGCGCTCTACATTGCACATCCGGATTTTCTGCCGGATTTCTCCAATCAGCTTCTCAAGCGAGCGATTGCCGCAATGCCGCGCGATCTGGTCATGAATTTCATCGTCGAGGGTCCAGTGAACCGTCCCGGACACTGTCGACGCAGCAATGATCTTCTCCAGCGCAGCCCTGATCGGTGCAAGGATATCCAGCGCGATGCGGGTCGCCGCAATGAACGTCGCTTCGCTCTCCAGCACCATGCGGAGATGGACCAATTCGAGCAATTCCGCCATCTCGATTGTGCGAACCACCACAGTGCCGTTGGACAATTGCTCGAGCCTGCCTTCACCCAGCAACCGGCTGATGCCAGCCCGCAGCGGTGTCCGCGAGACTTTCAGCCGCAGTGCAAGCCGGCGCTCTTCAATCACCTCGCCGGGCTGCAGCTGTCGCGACTCGATCAGGTTGTGCAGCTTCAAATAGGTTGCGTCTGTTATGCTGCCATTGGTCCGTGCCGGGCGTTTGCTGGTTGATTTCTTTGCTTTGTTGACAGAGGGCACGAACGTTGCTTTCGACGATTGGATAGATATGCCGCCATATCGGTAGACGTACGGTACGTTCTCGCCGCTGGTCAAGCCGAAGCTCTGGACGAGCCACCCATTCTCAATTGGTGTCGCCTTTTATGCGGACTTCGCGAAATTCCGCTGTCTTTGGAGCTCCACATGACCGCTTCTGGCGCAAAGCCGCACTCTCCACGACATGGTCGACCATCCATTTTTATTCCGGAACCAGCTCTCAGTTTCTTGCGGGTTTGCCGCCGCCACTTGCGGATATATCATGTCCGATGGAGTTGACGTTGCTCCCGCGCCGCGACAAGACCTCATCGCTGTGTCCATCGACGACATAAGGTCGTTTATTGAATGCATCCCCACGAGCTGAACCAGAGAGTATCGCTCGATACAATTCATGTGGCACCCCTACGCTACAGTATCCCGCGACACATGTGCGCCGTAAGACAATTTGGATCCCTCCGGCATAGACAATTACGATCCCGCTGTGCCTGGGTGTGAGAATTGTGTCGATTAGGCCGATATAATTTGCACAAGAGTAAACGCTGCATTCTGCCATCAATCACAGGCGCAATCATCGACGGTCGCTTATGAATCCGGGACGCCGGTGGTTTAAATAATTTTACAGACCCAGCCCGAATCTTCCTGCGCACGTCAACCTATCGACAATTTATCGATATGAAATGCCTGCATCGGACGACGCGTGGCTACGTAACGCGTTGCGCAGGGGCGAGGCAGATTATGGGTGGCGAGACAATACCGCGAGGCTTGTTGTTCGAGCCAGAATACGATTATCGCAGAAATTGCATCAGTTTTGAGTTCTGGAATTGTGGGAAGAGGCAGTCGGCTATCGTAAAGGTCGAGTCGCAGCTGCCTCCAGATATTGCTGTGAGGTTATTCAAGATCGCTTGGCCAAAGCTCTGGCTCAGTGCTGCTTGCACGAAACCGATCGATGGCGTCGTAGAGCTGGATTTCAAGCTGTAACGAAGCCTCTCGGCAGATGCGCTTGAGGCGGTGAGCATATCGTCAGACCTAAGATCAGCGGACCGGACTCGTCCCATCGCTATCAGATGCAATTGCGTTATCGCGTGCCTGGCGACCGGCGGATGTCGCGGTCCATAAATGGTCGAGTACGAGTGAGCCCGCTTCCTCATCAAATTCCTGTTCATGTGGTGGTGGCAAGGGAGTCGCCTGCAACAGAGCGCGGGCGAACAGATCGGAAGCTTCCTCCCCGCCGACGAAAATGCCGCCGCCTACGGGAATTTCGATCTTCGCATTCCAGCCTGGAGCCGGGCCGACTACTTCCGTCGCCAGGAGCTGAAGTTGACCTGGTGTCAGAAAGTGCGAGCTGCTCAAAGTTCCAATCCCGACGCTAAGTTCAACGCAGTCTCAACTGAAGAAATCTGCTGTATCTGGTGTCACATGAGGCGGGCGATGAATCGTGGCGACGTGGGGAGTATCCAGGGCTGAAGGTGAAGTGAAGCGGCCAGACAATACATCTTCGCCACCGCAATAGGCTGTCAGCACCATCAGACATAGTGCGGTAAAGGCCATGAGAAGAAGTAGAAACTCCGGACTCATCGTTTCTGACTCATCAGTGCGTATTTGGCCAATCGACGCTCGCAGAGATCTCAACGTAATCGCAATGGTCGCGCATGGGCGACCATATCGGTGGCCCTCAATCAAAATCTCGCAGGCACTTTATAAGTAGAACGTTGGCGCAAAAGTTATTGCTCAACGAAAATTCAGATTTGACGGCTGTCAACTCGCAACGGGTGATGTTGCCTATCCTGCCAATAAGCTCATCTGCACATCGGACGGTATCCGATGTGTGAAATCAGACGATGGCGACCAAAGGACAGGAGAGAATAATGAAGGTGGTGATCCTTGCAGGCGGCTATGGCACGCGCCTCAGCGAGCATACGTCGGTCGTTCCCAAGCCTTTGGTCGAAATCGGCGGGCGTCCAATACTCTGGCACATCATGAAACTCTACTCGCATCATGGTCTGAACGAATTTGTGATCTGCTGCGGCTACAAGGGCTCGGTGATCAAGGACTACTTTCTGAACTATTTGCCGCACCAGGGTGATCTCACCGTCGACCTGCAGCGTAACGACGTCGAGATCCATCGCAATGCAAGCGAGCCGTGGAAGGTCACGCTCGTCGATACCGGCGAGAAGACCATGACAGGCGGGCGATTGAAGCGCGTGAAGGATTATATCGGAAACTCGACGTTCT
Organism: Tardiphaga sp. 862_B3_N4_1; assembly: GCF_051811085.1. Lineage (NCBI taxonomy): Bacteria > Pseudomonadati > Pseudomonadota > Alphaproteobacteria > Hyphomicrobiales > Nitrobacteraceae > Tardiphaga > Tardiphaga sp. 862_B3_N4_1. Next base: position 687,660 of record NZ_JBPWQB010000001.1, read on the forward strand.
GTCTCACTTACGGCGATGGCGTAAGCGATGTGAATGTGCAGGAGCTTATCAAGTTCCACCACGAGCAAGGAGCGCTCGCGACGGTGACAGCGGTCCAGCAGCCCGGTCGCTTCGGTGCGATTAATTTGTCGTCAGAGCGTCCACGTGCGGCCCGCTTCCGGGAAAAGGATGCGCGAGACGGGCAGGTGATCAACGGAGGTTTTTTTGTCGTCGAGCCTGAAGCACTCGACGTGATCGAGGGCGACAGCACGAGCTGGGAGAACGAGCCGTTGGCTCAGCTCATCGATCGAGATCAGCTCGCGGTCTATCGGCATCACGGCTACTGGCAAAATATGGACACTCTGCGCGACAAGGCCGTCCTGCAGGAGTTGTGGGATACAGGAAACCCACCGTGGTGTGTCTGGGATCAGAAGTCCACGGGTCCGAGGTCCAATGTTTCGCGTATGTCTGATCCGGCATTTGCCGGTCAGACTGTTAAGTGAGGGCGAAATTATGCGTGTGTTATATACAGGAGCTGATGGCTATATTGGCGCAGTACTTGGGCCAAAGCTTCTCAGCAGCGGTCATGACGCAGTTGGCATCGACACAGGCCTTTATCGCCGGGGCTGGTTGTTTGATGATGGCTGCACACGGCCAATGGTCATTTCGAAGGACACGCGCCAACTAGCGACGACTGATCTTACTGGAATTGATGCAGTCGTGCACCTTGCCGAGCTGTCGAACGATCCTCTCGGCGAGAATGACCCTGGCATGACCATGGAGATCAATCACGAAGGCTCGGTCGCCTTTGCAAAGAAATGTAAGGATGCCGGCGTTCGACGATTTGTCTACGCGTCGTCATGCAGCATCTATGGCGCGTCCGGCGATGAGCTGAAGACCGAGACGTCATCGGTAGACCCGCGCACTGCTTATGCCAAATGCAAAGTTCTAGTTGAGCGCGACGTAAGGGCAATGGCCGACTCGCGCTTCACGCCAGTGTTTCTTCGCAACGCCACGGCATTCGGCGCTTCGCCACGGCAACGTTTTGACCTGGTCTTGAACAACTTGTCCGGCTTCGCATACACCTCTGGAACAGTGCGTGTGATGAGTGATGGGTCGCCTTTACGACCGTTGGTGCATATCGATGATATTTGCCAAGCGATTGTGTGCGCATTGGAGGCGCCCCGCGAAGCGGTGTGGGGCGAGGCCTTCAATGTCGGCGACGAGACGCAGAACTATGCGGTCCGTGACATTGCGAATATCGTCAATGAGACATTCGCCGGCTCCGTATTGACCTTTGGGCCTGCTGGAGCAGACGATCGTAGTTATCGCGTTTCATTCGCAAAGATAAAAGAGCATCTGCCAAGCTTTTGTTGCAAATGGGATGCGCGATTGGGAGCGCTGCAGCTAAAGAGCGTCTTTGAGCGCATTCAGCTTGACGAGAAAGTTTTCAATGCGGCGCCCTTTACGCGATTGGCTGAACTCCGGCATCTGCGGGATACAGAGCAATTGGATCCGCGGCTTCGTTGGACGCCAATGAAGGACATGTTCCCTGCAGTCGCGGCGGAATGACTGCAAACTAACCGCGACGTTTCCGCGCAGTCTGCATGTGTGCACTCTCGTGCCGAGTAGAATAAAGGTATTGCAATCCAGCCGAGTGCGCGATTGTCGATATTGCGAGTGCATAATTTATGCGCGTGTACCCAGATTTATACGGGTCATCGAAAAGTTCCATTTGATTCAATGAGTTGACACGGGGGCGTTCGTAGGTATTCTTGTTGCATTGCAGAATATTAAAGTGAGCGGCGGTAGAGGGCGCCCGAAGCAGAATTATCGCCGCATAAATTTGGATTACGCATACCAGGGGTTGGTGTCGTGTCAGTAATCTTAGTGGTCGACCAGCACAGCGTCTATCGAGCCGGCCTCAAGGACGTTATTGAGGCAAGACTTCCACACTCCAGAGTAATCGAGGCGTCTCGCCTCGAGGTTTTCGAAGCGGATGATTGTTTCGACTTGATCCTGATGGATCGAGCAAGCCTCAACGACCTTTCGCTTGAGGTGCTCGCGCAGGTTTATGAGCGAAGACCTGCAACGCGCGTTGCAATCATGTCGACGTCAAATACCCGCGCTGACGTATTTGGCTGCCTCTCGGCTGGGTTTCACGGATTTGTTTACAAGCTGCAATCCGACGAAGAGTTGCTGACGGCTATCAGCGATCTGCTCACTGGACGCATCTATGTTCCACGATGGCTCGCAGATGGCGATCATGGCAGCGTTGGCAGTCAGCGTACGATGACGGTCGATGTCGACAAACTTCGTTTGACGCGTCGCCAGCATGACGTGCTGCCGTTGCTGGCGCAGGGAATGTCGAACAAAGAGATCGCACGTGAGCTGAGCATCGCCGAGGGCACGAGCAAAATTCATACAGCTGCACTTCTTCGGGCGCTTGGCGCTCGCAATAGAACCGAGGCGGCGTTCATGGCCGCAAAGATTGTTGGACCGAAAGAACGTACTGCTAGCCGCGCTTCCAGCACTCGTTTCATGATCGAGGGGATGGGTATGAATGGCGGCCGATCACGCATGAGATTTCCGGCATAGAGCTGGCTGTCGTTGATCCTGGGTAACCTGGAGCTATCCCAGCGCTGGCGACTTGCTCGGCGCAGGGTCATACAGCAACGCGCCGCGCCAGATTGTGATCGCCCCAAACGTGATGATCATAGCGGTCCCGGCGCCATAAAGCCCCATGAGTGGCAGACAGAGCGACTGGGCGACGATCAGCCCAGTAACCGATGCGAGATTGGTGAGCGTCATAACGCCATCTCGGCGAGCCGTAAACAACGCCATGGCTCCAAAATCTGCGACGTTGCGCACTGCCATACCCGCCATGATAAGCCAGAATGCCAACAGGAAGTTTCCGATGGCTGGTTGCTGCTTCAAATACGGCAAGACGAGATAGAACGCCAATCCGGTCGCTGCACCCAATGCGATTGTCGAGAGCAATGTCGTGCCTAGAAACGGCATCAGCAGCTTCTGGTGTTCTGAATCGCCGCCATGATGGTGTGCCTTGATCAATATGGGACGCTGTACCTGCAGGACGGCAATGCTCACGAAGGTGCTCACGGCGTTTGCGGCCGACCAATAGAGAAAGTAAATGCCGGTTAGCTCCAGCCCGAGGAAAAATGAAACCAGATAGCGATCGATATATTGGCTTGCAACAAAACCGAGATCGCTCAGGTAAATGACGAAACCTTTCCTGATCGTGGAGAAAATTCGTTGTGGGTCGATCGCCGCCAGCGAGGTTGCTGTCCACGGCCACAGTCTGGTTGTCCAGAAGAACAGAGCCAAAGCCACGATACTGCCGGCGAGCCAGAAGCACAGCAACGCGGACATGGATCTGAGTTCCGGATACCAGATGGCCAGTGGGGTATAGACCAAGACCCAGAGGGCCCCGCGAATGAAGGCGCTTATGTTGGCCAGAAGGGGCTTTTGCAAATTTGATAGTAACTGGAAAGCGTCGTTGCCGAAGTGCTCTAGCAGCGTAATCGCGATGACCAGCGACCATATGCTTGATCCGTTCAGAAGGTGCGTGACCGGAAAGGAAACCGCCAGCGCTAGGGCGTAAACGATGGTGACAAAGGACCAGTAGTGCCGCAGCAGGTCGATCAATTCAGCGAGCGGCAGCGTAACTGCATCCCGCACGATGAGATGGACCATGCCCATCCCGACCAGGCTCGGTCCCAAGGCGACAACGCCGGCGCAGAGTCCAAAGACCCCTAGCGATGAAAGATCGAGATAGCGGCCAACAAAGATGGCGAGCCCGAACTTGCATGCCAAGATGGTTACCCGCATCCCGAGGATAGCGACTGAGGTGGCGAGAAGCCCCGTTCTGACCAATGGCATGCGCTCTTTCGATTGGTGAAAGGGCTTCACTCTCAAGCGATATGCCGCTTCACCCAGTCACGTCTCTGGATGACCTTGAATAGCAGCGTGAGCCACTCGATGGGGCCATCTGTGAAGTCCGCATTCAATCAAAAAAGGTCAGTGCATAATTGACGGTCGTCACAGAATTCGAAGATGACATCGATGCGTGAATCGCGCATATTCCATGCGTGATAGTAAATACGTAGAATGCTGCGCTCGGTGGCAATACGCCAGTATTATAGGCGCTATCATAACCAAAAATGTGCGCCAGCTAAGCGCAGTATAGTTTTCCTGACATTCGGTCTAGACCATCAGGCCGAGTTGGAACCATAGAAAACTTAGCGCACGAGCCTGAATTTTCTTAAAGTTGTCTGCATGCCACCTTCAACGCACGCTTTAACGTTGAGGGTTGGACCAATGCCGCTAGACATGGTTTCCCTAAAGCCGTCCTGCACACGCGCGCCGATTGGCCTTGCTGTGCTGCCCAGCAAGATAATGCTGGATCGTACTCCCACTCCGACGATTGTTCCGCGGGGCAGAGCCCTGTTCTGGGAGGGAGAGCAACAAAACCAGAAGATCGAAATCATCGAAGGCGTCGTGCGGGCAGTGCGTCTGCTCCCCGACGGCAACCGGCAAATCCTTGCCTTTTATTGGCCAGGCGATGTTGTCATGCCCACCCAGCAGGCGTGCCAAGAATTCACAGCTGAAGCAGTTACGGATTGCCGAGTCATTCGCACCACCGTTGCTCGCGTTTGTCATCAGGGCGAGCCATGCGGGACTCATCAAGTTCTGTCGGAAACACTCTCTCTTGTACTGACGATGAGCCAGCGAACCTGCGTCGCCCGGATTGCGTGGCTTCTGCTTCGCATTCAACCTCATTTGCGCGAGGACCCGAAGCGTCCCAAAGCGCTTCGGCTGCAACTATCTCGGGCCGATATCGCCGATCATGTCGGAACATCAATTGAGACTGTCTGTCGAGCACTCGCTGATTTCAAAGCGAAAGAGCTAATTGATTTGCCAAGCCGGAAGACCATTCGCTTCATCAATCAAAATGGGTTGATGAAGGTCGCAAGCGCAAGGGCGCAGAGATAGCGGATAGTGTGGTGAAGCTCTCAAGATTTGGTAGGAGCAGATTCAATGGATCCGGTGGGCGATCGAAAGGCCGCGGCGAGACTGGAGCGACCGCACGGTCAGCACGAGTTCGGCGTGCCGTCCTCCTTGTCAGTGATTTCCCCGCTCGTAGCGGCGCTTGACCTGGGATGGATTGTAATTCTGTCGGTCGCGACGGGCGTCATTTATGATGCTACCGCTGTCACTGGCTATAGCAGCGCGGAAAACAACCTGGGCTCGGGAATGGCTGTCGGCATTCTGTATTCCGCTATTAGTCATGTTTCGAAGCTGTATCAAGCGTCCAATCTGCTGCGAGGCCGGTGGCAGGTTGGCAGATCCGCACTGACATGGTTGGCCGTATTTGCGTCTCTCGCGGCTCTCGTTTTCTTGCTCAAGAGCGGCTCGACCTTCTCTCGTGGCTGGGTTTTGCTTTTCTTTGCAAGCGGTCTTGTTGTTTCTTCCGTGTTGAGAGTTATCGTCGCGGAACTCTGTTCCTATGTCATCCGCTCGAAGCTTATTCGGCCGAACCGGATCGTTTTGGTCGGTCTAGAGGAGGAACTCATCGGTAACGCAATGCTGAGTAAGCTCGAGTTATATGGCTACTCTGTTTGCAAAATCGTATCGCTTCCAATGGGGCCCGGCCAATTACTCGATCCCGCCATCCTCAAGGAACGCATGCGCGAGCTCGTTCGCTATGTCCGCCAAACCGGGGTGGACGAGGTCGTGATCGCAATGCCCTGGGCATTTCTCGATGCGGTCGGGCAAGTCGAAAGCGAGCTGCGTGTTCTCCCGATTCCAATCAAACTCGTTTCTGATCAAAGGACAGCTCGCCTGCTGGATCGACCGCTATTCGATTTTGGCCCGACAAAGGCCCTGCAGCTGCAGCGTGCGCCCCTGAGTGCCACGCAGCGGACAATGAAACGATCCATGGACCAGCTGTTGGCCGCATCGGGACTCATTGTCCTGCTGCCAATGTTTGCGATTATCAGCATCGCAATACGCCTGGAGTCGCCGGGCCGGTCGTTATTTCTCCAGCAGCGGGCAGGCTTCAACGGAAAGCCGTTCAAGATCTATAAGTTCAGGACGATGAACACGCGAGACGACGGACCGGTCATTGTTCAGGCCAAGAGGAATGATCATCGTATTACGCGGCTGGGAGCGCTGTTGCGAAAGCTCAGCATTGATGAGATACCGCAGCTAATCAACGTACTTCGTGGGGAAATGTCGCTCGTGGGGCCTCGGCCGCATGCATTGGCACACGATTCTGAATACGATCAGCTCATTGCAACCTATGCCATGCGACACAAGATCAAGCCAGGAATTACAGGCTGGGCTCAGGTCAATGGATTCCGAGGCGAAACCCCAGAGATCGGCATGATGAAGAAGAGGGTCGAAAGCGACCTGTGGTATATCGAATCGTGGTCGATCTGGCTGGATCTTCGCATCCTGGTTTTGACGGTCTTTCGGGTGTTGAAGACTGACAACGTTTATTGATGTGTTGTTGAAGCTTGTTGCACGGGCGGCAGTGAAACCTCAGAACACCACGCCTAGTGACGGCCAGTTCGGAGAAGCCGTAAGTTTACTTCCCCACCGCGTCGCCGGGATGTCGGGCGCCTTAGCACTGAAGCGAGATTGCGGTCACCCCCGTCATTTGATGAGCGCTGCTGTGCGAGCCGCATTGAGCGTAAGCGCGATTGTCATTGCGCTATCAGGGCAAAGTCTCGTTCAGCTATAGGGCGTCAATGCGCTTCTGTACACAAGGTGGGATGATCCAAATGGAGACATCGCGCTGCTGAAAAGCCGCGACGAAGGAATATCGATCTCCTACCGCCAACTACCATCTAGATCTGTCGAATCACGCAGAAATCTGCCACTTTCATGTTTTAAGGTATCTACGTGATGTGAACTGTCGACGTATGTGATACGCCGCCAGCGCGGCCGTGGTGGTCCATCCACGATGTCTTTGCTCCCCTTAAGCGGATCTGCAAACTATGTCTTTGATGCAGCATATCTTCGCACTTTGGCTTATCGCGCATTTGGCGTGGGCGGCACTTGTGTTGCAAAGGGAGTTGCAGAGGTCGCGGACGACCTTCTGTGGGATCGCTAGTCGGTCGGGCGACAATGTCTCGAACGCCTCACGGGGCAATCTGTAAGCTTCGATTTTATCCTATCGTGGATTCGGCATAACGCGAGTTGCGCCGATTTCCGGCTGCAGTATTGGAGGCTCGTGGTTTGCGTCGGGGTCTAAGCAGCGTCTTCGTGATCTGAGCGCTGGCTGGCGCGTTTGTCCCGCTGCTTGTTCTATCGCCATATCGATTGAAAACGGGGCGGACGGGGCGACCGATCAGATATGTGTCAATTCCGTCTTCTAGCGCTTTGCGATACACGTGGAGCGCTTGATCAACCGCATCGATCGTTTGATCGATATCGTCGTCGGAATGGGAATAGCTCGTCACCAGCGAAGGCGCGATAATTCCGTGGCGGCAAAGTTCTTGCAAGAACAAGGTGCGGTATGGCTGCGACGGTATCCCGTCTCCATCGCAGCAACTGTATACGAGATTGGACGGTCGCCCGGCCAGCTTGAATAACTGGCTCAAGCCATGGCGTGCCGCTGCGGCATCCACGCCGGCTTTCAATCGATCGCCTTGACGTTCCAATGTCTCAATCACGGCTTCTTCACGATAGACTTTCATCACCGCCAGCGCGGCAGCAAGTGCATGCGTTTCAGCGCCATGTGTCGTAGACAGCAAAAAGACGCGTTCTTTGTCGTGTTCGCGACCGCCCTGCACCATAATCTCGCGCTTGCCGGCCAGCGCTGAAATGGCAAAGCCGTTTCCCAGGGCCTTGCCGAAAGTGCTCACGTCCGGCGTTACCTTGTAGAAGTTCTGCGCCGTACGTGTCGGCCATCGAAATCCCGTGATCATCTCATCGAGGATGAGAAGCGTTCCGTTGCTCGTGCAGAGCTGGCGAATTCCCTCCAAGAAGCCTTCGGTTGGCGGAACATCCTTTTCGGCCTCTAGAATGATGGCGGCAATCCTGCCCGGATAGAGCGCGAACAGCACTGCCACCGATGCCAGATCATTGTAGCGGAACGTCAATGTGAGGTCTTTTGTCTCTTCGGGAATGCCGGCGGGCATCTGCGACGTGCCGATCGCCCAGTCATCATAGGAGTAGAACGGATGGTCGGAGCAGAGCGCAACAATGTCCCGTCCTGTGTAAGCTCGCGCGAGGCGGATTGCAGCCGTGGTCGCCGTAGATCCGTCCTTGGTGAATTTTACCATCTCGGCGCCTGGAATGACCTCCAGCAGGCTTTCCGCGCATTCGACTTCGAGTGGCGACGGCCGGGTAAAATTCGACCCATGTCGTAACTCAGCGGCCGCAGCTTCAATAACGGGGGGGAAGGCATGCCCCAATCCGACGGAGCGAAGCCCCATGCCATATTCGATGAATTCCGTACCCTCGGTGTCCCATACGTGGCAGCCTAGTCCTCTGGCAATGAAGGCTGGCGCGGAAACTGGGAACTGGTCGTCGCCCTTTGCATAAGTGTGGGCTCCGCCGGGGATTGCTGCGTGCGCTCGGATCCGCAATTGCTCGCGAACGGACGCGTCAGTGGATGAAACTCCATTCTCAAAAATGCTGTCGGACATGACGGTAACCTCTATCGACGCGACAATACAAAAGCATCCAATGATAATTTGTCGCAGCCAGATCGGGGAGGAAACTTGCGCGTCGTCAAGTCCGAACACGTTTTCGACGAAATTAACGAGCGATCGCTGATGGGTCATAGCGAGCACGACGCTGTATAAGACCCGCTTAAGCCGGTCTGGAAGGGGGGCCGCTGCGGAGACCAACCGATGTTCGCGTTGCGGCGTTGGGCGCGCGACCACGATGGTCTTCGACTATTGAGCATTGTCATGTTCAGGCGAGTTGAGAGAGTTAGCATCCATACTGCTCACGACGATCAGATGTGGATGACGCATATGGATAAGCTGAACTCACAAAATATCTTGGCTGACACCGTGATCTCGAAGGGCGAGCGCCGGAGGCTCGATTGGCCAACGGCCGTTGTCCTGCTGGCAACCGGCGCAACCATCGCCTGGATCTACGTGCTGGGCAGGGCATGCGTTACGGCTATCCAATTTGCTATCTTATAGGACGACTAGTCATCCGCGCGTTTGCACCACCATGCGGAGCTCTCGACGTGCATAGCTGTCGTGTGCCGTTCCAAGTGGGTATGAAACTATCTTATTCGCAGGCCTAAATGATCCTTACTGAGACAGATCTGGCAGGCGCTTTCGTCATTGACGTCGAGCGACACGAGGACAGACGTGGATACTTCTCGCGTGTGTTCTGTGTTGAAGAGCTCTCCGCTCCTGGGCTGGAAACCTCGATCCGGCAAGCGAACCTGAGCTATAACTGCAAGGCAGGAACGCTAAGAGGACTGCATTTCCAATATCCGCCGTACGCAGAAGAGAAATATGTTCGCTGTGTCAGGGGCGCCGTTTTGGATGTCATCGTGGATCTTCGTCCTGAATCCAATACGTACTTGAGGCATGTTTCCGTTGAACTTTCCGCCGAAAACGGTCGCGGGCTTTATATTCCGAAGCGGTTCGCGCACGGTTTCATCACCCTGGCTGATGATACCGAACTTCTTTACTTCATGAGCACGTCTCACATGGCCGGCGGCGAGGGAGGCATCGGATATCAGGATCCGGTCCTCGGCATCAGCTGGCCGGCTGTTTCGGTAATCTCCGAGCGGGACGAGGCCTGGGCGCCTCTCAAAGGCCGCGAAGCGGAAATGCGGGCGCGTATGTCTACGCCTGCGAGTAGCGAATTGGCGCACAGTCTCATTCCGATGGTCGACTAACATCGAGCGAACGATTGCCGCAAGGCGCTGCGCCAATCCGCAATCCCATCCGTCAAATAAAGTAGTTGTGATAACTTGACAGAGGTCAAGTGAACGGGTGCGCAGACAAATACGGTTCCGGTGCGAGATAACGCGAACGCGCATCAGGAGCGTACCCATGTTGAATCAAGAAGTCGCTGTGCAGTCCTTCAATTCGGCGTCGACACCGTCGTTGCATTCGGATGAAACATGTAGCTGCAGATTCTGTAGTGCTCCTCTGGAGAACGTGTTTCTCGACCTTGGGATGTCTCCTCTCGCAAATTCCTATCTGAAGAAGGATGACAATGGAGAGAAGGAGAAATTCTTCCCGCTGAAGGCCTATGTATGTAGCGAGTGCTTTCTTGTTCAGTTGGAAGAGTGGGAAAGCCCGGAGAACATCTTCGGCGATTACGCGTATTTCTCGTCATACAGCGAATCATGGCTTCAACATGCCAAGAAGTATGTCGACAACGTAATCACTCGCTTTAGCCTCGGTCCCGATACGAGCGTCGTCGAGATCGCAAGCAATGATGGATATCTCCTGCAGTACTTTGTCGAGCATGAGATCCCGGTCCTCGGAATCGAGCCGGCGCAGAATGTTGCCGCGGTCGCCAGAGCGCGCGGTATACCCACGCGCGTCGATTTTTTCGGTGAGCGGTCAGCCAAGACGCTTCGCCGCGAAGGGCTGCGTGCCAATCTTCTGATTGGAAACAACGTGCTGGCGCATGTGCCAAACCTGAATGATTTTGTCGGCGGGATCAGCATTCTCCTCGATGATCGTGGCGTGGCAACAATGGAATTCCCGCACCTCATGCGGCTTTTTGACGAGTGCCAGATTGATACGATTTATCATGAGCACTTTTCCTACTTCTCGTTTCTGACCGTTGAGAAGATCTTCGCATCCCACAGTATGACGTTGTTCGATGTTGAAGAGCTGTCGACCCACGGCGGTTCGCTTCGGATCTATGCACAGCACACGGGTCGCGGACGTCACGCGGTGTCGAGCCGGGTGTCAGCGTTGCGAGAAAGAGAGATCGCAGCGGGGTTCGCCAATCTAGAGCATTATCAGGCCTTCGAGGAGCGCGCCCTGGAGACGAAGCGGAAGCTGATCGACTTTCTGGAAACAGCAAAACGTGAAGGTAAACGGGTCGTCGGATATGGAGCGCCGGCCAAGGGAAACACTTTGCTGAATTACTGCGGTGTCAGCCCCGACCTCATCGAGTACACGGTCGACAGGAACCCACATAAGCAGGGGCATTTATTGCCCGGAACGCACATCCCAATCTATGAGCCGGAAAGGATAGGGGTGACAAAGCCGGACTATATCCTGATCCTGCCTTGGAATCTGCAACAGGAAATCATCAGCCAGCTGTCATTTGCCCGCAGTTGGGGAGCAAAATTTATTGTTCCTATTCCGGAGCCCGTTGTCATCGCGTGACGATCAAAGCATCAGAATAGAGAGTGGAATGAGACCAGGCGATGCATGATATTGTTCGGAAGGTGGTGTCGGGTCGACTCGAGAGGGGCGCTGCGACGACGGAATTGTCGGCCGATCGCAGTGGCCAGGCCATGCATGAATTCATTGCAGATCTCTATCCGATATGCAGGAGCATTACCGGCGAGGGAGTTCGCGAAACCCTTCGTCATATTCAGAAGTATGTTCCGCTTACCACTTGTGAGGTGCCGTCCGGTTTGAAAGTGTTCGACTGGACGGTGCCATCTGAGTGGAATATCCGCGATGCTTACATCAAGAACAGTGCGGGAGAGCGCATCGTAGATTTCCGTGCGTGCAATCTTCATGTGGTTAGTTACAGCGTGCCTGTTCATGTGCGCCTTAATCTTGAAGAACTGAAGAAGCACCTCTTTTCAGATCCAGACCATCCGGACGTCATTCCGTATCGCACATCGTATTATCACGCCGCCTGGGGATTTTGCGTCACACATACACAGTTGTTGGCGCTCAAAGAAGACGAGTACGAGGTTTGTATCGACTCGATGCTTGAACCCGGGCATCTGACATATGGCGACTTGCGGCTGCTGGGAAGTTCATCAGAAGAAGTCCTCATATCCTGCCACCTGTGTCATCCGTCTCTTTGTAATGACAATCTGTCCGGAATTTCCGTGGCGACAGCACTCGCCCAGTATTTGCGCAACATGGATCTACGCTACTCTTATCGATTTGTGTTTATCCCAGGCACGATCGGATCAATCACTTGGTTGGCGTTGAATCAGGCGCATCTCAGCCGGATCAAGCATGGCTTCGTTTTGACGTGTGTGGGCGACGCTGGGAGCCCGACATACAAATTAAGCCGCCAAGGCAATGCCGAAATCGATCGTGCGTGGACCTATGTATTGAAGCAAGGTGGCGAGCCCCACACAATTCAGCCTTTCTCACCATTTGGCTATGACGAGCGACAATACTGCTCGCCTGGCATCAATCTCCCGGTCGGCTCGTTCATGAGGACGCCGCACGGGAAATTCCCTGAGTACCACACATCGGCCGACAATCTGTCATTCGTGAAACCAGCGGCTCTGCGCGATTCATTGGACAGGGCAGTCGCGGCGATCGATGTGATTGAGAATAATCGAAAATATACCAATCAGAAGCCGATGTGTGAGCCGAAGCTCGGTGACTATGGTCTTTACAGCACCATTGGCGGGCGTTCTGCTGGTGAGTACCAGTTGGCGTTGCTATGGATTCTGAATATGTCGGACGGTGCAACCTCTCTGCTCGATATCGCCGAACGCTCAAGCCTGCCCTGGGGGACCCTCAAGGAGGCGGCTTCTGCATTGCAGTCCGCCGGCCTGGTGCGCTGAAGGGGGGCAGCGTCTGCCGCGCACAAGCGAGTTAGCGCGGCATATGCTGGTTCCGAGCGGTGGAGAGTACGGCGGTCGTAATTAAATCATCGTGCTACCGCTCGCGCAGACTTTCTTGTTTGTAGCGCAGCAGCGGGGACATGATGTAGCTGATAATCCGACGTGATCCGATGTTGATCTCAGCAGTGACAGCCATGCCGGCCGATAGATCAACGGTTCTATTTTCTACATCCATCTGTTTGCGATCCACCGAGATGCGTGCGGAATATACGAGCTCCTGACCGGCTGGTTCGCTGCTGGCAGTGTCTGTAGCAGGTGAAGAATCGACGCCTCGGGCAGGCGGCTTGTTGCGGGTGATGGCATCCTTCGAGATACTCAGAATCTTGCCGCTCAGAAGGCCGTAGCGCGTGAAATTGAACGTATCGACCTTGATAGCCACGTCTTGGCCTGGTTCAACAAACCCGATGTCCCTGTTGGAAATATTGGCTTCGATTTCCAGGCGGCTGTCCTCCGGGACAATCAGCATGAGCGTTTGGGCAGGAGTGGCGACCCCGCCAACAGTGTGAACGGCCAGTTGCTGGACGGTACCGTCGATAGGAGCCGTCAAGGTCTGTAGCGCGGTGCGGCGCTCCGCCTTGATGACGTCCTGCGTGAGCCCCGCGACCTTCTGTTCCGCCTTGGCCAATTCCTCGAAGAGCGACCTTTCATATTCTGCGACGGCCTTTGTTCGCATTTCGACTAACACCGCAATTGCAGCCTCCGCTTCGCTATGGCGGCTGTCCTGTACGGTCAGCTCCTGGCGTTGGGTAACCAAGTCCTGCAATTCGGTGAGATAATTGATCTTCGAGCCCAGGCCCTTCTGAAACAGCTGCTCCCGGATTTCGACCCTTTGCTGCAAGGGATTCAAGACGGCGCGTAATTTCTCGCTCAATGCCTTGGAAGTCGCTCGTTCGGCCTCCTTTTGCGCGATCTGGCCATTGATGGTTGCGAGTTTGGCAGCTTGCTCGGCTGTCTGGCTGATAAGAAAGCGCCGGTGCATCTCAACGAGGGCCAAGGGCGCATGGTCCGGCGGGGCAAAGGCAGTCAGGGGATTCAGCGCTTTATTCAAAGCCGCCTTCAGCCGTGCCACGTCAAGCTCCGACCCAAGGAGGTCACTTTTGAGGTGGCCAAGTTCTGCGGTGCTCATCGTGGCATCGAACGCGATCAATGGATCGCCGCTCCGCACGGCCTGGCCGTCCGTGACGCTGATCGCTCGAATGACGCCGGCTTCGAGAGGCTGGATTGATTTCGTGCGTCCGCTCGGGACGAATTTCCCCGGTGCGGTGGCCACAATATCGACGGTGCCGAATGTTGCCCAGATGAGCGCAAATGTGAAGATGGAAGCAATAGTATACGCAACCGCGCGCCCGATTGGAGACGGAGGGGTTTCCACGATTTCGAGGGCAGCGGGCAGGAATGCCAATTCATGAACTTGAGACGCCTGATCCCTTGGCTTCAGGCTGGCCACAGCGCTACCGAATTTTCGAGCTTGACTGGACACTGCGGCGGCGCCCCGTCGTGCAGTGACCAGAACCGCGACCTGGCCCGGGGGGCTATGCGACGTGGCCTGGTCGAGCCGGCGTGGCTTCTGGAGGATTCGTGTCAGCAGTTTGCGAATCCTCAGGGTCGATGCGGATACTGGAGATAACCTTTGGATCAGAAGGAGGCGTCCGTCCCAGAGTGAGGTGAATTGTGCCTCACTCAGAACGCTTGGACGAGATGCACCAGCATGGAGAACGACGACCTTCTCGCCGGCGACGCTACCGACAATCGAGAAACTGCCATTGCGAAGAGGAATGATGCCCGGCAGTGCATATTTGGGAAGGTCAATCCACCTTGTCTCGATACATCGTGCGGACAGCTCGGCCTTCCGTGCGTAAGCTAGGATGCTTGCAACATCGACGGGACCGTTGTTGCTGATGCTACGCAGCAGGGCAACGTCGACCTCCAATCCGGCCAGGCGTAACAGCATCTCCAGGGCAAAGAAGCCAGGATCGTCGCTACTGTGCAAGGATGTGGTCTCAAGTACGGTCAAACTGCGTCTCTCGTTCTTGGGAAAATTCGAATCCCGAGTAAGAATAATCTGGCAATGCATCGAGACAGGGATCAAGCCGGGTCATGAAACCCCGCCTGCAAACGATAAAGCTTGGCATAGCGCCCGCCGGCTTTTATGAGCTCCTGATGGGTACCGTCCTCGACCAGCCGTCCATTCTCGATCGTAATGATGCGATCGGCCATGCGGAGGGCGGAAAGGCGATGAGCAATAATGAATACTGTACGCCCCTTGGCGATCTGCGCCATATTCTTTTGGACAATCCGTTCGCTTTCGTAGTCGAGCGCGCTTGTAGCCTCATCGAAGATTAGAATACGGGGATCAGTTATGAGCGCGCGCGCGATGGCGACGCGTTGGCGCTGGCCGCCCGACAATGTGTTGCCCCGCTCGCCGACGACAGTATCGTAGCCTTCCGGAAGCTCGATGATAAAGTCATGGGCGCCCGCGAGAGCGGCAGCTTCGACAACTTTTCCGGCAGGTGTCGCTGGATCAACCAAAGCGATGTTTTCGCGAATGGAAGCGTTAAGCAGAACGCTATCCTGCAGGACAACGCCAATCTGCCGACGAAGCCAACTTGGATCGACCTGTGCGATGTCGACGCCGTCGACCAGCACCCGGCCCGTTTCGGGGACATAGAGGCGCTGAACCAGTTTTGCGAGCGTGCTCTTGCCCGACCCGGATGGGCCAACCACTCCAATGACCTGTCCAGCAGGACAATAGATGTTGATGTTGTGGAGGATTTCCGGTCCATCGATGCGATAACGGAACGTTACATGTTCAAAGCGGACGTCCCCTCTGATGGCCGCAAGCGACATCCGACTGGGCATATAGGCTGGCTCCGGAGCGGTATTCAGGATGTCACCAAGCCGGGCAACCGAGAGGCGTGTTTGCTGAAAGTCCTGCCAGAGTTGGGCCAGTCTGAGAATTGGTGCGTTGACACGGCCCGCGAGTAGATTGAATGCCACCAGTTCGCCAACGGTCAGGTCACCACTGATGACCAGTTTGGCGCCAAAGTATAGAATCAGCGCACTCACGATTTTGCTAATGAACTGAATGAACTGGCTGGTGAAATTGCCCAGACTGAGGACGCGAAAGCTGGCAGACACATAGGCTGCCAGCTGCTCCTCCCAGCGCCGCTGCATCTGGGGCTCGACCGCCATTGCCTTCAACGTTTCGATGGCAGTGACACTTTCGACCAGAAATGCCTGGTTCTCGGCGCCGCGCCTGAATTTTTCATCGAGCCGGTACTGGAATAGCGGCGTCGCAACCGCAGAGATGACGACATAAATGGGAAACGCGGCGACGACGATCCAGGTGAGTAGGGGCGAATAGACAAACAGAACGCCAATGAAGATGATCGTGAAGAACAGGTCGATGGCAACGGTCAAAGACGAACTGGTGAGAAAATTCCGGATGTTCTCCAGCTCACGGACGCGCGCCACGGAGTCGCCGACGCGCCGGGTCTGGAAATAGCCGATCGGAAGCGCCAGTAGATGTCGGAACAACCGGGCGCCAAGCTCTACGTCGATGCGGTTGGTGGTGTGAGACAGGAGATAGGTCCGAAGAATCGAAAGGACGGTCTCGAACAAAGCGATGGCAATCAGGCCAATCGCGAGCACGTCGAGGGTGCTCATACTGCGATGAACAAGAACCTTATCGACCACAACCTGGAAAAAGAGCGGAGAGACCAGCGCAAATAGCTGGAGAAAGAACGAAGCAAGGAGAACTTCGCTCAACAGCCAGCGGTACTTGTAGATTGCCGCGATGAACCAGGTGAGGTCGAACCGCCGAGCCAGATCTGAAAGGGTTGCCCGTCTCGTCATCAAGAGAAGAGGGCCGTCCCATACGGTTGTCAGCTCGGATGGCGTCATCATTGTCGGCTGCGATCGACCCGGCTGTAGGACAATGACCCTCTCGGGCTCGACCTTGCCGAGCAGGAGGAACTGACCGTCCTTGAGAAGCGCCAGGGCCGGCATTGGCACCTTGGACAGCCGCACCCAACTGCTGCGCACAATGCGCGCCTTTAGGCCGAGATCCTTGGCGCAACGGAGCATCTCAGCCACGCCGATGAGCTTGTGACCGAACTGATGTCGAATGCGCTCCGGGTCAATGCTCAGCCCCTGAAATCTGAGCATCATGACGAGAGCTATAAGACCGCCGTCAGGCTTTGCTGCTGTTGGCTCGAGGTGCTCTTCCATTGGTCCCCTCGCGCCGCGCGGCACCTGTGCTGCTACCATGTCGCGCTCGAGCCGCAGTAGTGATCCGATCCAATTCTGGCGCCGAAATAGAGGAGAAGTTCAGGCAGATGTCGTTGAGAGAGACTCTATTGCGCTGCGCTAAGCGGAGTTGACGCCCGTCAATATCACTGTCGTACCTACGCATACGCTTCGTTCATGGGTCGTTTGAGAGACGTCTGAGAGATGGCTTCAACCCATAAAGACGAGGTCATTACGCATGCCCGCCAGTAGCGCGTTCCGCAACGAGAACATCGTGATGCTAAGGCCGTCGCAGGCCGAACGTAGCGCGGACGGAGGCACCGATATTCAACGGCCGACACTGAGTTGCGCTGCGGATCAGGTCGAAAAGATCCTTGTCGCGAATAAATTCTTCTTCCGGAATGGCGGCTCAGAGGCCGTTATGTTCGACGAAATGGACTGGATGAAGGGGCGCGGCATCGACGTCATGGAGTTCTCCATGCGCGACAGTCGCAATCGCCCGTCGAAATACGAATCTTACTTCGTTTCCGAGAAGAGCTACAAGGCGGGGTCGAGAAGCAGCAAAATAAAAGCGGCGATCTCCTTCGTTCGGTCTCAGGAAGCCGTAAGTAATATTTCCGCGCTCATACGCGACGAGAATCCCAACCTTTTACATTGCCACAACATCTACCATCAGCTGACGCCGTCGATCATCAATGCCGCTGCGCGGCTTCATACGCCAGTCGTCCTGACGCTGCACGACTACAAGCCGGTTTGCCCGGTCTACACGCAACTGTCGAATGGCGCAGTCTGCACAGACTGCACCAGCGGACGTTTCGAATCGATTTTGCGTAAACGATGTGCGGACGGGTCGCTGGGGCGAAGTGCGTTACTTTGGGCGGAAGCGCGCTATCACGCGGTGGCGCAAAGTTATCAACGTGTTAGTCAATTCATCGCGCCCAGTCGATTCATGCGTGACGCCGTCGCACGCCGGTTTGGAGACGCGAAAGTCACGCATATTCCCAATGGTATCGACGCCTCTGCGATCCAGGTATCTCGTGAAGATGGCGGCTATGTCCTCTATCTCGGGCGACTTTCGTCGGAAAAAGGTGTGGCCACCCTGCTGAAAGCACATGCTGCAGACAGTGCCATTTGGCGGCTTGTGGTGGCCGGGACCGGGCCTCTGTTATCTGAGCTCCGGACGCAATTTCCAGACGCCGAGTTCAAGGGACATCTGGCTGGTGCAGATCTGACGAGTGTCATTCGCGGAGCCGCCGTCGTTGTGGTGCCTTCGGAGTGGCACGAAAACAGCCCGCTCTCGATCCTGGAGGCGATGGCGCACGGAAAAACCGTTCTTGCATCGCGAATTGGTGGAATTCCCGAGTTGGTCAGAGACGGATTGACCGGGCTGCTGTTTGCCTCGAAGGACGTTCACGACCTATCGAGCAAAATTCGACTGCTGCTCGCGGACCGTGACCTCCGTGGGCGACTTGGTGCTGAGGCCAGGAAGGTCGTCGAAGCCGAATACTCGCTTCAAACCCATGGGGCGGCGCTGCTCGCGCTCTACCAAAGCGTCGTGAATCCCCTGAAGGAACAGAACAGAGTCGGAGTATAAAATGGATCTCACTATCATTTCGACGTTCCGCTGCAATTCCAAGTGCCAGATGTGCTATATTTGGCAGAACCCGACCGATCCGCGGGAAGAGATATCACTCGAGACACTGTCGAAACTGCCACCTGGCTTCGACAACCTCAATGTGTCGGGTGGCGAGCCAACACTTCGCAAAGATCTCGCCGAGATCGCGGACCTGCTTTATCCGAAAGCGCGGGTCCTCGAGATTTCGTCGAATGGCCTGCATCCCGAACGCCTGGTTCCAATCATCAAGAAGTATCCGAACATCAAGGTTCGGTTCTCCGTCGAAGGTGACCAAGTAACCAGCGATACGATCCGGGGCGAGAAGGGCGGCTATGCCACGAAGGTCGCCGGGCTCCGGATGCTGAAGGAGGCGGGCGGCACGGATCTTGGCTTTGCGATGGTGATCCAGGACGAGAATGTCGATCAGCTGGTCGATGTCTACGAATTCGCCCGCAAGGAAGGCTACGAACTCGCAACCTCGACGCTGCATAACGCTTGGCAATTCTACAAGAACGACAACTATTTCTATGATCGGCGCAGTGTCGCGCGCAAGGTCGAGGGGCTCGTCGAGGCGCTGTTGAAAAGCAACAAGCCGAAGAACTGGTTCCGCGCCTATCTGAATCTCGGTTTGATCGAGAAGATTCTCGGTCACGACAGGCTCATTCCCTGCAGCGCCGGAAAGGATTTTGCGTTCATCGATCCGTGGTCGGATGTCTGGGCTTGCAACGTCCGGTCCGATCTTCCGATGGGAAATCTTGCAAAGCAGTCGTGGGATGAGATCGCCAACAGCGACACCGCCCGGAAAACGCTCGGCAAGGTCGCTGGATGCGCACAGAACTGCTGGATGGTGACCACCGCACGGACAGCGATGCGATCCCGGATCGTGCCGCAACTGCCAAAGCAGGAGCCATTGATGTGGGTTCTGAAAAACAAAGCCAAGGTGTCGATGGGCAAGAAGATCTGCTTCGACAGCTATATCGACTATTCGGATGCGCGGCCGTCGCCGCATGTCGAGCGACCGTCATTCCTGGACAAGACCGTCAAGGCCAAGCTGGTCAAGGGGCGCATAACAACTGACCAACATTACCCACTGAAGTCATTCATCAACAACTAAGAGCGGGGAGTGGCGTCATGGGTAAGGGAGAGGTCTACACGTTCGGGTTTCGTGGCTTCCCGGACGTTCAGGGCGGGATCGAGAACCATGTCGAGAATCTCGCACCGAGGCTTGCGAAGCTCGGACAGGGTGTAACGGCCTGCGTGCGATCGCCATATGTGGACGCGCAGGAAGGCGATGCTTGGCGCGGAGTGAGGATCCTTCGCCTCTGGACTGTTCGCAGTGTGTATCTCGAAACGTTGCTGCACTCGCTGATCTGTGCGCTCGTCGCCGGGATTAAGCGACCGAGCGTCGTGCATATTCACGGAATCGGCCCGGCGATTGTGACGCCGTTGCTGCGATTATTTGGCTTGCGCGTGGTCGTGACGCATCATGGCGAGGACTACAATCGAGAGAAATGGGGTTGGGCTGCGCGGACGATTCTGCGGACCGGCGAGGCATTCGGAATGCGATACGCGCATAAGCGGATAGCTGTCAGTCGCAGCATCGGTCAGCTCATCGAGGAGAAGTATGAAAAGACGTGCGATGTCATACCAAATGGGGTCGTATTTTCCGAGCTTCCGCTGAACACAGACAAGATCAACGCGCTGGGTCTCGAAGCGGGGCGGTATGTCTTGACGGTTGGGCGGCTGGTCCCCGAGAAGCGGCAGATCGATCTCTTGCGGGCGTTCGAGGGACTGAAATCGGATGGATGGAAGCTCGTTATCGTTGGGCGGATCGATCACAAGAACGAATACGCAGATCGGCTTGTGATCGAGGCGCAAGGCCAGGACAACGTTGTGATGGCCGGATACCAAAGCGGCGAGACGTTGCGTCAGCTCTATGCGCATGCGGGACTTTTCGTATTGCCGTCGTCGCATGAAGGATTACCAATCGTCCTACTCGAAGCCTTGAGTTATGGGCTTCCGGTGTTGGTTAGTGACATTCCGTCAAACTGCGAAGTTGTGACGGATCCAGCCAATATCTTTCCGGTTGGCGATTGCGAAGAACTCAGATCGAAGATGGCTGCTCTCACTGCGGTTCGGATGGGAGCGGCCGAGCGCGAGACGATTCGACACGAGAGTACGCGCCGTTATGACTGGAATGATATCGCTTCGAAGACGCTCGAAATTTATGATGCCGTGATGGGAGCGTCCCACCCGGACAGATCGACGACGCGTCCGCAGAAGGACAAGGATGACCTCATCGTCAGACCCCCAATTGGCCGCCGGCAGAAGCGACGACCATCGATGGTGGTGTCGGAGGTTGCGGTGATGAGGGCAAAGGCTGAGGAAGCGATCACCGATATGAGTGGCCGTCGATGAGCGAATTTGCGATCGAAGGCCGACCCACTGTTGCGGTACCGAAGTCGTCTTACTTCTCGATGTTCTGCATCGGCTTGTTGATCGTCAATCTTTGCGCATTTCTTTATCACTTTCTGGGAGCGCAAGTCTTCAATGCCGTGGGAAACGCCGTCAGCCTCGCGATCATCGCATATTCAATTCAGATCATTATGCAGTCGAAGCGGGAAGACGGCGCGGCGAAGGGATATCTGCTCGTCGCGCTGGTGACGACGACGTTAAGTGTCATCTACAATCTGCAGGTTGCGTCGATGACGGATGCTCTCAAGTACCTGTCAATCTATGTGTTCTATGCTGCGGGACGCGCAACCGGTGGCAAGATGAAACCGATCGAGTTGCGCTGCATTGTTGCGCTCGGCATTGTGCCGATACTTTTCTTGCTGACCAAAGGGAGCAGCAAGGTTTACGAGAATGAGAGCTTTGCGAGTGAAGTCTTCTCGTATTTTCCGAACGCGAATACCGGTGTTCTGTATTTTTCTGCGCTTCTGTTTGCGGTAACGCAGCTCTACGGCAACCGGGTCATTCTGTTCCAGTTCATCAATGCTATCGTCATGAACAAGCTGGGGGCAGCCGTCGCGACAGCAGTGGCATCCTGCTTGTGGATCGTCATGCCGATCCGGAGCAGTTCTATCGTTGCTCTTATTGCCGTTGGCATAGGCGGTGCTGTCGCGCTGTCGGTTGGCGCCCTAGATCGCGGAATTGCGACGTTCGACAACTTGATGCTGGTATTCAGCATGGATCCGAGCGCGATTGCGTCAATGTCCTACAAGCAGCTTGTCACCATGACGGGTTCCACAGATCTTTCGGCATTCTTTCGTCTGATACATTGGACGGATATCTGGAATGTGTATTCGAGCCAGGGGACCGGTGTTTTTCTCTTCGGTTACGGATCGGGGCAAACGGCGCTTGTCACCTATGCCGCGCTCGTTGCGCATAACGACTATCTGCGCATTCTGGTAGAGTACGGTTTGATCAATCTCGCTATCTTCGTTCCATTTCTGATCCACGTTTACCGATCACTTCCGGTTGGAGCGACGCGAGTTCTGTTTGTCGTTCTCTGTATCTATTTCTTCTCGGAGAACCTTCTCGATAATTTTACATCGATGGCCCTGTACTTTGCCTATGCGGGCCGGGCGTCGGTGATGCATGTTCCGACGCGCAGGCGAGCGTAAGGAAAAGGGCGCGATACATCAGTCGGGAGACCGACGAAAAAGAATTTCTCTAGCTGGCCCGAGATGTCGAACCGTGAAGATTGTAACGGCTGAACGTGGTGGTCCGTATGTGAGGCCGAGCGCTGCGTGTGGGGTGGATGATGAGTGAGACGCCGAATGTCGTGGTCGTGGGCGGCGCTGGGTATATAGGGTCGCATTGCTGCAAGGGTCTTGCAGAAGCCGGCTATCGTGCAATTTGCTATGACAATCTGTCGACGGGACATCGATCATCGGTCAAGTGGGGCCCATTGATCGAAGGCGATATTCACGATCAGCGACGCTTGGCGGAGACGATTGAGAAATATCGCGCCGTGGCGGTGTTTCACTTCGCCGCCTCGAGCCTCGTCGGCGAATCCGTCAGTGATCCGGAAAAATACTACAGAAATAATGTTGAAGGCACGGTGAGTCTGTTGCGTGCCATGCGCGATGCGTCGTGCAAGACATTGGTGTTCTCGAGCAGCGGCGCTGTCTATGGATGCGTCGATAAGGATTTGATTGAAGAGAGTGAAGTCCTGCAGCCGATCAATCCATATGGGAGAACCAAGCGGATCGTCGAGGACATGTTGGCGGATTTCGGTGAAGCCTATGGCCTGGCGACAATCTGCCTGCGATACTTTAACGCGAGTGGTGCGGATATTGGCGGAGAGATTGGCGAAGACCATTCCCCCGAGACGCATCTAATCCCGCGCGCTATTCTGGCGACGCAGGGCAAGCTGGATGATTTTGCGATTTTCGGAGACGACTATGCGACTCCCGATGGCACAGCCATACGTGACTATATTCACGTTACGGATCTGGCGCAGGCTCATGTCCTTGCCTTGAAGCATCTTCGCGCGGGTGGGGCCGGTGGATGCTTCAATCTGGGAACGGGAAGGGGATACTCCGTCAAGGAGATTATCGGTCAAATTCGGCGTGAGACGAATAGGGAGACGCCGTTCGTCATCAAGCCTCGGCGGAATGGCGATCCGCCGGTTCTGGTTGCAAATCCGGGGCGCGCCAAGGCAGTTCTGGGCTTCCAGCCCAGGTATTCCGACCTTTCGACCATCGTCGGCTCTGCATGGAAGTGGCATCAGCGAGCGACCTGAGAGAGACGCGGTATGCGATGCGCTCTCACGCAGTCATAGGCTGTCGGTTTGCCGTTATTATTCGGCTATCCAAATCGCACCGGATTGAACACTGGTGGCGCCGGCGTGCGAACATGCTAAAGGGAAGCGGTACGTAGACCCTGGACGCCGGTTCGTGCGCACACCGACTGGCAATCTGTTTAGCCTGAGATGGCCGGCGCCAATGAGCATTGTTGAAGCAGAAGCTGCCGCCTCGCAGATCGCAGCAGGCTTGCTCGATCGGATCATAGATGATGCCAAGGTTAGCCTGAGCGTCGCCGATGCACCCTACCTCAGCTTGTTGCCAGAATTCGCGAGAAATCCGATCGCCATGGCACATGATAAGCTCAGGGAAATTATAGAAACGTTATTGCAATTTGAGACGGTCTGCGAAGATGCATGGGAGTTTCAGAGAATCGCGAGTGGTCTGACGCAGGCAGAGGAGGCTAGCCGTCCGTATCAGCGTCTGAGATTCGTGCATTCCCATTTGGAGTATCTGTGCACCTCGTTCGACGAAGCGGTTATGCGTTTCGGGGTCTGTTATAACGCTGGGCTCGAATTGCTATCTGCCGATGAAGAGCCGGTCGATGTTGGGTCGTTGACGCCGGGTATCCGCTCCAATTTGCAGGCGGCGCATGGTGAGACGTTGCCAAATGTGGGGCCGTGGTATACGGCTTCACCGAAATCGGCCGAGTTTCCGTTTCTCAATACGCCACGGATCGTAAGTCGCTGGCCAGATGAGTGGCCGTCTTTCGCGGAATTCTATGCTGAAGCCGATAAGGCGCTGACTCGTGAAATCCAGCGCTGCTGCGAGGAGATGCGAGCGAGATCCACGAGTATTGTTCTCGCCCATGGACCGGCTGTTCTTGAATTAGTTGGTCGACACAACACGATCGTTAGAAATTTCCAGTCGCAAAATCACGCTCCGTGAGGAGTGAGAAAAGGCTCCTCGAGGGGCGCGCATCTGGAGCGGCGCCCCCTAAGATTGATGTTGTCAGGTGTGCTGCTGCGATTGCGCTAACGTCTGTGAGAGAGTGGTGAGGGAGTCGGCCGCGTTCGCCAAGGGGCTGGTCCCGTAATCTGAATTGACAGCACTTGTTGCGGAATATTGATTGATAAGGTCGACGGCACGTGATGCCTGAGCCAGACTGGCCTGTGACGCGGATGTTATCGGCTGCTTGGCCACCAAACTCACATTGTCATAAAGTGCGCCCAAGCCGTCGCCGCCTTGGCCTGCGACCTCACGAATGGTCAGACGGTCAGACCCACCTGTGCCGGTCACCGTAAAATTATAGGTCTGCCAGCTACTTCCTGGTGGTACGCGCGCGACCACGGTGTCGTTCCAGAGAATTTCCATGGAGCAGGTTGCCCCCGTAAAGCCAGGCCGACTGCGCGCGTCGAGTGAGAGGTCGTAACTCTGGCCCTGGATAGTCAACACGTTCTGGTAGAGCCCGTCATCGGCGCCGAGATAATCGAGCTCTCCAAAGTTCACGCCATTGGTCGCTTTTACGCCGTTCAAATTGTTCCAAAGTTCGATCGTGCCACCGCTGACGGCCGACCATCCCGGAATCGTACTGAATCCAGCAAACCAGCTGGATTTCACGGCTGATGCCTCGAACGATCCGTTGACCAAAAGATTCTCACCCGTGACCGGGGGCGTAGAAGTCCCGTCTCCATCGACCCTGACGTTGAGCGGCGATGACGCTGTACTTGAGTTGCCGGCGACATCGGTGGCCGTAGCTGAAAAAGTGTGAGTGGCCGTCGATAGTGGCCCCGTTACCAAACTCCATGATCCCTGCGAATCGGTCCTTACGGTCCCGATCTGGGTCGCCCCATCGAACACCTTGACGGCGCTGCCAGCCTCCGCTGTTCCGGTCAGCTTAATGACAGTCGCGTCGGTCTTGCCGTCTCCGACGACGCCCGTGTCGGGAGAGAACGAGAGAAGCTTCGGTGCAGTGGGGGCAATCGTATCGACCTGAACAGTGAGGGTTGTCGATGCGATGCTCGTACTTCCTGAGGCACTGATGGCCTTTGCAGTGAAGCTGTGCGACGTGCTGGTAAGCTGCGCCGTCGTAAACGTCCATGCACCGGACGCATCAGCCTTGGTGGTCCCGAGAAGCTGGGATCCGTCAAAGACGTTGACAGCGAGTCCCGCCTGAGCGGTCCCCGTCAACTTCAAGACAGATGCGTTCGTAATGCCGTCGCCGACGACGCCGCTATCGGCGCTGAAGAGCGTGATGGTAGGCTTTGGAACTTCCGTAACCACTCCTTCAAGCGGTGGTGGCAGGTCTGCCTGAAATTGAGCTGTCGTTGAGGAATAGAACCCGAGCGTGGTCCACTGAGTCGACAGCTCGACCCAGTTGCTCATGCCTGCCCCGGGATTATTGGTCATTCCGTTGGCGTAGCCGACCGAAGGGGTGCGCCACCAATCGGCGCCAACATTGGCGATCAGTTGCAGATTGGGATCGCTGACCTTCATATCCATCTGCACATAGACGGCATCAACCGCCCCCGCTGCATAGATACCGCGCGCGCTGGGCCAGAAATGGTCGTTATATCCGGCTGGCGGCGTCGCCATTGTCGCGCTCCCCGCGGCCTGGGATCCGATCTTCATGGCGATCGCCGAGTTACCGCTGAAATCGGCGACGAAATGCGCGCCCGCAATCTGGTTATTGGCCTGATTCTGAACCAGAACCCACTCACCTGTGGCCTTCAGGTGCACATATGTCTTGGCGTTGGCGACATCGATGGTGGCATTTGGATTCGAATACGCCGGGGCACCAGCCTTCTGATAGACTTGCCCCCATCCAGTTACCGACGTGAAGTCGGATGGCGGACCGCTATAGCCAACTGGCCTATACAAACCGTTGTACCATGCGTAGCTCGCCGGCACGCCAACTGGTTTACCCTCACTATAACCGATCGTGTTCTGAGCTATGATATCCGAAACAGAAATTGCCATCCTATGTCCCCGGTTGTCGCTGCTTGGTGCGCCCGATTTCAAAAGAAATACCTGTGAAGAGCATCCATCTCGGCCAAGAAGATGGGATTTTGACTGTTTCGAGATTATGCCCGTACGAAACATGCGGGCGACGCGAAACTAGAGTTTTGCCGAGTGCCCACCGAACTTGCATCTGTCCCGGATGTCGGCCGATGAGGGTTGATGTGACGAAGGCTCTTGTCGTTTGAAACGATTCGTAGCTTATGCGTAGTAGTTGTGCAGTCGCCAATAAATCGTGCATTGACGAATCAACAATAGTGTAGCGAACCGTGGCAATACATTTTGTTTTCAATGTGTTCGTGTTGCACCGCGTAATGCGCAGCAGCAGCGATACACTGATCGAGTAGTAGCTAACTACATAATACATTTAGAGAACGCATCTGCTATTGAATGCGAACGTCAATGTAATCGCGGCACTGTGTCGCGGCGTGCAGTTTCCGAGGCGCCTTTCAAGATAGCTATTGCGGTTGGGTTTCGCGACTGAGGGAACAAGGTATCCTCGCGATGTCGCGCCGCTTCGTTTTCGTAGGCATGTAGGGTGGCCGCGTGGATAGTAAGGGAGGCGGTGGGTCGGCCCACAGGTCGTCGTTGCTGGTCGAGTAGAAGCGTAGCGTCGACCACTGCGTCGAAAGGGTGAGCCAGTTGCTCATTCCGGCTCCGGGATTGTTTCCGAAGCCGTCTTCGAATGCGGCTGTTGCGTTGCGCCACCAATCGGCCCCGACGTTAGCGACGACGTTCAGTGCGGGATCAGCCGATCGCATATCCATTTGTACGTAGACCCCGTCAACGCTAGAGGCTGGATAGGTGCCGCGCGTGATGAGCCAGAAATGGCTGTTGTAGCCGGGCGGTGGCGCGCCAATCATCGCGGCGCCGCCTGGGCTTTGGCGAATCTCCATCCGGATCGCCGCATTCTTGGAAAAGTCGGAGACGAAATGCGCACCGGCGAGCTGCATGCGCGCCTGACTTTGGACCAATACCCAACCATTCCGTCCTTTGAGGTGGACATAGGTGCGTGAATTGGCGACCTCAATGACCGGATCGAGTGTGGAATATTCGGCTGCGCCTATTGCGGGATAGATTTGCCCCCAGCCGGTCACAGCGGTGAAGTCCGGTGGAGGCGCACGGTTGTTAGGCGGCCTGTAAGATCCACCACACCAGGCAAACGTCTTCGGGACGCCTGCAGGATACTGATCGCTGTAACCCGGAGTGTTTTGAACCGTAGCGTCTACTAGTGGTGTATCAATTGTGACCTCTCGCTCCGGTTTGAATCGCGGTATCCCAATTCGCCGTGGAGCCAGGTCCACTGAATAGGCTGCGAGCCGATAAGGCTGCGCCATAGCGGAGCGCGGCGTCGCGATCGTGAGGAGTTGCGTTGAATCAGATGCTGGAGGGGAGGAACCGTCAAAAGCGTTGGCGCTAACATTGAATGCAAGCAGAAGCGTTCCAGCAGCCGCAGTCACCGATTTTCGCTGATATCCAGAAGAATGTTGAGTGCTATTCTGGCCTCGAAAAAATGCCGTCCATGGGTGAAACGGCTGGCGACAAGCAGGCATTTTCACACCAACTGCTCTGACGCGCCCCGACGCCGCTGGCGCAGATAGTCTGCAATGAAAGGAGGGCAGAGGACGAGTGCGAAGAAACGTAAGCCGACTTTTGGTCCGGCGGACGTCAGATAACTGCGGAATTTCCAAAGTAAGGTGATAAATCGGTCCATCTTCCCGCCGCTTGATCGATAATCGGAGAGAACGGTCAAGCCTCGTTGTGCAAAACACCGACGGGCATTGAGCTGCAGAAGACGCTGTTGCTCGGGGTCTCCGACATACTTTACGGCAAGGTCAGAAATCATTTCCTCCATATGCCGTCCGTCCAATAGCAGCTCCTCCGGACTCAATCGGGACGTCTCGGAGTTGCCATGATAGGAGAAGGTCGCGCATGGCTCGTTCACCAGCCCAGCTTCGCCTAGAAATAGAAGTGGTGCCCAGGCTGCGATATCAGCCATATGAGGACACTCCGGAGGAAATCCTCCATTTGCCCGAACGTAATCGACACGCAGCAGAACGCTGCACATCGTGACAGTAATGTTATTCTGCAGGAACTCATCCAATACTGCCGTTCCTGGCCAGATTCCCGTCGACAACTTTCGGCTCCCGCGAGCCGCGAACGTCTTGCCAACAGCTTCAGAATGCAAATTGCTCAGCGTAACGACTATCGGCAGGCCGGGTCGTTTACGGACAACGTCGATAGCTTTCTGAATCATAAATGGCGACACACGATCGTCGTCGGAGAGAAAAACGACGTAATCGCCCTTTGCATTGGCGAGACAAGCATTCCAATTCGGAAGTAGTCCAATATTGCTCTGCTGCTGGACAATACGAAGCTTCTCGTCTGAAAATTCCTTCAGCACCTCGTACGTTGTGTCCGTTGATGCATTGTTGGAGACCAGAACTTCGAAATTATCGTAAGTCTGAGCGAGCGCCGATTTGATGCAATAGCGCAGATGCCTTGCGCGATTAAATGTCGGAATGGCGATTGTGACCATTGGCGACTGACGGCGCGGTGATCCGACGTCTAAACGAGACGGGTCCGAATGAACGTTGTCATCACTATCAAAACAGATTTGATCCATAACGCGTCCATGTATGCTCAGTTTCAAAATACAATGACAAATCGGTCACCAAGCGGCGCGACTCATTCGGCCGCTTGTGCTGCCTTCAACGCAGCCTTGTATTCGCGAACCGATCGGATGCCGATTTCGTTCATTGCGAGCTCGCGCTCTTCAAGCTCGTACTGATCTTGGCGCAAGCCGCTCAATTCCTTCATGATGATGATGGCGGATCCCGCAATTACGCCGCCGAACAGCGCCAGCAGGACAAAGTGAAATCTCTGCGGAAAGATCGGTCGGAGAGGGCGATCGGCAGCTTGGATTACACGCACGCTCGACAACTGAGTTTTCTTGGCGATGTCGAGATTGATCTTTTCCTCGATGACTCGTGCGCCGTAGTGATCGGCGGCCGTGGAGGCACGGACCAACGCGCGCTTGAGCTGGTCATACTGGGATTCCTTGGACGATAATGACGCGAGCTCGGCATTCACATGTTCGAGCTCGTCAGCAAGGAGGCTCTCGAGCTTCATGGATCCGTTCAGATCGGTATTGACCTTGAAGAGAGTGGCGACGGCGTCCTGATACACTTTGATCAGCAACAATGGAGGGGTTTCCTCAAAGTTCTGAGGTGTCCCGGCAGCATTTGGCGTAACTGGATAATCACGCGCACCCAGGCTATTGACGATACCAGTGACCGTTTTCGATTGTTGAACCGGCTTCAGTATCAGGAGCTGATCAACGATGGACTGCTTTTGGCCCTTTCGATCCTGGATCTGCGCACGGGTCGTTGAGATTAACGTACTCAGCTCGTTTGCCCGCTTGAGGAGCAGTGCGCGTTGCTCCGCGACAGAGTATATCGCCGCTCCGACCGAGAAATTCTGGAGTTCGGTCGCCGACTTTTCAGCTTCCAACTGCAGCCGTCTCGTTTGATCTTCAAAGAAGATATCGGCGCCAGGTGTCTGGACGAGATCGGCCTGAACCGCGACGAGGGCATTTGCCAGTTCAGTTAAAAAGCGTGTGGCAACAGCAGCGTCGGGATAGCGAAAGGAAATGCGCAGCAGGTCTGACCGCCCCTCCTGCTTCGCGGTAATCAGATCACGGAGCGAAGCGACCAATGCCGCCTCTTTACTTGGCGCCTGATCGCTGGCCTCGTTCGTGTCAGCCGGCTTCGACCAACTCGCTAATGCATCGGCGACACTCTTCGGCAGCAGCCGCGAAAGATCGATAGACCCGATCGTCTTGCTCATGGACGCCATTAGACTGTTGTCTCGGCCTTTGTTGAAGCGATCAAAGCCGGTGCTGGACGCTGCTTCCCGGACAACGTGGTCAGTCGTAACAAGTCGAGCGAGCGAATCGATTCGGATAGACAGGTCGGCGCCCTCGGCGAACGGATTCACGCTTGCGCCTGAGGACCGGTCTTTGATGCCCTGGCCGACACGCAGCAGAGTGTAGGACTCATATCTTTCACCGATCGTTGCGTAGGCCATGAGGGTCAGGAGTGAGACGACAACGATGGAGCTGCCGACAATGCCCTTTTGGCGCCAAATGCTTGGCAAGAGGACTCCGAGGAGCTGACCGTATCGTGTCATGTGCATTCTCCGAATTCAGGACGACGCGACGGCCTCTCCTGATTGGAGAAGACGCGGGTTCTGTCGCCGCGATCATGCGAGACGCGCATGGGTCAAAGTTGATGGGTGTCAAATTCGGGGGGCGATTTCCCCATGAATGCTCAGCACCTCCAAATGCCGTCAGGGGAGGGGCGGTTAGGTGCGCTCCCTTCGAACGCCAGCGTATTGAGAGTTGTCAAGTCTAAGGGCGTTGCCTGCGTTTAGCTGGTTCACACAGGTCGATGACGTGCCAATTGCAGACTGACGCTTTGCAGGATCTCGAGCTCATGGATGAGGGTTGGATCGGGTTTCGTACCAACGCCGTGACGCCGGCGAATCTGCCCACATGGCTAGATCTCGCCCGTACGATGGCTGCAATCGAGGTGGTTGCGTTCCACTCCTACCAATTGATGTTTCTGGAAAGGTCTCCGGACCCGGGAGATGGCTCTCCAGTCAGCTATCTCTACTCTCTTGTACAGACCCTCAGCGCGCATGGTATGGCCGCTGTCATCGTCTTCTTCGTTTTGAGTGGCTATCTCGTGGGCGGACCAGCGATCGTCAGAGCAAGATCGGGGCAGCTCAATGCGATTGAGTACTTCGCGGCCAGAGGCGCTCGCCTCTATGTGGTGTTGATGCCCGCACTTGTGACGTCCATCTGCGCATATGGTTTGGCGAGACATTTGCCGAACTGGCAGGAATTCGTTGCGACGCGCCACGACCTATATGATGCAGGGAGGCTGTTCTCTGCAAGCGCGGGGGCAACGACGGCTGTATGTAATGTCGCCTTTCTTCAGACGATCGCATGCTCGGAGTTTGCCGGAAATCTGGCATTGTGGAGCCTCTCCAACGAATTCTGGTACTATGTCCTGATCTTTGCTCTTGTCGTCGTTTGGTCTCGTCCCAGTTTTACATTCTTGATCATCGGCATCCTCGCCTTGTTCTGGTATGCGGAAAGGCATGACCCGGCGGGGACACATATCGGAACCAAATTCATCTTCTACTTTTTGATATGGTGCCTTGGCGCCGCCGTTTACGCCATTAGGGCGCCTGCCGTGAGTTGGCTGTTCTTATTCTGCGTAGGTCTCGTTGGAGCCTGGCTGCTCTATGTAGGGGGGGCGGCGCCGAAATGGGCGGCAAGCCAACTGGCAACCGGCCTGATTGTCGCAGGCAGCATCGTGGGGCTGACCCTCTCAGGTGCATCTATGCCAAGGCAGCTGCACCCACTCGCAAACGGCGCGAAGTATAGTTTTTCGCTATATGCAACACACTATCCAATTTTGGTGGTGCTGAACGTTATCTTCAGTAGTGGCCCAAGCGAGTTTACGTTGTTCTCTCTCGTTCGCTTCGTGTCCTTCATGCTGCTCTGTGGTGCGCTATCTGTTGCGTTTTATCGCCTGTTCGAAATACACACTTCATCGGTCAAGGCGTTCGTCGCGAAAGCTGTGAGAACGATAGCGACCGAGACAGGAACGGCATTCGCTTCTCGGAGAGTTATCGAAGAGTATGCGTCGACTACAAACTCAACGAGGAAAGAAGATCTACTTTTGCCCGACGCCCGGGCCGTTGGGGCTCGCGATAATTCCCGGTAATCTAGACACCGAACTGATAGCTCTCGGGATAACAGCCTGCTTGCAAAAGTATGGGAAAGGCAGCAGGTCGAAATCGCTGTGCTGAGGCTTAGTTGCCCCAACGTCGTGTCAATTTCGCAAGAGGATTTCGAGTTGGTAAGGAGAATACGAGGCCGCAAAAATAGGTTTCATACCCTGAGCTTAAAACTGCGTTCGAGTGAAAGGCCGATCTGCAACGCCGCATCTCGGAATTTAGCTTCGGTTGGATTATTGGTCGGTGTTATCAGGCATTCCCAGCTGTCATCCACGCGAAATACAAATATATCCAGGTTGCTGGGCCACGGGCCGATGAGTCGGGTAGCTTCAGCAGAGATCATGCGGATAATTTCGGTTGGTGTCGTCTCTGTCTTGCCCATGCGTCTGGCTCGGGTCTCGGTTTAGATTGTAGAAATTGATTTCATGTTCTTGTTAAGGAGATGGGATTGACAAGATAAGCTGAATTCGATTCACGGAAAGGCGGATTGACGCGAGATCACGATCGACTTGCGCTGTTAACAGCCTTCATCACGGTGCCTCGCGGCGTAAATAATCGTCTGGATTAAGCGTCACGACGGATATGCGCGCTCGGCTTTTGAAAACATTCCCCTTTAAGAGTGGGTTTTTGCGAACAGTATCAGAATACAATTTATGGAAGCTGTCACTAACTATTATCGGGAAAGGAATATTCTCGTGACCGATCCTTTCAGTGATCGACTGTTGTTTGCCGTAGAGATTGACGGACATCCGACGTTAGCGTTCGATGCGAGTTCTGTTGAGGTCGCGAAAGGCATATGTCTTCTTTCTGAGTTTCGAGAGGATCTCGGTAGGGTGACGTGCGACGGTCAGCGAATTTTCAGGCAGACATCGGTTATCAGTGTGCGAGGCGCAAGCGCGTGCGAGGCTGCAACGTTTTATGCCGCCTTGAAAGATTTGGGGCCCACGGCTGAAATATCGTTTGTGTTCCTCAGCAAGGTCGATCGTATTACTCTTGCAGCCGATGAAGGCGCTCAGCCACTTCCGGATGCCTTGGTCACTATCCGCAGAACCCATCCCTCATTTTAAAACGAGGCCCCGAGTTCCTGAGTGATCGTGCGTAGTTCACTCTCAAGCCCGCTTGGCCTGCGGCCTATACAACCGATTGGGTCGCTTGTGCCGGAAGGATTTCGATCTGGAGCAAGTGCTAGGCATCATCCTGCTGGTTGTAATCGTCGTTGTGCTCGCGATCGGATTACAGGCTGCCTACACAACACTTCCGACCTGGATCGATCATCCTGTGCAACCCCGTTGTTAATCAGCACGACATTGACCGGAAGCTAGTGCTGAGAAACAGTCCATAGCACCTGTTGGAATGCATGGCGCTTTCATCGCCGACGTAACAGACGATCGGACTTTTGGGATTGGCCAAGCTCATTCCCACCTATGCTGGATGCTCCAGAATTCGAGTGGCGTGGTCCGGCGGACAAGGGCGCTTGGTACAATCCCAGGACAGGCGAAAGTATGCGGCCTGATCGAGCGCACGCAAAGTGCGGTTGGGGCGAACGGTGGGGTTGATCCGGAAGAAATCGTAAAATCTAATAAAATCAACAAACAATGCGGGATACAGCTGGCATCACCACAGCTTTGCAAGCCTTACTCCTGATATGGCATCGAGTGCGGATAACCAACGGCCGTGCGGCACCGGCGGGAGATGCGGCAATTACACCGAGTTGATCGGAACTGCCTATACCATCGATATTGCTTCATTCAATATTTCATGAGCGGCATTGCTTTAGGTGGCACGCTGTGGCCGCAATCGCTGCCCTTCGTAAAAGATGCATCATGCCTCATCTCGAGGAAGGAGTGGAACTACAGATCGCGCGGCTAACTCTTCCAGGCCATCAGAAATCCAACGGGCGTAGTGCTTCTCGATCATTGAGGTGCGCGCTGTCACGCCCGTAGATGAGCGCGACGAACTCTACCGGCCCCAGAATGCCGGCGTCGCCTTGAAGCGCCGCCATTTCTTGCGCAGCGTTTTCGCGGCCGCAATCTCGTCGCGGGCCTGCCAGCCAGTGACCGTGCCGATGGCGAGGTGAAGCGCGGCCTGACCGTCCTGCCTGACGGAACCGAGCAATCCGCGGATACTTGCGATATCGCATACGCGTCCCAGACTCTTCTGGAGTCTGGCGAGCCGAGCCACGTAGCGCTTGGCGGGCGCATGGCCGGCGTAAAGTGGCAAGAAGAATTCAGCCGCATAGCGCAGCCTCTTGAGCTGGATCCTGAGACTGTGCCGTGCAGCGGTGTCGAGCTGCCGGAAGTGCCCGCCATGCTTGCGCACCTTCCGCTGCTGTCGCGCCAGAATTTTGTCAGCGAGCGCCGGTATTGGCTGCGACAGGACAGCCAGCGCATCGCTGTCGATATCGTTGCGCCAGCTGCGGCGCTCGACCCAGTGCCCGAGCGAAAGCAGAAAACGGCTGTAGCGCGGATCGTCGAGAACCGCCTGCAGGCTGCCATAGCTCGACTTGCGCTGCCGCTCGATTGCCTCGCGCAAGCCGCCGAAGTCGACCTCCGGCGTGGTCGTCGCCACGCGAGAAACGATCGTGGTGGCGAAAACGTCCCAATCGCGGGTTCGGCCGAGCTGTCGCATCAGCGACCTCGCTTCGCTGTTGATCGCCTCAAATGAGGGCGATGGGATCTCGCGCCGGAACAGCGCACAGATCGTGCGCAAACGGCGCAGAGCGATGCGCATCTGGTGCACGCCTTCGGGGTCGGATCCCGCCTTTGCCACCGCATGATTGCGCAGGAGATGATGCCAGCAGGCGCCTCCCAGCAGCGCAATGACGTCGTCAACCGCGTGCTCGGCAGTGATGTTGACAGGTTCGGCTTTCACTGCCGGTTGCATGACATTGAACGCCAGCGCATAACCGCGTTCTGCCTTGCTCCGTGTGCCGACCTGCAGCGGCGCGGCATCGAGCAACTGCGTTCCGAGATCAAACAGCGCGCCGGCGTTGCCGCTCTTCAATTCGAGCTCGATCTCGGACAGGACTTCTTGACGCGTACCGGCCTCGATAGTCCCCACGTCGAAGGCGATCTCAACTGACGCATCAGGCAGATCGAGCTGCCGTGCATGCCGGCGAACTCTTGTCGCAAACGCTGGCACGAGCGCATCGGGCGTAAGCGTCGTCAGCGGATCGCCGATCTCGGCGCCAGGAAGTCGCGCCAGATCGGGAGTCATACTGTCAACCGATGTTTCCCACTGCCGTCGCGCCAACGGCCGCCCGATGTCGGGCAGAAGCTTCAATGTCTGAATGAAATGCTTGCCGCTGCGTCGCACGCGCAGCGACATGCCGCGTTGAAACAGCGCCCCCTCCGGTGTGTCGTAATAAATTGTCTCCAGCCGGCGGACCACGCCGCGATTGCGCGCATGCTGCACGATGACGGGCATCTGGCGCAGTTTTTCGAGGATAGCTTGCGGCGCCAGCAGCTTAAGTTCGATTTCCGCCTGTTCGCCCGGTCGCACGGCAATTGCTGCGCCAGCAGAATCGGGCACGATTGGCTGCTGGGCGTTCAATGGTAACTCCATCGGAAGCACGCATCATATTTTATGACACTAGCAAGACATGCCCAAGATGGCGATGGAATGACGCGGTAAATTACGACGGCAATTTCCGGATCGATCGGGACCAGCGGGACTCAGGGCTGTTCGAATGGTGCGAACGCCCACATCCGTGAAAAGCAAATCCCTACCTCAGCTGGCGGCCTTACTTTGCTTTTCGCTCGGCGGTTTGATCGCGGTCTGCGGTACGGGACCGGTCACGACTGGAGATGATCTACCATTGGATGGCTTATCATCGGAGGCGTGACTTCTGATTGTCTCGAGCACCAGGAAAAACTTCTCGGCAAGCATGGCAGTAACCTCGCTGGCGAAGTATCTCCATCATTAGTTGCGTCGAGTTGCTGAAAATTCAATCACTTACGGCAGGCCGCCGCAATTAAATTTACGCGCCAGAGTATCGCGAACGGGGCAGCGATATCCGCCTAGTTTACCTCGTCGGAGCGAAAGCGATCCGGCGGAAGCCGGCGCTGCATTCCGGACGAGCTACATCGTCCTTCTGGAAGCGGGACTGGGCCGCAAAGCGGCCCTCGGCACGATTGAGCCTAAAGGCGCTCCCATAAATTATATAATGATATCAATTATATAATGCGCCTCTTCTTCAGGCGTATCGAGCGCAAGATCGAGGTAGCAATAGGCTGGTTCGAACAGGACAGAGAATGATGGTGCCAATCCGGATAAGGACGGATGGTGCCGTGCAAATCAATCTCGAAGCAAAGGCAGGAGTATTTTGCCTTGTCGCTCGATCTCCGCCAGATAGGGCGTGTCGGACAGGATAAAATACTTGATGCCGAGATCGCGGTATTTCTGCAGCGAGCTGGCCACTTCGGATGCCGAACCGACCAGCCAGGTGGTGCCGGCGCCGGCTGCGCCGAATTTTCCTGGTGCCGTATAGAGATTGTCGTCGAGGACGTCGCCGCGGGCCTGCAGGTCGAGCAGTCGCCGTTGGCCGATTGCGATGGCTGGGCCGTGGTCGTTCCAGCCCGCGCCAGCTTTCTTCGCCATGTCGGCAACCTTGGCTTCCGCCGCAGCCCAGGCTTCGGCCGAGCTCTCGCGGACAAGCGTCGTGATCCTGAGTCCAAACTCCAAAGGCGAGAGGTCCCGATCGAGGCGCTGACTCAAGGTCTTGAGCCGTTCGATGCGCTGTTTGACGTCACCGAGCGGTTCGCCCCAGAACAGCTGGACATCGGCTTCGGTTGCGGCGACATGCTCGGCCGCGTCCGACGCCCCGCCGAAATACAGCTTCGGATGTCGGCGATTGCCGCGCTGGAGTATGCGCGGCGCCGCGGTCGAGTCTGAAACGCAAAAATGTGCGCCGGAATAGGTGACGTTTTCTTCGGTCCATAGCCGCCGGACGATGCGCATGAATTCCTTGGTGCGCGCATATCGCTGCGACGAGTCGGCTTCGTCATCCCCATAAGCTGCCAGATTGTCCTTGCCGGAGACGATATTGATGCGAACCCGGCCACCGCTCAATTGATCCAGTGTGGCTGCGGCAGATGCAAAATGCGCCGGCTGCCAATAGCCGGGACGGATGGCTATCAGCGGCTCGAAACGCGTCGTTCGGGCCGCCAGCACTGACGCGACAGTGAATGTGTCCGGTCTTCCCCAGCCGGTTCCGATCAGCGCGCCTTTCCACCCATGACGTTCCAGCGCTTGCGCCTGGTCGGCAAGCGTCTCGACGCTGTTGTGGTTTGGATCGACGACATCGCCGCGGTGACCTGCCTTCACGTCATTCGGGATGTACCAAAGAAACTCCGAACGATCGCTCATGATGTCCTCTGACGATGGGACCGCATGTTTGCGTGCGGCTCACCGTCCCGTGCCGTTGTCAAAATGGGCGCACCGATGTCGCGCCGAACACGATGGCTGCGATCAACGCAAATGCGCCGTAAACGGCGGCCGTGTGCAGGCGCACCGCTGTGCGGTTCGACGACGCGCGCGCACGGTTATGCAACCGGGCTTCCGCCGATAGTTCACGCATCATCTTTCTCCAACGCGACATTTGCAGATAACAAGGCGATAAATCCGATCTACGCAAGCGCGTGCCAGAAATAATGATGATCAGCACGCCGGGGCGTTCCGGCGTGGAGTAATATTCTCCATGCCGTCTGCGCCGGGCAATTTTGTTCGTTCGGCGCTGATTGTCATTCTGGTTGGGGTCGGGACAGTCTCGATCTCAACGAGCCGTGGCGATACGGGATTGGCTAGCCTTGTGACTTCGCTGGTCGATGAGTGCCTTCGCCGCGCGTTCCGCTGCACGGGCCGATCCGAAATGGTCGCCTTCGAGCGTGTCGAAGGCAGGCTCGGATGAAAAGAAACGAAATCCGCGCTCTTCGGCGACGACGATTCCGGCAGTACGATTGAAGACTTCGATGACATAGGCATTGGACATGCGCGTTCTGTTCGCCGCCGAGGCAGCGATCCTATCAATGAGTGATGGGATGTTCGGTGTGAGTCGTTACGCTGGAATCAACAACACGCGCCGGTGGCCGCGGACACGCAGCGGCGTGTTACGCGCTTGCGCAACTGGCTTACTACTGTTGTCTCATATGCGGTCATGCAGGCATTCCGAAGTGCATAATCTGTGTCACGAATATCCGACGGCGGCGTTCGTTCGTCAATGAAATGGCCATCCAAATTTATCGTCATCGCAATGACGACGCTGCTGTGCGCAGGCATGTGCGGCGAATGGATGGCTGTTTGGCGACGGCAGCAGCCATCCGACCACGGGAAATCGTTCCGCCAAGCAGCGTGCCCAAGGTTTGGAGCTGCGCGCGCTGGGTCGACTGCTTGACTGTGATCGTATCGGAAGCGAAGGCACGTGACGTGAGGTCGGCGCGTGAGAAGAAAGGATGGACGTATCGAAAATGGGGCACTTTTGGAATTCCTTGTCCTCGGCTCATGAGTCACAGTTGCAGCTGCATGAGATCGGAACAGGGGAGCCGCGATGTCGAGGGTTGCCGACGACGTCAAACAAGACATAGGTCGGGACGGTCCGGCGCCGCTTTGGGACTTGGGTACGATCGTTGCCGGGCTGCGCGAGTCCCGCGACGTTGCCCACAATATCTGGCAGCGTGGGCCGAGCAGACGGGCGCCGTCGCGCGAAGCCCTCGCGGAGGTGCTCAAGAGCCTCACCGAGGCATTGTTTCCCCGGCATTACGGCCGCTCCGATTTCGGCACCGAAAACATCGATGCGTTTGTCGAAGGTAAACTTGGCGCTGCGCTGGATGGCTTGCTCGAGCAAGTCTACCGCGGGCAGACTTTCGTTTCCGACGGCGCACCGACCGAGCGACATTTCGAGGATGCCGTTACGTTGACGCGCGACTTCGCCGCCCGGCTGCCGGAGATCCGAGGCAGGCTGGTCAGCGATCTCAGGGCCGCCTTCGTGGGAGATCCTGCTGCGACGAGCTTTCCCGAAATCCTGATTGGCTATCCCGGCATGGTGGCAATCATCCATCACCGCGTCGCGCACCTGCTCTACAATCTCGGGGCGACGATGGTGGCGCGGCTGATCGCCGAGCTGGCGCATAGTGCAACGGGAATCGACATTCACCCGGGCGCGCGTCTTGGCGCCAGCATCTTCATCGACCATGGCACCGGCGTCGTGATCGGCGAAACTGCCATCGTCGGCGATCGCGTCCGAATCTATCAGGCGGTAACGCTTGGAGCCCGGCACTTCCCCACCGATCACGAGGGCAAGGCCATCAAGGGCAATGCGCGCCATCCGATCATCGAGGACGATGTCATCATCTATGCGGGCGCAACCATTCTGGGACGCATCGTGGTCGGAAGCGGCTCCACTATCGGCGGCAATGTCTGGTTGACCGAAGACGTGCCGCCCAACAGTTTCGTGACGCAGGCATCGGTGCGCAGCAAGATCAGCCCGCGATGATGGTTGGATAGCCGGCCCGCTGCCGCTGTCGCGACAGGCACGGCCCGTGGTCGGGCCATGCTACATCGCGTCAGGGAGAACACGCGAGCTGCCCTCCCGCTGGGATTACCAGGCGGCGAGGATCGAGCCGTTGAACTTGGTGCGGATGAAATCCTTCACCGGCTGCGAACGATAGATCGAGATGAATTTCTTGATCTGCGAATCGTCTTTGCGATCGTCACGCGCGGCGAAGACGAGGGTATAATATGGCTTGGCTTCGACGACGCTGGTCTCGGCCGCAAGTGCCTTGTTGAGGTCCAGGCCAGCGAGATAGGCGTAGTTGGATGACACAAAGGCGGCTGCCACGTCATCGAGAGACCGCGGCAACTGGGCCGCGTCGATTTCAACGATCTGCAGCTTCTTCGGATTTTCAGTCACATCGAGAATGCTCGCCGAGAGGCCGGCATCGGTCTTCAACTTGAGCAGTCCGGCTGTCTGAAACAGCAACAATGCGCGTGCTGCATTGGTCGGATCGTTGGGGATGGCGATCTTGGTCCCGTCGGGAATGTCGGAGGCCTTGGTGTATTTCTTGGAGAAGACGCCGGCCGGCACCAGGATCGATTCATCGAGGGCGGAGAGCTTGTAGCCGCGCGCCTTCGATTGATTGGCGAGATAGAAGCGGTGCTGGAAGTTGTTGAGGTCGATGTCGCCTGCCTGTAGTGCTGCATTGGGCTGGTTCCAGTCGCTGAACTCGATGATCTCCGCCTTCAGTCCCTCTTTCTCGGAAAGCCGCGCGGCCTCGCGAAGAATGTCACCATAGGGCCCTGCCGAAACGCCGACCTTGAGCGGCTTGTCGGCGGCATTGGCCTGCAGGGTGGGTAACGACAGTGCAAGCGCTGAAAGGGAGAGAATGAGAAATCGAGATGCAGCTTTCATGATGTGTCCAGGTTGGGAATGAAGTGAATGTACCGCGCTCGCTACGATGTCGCAGCGTTCCGGATGGCCTAGAAGAAGCCCTTGGCCGGCAGCGGCGTGCCGTTGATCTCATACGCGCCGATCGCCTGCGCCTTGTAGGTCACCGGGTTGTGCGACGACAGCGTCCGCGCATTGCGCCAGTGGCGGTCAAGATTGTCGGACTTCTTGGTCGCGGATGCGCCGCCGGTGTCGAACAGCAGGCTGCCACTGCGGATGGCCAGTTCGTCGACGACGATCTTGGCCTTGGACGATGCGAGGGCGGCATCCAGCGCCGGCTTGGTGTCTTCGCGATCAGGGGCGTTGCTCGATACGTCAAGCGCGTCGGCCGCGGCCAGCACGGTCGCTTCTGCCGCGAACGCATTGCTTGCGATCTGGCCAATAGTCTGCTGCAGGATCG
Source organism: Tardiphaga sp. 862_B3_N4_1 (assembly GCF_051811085.1). Lineage (NCBI taxonomy): Bacteria > Pseudomonadati > Pseudomonadota > Alphaproteobacteria > Hyphomicrobiales > Nitrobacteraceae > Tardiphaga > Tardiphaga sp. 862_B3_N4_1. The sequence continues at coordinate 728,715 of NZ_JBPWQB010000001.1, forward strand.
GGTCCTCGCGCGGGCGAAGGGTGGGCGCGTAATAGAAACTGCGCGCGCGCCGCCTGACCAGGTCGCTGGCGTCACGCAGGATGGCTGCGGCGATGCCGGCATTGATGGCCGTCAGATAGAGTTGCGCGAACGTGTTCTGATAGGCGGCCCCGTAGCCGATATTGGGTTGATCGAAAATGAGTTCGGCCGCTTCGACCCGGACGTTATGAAAATGCGTGGTGCCGCTTCCGGTCAGGCGCTGGCCCGAACCATCCCAGTCATCGACCAGCTCGATGCCTTCGCGCTTGACCGGAACGATCGTGGTCGCGAGCGCTTCATTGGCGTCCGCGACGCGCACCAGCACGTAGTCCGCATAGAGCGTGCCGGTGCTGTAATATTTGGTGCCGTTAAGGCGGTAGCCGTCGCCATCCGGCGTGACGATAGTGGCGGGAGCGATGTCTCCCACCTGCGAGCTGCCGAGCTCCGTGGTGGCGAGGCCAATGATGGCGCCAGCCGCGACGTCGTCGCGCCACTTGCGATTTTGCGCGCTTGGCGGCGAGGCCAGCAGGCGCTCGACCACGCTATAGTGATTGCGCAGGATATGCGCGACATTGGCGTCGGCTTCCGCCAGCCTGATGACGGCAGTGAGCAGTTCTCGCACGGTACTGCCGCCGCCGCCGTCGGCCTTGGGAATGCGGAGCGCGCCGATCCGCGATCGGCGGATCAGCTCGATGATGTCGTAAGGCAGAACACGGTCGTGCTCGCGCTCTGCCTCGCCCTGCGCGATGTGATCAAACAATTGTTGCAGATCGGACGAGCCGATCCGGATCGGCTGCGACACGTCGAACGCGTGATGTGGTGTGGGCTTGTTCATGGGATTCTTTCTCGGCGATTCCGGTGGGAGGATCGAGCGGCGACAGAGGCTTAAAGACTGGCCAGATGATCCGAGACGGTGACGGACTCGGGCAGGACCTTTCGCTCGGTCAGCCAGTTCGCTGCGGTTTGCAGTTCTCCGACGAATTTCTTATCCGACACGGGGATGAGCGTGTAGTTGCGTTTGCGCTCGATGAACTGGTCTCGAATCCGGTCGTCATATTTCGCGACCTTCTGGATGAGATGCTCGGCGTCGGTGGTGTTCTTGTTGACCCACTGCGCTTCCTTCTCATAGGCCGCATTGAGCGCCCGCACGATGGCCGGATTGTCCTTCGCGAACTTGCGTGACGTCACGTAAGAGGAAAAGTCGATCTGGAACGGCAGGTCGCGTCCCTCAAGGAAAACGTCGTGAGCCTTGTAGTCCAGCCGCGCGATGTCGACGCCCGGCGACCACATCGACCAGGCATCCACCTTGCCGGATGCGAGTGCCGGCGCTGCGTCCGGCGGGTTGAGATAGACGAGTTTCACCTTGGAGCGGTCGACCTTGTGCTTCTCGAGCGCGGCGATGAGCAGGAACTCGCCAAGCCCGGAGCGGTTGACCGCGACCGACTTGCCGACCAGATCCTCGACCTTGTTGATGCCGGAATCATCCTTGGCGATGATCGCCGTCGTGCGCGGCTCGTAGAGCACGAATTGGGTGAAAACGAGCGGCGAGCCGGCGATGATGGCCGCCAGCGCGGGCGTGGTGCTACCGCCAAAGCCAAAATCAGCACTGTCACCGGTCACCGCCTGTAAGGTCGGCGCGTGGTTCGGGAATGGGCCGAGCCATTCCACCTTGATGTCATGCTGGGCGAGTGGCTTCTCGAACTCGCCGCGTTCCTTGGCGATCAGCGTGAGGCCGTGATAGCCCCAGGTGAGACGGACCTTGTCGGTCTTTCGCCCGGTGCCTTGCGCGATGGCGTCGTCATGGCTGGCGAGATGAATGCCGGCATAGGCGCTGACACCAGCCATCGCTAGACTGAGAAAATCCCGGCGTGACGATGTGAAGAACGGATTTGACATGAGAAAACTTCCTGTGAGGTGGAATCAGGCGACCTGGAGATTGGTGGCGACGCCGAGTTCGCGAAGCAGTTGATCGCGGGATGCAGCCGGCCCGCCATGAGTGTCGGCGCGGTGCTCGGACGCGATCACGCCGTTGCGCATCACCAGAATTCGATCGGCCAGAGCAATTGCTTCATCGACGTCATGTGTAACGAGAAGAACGCCAGGCTGGTGGCGGGCCACAAGCTCCTTGACCAGCACATGCATGCGAATTCGCGTCAGCGCGTCCAGTGCTGCGAAGGGTTCGTCGAGCAACAGCAGCCGGGGCTCCTGCACCAGCGCGCGGGCGAGGGCGACGCGCTGCGCCTGTCCGCCAGACAGATTGCGCGGCCAGTCGTCCAGTCGGTCGCCGAGCCCGACTTCGACCAGAGCAGCGGCGGCGCGCTTGCGCGGATCCGCGCCGGGAAGGCCGAGCGAGACATTCTGCCAGAGCGTATCCCACGGCAGCAGGCGATGTTCCTGAAACACCACGGCAGGTCGCCCGGGCGCATCGATATGTCCACCCTGGATCGGGTCGAGACCGGCGAGCGCGCGCAGCAACGTGGTCTTGCCGCAGCCGCTTTCACCGAGAAGGGCGACGAATTCACCGCGCCCGATGCGAAGATCCAGCCTGTCGATCACCACCCGCGGGCCATAGGCCCGCGTCAGGCCACTCACGGTTACGGCGTTTTCGCTTGATGTCACGGATGTCGGGCTCATGATCGTGCGCCCTTGCCGTAGTTCGGATGCCAGGCGAGCAATTTGCGTTCGAGCAGCCGGGCGATGGAGTCGGCGGCAACGCCGATCAGCGCGTAGATCACGATGGTCAGCACGATCACGTCGGTGCGCAGAAACTCGCGGGCGTCCATGGCGAGGAACCCGAGGCCTGATTGCGCACCGACGGTCTCGGCCACCACAAGCGCCAGCCATGCCGTTGCCAGCGAATAGCGGACACCGGTGAGGATCGACGGCAGCGCGCCGGGCAGGATGATGCGCCGGATCAATTGCAGCGTGGACAATCCTTGCACGCGGCCGAGCTCGATCAGCTTCGGATCGATCTGCCGAATGCCGAGGGTGGTGTTGATATAGATCGGAAAGGCGACGCCGAGCGAGACCAGAAAGATCTTCTGTCCTTCGCCGACGCCGAACCAGACGATGACGAGGGGCACGAGGGCGAGGAACGGGATCGCGCGGATCATCTGCACGCTGCGATCGATCAATGCTTCGGCGATGCGCGAGAAGCCCACCAGCGTGCCGAGAATGAAGCCGATGCTGCCGCCGATTGCAAAGCCCGCGGCCGCACGCAGCAGGCTGACGCCGAGATCGTTCAGCAGCGAGCCCGACAAAGTCAGCTTCCACGCCGTGCGTAGCACCTTTGAGGGGGCAGGAAGCACTTGCGGCGACAGCCAACCGGCCTGCGCCAATGCCTCCCAAACAACGATAAGAATAACGGGCGCGATCCAGGACAGGACGATCAGATTTGGCTTCAGGCCGGGTTTGGCAATGGCGGAAGCGTGGCGCGCGGGTGCCGGCGTTGCGGGCGCGCGATACTCCTGTTGAATGACGTAGTCGACGTTGCTCACCCTGCCATCCGTTGCTGCAGTTCTGAAATTCAGCGGCGATGATAGAGCAACGAAAAGCGCAGCGTCTTCAGTTTCTTCGGCGAAACCATTCTCCATGCGATATTAGATCAGTTTGATATCCGAGCGACGCGATTGAGAGGTGAACGATCTTTTGCAGTGCTTGTTTTTGGAAAATGAAGCTGCGTGTTGCCTTGAAATTTGATCGGCCCGAAGCGCAGTGGAATTTTCTTGTGGTGCTATGCGTCATGCGAAGAAGAAGTTTCTCGTTCGATCCGCGCTATTTTGCCGCCGATGTCATGAGTGCATGGCGGTGCTTGCATTGTTGTGTGCGGGTCGTCTTATAGCGAGAGCGACGTGAATATGAGGCAGACAATGAGCACGAATCCTCTTCGATTTGGCGTCTGGGCACCGGTGCATGGGCCACGGGCGGCGCATCAAGATCCCGAAGAGCCGTATGATGCATCGTGGGAGCGTAACAAGGCGCTGGTCCTGCAGGCCGAGGCACTGGGTTACGATTCGACTCTGATCGCGCAGCACACCATCAATCCGCATCAGGAAGATCTCGACCAACTCGAGACCTGGAGCTCGGCAGCGGCGCTGGCTGCGCTGACCAGCCGGATCGAGATCATTGCGGCGATCAAGCCCTATCTGTTCCATCCGGTCGTACTCGCCAAGATGGCACTGCAGATCGAGAATATCAGCCGCGGCCGCTTTGCGCTCAATCTGGTCAATGCCTGGAACAAGCCCGAGCTGGAGAAGGCCGGTATCGGCTTTGCCGAGCATGACGATCGTTACGCCTATGGCAAGGAATGGATCTCGATCGTTGCGCAGCTGACGAGCGGGGAGCGGCTGACGCACAAGGGCGAAAATTTCGACATCCGAGACTACGCGCTGCGGCCGAAGGACCTGTACCGCGCGCGGCCTGCGATCTATGTCGGCGGCGAGTCCGAGCCGGCGCGCGATCTGGTGGCAGCGCATGGCGATGTCTGGTTTATCAACGGCCAGCCGCTGGCCGATGTGGCAGCGCTGATCGCCAATGTCGCGGCACGACCGCGCGCCGGCGCACCGCTGCGTTTCGGCCTGTCGGCCTTCGTGATCGCGCGTGAGACTGACGCAGAAGCCGAACAGGCACATCAGCGTCTGCTGGCGCTCGCCGCGCAGGACGCGCCGATGAAGGCCATTCAGCGGGCCAATACCGATCCCAAGGTCGTGATGATGCAGACGATGCAGAAGTCACCGCGGGTCGGCACCAATGGCGGGACCGTTGCGGGTCTGGTAGGAAGCTACGATACGGTCGCTGCCCGTATCCGCGAGTTCCATGCCGCCGGCATCGAGTTATTCATGCTGCAATTCCAGCCATTGGAGAGCGAGATGCAGCGTTTTGCCGAGCAAGTCTTTCCACGGGTGAGGGGGAAGGCAGCTTTGCTGAAGACCTCGCGCGGTTGAGTTGACACCGCGAAGCGGTCTTGCCGGAAGGCGAGAGCCCCGCTTAGCCAAACCACCACACGAACAGGCTGAGGAACGTCGCGTGTCCCAGTACCAAAACGATCATCTTTCCGAGATACATGCCTTGGTCCCTTCTTCCGTCTACATGGCCGATGCGTTGTCTCTGACTGTATCGAGGCGGAGCGCCTGCAGGGCACGATCGAGTTGCTGGGCTGGCGTCGCTGTGGCTGCAGTATTCCGGGACGTGTCAGGCTTGGGCTGATGGGCAGCGTGATAGGTCTCGACGGCCGTCGCAAGCGCGAGAGCACCTGCGATGGCGACGGCGAGAAGTGGCGGATGTGGCATCAATTCGACTCCTGAAGACACTCATTAACGCTCCACGCAGCGCGCTTGGGAATTCCAAAGTTGGGCCGAACGGCTTCCAATCCTTCTTTCGGAGCGCCGGTCACGAGGCGTAAATGCTTGCAGATGCAAGCGATGTTCCGGGTGCGGAGAAGCACCGACGCCGAACGTTGTTCACGATGATCGTGATCACAACATTAAACATCTTCAATCGATACCGATGCTGAAATCACATCATCCGTTTTCACGCTGACGGGAAATGACGTTCTTATTTGAGACGCCCCATTGGCGCGGTGGGTCTCCGGGATCAGATTGAACCAAATGGGCCGCATGAAATGTGTGATGAGCCCATGTCAATCGGGAGAACCATCATGGGACTGCTCAACGAGAAGATCACGGCCGGTGCATTCGTCACCGCGGATCTGAACTACCTGGCACCGATCAATGGCCGCCCTCGTACCTACACATTCGATCCTCCGGCCGGCGAGCCGCGCTCCACTGCGGAGCCGGAGCCGCATGCGGTTGCGATCCATGATGCGCGACCGAGCATCGATCAGTGGTCGCTCGATGAACACGGCTTTGCGGTGGCGCACCAGCACAGCGCGGTGTCCGATTTCTACGACGACGAGAACGTCAAGGACGTCTACTATCCCGAAGCCGAGAAGCTGCTCAAAGACATCACCGGCGCGAGCCGTGTCTTCATCTTCGATCATACCGTGCGCAAGCGCGTCGATGGCGTCAATGACCGCGGCGAAGGCCCGCGCCAGCCTGTCGCCCGGGTGCATGTCGATCACACCGATAAATCGGGTCCGCAACGTGTCCGCGATCTGCTCCCGGAGGATGCGGAAGAATTGCTCAAGGGGCGCGTGCAGATCATCAATCTGTGGCGTCCGATCCGCGGCCCGTTGAAGGATTCGCCGCTGGCGGTCGCCGATGCGCGGACCGTTCGCTTTGACGAACTGGTCGGATCGGATCTGGTCTATCAGCACCGGGTCGGTGAAACCTACGCGGTGAAATTCAATCCGCAGCATCGCTGGTACTACGTGCCGGATATGACGCCTGACGAGATACTGCTGCTGAAGTGCTATGATTCGACCAAAGACGGCGTCGCACGTTTCGCTCCGCATACGGCCTTTGCCGATCCGACCGCGCCTGCGGATGCGCCGCCGCGCGAGAGCATCGAGCTGCGGGCGCTGGTGTTCCACGCGCCATAGGGCAGGTTAGCGCGACCGTGAATGCTCCCGTCGATCGCGACGGGAGCAGTCATCCATAGTGATATCACGCCGTGACGGCCGCTGCGGGGCGCTTTGCATAGCGGCTGGGCGGACGTTCGAGTCCGAAGTGATCGCGCAGCGTGGTCCCCTCGTAGTCGCGGCGGAAGATGCCGCGCTTCTGCAGCAGCGGGACGACCTCGTCGACGAACACGGCCAGACCGGTCGGCAAGACGTCAGGCATCAGGTTGAAGCCATCGGCGGCACCGGCCCTGAACCAGGCCTCGATATCGTCGGCGATCGCCTCGGGCGTTCCGACGATGATGCGATGGCCGACCCCGCCGCCCAGCGCCTTGAGCAGTTGCCGTACCGTCAGATTATCCTTGCGGGCCATGGCAACGGTGCCCTTGAACATCGTCTGATTGGCATTGGCGGGCAGTGGAATGTCCGGCAATGGCTTGTCGAGCTCGAGGATGTCGGGCGAGACATGCAGTGTTCCTGCGAGCCGCGACAGGCTGTACTGGATCGGCACCAGGTCCCACAACTCATCCTGCCGTCGCTGCGCTTCGGCCTCGGTGCTGCCGATGATGGTCGCGAGGCCCGGCAGGATCACGATGGAATCCGATGGGCGGCCATAGGCGACGGCCCGCGCCCGCAGATCACGCGCATAGGCGACGCCATCCTCGATCGATTGCGACAGCGTGAACACCGCATCGGCCTGCGCGGCGGCGAGATCGCGGCCGTCGCTCGAACCGCCGGCCTGCACGGTGATCGGCCGGCCCTGCGGCGAGCGCGGCACGGTCAACGCACCGGCCACGGTGTAATGTGTGCCGCGATGATCGATGGCGTGGACCTTCGACGTATCGACGAAGCGCGCCGTCGCCTTGTCGCCGACAAAGGCGTCGTCTTCCCAGCTGTCCCACAGCGCGTGCACGACTTCGGCGAATTCCTTCGCGCGTTCATAGCGCAAGCCGTGTTCGAGCACGTTTGAGAGGCCGAAATTGCGGCTCGCAGACGCGTCCGCCGTGGTCACCGCATTCCAGCCGACGCGTCCGCCGCTCGCATGGTCGAGCGTCGCGAAGCGCCGTGCGATGTTATATGGCTCGTTATAGGTCGTGGATGCGGTGGCGATCAGGCCGATATGCGTGGTCGCGGCAGCCACGCTAGCCAGAACGATGGTCGGCTCCATGGATTGAAATGGCCGCAAGTCGATGCGGTCGGTGATGGCCGGAGTGTCGGCGAGAAAGATCGCGTCGAATTTTCCGCGCTCGGCGATCTTCGCGACATTCACATAATGCTGCACATCGTAGAACGCGCCGGGATCGCTGTCCGGCAGCCGCCATGCCGATGCATAAACCCCGGAATGGAGCAGGTTCACGTTGAGATGCAGTTTGCGTTCACTCATGGAGCATTCCTGATGGGCGAGGCGGAGAGCGATCCAGTTGTCTTCGGGCTCGCACGTATGACATTCGCCCACTGATCGCATCGCATCGCGAATGATCTTTCAAACTTGGTGTAGCGACGGTGAGATCGCGTGAAGTGCATTGTCTTTGCGCGGATTGCAGATTTAGATCGCGCTACAAATTGCTACCGCGTTGCAGCGCTCAGATGAAGTGGCAACTCCATGCCATCGATCACTTCAGAAAATGCGAGACGTTGCTGCTGCGGTTGGTAGTGAAAAACACCAACGGACGGTCCCCAATGAGGAAGATTAGTATTTCGCCACGCACTGCGATCGTCATCGCGTCGGTCATGCTGGGCGGACAGCTTGCGCAGGCGCAGGAAGGCAAGCCGGTTTCCGGCGGCGCCATCACATGGGGCGTTGCGACCGAGCCGAGCTGCTTCGATCCGCATCGCGCCTCGCAGCAGGCTGCATTTTTCGTTGCGCGCAACTATATCGACTCGCTGGTTGGCAAGAAGACCGACGGCACCTTCGCGCCATGGCTGGCCACGGAGTGGTCGATCTCGCCGGACGGCAAGGAATATACGTACAAACTGCGCGAGGACGTCGTCTTCCACGACGGCGAGAAATTCGACGCCGCGGCGGTGAAGGCGAATTACGATTTCGTCAAGAAGCCGGAAAACGCCACCAATGCTGTCGCGCTGCTGCAATATTTCGATCGCGCCGAAGTGGTGTCGCCCTATGTCGTCAAACTCATCCTGACGCAACCGGATTCGACGTTCCTGGAGTCCACTTCCAACGTCAAGCTGGGCATCATCTCGCCAAAGGCCCTCGCCAAGGGCGATCTGTGCGGCGGCGGGCCGCTGCTGGCGGGCAGCGGGCCGTTCGTGTTCGAGCGCTACAGCCGCGGCCAGTCGGCGGTATTCGTGCGCAACAAGGATTACAAGTGGGGACCGGGTTATGCCGCGCATACCGGTCCGGCCTATCTCGATCGCGTGACGCTGCGGTTCCTGCCGGAGGCCGCGGTGCGGGCCGGCGCGCTGACGTCGGGGCAGGTCGATCTCATCGAAGGCGTGCAGCCGACCGATGTGGCGCTGTTCGCGGATCAGGCCGAGTTCAAATTGCTGACCGGCCCGTCCGGCGCCAGCACGTCGTTCACGTTCAACATCAACTACACCATTCCGCCTGCGGATGACGTGCGGGTCCGGCGCGCGCTGCGAGACGGCTTCGATCTCGAACCGCTGGTCAAACAAGTCTATCTCGGTACCGTGCCGCGAGCATGGTCGATCATCGGCCCGGCCAACCCGGCCTATAACAAGGCGCTGGTCGGTGCGTGGGGCAACAATATCGCGGGCGCCAACAAGCTGCTCGACGAAGCCGGCTGGACCGGCCGCGACGCCGAAGGCTTCCGCACCAAGAACGGCGTACGCCTGAAGATCGACGTCGGCTATCCGCAGCCTTACGTCCGCGATAACCGCGAAGTGCTGATCCAGGGTATCCAGGCCGCGCTGCGCAAGAATATCGGCTTCGATCTCAACCTGCGCATCATCACCGCCGGCGAATATGCCAAGAACAACGCCAACGGCAACTGGACGATCTATCCGAACACCGACAATCCGTCGGATCCGGCGCGGGAGTTGTGGGACATGCTCGGCTCCAAAGGCTTTCTGTATTCCAACATCGCCAATCCGGATCCTCAGATCACGGGTCTGATCGATGAAGCGCTGCGTTCGACCGATGTAACGAAGAAGCGTGCTCTCACCGATGAAATCCAGAAGCTCGGCGTCGATCAGGCCTTCATCGTGCCGATGTTCGCTCCGAGCTGGTTTCTGGCGGCGAAGAACAACGTCAACGGGCTGAGCTTCGAGGCGGGTCTAGACTCGCCGTCGAGCGCCTATGACTTCTGGCTGGCGAAGTAGACGAGATCATGTGGTCTCGTATCATTTCCAGATTGCTCACAAGTCTCGTGGTGGCCTGGGCAAGTGTGACGGCGGCATTCTTGGCGCTGCACGCCTTGCCGGGGCGCATCCAGGATATCCTGGCGGGCGATCTGGAATATCCAGGGCTGCGCGAGGCGATTGCGGCGGAGTGGGGGCTCGATCGCAGTCTGCCCGCGCAGTACCTGGATTTTCTTCTGCGCATCCTGCAGGGCGATTTCGGCACGTCCTATGTGCTGCGTCAGCCCGTCACCGAGGTGGTGGGATCACAACTGATGCCGACGGTGCAGCTTGCGCTGCTCGGCGGGCTTCTGGCCATCGCGATCGCAGTCGGGCTCGCGCTGCTGACGGCAGGGCGTGGGCGCATCTCGCGCCAGATCGCATCCTTTCTGGAACTGGTATTCGCATCGACGCCGGTGTTCTGGCTCGGCATTCTGCTGCTGATGGCGTTCTCGTTCACGCTGCGCTGGTTTCCGGTATCCGGCGCTAGCGGCTGGAAATCGATTGTGCTGCCGTCGCTGACACTGGCATTGCCGACGGCCGGCCTCCTCGCGCAGGTGCTGCGTGAGGCGATGGAGAAGACGCTCGATCAGCCCTTCGTCACCACGGTGCGTTCGCGCGGCGTCGGCGAGCTCGTGATCCGCGCGCGCCATGTGCTCCGGCATGCCTTGCTGCCGGCGGTGACGCTCGGCGGCTGGCTGATCGGCGGACTGCTCGGCGGCGCTGTGATCACGGAGAAAGTCTTCGGGCGTCCGGGGCTCGGCACCGTGACGCTCGGCGCGGTGCTGACCCATGACGTGCCGGTGGTGCTGGCCGTGGTGCTGCTGGCGGCTTTCATCCATGTCGCCGCGTCGACCTTGCTCGACATCCTGTATTTGCTGATCGATCCGAGACTGAGGGCGCAATGAACGTGCAAACCCGTCCGCTCGCGGACCTGTCCATCGCGCTCGACCCGCAGGTTAACCCGCCCGGTGCGGTGGAACCGGTGACGACGGCCGCCGTGATCGCACCGCGATTGCTGTCGCCGGGCCTTGCGATCTCGCTGGCGTTCCTGTTCGTGCTGCTTCTGGCCGCGGCATTCCCACACGCCTTCACCCAGTTCGATCCGCTGATCGGCGATTACGCGCTGGGGCTGAAGCCGCCGAGCTGGGAGCATCTGTTCGGCACCGACCGGCTTGGCCGCGACGTGTTCGCGCGGACCATCCACGGCACGCGCTATTCGCTCCTGATCGGGCTCGGCGGCATGGCGATCAGCCTGGCCTTCGGCATCGTGCTTGGCATTCTCGCCGGACAGCGCAACCGGTTCCTCGACGAGGCGACGTCGCGCGTGTTCGACGTGCTGTCGTCATTCCCCGGCGTGCTGCTGGCGATGCTGGTGGTCACGTTTCTCGGGCAGGGTATGCTCAACATCGCCATTGCGGTCGGCATCGCCGGCATCCCGAAATTCGGTCGCGTCATTCGTGCCCAAACGCAGCTGGTGCGCGATGCCGATTACGTGACACATGCGGTCGTCTACGGCCTCAGCCGCTGGCAGATATTCGTCCGCCATGTGCTGCCGAATGTCTTGGTCGCGGTGCCGGTGATCGCGACGGTCTATATCGGCAATACGATCCTCGCGGTGTCGGGCCTCAGCTTTCTGGGGCTCGGCCCGCAACCTCCGACGCCGGAATGGGGCGTGATGCTGGCGGAGAGCCGCGATGTGCTGCGCGTGGCGTGGTGGCCCGGCGTATTTCCCGGCCTCGCGATTACGCTGACGGTGATCGCCTTCACGCTGGTCGGCAATGCCATCCAGAAACGGTTCGAAGGACGGCTGGCATGACGGACAAACCATATCTGGTCATCCCGCAACCCGACGACTTGCTGATCGATATTGAGGGACTCTCGATTGGCTTTTCCGGCGCCAATGGCGGCGCACCGATCGTCCGGAACTTCGACCTGACGATCCGCCGCGGCGAATGCGTGGCTTTGGTCGGCGAGTCCGGATCGGGCAAGAGCATTACGGCACGCAGCCTGCTCAACCTGTCCGGCGATGGGGCCGAGGTCGACGCTGATCGATTCCAGATCAAGGGCCGCAATGCGTTGCAGTTTCGCGAAACCGACTGGCGCAAGCTGCGCGGCACGGTCACGGGCCTGGTCATGCAGGACGCGCTGGTGTCGCTGGATCCGCTGCGCACCATCGGTCAGGAAGTCGGCGAGGTGCTCTCCGCGCATCGGACATTACGTGGGCGACACACTGTCGCCGCACGTGTCACCGACGTTCTCCGCAAGGTCGGCATTCCCGATCCCGAACATCGGGCTACGCAATATGCGCATCAGCTCTCCGGCGGTTTGCGCCAGCGCGCGCTGATTGCGTCGGCCATTGCGGCCGACCCGGATCTCGTCATCGCAGACGAACCAACCACATCGCTGGATGTCACCGTCCAGGCGCAGGTACTGGCCGTATTGGCCGAGCGCGTGCGGGAAGGCTCCGGGCTGTTGCTGATCAGCCACGATCTCGCTGTCGTGGCTGGAATCGCCGATCGGGTGATCGTGATGCGCGACGGCCGCATTGTGGACAGCGGAGCTACAGCGGATGTCTTGCGCCGTCCGCGCCATCCCTATACGCGCCAGCTTCTTGCTGCGATCCCATCCGCTGATTCAAAAGGACATCTGCTCGCCTCCGCCCGGTTTGACGTCGCCGGCGCCGAAGGCGGCAGCACCAACGGGTCTATCATCGTCCGCGAGCCGCTTCCGGCCCGCAAGCCATCGGATGACGCCGTGGTGCTGCAGGTGGACGGCATATCGAAGCGATACGTATCGCGGCAGACGTCTGGCCGCGAGCCGCCGCTTCCGGCGCTGGATCGGGTCAGTTTTGCTGTGAAGGCCGGCGAGGTTGTCGGCATCGTCGGCGAATCCGGATCTGGCAAGTCGACCTGCGCCAAGATCGTGCTCGGATTGCTCGCGCCGGATGAGGGCGAGGTGCGCCTGCTCGGGCAGCGCTGGTCCGGGGTGGCGGAGGCCGAGCGGCGCGCGCTGCGCGCAAGGCTGCAATATATCCCGCAGGATGCCCTCAGCAGTTTCGATCCGCGCTACCGGGTCGCTGATGTGATTGCCGAAAACCTGACCGGCGATGCGCGCGCAAAGCGCGACCGCATCGTCGCGCTGCTCGAGCAGGTCGGGCTGAACGCCGGTCATCTCGGTCGTTATCCGCGGTCGCTGTCGGGCGGCCAGCGGCAGCGTGTCTCCATTGCACGTGCACTGGCAGCGGAGCCGGACGTCATCGTTTGCGACGAGCCGGTGTCGGCGCTGGATGTTTCGATCCAGGCGCAGGTGCTGGACCTGCTGAGCGAACTGCAGGCGCGCCTCGGCACCGCGCTGCTTTTCATCTCGCATGATCTCGGCGTGGTCCAGCATATCGCCGATCGTGTGCTGGTGTTTCACCGCGGGCGGATCGTCGAAGCCGGACCGGTCGATCAGGTCTTTTCCAACCCAGCCGATGACTATACCAGGGCCTTGTTGTCATCGATCCCCGCGATCGAGAGTGCCTTCGTGCGTTCGTCTGCCAATGCGGCGATAGCTGGCCCTTCGACGGCACGATCGGTTTGACGGAACGACAAGACGGCTTGAAATACTCTACGACGCCGGCACCCGTTTGCCGGTCGTGCGGTTTCGGAATGGCCGTGGCGGGTGCCGTGCCGTCTCGGCTTTCGCTGCCAGCGTATCGACCAGGTGGTGCGCGGCCGGCCACGCGCCATAACCCGACGCGATATTGATGTGGCCGGCATCGCCCATGTTGACGAAGTCCGAGCCCCAGCTCTCGGCCAGCATGCGCGCCCGTTGCAGCGACATGAAGGGATCGTTGCTGCTGGCGACGACGATGCTCGGAAACGGCAGGGATGTCGTCGGCATCGGTGCAAAGTTGCGCAGTTGCGGGAATGCGTCGGTGTTCGTTTCCACATCGGCCGGTGCGACCAGAAGTGCGCCGCCGATTTTGATGTCCGGCACCCGCAGCGCTGCATGGGCAATGAGGATACAGCCGAGGCTGTGGGCGACTGCGATCGCGCCGGGATTGGCATCTGTGCTCGACAGAAGTCGCTCCACCCAGCGATCGAGCACAGGTGCGTCCCAGTCGTCCTGCTCGACGCGGCGCGCAAACGGCGTATGGCTCTGCAACAGGGTCTGCCAGTGGCCGTCCGGCGAGCCGTGAAGGCCCGGAATGATCAGAGCGCCCCGCATGCGTCGATCCCTCTGCTGTTTGGTGCCAGCCCGAGCGCAAGGCCGATGTCGCGTCGTTCGGCTGTTACTCCGCGGCGATAGCGGATGGCAGCGCGGGGCGGAACGAGGAGGCTGGATGCGGCGCCTGCAGCCGTGCGTGACCGGCACCGAACAGTTTTTCGCGAAGCGTGCCGGGCGCATAAGCACTCTTGTAGATGCCGCGCCGGGTCAGTTCCGGCACCAGCAGATCGACGATGTCCTCGAAGCTGCCCGGCGAGATCGCGAAGGCGAGGTTCAAACCATCGACGTCGGTCTGCGCGACCCAGTCCTCGATGGCGTCAGCCACCTGTTCGGGCGTTCCGACCACGATTGGCCCGATGCCGCCGATGCCGACATGCTCGGCCACCTCGCGCACCGTCCAGGTGCGATCGGGATCGGCGCGGGTGATATTGTCCATCGCCGTGCGGCCGGCCTCGTTGTGGACGTGCTCCACCTTCTGGTCGAGCTCATAGGTCGAGAAATCGACGCCGGTCCAGCCGGACATCAGCGTCAGGGCGCCCTCATGGTTGATGTAGCGACGATACTCCGTATGCTTCGCGGCGGCTTCCTCCTCGGTGCGGCCGAGGATCACCGTCATCATGCTGAACATCAGGATTTCCGACGGGTCGCGCCCGGTCTCTGCCGTAAGCGCGCGGATCGCAGCGACGCGCGGTGCGATCACCTTTGCGGACGGACCGGACATGAACACGCATTCGGCATGTTGTGCGGCGAACAGTTTTCCGCGCAGCGACGTTCCGGCCTGATACAGCACCGGCGTTCGTTGCGGTGACGGTTCGGAGAGATGGATGGCGTCGAGCGTGTAGTTCTCGCCATAATGCTGGACGCGGTGAACACGCGACGGCTCGGTGAAGATGCCGCGCGCCTTGTCGCGCTGCACGGCGTCGTCTTCCCAGCTGCCTTCCCACAGTTTGTAGACGACCTCCATATATTCTTCGGCGACGTTGTATCGGTCGTCATGGGCATTCTGGCTGGCCTTGCCCATGCCCTTGGCGGCGCTGTCGAGATAGCCGGTAACGATGTTCCAGCCGATGCGGCCATCGGTGAGGTGATCGAGGGTCGACATCCGGCGGGCGAATGGATAGGGCGGCTCGTAGGACAGCGTACAGGTCACGCCGAATCCGAGATTATCGGTGACGGCAGCCATCGCCGACACCAGCAGCAGCGGGTCGTTGACCGGCACCTGCGCGGCATTGCGCAATGCCGCGTCCGGATTGCCGCCGAACACGTCGTAGACGCCGAGCACATCTGCAAGGAAGAGGCCGTCGAAACGACCGCGTTCCAGAGTTTTGGCCAGATCGAGCCAGTAGGGCAGGCGATTATAGTCGCTGGAGCGATCGTCGGGATGCGTCCACAGGCCGGGCGACTGGTGCGCCACGCAGTTCATGGCGAACGCGTTGAGGCGAATCTGCTTGGTCATGTGGTGTCCTCCAGATGCCGCGGCGTCATTGCGCCGCTGGGATCAAGGCTGGTGGCGCATCAAACTTTTGCGGTCGCCCGGCGGTGATCTGCGAGTGGCTCTCCGAACGGGCCGGTATTGGCGCGGAACTGCCGGACATTGCTGGTTTGTTGCAGCGACAGCAGCGGGAATACCAGTTCGGCAAACCGATAGGCCTCTTCGAGATGCGGATAGCCGGACAGGATGAACGTATCGATGCCCAGGTCCTGATATTCGCGGATGCGTGCGGCGACGGTGGCGGGATCGCCGACCAGCGCCGTGCCGGCGCCGCCGCGCACCAGGCCAACGCCGGCCCACAGATTCGGGCTGACCTCGAGCCGGTCGCGCCGGCCGCCGTGCAATTGCGACATGCGCTGCTGGCCGACGGAATCCATTCGCCCGAGAATTTGCTGCGCGGATGCGATCGTGTCGTCGGTGAGGTGTTCGATCAGTTCGTCGGCGGCCTTCCATGCCGCCTCGTTGGTATGGCGGACGATGACATGCAGCCTAATGCCGAACGTGATCTTGCGGCCGCGCTGCTCGGCGATCCCGCGCACGCGTGCAATCTTCTCCGCCACCTGCGCCGGCGGCTCGCCCCAGGTCAGGTATTTGTCGACGGTATCGACGGCGACATCGATGCCGGCATCCGACGAGCCGCCAAAATAGAATGGAGGATGGGGCGTCTGGATCGGTGGATAGAGGATGCGGCCGTCTTCGACCGTGATGTGCTTGCCCGCGACAGTGACGGCTTCGCCGGCGAGCTCCCGCGCGTAAACATTCAGAAACTCACGGGTGACCTCATAGCGTTCGTCGTGATCGAGGAAGACGCCATCGCCCTTGTTCTCGACGGCATCGCCGCCCGTCACGATGTTGATGAGCAATCGTCCGTTGGTCAGACGATCCAGCGTGGCAGTCATGCGCGCTGCTACTGTGGGCGACTGCAGTCCGGGTCGCACGGCGACGAGATAGCGCAATCGCTCCGTCCACGGCGCGATGGCCGATGCGATGACCCAGGAGTCTTCGCAATTGCGCCCGGTCGGGAGCAGGGCCCCGTAATAGCCAAGCTTGTCCGCAGCACGCGCAATCTGCCGCAGATAGTCGAAGTCGACCTCGCGCGCACCGGCCGTGGTTCCGAGATAGTGGCCGTCGCCGCTGGTCGGCAGGAACCAGAGGATCTTGAGAGCGTCGTCGACTGCGGTCATGGTGCGGGTGTCCCGGCGGCGTCGGCTACGGCAATGGCTTTCGGGATCAGTCCGAGCGCGAGAAACGTATCGGCCAGTTGCTGCTGCTCGGTGATGACCTTGCGATCAATCGGCTTGATCCCGTAGGCCTGCCGCTTGAGCGCGACCTCCAGTACAGGAACCGGCAGGCCGACCGACGGGCTCAACTGCTCGGCCACGGCCTTGATGTCTGTCTTGGCCCAGTCGTCGACTTCCCGCAGGCCTTCGAGAATCGCATCGACCACCTTGGGATCGGATTCCAGGAATTTCTGCGATGACAGATAGAACTGGTAATTCGACACGGTATCGGTGCCGTCGGCGAGAACCGTCGCCTCGATAGCGGCTTCAGCGGCTGCCTGGAACGGATCCCAGATCACCCAGGCATCCACGGCTCCGCGCTCGAACGCCGCGCGCGCGTCAGCCGGCGCCAGGAACACCGGGGTGATGTCGGAATATTTGACATTGGCTTTCTCCAGCGCCTTGACGAGGAGATAGTGAACGTTGGAGCCCTTGTTGAGCGCGACCTTTTTCCCCTTCAGCTCGGCGACCGATTTGATCGGACTACCTTTCGGCACCAGGATCGCTTCGCCCTTGGGCGCTGGCGGCTCGTAGGCGACATAGCGGATCGGTGCGCCAGCGGCCTGCGCGAAGATCGGCGGCGCCTCGCCTGTGTTGCCGAAATCGAGCGCACCGACATTGATCGCTTCCAGCAGCGCGGGGCCTGCCGAAAACTCCGTCCATTTGATGTTCCAGCCAAGTGCCTTCAGGCGTGGCTCAAGGCTGCCTTTGCTCTTCAGCAGAACCAGCTTGCCGTATTTCTGGAAGCCAATCCGGACGGTCTTCTCCTGCGCGTGTGCTGATCCGGAACCGATCAACGTTGGAGCGGAGACGACAGCCACGCCGAGACCCATGGCGATGGCGGCTTTCAAGATCATTCGTCTGGCATGCATTGTCGTTGTCCTGCATTGGGGCGTGAAAGGCGCCATCACTGATGACGCATTAGAGTCCCAAGCAGGCGATCTGGGGAATTCCAAAAACCAGGACGATCATGGGTTGATCGCTCTGCACAATGCCGCCATTCGGAGAACGTTGTGCTTCCGGTATTGCCGCCGCAGATTGCTCGCTCAGGCCTGCTCCTGGCCCCAGCGCTGCACCGTGATCCGCGTCAATGTGCGAAAGATGACCCCTTCGACGACGAGGCCGATCAGGATGACCGTGAGCAGTCCCGCGAACACGCTGGCCGTCTCCAACTGTGCACGGCTGGTGTAGATGAACCAGCCGAGGCCGCCGGAACGGGCACTGACGCCGAATACGAGTTCGGCAGCGATCAGCGTTCGCCATGCGAAGGCCCAGCCGATCCGCAGGCCCGACAGGATCTGCGGAAATGCCGCAGGCACCAGGATCTCCACGACAAAGCGGCCGCCGGACAGGCCGAGATTGCGGCCAGCCATCCGCAGCGTCGGCGGCACGGCGAGGAAGCCGCCATAGCAGGCCAGCGCCACCGGCCACAGTACCGAATGGACGATGACGAAGATCAGGCTCGGCGTGCCGATGCCGAACCACAGCAGCGCGACCGGCAGCAGCGCGATGGCGGGAAGCGGATTGAACATGGATGTCAGCAGCCCGAGCGCTTCGTTGCCCCAGCGTGACAGCGCGGCGAGGGTCGTGAGCGCCGCGGCGACGGCGACACCCAGTACATAGCCGGTGATCAGGACGCGCAGCGACGTCAGGGTGCGGTCCGGCAGTTCACCGGAAACGATAGCCGCCCACAGCGCCGACAACGTCGCGCCCATGGTCGGCAGCAGCAGCGCGTTGTCGAGCCAGCGCGCATAAAGCTCCCAGATCAGCGCAAAGCCCGCGAGGATCACGGCGCGGCGCCACGGCGTACCATCGAACGCGCGCCGCAAAGCGGGCGCGCGCACCAGTTTCGGCGCAGCAATATCAGACATGTTCGGTTTCCGGATCGGCGAACACGCTCTGCTGGATCTGTCGTTCCAGCTCGGCGAAGCGCGCGGTGCCGCGGATGCGGGTGTCGGGCGGCACGTCGAATGTCGCGGCCAGCCGGCCGGGATGCGGCGTCAGTGCGAGGATGCGGGTGCCGACGCGGATTGCCTCGTCGATGCCGTGGGTGACGAATAGCGCCGTGCTCCCGGTCTCCTCGCACAGCTTGAGCAGTTCGTCCTGCATCTGTCGACGCGTCAGCGCATCCAGTGCAGCGAACGGCTCGTCCATCAAGAGCAATGCAGGCTCGAGCGCGAAGGCACGGGCGATGGCGACGCGCTGCTTCATGCCGCCTGACAGCGTATGCGGATAGGCATCGACGAAATTCTTCAGCCCAACCCGTCCGAGCCAATGACGCGCGACATCCTCGGCCTGCCGGCGCGGCAGCGACTTGCCGCGCTCTAGCGCGTAGCGGACATTGCCCAGCACCGTGCGCCACGGCAGCAGCTGGTCGAACTCCTGAAACACCGTCATGCGGTCAGGGCCGGGGCTGCCGATGCGCCGGCGGTGCAGGCGGATCTCGCCGGCGCTGGGCTTCAAAAAACCGCCGACGGTACGCAGCAGCGTGGACTTGCCGCAGCCGGACGGGCCGAGCAGCACCAGCCGCTCGCCGGCCGACAGTGTGAAGCTGACATCCTCGACGGCGGTGAGGATGCCGTCGCGGGTGGGATAGCTGATACTGACATGATCCAGCGCCAGCAGCGGCGCCGTTACGGCGTCACCGATGAAGTCAGCCGATCGCGGCGCGACGTTCACGTCAGCTTCCCGGCTTTTCGCCCAGGCCGGACCAGAACAGATCCCGCCACGACGCCGGTGCCTGCTTGATGAGGCCGACCTTGGCTTCGAAGTCGGCGAATTTCTGCACACCTTCGGGAATCGTGGTGAAGTTGATGTTCTTGTCGCGGATGATGCTCTCGACGAAATCAGGCGTAAGCTTCGAGTTTTCCGCCTTGATGTAAAGCGCAGTGGCTTCCTTCGGATTGGCCTTGATCCAGTCATTGGCGCGGTCGAGGCCGCGCACGAAGGCCTGGATCGTCTTCGGATTGTCGTTCACGAATTTGGTGGTTGCATAAACCACGTTGAATGTATGCGGGCCGCCGAGCACATCGTAGCTGTTCAGCACCTGGTGCACTTTTCCGCTGGCGAGTTGCTGTTGCGAGAACGGCGGCGAGGTGAAGTGTGCCGTGATCTCGGAGCGACCCGACAGGATCTGCGCCGTTGCGTCCGGATGCGGCATGCTGACGGTGAGTTCGTCGAGCTTGTCGTATTTGCCGAACGCCTTGTCGGCGGCCATCTGCAGCACGATCGGCTGGAAGCCGACCTTGACTGACGGCAGCGCGATGCGGTCCTTCTCGGTGAAGTCGGCGAGTGTCTTGATGTTCGGGTTGTTGGTGGTCAGGATATTGGCCATCGATCCCAAGGCGGCGACGCCGATGATCTTGGCGGTGGTCCGCGTCTTGTCCCAGGTCAGGATCATCGGCGTGATGCCAGCGGTGGCGAAATCCAGCCCGCCGGAAATCAGAGCTTCATTCATCGATGCGGCGCCCGAGAGTCGCAGCCATTCGATCTTCGGCGGTGTGATGCCAAGCGCCTTGGCCTCGTCCTCGATCAAGCCTCGTTCGCTCGCGACGATGAGCGGGAGATAGGCGATCCCGAACTGCTGCGCGATGCGGAGCTGGGCCGTCTCGGCGCGAACGCCTTGCATAGTCGCCGCGACAAAGCCCAATGCGAGCGCGCCAACGTGCAGAAATTTTGCTGTCTTCATGGTGTGTTTCTTCAATACCGGCTTGTGCGAGCCAAGTGTCGCGGTTTCAACAATTCGCAATTACACTTCAGGAAATCAGCAAAATGGTCCAGCGTGCAGATGCGATGGCACCATGTTCGGAAGAAGCCTGCTGGCACGACGGTGAATGTAGGAGAGTTTTTCTCGGAATTGCTTGTTCGAGAGAACGTCGTTGACCTGTCGGCCAGCCGTTTCAGGGCAGGGTTGCTGATTGGGGGCTGTCCCAAGCGAGACGTCTGGCAATTTCGGCACCCGCGCGCTGCCTCCGGATGCCGATCGACCTCCTGACGCCATCGCTGAATGGTCGCAGCACTCAATCAAACAGCGACGGCTTTCGCCGCGCGCGTCATTGCTATTCCGACTTCCAGTCGCGCTTGATCTTCTTGGCGAGCGACCATTTGTGGACTTCGGTCGGGCCGTCATAGATGCGGAACGCGCGGATCTCGCGGAAGGCCTGTTCGACGATGGTTTCGCCGGAAACGCCGGTGCCGCCCATCACCTGCACGCAACGGTCGGCGATCCGCATCAGCGCTTCCGACACGGCCACCTTGGCCATCGAGCTTTCGGCCGTGCCGAGCGAGCCGGTGTCGAGCACGTCGGCGCACCAGTCGATCATCAGTTCCGACTGTTTGATGTCGATCAGGTTTTCCGCCAGCATGAAGCCGACGCCTTCATGATCGATCAGGGCCTTTCCGAATGCATGGCGACGACAGGCATAGTCGGTCGCGATCTCGTTGGCGCGGATCGCAAGACCCAGCCAACGCATGCAATGCGACAGGCGCGCCGGGCTGAGGCGGATCTGCG
Organism: Tardiphaga sp. 862_B3_N4_1; assembly: GCF_051811085.1. Taxonomy (NCBI): domain Bacteria; kingdom Pseudomonadati; phylum Pseudomonadota; class Alphaproteobacteria; order Hyphomicrobiales; family Nitrobacteraceae; genus Tardiphaga; species Tardiphaga sp. 862_B3_N4_1. The sequence goes on from NZ_JBPWQB010000001.1 coordinate 750,065, forward strand.
CGTATTTGAAACCGTCGCCTGAGGCGCCAAGCATCTGGTCGGCGGGGACACGCAGGTTATCGATCTCGATCTCCGCATGGCCGCCGGGCATCGAGTTGTCGATCGTATCCAGCACGCGCAGGGTGCGGATCGCAGGATCGGGCAGATCGACAAGGAACATGCAGGCGCCGTCCTCGGACTTCGCCATGACGATCCCGACCTTGGCGCCTTCCGCACCGGTGATGAACTTCTTCCGCCCGTTGATCACCCAGTGATTGCCATCGAGCCTGCAGGTGGTCTGCATCATCGACGGATCGGAGCCTGCGCCGCCTTCGTTTGCCGGCTCGGTCATGAAGAATGCCGAACGCGCTTTCCCCGACACCAGCGGTTCGAGAAACCGCGTCTTCTGTTCGGCGGTACCGACCTTGCCGAGCAGGTACATATTGCCCTCATCGGGCGCCATCGTGTTGCAGGCAAGCGGACCCAGCGGCGAAAGACCGGACTTGATCAGGGCCTTTGCCGTTTCGCGCTGCGTCAGATGCGACCCATCCGCAAGAATATGCGGGGTCAAAACGCCAGCCTTGCGGGCCTTGTCGCGCAGCTCTTGCACCAGTTCGTCGCTCGGGCCGTGAGCACCTGTCCGCGGATCTTTCTCATAGGGGATGACTTCGGCGCGGATGAAGGTCTCGATCCTGGCGGCAATGGCGTCGGCGCGATCAGTCATGGATGCAGATACTCCGGTCGATCCTTGGGCGAAGCCCTGGGGCGGGATTGAGGCAGGCGGGGCCGATCACGGTACGGGTGGTGGCCGGCGACGAGGTGAGGGATAGCATTTACACGACCAGTATGCCTGATCGTATCGAACTCGGCTACGAGGCATCGATCGCCCTGAAGAGTGTCGTGGCGTCACTGACCCTCGCAGGGGCGTGCTGATCGGCTGGTCTTGATCGGTGGAAACCGCTATTTCGGCGCCGGCTCGGTGGCATCGAGATTGATGCTCGGGAAACGCCGTCTCAGGTCCCGCTTCAGCGATCTGAAATGCTCGATATTGTTTTCGAGCGTCCGCAGCCGTGCTTCGCCGATGCGGATCTCGTCGTCCGATTTCTGCAGGAGTTCCGCCCGTGGGTCCGACTGGCTGTTAACGTCCTCGATCTCGTTACCGCCGACAATTGCGGCGATGGAGATGACGTCTTCCAGCCGACGCTTCAGGCCGTCATGCTCGTATTCTGCGCTGCGCAGGCCGGAGTCGATGGTCGCCGCAATGGCAAGAACCAGCCGTTCATCGGTGATGCGATCGCGTTCCGGCGAGCGTGTCCGGAATGTCTCGGACGAGGAGCGAAAGATGCGCTTCAGCATGGCGGCATTTCCCTCTGGCTCAGGTGAGACCCTTGATCTTCTTACACGATGTTGCGGAACCTGACGACATCTGCACAATGCCCGATGTCGATTTCGTTAGCACGAGCTCCTTGGCGGAGATGAAGCGTAGCGTGGCTCTGGGGTTGGCGTCGCAGAATCGCGACAGCGTCGCCGCGGTGGCGGCCACCGTGTCCTGTTTCGGAATCACCGCGATGGCCCCATCCTTCAGGATGTAGGCATCTTTGACGTTCGGCATCGTCGCCGTCGCGGTGCAAACCTTGAACAGGCCTTCATAGGCCTGTGGCGGCATGGTGAGATCGCCTGCAAGGCCGCCGAGCAAATACTCCCGGCTCTTGTTGCAGTTGTCGGCCTGCGCGGCGCCTGCGGTGAGCACGAGCAATGTGACGATGGCAGCGAGCTGTTTCATGCCGATGCCCTCAGCTCCGATCCGGTCTGCAAGGCATCCTCCGACGGTGATGGCCGTTTCAAACCATAGGTTTCTGCGGCGCAGCGTTCCCACGACAGATCACGCGCATGTGCGGCGGCGCCAGCGCCGAGGCGCGCCCGCAGCTCATCGTCCTCGGCCAATTGCCGGATCACATGGGCGATCATGTCGACGCGGGGGGCGACCAGAAGGCCAGACTGGCCGGCGAGCACCGCATCGGGCACACCTCCGATATTGCTTGCGACGCTCGGCAGGCCCGTGGCACCGGCCTCAAGATAGACGAGACCGAAGCCTTCGACGCGGCCGGACGAATCCGGCACACCGGTCAGACAAAAGAAGTCTGCCGCACCGTAGATATCGCGAATTTCTTCATTCGATAGCGCGCCGAGTAGCCTGATGTCGCAGTCCGACGCAGCGATCATGCCGCGAAGCTCATCGACATAGTCAGCTTCTCCTTGCGGACCGATGACCAGCCAGGTGACGCGCTGACGTAATTCGTCAGGAAGCTGCGCGAGGGCGGCGAGCGTGAGATGATGTCCCTTGCGCCGCGTGAGCCGCGCCACAGTGACCATGACGATCCGGTCTGGCGCAATGTCATAGATCGCGCGTGTGGCAGCGCGGTCGCTGCGCCGGCCGGACCAGAAATCGGAGACGCCAAGGCGAATGGCATGAATGCGGCGTTCGTCGATCGTGAATCTTTTGCGAAACAGCTCGCGTGTGAAGTTGCTATTGGCAGCGATCTCGGTGCGTGGCCCGAACACGCCACTGAACCGGATCGCCAGCCGCTTCAGTGGCGTCTGCGTCTCATTGATCTCTGTACCGTGCACAGTCATCAGCATCCGCGCCGGCGTGCGGCCGCGCGCGAGTGCGACCGGAATGAAGAATGGCCAGTCGGCGGCATGCACCACATCGAACGGAGCCGTACCAATGCGGCTGCGCGCCAGCATGATCTTGGCGGGCAGATCGCGCGCCGAATGCAATCCGCCGCTGAAGCGGTGGATTGCGAAGGGCATGGCGCGATCGTCGGCTGACATATCCTGTGCGTAATCGGGAGCGACCAGCGTCACCCGTGCGCCGAGCTGCGTTGCGGCCAATGCGATCTCGTGGGCGTAGGTGCCTATCCCGCCGCGTGCGGGAGCATATTCGCTCGATAACAACAGGATATTCACAAATAACCTCAGTGTGCCGCGGAGGGCGTCATCGTCATGTTGCGCGCATTCTGGATGTCCTGGTGATAGGTAAAGACGCGCGCCAGCTGTGTTGCTGGTGTGAAATTATCGATCGCGCTGGCAACCTGCACCGGGTTGATTTCGCCTGTGCCGATCGCATCGCGGGTATCGAGGAAACGTTGGGCCAGGTTCTCGATCATCTCGTCGCGGGATGAGCTGCGGGAAATGAGATAGCCGCTCTCGCCATCATGAATTACTGACTCCAGTTGCGGCAGGTGCACGGCGACGACCGGGCGGCCGACCGCAAGCGTCTCGAGCACGCAGCGCGGCATGCCCTCGAACTCGGACGTCAGGATGCCTGCATGGGCATTGGCCAATGTTGCGGCCATGCCGACAGCGTCCTTGAAGCCGTGCCGGATCGTGATGTCTTCGATCGCGGCGAATTCGGCAAAGCGATGCGGATCGCTGGTCCCGATATAATGGAATTCGAGATGGCCATGCAGCCGCTCGCGCAGGCGGGCGATGGTGCTGAACATCAACGGCGGATCCTTGAACTCGTCAAGGCGTCCCGCGAAGATGATTCGGAACGGCTCGGTCATCGCCGGAAATGGTTGTGGCTTGAAGATGTCGGTGTTGACCCAGGTCCACAGCGTATCGATCTTGCCGCTCTGGCCGGGATAGGTCTTTTGCAGCCGTTCGGTGATGAACGGATTCACGCACAGAAATTTTGCGCTGGTCGTGACCGCGAAACGCTCGCCGATATTGTGCACGAACGAATACTTCTTGAGGAGCGAATCCATCTGCAGCTTCGGCGCGCCCTCGCCATGCAGCATCTGGATGAAGGGGCGGCGCAGCAGCGTCGGCAGCCAGGAAAATTCGACGCGGCGCAGATCAACCGTGCAGCCGCGCTCGCGGATCAAGCGCGACACCGGTCCGAAATAGCGCAGTAACGCCATGAAGAATTGGCCGGTGAGTGATGAGCGGATGGTGCGCGCGGCCTCTCGAGCCTGCTGGTCGGAATAGTGCAGGATCGGGAGAAAGTCGAAGTCGCGCCCGCGGAAAGTCAGCCGTCGCACTTCGCCGAGCTTGAGGTCGCCGATCGAATCCACGCCAACGAACAGGATGTCCGTGTCCGTGGGATGGAAGGTGATGAAGTCGCGGATATAGGTCTCCAGCCCACCCACCTTTTGGCCGCGCGGATCGAAGGGGTGGATGAGGCAGATCTGGTAGCGTTGCTTGGCCGGCGCGGCGTTCCGGGCGCGAAGACCCAGAGTGAGTGTCGAGGTCATGCGGCTTTCCTCATGCGAGCGTTCAGGATTTGTGGAAGCGTACTGGCGATCAAACGTGGCACGGCGGCAGCGCAGCGTGCGTAACGGGGCGCAAGGCGGCGCGGATCCCGCAACATGCGCCAGGCCCATTCGAGGCCGGCACGTTGGGTGAACATCGGTGCGCGAACCTGTGTACCTGCGATGAAGTCCAGCGCCGCGCCGAAACACAGGCAGCCCGTCCCGTCCAACTCATCGATACAGCGCGACGCAAACACTTCCTGTCGTGGCGCGCCCAGCGCGAGGAAGCAGAGCTTTGCACCGGATGCGCGGATCTGTGCAATCGCTGTATCGGCTTCCGCTGAATAGGCCTCGAAGTTGCGACCAGGCGCGAAGGTGCCGACGATCTGCAAGCCCTGATATCGTTTGCGCAATTCTGCTGCAGTCTTGTCCAGCGTTGGCCTGTCGGAACCGAACAGAAAGATGGGAAGCCCCTTCTTGCCTGCAGCTTCGCACAAGGGAGCGGCAAGATCAGCACCGGTTGTTCGTGAAATAGGTTTGCCGAGCAGATGACTGAGAACGACGATCGGAAAGCCATCCGCAGTCACGAAGCGTGCGCGCCGGTAGGCCGCGCGAAAGTCGGGCTTTTGTTGCAGATGTACGACATGATCGAGATTGAGCGTGCATACACTGAAGTTATCGCCGCGTTCGGCCGCTTCTACGATCGATAAAACGGCTTCATCGAGCGATGAAACGTTCACGGTGACTCCGTCAACGGTGAGATTTTTGGCGTGTGGCGCCTGCGTCTTCGACATGTCGGTCCCCTGATGACGATGTAGCCGAGGTACGCTTGAACGAAGTGCACACCTGCTTGCTGCCGATGCAGCAAAGAAAAGTGAGTCGAAAATCATCTCCCCGACGTCATGGACATCAAAACGAACTATTGCGACGCAACGATGGCGATGCTGTCGCGCAATATGGAAAAGATAGCAGTCACGATTTTGAATCGATGGAGAGTGGATATGTTCGAATGTTCAAGGAGAAAGTCGCTCGCAGTCATCGCCGGCGCGACAGTCGCTATGCAACAACATGCACTCGGCGCGACTCAAATGCAGAGCCTTGGTACAATTGCGGCAAAAAATGGTTTGATGTTTGGCGCGGCTGCGGGGCCGGTGATCGACAAGGATGTCGGATATCGTGAGCTTTACACAACACAGACGAAAATTATAACGACGGACATCGCTCTGAAAATGGGCACGCTTGCGCCGATGGCGGGTCCGAAGCGATTCGAGAGCGCCGATCGATTGCTACAATTTTGTGCGAGCAATCGCATTCCCATGCGCGGTCATTGTCTGATCTGGAACGAATGGGTTCCGCAATGGATCAAGTCCATGAGCAATTCCGAGCGACAGGCCTTCTTCGATAGTTATATCGATGAAGTCGCCGGGCGCTATGCCGGCCAATTGCAGTCATGGGACGTCGTGAATGAGCCGTTCTGGCCCGGTCACAAGGCACCCGGCGGCTATCGCCTTGGCCCATGGTACGATGCCTTTGGCACTGATTATATCAGGCGCGCCTTCGCGCGGGCCGGTGCTGTGGATAAGAAGACTAAACTTGTGCTCAATGAGGCACAGGCGGAACGCGATGATGATGTCGGTCTCGCGGTGCGCGCGGGATTGTTGCGTCTGGTCGACGAGTTGCAGCATGCCGGCGTCCGGCTCGATGTGGTCGGCCTGCAGGGCCACTTGCAGCCGCGCTATCCGCATGATCCCCAGCGGTTTCTCGAATTCGTCCACGCGCTCGCCGAACGCAAGGTCGACATCTACATCACCGAATTCGATGTCCGCGACGACACGTTCCCTGATGATGTAGCCACGCGCGACAAGATGATTGCGGAGACCGGCGGGAAATTCCTCGAGACGGTGCTGCAGGTCCCGGCGGTCAAGGCCGTGATCGCGTGGCAGCTGTCCGATCACTATTCATTCTATACGGACGCCGCGAGAAAGAAGAATCCTCTCGCAGAACGACTGCCACGGCCGCTGCCGTTCGATGAGAACATGCAGAAAAAGCCGCTGTGGTACGCAATGGCCCGTGCGCTGGAGACCGCCAAACGGTCGTGACGATTTCACGACATTAGAGCTCCGAAAGTTGCGGCTGCCGGCGCAGCATCCGAAGCAACGTCGGCCCGTAAAGGATGGCAAGGACCAACACGTAGATCGCCGCGCCTGCGGCGACATGTGCTGCCAGCAAGACATGGTTGGGCGCTTCGGGCAGTTGCGTCAGCAGTACCGCCATGGCCCCAGTTGCGAGGACGATGCGGGCGAGATGCGCCCAGGGCAGGGTCAGGCCGAATTTCGAAAAACCGATGATGAAACTGACCAGCGCTGCGGCAATGGCGGACAGCACTGTCGCGCCGGCCGCGCCGACAAGTCCCCAATAGTGGATACAGATGAAGCTCGCCACGATCGTCACCAGTGCGTCGATGCTTGAGACGACGATCATCAGCTGGGTCTTGCTGTGCAGGAGAAACACCTGATCGCCGAAATGGGCGCGGATGTTGCGGATCGAACCGGCCAGGGCCGAGAGAGGCAGAATTGCCAGCGTCACCTGTTGAAACGGCGTGGCGATCAGTAGGTGCACGATCTCGGCCCGTAGCAGGAAGATGCCCGCAATGCTCGGCGCCAGAATGCCGATGAGCAGTGCACTGTTGTCGGCAAGTTGGCGCATTGCGGCTTTGCTGCCACCTTGCTCCATGCTCTTGACCGCCAGCGGGAAAGCCGCTGCCGTCACCAGCATCGCAGCCACTGCCGCGGCGCGCTGGCCCAGACCATAACCGACGGCAAAAAGACCAGCGGCGGCGACGCCGAGCATGTCGTTGACGATAAAGCGCGACGCATTGAGGCCGACCCAGCCCAGCGCACCGCCGATGATCAGCGGAATGCCGTAGCTCACCGCATGGCGAATGATCTCGCGATCGATCGGCCACAGGCGGCGGCTGTAGCCGATGTGGGGCAGGACGACCAAAGCGGCAAAGAGCTGCGCGGCGGCATAGCCCAGCAGCGGCCATTCCGGTGACGGGCCGATCAGCTTGATGAGTACCAGCCCGAGAATGAAGCCAATCGACGGCCCGACGATCTGTTGGATCGAGTAGATGCCGATCTGGTGCCGGACCCGGGCGCGTTCGGCGATATAGAGATTGAGCGAGCGGCTGATGACATAAGCGACGGTCGCGCCGAGCAGCGCGGGGTTGGTGTCAGTCGCGATCACCGTATAGAGCACACCGATCACGGCGGCGCTCTGCAGCACCAGCGAAACAAGAATGACGACATTCTCGGTACGATAGAATCGTTCGGCCTGTTCGCCATCCTGATAGCGGCCGAAGAAGCGCAGCGCATATTGCGACCACCAGGCCAAGAATGCGATCTGCAGCAGTTCATGCGTTGCCGTGATCAGCGTGATTACACCCAGCGTATGCTCGTTGACCACATGGGTCCACACGATCATCGCGACCAGCTGGAACATTGGTCCGACGATCTGGGCGGGAAGATAAAGGATCGTGCGCTTCAGCAGCATGGTCAGGCTCCGAGCCAGCGGGCTGCGCGCGGCGGCGCCCATCGTTGCACGGCGAGCAACGCGACAAGGCTCAAGGCGACGGTGATGGCATACATCAGAAATGTCCCCGCAACCGGGCCGAACTGGCGCAGTCCGCCATGATCGCGCAAGGCCATGACAATGAAAATATGCCAGAGATAGATGAAGTAGCTGCCGGACCCGAGCATGGCCAGGACCGGCGCGCGGATGCCGAGTGCGAGCAACAGGACGCAGAGCGCCGCCGCATAGCCGAAGAACGCCATCGAATCATAATCGGCGGCGTCGCCGATCTTGAGCAGTCTCGCTGCCACATAGATCACATAGGCCAGCAGTGCCGCCGCGGTCAGCGTCAGGCGCATCCGTGGAAGGGCCAGCCGCGCCGTCGATCCGGCGACCAGCATTCCCAGCGCCACGAAGCTGAACCAGAACGGGATATCACGCATGCGCACTTCCTCGATCAGCCCTTCGGACAGCCCGCGCTGTATCAGCAGGGGATCGACATAGCTGCCGATAATCAGTCCGAAGACGAGGGCGAGCATCAGGACGAGGCGCAGTCGCTCATTGGCTTGGGTCGGCACACGATGGGCAAACCATAGGGTCAGCCAGAGCATGAGCGTACAGCCGAGATAGACGAAGACATAATAATACACGAACACGTAAGCGAGCACGAAACGGGCAGCCGTTGTCGTTGGGCGGTGATCCATCGCCGGGTTCTGCAGCGCCATGTAGAGATAGGCCGCAGCGAAAGCGATGGCGTAGGGGATCAATGCGGCCATGACGCGCTTGCCGAGTGGAACGCGGCCCAACAGAGCGGTCAGATAGCCGGATGCGAACAGGAAGATCGGCACACAGGGGCGCAGAGCCGCATCGAGCATGGTCTTCCACGATGCATCGAGCGGTTGCTGCAGCGAATGGATGCCGATCACCATCAGAATGGCGAGGCCGCGCATGCTGTCGATGGCCACGTCCCGGCTGGCCGTCCTCGTTTGAGCCAGCGGCCGCGCCGTTCCGGACATTATCTGCGTTGCATTGACCATCAGTTCACGTCTGCCTTGGCACCGTCGCCGCGGCAATTCGCGTGCTGAAATGGCGATCATAAGCCTCATTGAGCGCGCGCCGCATGGGCGTCTCGAAATAGCGCAGGGACAGAATGCTGGCGGCGGCAAGAACGGCGATGGCCAGCGGCACCAGGGCGAGCTTGCCGCCGGGAATGACGGGGGCAAGGAAGCGTGCCGCCAGCGTGAGGACGACGGTCGCGACTGGAATATGCAGCATGTAAGAGGAATAGGTCAGCGACGACCAGCGCTCAAAGCCAAGGCGCGAGAACAGGGTGGTCTGGCTGGAGAGGTCGTGATGGATGGCGAGTGCAGCGATGAGATAGATGACTGCGAGCGCTGCCATGATCGGAAGCTGCGCGCCGAAGATGAGGAACAGGACGAGGGCCGCGGTCAGCAGGCCCGGCATCGCCGGAAGCCGCGCAATCCGGTCGCGAAACAGCCAGCACGCGATGCCGAGATTGAAGGCAGGCAAGGCGCGGAAGGCGCCGCCCCTATTGATCCAGTCCGGCCAGGGCTCGGTGCCCATGGCAACGGCATAGATGCTGTTGGCCAGCAGCGGCAGCGCAACGAGGACCACAATCACCGTCCTGCTCCGCGCGATCGTCAGCACCATCAGCGGAAACAGCACGTAGCAGAAGAACTCAGCCGACAGCGACCAGCTCGGAAAATTGAAGGTCAACCGGTCGCCATCGATGGCGTGCAGCAGCAGGAACTGCGCCGGAAGATCGGAGAAGGGATAGCGCGCCGGGTTGTCGGTCTTGGCGATGCCGGCATGAAGCGCCAGTGCGATCACGATATAGAAAGCCAGCGTTGCCAGATGCAGCGGATAGATCCGCGCGAGGCGCCGCCACAGGAAGCGGCCGACCGCGGCGGGTGAGCCAACTTTCGCCAGATACTGGCTGGCAATGACGAAGCCGGAGATGACGAAGAACAGGTCGACGAACAGATTGAAGTGCCAGGTGTGGTCCACCATGAAGCGACCAATTGGCAGTTCCTTGATGTAATCCGAATAGTGCAGGATCACGACGGCGCTGGCCGCAACGATGCGCAGCCCGTCCAGATGTCGTGTGCTGGTGTCGATATCCTGCAAGAAGCCATATCCCTGTTGAATGGACCAAGCGCGGCCCCGATCCGGCATGGGTGCCGGCGTCACGGTCCTAATGCGCGGCGTTGGGCTTCGCCGCCGAACGATGGCCGGCCAGCTGCCCGCCAGCGAGTTCGGCGATCAGGTCGATGACGATGTCGTGGTCGCTCGCTGCCAGCGCGTTCCAGCGCGCGAGGTTCTCGGTCGCTGCCGCAACATACCGCCTGCGCCACTGAGAAGCCGCGATAGCCCCGCCGATCTGCGACGCTGCGGTGCCGTGGTCCGACGGATCGATGAAGATGCCGGATGTGCCCAGAACTTCATGGAAGACGGGCGCATTCGGCGCCACGATCGGCAGGCCGGCATATTGGGCTTCGAGCAGCGGAAGGCCGAGGCCTTCGTCATGCGAGGTGCACAGGAAAATATCGGCCTCATTGAGAATGCGCGTCACGTTCTCGGACGACTGGTAGCCATGCAAGGTCACGCACGACATGCGTTCCAGTGTCTTCCAGTCATCGCCCCAGCCTTTGCGGCCAACGATGTCGAGGGTGGCGCCGGGAAAACCGTGCTGGCGCAATTCACGTACGATATTGGCCGCGGCGATGAAGTTCTTGCGTGGCTCTACGGTGCCGAGCGCCACGACGCGCAGCGGCGACGTCTCGGGCTCGCGCTCGGCGCGCTCGGCGGATTCCAGCTTGAACACGTTGCGCACCGGCGGGCGATACAGCGTGATCTCGGCGTCCGGGCGACAATGCTCGGCCAGCTTGCGCTGGGTGTCGCGCGAATTGGTCAGGAAGCGCGGATAGTTCTTCAGCGCGATCTTGAAAGGCGTCGCCATATAGAGTCGCGCACGTGCATTGAGATCGGCCTGTCGCGTCAGCAGGAAGTCGTCGTGCATATAGGGCAGCACGCGTGAGGAAAACATCCGCAGCAGCGGGCTTGGCGGAAAACCGGGGCACAGCAGGAACGACGAGGGAGACGCCAGGCGCATCGGCAGACCGAAAGTCTGCGTCGCCACCATCTGGCCGGTGCCGCGCGAGGTGATGGGCACGACATCGAGCGGCGCCAGCGCCTGCTGCGAAAACAGCTCCAGTGTGATCCGTTCGAGCCCGGTCACATGGCGTCCGAGATGGGTGTGATCGACATAGATAGTCATGCAAACTCCTGATCCCGGGGGACGGCGCGGACATGCGGAGCCGCCATCGGCGGTCGCTGATGGACATGGCGGGGTGGCGCCACGGCCGGCGCGCGTTCGCGCGGCAACAGCAGCGCGATGAGCAGGACGAGCTGCGCCAGCTGGATGTTCTTCGACGAGAAGCTCACCGAGCTTGCAGCAATCATCAGGATCAGCAGCAAGATGGCGAAGGCTGCGCGGTCCGACCGGCGCAGCAGTTCGATGAAGAAGCAGGTCAGGCCCAGCGTGATCAGGATGGTGTGGATCAGGCCAAATTGCACGATGCAGGACACCCAGAAGTTCTCAATGCCATAATTCAAACCGAGCTGCGACTGCAGCGCGTTCACGCGAACCGGATTGGGTCCGAGGATCAGTTCGCTCCACTGGAAATGATTGAGCATGTCGAAGGTCGCAAAGCGAGCCAGGGCGCTGCCTTTATCCGATGAGAAGCGCAGCAGCATCTTGTCGAAGATGCCGAGATAGAGCGCAGCAAACACGACGCCTGCCGCCGCAAAAAGAAAGCAGATTGCGCCGACGGCGAACAGCAGCGGCACGCGCTTGCCGCGGATCAGCCGGATGGTCTCAAGCAGACCGAGGCAAGCCAACACGAGCAATACCGTCATCAGCGCGGTGCGGCCGCCGAAGGCCATCAGCGAGCCCAGACTGAAGGCGATCAATGGCACGCGGATCATGATCGGCGGGCAGATGGCCGGTCGCAGCACCAGCGCCATGATATAGGCGCCGACGATGCCCGAGGCCGTCAGCGGATGGCCGAGGAGCGCAGCCGAGCGCCATTCACCGACCACCAGCACGCTGCCGAGTGTCAGCGGAATGATGCGATGGCCGGAAAAATATTCATAATAACCAATCAGGATGTTGAGCAGCAGCGTCGCATGGATGGCCCAGACCAGCGGCCGCCGCTGCGCCGGCGTGAGCCGCCAAATCAGCAGGCACAGCAGGACCGGCAGCAGGAACGTGTCGATGATGACCGTGAACGGGCGTTCCAGCACGAACATCTGGATCAGCAGGACAAACCAGCAGAACAGATGCACCAGCAAAAGCTTGGCGTCCGTGAAGGCACGGTTGATCTCACCAATCGGGTCACCGTCGCGCATCAGCAGCAAAAGCGTCGCGATGAATGTCGCATAGGTGCCGGGATGCAATTTCTCGAGAAAATTGCCGCCGGGTGTCAGATAGTGAATCTTGAGATTAGTCAGAACGCCGCCCGACAGTGTGAAAATCGCGACGATGGCGCCCAGCAGCACGCTGACGATCATCAAATTGATGAGCTGGGCCGTATTGACGATCTGGCGTCGTTGCGGAACGCGCGCACGCAGGCCCGCCGCGGCGAGGGCGCCGTTGCGATGCAGCCTGAGCGGCGCGGTCCGGGCCAATGTCAACGCGCAGCTCCCGCACTGGCGGCGGCGACGCCATAGGGCTTCAGATAGGCCGAGCTGCGGTAATAGTCATAGAAGCGGATCTTGCTGAGATCGACCTGGGTCAGCACGGTGCCGAGAATGCGATCATGCACCGGAGCCAGCAGCTCCATCGTGTGGGCGACGACTTCGCGCGGTGTCTGATTCCAGGCCATGGCCAGCAAAATTCGGTCGGCGAGTTCGGCCAGCGCGCGGCCGTCGACCAGCGGAATCAGCGGCGGCGAGTCGATGATGATCAGTTCATAATGCGACTTCAGGCGGTCGAGGATTTCGACGATCTGCTCGGAGAACATCAACTCGGTGATGGCATCGACGTCCTTGATGGCAGGCGAGGGCAGGATCGAGAGGCCGGTGCTGCGATCGAGCAGGATGGCGCGCTCCAGCGACACTTCGCCGGTCGCCACCTGCAGCAGGCCGGCATCGGCATTGGGGCTGACGGCGCGGGTCAGGCCGGGATTGCGCAGATCGCCGTCGATGAGCAGCGTCTTGATGCCCAGCGTGGCGAAGGACAGTGCGAGATTGCCGGCGAAGGTTGTCTTGCCTTCACTTTCGAGGCCCGATGTCACCAGCACGACCTTGACCGTGTCGATCTTGCGCGCACGCTGAATCGCCAGACGCACCGCGCGAATCGCTTCGGCGAAGAATGTGCCGGGCTCCTCGATGGCATAGCGCATCAGTGGTGGCTGCAATGCAGCCGGCAGCAGCCGCATGGTGCGCGGATCGTAATTGCCGAGTTCGGTGCGGCCGCGTTTGGCACGCCCGGCGAGTTCGCGACTGCTGATCGAGGGTAGAGCGGCCAGCGCGGGAACGCCCGATATCTCTTCGGCCTGTTCCAGTGTCTTGATCCGCCCGTCGAGATAGTCGGTCAGGAATGCCAGCACCGTGCCGCCGCCGAGGCCGAGCAGGATGGCAAAGCCTAGAATAAGCATGGTCTTCGGCGCGGAGGGCTTGAGCGGGATGCTGGCAAAGCTGACGATGCGGGAGTCCGGCATCTCCAGGCTTTCCTGCGCCGTCGTCTCCTTCGAGCGCGCCAGATATGACTCATAGAGCGTGCGGTTGGCCTCGGCCTCGCGCTGCAGCTCATGCAGCCGGACCACGGCCTGACCGGACGTGCTGGACACGCCCTGCAGCTTGTCGAAACTGTCCTGCAGCGACGCCTCGCGCGATTTCGCAACGTCATAATCATGCGCCGTGCCCTGCACGATGCGCCCGATTTCCTCGTTGATCAGCCGCTGCGTGTCCTTGAGCTGCGCCCGCACATTGGCGACCTGCGGATGCCGCGGACCATATTTGCTGGTCAGGTCGGCTTCGTTCTTGGCGATATCGGCATATTGCGCGCGCAGCTTGGTCACCATCTCCGAGGAGACGGCGGCATTGAGCCCGCCGGCATCGCCGCCGGTTTTCGCCAATTGTTGCACCTGATCGAACTTGGCACGCGCCTCGGCGGTCTGCACCCGGGCAGCAATCAGCTTGCTGTTGAGATCGGTGATCTGCTGGTCGTTGACCGTCACGCCCTGCGAGACCGCGAGGTTATTGGCGGAACGATAGTCCGCGACGGCCTGTTCGGAGGTGACGACGCGGTTCTTCAGCGCATCGATCTGGCCGCCGAGCCATTTGGCTGCGATGCGCGTCGCGTCGAATTTGGCGCGGACCTGTTCCTCGAAATAGGCGTCAGCCACCGCATTGGCGATGGTCGCGGCTTTCTGCGGCGATTCCGAGCTGACGGCGATATCGACCAGGAATGTCGTGCCTTGTCGTGTCACCTTCATGCGGCGCTGGAGCAGATATATAGAGTATGCACGCGCGGCGTCTTCGGGGCTCACGCCATCGACCGGGCTGCTGCTGCGGAACAGATTGCGGATCGGATCGAGCAGGCCGGGCTTTGGCATGAACTCGAGATCCTGCGTCAGCTTCAACTTGTCGACCACGCGCTGCAGGATCGTGAGCGACTGGATCAGCAGCGTCTGGCTTTCGATGGTCGCATCGTCCGTGCCGAAATTGGTCAGCACCGATTGATTGGTTTCGACCACATTGGCGCGCCGGGGATCGACCAGTACGGTGGAGTTCGCAGTATAGAGTGTGGTCGCCGTCGCCACATAAGCGAGGGCGATACCACCGAGCACGGCGGCGGGCAGCACGACCGCGCGCCAGCGCCGGCGCAGGATGCGCGCCATTTCCCGGAGATCGACGGTCGGCGCCTGCCAACCGGCAACGGCGGTCGGAACCGGTTCCGGTGCCGCCGGATAAGGCTGATCAAAATTGCGCTGTAACATTGAGCCCTACCTGGTGTTTGTCGTAACTGAAGGTGGGTATATCGCTGTCGCGCGATGTGTAGCGGTGATAGGCCGAGATCGCGCTGAAGCGGTTCATCAAATACTTCACGCTGGCATTGGTCGTGGTCACGCGGTCCTTGCGGGCCTGGCCGAAGAAGCGATCGATCTCATAGGCGCCCGCCAGCGACAGGATGACGTTGCGACGCAGCTCGTAGTCGACGCCGACCTGCACGGCATTGGCCAACACGCCGGTCGAGCTGGTATCGGATGTCTGTGTGACCAGTTGTTCGGCCTTGACGTGGATGTCCATCAATCGCGTCGGGCTCCATGTGAGCTTGGCGCGATAGGACGGTCCGTCGACGGTACCGATCAGAGGATTGTCGAAGCGCTGCTCGACATAGCCGCCGCCGAACTCGCCGCGGAGCAGATTGCCGAAACCGACGGTCAAGCCGGACAACGCGCGATAGCCGGTGGAGTCCAGCGTCTGGCCGGGTACGCCGCGGATGTTGCGCTGGTTGCCTTCGACGCCGCCGAACCAGCCGAGCACAGGCGAGAACGCATAATCGACGCGGCCGTGAAGCGCATAGATCTGGCCGTCGCGGCTGCTCTGGTCGATCAGACTGCCATCCTGCGCGCGCGCCGTGCCGTAATCGTACGAGTCGACGCGTGCGCCGATCGATGTCGCCAGCCGGTTGAATTCCTTGCGGACGGTCAGGTCGCCGGACATCAGATTGTATGGAGTCGGTGTCACGGCATTGGAAGGCGAACTCAGCGAACCCACACCCTCATTGAGATGCGCGATCTGGAAACTGCCCAGCACGACCATATCGTTGGCGATATCGATCCAGCCGGCGCCCTTCAGGCTCACATCGGTCTGGTCGAGGCTTGAATTTTCGTTATAGGCCGTGGTTCGTGAATTGAGCTTGATGTCGATGCCGTGTCGTTCCCACAGCGTGTGCGCACGCAGGCTGGGTTCGATCACCGCTGCAACGTCGCCGCGCTTCTGGGTGTTCGAGGCAAACACATTGCTGTCATAGAGCGCGCCCGTCATCAGCGACGGGTTAAACATCCAGGATCCCTGGCGGATGCCGACGGGTTCATAACCAGGTTGCTGTCGTTTTTTTACTGGCATGTCCTCTGGCGCTACTGCTTCGCGGTTATCCCGGTCGACCAGATCGGGCAGCGCGGACGGTTCGAAAATCCGTTGCGCATTCCAGGGCGGCGCGAGCTCGTCGCTGGTTGCCGGGATCGCCTGAGCATTGGCGGGTGATGCAATACCAAGCAGAATCGCCGTGACCGGCCATGGCGCGATACGGAGAGCGCGGCGCGTGACGGGAATCGGCCGCAGCCCCTCCGGTCCTTCGCCGATCGCATCCGATCCTGCTGATACAAACGTACATTTCATCACTCATCCCTTGCGAAGGACATGCATTCCTCCGCTATCGAATTGTCGTCGAGACTTGATTGCCGCTTAGAAATTCATCCCGGCGCTTACAAACTCAGCAAGCCCGTGATGAATGTCGCGCCCCCACTAGCGCACTCAACACTCGTCTGATGAAACGCCCTTCTCTTTGCTGCCCACAATGCGAAGTACGAAGTAAAGTTCGTCGCACTGCACAAGAATACGCACCGCAAAAAGTCGAGACTATGGCGACGCGCGACATGAAGGCGCGCATCGGTCACTACACATCAGACAAAATCGAAAATGATGAGTTCAGAAGTATCGTTCTGGGACACGCACATTGTCGCCGGGAAATACCAGGACTGGCGAATCGAGCGCATAGATCTCTTCGACCGTTGAGCCCGATCGCCGCAAATACACTTTGTTCTCATTGGCGCGATAGGTGAATCCACCGGCAGTTGCGACGGCGTCCATCACGGTCAGGCCCATGCGATAAGGGTATTCGCCGCTCTTCTTCACTTCGCCGAGGATATAGAAGGGGCGATACAGCGCGATTTCCACATTCACGCGTGGGTCTCGCACGATTCCCTTGGCCAACGCGGAGGAGATGCCCTTCTCTAATTGCCGTGTGGTCAGTCCAGCGGCCTTCACGTGGCCCGCAAGGGGAATCGATACAAATCCGTTGCTGTCGACTTCATATTCACCGGTGATATCAGCTTCGCCATAGACCTTCAGACGAATCCTGTCAGTTGGTCCAAGAAGATAGGTGCCTGACGGCGAAGCCGCAGAAACCCGCTGGTCCTGTGCGAGCGAGATCGACGGAGCGACGCCAGCAAAGAAAAATGAAAGCACCGGTACTATCAAAATGCCGGCGCATCGGTTCGTTCGCAACATGGTAGACCCCCAACACAACATCAATGTGATCATCTGCATCAATTCGATGACAATTGATGCAGACGACAATTGCGCGAGAGTGTCCGGCAAAAAACGGCGAAAGAATGTGGCGTACTCAGAGAGTGCGCAGATTGCGTACTAATGTCTTCTTAGAGAACCAGAATCTCTGTGCCTTCGATGGCAATGCACGTGAGGATGCCGCTGCGCCACGCACCTGTGTCAATATTCACACGGTTATCTCTAATATCTGCATGGGGAACCGGTGTGTGTCCGTGCACCACATAGACGCCATGATCGCGCTTGGAATCCAAAAACTCGTCCCTGATCCACATCAGATCATGTGGATCTTGAGATGACAGCGGTACATTGGGACGAATGCCCGCGTGAACGAACAAAAAGTCGCCGCATCTGATATTGTTCCGCAGGCAACGCAAGAAAGCGTCATGCGCCGGAGGGAATGCGGCATGAAAGGCTTTCTGCACGTCGCGCGCCGTTGCGGTGCGCGATGGAGAAACGCCATAGGACGCGAGAGTCTGAAGTCCGCCCAGTTGGCGCCAGTGCTCAAGCACGCTGGCATCCTCCAGGAAGTCTTCCATGATGGCTTCGTGATTGCCGCGTAGGCAGATTGCATGGTTGTGCACCATGCGGACTGCCAGCAAATCGATCACACCTTTCGAATCCGCGCCACGATCGATGTAATCGCCGATATAGACTTCCGCCGCATAGGTGATCGGGCGACGTCGGATGTCCTCATCGATGCGCGCGATGGTTTCCTGCAGCAGGTCGGCGCGTCCGTGAATGTCACCGATGGCATAGATACGCGTATCGGGCGGCAGTGCCGCCTTGTTCGAATCTGACCTGGAGAGGGAGCGCGGCATTTCGCGCAAGCTACGATCAGGGAACCGTCGCGGTCAAATTCAATCGACCGCGCAACGCCTTGGGACTCATAAAGCTTTGGGGATAGCGATGAGCTCAGAAGAAAATGATGCGAACGGCGACGATCACAGCGACCCAGACGGCCGCATTGATAAGAAGAAGTCTGTTTCGCAGTTTGCGGCCGGATGCGTTGTGCACATCGCTGGCAGAACTGTCCACAGGGCTGGAGATCGCGGCCTTATCCACGGCAATCGCGCGCGGGGGAAATGAAATGTCCCCTGTAGTCATCTGAGGTGTTCGTCGAGCGACCATGGCGATGCCGAAATATCTGGCGGAGTGAGCAGTCTCAGTGCGCAACATAAAGGGCGCGCTTTAGTATCGAGTGAAAAATCAAGCTCGAATCGATTGCCGCTTGGTGGCTATTTGTTAATTGCGAAGATCATGCACCCGATCTCGAAGCGACGCGATGCAATTCATCGATCTGCGTCGTGTAATTATTTTGCATGGCTGCTGTGAGCGTGATGCAGCGCAATAGACCCACAAAACGATCTAAGCGCTTCCGTGCACAACGAATTTTGCGCGCCGCACAATTATATCAATATTGCGACTGCGTAATGTTACACGCCAATACCGTTTTGCCGCCCTAATTCGTTCGCACAGTTAAGAAATCTTCAGTGATGAAGGTTCTTGCTGATCGACGTAGATGGTTTCGCAATTGCGAATGTTCGTCGAAGGGAAGGGTTCTGAATTCGCATGCCTGCCACATAGGCATGTTTCTGTTCGATTATCGCGCACCAAAGTTCCAGCAGGGAGCGAGAGCATGGCCTCTACAGTTTCAGTTGGTTTTGATCGCAACAAGGTGACGCCGCTCTGGAAGGAGCGGCAGTTCATTTCAGTGCGGCCGGTCGAGTTTGCCGGCCACGGGTCCTATCGCAACAGCGCCTATCGCAGCCGCCGGACGAACCAGGTTGCCCGGTGCGAGCCGTCGGAGTCGATTGCCAAGCGATTGTTCGACATTGCGGCCGCGGGCTCAGCCCTGCTGTTTCTCGCGCCGCTGCTGATCACCATCGCAATCATTATCAAGGCGACCTCGCCGGGACCGGTGTTCTTCACCCAGTATCGCTACGGCTACCGCAACCGCTTCTTCAAGATCTACAAATTCCGCTCGATGCGCACCGATGCCGGCGACAAGCGCGGCATTCAGCAGACGGTCGAAGGCGACGCCCGGGTGACGCGGATCGGCAAGCTGCTGCGCAAGACCAGCCTCGACGAAATTCCGCAGCTTATCAACGTGCTCAAGGGCGATATGTCTCTGGTTGGGCCGCGGCCCCATGTACCGGGCATGCTGGCCGCCAACGTGCTCTATGAAGATCTCGTGCCGTATTACTTTACGCGTCACAGCGCACGGCCCGGCATCACCGGTCTGGCCCAGGTGAGCGGCTGCCGGGGCAGCACCGTGGAGGCGCCACGGGCGATCTCGCGCATCGATTACGACCTCGAATATATCGAGAAATGGTCGATGCGTATGGACATCATGATCATTGTGCAAACCGTCCGGCGCGAATTCCTCTCCGGTAATGCCTTCTGATGCCCCCGACCGATTGAGCGGCGGCATCGATCACACCACACATTGCAGACATTGCGCTGGCGGACCTCCGTCCGGCGCCTGGAATTGTTTTGCCTTGAAACCAGCCTCGAACGAAGGGTGACAGCCATGACGGCGACGCAACGGACCAAGCAGCTCCTGAAAGACGCTTTCCCGTCGATGTATTTGCGCTGGCGCTTCCTGAAGCGTCCCAAATCGGCGGAGCGTGAACTGGCCTATCTCGACAAGATCGTGCCGCAGGGGGCTGTCACGGTGGATGTCGGCGCCAATTGCGGTCTCTACACCCAGCAACTGGCGCGGCTGTCCGGTCAGGTCCATGCATTCGAGCCGTCGCATGAGATGGCCGATCTGCTTCGGCGCACCTCCGCGTCCAATGTCCGCATCCATGAAGTGGCCCTCTCGGATCATGAAGGCGATGCCGAGCTTTACACACCGCAAGGCGAGGATGGCCTTGTTTACGGGCGGGCATCGCTCGAACAACAATATGAGCCGTCGGTGAAGCAACTGATCACGACGCATGTTCCATTGGCGCGTCTCGATGGTGTCGTGCGCGAGGACGTGTCCTTCGTGAAGGTGGACGTCGAGGGGCACGAGTTGAGCGTCTTGCATGGCGCCGTCGGCCTGATCGACCGGTGCCAGCCAGTCTTCCTTGTCGAGGCAGAGGATCGCCACCGTGCCGAGGCGACGCGCTCGGTGTTCGACTTCTTTCGCGACAAATCCTATCGCGGCTTTTTCCTCCAGGACGACGAGGTGATCTCCATCGATCATTTCAACGCCGGGGAAATGCAGGACGCCGATGCGCTGCTGCCCAATGGTGGCCGTAAACCCGGGCAAGCTTACGTCAACAACTTCTTTTTCTTTCCGCAGCATCTCGACGGCGAGTTGATCCTCAACAGCTGAGGCGCATGCGGAATTCTCGGGGGATGTCCGGGTCGTTCTGACCGCGGACTGTTTATAAGACAGGACATGCAATGCGAATTGCCATGATTGGCGCTGGCTATGTGGGGCTCGTGTCGGGGGCATGCTTTTCGGACTTCGGCCATCACGTCACCTGCGTCGATACGGATCAGGGAAAGATCGATGCGCTGAACAACGGTGAGATTCCGATCCATGAGCCTGGTCTCGATGCGCTGGTCGCGAGCAATGCCAAGCAGGGACGGCTGAAATTCGTCACCGATGTCACATCTGCTGTCGGTGCGGCCGAGGTGGTGTTCATCGCCGTCGGTACGCCATCGCGGCGTGGTGACGGCCATGCAGATCTGTCTTATGTTTATGCAGCGGCGCGCGAGATCGCGAAGGCCATCAAAAAGTTCACCGTGGTGGTCAACAAGTCGACGGTGCCGGTCGGTTCCGGCGACGAGGTCGAGCGCATCATTCGCGAAGAGAACCCGGATGCCGAATTCGCGGTAGTCTCGAATCCGGAATTTCTGCGCGAAGGCGCGGCTATCAGAGACTTCAAACATCCCGACCGTATCGTGATCGGTTCCAGCGATCAGCGCGCCAAGGATGTCATGGCGGAAGTCTACCGGCCGCTGCACCTCAACTCGTCGCCGATCATGTATACGGATCGCCGCACGGCCGAACTGACCAAATACGCCGCCAACTCGTTCCTGGCGACCAAGGTGGCCTTCATCAATGAGATCGCCGATCTCGCCGAGAAGGTCGGTGCCAATGTGCAGGAAGTCGCGCGGGGCATCGGCCTCGACAACCGGATCGGCCTGAAATTCCTGCACGCCGGACCGGGCTATGGCGGCTCGTGTTTTCCGAAGGACACGCTGGCACTGATCAAAACGGGCCAGGATTACGAAGCGCCGCTGCGCATCGTCGAGACCGTGGTTGCCGTCAACGACCAGCGCAAGCGCGCCATGGCACGCAAGGTGGCGCATGCCTTCGGCGGCAATCTGCGCGGCAAGTCCATCGCCATTCTCGGTGTGACCTTCAAGCCGAATACCGACGACATGCGCGACGCGCCGTCGATTCCGTTGATCACGGCGCTGCAGGATATGGGCGCCGAGGTGCGGGTCTACGATCCCGTTGGCATGGAGCAGGCGAAGAAGGTGTTCGAAAACGTCACCTTTTGCGAGGGGCCCTATGAATGCGCCCGCGGGTGTCACGCCATGGTCATCGTCACCGAATGGGAGCAGTTCCGCGCGCTCGATCTGAAGGAGATGGCGGCGATCATGGCCTGTCCGGTGATCATCGATCTCCGCAACATCTATTCGCCGGATGAAGTGACGCGGAACGGATTTCTCTATAGCGGCGTCGGGCGGCCGCAAGCAGTGGTTTACTAGCTCGCGCATCTGCGCAGATAAGGGGAGGCGCGCAGTGTTTTACTGTGTCGCTTCCTCCGTCGTGCCGGGCGCAGTCGCATGTTCGCTTCGCGGCGTCGTGGAGGCGTCGTTATAGCTTTCGGTCTGATAGATCGATTCCAGGTCGCTGCCGCCGAGATACCAGCTTCCAAGGAAATATGTGGCGCCGATGATGGCTGCGGCCATCACGAGGCCGCGGCCGACGGAGAAGACGATATCGGCCTTCGTGACTTTATGCGGAGCGATCTTGTCCATGAAGGCGTCCCTATGGGGCATGCCGCTATCCTGCAACGGCGTGGTCCAGTTGGTGCTCAGGAATTCGAGCGCAAGCAACAGCGCAATCAATCCCGTACAGTGTAGCGCTATCGACCTGACATGTCTGCTGGAAATGCCGAGATCGTCGCGTAGCAGAGAACCGATCGAATAAGCGAATAATGCGGCGCTCAGACCGCAGATCGCAGAATCACAATCACTTTCGGCATCCGCCCCATTCGCAAACATCGCCAATGCGGCTCATTTGTTCAACCGTCACAATTGCAACAATTCAACCCCGAATGTCGGAATACCGAACACAGGCGCGTGAGCACGAGCTTTCTCCCGTGGAACCTGAGGATGACGACAGAGTGACGATGCGTTGCTGGATTACCGAGGTTATGATCGCACTATGAGACAAACTACATTTATACTGGCACTTACCGCCGTGATCGCGTCCCCGATCTATGCGAACGAAATCGATCAGATGGCGAACAATCTGGAAACAAGCTGTTCGAACCACTTTCGCAAGCGGCCGAACAAACCTTCGAGCGATTCCAAAAAGTTCTGCAGCTGTTTTGCCGGAACCTTCACATCGACCATCTCGCTGCGGGAACTCGATGCCGCAAATGGGGTGGTAACATCGGAAATTCAGGAACAATTCGAGCGCGCTGCGGAGTTCTGCGGCCGCGATGTTGCGCCGTCCGTCGCGCAAGCGGGCAGGGCATGGATCATGGAATCCAACTGACCGACGAATCCCGGCGATCATTGTCGGCTGTTACCCTGACTCACTGTCGCCTCATTTGACCGCAAGTCTTTGCTCGTCGGCAGAGTGGGACACATCTTGCGCCGGCATTTGGGGACTGCTCATTGACTGACTCTCGTTTCAAGGCGCAAGTGGCGTCTCGCATGCCTATGCTCCGATTCAAGGAGTCGAAGCTCAGGCAGAAGGTCGGTTCCGCCGTCGAGGCGGTTTCGATCGCATGCGCCCATGTTCTTGCTATCGCGGCCCTGGTGATCATCGGCGGTCTTGTCATCTATGTGAGATAATCGTCGTGCGTACTATTTTACTTGGACTGTTCCTGACGGCCGTCGCCCAGCCGTGTTTCGCGCAAAAATTTCTCTCCTTCGAACCTTTGATGATGGATCCGTATGCGACCGTGTTCGTCGACAACGGTTCGTGTTCGGCGGGCAAGGTGCTGAAGGTGCAAGGTGCGCCGAACAACCAGCGTCGCAAGAAGAGCTGTGTGCCGATCAGCGATGTGCGGCCAGGTGTCGTCAAGGGCAAATAGCCAAGGCCACCGCAACGGCGCTTACGTCGTTGCCTGCTGCATCGCCGGCCGGCCAGCGCCATAGCGTAGATGGTGTCGCATGGATGGATGCGGCGCGTATGCGACGTGGCTTCTGCGAAATCCGTGCCCAAATGGGCAGCAAAGGCAGAAAATGCGGGCTTAGTTCGTCGAAAATGCCCGCATTCGCGCGGACACCCTGACAAGCGGGAACAGCGTTGCTATGGTCGCGCGTACCGGCCGCGACGTGCCGGATTCCGAATCGAGATGGATCAGTTCAGGTGACATTTGAGCCTTCCGCGCGTCCGGGTGCAATGCAGGGCGGACTCGCGGCATCGTATATAAACATGACGGATGATGAGGCCGTCGATCTCGCCCGCGAGCGTTTTGGCATCGAAGGCCGTCCGACGCGCTTTGCAACCGAGAAGGACGACACCTTCCGGATCGCGCCGGCAAGCGGGCCGCGCTTTATCCTGAAGGTTGCGAACCCCATCGAGGATATCCCCGAGATTGATCTGCAGGTGCAGGTGCTCGATCACGTCGCGGCGCGTGCGCCCGATCTGCCGGTCCCGCGCGTTATTCCGAACGACAAGGGCGAGCGGCATTTCAATTATCTCGATCGCGCCGGCCAGAACCGGCAGGTGCGGATGATGTCCTATCTCGAAGGCCAGCCCCTGAGTGAGGTGCCGTCCACGGAGTCGGGACGGGCCGAGATCGGCAAATTGCTGGCGCGACTCCGTCTCGCACTGGCGGATTTCAGCCATCCGTCAGACTCCCGGGTCGTCGCATGGGACGTCAAGAACCTGCTCACGCTGCGCGACCTGCTGGCGGAAATCACCGATGCCGACCAGCGCCGCAAGGTCGAGGCGGCGCTCGAGCGTTTTGCCGCCATCGAAACCCGGCTCAAACAGTGCCGCATGCAGGTGCTGCACAATGATTTCACCCGCTCCAACATTGTCGTCGATGCGTCGCTGCCGGGTTTCGTCAGCGGCATCATCGATTTCGGCGACACGGTCCGCACCGCGATTGCCATCGACGCCTCGACAGCGATGCTCAATCAGTTGCCCGTCGCGATGGACGGCGATGTCTTTGCCGATGGCCGCGATCTGCTCAAAGGCTATCTGTCCATCGCCGATCTGACGGCGGAAGAACTGAGCCTCATTCCGCATCTGATCTTCTCGCGTCTGGCGACGCGCCTGCTGCTGTCCACGGCTATGGCCAACCGGGTACCGTCCGTCGCCGCCTATGTCCTGCGCAACAATGAGCAGACCTGGGTGCAGATGGACTGGTTCATCGCCCGCTCGATGGATGAGATCTCCGATCAGTTGATGGACTTCGCCAGATAATCTTTGCCACATCCGACCCTGCTTCCAGAGGAAACAACAACATGACCGCAGTCACCAGCGCCCCGCGCGGCAAGATGGTCAACGGCTTCGACCCCGCCACGGCAACCGGCCTCACCGAAGAGAGCCGCAAGCTCGTCGCGCGACGCAGCGATCTGCTCGGCCCGGCCTATCGGTTGTTCTACAGCAACCCCGTCGAGGTCGCGCGCGCCAAGGGCGTGCTGCTCTATGATTCAGAGGGCAACGAATATCTCGACGCCTATAACAATGTGGTGTCGGTCGGCCACTGCCATCCGCGCGTGGTCGATGCGATCACGCAGCAGGCGCAGACCATCTGCACCCATACGCGCTATATCCAGAAGGGCATTCTCGACTATGCCGAGGATCTGCTCGGCACGTTCGACGGGCCGAAGCGGCATGTGATGTTCACCTGCACCGGCTCGGAAGCCAATGATCTCGCCGTCCGCATGGCCAAGCATCACACCGGCAATCAGGGCATCATCATCACCGAAGAAGCCTATCACGGCAATTCGGAGCTGACTGCGGGCTTCTCGCCGTCGCTCGGGCCGTATTCGCCGCTTGGCACCTATGTGCGTCGCGTGCCCGCACCGGATTCCTATCGCATCGCGCCGGAAAAGATCGGCGCGTGGATGGCCGAGAAGGTGTCCGAGCAGATCGTTGACCTGCAACGCCGCGGCGTCGGTGTCGCCGCCTTCATCGCGGACTCCATGTTCTCGTCCGATGGCATCTTCTCGCACCCGACCGACGTGCTGAAGCCGGTGCTCGATGTCGTGCACAAGGCGGGCGGCGTCTTCATCGCCGATGAAGTGCAGTCCGGCTTCGGCCGCAGCGGTGAAAAGCTCTGGGGCTATCAGCGCCACGGCATCACGCCTGATATCATCACCATGGGCAAGCCGATGGGCAATGGCTACCCCGTTGCTGCCGCCGTGATGCTGCCGGAGATCGTGGAGAAATTCGGCCGCGACAACCGCTACTTCAACACATTCGGTGGCAATACGGTGGCGATGGCGGCCGCGCAGGCGGTGCTGAATGTCATTCGCGACGAGAAGCTGGTCGAGAATTCGCTCCGGGTCGGCAAGGTCCTGCGCGACGGCTTCCATGCACTGGCGAAGAAATACGAGCAGATCGGGGACGTCCGCGGCTCCGGCCTCTATGTCGGCGTTGAACTCGTGAAGGATCGCAGCACCAAGGAGCCGGATGCCGCCGCGGCATCTGCCGTGGTCAATGGCCTGCGCGCGCGCCGCGTGCTGATCTCGGCGACGGGCCCTCATGCCAATGTGCTGAAGGTTCGTCCGCCGCTGGTCTTCACCGAGGCAAATGCCGACCGGCTGCTGACCGAGGCCGAAGCCGTGATGGCATCGCTCTGAGATGACACGGATTGATGCCATCGCGCGGGTCAACGCGCAGTTCACGTCGGGGGATTTCCTCGCCACGCTCGATCGCATGGTGGGCTACAAGACCGAGAGCCAGAGCGACAAGCGCGCCGACGATCTGCGCGCCTATCTCGAGCAGGAACTGACGCCGACTTTCACGGCGCTCGGCTTTACGACTGACATCATCCCGTCGCCATCGGGGCGCGGGCCCCATCTGCTCGCGACCTATCATGAGAGCGACGATCTGCCGACCGTGCTGATGTATGGCCATGGCGATGTGGTCCCCGGCATGGAAGGCGAATGGCGCGACGGGCTCGATCCGTGGCGCTGCACGAGTGTTGGCGAGCGCGTCTATGGCCGCGGCACCGCCGACAACAAGGGCCAGCACGCCATCAACATCGCCGCACTTCGCGCCGTGCATGAAGCGCGCGGCGGCAAGCTTGGCTTCAATGCGAAGTTCATCATTGAGATGGGCGAGGAGATCGGCTCGCCGGATCTGCCCAAGGTCTGCGAAGCCCACCGCGATGCATTGAAGGCCGATCTGTTTCTGGCCTCCGACGGGCCGCGGCTCTCGGCCGAGCGGCCGACGATCTTTCTCGGCTGCCGTGGTGGCCGCCGCATCCATCTCGATATCGAATTGCGCGACGGCGCGCATCATTCCGGCAACTGGGGCGGGCTGCTCGCTAATCCCGCGACGATCCTCGCTTCGGCGATAGCGACGTTGGTCGACAGGAACGGCCGCATCCTGCTCGACGCACTGAAGCCGCCGCGCATTTCCAACCAGGTCCGTGCGGCTCTGGCGGATGTGATCGTCGCGCCGACCGCCGATGAACCTGCGCTCTCCGAGAATTGGGGTGAGGACGGACTATCGCCGGCGGAGCGGCTCTATGCCTGGAATACGCTGGAAGTGCTGGCGATCAATGCCGGCAATATCAACAATCCCGCCAATGCCATTCCCGGCAAGGCCGGCGCGGTGCTGCAGCTTCGCTTCGTCGTCGGCACCGACATCGAGAATGTCGTACCGGCAATCGAGAAACACCTTGCCGCAAACGGTTTTGCCGACATCAAGGTGAGCCAGTCGCAGTATTTTTCGGCCTCGCGCACCGATATCGACAATCCATGGGTGGGCTGGGCCGTCGAATCCGTTCGCAATACCACGGGTAGCGCGCCGGCGCTGCTGCCGAATTTCGGTGGCTCGCTGCCGAATGACGTGTTCACGGATATTCTCGGCCTGCCCACCGTGTGGGTGCCGCATTCCTATCCCGGCTGCTCGCAGCACGCGCCCGATGAACACATTCTTCTTCCGGTGACGGAACAGGCGCTGAACATCATGGCGGGGTTGTTCTGGGATTTGGGTGAGGCGCCGGTGCGGACGTAATCGTTGCTATAGTAACGATGAGCAATGGTGCTCGTGCTTTACGCTGTCATGGCCGGGCTTGACCCGGCCATCCATCTTTCGCACCCGTCATCTTCAAAAAGATGGATCCCCGGGTCAAGCCCGGGGATGACGAGGAGGGGGCAGTGCGCCCTCTCAATCCTTCACAAACGCCAGCAACACGCCATTGCCCTTGCTCGGCGGCACGACGACGCCGACATCGCTGCGGCTGCCGGCTGATCCAACGGCCTTCTCGGCCGCTGCAATATCAGCCACGCCGAACACCAGCGAAATGCCGCCACGCTCGGGAATGCCGGCCAGCGATGCGCCGGGGAAGTGCTTCGCGAGCACGTCCTTGGTGACGAATACAAAGTCCGCGCGGTCGCCGCCTGACGGCACGACGACAGTGCCATCGGCTTCGCTGCGCGCAGCGCCGTCGATCAGCTTCGCCATATGCTGTGCGTCCTTCTCCGGCTCCGGCGTGACGATGAACACCTTCTTCAGGCGCTTGGCCGTATTGGCATGCACCTGCAGCTCCGGAATCCAGACGGTCTCGCGGGTCTTGTGCTGGCAGGCGAAGATGCGGAGGCCGCCGGGGGCTTCCTCATAGGGCCACTGATAGGTGGCGAATTTCGCCGCGCTCAGACTACCGTCCGGCATCGTCACCGGGCGTTCGAAATCGGTCGGGCCGATCGGCGTATAGCCGCGTGCGCGGATTTCCTCGGCGCCCACGGCGGCGTCGGTGGTGGTGAAGGCGATGCGCTCGATGCCGTCGCCGCGCTTGGCGAGAAACGCCCGCGTCGGCGCGTTGTGTTCGGTCTCGTTGAGCACGCCCAGCAGCTCCACATAGTCCGGGCCGAGCATCATGGTGTAATTGCCGGAGCCCATCTTGGCGCTGTGGGTGCCGCGCGGCGACACCGTAAAGCCGAGGCTCTTCCAGTTCGCGGCGGCGGCGTCGAGGTCCTTGACGACGACCACGGCGTGGTCGATTCCAACGATGTTTTTCAGCGTCACGTGCTCATTACCTTGCAATGGATCAGGCGCGTAAACTATGCAGAATGCAGGGGTGCCGCAAGAGAACGGTTATGTTCGGTTGCGCGGCGCAATGCATGATTGATGCTGCAGAAAGGCGTGATGATGGATACCGCAACTGTGCCCTGGCCGAAGTCGCTGTGGGCCGGCGTCACGCCTCCCGGTCCTGATTTGCCGGAACTGAGAGGCCCGGTCGAAGCCGATGTGGTCGTCATCGGCAGCGGCTTCACGGGTCTGTCGACAGCGCTGCATCTGCGCGAGGCCGGCGTCGATGTCGCCGTGGTCGAGGCGATGGAGCCGGGCTGGGGCGCGTCGGGGCGCAATAACGGCCAGGTGATCCCGACGCTGTCGCGGCCCGATCCCGAAGACATTATCAAGCGCTATGGCGCCGCCGGCGAGCGCCTTGTCGGTCTGATCCGCGACAGCGCCTCGATCCTGTTCGATCTCACGCGCCGCTATCAGATCCAGGCCGAGGCCGAACAGAATGGCTGGATTCAGCCGGTGCATTCGCCGGGCCGCATCAAGATCGCCGAGCGCCGCGTGCGGCAATGGTCCAAGCACGGCGCGCCGGTGGAACTGCTCTCACGCGAGCAGATGCGCACGATGCTCGGCTCAGACGCATGGTTCGGCGGCTTCTGGAACAAGACTGGCGGCCATATCAATCCGCTCGCGCTGGCGCGCGGTCTTGCGCGTGTGGTGCTGGAGCAGGGCGGTCGCATCTATGCGCGCTCGCCGGTGGAGAGTTATGAGCGCAAGGGCGATCGCTGGATCGTCAAGACGAAGAATGGGCAGGTCAGCGCGCGCAGCCTGATCGTCGCCACCAATGCCTATACGGGCGAATTCTCCAAGCAGCTCTCGCCAGGCATCGCGAGTGAGGTGATGCCAGTGCTGTCCTGGCAGATGGCGACGCAGCCGCTGTCGGACGAGGCGCGCAAGACCATCATCCCCGGCCGCCAGTCGATGTCGGATACCCATGGTGAACTGTATTTCGCGCGTTACGACGCGCGCAATCGTCTGGTCACCGGCGGCAATGTGGTCGGCCTCGGCGACAAGACGGAGCGGCTGAAAGTGATGGTCGCCGAACGGTTGAAGCGGCTGTGGCCGCAGATCGGCGACGTCAAGTTCGACTATGTCTGGAACGGCTATGTCGGCATGACCACGGATTTCCTGCCGCGCATGCACAAGCTCGGGCCGAATGCCTATGGCTGGACCGGCTGCAACGGCCGCGGCGTGGCGCTGTCGGTGGCGCTCGGCGATGAATTCTCGAAGGTGGTGCGCGGCGTGCCGGAGAGCGAGCTGGCTCTGCCATTCTCCGAGCCAGTCCCGATCGCAGCGCACGGACTGATGCGATTGCTCGCACCCTTCATGCTGCTGGT
The DNA here is from genome assembly GCF_051811085.1 of Tardiphaga sp. 862_B3_N4_1. NCBI lineage: Bacteria > Pseudomonadati > Pseudomonadota > Alphaproteobacteria > Hyphomicrobiales > Nitrobacteraceae > Tardiphaga > Tardiphaga sp. 862_B3_N4_1. Next base: position 780,043 of record NZ_JBPWQB010000001.1, read on the forward strand.
CTATCGCCGCAGGGACGCGAAGGAGATGGCTTAGCGTACGCCACACACTCAGCCCTCATCCTGAGGAGCCGCGCAGCGGCGTCTCGAAGGATGGACGCGAGCTCGGAACCTAGCCATCTCATGGTTCGAGACGCGCGCAAGTGCGCGCTCCTCACCATGAGGGATGAAGCTACACCGTCACCGGCTTTCGGCTGCGCGCGAAATCGCCGCCGGGGATCGAAGCCAGCAGCGCCTTGGTATAAGCGTGCTGCGGATTGCCGAACACCTCGCCGGCCAGTCCGTGCTCGACGACTTCGCCGTCCTTCATCACAGCGACGAGATCGCAGATCTGCGCGGCAACGCGCAAATCATGCGTGATGAACACGATGGAGAGCCCAAGCCGCTCGCGCAGCTCGTGCAGCATCTTCAGCACCTGCGCCTGCACGGAGACGTCGAGCGCGGAGACGGCTTCATCCGCCACCAGCACATCCGGTTTCAATGCGAGTGCGCGTGCAAGACCGATGCGCTGGCGTTGGCCGCCGGAGAATTCGTGCGGGAAGCGATCGATCGCGGACGGATCGAGGCCGACCAGCCGGAACAGCTCCTTCGCCTGTGCCACTGCCTGCGCACGCGGCGTACCGTGCACGATCGGGCCTTGCGCCACGAGATCGCCGGCCTTGCGACGCGGGTTCAGCGAGGCGAACGGATCCTGAAACACCATCTGGATGTGCTTGGTCTCGCGGCGCACCTCGTTGCGTGAGAGCTTCGCCCAGTCCTTGCCTTCCAGCACGATCGATCCCCCATCGGGATCGATCAGCCTGATAATGCAGCGCGCCAGCGTCGATTTGCCCGAACCTGACTCGCCGACAATGCCCAGCGTCGCACCACGCGGCAGTTTCAGCGAGACGGACTTCACGGCATGGGTCACACGCACGCCGCGGCCGAGGAAGCCGCCGTTGCGATAGGTCTTCGACACGTTGTCGAGCGTCAGGATGACGTCGTCGGACAGTGCGCGCGGCGGCGGCGCCGTCAGCGGTGGCACCGCGGCGATCAGCTGTTGCGTATAGGGATGCTGGGGATTGGTCAGCACGTCCTTGACCGCGCCTTGTTCGACCACATTGCCGTGCTGCATCACCACGACCCTGTCGGCGATCTCGGCGACGACGCCAAAATCGTGGGTGATGAACAGCACCGCGGTATTCCTGCGGCTCTGCAATTCCTTGATCAGTTTCAGGATCTGCGCCTGCGTGGTGACGTCGAGCGCGGTGGTCGGCTCGTCGGCAATCAACAGCCGCGGATCAAGAGCGAGCGCCATGGCGATCATCGCGCGCTGGCGCTGGCCGCCGGAGAGTTCGTGCGGATAGGCACGTGCGGCCTGGGCGGGATCGGGAATGTGCACATCCTGCAGCAACGCCAGCACGCGCGCCTTGATGTCGGCCTTCGAGAGCTCGGTATGGATCTCGAACATCTCGCCAATCTGGTCGCCGATGGTGCGCAGCGGATTGAGCGCCGTCATCGGCTCCTGGAAGATCATCGCGATCCCGGCGCCGCGCACCTTGCGCATCTCGGTATTCGACGCGCTGGCGAGATCCTTGCCCTCGAACAGCACGCGGCCGCCATCGATCGCGACTTCGCCGGGCAGCAGCCGCATGATGGCGTTGGCCATGACAGACTTGCCGGAGCCGGACTCGCCGACCACGCAGACGATCTCATTGGCGGAAATCGCCATGGAGACGCCGCCAAGCGCGTGTGAGCGATCGGCGCCTTTGGGCAGCTTCACGCTGAGGCCGTCGATGGTGAGGATCGGATTGTCCACGGCGCTCATCGGCTTTTCAGTCTCGGATTGAGCGCGTCATTGAGGCCCTGGCCGACCAGCGACACCGCGAGCACGGTGAGCAGAATGGCGATGCCGGGGATCGCCGAGACATACCACTGCACGCGCAGCACGTCGCGGCCAAGGCCAATGAGGTTGCCCCATGACGCCACATTGGGATCGGACAGACGCAGGAAGGCGAGTGCGCTTTCCAGCAGGATCGACAGCGCCATCACCACGCTGGCATAGACGATCACGGGCGGCAGCGCATTAGGCAGGATCTCGCCGAGGATCAGCTGGATGTCTTTCATGCCCAGCGTGCGCCCGGCCTGCACGAATTCGCGGCTGCGCAGCGACATGAATTCTGCGCGCGTCAATCGCGCCGGTGCCGGCCATGACACGATGCCCACGGCGATGGTGACGGTGGTGATGGTCGAGCCGAACACGGCGACGAGCACCAGCAGCAGCACGAAGTTCGGCAGGGTCTGGAACGCCTCGGTGATGCGCATCAAGACCGTATCGACCCAGCCGCCATAATAACCGGCAAAGGCGCCGATCAGCACGCCGATAACGACGGCGATGACAGTCGCCACGCCTCCGATCAGCAGCGAGATGCGCGCGCCGTAGAAAATCTGCGCGGCGATATCGCGGCCGGAATTGTCGGTGCCCAATAGGAAGCGTGGATTGGAGAACGGCCAGATCAGCGGCCGACCAGCCAGCGCCAGCGGATCGCGCGGATAGATCCAGCTCGCGGTGATCGCCATCACGATGACCACCAGCAGCAACAGCAGGCCGACCACGGCGGCCGGGCTGCGGAAATAGCGTTTTACGGCGTCCATCGTCAGCCCTCCGCCTGGATACGCGGATCGAGCCGCGCATAGAGAAGGTCGACGAGGAAGTTGACGAGGATGACCAAAAGCGCCGAGACGAAGACGATGCCGAGCAGCGTGTTGAGATCGCGCTGCACGACGGATTCGTAGGCCAAGCGCCCCAGACCGGGCAAAGAGAACACGCTCTCCACCACGACCGAGCCGCCGAGCATGGTGCCGGCCTGCAGGCCGATCAGCGTCACCATCGGCAGCAGGGCGTTGCGTAGCACGTGTTTTGCCACCACGCGGGTTTCGTCGAGGCCCTTGGCGCGCGCGGTGCGCACGAAATCGAGATTGAGCACTTCCAGCATCGAGGCGCGCATGATGCGCAGATAAATGGCGAGGAAGATCAGGCCCAGCGTCAGTGTCGGCAGGATCAGATGCAGCGCGATGTCGACGGTGCGGCCAAATCCGGTCTGTACGGCGCCGATATCCTCGAAGCCGCCGGCCGGCAGCCATTGCAGATAGATCGAGAACACCACGATGGCCATCAACCCGAACCAGAACGATGGCGTGGCATAGAAGACGAGGCCGAGCGTGGATATCAGGGTATCCGGCCATTTGTTGACGCCGCGTGCGGCGATGACGCCGAGCAGCAGCCCGAAGAAAAACGCGAAGGACAGCGACGCGGTCATCAAGAGGATCGTCGGCGGCAGGCGTTCGAGGATCACGGTCGCGACCGGTTTGCCATAGATCGAGGAGAAACCGAGATCGAGGCGGATCAGTCGCCACAGATAGTTGCCGAGCTGCATCGGGATCGAGAGATCGAGCCCGTAGAATTTGCGGAGCTCGCGGGCGGTTGCGGCATCGCCGCCGCCCATCTGTGCCATCATGGCATCGACGGTGTCTCCCGGTGCGAATTGCAGCAGCAGGAACACGCCGATCAGGATCAGGAATAGTGTGGGTATCGAGGCGGCGAGCCGCCGCCCCGCAAGGCTCAGGATGCGCATCTGGCTATTGTGGCGAAGTTTGGCTCAGGCGGAAAGCCAAAGATCGTGCCAGCTCGACGATCCCCAGCGCGGCGTGTTGGAATGGTTACGCGCCTTGGCCGTGATCACCGTGACGAAGATCTGTTCGATCGGCATCCACACCGGCAGTTCGGTGTTGGCTTCCTTGACGAAGGTCGCATAGAGCGCCTTGCGCTTGACCGGATCGATCTCGGTGGCCGCGTCGTCGATCACCTTGTCGATGGCCTCGTTCTTCCAGTCCCATTGGTTGGTCCAGGGCGCGCCCTTCGGCTGGCCGGAGCGATACCAGACCGTGGTCGAGACGGCGGGATCGTTGCGATACTGGTGCCAGCCGGTTGAGAGGTCGAAGGCGTGATCGTCATAGACCTGCTTCAGGAAGCCGCCGCCGTCGTTGCGGACGATCTCGACGGGAATGCCGACTTCGCCGAGTGACTGCTGGATGAAGGTCGCCCACAGCGAGATGTCCTCGCCCCAGGGCGCGGGCAGCAGGCGCAGCGAGAACCGGGTGCCGCCGGCACCTGGCTTGAAGCCGGCCTCGTCGAGCAGCGCGGCCGCCTTCTTCTTGTCGTAGGGATATTGCGGCGTATCCGGACCCGGATAGAAGTCGGTGGAGACCGAGGGGATCGGGCCGGTGCCGAGCTTGGCGAAATCGCCAAGGAAGTTCTCGATGAAGAACGGCACATTGATCGCATGCGCAATGGCGCGGCGAACGCGGATGTCCGCGAGCTCCTTGCGGCGGAAATTGAACTCGATGGTGTTGGTGCGCGCGTTGCCTTCATTGCCCTTGGTGGAGACGATGAAGCGCTTGTCCTTGCTCAGCCGTGCCGTGTCGGAAATCGTGAGACCGGTGAACGGGCTGTATTGAATGTCGCCGGCTTCCATCTGGGCGGCAGCGGCAGCGCGGTCGGTGACGACCTTCCAGACGATACGGTCGAGATAGGGCGCATTGGGGCGCCAGTAGTTCTCGTTGCGCTCGGCGATGATGTATTGGCCGCGCTCGTATTTGACGAATTTGAACGGGCCGGTGCCGACAGGGGCGAGGTTGGTGGGGTTCTGGCGGATGTCGCTGCTGCCCTCATAGAGGTGCTTGGCGGAGATGTAGCCGAGGTCCGGCAGCGCGCGCAGCAGCAGGCCGAGCGGCATCGGCCGCTCATATTTGAAGATCGCGGTCTGCGCGTCCGGCGTTTCCACCGCGGTGAGGAACAGCTGCAGGGTCGATCCGTAATTGAGGATCTTCTTCCACATGTTCATGGCGGTGAATTGGACGTCGGCCGAGGTGAACGGCTTGCCGTCGTGCCAGGTCACGCCCTTACGCAACTTGAAGGTGATGGTCTTGCCGTCCGGTGTGGATTCCCAGCTCTCCGCGAGCACGCCGATCGGCTGGCCATTGGCGTCGAGATCGACCAGTGCTTCCTGGATCTTGCCGCCGATGATGTAGACGCCAGTAGAGGCCTGAATGCTGGGGTTGAGCTGACGCTGTTCTGCACCGTAATGGACATTGAACACGCCGCCCTTGCGGGGCGTTTCCTGCGCGAAGGCGCGCAGCGGGTTCGCGACATTGGCGGCAATGGCGGCGGATGTCAGCAGCGCCGTGCGGCGGGTCATTTCCAGGCGGGTCATGGTGTCGAAGTCTCCTGCGTCGTGCCTGCGCAGATGGAACCAGCGCATAGCCCGCGCAACCTAGGGCATAACCGGCGGCCAAGTCATTCCCTAATGCTGCGGCGGCTCAGAGAATTCTTGCAAGACATGGCAATGGCGCAGCATAAAATGCCGCGCCATTGCTTCGATCTGAAAGCTTTGCTCAAAAGTTATGCCGGCCCGCACACAGGGCGGGCAACTGCACGCTTCAGCGCATCTTGACGCTCGGTTCGCGGCTCCAGAGCCGCAGCTTGGCCAGCTTGTCCATGAAGCCCGCCACGTCGTCGGCGTTGCCCAGCGCAACGACGCCTTCATCGAGGTCGTCCGCGATTCCCACCTTGGCGAACAACCGCTCGGCGGCCTCGGAATGGCCGATAAACTTGCAGTGGGTAAAGGCGTCGGTGACGAAGTCGCGGGCGGCCGACTCCTGCAGGAGGTCGTCGATTCCGGCTTCCGCCGGGAGCAAGGCCACTGCGTCATAGAGAACGGACGGGCCACCATCGATCATCTGGTCGGCGGCGACCAGGCTGCCATCGCTGGCTTCAACGCCGTTCACCTTTGGCGCAATGATCTCGTATGTTGCGCCGGCCTCCGTCACCGCGCCTTGCAGGGCGGCAAGCAGTTTGGCATCGACCCCGTCGGTGACGAGGATGCCGAGCTTGCGGCCCTCGAAACGCTGCGGGCCATTTGCGACAATGCTGAGCGCTGGCGACTCCGCCAGATCCTGCCGCGCGGGCATCGCCGCGTCAGCAGGCTTCGGCATCGTCGGAAGACCCAGCATGGTGCCGACCCTGTTGGCCAGTCCTTCATCGATGTTCAGGAGATGCGCGACCATGCGCTCGCGGATCACCGGTGTCTTCACTTTGCTCAATTCGAAAGTCAGCGCTGCGGCAATATGGTGTTGCTCGCCCCTGGTCTGGCTGATGAAGAACTGCCGTGCCTGGCTGTAGTGATCCGCAAAGCTCTCCGCGCGCAGCCGACGCTTCGCGCCTTGCTCTATGTCAGCAAATGTCTTGAAGCCTTTGGCGGTTGACTCGCGCGGGCCTACGCCGAACGAATTCGGCTGGTAGTTGACGCGACCGACCGGGTTGCGCATGGCCATGTGCCCGTCCTGCTGGAAATGTCCGAACGGACATTTCGGAGCATTGATCGGGATATGGGTGAAGTTCGGACTGCCGAGCCGCTTCAGCTGTGTATCCAGATAGGAGAAGTTGCGGCCTTGCAGCAGCGGGTCATTGGTGAAGTCGATGCCGGGCGGAACATTCTGCGTCATGAACGCGACCTGCTCGGTCTCAGCAAAGAAATTGTCCGGCATGCGGTCCAGCACCAGACGGCCGATAGCGATCGGGGGCACGAGTTCTTCGGGGATGATCTTGGTGGGATCGAGCACGTCGAAATCGAATTTGTCAGCAAACTCGTTGTTGAATAGCTGCACCCGCAGCTCCCATTCGGGATAGTCGCCGGACTGGATAGCGCTCCACAAGTCGCGGCGATGAAAATCCGGATCGGCGCCGTTGATCTTGACGGCCTCGTTCCACAGCACCGATTGCAGACCGAGCTTCGGCTTCCAGTGGAATTTGACGAAGGTCGATTCGTCCTTGGCATTTACGAAGCGGAACGTATGGACGCCGAACCCCTCCATGAAGCGGAAAGAGCGGGGAATCGTTCGGTCCGACATCTGCCACATGACCATGTGCATGCTTTCGGGCGTCAGCGAAATGAAATCCCAGAAGTTGTCATGCGCCGACTGCGCCTGAGGGAAGGCGCTGTCGGGCTCTTCCTTCACGGCATGGACCAGATCGGGAAACTTGATTGCATCCTGGATGAAGAACACCGGGATGTTGTTGCCGACCAGGTCCCAGTTGCCCTCTTGGGTATAGATTTTGACGGCAAAGCCGCGCACGTCGCGTGCGAGGTCGAACGAGCCCTTGCTGCCCGCGACCGTCGAGAATCGAACGAAGGCGGGGGTTCGCTCGCCTGCGCGCTGAAACAGATCTGCGCGGGTATGCTTGGCCAGTGAATCGTAATTTTCGAAGAAGCCATGCGCGGCATAACCGCGTGCATGGACCACGCGTTCGGGAATCCGTTCGTGATCGAAATGGAAGATCTTTTCACGAAAGTGAAAATCCTCGAGCAATGTCGGTCCGCGCGATCCGGCCTTGAGCGAGTTTTGATCGTCGAAAACCGGGCCGCCCTGGGCCGTCGTCAGCAACGCGTCATCTGGTCCGGCGATCTGATGGAGTTCGCCGCCTTCACCGCGAATGAGCGTCTGATCGTGAATCGTTGCATTGGTGGTGCCGCTTTTGGGCATTGATGATTTGGCCATGGGATGTCTCGCAGAAGTTACCGGGAGAAGGGCCCGCGATTGCGTTCGCGGGCCTCAGGGAGTTCGGCGTTGGGCAGGCGCTACTTGCTGAGGTTCTGCGCCATTTCGAGGTGATGCTTCAGCGCCGGCAGCGTCTTTCCGGCCCAGTCCTTCAATTCGGTATTGTCGCCGCTTTTGGCGTAGCGCTCGAACAGATCAACCGCGTCCTTGTGGGCGTCGAGCTGGACCGAATTGAAGTTCTTGCTGAAGTCAGCGCCGCTTTGTTCCTTCAACTTGTCGAGCTTACTTTGATGCGCGCTGTCGAGCGCTGCCGGAAGTTCGGCCTTAACCTTGCCGCTGCTGACCATCGCCTTCAGCTCGGTGCTGGTCTTGGTGTGATCTTTCACCATCATGGCTGCAAAGGATTTCTCGGCGGCATTTCCCTTGCTTTCCGCCAGCGTGTTGGACTGGATCTCGAACATGTCGCTGATCGCGACCTGCTTGACGAAATCAGGGGTGCTTGGGCTGACACCGAGAACGGAATTGACTCCCGTCTTTTCGCCGACGGACTGCGCGTAAACGGCTGGGGCGAGGGCGGAGGACACGAGCAACAGGCTCGCAGCAATAAGGGTGCGGCGTTTCATGATTTTTCCAATGTTTGGACGAGGGCATCAGATGTCAGCACAACCGGATCAATCGTGTTGTGTTCCGGACCAAATGAGTCGGGGGCGAAGGCCCCGATCAGGCCTGTCTGGGCCGCCCGGTCCCAGCCGGGCCGGAAGGGCCTCGTGTTGGCTCGATCATTGCTTTCGGTTCTGGTACAAACCGCACGCAACCCGAACCCGGATAATTTTATGCGTAAGCTTACCGTCGCCGCCGCCCAATTGGGCCCAATTCAGAAAGCCGAAAGCCGCGAGGCCGTGGTCAAGCGCATGCTGGCGCTGCTGGACGAAGCCAAGGGGAAGGGCGCCGACCTCGTCGTCTATCCGGAACTGGCGCTGACCACCTTCTTCCCGCGCTGGTACATGACCGACCAGAAGGAGGTCGACACCTGGTTCGAGTCGGAAATGCCGAACGCTGCGACGCAGCCGCTGTTCGACGCCGCCGCCAAGGCCGGTATCGCGCTGTCAATCGGCTACGCCGAACTGACGCCCGACGGCCATCACTTCAACACCCAGATCCTCACCGACAAGACTGGCAAGATCGTCGGCAAATATCGCAAGGTGCATCTGCCCGGACATGTCGAATTCGACACCGAGCGTGCGTTCCAGCATCTGGAAAAGCGTTATTTCGAACCGGGCGACCTTGGCTTTCCCGTGTTCCGCGCGCTGGGCGGCATCTTCGGCATGATGGTGTGCAACGATCGCCGCTGGCCGGAATCCTATCGCGTGATGGGCCTGCAGGGAGTCGAGATGATCGTGCTCGGCTACAACACGCCGTCGGTGAATTCGCAGAAGTCGGTCGAGGGCCCGGAGCAGCGCCTGTTCCACAATCGCCTGTCGGTGCAGGCCGGCGCCTATCAGAACTCGACCTTCGTGGTCGCCGTCGCCAAGGCCGGCGATGAAGACGGTCATCCCCTGATCGGCGGTTCGCTGATCGTCGATCCCAATGGCGTCATTCTCGCCGAAGCCAAGACCGAAGGCGATGAGCTGCTGGTTTGCACCGTCGATCTCGACGACACGAAATTCGGCAAGGACACCATCTTCGACTTCAAGCGTCACCGCCGCATCGAGCACTATGGCCGGATCACCAGCCAGACGGGCGTGGTGTTGCCGCCGGAGTAAGTGAATCGCTCTTTGGCTGAGGTGACGCAGACCTAACCTCTCCCCGCTCCCGGGCGAAGCGAAGCTTCGCTAGGCGGGGAGAGGTCGCCGCGTCTTCGCGGCGGGTGAGGGGCGGTTCACCGCAGTCGCGTTAATGTCGGATTCTCGTGTCGATCGTCGAGCAGTTCGCTTGCTGTAGAGTTAAGGCTGAGTTCGTGCCTCGCCCCTCACCCCGACCCTCTCCCCGCGCAGTGCGGGGCGAGGGAGCGCATTCCCGCCGGAGTGAAATCCGCTACTGAAACATCACCGTGCCGATGGCCATGCTCACCGCAGCCTGGGTCGGATCGATCACCGGAATGCCGAGCGCATCCTCAAGCGCGCTGCGATGACGCGACATGCCCGCGCAGCCCATGACCACGGCATTGGCGCCGTCCTCGTCCTTCAACTGGCGACCGACCTTGATCATGCGCGCCAGCGTGTCGTCGCCGGAGGCAGCTTCCGCCACGGTCATGTTGAGCGGACGTTCGCCGGCGAAGCGATCCATCAGGCACATCTGGCGCAGATAACGCATGTGCCGGCCGATCGAGCCCTGCGCCACCGCGATGACGCCGAAGCGGTCGCCGCGTGACAGCGCCGTCAGCACGCCGGATTCGGCGATGCCGAAGACAGGGCGCTGCGTCGCCTCGCGGCAAACGTGCAGGCCGGGATCGGAATAGCAGGCGATGACGAAGGCATCGGCCGAATTGTCCGCGGCCACCAGCCGGCTCAGCGGTATCGTGACGCTTTCGAGATCGGCCTGCGTCTGCACGCCCAATGGTCCTTCCGCCAGCGTGACGCATTCGATCTCGGGCCCGGCCTCGAACATCACCGGTTGCAACGCCTCCGCGAGGTTGCGCGTCACCTGCGGGTTGCTGTTCGGATTGACCACCAGAATCTTCTTGCGGGGCTGCATATTCGGCTCCTTGTCAGGACAGCAGTATTACCGGAAAGTGCCGACCGTCAAAGCCTGTAAAATGTTCGCATATCTGATCTCATCCCTGGAGTTCTGCCCTTGTCCGATCCCGTCTACGACCTCGTAATCCGCGGTGGCACCGTCGCCACATCGAGCGATGTATTTGCCGCCGATGTCGGTATTACCGGCGAGACCGTCGTGGCACTGGGCAGCGGGCTTGCAGCCGGCAAGACGGAGATCGATGCAACAGGCAAGCTGGTATTGCCAGGCGGCGTCGATGCCCATGCCCATATCGAACAACTCTCCGCCGCCGGCATCATGAATGCCGACACCTTCGAGAGCGCGACGCGGTCCGCGGCCTTTGGCGGCACCACCAGCGTGATTTCTTTCGCCGCCCAGCATGTCGGCATGGATGTGCGCGAGGTCGTCACCGATTACACGGCGCTGGCGAAGAAGGGCGCAATGATCGACTACGCCTTCCACATCATCGTCTCCGACGTCACCGACAAGGTCATCGCCGAGGATATTCCGGCGCTGGTCAGGGAAGGCCATTCCTCGATCAAGATATTCATGACCTATGACCGGCTCAAGGTCGATGACGAGAAGTTGCTGGATATTCTCGCCGCAGCGCGCGAAGCCAAAGCGCTGGTCTGCGTTCACGCGGAGAACCACGGCGTCATCGCCTGGATGGTGAAGCGCCTGATCGACAAGGGCTACACCGCGCCGAAATATCACGCCGTCAGCCATGCGCGCGTCTCGGAGTCCGAAGCCTTCACGCGGCTGATCGCGTTCAGCGAATTGCTCGACCAGCCGGTGATGATCTTCCACGTCTCGACGCGCGAAGGCGCCGCGGTGATCCGCGAAGCGCGCGGCCGCGGCGTCAAGATTTTCGCCGAGACCTGCCCGCAATATCTGTTCCTCACCGCGGAGGATCTCGACAAGCCGGGCACTGAAGGCGCGAAGTGGATGTGCAGCCCGCCGGCGCGCACCACGGACGATCAGGAAGCGCTGTGGCAGGCATTGTCGCTCGGCGATCTGCAACTGATCTCGTCGGATCACGCGCCCTATCGCTATGACGAGACCGGCAAGCTGCGCGCCGGGCCGAACCCGACATTCAAGCAGGTCGCCAACGGTCTGCCGGGCCTCGAAGTGCGCCTGCCGCTGCTGTTCGACGCGATGGTGTCGAAAGGACGCCTCGGCCTGTCGAAATTCGTCGAGCTGACATCGACTGCACCGGCGCAGATCTACAATCTGCCGAAGAAGGGCTCCATCGCCATCGGCAACGATGCCGACATTGCGATCTGGGATCCCGCCCGCAAGGTCACGCTCTCGGACGAGATGATGCACGATCTCGCCGGCTTCTCGCCGTTCTCCGGCCGCACCGTCACCGGCTGGCCCGAGAAGGTCCTGTTGCGCGGCCGCGTGCTGGTCGATGGCAATACGTTCACCAGCAAGCCGGGCGAGGGACGCCTGATGCTGCGCGAGGGCGGCAAGGCCGCGACGCCGTCAGGCAGACTCGCCGCCGAGATGGATCCGGCGAAGAACTTTGGCGCAAAGTTGCTGTGATGCCAAACATGCTCGATCCCAATCTGCCGGCTTTTGCGGATATACAGACGCCTGCGCTGGTGCTGGATGCGTCAGCGCTTCAACGCAACATCCAGGGAATGGCCGAGTTCGCCAAAGCGCATGGCGTTGCGCTTCGCCCGCATGCCAAGACTCATAAGTCGACGCGCATCGCGCAGATGCAGATCGAGGCCGGCGCTGTCGGCATTTCCTGCGCGACGGTCGCCGAGATCGAGGCCTTTGCGCAGGCTGGCATCACAGGGCTGCTGCTGACGACACCTGTCGCCGATCGGCCGAAGCTCGCGCGTCTGGCCGCTGTCGCCGACCAATCCGATATCAGCATCGTCGTCGATCACGCCGACCAGATTCATGTTCTGCACGAATTGCTCGATGCCGGCAGCCGTCCGCTGCAGATACTGATCGATATCGATGTCGGCCAGCGCCGCACCGGTGTCGTTGACACAGCATCGACACTCGCGCTCGCGCAACTGATCGAAGCCACGCCGGGCATGACATTCGGCGGCATCCAGGGTTTTGCGGGGCATGTGCAGCACGTGATCGACTCGCAGGAGCGCAGGGCAGGTGCTGCGCGCGTGCGCGCGATGCTCGACGAGCATCTGCATGTGCTGACCGAAGCCGGCATCAAGGCGGAGATCGTCACCGGCAGTGGCACTGGAGCTTGTGCCTATGATGCAACGGGCACTTTCACCGAGTTGCAGGTCGGTTCCTACGTATTCATGGATTCTGACTACGGCAAGTTGGAGCACGAGGGTGGCGTGCTGCCTTACGATCCAAGTCTGTTCATTCTCGCGACGGTCACGTCGGTGAATCGTGCCGGCGAATTCACCGTTGATGCCGGCGTCAAGGCGATGGCCTTCAACGGCCCGGTGCCGTCGCTGATGTTAGGTGTGCCGGAAGGGTCGACCTATCGCTTCGGCGGCGACGAACATGGCATGATCACGATGCCATCAGGCGCGGAAGCGCCGAAACTCGGCAGTCGCGTATTGCTGCTGACCACGCATTGCGATCCCACGGTGAATTTGCACGCGGCGTATCAGGTGGTCGGGCATAACAATGGCGTCGAGACCTGGCCGGTGCTGGCGCGGTACGGGGCGTGAGAACCTCTCCGCTGTCGTCCCCGCGCAGGCGGGGACCCATACACTCTAGAGATTTGGTTAGAACGCTGACCGTTGTAACTCTGCCGCCTAACCGCGTTGACCGTGGTTATGGGTCCCCGCCTGCGCGGGGACGACAACTGAGTGTCAATGTGTCCCACCCAAAAACGCATCCGACACCGTCGGATCATTGATCAACGCCTGCGCCGTGCCTGAGGTCACAACGCGGCCGGTCTCCAGCAGATAGGCCCGGTCGACGATCTTCAGCGTCTGCCGCGCCTTCTGCTCGACCAGCATCACCGTGAGGCCTTCGTCGCGGAACTGCGCGATCATCTTGAACAGCGTATCGGTCATCAGCGGCGCGAGGCCGAGCGAGGGCTCGTCGAGCAGCAGCAGCTTCGGCTTCGACAGCAGTGCACGCCCGATGGCCAGCATCTGCTGTTCGCCGCCGGACAATAGGCTGGCGAGACCGTCACGGCGCTTGCCGAGGATCGGGAAGCGCTCGAGCATCCGGCCGACATCGGCCATCGCCTCGGCCTTGTCCGGGCGGGTGTAGATGCCCATCAACAGGTTTTCATAGACCGTCATGCGCGCGAGAATGCCGCGGCCTTCCGGCACCAGCGCGATGCCGCGGCGCAGATTCTTCTCGGCGGCATTCGGCACGAGCTTCTCGCCCTGATAGGTGATGTCGCCCTGGAATGGCAGCAGTCCTGCAATGGACCGCGCAATCGTGCTCTTGCCGGCGCCATTGGCGCCGAGCAGTGCGACGATTTCGCCCTGCTTGATGTCGAGATCGACGCCGCGCACCGCGGTGATGGCGCCGTAGCGGACCTGCAAGCCCCGGATCGTGAGCATCAGTCGTCCTTTCCGAGATAGGCGTCGAGGACGACCGGGTTGGCGCGCACTTCCTCGGGCCTGCCTTCGGCGATCAGCACGCCGAAATCGAGGACATAGAGATAGTCGCAGAGCCGCATCACGAAATTCATGTCATGTTCGATCAGGAGAATGGTGAGGCCGGTGTCGCGCAAGCGGATCATCAGCGCGCGGATCTCCTCGGCCTCGTCGTGGTTCATGCCGGCCACGGGTTCATCCAGCAGCAGCAGCTTCGGTTTGGCGGTGACGGCGCGCGCCATCTCCACCTTGCGCTGGATGCCGTAGGGCAGGGATTTCGCGGGGCGATCGCGTAGTTCGGTGAGGCCGAAGAACTCCATCACTTCCTCGGCGCGTTCCTGCGCCGCCGGATTGGCCCAGGAGATCGGCAGCAGACGCCGCCACGCGCTTTCGCTATGCGGCTGCGCCACCAGCAGATGTTCCCAGACCGTCATGCTGCCGAACAGGCGGATGTTCTGGAAGGTGCGGGCGATGCCCTCGCGCACGATGCGATAGGACGGCCACTGCGTGACGTCGACGCCCTTGAGTTTCACTTCGCCGGCATCCGCGCGATAGGCGCCGGTGATGGTGTTGAACAAGGTTGTCTTGCCGGCGCCGTTCGGGCCGATCACGCCGACGATCTTGCCTTCCGGCACTTCGCAGACCATGCTCGACAACGCGTGGATGCCGCCGAACGTCTTGGTGACGCCGGTGAGTTGAAGCAGCGCGTCGCTCATGCCGCGGCCCTCCGGAAGGTGAGCGTTCGGATCAGCGTACGATCGAGAATGCCCTGACGCCGGACCAGCAGCACGACGATCAGCAGCGTGCCGAAGGCAGCGAGCCGCCAGTCGGCGATCGGACGCAGAAATTCAGGCAGGAACACCAGCAGCAATGAGCCGACCAGCGAGCCCGGTCCGACGGTGGAGCCGCCGAGGATCACGGCCAGCACGAATTCGATCGAGCGATCGAAGCCGAAATTCGCCGGCTCGATATAGACGTTGTGATGCGCGAACAATCCGCCGGAAATGGCGGCCACGGCCGCGCCGACGCCGAAGGCGCCGATCTTGGTCACGGTGGTATTGAGACCGATCAGGCCCGCTGCCGTCTCGTCATCATGCACCGCCTGCATTTCCAGCCAGACGCGCGAGCGCTCCAGCAGCATCACCGCGATCAGGATGCCGCCGGCCCATAGCCAGACATAGCCGACCGAGATGTGCTGCATGCCGCGATAACCGCCGGAGCCGCCCATGGCGTCGAAATTGAGGAAGAAGCTGCGCACCATTTCGCCGAAGCCGACGGTGGCCATCGCGAGATAGATGCCTTTGAGGCGCAGCGCGGGGAAGGCAACGATGGCGCCGATGATGCCGGCGGCGATCGCCGAGATCACCAGTGCGAGCGTCAGCGGTACGTTCAGCGCGACGGTGAGGTACGACGACAGGTAAGCGCCGATTCCCATGAAGGCGCCATTGCCGAGCGAGAGCTGGCCGGTGGCGAGGATGATATAGACGCTGAGTGCGCCAAGCAGGAGGATGCCGGACTCGGCGAGCAGGCTTGCGTAATAGGTCGACATCAGACGCGCTGCCCCTGATCGGATCGCGCGCCGCCAAGCAGGCCCTGTGGACGCAGCAACAAAATCAAAATCATGAAGCCGTAGACGACGAAGTCGCGCACCTGCGAGCCGCCGTAAGCGACGGTCAGCACTTCGGCGATGCCGATCAAGGGACCCGCGACCAGCGCGCCCCAGATCTGGCGCGTGCCGCCGATCACCATCACGGCGATGGCCTTGAGGCCGATCTCGACGCCGAGATAGGGCGTGATGGCGCCGTAGTGCAGGGCGATCAAAACGCCGGCGACGCCGGCGAGCGAGCCCGACAGGATGAAGGCCAGCATGGTCAGGCGGTCAGCGGAGACGCCCAGGATTCTTGCGACTTCACGGTTCTCGGCCACGGCGCGCAGCGCGCGGCCTATCGGGGTTTTCTGCACGATATAGGCAACCAGCGCGACCAGCACGACGGTGGCGACGAGAACGATCAGCTGCATCTCGCCGATATTGACCGGGCCGAACGCATATTGCTTGCCGAAATATTCGTCGGGGAGCTGGGCCGGATCCGAGCCCCAGATATTGGTGGCCACGTTCTGCAGGATGATCGAGAAACCCAGCGTCGACAGCATCGGCGTCACCAGCGGCGCGTCGCGCAGCGGCTGGTAGCCGATCTTCTCGATGGCGATGGCGATCACGGCTGCGCCGAGCATGCCGCCGAGCACGGCGACCGGAAGCGGAAAGCCTGCGGTGATCAGCGTGAAGCCGAGATAGCCGCCGATCATGAACAGTTCGGCAATCGCGAGATTGAGAATGCCGAGAATGCCCATCACGAGCGAGAACGACAGCGCCAGCAGCGTATAGACCGCTCCGAGCGTCAGGCCGTTGACGAGTTGCTGTATCAGCATGGGAATCGCAATCGTTAAATCAGGTGGTCGTCATCATGACTGCGGCCGGGAGGACTTCCCGGCCGCAGCGGCGTAGATGGTGCGGAAGATCAGCAGGCCGGGTGGCCGGGCGCGGAGCTGCAGCCCTTGACCTTGGTGTCCCAGGCGCCGTTCTGGCCCTGCAGCACGTAGAAGGCCTTGATCGCGTCGCCGTCGTCATTGAAGCCGATCGGGCCGCCGAGACCGGCAAAGCCTTCGAGCTTGGCAAGATGATCGCGGATCTTGGTGCGGTCGGCTTCGAGATCGGCCGGCTTGCCGGTGACGCCAGTCTTCTTGATCGCGTCGATATACATCGAGACGATCTCGTAGATGTTGGCGTCATACATCGAGGGTTCGATGTCCTTCGGCAGGCCCGATTCCTTGCGCAGCAGCGGCGTCAGGGTGGCCGTGAATTTCTCGGGTGCCGGGCCCGTCATGGTGGCGTAGAAGGTCGCGGGCGCGATCACCGGGATTTCCGGCGCAGCCTTGAGAATCGCTGATGAGATCAGCTGGGTGGCGCCGACGACCGGCTTGATCAGACCCTGCCGCTTCATTTCGCGCAGCACGGTGATGGCCTGGCTGTAATCGGCGCTGACAACGACGCCGTCGGGATTGAGGGCCTTCAGCTTGGTGACCTGTGCGGAGACGTCGAGGTCGCCGGTATTGAACGACAGCAGATCGTTCTCGTTGGCGACGGTGATGTCATTGGCCTTCAGCACGGCAGGCATGATCACCTTGCCGACCGTGGACGCCGTGGCGTCCTTGGCGTCGAAGATCACGGCGACGGTCTTGATGTTGAAGGCCTTCTTGTAGAAGGGCACGGTGGTCTTGGCGAGCACGCCTTCGTCGATGGTGTTACGGAACGCCCACGGACGGTTGAGCTTCGTCACGCCCGGCTTCGAGGAGGCCTGCGAGGTGGAGACCACCTTCATTTCATTGGCGACCGGGAACGTCACTTCGGCGGCGCTCGAGGTGAGCGGGCCGGCGACCGCGAGAACCTTTTCGTCGCCGGCCAGTTTGCGCAGCGAGCTTGCGGCCTGCGCCGGCTTGGCGGCGTCGTCGAGAATGGTGATCTTCAGCTTCGCGCCATTGATGCCGCCGGCATCGTTGGTCTGCTGTTCCAGCATCTTCAGCGTCACGGTGTTGCTGCGGCCCCACTCGGCGAACGGACCGGAGCTCGGCACCACCGCGCCGATGGCGATTTCCTGCGCCCATGCCTGACCGCCAACCATGGCGGAGAGCGTGACGGCGGCAACTGTGCCCAATACGCGCGGCAAATTCGATTTGATCCGTGACATCGACGATCGTCCTCTTCTGCTGATGCTTTTGCTGCAGTGATCCGCAGCATAATCCAGATAAAGATTTCTATGCACGCCATGTGCCATCGCCGGCTGTGACAGCGGAATGACAGCGTTGGTTGGATCGTCCAATAAATTTCAGGCTTTGACAATCGTCATTCTGAGTATCTTTATAAAATAGTTCTCTTAAGAAGCTAATTTATGCGGCAGTGCGGCCCGGAAATGCAGCAATTCGAAGCTGGCGGGAATGCGCGCAATTGCCTGTTTCACGGGTGTTAGGTGTTGCGGGCGCGTCGCGGCTGATTCCCGCGTCGCCCTTGGGCGGGCGGGGGCTACGCTCCCCCCGGTGCCGTTTTGTCGCAGCAATGGCGACGCGGGCAGTGGCTATCCCCGGCGCCTTAGCCGGGTGCAACCGCCGGTCCTGACGCGGGTCAGATTGCAGGCCGGATTCAGCCCTTGCGCGGCTTGCCGCGCTTGGCGACGGCGATCGATTGGGCCTCGGGCGAGAGCTGCTTCACATTGGTGTCGGCCAGATAACGCTGCAACGCAATGGCGCGGTCGCTGGAATCGACGAGCCGCTGCACCATGTCCAGCAACTGGTGGAATTCCCGGGTGCCGAGGCAGCCGAACTGCACGTCGTTCACCTGCGCTTGAGTCGGCGCCAGTCGCTCCAGCAATTCGGCGCCATGCGGCGTCACCACGAGGCTGATGCGGCGGCGGTCGCCGGTGTGTGAGGTCTTGGTGATCAGCCCTTTGGTTTCGAGCTTGTTGGTCACGGTGGTGACGAAGGCGCCGCTCAGATGTAGGTGGTCGGCGACGGCGCGCACATGGACGTCGCCTTGCGCCGACAGGTGCCGGATCGAAATCAAGGTCGTGTATTCGATGCCGGCGAGGCCGATGACGGCGGCGTGGCCTTCGCGCAAGGTCTGGTGGCGGACCAGAAAGCCGAACAGGCTATGGACGAGGCGGCGGAACTGGGCGTCCGAGCCGTCCACAAGTAGCTCCGGACGGGAGACCGTCAATGCGGCGCGGGACGCCGGCCGGCCTGTGGCAGGCTTCTTGCTGATCTCCTTGCCAACTGATTTGCCGATCGAAGTGGAGCGCGCTGCGGATTTGGCCACGTGATGATCCCATGTATCAAAACTTGACCGAGCTTGGCGGCTTCGCGCGGTAATTGCAATCGCGACGAATGATGCAAGTGTGCGAATGCCACAGGTCCGCTTGACAACGGATTTAAAATAGCTTCGGATGATAGCTATTAATAGTGATGACCGGCACGCGGCCGGCAGCAGGTGACGGAGAAAAGTGATGAACAAGGCATTTGGATCCGGGGCGGCAGTTGCCGGCGTCAAGACTGGCGCCCAGCATGTCGCCGCTGTGCGCGACGGCCGTGCGGTCTATCTCGACGGCAAGAAGGTCGATGACGTCTCGACCCATCCGGCCTATCGCCATGCGGTCGCCTCGGCTGGCGCGCTGTATGACTATCAGGCCGACCCCGCCAATATCGAACGCATGACCTTCGATATCGGTGGCGGCCGCCGCGTCAATCGCGCCTGGCAATTGCCGACGAGCTACGCGGAACTGGTCGAACGCCGCAAGGCGCTGGTGGAATGGGCCGAACTGTCCGGCGGCTTCCTCGGCCGCTCGCCCGATCACGTGGCCTCGTCCATGTCCGGCATGATGATGGGCATCGAGGTGTTCGACAATTACGATCCGAAACGCGCGCAGGCGTTCCGCGACTGGTACGACTACGCCCGCAAGAGCGACCTGTTCCTGACCTATGTGATCAACAACGTGCAGGGCGATCGCTCCAAGGCGTTCGGCGATCAGGGCAAGAATGCGCAGGACATGGTGGCGCGCATCGTCGACGAGGATGCGTCGGGCATCACCATCCGCGGCGCAAAACTGTTCGCCACGTCAGCCATCATGGCCAATGAGATCTTCGTCGGCTCCGGCCAGCCGCTGCGGCCGGGCGAGGAGCATCTGGCGTTCTCCTGCGCGCTGCCGATGGGGACCAAGGGCCTCAAGATGCTGTCGCGCAAGAGCTTCGAGGCGCATGCCTTGAGCGAATACGACAACCCGCTGGCCTATCGCTATGACGAGAACGACGCGCTGGTGTTCTTCGACGACGTGAAAGTGCCGTGGGAGCGCGTGTTCCTGCTGCGCAACACCGATATGTGCCGCGCCCAGCTCCATGACACACCGGCGCATGTGTATCAGAACTATCAGGCGCAGATCCGCCTCTCGGTGAAGCTGCGTTTCCTGGTCGGCCTCGCGCGCGGCATCGCCAAGACCATCGGCACCATCAATTTCCCGCCCGTGGTCGATACGCTCGGCAAGCTCGCCTCGCAGGCGGCGCTGATCGAGGGCATGGTGCTCGGCATGGAAGCCGGCGGCGCGATGCGCGGCGATTATTTCCTCCCCAACAAGCATCTGCTCTATGCGGCGCAGGTGCAGTCGCAGGAGATGTATCCGCAGATCATCAGCGCCATCCGCGAACTTGCCGGTGGCGCGCTGTTGATGTTGCCGTCCTCGGTGGATGACTTCAGCAATCCGGAGATCGCGGACATTATCGGGCTGACCCAAATCTCGCCGGCGATGTCGGGCCAGGACCGCGTCAAGCTGTTGAAGCTGACCTGGGACGCCGTCGGCTCCGAATTCGCCTCGCGCCATCTGCAATATGAGATGTTCTATGCCGGTGCCCAGTTCGTCACCCGCGGCCACAGCTACCGCACCTATGACTGGGAGCGCGCGGCGGGCATGGCGGAGAAGATGACGGCGAAATACGATCTGCCGGAGTTCAAGGGCAGCAACTAAAGCGCAGTCGCTTCCTTAACCTCTCCCCGTCCTTTACGGGGAGAGGTCGCCGCGTCTTCGCGGCGGGTGAGGGGCCATTCTCGGTGTTCAATGCAAGCGCAGTATGTGCAGTTCGGAGAACGTGCCGATCTGCGAGGGATTAATTGCGGCGAGTCTTGTGCCCTGCCCCTCACCCTACCCCTCTCCCCGTGCAGAACGGGGAGAGGGAGCTTGCAGCGCTTGTCGCGACTCCAGCGTAAATCCAATCAATGCGCCGCCGCGCCCGAGAAATCCCGCGGCAATCTCGTCTCTGCCACGCGCACATTCCGCATACCCGCTGGCGTGTTCCGGCTGCGGCCGACAAAGCGCGGCACGGCGTCGGTGATCACGGCGCTGACGGCGGGCACGTCGCCATTCACGAGCGCCGACAGCGCATCGTCCTGCGAGCCGCCGGCACAGGCGTCGATCAGCACCACGTCGGCATCCTTGCCGGGTTTCAGGAACCCACTGTTGAGCCGGTAGACCGTTGCATTGTTCCCCGTCGCCGCGGCGATCGCCTGTTCCGGCGGCATGCCGCCGAGACTCGCCAGATGGCTGATGGTGTAGAACATGCCGAGCGGCATGATCCCGCTGCCGGTCGGCGTATCCGTCGCGATCAGCAGGCGCTCCGGCTGTTTGGCCTCGTCGAGCAGCTTCGCCGTCAGAAGGGCGGTGCGCAGATTGCCGGCGGTGCAGAGCTGTAGCGCGATGTCGCTCTCATTGACGAGCCGCGCAAAGCCGGCTTCCGGCATCGCCACCGGTCCGCCATTGACGTGAAACGACACGCTCGGATTCGATTTCAGCACATGTTCGGCCCAGATGCCGGACGAGCCGGGGATCGATGAGCCGCCGGTATGCATGGTGGTGACCATGCCGAGCTTGCGTGCGGCGAGCATCAAGGGCGCATAGTCGAACGGTGTCTCGAATGCGCCGAAGCCGGCCTTGGCAAGCCACAAGCCGGCCTTCACCAGTTCTTCCAGATCGGCCTCTGTCAGTCCCGGCTCGAGGATGATCGAGCCGGCATGCACGCGCATGCCGCCGGGGCGATAGTCGAGGAAACAGGCACGTGCGGCGAGCGCCAGCGCCTTGACGCCCGCAGGATCCTTGGGGCGGCCGGGCACGTGCACTTCCGACGCCGTGATGGACGTTGTCGTGCCGCCATGCACGTAGCTTTCGAGATAGCCGACCACGCGCTGCCTTGGCGTGTAATCGCCGAAGGTGATGTGGACGTGGCTGTCGATCAGGCCGGGGATCGCCGTGGTGCCGGCGGCGTCGATCACCACATCGGCCGATGACACCTGGTCCGATGACAGCGTGCCGATCGCGCTGATGCGGCCGTCCTGCATCAGGATGCCGTCGCCGTCGGCGAACGGCGCCTTGAGATCACCGGTGACGATGGTGCCGATATTGACGATGGCCGTTTTCATACCCGTCTCCGCAATCTCAAGGCCGTCCAAGGCCGCACAAAGCCGCAGCCTAGCGCAAGCCGTCCTTGCCGCCGATATCCCTGGCATTCAACCCGCCGACCCGCGCATTGAGCCGCCCGCGATTGGCGAGACAGACGATCAGCGCGACTTCATCAGTGGCAGGCGCATCGGGTGGCAGCGTCACCGAGATGCCGTCGTAATGCGAGCGGACATAGAGCGCGTCCTTGTGCGCCAGGGGAACGTCGATCAGGCAGCCGGGAGCGGCGAGCTTGGTGAAGGAGGGGATCCACGCTTCGGCGCCGCCCACGGCCTCGCGCAGCGGCGTCGCGAAAGTCGTGGTCAGCATCGCATTGGCATGTTCGAGTTCGCCGCCGAGGCCAACGACGCCGCCTTTGCCGTAGCTCTCCACCTTGTACGATCCCATCGCCTCGACGGCGAGCTTCGCCAGCACGGCGCCGACATCGACGCTGGCGGCAATTGCCTCGGCGAGGTCTTCGACATAGCGTCCGGCATAGGGATTGGCGACGATGGCCACGGCGGCGACGCGGCGCAGCGGCTGGTCATGCCGGTGGCCGGCCTCGACCTCCTTGTGGTCGGTGAAGCAGAGCAGGCGCCTGATATCGAGTTTCATGATGTTCTCCCGTCAGATTTGGCGCCGATCCTGACCCAGTAAATGCATTTGATCAATAGCTTCGTTAAGAAGGTATGCAGAATCGCTTGACGAAGCAGGGGGCGCCAGCCAATCCTGTAGCGGATCGTTCACTGGGAAGCGGTATGTCTCGTTCCAAGGTTGCGCCGCTCTCCAAGACGCCGGCACTGCGTAAATCCGAAAAGCCCGCGGTGAAGACGGGAGCCAAAGCCGCGCTCAAGGCCAAACTTCCGGCCCCGGCGCTGACCACCTCGCGCAAGGCGCTGCTGGTCGATGGCTCCGATCATGCATTCCGGCAACTCGTGCACACATTGCTGGCGTTCCTCGCGCGTCACGAGACCGTGCGTGAGGGGCATGCCGCCGCGATCGGCTTGGCGGGGATCGAATACACCGTGCTGATCTCGGTCAAATATCTGGCCGCTGAAGGCGACGTCAGCGTGCGCGAACTCGCAGCGCATCTGCATCTCAGCGGCGCTTTCGTCACCACGGTGTCCAACAAGCTGCAGCAGATGGGATTGCTCGACAAGCTCGTCGATCCCGCCGATCGCCGGCGTCTGCGTCTCATGGTGACACAGGCCGGCGATGCGCTGCTCGCAAGCCTCAATCCGACGCAGCGTCAGGTCAACGACGTGCAATTCGATTGTCTCAACGCGGACGAATTTCATCAATTGCTGGGGAGCGTCGAGCGACTCGTCGAATCCAGCGAGCGCGCCATTGCGCTGCAACGCTATCTGCAGCCGCGTGGTCTGGATACTCCGGCGCCATCTGATGGCGGCGACAAACCGGCACGCCGCAAAAAGATATAAATCTGCGGTCTTTGGTACGAATCGAACCCGAATGCTGCGGCACCGGTATGGATTGCCGATATCGGGCGATTGAATCGGGTGCGACGACATGAGACATAATGTCACTCAGTCGCTGCGAGGAAGACATGTCCCAGCTTGATGCATCCCCAACGCCGCAACCGGCGCCGTCACAACCTGTTGCACCGACACCTGCGCAACCGGCTGCGCAACCGCCCGCACAGCCTGCGGCGTTGACGCCAGCACAGCAGGCGTGGCGTCGTCTTGCGATTCCGCTGCTGGCCGTTGCTGCCGCGGTTGTCTTCATCGTTCTGGCCACCACCCGCTGGGACATCTGGATGGGCAACCGCGCGGTGCAAACCACCAACGATGCCTATATCCGCGCGCAGACGACGCGGCTGTCGAGCCGCGTGGCCGGTGCCGTGAAAGCCGTGCCGGTGAACGACTTCCAGCACGTCAAAGCCGGCGATCTGCTGATCCAGATCGATCCCGCGGATTACGAGGCGCAGGTAGCGCAAGCCGAAGCCGGCGTCGCCGGTGCGCAGGCGGCGCTGGACAATCTCGCCAACCAGGTCGAGCTGCAATACGCCACCATCGCGCAGGCCGAGGCGCAGCGCGTGTCGGCGCAGGCGATGGAAGTGCAGGCGCAACAGGAGCGGGAACGTCAGGCTTCGCTGACGCAGACCGAAGCCGGCACGCGGCAGCGCTTCGAGCAGGCGACCGCCGCCTATGCCAAGGCGCAGGCCGATGTAAAGGCGAGCGGGGCCGTCATCGCCGCCCAGAAGCATCAGCTCGAAGTCCTTGCCGGCACGCGCAAGCAGCGCGCCGCCGATCTGCTCGGCGCCAAGGCGACCCTCGATGCCGCCAGACTACGCCTCGGTTATACGAAGATCGTCGCGCCCTTCGATGGCGTGGTCAGCGAGCGTCAGGTGCAGCCGGGCGATTATGTGAATATCGGCTCCAGCCTGATCAGCATCGTGCCGCTGCCCGACGTCTATGTCATCGCCAATTTCAAGGAAACGCAGCTCACGCGTGTGAAGCCCGGCCAGCCCGTCGATATCGTGGTCGATACGTTCTCGGCGGAGACCCTGCGCGGCCGTGTCGAGCGGGTCTCGCCGGCGTCGGGATCGCAATTCGCTTTGCTGCCGCCGGATAACGCCACCGGCAACTTCACCAAGGTCGTGCAGCGCGTGCCGGTCCGCATCACGCTCGACAAGGGACAGCCGCTGCTCGACCGGTTGCTGCCGGGCATGTCGGTAACCGCCAGCATCAACACCGACGCGCCGGCGGCCGGCAATGGCGGAAAGTAAGGTCATCGAAAGCGGCCCGGTCTCGACCGGGGGCGTTTCGCACCATCCGATCTTTGCGGTCGGCGCGGTGCTGCTCGGCGCATTCCTCGCCAATTTCGATACGCGTATCTTCTCCATCGGCCTCGCCGATCTGCGCGGGGCGCTGGGGCTGAGTTTCGACGAAGGCGCGTGGCTCTCCACCGCCGGCACCGCGTCGCAGATCTTCATCGCGCCGGCGGTGGCCTGGATGGCCACCGTGTTCGGGCTCCGCCGCGTGCTCGGCATTCCCGCTCTGGTCTATGCGGCGATCTCGCTGGTGATCCCGCTGGTGCGCGACTACAATCTGCTGCTGGTGCTGAACATCGTGCACGGCATGCTGCTTGGCACCTTCGTGCCGGCAACGCTGCTGATCATCTTTCGCAATCTGCCGATGAAGTGGTGGCTACCGGCCATTGCGATCTATTCCATTCGCGTCGGCTTCTCGCTCAATTCCGGCACCGCGCTGGTCGGCTTCTATGTCAGCCACATCGGCTGGCAATGGATGTTCTGGCAGGATGTCATCATCGCGCCGCTGCTGGCGCTGTTCGTCTGGCTCGGCACACCGCGCGAGCCGATCAACCGCTTCGTGCTGTGCGAGGCGGATTGGGGCGGCATGCTCTTGCTCGGCACCGGCATGGCGATGATCTATGCCGGGCTCGATCAGGGCAACCGGCTGGACTGGCTGGGTTCGGGTACCGTGGTGGCGCTGCTTGGCGGCGGCACGGTCCTGACCGTCGGCTTCTTCATCAATGAGTCGGTGGTCAAACGGCCATGGGCGCATGCCGAGGTGCTGCTGTCGCGCAATATCGGTCTCGCGCTGCTGACGATCATTCTCTACACCATGACCAGCCTGTCCAATTCATCGTTGGCGCCGAATTTTCTCACCAACATCGCGCTGTTGCGGCCGGAGCAGTCCGGCATGTTGTTTCTGCTCTATGCCGTCGTGCCGATGATCGTGCTGGTGCCGCTGTCGATCTGGCTCATTCGCTACTACGACGTGAAGCTGACGCTGATCATTGGCCTTGCGGCATTCGCCGCCGCCGCCCTCCTGGGCACGCAGCTCACCCATGAATGGGCGCTTGGCGATTTCATCCCGATGGTGATGTTGCAGTCGCTTGGGCAGAGCTTCACGCTGCTGCCCATCGTGATCATCGCACTGTCGAATTCCGATCCGTCGCGTGCCACCGCCTTTGCGGCCTATATCCAGGTCTTCCGACTCGGCGGCGCCGAGATCGGCATCGCGCTGATGGGCACCTGGCTGCGCGTGCGCGAGCAGATCCATTCGAATCTGCTCGGCCAGCATGTCGCCAGCGGCGATGCCGATGTCGTCGGCATTCTTGCCAAACTCACCGGCCGCTTCGCCAGCCATGGTGAGGGTCTCGCACAAGCGCGCGGCATCGGCACGCTCGCAAGCCTCGTGCAGCGCGAGGCCAATACGCTGGCCTATATCGACGGCTTTTGGCTCACCTTCTGGTTCGCGATGGCAGCGCTGATCGTCGTGTCGCTGATCGGTAATGCGCCGAAGGGCCCGTTCACGCCGAAGCCGCGGGGGTGAGGGGACGAGGCGACCTCACTCGTCATTCCGGGGCGTGCGTCGCCGGCGAAGCCGGCAGAGCACGAACCCGGAATCTCGGACTGTTTTGCGCTGAACATGCTGGGATTCCGGGTTCGCCTGCGCGAAGGCGCGCAGTCGCCCCGGAATGACGTGTGTGGGGCGGCAAGACAGCGCCAAACATTTTTTCCTATATCCCGTTGACACCATCCCTATCAGGTTTATATTCCCCTTCGTCCTGCCCCACCGAGAGGGGCGATCGCGATCGTCACGTTCGCGGGGCAGGATGCGGTGGACGCCGGAGATGCGGCGTCACGCGGTTCATGGGTGACGTCTGTCTTCGGGCAGGACGGATCTGCGCCAGCACTGCCACTGGCAAGGAGACGGCCGACCTTCGGATGGAAAGACCCCTGGACAGTGTGACGGACGACCAAATCGAAACGCGTTCGGCCAAGTGCTTTGCGGCTACCCTGTCCCTCCGCCCGGGACATTAATTTTGGTGATGGGACCGTTCGCCATGGCAGATGTGC
This sequence comes from Tardiphaga sp. 862_B3_N4_1, assembly GCF_051811085.1. Classification (NCBI taxonomy): domain Bacteria; kingdom Pseudomonadati; phylum Pseudomonadota; class Alphaproteobacteria; order Hyphomicrobiales; family Nitrobacteraceae; genus Tardiphaga; species Tardiphaga sp. 862_B3_N4_1. The sequence goes on from NZ_JBPWQB010000001.1 coordinate 806,766, forward strand.
AGGCAACCGAAAAAACACCGTAGGCGGAACGTCGGGCACTTGCTCGGCGCCTCCGAAAGTCCTGATGCACTCTAAATTGCGGAGTACCGCATTCGCATCAGGCCCAAGGGTGCAACGGGCACCCGGCGTTCCGCACGCCCTCTCACAAGGGGGCGGGAATGCAAACCACGACGGCGCCCCCGCGCCGCAAACAATGGGGGCGATGACGCATGTCTGGAGAGAAGTGGCTGTTTGACAGTTGAATCTGTGAATGACGCGCAGGCGTTTGTGGCATCCCTCCCCCTTGCGGGGAGGGTCGGCCGAACGAGGCGATGCGCAGCATCGACGAAGTGGAGGCCGGGGTGGGGGTGCCACGAGCGACGCCCTCACGTGGGGCACCCCACCCGTCACGTTTGTTCGCTTCGCTCTCAAACGCGCCACCCTCCCCGCTGCGCGCGGCTTCGCCGCGCTTGAGGGAGGGAGAAGAATCAATCCTGCAGCTCGTTCACCTTGCTCACCCAGATACGCACGTCAGTGAGCACCTGCGGCAGCACGTCCTTGACCTCCTGCACGGTCATGCCGGCCTTGATGCGGGGATCGTAGAGGATGTTGAGGATGTACTGGTCGTAGACGTCGAAGAAGCCCATCTGGACGTTGTCGTTGAACATCGTCCACGGCACCGTACTGGTATCGTTGATCGGGCCCAGCGACTGCAGCAATTCCTCATAGGCGCAATCGAGAAAGACGAAGTCGCCATTGTCGACGGTGAGGATCACGTCGGAGCGTTCGATCTCAAAGGCCTCGTTCTTGCGGAAGCCGGACAGGCATTGCGGGTCCAGGGAGTCGCGGATCTCGTTGGCCCGGTCGGTGCCATAGAAGGTCGAGATGGTGCGATAGAGATCGCGGTCGCGCACCAGCTTCACCAGTACATTGGCGTCGTCGCGGTTGTCCGCCATGGCGATGTTGAGATGCTGCACCCGGCGCGCGATGTCGGTCACAACCTTGGCGATTTGAGCCTTGCGGTCGGCACGGCCCTCGGCGAAGACCCGCACCGGAAGCTCATATTTGCGGATGCGGTCGACGCGGCCGGCGAGGTGATACTCGGCGCCAAAGGCGGTCTTGAAAAAACCGTCGATGATCTCGCTGTCGGTAAAGGTCTTCTTCTCGGTGCGCTGGCGCGCGGTAACGGCGGGCGGCTCGCTCGCACCGGCATAAGACGGCTGCGGCACGAAGGCGGTCAAAGACGCTAGCGCCAGCAGCGCGGCAATCGTCCGGACGAGGAATCGATCTGGTGTCGGGGCGGGCATTATTACTCAAGTTCTCGCAATGCGCGTATTTGCGCAAGCGTTCAGTGCCGCCCCCGCGGACAATTCGAAGGCTTCCCGCAGGAAGCCTTCGTTCTCAGGTCAAGCTCAGTTCTTGACGATGACCGTCGCGCCGACCGAGACGCGGTTATAGAGATCGGTGACATCGTCATTGGTCATGCGGAAGCATCCCGAGGACACGGCCTGCCCGATGGTCTCCGGCTCGTTCGAGCCGTGGATGCGATACAGCGTCGAGCCGAGATACATGGCGCGGGCGCCGAGCGGGTTGTCGATGCCGCCGGGCATGTGGCGGGGCAGGTCGGGCCGGCGGGCGAGCATCTGGGCCGGCGGGGTCCAGCTCGGCCATTCCTTCTTGGCGGTGACGCGGTGGACGCCGCCCCAGCGGAAGCCGTCGCGGCCGACGCCGATGCCGTAGCGCAGCGCCTGGCCGCCCGGCTGCACGAGATAGAGCCGGCGCTCGGCGGTGTTCACGACGATGGTCCCCGGGGCGTAATTGCTGTGGAAGCCGACGGTCTGGCGCTGGATCGGGCCGGAGCTATTGCCGCCGCCATTGCCGAAATTGGAGAAGAAGTTGGAGAGCGACGGGCCGTCGTCGACCTCGAAGTCCTGCGCCGGCGGTTGGTTGCGAACGCGTGCATCGGCAGGAAACGCAATTGTGGTGAACGCGGCTGCGGCAAAAAAGAGAGCAAAAAGGCGCTTCATCATGGTCCTCGCCAGAAAAAATTGAGGCCCAAGACAGGCCATAAATCGCCCCGATCCGCAACCCACGGCCGTGTGAGGACAGCCCGGATGGAGCGATAATAACCGGCGTTCAGCCCGCCCCGCGGCCCTCACAACGAAGCCTTGCGTTCCGACCCTTTGACGGGCCCTCCGAACAATGGTTCATCAGCCCCCGAGATCAAGAAACCGAGATACGACCCTGAATCAAACGGAGTGAGACGATGAACGGTGCGGAAAGCCTGGTGCGGACATTGGTGGCGGGCAATGTGGATGTCTGCTTTGCCAATCCGGGAACGTCGGAAATGCATTTCGTTGCGGCGCTCGACCGCGTCGAAGGCATGCGCTGCGTGCTCGGCCTGTTCGAAGGCGTCGTCACCGGCGCGGCGGATGGCTACTTCCGTATGAAGGGCACCCCGGCCTCGACGCTGCTGCATCTCGGTCCCGGCCTCGCCAATGGCCTTGCCAACCTGCACAATGCCAAGAAGGCCAATTCGGGCATCGTCAACATCGTCGGCCAGCATGCCGTCTATCACATCGAATACAACGCGCCGCTGACCTCGGACATCGAGGGCCTCGCCCGTCCGATGTCGCAGTGGGTGCACACCTCGCCGGATTCCAAGTCGGTGGCCAAGGACGGCGCCGCAGCAATTGCTGCCGCCAAGGATCGCCAGATCGCGACGCTGATCCTGCCCGCTGACACCGCATGGGGCGCGGCCGATGGTGTGGCGCCGGTGCCTGCCGAGAAGCAGAGCGCCGGCTATTCGGCACAGGCCGTCGAGACTGCCGCCAGGATCATGAAGGACGGTGGCGCCTCGACCCTGCTGCTGATGACCGGCCAGGGGCTGACCGAAAAGGGCCTGGCGCTGGCCGAGCAGATCGCCGGCAAGACCGGCTGCAAGGTGATGGGCCAGACCTACAATCCGCGCATGGCGCGCGGCCGTGGCCGCTTCTCCATCGATCGCATTCCCTATGTGATCGAAGCCGCACTTCCGCTGCTGAAGGACTTCAAGAACATCGTGCTGGTGGAAGCCAACGATCCCGTCGCCTTCTTCGCCTATCCGAACAAGCCGAGCATGCTGAAGCCGGAAGGCTGCGAAGTGCATCGCATCACCGCCGGCGGCGAGAACTCGATCGCTGCGCTCGAAGCACTGGCCGGCGCGCTCGGCGCCAAGCCGTCGGATGTGAAGCCGCAGAAGCTCGCCGAACTGGTGAAGCCGACCGGCGCGCTGAACCACACCACGATTGCGCAGGCGATTGCCTATGCGATCCCGGAAAACGCCATCATGGTCGATGAGTCGTTGACCACCGGTCGCGGATTCTTCCCGCCGACCGCAGCGGCCGCGCCGCATGACTGGCTGCAGAACATGGGTGGCTCGATCGGCTTCTCGACCCCGGTCGCCACCGGCGCCGCCGTGGCCTGCCCGGACCGCAAGGTGATCTGCATGGTCGGTGACGGCAGCGCGATGTACACGCTGCAGTCGCTGTGGACCCAGGCCCGCGAAGAGCTCGACATCACCACCATCGTGTTCGCCAACCGCAAATATCAAATCCTGCTCGGCGAATTCGCCGGCGTCGATGCCGGCGAGCCCGGCCAGCGCGCCCTCGATATGCTCAACCTCGATCGCCCGACGCTCGACTGGGTGTCGCTCGCCAAGGGCATGGGCGTCCCCGGCGTCTCGGTGTCGAACGTCGACGACTTCAACAAGGCGCTCGCCAACGCGATCGCTGCGAAGGGTCCGAAGCTGATCGAAGTGGTGATGTGAGCAGCGGCTGAGCCGTAGCTGGCAAAATACCCCGCTACCAAGTGGGGTCCCTGCCAAATAGAGAAAGGCTCCGGATCACTCCGGAGCCTTTTTTCGGCGCAACTCCACGCAGCGCTTTCTCCGGTAGGGATTGTGCTCTGCAACCTGGGCGCATCGGGAACAATAGTTGTGAACATCGCGTTGCAGAGGGACAGCTACCGCACAGACAAGTTATTTCAGCGCACTCATAAGATCAGATGGCAAAAAATCGTTGGGACGACGAACAGATTGAAATTTTGAAAGGGCTTATCGCGCGTAAAGTATCGCTGGCCAGAGCCGCGGTGATCATGAAACGACCGCAGAGTTCCGTACAGATCCAGGCGCGCCGACTGGGAGCACCGTTCCCCGGTGTTCGAGCGACCAAGGCGCGGTTGAAGGCCCAAATCGATGAAGCCGAGAAGAAAGCGTTGCGGTGAAAAGCGCGATTGAGCTTGTGGTTGCCGCCTATGTCGACACAAACCAGCTAAGTGCGTTGCAAGATCTCAAGGTGCATCGCGAAACGCTGGCGGCGTCCGTCCGCAACAGAATGGACTTCAATTTCGGCGTACTGCTCGGGCAGCTCGACGACGACATCCGCGAAATCGAAGCCGGTATTCGCCGATTGCGTGCTTCGATGGAAGCGCGGCCAGCGGTCGAGTCCTAAGCTGGTGCGCGTCGGTTACGTTGCCAAGTCCTCCGTCTGTTCGCTCCAGCGCAGATAGTCGCGTGGTGAAATTCCCATCGAGCGACGGAACATGGCGCTGAAGGCACTTGGACTATCATAGCCGAGATCGAGCGCTACATTGGTCACCGGTTCGCGCATGGTCAGGCGCGACAGCGCTTCCATCAATCGCACCTGCTGGCGCCATTCGGCGAAGCTCATGCCGGTCTCGCGGCGAAACAGCCGTGTCAGCGTCCGTCGGCCGAGGCCGCCGATCTGCGACCAGGATTCCAGATCCTGATTGTTGCCGGGCTCGCGCAGGATCGCTTCACAGATACGCGCGAGGCGGCGGTCCTGCGGCATTGGCGCGCGCAGCGGTACGGCGGGCATGCGCCCGATTTCGGCAAGCATCAAATTCATGATTTGCCCTTCGCGGCCATCCATATCGTATTCGGTCGGGAAGGTGACGGCCTCGTTGAGCAGCGCGCGTACCAGCGACGACACTTCCATCAATTGACACGAGGTCGGCAGGCCGACCGTCGCGTCGGGTTCGACATAGAGCGTACGCAGCTGCACGGTGCCCCAGCAGCGGCTTTGATGGACAACGCCGGGCGGGATCCACAGCGCGTGCTGCGGCGATACGGTCCAGCTGCCGGTCTCGGTGATCACGGTCATGACCCCGGTCAGGCCGTGGAGAAATTGCGCGCGGCGGTGGCTGTGCCGGACGCCGACGCCGCCCGAGGAGAATTCAGCGGCCATCGCAACCACCGGGCGCTGTGCGGCCTGGAGTGCGTCGGCGCGGCGGCCGCTGGCCTCGAAGCCGGAAAAACTCACCATGGCCGGCGGCGCGACGCGCTGGCGCGGCGTGTTGCACGAAATTGAAGAGATATGGCCCATACGCGACAAATCCTGACCCTGTGAAGACGGAGATGATGCGCCGACATCGTACCCTAGGATAGAGGTTTTGAGCGCATCGTTCCGGACGTTGCCATTCTCAAAGCAGGCTTCATGCCACTAGCAGAAACACACGCAGGAATTTGATGACCCGCATTACTCTCATGACAACCCTGTCCAACACGATGGGCTTCCTAGAGGACCATCTGAAGCGGGCGGTTCCCGGCGCAGTCGTGACCACTTGGCCGGAAAACGGCGCGCTGGACGGGGAAGTCGTGGTCTGCTGGAAGCCGCCCGCGGGCGTGATGGCGACCATGCCGAACTTGCGGCTGATCCATTCGATTGCGGCTGGCGTGGACAATGTGCTGTCAGACACGGCACTGCCGAAGCTGCCGCTCTGCCGGATCGTCGATCCGCTGCTGGGCAAGGCGATGGCCGAATATGTGCTGTGGGGCACGCTGTATTTTCATCGCGAATTCGACCGCGTCTCCATCAATGCCCGCAATGGGCACTGGCATCGCTACGATCAGGTCGCGGCCGCCGACAAGCGCGTCGGCATTCTCGGCCTCGGCACCCTCGGAATCCAGGCTGCCACGCTGCTGAAATCGGTCGGCTACAAGGTCTCCGGCTGGTCGCGCTCCGCAAAACAGGTCGAGGGTGTGGACGTCTTCGCCGGAGACGCCGCGCTCGACGATTTCCTGGCGCAGACCGACATCCTGGTCTGCCTGCTGCCGCTAACGCAGAGCACGATGGGAATCCTGAATGCCGACCGCTTCGCCCGCCTCCCGAAAGGGGCGGCACTTATTCTCTGCAGCCGAGGCGAGCATCTGAACGTTCCAGACCTCGTTGCCTCATTGCGATCGGGTCATCTGCGCGGCGCGATTCTTGACGTGTTCGACAAAGAGCCACTGCAGCCCGACAATCCGCTGTGGACGGAGCCGGGTATTCTGGTGACGCCGCATATGGCCGGATTGGCCAAACCGCGCGTCATTGCCGACCAGATTGCCGAGAATATCCGCCGTCTCAAGGCCGGAGAGATTCTACTCAACCGCGTCGATCCGGCACTGGGATACTGAATGCCTGCTCATTCACGGAACATGTTCGGTTCTCAGACAATGCCGGCCCGATCGCGATGATGATCGGCCCGGCGACGGCGGCGGCTTGAATTTTGCAAGCTCATCCTTGCGCGTCAGTGCAACCCTGACGTTCAACCCTCTGGATCCATCGGGAGAGCTGAATGAATCGACGTGAGTTTGCGAAATTGCTGGGTCTGAGCGCTACGGCGCTGTCGGGCATCCCGCTCGGCATCACCCGCGCCACGGGGCAGACCAGAGGCGGTACGCTCAATACGATCATTCAGCCCGAACCGCCGATCCTGGTCACGGCGATCAATCAGCAACAGCCGACCCTCACCGTCGGCGGCAAACTCTATGAGAGCCTGCTGCGTTACGATTTCGATCTCAAGCCGATTCCCGGCCTCGCCAAATCCTGGGAGGTTTCGCCGGACGGGCTGACCTACACATTCAAGCTGTTCCCGAACATCACGTTTCACGACGGCAAGCCGCTGACGTCGGAAGACGTGATTTTCACCATGACCAAGGTGCTGATGGAAACCCATGCGCGCGGTCGCGTGACATTTGCGCGTATTGCGAAGGCGGAAGCGCCCGATCCACTGACGGTGATCTTCACGCTGAAGTCGCCCTTCGCGCCGTTCCTGACGTCGCTGGATTGCACCACGGCGCCGATCCTGCCGAAGCACATCTATGAGGGGACCGACTATCGCAAGAATCCCGCCAATGCGCAGGCAATCGGCTGCGGTCCGTTCAAGCTCAAGGAATGGGTCAAGGGATCGCACATTCATTTTGTCCGGCACGAAGGTTATCATCGGCCGGGCGAGCCCTGTCTCGACGAAATCATCTATCGCGCGATCCCCGATGGTGCGTCGCGTACCGTGGCGCTCGAGCAGGGCAAGGTGCAGCTGACGCAGTGGGGCGATATCGAATTCTTCGAGGTGCCGCGGCTGTCGAAACTGCCGAATTACGAGGTGTCCACCAAGGGCTACGAGTTCTTTGCGCCGCATCAATGGATTGAACTCAATAATCGCATCAAGCCGATGGACGACAAGCGTTTTCGTCAGGCCGTGATGCATGCGATAGACCGCAAGGCGATGCTGCAGCGAATCTATTTCGGGCTTGGCAAGCTGGCGACCGGCCCCATCTCGTCGAAGACACGGTTCTACGACAAGAACGTCAAAACTTACGACTACTCCGTCGACAAGGCGAAAGCGCTGCTCGACGAGATGGGCCTGAAGCCGGGCTCTGACGGCAAGCGCGTCACGCTGCGCTATCTGATCTCGCCGGTCAGCGAGGCCAATACGCGCGCCGCCGAGTTCCTGCGCCAGTCACTCGGGCGCGTCGGCATCGATCTGCAATTGCAGACAACCGATATCGCCGGCTGGGCGCAAAAGTTCGCCGATTGGGATTACGATATGACCGCCAACCTGGTCTACCAGTTCGGCGATCCCGCACTCGGTGTGGCGCGCACTTACATCACATCGAATATCAAGAAGGGCATCCTGTTCTCGAACACCGCCGGTTATTCCAATCCGGAAGTTGATCGCCTGTTCGAAGAAGCAGCCGTGGCGACATCCGATGACAAGCGGCAGGAGCTTTATAGTCAGGTCCAGAGAATTCTCGTTGAGGATGTTCCGGTGGTCTGGACGTTCGAGCAGGACTATCCGAACTTCATCGACAAGCGGCTGAAGAACGTGTTGTCGACGGCGATCGGGGTGCACGAGACATTCGGGGCGGTGAGTTTCGGATGACGTTGAACGCTTTAAATATCTTTGCTACAAAGGAATTAAGATGAACAGACGTGAATTCGCGAAGCTATTGGGTTTGAGTGCGACGGCGCTTTCGGGAATTCCTCTCGGCGTCACCCGCGCCGTCGGTCAGACCAAGGGCGGCACGCTCAATACGATCATCCAGCCCGAGCCGCCGATCCTGGTGACGGCGCTCAACCAGCAGCAGCCGACACTGACGCTGGGCGGCAAGATCTATGAGAGCCTGCTCCGCTACGGCGCCGATCTCAAGCCGCTGCCTGGTCTCGCTGAGTCCTGGACCGTTTCACCCGATGGCCTCGTCTATACGTTCAAGCTGTTTCCAGGCATCACCTTCCATGACGGCAAGCCGCTGACCTCGGAAGACGTGGTGTTCTCGGTGACCAAGGTCCTCGTTGAAACCCATGCGCGTGCGCGCGGCACCTTCCTGCGCATCGAAAAGGCTGAAGCGCCCGATCCACTCACAGTGGTGTTCACGCTGAAGGCGCCGTTCGCGCCGTTCCTCAATTCGTTCGATTGCACCACAGCGCCGATCGTGCCGAAGCACATCTATGACGGCACCGATTTTCGCAAGAACCCTGCCAATGCGCAGGCGATCGGCTCGGGCCCGTTCAAGCTCAAGGAATGGGTCAAGGGCTCACACGTTCATCTCGTCAAGCACGAGGGTTATTACCGCAAGGGCGAGCCGCACCTCGACGAAATTATCTACCGCGTCATTCCGGACGGCGCATCGCGCGCCGTCGCGCTCGAACAGGGCAAAGTCCAATTGACGCAGTGGACCGACGTCGAACTGTTCGACGTCGCGCGTCTCTCGAAGCTGCCCAATGTCGAAATGACCACCAAGGGCTACGAGTTCTTTGCGCCGCATTTCTGGCTAGAGTTCAATCTTCGCACTAAGCCGATGGACGACAAGCGCTTCCGTCAGGCTGTGATGTTCGCGGTCGATCGCAAAGCGCTGCTGCAACGCGTGTTCTTCAATCTCGGGAAGGTGGCGACCGGACCCGTTTCGTCGAAGACCCGGTTCTACGAAAAAGATGTCAAGCAGTACGACTACTCGCTGGACAAGGCGAAAGCCCTGCTCGACGAGATGGGCCTGAAGCCCGGTGCTGACGGCAAGCGTGTCAGCATCAAATTCCTGGTTCCGCCCTATGGCGAAATCTGGCAGCGCTCGGCCGAATTCTTCAAGCAATCGCTCGGTCGTGTCGGCATCGATCTGCAACTGGAAAATCTCGATCTCGCCGGCTGGGCCGAGCGTACCAGCAACTGGAATTACGAGATGACCTGTAATCTGCTTTACCAATTCGGCGATCCGGCGCTGGGCGTGTCGCGCAGTTACATCACGGCGAATATCCGCAAGGGTATTCTGTTCTCAAATATCGCGGGCTATTCCAATCCGGAAGTAGACCGGCTATTCGAGGAAGCCGCCGTGGCGACCTCTGACGCAAAACGTCAGGAACTCTACACGGCCGTGCAGAAAATTGTCGTAGAAGAAGTCCCGATCGCATGGATGGTCGAGCAAGACTTCCCCAACTTCATCGACAAGCGGTTGAAGAACGTCATCACCACCGGCATCGGTGTGCACGAGACTTTTGGAGCCGTGACGCTCGGTTGAAGCCGAAGTTACTGAAAGTCGCTTGATGGCTTGGCTGTAGCCGGACGTGCAAGCGTCCGGCTACAGCCACTGTCAGGCGTCAATGTTTAAAGGAAGAGGCTATGAATAGACGTGAATTCGCGAAGCTGATGGGCGTGAGCGCGGTTGCGCTCTCGGGTATCCCCCTCGGCATCACCCGTGCCGCTGGCCAGACCAAAGGCGGCACGTTGAACACGATCATTCAGCCAGAGCCTCCGATTCTCGTCACTGCACTGAACCAGCAGCAGCCAACGCTGACCCTGGGCGGCAAGATCTATGAGAGCCTGCTGCGTTACAGCCCCGATCTCAAGCCGCTTCCCGGTCTCGCACAGTCGTGGGAAGTGTCGCCGGACGGCCTGACCTATACGTTCAAGCTGTTTCCGGGCATCACCTTCCACGACGGCAAGCCGCTGACGGCGGACGACGTCATCTTCTCGATGACCAAGCTGCTGCCGGAGACCCATGCGCGTGCGCGCGGGATTTACTCGCGTATCGAAAAAGCAGACGCGCCGGATCCGCTCACCGTGGTGTTCAAGTTGAAGTCGACCTTTGCACCGTTCCTGACCGCGCTCGACTGCACCACCGGTCCAATCGTGCCCAAGCATATCTATGACGGCACCGAATATCGCAAGAACCCGGCCAATGCACAGGCGATCGGCTCAGGCCCGTTCAAGCTCAAGGAATGGGTGAAGGGCTCGCATGTTCATCTCATCAAGCACGAAGGCTATTACCGCAAGGATCAGCCGTATCTCGACGAAATCATCTATCGCATCATTCCCGACTCAGCTTCGCGCGCTGTCGCGCTGGAACAGGGCAAGATCCAGCTGACGCAGTGGAACGACATCGAAATGTTCGATGTCGCGCGGCTGTCGAAGCTGCCGAATTTCGAGATGACCACCAAGGGCTACGAATATTTCGCCCCGCACCAGTGGCTCGAGCTCAACAACCGCATCAAGCCGATGGACGACAAACGTTTCCGTCAGGCTATTGCCTATGCGCTCGATCTGAAATCGATGGCACAGCGCGTTTACTTTGGTCTGCCCAAGGTTGCGACCGGTCCGGTGTCGTCGGCGACCAGGTTCTACGAGAAAGACGTCAAGCGTTACGATTACTCGCTGGACAAGGCGAAGGCGCTGCTCGACGAGATGGGGCTCAAGCCGGGTGCCGGCGGCAAACGCGTCACCATCAAGTATCTCACCCCGCCTTATGGTGAAATCTATCAGCGCGCGGCCGAGTTCATTCGCCAGTCGCTCGGCCGCGTCGGCATCGATGTGCAGATCGAGAACACCGACGTCGGTGGCTGGGCGGAGAAGTTCAGCAACTGGGACTACGAGATGACCGGCAATCTGGTCTATCAGTTCGGCGATCCCGCGCTCGGCGTGTCGCGCACCTACATCTCGTCGAATATCAAGAAGGGCATCCTATTCTCGAACACGGCAGGCTATTCCAATCCGGAAGTCGACCGTCTGTTCGAAGAGGCTGCAACCTCGACCTCCGAGGCCAAGCGTCAGGAACTCTACAGCCAGGTGCAGAAGATCCTGGTCGAGGACGTGCCGGTGGTCTGGATGTTCGAGCAGGCCTATCCCACCTTCATCGACAAGCGCCTCAAGAACGTGACTACAACAGCGATCGGCGTGCATGAATCGTTCAGCGACGTGAGCTTCGGATGACGGTGGTATCGGTCAATGCAAAAGGCGGTCGCGTGTTCGCGATCGCCCTCGCGCTTGCGGGGTGGTTTGTCAAATTCGTAGCCGTCGTCTTGGTCATTGCGACCTTCAACTTTATTCTCGTTCATGCCGCACCTGGCGATCCCGCGCAGGTGATTGCCGGCCAGAGCGGCGCCTCCGACGAAAAGCTTCTGGCGCAGCTGCGCGCTGAATATGGGCTCGATAAACCCTATCCAATTCAGCTCGCCACCTATCTGAAGCGCGTCGTGACGCTCGACCTGGGCTATTCCTATCGCCAGCAGCGCACCGTAGCATCGCTCATTCTCGAGCGCTTGCCAGCGACGCTGCTGCTGACAGCGACGGCTTTCACCCTCGCGTTGCTGTCCGGGATCATTCTGGGCACACTGGCCGGTGTTCGTGCTGGCAAGTGGTCAGATACGTTGCTGACGATCGTGTCGTTGCTCCTGTATGCGACGCCGGTGTTCTGGCTTGGCCTGATGCTGGTGTTGCTGTTCTCGGTGCAACTCGATTGGCTGCCGGCCTTCGGCTATGTCACCATCGGCGTGCCGATGACGACACTGCAGCGCATGGGCGATATCGGGATGCATCTGATCCTGCCGGCAGTGTCGCTCGCAGCGGTGTATCTCGCGATCTACACGCGCCTGATGCGTTCGTCGGTGCTCGATGTGACCCATCAGGATTTCATCAAGACCGCCAAGGCCAAGGGCCTGAAGCAGGGCCGCATCATCATTCGCCATATCCTGCGCAATGCGATGCTGCCCATCGTGACTGTCGCAGGTATGCAGGCCGGTGCGCTGGTTGGCGGTGCGGTGGTGATCGAGACCGTGTTCGCCTGGCCGGGTCTCGGCCGTCTCATCTATGACGCGCTGTTGCAGCGCGACTATCCGGTGTTGCTGGGCGTGTTCCTGGTGATGTCGGTGATCGTGATTGCGCTCAATCTTCTCACCGATGCGATCTACCGGGTGATCGATCCACGCGTCTCCGTGCGTGCGGCATCGTGAACGGGATTATATGATGTCTACGCTCAAATCGTTTCTCCGCCATCCCACCGGGATGATTGGTCTGATCGTCCTCCTCGCGGTGGTCCTCCTCGCGGTGTCGGCCCCGTGGCTGTTTCCCGACGACCCTTGGGACATGGTTGGCGCGCCGTTCCAGCCGCCGTTCAGCGAAGGGCTTTGGCTTGGCTCCGACATGCTTGGCCGTGACGTGGCTGCCGGCATCGCGCATGGCGCCCGCATCTCGCTGATCATCGGCGTCATCTCGACGCTAACCTCCCTGGTCATCGGTGTCACCATCGGCGCAACCGCCGGCTATTTCGGCGGCAAGGTTGATGAGGTGATGATGCGTATCACCGAGCTGTTCCAGACCATTCCGGGCTTCATTCTCGCAATCCTGCTGGTCGCGACCATCGGGCCGAAAATCTCCAATATCATCTTCGCGATCGGCATCGTCAGCTGGCCGCCACTGGCACGCCTGACGCGCGCCGAGTTCATGCGGCTGCGTGGGCGTGAATTCGTTCAGGCTGCGGTCTGCCAGGGCCAGCGTCCGCTGACCGTGGTGCTGCGCCGCATCCTGCCGAACGCGATCTCGCCGATTATCGTCACCGGATCGCTTGCGGTCGCCAGCGCCATCCTGATCGAGAGCGCGTTGAGCTTCATGGGTCTCGGCGATCCCAATCTGATGTCGTGGGGCTTCATGATCGGCGCTGCGCGCACCGTGATCCGGCAGGCGTGGTGGATGAGCGTGTTTCCCGGTCTAGCCATCCTGCTCACGGTGCTCGCCATCAATCTCGTGGGTGAAGGTCTCAATGACACGCTGAACCCCCGTATCTCACGCAAGCGATAGTATCCATGACCGACAAAACACTGCTTGCCATCGAGAACGTCTCTATCAGCCTGCCGCCGGGCGCAGATCGTCCTTTTGCCATCGAAGACGTATCGCTCACCGTCAACCGCAACGAAATCGTCTGTCTGGTCGGCGAGTCCGGCTCCGGCAAGTCGATGACCGCGCATGCGATCCTGCGACTGCTGCCCGACCGAACGGGCGTTGCGCAGGGCAGCATCAGCTTCAATGGTAACGACATCGCCAAGGCCGATGAGCCGACAATGCGCAAGCTGCGCGGCGGCGCGATCTCGATGATTTTCCAGGAGCCACTCAGCGCGCTCAATCCGCTGGCCCGTGTCGGCCAGCAGATTGCGGAATCGATCATCACACACACCAAGCCGACGCCGTCCAAGGAGGCGGTGGATGCGCGCGTGCAGGAACTGATCCGCGACGTCGGTTTGCCGGATCCGGTGGCGCTCGCGCGCAGCTTTCCGTTCCAGCTCTCGGGTGGCCAGCGCCAGCGCATCATGATCGCGATGGCAATGGCCAACAATCCGGCGCTGCTGCTGGCCGACGAGCCGACCACCGCGCTCGACGTGACCACGCAGAAGCAGATTCTGGCGCTGGTGAAGAAGCTGCAGTCGGAGCGCGGCATGGGCGTGCTGCTGATCACCCACGATTTTGGCGTTGTTGCCGATGTCGCTGATCGCGTCGTGGTCATGCGCAACGGCCGTGTCGTTGAGCAGGGCACCGTCGACGAGGTCCTGCGTAATCCGAAGGACGATTACACCAAGAGCCTGATCGCCGCCGTCCCCGGCGCGCGCTCGCTGACCAAAGCCGATCGCAAGATCACCGGTGAGCCGTTGCTCGATGCGGTCGGGCTGAACAAGACCTTCATCACCAAGCAGGGCATGTTCCTGCCGCCGCGCCGGACCGATGCAGTACAGAATATCTCGCTCGGTCTGAAGGCGCGCGAGACCGTGGCCATCGTCGGCGAGTCCGGTTCGGGCAAGTCCACGCTGGGTCGGTTGATCATGCGGCTGATCGAGCCTGATACCGGCTCGGTGCATTTCGATGGCAAGGATCTGCTATCACAGCGCGGGGAGAAATTGCGCCAGATGCGCCGCAAGATTCAGATCGTGTTCCAGGATCCCTTCGCGGCTCTCGATCCGCGGCAGAAGGTCGGCGACGCGATTGCCGGCGGCCCGATTGCCTATGGCACGCCCTCCAAGGAAGCCATGGCCGATGCCAAGCGCCTGTTGGCCCGCGTTGGCCTACAGGAGAGCGCAGCCAACCGCTATCCGCACGAATTCTCCGGCGGTCAGCGCCAGCGCATCTGTATCGCGCGTGCGCTGGCCCTGAAGCCTTCGGTGCTGGTCGCAGATGAAGCCGTCTCGGCGCTCGACGTGTCGGTGCAGGCGCAGGTGCTGCAGCTTCTCGCCGAACTGCGCGAGGAGATGAACCTCGCCATGATCTTCATCACTCATGACTTGCGTGTCGCCGCTGAAATCGCCGACCGCATCGTGGTGATGCGGCGCGGCGAGATCGTCGAGCAGGGCGAGACGCAGAAGATCTTCCAGAACCCCAGCGACGCCTATACGCGCGCACTGCTGGATGCGATCCCCGGCCGCGCGATGTTCGCCGGTCCGGGTGCCAGGCAGGCGGAAGTCGTTTCCGTATAAAATCAAGCCCGCCAGACTCTGCGTCTGGCGGGCTTCGTAATTCTACCAGGTCAATCCAGCTTGACGTTGGCCTCGGTCACGACCTTGCGCCAGCGCGCCACCTCGGCCGACACCATCTTGCCGAAGTCGGCACCGGCCACATCGGGCACATCGGAGCCGTTGCGTTCCCACGCTTCCTTGATCGCCGGCACCTGCAATGCAGCTTTCAATTCCTTCGCCATGCGCTCGACCACGTCGGGCGGCGTGCCCTTGGGGGCGAACAGCCCGTACCAGGTGGCGACTTCATAATTCGGCAAACCGGCTTCCGCCGCGGTCGGCAGATCGGGGAAGGCTGCCACGCGCTTCGGAGCGGCAATCGCCAGCGCGCGGAGTTGCCCCGCGCGGATTGGCGCGGCGGACGAGCCGAGACCGTCGAACACGACGGGGACGTGACCGGCGATCAGGTCCTGCATTGCCGGTCCGGCGCCGCGATAGGGCACGTGCTGGATCTTGGTCTGGGTCAGGATCTTGAACAGCTCGCCGGCCAGGTGATGCGTCGTGCCGGCGCCGGCCGATCCATAAGAGAGCTTGTCCGGGTTGGCCTTCGCATAGGCGATGAATTCACCCAGTGTCTTGGCGGCGACCTTGTCTGGATTGACCACGATAACCTGCGGTGGTCGTGCGATCAGCGCCACCGGGATGAAGTCTTTCTCGATGTCATAATCGAGGGTGGGATAGAGCGACGGGGCGATCGCGTGATGCGCGGCGCCCATGAAGAAGGTGTAGCCGTCAGGCGCCGCCTTGGCAGCCGCCGAAGCGCCAACCGTGCCCCCGGCACCGGCGCGGTTTTCGATGATGACGCGCTTGCCGAGCTGGGTGTCGAGCTGCGCCGCCAGCGGCCGCGCAAAGGCATCGGTGCCACCACCGGCGGCGAAGGGAACGATGAAGGTGACTTGTTTCTGCGGCCACTGGGCGTGCGCGCCGGTCGTGATCGCAGAACAGCTCGCCATGACGGCAAGCAAGGCAACGTGAACGGCTTTGATCCGCACGGAATCCTCCCGATTTTATTGCGTCATTGGGGACGCTTGGTCTTATGTTCTGCGAGATAAGGCGCGGATGCAAGGTATCCGGCGCCGGTACAACTCACACTATAGTCGGTATGGTTACGCCAATGGAACCGGACAAGGCCGACAGTTGGGGCCTTTCGCCGCTGGCCACCCGCGGCTAGGCGCCGGCGGCCATTTTTTCCGCGGCGATCATCTCGATATGCGGAACTGCATCGACGAGCTCGCGGGTATAGGAGGTTTTCGGGCTGTCGAACAGCTGATGACTCTCGCCTTCTTCGACGATGGCGCCGTTGCGCAGCACGATGGTCCGCTGACACATCATGCGCACGACGTTGAGATCGTGGCTGACGAACAGGAAGGCGAGATTGTCTTCGCGGCGCAGACGGTCAAGGAGCTGCAACACCACCGCCTGAACGGAGACGTCGAGCGCGGCCGTCGGCTCGTCCAGCACCAGAAGCTTCGGCCGGCAGGCAATCGCGCGCGCGATGCCGATGCGGGCTTTCTGGCCGCCCGATAGCTGGTGCGGAAACCGTTCCAGCAGATTGGCGGGGAGGCCGACGCGGTGAGCGCATTCGCCGACGCGTTGGCGCAGCTCCGCCCCATTGCGCATGCCGAGCAGGCGGATCAGCGGATGCGCGATACAATCGAAGGCGTTGAAACGCGGATTAAGGCTGTCGTTCGGATCCTGGAAGACAATCTGGATCTCGCGGCGCTGCGGCGCCTGGTGGAATTCGCGCGCGGGAATATGGCTGATTGACTGCCCATTGAAATTGATGACGCCTTCGGTCTGATCGAGCAAACGGCAGATCATGCGCGAGGTCGTACTCTTGCCGGAGCCGGATTCGCCGACAAGTCCAACGCTTTCGCCAGGCGCAATCGCCATCGAGAAATTCTCGACGCCAACAGTGCCGTCGTCGAAACGTTTGACGAGATCGAGAACTTCCAGCAGCGGCGGCGTGCCATGCGCCGGCTTTGGCGGCGGAGCGAGGGGGACGGCCGGTACCAGCAGCTTCTCGTCGTCGGTCACGAGATCCTCGACCCGCGAGGTTGCGGTTGGCGACGCTGCGACGAGCCGCTTGGTGTAGGGATGCTGCGGCGACCGGAACAGCGTCAGGGCGTCGGCCTCCTCGACCAGTCTGCCCTGTTCCATCACCACGACGCGGCGGCAATAGCGGGCGGCGAGGCCGAGATCGTGGGTGATGAGGATCGTCGCCATACCCCGCTCGGCGGCGATGCTGGCGAGGAGATCCATCACTACCTTTTGCGTGGTGACATCGAGGCCGGTGGTCGGCTCGTCGGCGATCAGCAGCGCCGGATTGCTGGAGATCGCCATGGCGATCATGACGCGTTGGCACATGCCGCCAGAGAGCTCGTGCGGATACGCGTTCATCCGCTTCTCTGGATCGCGGATTTTCACCGCCCGCAGCAATTCGAGGGATTGCGCGCGTGCCTCGGAGGCGGAGATCTTGCGATGCGCCAGAATGGCATCGGCGATCTGCTGGCCGATGGCGCGGATCGGGTTCAGCGCGCCGCGCGGATTCTGGAAGATCATGGCCATCGCCGAGCCGTGCATCTCGCGCAGGCTGGCGCTGGTCATCTTGGTGATGTCGCGATCACGGAAACTGATGCGGCCGCCGGAAATTTTACCCGATGTATCCAGCAGGCGCGTCATCGCAAAACCCGTGACGGATTTTCCGGAGCCGCTCTCACCGACGATCCCCAGCGTTTCGCCCTCGGCAAGCGACAACGAAATTCCGCGCACGGCCTCAACCGGGCCGCGGCGCGTTGAAAAGGTGACCTGAAGATTCTCGATATCGAGCAGCGGTTTTGGTGTCGTCATCACGTTCGCTGTCTCGGATCAAGAATATCACGCAGCCCGTCGCCGAGCAGATTGAAGCAAAGCACGGCGAGCATCAGCGCCAGGCCGGGAAACGCGACCAGCCACCATTTGCCGGTGGAGATGAAACGCGCGCCTTCAGCGACCATAATGCCCCATTCAGGCGTCGGCGGCTTGACGCCGAGCCCGATAAACGAGAGGCCGGCAGCATTGATGATGGCCCAGCCGAGATTGAGCGACATCTGCACTACCATCGCAGGCAGCACATTGGGCAACAGAAAGCGCAGCACCACCGAGACATGGCTGTCGCCGCAAGCGCGAGCGGCCTCGACCCAGCCGAGGTTGCGGCGCACGTTCACTTCTGCGCGTGCAAAGCGGATATAGAACGGCAGGTTGATGATTGCGGTGGCGATCACGATGTTCTCGACGCGATTGCCGAGGGCAGCGACCATGGCCATGGCCAGCACGAATAGCGGGAATGCCATCAGCACGTCGACGAAGCGGCCAACAGCGCGATCCAGCTTGCCGCCCGAATAGCCGCAGAGGGCGCCGATGACAGCGCCCAGCGCAAAGGAGATGCCAACCGCAGAGACGGCGATGGCGAGGTCGAGCTGTGCGGCGACGATGATGCGGCTGAACACATCGCGGCCAAGCTGGTCGGTGCCGGCCCAATGCGCAGCACTCGGCGGCATCAGCGCATTCTGAACGTTCGATGCGATGGGATCATAGGGTACGATCCACGGACCGAAGATGCCGACAAAGATCAGCAGCGCGGCGCCGATGGCGGCGATGCCGGTAATGGGATTGCCGCGCAGGATGAAGGCGGCGTGTTGAAGTGTTGCGCTGCTCATCCGATGGAAATCCTGGGGTCGGCGATGCCATAGAGCACATCGACGACGAGATTGACGATAACGAAGACCGACGCCATCAACAGCACGAAGCCCTGCACCGGTGCATAGTCCGACGACAGCAGCGCATCGAGCGCGTAGGAGGCGACGCCTGGCCAGGAAAACACTTTCTCCACCAGCACATTGGCGCCGAGCATGGTCGAGAACACGATGCCGGCAATGGTGATGACAGGCAGGATCGCATTACGCAGCGCATAGGTGACGATGATGCGCCACCATGACAGCCCGACAGAACGCGCAGTGCGAACGAAGTCGCTGCCGAGCGAGGCCAGCATCGAGGCGCGGGTGATACGCGCCAATGGCGCGATAACAAACAGCGCCATTGTACAGGCCGGCAGGATCAATTGCTTGAATGCGGCCCACCAGCCATCGAAGTCGCCGGCGAGCGCAAAGTCGATCAACAGGAAGCCGGTATGTGCGGGCGGCAGCGTCGTGAAGATATCGACGCGCCCGGTCGGATCGGGCGACACGCCGAACAGATAATAGAAGATATAGATCAGCAGCAGGCCCGACACGAAGGTCGGGACACAGACCCCGAGAGCGCAGAAGAGCCTCACGCCGTGATCGACCAGCGATCCTGGTTTCAGCGCTGCAAGGACACCCAGCGGGATTGCGAGAACAAGTGCGATCAGGAGTGCCGAGAAGGTCAGTTCGAGGGAGGCGGGCAGGCGCTCACGCAGGTCCTTGGTCACGTTCTGGCCCGTCATCAGCGAACGGCCGAGATTGCCGCGGCCGACGTCATAGAGATACAGGAAAAGTTGCTGCGGTACCGGCTTGTCGAGACCCATCTCCTTGCGGATCGTCTCGATCTCTTCCTTGCCGGAATTGGGCCCGGAAGCAAAGAATACTGCGGGGTCGCCGGGCAATACGCGCATCAGCAGGAAGGTGAAGATCAGCACGCCGAACAATGCAGGAAGCGAGGATGCGAAGCGTCGCGCTGCACGGATGGCCGTTGCGCCCAGTGTCGTCATGATCGGTTACTCGAAGCCAAGGGCAGCTCGCTGCAGTTAAGTTCGCAAGCTGCGTAGATCCGAAGCGCCGCTGAGGGGCGCTTCGGGATTCGCTCGCATGGTGCTGCTCGGAAAATCACTTCCGGCTGAGGTCGCGGTAATCGACCTGGCGATGGAACTGATAGGTGTAGCCCGTCAGGTTCGAGGCCATCACCGCGTCCTGGCTCGGCTGCCACAGCGGAATCTGGGGCATCAGGTCGAAATTCATCGCGTTCAGCACCTTGCCGTCGGCTTCGTACTTGGCCTTGTCAGCCTCGAAACGAGCCTTCTGCGCGACCGCGGTCAGTTCGGCATTGTCGATAGAGCTGTAGTTCCAGCGCTGATTGCCGGTGTAGAAGTTGCGGTAGAAGTAGTCGGTCGACGGCAGCCAGGCGACGATGCCTTCGGTGAAGAAGGGCAGCTTCTTCTCGGTGATCTGCGTCGACATCTGCGCATCTGGCAGCTTCTGGATATCGACCTTGATACCGATCTTGGCGAGCGATTCCTTCAGCAGTGCGGCCATCGGCTCAGCCGTGGCCGACTGGCCGACATTGAAGCTGAACGTGGTCGAGAAACCGTCCGGATAGCCTGCAGCCTTCAGATAGGCCTTGGCCTTTTCGAGGTCGAGCTTGATCGGCTGCTTGATCGGAAATGCACCGCTCGGCGGCTTGCCGTCGGCCCAGGTCGCGCCGGCCAGCAAATCACCGCGTCCGAATAGAGCGGCCTTGAACATATCGTCATAAGGCAGCGCATAGGCCACGGCGCGACGCACGTCCGGCTTGTCGAAGGGCGGCATCTGGTTGTTCATGGAGATGAAGGTGATGGCGTTATACTGCGGCGTCGAGATCACCTGCAGCTTGCCCTTGGCCTCTAACGCCTGCGCATCGCTGGCCTGCAGGTCGATGACGATATCGGCGTCACCCTTTTCAACCAGGTTGGCGCGCGTTGCCGGCTCCGGCACCGACTGGATGATCAGGCGCTTGAAGAAGGCCTGCTTACTGCCGGGCGCACGATTCCAGGCGTCATTACGCTTGAGGATGACCTGCTCGCCGGGCTTGAAGGTCTCGACGATATAGGCGCCGGATCCGGCGGTGTTTTCCTTGAGCCAGGCCTGTGCCCACGGATCTTCCTCGGTGGCGTGGGCCTTGGCGAGTTTCGAATTGATGATGATCGGATAGACGGTTGCGAGGTTTGGCAGGGCCAGTTTGTCCGGCTGCGGCAGTGTTACTTCGAATGTCGTGGGATCGATCACCTTGAACTGGCTGGCATCGGTGAGCGAACCGGTCAGCAGCTGCGCCTTGCCAAGGATCTTGGCGGTGACGGCGCGGTCGAGCGACCACTTCACGTCTTCGGCCGTGACCGGCGAACCGTCCTGGAATTTCGCATCGCTGCGCAGCTTGAAGGTGATTTTCAGGCCATCCGGGCTGACCGTGTAGGACTCTGCGAGTTCGCCGCGGATGGTGTCCAGATCGAACACCCATTTGCCATTCAGTTGCTTGCGGCCGAACGACACCAGACGATCATAGGTCGAGAGGCTGACAGCGAAGGCTTCGCGGGTCGAGCCGGGAATATTGGGATCGAGCGTGTTGACGGCGGCGCCGGTCACGTAACGCAGCGTCTCGGCGCGGGTCTGCGCCTTGGCAGGAACGGCAGCGGTGAAAAATGCCAGCGCTGCGGCGGCGCCGAGCATCTGCTTGGAATAGATCAGTCCCATAACCCTATCCTCTGAATTCGACGGAAACTCTGAACGGACTCGTCAGTGCCTGACCTGTCGAGCGACGCATCCACTGAAGCAAGGAACGCGCCAAACGATGGTCGATAGGTGCCAAGCGGAGAACTTTCCCCGTCGGGATAATTTGGTCCTTTAGCTTTTTGCCGCAGCTTCCGTCGCCCTTGCAATGGTCACTTGTGGAACGTCGTAGGCCTCGAACGCGGTCCAGTATCGCTCGATATCCGCGCGGAACAAGCCGCGCGTCAGACCATGCACCAGTTTCGGGATCGCGGTGGTCATCGCATTGATCGATGACCCCGACGGACCGAAGCTCATGGTGGACGCAATTGCGAAAAGATGGATGTCGGCGATCCACGGCGTGGTGCCGGGAAAGCGTTCCATCAGCGCGTAATCATCGCCGAGATATGGAAAACGGCCGAGGCGCGGGCTGAACTCGGTATCCGGCGGCTGGTAGCGATCAGACCAGATCGCGATATTGCCGGCGCAGCTCTGTAGCTCACGACGGCCTGCGAAATCCATGTCGATTCCGGTTCCGCAGATCACGAAGTCCGCGGTGAAGGTACCCTGTGGCGTCTGCAATGTAACTTGGTTGCCTATTTTTTGTGCCGACTGAACGGGCGCGTTTTCGTGGAGATGGAAGCCGGCATGCCGTGCACAGCGATCCCAGGTCGGCTGTGGGAAGCCTTCGCGCAAATCCATGAGCCGGCGCATGAAGCGCCAGCGCCAGGCATCGTCGAGTTCGCTGAAGTGACGCAGCAACCCGCGGAAGGTCAGCCAGTGATAGGGTTGCACGATCTGGATTTCCGCGCGGCGGCACAACAGGTGCACCTCAGCGCCGGCTTCGAGCGCGGTTGCCGCATTGTCGAAGGCGGATGCGCCGGCGCCGATCACGGCGACGGTCTTGCCGCGCAGGGCTTCGAAATCGATATCGGCGGATGCGTTCACACAAAGCGATGAGGGGAGGTGCCGAAGCTGCTCCGGAATCATCCAGTCGCCCATGCCTTCTTGGCCGGTGGCCAGTACGATCTTCCGCGCATGGATGGTTTCGATGCCGCCGGCGCTCTGTACGGTTGCTGCAAGCAAGCCGTTCGCGGCAGGTGCAATGTCGAGGACTTCGCAGCCATTGCGCACGGGCACGCCGGTAACGCGCCTGAACCACAGCAGATAGTCCGCCCAGTGGCCGCGCGGGATGCGGTCGAGGGCCTGCCAGTGATCCCTCCCGAACACGGCTTCGTGCCATGACTGATAGGTGAGAGCGGGGATATCCAGATCAGGGCCGGTGAAGTGTTTGGGGCTACGCAGCGTCGGCATGCGGGCGTAGGTGAGCCAGGGGCCTTCGCGGCCTTCGGCGCTTTTGTCGACAACGAGTATATTGGTGACCTGCGATCGTAGCAGGCCAAAGGCCGCTGTGACGCCGCCCTGGCCGGCGCCGACGATCAGCACGTCCAGCGCGGCTGTGCCGTCCGGCGCGGATTTCGGCTGCAGCCACGGCATGTTCGGATGGGCGATCTTGTGGAGATCGTCGCGGACCTGCGCTTCCAGCGCTGCGAGAGCGTCGCTCATGCTGCGAGCCATCCGCCATCGACCGGCATGACCGTGCCGGTCGTGAACGAGGATGCATCGCTCGCCAGATGCAGCGCGGTCTGCGCGACTTCTTCGGCCAGACCGAAACGCTTCATGGCGTGACGATTGCGCGAGGCATCGCGCACGGGTTCGGGGTCCGCATGGCGCGCGAAACTGCGGCGCAGCAGCGGCGTGTCGATCGCGCCCGGTGCGATCGCGTTGACGCGAATGCCGTCGGTGGCGAAATCCACAGCCATGGTGCGTGTCAGGCTGATGATCGCGCCTTTGGCTGCGATATAGGCGCTATTGCCCTTGCCACCGGCGATGGCGAGTTGTGAGGCCAGCGTGATGATCGAACCCTTGCCCTGTTTCTGCATCTGCGGGACGGCCGCGCGCGCCCATAGCCAGGTGCCGCCGACATTGGTGCGAAACACGGCGTCCCAATCTTCTGGCGCTGTCGTCACCACGGTGCCGCCGCAGGAAAAGCCGGCCGAGGTCATCAACACGTCGAGCTGACCGCGCCGCGCGACGATCTTCCCGACCACGGTCTGCGCAAAATCGCCGTCGCCGACATCGCCGACATGCATCGATGCCTCGTTTGCATTGGGCAGCATCGCCAGTGTTTCTTTCAACGCCGCCTCGTCGCGATCGACCAGTGCGACAAACGCGCCTTCCTGCGCGAACAGCCTGGCACTGGCCTGGCCGATGCCAGAGCCTCCGCCGGTGATGATTGCCGTACGCCCCTGAAGTCTCATGTCATCATCCTATGCTGTGCCGCGCCGACCAGTCGATCAGATCCGCGGCTGAGTCGGCGCAGCCGAATTTAGCGCGCCATCCGAATTCCTGCTCCAATCGCGCGACCGATAGCGGCGCCCTGTCGCTGTCACTGTGCAGATCGATGGTTGGGGTTTCGCCGACGCTGGCCAGGCGGCAAACAAAGCCCGGATGGGATTCCGCCAATTGCTGCCCCCACTCCAGCGCTGACCACGGCGTGGCGGTTGAGATGTTGTAGAGGCGATGCTGCGTCTTCGGCGCCTCAATCAGCAAAGTCATGGCATCGGCGACATCGGGCGCATAGATCCAGTCCCGCACGCCGGAACGGACCAGAATGGCGGCGCTCTGCTTCGCGTGCGCCGCGAAAATCTGCATCAGCGGGCTGAGCGTATCCCGTACGCCTGTTGCGCGCTCCCATGGTCCAAACACGGCGCTGAGCCGCACGCTGATGAAATCGGTCTGCCAGAGCGCGGCGAGGCGCGCGGCGACTTTTTCCGATGCAAATTTGGTGATCGCGTAGAGCGAGACGGGATCGCAGGGCAGCTCTTCATCGAGCAGGGGATATTTGAACGCCGAGGCGCCGTAGGCGCCGGCGGACGACAGATTGATCACGCGTTTGACGCCATGGCGGCGCGCTACTGCGAGAATCGGCGTTTGCGCCATCAGGTTGACTTGCAGGATGCTTTCCGGATCGGCGGCATCGCGCTCTGTGCTTGCCGTGATCGCAGCGCCGAGAACAATGGCATCGAAGCCGGTGGTGACGACACTGTCGATCAATGTCCGGTCGAGCACATCGCCGATGATCACCGAAAGCCTATCGCCATAGTCAGCGAAGGCAAGCTGCGCCGCCGGTGGCAGGCCCGAACGGTCGAACAGGGTCACCACATGGCCGCGCTTCAACAGGGCTTCCGCGATATTCAGCCCGACAAAGCCGGTGCCGCCAAAAACGAGAATCTTCATCGATCAGCCTATGAACCGCGGAGCGGTCCTTCGCCCCTGTTTGGACCATTGCGCTCCATGCCCCAAGCACGTTTTGCAGGCGCTTGGCGATTATGCGGTGTGCAGCGATACGGGCCCAGGCTTTATTCGTCGTGATAGAGGCCTGCTAGGTCTTCGCGTCGGTCGCAATCTGCAATGTCGCAAGAACGGCATCGCCGGTCTTGCGCGTATGCGCGCTGAGGGAGGCTGCAAATCCTTGCGCGTCGCGCGCGCGAAGCAGAGCCATGAAAGCCTCGTGTTCCCTTACGGATTCCGTCCACCGTGCCGCGTCATAATTGGCGGTGGCCCGTGCCCGATAGATATTCGCGTTCAACGTCGTCCAGATATTGAGGAGCACGGGATTCTTGGCGAGCCTGGTAATCTCGATATGGATGTCCTGGTTCAGCCTGAAATAGGCCGGGCGCGATGCTTCGCGATGAAGGGTAACAAGCTGGTCGTGCATCGCACTGAGCCGGGCAATATCTTCATCCGTCGCGCGCATTGCGGCCTCGGCGCCGGCAACGCCGTCCAGTGCGACCATGATCGCAAAGCTGTTTGCGATTTCTTCCCTGTCGACCGGGGTGACGACAGGGGTGCGGTGAGGGCGCAGTTCGATCAGCCCTTCGGAGGCTAGTATCTTGAATGCTTCGCGCAACGGTGTGCGCGATACGCCGAACGTTTCGCACAACATCTTTTCTGGCAAAGGGGCTCCGGCCTGGAGTTCGCCATCGACAATCATTTCGCGCACCTTCGCGACGAGTTGATCGTGCAGCGACATACGGTCCAGCGGCCGTTTTGAATGATCCGAGGAGAGCTTCAGCCGTGTCGGCTTGAAGCGCGTCCGAAGCTTCGCGCGTGGGGCAATCTCACTCATGGTTCAGTCTCTCGGGTGGCGAGGTTGCCTCCAAACGACATTCTTCGCCCAAAAATGCAGCATCGAAGTCAAGATAATAGTAATTCGTAGTTATTGATATTACTATATAATTTTATAATTGTATATCGTATCCGGATTGGCATGAGGCTTGCTGAGTGGTCGACGTATCGTGAATTCACCGCCACCCGCTCCGGAGATTGCGACGATGAAGAAAAATCTGCTCGGCATTCTGATTGCGCTTTGTTTGGCATCGATTGCCCCGACCGCGATGGCCCAGTCCGAGTCGGTGATCAAGCTCGGCTATGCGAAATGTGCGCATTGCACACCGATGTCACTCACCCCGCAATACGCCAAGGGCGTTCAGATCGATGCGGTTGGATTTAACACAGGCACGGATGCGCTGACTGCGCTTGTCTCGAAGAACATCGACGTCGCGCAGGTGACCTATCTTCATTATGCGATCGCGCTCGACAAGGGTTTCGACGTGGTCGCTATTTCCGGGCAGGTCAATGGCGGTTCGGCAATGTTGGTCGGTAATGATCTGTCGATCGTTCCGAATGACTGGGCTTCGCTCAAGAAAGTCATCGCCGACTACAAGGCAGCGGGAAAGCCATTCCGCGTCGCGGCGTCCCGCGGCAACGCGCAGGACATTCATATGCGCGGCGCCTTTGCCAAGCAGGGCATCGACATCAACAAGGATGTGCAGTTCGTCAACATTCCCAATCCCTCCGATCACCTTCAGGCTCTGCGTCGCGGTGAAATCGAATTGATCTGCACCGTGGAGCCCTTCGCCACCCAGATCCTTCAGGCCAAGGCCGCCAAGATGTTCGGCCTTCCCTACGATCAGGCTGCAGGAAAGCTCACCAACCTGATTCTGACGCGGTCGGATGTCGTCAAGGATAAGCCGAAGCAGCTCGAAGAGACCGTGCGTGCGGTTGTGAAAGTCGATGAATTCGTCGCGGTGGACAAGGGGGCTTTGATCGATGTGATCTCCAAGATCACCGGCCTCGACAAGGCCATCGCCACAGGCGCTGTCGAAAACCTCGATCCGGATCCGAAGATGTACCGTGCATCGGCGCTCGCCATCGCCGCGATGATGCGCGACCTGAAATACATCAATTCCGACGTCACCGCCGCGGTTGAGAAGAACATGGACTACCGCTTCCTGGAGGCTGCCACCGGCAAGCCGAAATCCGAACTCGGCTACTGAGCCCGGTCATGCCCCAGGCCCTCGCAATGTACAGGCGACTGGATCGGTATATCGTGCCGGTCCTGATCCTCGCCGGCTGGGAAGCGTTTTCCCGGTCCGGCGCACTGCCTGCGGCGCTGTTGCCGGCGCCTTCCACCGTGGCCTGGGCTTGGGCGGATTGGGTGTTCGGCACCGACGGCAATACCCAGACCTATAGCGGCAACTGGCTGTTCGACATGCTCGCCAGCCTGTCGCGCGTTCTCGCGGGTTTCGCCATCGCCACGGCGCTGGCCGTGTCGATCGGAGTCGCCATCGGATGGTCCCGCACTGTCGAGGTGATCATCGAGCCGACGCTGCAGACGCTCCGGCCGATCCCGCCGGTGTCGTGGATTCCGCTCGCCATCATCTGGTTCGGCATCGCCAACAAGCCGGCGATTTTCCTGGTGTTTCTCGGTGCGTTTTTTCCGATCCTGCTCAATACGATTCACGGCGTGAAGACCTGCGATCGCAATCTGATCCGCGCCGGCGCGATGGTCGGCGGCGGCAATCGCCAACTGCTGCGCTTCATCGTGCTGCCGGCCGCACTGCCCAGCATCTTTGCCGGTCTGCGGATCGGCATCGGCTCGGCCTGGATGCTGACGGTGACGGCGGAGATGGTCGCTGTGAAAAGCGGTCTCGGCTATGTGCTGTGGGATTCCTATTATTTCCTGCGCTACGACCTTGTGCTGGCTGCGATGGCCAGCATCGGTCTGCTCGGTTTTCTCAGCGACTTCGGCATCCGTCTCGTGATGGCGCGCGTGCTGCACTGGCAGCGCAACACGACGATCCAGAGCGGGGAGAGCTAGGTCATGGCGACGATCGAAATCTCCGGTGTCTCCAAAATCTTCAAGGACGCGAAACGCAAGGCCGATGTCACGGCTCTCGACGACATCAATATCAAGGTGGAGAAGAACCAGTTTCTCTGTCTGCTCGGCCCCAGCGGATGCGGCAAGTCCACGCTTCTCAATATGATCGCAGGCTTCGAGAAGCCGTCATCCGGCACCGTCACCGTCGATGGTCAATTGATCACGGCGCCCGGTTCGGAGCGCGGCGTGGTGTTTCAGCAGGCCAACCTGATGCCGTGGCTCCCGGTCTGGGAGAATGTCGGCTTCCACCTGCTGCTGCGCGGTGGCCAGAAGGCCGTGCGCCGCGAAACAGCACAGCGCTATATTGACATGGTCGGGCTCACGGGATTTGAAAATCATTATCCGTCCGAACTGTCAGGCGGCATGAATCAGCGTGTCGGCATCGCCCGTGCATTGCTGATGAATCCGCAGGTCATCCTGATGGATGAGCCGTTCGGCGCGCTCGATGAGCAGACCCGGATGGATATGCAGAATGAACTCGTCCGGATCTGGCAGGAACACCAGGGCACGATCGTTTTCGTCACGCATGGCATCGACGAAGCACTGACGCTGGGCACGCATGTTGCCGTGATGAGCGCCCGTCCGGGGCGTATCCGCGAAATCATCCCGTTGGACCTGCCGCGGCCACGCGACATCACTAGCCCGCAGTTCAACGAAATCAAACGTCACGTTCTCGATCTGCTTCGATCTGAACGGACGAAACCATCCCTCGAAACTCTGGATCATTCATGACCAACCGTGTGCTTCTCGGAATGCTGACGCCTTCGTCGAACACGGCGCTGGAGCCGATCACGACTGCTATGCTTGGCGAATTGCCCGAAGTCTCGGCGCATTTCTCGCGTTTCAAGGTCACGGAGATCGCGCTGTCGAACAAGGCGCTCGCCCAATTCGACAATTCGGAAATCCTGCGGGCCGCAGAATTGCTGGCTCATGCGAAGGTCGATGTCATCGGCTGGAATGGAACATCCTCTGGCTGGCTCGGCTTTGAGGCGGATGTCCGCCTGTGTGAGCAGATCACCGCAGCAACCGGGATTCCTGCGACGACGTCGATGTTGGCTCTCAATGAGATTCTTGAACATCAAAAGGTGAAGCGTCTGGGGTACGTGACGCCATATCTGGACGACGTTCAGGCCAGGATTCTGGAGAATTATGAAAAGCTGGGCTTTGCGTGCCAGGGTGAACGCCATCTCGGCCTGCAGGATAATTTCTCGTTCTCCGAAGTGCCCGTTGTGCAACTTGAGGATATGACGCGGGACGTGGCCAAGGAAAAGCCAGACGCTATCACGATCATCTGCACCAATTTGAGAGTTGCACCATCCGCGGCGAAACTGGAAAGGGAGACGGGCATTCCGGTCTATGACACCATTGCCACGGTGGTCTGGAAATGCCTGAAGATGGCTGGCGTCGATACCAAACGCGTCACCCAATGGGGATCGCTGTTTCAGCAAGTCTAGTATTTGTCTGTATGCAACCTGCGTTGCTGAATTGATGAGGTTTTGCTCATGACCGCTTTCGATACCGTCATTCGTCATGGCACCATTGCAACCGCGAGCGAAACCTACAAAGCCGATGTCGGTATCAGGAACGGCCGCATCGTTGCCATCGGCGAAGCGCTGACCGACGCGAACGAGACGGTCGATGCAACCGGTCTGCTGGTGCTGCCCGGCGGTATCGACAGCCACGTTCATATTGCGCAACCATCCGGCCCCGGCATCGTGATGGCCGACGATTTCGAAAGCGCCACGCGCGCCGCAGCCTTCGGCGGCAACACTTTCGTGATGCCTTACTGTCTGCAGGCGAAGGGCCAACCGATCCGCGAGGCGTTGAAGAATTATCACACGCTTGCCGATCAGAATTGCCATATCGATCATTCCTTCCACCTGATCATCGCCGATCCCAGTGAAGCGGTACTCGGGCAGGAGCTGCCAGCCTTGATCGCCGATGGATACACCTCGCTCAAGGTCTTCATGACCTATGAAGACCTTGCACTGAGCGATCTGCAGATCCTGCAGGTACTGGCCGTGGCGCGTGAATCCGGTGCACTGGTTCAGGTTCATGCGGAGAATTACGACGCCATCCGCTTTCTGGTCGACAAGCTCGAACGCGACGGCAATGTCGGCCCGTATTTTCACGCCAAGTCGCGGCCTATCGTCGTTGAGCGCGAGGCCACGCACCGGGCTATCTCGCTGGCGGAACTGGTCGATGTGTCGATGGTGGTGGTTCATGTCTCCAATCGGGAGTCCATGGAAGAGATCCGCCGCGCTCAGATGCGCGGGTTGACGATCCATGGCGAGACCTGCCCGCAATATCTCGTGCTGACCGAAGAGGATCTGAAGGATCTGGGTATGGAGGGCGCGAAATATGTCTGCTCGCCGCCACCGCGCGATCTCGCCAGCCAGCAGGCATGCTGGGAAGGTTTGCAGCAGGGCGTATTCTCCCTGTTCTCGTCGGATCATTGCCCGTTTCGCTATGACGACGTGCAGGGCAAGCAACCACCCAACGCGCGTACCAGCTTCCGCTGGATTCCGAACGGCATTCCCGGTGTCGAGACGCGCCTTCCGATCCTGTTCTCGGAAGGTGTCAGCAAGGGCCGCATCACGCTCAACCAGTTTGTGGCACTGACCTC
Organism: Tardiphaga sp. 862_B3_N4_1; assembly: GCF_051811085.1. NCBI lineage: Bacteria > Pseudomonadati > Pseudomonadota > Alphaproteobacteria > Hyphomicrobiales > Nitrobacteraceae > Tardiphaga > Tardiphaga sp. 862_B3_N4_1. The sequence goes on from NZ_JBPWQB010000001.1 coordinate 837,210, forward strand.
GACCAATCATGCGAAGACCTATGGCCTCACCGGCAAGGGCTCCATCGCCATCGGCTACGATGCCGATATCGCGCTGTGGGATCCGAAGCGCCAAGCAACGCTCACCCAGGCGAACCTGCATCACGGCGCCGATTACACACCTTATGAAGGTCTGGAGATCACGGGCTGGCCGGTGGCAACGATGCTGCGCGGGAAATTCGTGACGCGTGGCGGCAAGCTCGTCGGCGGAAAAGGCGAGGGACGCTATGTCAGTCGTGCGGCGCCATTTCCCGGAAAGGGTGCGACATCAACGGCCGCGTAGCAGCGCGCGGTCGTCGCGCGCGCAGGCCGTGATGAATTCCAGCACGGCGCGCACCGACGGCTGATCGACGAGGTCCGGATGGGCCAGCAGCCAGATGTCTGAGAGGCTGGCCAGCTTCTGCGGTGCGACGCGGACCAGATCCGGATGGGCGTCGCCGACGATGCATGACAGCACGCAGATGCCGATCCCTGCGCGGACCGCTGCGAGCATGTCGGCCTGCGACGAGCAGCGGATGGCGACGGTGGCGTCCTTGGTGATGTGGTCGCTCCAGCGTCCGAGTTCGGAATTCGACGATTTGTCGGCGAAGCCGATGACAGTGTGGTCCTTCCAAGCGGCCCGCTGTTCGGGCAGCGGGCATCGCGCTGCGTAATCGCGCGAGGCGTAGAAGCCAACGCCGAGCTTGGCAATTTTCCGCCCGGTGAGATTTTCGTCGCCGGTCTGATACAGCCGGAGCACGATGTCGGCCTCGCGCTTGCGCACGCTGACCGGGAAGGGATGCGTCACCAGCTGGATCTCGACATGCGGATGCTGGCGGATGAAGGCGCCGATATGCGGCATCAGCCAGAAATTCGCGAGCGTCGGCCCGATGGACACCTTGACCACGCCGCGTGCGTTCTGGCCCGACGCGCCGGCGGCGGCTTCCGCTTTCAGCGCCGCCTCGGCCATCGCTTTGGTGCTCTCATGAAAGCGCCGGCCACGCGCCGTCAGCACCAGCCCTTCGTCGGAGCGCACAAACAGCTTGGTGCCAAGTTGCTTCTCCAGCGCCGCGACCTCGCGGCTGACGGTCGGGTGGCTGGTGCGCAACTGCCTGGACGCGCCGAGATAGCTTCCGGCGTCGACCACGGCATTGAAGGTGCGACAGAGATCCCAGTCCATGTGATCAAATCCGGAAGGCTTATTGTTCAAATTCGAACAACACGCGCGGGCCGTCAACCCCTATAGTTCGATTATAAAAATATAAGGAAACGCCTATGTCGCTCCCCAAAGCTCTCGATGGCACCCTCGAGCTGCCTGTGCTCGGTTCCCCGCTGTTCATCGTCTCCGGTCCTGAACTCGTCATTGCGCAATGCAAGGCCGGTATCGTCGGTTCGTTTCCAGCGCTGAATGCGCGGCCGGTGGAAGTGCTCGATCAGTGGCTGACGCGCATCGAGGATGAGCTCGGCGAATACAAAGCGAAGAATCCCGGCAAGAAGGTCGCGCCCTATGCGGTGAACCAGATCTGCCACGCGTCCAACGACCGGTTGATGAAGGACATGGAAACCTGTGTGAAGCACAAGGTTCCGATCATCATCACCTCGTTGCGCCCGCCCTCGGAGATCGTCGAGGCCGCGCATTCCTATGGCGGCGTCGTGTTTCATGACGTTATCAACGTCAAGCATGCGCGCAAGGCAGCCGAGCAGGGCGTCGATGGCCTGATCCTGGTCTGCGCCGGTGCGGGTGGCCATGCCGGCACGCTGTCGCCCTTTGCGCTGGTGCGCGAAGTGAAGCAGTGGTTCAAGGGGACTGTGCTGGTATCTGGTGCAATCTCCGACGGCTACGGGATTGCGTCGGCGCTCGCGCTCGGCGCAGACCTCGCTTATATGGGCACGCGCTTCATTGCGACCGAAGAAGCCAATGCCGACCCGGCCTACAAGAAGGCGCTGACCGAATTCGCCGCGCATGACACGGTCTACACCAACCTGTTCACCGGTATTCACGGCAACTATCTCGGCCCGTCCATCGCAGCCGCCGGCCTCGATCCCGACAATCTTCCGGTGGCTGACAAGACCAAGATGAACTTCGGCTCCGGCGGTAACATGAAGGTCAAGGCCTGGAAGGACATCTGGGGTTGCGGCCAGGGTATCGGCCAGATCGTTGATGCTCCCCCGGTGGCAGAACTCGTGGATCGCCTGAAGCGCGAATATGCGGAAGCGACCGGAGACTTTGCGAGACGGGCACGCGCATAAGCGCGGCCCGATAAAAATATAACGGGGAGAAGACAATCATGACATCGGTCATGCTGAGGACGCTTGGGCTGTTCGCTTTTGCCGTCTGCGTGAATGCGCCGACGCAAGCTGTGGCCAACAGCAAGGAAGAGATCAAGATCGGGCAGACGCTTCCCTATAGCGGTCCGCTCTCGGGCTTCGGCGTGATCGGCCGCGCGCAGGAAGCCTATTTTGCCAAGCTCAACGCCGAAGGCGGCATCAACGGGCGCAAGATCAAGTTCATCAGTCTCGATGACGCCTATTCGCCGCCGAAGACCGTGGAGCAGACCCGCAAACTGGTGGAGCAGGATGAGGTTCTGATGATGTTCGGGACGCTCGGCACCGCGACCAACAACGCGGTGCATCGCTATTTGAACAGCAAGAAAATCCCGCAGCTGTTCGTGCTATCAGGGGCGACCAAATGGGCGGATCCGAAAGGTTTTCCGTGGACCATGCCGGGCATGGCCGCCTATGAATCGGAAGGCGTTGTCTACGCCAAGCACGTGTTGAAGACCAAGCCGGATGCCAAGATCGCCATTCTCGCGCAGAACGACGATCTCGGCAAAGACTATGTGGCTGGCTTTAAACGTGCGCTGGGCGACAAGGCCGCCAGTATGATCGTATCCGAAGCGACCTATGAGACCAGTGCGCCGACGATCTCGTCGCAGCTTGCGGCGCTCAAGTCGTCCGGCGCGAATGTGCTGTTTGGCGCGGTGGTTGGCAAATTCTCGTCGCAGATGATCAAGGGCGTTGCGGAAATCGGCTGGAAGCCGGACCTGATGTTCGTCCCCACGTCCGCCTCGTCGATCACCTTTCTGGAGCCGGCAGGTCTGGATAACGCCACTGGCCTGATCACGTCGAGTTATCAGAAAGACATCAACGACGCGTCATGGGCCAACGACGAGGACGTGAAGGCCTATTTCGCTTTCATGAAAGAGAGCCTGCCGTCAGCCGATCCGCGCAACACCAATTATGCGACCGGCTTCCTGAATGCGCATCTCATCACGCATATCCTGAAAGCGTGCGGCGATGACGTCAGCCGGGAGAATATCCTGCGTCAGGCGACGTCGATGAAGAACGTCAAGCTGCCGCTGTTGCTGTCGGGCGTCACGGTCAATACCGACAAGGATGATTATCTTTCGTTCCAGCAACTGCGGCTGCGCCGTTTCAACGGCAAGAACTGGGAAGGCTTCGGCGAATTGCTCGACGACCAGTGAGCATCTGTACCATCACATCGACAGAACAAGGATCGAAGCCAGCGATGGCTTCGATCGATTCAAGAACAATATAAGGGCGGACAATGATTATCAGCGGCGACCGGGCGATCAGCTATCCGGACATCATGCAGCGCATCGCCAAGGTGGCGACCGGGTTCAAGAGCCTCGGCGCAGGCGCCGATGCGCCGGTCGGCATGATGCTGCGCAACGATTTCGCGCTGTTCGAGACGGCGTTCGGCGCAGGTGCGCTCGGCGCGCGTGTGGTCCCGATCAACTGGCACCTTAAAGGTGAGGAGGTCAGCTACATCCTCGCCGACAGCGGTGCGAAACTGCTGGTCTGCCACGCTGATCTTTTGCCGCAGATCAAAGATAATTTGCCCGCGGGATTTCCGATCCTGATCGTCCGCACGCCGCCGGAGATCGCAGTCGCCTATGGTGTTGCCGAAGCTGCGACCGAGGTGCCTGCAGGCGCCACGGACTTCGATGTCTGGCGCGAGTTGCATGCGCCGATGGAGAACGTTCCCAAGCGCGCGCTGACCATGTTCTACACGTCGGGCACCACGGGCCGTCCCAAGGGCGTGACCCGCGCGGCCATGACGCCGGAACAGGCTGCGGCATCCGAGCGCGTCGGCGGCATCGCCTATGGGCTGAAGCCGAACGAGGATCAGATCATCCTGATGAACGGGCCGATGTATCACTCGGCGCCAAGCTCCTACGGGCTGATGGCATTCCGTCATGGCAGCACGATCGTGCTCGAACCGCGTTTCGATCCCGAGGATCTGCTGCAGCTCACCGAGAAGCACCGCATCACCAACATGCATATGGTGCCGACTATGTTCGTGCGGCTGCTGCGTCTGCCGGACGAGGTGAAGTCGCGCTACGACCTGTCGTCGCTGCGCTTCATCATCCATGGCGCAGCGCCGTGCCCGATCCATGTCAAGCAGGCGATGATTGCGTGGTGGGGACCGGTGATCAACGAATATCTCGGTTCCACCGAAACCGGGGTACCGATCTGGCATTCATCGGAGGAGGCGCTGAGGAAGCCGGGCACCGTCGGTCGCACCATCGAGGGGGGCATGGTTAAGATCTTCGATGCGGACGGCAAGGAATGTCCGGTCAATGTGCCCGGTGAAATCTTCATGCGGCAGACCTCGGTGCCGGATTTCGACTATCAGGGCCGCCCCGACGCACGGGCCGAAGCCGGCCGCGAGGGCCTGATCAGCGTCGGTGACGTCGGCTATCTCGACGAGGACGGCTATCTCTTCATGTGTGATCGCAAGCGCGACATGGTCATCTCCGGCGGCGTCAACATCTATCCCGCCGAGATCGAGAACACGCTGATCGGCATGAACGGCGTGCGGGACTGCGCGGTGTTCGGCGTGCCCGACGACGAATTCGGCGAACGACTGGTGGGCTGCGTCGAACTCGAAGATGATACGCAGCTCTCCTCGTCCGAGATCCAAGCCTATCTCAAGCAGCGGCTTGCCAACTTCAAGGTGCCGAAGGAAATCCACTTCCACACGGCGCTGCCGCGCGAGTCGACCGGCAAGATCTTCAAGCGCAAGCTGCGCGATCGATACGGTGCCGCGCCGGCTGCTTAATCGCCAATGTTCGTCGCAACGGCTCCTTGCAATGACGGCGCAAAGAAAAGGCGCCGAGCTCGTTGCTCGGCGCCTTTTCTCTTTCGAGGACAGCGGCGATCAGGTGTTGATCCAGACCGCCTTGATGTTCAGATATTCGTTGATGTGATGGACGCCGGACTCGCGGCCATAGCCGCTCATCTTGTAGCCGCCGAACGGCACGGCAGGATCCATCGCCTGATAGCAATTGATCCAGACCGAGCCGGCCTGCAGGGACTTCGCGAGGCGATGCGCCTTGCTGACATCCCTGGTCCAGACGCCACTGCCGAGACCGAAGGTCGTGTTGTTGGCGCGCTGCACTAGCTCGTCCATGTCGGTGAACGAGATCGCGGAGATCACCGGCCCGAAGATCTCTTCCTGCGCGATCTTCATGCTGTCCTGGACGTTGGCGAACACGGTCGGCTGCACGAAGAAGCCCTTCGACAGTTCGCCGTCCATCAGGCGGCCACCGCCGGACAGCGCCTTGGCGCCTTCGCCGCTTCCGGTGGTGAGATAGCCGGTGACGCGGTCGAGCTGTTCCTTGGAGACCAATGGCCCGAGCTGGGTGTCGGGGTTGGCACCATTACCGACCTTTAACTTCCCAGCGAATTCGGCGACGCGGCCAACGAATTCGTCATAGATCCTCTTTTCGACGAACAGGCGGGTGCCGGCGCTGCAGATCTGTCCGGAATTTGCGAACACCGCCATGGCAGCGCCAGGAACAGCCGCATCGAGATCGGCATCGGAGAACACGATGTTCGGCGACTTGCCGCCGAGCTCGAGCGACACGCGCTTGAGGTTGCCGGCCGAGGCGCGGATGATCGACTGGCCGGTGAAGTGGGAACCGGTGAAAGCGACCTTGTTGACGTCCATATGCGAGGCCAGCGCGGCGCCGGCGGTTTCGCCATAGCCCGGCACGACGTTGATGACGCCAGCCGGGAAGCCGGCTTCCAAGGCCAGCTCACCGAGGCGTAGCGAGGTCAGCGGGGCTTCTTCAGCTGGCTTCAGCACGATGGTGCAGCCGGTGGCGATAGCAGGGCCGATCTTCCAGATGCTGGCTGACAGCGGCGAGTTCCACGGAATGATCGCGCCGACGACGCCGACTGGCTCCTTCAGCGTGTAGGAGAAGATTTCGCCCGGCAGCGAATTCTCGATGGTTTCGCCATAGATCAGCGTGGCCTGGCCGGCATAGAAGCGCAGCATGCCGAGGATGCGCTGCTTGCCCGCGAAGGTGCGCATGACAGGCGCGCCCATATCGAGCGTATCGAGCAAAGCGAGTTCGTCAAAATGCTTCTCGACGAGCTCGGCGAATTTCAGCAGCAGCGCCTGGCGCTCATAGGGCTTGGCCTTGCTCCACGGACCTTCGAAGGCGCGGCGGGCGGCGGCGACCGCAAGGTCGATATCCCCAGCATCGCCTTCGGCGACGGTGGCTAGCAGCTCACCGGTAGCGGGGTTATGCGTCTCGAATTTCTTGCCCGACTTCGCATCGACCCATTTGCCGTCGATCAGCATCTGCTTGTAGGAGCCGTTCGCGTAAGGGTGCGCGGTGGCTGAGATTGGCTGCATCAAGCCCATAATGTGATCCTCCCGGACGTTTGTTTGAAGTGTCGTTGTAGCGCGCGAAATATATCGTTTTCACGAAACGGGTAAAGGCGGGGAATCTGCAGCGTTCTGCATGGGTGATCTTCGCGACCAATTCACGATCGTGAATTCGCGTCTGGAATCGTTCAACCGATCTCGCGGATCCAGCGCGTGAAAATGCGATCGGCCTGAACTGGCAGTCGGTTGGCGACGGCAGCGGTGTTTGAACGCAGCTGCGCGATGGGAATGCCGGCGGCGGCCAATTCGACCGCGTGACCGACATACCATTCCTCGAGCTGCCGTGGATCGGCTTCGAGATGGAACTGCAGCGCCAGTGCATGGCGACCATAGGCAAAGGCCTGGTTGTCATAGGCGTCGTTCGAGGCGAGGCGAATGGCGCCCTCCGGCAGATCGAAGGTGTCGCCATGCCAATGCAGAACGCTGGCGCCATCCTCCGCCAGCGGCGCGAGGCATGAGGCCGCGCCCTGCTTGGTCGGGGATACTTGGCCCCAGCCGATCTCCTTGATATCGCCGGCATAGACGCGGGCGCCGAGTGCGCGGGCCATCAATTGTGCGCCAAGGCAGATGCCGAGCGTCGGGCGCCCCTGCGCGAGACGCCGTTCCAGCAGGGCGATCTCACGTGTCAGGAACGGGTAGGCGTCGGCCTCATAGACGCCGATGGGGCCGCCCAGCACGATCAGGAGGTCGGCATCTTCGATGGAGCGGTGGGAGACGTCATCAATGGCGGCATCGCAGAACGAGACGTCCCATCCCTCACGATCCAGTACCGACGACAGCAGGCCCAGGTCCTCGAAAGCGACATGACGCAGGGCGACGGCAGAACGCCGGTGACGGTTCATGAAGAAGGGCTCACACGCAATTGACCGGCAATCGTTATATCCATAAGAATATAACGATCAACAGCCAATTGTGTGGCGCAAGGATGCGCTGGGTGCCTCAGACGTTGAGATTCATCCAGACGGCCTTCGGCTCGGTAAAGTTCTCAAGCGCCGCATCGCCATGCTCGCGGCCGAAGCCGGAATCGCGTGAGCCGCCCCAGGGGAGCCGGACATCCGTATAGCCATAGGTGTTGATCCAGACTGTGCCTGCCTTCACCTGTTTGGCGAAGCGCTGCACGCGGCCGATATCCGAGCTCCAGACACCGGCGGCGAGGCTGTATTTCGTGCCATTGGCCTTGCTGATGGCATCAGCCTCATCGAAGAATCTGATGATGCTGACGACGGGACCGAAGATCTCTTCCTGCGAGACGCGCATTTCGTGTTCGACATTGGCGAACACCGTAGGCGCGACGAAATAGCCGCGATCGCCGATGCGTGTACCGCCGATCGTCACGATGGCGCCTTCCTTGGTGCCGATATCGACATAGTCCAGCACCCGCTTCATCTGCAGTTCCGAGACGATCGGTCCCATCGTCGTGCCGGACTGCGTGGGATCGCCGACGCGGATGGCCTTGGCGCGGGTCGTCATGCGCTCCACGACCTCGTCATAGACCGACGCATGCGCGAGAATGCGCGAACCGGCCGAGCAGACCTGGCCGGAATTGAAGAAGATGCCGGAAGCGGCGGCCTTGGTGGCGGAATCCAGATCGGCGTCGTCGAAGATCACATTGGCCGATTTGCCCCCGAGTTCGAGCGTGACGCGCTTCAGATTGCCGGCAGCGCCGGCGAGGATTTCTCGGCCGACGGTCGGCGATCCCGTGAAGGTGATCTTGTCAATGTCGGGGTGATCGACCATGGCACGGCCGGCGGTCTTGCCAAATCCCGGCACGATATTCAGCGTGCCCGGCGGCAGGCCGGCGTCCAGTGCCAGTTCGCCAATCCGCAGTGCCGAAAGCGGCGTGATCTCGGCCGGCTTCAGCACGACGGTGCAGCCACAGGCCAGCGCCGGTGCGATCTTCCACATCCCGATCATCAGCGGGAAATTCCATGGCACGATGGCGCCGACGACGCCGATCGGCTCACGCACCGTATAGGTCAGTGCATCATGGCGCGCCGGGATCACCTGTCCGTTGATCTTGTCGGCCCAGCCCGCATAGTAGCGCAGCGTGTCGATGGCGGCAGGCAGGTCCTGGCGCTGCACGGCGGCGAGCGGCTTGCCGGTGTCGAGACTTTCCAGCGCGATCAGTTCCTGCGCGTGATCTTCCAGCAGTTGTGCGAAACGCTGCAGCACGAGGCCGCGATCGGCCGCGCGCATGCGGCCCCACGGACCCTCGAGCGCCCTGCGCGCCGCGCGGACCGCACGGTCGATATCGCCGCTGTCGGCTTCGGCGACGACGGCGATGATCTCGCCCGTCGCGGGATTGAGGACATCGAAATATCGGCCGGACAACGGCTCGACCTGCTGGCCGTCGATGAGGAGCCGTTTGCGCGTCAGTTTCGACGATGCAGAAATGGCAAGATCAGCATGTGAGATCTCTGGCATAGTGTATACCTCCCGATGTTTCGACGATCGGATCAGGAGGGGCATTGACAGTAAATATGAGAACGTGAGTCACGGCGCGGCGGCACATATGCAATCGCGAACATAGGTGGCAGGGCGATAGGAAGCACGATGCGCATCGATATCGAAACCATCTGGCGATTCCGCAAGCCGGGTTCGCGCCAGCCGACATCGGTGATGCTCGGCTTTCTCAAGGACATCAACGAAACCGGCAAGCTGACGCTCGCGGCCAGCAGCAACCAGCTGTCCTACCGCCATGCGTGGAGCCTGGTGAATGACTGGTCGGCCTTCTTCGGCGTGCCGGTGGTCGAGCGGAGCAAGGGCAAGGGCACCAAGCTGACGGCATTTGGCGAGAAACTGGTCTGGGCCGGCGAACGGCTGGAAGCGCGGCTCGGACCGCAGCTCGACAATCTGGCGCAGGAACTGGCGACCGAACTCAAGGAGCTGCTGCCCAACCATCCTGCGGTCATCCGCGTTCATGCCAGTCACGGTTTTGCCGTGTCGAAATTGCGCGAGATGCTGAACACCACGGCGGGCACGGGCATCGATCTACGCTATGTCAGCAACCAGACCTCGCTGGTGTCGCTGGCGCATAACACCTGCGATCTCGCCGGCGTGCATCTGCCGCGCGGCGAATTGCGCAAGCGCAGCGTCAATGCCTGCAAGGAGTGGGTCGACAACCGCGTCCATCGCGTCGTCGGTTTCGCGACCCGCGAAATGGGCCTCATGGTGAAGCCCGGCAATCCGCTGCGCATCACATCGATGGAAGCGCTGATCAATCCCGCGATCCGCTTCGTCAATCGCGATCAGGATTCCGGTACGGGGTTGCTGTTCGATCAGCTGCTTCGCCAACACAAGATCGATCCTGAGCAGATCAATGGTTATCAGCAGGTGGAGTTCACTCATGCGGCAGTCGCCGCTTATGTTGCCAGTGACATGGCCGACGTGGCCTTCGGCGTCGAGGCTGCGGCGCGGCAATTCGGGCTGGATTTCGTGCGGCTGCTGACCGAGGATTACTATTTCGTCTGCCGCGAGACATTGCTCGATCAGGAACCGATGCAGCATATCCTCGCATTGCTGCGCAGCGCAGAGTTTCATGACGTGGTGGTCAAGCTGCCCGGCTATGCCGCGTCGGACACCGGCGCGATCAAGACCGTGAACGAGGTGTTTCACGGGAAGAAATCGTAGTCATGCGCGGATGGACGCCGATCGCTAGCGATCATGTGAAATGCGAAGATGCGCGTTGATGCTATATGCATGGACGCAACCTCCCGGTACCGGAGAACATCATGTCCCATCCCGCTCTGTCCCCAGGTTCTGTTGCCGTCATCACCGGAGGCGCCTCGGGCATCGGCCTTGCCGCGGCGACGGCCTTTACGCGGCTGGGCCTGCGCATTTGCATTGTCGATCTCGGCGAGGATCGCCTGACGGACGCGGCCGGCAAAATCGCCAGCGTGGCGCGCGGCGGACGTGACGATGTGATGACAGCCGCGGTCGATGTCAGTGATGTCGCCGCGATGACCGGCCTCGCGGCCGATGTGCAGGCCCGTTTCGGCAGCTGCGATGTGCTGATGAACAATGCCGGCATTCAGGTGCCGACCTCGGCGCTCGGTCCGCGCGAGAATTGGGAGCGGCTGCTCGGCGTCAATCTGTGGGGCATCGTCAATGGTTGTCAGGCCTTCGCTGTGGACATGATCGCGCGCAAGCGGCCGGGCCTGATCATCAATACGGGCTCCAAGCAGGGCATTACAACGCCGCCCGGCAATCCCGCCTACAATGTCTCCAAGGCCGGCGTGAAAGCCTATACCGAAGCGCTGGCGCACGAGCTGCGCAACACCGTGGGATGTCAGGTCTCCGCACATCTGCTGATCCCCGGCTTTGTCTTCACGCCGCTCGCAGTTGGCGGGCGCAGCGAGAAGCCGGATGCAGCGTGGACAGCCGAGCAGACCGTGGACTTCATGATGCAACGACTCGACGCCGGCGACTTCTATATCCTGTGTCCGGACAACGACGTGCCGCGCGCACTCGACGAACGCCGCATGTTGTGGGCCATCGGCGACGTCGTGGAAAATCGACCGGCGCTGTCGCGCTGGCATCCCGATTATGCCGATGCCTTCGCCGAATTCGTGAAACACAAATAGAATAACAAGGGAGAAACGCAGTGGATTACGTGAAATTTGGAAACACCGGCCTGGACGTCTCGCGTCTGTGTCTGGGCTGCATGACCTATGGCGTCTCCGATCGCGGCGCGCATGCATGGACGCTGGACGAGGACAAGAGCCGGCCGCTGATCAAGCAGGCGATTGAGCTCGGCATCAATTTCTTCGACACGGCGAATGTCTATTCGGATGGCACCTCGGAAGAGATCGTCGGTCGCGCGCTGAAGGACTTCACGCGCCGTGACGATGTGGTGCTGGCGACCAAGGTCTTCAACCGGATGCGGCCGGGACCGAACGGGGCAGGCCTGTCGCGCAAGGCGATCATGACCGAGGTCGATCACAGCCTGCGCCGGCTCGGCACCGATTATATCGATCTCTACCAGATCCATCGCCTCGACAAGAACACGCCCCTCGAGGAGACGCTTGAAGCGCTGCATGACCTCGTGAAAGCCGGCAAGGTCCGCTATATCGGCGCGTCCAGCATGTATGCATGGCAATTCTCCAAGGCGCTCTATACCTCGCGGCTGAACGGTTGGACTGAATTTGTCAGCATGCAGAACCATGTCAATCTGCTGAACCGCGAGGAAGAGCGCGAGATGCTGCCGCTCTGCGCCGACCAGAAGATCGCGGTCATGCCGTGGAGCCCGCTGGCGCGCGGGCGCCTGACGCGGGCCTGGGACGAGACCAGCGAGCGTCAAAATACCGATGAATTCGGCAAGACGCTCTATGTGCAGTCCGAGGAGTCCGATCGCAAGATCGTCGAGCAGGTTGCTGCCGTCGCCAAGGCGCGCGGCGTTCCGCAGGCGCAGGTCGCGATGGCCTGGCTGCTGCAGAAAAAAGGCATCACCTCACCGATCATCGGTGCATCGAAGCCGGCGCATCTGACCGATGCGGTGGCGGCGCTGTCGTTGAAGCTGACGAGTGAGGAGATCGCCTCGCTCGAAGCGCCCTATGTGCCGCATGCGGTGGCAGGGTTCGGTTAGTGTTGGCTTAGAAAGCTAGAATCGATGGTGATGCGCTCGCACCCCTCCTCACGTCATTGCCGGGCTTGACCCGGCAATCCAACTTCAGGCCGCATGTTCGAGCGTTGGGCGAGGATGGATATGCGGGTCAAGCCCGCGTATGACGACCGAGTGGAGGGGCGCCTTGCCTGTCTAATGAAACGACGTTCGTCTCAGCTATACCGCTTCTCCTGCCCATCATCGGCATACCAGTCGAACGGCTCGTCCGAGAGATTGACGATCACGTTCTGGATCTGGGTGTATTCCTCATAGGCGACAATGCCGTTCTCGCGGCCGATGCCGCTCATCTTGAAGCCGCCCCAGGGCGAGCAGGGATCGATGCGGTGGTGGTCGTTGATCCAGACGATGCCGCTCTCGAGCTGATGTGCCACGCGGTGCGCGCGGGTGACGTCGCGGGTCCAGATCGAGGTGGCCAACCCGAACTCGGTGCCGTTGGACAGCGCGATGGCTTCCTCTTCGGTGTCGAACGGGATCACAACGACGACCGGCCCGAAGATCTCTTCCTGCGCAATGCGCATGCTGCCAGTCACGTTCGTGAAGATCGTCGGCTGATGATAATAGCCGTTCTCGAAGGCCTTGCCGTCCGGCCGCTTGCCGCCCGCGGCGAGCGTCGCACCTTCCTCGAGTCCGATCTTGACGTAGCGTTCGGTCAGCTCGCGCTGCTTGGCCGAGACCAGCGGGCCCATCTGCGTCGCCATGTCCTGCGGATCGCCGATCCGGATCGCGTTAGTGCGCTTCACCAGTTCGGCGACCACGGTGTCATGCACGGAACGTTGCACTAGCAGCCGCGCACCCTGGACGCAGGTCTGACCGGTTGCGATGAACGAGGCGAACAGGGCCGCCGCGACGCCGCGCTCGATGGGTGTATCATCGAACAGGATGACCGCGGCCTTGCCGCCAAGCTCGGCTGCGACCTTGGTGAGGTTGGCGCCAGCCATGGACGCCACCATCTTGCCGGTCTCGGTGCCGCCGGTGAGGTCGATCTTCTTGATGCGCTTGCTGGTGGTCAGCGCCTTGCCGGCGGTGGCTCCATAGCCGGGCACGACATTGTAGACGCCGTCGGGCACGCCGGCTTCCTTGAAGATATCACCGAGCAGCAGAGGTGTGATCGGCGCCAATTCGCTCGGCTTCACCACCATCGTATTGCCCGCCGCCATCGACGGCGCGATCTTCTTGGTGAGGATCAGCAACGGATGATTCCATGGCGTCACATGGCCGACGACGCCGAGCGGGACCCGGCGGGTATAATTCAGGAAGTTGCCGCCGAACGGCGGCACGGTGTCCTCATGAGTGCGCGCCAGAGCGCCGAAATAGCGAAACCATTCCGGCAGCCGGCCTAGCTGGGCGGTCATTTCGCGGCGGGCGCGGCCGATCTGATCGACCTCGATGGTCACCAGTTCGGGGAGCTTTTTGGCCAGAAGTTCGCCGGCCCGGTGCATGATGTCGCCGCGGACCGCGCCCGGTGTCGCCGCCCAGATTTTGCCGGCGCGTTCGGCGGCGTCGATGGCCAGATCGATATCCTTTTCGTCCCCCTCGGCGACATCGGCCAGATGGCTGCAGTCCTTCGGGTTCTCGATCTTGATGGTACGGCCGGTCGAGGCTGGCTGAAACCGGCCATTGATATAAAGCCCGAACGGGCGACCATCGTTCATCATTGGCATGTCCTTGAATTTGCATCGTGATCGGCCTGACGGCGGTAGCCGGTTCGGCGGACTATGACTAATCAGAAACAGGTGATTTTGCGATCAACGCGCGGTTGCAGCGCGGTGATTGAAACGGGTCGCTTAAACCGATTGCAGAAAGTCGCTTGTGGATTCTTTGAGCCCGGAAAGGCGCTCTTAACCGGTATTCATGCACGTTGGCGATGACGCCAACGACTCCGGTATCGTTTAATATTGATGCAACGCTCAGCCGATTATTGAAGGCAACCGAAAGCGCGGCAGGAGATTTTTTCAATGACCAAGTTAGACGCGGAAGTCGACGATCTCATCGCCGCCTGCCACGGCGACACCCGCGGTACCGTGGCAGCACTCATTCTTGTCAATCAGCAACTCGAGACCGAACTGGCCGAGCTGCGTGCGCAGATGGCCGCACGGCCGTTCGATGAGCAGATGGCGCACGCCGTTCTGCACTGATTGGTGACTTGATGCAGCGCAAGTGCGCCACAAGATTCGCGGTGTATAAATTCAATCTCGGCTGGGATTCGGAGCGCCCTTTTGGCGTAATCGAAATTCCGGGATGGAGGTTTGAATGCCCAGACAATTTGGATTGAAGTCGACATCGATTGCAGCGTCGACGCCCGCGACGGCGTGCAAAACAACGCTTGGCCTGATCGGATGGATGTTTGCGCCGAAGAACCGCGTGTCGCGTGGCGCCGCACCGGTGAGGCGCTCATCGGCATACACGGCGCTGCCCTATGCGCCAGCAAGCTGGCGCGGCTCCCGTGGCCGGCGATCGGTCTCGGTCAACTGAAATCCGTGTGACGTCGCGCTAGCGTGTCGAGCGTTTGTCCGGTGTGGCTCGTTCCTTAATTGGCGGCTCTTCCAGAAATTTGTTGGTCGGGGATGGGTCGTCCGTCAGCCAGTCCACGAAGTGGACGGCATTCTCGATCCAGTCCATCAATCTCGTCCAGGCGCGTGTCAGGGCATGTGGCATACCGATTAGTCGCAGATAGCGCGGCTCGGGTTCAGTGGAGCAGCAAGAGCAGTGGATTGGGCTGTCAGGCGGCCTTCATCATTGTCGGCTTATCGTTTCCAGTTGTGCAGTCGGCAGCGATCCGATCGTCACCCAGTTGCCTGCGACGCAGGGCGGACTGCATCTTGCCGAACACCTCGACGACAGTACGGAGCTCCTTGCGCAGCTCTTCGATCTGCGTCGGCTTCGGTCTCTCGTGATATCACAAATACCCGGCCGCGGCGACGATCTCCGGCGAAAGCGGCGCCTTCAGCTTGATGGCGAGCACCAGTCCTTCTCCGATCGCCTGTTACGTTTTCGCTGATGAATTGCGGTAGCTGCCGTCTGAGCCTGCCGACCCGTCGAATTTCATCCGCGCGGAGCAGGCGCAATCTCAGCCGGCATAATATCGTGCCCATCGCTATGTGTTAGCGCACTCAGGTCGAATGTCTCTCCGCGAATGCGCGATAGGGTGGACAAGGCGCGGTCGCGATCACTTTCCAGAAGCTGACCGAGATGTGTGACAGCAGCGTTTGGCTTGCGCTGCCGGATCGCCTTCAATGTCGACGCCATTAGGTCGGCGCTGAGTCGGCGGATGTCGCGGGTCTGATAGTCCAGCGGCGTCTTCCATATGGTTTCCCATACGGTTTGATTGGCAAGGTCGGTGAGCAGTTCGACGAGCAGTTCGTTGCCCGAGCCGCGCGCAATGGTCTTTACCGCGCGCGTCGTGGTGTGTGCGAAAGCCATTGGATCATCGACCTCGACTGCGACTCTCAACTCGTCGCAGCGGCGCGCCAGTGTGTCGATGAAGCTTTCGACCGGCGTGGTCGCCATGGTGCGCACCGCCAGCATCGACAGTGCGGTGCGGACATTAAACAGGTCAGCCACCGATTTGAGTGACAGCGGTCTGATATAGGCGCCGCGCCGCGGAAAGATGTCGACCAGGCGCCGGCGCTCGAGAATGCGGATCGCTTCACGGATTGGGCCACGGCTGACGCCGAAATCGCGCGCGAGGTCGAGTTCGACAAGACGCTCGCCCGCTTTGCGACGGCCGGAGACGATTTCGGCACCGAGTTCCTCCGCAACCTGGTCGGGGATCGTACGCGGTGCAAATCTCCGTTCGACGTCGTGCTGGTTATCGTTGAATGGCCTGCGAAGTGTCGCTGCCATGGCTGCCTCCTGTCGATGCACGCTTGCCGCGTCATACGGTCCTGTCTACCGCAGAAGTCAATTGTTGACAATTGACAGTCGATGACCTTTCATTGGGTTACTGTCGCTTCAATACATACCGGCTCAAGCCGGACCGCGATGGAACGTCCCGATGCAAGATCTGCAGAACAGGGATGGCAAGGGAGGTGAACATGGCGGCTCTGTTTGCGTCGGCGCATGTCCGACTGACAACAGCCCAACAGACACGCGTCTGCGGCTTTCATCCGTATGTGCAAGTGCAGCACCGGCAAACCCTGCAGCAGCGGATGAGGCGCGGCGTCATTGGTCGTGTTCTGGCTGGCGAAGCGCAATGACAGGTGCGATCGACATCTCCGCTCCCACGGCAACGCGCGTTGCTGGAATGCCCGACGCGGGCGTTTCGCCGCAGCCGCTGCTGGAAGTACGCGATCTCTCGCTGTCATTCGCGACGGCGCGTGGCGCATTGCCGATCACCCGGAACGTAAATTTCACCATCGCGCCGGGCGAGCGCGTCGGTCTGGTCGGAGAGAGCGGATGCGGCAAGACCGTTACCGGACTCTCGCTGCTGCGACTGTTGCCGCCGCAATCGGCGCGGATCGAAGGTGATATTCTGTTCAACGGAACCAATCTGGCCACGCTGTCGCCGCGGCGCATGCGCGCCGTGCGCGGGCGCGAGATTGCGATGATCTTCCAGGAGCCTATGAGCGCGCTTGATCCTGTCTTCACGGTTGGCGACCAGATCAGCGAAGCCTATCGCATCCATTTTCCGGTCAGTCGCGCGGAGGGGCGCGAGCGCGCCATCGCTGCGTTGCGTGAAGTCGGTATCCCCGCGCCGGAACGCCGCTGCGACGAATATCCGCATCAACTCTCGGGCGGTATGCGCCAGCGCGTGATGATCGCGATGGCGTTGATCTGCAAGCCGAAGCTGCTGGTCGCCGACGAGCCGACCACGGCGCTCGATGTCACGGTGCAGGCACAGATCACCGATCTCTTGCGTTCGTTGAGCGAGCGCACCGGTACGGCATTGATCTTCATTACCCATGATCTTGGCGTCGTCGCCGAAACCTGCACCCGCATGATCACCATGTATGCCGGTGAGGTCGTCGAGGACGCGCCGGTGGATGACGTGCTGACGCGGCCACGTCATCCCTATACATCCGGACTGCTGCGCTCGCTGCCTAGCCTCAGCCCGCGCCGCGGCGTGCTGGCCTCGATCCCAGGTCGTGTGCCATCGCCGAATGCGATGCCGGCCGGCTGCCGCTTCCGATCACGTTGCACGCATGCCGTGGCAGGCTGCGAGCAGAGCCAGCCGATGGTCGAGATCGAAAGCGGTCGTACTGCGCGCTGCTGGCGTGCTCCCGAACTCGTGCTGCCGGGAGCGGTGAATTAATGTCAGGCATGCGGAGCCACAAGCGGGACAGCGGCGGGATTCTCGCAGTGCGTGACTTGCGGATCCTGTTTCCGACCCGCGATGGCCGCGACACAGTCAAGGCGATCGACGGCATGGATTTCGAGGTCCGCGCTGGCGAGACCTTCGGCATTATCGGCGAGTCTGGCTCGGGCAAGACCACGCTCGGCCGTGCGCTGGTGTCGCTGCTGCCGCCGAGCCACGGCCAAATTCTGCATGACGGCACCGATCCGGCTGCCCTCAGCACAAGCGCATTCCGCAAGCACCGCCGCGATTACCAGATTATCTTCCAGGATCCGAATGCCGCGCTCAATCCGCGCATGACGATCATCGACAGCGTGGTCGAGCCGCTGGAGATCATGGGCGAAGGCGATCATGTCTCGCGCCATCGCCGTGGCATCGAGGTGCTGGAGCGCGTCGGCCTTGCCGCCGAAGCCGCCGATCGCTATCCGCATCAGCTGTCCGGCGGCCAGAAGCAGCGCGTTAACATCGCGCGCGTGCTGACGTTGCGGCCCAAGGTCATCGTTTGCGACGAGGTGGTGGCGGCGCTCGACGTCTCCATCCGCGGCGACGTGCTCAATCTGTTTGCCGATCTGCAGCGCGAATTCGGCCTGACCTATGTGTTTATCACCCATGACATCTCGGTGGTCTCGCACATCTCCGACCGTATCGCCGTCACCTATCTCGGCAAGCTGATGGAGCTCGGTCCGACCGAGGACGTGGTCGAGCGGCCACTGCATCCCTATACGCGTGCGCTGTTGTCGGCCGAGCCGATCCCGTTGCCGTCGCATTTGCGGGTCGACCGCCGCATCATTCTCGAAGGTGAAATTCCGAGCCCGGTGGCACCACCATCGGGTTGCCGTTTCCGCACGCGCTGCCCGTCGGTGCAACCGCGTTGCGCCAAAGAAGTGCCAGCCTGGCGCGACGTCAAGCCGGGACATCGCGTGGCCTGTCATTTCGCCACGGCGGACGGGCCACCACCAGACAATCAAAAAGCGCAACGCGCATCATAATCATCGGGAGATTTTCAAATGAAGACAATTGATCTGGGCAAGCAAACATTGCGCCGCCGTGACATGCTGGCGCTGATGGGCGGCGCTGCCGCCACCGGCGCGCTCGGCCTGCCTGCTTGGGCGCTGGAGGCCAAGAAAGGCGGCGTGCTGAAGGTCGCCGCGCCGGCCAATCCGTCGTCGCTCGATCCCGCCACCGGCGGCGCCGGCTCCGACCACAGCATCCTCTGGACCATGTATGACACGCTGGTGGAGTGGGATTACGAGACGCTGAAGCCGAAGCCGGGGATGGCGAAATGGGCGTTCCCCGATCCGAAGACCATGGTGCTCGACATCAGCGCCGGCATCAAATTCCACGATGGCACACCGATGGATGCCGAGGCCGTCAAATTCAACCTCGAGCGCAACCGCACCGATCAGCGCTCCAACGTCAAGCCCGATCTCTCCAGCGTGGAAGCGGTTGAGGTGACCGGTTCGCTGCAGGTCACGCTGAAGCTTAAGAATCCCGACACCGCGCTGCCGGCCATTCTGTCGGACCGTGCTGGCATGATGGTGTCGCCGACCAATATCAAGGCGCTCGGCAATGAGACCGACCGCAAGCCGGTCGGCGCCGGGCCGTGGAAATTCGTACGCTGGAACGACAACGAGATCATCGTCGTCACCCGCCATGATCAGTACTGGCGCCAGGGGCGGCCCTATCTGGACGGCATCGAATTCAACATCATTCCGGAAAACGCTACCGCTTTGCGTTCGGTCGTCGCCGGCCAGAACGATATGGCGTTCCAGCTGCCGGCGCGATTGAAGCCGGTGATCGAGCGCGCCAAGAATCTGGAAACCGTCAGCTCGCCGACATTGTATTGCATTCAGGTCTACTTCAATTACGGCCGCGCGCCGCTCGACAACGTCAAGGTCCGTCAGGCGATCAACTTCGCGCTCGACCGCGATGCTTTCGTCAAGGCGGCGCTCAACGGCCTTGGCGAACCGGCGCGCATGACGCTGCCGAGCTCGCACTGGGCATTCAACAAGGACGTCGCGGGGATGTATCCCAACAATACGGAGAAAGCGAAGCAGCTGCTCGCCGAGGCCGGCTACAAGGATGGTCTCGAACTGACCATAGGCGGCTATATGGATCAGGATTCCGTGCGGCGTGGCGAGGTGATCCAGGATCAGCTCGGCAAGGCTGGTATCCGCCTGAAATTCACCCGCGGCACCATCGCCGAAATCAGCGCGCAGTTCTTTGCCACCGAGAAAAAGTTCGACCTTCTTGTCTCGGCATGGACCGGGCGTCCGGATCCGAGCATGACCTACGGGCTGAGCTTCGACAAAGGCGCTTATTACAATGCGGGCCGCAGCGGTGAGCCGGAGTTGTCGAAGTTGATCCAGGAGAGCCGTGTCAGCGAAGATCTCGCCAAGCGCGCCGATGTGTTCGCCAAGATCCAGAAATTCACGGTGGAGAACGCCCTGTCGGCACCGCTCGCATTCCAGTTTGAACTCGATGCGCTGTCCGCCAAGGTGAAGGGCTTCAAGCCCAATCTGCTCGGCAAGCCGAAATTCGAAAACATCTCGCTCGGCTAATCCGTCCGACACAGCAACCGGCGCCGCGATCATCGCGGCGTCCCTAACTGGTGTGAATTGCGCATGTTGAATTCCGGACGTCTCCGCATCATCGGTCGTCGCCTGCTGCAGGCAATCCCGGTGGTGGTGCTGTCGACCTTCATCGTGTTCGGCCTGCTCAAACTGGTGCCGGGCGATGTTGCGGTGACGCTTGCTGGCGACAATGCGTCGGAGCAGCGGATCGCCGAAATCCGCGAGCTCTATGGCCTGAACCAGCCGTTCCTGCTGCAATATGGCTCATGGCTCTGGAAGGCGGCGCATGGCGATCTCTCCAGCTCGCTGATTTCCAACGAAGCGGTGCTGACCTCGATCCAGCGCTGCCTGCCGCATACGCTGCTGATCGTCGCACTCGCGCTGTTCATGGCGATGTTGGTCGGCATCCCCCTGGGCATTGCCGCGGCAACCAAGCCCGGCTCGTGGATCGACGGCTTCGTCATGGCGATTGCCTCACTCGGTGTCGCCGTGCCGAATTTCTGGCTCGGCATGCTGCTGGTGGCGTTCTTCTCGCTGCAGCTCAATTGGCTGCCGGCCACGGGTGCGGTATCGCTCATGAAAGATCCGTGGGCGTCGCTCAGTCATGCCATCCTGCCGGCGGTAGCGCTCGCGTCCGGAGGCATTGCCGAGGTGGCGCGGCAATTGCGGTCGTCACTCGTCGAGATACTGTCGTCGCAACAGGTTCGCACGCTGCACGCCAAGGGGTTGCCGCCATCGTCGATCCTGTGGCGTCACGGCTTGAAGAATGTCAGCGTCAACCTGCTCACCGTCGTCAGCCTGCTCGCGAACCGCCTGCTCGCGGCGACCGTCGTGGTCGAGGCCGTGTTCGCGATTCCCGGCATGGGCGGGTTGATCGTCAACGGCGCGATGAACCGCGATTTCCCCGTGGTGCAGGGCGTGGTGTTCACCATGGTCCTGATTGTCGTCACGCTCAATCTGCTCACAGACATTCTGTACAGCGTCCTCGATCCGAGGATTTCATCATGACGGATGCTGTGATGGCGCCCGAGCGCCGGCCGGGACGTTTCTCGGGTTTTGTACGCTGGTTCGTCAGTGATCTACGCGGCGCTTTCAGCCTGACTTTCCTCGTCGCGCTGTTCACGATCTCGGTCCTCGGCCCGTGGATCTCGCCATACGCGCCGGCCGCACAGGATCTCGACGCGGCGTTGGCGACCATGTCGACTCAACATTGGCTGGGCGCCGACGATCTCGGTCGCGATACGCTCAGCCGCCTGATCTATGGCGGTATGGCGTCGCTCTATGCGAGCTTCCTTGCGGTCACGATCGCCGTTCTGATCGGCGTGCCTGTCGGCATTCTCGCCGGCTATCTTGGCGGCTGGGTCGATACGGTGATCAGCCGTGTTATCGACAGCTTCCTGTCGTTCCCGGCCATCGTGCTGGCGATCGCCGTGACAGGTGCGCTCGGCATCGGCCTCACGAACGGCATGATCTCGGTTGGCATCGTGTTTTCGCCGCAACTGGCGCGCCTCGTCCGGGCGCGCACGCTGGTGGTGCGCAATGAGCTTTATGTCGATGCCGCGCGTTGCTTCGGCGGATCAACGCCACGCATTCTTTGGCGTCACGTGCTGCCGAACGCGATCCAGCCCGTCATCGTGCAGGTCACGCTGTTGCTGGCCGCGGCGCTGCTGGCGGAAGCGAGCCTCAGTTTCCTCGGCCTCGGCATCCAGCCGCCGGATCCGAGCTGGGGCTCGATGCTGGCGCGCGCCTATCAGAACATGGAAATCGCGCCCGAGCAGATGTATCCGCCCGGCCTCGCCATCCTGTTCACCGCACTGGCCTTCAACACACTGGGTGAATCGCTGCGCGTAGCGCTCGACCCGACCATGAAACGTAATTGACCAAGACCAAGAACAAGGAAGACGGTGATGACCGCAAGCGCCAAAGAAACTGAATATCTCGCCATGCTGCACGAGCTGTGGGCTAAGGCCTGGCCGAAGGGCACGCCGGACAAGCCGCAATATCTGCATGGCGAGGTGGCGCTCACCGAATATTTGCGCGCGTGGGCCAAGCGTAATCCTGAAAAGCCTGCGGTGATCTTTTACGGTCACGTCACCACCTATGCCGAACTCGACGCGCAGAGTGATCGCTTCGCAGCGTTGCTGATGGAGAAGGGCGTCCGCAAGGGCGACCGTGTCGCGGTGTTCCTGCCGAACTGCCCGCAATTCCATATCGTGTTCTTCGGCATCCTCAAGCTCGGCGCCATTCATGTGCCAGTGAGCCCGCTGTCACGCGCGTTCGAATTGTCCTACGAGTTGAATGATACCGACGCCGAGGTCATCGTGGCGCTGGATCAATTGGCGCCTGTGGTCGACCAGGTGCGGAGCGAGTCCAAGCTGCGCGAAGTGATCGTTACCAGTTTTGCGGATGTGCTTCCGGCCAGGCCGACCATTCCCGTTCCAGACTCGATCAGTGCGCCGCGCATTGCCATCTCAGGTGCGACCGATCTGTTACCGGCGCTGGCTGCGCTGCCCGCGCCAAAGCCGCTGCCGCCCGCCGGGCTCGATGATATCGCTGCGCTGAATTACACCGGTGGCACCACCGGCATGCCGAAGGGCTGCGTGCACACCCAGCGCGATATGGTCTATACGGCCGCCGCCAATCACGGCATCTCTGTCGTTGCCAATGAAGATAGCGTCTTTCTGTCGTTCTTCCCGGAGTTCTGGATTGCGGGCGAGAATTTCGGCCTGATCTTCCCGATGTTTACGGGCGCAACGCTTGTCCTGCTGGCGCGCTGGGATGCGATCGGGGCACTGTCGGCAATCGATCGCTACAAGGTCAATGTCACTGCGATGCCGGTGGATGGCGCCGTCGAGCTGATGGATCATCCGCGGTTCGGGGAATTCGACCTGTCGTCGCTTAATCAGGTGCGTGTCGTATCCTTCGTGAAGAAGCTCAATCCGGCCTATCGCAAGCGCTGGAAGGATCTCACGGGCACGATCCTTACGGAGGCTTCGTGGGGAATGACGGAGACCCATACATCCAACACCCTCACGGCCGGCTTCCAGGATGATGATTTCGATCTGCTGTCGCAGCCGATCTTCGTTGGGCTCCCGGTGCCCGGCGCGGAGTTCAAGATCACCGATTTCGAGACAGGTGAACTCGTGCCGCTCGGCGGCGAGGGCGAGATTCGCGTTCGCACGCCGTCGCTGCTGAAGAGCTACTGGAATAAGCCGGAAGCAACAGCGGAGTCGTTGATCGATGGCTGGCTGCGCACCGGTGATATCGGCACCATCGATACCGACGGCTTCCTGCATTTCCTCGGTCGTCGCAAAGAGATGCTGAAGGTCAAGGGTATGAGCGTATTCCCGCCGGAGATCGAGGCGCTGCTCGGTCAGCATCCGAAGGTTCTCGGATCGGGCGTGGTCGGTCGCGAAGACGCCAGCAAGGGGCAAGTGCCGGTCGCCTTCATCCAGCTCAAGCCAGAAGAGAGGGGCACCATTACGGCAGCCGAACTGCAGGCGTGGTGTGCCGAACGGATGGCCGTCTACAAGGTGCCTGAGATCCGCATTATCGACGCGCTGCCGATGACCGGCACCGGCAAGGTGAAGAAGCAGGAACTCGACGCCAACGCGCCGCAGTAAATCGAAACGTTACATGGCCCCGGGTGTGGATGATGCCACCCCGGATCGCGTCTATTGTTCACGGAGAGTTTTGATGCCCTTTCGCAAGTTGCTGATTGCCAATCGCGGCGAGATCGCCATTCGTATCGCGCGCGCCGCGGCGGACGCCGGCCTTGCCACCGTCGCGATGTATCCGGCCGATGACGCGCTTTCGCTGCATGTACGGATCGCTGACGAGTCCACGGAAATCCCCGGCCGTGGTGCGCGTGCTTATCTCGATATCGAAGGTGTGATTGGTGCCGCGAAAGCCACCGGCTGTGACGCGCTGCATCCGGGCTACGGCTTTCTCAGCGAGAACGCCGATCTGGCCCGCCGCTGCGCCGAAGAGGGCATTACCTTTGTCGGCCCGTCACCCGCGGCATTGCAGCTGTTCGGCGACAAGGTCGCGGCCAAGCAACTCGCCAAGCGCTGTGGTGTGCCGATCATCGCGGGCACCATGGGCCCCTCGACGCTTGATGAGGTGAAAGCGTTTTTCACATCGCTGGGTAGCAATGCCGCCGTGATGATCAAGGCGATGGCTGGCGGCGGCGGCCGCGGTATGCGCGTTGTCGAGCGCGCGGAGGATCTCGACGACGCCTATGCGCGTTGCCAGTCCGAAGCCACGGCTGCCTTCGGCAGCGACGGCGTCTATGTCGAGCGTCTCATTCGCAATGCCCGTCATATCGAAGTGCAAATCATCGGTGATCGGCACGGCGATATCAGTCAGCTCTGGGAGCGTGAATGCACCATCCAGCGCCGCAATCAGAAGCTGGTCGAAGTTGCGCCGAGTCCGTCGGTGTCACATAAATTGCGCAGCCGCATCGTTGAAGCTGCCAAAAATCTTGCGGCGGAGGCGAAGTATGACAGCCTCGGCACGTTCGAATTCCTGGTCGATGGCGAGGCTGGCGAGGGCGATGGCGCCTTCGCCTTCATCGAGGCCAATCCGCGGCTGCAAGTCGAACACACCGTGACCGAGGAAGTGCTGTCGGTCGATCTGGTGCGGTCGCAGCTCGCCGTTGCCGGTGGCGCCACGCTGGCGTCGCTCGGTCTCGATCAGGCGTCGGTGCCGAGTCCGCGCGGCTTCGCCATGCAGCTCCGCATCAATATGGAGACCATGGATGCCACCGGCGCCACCAAGCCGACCGGCGGCACGCTCGCGATTTTCGAGCCACCGTCAGGCCCGGGCGTGCGTGTCGATACGTTCGGTTATGCCGGTTACAAGACCAGTGCGGCCTTCGACTCGTTGCTGGCCAAGGTGATCGTCCACACGCCGTCGTCGAAATGGGCCGACGCCATCGCCAAGGGCACGCGGGCGTTACGCGAATTCCGCATCGAGGGCGTCGCCACCAATATCCCGTTGATGCAGGCGATCCTGGCCAACGCCGATTTCCAGGCCAATCGGATCAACACCAGCTTCATCGATCGCAACGTCTCCGATCTGGTCGCTGCCACACTGACAGCGGGCAAGCCGCTATTCGCCGCCAGCGGATCAATCGGTGATGCACGGACCTCCGCCGGCGTCGTACAGCCCGCGCCGGAAGGATCGATCCCGGTCGCGGCGCCGCTGCAGGGCACGGTCGTGTCCATTCCGGTGGCCGAAGGCGATGTTGTCAGGCCCGGCCAGCAACTCGCCATCATCGAATCCATGAAGATGGAGCATCTGGTGACTGCGGAGCAGGGCGGTCGCGTCACCCGGATCGCGGCATCCGATGGCGTCACGTTGATGCAGGGCGAGCCCATACTTTACATCGAACCGCAGGACGTGGCCGGCGACCTCGCCACGCAAGAAGCCGATATCGATCTCGACCACATTCGTCCCGACCTTGCCGAACTGATCGCTCGCCAGGGGATCACGCTCGATGAAAACCGGCCCTCTTCGGTCGAGCGCCGGCGCAAGACCAATCAGCGCACCGCGCGCGAGAATATTGCGCAACTGGTCGATGACGGCTCGTTCATGGAATATGGCAGCCTCGCCATCGCCGGCCAGCGGCGCCGCCGCGCGGTCGATGATCTCATCAAGAACACGCCGGCCGATGGTCTGGTCGCCGGCGTCGCGACCGTCAATGCCGCCAAGTTCGGCGAGCATGAGGCTCGCTGCATGGTGATTTCCTATGATTACACCGTGCTGGCGGGTACCCAGGGCCATATGAATCACAAGAAGATCGACCGCATGCTGTCGCTGGTCGAGCAGTGGAAAATGCCGCTGGTGTTCTATGCCGAAGGCGGCGGTGGTCGTCCCGGCGATACCGATCGGCTCGGCATGACGGGTCTCGACGGGCCGTCTTTCGTGCAATTCGCGAAACTTTCGGGTCTCGTCCCGGTGGTCGGCGTGGTGTCTGGCTATTGCTTCGCGGGCAATGCTGCGATGCTCGGTTGTTGTGACGTTATCATCGCCACGAAGAACGCCTCGATCGGCATGGGGGGTCCTGCGATGATCGAAGGCGGGGGTCTCGGCGTCTATCATCCGGCCGAAGTCGGACCCGTCTCTTTCCAGTCACCGAACGGCGTCATCGATATTCTCGTCGAGGACGAAGAGGAAGCGACACGGGCCGCGCAGAAATATCTGTCCTACTTCCAGGGCGCCGTCACCGAATGGCGTGCGCCTGACCAGCGCCTGCTGCGGCGTGCGATTCCGGAGAACCGGTTGCGCGTCTATGACATCCGCGTGGTGATCGATCTGATCGCTGATGAGGATTCCGTGCTCGAAATCCGGCGCGATTTCGGCGTCGGCATGATCACTGCGTTCATTCGTATCGAAGGCAAGCCATTCGGCCTGATTGCCAACAATCCGAAACATCTCGGCGGCGCCATCGACGCCGCGGCCGGCGACAAGGCCGCGCGCTTCTTGCAGCTCTGCGATGCATTCGACATTCCGATCGTGTCACTCTGCGATACGCCGGGCTTCATGGTTGGGCCGGAGGCGGAGAAGACCGCGATCGTGCGCCATGTCGCGCGTATGTTTGTCACCGGCGCGAGCATCACAGTGCCGTTGTTCGGCATCGTGCTGCGCAAGGGCTATGGGCTCGGTGCCCAGTCGATGATCGGCGGCGGTTTTCATGCCTCGTTCTTCACCGCGGCGTGGCCGACCGGCGAATTCGGCGGCATGGGGCTGGAAGGCTACGTCCGGCTCGGCTTCCGCAAGGAAATGGAGGCAATCGCCGATCCGGTGGAGCGCGAGACCTATTACAAGAACAAGGTCGCCGAACTCTATGCCAACGGGAAGGCGACCTCGATCGCCTCGGTGTTCGAGATCGACAATGTCATCGACCCCGCCGAGACGCGCCGCTGGGTGATGGCCGGCCTGCGTTCGGTGCCGAAGCCGCCGCAACGCGAGGGTCGCAAGCGCCCCTGTGTCGATACCTGGTAGCCACAACGAACCGACGGCTCGCATTCCCGGAGGAGTTTCCAATGATATCAAAAGCATTCGATACGGTGATTGAGGACGCCGGAAATGCACTGATCGGTCCGTGGCGACAGCCCCGACAGATGCTCCATGCGCAGACTTACGACTCTCACGCATCCATCCATGACGATGCCACCGCGCAGAAGCTCGGCTTCAAGGGCGGGACCATCGAGGGCCCGACCCATTTCAGCCAGTTTGCACCGCTCTGCGAACGACTGTGGGGCAAGGACTGGTTCGAGACGGGCTGTATCTCGGCGCATTATCGTGCTGCCGCCTTTGAGGGCGAGGAAGTACAGGCCATTGTCGAAAAGCCGATTGGTGACGGGCATTATTGCACGATCAGGATGGCGAAGCGTGATGGCACCGAAGTGTTGCGCGGCAGTGCATCGATCGGCAGTGACGCGCCGGCCTCCGCCCTGGATATCCGACTCACTGAGCTGAAGCCGCTGAGTGATGCCGTAATCCTGCGCGACATCAAGCTCGGCATGACCACCGCATCGCAGACGGTTCGGATGGATTTCGATCAGAATATGGGCGAGCTCTATCCATTCTCGCTTGAACAGAAGCTCAAGGTCATCACCGAGCCGTCGCCATATTACGCGCCCGAGAGCGCAGGCAATTCGCCATGGGGACGCGCGATCATTCCGATGGAAATGCTCAGCGTGTTGTTTCAGCACGGCAGCAAGAAGGATCGTCTGCCGGTCAAGGGGCCGGCAGTCGGGCTGTTCGCTGATCAGGAAATCCGGTTACTGCGAGGTCCGCTGTTCGTTGGGGAAGACTACCGCATAGACCGAAAGGTCGTCGCGATGTCCGGCAGCAAACGCACCGAGAGTCTGTGGGTGCGCACCGAAGTCTTCAATAGCTCGAACGCGCTGGTCGCGACGATGCTGCTCAATCTGGCGACGCTCAAGGAATCCTACGCCAGCTACGACCAAGAATTCGCTGCGCTTCCTCGAAGCCGCGCGTAGCTTGATACGCTATCTTTGGTTCAAGGGGCGGCCAGGCCGGGACAAAGAGCGTCGGCAATCAGAAAAAATCATCCCGGGATGTGACACTCGTCACATCCACCTCCAGCGGGACGCAGTAAGGCTATGTGCCTTATCTGGAGGCAATCATGAGTGCGTCGGAAGATAAACTGGAGCAGTCCTATCGTCGATTATACCATCGCTTGATGATCGGGGCCGGAGTGATTTGCGCCGTCCTCATGTGTGCGATCGTGGTTGGGAAAACCGCCGCAGTCCCTGCCATCATGAAGCAAATCGTTTCAGGCTTTAACGATGTACATCCGTCGTCAGGGGCGGAGGCGCCGTCGCTACGCGCAGGTCGCAGTTGCCGGCTGAAGAACTCCTGGTCTATGATCGAGATAGCACCATTCGGTCCGGCGGCAGGTATCGATGATTACGGCTGGCGTATCAAAGTCGAGTCGCGTGGCGACGTGGTTGCAATCTAGTCGTCAGGAGCGGCGTCCTGAAATCGCCGTTGTTCAAGTCTAGCTAACAAGTTCTTGGCGGGCAAAATTGAGTGTGATCCGTCCGCGATACCGAGTTTGTGCGCATTAGTGCACAAGAGTGCGGATCAGAACAGTGACCAGCGTGGCTGATGGCTAGATCAAGCGCTTCACTCGCATTCGAGAATCCGGAATGGGTGGTGCGCACACTGCTCTTCGTGGACGTGGTCGAGTCCGTGCGACTGATGGAAGAGAACGAGGCCAGCACCGTACAGCGATGGCGTAAACTCGTTAAAACGATAGATGAAGATGTCCTGCCGCGGTTCGAGGGGCGGCTTGTAAAGAGCCTTGGGGATGGGCTCCTGATGGAATTCCCTCAATCTCCCCTCGCGGTGAGAGCTGCCTTTGCAGTCCAGAATGCGTGTGCGGTTATCAATGAAGGCGTTCCGCAAGATCAGTATATCCTCGTCCGTGAAGGAGCTCACGTCGGTCATCTTCTTGCGGACGAGCACGATGTTTACGGGGCTGACGTTAACCTTGCAGCCCGGCTCACAGGTTTAGCGGGGCCAGGGGAAATTGTTGTATCGGCCGATGTTCGCGACCAACTCGTGCCTGTATTGGATGCCGACGTCGAGGATTTGGGAGCTTGTTACCTTAAACATGTGCATGAACCCGTTCGAGCGTATCGTGTCGGCCCACCAGGGCCGCGACCCGTGATCGAGCCAGGTACTGTATCAATGCCGAAGTTGCGCGCCACTGTCGCGGTCGTACCTTTTACCGGGCTGGATGATGGTCCGGAACATCGGGTCATTGGCGAAGTGCTCGCCGACGAAATCATATCCGCGCTTTCGCGTTCATCGGAGCTGAACGTCATCTCGCGCCTGTCGACGTCTGTCTTTCGCGGGCGGGATAGTTCGGTCGAGGAGATCAGTAGCTATTTGACGGCGAACTACGTTCTGTCGGGCTCTTACCGCAAGGCCGGAAGTAAGTTGCGGGTGAACCTCGAACTGGCATCGTCGTCGAATCTGACAATCGTTTGGTCTGACTCGTTCGTTTGTAGCGCGACAGCTTTGATCAGCGGAAAGGACGGTGCTGTCGCGGGTATTGTGACGGCGGTCAGCTTGGCGATCATGGCGCGCGAGCTTGAACGCGCGCAGTCGCAATCACTCCCGACCGTCGAGAGCTACACGTTGTTGATGGGGGCGATCGCGCTCATGCATCGTCTTTCGGTGCAGGATTTTGACAGGTCGCGCCAGATGCTCCAGGTCTTGACCGAGCGCATGCCCCGACAGGCCGTACCATGGGCATGGATGGCCAAGTGGCACATATTGCGGGTCCAGCAGGGATGGACCGATGACTGGAGTGCGGATACGCAACTGGCGCTCGATTGCGGGCGGCGAGCACTGAGTGCCGACCCGCGGTGTTCCCTCGCGCTGGTGGTTATGGGCTTTGCTCATACCAATCTGCTGAAACAATTTGACGTCGCGCAGGAGCAGTATGACCTCGCGCTGCGCGTCAATCCTAACGATGGGATGGCGTGGCTGCTAAAGGGAACGCTTCTCGCCTTCAAGGATGCAGGAAAGTCGGCAGTCGAACACACCGAGCACGCGCTGAAACTGTCGCCGCTCGACCCTCACAGATACTTCTACGATTCCCTGGCCGCAACGGCTGCTCTCTCCGCCGGGCAATACAAGCGCGCCATCGATCTTGCCAACCGTTCGTTGCGCGCCAATCGCACGCATACATCCACGTTTCGCGCGCTGGCGATCGCGCAATGGCAGCTCGGCCTTCAGCAAGAGGCGCGCAAGACGGTGACCGAACTGATGAAACTCGAGCCGGGCCTGACGGTCGCGAAATATCGCGAGCGTCACCCCAGTGGGGGATATGAAACTGGCCGCATTTGGTCGAGCGCATTGCAGGGAGCTGGCGTACCGAATTAGCAGAACGGGAGCAAAAACATGTGCACGATGGGTCCTGAAGGCGGCGCAGGAGGTGCGGGGGGCGCAGGCGGCGCCGGTGGTGCTGGGGGAGCGGGCGGTGCCGGAGGCGCAGGCGGTGCTGGAGCTGGGCCCTACGGCAGTTACGGGTCGCCGCTGGTTGCCGATGCACTCGTCAAGCACCGCGACGGTATCGTCGGAAGCTGGCTCGGTCAGACCGTCAATCGGTCGCCACGTGCGCTGGACGACAAGAAGAACCTCGCGCTCTGGGAGCCGTGGGTGCGGGCGGCGGTCATAGACTTCGAACTGCTGTCGCACCTCCATTTTACAAGCCACTCAGAGAAATTCAGCTACAAGCATCAGGGCAAGAACGTCTCCCGGACACCGAGCGAGAAGTCGGTCACGGTCTGGCAGTTCCACGTTCAAACCACGGCGGCCGATCCCTCTCCCAAAGCGAAATCGAGCCGGATTGCGACTTTGATCCGCCCGCCGGCCGAGACTTTCAAAGGCCAGCTGGATTTTCTGGATCAATATTCCGATCTTCGCGAGGATCGTGTTTCGGAAATCGTGACCCAGCTCGGCCCTCAATATGCGTTCTGGAGTTCGGTCGTGAACCTCCATCCGGATCGTACCAAGAAGACGATCGAGCTGCTTGATGCTGCTCTTCGGTTTGCAACCGCGGTGGAAATGCGCATCAAGCATGCTCTGGCGTGCTGGCGACCATATGAACTGTCGTCTCAGGTTCAACCGATCATTCTGACGCCAGGCCACGGGACATTTCCGAGCGGTCATTCCACCGAAAATCATATGATTGCGCGCATCCTGTGGGAGCTGTACGGGCGCGAGCCTAAACTTGGTGAGCAGTTGATGCGACAGGCGGCGCGGATCGCGGTCAACCGCACAGTGGCAGGTGTCCATTTCCCGGTCGACACTGCGGCCGGTCAGGTGCTTGGACTGTCACTTGCCCGCTATTTCATTCTGCGGGCGAAAGGTGGGCCGAGATTCAACGCCTGGCGTTTTGACGGCGGGCGATACGGAGCTACTCAGGACTTCAATTTCCATGATTTCTACAATCCAGCAAACGGACAGGAAAAGCTGAGCCCCCTGATTGATCCGCCCTATGTCGATTTTCTCGCCTCCACGCCGCCAGTTGTGTCGCCGATTGTGAAGTGGCTGTGGGATGCTGCGCTTGCAGAGGTGAAGTAGCTGCTGGGAAATGGCGGTAGGGCGATCGCATTCGCAAGGTGTGCGTTATGGCAGAACAACGGAAGCGGGTTTCACCTTATCTCGAATGGGCAGTGCTGACGGAGTTCGCTTATCTCCCGGGTGAGTGGTTCTGGGTCTTGTTGGAGCTTGATGAACCAGTGGAAGCCCTTGCCCGTTCCGTCGTGCGCTCGGGGCTGGATCAGTTCATTCGAATTCCCGCGGTCTATCAGGAGGCGCCACCCTCTCTGAGAGGTGCCGATCTAACATGCTGTATGGCGATTGCGAGACGCGAGGCTCTTTCCGCATTTGTTTCCGGCAAGGTATCGCGCGGTGACGCCAAACAGTTTGCGCCCCTGCTGTCCTCGATCAATCGAATCGAGCTTGGAACGCCGACGACGAATCTGTTCGAGAAGACTGAACCGATCGAGCAGCAGTTGCTTGCCACGAGTCCGTCGCGGCGGGCAATTGTCGCGATCATCGATGACGGATTGGCGTTCGCCCATGAGAGATTCCGCTTTCAGGATGGCCGATCGCGGGTGAAGTATTTCTGGAACCAGGACGATCACACAAATACAGGCCGGCCGGCCGGATTCGGCTGGGGGCGGGAGCTGCAGGAGAACGAGATCAATCAGCTTCTGGCGTCCTGCACGCATACTGGATTGCTGGATGAGGATGAGTTCTATCGGTTGGCCGGTCAGAAGCTGGCTGCTCGCCGCGCCAAGCACGGTACGCACGTCATGGACATTGCTTGCGGGCTCGACCCGAAACATGCGGTTCCCGAAGATCCCAACCTTCCCTATATCATCGGCGTTCAATTGCCGAAGTGGGTGACAGAGGAGACGTCGGGCGCATTCCTGACTCCGAATGTCTACGCCGCCATCTCCTATGTGCTCAGTCGTGCGGATCAGATCTCGGCCGCCGAAGGAACGGGGCCGATCCCAGTGGTCATCAATTTGAGTTATGGGACCATTGCCGGCCCGCACGATGGTACGTCACAGCTGGAAGCTGCGATCGATCAGTTGATAGCGTCACGCACCGCACCGCTCAGGGTCGTTCTGCCAGCCGGAAATCACTATCTGGCGCGATGTCATGCCTTGGTCGAACTGTCTCAGGCATCAATCCCTGGCCAATCGCCCAAGCGCTTGCGGTGGCGCGTGCAGCCCGACGATAAGGCCAACAGCTTTATGGAGCTCTGGCTGCCCAAACAGGCAACAGAGAAGTCCCAACCCGAAATCGCCATAAGGATTACCACCCCGACCAACCAGCGCAGTCCTTGGATTGGGGCTAACCAGAACTGGCAGTGGCGCATATCAGGCCAGCTCCGGTTTTTCGGGAAATACTATACTGCAGTCGGGGAGCGATCGCAGATATTCCTTGCTATGGCGCCCACGGCTGATCTCGCAATGCCCTCGCTGACTGCGCCGTCCGGGACGTGGTTGATCGAACTCAAAAACAAGGGAGCAGCCACGACAGTCGATGTCTGGGTTCAGCGCGGCGACACGCCATTTGGCTATCCGTTGTCAGGGCGGCAATCTCGGCTTGAAGACGAGAATTACGTGCGCTTCGATCTTGCCGGGCGACTGGAGCAAGATGACAAGGGCTCCAGCCCGGTCCGGCGAGAAAGTACGATCAACGCATTGGCGACAGGGACGCGCGCAATCGTCGTGGGTGCTTATCTTCGCAGCGACAAGGCCGTCAGCGAGTATTCGGGGGCCGGAGGGCGCGCGACATCAGATGGCGCATCCCCAATCCGAAGCCCCGATGTGTCGGCAGTTGGAGACGAGTCGCCAGTACACAGGAATCTGCTTGCCGCCGGTACGCGCAGCGGTTCCGTTGTGACGATGAATGGGACAAGTGTCGCGGCTCCGCAGGTGACACGATTGATCTCGGAATTGATGATCTCGCAGCTTGCTTGCGATCGTCCGGACGTACAGCGCATCGCGAAAACAGGAGACACAAAGGCGCCAGGTCCCGGCTCACCATTGGCTGTGCGGATCGGGGCTGGCCGGCTGGATCGGTGCGGACGTCCAAACAGACCTTGATTTGGGACCGGTGCGGAGCACAGGGAACATCGCGGTGTCGAAAGCGAAGCCAGCGAGATCAGCGGGCCGTCAGGCGGCCATACGTATGAACGCGATCTTCAGCGACCTCGCGCCCGAGACGGTTGCCCAGCTGTTTCATCGCGCGTCTTTTCAGACCTTCGAACGGGGAGACTACATTTTTCGACGCGGAGACCCTGGGACGTGCCTGTTCGGAGTTGTGGAAGGCTCGGTGAGGATGTGTGCATCCTCCCCTGACGGTAAGAGCGCGGTGTTAAATCTGATCAGTGCCGGTCAGACATTTGGCGAGATTGCTGTTTTGGATGGCCTCGACCGAACAACGGATGCAATCGCGAATAGCGATTGTGAGATCTGGGGAATTGCGCGGCGCGATCTGATCCCCCTGGTTAGAACCGAGCCGGCTTTGGCTGCAAAGTTCATTGACTTGTTATGCGCGCGCCTGAGATGGACGAGCGAGCATCTGGAAGAGGTGATCCTTCACGGTCTCGAGGCTCGTCTTGCCCATATCATCGTAAAATTTGCGGAGCCGAATCTGCGAATGGGTGGATCCCCTGTGGTGAATATGACGCAACAGAGTGTTAGCGAGATGGTAGGCATTTCGCGGGAGCGCGCAAATAAAATCATATCCGCTTGGGCCGAGCGCGGCTGGGTTCTGGTCAAGAATCGTACACTTGTCCTTCTCGATGCTCAGGCGTTGAGAAACATCGCCACGCGAAGTTAGTACGTGACGGTGCTTTACCGATCGGATGTGCATTTTTGCGCCGACCAGTGAAAAGATCTGATGCTTTCGATCTCCCGAGAGAAGCGGGCTAGAGGACGAAGATCGCGCGACGCGGGATCGACGAAGCTACTGGTACAAAGTTGCAATCGGGATAATTGCTGAGGCGTTCTGTTGATATTGAGTTCGATCACAACAACATCAATAGCCTGACTCACATCTTCAAATCGTCCGGTTTGAAATCGAGCCCGATGTCGAGAACGCCGACGCTATGGGTGAGCCATCCGATTGAGATCAGATCGACGCCGGTCGCAGCGATGCGTGGCGCTGTCGCGGGCGTGATGCGGCCGGAGGCTTCGGTTACCGCCCGACCTGCGACCATCGCGACAGCTTCCGTGAGCGTCGCTGCATCCATATTGTCGAGAAGCACGGCGTCTACACCGTGATCGAGCGCTTCGCGCAGCTGATCGAGCGTATCGACTTCGAGTTCGATCTTGACCAGATGCCCGACACCGGTTTTCGCCCGCTTCAACGCCTCGGTTACGCTGCCGGCGATGGCGACGTGATTGTCCTTGATGAGCACGGCATCGTCGAGGCCGAACCGATGATTGCTGCCACCGCCAACGCGGATCGCATATTTTTCGATGGCGCGCAGCCCTGGCGTTGTCTTGCGCGTGCAGACAATTTTCGTCTGGTAGTCTCGGACCGCTGCAACCACAGATGCCGTTGCCGTCGCGATTCCGCTCAGGCGGCACAGGAAATTCAAAGCAACCCGTTCAGCGGTCAAAATACCTCGCGCCGGGCCGGTGATTGTGGCGATCACGTCGCCGGGCGCCAGGACTGCGCCGTCGCTGCGCTCGATATGCACCTCGATCGCAGGATCGATCAGTTGAAAGGCGAGTCGAGCGAGGTCGAGCCCGGCCACCACGCCGGGCTGGCGCGCAACAAGAAGTGTTGTGGCGCGTCGGTCGGCTGGCACGATCGCATCGGTCGTGAGATCGCCGGCTCGTCCGAGATCTTCGAGCAATGCCATGCGAACCAATGGCTCGATCATGACATGGGGGAGCGGTGAGGGCGTCATGGCGATCCTTTGGGTTAGGCGACGAGTTCCGGGATGTCGTCTCGCGCGGCTTGAAGCGCGTCATCAAGGCGCAGCGTCGAACGCTGTGCCAGACTTATGTGCTTCGGGAAGTCCGTGCGTGCATGCGCGCCGCGGCTTTCCTGGCGGCGCAAGGCAGCGATCACGATCATCAGGCCGACAATTGCGGGGTCGCTTGCAGCTTGCTGCGAGATCGCGAGGGGATAGAGCGCGCGGGCGGCGGCACGCAGGCCTTCGCCATCGCGTAATACGCCTGCGGCATGCGACAGAATAGGGCGCACCAAACTTGGGTCGCTGTCTGTTACTCCACCGGGCAACATTGGCTGCCGCCGCCGGATGGAGGTCGTTGCGGCAATATTCTGGGCAACCCAGCCGCCACACACGGCCGCCTCGAGGAGTGAATTACTGGCAAGCCGGTTTGCACCATGCAGGCCGGTGCAGGCAGCTTCGCCGCAGGCCCACAGACCGTCGACGGAGGTCCGCCCGGTCCGGTCAACCAGTATGCCGCCCATGTGGTAGTGCGCAGCGGGACGGACTGGGATTGGCTGCGTAACCGGATCGATTCCTGCATCGCGACAAAGTGCCGTGATGGCCGGGAACCGCCGCGCAAAGTCGAGTCCCTTCACGCCCCTTGCGTCGAGAAAAACTCGATGCCCCGCCGCCATGTGCCGCCAGACGGCACGTGCCACGACATCGCGGGACGCAAGCTCGGCGCCTGGGACACCGGCCATGAAGCGATCGCCATTCCCATCGACCAGGATCGCGCCTTCTCCGCGTACGGCCTCACTAATGAGCTTCAGTGGAGAGGACTTGCTGTCGAGCGCCGTCGGATGAAATTGGATAAATTCAAGATCGGCCATGACGGCGCCGGCGCGTGCTGCGAGCGCGAGGCCCTGGCCAAAGGATCCAGCCGGATTTGTCCCATGCAGAAACAGACCTCCGATGCCACCGGTCGCGATGACGACACGATCGGTGGCAAAGAGCACGGGTCCCGGGCCGGTATGGCCGAGAAGACCCACCACTGCATTGTCTTCGACGACCAGGCGCCGTGCCGTGGCTCCCTCGATCACCGTGATCGCAGGCGTCTCGCGGACCTTGCGGACCAGGGCTCGAATAACGTCCCGGCCTGTTGCATCACCCCCGGCATGGACGATCCGGCGGCGCGAATGCGCGGCCTCGAGGCCGAGGATGATCTTGCCGCAGGCATCCCGATCGAAAAGGACGCCGAGCCGCGCCAACTGTTCGATCGCGGCGGGCGCTGCGGCGAGGATTGAGGCCGCGATGGTTTTGTCGCACAAACCGTCACCGGCGGCGAGTGTGTCTGCCAGATGCAGCGAAGCACTATCATCCGCCCCGATACTGGCAGCGATACCACCTTGCGCAAGCGCACTCGACGATTCCGAGCCGAGCGGCGCGCCGGTCAGGAGCAGCACCGGTTGCGGTGCTAGCGCCAGAGCAGTCATGAGGCCGGCGATGCCGCCGCCGATGATGACGGGAGCGCCGTTCGTATCGTGCAACGCTGTCATGTGACGGCCAGCATTCGTTCGACCGCGAGGCGTGCGCGCGCTGCGACACTGTCGTCGATCGTGACCTCGTGCTGCATCGTCTCCAACGCGTGACGGATGTTGCCGAGCGTGATCGTCTTCATGTGCGGACAAAGATTGCACGGACGAATGAATTCGAGGTCCGGGTATTGGATGGCGACATTGTCGCTCATCGAGCATTCCGTCAGAAGCACGACTCGCGGTGGTCGTTTGCTTGCGACGTAGGACGACATGGCGGCCGTCGAGCCGGCGAAATCGGCCTCCGCCAGGACGTCCGGCGGGCATTCCGGGTGCGCCAGTACGACGACACCAGGGTGGTTCTCGCGCAATTGGCGCACCTCTTCGGCGCTGAAGCGCTCGTGCACCTCGCAATGACCGGTCCAGGTAATCACTTTAACCTTGGTCTCGGCGGCGATGTTCCTGGCCAGATATTCGTCCGGCAGCATGATCACGCGTTCAACGCTAAGCGACTCGATCACCGCCTTGGCATTGCCTGAGGTGCAGCAGATATCCGACTCGGCTTTCACCGCTGCCGAGGTGTTCACATAAGTCACGATCGGGACGCCAGGATACTTTTGCCGCAACAGCCTCACGTCCTCAGGCGTGATGGAGTCGGCTAGCGAGCAGCCGGCACCGCGATCGGGAATCAGCACGGTCTTCGACGGATTGAGTAATTTGGCCGTCTCGGCCATGAAGTGAACACCGGCGAGAACGATGACGTCGGCTTCCACGTGCATGGCTTCACGCGCCAAAGCGAGGCTGTCGCCGACAATGTCCGCGACGCAGTGGAAGATGTCCGGTGTCTGATAATTGTGGGCAAGGATGACGGCGTTGCGGCTTTTCTTCAACGCGATGATAGCGTCGATATCTTTTGACAGCATCGACCATTCGATCGCGGGAATCGCGTGGCGCACTTTCGCATAGAGATGTTCCGAAGGACGCAGTTCGGGTATCGACAACATGATATATACTCTCGTTGAGCATATGTTATACTGTAATCGAGTATAAGGCTTGTCAAGCCCCCGAGACGGGAAGTTTGGTTCCGGCAATGGCGCGTTCCGCAAGGACGGCACGGCGAAAGCGGAAGAGCTTTGCAGGACGTCCGCCGGTGTCCTGGCTGGTTTCGCCAGTTTCCTCAACGAGTTCCTGCTGCTCGATCAGGCGGCGGAAATTCGGCTTGTGCACTTGCCGTCCCGCCAGCGCCTCAACACAGCGTTGCAATTGCAGCAGCGTGAATGTGTCCGGCATCAATTCAAATACGACAGGATGGTATTTGATCTTGGCCCTGAGTCTTGCAATTCCGGTGGCCAGAATCCGGCGATGGTCCAGGATCATGGGGTGACCCGGCGTGTTCGATAAAGCCGCACGGGTCGACGTGGATGTCGAGGAATTTCCGCGTGTCGCCTCCGGGATCAGTCTCGCCTCATATAATAATTCGTATCGCTGCAGAACCAGTTCCTCGTTCCAGCCGTGCTCTTCGAAACCGAAGAGCATGGCGGCGCGCTGCCGACGAGCGCGCTGTGCCGCCCGATCGGAAGCTGCAGAAGCCCAGGCTTTGAGCCCCGGCTGCAGAGCTTTCTCCATCAGCGGCGGCGGGCCGTCACGATGATCCTCCCAGGGGAAGTAATCATACCAGCCGCGCCATCTGGCCTCGTGTTCGCCGAATGCCGGTTGTTCTCGTGTCAGGCCAAGATAGCTGATCGAGATGACATGCTGGCCGGTGGCGCCAGCACGATCACGATCCGCAAAGGTGTAGAGTTGTTCGACATAACCGAGCGGCAGCCGTGTCTGCCGTTCGACCCAGGCCCGTAGCCCCGATTGCAGCGAACGATGGGCGAGTTCGAAAGGCCCGGAGGGCAGGGCGCGCTGGTCCTGGATCGTTAGAACGCGAGGCTCGCCCGAGGTCACGGATACCAGCACGGCAACGAGATCAGCCGCAATTCCTTGCGGTGATGACTGCGTTGCCAGACGCGCGTCTGTCCTGGAATTGGGGCTGTCAAGCGGGTCCATGAGCTCGTCTGCTTAAGTGTTCATAGGGGGCAGGGTGAAAGGCTGCATCGCGAATCCACGTTGATATTTTAACATGAGGCTGCAACGCGACGCGCACGGCAAGGGCGGGCGCCCTTCACGCTGACCATTTGCTAATTCATGTCGGAATGCAGTCTGACCACAACACCGACTTGCCTGAGCCCGAAAGCGGCAGTTGGGTGGGCGCGGTGGCCGAGTCATTTTTGGCAACCGTGTCGTACCAATGTGCCGCACTGTGCCCCCGCTCTTCTGGGGCACACCGCAAGGGAATTGGACCGTTAAGTCATTGAATTCGACGAAGACATGGTGGGCGCACAAGGGATCGAACCTTGGACCTCTCCCGTGTGAACCACAATCTGTAGGCCCTGGCCAGCCAGACCTAACCATAGTAAATTTGCATAATGGCCTGTTAATTATGGTGTTTTTGTAGTGTGTGACCATAGTTGACCATGGTGGGCCATAGCACATCTTGTGTGCCCCTGTTGTGCCCCCCGCGAATTTTCCCTTGGGGCACACAGTCGAGGGAAGGTCTGAGACCCGGTTCTTGCCGGTCCGATCATTCCCGCGTGGGCACAAGACGGAAGGGCAGGGACCGTGGGAGAGCCGATCAACTATTTGACACTGACCGACACGGTCATCCGCGACACGACAATGCCACCGGGCAAGGCGCAGCATTACCTCCACGACGACAAGCTGCCCGGTCTGGCGCTGCGCATGCGCGCGACGGGCGGCCGGACCTGGGTTTACCTGTTCACCAAGCCGGGAGTGAGAGGCACTCAGCGCAAGACCCTCGGGGCCTGGCCAAGGTTCAATGAGCGGGCGGCTCGGAAGGCCGCCACCATCGCCGCTAGTGAGGTGGTCACAGGGGTCGATCCGAACGACGCCAAACGAGAAGCCAAGCGCCGGCAACTGGCCGAGATGCAGCGCACTACGCTGGTGGCCTTGATCAGTGAAGACGGCCCTTATCAGACATCCCTGACCGGACGCCAAGTCGTGAACTGGAGGCCTGCGATGTCGGCGCTGCGGCGCGGTCTCAAGGATCATTTCGATCTCGCCATCGGCGAATTGACGCGCCGGCAAATCATGGCGGCAGTGGACAAGACCGCCAAGACCGGTAAGCGCGGTGCAGCCAGGGACTTGCGCAAGCACACCCACACATTCCTCGAGTGGTGTGTCGGCGAAGGTTACGTCGAGCACAACGTGCTTGCCGGCTATCGCGCGCCGAAAGAGACCCGTGCGCAGAGGGTCGGGCGCCGAACGAAGGGCCGCGCGCTGATGGATGAGGAGATCATCAAGGTCTGGCACGCATCCGGCAAGCTCGGGGCTTTTGGACAATTAGCACGCATGTGCCTGCTCGGCGGTCCGCGCCGCAGCGAGCCAACCATCATTGAGTGGCGAAAGCACATCATGGATGACCGCATCACCTTCGATGCGGCGTGGACCAAGATGGGCCTGCATCACGACGTGCCGCGCACTCATCTCGTTGACGAGGTGCTCACAGCTGCGAAGCATTTCCAGCGCGCAACGTCCGACTACGTCTTCCCGTCACCAAAGACCGGCGGCCAGTTGTCGGGCTTCACCAAGATGGTGAACCGTTTGGTTAAGGAAGCGGGTGTCGCCAGGTTCACCATGCACGATTTGAGGCGCAGCTTGCGCACCGTTATGTCACGGTGCGGCTACGACAACGAAATCCAGCGGTTATGTGTCGGGCAAAAGCCGCGCGGAATCGATCAGGTCTACAATCACGACGAACAGTGGATCATCCGCAAGATGGCGTTCGAAGCTGCTCATGACTACATCGCGCAGTTGGTCGGTGCGCAACGGGTCGGAGGGGTCGTGCGCCTGCAACGGACGAATCCACTTGACCCCATCAAGGCTGAGCTGCTCGGTCGTCTTCGCGAGCATTATGCGGCGGAGGCGTCTTAGTGGCTTTATCGCATCTGGCTAGATAGTCGCGCACCGCATCGACCCGATAGAGCGGGCGACCATCGACATGGCGCCATTTCAGGGGATGGTTCCGATCGCGCCGCCACTGCTCCAGCGCTCCGGGCGTGCGCCGGATGACCGCGGCCGCTTCCAATGCCGTCAAATTCGAGCTGCCCGGCAGCGTATCGATATCGAACGTCGCTGGCGGCGGCATGCCACGTTTCTTGCGAGGGCGCTTCGTGGCACGCGGCATTTTCCCCCTACCTGGCGACGCAAATGCCTCGATCCGAGTCTTTTCGTTCTTGCCGCCCATGCCTCCGCCCCGAACCACCATCGGTCTCAGACAATAAGATCGTAGGCTTCTCCAGCAAAGAAATATAAAGCGCTGGTATGGCTGCTGTGTAGTTGTGGCGTACAAATAGGACGAATCGCCCCCTTTTGCCGCGAAGTTGACGAGCAACTGTGAATCGTAGGGGGCGATCGGCATCCTAATTGTCTGATGGACCTGGCATCTGTGGGGGCACTGTTCGGAGCCGATCCTAGATCGCCGTCGGCGCGTTGTGTCGTTCACACCCGGCAGCTCTTCGCGTTCGTCCGCTGGACCTCAAATGACTTTGGCACGGTCATCTCGCGGATCGACATCTTGCGGGCAGTCGCGGCCGGTCAGCGTTGCACCACGGTGCCCTATGTGACGCCCGGCGGCGATATTCTGTTGCGGTTGTCGGGCTGGCCCAAGGTCGAGCGAGTGCTGCAACTGATCGATGCGATCGAAGCGCTTGGCATCGATCCCGCGGACGCTGCACTTGATTGTTGGCATCACGTCCATAACCGCCTCTCCGTTAATGAAGCTCCGCGAACCTACACCAAGTCGCGTCACCAAGCTTGGCTTCACAGGCGGAGGATTATGCCATGAATGGCCGGTTCTCGACGCTCGCAGTCATGCTTGTTGGGGTCGCCGTTCTCGTTGCACCGGTCGTCGCGGAGCCGGTTCCACTCTACCTGTGGAATGCTTCCGAAAGTGTACCGCTTGGCCTCTATCGCTTACGGCCCGCAGACAGACTGTTTGTCACCGAACTCGTCGCCATCAAGCCACCAGAGCCGCTGGCGAGTTTTCTTAACATGAACGGCTATCTGCCGGTCGGCATTCCCATGTTGAAGCGCGTGCTGGCGCTGCCCAGGCAAACGGTTTGCAGAAGCGGACACACTATCTCGGTCGATGCGATCGACATGGGAGAGGCGCGCGAGCGAGACAGTCGCGGCCGGCCGCTGCCAGTCTGGCACGGCTGTCGTGTTGTCGGCGAAGACGAACTCTTT
This sequence comes from Tardiphaga sp. 862_B3_N4_1, assembly GCF_051811085.1. Lineage (NCBI taxonomy): Bacteria > Pseudomonadati > Pseudomonadota > Alphaproteobacteria > Hyphomicrobiales > Nitrobacteraceae > Tardiphaga > Tardiphaga sp. 862_B3_N4_1. The sequence goes on from NZ_JBPWQB010000001.1 coordinate 879,722, forward strand.
CTCATGAACTGGCAGTCCAGGGACTCGCTGGACGGTCGCTACTTCGGGCCGATCGCGGCATCCGCAGTTGTTGGCCGTGCATTCCCTGTCTGGACCAAGGAGGAGTGATGGTGCGCATCTCTCTTTCTCGATCTGCCATTCCTCTGTTCGACCGGATGCTGCACCATTCCTCCGTCCCGACCAACATTCGCAAAGCCGCCGGGCGCGGCGGCGGTCCAGGGCGGCCGCAAGGCCGGCGCGAAGCAGCTTTACCCTGGACGGGCGTGAGCACGGCGGCATGCTTGGGTCGTTTAAAGACGGCAGCTTGTACCGTCGTAATGGTGTTGTCGTTTGCGATCGTGCTGGTGCATGCCGCACAAGCTGATAACGCATCAACCGGACGTCCGCCGAGCGCACGGCCTGCCGGGTCGTTTGCGATTCTCATCGAAGAGGCCTCACGTCGCTTCGGCGTGCCGGCGCGTTGGATACGCACCGTCATGACCCTCGAAAGTGCAGGTGACGTGTGGGCCAGATCGCCAAAAGGTGCGATGGGGTTGATGCAGATCATGCCCGCGACCTGGGCAGACCTGCGCATACGTCATCGCTTTGGCGACAATCCATACGATCCGCGCGACAACATTCTGGCAGGCGCAGCGTATCTCCACGAACTACACGACCGCTATGGCTCGCCCGGTTTCCTTGCGGCGTATAACGCGGGACCAGGCCGCTACGAACAGTATCTCGCGGGCCGTCCATTGCCGGCCGAGACCCGCGCTTATGCGGCAACGCTTGCTCCCCTGTTCGGTGGCGCCGAACTCGCCAGTCCGCTCTCCGTCGCAGTAGTTCACGCGAAGTCATGGACCGAGGCGCCGTTGTTCATCGCGCGACCCGAACGCGCAACCGCTGCCGATCAGGTGTCGGCTGAGCGTCGATCGAACCGCGCTTCGGCGAGCGATCTGTCGCGCAATATCTCTGCGTTCGTGCCGCAAGCGGGCAGTCTGTTCGTTGCACGATCCAGTGCGGGAGACCTGCAATGACGGGATGTGCAGTCTGGCGTGCCATGGCGTGCTCCGGGATAGAATGGCTGGGAAGGCCAAGGCAACGGGGAAACACGACAGCGGGACGGCGAGATAAAAGCGGCTCGCCGCTCGAACCACAAGCCATTGGAATGGCTAGGGTTCGGCCGTGCCGGTCGGTCGGGGCGCGTGCCGCGCCTCAGGCTTTCGCCAATGAACTCAAGAATGTTTTCGGCACTGTCCGTTCTTGCTTGCTCGCGGAGCCATTGCAGTGAGCGCAGGCGACAGCGATTTACGAGTCCGGCCTGGCCGCATCCGCGGCACGCGAGCGCCAAAGCCCAAGAGCTTCATCAACCGGGTGCTGCGCGCGGCGAAGAAGGCCGGTCACAGCTCCAGTCTTGCAGCTGCGGGCAAGCGTTCCTCGAGCTACGGGCGCTCGACCTTCGGGCGCGGCCGGATCAGGTTTAGCCGCAGCCGCCTGTTCAGCCCGGCGCGGCGCGTGGTGGTGAAGGCGCGCGTCGTTCGTCACCAGGGACGATCCTTCCGTTCCGCGCCGCTGACCGCTCATCTCTCGTACCTCAAACGCGACGGCGTCACCCGTAACAGCGAGAAGGCGGTGATGTTCGATGCCGGCAGTGACCGCGCTGACGATGCCGCCTTCGCGGATCGCTGCAAGGACGACCGGCATCATTTCCGCTTCATCGCCTGGCCCGAGGACGCCGGCGAGATGACCGATCTCAAAGCCTTCACGCGCGATCTCGCCCGGCAAATGGAAGTCGATCTCGGCACCCGGCTCGCGCTCGGCCGGCTCGACTTCTTAGAATCCGCGCTGGCCTTCATGGCAGGTTACGGCATCAAAAGCCTCCTGATCGCGCAGTCGCTGAATCAGATCGAGAAAGCCTACGGGCCCAACAACGCGATCCTCGACAACTGCCATGGACGAGCGCACGGCGAAGCGTGTCTCCGATGCGCTGAGGACAGCAACCGAGATGCGCGCCATGAAGAACTATGCCGGTCACCGGCTGAATCCGTGGCTTGGTCACCTCATGGTCTCGCGGCAGGAGACGGCAAGGCCGCTGCTCACGCCGGGCGAGGTGATGCAGCTCCCGCCCACTGACGAGATCGTCATGGTTGCCGGCACGCCCCCGATCCGGGCGAAGAAAGCTCGCTATTACGAGGATCACCGTTTCACCGAACGGGTGCTGACGCCGCCCGATCCGGCGAAGTCTGGCCGGTCGTCACGGACGGATGGGTGGTCAGCTCTAACGCCGCAGGCACCGGACGCCGTGTTGCTTGGTGAGATCCAGAAGGCGGAACAGGATGCCGCCAATAGCGGCTTGCGTCGCGAACCCGAGCTTCCCGACCATGTCGCCATTGCCAAGGAGGCGACTGATCCGAGGCCTGCGGAAGAGTTCGCCGCTGTGCTCGACGACGAGTCGGACGATGCAGCCCGTCAGGCTCGCATCCTGCACCAGCAGATGCGTGGCATCGCCCGCCAGGTCTCGCTCGACCCGAATGACGGTATGGAGTTGTGAGACCATGCGCGACCGGATGAACGTGTATTTCCCGCCGGACCTTCTGAAGCAGATCGCCGATCTTGCCGACCGCAAGAAGCTTTCCCGATCGGCGATCGTGGAAGCGGCGGTCACCTCGTTTCTGTCTCCGGATGGGGAGGATCGGCGCGAGGCGGCGTTCGCGCGCCGTCTCGACCGGCTGTCGCGCCAAGTCCAACGTCTCGAACGCGATCTTGGGGTTACCCGCGGAAACGCTGGCCCTGTTCGTCCGCTTCTGGCTGACGATCACGCCGCCCTTGCCGAACGATGCGCAGGCTGCCGCCCAGATCAAGGGCCGCGAGCGGTTTGGCGGCACCTGCTTTTAAAGAGTCTTTTTGTAGTAACGTTGCACAGATAGCGGCTGCCACGCCGAGACGATCTGACCAAAATAGCGGTTCCGTCTTCCGGAGGCATTCGTAACGGGGGACAGACACCGAAAGAACTCACGGCCCGCTTATATCTCGTCAATCGGAGAATTACATACACTTGGCGGCCGCTTATGGCGCTAAGGCGCCATTTAGCCCTATAGCGTAGATTCCTCTTGCTCGATGGGAGTGGTGGGGCTGGGACGGGTGGCATGGAGTCTTGCTATGCCTGTCTGGAATAAGGGGCAGATCGTTGGTCAAAAACTTCCGTTAAAACCGAAAGAAGTCTGGGGAATACGAACCAGATTGGAGGTTGCCTCGAATCTCCGAGAGCTTGCTCTCTTCAACCTTGCGATCGACAGTAAGCTTCGCGCTTGCGATTTGACGTCGATCAAAGTGAGCAATTTGACGATATCGGGCGTCCTACGCGATCGGGCGACGGTCATCCAAAGAAAGACCGGACGGCCGGTCCAGTTCGAGCTCTCCGAGCACACAAGGTCCGCATTGGAGAAATGGATCGTTGAACGAGAACTGACATCGGCAGACCACCTGTTTCCGAGTCGGATGTGCTCAAAACTTCATTTGTCCGCCCGACAATACGGGAGAATCGTAGATCGATGGGTCACCAGTATCGGGTTGGACCGAAGACGCTATGGGACGCATTCGATGCGTCGGACAAAAGCATCTCAGATTTATAAGAAAACCGGAAATCTTCGAGCGGTGCAATTGCTCTTAGGCCACACAAAACTCGAAAGTACGGTGCGGTATCTTGGAATTGAGGTAGATGATGCACTTGTCATGTCTGAGCAGGTGGACCTCTAAAGCGATCTAAGGCGCATCATGCAGTGACGCGCTTTTTTTGGCGCGAAGCAGCCACTACGAAATAGTCGCTTGTGAATCAAGACGGGGATGCAGCTCAATCCGTCTTGAATTCATTTGAAAGGAAGCGGAGGCCTCGGCGCGAGGTTCGAGCTATCCTGGAGTTGGCACAACTTTGGTCGGTAATTGTTCGCGCGGTTTGGCGAGACACGATAGACCGCAGTAAGTCACCTACGACATAGTGCCGTGACCGATCATTCAAAGTCGATGACTTCCAGACAAGACGCTGTCCGCCATTCTCGCGCACATAGCGTGGAGACTTCGCGGTCCAGACCGGTCGCTCGTAAAACCAGAAGTAGCGCCCGTCATCAGCTGAAGAAAATTCGCCTGCGGCGTGCGCGAGTTTGAAATCGTCACAATCCTTTCACGGAGAACCAGAATGTCATTTCAGGAAATGCTGACCCCGCAGAATAGCGCCATCGCGCTGATCGATTTTCAGCCTGCGATGTTCCAGGGCGTCCAGTCGCACGATCGCCTTGTCACATTGAACAACGTCCAGATTCTTGCAAAAGCCGCGAAGCTCTTCAAGATTCCGACCGTTCTGACAACCGTTGCGGCAGAGTCGTTTTCCGGCCCGTTCATCCCCGAGGTGGTGTCGCTGTTTCCAGGACAGGAGATCATTGATCGCACCTCAATGAATTCGTGGCTCGATCCGAACTTCCGCAAAGCCGTCGCCGCCACCGGCCGCAAGAAATTCGTGATCGCCGGTCTGTGGACCGAAGCCTGTGTGATCTTCCCGACCCTAGACATGCTGCGCGAAGGCTTTGAAATCTACATTGCTGCCGACGCCTGCGGCGATCTCTCGCCGGAAGCGCATGAGCGTGCCATGCAGCGCGCCATCCAGGCTGGCGCGGTGCCGATCACGTCCTCGCAATATGCGTATGAGCTGCAGCAGGATTGGGCGCGCAGCGAGACCTATGAGGGCATGATGGACATCCAGCGCGCGCATTCGCCTTACGGCATCCAGATCCGCTTCTCGAAGTGGGCGCTCGGCGAGCACGCTTCCGAAGGCGGCCCGGCCAAGTAGGCCGTCACGTCACACAACCGAGGACAACGACATGAAAGCGCACATGATCTCCCTTGGCGCAGGCCTGCTGGTGGGCGTCATCTACAGTCTGATCAATGTGCGCTCTCCGGCGCCACCGGTGGTGGCGCTGGTCGGCCTGCTCGGCATTCTCGTCGGCGAGCAATTGCCGCCGTTGGTACGCAGCCTCTGGCAGAAGGAGCCGGTGGTGCAGTCCTGGCTCGAACAGGTGAAGCCACACATGTTCGGCCATCTGCCGAAGGGCCAGCGCTCCGATACGCGTGTCGTGGCCGAGAAGGCGCCGCAGCCGCCCGCCGGCGGTTAGTCTCCGGCACCCGCCTCACGATCACATTGCCTGTTCAATTCACTATCGCCGAAGGAACTCCCCATGACCGAGCCGCAGACCTCCGATCTCATTCTCCATCGTGGCCTGTTCACGACGCTCGATCGCTCCAATCCCGTCGCCAGCGCGGTGGCCATCAAGGATGGTCGCTTCACCCATGTCGGCCATAACGCGGACATTCTGCCCCTGGCGGGACCGAAGACGAAGGTCGTCGACCTCAAGGGCAAGCGCGTGCTGCCCGGCCTGATCGACAATCACTTGCACATCATTCGCGGCGGCCTGAACTTCAACATGGAGCTACGCTGGGATGGCGTGCGCTCGCTTTCCGACGCCATGAACATGCTGAAACGTCAGGTCGCCATCACCCCGCCGCCGCAATGGGTGCGCGTTGTCGGTGGCTTCACCGAGCATCAGTTCGTCGAGAAGCGGTTGCCGACAATCGATGAGTTGAATGCCGTCGCGCCGGATACACCGGTATTCCTGCTGCATCTCTATGATCGCGCACTGCTCAATGGCGCCGCGCTGCGCGCCGTCGGCTATACGAAGGACACGCCAAACCCGCCAGGCGGTGAGATCATTCGCGACGCTAACGGCAATCCGAACGGGCTGCTGCTGGCCAAGCCCAATGCCGGCATTCTCTATGCGACGCTGGCCAAGGGGCCGAAGCTGCCATTCGACTATCAGGTCAACTCCACCCGCCATTTCATGCGCGAGCTCAACCGCCTCGGTGTCACCGGCGCCATCGATGCCGGCGGCGGTTTCCAGAACTATCCCGAGGATTATGCCGTCATCCAGAAGCTGCATGACGAGAATCAGTTGACGATCCGTCTCGCCTATAACCTCTTCACCCAAAAGCCGAAGGGCGAGAAGGACGACTTCCTGAACTGGACCAAGACGTCCAAATACAAGCAGGGCGACGACTATTTCCGCCATAACGGCGCTGGCGAAATGCTGGTGTTCTCTGCTGCCGATTTCGAGGATTTCCGCCAGCCGCGCCCGGATATGGAGCCGGAAATGGAAGGCGAGCTCGAGGATGTTGTGCGCGTTCTGGTCCAGAACAAATGGCCGTGGCGTATGCACGCGACCTATGACGAGACCATCAGCCGTGCGCTGGATGTGTTCGAGCGCGTCAATCAGGAGATGCCGCTGGAAGGGCTAAACTGGTTCTTCGACCACGCTGAAACGATTTCGGATCAGTCGATCGACCGTATCGCCGCCCTTGGTGGCGGCATCGCCGTGCAGCACCGCATGGCCTATCAGGGCGAATATTTCGTCGAGCGCTACGGCCATGGCGCCGCAGAAGCGACGCCCCCGGTGTCGAAGATGCTCGCCAAGGGCGTCAAGGTTTCCGCCGGCACTGATGCCACGCGCGTGGCCTCCTATAATCCGTGGGTGTCGCTGTCCTGGCTGGTCACCGGCCGTACCGTCGGCGGCATGCAGCTCTATCCGCAGCGCAACTGCCTCGACCGCGAAACGGCGTTGCGCATGTGGACCGAAAACGTAACGTGGTTCTCGAACGAAGAAGGCAAGAAGGGCCGCATCCAGGTTGGCCAGCTCGCCGATATCGTCGTACCCGATCGTGACTTCTTCTCCTGCGCGGAGAACGAGATTGCCGACACGAGCGCAGTGCTGACAATCGTCGGCGGAAAGGTTGTCTATGCCGTCGGTGATTTCGCCAAGCTCGACGAGAATGCGCCGCCGCCGGCGATGCCGGACTGGTCACCTGTACGCACCTTCGGCGGCTACGGCGCATGGGCTGCACCCGATGCGAATGGACAGGTCGTCGCGCAGAAGATGGCGATGACCTGCGGCTGCGCCAATTCCTGCGGCGTGCACGGCCACGATCACGCGACAGCGTGGTCCAGCAGGCTGCCCATCGCCGATCTCAAAAGCTTCTGGGGCGCAATCGGCTGCGCGTGCTGGGCGGTATGATCACGAATCTCGCACGTCGCGTGATCGGGGCACCCGTTATGCATTGGCTGGGTTTGCTCTGCCTGTGTGCGGCCTATCTGCAGGGCGGGCTCGTCAAGGCGTTCGACCTTCCGGGGGCGATTGCCGAGATGAACCATTTCGGACTGCAGCCGGCGGCGCCCTTCGCGCTGGCGACGATTGGGCTCGAACTGGTTGCCTCGCTATTGATTCTTGGTGGCGTGTGGCGCTGGCTCGGTGCACTCTCGCTGGCAGGCTTTACGCTGATGGCGACATTTCTGGCGAATCGGTTCTGGGAGCTGGCTCCGCCAGAGCGCTTTATGAGCGCCAATTCGTTTTTCGAACATATCGGCCTGTGCGGCGGCTTCCTGCTCGTCGCATGGCATGACCTTAATGACCGGGCCAGGAAGGCAAAACCATGAGCGGAGCCGCCGAGCCGGCCAAGGCAACCAGCGCCTTCGCGCCATTCCGCCAATCCATCTTCGCGGTGATCTGGGTCGCGACGGTGATGGGCAATACCGGCAGCTTCATGCGCGACGTGGCGAGCTCCTGGCTCGTCACAGACCTGTCGGCGGCGCCCGCAGCGGTCACCATGATCCAGGCCGCGGGCACGCTTCCGATCTTCCTGTTTGCGATCCCCGCCGGGGTGCTGTCCGATATTCTCGATCGCCGCAAATTCCTGATCGCGGTGCAGGTGCTGCTCGCCTTGGTGAGCGCGACGCTGATGATGCTGTCTTATTACGGGCTGCTGACGGTCAATCTGCTGATCGGGCTGACCTTCATCGGCGGCATCGGCGCCGCACTGGTCGGGCCGACATGGCAGGCGATCGTGCCGGAGCTCGTGCCGCGGCAGGACATCAAGAGCGCGGTCGCGCTGAATTCACTGGGCATCAATGTCTCGCGCTCGATCGGCCCGGCCGCCGGCGGCATCCTGCTGGCGACATTCGGCGCCGCCGTCACCTATGGCGCCGATGTCATCAGCTACATGTTCGTCATCGCAGCACTGCTGTGGTGGCCACGCGCCAAGGCCGAGAATGACGTGTTGTCAGAGAAGTTCTTCGGCGCGTTCCGGGCCGGATTGCGCTACACCCGCTCTAGCCGTGAACTGCACATCGTGCTGCTGCGGGCAACGATCTTCTTTGCATTCTCCAGCTCGATCTGGGCTCTGCTGCCGCTGGTGGCGCGTAATCTGCTGGGTGGCGATGCCAGTTTTTACGGCGTGCTGCTTGGTGCGGTTGGTGCAGGCGCGATCGGTGGCGCGCTGGTGCTGCCGCGGCTCCGCGCGAAGCTCGACTCCGACGCGCTGCTGCTGATCGCCGCGCTGTTGTCGGCGTGTGTGATGGCTGTACTGTCCTTCGCGCCGCCGAAATGGGTTGCGCTGCCGGTTCTGCTGCTGCTCGGTTCTGCGTGGATCACGGCGCTGACGACGTTCAGTGGCGTCGCGCAGGCGGTGCTGCCGAACTGGGTGCGTGGTCGCGGTCTCGCTGTCTATCTGATGGTGTTCAACGGTGCCATGGCTGCTGGAAGCCTCGGCTGGGGCGCGGTGGCCCAAGCGCTGAGCCTGCCGGCGACGCTGCTGGTTAGCGCATGCGGTCTCGCCGTCGCCGCCTTCATCATGCACCGGGTGAAGCTGCCGACAGGCGAAGCCGATCTCACGCCGTCCAATTACTGGCCGGAGCCGCTGACGTCGGACGAGGTCGAACATGACCGGGGGCCCGTCCTGATCCTGATTGAATATCGAATCGCGCGTCAAAACCGCGCGCCGTTCTTCACCGGGCTCAAGCGCCTCTCCGAAGCGCGTCGTCGCGATGGCGCTTATGGCTGGGGCATCACCGAGGATGCCGCCGATCCGGAGAAGATCGTCGAATGGTTCCTGGTGGAATCATGGGCGGAGCATCTGCGGCAGCATCACCGCGTCTCGAAGGCTGATGCCGATGTGCAGCGCGAGATGACGCAATATCACATCGGGCCCGACGCCCCCGTGGTCCGGCATTTTCTGACGCTGGATCTGAAAAACCCGACGTCGAAGCCCGAACTGGTCAATCAGCACTAGTCGCCACAAGGACTGCCATGATGCGTTTGTTCAAATTCACCGCCGCCATTCTTTCCATCGCGTTGCTATCGGCCGCGCCGCAAGATGCATGGTCGCGCGAGGCGCCGGCGAAGGTCGGCTTTGCCGTCGGCGCGCAATATGACACGACGCACGTCTATGTTGCGCCGGACGAGGTCGATCGCTTTGTCGAAAGCTTCATCGCGACTTTTGGTGGCAAGAGCACCAAACAGGTAGTTGCGACAATGACGCCGACGCCGAGCAGCACGACGTCGCAGCTTCTGCTGACCCCGGCAGGGTCGGTCTCGGTGTTTGGCTTCAAGACTCCGATTCCCTATCCATTCGGCCATGAGCGCACCGGCTATCTCGTTACAGATATCGATGCCGCCGTCAGAGCCGCGCAAGGCGCGGGCGCCGACGTGCTGGTCAAGACGTTTCCCGATCCGATCGGCCGCGACGTCGTTGTGCAATGGCCGGGCGGCATCAACATGCAGCTCTATTGGCACACGACGGCGCCGTCCTATCCGGAACTGCAGACGGTCCCGGAAAACCGCGTCTACGTTCCGGCCGGCCGGGCCGATCAGTTCGTGAAGAGCTTTGTCGCTTTCTCGAAAGGCAACGTTGTCTCCGACACGGCGAAGGCGCCGGGCATCGAGATCGGCCGACCCAACGATACCTACCGTCGGGTTCGCATCACGTCGAAGTTCGGCAAGATGACTGTGCTGGTGACCGACGGCGTGCTTCCTTATCCTTATGGCCATGAGCTGACCGGCTATGAAGTGCCGTCGCTCGACGAGACGCTGGCCAAGGCGAAGACGGTCGGTGCCACGGTGCTGGTCGAGCCCTATGTCGCGGATGCGCGCCGCGCAGCGCTGGTAAAATTCCCCGGAGGCTATGTTGCCGAGATTCACTCTGCCGTCGGCAAGTAAGGCTTGGATAGCCGCGACCGCGCTGGCCTTTAGCGCGGTCCTGCTGCCGCCTGCGCATGCGGACGATTCAGCGCTAACGCCAGCGCGCCCGAAGCTTCTAACCAATCGCTGGCAGGAAGACTGGTCTGCGCTCGCCACTTCGGCGTTGCGCACCGAGCCATTCGACGCTCTGAAATATATCCCGCTCTTTGTCACCGATCCGAAAAGCTATATCTCGCTAGGTGCTAGTCTGCGCGAGCGATTTGAGTTCAACGACGCTCCGAATTTCGGCGTCGGCAATACGCGCGGCGATTCCTATCTGCTGCAACGGCTGCAGATGCATGTCGACATCCGGCTGAACGAGAACTGGCAGATCTTCACGCAGCTGGAGGATGTCCGCACCATTGACAAGGCGAGCGTCTCGCCGGTCGACCAGAACCAGCTCGATCTGAGACTGGCATTTATCGCCTATAGCGGTGCGCTGGGTGATGGCATCTTCAAGGCGCGCGTCGGCCGGCAGGATTTTGCCTTCGATCTGCAACGCTTTGTGTCCTCGCGCGACGGGCCGAATGTGCGGCAGTCCTTCGATGCGGTGTGGGCGGATTACGAGACCGGGTTGTGGCGTTTCATCGGCTTTGTCAGCCAGCCGGTGCAATATCGCTTTGGCGATGTGTTCGACGACTTCTCCGGCCAGAATTTCCGCTTCAGCACTGCGCGTATCGAACGCAAGGTGTTCGGCGACAACGAACTCTCCGGCTACTACTCCCTGTTCGAGCGGTCGTCTGCGCGTTATCTCGACGCCCTGGGCGAAGAGACGCGGCACATCTTCGACGTCCGCTTTGCCGGTAATGCCAATGGCTTCGATTGGGATCTCGAGGCGATGGGGCAGACAGGGCATGTCGGGCCTAAGGAGATCGAGGCCTGGGCACTGGGCGGCCGCACCGGTTACACATTCTCTAACGCCGCATGGACGCCAAGGATCGGCTTGCAGGCGGATGCGGCGTCAGGTGACGGGCGTGCGGGTGACAACACGATCGCTACGTTCAATCCGCTGTTCCCGAACGGCTACTATTTCTCGCTGGCAGGCTATACCGGCTACGCCAACCTGATCCATCTCAAGCCGACACTGACGGTGAAGCCCATTGCCAATCTGACGGTGACCGCCGGGCTCGGCATGCAGTGGCGCCAGACGGTTGCCGATGCCGTTTATGTTCAGCCCAACGTTGCCGTCGCGGGCACGGCTGGGCAGGGCAGCCGCTGGACGGGGGTCTATTCGCAGCTTCGAGCGGATTACGTCTTCAACGCCAACCTGACCGGAGCCGTCGAGGCGGTGCATTACGCCATTGGCGACACGGTGCGGAACGCCGGCGGGCACGACAGCAATTATCTGGGTTTGGAGCTCAAATATGGGTGGTAACCGGACGTCCGGAGGCCATGAGGCGTGGTTTCATTTTGTGCCGCGGCGGAATAGGTTACACGCTCGCCCGCCATCGGTCCCGTTTTGGCGTGATGGTTCGGATGATGCCGACATAAGTGCCTGACATGTGGAATGAACGCGATCGCATCGCGGCCTTGCATCGATACGATATTCTCGATTCTGCATCTGATGTGGATTTCGCAGACTTCGTGCAGATCGCGTCGGATATCTGCGATGCGCCGATCGCGGCCATCAATCTGATAGATGGCGACCGGCACTGGACCCTTACCGGTATCGGGCACGGCGATCGGGAACTGCCGCTCGATCATTCGATCTGCGCGCAGGCGATCCGCCAGACGGATCTTTTCGTGATCCCCGATCTGTCTTCGGATACACGCTTCCAGCATAATCCATTGGTGAGCGGGGGTCCCAGGCTCCGCTTTTATGCCAGCGCGCTGCTGGAAACACAGAACGGACTGCCGATCGGTACCGTTTGTGTGTTGGATCACACGCCGCGCCCGGATGGTCTGTCGACACGCCAGCGCTTCACGCTGCAGGCGCTCGCGCGGCAGATCATGAACCAGCTCGAGCTCCGCCGCGCGATGATGGACATCACAACCGGAAACGCTGCACGGGAAAGACTGGAAGCATCGCTGAACGAAAAGGAAGCGCTGCTCAAGGAAGTGCATCACCGCGTCAAGAACAACCTGCAGCTTATCAGTAGTCTCCTGAACCTGCAGGCGTCGCGCATCACCGACCCGATCACCGCGGCGCTGTTTGCGGATAGCCGCAACCGTGTGCGGTCGATGGCGCTGGTGCATGAAAATCTGTATCGCGCCGGCAACTTCGCTGAGATCCAGATGCAGACCCATGTGCTCAGTCTGTGCACGCATCTGCGCCGCGCCTATGGGCGGGTTCGCGTCGAGATCACGGCCGAAAGCGATGACGTCACGCTTGATATGGATCGCGCTGTCTCCTGCGGCCTCATCATCAACGAGCTCGTATCCAATGCGTTCAAACACGCCTTTCCCGGCAAACGCAGCGGATATATCAAGGTCAGGTTCGGCCGCAGCGCGAACGGGACATGTATTCTGACCGTCGCGGATGACGGCATCGGGATGCCGGAGCAGTTCGACTTCATCGAAACCAGATCACTCGGTCTGCAGCTGGTGCGCGATCTCGTCGAGCAGTTGCATGGGACGTTCTCTGTCGATCGCACCGGCGGCACCACTTGCACCCTTACATTCCAGGCTGGCCGTAGCGCGAGGCTTGCGCCATGACAACGCGCGCTCGCGTGATGGTGGTTGAGGACGATCGCATCGTTGCCCGCGATATCAGCGAGCAACTCGGCCGGATCGGTCATTCCGTGATCGGGGTGACGGCCCGCGGCGAGGCGGCCGTTGAGCTTGCGATCAGCAATCGCCCCGATCTGGTGCTGATGGACATCCGTCTGGAAGGCGATATAGACGGCATCGATGCCGCCCGACAGATCCGCGGCAGATGCCAAATTCCGGTAGTGTTCCTCACGGCCTATGCCGATGACGAGACGGTCAGGCGCGCCAGTCAAGCCGAGCCATTCGGCTATCTGCTCAAGCCGTTCGAGGATCTGCAACTGCGCACCGTGATCGAAATGGCCCTGTACAAGGACCGCGCCGACCGCAAGCTGCGCGAGAGCACGGCGGCGCTTCAGGTGGCGCATGCGGAGCTGGCGCGCATGTCGCGGATCACCACGATGGGGCAGCTCACCGCGTCCATTGCGCATGAAGTCAATCAGCCGCTGATGGCCGTTGTCATGAATGCCGAGGCCTGCGTGCAATGGCTCAAGGGCGAGAAGGCCAATGTCGGCGAGGCCCGCGCCGCCGCGGAGCGAGCCATCGCGGAGGGGCATCGCGCCGGAGCGATCATCCAGCGCGTCCGCGCGATTGCGCGCAACGCGCCGGTGGTGTTCGAAGAGCTCGCCCTGAACGATATGATCGAAAGCGTCCTCTCCATCGTGCAGCCGGAACTGTCGCGGCAGGGGATTGCGCTGGAAGTCAATCTTCAGCCCGACCAGCCATCGATCGGTGGTGATCGGGTGCAGTTGCAACAGGTGATGTTGAACCTGGTGTCCAACGCGGCCGATGCCATCAATTCATCGGAGAATCAACAACGGCGTGTGACTGTCGTGTCGGCGATGGATCCGTTGGGAGAGGTCTGCGTCACCGTCGAAGATGCGGGGGTGGGTATCGATCCCGATCACCTCGATATGATCTTCAATCCGTTCTTCACGACCAAACGGGATGGCATTGGCATGGGGCTGTCGATCTGCCGTTCCATCATCGATGCCCATGGCGGAAGGCTCTGGGCGGAGCCACGCGTGCCTACCGGCACGCGCTTTCGCTTCACGCTGCCGCCACGTACGCTGCAGGTGACACCGTGATCGCAACTTCGGAGCCAGTTACCGCAGTTGTCGCCGTCATTGACGATGACAAGGGTATTCGCGAGGCCCTGGATGGCATGCTGCGCTCTGTCGGTCTTCAGGTCGAGTGCTTTGCCTCGGCGCAGGAGTTCCTAGCCAAAGACGACCGGGACAAATTTGGCTGTATCGTTCTCGATGTGCATCTGCCCGGTCGTAACGGTCTCGATTTTCTCGATGATCTGGCTGCCCTGCATGTCACAACGCCGGTGATCGTCATCAGTGGCTTTGCCGATGTGCCGATGTCGGTGCGGGCAATGAAGGCCGGCGCCATCGAATTCCTGACCAAGCCCGTTCGCGCGATGGATCTTCTTGCTGCGGTTGAGGCGGCCGTGAAACGCGACCGTGTGACGAAGCAGGCGGCCGAGAAAATCGCTGGCCTCAAGGCGGATTTCGACACCTTGACGGTCAGGGAGCGCGAGGTGTTCGCGTATGTCGCCGCCGGCTTGATGAACAAGCAGATTGCGGCTGCGCTGGACCTGAGCGAGGCCACGATCAAGCTCCATCGCGGCACGATGATGCGCAAGATGCGGGCGAACTCGCTCGCTGACATCGTGCGGATGGCCGACCAGTTGGGATATGAGCCGCCGTCGCTCGCCTAGACCAAGGTCTAGTCAGCCTCCACCATGCTCCAATTGTCTGTCCGCATAAAATTCCGCATTCTGGAAATTATTGAGCCGCAGCCATGTGCAACCATGTGCGTGGCAAAACTGAAATCTGAGGTAGTTCGTTGGGACGTATGAGAACGTCCGGGCGATCTGCAGCGTGCAGCGATGGGGGTGTATGATGGCGGGTACTCGAATTCCCGATGGTGCATCATATGCGGGACCGGTCCACATGCTTGAACCGTTGCCTGTTTCGCCGATGCCGAAATCGAAGATCGATGTGTTCGGCTGTCCCGCCAGCAAACTCCACCAGGATCAGGAGCTGCGCGGCGCCGGGATCAAGTTTTTCCGCAAAGGGAGCGACTATCCGCATCTCGGGCAGGTCGCGACCGCAGCCGACGATCGCGGTTTCCTGATCGGCATCTCGCAAGGTCGTGGTCATCGGCGGCGTGTTTTTCACGAGCATCACGCCACGGGCCAGGAGTTCGAGGAAGGCTCGATTTATATCCGAAACCTAGCGGATGATTATCGTGCCGATCTGCGCGGCGCGTTCGATTTTCTCCTGATGGAGGTGTCGCGGCCGTTCTTGATCGAACTGGCGCAGGAGCATGGGTGGCGCGGCGCGGTCGACCTAGCGTGCCACGCCGGTGACACTGATCCGGTCTTGTTGCGACTCGTCAGCGTGGTCGAGCCCTTTCTGCAGAAGAGTAGCGAGGCGAGTCCGTTGTTCCTCGACCAGCTTGGAACGACGATCGGTATTCATCTGATCGAGCGATACAACAATGCGACCAGTCTCGAACCCACGTCGCAAGGCGCGGCGTTATCGCGGCCACAACTGGCGCTCGCCATCGAAATGCTGAGCAACAACGCTGCCAGTAATGTGCGCGTTGCTGATGTTGCCCAGGCCTGCGGCTTGTCGCGCGGCTATTTCATTCGCGGCTTCAAGAAAGCGACGGGCAAGGCGCCTCACCAGTGGATACTGTCCCAGCGCGTCGAGCAGGCCCGAGGTCTTCTGATGAAGACCGATACGCCGTTGGCCGATGTCGCACTGGCCTGTGGCTTTGCCGATCAAAGCCACTTCACCCGCGTCTTTTCCGCCGCGACTGGACTGCCGCCGGGGGCATGGCGCCGCGCAACTGGCAATGCAGGTTCTCCAGTGCGATTTTCTGAATGTAAGAAATAGTTTGAGTGAGGTGGCGTGCCGCGCGTCCATGTTACGCGCTACCGACAATGTCAGCTCCTGGCGCAAAGCGGACATGGATGAGTTTTTCGGAAGTTCCGCTTGGGGGGCGGTGCGGAGGCGTGGATGCTCTTAAACCTGCTTCTTTATCTGGTTGTCGCGAGCGCCACGATCGTCGGGGGCGGCGCGTAGGCATCAAGATCCGGAAGGATGGCCGCGGCCGGCGTGTCACCTGCACGCGCGGCCGTAGCGTTCTACAGGTCTACGATCTCGGTGCGAGCTCAGGCGCGCAGGCTGGGGTGACCTTTCCCCACTCGCAGGCCCGGCGCTCGCCGAAGCTTCCGTTTGCATGACAACTTCTCGCCACTGATCCACTTCGCGGACGATGTATTTTTGGGAGCGGTACCGTCGCTTAAACCAATCGCACGAGAGCAGATCGTGTCGGTAGATTGCACCCGTGCGACTCTGGTTCTTCAAAAGTCGTTTGAAGAACCAGAGTGCTTCCCAGCCTCCACGAATGTCTCACGCAAATTTATGCGACACGTTCTTCGTCACCGTGTAGCAGGCGAGGCCCTCGGTACCGCCTTCGCGGCCATAGCCTGAGTCCTTGACGCCGCCGAACGGCGTCTCCGCTGTGGATGCGACGAAGTGGTTGATGGTGAGGTTACCGGTTTCCACGTCGTTGGAGATCCGCTGCACGTTGTCGGCTGACTTCGTGAAGGCATAGGCGGCAAGGCCGAACGGCAATGCATTGGCCTTGGCGATGCCTTCGTCGAGATCGCGCACCGGATTGACGAGAGCGAGCGGACCGAACGGCTCCTCGTTCATCGCCAATGCATCGTCCGGCACGTCCGCCAGCACGGTCAGCGGGAAGTAATAGCCGCGATTGCCGACGCGCTGGCCGCCGGCGAGTACGCGGGCTCCGCGCGCCGTCGCATCCGACACCAGCCGCTCCATCGCCTCGATACGACGGCCATTCGCCAGCGGACCGAGTTGGGTCGACGGATCCATGCCGTTGCCGATCTTCAGCTTGGCAGCGCCTTCGGCAAGACTCTTTGCGAAGATCTCGTAGTTCTTCTCGTGCACGAAGAAGCGCGTCGGCGCGACGCAGACCTGGCCCGCATTGCGCGACTTGGTGACGACCGATGCTGCTGCGGTAGTCACCGGATCGGCGTCGTCGCAGATGATGACCGGGCCGTGGCCGCCGAGCTCCATGATCGCCGGCTTCATGTGCTGACCGGCCATGGCGGCCAGATGTTTGCCGACTGGCACCGAGCCGGTGAAGGTGATAAGCCGGATCGCCTGATGCGGCACCAGATAGCCGGAGATTTCGGCGGGATCGCCGAACACCAGATTGAGCACGCCCGCGGGCAGGCCTGCATCATGGAACGCGCGCACCAGCTGCACCGCGCCGGCCGGGGTTTCTTCCGATGCTTTCAGGATGATCGAGCAGCCGGACGCCAGCGCGCCGGCAACCTTGCGCGCCGGTGAGCTCATTGGGAAATTCCACGGCGAGAATGCTGCAACGGGGCCGATCGGCTGGCGATACACGGTGTGTTGCAGACCGGGACCGGCCGGGATCACGCGGCCATACATGCGCATGCCTTCGGTTGCATCCCATTCGATGATCTCGCAGCCGCGCAGGATTTCGAGCTTCGCCTGATCGAGCGGCTTGCCTTGTTCGAGCACCATCGCCGTCGCCATCTCGTCGACGCGCGAGCGGATTAACGCCGCAGCCTTCAGAATGATTTGCGCGCGCCCGTTCGGTGCCGTCTTGCGCCAGACATTGAAGCCGCGCACCGCCGCATCCAGTGCGTCATCGAGATCGGCTCTGGTCGCGTGCGGCACGGTGCCGAGCACGCTCTCATCGGCGGGATTGATGATCGGTGCGCCGGGAGCCCGGCGCCACTGTCCGTCCACGTAAAGCTCGATGTTGGGATAGGCCATGTCGAAGTCCACTTTCTTGGTCGTCGGAAGCGGTTGACTCCGCCTCACTTGCGCGGCATCCAATCATATGTTGATATAATAGAACAACTGTTCTGTCAGACAGAACGTGCTGCAATTGGATGAGATCGAAGATGCGTACGATTGGATGCCACGAGATGGCGGTGAACGCAGCGGCAGATGCCGCGGCGCGCGCCACTTGCGTGTCGGTGATCATGCGTCGGGCGCGCTGAACAACAAAATCATCAAGAATATCGATTGGGAGTTGAAACATGAGAGAGCAGTGGGCTGCGGCGTGGTCGCTCACGCGGCGCGTCGCGATGGCAGGCATGCTGGCGGTGACGACAGCGGTGTTCACACCGGCGCAGGCGCAGGACGCCTATCCGAGCAAGATGATCCGGTTGCTGGTGCCGTTCCCGGCCGGGAGCGCCACCGACGTGGAAGCGCGCTTCCTCGCCGAAAAAGTCGGCGCAGTGCTGGGCCAGAAGATCCTCGTCGACAACAAGCCGGGCGCCAATGCCAATATCGGCGCGGCCGAAGTCGCGCGCGCGCCGGGCGACGGCTATACGCTGTATCTCGCGACCAATTCGACCCATTCGGCCAATGTGCATCTCTACAACAAGATGCCATTCGATCCCGTCGCCGACTTCACGCCAATCGCGCGGTTGACGCGCAATCCACTGGTGATGGTGGTTGCCAAGGATTTTCCGGCGAAGGACCTCAAGGAATTCATCGCTTACGCCAAGGCCAATCCAGGCAAGCTGAGCTATGGCAGCGGCAATACCGGCAGTATGGCGGCGGCGCAGCTCGTGAGATCCATGGCGAGCATCGACGCGGTACGCATCTCCTATCCCGGCACGCCGCAGGCGATCACCGATCTGCTCGGAGGCCGCATCGAATTCATCATTACCGACGTGGCCGTGACGCGTGAGTTCATCAACAATGGCAGCCTCCGCGCGCTCGGCGTGACGACACCGCAGAAGGTCGCGTCGCTACCGGAGGTGGCACCGATGGCCACGGTCGGTCTGCCCGGCTACGACTTCGCTGCCTGGAGCGGATTGTTCGCGCCGAAGAATGTGCCGGCCGACATCGTGCAGAAGCTCAACAAGGCTTTCCTGCAGGTCATGGCGACCGACGAGGCGAAAAAATTCTTCGCCGATATCGGTCTCGAGCCGGATACCAGCACGCCGGAAGGTCTTGCCGACCACGTTAGCAAGCAGACGGAACTGTGGGGCCGCATCATCAAGGAGTCCGGTCTTGAAAAGATCTGATCCGGTCAGCGAGGCATTCTCGCAAATTCCGGCGTTGCTCGAACGCGACGCTGCGCTGATCCAGCGCGGGCGCTTCCTCGACGTCGATTGTCTGCTCGGTTCGACCACGCAGGCGTTCCACGTAGCCATTCGCGCCGGCCGCATCATCGACATGGTGTCGGCGCCGGTGCTGATGCGGTCGTGGACTTTCGGCTATCGCGCGACGCCTGACGCCTGGACCGCATTCTGGCAGCCGATGCCGAAGGCGGGGTGGCACGATCTTCTGTCGCTGACCAAGCGCGGCGAAGCCAAGCTCGAAGGTGACATCAAGCCCTTCATGACCAATTTGCAGTATTTCAAGGATCTGCTGGCACTGCCGCGCAAGTCGGGAGCTGCATCATGACCGGATATATCGAACCCATGATCGGGCGTTACGTGCATGTCGATATCGACGGCACCACGCACCGGATCTATTTCGAGGAAGCCGGCCAAGGCATTCCGCTGGTCTGCCTGCACACCGCCGGCTCGGACAACCGGCAATGGCGCTATCTCCTTGCGGATGAACAGTTCACCAAACACTTCCGCATCATTGCCTTCGACATGCCCTGGCATGGCAAGTCGAATCCGCCAGCGAATTGGGACGGCAGCGAATATCAGCTCACCACCGCGCGCTATACGCAGACGATCCGCGCATTCAGTGCGGCGCTCGATCTCGACAAGCCCGTCGTGATGGGCTGTTCGATCGGCGGCCGGATCGTGCTCAATCTCGCCATCGATCACGCCAGCGAATTCCGCGCCCTGATCGGCCTCGAAGCCGCGGACTTCCAGGCGCCGTGGTACGACACCACCTGGCTTAATCGGCCGGATATCCATGGCGGCGAAGTCTGTGCCGCGCTGGTATCCGGTCTCGTTGCGCCGCAGTCTCCTGCGGAGGCGCGGATGGAGACCCTGTGGGCCTACAAGCAGGGCGGCCCCGGCGTGTTCAAGGGCGATCTGTATTTCTATCGCGTCGACGGCGACCTGCGCGGTCGCACCAAGGCGATCGATACCAAGATCTGTCCGCTCTATCTGCTCACCGGCGAGTACGACTTCTCCTGCATGCCCGAAGACACCGTGCAAACGGCCTCCGGCATCGCGGGCGCGGAAGTCACCGTAATGGAGCAGCTGGGCCATTTCCCGATGAGCGAGAATCCCGCGCAATTCCGGCGTTACATCGCGCCGGTGCTTGAGAAAATCCAACAATAACAGAAAATCTGAGGAGAGGGCATCACATGACAACCAGGGCATTCACGAAAAGTCTTTATCTATCCGCCGCACTCTTGCTGTCGGCGCAGGTCGCCAGCGCTGCCGAGACCATCAAGATCGGCGTGCTGAACGACCAGTCAGGCGTGTTCGCCGACAATGGCGGCGTCGGCTCGGTGGCGGCTGCCAAGCTCGCGGCCGAGGATTTCGGCGGCGAGATTCTCGGGCAGAAGATCGAGGTGGTCACCGCCGATCACCAGAACAAGCCGGACGTCGCTGCGGCCACCGCGCGCCGCTGGTTCGATACCGAAAACGTCGACATGATCGCCGACGGTGCCGCATCGTCGGCCGGCTTCGCCATCCTCGAAGTGGCAAAGCAGAAGGGCAAGATCTTCATCATCAGCGGCCCGGGATCGTCGGACTTCACCGGCAAGGCCTGCTCGCCGGTGAGCTTCCATTTCAACTACGACACCTATGCGCTGTCGAAGCTGACCTCTGAGGCCATCACCAAGGCCGGTGGCAACACCTGGTACTTCATCTCGGCCGACTATGCTTTCGGCCATGCCTTGCAGCGTGATGCGACGAAGTTCATCGAGGGCGCCGGCGGCAAGGTGATCGGTTCCTCCGCACATCCGCTGGGGACCACCGACATGGCCTCGTTCCTGCTGCAAGCGCAGGGCTCCAAGGCCAAGGTCGTCGGTCTCGCCACCTCGGGGGCCGACGTGCAGACCGCGATCAAGCAGGCCGGCGAGTTCGGCATCGTCGAGAGCGGCCAGCAGCTTGCTGGTCTCCTCGTGTTCATCACCGACGTCAATGCGCTCGGTCTCAAGGCGACGCAGGGCCTTCAGGTCACGACCTCGTTCTACTGGGACCTCAATGACGAGACCCGCGCCTGGACAAAGCGCTATTTCGCGATGACCAACAACAGGGTCCCCAGCATGGTGCAGGCCGGTGTGTATAGCGGCGTGCATCACTATCTCGCCGCCGTGAAGGCCGCGGGCACCAAGGACCCGGCCGTGGTCGCCAAGATGATGCACGAGATGAAGGTCAACGACATGTACAACAAGAACGTCACTGTGCGTCCCGATGGCCGCGTGTTGCACAACATGTATCTGGTGCAGGTGAAGAAGCCGGAAGAATCGAAGTACAAGTTCGATTACTACAAGGTCATCACGACGTCACCCGGCGAACAGGCGTTCCGGCCGATGAGCGAAGGCAACTGCCCGCTGGTCAAGGGCTAGGCGAACCACGACATCGCGGGTGCAGCCCTGGCTGCGCCCGCTTCTCGATCTCTCTTGGAATGAAGACGAAGGAGTCCGGCATGGTGACTGCCATTGGTTTTATCGGTCTTGGCGTGATGGGCGAGCCGATGTGCCGCAATCTGGCCCGCAAGTCGGGCGTGCCGGTTTTCGGCTTCGACCGCGCCGATGCGCCGCTGCAGCGTCTCGCGGAAGCAGGCGTCAAGCGCGCAAACTCGCTGGCCGAACTCGCCAAGCAGTGCGACGTCATCTTCATGGCGCTGCCCAGCGGCAAGCATGTGCAGGCCGTGTGCGAGGGCGATGACGGGCTGCTCGCGCGTGCCGGTGCGCGCCACACCGTCGTCGATCTCGGCACCTCGCCGGTCGAAGCCAGCCGCGAACTCGCCGAGCGCTTCGCCGCCAGGGGCGCGGCCTATGCCGATGCGCCGATCGCGCGGACGCGACAGGCCGCGGAAGAGGGCACGCTGAGCGTCATGGTCGGCGCCAGCGCGGCGATCTTCGCCAAGCTGCAGCCCCTGATCGCCACTTTCGCCACCGACATCACCCATTGCGGCGATATCGGCGCCGGCCAGGTGGTCAAGATCCTCAACAATATGGTGCTGATGGAAACCGTCGTCGCGCTCGGCGAGGCGCTGGAAACGGCCAAACGGGCCGGGCTCGATCCCAAGCTGGTGTTCGAGACGCTCTCCAAGGGCTCGGCTGACAGCTTTGCGCTGCGCAATCACGGCATGAAGGCGATGCTGCCCGACACGTTCCCGGAGCGGGCCTTCTCGACTGAATATGCTCGCAAGGACATCTCCTACGCGCTCGATCTTGCCAAGTCGGTGAACATCAAGCTGCAAGGCGCGGAACTTGCCGACAAGATCCTGGGCGAGGCGATTGACGCCGGTGATGGCGACCTCTACTGGCCGGTTTTGGCGCGCGTCATCAAGGCGTCGCGTACGGCCTGATCGGAAGCTCCCATGAAGAAGCCTGCGACCAAACCTGCAACGACGGACGTCCCGGTGCGAGAAGCCGGCGAGGGCGTCGCAGCCGTCGAGCGGGCTTTGTCCATTGTGGCGGCGCTCGAAACCGCTGACCAACCGATGATGCTGGCCGAACTCGCTGTTCGTACCGGCTTCTACAAGAGCACCATCCTGCGCCTTTTGAGCTCGCTGATCCCGACCGGTTATGTCACGCGGCTGCCGGATGGTAGCTACGACCTCGGGCCGACCGCATTTCGCCTTGGCGTCGCTTTCACCCGCAAGAATGCGCTCGGCCATCATGTGGTGCCGGCGTTGCAGGAGCTGGTCGATCGCGGCACCGAGAGCGCCTCGTTCCATGTGCGGCAGGATGCCGACAACCGCGTCTGCCTGTTTCGGGTGAATTCGCGTCACGCGACGCTCGACCGCGTCGAGGCCGGTCACAGCTATGCACTACTGCGCGGCGCGGCCGGACACATCATTCTCGCTTACGCCGGCAGCACCGGAAAACGCTATGACGCCATTCGCGCCACTGGTTTTGATGTCTCGCTCGGCGAACGCGATCCGAGCTGCGCGGCGGTGGCTGCACCTGTGTTCGGCCCGCGCGGCATGCTCGTCGGCGTGATCTCGCTGTCGGGGCCGCGCGAGCGCTTCGGCGCAGCAGAGATCGCCGAGATGAAACGCGTACTGGGCCCCATTGCCAAAAAGCTCACAATGAATCTGGGTGGCGAATGGCCGGCCTATCGACGCTGACAATTTTACACGGGGCGCGAAGCTGCGCAGGAATGGCCTGATCCATGGCAACATCTTCATCCCCATCGGACGTGCTCGTCATCGGTGGCGGCAATGCAGCTTTGTGCTCGGCGCTAATGGCGCGCGAGGCAGGCGCATCGGTGCTGATGCTGGAATCCGCGCCACAGGCGTGGCGCGGCGGCAATTCGATGCATGTGCGCAACCTGCGCTGCATGCATGACGATCCGCAGGACGTGCTGGTCGAGGCCTATCCCGAGGAAGAGTATTGGCAGGATCTCTTGAAGGTCACAGGCGGCCTGACTGACGAGCCACTGGCGCGGATGGTGATCCGCCATTCGTCGCGCTGCCGGCCATGGATGCGCAAGCACG
Source organism: Tardiphaga sp. 862_B3_N4_1 (assembly GCF_051811085.1). Taxonomy (NCBI): domain Bacteria; kingdom Pseudomonadati; phylum Pseudomonadota; class Alphaproteobacteria; order Hyphomicrobiales; family Nitrobacteraceae; genus Tardiphaga; species Tardiphaga sp. 862_B3_N4_1. Next base: position 903,204 of record NZ_JBPWQB010000001.1, read on the forward strand.
GCGTGCATTTCCAGCCACCTTTATCCGGTGCGCTGCATGTGGCGCGTACCAATGCGTTCTTCATGGGCGGCGGCAAGGCGCTGGTGAATGCCTATTACCGATCAGCCGAGGCCCTCGGGGTCGCAATCCGTTACGACACGCCTGTGAAGAGTCTCGAGCTGAAGGATGGCCAGTTTATAGCTGCCATTACCGAGTCCGGCGAGCGCATCACTGCAAAAAGCTGTGTGCTCGGCTGCGGCGGCTTCGAGTCCAATCTGGAATGGCAGCGTGAAGCCTGGGGCCAGAATGAGCGCGGCGAATGGACCGCGGAGAACTTCTTGATCCGCGGCACTCGCTTCAATCAGGGTGTGTTGCTCAAGTTCATGATCGATGCCGGTGCCGACAGCATCGGAGATCCGACCCAGGCGCATTGCGTCGCCATCGACGCGCGCGCGCCGCTCTATGACGGCGGCATCTGCACGCGCATCGATTGCGTCTCGCTCGGTGTCGTCGTCAATCGCGAAGCCAAGCGCTTCTATGACGAGGGCGAGGATTTCTGGCCGAAGCGCTATGCGATCTGGGGCCGTCTTGTCGCGCAACAGCCGGGCCAGACCGCGTGGTCGATCATCGACCAGAAGGCGGTCGGTCGCTTCATGCCGCCGGTGTTCGATGGCACCAAGGCCAATACGCTGGACGAACTTGCCACGAAGATCGGCGTCGATCCCGCGATCTTCGTCGAGACGCTGTCAGCCTATAATGCGGCCTGCCGTCCCGGCACGTTCGATCACACCGCATTGGATGATTGCCGTACCGACGGGCTCACGCCCGCAAAGACCCACTGGGCGCGGGTGATCGACACGCCGCCGTTCTACGCCTATCCGCTCAAACCCGGCATCACTTTCACTTATCTCGGCATGAAGACCGATGCGACGGCGGCCTGCCGCTTCAACGGCGTTGCGAGCAGCAACCTGTTTGCCGCCGGCGAGATGGTGGCCGGCAATGTGCTCGGCAAGGGCTATACCGCCGGTGTCGGCATGAGCATCGGCACCGCGTTCGGCCGCATCGCCGGTGTCAATGCGGCGGCTGCGACCGGGCATCGCCACCCGACATTCCAAGAGGAGCTTCGCTATGCCGCCGGTCACTGAGTTGGAAGCGCCCGTCGCCGGCGGCGCCTGCGAAGGCGGCGTGAACTTTGCCGATGCGATGACTGTGGGCGAGGCGGAGATCGCCCGCGTCATGCAGATCTGCAACGCATGCCGTTATTGCGAAGGATTCTGCGCCGTCTTCCCGGCGATGACGCGTCGGCTCGAATTCAACGCGGCCGATACGCATTACCTTGCGAATCTCTGTCACAACTGCGGCTCGTGCCTTTATGCGTGCCAATATGCGCCGCCGCATGAGTTTGCAGTCAATGTTCCGCAGGCGATGGCGAAGGTGCGGGTGCGCACCTATCAGGACTATGCGTGGCCGCGCGCGTTCGGCCGGCTCTACGAGCGCGCCGGGCTGACGGTGGCGTTCGCGCTGTCGGGTGGTCTGGCGCTGTTCATGATCCTTGCTGTTGCGATGAACGGCCGGCTTATCCATGAGCCGCTGGCGGGCCAGTTCTATGCGATCTTCCCACACAACTTCCTGGCGCTGTTGTTCGGCACTGTGTTCCTGTTCGCAATGCTGGCGCTCGCCATCGGCGTGGTCAAATTCTGGCGCGAGGTCTCGCCGACGAAGGACGGCAATCCCGCCGACATCAAGGCGGCCGCGCAGGCGCGCGTTCCTGCGGTGGCCGAAGCCGTCCACGACGTCGCGCGGCTGAAGTATCTCGGCGGCGGCCATGGCGAGGGCTGCAACGAGGACGATGATGCCTTCACGCCGTGGCGGCGGCGCTTCCACCATTTCACGCTCTATGGCTTCCTGCTGTGCTTCGCGGCGACCTGCGTGGCGACGCTCTATCACTATCTGTGGAATCTGCACGCACCCTATGCCTTCACCAGCGCGCCGGTGATTCTCGGCTCACTCGGCGGCACCGGCCTGATCGTCGGGCCGGCCGGCCTGCTGTGGCTGAACCTGAAGCGCGATGCGCTGCGCGCCGACGTCAAACAGAACGCCATGGACCGCGGCTTCATCATGCTGCTGCTGCTAGTCAGCGCCACCGGCTTCGCGCTGCTGCTGCTGCGCGATACCCGCTTCATGGCGCTGTGGCTCGCGATCCATCTCGGCACCGTAATGGCGCTGTTCCTGACGCTGCCTTACGGCAAATTCGCCCACGGCATTTTCCGCTCCGCGGCCCTGCTCAAGTTCAACATTGAGAAGCGCATGCCAAACCGGCTGGGGCTTGGCGGAGAGTAGGCAGAATCTCTGAATGTCGGCTTCTGGCGCTAAGCGGACTCTGGTGAAAAAGGAGCCGCAGGTTTCATGGCGAGATTGCGCAGCGGCTTGCAAATAACAACGAAGAGGATTCGGTTCCTGCATTCCAAATGGTCACTGAATTGGGAGTTTGAGGCTCATGCCGGCCAGAGCTGGCTGCCGCCGTCGACGCGAAGGACCTGCCCCGATACGAACGCTCCCATAGGTCCGGCAAATAACTCAATGACGCGCGCAACCTCGTCTATGGTGGCAATCCGGTCGAGCGACCCTTCCTGAATCAGCCGCGCCGGATCGACGGTGCGTGTTGCCATAAACCGTTCCGTGCGTGTGTCGCCGGGGGCGATCGTGTTGACGGTGACATCACAGGTCCGCATCTGGTCGGCGAGACACCGCGTAAAATGCATCGCGCCGGCTTTTGCCGTTGCGTAGATCGATGAATTCGTGCGCCCTTTGAATGCCGCGACTGAGCCGATGTTGATAATGCGTCCCCGGCGCCGGTTCATCATGCCCCGCGCCACCTGCTGGCAGACGAAGATTGTGCTTAGAAGATTACGGTCGATGACGGCCCGCACATCCTCTGCCTTGATACTCACGACATCGTTCGGGTTTGGCTTTCCGCCTGCAGCCGCGATGTCGCCGCCGGCATTGTGTACGAGGATATCGATGGGGCCGAGACTGGTCTCGGTGACTTGAATGACCCGCTCGATGTCCTCCGATATAGTAAGATCGCCGAGCACCTTGAAAGTGCGGACGTCATGTTTGTCCGCTATCGATCGAGCGACATCCGTAAGCGTCTCGGTGCCACCAAATTCGGAAGGACCGTGCTCGCGCATGCCGTGAATCGCGATATGGCAACCGAGGGCTGCGAGACGTTCGGCAAAGGCGCGGCCAAGCCCGCGACCTGCACCCGTGACGAGTGCGACCTGGCCTTCCAGCATACGAGCGGACATGGCTTCATCCTGTCAGTTAATGAGAGTTGTCTTCAGTCGAGTGTAAGCGTGAGACCGACGGCCAGTGTCTGGGCGAGACACATGGGAGCAACCATCGTGCGGAGTGCGGCTTCCGGCATGTCCGGAATTTCGAAGACGACGCTGGCGCCCTCGACAATCGGGCTGAGCAAGCTGTCCGTGATCGAGATAACAGGCAAGCGGCGGGCTACGAGTTCCGGAAACAGTCGCGCTGTGTCGGGATTGTAGACCCTGAAGCTGATGGCAACGAGCGCATCGGCAGGGGTCGCCGAGGCGGCCTGGTCGCCAAGCGCGCTGCCAAGTCCGTCGAGGATAACGACGCGGCGCCCAAGTTTGCGCAGAACATAGGTCAGATGCGCTGCGACCGGGAAAGAGCCGCCGAGGCCCAGGACATAGATCGTCTCTGCGGCGCCGAGCAGTTCGATCGCGCGCGCAAGATCTGCCTGCCTGACGCGGTCCTGCAGGCTTTCTAACGAGACCATGCCTTCTGACGCGAAGCGGGTCAGAACCGCCTGTGGATTGTTCGCACCCTGAAAGCGGCCATCGCGTCGCAGCCCGGTGATGCGCTCCTTGTAGCTCGGTGGCACGCTGGCGACGAGCCTTGAACGGAACACCTGTTGCAATTCCGTGAAGCCGCCATAGCCCAGTGCGCGCGCAAATCTCACAATGGCGGACGGCTGCACCTTCGCACGCTGTGAAACTTCCGCCACGGTCCCGAGCGCCATCTCGGTGGGATGTTCGAGTGCAAACTCAGCGATCACCCGGAGACGATCTGAAAAATCCGGATGTTGGCGCGCGATCTCGTGACGGAGGTTTTCATAAGTGCCGTGCTGGGCGGCTTTGGCTTTAGTGGACATGCGGTTGGCTCGTATTTGCGGTCATCGGTTTCTCTGACTTGTATATTCCACTTTACATGGTTCGTGGAATGTTTATTCTAAGGCCATACGATGCGCGGACAATAAAAGAGCCGCCGAGTTCCAGGAGGAAACAATGAAGCGACGTAGCGATACGTCCGGGCTGTCCCGGCGTGCCCTCGTGAAGGGCGGCTTGCTGTCTGCCACAGCGACATTTTTCGGTCCATGGCAGCACACACGTGTTCTGGCGCAGGGAGAAAAGAAGCCAATCAAGTTGGGGCTCACCTGCGATGCCAGCGGCCAATATGGCAATAGCGGGCAGGACGATATGCGCGGCATCCGCCTCGCCATTGATGAGTTCAACGCGAAAGGCGGCGTTCTCGGTCGCAAGATCGAATGGACGACGGCCGACACCGAAACCAACGCGGCGACAGGGACGCGCATCGCGGAGCGTTTCATTACGCAGGAGCAGTGTGGCTTCCTGATCGGCGCCGTGCATTCGGGCGTCGCCAATGCCATCACGCAAGTCGCGAATAAATACGGCACCATCTATTTCAACACCAACTCGTCGGCGCCAAGCGAAGCAGGCGAGAACTGCTCGCGCATCAAATTTGTCTGGGATGGGAACGGAACCAATTTTTCCAAGGCCGCTGTCCAGAACGCGGTTCAGAAGATCGGCAAGAAGTGGCTATTGCTGACCAACGATTATGTGTGGGGGCATACGACATCGGCCGCGACCAAAGCCGAGGTCGAGAAGTCCGGTGGACAGATCATCGATAATCTGCTGATCCCGCAGAACACCCGCGACTTCACCTCCTATCTCCTCAAGGTGCAGCAGGCCAAGCCTGATGTGGTCGCGATGGCCGTCGGCGGCGACGACATGAAGGCGCTACGTCAGCAGATCAGTGCACTGAAGCTGGAAGAGAAAACGGCCTGGGTGAACAATCAGCAGGACTGGCCCGATATCTGGGGCGCGGAAGATACGCTGTTCGGCGTCTTCGGTACCAACTGGTATCATCTTTTGCCGCTCCCCGGCGTTGCCGAATTCGTCAAACGCTGGCAAGCGACCTATCCGCAGTCGCCGATTCCGGTGCCCGGGAATGTCTCCTACAACGGCTACATCGCGACACGCGAATTGCTGCGCGCCATCGAGCGCGCCGGTACGACCAGCAATCACGCTGTGATCAAGCAGTTGGAAGGGCACAAGATGCTCGCTGCCGACCGCATGCAGCATTTCGATGCGTATATCGATCCTGCGACGCATCAAGTGCAGCAGACGATCTATCTTGCCCGCCGCAATGCAAAACCCGCCGACAAGACGGATCTGTATGAGGTCATCAGCTGGACCAGGCCCGAAACGGCGGTGGACGATGCCTCGCTGGAAAAATGCAAGATGAAGGCGCTCGCCGACGTTCCGGTCTTCGACACATAAGGCCCAGGCGTGAGCGCCCGGAGCACGTTCCGGGCGCTCGTGCTCGCTCATTGGAATAGATGAACGCTTATGTCGCTTCTCAATCTCCTTCCGCATTTGCTGAACGGTATAGCGCTCGGCTTGCTATTTTCCCTGATTGCACTTGGCTTCATGCTGATCCTTGGATTGATGGAGCAGATCAACCTTGCTCATGGCTCGTTATTCGCTCTCGGGGCGTACTTCGCCTACGCCATTTGCCGGGCGAAGCTACCGTTGCCGCAGGATGTCCTGACCGCGTGGGCGGGCGTGCCGCTTGGCTTGCGGTTTGCCGCAGCAGTTGTGGTGGCTCCGATCCTGGTTGCGCCCTTTGGTCTTGTGCTTGAGCGACTGATGCGCCGCACCTATGGGCGCGATCCGCTCTATGGGCTTCTGCTCACCTTCGGTGTTGCTATGGTGCTGGAAGAGTTAATCCGCGTGGTGTGGGGCACGCGCGACTACATGATGCCGGTACCGCGTGACATGTCCGGCGGCTTCATCATGCTCGATCTGATCTGGTCGACCTATCGCTTCTGGGCGGCCGGCATGGCGATCATGGCCATGGGAGCCGTCTGGTTCATCGTCGAACGCACGCGCTTCGGTGCGATGGTCAAGGCTGGCGCCCATGACAGCGAAATCGTCCAGGCACTCGGCATCGATCTGACGCGGCTGCGGGTTTGGGTGTTCGTCCTTGGCACGATGCTCGCGGCTTTCGCCGGTGTGATCATGGCGCCGCTTTGGGGAATCCGGCCGCATATGGGAGTCGATGCCGTTGTGCCGGCATTCCTCATTATCGTGCTCGGTGGCGTCGGAAGCTTCTGGGGGGCTGCGTTGGGCGGGCTCCTGGTCGGCATGGTGGTCGGGCTGTCCGGTGCCTATGCCTCCGAATGGTCGATGCTGTCCATGTATCTGTTGTTAATTGTCGTCGTGACGTTCCGCGCACGAGGCCTGTTCGGCAAGAAAAGTGTGTTGGAGGCTTGATATGGCGGCAGCCCGTACGGTTCCCAGCTTCACGCCCGCGATGCTCGTTACGTGGATCCTGTTCGCAACCGTTCCGTTCTGGATCGAGCGAGTCGGTCTCTATCAGTATCTCGGGGTCGAGATCCTGATCTTTGCGCTTTATGCTCTGGCCTACAATCTGGTCCTGGGTCATGCGGGATTGCCGTCGTTCGGGCATGGCGCATTTTTCGGGATTGGTGCCTACGCATTCGGTCTGGCGCAATCGAACATCGTGCCGAACCTGTGGGTCTGTCTTGCGGTTGCGGCAGGTGCAGCCGCAATAGCGGGCGCTTTTGTGGCGCTCTTCATCTCGCACAGGCGAGGCATCTATTACGCGTTGATGACCATCGCTTTCGGGCAAATCTTCTGGTTCATCGCGATCAAGGCGCACCGCATAACTGGGGGCGAAGATGGCTTGCTCAAGATTGAGAGGCTACCCGCCTCGCTTGGCATCACCACGTTCAACCTCGGCAGCAACATAGCGCTGTATTACTTCGTGCTCGCGGTCTTCGCTGTCGTCTCGTTCCTGCTGTGGCGGCTCGTGCATTCCCCCTTTGGGCGGGTGGTTAAGGCCATAAAGCAGAACGAAACACGTGCTCGTTTCGTCGGCTACGACGTCTGGCGCTACAAGGCGGCAGTCCTGGTTGTATCCACGACCTTATCCGGACTCGCGGGCGGATTATTCGCGATGGCACAGACTTCCGCCTTCCCGGACGTGATGAGCCTGCACTATTCCGGCTATGTCGTCATGATGACACTGGTGGGCGGCGGACTTGTCTCGTTCTGGGGGCCCGTCATCGGTGCCGTGGCCTTCTTTCTTGCACGCGACGTCATCGGATCATTCACCACAGGGTGGATGCTGTGGTTCGGCCTGTCGTTTGTTGTCCTCGTGCTTTTCAAGCCGGAGGGGATCGCCGGCATATTTGCCGGCGTCATGAACGGACGAGACAAGATCGTTCCGCGCCCTGCCGCCGCACCGCAATCGCAGGCGAGGTGAGCCATGCCACTGTTTGAAGCCAAAGATCTGCATCTGCGATTCGGCGATCGCGTCGTGCTCGAGAGCGTCTCGCTTGCATTTGAAGCCGGCCAGTTGTCCGGCATCATGGGGCCGAACGGCGCCGGCAAGACGACCTGTTTCAACGTGCTGACCGGCCGCTACAAGCCCAATCGCGGGCAGGTATTGTGGCAGGGAGACGACATCACCGGGAAAAGTCCCCAGGATATCGCACGGCTCGGCATCGCAAGGTCGTTCCAGCTGATGAACCTGTTCGACGAGTTCACGGTGTTCGAGAACATAGCCATTGCGCTTCCGGCTACGCGCCGGCGCGGACATGACATGATTGCTCAGGCATATGCCGACACCGCGCTGGTCGACGAAGCTCACGGCATTCTCGAAAAGGTGGGTCTCGCAGGACGCGCCGACGATGAAGCCAAGTCGCTCTCTTATGGCGCACGCCGCGCGCTCGAAATCGGCGTCGCGCTGGCCTGTCGTCCTAAGCTGCTTTTTCTCGATGAACCGACCGCGGGTCTGGGTAGCGACGGGCGCGCCCGACTTGCCGATCTTATCCTTCAGCTCAAAGGCGATCTGACCATCGTCATCATCGAACATGATATGGAATTCCTGTTCTCGCTGGCCGATGAGATATCCGTCATTCATTGGGGGCAGGTGATCGCGCGCGGCGCGCCGGCCGCGCTCAAGACGAATCCCTGGGTCGAGGCTTCCAACCTGGGGCGGCTCAACTGATGCTCGATGTATCCAGTATCGATTCTTTCTATGGCGAGACGCAGGCGCTGTTTTCGGTCTCGTTGTCCGTGCGCGCAGGCGAGGTGCTTGCCCTGCTCGGCGCCAACGGAGCGGGCAAAACCACGGTGCTTCGCTCCATCCTAGGTCTCACGCGCGCGCGCCGGGGCGACATCCGTTTTCAGGGAAAATCGATCGCGGCCAGCGCGACGCATCATATCGCATGTGCGGGCATCGGCTGGGTGCCGGACGACCGTCGCCTCTGTCCGACACTCACCGTGGCGAAAAATCTGTCGTTGGGCGAAAAGCGCACGACTTTTCGAGGATGGTCTCTCGGAGAAGTCACCGAGATTTTCACACCGCTCAAATATCTGATGGCGCGTGAGGCCGAGACTTTGTCCGGCGGCGAGATGCAGATGGTGGCCATCGCCCGCGCGTTGCTCGGTTCACCCGGTCTCGTGCTGTTCGACGAGCCGAGCCAGGGCCTTGCACCGAAAATCGTCGACGACGTGATGGCTGTCATCCGGCGCCTCAGGCAGGCCGGCATTGCCAGTATCGTGGTCGAACAGAATGCCGATGTCGCGCTGGGCGTCGCCGATCGGGTTGTTGTGCTTTCGCAGGGACATGTTGCCTGGGCAGGGGACGCGGCTGCACTGACTGCAGATCCCGGACTCAAGCGCAAGCTTCTGGGAGGGCTGTAATGAGCGAGACGCCGCTACTTGCGCTGGAGAGCGTGAACAAGATCTATCGCCGCGGCTTGCTTGACCGGGAGCCCGCGTTTCAACTGCATGTGGATCGCGCCTTCATGCAGCCCGAGATTGTGGGCGTCATGGGGCCAAACGGCGCCGGCAAGACCACGCTATTCGAGATGATCGCGGGATCGAACGTGCCGTCGGCAGGGCGTGTGATGGTTGCCGGTCAGGACATGCAAAGCGTTCGCTATCTTCAGCGCGATCGTCTCGCGATTCATTACCATCAGTCCTATCAGGTCCGTCAGTTCAGAAAGACCAGGCCGTCCTTCACGATGGAGCAGGCTGCAAGCGCCTATCCGCTCGTTCATCTGTTCGACGAACCGCAGTTCAATACCCAGGATGGCTATATCGGCTTCATGCTGGATTTCTTCCGCAAGCTGCGCAGTGAGAAGCGGCTCGTTTTCATCTGCCTGCACCCGACGGCGACGTTTCAGCTGACGATCCTCAAGGAGATCTGCGAGCGTTTCCTGTTCGTCAGTGGTGGAGCCGTCACCAATTATGCTCATTTTGATGACCTCACGAGCCAGCCTGATGTCCGCCAGTACCTCGGTGTGTTGGCCCCTGAATAGACTTGCAACTCAATTCACAACAAACCGAAATCTGGAACAGGATTTAGTCCATGCAGCCACAATATCTCGATACGCTCCCGCATTATATCAACGGTGCATGGGCCCAGCCGACTTCGGGCGATTACCAGGACGTGATTAATCCATCCACGAATATGCCCATCGGCAAACTCGGGCATGCGTCAAAGGCCGATCTCGACAAGGCGATCGCCGCTGCTCGATCCGGCTTCAACACCTGGCGACGCGTCTCCGCCTTCGAGCGCAGCAAGATCCTGCGCAAGGCGGCCGATCTGGTGCGCGCGCGGGTCGAGCAGATCGCCACCATTCTCACCTTTGAGCAAGGCAAGCTCCTGGCTGAGGCGAAGCTCGAAGTCATGGGCTCGGCCGACGTCATCGAATGGTTCGCCGAGGAAGGCCGCCGCGCCTATGGCCGCATCATTCCGGCGCGCGCCGACGACGTCCGCAACATGGTGATGATGGAGCCGGTCGGTCCGGTGGCGGGCTTCTCACCCTGGAATTTTCCTGTGCTGCAGGCTGCTCGGAAGATCTCCGGTGCGCTTGCCGCCGGTTGCTCGATCATCATCAAATGCCCCGAGGAAACACCGGGTTCGCCGATCGAGTTCGTGAAATGTTTCGAAGAGGCCGGCGTGTCCGCCGGCGTGATCAATCTGGTTTACGGCGTTCCGGCCGTGATCTCGGAATATCTCATCAGTTCGCCGGCGATCCGCAAGATATCGTTCACGGGGTCTGTCCCGGTCGGCAAACATCTGGCCTCGCTTGCCGGACAGCATATGAAGCGCACGACCATGGAGCTTGGCGGCCACGCGCCCGTGCTGGTTTTTGACGATGCCGAGACCGATGGCGTTGCCACGCTTCTGGCCGGCATGAAATATCGCAACGCGGGCCAGGTCTGTGTTTCGCCGACGCGCTTCTTTGTTCAGGAAAAGTCCTACGACAAGTTTGTTGCCAAATTCACGGACCTTGCGCGCGGTACTACGGTCGGAGACGGTTTCGATCCTAACAGCAAAATGGGACCGCTCGCCAATCCGCGGCGAGTCAATGCGATGGAAGCGACTCTGCTCGATGCCCAGGAGAAGGGCGCTAAAGTCGAAACGGGCGGCAAGCGCGTTGGCAATTCCGGCAACTTCTTCGAGCCGACTGTACTGACGAATGTCCCCGCCGATGCGCGAATTATGCACGAGGAGCCATTTGGCCCGATCGCGGTGATGTTACGCTTCAAGGATGCCGATGAAGTGCTGGAACGCGCCAATAGCCTGCCGTTCGGTCTTGCGAGCTATGCCTTCACCAAGGACGCGAAAACTGCGACCAAGGTGTCCGACGGACTCGACCACGGAATGGTATCGATCAATCACTTTGGTATCGCTCTTCCGGAAACGCCATTCGGCGGCGTAAAAGATTCAGGTTACGGGCACGAGGGAGGTGTTGAGGGACTTAATGCTTACTTGAGAACAAAATTCGTGAGCCATCTCGGCTGAATTTGACAACTCGATTCTCACGACATCGTGGCCGCGAGTCGTCGTTCTGGATGCAGGTGTCGGGGGAAGTGTCGACGCGTCGACAGTTCCCTTTGTAGATTGCTTGTGACCACTCCTGACGCAAAGCGGGCACTGGATACCTAAAATGCTTACCGCAGATGCCCGAAGAGTGGGTCGTTGCCGACCTGAGCTTTTCGACGAGATGTCGCGCAGGTGCCGCGCGCACTAGCCCCTCGCAGCGGGTGCCGGCGGTACGGGCAGAATAATCTCAGAAGCGACCTTCCAGTCCTTCCCGACGCGAAGCCAATTAATGATCATCAGAAATGGCCTGGCTGTTCCATCCTGTCCCGCATATGAGACCGTGATGTTCATCGGCACATAGGACTCTGCTACGTCGCGCGTTAGGCCGACAATCTTGAGCTTCGAATAATCGGGCTCCAGCACGACCGGACCGGAGCTACCGATGTCATGCAGCTTTTGATCAATAGCTTCGTTGCCCCAAAAGCCGGCCCAGTTTCCCTCGGACGGGATCGCGCTCTTTGCCACCAACAAGGTCGAGGGCGATTGCCAGAACATCTCATGCAAAGCCTTGAAATCGTGCTTGTTCGCCAATTCCATGAGTCTGCCGAACTGCGATTTGATTGTGTTAAGGGTCGTGGCATCCAGCGGCTCAGCACTGACGGCGGGAGCAGCCGTGACAGCCAATGAAAAAGCCGTCGCGGTGAGGGCGGCAAGAAGTTTCTTGTACATGTTCGGAATTCTCTTCCTGGTTTAATGGCCATTCGTCTCGCTCGCGTCGTTCTCGCGCTGCGCGATTGCTGCTTTTGCGACGCTCACTTCCACCGACCGAAACATCACAGGACGTTTTAGCTTGCACATTCGCGCAGCAAGGTCGTGATTTTCGCATCGAGGTTGCGGGCGACGGCGAGTGCTTCTGCGCTGCCATATGGCAAGAGATAGCTCTCCATTCTGTCATAGGAGAGATGCACGCCATCGGAACGTTCATCAATGAGGATTGTAACTGGGGCGTAAGATCCAGCATCGGGTACGTGTTTGACCATTTCTTTCATGATGAGTGGATTTCCCACCAAAAACCGCATGCTGTTAGGCATTTTGGAACCGGTCTCACGACGCAGAACCGCGCCTAAGTCGAATTCAGCGAAAAGCATAAAACCCGTGCGGCCAAGCCCGCTATGCACAATGCGCTCCAATTCCAGGAAGGAATTTGCCGCCCTCGACGACTTAAAAAATTCGACTATGTCGGGCTGGCCGACAGCCGACTTGAGCGCGGCCACGACAGCATCGAATGGCTTTGAGCTCGTAAGGCTGAAACGTTCGACCTCGATTCTCATTTTGTCCTCCGAAATAACTCTCATGGATAAAGTGCGTATGATCGCATCGACCTCTCGCCGGGGATCATGCGGCTGCCGGTTACGCGTTCAGGAAAGTCCGGACGTGACTGACGAAGATCTCGTGGTGCTGAAACAGGGCGCCGTGGCCTGAATCGGGATAGAGGACCAGCTGCGCGTTGCTGAGTTCCTTGAACATTGCGTAGGCATTGTTCGCGGGAAGCATGGTGTCGTGGCTACCGCTGACCACAAGAGTGGGCTGGCGGATAGCGTGCAGAATGGCGTGCTCGGGATCAGGTGTGGCGCACCAAGTGATCAGCGCCTTAGCCTGCGGATCGGTGACCGCGCTGCCGTTATCGGTGTCCCTATCGTCCTTACGCACCTGCGTCCGCTTCAGGAACGCCAGGCCGGACGATTGGCTGGCGGGCGACGTCGTGAAGAACAGCGGCAGGCGGGGGTCGGGTGCATCGGTTTGGGAAAACGCCTCTTGGAGAACCGCTAACAGGTGTTCCTCTCCGCCTTTGGGCGCGGTGCCGACGAGGATGAGCTTGCGGACGAGCCGTCCGTGCTCGGCAGCGATCTGCTGGGCGACGCATCCGCCGAGAGAAAAGCCCAGCAGGTCGACTTCAGAGATGCCAAGCGCGTTGATGAAGGCGACCGCGTCGCGTGCCATCGCCGCGACATTGTCGGGCGTTTGGCCGGTCGAGCGACCGACCCCGGCGTTGTCGAAGGCGATCACAGGGCGATCGGCGGCGAGAGCGTTGACGACGGCGGGATCCCACGCATCGATGTTGCCCGAGAAATGCTGCAGAAGCACCAGCGGCGTTCCGGTCGATGGGCCGAGGCGGCGATAGGCGAAGCGGATTCCGCGGCCTTCGATGTAGCGGGTGGGTGCCGCTTCAAGCGTGGCGTCCTCGCTCGTGATGTCGAGTGCAGTCATGTCATCCTCCGGATGCTGGGCACGAAGTAATCAAGTGAGGGACCAGTGCAGCGCTCCCGGCACGCGTGTGCCGGGAGCGGTCTTGTCACTTCACCAGCGCGGCCTTTTCAATCGCCGCCGCGACTTCCTTCGCATGAACAACGAGCGAAGCATGGCTGCCGGCGACTTCCGTCGTCTGAGCCTTCATCCTGCCGGCGAAAAACTTCTGGGCCTCGGGTGCGATCACCTTGTCCTTCGTGCTGATGACATAGAATGTCGGCTTGTCGCGCCAGGCTGCAATGTCGACGGGCGCCTCGAATGCAACGTGATTCAATGGAAGCTGCGAGTTAGCCAGGTGCGCGGCGATCTCCGGAGGAAGGTCGGCCGCAACGGCCGACGGAAATACCTTGGGATCGATGTAGAGGTTGCCCTTGTCGTCCGGATGAATCGCCGCACCACCTTCGGTCGCGGGACCGCTCTTGGCGAGGTCCGCCAGAGATTGTCCCACGTCAGGCGCGAAAGCGGAGATGTAGACGAGCGCCGAGATCTTGGGGTCGTTGCCGGCTTCCGTGATGACCACGCCGCCCCAGGAATGGCCAACGAGAACGGTCTTGCCGTTCTGCTTCGCCAAGGCCTGTTTGGTGGCATCGACGTCAGCGGCAAGGGAGGTGAGCGGATTTTCGACGAGCGTGACGTTGTAGCCCTTCTTGGTGAGGATGTCGGCAACAGGCTGCCAACTCGTCTGGTCGACGAAAGCGCCATGGACGAGCACGATGTTGTGAGCGGCCCCCTTGGGCAGTTCGGCCGACTGGGCGGAGGCGGCAAATGCCGCTCCGGCCAGGAGGACGGCGGCGGTTGAAAGCAGAAGATTTCGCATGAATGGCTCCTGTTGGATGACGAACGACGCGAGGTCGGGGATGGCAGGCGATTCAGCAAAGTCGCGGATCATCCATCTGCCCTTCGGCAGATGGATGACTGCACGATGCGTCCGCGCGCTTCGGCAGGACCTAATATGAAGATGTTTCGGACGGTAGAGCCCAATCGTCCAAGTATTGCGTCGGATCGTCCGCGAGATTAGCATCGCCGCCATGGACATCCTCGCCGAAGTACTCGACCGCGTGCGCCTCGGGGGGACTTTGCTGTTCCACTTCGAGCTCGGCCATCCCTGGAATCTGGCGTTGCCACAACGCCCGTACGCCATGTTTCATTATATCAGTCGTGGCTCAGCGACCCTCGCGCTCGAACAGGGATCAGAACTCCGCATGAACGCGGGCGACTGTGTTGTCATCTCGCGGGGCGAGCCCCATGTGATTTATTCGGATCGCCGAACGACGCCATTTTCGGTTCTCGACTTCGATCGATCGGCCGCGGATCGTGGCGTCGTTCGTCACGGCGGCAACGCGCAGCCGCATGCGACGATGATCTGCGGCAAGTTCACCGTGGCGCGGCCCTCACGCGGCAGCGTGCTGGACTTACTCCCGCCCGTGCTTCTCCTGAAGCCCACGGAGGATGGCGCGTGGCTCGAGGCGATTCTGCGACGCATGGTGAGCGAGTCGGCATGTGAGCGTCCCGGCCAGGGCGTCGCGTTGTCACGACTAACAGAAGTGCTCTTCGTCGAGGTTCTGCGAAACTGGATCAAGTCGCTTGGTCCCGGAGAAGGCGGGTGGCTGGGCGCGATGGCGGACCCGCACATCGGACCGGCACTTCGGTTGATCCACGAACGACCGGATCGGCCCTGGACTCTTGATGACCTCGGGCAGCGGGTTGGGCTAGGTCGCTCGGCGTTTTCAGCTCGCTTCACCAAGCTCGTCGGCCAGTCCATGTACAGTTACCTGATCGCGCGCCGGATGTCGGAGGCCGCGTTTTTACTCGAAGCAAGCGACGAGGCGATTGCACGGATTGCGACCTCTGTCGGCTATGAGACCACTGCCGCGTTTTCGAAGCTCTTCCATCGACATCACGGCCTATCGCCTGGTCGTTACCGAGCAACTCGACGCTCTGACGGCGGCCGAAGGCAAGGGGACGTCTTGGAAGCAGAAGTCGCTGATTGATCCGCGAGCTCGACAACAAGGTTCGCGCCCTGTTTGGCCGGCTTACAATGGGCACAAATTGGTCCATTGTTTCATCAGAATAAGACGTTGCTTCCAACCGGCTTTCAGTATCGACGAAAATGCTGCTTGCTTGAACTCAGGATAATTCGGCATTGAGCAGTGGACTGGCCTGGGTCAGACAAGGTCCGGTCCTGGCGCAAAGCGGACATTGATACGAGCCTGGGATGGATAGCTTGCTTACGGCGCATTATGAACGGACGGTTGAAGTCATTCTTCTCAAGATGAGCGGACATTCTCAGAGCTCACGGGAGTGGGCCAACGCAATCTTTGATAGTATCCGTTTGTAAAGGCGGATTGCAGGCGATGCGTGATCGCGAGGTAAAATCTTACGTCTTTTTCGCGATCATGAAGTCGAAATCGCAGCCTTCGTCGGCTTGGGTCACTGTCTGCTGAAACAGGCGAGCGTAGCCACGTTCAGGCAGGTTTGGATGAACCTTTGACTGTGCTGCGCGGCGCCCGTCGAGTTCGGATTCATCGACCAGAAGGCTGATGGACCGCGCATCAACGTCAAGCTTGATCTGATCACCGTTGCGAACTAGCCCGAGCGGACCGCCCACCGCGGATTCGGGCGTAATATGCAGCACGATGGTGCCAAATGCAGTGCCGCTCATGCGGGCATCTGAAATGCGCACCATGTCCTTCACACCTTGTCGGCCGAGCTTTTTTGGGATCGGCAAATAGCCCGCTTCCGGCATGCCCGGTGCGCCTTTGGGGCCGGTGTTCAGTAGCACCAGAACGTCTTCGGCCGTTACGTCCAGATCGGGATCGTCGATCCGTAGTGCCATGTCCTCGACAGAGGTAAACACCACGGCGCGGCCGGTGTGCTGCAGCAGTCGGGGCGTCGCAGCCGAGCGCTTGATGATCGCGCCGCCGGGCGCGAGGTTGCCGTACAGCACGGCCATGGAGCCTTCGGCCTTGATCGGATTGCTGCGCGGCCGGATGACGTCCTGACCGGGGACGATCTCAGCTTCGGCCGCAATCTCGCCCAGCGTCTTGCCTGCGATGGTGGGCGCACTACCATCGATAAGGTCGCCAAGTTCTGCAAGCAACTTGGGCACGCCGCCAGCGTGATGGAAATGCTCCATGTAGTGCGCACCTGACGGTTTCAGATCGATCAGCACGGGCGCAATGCGGCCGATCTCGTCGAGCATGTCGAGGTCGTAGCCATGCGGTGTCCGGTTGGCGATGGCGGTGAGATGGATGATGCCGTTGGTAGAGCCGCCGATCGCCTGCATGACAACGGTGGCGTTACGGAAAGCCGCAGGCGTCAGCAATTCCGAGGGACGTGGTCCGCCGCTTACCGCCATTTCGGCGGCGCGCTTGCCGCTTGCTTCGGCGAGACGGAAACGTTCGGCGTGCGGGGCAGGGATGGTCGCGCTCATCGGCAGCGACAGGCCCAGCACTTCCGTGACGCAGGCCATTGTGCTGGCGGTGCCCATCACCATGCAGGTGCCGACGGAGGGCGCGAGGCGCTCGTTGACTATCTCGATTTCCTCGGGGTCGATCTCGCCGGCGCGGTGCGCGCTCCAGAGGCGGCGACAATCCGTACAGGCGCCGAGCACCTCACCCTTGTGATGACCGACGACCATGGGTCCGACGGGGATCACAACCGTTGGCAGATTGACGGATGCCGCGGCCATGATCTGGGCCGGCAGCGTCTTGTCACAGCCGCCGATGACCACGATGGCGTCCATCGGCTGCGCGCGGATCATCTCCTCGGTGTCCATGGCCATCAGGTTGCGCAGGAACATCGAGGTGGGGTGCGCAAAACTTTCGTGGATCGAGATGGTCGGAAATACCATCGGCATCGCGCCGGCCAGCATCACGCCGCGCTTCACCGCCTCGATGATGGCAGGGACGTTACCGTGGCACGGATTGTAGTCGCTGTAGGTGTTGGTGATTCCAACGATCGGGCGCTCCAGCGCATCGTCGGAATAGCCCATCGCCTTGATGAACGCCTTACGCAGAAATAGCGCAAATCCCGCGTCGCCATAGTTTGTCAGCCCTTTGCGAAGCCCTTTGGACATGTCGTTTCCCCTGCGGCCACCAAAGCCGATTTTCTTCGTTACATCGCCGGCGTCGTTTGAATTGTCAATAATCTGATTGGGTACGGCGGATATAATCGCTAATACCACTCAATTGGATATTTATTATTGACAATATGACTGGACCTGTTCCAGGGTCCGGCCCAATAAAAAACAGACATCCGGAGGAGATCACCATGACGGCACGGAGAATTGGACTGGCTGCGGTTGTCGCGGCGGCTACCATCGCGAGCGCTGCTCCCGCTTTTGCGCAGGCCACGCAGATCACGATGTGGAGCAACTGGCCCGACGAGCCCGCCAAGAAGGATTGGGTGACGACGCGGGTGAAGGACTTCGAGGCTGCGAACAAGCAGTGCTCGGTCAAGCTCAGCTTTATCCCGAAGGCGGATCTCTACACCCAGGCCAAATCAGCGGTGCGGACCGGGCAGGCGCCCGACATTTTCTACATGGAACCGGATCAGCCGGAATTTCTCGCCGGAGGCTTCCTCGAACCGCTGGATAGCTATGTCGATCTGGCGCAGTACGAGGACTGGTCGAAACCGGCCTGGACATCGAAGGGCAAGGTCTACGGCCTGCCGGTCGAGGCCTATACGGTCGAGCTTTACTACAACAAGGACGCGGTCAAGAAGGTCGGCGTGGATGTGCCGGCGTCGTTCCAGCTAACGCAGGAGCAGTTCACCGATCTGGTGAAGAAGGGCGTTGCCGCCGGCATCACCCCGGTGTCGCAGGGCGTCGGCGATCGTCCGTTCCCGGGTGGCTTGCTTCTGTTCGAGTCGCTGCTGCGTAAGCTCGGTATCGAGGACTATGGCAAGCTGCTCAATGGTGGGCTGTCGTTCAAGGATCCGCGCGTCGTTGAAGTCATGACCTGGATGAAGGGGCTGGTCGATGCCGGTGCCTATCCGAAGAGTTTTTCCACGCTGAAGCTCGGTGAGTCCCACTTCTATTTCTACAACACGCCGGGCGCGCTGACCTTCCCGGATCCGAGCTGGTTCACGGGTCGCGCCTTTGCGCCACCGGAAGGTGGTGGCATGCCGGCCAATTTCCCGCTCGGCATCATGCAATTTCCGGCAATGGACAAGGGCGCTTGTCCGGACTGCAAGACGCTCGCCGTCGCCGGCAGCTTCGTGATGTATTCAAAGAGCAAGAACAAGGATTGCGCCGGTCCGCTGATGAAATCCATGGCCACCGTCGAGAATGGCACCAAGTGGATGGAGCAGGTCTCGCTGCAGACCGGTCTGAAATCCGACCCGGCCAAGATCAACAGCCCGCGCAAGGACTACTTTGCGGAGCTCAACGCACGCAACAAGAACGTCAAATACTTCTTCGGCACGCCTCTGCTGTATTACCGCGCCAAGTGTGCGGAGACCTACACCCAGGTCATGAACAACGCTTTTCCGGCTGGCCTTCTGAGCGTTCAGGAAGCCGCGGAGAAGATGGACAGCGCCTGCTTCAAGAGCTGAGTACTAACAATGACATCGATCAGCATTCCATCCGCTGCCGAGGAGGGGGCTCAGCACGCAGCCCCCTCGCTGGCCGATCCGCGCCGGGCGAGCTGGTGGGTGCTGGCCGTCTTTCTGGCGCCGGCTTTGGCGGTGTATATCGGACTGACCGCCTATCCGGCGTTTCGAACCTTCTATGACAGCTTCTTCACCATTGAAGGTCTCGATGCGACCTTCGTCGGCCTGGATAACTATCGCGCGCTGATGTCCGACGAGACGTTCTGGGTGTCGGTGCGGAACACATTCATCTGGTCGTTCATCGCGCCCGTGCTCGATGTTGTGACAGGCCTGCTGCTCGCACTGGCGCTATATGCGGGCGTTCCTGCCGCGCGCTTCCTGCGGGTCGCGTGGTTCACTCCGGTCCTTCTATCCTACGTCGTCGTCGCGATCCTCTGGATGTGGATATTCAACTACGACTGGGGAATCCTCAACGCCATGCTGCGCGCCGTCGGGCTTGGGGCACTGGCGTCGTCCTGGCTCGGTGATCCAAATTTAGCGCTCGGCGCACTCATCGTGACCCATGCCTGGAAATGGGCAGGCTTCAACATGGTGGTCTGTCTCGCGGCGATTCATTCGTTGCCGCGCGAGGTACTAGAAGCCTCCGAACTCGACAATTGCGGCTGGGGCGCCAAGCTGCGCTACGTCATTGTGCCGATGCTGCGGTCGACCTTGCTGAACCTTTATATTCTTGCCTTCATCGGCAAGATGAAGATCTTCGATCTGGTCTGGATCATGACCCAGGGCGGCCCGCTATGGGCGACCGAAACCGTATCCACCTACGTCTACAAGCGTGCTTTCAACTGGAACACCTTTGATCTCGGATATCCTTCCGCCATCGCGTCGGTGTGGTTCGTGGTGGTCTGCGCCGCTGTCATCATCCTCAATCGCCTTCTGGCGACCCGCGAACGTCTGGAGTACTGATCGTGGCTGCCATGCTTGCGGAACGCGCACCTTTGCCGCGTTTCTTCAGCCGCGGAGCGCTCGCTCTCGTGCTGGGCCTCTACACTATCTACACGCTGGGACCGTTCCTGTGGCTCGCCACGATGTCGGTGCGCACCACCGCCGAAATCAGCGCCGACCACTATGCGTGGCCCAAAGTGTTCCACTGGGAGCAGTTCCGGATCGCCTGGGTCGATTCCGATTTTGCGACCTATTTCTGGAATTCCACGATTGTCGTGGTGGGCGCCGTCGCCGTCGTGACGCTGCTTGGCGCCGCAGCAGCGCATGCGTTGGCGCGCTATCGTTTCCGCGGCAATCGGCTGGTCTACGGCATCCTGTTCTCGTCGATCATTTTCCCGCCGCAGATTACGTTGATCTCGCTGTATCAGATCCTGGTCGACTACAATCTTTACAACAGCCTGCTCGGGCTGACGCTGGTCTATGTGTCGCTGCAGCTGCCGCTGACAATCTATCTGCTGGAAGGGTTCTTTGCGCGCATTCCGCAGGATCTGTTCGACGCCGCCAAGATCGATGGCTACGGCGATCTCGAAATTTTCCGGCGCATCGTGCTGCCCATCGGCATGCCGGCGATTGCCACTACGCTGATCCTGAACTTTATCCAGCTCTGGAACGAATTTCTGTTTGCCGTCGTGCTGATCACCGATCCTGACAAGCGCACGCTGCCGGTCGGCATTCGCGCCTTCATGGGCGATCATTTCCAGGACATCGGCATGATCGCCACCGGCGTCATGATCTCCGTCATTCCGGTGATCATCGTCTACGTTTTCTTCTCAGAGAAACTCATTCGCGGCATGACTGCCGGCGCAATCAAATAAGAGGCAGCCATGGCCGTTGTCACCCTCGACAAACTCTCCAAACAATATGGGCCGACAGGTCCGGTGGTCGTTGACAAGGTCGATCTTCATATCGGCGACGGCGAATTCATGGTTCTGCTCGGGCCCTCAGGCTGCGGCAAGTCGACGACACTGCGCATGATCGCGGGCCTGGAAGAGATCAGCTCCGGCAAGCTCTCGATTGGCGATCGCGTAGTCAATCAGGTGCCGGCCAAGGATCGCGACATCGCGATGGTGTTTCAGTCCTATGCGCTCTATCCGCATATGAGCGTTGCGGACAATCTCGCCTTCGGCCTGCGCCGGCGCAATTTCGCCGCTGCCGAGATCGAACGCCGGGTGCAGGATGCGGCGAATATTCTTGGTCTGACGCCGCTGCTGACGCGCAAGCCCAGCGCGCTGTCCGGCGGCCAGCGCCAGCGTGTCGCACTCGGGCGCGCCATGGTGCGCGAGCCGATGGTGTTCCTATTCGACGAACCGCTGTCCAACCTCGACGCCGCGCTACGCGTCAACACCCGCAGCGAGATCATCAAGCAGCACAAGCGGCTGGGATCGACGATGATCTATGTGACCCACGACCAGGTCGAGGCCATGACCATGGGAACGCGGATCTGCGTCATGAATGCCGGTCGCGTTGCTCAGATCGGCGCGCCGCTCGACGTCTATTGGGAGCCGGCGGACACGTTCGTCGCCCGATTCCTGGGATCGCCACCGATGAATCTGGCGACGGCGGTTGTCGCTTCGGCCAATGAAAGCTCTGTGGCACGAAGCCAGAGCCTTGAGACGGCGCTGACGCGCTGGTCGCCTCAGTTATTGGGAAAGCTGGTAGACCAAAAAGTGACAATCGGCGTGCGCGCCGAGGATTTGCATATCAACAAGGCGGCGTTAGGCAGCGAGCCTGCGGGCCATGTGCGGGGGCGTACGATCGCGGTGGAGCCGTTGGGCGCGGAAACCTTGCTGTTGGTCGAAATCGAACCCGGCGTGGAGTGGACGGCGCGATTGCCGCGTCATGTGCCTGTCGCCATCGACGAGACCGTCGATCTGTATTTCCCGGTCAATGCGGTCTTCGTGTTTGACGCAACGACGGGCCGGGCCGTCATCGGCGAGAAGCGTCGGGATATCGGGCAATGAGCAAGCCGTTGCGGATCGGATTGATTGGTGCGGGGTGGGTCACGCAATATCATCTGCTGGCATGGCAGAAGCTCGCGGGGCGTGCCGTGGTCGTCGCGATCGCCGATCCCTCGTCGGAGAATGCTGCTGCGCGCGCCCGGCAGTTCGGTATCGCGCA
The DNA here is from genome assembly GCF_051811085.1 of Tardiphaga sp. 862_B3_N4_1. Taxonomy (NCBI): domain Bacteria; kingdom Pseudomonadati; phylum Pseudomonadota; class Alphaproteobacteria; order Hyphomicrobiales; family Nitrobacteraceae; genus Tardiphaga; species Tardiphaga sp. 862_B3_N4_1. The sequence continues at coordinate 925,365 of NZ_JBPWQB010000001.1, forward strand.
ATGCTTTTCGCGCGCGGAAGACATGCTGGCGGCATGTGAACTCGATGCGGTCGATATTGCTGCGCCGCGTGCCTTCCATGCGCCTTTGGTACGCCTCGTCGCCGATCGTGGTCTGCCGGTGCTTTGCCAGAAGCCGCTCGCCCCGACACTCGCAGAAGCCGAGGCGTTGGCTCGTGATGTCGAGGGTCGCATCCGGTTGATGGTGCATGAGAACTGGCGCTTTCGTGCATACTATCGCGATGCCGCATCCTGGATCAGGGACGGTCGTATCGGGGCGGTGACAGCTGCCCGTCTGACGCTGCTGACATCGGGCACGATTCCCGATGCAAACGGCCAATATCCTGCGATCGAGCGCCAGCCGTTCATGCGCGGCGAGTCCCGCATGCTGGTGGCTGAAGTGCTAATTCACCATCTCGATACTTTGCGCATGCTGCTAGGCCCGCTGGATGTGATCGCGGCGGCGCTGACCCAAACATGTCCGGATATTGCGGGTGAAGACGGTGCCGTGATCCAGATGCGATCCCGCGGCGGCGCCGGTGTGTCGTTGTTCGCGAGCTTTGCAGCTCATGGCGCGCCGATATCGCAGGCCGATCAACTCGAAATCCTTGGCACGATTGGCTCAATTCGGCTCGAAGGTACGCAGCTGAAGCTGACGGGCGCGCAAAGCGAGATCCGCGCCTACGATCTAGCTGCGACCTATCAGGGTTCCTACGATGCGACCATCGCGCATTTCATCGATGCGCTGCAAAGCAGAGCGCCTTTCGAGACCTCTCCCGCGGACAATCTGCAAACCCTACGCCTTGTCGAGGATTGCTACCGGTTGTCAGGGCGCGAAGCATCTCGAGGCAATGCCAGATGACCGTCACCAAAATTGCGTCGCGCGCCGATGAACAGGCCGAGATCATCCGACGTGTCGAAGAGGATATCATCTTTGGCCGATTACCGCCCGGCGCGCGGCTGATCGAAGACAACCTGATGGAACGCTATGGCGCCTCGCGGCACTTCGTGCGCCAGGCGCTGGTGCATCTCGAGCATACCGGCATCGTCCAGAGGGAGAAGAATGTGGGCGCGACGGTGCGTTCCTATTCGACGGCCGAGGTGAAGCAGATCTATGAAGTGCGCGAGATGCTCACGCGCCAGGCCGCACTGATGATCCCGTTGCCAGCCAAGGCGTCGCTGATCATGGAGCTCGAAGCCATTCAAGCAGAATATGTGCGGTATGCCGAGCGCGGCGATTTGCGCGGCATTCACGACACCAATGACGCGTTCCACATCGCTCTGTTTGCGGCGTGCGGAAACCCGTATCTGGTGCGATCGCTGCAGGATTACATGGGCCTGACACTGCCCATGCGTGCCAAGAACCTTGCCGATCACAACGGGCTGCAGGTGTCGATCCAGCAGCACGATATGATGATTTCACTGCTGCGTGGCAACGACAATTGGGCGCTATCGCAGCTCTGCGTCGAGCACATGCACTCCAGCAAGGCCGATTACCTGCAACGCGTGGCCGTGCCCGGCCCAAATCTAGGGCCGGACTGACAGGCCAACACGCATATCGATTCAGCATTTCGACAAAGGACAGGACATGGATCTCGGACTTCAGGGCAAGGTCGCGCTGGTGCTTGGCGCCGGTGGCGGCCTTGGAAGCGCTATCGCGAAGACGCTGGCGAGTGAAGGCGCGCGTGTCGCGCTTGCGGACATCGACGCGGCCGCGCTCGATCGTGTCGTCGCGGAGATCAAGCAGGATGGAGGCGACGCGATGGCCGCCGCTTTCGATCTGGCCGATCGTGCCGCGATGGATGCGCGCGTCAGTGCCATCGAGGCAGCGTTCGGCCCCATCGACATCCTTGTCCACAATACCGGTGGGCCGCCGCCGACGCCTGCTGCCGGGCAGGACCCGGAACTGTGGAGCAGGAGCTTCGAGCAGATGGTGCTGTCGGTCATCACGCTGACCGATCGCGTATTGCCCGGCATGCGCGCCCGCAAATGGGGACGTATCGTGACATCGACATCGTCTGGCGTGGTGTCGCCGATTCCCAATCTCGGCATTTCGAATGCACTGCGATTGTCACTCGTGGGCTGGTCGAAGACGCTGGCCCGCGAAGTTGGACGTGACGGCATCACAGCCAATATCGTGCTTCCAGGCCGGGTTGCCACCAGTCGCATCCGTTTCCTGGACGAGCAGAAGGCAAAGCGTGAAAGCCGCTCCGTCGAGGACGTGTCTGCGGAGAGCACCGCCAGTATTCCTGCCGGCCGTTATGGTGAGCCACAAGAATATGCTGATGTGGTCGCCTTTCTCGCCAGCACCCGCGCATCTTACGTCAACGGCTCGGTCATCCGCGTCGATGGTGGTCTCATTACTAGCATCTGAAGGATCAAATCATGGCTCTCGACGCAACCGCCTCTGGCGTCTTCCCAATCGCCCCCACCCCGTTTCATCCCGATGGTCGTCTTGATGAGGCCTCGCTCGGCACATTGATCGACGGATACCTCAAGGCTGGCTCAACCGGCGTCACGGTGCTTGGCATCATGGGTGAGGCGCCGAAGCTCGAGCCCGAGGAATCGATCGCGATTGCTAAGCATTTCGTGAAGGGCTTCGGAAAACTGCCGGTGATCGTCGGCGTTTCGGCACCCGGATTCGCCGCGATGCGTGCGCTGTCGCGGACTGTGATGGAGAACGGTGCGGCGGGTGTGATGATTGCTCCGGTGCCGAGCCTGCGCACGGACGATCAGATCATAGGCTATTATCGTCAGGCTATTGAGGCAATCGGCGCCGACATTCCGTTCGTGATCCAGGACTATCCTTTGACACTGTCGGTGCAGATGACGCCGAAAGTCATCCGCCAGATCGTCCAGGAGAACCCGTCCTGCGTCATGCTCAAGCATGAAGATTGGCCGGGTCTTGAAAAGATATCGACGCTGCGTGCGTTCCAGGCTGAAGGGTCGTTGCGGCCGATCTCGATTCTGACCGGGAATGGCGGACTGTTCCTCGATTTTGAAATGGAGCGCGGCGCAGACGGCGCGATGACCGGCTACGCGTTCCCTGACATGCTCGTCGAGCTGGTCAAGCTGCAGAAGGCCGGCAAGCGCGACGAGGCGCATGATCTGTTCGATGCGCACTTGCCGCTCTTGCGATACGAGCAGCAGCAGGGCGTTGGCCTTGCCGTGCGGAAGTATGTGATGATGAAGCGCGGGTTTCTGGCGTCGGACGCCCAACGCAAGCCCGGTTCCGCACTGTCAGCGAAGGCGCGCGAGGAGATCGATTACATGCTGCATCGCCTACAGCGCGCGGTAGCGTAAGCGCCCACGAGCGAACGTCAGCTCCCGGCGCAAAGCGGACATCGTTGACCCACGAAATCTCCCTCGTGGCATCGTTGCCGCTCGGATGGCCGCACAGCATCAACACGTTGGTTTCAACTAGCGATAGCCTGCCGTGCGATTAATTCTTGGCGATTGTAAGCTGGACCCATACTTCATTGCTCGCGACGTCGGTCGCGGCTCTGGTGTAGGTCTACATCGTCGCACATCCTCGGTATCAGCGTCGAACTCGCGGTGGTGTACAGTTAGATGTGGAAGAGCGGTGAACAGGTGAACGAAAAGTGGTCGGCGTCAAATGACGTAGTGCACGCCGTGCCAGTTATGAGCGTCGTCGAGTTTTGCGGTCTCGACGTGAATATACGTGCAGATCTTGCATAGGTAGACTCTCACCTCGACCCCGTCGTCGTATTTGCAGTGTCGATCTAAAGACATCTGGTAACGGCATCTCAGGCAACGCGTATTGTCTGCCATCTGCGCTCACCGAAACACCGCTGGACGCTTCTCGACGAACGCTCTGACGGCTTCGCGATGCTCCTCGGTCTGCGCGGAGCGGACCAGCCGCTCGGCCTCCTTGTCTAGCGATGCGGCAAAGCCGACGTTTTGCACCTCGTCCAGGTTGTCTTTCATGGCGCTGTAGGCCTTTGTGGGTCCATTCGCCAATTTCAACGCGATCATGAACGCCTCCTCGGCAAGCCTGTCGGCGGCCACGATCCGATTGAATAATCCCATAGTTTCGCAGCGTTGTGCATCGACTCTGTCGGGCAACAACATCAGTTCTCTTGCGCGGGCGGCTCCCACCGTTCGCGTGAGTAGCCAGGCGATGCCGTAGTCGCCGCTCAGCCCGAGTCTGGCATAGGCCGTACTGACGAATGCTTGCTCAGCTGCGATGCGGATATCGCAGGCCAATGCGAGCGAGAGGCCTGCGCCTGCAGCCGCACCGGGAAGGGCCGCGACCGTCGGCTTCCGCATCTCGAACAGCGCGCCGGTCAAAGTGCGTTGACGTTCGATCAGGCGCGTTACTTTCTGACCAAAGGTTAGTTCGTCTGTGCTGCTGCGGTCGCCCATGCCTTTCACATCGCCACCCGCGCAGAAAGCCTCGCCGGCGCCGGTGATCAGCACCGCGCGTATGCCATTGTCGGTCGAGCAGTATGCGATCATCCGGCGCAGGGCGGGTGTGAGTTTGTCCGACAGCGCATTGCGGGCCGCCGGGCGATTGAGCGTGATCACGGCGACCCGACGGTCGATATGACAAAGCAATTCGTCCGTTCCCGTTTCGACCGAAACCGGCGTCAAGATCGTCATGAAGAGTCCCCCCGTCGTGCACTGTTCGAAAATTGACAGTTCTAAAATAGAACTATAATCTTCGGGCAAGAGGCTGCAAGGCAGGATCGTCTCCGCTTGAGCCGATTGTCAAAGACGGTCAGCTGAATGACCGTCGGGAGGAAATAGATGCGCGGTCTGTCCGCGAAGTCCGATGGACTTCCGACGGAGCGATGTTGTGCCCGGTCGCGTGGAAACAGCATCCTCATCTCGAGCCATCCAGGCGTTGCGGTTGCCGAGCGAGTTGTGCATCGACGCGCAGGGGAGACAGTCGCATGAGCAATGTATCCGAGAATGGAGAATTCATCAGGATCGTCGGCGGTCGCGTGCTGTCTAACACCGTCGTCCGCACGCCCGTAATCCGGATTGAAAGCTTCCGCAGGGACGTGTCGAAGCAGGTTCAATGGCATTTCAAGCAGCCAGAACTAGCGCTCTTCTTCTATAGGAGGGGTGCGCGGAAGCTGCGCGGCAAGATGGATGGTCAGTCGTTCGACCAGCAACTTGCCGGCAACTTGGCCGTCTATCCGGCTGGCTTGGAGATCGACGGCGAATTCACCGTCACATCGGCAAAGTCGGATTATACAGTCGTGTTCTTCGACCAGACGTTCATATCGGAACGACTTCCAAGCTTTGCGGCAGCGCCGAGACTGGGGTTCGATAACCCCGCAATCGCCTTCGGACTGGAAGAACTGTGCAGCGAGCCGCATCATGACGACGATGTCTATGCGATGATGGCAGAGGGGTGGGCAATCCAGACACTCGCTGTTCTAAAGCGGTTGAGCGGCACCAAGACGCCGCTTGGCAACCGAGGTGGTCTCACCCAGTGCAATCTTAAAAGGATCTCCGAGTTCGTCGAGGAAAACCTCGGTCGGTCGATCGGATTGATGGAGATGGCTTCGCTGGTCGGATTGAGCACTCGACATTTCATTAGGGCATTTTCCGAAAGTACCGGCGATACCCCGCATCAGTATGTCATCGGTCGGCGCATTGAGCGCGCCAAATACCTTCTTATTAGTGAGAAGTGTTCGCTGACGGAAATTGGCCTTGCAGTTGGCTTCAGCCATTCGCAACATTTCACGACGAAATTCAAACAGCACACTGGTCTTTGTCCGTCGGGCTTTCGCGCCGCGGTGCGGCATTAGCAAAGTCGGAAAGCAATGTCGCTTTCACGTAGATCCGGCACTATCTGGCAAGCCTGGTCGCCCGCGTTCTTCTAACAGATCCACTCAACGGTGCGTCGTGCGCCGAATGCAGTGGGAATGGAACGCATGCCAGGGCCTCTTTTGGGAGTTCGCGTACTTGATCTGACCAGCGTCGTGTCGGGTCCATTTGCAACCATGTTCTTGGCGGACCAGGGCGCTGAGGTCATCAAGATCGAGCCGCTGGGCGGTGACATCACGCGCCGCAGCCGGGCCGCCATCGACAAGGCCGGGCAGTTCTCGGCGCTGTTCATCTCGTCGAACCGAGGCAAGCGCTCGATCTCGCTCGATATCAAAAGCGAAGCCGGTGCGCGGATTGTCAAGAAGCTCATCGCCCAGTCCGATGTCCTCGTGCAGAACTTTCGCCCGGGTACGATGGAGCGTCTCGGGTTGGGAGCCAACGAACTCCGGGCGCAATATCCGCGCCTCATCTACGTTTCGATCAGCGGGGTTGGTGAAACCGGGCCGTACGCCAAGAAACGCGTCTACGATCCGATCGTTCAGGGGCTATCGGGTTTCGCCGACATCCAGTCGCAGGCCGGCACCAACCGACCTCAGATGATACGGACCATCGTCGCGGACAAGACGACGGCAGTGCTGACGGCACAGGCCGTGTCCTCGGCGCTCTATGCGCGCGAGAAGACTGGACGCGGCGATCACATTCGGGTCGCGATGCTGGACGCCATGCTGTCGTTCCTGTGGCCTGAAGGCATGATGCAACACACCGTCGTCGGCGCGGAGGCCTCGTCGCCGGATCCTAATGATCGCCCCGATCTGATCTTCAAGACCGCGGACGGCTATATCACCGCAGGCACGATCTCGGATTCCGAGTGGCAGGGCTTCTGCCGCGCCACCGACGACCCTGAGCTCGTCAAGGACGAGAGGTTCGCGACGCCTGCGGGGCGCTCGGTCAATGCCACCGCGCGCATCAACAAGATGCAGGAATACATCGCCACCCGGACCACGGCCGAATGGCTTGCCAGGCTGGACGCCGCGGACGTGCCATGTGCACCGGTGCTGCGCCGTAGCGAGATCGTCGCCAACGAGCAGGTGGTGGCGCGCGGCATCATCCAAGAGTTGGAGCAGCCGTCCGTCGGCCGCGTCCGTCAGCCGAAACCGGCGGCCCGGTTCGAAGAGCGCCCGGCGGCCATCGGCGGGCCGGCACCACGCATTGGCGAGCATAGTCGGGAGATCCTGCGAGATCTTGGCTTCGACGATGCGGCAATCACCGAGATGACCCTGTCGAAGGTCGTCCGAATTGAAGGCGAGGGACGTTGACATGACTGACAAGAAGCAGGTGGCGCTCCTGGTGGGAGCGGGGGATGCAATTGGTGCGGCCGTCGCACGGCGATTTGCACAGGGGGGATACGCGATCTGTATCGCGCGGCGCGATGCTGAAAAGTCTGCGGGCCTGGTCGAGGAGCTGCGCGCGCAGGGCCACGATGTCCACGCCAGATCGATCGACGCCCGAAACGAGGAGGAGGTGCAGCGGCTGTTCCAGACGGTGGAAGATGAGATGGGCCCCATCGCGGTGTGCCTGTTCAATGCCGGATCCAATGTGCAGAAGCCACTGCTCGAAACGACCGGGAAGCTGTTCTTCAAGGCCTGGGAACTAGCCTGCTATGCCGGCTTCCTGGTGGGACGTGAGGCAGCGAAGCATATGGTGCCGCGCGGCGCCGGCACGATGCTGTTCACCGGCGCGACGGCCAGCATGCGCGGCGGCAGCGGCTTTGCCGCTTTCTCGGCAGCGAAATTCGGTCTGCGGGCCGTTGCGCAGGCCATGGCGCGAGAGCTCGGACCGAAGAACATCCACGTCGTGCACCTGCTGATCGATGCCGGCGTCGACAGTGAGGCGATCCATGAGCGGATGAGGAGCCGTGGCCTGGATCCTGCCGCCCGTCAGCCCGACAGCCTCACCACGACGGCGTCGATTGCGGAAGCCTATTGGTTCGCCCATGCGCAGAAGCGAGACGGATGGACGCATGAGCTCGATCTTCGGCCGGCTGCGGAGAAATGGTGATGAACCCGGAACTCGTGTTGTGGGGCGTTGGCACCAGCCGGACCATCCGACCTCACTGGGCGCTTCATGAATTGAAGCTTCCCTATACCCGAAAGCCGATCCTGCCGCGGACGGGGGAGACCGAAACGCCGGAATATACGGCCCTCAATCCCCGGCAAAAGGTGCCGCTGTTGCAGGACCACACGCTCGTCATCGGCGAGAGCGCTGCGATCATCGCCTATCTAGCCAAGACCTATCCCGACCAGGCCGCCTCCCTCATTCCGAAAGACTCCGAGACTTACGCGAAGTGGCTCGAATGGTGTTTCTTCATCGTCACCGAGCTGGATTCCACGAGCCTGTACGTCATGAGGCGGCATGGGCAGATCAAGGGACTGTCTCACATCTATGGTGATGCACCGGGCGTTGTCGCCCAGGCTGCGGAGTATTTCAGGAAGCAGTTGAAGCACGTCGATGCGGCGCTGTCCGACGGGCGGGAATATCTCCTGGGTGAACAGTTCACCACCGCAGACATCCTGCTGACCACGTGTCTGACCTGGGCCATCGATTATCAGGTAGCGATCTGCGACAGCGCGACGCCCTATCTCGACCGTGTGCTGAATCGCTCCGCCTATCGGGATGCCTCGGCGGCCAACAAGCCGGGCTGATCGCTCCAACAAGACCGGGCGGCGTTGCAGCCGTAACACCGGCGACGCTGGCCGCGCGTAAGCGAAATTGCGCCGGTCTCAAGACGACGATCCGCAGCCGAACAGGCCTCAATGACGCGGACGGAAAAATGACGACGCCTATCAGAGGGAGGATGAAGAATGAAAATAACGCGCCGGTCTTTCTTGGCCGCAACGGCGTCCACCGTTGCAGTCCCGTCGATCGCACGATCGGCGGCGGACACCTGGCCGCAGCGACCGATCAGGATCGTCGTCGGCTTCGCCCCGGGCGGACAGACCGACGTCTATGCGCGGATGTATGCCGAGTTCATCGGAAGCCAGACCGGCGTGCCAGTGATCGTCGAGAACAAGACCGGCGCGCTCGGTTCGATTGCCGGGGCCGAGGTCAAGCGGGCAGTGCCGGACGGCTATACCATCCTGTTCAATACGTCTGGCGCGATGACCGTGAACCGCGTGCTGGTCAAAGATCTTGCCTACGACACGGATAAGGATTTTCAGCTGGTTTCGGCGATGCCGACGGGTGGACTGCCGCTCATCATGCGCAAGCAGCTGGGCATCACCGACCTCGACGGCGTCGTTCGTCATGCACGCGCGACGGGGCGCATGACGCTCGGAACGTTCGGGGTCGGCTCACCTCCGCACCTCACGATCCTCGCGCTCAACAAGCAATATGGCCTGAACATCGAGCCGATCCACTACCGTGGTGAGGCACCGATGTTCACCGATATGCTGGCACAGACGGTCGACGGCGGTGTCGGTACGATCGTCGGCGCGCAGCCGGTCCTGCAGAGCGGGTCGGGTGCAGTCGTCGCTGTGCCGCGCAAGCGGCTCACGACCTTTCCGGAAGTCAGGACGTTTGCCGAGCAGGGGGCGGATTCGCCGCTGTTCGGTCTGCTGACCTATCAATGCTGCGCGGTGCCCACCGGTACGCCAACGGCCATTGTCGAACGCCTGTCGGATCTCATCATGCGGGCGGCGCAGACCGAAAAGGTCAGGACGATGTTCCAGACGTTTGGAATCGATGAAGGACCGATGTCGATGCAGGCGACGCGCGAGCTCTATGCGCGGGAAGCGCCAGTCTGGATCGAGCTTGCAAGGCAAGCGATTGCAGATCGAAAAACCTAGCGGCGACGTCGCGTCAGCTCGCCACTTGCGCGGCGGTCATTTTGCGATTGACAAGTTCTTTAAAAGAACTGACCTTGATCACCAAGGTCGCTGACCAATAATTGCGATCAAATGATTGCATGCCGCCGCGATCATTGCGGCGAGCCAGGGGAGGATATGATGCGCCGGATCACGACAGCGTTGATGGTTTGCGATCCCAACGGCGGTGCATGCCGCGCGCGGCACCACGTGGCGCGGTGATCGGTGCCGGTGGAATCGCGCGTCATCGGCCCATCGATCGATAGCCAAACTCATTTCGAGGGCTGCCGGGTTTGAACGACGCAGCAGCGCCGGGCTTGGCCGGTCTCTGCCCTGACGAGCCACGGCACCTCGGGGATGGCCGATCCGGGCGCTTGTCGCTGTCACCGATGGGCATGTGCAGGGCTGTTTCGCTCGGCGACGTTGGCGAGAGCTCTTCATTCGAGAATTTTAAATGGCAGGCAGTCAAGCTTGCGGCACTGGAGGGAGCGGACAATGATGAGAAGAATGTTTGTTGGCGTTGCAATGGCAGCGACACTGTTCGGACTGCAGGCGCGAGCCGAGACAGTCGGCGTCACGGATACCGAAATCAAAATCGGTGCGACCTTTCCGTTCAGCGGACCTGCGTCGCCCTTGAGCAATACCGGCAAGGGGCTCATTGCCTATGTCAACTCGATCAACGATCGCGGCGGCATCGGCGGCAAAAAGATCAATCTCATTACCTATGACGACGCCTATAGCCCGCCGAAAACGGTCGAACAAACGCGCAAGCTGGTTGAGAGCGACGAGGTTGCGTTCCTGTTCGGCCCGCAGGGCACGCCTGGAATTGGAGCGACGATCAAATACGTCAACGCGAAGAAGGTCCCGCACCTGTTCGTGGTGAGCGGCGTCAACAAGTTCACGAACTTCAAAGAATTCCCGATGACGACGACGGGCCTGCCCAGCTACGACACCGAGGGAAAGATCTACGCCAAATATATCTCGAAGGTGCTGCCGGATGCGAAGATCGCGCTATTGTATCAGAACGACGATCTCGGCAAGGACTTCCTCGCGGCGTTTAAGGCGTATTTCAAGGACGCTTTCGACAAGAAGGTCGTGGCATCCGCATATGAACTGAGTGAGCCCACCATCGACTCCCATGTGGTGAATCTGAAAGCCTCGGGCGCGGCAGCGTTCCTGGTTGCCGGCACGCCGAAATTCGCCGCGCAGGCGATCAAGAAAGCGTCCGAAATAGGCTGGAAGCCGCTGTTCCTGATCAACTACGTCTCAAGCTCGGTCTCGTCGACAATCGTGCCTGCAGGACCCGACAAGGCGATCGGTATCGTCGCGGCGACCATCGCAAAGGATCCGAGCGACAGCAAATGGGCGGATGATCCCGGGGTCCAGTGGTACAAAGCCCACTTCGCGAAATATCTGCCCGGTGCCGACATTGGCGATGCGAACTATGTGTATGGCACGGAGCAGGGCCAGATACTGGAGCAGGTTCTGAAACAATGCGCTGGCGATTATTCCCGCGAGAATATCGTGAAGCAGGCACGCAATATTCGGGGCCTGTCCCTGCCGACGTTGATGCCGGGAATTACTATCAATACCGGACCGCAGAACAGCATGGCCTATACCCAGCTTCAGCTGCAGCGCTGGAACGGGAATTCCTGGGACCAGTTCGGCGGTCTTCTGGACGCGAGCTCGGAGTAACGCAGTCGTCGCCAAGTCCGGCTTGTTCTTCGTCCGGACTTGGCCTCAGGCGCGTTTTGCCCTGGAAGCGGTGGCTTTCGGCGCCTGCACTTTAACCTGTGTCTTGGCAATCTGCGTCCTCGGCATTGCCGTTTCGCGAGCGCCAGGCCCCGGATGGACGTGGACTTCCTTCGCAAGCACCGGCTCGCCGCATTCCGAGCAGATCATGAGCGGATCGAAGTGCTTGCCGCATGACTTGTGCTCGTGAAGCATCGGTCGCCCCCGCGAGTCGACCATGTGGATGTTACCCCAATGAACGACCGACATGATGATCGGGTAAAGGTCCAGTCCCTTCTGGGTCAAAATATACTCGTATCGCTTGGGTGCATCCATATAGGGAATGCGCCGGAGCACACCGAATCGAACCAGCTTCTTGAGGCGGTCGGCGAGCAGGTGCCGTGTAATTCCCAGCGATGTCTGGAAGGCGTCGAAGCGACGCTTGCGCAGGAAGCATTCGCGCAAAATCATAAGCGTCCAGCGGTCGCCAATCACCGCGACGGTGCGGGCCAGCGAACACGGCTCTTCCTCAAGCGAATCCCATTTCATCCCACGTCTCCGGCATTCCCCATTCCGCGCATTCTATTTTGGCATGGACCTCAAAACAATACCGTTGTCGCCGTTCCAGTTTCAAAGCAGGTTTCGCCGTTGACAGTTCTAAAATAGAACTCTAGCGTTCGGTCGGGGCGGACATTTGATCGTGCCCATCAAGATAAAAGGGGAGGCGCCGTTGACCGATCGATCACAGCCGGAATTCCATTTCGATTTCGGCAGCCCGAACGCCTATCTCGCCGAAGCCGCACTCCCGGGTATCGAGCAACGCACCAAGGTCAAATTTCAATATATTCCGGTCCTGCTGGGCGGGATTTACAAAGCTACCGGTAATATGTCGCCTGCGGAGTCGTTGCGCGGCATCAAGAACAAGCCTGAATATCAGAGGCTGGAGTCCGAGCGCTTCATCCGGCGCCACGGTATCACCAAGTTCAACAGCAATCCGTTCTTTCCGGTCAACACGCTTATGCTCATGCGCGGCGCTGTCGCGGCTAAGTTCGAAGGTGTGTTCGATCCGTATTTTAGGGCGGCCTATCACCATATGTGGGAAGAGCCGAAGAAGATGGACGACCCCGAAGTCTTCGCCGCGGCCTTCAAATCCTCCGGCATCGACATCGACAGGTTGATCGCGCGAGCGCAGCAGGACGACGTCAAGCAGAAACTCATCAAGGACACGAATGACGCGGTTGCTCGCGGGTCGTTCGGGTCGCCGACGTTCTTCGTCGGCAACGAGATATTCTTCGGCAAGGACAGTCTCAGGGATGTGGAAGAGGCGATCGTTCAGCAGGCTTCTGTCCTGAAAACGAGGACGGCCTAGGTTACCTGACCATACAATCCAGAAGCTGCGACCAAGCGGCTCTTTTCCCGGGAGGACGAAGATGTTGAAGACGGTCGACACCGATCAGGCGGCGCGCATACTCTCCGCGTTGCCGCGCCGCATCGATCACGTCATAGACCGACATGCCGCCGAGACGCCCGATCGCATAGCGCTGATCGAGGACAGTGGCAGCCTGTCCTATGGTGAGTTGCGCGAGGCCGTCGGCACCGTTGCTCGGGATCTCACCAAGCTCGGCATGAGGCCGGGCGACCGCCTGATGATCGTCAGCGAAAACAGCATTCCACTCGCTGTACTTCTGCTCGCGGCAAGTCGCCTCGATGTCTGGGCGATCGTCGTCAATCCGCGGCTGTCCGCTCGGGAATTGGATCAGATCAGGGATCACAGCGGGGCGCGCCGCGTTCTTCTGACAACCGGCGTGTCCAAGGAAGCGGCGAGTCATGCCGCGCGGTATGAAGCCCAAGCGCATCTGATCGGCCCGCTATCCGAGGTGGCCGTGACCGCCCTCAATGAGGGTACGTCACCTGAGCCCGTCGAGGACAGTCCGAAGGATCAGATCGCCGTTCTCATCTATACGTCCGGTACGACCGGCACGCCGAAGGGCGTGATGCTGACGCACGAAAACCTGCTCTTCAGCGCCAAGACCACAGCGGACATCCGCCGCATGACTCCTGCCGACAAGCAGTACATCGTGCTGCCGATTTCGCATATCGTTGGCATTTCGTTGTTGGTGATGACGTTGATGACGGGCGCGTCCGTCCGATTGGCAAGCAAGTATGATCCGGCTGCGTTGGCCAAGGCGATCTCTGACGAAGGCATCACGATTCTGAACGGCGTGCCGGCGACCTATCAGCGATTGCTGGAATACAAATCGATCGCCGGCTTGAGCAAGCTCGATCCGGGCTCTTTGCGCCTCATTGCGGTCGCAGGTGCGCCGCTCGATCTGGATTTGAAGTCGCGCGTGGAGCGGGAACTCGGGCTCTCACTATTGAATGGCTATGGCATCACTGAATGTTCGCCCGGGCTATCTGGCGTACGCATTGATGCGCCGCGCGATGATCAGGCGGTTGGCCCTCTGCTCCCAGGTATCGAGGCGAAGATTCTGAGTCTCGACGGGGCGTTCAAGCCTCCCGGCGAGGTCGGTGAGCTTCATGTCCGAGGCCGGAATGTGATGCGCGGCTATTACCGGGCGCCGGATCTCACCGCGAAAGCGATTGATCCGGACGGCTGGTTCAATACCGGAGATCTGGCACGCTTCGAGGGCGATTGTCTCTTCATTGTCGGCCGTACCAAGGAAATGATCATCCGGTCGGGATTCAACGTTTACCCCGCCGAGATCGAAGCGGTGTTGAGTACGCATGCCTCGGTTGTGCAGTGCGCGGTGGTGGGGCGCCCGGTGGACGGTAACGAAGAGGTCGTCGCCTTTGTGCAGCTTCTTCAGGGGACCGAGACAACGGCCTCCGATCTGATGGCGCATGTCGGGCCTCAGCTCACATCCTACAAGCGCCCATCGGAAATCATCGTTCTGCCGGCGCTGCCGGCCACATCCACGGGCAAGATTCTCAAGCACAAGCTGGCGGAATCGCTGCGCAGCCAGGCAGATTGAGGCGACATTCGTCGCGACGTACTCGTATCCAGGAGAATCTAGGTGAAAAAGCGCAATGCAACGGTCGCCGTCGTCGGCGCAGGTGACTTCATCGGCGGCGAGATCGCTAAGAAATTCGCTGCCGAAGGCTTCACGGTGTTCGTGGGCCGGCGCCAGGGTGAGAAGCTGGGGCCGCTGATCAAGGAGATTGAGGCTGCCGGTGGGACCGTGTTCGGACGGGCTCTCGATGCGCGCAAGGAAGACGAGATGGTGAAATTCATCTCCGATGCCGACGCTCATGCCCCTTTGGAGGTGTGCGTTTTCAATATCGGCGCAAACGTCAATTTTCCGATCGTCGAGACCACGGAGCGCGTGTTTCGCAAAGTCTGGGAGATGGCGTGCTATTCGGGATTCCTCGCTGGACGCGAGGCAGCGCGGGCAATGCTGGCACGCGGCAAGGGGAACATCTTCTTCACCGGAGCGACGGCAAGCCTGCGCGGCGGCAACGGTTTCGCAGCCTTCGCGAGCGCCAAATTCGGTCTCCGAGCCGTCGCGCAATCAATGGCCCGGGAACTCGGGCCAAAGAACATTCATGTCGCGCACCTGATCATCGACTCCAGCGTGGACACGGAATGGGTGCGGCAGCTGATCACCAGCCGCGAAGGGCCGCAGGCAATGGAAAACCTCGATCCGAACCGGCTCATGCGGCCGGCGGCGGTCGCCGAGGCATACTGGTCCCTCTACCAGCAACCGCGCGACGCATGGACCTTCGAGCATGAGATTCGTCCATTCGGCGAGAAGTGGTAGCTCGCCATGGAGCTCAACCTTTCGGCCGAAGATGCGGCATTCCGTAACGAGGCTCGGTCCTTCATAGCGGAAAACTACCCGAAGGAAATGCGTGTCGCGAATCCCGAGACGGATCTCACAAAAGAGCAATCGCTCCTTTGGCACAGGATCCTCCATCAGAAGGGCTGGATCGCGCCGCTTTGGCCGAAGGAATATGGCGGCCCCGGTTGGTCGCTGACCCAGCGCTTCATCTGGGAGCAGGAGACCTCGCGTGCGGGAACGCTTCCGCCGCTCGCCTTCAGCGTGACCATGGTCGGCCCGGTCATCTACACCTTCGGGACGGAGGCGCAGAAGGCGAGGTTCCTGCCGCGCATATTGTCGGGCGAGGACTGGTGGTGCCAGGGTTACTCGGAGCCGGGGTCGGGGTCGGATCTAGCTTCCGTCAGGACCAAGGCGGTTCGCGACGGCGATCACTACGTCGTCAACGGGCACAAGACATGGACTACTCTCGCGCAGCACGCGGACTGGATCTTCTGTCTCGTCCGCACCGATCCGTCCGCAAAGCCCCAGGCGGGCATCTCCTTCCTGTTGATCGACATGAAGACGCCCGGCGTCACCGTGCGCCCGATCATCACCATCGACGGCTCGCACGAGGTCAACGACGTCTTCCTTGAGGACGTGCGGGTGCCGATCGAGAATCTGATCGGCGAGGAGAACAAGGGCTGGACCTACGCAAAATTCCTCCTCGGCAACGAACGCACCAGTATGGCTGGTATCGGTCGTTCGACCCGGTACCTGCGGCGACTCAAGGACATCGTCAGGGCTGAAATTCCCGAGGACGATCCGAGTTTCGCGGAGTTCATCCGTGAGATCGCCCGTGTCGAATTGGATGTGCTGGCCCTCGAAGCGACGGAATTGAGGGTCGTCGCGCAGATGTCGCGCGGTATCGATCCCGGCCCGGCCGCATCGCTCTTCAAGATCAGAGGCACCGAGATATTCCAGCGCATTACCGACCTCACGCACCGCGCGACGGGCAACTATGGCGTCGCTCTTCGGGAGCATCCCGTCAGCGGTAACCGTTTCATGCCCGGGCCTGACTATGGGCATACGTCGGCGGAAAAATACCTCAACTCGCGCAAGCTCAGCATCTACGGCGGATCCAACGAGATTCAACGCAACATCATCGCGAAAGCCGTGCTCGGTCTTTGACCCGCACCAGGAGAGGCGCCCATGGACATCGAACTGACCGAAGACCAGGAATTGCTCCGCAACAGCATGCAACGTTTCCTGAAGGATGAATACGGCTTCGATGACCGAGCGAAGATCGTCGCGGGCGAAGATGGTTGGAGTCGCGCGGTGTGGGCAAAGTTCGCCGACCTCGGTCTTCTGGCGGCACCGTTCGCGGAGGAATATGGCGGCCTCGGGAACGGCCCGCTGACGACCATGATCGTTATGCAGGAGTTCGGCCGCAGCCTCGTCGTCGAGCCATATTTCGAGACGGTCGTGCTGGCGGGAGGGCTAATCGAGGCATTGGGGACCGACGACCAACGCGGGGAATTGCTCGCCGAGATCGCAGCGGGCGAGGCGACGTGGGCGTTGGCCTGGGCCGAACCGGGATCTCGATACAACCTCAACAAGGTATCGGTGTCTGCGGACCGAAGTGGTGATGACTACGTCCTGTCGGGAACGAAAGCCGCCGTGATCGGAGCCCCGTGGGCAGACCGATTGATCGTCTCCGCAAGGACGTCCGGCCGGGACGGCGATCGCGATGGCGTGTCCCTCTTCATCGTCGACAGTCGAGCGGCCGGTCTGCACATGCAAGGCTACCGGACGATCGACGGCAGGCGGGCCGCCGAGATCATGCTGAAGGATGTCCGAGTCCCGGCGAGCAACCTGCTCGGACGCGAAGGCCTGGGTGTTGCTGCACTCGAAAACTGCCGCGACCGGGCCATAGGCGGATTGTGTGCCGAGGCCATAGGCGCGATGACCGAATTGAACGGGGCGACACTCGACTACAGCAAGACCCGCAAGCAGTTCGGGGTGACGCTCGGATCATTTCAGGTGCTGCAGCACCGGATGGTCGATATGTTCATCGCACTGCAGGAAGCCGTCTCACTCATGCAGCATCTGACCCTGACGCTGGCGTCCAACGACGCCCATGTCACGAAGCTCGCCTCCGGTGCGAAGACAAAGGTCGGATATGCTGCGCGCTTCATCGGCGAACAGGCGATCCAGCTGCACGGTGGCATGGGCATGAGCGACGAGCTCAAGGTCGGTCACTATTTCAAGCGTATCGGCGCCATCGACATCCAGTTCGGCGACCCCGCTTTCCATCTGATGCGATTCGCCCGCGCCGCATGACGCGCGGTCACGCCCGTCCCATCCAGCCAAGGAAATAATAAATGACCGAAGCCGTAATCGTATCGACCGCCCGCACCCCGATCGGAAAGGCCTACAAGGGCGCGCTCAACAATACCGAAGGTGCGACCATGATGGGACACGCCATTTCGGCGGCGCTCACCCGCGCGAACATCATAGGCGGAGAGGTCGAGGACGTGGTGATGGGGTGCGCCATGCAGCAGGGCACGACGGGATCGAACATCGCCCGCAAGGCTCTGCTTCGCGCCGGTCTTCCTGTCACGGTCGCCGGCACCACCATCGACAGACAGTGTGCGTCGGGGCTTCAGGCGATCGCGCTTGCCGCCCGGTCGGTGATCTTCGACGGCGTAGAGGTCGCGGTCGGCGGAGGCGGTGAATCCATTAGCCTCGTCCAGAACGAACATATGAACCAGTGGCACGCGGTTGACCCAGAGCTGCTGGCGATCAAAGGCGACGCTTACATCGCAATGCTGGATACGGCCGAAAACGTCGCAAAACGCTACAACATCTCTCGGGACGCGCAGGACGAATACAGTCTCGAAAGTCAGCGCCGCACC
Source organism: Tardiphaga sp. 862_B3_N4_1 (assembly GCF_051811085.1). Taxonomy (NCBI): domain Bacteria; kingdom Pseudomonadati; phylum Pseudomonadota; class Alphaproteobacteria; order Hyphomicrobiales; family Nitrobacteraceae; genus Tardiphaga; species Tardiphaga sp. 862_B3_N4_1. Next base: position 943,452 of record NZ_JBPWQB010000001.1, read on the forward strand.
GCAGCCGCGCAGCAGGCCGGCCGCTTCAATGACGAACTGGCGCCGATCAAGACGACGATGGTCGTGACTAACAAGGAGACCGGCGCCATCTCCTACAACGAGATCACGCTCTCGGCGGACGAGGGCCCGCGTCCTGACACGACCGCCGAGGGACTGGCCAAAGTCAAGCCGGCGAAAGGGCCGGGCTACTCCATCACTGGCGGCAACGCGAGCCAGCTATCGGACGGTGCCAGCGCCACCGTTATCATGAGCGACAAGCTCGCCGCCCAAAAGGGCCTAAAGCCGCTTGGCATCTTCCGCGGCTTTGTGTCGGCGGGCTGCGAGCCCGACGAGATGGGAATCGGCCCGATCTTCGCAGTGCCTCGCCTTCTCAAGCGCCATGGTCTCACGATCGACGACATCGACCTTTGGGAATTGAACGAGGCATTCGCGGTCCAGGTTATCTACTGCCGCGACAAGCTCGGCATTGATCCCGAGAAGCTCAACGTCAACGGCGGCTCCATCGCGGTCGGTCACCCCTATGGCATGACCGGCGCGCGACTGACGGGGCATGCGTTGATCGAGGGGCGTCGTCGCAAGGCGAAGTACGCGGTGGTCACGATGTGCGTCGGTGGCGGGATGGGCGCAGCGGGTTTGCTCGAAATCGTTCACTGATAATAAGAAACCTAAACAGCGAGAGTCGGAGACGATCATGAGAACTGCGATCACAGACCTGTTCGGGATCGAACATCCCATCATTCAGGGCGGCATGCACTATGTAGGCTTTGCCGAACTCGCCGCGGCCGTCTCGAATGCCGGTGGCCTGGGCATCATCACCGGATTGACGCAGAGAACGCCCGAGAACCTCGCGAAGGAAATCGCGCGCTGTCACGACATGACCGACAAACCGTTCGGCGTGAACCTGACATTTCTTCCGACGTTCGACGCGCCGCCCTATCCAGAATACATCGCCGCCATTAAGGAAGGCGGCATCAAGGCGGTGGAGACCGCAGGTCGAAGCCCTGAGCAATATATGCCAGCCCTGAAAGAGGCGGGGATCAAGGTCATCCACAAGTGCACTTCCGTTCGCCATTCGTTGAAGGCGGAGAAGATCGGTTGCGATGCCGTCAGCGTCGACGGCTTCGAATGCGGCGGCCATCCCGGCGAAGACGACATGCCAAACATGATTCTGCTGCCGCGCGCTGCCGAAGAGCTGAAGATCCCGTTCGTTGCATCGGGAGGGATGGCCGACGCGCGTAGTCTGGTTGCGGTGCTCGCGATGGGCGCTGCGGGCATGAACATGGGCACCCGGTTCGTGGCGACCAAAGAGGCGCCCGTTCATCAGAACGTCAAGGATGCGATTGTGAAGGCGTCAGAACTCGACACCCGTCTGGTGATGCGCTCGCTCAGGAATACCGAGCGCGTTCTCAATAACGCCGGAGTCGAGCGGCTGCTCGCAACCGAACGAGCTAAGGGTGACTCATTGGTCATCGGCGACATCATCAATGAAGTGGCGGGCGTGTATCCGAAAGTCATGGTCGACGGTGACATGGACGCCGGCGCCTGGAGCTGCGGCATGGTTGCGGGCCTCATCAACGACATCCCGACCGTCAAGGAACTGATCGATCGCATCATGGCGGACGCCGAAAGCATCATCCGCCAGCGCTTGACCGGTTTTCTCGACGCCTCTGCCCGCGAACCCCTGCGCGCCGCAAGCTGAGGACGATGGCATGACGGATCATTTGAAGACGGATGTCGTCGATGGCGTGATGACGCTCACGATCTCGCGTCCCGAAAAGAAGAACGCGCTGACTGGCGCGATGTACGACGCGATGTCGGAAGGCCTCGAACGCGCCGAAAGGGATCCTGCCGTCAAGGTCGTTCTGTTTCAGGGCGACGGCGACAGCTTCACCTCCGGCAACGACTTGGCGGACTTTGCCGCCCCGTCCACGGCAAACGAAACCACTGACAGTCCCGCGTTTCGCTTTATCGGCAATTTAGCAAGGGCGACCAAGCCGCTCGTCGCGGCCGTCCAGGGAAACGCCGTTGGTGTCGGAACCACGATGCTCCTGCATTGCGATCTGGTCTACCTGGCGGAGAATGCGCGCCTGATCACGCCTTTCGTCAACCTGGCGCTGGTGCCCGAAGCCGCGTCGAGTTGGTTGCTCCCTTCGCGGATCGGGCACGTGAGGGCGTATGCCATGTTCGCGTTGGGAGAGCCGATGGATGCGGTAACCGCACTTCAATGCGGACTTGCCAATGCCGTTGTCCCTATCGGCGATGTTCGTGCGAGGGCGGCGACCGCCGCCCTGACTTTGACGCAGCGTCCGACAGGCGCACTTCGCCATACAAAGCTTTTGATGCGGGAGCAGCAGGAAATGGTTGAAAGGATCGCTGAAGAGAGCGCTCTTTTCAAAGAGCGGCTTCAGAGCGCGGAAGCTCGCGAGGCCTTCTCTGCCTTTGCAGAGAAGCGAAAGCCCGATTTCACGAAAGTCTAACTTGGCGGCTAGAGAGCTGCGCCGGCCAATCCATGACGATGATCAAGCGCCGAAACGAGTGTGCCCCTGCTGTGCCCCAGCTTTTCCGGGGCACACTTCGAGGGAATAAGGCCGCTAAGTACTTGAATATACTGGAATAATGGTGGGCGCACAAGGGATCGAACCTTGGACCTCTCCCGTGTGAAGGGAACGCTCTCCCGCTGAGCTATGCGCCCGGGATGCCGTACAGACCAAAAGGCCGGGCGGTAATGGCCCGGCGGGGACTGACGTCAGTGGCGCGATTTAGGGAATAGGGGGCGGGGGTGTCAAGCGAACCCTGCCGCAAGTCAGCACAATAAGTCTCCCCATCCGGCCATGCGGGCGATCCGGGTTCCTGGCCCGCGATTTAGCCCGGCTGCGGAGCGCGGGAGGCGTGGGACTGCAGCGCCCGGATCCGGTCGGCGAGGGTGCTGTTGGGGGCGAAACCGGCGTCATTAGCCGGGCGCGGCTGGGCCGCGGGCGCTGGTTCGGCAGCCAAAATTGCCTCGATGGGCGAATTCGGCCCTTCCAGTGTCATGGCCATCTTGGCCACTTCGGCGGCGATGTCGTTGATGCGCTCGCGCAGCAGCGCGTTTTCCATGCGCTCGGTGGCCCATGCGCTCTCGGCCTGCTGATGGACGCCGTTGAGGTCGCGCTGCAGCTTGGCGCGCTCCTCGCGGGCGGCGGCGAGCTCGGTCTCCACGGCGGCCTTCTCGGCGCGCAGCTTCTCGAGAACAGGCGATCCCTTGGCGCCGTTCATGGCGGCGAGCTCGACGCGCAGGTCGCGCGCGATCTGTTCGGCGGCTTCATTGGCTTGGCGCAACTGGCTGTTCTCGAAATCGCGCTCGGCGAGGATCTTGGTCTGGGTCGAGAGCTGGCTCTCGAGATCAGTGACGCGGGCGCCGAGCTGTTCGGCTTCGCGCACCTGGATGGTGAGCTGCTGATCGAGATCAGTCACGCGCTGGCTGAGATTCTCGACGCGCGCGCGCGCCTCAGTGAGTTCGCGTGTTGCGGTGTCGGATTCGCCGCGCTGCAGCTCCAGCCGGTGCTGCGTATTGGCGAATTCCTTTTCGGCATCGCCGACACGGCCCTTCAATTCCTCGACCTGCGCACGCACGGCGATGAGCTCGACCTGGCGGGTGTCGGCCACCATGGAGCGGTCCGAGAGGTCGTGGTTCAGCCTGGCGAGTTCGGCCTGCTTGTTGCTCAATGCCTGTTCGGCGGCGCGCAACGCTTCCGTCTTGCTGGTGAAGTCGGCCTCGGTGAGGCCGAGCTTTTCCTTCACGGCGGCTTCACGGGCTTCCAGCGCGAAGATCGTGGCGTTCTTCTCGCCGAGCTCAAGCTTCATGCGGTTGATGGCGTCGGACTTCTTGCCGAGTTCGGCGAGCTGGCTGGTGGTCTTGTTCTTGAGCTGGTCGACGCTCATTTCCAGCCGGCGTGCTGCCATCGCGAATTCTGCGCGCAGCTGGTCCTTGTCAGCCTGGATTTCTGCCATCGACAGCGGCGTCGCGGCTTCGAGCCGGCGGGTGGTGAGGCGGACGGCGCGGTTATGCACCAGCGGCATGATCATCAGGCCGCAGAGCATCGAGATCAGAAAACCGATCGCCAGATACATGATCGGTTCAACCATGACGAATGCTCCCACGCTCTCAAAATGCAGCGGTTACCATGCCATGGCACCGCCGGCAAAGACAGCGTAACGCCTCGTTAACCTTTATTCAGCCGTTCAGAAGCGCTTGATCGCAGGACCGCGCGATCGAGGGCTTAGAACGGGTTCCAGGTCGCGCTGGGGGTATATTTGAGATAGCCGATATTGGCGCCGAGCCGCAGGCCGAGACCCGAACGGATCGGCACCAGGACGACGTTGTTGGCAGTCAGTGCCGTCATGCCGAAGCCGCCGATGATGTAGGCGGAGCCGTCGATACCGGCGAAGCGCTGATAGATCGCCTGGGTGGCCGGCAGGTTATAGACCAGCGTCATGGTGCGGGCGCCGTCGCCGCCCCAGTCGAAGCCGACCGAGGGACCCTGCCAGTAGACGCGCAGATCGCCGGCATTCTTCGTATAGAGCGTACCTTCGCCGTAACGCAGGCCCGCCACGATCGCGCCGCTGCCTTCCTCGCCCAGAATATAACCGTTCGGCAGCCCCCACTGGCTGACAGCCTTCTCGATCACCGAGGCGAGGCCGCGCGAGACATTGCCGAAAAACCGGTGTCCGGCCGTCATGAGTTCTTCGGACCGGTAGGTGTCCGGTGCGGCCTGGCCGCGCGGTGGTTGCTGCGCAGAAGCCGGCGAGAAGGCGAGCGTGAACGTGGCTAGCGCGACCGCTGCCAGGCGTGATGCGAAGGTCATGAAAAGAACCCCTGGTATTTCAAATTTGCGACCGCGGCTTTAACCGGATGCTGAGAAGCACGGTTTAACTCTGCAGTCATTGTCCCCGACTCCCTATACTATCGGTATCAACTATGACGGCACAACGGCGGGAATTGTCAGGCTGGAGCCGTGGAATTGCCTTGATTCTGCTGCTGGCGGCCGCTCTCGTCCCGGCGGGCGCGCAGGCTGCGACCAGCGAGCGCGTGGTCACTGACCGATATACGGGTCTCGCAATCAGCGGTTTCGATCCGGTGGCCTATTTCACCGAAGGCCGCCCGACGCTGGGGCAGCCGGACTTCGAAATGTCGGAGGAGGGCACGGTCTGGCGCTTCCGCAATGAGGGCAACCGCGCCTCTTTCGCCGCGCATCCGGACATCTACGGTCCGCAATTCGGTGGCTATGATCCCGTCGATGTCGCCCGCGGGGTCGCCTTCGCCGGCAATCCGCGTTTGTGGCTCATTACGGGCGAACGCCTTTACCTGTTCGGCCGGGAGGAAACCCGCGACGCCTTTGCTGCGGCACCGGCCAAATATCTGCCCGGCGCGCGCAAGCGCTGGCCGGGCGTGCAGGATATCCTGGCGAAATAATGCGGGTTCAGCCGCGCGCGCTCGCGGTGCTGTCACCCCAGGCGATGAATTCCGGCACGATGAAGTCTTCCCGGTTACCGCCGAAGCGAACCGCCTTGCCAAAGGTGTCGGTCACCTTGCCGCCTGCAGCCACCACCACGGCATGGCCGGCGGCCACATCCCACTCACAAGTCGGCGCCAGCCGTGGATAGATGTCGGCCTGGCCCTCGGCCACGCGACAGAATTTCAGCGCCGAGCCGAACTCCTGTCTGACAGCACCGGGGCGGCTGGCGATGAAAGCTTCGGTTCGCTGGTCGCCATGGGAGCGGCTGACCGCTGCGGTCCATGCCGCGCCCGGAGCAGGCGCAGCGCGGGTCTGGATCGGTGTGACCTTGCGGATGGACAGGTCTGGTGCGAGTTCGACACGCTCGGCGCCGCGTCCAACCAGCCCGCGCCAGATCAGCCCGAGGGCAGGGGCACCGACAATACCCAGCAGCGGAGTGCCATCGACGATCAATGCAATATTGACGGTGAACTCCTGACGGCCGGCGACGAATTCCTTGGTGCCGTCGAGCGGGTCGATCAGGAACAGTGTGCCGGCATAGGGGGGTGTGGCGAGGTGGAGGCGCTCTTCGGACAGCGACGGGATGCCCGGAAACAGCCGCGCCAGTCCTTCGCCGATGACATGGTCGGCCGCGAGATCGGCTTCGGTCACAGGCGAGCCGTCGGCCTTGCCATCCACGGTCATGACATTGCGGTTGACCTTGAGGATGGCGGCGCCGGCCTGTGCGGCGAGCTCGGTCAGCGGCTCCATCAGGGTGGCAGCCCGCGCGGCATCCATGCGAGGTCGCGAATCATCCGTCATCGACTAGCCTTCATCCCCTGCATGTCATCCCCGTTCATTTCTACACGCGCCTGTTGCACCGGTGGACTGTGCCAGCCTTGTTGTGGTCGCGCCACCATCTGCGGTGTATCTAACCGTAAAGCAAATGCTTGATTCGCCGTTCATTCTGTGTGGCCCCAGGAGCGCATTTCATGTCCGACACTCCCACGCCAGGTCCGGCCCCCGATGCCCTTGAACTCGCGGCATTGCTCTGCTCGCGGGTCTGCCACGACCTGATCAGCCCCGTGGGCGCCATCGTTAACGGGCTCGAAGTGCTCGATGACAATCCCAAGCCGGAAGACAAGGAATTCGCGCTCGATCTGATCCGGAAGAGCGCCAAGACCGCATCGGCCCGCTTGCAGTTCTGCCGGCTCGCCTTCGGAGCCGCCGGCTCGGCGGGCGCGCAGATCGATCTCGGCGACGCGCAGACCATGTCGCGCGGTCATCTTGAAGACGCCAAGACCAAGATCGAATGGAATCTGCCGCGGCTTCTGCTGCCGAAGAACAAGGTCAAGCTGCTGCTCAACATGCTGGTAATCGCGCAGCAGACGATTCCGCGCGGCGGCGTGCTCAAGATCGATGGCATCGGCGAAGGTGAGCCGCAGGGTTTCAAGATCACGGCCGCAGGCCTCAACGCGCGCCTGCCGCAGGCCATCGTCGATATGCTGGCCTCGGAACAAGTTGGCAGCATCGATGCCCATGCCGTGCAGCCTTACTACACGCGGCTCCTGGCGCAGGCTTGCGGCCTCAAGGTGACCTTAGTGCCCGAAGGCGACGCCATCGTCGTCACCGCGATCTGATCGCAAACTCATTCAACTCTTAATGAACTCTTTACGAGTCCGCCGTTTGGCGGGCTCGTACGTGTGCGAGCATATAGCTAAATGTCGCATTCATTGTTTTTGGGAATGCTCAACTAATATTAAACGCTTTGCGGGGAAAGTAGCCAGACTTCGAAAGGCGTAGCGAAAGTCGCGAGCCTGGAGTGTGAAGGCCTATTTTCATGGATGATCTTCTCCGCGAGTTTTTGACGGAAACCAACGAGAGCCTGGATACGGTTGACAATCAGCTGGTCCGCTTCGAACAGGACCCGAATAACGCGAAAATTCTCGATAATATTTTTCGCCTGGTTCACACCATCAAGGGCACGTGCGGATTTCTCGGACTGCCCCGTCTCGAAGCCCTGGCCCACGCCGCCGAGACATTGATGGGCAAATTCCGCGATGGGATGCCGGTTACCGGAGAGGCGGTTACGCTCATCCTGACCACGATCGATCGCATCAAGGAAATTCTCAGTCAGCTCGAAGCCACGGAAGTGGAGCCGGAAGGCGTCGACGAAGATCTGATTGGCGAACTGCATCACATGGTCGAAAAAGGCATGGAATCGATGACTGAGTCCGCACCTCCGATCGCACCGGAAGCGCCTGTCGCGGCCGAGTCGGCCCCGTTGGTCGTTCCGACCTTGGAGCGTGAATTGCGCCCAGGCGAAGTCTCGCTCGAAGAGCTTGAGCGCGCCTTCCAGGAAACCGCCATCGAAGTGGCACCGCCCGTAGCAGCTGCTGCGCCAGCGCCTGCAGCGCCTGTCGCGCCGCCGACTCCGGTTGCTGAAAAGCCCGCCGCGCCGAAGGCTGCTACTCCGAAGCCTGCCGCCAAGAAGACCGCTGTCGAGGTCGACCAGCCAGAAGCCGACAAGGTCGCGAACCAGTCAATCCGCGTGAATGTCGACACGCTCGAACATCTGATGACCATGGTCTCGGAGCTGGTGCTGACCCGCAACCAGCTGCTGGAAATCAGCCGTCGTCATGAAGACACCGAATTCAAGGTGCCGCTGCAGCGCCTGTCCACCGTGACCGCCGAACTGCAGGACGGTGTCATGAAGACGCGCATGCAGCCGATCGGCAATGCCTGGCAGAAGCTGCCGCGTATCGTGCGCGATCTGGCCGGCGAACTCGGCAAGCAGATCGAACTCGAGATGCACGGCGCCGATACCGAACTCGATCGCCAGGTGCTCGATCTTATCAAGGATCCGCTCACCCACATGGTGCGCAACTCGGCGGATCACGGCCTCGAAACGCCGGCTGAGCGCGCTGCCGAAGGCAAGCCGGAGCAGGGCACCATCCGTCTGTCCGCCTATCACGAGGGCGGCCACATCCTGATCTGCATCGCCGACAACGGCCGCGGTCTCAACACCGAGCGGATCAAGGCGAAGGCGATCTCGAACGGTCTGGCCACCGAAGCCGATATCGAGAAGATGTCGGAAGCCCAGATTCACAAGTTCATCTTCGCACCGGGCTTCTCCACTGCGGCTGCCGTCACCAGCGTCTCCGGCCGCGGCGTCGGCATGGACGTGGTGCGCACCAATATCGATCAGATCGGCGGCACCATCGACATCAAGTCGGTCGCCGGCGAGGGCTCCAGCGTCACCATCAAGATCCCGCTCACGCTGGCCATCGTGTCCGCGCTGATCGTCGAAGCCGGTGGTGATCGCTTCGCGATCCCGCAGCTCGCGGTCGTCGAACTGGTGCGTGCGCGCGCCAACTCCGAACATCGCATCGAGCGCATCAAGGACACCCCGGTGCTGCGCCTGCGCAACAAGTTGCTGCCGCTGATGCATCTGAAGAAGCTGCTGCAGATCGATGACGGCTCGTCGGCCGATCCGGAGAACGGCTTCATCGTCGTGACCCAGGTGGGCAACCAGACCTTCGGCATCGTCGTCGATGGCGTCTTCCACACCGAAGAAATCGTCGTCAAGCCGATGTCCACCAAGCTCCGTCACATTGGCATGTTCTCCGGCAACACCATCCTGGGCGATGGCGCGGTGATCATGATTGTCGATCCGAACGGCATCGCGCAGGAGCTTGGTGCTCTGGCATCCAACGCTCACGAGATTGCCGACGAGAACGCCGCAATGCGCGCGATGAATGCAGAACAGCTGACGTCGCTGCTGGTGTTCCGCGCCGGCTCCGCACAGCCCAAGGCAGTGCCGCTCGGTCTCGTCACGCGCCTCGAAGAAGTGGGCGTTGACAAGGTCGAGCTGTCGAACGGCCGCTACATGGTCCAGTACCGCGATCAGCTGATGCCGCTGGTGCAGATGGAAGGCGTGACCGTCCGTACGTCGGGCACCCAGCCAATCCTCGTCTTCGCAGACGACGGTCGCTCGATGGGTCTCGTCGTCGACGAAATCGTCGATATCGTCGAAGAGCGCCTGCATATCGAAGTGGCCAGCGGTCGCGAGGGGATCTTGGGCTCCGCTGTCATCAAGGGTCTCGCGACCGAAGTGATCGACGTCGGTCACTTCCTGCCGATGGCTTTTGCCGATTGGTTCTCGCGTAAGGAAATGCGTGTCTCGGCAACCGCTCAATCGGTGCTGCTGGTCGACGACTCCGCGTTCTTCCGCAACATGCTCTCGCCCGTGCTCAAGGCTGCCGGCTACAAGGTACGCGTCGCCACCAACGCCCAGGAAGGTTTGTCATTCCTGCGCTCGGGTCAGGAGGTCGACGTAATCCTCACCGACATCGAAATGCCGGATATGAACGGCTTCGAATTCGCCGAGACCATCCGTGCGGATCAGAAACTCAGCCACACGCCGATCATTGCTCTCTCGGCGATGATCTCCCCGGCTGCCATCGAGCGCGGTCGCCTCGCAGGTTTCCATGACTACGTCGCCAAGTTCGATCGCCCCGGCCTGATTGCGGCGCTCAAAGAACAGACCACTGAAGTTCGCCAGGCTGCGTGAGGGAAATCGCAATGACCACCACCACTACGACCACCACCACCACCAAGGCTCCGAGCGCTGACGGCGCGATCACCGAATACGTGACCACCATGATCGGTGGACAGCTGTTCGGCATGCCGATCTCGCGCGTGCAGGACGTGTTCATGCCCGAGCGTCTGACCCGCGTGCCGCTGTCCTCCAGCGACGTCGCCGGCGTGCTCAATTTGCGCGGTCGAATTGTGACCGCGATCGACATGCGTTCGCGCCTTGGCCTGCCGAAGAACGATGACGGCAAGCCGCCGATGGCTGTGGGCGTCGATCTCCGCGGTGAATCTTATGGCCTGCTGATCGATTCGATCGGTGAAGTCCTGAAGCTCGCCGATGAGAGCCGTGAGGTGAATCCGGTCAATCTGGATCCGCGCATGGCCAAGATGGCCGATGGCGTCCATCGTCTCGATGGGCAACTGATGGTCGTACTCGACGTTGATCGCATCCTTGAAATCTCGCCTGACAAGCTGGCCGCCTAAGACCAGCACTTGGACAATTTTGTCCGCGGTGAAAATGAGGCTCACATGAAGACATGTCTGGTTGTCGATGACTCCAGTGTCATCCGTAAGGTCGCCCGTCGGATTCTCGAAGGTCTCGATTTCGAGATTACCGAAGCTGAAGACGGCGAGAAAGCGCTCGAAATCTGCAAGCAGAACCTGCCGGACGCTGTTCTGCTTGATTGGAACATGCCGGTGATGGATGGCTACGAGTTCCTCCGTAACCTGCGCCGCATGCCTGGCGGTGACGTTCCAAAGGTCGTGTTCTGCACGACCGAAAACGATGTGGCCCACATCGCGCGCGCTCTGCATGCCGGCGCGAACGAATACATCATGAAACCGTTCGACAAGGAAATCGTGTCGGCGAAGTTTCAGGAAGTCGGCCTGATCTAAGTTCTACGCCGGAATTGCGTATTCCACTTCCGGCGCCCGCCTTTTTGTTTGTGCATTTGTTTTGTCAGTGCATTTGTCGCGTTGTGTTGCGTCCGGTGAGTTCATGAGTGTTGATGTGATAAGTCCTGCTGTTGTCGATTCGCGGTATGAGCCACTGCGAGTCATGGTGGTGGACGACTCCGTCGTCATTCGCGGCCTGATCTCGCGCTGGATCGAGGCCGAGCCTGACATGGCCGTCGCGGCGTCGCTTCGCACTGGTCTCGATGCCGTCAACCAGATCGAGCGCATCAATCCCGACGTTGCGATTCTCGATATTGAAATGCCGGAGCTCGATGGCATTTCGGCGCTGCCGCAGCTGCTGGCGAAGAAGCGGAATCTCATTATCATCATGGCGTCGACGCTGACCCGCCGCAACGCGGAGATCAGCTTCAGGGCGATGTCGCTCGGCGCCGCCGACTACATTCCGAAACCGGAGAGCACCCGGGAGATTTCCGCAGCCGACATCTTCAAGCACGACCTGTTGCAGAAGATCCGTCATCTTGGCGCGAAGGTTCGCCGCCTGAAGTCGGCGACGACGCCGTCGATCGTGCCGGCTCCCGCGGCGCGTGAGACTGCACCGTCTTTCAAGTCCGTGACATCAGTCGCCGCGCAGGCGCAGCTCGTGAAGCGTCCTTTCAGCGCCACGATGCCACGCGCGCTGCTGATCGGTTCGTCCACTGGTGGTCCGCAGGCCCTGATGACGCTGGTTGCCGAAATCGGCGCCGTGATCGACAAGGTGCCTGTTCTGATCACGCAGCATATGCCGCCGACCTTTACGACCATTCTTGCCGAACATCTCGCCCGGGCCAGCAAGCGTCCGGCTCGCGAAGGTGTCGATGGCGAAATCGTCAAGGCCGGTCAGATCTATCTCGCGCCGGGCGGCAAGCATATGCGCGCCGTCAAGCAGGGTGCCAACATCGCCATCGCGCTCGATGACGGTCCGCCGGTGAATTTCTGCAAGCCTGCTGTCGATCCGCTGTTCACGTCTGCCATCGACGTCTGGCACGGCGCCATTCTCGCCGTCGTGTTGACAGGCATGGGTTCGGACGGCATGCGCGGCGGCAAGGATATCGTCGCGGCTGGCGGCAATGTCATCGCGCAGGACGAAGCATCGAGCGTGGTGTGGGGTATGCCCGGCGCTGCCGCCAATGCGGGCATCTGCTCGGCTATCCTGCCGCTCAATCAAATCGGTTCGAAAGTGGTTCGTCTTTTTTCGGGAGATCGGTCATGACACCGGCAGACTACGATTTCCTGCGCAAGTTCCTGAAGGAACGTTCGGGTCTCGATCTGTCTGCTGACAAGCAGTATCTGGTCGAAAGCCGGCTGATGCCGCTCGCGCGCAAGGCCAACCTGTCGGGCATTGAAGAGCTGGTCCAGAAGATCAAGAACGGCTCGTCCACGGTTGCGTCCGACGTGGTCGAGGCGATGACCACCAACGAAACCTTCTTCTTCCGCGACAAGCTTCCATTCGACCATCTGCGCGACGTCGTGCTGCCGGAGATGATCCAGGCACGTGCCGCCCGCAAGAGCCTGCGGATCTGGTGTGCGGCTGCGTCTACCGGTCAGGAGCCGTATTCGATCGCGATGACCATCAAGGAAATGAGCGCCCAGCTTGCCGGATGGCGGATCGAGATCATCGGCACAGATATCTCGCAGCAGGTGCTCGAGAAGTCGAAGTCGGGCATCTACACCCAGTTCGAAGTGCAGCGCGGATTGCCGATCCAGCTGCTGGTCAAATACTTCAAGCAGACCGGCGAGATGTGGCAGATCAATCCGGAGATCCGGTCGATGATCCAGTACAAGCCGCTCAATCTGCTGCAGGACTTCTCCAGCATGGGCAAGTTCGACATCATCTTCTGCCGCAATGTGCTGATCTATTTCGATCAGGACATGAAGACGCAGATCTTTGGCCGCCTTGCCAAGTGCACGGAGCCCGATGGCTTCCTGGCGCTGGGCGCCGCAGAGACCGTTGTCGGTCTGACCGACGCGTTCAAGCCGCATGCCGACAAGCGTGGCCTGTACCGTCCGAACGTCGTCCGTGCCGCACCGTCGATCGTGCCGAGCATGACGCCTGTGGGTCTCAAGGCCGCTGCTTCGCCGGCACGCTGAGCGCCGTCACAGGATCGCGTGCGGAATGAAGCGTGACATGTTGCCGGTGATCGGATTCTCATCCTCGCGGATCGAGAGCCCGCATGGCGCCTCATCGACCAGCCAGCTGCCCAGCACCGGATACTGATCCGCAAAGTTCGGCAGCGGCATCAGCATCTGCCGAATGAAACCTTCTTCGCCATAGGGACCGGGCTGCGCATCGATGGCGCTGCCGCCGCTCACCAGCGTGACATTGGCGCCTTCGCGCGAATAGAGCGGCTTGCGCACATAGGATGTGCCGAGCTCAGCGGCTGCAGCATCATCGTCGAAATAGGCCGGCAGCAGGTTCGGGTGGTTCGGAAACATCGCCCATAGCAGCGGCAGGATGCCCTTGTTGGACAGAATGGCTTTCCACGGTGGCTCGATCCAGCGCGTCGATGCGCCTTTCAGACGGCCACCGAATGCCTCGCGGAACATCCACTCCCATGGATAAAGCTTGAACATCAGGTCGATCGGCTGGTCCTTGAGATCGACGAAGTGCCCGCTGTCGGCATAACCGATGTCCTTGATGTCGATCAGCGCCGGTGTGAGCCCGCCTTGCTGCGCGACATCGGCGAGATATTGAACTGTGCCGCGGTCCTCGGCATTGTCCATGGCGGCTGCGAGATGAATGGCTTTGTCGGTGCCGATCTTGCGCCAGGCCTCGATGAGCCGCTCATGCAGCGAGTTGTATTGATCGGCCCGCTTCGGGATGATCTGGCGCTCGATCGCCTGTTCGAGCCAGGTCCATTGAAACACCGCGGCCTCGAACAGTGAGGTTGGCGTGTCCGCATTGTATTCGAGCAGCTTTGCCGGACCTTTGCCGTCGAACTGGAAATCGAAGCGGCCGTAGAGGCTGGGATCGCTCCGTTGCCAGCTTGCGGCGATGAAGGTCCAGTAGGCCTGCGGGATCTTCAGCAGCCGCAGATAGCGCTCATCCTTGACCGCACGGCTCACCAGCTCGCGGCACATCGCGTTGAGTTCGGCAGTCGGAGCCTCGATCTGACGCTCGATCTCATCCAGCGTGAAGGCGTAGTAGGCGCGCTCGTCCCAATAGCGGTCGCCTGCCTCGGTATGAAATACGAAGCCCGTCGCGGCCGCGGTGGCCTGCCAATCGTCACGCTCGGAACATGCGATGCGCTGCATGAGAGACTAGCCGCCGCCGGAGAAATGCGAGGCGAAGGAGCCGAAGCCACCATGGGTGACGTGGCTGCTGCTGGATGACGAGCTGTCATATCCGCCGCTGGATGATGATCCGGTGCTGGCGAAGTTGCTGCGTCCCGAAGAACTGCTGCTGCCCCCTGAATAGCCATGGCCGCCGGAGGATGACGATGAACTGCGCTGCTGACACTCCTGCTGCTGGCCGGCGATGGCCGCGCGGTTCGGGTCGCAATGTTCGCTCGGCATCAGCGCATAAGCGCCGCCGCCCAAGGCCATGGTGCCCATGAGCAAGAGCGCCACGTGGTTGGAGCGTTTGCGCGACGGGGCTTCCTCATGCATTGGCTGCACGGGTTGGCGCTTGCCGAAGTTCTTCGCGGGCTCGCCGGTCATGGCGAATACACCATGGAGGCCGCGTTCAGCACGCCGGCGGCAAGAGAGGCGAGGCCGAGCCAGAGGGCCGGGGCCATCTCGCCATTGGCTATGCGATCCGGCAATTGCGGCACCGGAATGCGGAGAATGAAATAGACGGCGATCTGCACGATCAGTGCGATGATCGCCCAGATCAGACAATCGATGACATTGGCGGAGTGGACGATCGCGCTGGCCACCGGCAGCACGAAGCCGAGCAGGCTGAGCCCGAGTGCGATCGCAGCCGGCGCGCAATCCTTGCGGATCAGTGCGAACTCGTCATGTGCGGTTACGCGCAGATAGACGAACAGGTAGAGCATCACGGCGACAATGCCGGTGCAGAAATAGACCAGAAAGGCCGGCAGCCCGACCAGAGATTGCAGAACCATTCCGCCCCCGAAATGTGCGCCAAACATGATCGCTTGGTATTCGCCTATGGCATTCGTCGCTGTAAGCAAAGGGTGGGTTCATCCACGCAAACAAAAACCCCGCCTTTCGGCGGGGTTTCGTGAGAACTTTCGGGGAGTGACGCTTAAGCCGGCTTGAAACTCAGGCCGGGATGCGGATCTCTTCTTCGTGCGGCTCGCGGAGCACATAGCCACGGCCCCAGACGGTTTCGATGAAGTTGCGGCCTTCGGAAGCATTCGCCAGCTTCTTGCGCAGCTTGCAGATGAAAACGTCGATGATCTTCAGTTCGGGCTCGTCCATGCCACCATAGAGGTGGTTGAGGAACATTTCCTTGGTGAGGGTCGTGCCCTTGCGGAGCGAGAGCAGCTCCAGCATCTGGTATTCCTTGCCCGTCAGATGGACGCGCTGACCGCCGACTTCCACCGTCTTGGTATCGAGATTGACCACCAAGTCGCCGGTCTGGATGACCGACTGGGCGTGGCCCTTGGAGCGGCGCACGATCGCATGAATGCGGGCAACCAGCTCGTCCTTGTGGAAGGGCTTGGTCATGTAGTCGTCGGCGCCGACGCCGAGACCCTTGACCTTGTCCTCGATGCCGGCGAGGCCCGAGAGAATGAGGATCGGGGTCTTGATCTTGGACACCCGCAGCTGCTTGAGCACATCGTAACCGGACATGTCCGGCAGATTGAGATCGAGCAGGATAATATCGTAGTCGTAGAGCTTGCCGAGATCGACGCCCTCTTCTCCGAGATCCGTCGTATAGACGTTGAAACTCTCGGATTTGAGCATCAGCTCAATCGACTGCGCAACGGCGCTATCATCTTCAATTAGCAAAACGCGCATGCCAGTCCCCTTTAGTCGCCGCTCCGGGCGTCAGGTCGGCCGCCATACTTGCGGCACCAAAAAACGCCTACGAACAACTGATTCGGATCCTGACTGGATATGGTTAACAAAACCTGATTCTTCAGCGCAAGCTCTAATCGTGCAATTTTTGTCGAATCGCCATAAGATGTTGCAGCAAAGACTCTTTTTGTACCCGTACCCGCTCAAGCTCCACATTAAGAGCCGGACCTAACCGACTCCATCGACTCGCCCCTTCATTCTGATGGCGCGAATGCTCTCAGTCATTCAAGACAGTGACGTAATGATTAACGATGCGGGTAAACACGGGGTTAAGGCCGAGCCGGCAATGAAGCGAAACTTAAGGGTTTTGCAATGAAAGCCCTTGCGGAACAGATTACTGACCTCGATGGCGTCAATATTTACGGCCGGGTGGTCGGTGTTCGCGGGTTAATGGTTGAGGTGGCCGGGCCGATCCACGCGATGTCGGTCGGTGCCCGCATTACCATCGAGACCGGCACAAGCCGTTCCATCCCCGCCGAGGTGATCGGTTTCAGTGGCGACAACGCCGTGGTGATGCCCTTCGCCGGACTGGAAGGTGTACGCCGCGGCTGCCGGGCGGTGATCGCCAATGCTGCCAGCCAGGTGCGGCCCTCGATCGCCTGGCTCGGCCGCGTCGTGAACGCCATGGGCGAGCCGATCGACGGCAAGGGGCCGTTGCTGCAGGGCCCGGCACCGATGCCATATCGCGCGTCTCCGCCGCCGGCGCATTCTCGCAAACGCGTCGGCGCGCCGCTCGATCTCGGGGTGCGCTCGCTCAATACCTTCCTGACCTGCTGCCGCGGCCAGCGTATGGGCATCTTTGCGGGCTCCGGCGTCGGCAAGTCGGTCTTGCTGTCGATGCTGGCACGCAATGTCGATGCCGACGTGTCGGTCATCGGCCTGATCGGCGAACGTGGCCGTGAAGTGCAGGAGTTCTTGCAGGAGGACTTGGGCGAAGAAGGTCTCGCACGCGCTGTCGTGGTCGTGGCGACTTCGGACGAGCCGGCACTGATGCGGCGCCAGGCGGCCTATCTGACGCTGTCGATCTCGGAATTCTTCCGCGACGAGGGCAAGGACGTCATGTGCATGATGGACTCGGTCACGCGTTTCGCCATGGCGCAGCGTGAGATCGGTCTGTCCGTCGGCGAGCCGCCGACCGCGAAAGGCTATACGCCGACGGTGTTCACCGAACTGCCGAAACTGCTGGAGCGGGCAGGGCCGGGCACCGATGAAGGCTCGATCACCGGTATCTTCACGGTGCTGGTCGACGGCGACGATCACAACGAACCCGTTGCGGACGCCGTGCGCGGCATTCTCGATGGCCATATCGTGATGCAACGCGGTATCGCCGAGCGCGGTCGCTATCCTGCTATCAATATCCTGAAGTCGGTGTCGCGAACCATGCCGCGGTCCTGCGATCCAGCCTATTTGCCGACGATCACGCGAGCCCGGCAGATCATGGCGACCTATTCGGATATGGAGGAACTGATCAGGCTGGGCGCCTATCGCGCCGGTTCCAGTCCGGAAGTGGACGAGGCGATCCGGCTCCATGAGCCGCTTGAGGCATTCCTGCGGCAACGGAAGGACGAAGTCTGCGGACTGGCCCAAGGCTATCAGCAACTGCAACAAATCGTTGGTGGTTTGGAAACGGAACGCTAACTTTGTCAGGCCATCATGACCCTCAGAGAAGAATTTCGGCCGGTCAGCCCCTTGCGGTTGTCCGGTTGTGTCCCGCGTTGAGACTGGGACTTCTGGGGAGTATGAGTCGATGAAGTCACGTGACACCCTGATCCGCCTGAAGAAGTTCCAGGTCGATGAGAAGCGCCGCCGGGTCAATCAGATCGAAGGCATGATCGCGGATTTCCAGCGCATGTCGGTCGATCTCGAGCGCGAGATCCAGACCGAACAGGATCGCGCCGGTATTCAGGATCCCACTCACTTTGCCTATCCCACCTATGCGAAGGCTGCGATTCAACGTCGCGAGAACCTGACACGTTCGGCCGATGAGCTGCGCGTGCAGCTCGAAGACGCGAAGGCATTGCTGAGTGAAGCTTTCGAAGAACTCAAGAAGGTCGAACTGCTCGATGAGCGCGACCAGGCCCGTGCACGCGACGAAGAGAACGCACGCGAACAGGCCGACCTCGACAGCATTGGCCTGATGCGTGCCCGCATCGGCGCAGTGGCCTGATCCGCAGAAGCGGCGAGCCAACGAGCCTCAAAGATTGAAGTCATCAAGCCCGGGCCGTGAGGTCCGGGTTTGCTGTTTGTGGTCTATCCACAGCATAAACAGCGACATGGCCCGCTTGCTATAATCTATGTTACGACAGGTAATACCGCCGGGCGGCACCTCCGTAAGGCGAAAGGTATATTGAGGTTGGGGAGACGTAATGCTGACGCCGGCTGAACTGGTCTGGCTTCTTGCCGCAGTTGCCAAAGGGGATGAAGCCGCCTTCGAGCGACTCTATGCAGCGACGCGCGCGAAACTCTTTGGCGTCGTGATCCGTATCTTGCGCAGACAGGATCTCGCCGAGGAAGTCATCCAGGAGGCTTATGTCAAGATCTGGAACAGCGCCGGGCAATTCAATCCCGGTGTTGCCTCGCCGATCACGTGGATGGCGTCGATCGCTCGTAACCGGGCTATTGATGTCGTTCGCAAGAGAAGCGAAACGTCTATCGAGGAAGAGCCGGCTGCAATGGAAGTGGCAGCCGATACACCTGACCCGCTCGCGCGACAGGAAATGACCGAAGAATTGAAGCGCTTGTTGGAGTGCGTGGGCCGGCTTGAGCCGGACCGGCAGAAACTGGTGCTGCTTGCTTACTACAATGGTTGGAGCCGCGAACAACTCGCGACGAAGTTCGAAGCGCCGGTCAATACAGTGAAGACGTGGCTGCGCCGCAGTATGATGGACATCCGGGAGTGTCTGGGACTGACATGATGGCCTATAGCGAAGACCATATCGCGCTTGCCGCGGAATATGCGCTTGGCACGCTCAGTGCCGAAGAGCGCGTGCAGGTCGAGACCATGATGTCCGTTGACAAGGATTTTGCCGCTGTGGTCGAGGCGTGGGAGCGCAAGCTCGGCGTTTTGAATCAGATGGTCGGCCTTGTCGAGCCGCGTCCTGAAGTCTGGGAGAAAATCCGCGTTGCGATCGGTCTGGCCGGTACGCAAGAAGCGATCGTGCATCCGGAAGCGCCGCAGCCGGTCACTGCAGCGGCGGTCGTTGCTGAGCAGCCTGCGATCGATCGCCCGACGCTCGATCGTTCGAACGTGATTGATTTCTCGGTCCAGGCAAAACGCTGGCGCGGTGTGGCCACCGGCATGACCGCGATTGCCGCCATGCTTGTTGCGCTGATTGCCGTACAGGCCTATCGCCCCGAATTGCTGCCGGCGGGTTTACGCCCGAAGGCAGCGCAACAGGTGGTGCAGGCGCCAGCGCCGGTCGCGCCGCCCGCAGCAGCTCAGTCGCAATACGTCGCCTTGCTGCAGACCGACGCTGCGTCACCCGCATTCATCCTCACTGTCGATGCGGCGACCAAAAACTTTACAGTGCGCAAGGTTGGCGCCGAACCGCAGGCCGGCAAAAGCTACGAGCTCTGGATTGTGTCCGACAAGCTGCAGCGTCCGCGTTCGCTCGGCGTGATCGGCAGCAACGACTTCACATCGCGCGCTGCACTCGCTGCCTATGATCCCGATGTCGTCAATCAGGCCACCTATGCCGTGACCGTCGAGCCGGAAGGCGGTTCGCCGACCGGTGCTGCCACGGGCCCGATCGTTTTCACCGGCAAGCTGATCGAAACGGTGCCGCCGGCACGGTGATCGTTAGGCTCTCTCGTCATCCGGCATTGGTCCCACAGTCGTCATTCCGGGGCGCATGAAAGCGGCGCAGTCGCTGTAATGCAAACCTCTCAATTGTCATTCCGGGACGCGCTCTTGCGCGGGCCCGGAATCCATAAACTCCACGTCAGCCGGAAAGCACCGGGTACAAATCCATCCAGTTTGGATTTTGCTCTTCGATCAATCGGATCTTCCAGTCGCGGCGCCATTTCTTGAGTTCTTTCTCACGCGCAATGGCCGACAGGACGTCATCGTAGACCTCAAACCAAACGAGCTTGTCGACGTCATAACGTCGCGTGAAGCCGTCAACCACCTTGCTACGATGCTCGTAGACTCGCCGTATAAGGTCGTTCGTCACGCCAATGTATAGCGTGCCGTATTTTCGGCTGGCCAGCAGATAGACGTAATACGTCATTGCGATCACCGTGATTATCGGTGTTGGACTTCGGTGAGGAAAGTGTAGTTCGCGCAAAGCTAGGTGCAACGCGATTTTGAGCTCACTGGCTGTCATTCCGGGACGCGCCCGACAGGCGTAGCCGGCTGGGGGTAGGTCCGGAATCCATACGCGCGATCGTGGTTATGGATTCCGGGCTCGCGCAAGAGCGCGCCCCGGAATGACAATCGATAGAATAGGGCTTAAACATTTTTTCCTATTGTTCTTGACAATATCCCCAACAGGATTATTCTCCTCTCATCCGGTTCGCGAGGGGCGCTTCATGAGGCGTCTTGAAGTGGAACAGGGATGCGGCGCCTGCGGGTGTGGGGTGACGTACCCCGCGCACTCGGGAGGCCCTGGGTCACCGTCCGGCCCCACTACGGGGGTCTGCCACTCATGCTGGCTGGACGTGGCATTGGTGAACGGCGGGAAACCGTCGGGATCAGCGGAGTGCGGAGCTCTGCGCCTTTGCCCGGAAGAACGGTCCCGGGGACAGAAATCGCCGCGGTGGCGCGCCGTGAGGCGTTGCGCGGTTGCAGCTTGCCGGCGTTCCGGTGGAGCGGACCGCGATAAAAAACCACCCTTTGCGCCTCACGGCGCGCTGCCACCCCTCATCTATCTGAGGGGGACTGCTCACACCTCGGACGCGCAAGCGCCGCGAGACTGCGAGAGCGTGGCTGTTTGAAATTTGAATCTGTGATGTGGCGCGCTGGCGCGCAGAGTATCCCTCCCACCGCGCAGCTGCGCTGCTTGAGGGAGGGAGAAGCAAGAAAGCACCCCACAAAAGAAAAACGCCCGTGGGGAGCGGGCGTTTTCCATTCAGAAGTCCACTCGGGGGGAAGTGGAGCTTCTATGTATTCACCTGACGACCTTGGGGGACATCGCCACGCGAATTCCTGAATTTCTTAGCGGACCATGCTGGCGTTCGAAGTGGTGACAGCAACCGGCTGGCCTGCTTTGATCACACGAGCGCTGGCGGTCTGGCTGTAGCCTTCGTCAGCATTCATGCGGGCCGAGATTCCGAAGCCTGCCACGAAGATACCGGCGACCAGAGCAACGATCACCACCTTGAGGTGGGTCTTGCGATCCGCGCTGTAAATCGAGTGGTTCATTGGAAACGCTCCCTGCCGTCTTACTCTGCCTACGACCGTTTGTGTCGTGTCCGCGTCGGCAGGTTCAACTCATCACGCATAGGAAACGTGGTGTTGGGTCGTTCCGTTCCAAATAGTCGATCACAAGGCAGTGATAAGACGTGATCCGGCGCGATTGAAGCACCCGGCTTGGCCCTGAAATTCATAAATTATTATTTATTATCAGAGCGTTGAGAGTGATTCGTGCCGTCGCCCCGAAATGGCCTCGGGATGCGACATTCTGGCAAATCTCTTGTCTGTGACGAATTTACATCGGTTTCGGGCAAGGTTGCTAGCCTCTTGCCGCCGAATCAGACGCTTCCGACGGTCTTCAGGCGCGCACGGGGGTGGATTTCCGCCTGGGAC
Organism: Tardiphaga sp. 862_B3_N4_1; assembly: GCF_051811085.1. Classification (NCBI taxonomy): domain Bacteria; kingdom Pseudomonadati; phylum Pseudomonadota; class Alphaproteobacteria; order Hyphomicrobiales; family Nitrobacteraceae; genus Tardiphaga; species Tardiphaga sp. 862_B3_N4_1. The sequence continues at coordinate 965,208 of NZ_JBPWQB010000001.1, forward strand.
AGCACGGTGGTTTGTGCGCGGAACCGTTCCACCAGCGAGCGCACGAACGGCCGGATCGAGGCCGAGGTGACCAGCACCGGCGCTTCGCCTTCGCGCGCAGCCTGTTCGAAACGATCGCGCACGGTGGTCATGAACTCCGACAGCTTCGACGGCTGCATCGCGAGACTGCGTTCTTCGCCGGTGCCGATGATCGATTCCGCGAAGGCCTGCTCCCACTGCGCCGACAGTGCGATGAGCGGCAGGTAGCCGTTGTAGGACGTGTTCTGCGCGCAGATCTGTCGCGCGAGGCGCGCACGTACATGCTCGACGATGGTCGACGGGTTGCGCGAGAAGGCGAGGGCGTCGGCAATGCCTTCGAGGATGGTCGAGAGATCGCGCACCGAAATACGTTCGGTGAGCAGCAATTGCAGCACGCGCTGGATGCCCGACACGGTGATGAGCGACGGGACGATATCCTTGACCAGTTCGCCTTGTTCCTTCGGCAGGTCCTTCAGTAGCTTCTGCACTTCGCCGTAGGACAAGAGGTCCGACATATTGCCCTTCAGCAGCTCTGTCAGATGCGTCGACAAGACCGTGGCGGCGTCGACCACGGTGTAGCCCTTGAGCGAAGCTTCTTCCTTCAGGCCGGCATCGACCCAGGTCGCGGGCAGGCCGAAGGTCGGCTCGGTGGTGTGAATGCCCGGGACATTGACCTGATTGCCGCCGGGATCCATGACCATGAACTGGTTCGGCCAGATGCGGCCGGTGCCGGCGTCCACTTCCTTGATCTTGATGATGTAGGTGTTGGCTTCGAGCTGCACGTTGTCCAGGATTCTGACCGACGGCATCACGAAACCCATTTCGACAGCGAGCGACTTGCGCAGCGCCTTGATCTGTTCGGTGAGGCGATCGGTGCCGTCCGGCCCGTTGACCAGTGGCAGCAGCGCGTAGCCGAGTTCGATCTTGAGATCGTCGATCTTCAGCGATGCGGAGATCGGCTCGTCCGCGGCGGCAGCTTGTGCTGCTGCTGCGGCGGCGGGCGCTGCAGCCTGATGCGCGACTTCGGCACGCGCAACCTTGTTGCGCTTGTTGGCGGTGACGGCGAGATAGGCTGCGCCGCCGCCGAGCGCGAGGAACGGCAGCATCGGAATGCCCGGCAGCAGCGCCAGCGTCAGCATGACGCCGGCCGACATGCCCAGCGCCTGCGGATAGCCGGAGAATTGCTTGATCAGCGTCTTGTCGGCGGCGCCGGTAATGCCCGCCTTCGAGACGAGCAGGCCCGCGGCGGTCGAGACAATCAGCGCCGGAACCTGGGTGACCAGGCCGTCACCGACGGTCAGCAGCGTATAGGTGCGGCCGGCTTCCGAGAACGACAGGCCCTGCTGCGCGACGCCGATGATGATCCCGCCGATGACGTTGATGGCGGTGATGAGCAGGCCGGCAATGGCATCGCCGCGGACGAACTTGGAAGCACCGTCCATGGCGCCGAAGAAGCCGCTTTCGTCTTCAAGGTCCTTGCGGCGCGCCTTGGCGGTGGCCTCGTCGATCAGGCCAGCCGACAGATCGGCGTCGATCGCCATCTGCTTGCCGGGCATCGAGTCGAGTTGGAAGCGCGCTGCGACTTCGGCGATACGGCCCGAACCCTTGGTGATGACGATGAAGTTCACGATCACCAGGATCGCGAACACGACGATGCCGATGACGAAATTGCCACCCATCACGAAATTGCCGAACGCCTCGATGACGTGGCCGGCCGCGGCGGTGCCTTCGTGGCCATGCGACAGGATCAGGCGGGTCGAGGCCAGGTTCAGCGACAGCCGCAACATGGTCGAGATCAGCAGCACGGTCGGGAACGACGAGAATTCCAGCGGCGTCTGGGTAAACAGCGCCGTCATCAGGATCAACACCGACATGGTGATCGAGATCGCGAGGAACAGATCCATCACGATGGCTGGCAGCGGCATGATCAGGACGACAAGGATGATCAGAACGCCAAAGGCCAGGCCGATATCGCCGCGCAAGACGTTCGTCCTGATGCTGGCGAAGTCGAAACCGCCGCTCTTGGGTGCGCCCAGACCCTGACCCGCGATCAAATCCGTCATCGATGCCGCTTCCCCGCGCGAATGTCGTTCGCGACTGCCGAACGTCTGCGCGGCGGCCGAAGGGCCGCCGATCCGCAAGTGAGGCACCGCACTGGCATCCACGGGCATTCCCCCGGTCAGCTGACGAGACGCGACTCCACTCGGCAATTTTTGCCGTGTGTATGGTTAGCAAAGGGTTAACGAGGCGTTACTGAGCGGCTTTGCCACAAGCCCGGAGCCAGTTTTGGCCGAAACGGTCTGTTGCACTGTTTCTGCATGCCTAATCCTTCGGCATATCGCTTGACCCGTGGGCACACGCCGAGGATGTTGCCGCCGTGACCATCGCGACCCCCACTTCAGATTCGATGCCGTTCCTGCCTGACTCCCGTCAGGCCTGGATCCGGCTGTCGCTTGCCCTGATCATCGGCTCGCTGGGCAGCGTTGGCATGTGGTCGGTGGTGGTGGCGCTCCCGGCCGTGCAGGCCGACTTCGCGGCCAGCCGCGGCGCGGCGTCGCTGGCCTTTACCCTGACCATGGTCGGCTTCGGCCTCGGCGGCGTGGTGGCCGGCAGGCTCACGGACCGGTTCGGCATCGTGGCCACGATTGCGCTTGCGACGGTGCTGATGGGGGCCGGTTATCTTCTCGCGTCGCAGTCCACGGCGCTCTGGCAGTTCAATCTTATTCACGTGGCGATCGGGGCAGGGTCGTCGGCAACCTTCGGACCGCTGATGGCGGAGGCGTCGCACTGGTTCGAACGCCGGCGCGGCATCGCGGTGACCGTCGCCGCGACCGGCAGCTATATCGGCGGCACGCTCTGGCCGCCCATTGTCAGCTGGGGCATTCTGACTTTTGGTTGGCGTTCGACGCATATCAGTGTCGGGGTCGTTACAACCGTCCTGATGCTCCTGATGCTCGCGGTTCTGCGTGCGCAGATGGGCACTGTCACACGACGTAGTCACGTCAATGCGCCGCCGCCCAAGGTCGATCTCCAGCTCAGCAACAACACGCTGACGACGCTTCTCTTTGTGGCCGGCATCGGTTGCTGTGTCGCCATGGCGATGCCGCAGGTGCATATCGTCGCTTATTGCGGAGATCTCGGCTACGGCGTGACGCGCGGCGCCGAGATGTTGTCGCTGATGCTGGCCTGCGGGATTGTCAGCCGTGTTGGCTCGGGTTTTCTGGCCGATCGTATTGGTGGCATTCGCACACTGCTGATTGGCTCATTGCTGCAGGGATTCGCACTGCTGTTCTATTTGTTCTTCGACAGCCTGGCCTCGCTTTACATCATCTCGGCGATGTTCGGCCTGTTCCAGGGCGGTCTGGTGCCGGCCTATGCCATCATCATCCGCGAGGCGATGCCCGCATCGCAGGCGGCTACGCGTGTCGGCATTGTCATATTGGGCACGGTAGGAGGCATGTCACTTGGCGGTTGGATGTCGGGCGTCATCTTCGACGCTACGGGCTCCTACGCGGCAGCGTTCATGAACGGCCTCGCTTGGAATGCACTCAACGTCACCATCATCACGGCGCTGATGCTGCGGGCGCGCCGCAGGTTGATTTTCTCCTCGGGCGCATCGGTCGCCTAAGGCGTCAGATCCTGCACCGGTGGCATCGCCGGAAATCCATCGATCGGTACGTTTTCGAGCGCGCGTTTGGCCGGGCCGCTACCGAACATGCAATCCAGCGTCGGCTCGGCAATCGCCGTCATGGTCCGCGGGATCAAGCTTCGTTTGTCCGGCGGCAGCCAGTTCTCGTTCAGCGTGGGGACGCCGCGCTCGGTGACCCCGTAGAGGATAGCGTCGAGAATATCGCGATCGCCGATCTCGCCGATCAGCGCGGTGCGGACGCAGTCGCAGATCGCTTCGGGATGCGCATAGCGCGACACCATGAAGGGCGCGCAAAGCCGGATGAACTCGCCGCGCGGATCGGGCATCAGGGATAGGCGACGCGTGTCTGCCATCGCGATGGTCGACACCCCGCACGCCAACAGGCTGCCCAGGACAATGGGAGACAGTGTGCTGAGGGACAGGTACCGCAACAAATTCACCCGGGAAGCAACCGTAGGACGAGAGACGTGCAGGACCTATTATAGATGATGTGAGGTGCGAATGTGAATGCCGCTGTGAGGTGTCACACAGCCTGGCCGACTTTCAGCAGCATGCAGCCGCTGATCTTTAGGGTGCCATCCGGCTGCGGCTCCAGCGTATAGAGCGCATCCCACGGCACACCATCGGCATCGACGATATGGACCTTCTGCTCGATGGTGCCACCGGACGTATTGCTCTCGGTGAATTCGAAGCTGCGATGGCGATAGATGGGGGCATAGGCGTTGCGCACCATGTCCATGAAGCTGTCGGGATCGGTGAAAATGCTCTGGATGCCGGGGGCCGCGAATCCATAGGCAGTCACAGCGTCGTCGCGCGCCAGCGCATCGGCTTGGGAGCTGATGATCTTCTGCGCCGCCGCTACATCCTCCGCAGCACGGACAGGCGATGCGAGGCCGATCATTATGACGACAAGAAAGAGGAGGCTGCGCATAGGCTCACTTGCTCAAAGTGTTCTTGTAGATGACGCCGTCTTTCATGATGATTTTGAAGTTATTCGCGGGATCGGCAATCAGGTTGATGTTGTCCAGCGGATTGCCGTCGACAAGCAATAAATCCGCGAGCGCGCCCTGTTCCACGACGCCGAGCTTGCCGGGATAGGGATTGCGCTTGCCGGACAGCGCCAGCAGTTCGGCGTTTGTCGATGTCGCCATGACCAGCGCTTCGGCGGGGGTGTACCAGCGCGTGAGCGAGGCCAGAATTGCGCCCTGTTGCTGCGCGAGCGCGCGCGAGAACAGCACGTCGGTGCCCCACGCCGTCTTGATCTTGTACTTCCTTGCAAACTCGTAGGACCTGGCTATGCCGGGCCAGACCTCATCCGCCTTGGCTCGCTGGACGGACCCCTCCGGAAAGCCAAGCCTCAAGCCCTCGGGGAGGGGCTGCAAGCTCAACCAGATGTCCTTCTCGGCAAGTAGCCTGGCGGTTGCCTCGTCCATCAGCATGCCGTGTTCGATGCACTTCACGCCAGCGGCAACGGCTCTCTGGATCGCAGCCGGAGTGAAGGCATGCGCGGCGACATATGTGCCCCAGTTCTCGGCCGCTTCAACGGCGGCGCGTAGTTCGGCCTCGGTGAAAGTGGTCACGTCGACCGGACTGAAGGGTGACGACACTCCGCCGCCCGCCGTCAACTTGACCTGGGAGGCGCCCTGCATGAGTTGTTCGCGCGCGCGCAGACGCACCTCGTCAGGGCTGTCCGCAACTATAGCGCCACCGACCTGCTCCATGCGGGTGAGCATGCCGCCGATCGTGCGTGGTAGATCGGTCAGCTGCCGGAAATCCCCATGCCCGCTCGTGATAGTGATCATGGCGCCGGACGGATAGATGCGTGGGCCCTTGACGATGCCCTCGTCGATGGCACGCTTGAGGCCGAACACCGGCCCGCCAACATCGCGAACGGTCGTGAAGCCGCGCATCAGAGTGTCAGTCGCTTCGTTGCCGGCCAGTAGATTGTTGTAGCCGACGTCACCGAAAGCCTGGGCCGGCGTCACCCGTATCAACATCGCATGCCAATGATTGTCGATCAGGCCAGGCATCAGCGTATGCCCGTTTCCTGCAACACGCTGAGCGTCTGCGGCTGCTATCGGTGCCGTGGAAATACGCTCGATGAGGTTGCCCTTGATCAGCACATTCGACGGAGCGGAAAGAGTGGCGCTTCTCCCGTCGAAGATTCGAACATTTTCGAAGAGCACATCGCCGGCGCTCGCGCTGGTGCAAAATGTCAGCGCGAGAATTGCTGCGAGCCATCGACTACCGACAGGGAACAACATGAGCGTTCTCCGAGCAGTGAAGCCTGAACTATGACAGATACCGGCGTCCACTTGAAGGTGGTGCCGCTACCGGTGGACCCCGGCTGATGTTACGGGGAATCCGCTCGGCCAGACGTGAATATATCTGGTTGCTCAAGCTCGTCTGGCATCGCCCATCCTTCAGCCATCAGAGCGACATGGAGCGCGGTTCGAACCTCGTGCGGCTCAATTTTCCCGACGGTTGCCTCATCAAGAACAGCGATCAGCTTCGTCCACCGCGGCGTTGTCTTGGCTTCGGTGTCAACGTAACGCTGGACCCATCTAACCGCCGCCAGGAGAGAAAAGATCGTGCGGTTCCTCGCCGGGGTTTGCCCGGGCGCCTCAGGCATCAATCGAATTGGTTCAAAGATCATTTGTACACAAACCGACTGCTGAAATTCGCTTCATCGTGCCACAGAGCCGGCAATACGCAATGGGTGCCGGCATGCCCCGAAGGCTGCCGATAGATCACTACGAAGTTGACGGGTGCAGCACGTTGCGCCGGCCTGCTTGAAAATCTTGCTTCCGGCAGAGAAAAACCGCCGGCATTTTCGCACGGCGGCTACCGGAGTTCTTCCAAATTGATTGGTACTAAAACTTCCTCCTCCGGCGCACTAGGCCATGTACTCATAAAATCGAGATTAATCAGCACGTTCTGAACGATGCCCGCTATCCGACGCTTTGCGGACTTAAACCGGACATCTGCTCAGGTCCAAAAAGTGCCAAATTCCTGCCGCGGAGGCAGATTGAATGCCGGAGCGAGAATCTTCGAACGCGAGGGACAAATCGGCCGCAGCATTCCCCACGCCCGAAGCGAGCTTGTGGAACGCGGCGTCCTTCTCCGCCATAGAATTGGCCTGCTGTGCGTAGAAGCGCAGACATTCGTAACGGTTTCTATGAATCCCAGTCCTGCGCTGCCGCTCCGAGAACCTCGCTAAAGCTCTCAATCTCGCGGAGAGCACCGGAGAAGTCGTGTTTTCCATTAAAGGCATGGCGAACTGCAACGCAGTGACAACCGGCGGCTTTCGCCGCCTTCATGCCCGCGGAAGAATCCTCGAAGACGAGGGTATCCTTCGCGCTCACCCGCAATCGGGAAAGCGCTAACAGATAGGCTTCCGGATCGGGCTTATGACGCGCCACATCTTCCTGAGTGATGACCAGGTCGAAGGAGTTTTGTAGATCGAGCTTCGCCAGCACCTTCTCAACCATCCAGGTGGCAGCCGAACTGACCACTCCGATTGTTGTCCCGCTGCTCCGCGTTTCAAGAACGAATTGGCGGGCTCCCTGCGTTTCAGAGACTTCCGCCTCGATCAGATCGAGATAGAAGCCGCGGAAGCGATCATTGAACTCATCAAATGGCGGTCTTAGATCGTATCGTTTGAGAAAATGCCCGGTGACCGTGGGCCAGTCTTCGCCCATCACGTCAGCATAGATCAGGTGGTTGGCTTTCGCTCCATAGGACGCGCAGGCCTGAGCTAGTGCTCGTGCTTTCAAAGCCTCGCTGGCTGCAAGAGTGCTGTCCAAGTCAAATAGGTAGGCTTTCATCTTCGATCCGTATGAGGTCCGATGCCAGATAGTACTTGATGCGTTATGTAGGCAAAGGACCATTCACCGCTGCTCGCGACAAGTACGAAATTCTTGATATGCTCGCCAATACAGGAGCGACGATGAGTCCGGGTCGGGTCATTCACGTCTCTTTTGACATATCTGCAGCATGTCCGCTATCCGGCCCATCTCGGACCTGCAAATCGGCGTTGCGAACACCGAGATAGGCGTGATTCAAGCTCCCGAACGGGGAGCTCGAATCATGAGATACGAACTCACGGACTTTGAGTGGTCTGCCATCAGGCCGTTCCTTCCGAACAAGCCGCGCGGCGTACCGAGGGTCAACGACCGACGTGTCCTCAACGGCATCTTCTGGATATTGCGGTCAGGCGCACCATGGTGCGATCTGCCGGAGAGCTTTGGGCCTTACACGACCTGCTACAACCGTTTCGTTCGTTGGCGAATGGCTGGCATCTGGGACTTGATCATGAAGTCGCTCGCCGAATCCCATGACGGCTCCGTCCAGATGATAGACACCTCCATTGTCCGCGTTCATCAGCACGGCGGTTGCGCGGGCGGGGGCGAAACACGGCTGATGGGCCGATCGAGAGGTGGGCTAGGCCAAACCCGGCTTTCCGGTTCACAAACCAACCGAGTAAAAACATCGAGGCTGCCCCAAGAGAGCCGCTGCCAAAAAGGCGAGCCTTCGGTCTTCAATGAACAGGCCTATGCTAGCGATATTCGGTCGGCCGAAGAACCTTTTGAAAAAGAACTCGAAGAGCCAAAAATCGCGGCACCGAAGCACGCTAAGAACATCGGGTCCGATACATTTGCCTTGATCCAGGTCATCGTGCGCTCCCTTTCGCGCACTCTAACGTTGCGACGGGAGAGAGAAAGCGCCGGCTCACGCTGGGGTTAAAGTTGCGTGTATTTGAGCAGAACGCAGTTCAACAGCGTTTGAAGCGCTTTGCGCTTTCTCTTACACGGACAGGCCGTCGTCTGCGTTTGCGGGCATCTGAATTCGCGTACCCGCCGGAGGACCCCCGAATGATCTACCTCTACGTCGTCACGGGCTGCCGCGCATTGGAGGACGGCGTGGTCAACGTTCGAAGCGGCTTCGGCACAGTGATGGCAAACAGCCGCGACGAAGCGCTCGGGAAGGCCATTCAAATTTGGCATAAGGATCATCCTTGCCACAAAATGGTGTGCTTCAACGCAACCGCGCGGCCTGATTTGCGAGTTGTGAATTCGAAAAAGGCCCGGCGTCCGTATTTGATGCGCTGGTGAACGAAGGGACCTTTCATGCGCCAATGGATAGCGATCATCGCAATTGCCGCGCTTCCGACCACTGCGGAAGCATGCACCGTGTTTTCGTCGGCCCCTGAACGCGTGGCCAGGGCATACAGCACAAACGTTGTTCGCGCGGTCGTTCTCGTTCGGGTCGATCAGGCATCTTATGTTGGCTTACACCCCGGCCACGCTCGTCCTTGGCGCGCACTAGCGACAGCAAGCCGCGTTTTGCGAGGTGATCACTCCGACAGTCAGTTTGCTTTTGGAGGCGGCGGGGGCTCATCGGCCTGCGATCTCGGCTACACGTTGCCGACGCCCGGCGACGAATGGGTCGTGTACGTGTACGCTGGCGATGGCCGCGTGTTGCACGCGTTCCCGGCCGATTTGGCGCAGGAAGTCGATCCAAATCTTCGGCAGTGATACGCGCAATTGCGCGAACAATAACCTCCGCAACAACCCCGGTCCTGACAACAACTCCCCTCCGCAGAGAGGGGTTGTTGTTAGGTTATTGTCAAGCCGAAAACAAAAACCTCCTGCTGTGATATCAGATACTTAGGTGGGTTATAGGTTATTGTTCAATATATACACTTAACCCCTATATCAGAGGGACTTCACGGGAGAACGTGTATACGCGCGCGAAAACCCAACAACACGACCGGATGTCCTCAAACGATTCCTCAAAGTGTAGTCGAATTTTTCTGTGAAGATGGAAAGTGGTTTGACAAAGTTGCGAGCCTGCGGCCGTTTCGGTAAATGGTTCGCACATTCGGCGCGGCACAAAGTGTAGTTCAATCTCTGGGTTAAGAACCTGCGCGACTCATCCGAACGCGAAAAGCTCAAGGGCCGGAAAGTTGTCACCGAGAGGCGGCCTCTACGCCATCTTGCCCGTTTCATCTTGATTGGCCTCTATACGGGTACCCGTGCCGCAGCTATTGCCAGCGCTGCGCCTTGCCGAGCAGAAGGCAAGTCATTCGTCGATCTCGAAAATGGCATCTTCTACAGGCTGGCCATCGGCAAGAAAGCCAGTGCAAAGCGCCAGACACCCGTTCCGTTGCCCAATCGGTTATTGGCTCACATGCGAAGATGGGCGTGGACCGGTACAGCCGACAGGCACTTTGTTGAATGGAATGGGAAGCCGGTGGCGTCGGTGAAGACGGGCTTCGCAACCGGAGTGCGTCTGGCCGGGCTAGACCTAGCCGTAGGCAACGTTACGCCTCACACGCTACGGCACACCGCAGCGACTTGGTTGATGCAGCGGGTGGCCCCGATGTGGCAGGCAGCGGGCTTCCTTGGCATGAGCGAAAAAACGCTTCGCGACACATACGGCCATCACCATCCCGAATTCCTGCGGGAAGCTGCGGAAGCTATCGCCTCACGTCCAGCGCCCAAGAAAAAAGTAGCGTTGGTTGTTTCGTTGGTTGAAGAAAAAGCAAAGCGGTCGGAGATAGTCCAACCCTTTGAAATCACTGGTGGGCCCGGCAGGACTCGAACCTGCAACCAGACCGTTATGAGCGGTCGGCTCTAACCATTGAGCTACAGGCCCCGCCGGCGTCCAGCGGGCGTGAGGACCGGGGACGGCGGTGCAGGCACTCCTTATATCGGCCATCGCCTGTCGGCAATGCCGCGTTCCCGGGGGCGGAACTTTGGCCGGGCGGTGGCGTTGGCCCGCGCAATTTCAACGTAGGGAGGCGCGGGTGTTTCGCTGGGCTGTCATCTGTCTGATCATTTCCCTGATTGCCGGCGGCCTCGGCCTCACCAACATCTCGGCTTTCGCCAAGAAGCTCTCGATCATCCTCTTTGCGCTGTTCTTCCTCGGCTTCCTGGCTTTGCTGGGCTTCGCCTATCTGGTCGCCGGGGCGGTCAGCAGTTCTGAGCTGCTGCCCGCCATGGTCGCGTTGAGCGTCTAGCTCAGTCGCCCCCGGATCAATCGCCCCTGGCTCAGTCGACCGAGACGCCGGCGAATTCCACCACCTTGCGCCATTTCTCGGTTTCGGCGGCAACCAGTTTGCCGAATTCCTCGGGCGTCATGGGCTTCGGCACGCCGCCGGTCTCGGCGAGCCGTGCGATCAGCTTCGGATCCTTCAGCGCTTCGCCCACAGCCTTGTTGAGGGTGGTGATGACCTCCGGCGGCGTGCCCTTCGGCGCGGAGATGCCGTAGAAGCCGATGGACTCGAAGCCTGGCACCGTCTCGGCAATGGCCGGGACGTCCGGCACGATGGGCCAGCGTTGCGGCGAGGTGACGCCGAGTGCGCGGACGGTGCCGCCCCGCGACTGTTCGAGCGCCGTGGGCAGGTTGTCGAAGATCAACTGCACCTTGTTGGAGATGATGTCAGGAAACGCGATCGCCGAGCCGCGATAGGGCACGTGGATCATGTCGCATTTGGTCATCGCCTTGAACAATTCGGCTGACATATGCACCGAGGTGCCATTGCCCGACGACGCATAGGAGATCTTGCCGGGATTGGCCTTGCAGTAGTCGATGAACTCCTGGACCGTTTTCACAGGCATGCCATTCGATACCACCAGCATATTGGTGAGCTGCATGATGCTGGCGACCGGCACGGTGTCGCGGATGAAATCGTAAGGCAGCTTCTTGTAGAGCGAGGCCGAGATTGCGTTGTTCGGTGCGACGAACAGCAGCGTATAGCCATCCGGCGCCGAGGTCACGGCCGCGGCGGCGGCGAGATTGCCGCCCGATCCAGCGCGGTTTTCCACGACGAATTGCTGGCCGAAATGATCCGACAGCCACTGTGCCATGATGCGCGCCACGATATCGACGGGGCCGCCGGCAGCGAAGCCGATCAGCCAGCGCACGGGGCGATCCGGATAGCCGGCGGCGGAGGCGGGGAGGGTCGTCGTGGCGAGGCTGGCGAAGCCGACAAGACACAGCACAGCGGCACGCAGAAAAGCGATCATAGTTCCTCCCAGACATGAAAATCGCAGCGCTGATGCGCGACGTCGTTCGATCGGGCTTGCCGCCCGTTACCTCCATGCTTTCATAGAATTCGGATTTTGCCTACAAGCTTGGTCGAACGATGCAGGCTGATCGACGTCGAGGTGCCCCATGAAAATGATGCCGCTTGTTTGCGCAGCATTCCTGACTGTCACGACGGCCATTGCGCAGGAGGGAGCCAAGCCGATGTCGACCACCATGCCTCTCAGCTTGAGTCTCGGCACGGCGACGCCCGGCGGCGGCTTCCCGCTCTATGGCGACGCCTTTGCCGAGCTGATGAACAAGGCCGATCCGTCGCTGACGCTGGCCACGCGCAATACCAAAGGCTCGACCGAGAACATCCCGTTGCTCGAAGCCGGCCAACTCGATCTCGCTTTGGTAGCCGGCGAGCCCGCTTATGAAGCGTTCAAGGGCATCGGCCGGGCGCCGACGAAGCTGAAGATTATCACCGCGCTCTATTCCAATCCCGGCATGTTCGTGGTGCGCGCCGACAGTCCCTACAAGACGATCCGCGATCTTGTCGGCAAGCCGATCGCCTTCGGCGCGAAAGGCTCCGGCCTCGTGTTCCTGTCGCGCTATGTGCTGGACGGGATCGGCCTCGATCAGGACAAGGATTTTCAGGCGGTCTATCTCGACCGCGCCGGCGACGGTCCGGCGATGGTGCAGGACGGTCGCGTGGCAGCGCTGTGGGGCGCGGGACTGGGCTGGCCCGGCTTCAAGGCCATGAGCGAAAGCCCCGGCGGCGCGCGCTTCATTGCGCCCGATGCGGCGGAGATCGCGCAGATCCGTGCCAAGCACGCCTTCCTCAAGCCGATGCTGGTGGGCGCCAACAGCTATCCGAACCAGCCGATGCCGATCGCGTCGGTGGGCTCGTGGAGCTACATCCTCGCGCGCGAAACGCTGCCGGATGAGGTCGCCTATCGGCTGGCGAAGACACTGCACGGCGCCGAAGCCAAGCTCGGCGCGCGGCTGGCGCAGGCGAAGGAGACGACGGCATCGAACACAGTGGCGTCAGCGCCCGATGTGGCGCTGATCCATCCCGGGGTGCTGAAGTATTTCAGAGAGATTGGGGTGGTGAAGTAGCGTAGTGGATCGCTCTTGCTTCCCCTCTCCCCCAGGCGAAGCGCAGCTTCGCTAGGTGGGAGAGGGTGGATGCGCGCCGAAAGGCGCGCAGACGGGAGAGGGGGCGCCACGAACTCCGAGTTTTGTGCACCCCTCTCCCGTCCGCGCTTCGCGCGGCCACCCTCTCCCGCAAGGGGAGAGGGAAAGTGGAGCGCCGCCGATAGTTTTTGTCTACTACTTCTTCCCCAATGCACAAGCCGGGTCTGGCGGCCCGAATGCCTCCTCGCCGGAAATCTTTGCGAGGATCTTGTAGTAGTCCCACGGATACTTGGACTCTTCGGGTGACTTGACCTGCACCAGCATCAGGTCGTGGACCATTAACCCGTCCTCGCGCAGTTTGCCGTTGCGTGCGAAGAAATCCTCGATCGGCTTCTCGCGCATCTTGGCGGCGACCTTCAGCGGCTCGTCGGTGCCGGCTTCCTTGACGGCATTGAGATAAACCATGGTCGAGGAATAGACGCCGGCCTGCCACATGGTGGGCATCCGCTTGGTCTTCTCGAAGAAGCGCTTCGACCAGGCGCGGGTCTTGTCGTCCATGTCCCAGTAAAAGGCGGTGGTCAGCAGCAGGCCTTGCGCCGTCTGTAGCCCCAGCGAGTCGATGTCGGTGATCAGCGCCAGCAGCGCCGCCATCTGCTGGCCGCCCTTGAACACGCCGAATTCGCCGGCAGTCTTGATCTCGTTGATGTTGTTCGGCGGCCCACCGGCGATGCCGATGATCTTGGCCTTAGAGGCCTGCGCCTGCAGCACGAAGGACGACAGGTCCGATGCGCCGAATGGCGGCCGTACAGAGCCAATCACCTTGCCGCCAGTCTTGGTGACGACGGCAGATGCGTCGCGCTCCAGCGCATGGCCGAAAGCAAAGTCATCGGTGATGAAGAACCAGCTGTCGCCGCCGCGCTTCACCACTTCCTGCGCGGTGCCGACGGCGAGCGCGCGGGTGTCGAATACCCACTGCATCGTATAAGGCGAGCAGAACTTGCCGTGGAAGTCTGCAGCGCCGGTCGAATGGGTGATGAACAATCGCTTGCGATCGTTGGCGACGTTCTGAACGGCAAGGCCGACAGCAGACACCGGCACGTCGACGATGAGATCGACCTGATCGACATCGTACCAGCGCCGCGCCAGTGACGCGCCGACATCGGGCTTCAACTGATGATCGCCGATGATGATGCTGATCGGCTTGCCGAGCACGCTGCCGCCGAAATCGTCCACGGCCATTTGCGCGGCCGTCACCGAACCCTGGCCGGAGGGCGTCGAGGCCGGACCGTTCATGTCGGTGAGCACGCCGATCTTGACGACGTCGTCGGAAATCTGCGCCGAGGCGGTTGAGGCGAGGAGAGTAAGTGCAATGCTTGAGATCACGGACAAAGATGTGCCGCGCATGAAGGTCCTCCCATGTGTCGCGACACTTCGGCCGCGTGTTGGGAGAAGCTTAGGTCAGGCTTTGTCGTCGAGCAATGCAAGCCGCTCGGCTTCCGCAACGTCGTCCATCGTATTGGCGTTGAAGAACGGATCGACGGGATCGACCGGCCATTCCACGGTTGCGAGTCTGTAGCGGGACGTCCAGCGGCCGACCTTGCGGATGTCCTCGTTGACGAGCGCGTGCCGTAACTCATGGCGCAGGGAGATATCCCACAGGCCGACGACGGGGTGCGATTGCCCGGCCGATGACGCGACAGCAAGCTGCGCATTCTCCACGATGCGGGCCTGATGCAAGCGGGTGACGAGATCGCGCGGCAGGAACGGGCAGTCGCCGGCGACGCTGAGCATCCATGTGACATCCGGTCGGTTGGCGGCTGTCCATTCCAGACCTGCGAGAATGCCGGCGAGGGGGCCGGGAAAATCCGCGACGTCGTCGGCGATCACCGGCAGTCCGAAGGACGCAAATCGTGCGGGATCACCATTGGCGTTCAGCACCAGTCCGTCGCATTGCGGCGCGATGCGTGCGATCACGCGGGCCAGGATGCTGCGGCCACCAATCTCACGCATCGGCTTGTCGCCGCCGCCCATCCGGCGCGCGAGACCGCCCGCGAGAAGCACGCCCAGCGTGGCCGGATATGTGTTCGTCATCGCCATACCGCTGCATATGACATTTGACGCCAGCCCGATATAACGCAGTTGCACCAAGTGGAACCGCGCGATGCCCGTGACCAAGCTCGACCTGACCGGATTGAAATGCCCGTTGCCGGCGCTGATGACGCGCAAGGCGATGAAGGCACTGTCGGTCGGCGACCGCCTCGAAGTCCACTGCACGGACCCCCTCGCGGTGATCGACATCCCTGCGTTGATTCAGCAAAGCGGCGATCAGATCGAAGCCTCCGAACGCAGTGGCGATGTGATCGTTTTCTTCATCGAAAAACGAAATGCTGCGATTGCAAATCGCGATTGAATTGCTGCGATGCAGTGGAAATCATTGATAAATTTTCGCTCCTGATACCTTTGGACTATCGACTCCCGCAGTCGCTTCTGGCCCTGTTCTAAAGTGCGAGCGTGCGTAAATCTTTGTCCGCGCGCCGCAGGGGAATTGACGAAGCGACTTTTTCAAATCGCAGACCGGCTCAGAAGGGTCGGCTGCAGGGGAGAACTTTCATGACAAGTGTGGGCAACGCCGGAACACTGTCTGGCACCAAGCCAGGATTGCTGGAACGCGAACGCATCATTGCGACCGCCGGCTTCAACCGGTGGCTGGTTCCACCTGCTGCACTCTGTATTCATCTCTGTATCGGCATGGCCTACGGCTTCAGCGTGTTCTGGCTGCCGCTGTCGCAAGCAATCACGACACCTGCCTCGAAGGAAGTGTGCGAGGGCATGAGCCTCGCCACCGAGCTGTTCACCACCACCTGTAACTGGAAGGTCGCCAGCCTCGGCTGGATGTACACGCTGTTCTTCGTGCTGCTCGGCGTCTCCGCCGCCATCTGGGGCGGCTGGCTCGAGCGCGTCGGGCCGCGCAAGGCGGGCTTCGTGTCGGCGATGTGCTGGTGCGGCGGTCTCGTGCTCGGTTCGATCGGCGTCTACACGCATCAGCTCTGGCTGCTGTGGATCGGCTCCGGCGTGATCGGCGGCATCGGTCTGGGTCTCGGCTACATCTCGCCGGTGTCGACGCTGGTGAAGTGGTTCCCGGATCGTCGCGGCATGGCGACGGGCATGGCGATCATGGGCTTCGGCGGCGGTGCGATGATCGGCTCGCCGCTCGCCAACCTGCTGATGAATTATTTCAAGACCCCGACCGATGTCGGCGTCTGGCAGACCTTTCTCGCCATGGGCGTGATCTATTTTGTGTTCATGACCATTGGCGCGTTCTCCTATCGCATCACGCCACCGAACTGGAAGCCGGAAGGCTGGACCCCGCCGGCTACGGCGAATGCGATGATCACCACCGGCCACGTGCATCTCGACAATGCGCACAAGACCAAGCAGTTCTGGCTGATCTGGGGCGTGCTCTGCCTGAACGTGTCGGCGGGCATCGGCGTCATCGGCATGGCCTCGCCGATGCTGCAGGAAATCTTCGCGGGCAAGCTGATCGGCGCGCCGGATCTCTCCTTCAGCCAGCTCTCAGCAGCGCAGAAGACTGCGATTGCCGGCATCGCAGCCGGATTCGCGGGTCTGATCTCGCTGTTCAACATCGGCGGCCGCTTCTTCTGGGCGTCTTTGTCGGACAAGCTCGGCCGCAAGAACACCTACTACACGTTCTTTATTCTCGGCATCGTGCTCTATGCACTGGTGCCGACCTTCGCGGCGATGGGCAGCAAGGTTCTGTTCGTGCTGGCCTTCGGCATCATCCTCTCGATGTATGGCGGCGGATTCGCGACCATCCCGGCCTATCTCGCCGATATCTTCGGCACCCAGTTCGTGGGTGCGATCCACGGCCGGCTGCTGACGGCCTGGGCGACTGCGGGCATCGTCGGTCCGGTGGTGGTGAACTACATCCGTGAATTCCAGATCGCCGCCGGCGTGCCGCGGGCGCAGGTCTATGACTTCACGATGTACATCCTCGCCGGCATGCTGGTGCTGGGACTGATCTGCAACATGCTGGTGAAGCCACTGGCGCCGCACTGGTTTATGAAGCCGGAGGAAGTCGCGAAGTTGCAGGCCAAGGGCGCCGAGGCGGCGTCGGCCGGTGGAGGCTCCTATGGCATTGGCAAGGGCGGTTTCGACGGCGCAGCCATTGCCTTCTGGGCCTTTGTCGGTGTCCCGCTGTGCTGGGGTGTCTGGCTGACGCTGCAGAGCGCCGCGCGCATCTTCCAGTAAAACCTGCGCGGGACCGGCAGCGAAAGCTTCCGGTCCCGTTTCACATCTGACGAACAATCTTCAAAACAAGCACATTCGGGGATAACGATGACACGCATCACTACGGGCCTCGTGGCCGCACTGTTCGTTGTGACTTCAATGGGCGTTGCTTCGGCACAGGCGCCTGCGACGCCGGCAACCCCTGCTGCGCCCGCCAAGATGAAGCTGAACAAGCAGAGTCTGAAGGACATGAAGGCGAAGTGGAGCGCCAACAAGGGCAAGCTCAAGGCCTGCCGCAAGGACGTCAAGGTCAAGGGTCTCGCCGGCGACGATCGCTGGTTCTACATCGAAGACTGCATGGCCAAGAGCTGAGCGAGCGCTGGTCTTTCCGGCAGTTCCAGCCTCCTGATCTTTATGCCGCGCCTATGAACAGGCGCGGCTGCCCGTCTCGATTTCATATGGCGATGTCCGCATCTTCTCACCATCCCGACGCGCTCATGCGCCAGGGATTTGAGAAGACGGACAACGACCATGACGATGTTCTACAATCGCGATACGCAGCTGCACGATTTCTCGGCCGACAGCGCCTATCGCAGCTACCTCATCAGCCGCAATCAGCCGGCGATCGTCCATCACTCGGGCGATATCCAATGGAAACGGCTCTGCGTAGCCGCCCGGCTGACGCGTAACCACATCAAGGGCTTCTTCGCCGTCATCCACATGGCCCTGGTGGCCGACAAGATGCGCCGCGCGCGGCGTGAACTCGCGCGCGTCCGTGTGCGCGCCGCTGATACGCCGGTGCTTCAGGATCGCCGGAGCGAACCATGAGTAAAGACCGTTCTGCTGCGCTGTTCGCGCGTATCGGCTCCTACGCGACCATCATGCCGGGCATCCTCGCCCGGCTATGGCGTTTTGTCATTGGACCTGCCGTCTATCGGCCGGCCGCGCATTATATGCGCGGACCCGGCCCGAAATGTCGTGAGAAGAACGAGCGTCCACAAGCCTAGCGGGCGGGGCGCAGGGGCGGCGCGTCGTCGGGCTGTGCCCAGATCGCTTCCATCGCGGTGTGTACCTGCTGCTGCTCGGCATCTGTAAGCTCGGTCAGCGGCAGGCGCACGGCGGCACTCCCCAGGCCCCGCAAGGTCAATGCATACTTCACTGCCGATGTAACCTGGTCCGGCGGCAGAGCTGCTGCGAGCGGCGCCAGCATGTCGGAGATGGTCGTCGCATAGCGCGGGCATCCCTGGCGGGCCGCGTAATACATGCCGCGGCAGAGCTGCGGCGCCACATTGGCCATCGCGGAGACAACGCCGTCGCCGCCGAGCAGCAGATAAGGCAGGGCTGCGGTGTCCTGTCCCGTCAGCATCCGGAAACCCGCTGGCAGCAGCGGCCGCAATCGCGCCAGCCGTCCGGCGTCGCCGGTGTCGTCGCGCAGGCCTATCAATCGCGGCGAGGCGGCGAGACCGATGAGCGTGTCGTCGGTCAGCGCACGGGCACAACGCGACGGTGCGTCATGCACAATGACCGGCAGCAATGTCGCCTCCAGAATCGCACGGAAATGCGCTGCGATGCCACTTGCCGTCGGGCGGTTGTAATACGGCACGACCGATATGACGGCATCGGCGCCGGCGGCCCATGCCAGCCGCGTCGATTCAATGGCGCGGCTGGTGCAGTTCGATCCCGCGCCGGCAATGACGTGGATGCGCCCGCGGGCGACGCCGGCGGCAGTCCGGATCAGCGTGGCGCGCTCGTTCGAGGTGAGCGTGTCGGCTTCGCCGGTGGTCGCGCCGACCACGATGGCACTGGCGCCGGCACAGACCTGACGTTCGCACAACCGCGCGAAAGTGACGAGATCGAGCGCGCCATGCGTGTCGAACGGCGTCGGCACATCGGCGATGATGCCGTGCAGCCAGTCGTTGGCGTGATGGGAGGCACGAGCTTGCGGGAGGGCACGAGCCCGAAGAGCAACTGTGGACATGGCGGGAGGCTCAGGCGACGCGCCGTTGTTGTAACCGTTCGATAGAGGTTGCTGCCGTGAAAGGCAGGGCATTCATATCGAGTTCGATGAGGCCCGCCGTCTCGATGATAGCTTCGGGGCGATGGCCGTTCTCGAATAGTGCATAACGCACGGCATTCGCGCGGCTGACAAACAATCCGCCGAATAGGCCGTTCTGCTCCTGCGCGACCCACTGGCCGCGGCCGTTCTTGCCGATGAAAACGAGGGATGAGCTACACGAGGGAGGTTCGATGGTGATCACTTGCAGTCTCCAGTTCATTCGCTTGAGCGAATGGCTGCAAGATGATCGGCTGCCCGTTTGAAAACGAGATGAGATGCGGTGCTGCGTTATAGGGATTTCATAAGTGCGTCCGTTCGCACATCACCCACGCGGAACCATCACCGATGATGACGATTGATCGTTTCGATCACAACGGGAGCATGGAATGGCGAAATATTCCAAGAAGGCCGCCGCAAAGGTCGCGCGGGCCATGAAGAAGCGCAAGGCCGGTACATTGCGAAGCGGCGGCTCGGGCAAGAAGGTCACCAGTAAGAAGCAGGCGATTGCTATCGGCCTGTCCGAGGCTCGCGCCGAGGGCAAGAAGGTGCCGAAGGCGCCGAAGAAAAAGACGGTGAAGAAAGCCAGCAAGAAGACGGCGGGGAAAGAGAAAGCGGCCAAAAAATCCCGGAAGTCGACGAAGGCCTGAGGCTGCGCCGATGTACGTTGATCGACGCATATGAACCAATCTTCGTCATGCCCGGGCTTGTCCCGGGCATCCACGTCTTGGGGAGAGAAAAACGTAGATGGCCGGGACAAGCCCGGCCATGACAGTTTCGACCGAAGCGTCATCGCCTCACTTCGTCTGTAAGGTCGCCTTCAGCAGGTGGTCCTTACATTCATCGTCCTTGCCCTCCGCCATTGCTTCGCTGGCCAGGCCGATCTCGTCGGAGGCGGTCTTCTTTTGCTTGCCATCGGCCATCTTGGCGATGGCTTCGGCGACGAAGGCGATATTCGAGGCGTTGCATTCCCGTGTCTGCAGTTGCTGCGCCTGCGCTGCCGCGGTCGACATCAACGCGATGCCTATGATCATTCCCAAAATCTTCATGCGCTCAGCTTGCCTTGCGATGTCGCGCCGATGACCGCGCAGCCTTCTTGGCCGGGCGCTTGCGCGCCACATGTGGTCGTGACGACGAAGCGCGTTTGGTCGACTTGCCCTTACCACCCTTGAGGCTCGCCTTCAGCGCATCCATCAGGTTGATGACGTTGTCCGGCTTCTCCTCCTTCTCGACGACCTTCACCGGCTTGCCCGCAGCCTTGCGCTTCACCAGCGTCTTCAGCGCGGTCTCATATTCATCCTTGAACTTGCTGGGATCGAAATGCGACGCCTTGCTGTCGAGGATATGCGCCGCAAGGTCGATCATGTCCTTGGAGATCCTCGGGCTCTTGATATCGTCGAAATAGTCCTCCTCGTCGCGCACTTCATAGGGGAAGCGCAGCGTGGTACCGAGCAGGCCCTTGCCGAGCGGCTCGATGGCGATGATATGCTCGCGATTGGTGAGCACGATGCGCGCTAGCGCCACGCGGTCCTTGTCCTTCATGGCATCGCGGATCACGGCGAACGCATCGGCGCCGGCCTTGCCGTCGGGCGCGATGTAATAGGGATTGTTCAGATAGCGCCGATCGATCTCGTCGCGCGGCACGAAGTTGTCGATGTCGATAGTGTGATTGCTCTCGATCTGCACGGCCTCGAGCTCTTCCTTCTCGATCTCGACATATTCGCCCTTGCTGATCTCGTAGCCGCGGCCCTTCTGCTCCTTCTCCACGACGTCGCCGGTCTCGACATCCACCATCTGCTGTCTCAGCCGGTTGCCGGTCTCACGGTTGATCATGTGGAATTTGGTTTTCTCGACCGAGGTCGCGGCCGGATACAGCACCACCGGGCAGGTGACGAGCGACAGCTTGAGAGAGCCTTTCCAATAAGCGCGGGGCGGGGCCATACTCGTTCTCCAACTCGATCTACAAATAAAGCGCGCAGGCCGCAAAGTATTGCGCTGGCGTGGATTTCCAGGAACTTCAACGGCAGTTGCCGGTTTTGGTTCCGGGCCGGATCATGCGCCCAATGCGGTGAGTGGGGGACGGTGTGGCCGACAAGCAGCTTCAGATCTACCGCCGGAAACGCGATTTCGCGCTCACCAAGGAGCCCTCCGGCCAGATCGTGGTCGCGCCGGCGAAGCGCCGCCGCTTCGTGATCCAGAAACACGATGCCACGCGGCTGCATTACGATCTGCGGCTGGAGATGGACGGGGTGTTCAAGTCGTGGGCCGTCACGCGCGGGCCATCGATGGACCCTGCCGACAAGCGCCTCGCTGTCGAGGTTGAGGACCATCCGCTCGACTATGGCGATTTCGAAGGCACGATTCCCCGGGGACAATACGGCGGCGGCACCGTGCAACTGTGGGACCGTGGCTATTGGGAGAGCGACGATCCGGACAAGGGCTTCAAGAAGGGCGACCTGAAATTCACGCTGGACGGCGAGAAGCTGCATGGCGGCTTCGTTCTGGTGCGCATGAAGCATGACCGCAATGGCGGCAAGCGGACCAACTGGTTGCTGATCAAGCATCGCGACGACTTCGTGAAGGAGGGCAAGGCCAACACCATCCTCGACGATGACAAGTCAGTGGCATCCGGCCGGACCATGAGCGCCATCGCCTCAGGAGAAGGGAAGGCGCCGAAGCCCTTCATGATCGCGAAGACGGCAAAGATCAAACCCGATGCTATCTGGGATTCCAGCGATGGCAGTGCTGCCGATGCGCGCACTAATAGGGGCGGCAAGACGAAGGCTGATGTAGGGGGGGCGAGGACTGAGAAAGCTGCAGGCAAAAATGCCGTGACAAGGAAGGCGGCCAAACCATCGGCGAAGCCGGTCAAGGTCGCAAGGATGCCGGGCTTCGTCGCGCCTCAGCTTTGCACCATCGTGGATCGGCCGCCCTCTGCGGATGGCTGGGCGCATGAGATTAAGTTCGACGGCTATCGGGTGCAGCTCCGCGTCGAAGACGGCGAGACCACGCTGAAGACACGCAAGGGGCTCGACTGGACCGACAAGTTTCAGGCTATCGCGACAGAGGCCACCGGCCTGCCGGATGCGATTATCGATGGCGAGATTGTCGGCCTTGACGCTCATGGCGCGCCGAATTTCGCGGCGCTGCAGGCGGCGCTGTCGGATGACGAGACCGATACGCTGATCTTCTTCGTGTTCGACCTGCTGTTTGCGGATGGCGAAGACCTGCGGAAGCTGCCGCTTGGCGAGCGCAAGGAGCGATTGAAGGCGCTACTCGACAAAGCCCGCGGCCGTCGCAAGGAAAGCCTGATCCGCTATGTCGATCATTTCGAGACTGGTGGTGACGCCATTCTGCAGTCGGCCTGCAAACTGTCACTGGAAGGCATCGTCTCCAAGAAGCTGTCGGAGCCCTATATGTCCGGCCGCTCGCAAAACTGGACCAAGGCCAAATGCCGGGCCGGCCATGAGGTCGTGATCGGCGGATGGAAGAGTAATGCCGGCAAGTTCCGGTCGCTGATGGTCGGCGTCAACAGAGGCGATCATCTGGCCTATGTCGGCATCGTCGGCACCGGCTTCGGCCAGGACAAGGTCACGCGCATCATGCCGGCGCTGAAGAAATCAGCGGCGAAGACGAGCCCGTTCGGCGGCAAGGAGACGCCGCCGGGTGGCCGGGACGTGCACTGGCTCAAGCCCGAACTGGTGGCCGAGATCGAATTCGCAGGCTTCACCGGCGCCGGCATGGTGCGTCAGGCGTCATTCAAGGGGCTGCGGCAGGACAAGCCGGCTGATGAGGTCGAGGCTGAGACGCCAAAGACAACCGAACTTGCCGAACCGAGACCCAAGCGCGGCGCGAAGAAGACTGCCAAGAACTCCACGAAAAAAGCCCCGCCTGCAAAAGCTGCGGCAGGCAATGCCGTTGTCATGGGCGTATCGATCTCCAAGCCTGACAAGGAGCTATGGCCGGATGCTGGCGATGGCGAGCCGGTTACCAAACGCGATCTCGCAGCGTATTTCGAAGCCGCCGGCGACTGGATGATGGACTATCTCAAGGGGCGCCCATGTTCGATCGTGCGCGCGCCCGATGGCATCGACGGGCAGCAGTTCTTCCAGCGCCACGCAATGCCGGGGACATCGAACCTGCTCGAACTCGTGAAAGTCTCTGGCGACCGCAAGCCTTACCTGCAGATCGATCGAGTCGAGGGTCTCGCGGCCGTCGCACAGATCGGCGGGCTCGAACTGCATCCCTGGAATTGCGCGCCGGATGCGCCGGATACACCGGGGCGTCTGGTGTTCGATCTCGATCCGGCGCCTGATGTGGAGTTCATTGCCGTCATGGATGCGGCACGCGAGATGCGCGAACGGCTCTCGAGCCTCGGCATGGAGAGTTTCTGCAAGACGACGGGCGGCAAGGGCCTGCATGTGGTGGCACCGCTGCTGCACAGCGCGAAGGACAAGGTTGACTGGAAGACGGCGAAGACGTTTGCGCAGGCCGTATGCCAGCAGATGGCCAGTGACGACCCTGAGCGCTATCTGCTCAACATGTCGAAGAAGCTGCGTGGTGGAAAGATTTTCCTCGATTATCTGCGCAACGACTGGATGTCGACCGCGGTCTCGGTGTTGTCGCCGCGGGCGCGAAAGGGTGCCACGGTGTCGATGCCACTGACATGGCCACAGTTGCGCAAAGATTTGGATCCGAAGAATTTCACTGTGCGCAGCGTCCCGGCGCTACTGGCGAAGAGCAAGGCGTGGACGGGTTACGAGGATGCTGCGTCGTCGATCAAGGCCGCGATTGGAAAAATGAAATGACTCTCACCGTCATTACTCGCTTTCGCGGGTGATGACGGTGAGAGCGTACGCGCATGGAAAAGCGCGCGATCCTTCCGGATCGCGCGCCTTGAAATCAATATCCGCTCTTACAGCTTACCAAGCAGCAGGAGTATCAGCAGGATCACCACGATGAGGCCGAGACCGCCGCCGCCGTAATAGCCGGTGCCGTAGAACGGACCGCCGCCGATACCGCTGAAACCACCAAGCAAGGCGATAATCAGGATGATCAGAATAATCGTACCAATGGACATGAATGTCTCCTCAGCCTGGCAGACGGACGAGCCGGCTGCCTTCATGCGGTAAAAACGCGCAGGCGCCCGCAAGGTTCCAGGGTTGAAACCTTCATTGCGACTACCGCTGGACGAATTCGCGCTTACATCCATATGAACTAACAAAGGATCCCTTGATGTCTGCACCGCTCGTTGTCTCTATCCCTCACAGCCTCGGCCGCGAGGAAGCTGCGCGCCGGCTCAAGACAGGACTGACACGCGCAGCAACTAATGTACCGATGTTGAAAGTTGACGAGGAGCGCTGGGACGGCGATCGCATGATCTTCCGCGTCCATGCCATGGGGCAGGCAGCGTCCGGTCATGTCGATGTGGCCGAGGATCATGTCACCGTCGAAGTTGTGCTGCCCTGGTTGCTGCAGCGCTTCGCGGAAGTGGCGCAGGCAGCGATTAAGTCGCGCGGAAATCTGCTGCTCACGAAAAAGGGTTGAACCGGCGATTGCGACGTGCAGAAAATCTCACGCATCTTTAATGCCTGCTGCTGTGCAGCATAAAAATGTCGTGCGATAGTGCGGCGCACGCGAGTTTGATCGTAAACCACTCGCAAACAATTTGATGAAAAGCTTTGAGCACGCGGAGGAAGGGAACCGACCTTTCTCGAGTCGGCACGACATCCGCCAGGCCGTCCGGCCGTTGATCCCGGGCGGCCTTGTCGTATGCTATCGCAAACGCGTCGAACGAATGCGTTTCGGCGCGGCATGTGCCTTCACGATCGCCATCGGAAGCTGCTTGAAGAGTTTGGCAACGGAGAGCTGGATCGCGCCGTTCTTCTGCGCAAAACCTTCAACGAGATAGCCGGGCGCGATCACTGTCGCGTCGAAGGCCGTCGCCTCCGGCCAATGCCGCCCGCCTTGCGTCGCTTCGAAAAAGGCGCGTGGGATCACGACGATCGCCGCGTCGCGCTGATGCCGCCGCGCAAAGGCGATGATGTGCGCGGCATGAGGTCCGGTCACTTCAAGTGGTTCGTAATCGCCATCGGTGAAGACGGCTGCCATCTCGGTGCGGTGTTTCAACAGCTCGCGCGTCCAGGCGAGTTTGATGTGGCCATCATCCCAGTGTTGCGCCAGCGCTGCCCAATCCGGCTGCTGCAGTGCCTTCAGCACTTTCGCGCGTTCGGCGAAATCCACCGGGCGGCGGTTATCGGGATCGACCAGCGAGAAATCCCAGAATTCGGTGCCCTGATAGAAGTCCGGCATGCCGGGAATGGTCGCTTTCAGCGTGATCTGGCTGAGTGAATTCAACGCGCCGATCAGCGATGTGCGTTTGGCAAAGGTCTCAAGCGCTGCAAGAAATTCCAGCGACTGGGCCGGGTCGAGAATGCGCTCCAGAAACGTGCGCAGACCCTTCTCATAGGTGTCGTTGGGGTTGAGCCAGCTCGTTTCCTGCTTGCCCTCGCGCGCCGCCTTCAGCGCATAGGCCTGCATCCGCTCGAGGAAGGAATTGTCCTGCCCGCCGAGCGGCCAGGCGCCGATAAGCGCCTGATAAAACATATACTCGAACGCTGCGGAGGGCGCGCGCATCTCGCCGTCAACAACCAGATGCGGCGCGTTCAGCAACTTCCAGCGGCTGACAGCACTGGCCCATTCACCGGGCATTTCGGCCAGCGCCAGCAAACGCGCGCGGGCATCCTCGCCGCGCTTGGTATCGTGGGTGGCGGTCGAAGTCATGCCATGCGGCCGCTCGAGCGCGCGTGTGATCATTATCTCGTGGAACGTAGCGACAGGTATCGCTTCCGCTGCTGGCTCGCCGCCAACTTCGTTGAACGCCAGCAGGCGATGATAGCGATAGAAGGCGGTGTCTTCGAGCGACTTCGCCATCGTCGGCCCGGTGAACTGCTGCACCTTCAATGCAAAGCGTCGCACCCGCGGCTTGCTATGTGCGGGGCGGCCAGGCTTCAGCAGGTCCAGCGTCAGAGCGTCGCGCAAGAAGTCGAACAAGCCTTCATCGGCGCCGAACCAGTCGGCGCGAGCTTTCTCGATGGTCGTGGCGATCAGTTGCCGGTCGAGGGCAGATGGACCGGCGGTGGAGAGATAGGTGCGATAGACCGGGAAATGCAGCACGTAAAGTTCGAAAGCCTGACGCAGCGTGTCGGCGGAGAAGTCGCGCGTCGAATAATGCCCGTTGGCGATCCGTGCCAGCAGACGCGTCAGCACGGTGAATTCGCTGAGCAGCAGCGTATCGAGCACGCGGCGCTTGGCTTCCACCAGTTGCGGTTCGAATTTCGGCGAGACGTTGCTCACCTGACGCCAGGTTTCGCCCAGTGGTTCCAGGCCTTTTTCTTCGACCAGTACCTGCGTGATCACATTGAGCCATTCATAGCCGGTGGTGCCATGCACGCCGGCGAAGGGCACCAGCTTCTCGTGCTCGCCGAGAATCTTCTCGACCACGACATAGAACGGTTTGGTGCTGTTGCCATGCGCCTCGCGGATCAGCCGGCGCAGCCGTTGGAAATATTGCGAGGGATCGTGAAGGCCGTCGATGTGGTCCAGCCGCAACCCCTGCAGCTTGTCTTCGGTAATCAGCCGTTTGACGAGCGAATGGATCGCCTCGAACGTATCGGCGTCCTCGATACGTAGACCAGCCAGCGTATTGACGTCGAAGAAGCGGCGGTAATTGATCTCGCTCGATGCCAGGCGCCACTGACCGAGCTTATAGTGCTGGCGCTCCAGCAGCATGTGCATGGCCTGAATCTGGGCGGGCCGATCCAGCCCGGCGCGATAGGCGTCGAGGCCGCGCGTGATAACCTCGGCAGCGCCGTCGATCGACGCCAGCTGCTGCTTGAAAGCCGGCGCTTCCCGCCGGTTGGGATGGCGGAGGCCCTTGTGCTTGGCCGCCAGTGTCAGGATTGCGCGGCCGGCTGGCGTGTTGCCGGCGTCGGCTTCCTTGACGATGGTGCGCAGCATCTCGCTGTAGCGCTCCGGCGCGATCGGAAGCCTATGCTCGAAATACCAGGCCGAGAAGCTGCCTTCCTCGGCGTCGTATTTCAGCTCGATCTCGCCGTTGTCCAGTGCCTGGCCATAAGAGCTACCGATGATCGGTAGCAGCAGGCCGCCGCGTGCGCGATAGGGCAGGGTGTCCCAGTCGATGTCGAAGGAGACGGCGTGCGGCGAGGCCTGTCCCCATTCCAGCACGTCGAGCCACCACGGATTGTCTGCGAAATGCACGCCCACATGATTGGGCACAAAGTCGAGGATCAGGCCGATATCGTTGGCCTTCAGCGCGGCACTCAGGCGCTCGAAACCTTCGTCGCCGCCCAGTTCTGGATTGAGCTTGGTGTGATCGACAATGTCATAGCCATGGGTCGAGCCGGCGCGCGATTTCATGAAGGGTGAGGCATAGAGATGGGTGATGCCAAGCGCCTTCAGATAGGGGACGATGCCCGCGGTGGCATCGAAATCGAAATCCTTGGTGAGTTGAATACGGTAGGTCGCGACGGGAATCGCAGGAGCCATTATCTATCTCCGATCCGCCAAACGACGGACCACGGCGTCCCCACGCCGGTGGTAGTGTTGCCCCAAATTGTTGTACCTGTGCTCGGCGATGCCGCGTTGACGGTCTTGTCGGAAAGATTGGCCGTGAGATGCAGCCTGCTGCCGTCACCCATTGTCCAGAAGGCCGTGAGCAAACCGTCGTCGCTCGCCTCAGCCTGGCCGAACCGTGCGCCAGCAAGGCGCGGCACGATGTGCTGATTGCGCAATGCGAGCAGCTCGCGAACCAGCGTCAGCCGCGTCTTGCCCGTGGTCGTTTCGCGATTGTCCCAATCGACGAAGGCCGAGCGGAACGAGCTCTCGTCCAACGGATCGGGAATCTCGTCGCCATACTTTTCGTAGGCGCTGGCGAATTCCTTCTTGCGGCCATTGCGTACGGCATTGGCGAGATCGCCTTCGAAATCGCAGAAAAACGGGAATGGCACCTTCGAGCCCCATTCCTCGCCCTGAAACAGCATCGGCACCATCGGCGCCAGCAATGTAATGGCCAGTGCAGCTTCGATGGCCTCGGGCTTGGCCAAGGTCTCCAGCCGATCGCCAAGCGCACGATTACCGATCTGGTCGTGGTTCTGCAGGAAATTCACGAAGGCGGCCGGTGCGAGTTCGCCTGATGGTTCGCCGCGCGGTGCGCCGTCGCGATGCGCCGACGACTGGCCCTGATAGGCGAAGCCCGAGCCCAGCGCCCGTACGATATGATCGAGCGGCTTCGGTGCGTAGTCGCTGTAATAGCCCTTGTCCTCGCCGGTGAGCAGCACGTGCCAGGCATGGTGATAGTCGTCGTTCCACTGCGCGCGATATTTGCCGCGCGGCGGGTTGGTGGCGGGATCGAGCAGAGTGGCGCGGTTGTCGTCGTTCTCGAGCACCAGATGGATCAGTCGGCCGGTGTCGGCGGCTAGCTTGCCGACCTCGCGGCTCAGCTCGTGCAGCATCGGGATCTCGCCCTGTTCGGGGATCGCATGCACGGCATCGAGCCTGAGCCCATCGAAGCGATAGTCGCGCAGCCACGCCACGGCATTCTCGATCGCGTAGGCCCGCACTTCCGGCAGGTGATAGTTGATCGCCGAGCCCCACGGCGTATGCGCATCGCCGAAGAAGGACGGCGCATATTGCCCGATGTAATTCCCTTCCGGGCCGAAGTGGTTATAGACGACGTCCAGAAACACTGTCAGCCCACGCAGATGCGCCTCGTCGATCAGCGCCTTCAGATCGTCCGGGCGGCCGAACATCGCGTCCGGCGCATACCACAGCACACCGTCATAACCCCAGTTGCGCTTGCCGGCGAAATCGGCCAACGGCATCAATTCGAGCGCGGTGATCCCCGTCGCCACAAGGTGATCGAGCTTGTCGATCATCGCGCGATAGGTGCCCTGCGGCGTAAAGGTACCGACATGGGTTTCAATCAGCACGGTCTCTTCCCACGGCCGCCCGCGCCAGTCGGTCGCGCGCCACGGATAGGCCTTGTGGTTGATCACTTCGGAAGGGCCGGCGATATCGTTCGGCTGAAAGCGTGAGCCGGGGTCGGGCACGTCGGTCTTGTCGTCGATCCTGAAGCGATAGGTGGCGCCGGCTTTCACGCCGGAAATCTCGGCGGCGAACCAGCCGTCATCGCCGGGCTTCAAGGGATAGGATTGATCGCCAAGTACCACGTCGACGCGTTGCGCCGCCGGCGCCCAGAGACGGAAGATCGCGCCTTTCTCCGTGAGCCGTGGTCCGAACGAATGCGCGCTCATGCTGGCGTCCCCGCAAAGGCAAGCACCGAGCGCGGTGGCGCATCGATGTCGCTACCGGGGGGGAGGATAGCGATGGAGAGCTTTTCGTCGGCGGTGTTCAGCACCTGCCTCCAGTTCTTGTATTCCAGCATCTTCGGCAGCTTGAACGGGATGCCCTCAGGCGCCGCATTCAGCACGATGAAAATCGGGTTGGTGTTGTCGCCGGAAGCGCTAAGCACATAGGAGAGAAAGCGCCCGTCGGGAAACGCCCAGTCCGTCTCGGTCATCTCGTCGGCCGAGGGCGTCAGCCATAGCACGCCATAGCTGCCATCGGCGCGGCGGCCGTCGAGCCAGCGTTGCGTGGTGATCTGCGGAAAGCGCTGTCGCAGCTGCGCCATATGGCCGATGAAGTCGGTGAGATCGTCGTCCTTGTCGCCGAGATTGTCCCAGCCGACCCAGCCGATCTCGTTGTCCTGGCAATAGGCGTTGTTGTTGCCGCCCTGCGTGTTGCCGACCTCGTCGCCGGCCAGCAGCAGCGGCACGCCCTGCGCGAGGAACAGACAGGCGAGCTGGTTCTTGCGGAGTTGCCTGCGGAGCGCCAGCAGCTCGGGATCGTCGGTCGGGCCCTCGACGCCGAAATTGTTGCTGAGGTTATCCGAGGAGCCGTCGCGATTGTCCTCGCCATTGGCTTCGTTGTGCTTCTCGTTATAGGCAAAGAGGTCGGCCAGCGGGAAACCGTCATGCACGGTGACATGGTTGATCCCGGCGCGCTGCTTGCGACCGTCATGATTGAACACGTCGGACGAACCGGTCATGCGGCTGGAGACTTCGCCGATCAGCGAGCCTTCGCCGCTCCAGTAGCGGCGCATGGCGCTGCGATATTTGTCGTTCCATTCCGACCACTGCGATGGAAACGCGCCGACCTGGTAGCCGCCCATGCCGAGATCCCAAGGCTCGGCGACCATTTTGACGTTTGCGAGGACAGGGTCCTGCCGGATGGCGGTGAGGAAACCGCTATTGCGATCGAAGCCATTCGGCCCGCGCGCCAGCGTGGTTGCAAGGTCGAAACGAAAGCCATCCACGTGACACACCTCGACCCAGTAGCGCAATGAATCCATCACCATCTGCAACACGCGCGGATGCGTAAGGTTCATCGAGCTGCCACAGCCCGTGAAGTCGTCATAGAATCGTGGATTGTCCGGCATCAGCCAGTAATAGGAGGCGTTGTCGATGCCGCGGTAGCTCAGTGTCGGGCCGAGATGATTGCCTTCGGCGGTGTGGTTATAGACCACATCGAGTATCACCTCGATGCCCGCGTCATGCAGCCGCGCCACCGTTGTGCGGAACGCATCGAGCGGATTGTCGGCGCCGTAGCGCGCTTCCGGTGCGAAGAAGGAGAGGGTGTTATAACCCCAGTAATTCACCAGCTTCATTTCCACCAGCCGGCGGTCATCGACAAAGCTGTGCACCGGCAGCAGCTCGATGGTGGTGACGCCAAGCCGTTTGAGATGCTCGATCATCGACGGCGACGACAGTCCGCGATAGGTGCCGCGCAGTCCTGGCGGCACGTCCTTGCGGGTCTGCGTCAGGCCCTTCACATGGGCCTCATAGATGATCGTATCTTCCCACGGCACGCTCGGGCGCGCTTCCTTGCGCCCCCAGTTGAAGGTCTCGTCGACCACCACGGCCTTCGGCATGCCGCGCGCATTGTCGCGGCGATCGAAGGACAGGTCCTCGCGCGACGAGCCGGTGCGATAGCCGAAATGTGCATCGCTCCAGACCAGGCGCCCGGCCAGCTTCTTGGCATAGGGGTCGAGCAGCAGCTTGTGCGCATTGAAGCGATGTCCATGCTCCGGTTCATAAGGCCCGTGCACGCGATAGCCATAGAGCTGGCCCGGCGAGACATCGTTGAGATAGCCGTGAAAGACGTGCTCGTTATATTCCGGCAATTCGATGCGCTCGAGCTCGCGCCGCCCCTGGCTGTCGAACAGACACAGTTCGACCCTGGTGGCGTTCGCAGAGAACAAGGCAAAGTTGGTCCCCCGTCCGTCCCAGCTTGCGCCGAGGCGGGAGGGCATGCCGGCGGATAGTCTCATGCTCTAGAATTCCGGTACGAGAAAGAGTGCGGCCAGCGGTGGAAGGGTCAGATTGAGTTCGGGGACAAGCCCCTTGGCAATGACTTCGCCCGAATTGCCGACATTGCTGCCGCCATAATGCGCGGCGTCGGAATTCAACACCTCGCGCCAGGCGCCGGTGAACGGCACGCGGACGCGGTAATCGTGATAGACGTTGGGCGAGAAGTTCACGACCACGAGGCATTGCGCGCGCGGATTGCCGCCCTTGCGCAGCCAAGCGAAGACGTTGTTGCCGGCATCATCAGTGATTATCCATTCGAAGCCGGCGGGATCGCAATCGAGTTCATGCAGTGCCGGCTGGTTGCGATACAGCTCGTTGAGATCGCGGATCAGCGAATGGATGCCGGCATGCTTGTCCTGCTCCAGCAGGTGCCAGTCCAGCGACGTGTCGTGATTCCATTCGCGCTCCTGGGCGAATTCGCAGCCCATGAACATCAGCTTCTTGCCGGGATGGCCGAACATGAAGGAATAATACGCGCGCAGATTGGCGAACCGCTGCCAGTCGTCGCCCGGCATGCGGCCCAGGATGGACCGCTTGCCGTGCACGACTTCGTCATGCGATAGCGGCAGCACGAAATTTTCCGAGAAGGCGTATTGCAGCCCGAACAGAATGTCGTTGTGCTGGTACTTGCGATAGATCGGATCCTTGCTGATGTAATTCAGCGTGTCATGCATCCAGCCCATGTTCCACTTGTAGCCGAATCCGAGCCCGCCGAATTCGACGGGGCGTGAGACCTGCGGCCAAGCAGTGGATTCCTCCGCCGCCGTGGTCGCATTCGGAAATTTGGCGAAGACCTCGGTGTTGAAGCGGCGCAGGAAGCTGACGGCCTCGATATTCTCGCGGCCACCATATTTGTTCGGTATCCAGGCGCCGGCTTCCCGGCTGTAATCGAGATACAGCATCGAGGCGACGGCATCGACGCGCAGCCCATCCACATTGTAACGCTCAAGCCAGAACAGCGCGTTGGATACGAGGAAGTTTACGACTTCGGTGCGGCCGTAATTGTAGATCAGCGTGCCCCAGTCCATGTGCCGGCCCTGCAGCGGGTTGGCATGTTCATAAAGGGCCGTGCCGTCGAAATTGCCGAGGCCATGCGGATCATCCGGGAAGTGCCCGGGCACCCAGTCGAGCAGCACGCCGAGCCCCTCGGCATGACAGGCGTCGATCAGCAGTGCGAATTCTGCCGGCGTACCGAAGCGGCTGGTCGGCGCATACATGCCGGTCGGCTGATAGCCCCAGGAGCCGTCAAACGGATGCTCGTTGACCGGCAGGAATTCCACATGGGTAAAACCAAGATCGCGGGCATAGCGCGGCAGCGTCTCCGCGAGGTCGCGATAGGTCAGCCACTCATTGTCGCCCTTGCGACGCCAGGAGCCCAGATGCACCTCGTAGATCGACATCGGCTTGTTCAGCGCATTGATGTGATCCGGGGCAGGGCGCGGATGCGGGATCCTGGTTTCGTCGAGCACGATGGACGCCGTGGAGGGCCGCAGTTCGGCGGCGAAGGCCATCGGGTCGGATTTTTGCGTCAACTGGCCATGCGGGCCAATGATGTCGAACTTGTAGTGATCGCGGGGCGTGGCTCCGGGAACGAACAGCTCCCAGTAGCCCGCACCGCGCACGCGCATGGGATGACGCCGCGCATCCCAGAAATTGAAATCACCGACAACGCTGACACGCTTCGCATTGGGCGCGAGCACCACAAATCCGACGCCGCTGACGCCTTCAAGCACCATCGGATGGGCGCCGAGCTTGTCATAGAGCCGCTGATGGGTACCTTCGCCGAGCAGATAGAGATCGAATTCAGTCAGGATCGGCGGAAAGCGATAAGGGTCGTCGAGATCGACGGATCTGTCGCCATAGCGCGCCCGCAGTTGATACTTGGTCGAGCCATTAGCCAGCGCGCCGACAAACAGGCCGGCGTCATGGACGCGTTCCAATGCGGTCGTCGCACCGTGATCGTCGATGGCATCGACCTTCACGGCTTCGGGCAGGAAAGCACGCACGACCGTCTTGTCGGCTTCCTTGTGGGGGCCGAGATAGTGAAATGGATCGGAGTGGCGGCCTTCGACGATTGCGTAAGCCTCGGCGGGCAAATTGGTCATACGGCTTCCTCAGAATACTGGTTCAGAATGCGCAGGATGCCAGTCAGTGGCACCCGCAGCCAATCTGGCCGATGCGCGAGTTCGTATTCGATTTCATAAAGCGCCTTCTCCAGAAGGAAGAAGTTCAGCATTTCCTTGGTGGCCCCCGCGTCTGCCGGCCACAGCCGCGCATCAGTCATGGTCTCGCGATAGGCGTCAACGAAAGCCGTGGTGGCACGTTCCCGCCAGGCGTCCAGTGCCGCAGCCAGCTTGCCGGTGTCGTCCGAAGTGACCTTGAGCGCGCGTTCCAGCGCTGCCGTTGCCGAATAATCGATCGAGCGAATGAGCCCGGCGATATCGCGCGCAGCGGGCGCCTTGCGGCGGCGCTCATCGATCGACCTACGCGGTTCACCCTCGAAGTCGATGATGAAGATATCATCCTTGACGATCAGCATCTGGCCGAGATGGAAATCTCCGTGATGGCGGATCTTCAGTCCGTCGATATTCTCCGGCAGCAGCTCGGTCAGCCACCCCCGCAAGCCGTGGCGCAGTTCCAGCACCTGATCGATCAGCGCGCGATCCGAATCCTTTGCAGAATTGCGACGTTGGGCAAGCGCACTGAATACCGGCTCCGCACGCGTGACAATTTCATTGATCCAGAGCCTGATATCGTCAGGCGACGTCGGCTCCGGCTTGAAATCCGGGATGTCGTCGCGGCTGGCCAGCGCCATCTGCATCTCGGCGACGCGGCGGCCGGTCTGCGACATATAGAGCAGATACGGTACCTGTTCTTCACTGTGCGGGGCGTGGTCATCCACCGCCAGCAGACGCTGCTCATCGGCGAAACGGTCGAGATAGGCCGATGTCACCGTCCAGGCATCACCCTGATTCTGCACGAAGGCATGCACGATGGCGACGGCGGTGCGCTGATCACCCTCGACCAGCTCGACACTGCCTAGCAAAGCCGGCGTATTGGTGAAACCGGCGATATCCGTCAGGAAACGGCTGACCTCGATCTCCGGATTGATGCCGGCCTGCAGCTTGCGATAGATCTTCACGACATAGTCGTTGTCGACCAATGCAGTGCTGTTGGACTGTTCGGTTTCGACCGCACGGATGTTCTCCAGCGGCGCAGCCGGCTTTTCGGCGAGCTTGGTCGTTGGCCGGAATTCCAGACGGTTGCCCTCTTCTTCGACGGTCAGTGAAATGCGCAAATTGTGCAACAGCAGCGCAATGAAGATGTGGTCGGTGGCGACATCGAGCAAGGTGCCTTCGCGTGCGCCCTGGCGGACAGCGGCAAAGGCTTTCGGATTGTAGCGTTCGCGGTCGAAGCGGGTCCACTCGATCTGCATGGGCAGTAGATAGCGCGTCGCCACATTGCGCTGCGTGGTTTCGAAGAACACCAGCCATGGACGGTTGTCGCCGATCTCGCAGAACGGGATCGCGCCGGTCAGCACGGGCTGGATCGCCTTTGGCTGTCGCTCCGGATACCAGCGGCTGCGCGCCAGGAAGGAGGGCAGCACGTCGCGCTCGAACACACCGCGCGTACGGGCGAGAGTCATCCAGGTCGAGCCGAGCGGCACCACCAGCGTTTCGAATTCCGGCACCACCGGCGGCTGCGAATGTTCGGAGACATCGCGGAGCTGCAGCTGGAACCAGTAGAAGCCGTAAGGCGCCAGCGTGATCATGTAAGGCAGATCGCCGATCGGCGGAAATTTGGTGCGGCCGAGCATTTCCAGCGGCACGCGTTCCTTCCACGGCGACAGATCGAGTTCGGTGGCCTGCGCGGCGCGCGACAGGTTGGCGACGCAGAGGATCGCTTCGTCGCCGAGTTGGCGCACATAAGCGAGAACGGAGCGGTTGTCGGGGCGGATGAAGGTCATGGTGCCGCGACCGAAAGCGAGCGTCGATTTCCTGACAGCAATGAGCCGTTTGGTCGCCGACAGCAGTGACGATAGGCTGCGCGACTGCGCCTCCACGTTCACCGACTCATAACCGTAGATTGGATCCATGATCGGCGGTGCATAGAGCCGCGCAGGATCTGCGCGCGAGAAGCCGCCATTGCGGTCCGGTGCCCACTGCATCGGCGTGCGCACGCCGTTGCGGTCGCCGAGATAGATATTGTCGCCCATGCCGATCTCGTCGCCGTAATAAATGATCGGCGTGCCGGGGAACGACAGCAACAACGAGTCCAGCAGCTCGATCTTGCGCCGATCGTTGTCCATCAAAGGCGCCAGGCGACGGCGAATACCGACATTGATGCGCGCGCGCGGATCGTTCGCATAGGTGGACCACAGATAGTCGCGCTCGACGTCGGTGACCATTTCCAGCGTCAGCTCGTCGTGATTGCGCAGGAACATCGCCCACTGGCAGTCGCCGGGAATGTCCGGTGTCTGCCGCATGATATCGGTGATCGGGAATCGGTCTTCCTGCGCCAGTGCCATATAGATGCGTGGCATCAGCGGGAAGTGATAGGCCATGTGGCATTCATCACTGTTGCCAAAATATTCCTGCACGTCTTCGGGCCACTGATTGGCCTCGGCCAGCAACAGTTTGCCCGGCGCATAGGCATCGAGCTCGGCACGCAGATGTTTGATGACCTTGTGCGTTTCCGGCAGGTTCTCGTTATTGGTACCGTCGCGCTCGACAAGATAGGGGATCGCGTCCAGACGGAAGCCATCGACGCCGGCATCCAGCCAGCGTTTCATCACCTGCACCACGGCAGAGACGACGCGCGGATTGTCGAAATTCAAATCCGGCTGATGTGAGAAGAAGCGGTGCCAGTAATAGGCCTTGGCCTCCGGGTCCCAGGTCCAGTTCGACTTTTCGGTATCGGTGAAGATGATCCGGGTGCTCTGATATTTCTGGTCGGTGTCGCTCCAGACATACCAGTTGCGCGCACTGGAGCCGGCCGGGCTGCGGCGGGCGCGCTTGAACCAGTCATGCTGGTCCGACGTGTGATTGATGACGAGTTCGGTAATCACGCGCAGGCCACGGCGCTTGGCTTCGTGGATGAAGCGCTTGAAATCCTTCATCGTGCCGAAGTCGGGATGGATCGAACCATAGTCGGCGATGTCGTAGCCGTCGTCGCGGCCTGGCGACGGATAGAACGGCATCAGCCAGATGGTGGTGACGCCGAGATCCTGCAGGTAATCCAGCTTCTCGGTCAGGCCGATAAAGTCGCCGATGCCGTCATGGTTGCTGTCAGCGAATGTCTTCACATGCAGCTGATAGATGATGGCGTCCTTGTACCAGAGCTTGTCGATCTCCTCGGCGCGCTGTTTCGCTTTAACGTCGATATCGGTCATTACGTTCATGTCAACGCTTTCAGGCGAGGCAACGGAAGAAGATGGCGGGATCGCGCTGGGGATCGAGACGCAGGCGGATGCCGCCCCATTCGACGCCATGGCGCTCGCCGGTAATGATGTTCTCGACGGCGGCGACGTTGCGCTTCTCGCCATCGACCGTGACTTGCGTGTCGATCGGCAGCCAGAATTCGTAAGCGTCGCGTGACAGGGCGATGGCGCCGGCGACCGTATTGGTGCCATCCACCGACTCCTTCACGAAGCCGATGATGTTGTCGTTCTCCACCGGCATGAAGCGCAGGTTCGATGTCTGCTGCAGCGCCGGGTTGGCGCGGCGCGCGTGGTTCAGCGCGGTGATGTAGGGCTTGATATTCCCCGGCGCATTCCAGTCGCGGGTCCTGATCTCGTATTTCTCCGAGTTCAGATATTCCTCCTTGCCGGGAATCGCCTCGTGTTCGAGCAATTCGAAACCGTTATAGATGCCATAGGTCGACGACAGCGCGGCCGCCAGCGCCACCCGCGCCTTGAACATCCAGGCTTCGCCGGATTGCAGGTGATAGGGCAGGATGTCCGGCGTGTTGACGAAGAAGTTCGGGCGATAGAATTCACGCTCGGGATAGCCGCATAGTTCGTTGAGATATTGCTCGATCTCCCACTTCGCGGTGCGCCAGGTGAAATAGGTGTAGCTCTGCGAGAAGCCGAGCTTGGCAAGGCCCTTCATCAGCTTCGGGCGCGTGAAGGCCTCCGCCAGAAACAGCGCGTCCGGATGCCTGATCTGCACCTCATGGATCGCCCATTCCCAGAACCGCAACGGCTTGGTGTGCGGATTGTCGATGCGGAAGATCTTGACGCCCTGGTCGCACCAGAACAGCAGCATGTCGCGGAGCGCGTTCCACAGCGATCCCGCGTCCTCGCAGTCGAAGTCGGGATTGTGGATGTCTTCGTATTTTTTTGGCGGATTCTCCGCATATTTCATCGAACCGTCCGGCCGGCGCTTGAACCAGTCCGGATGGTCCTTGACCCACGGATGATCCGGCGAGCACTGCACGGCGACGTCGATCGCCACTTCCAGACCATGCTCTTTGCACGCAGCGATCAGCGCATGG
Source organism: Tardiphaga sp. 862_B3_N4_1 (assembly GCF_051811085.1). Classification (NCBI taxonomy): domain Bacteria; kingdom Pseudomonadati; phylum Pseudomonadota; class Alphaproteobacteria; order Hyphomicrobiales; family Nitrobacteraceae; genus Tardiphaga; species Tardiphaga sp. 862_B3_N4_1. The sequence continues at coordinate 1,003,291 of NZ_JBPWQB010000001.1, forward strand.
AAATCCTCCATGGTGCCGAGCTGCGGATGCAATGCATCATGGCCGCCCTCGGCGCCGCCAATGGCATAGGGGCTGCCGACATCGCCGGGCTCGGAGGTCAGTGAATTGTTCTTGCCCTTGCGGTTGGTCTTGCCGATGGGGTGGATCGGCGTGAAATACAGCACGTCGAAGCCCATGGCCTGCACGTCGGGCAGGCGGGCAATACAGTCGCGGAACGTGCCATGCTGGCCGGGCACTGTGCTCTGGCTGCGCGGCACCATCTCGTACCACGCACCGTTGCGGGCACGCTCACGGTCGATCATCAGCGGCAGCAGCGGCGAGCGCGTCAGGTCAGGCCGCAACTGCGCTTCGGCCATGGCGGTGCGCAGCTCGGGTGACAGCAGCGGCTCGTTGTCGCCGGTCTGCAGGAAATTCTCGCATTGCTTGACGATGAGCGCCGAAGCCTCGGGCCCGCCATTCTGCGCCTTGGTCATCAGGCCGGCGCCTTCCAGCGCATCCAGCGTGACGTCCTGTCCGGCCTTCAGCTTCAGCTCGAAGCCGTGGCGCCAGGTCGCGAATTCGTCGGTCCAGGCCTCGATCGCATAGACATAGCGTCCGATGCCATCGGGGATGAATGAGCCGCCCCAGCGGTCGTTCACTTCCAGCGTCATCGGGACCCGATTCCACTCGCGGTCCTGTTCACGGCGCCAGACAATGGCAGCGGCGATGATCTCGTGACCATCGCGGTACAGGTCGGCATAGACAGCGACAGGTTCGCCCACGATGCGTTTGACCGGGAAGCGGCCAGCGTCGATGATCGGATAGATGTTTTCGATATGGAAAGCCCCGCCGATACCGGCGGTGTCCACGATTTGGGATGTTCTGTTCACGGTGATGCCATCATGAGGTGTCGTCCCTGTTCGATTTTTCAAAAAGAGACGGTGCGATCATATACAAAGCCCCGTGACAGGGGTTTGGTTCCCCATGGAACTCAGCTTAGATCGACGCGTTGAAATCGGCTATCCTCTTCCGCAAATTCAGAAATTTCCCAGCAACTTTCGATTGTTGCTCTGCAAACAGCGTGCCGAATGGACCTTTTCACCAAAGCTGCCGAACTCGGAATCCAGACCGGTTTTCACGACGGTCAGGGCCAGTGGCACACCACGGGCGAAGCTGCCCTGAAGCTCATTCTGGACGCCATGCCGGTGCGCACGCCGCATCGCTTCGTGGCGAGTCCGGTCGTGGTCCGGGCCGGCGAGGGTGCCCGTACGGTCCTCAATGAGGCTGCCACGTTTCCCCTGACCTGGAAAATTCTCGACGGGGTTAAGGTTATCGCCGAGGGAACGACGGAGGGGCGCGAGATCACCTGGCCGCGCGATCTGCCGGTCGGCGTGCACCGGCTCAGGCTGGTCGACGCCAAGAAATTCCCCGATGAGGTGCCGTTCATCGTCGCGCCGTCCAAGGCATTTCCCGGGACCTTCGATCGCTCCTGGATTCTCGCCGTACAGCTCTACGGCGTGCGCTCCGAGCGCAACTGGGGCATCGGCGACTTCACCGATCTGCAGGACCTGATCAGACTGGCCGCCTCGAGCGGCGCCGGCGGTGTCGGGCTTAATCCGCTGCATGCGCTGTTCGACGACCGGCCGGCCGAATGCAGCCCGTATTCGCCGAACAGCCGGCTGTTTCTCAATCCGCTTTATATCAACGTCGAGGCGCTGCCCGAATATGCGGCCAATGACAGCGGCGATATGCTGGCCACTATGCGCGCCAGCAAGTTCGTCGACTATGTCGATATCGCCGCGGTCAAGTCGACAGCGATGCGTGCCGCCTTTGAGACATTTTATGCCGATCCGACATCCGAGCGTCAGAAGGCCTTTGCCGCATTCCGCGCCGAGCGCGCGCCGCTGCTGACGCGCTTCGCCTGTTTCGAGGTGCTGCGGCATCAGCAGCAGACCGCGTGGTGGGACTGGCCGTCGGAATGGCTGCTGCCCGATGACGCGACCTGCGACGCCTTCCGCGCCGGACCGGACGGCAAGGACGTGGCTTACATCGAATACGTGCAGTGGAATGCCGACCTGCAGCTCAAGGCGTGTTTCGATCTGACGACGAAGCTCGGCATGCCCGTCGGCCTCTATCTCGACGTCGCCGTCGGCGTACAGTCCGGCGGCTTCGATGCCTGGAATGAGCAGATCGCGATTTCGCGTCATCTGTCCGTCGGCGCGCCGCCCGATGCGCTGCAGCCCGCCGGGCAGAACTGGGGTCTCGCCGGCTTCAATGCCGCAGGGCTGGAAGTGCAGGGCTTCGCGCCGTTCAAGGACATGTTGCGCGCCTCGATGCGCTATGCCGGTGCTGTCAGGCTCGATCACGTGCTCGGCCTTAATCGCCTTTACGTCGTGCCGCACGGCTACGACGCCGATAACGGCGCCTATGTAAAGATGCCGCTGGAAGCGCTGCTGGCGGTGACGGCGCAGGAGAGCGTCGCCAATCGCTGCGTGGTGATCGGTGAGGACCTCGGTACCGTGCCGGACGGCTTCCGCGATCATCTCGCATCCTGGGGCATCTGGTCGTATCTGGTGATGATGTTCGAGCGCGATGAACGCTATGCGTTCCGCGGCGTCGATTATTACGCGCCGAATGCACTGGTGACCTTCAATACCCACGATCTGCCGACCTATGCCGGTTGGCGCAGCCTGCACGATTTGCAGCTGAAGCGCTCGCTGGGCATCGATCCCGGCGAGAGCGACGATGCCCGCCGTTACGCGCTGCAGATGCTCGGCGAGGCGCTGCGAGCGCAGGGCATCAATACCGAAGACTTCTACGCCGTCGCTCACTTTCTCGCGCGCACGCGGACCCGTTTGCTGGCCGTCGCGTTGGAAGACCTGTTGGGTGTGATCGATCAACCGAATATTCCCGGCACCATCAATGAGCATCCGAACTGGCGGCAGCGGCTGCCGGCCACGGTGGAGACGATGGCCACGTCGATCGATCGTGACGCGCTGCACATTGCAACCGCGGACAGGAGTTTGTCCGCATTGACCTAAATTTTGTCAGGTGGCGGAAAGACTTTGTACAGCAATATCGAAGATTACGCGCTGATCGGCGATTGTGAGACCGCCGCTCTCGTCAACCGCAACGGATCGATCGACTGGCTGTGCTGGCCGGCCTTCGATTCCGACGCCTGCTTTACCGCGCTGCTCGGCACCAAGGATCACGGCCGCTGGCAAATCACGCCCGACGCTCCGATCACGGCATGCAAACGGCGCTATCGCGGCGACTCCCTCATTCTGGAAACCACGCTGGAGACGGATGACGGCGCCATCACGCTGATCGACTTCATGCCGCCGCGCGGCGCCGCCTCTGATGTGGTGCGCATCGTCCGCGGCGATCGCGGCACGGTGACGGTCCGGATGGAGCTGATCATCCGCTTCGGATTCGGCGCGGCCATCCCCTGGGTGAAGCGCGACAGGGACGGCGGAGTGCTGGCGATTTGCGGGCCCGACATGACCGTGCTGCACACGCCCGTCGAGACCCACGGCGAGAACCTCACGACCGTCGCGAAATTCGAAGTCAAACAGGGCGACAGCATCCCGTTCGTGCTGACCTATGGGCCTTCGCATCTCAAAGTGCCAGCGCCGATCAATGTCGACGAGGCGCTGAAGGACACGGAGGAATTCTGGAAGGAATGGAGCAGCCGCTGCACCTACAAAGGCGAGCACCGTGATCTCGTGATGCGCTCGCTGATCACGCTGAAGGCGCTGATCTATGCGCCATCCGGCGGTATCGTCGCGGCGCCGACCACGTCGCTGCCCGAAAAGCTCGGCGGCTCCAGAAATTGGGACTATCGCTTCTGCTGGCTGCGCGATGCGACATTCACGCTGCTGGTGCTGATGAACAGCGGCTACACTGATGAGGCGCGCGCCTGGTATCGCTGGCTGCTGCGCGCTGTCGCCGGCGCACCGGCCGAGATGCAGATCATGTATGGCATCATGGGCCAGCGCCGCTTGCTCGAATGGGAGGCCGATTGGTTGCCCGGCTATGGCGGCGCGCTGCCGGTGCGCGTCGGCAATGCCGCGCATGCGCAATTGCAGCTTGATGTCTATGGCGAGTTGATTGACGCCTTCCACCAGACTCGCGTTGCCAAACTCGATCTCGAGGATGGCACCTGGGCGGTGGAATGCGAGATCCTCGAACATCTCGCTTCTGTCTGGAATAAGCCCGATCACGGCATCTGGGAGCGCCGCGGCCCCGGCAAGCACTATGTGCTGTCGAAAGTCGGCTGCTGGGTTGCGTTCGACCGCGCCATCAAGAGCGCCGAGACCTTTAATCTCAAAGGCCCCGTCGACACGTGGAAGGCACTGCGCAAGGAGATTCATCGCGACGTCTGCGAGAAAGGGTTCGATCCCCGCGAAAACACCTTCGTGGAATCCTATGGCTCGGACGTGCTCGACGGCGCCATTCTGCTGCTGCCGGCTCTGGGGTTTCTTCCGGCCGACGATCCTCGCGTGAAGGGCACGATCGCAGCGGTCGAGAAATATCTGATACGTGACGGCTTCGTGCTGCGCCACGATCCACGCGAGGTCACTGGCGAGGTTCAACCCGCCGAGGGGGCGTTCCTCGCCTGCAGCCTGTGGCTGGCCGAGGCCTATATCAAGATGGGCGAGATCGCCAAGGCGGAAGAACTCTTCAATCGCGTCGTCGCGATCGCCAATGATGTCGGGCTGCTGGCGGAGGAATATGACAGCGGCGTCAAACGCCAGACCGGCAACTTCCCGCAGGCGCTGACCCATATCGCGTTGATCGCCGTGGCGCATAATCTGGCGAGCGCCAAGCGTCCGCAGGAGAAGAAGGTAGAGCGGGCGAAGTAGCTCTTTCTTATCCCTCCCTCAAGCGCAGAGAAGCTGCGCGCAGTGGGGAGGTGGATCGACCGCGCAGCGGTCGAGACGGGTGGGGTGCTTCCGCTCACTTTGTCGTCTGCTGGGACACCCCACCCCGGCCTATCGGCCGACTCATGACGGACGAATTCGTCCGCCAGACCCCACTGCGCGGCTACGCCGCTTGGGGGAGGGAAGCCACGGGTGCCAGAGCGCCTCAGCGCCCCGCATTCCTTTTCAAAATCATCTCCACCGCGCCCGCAAAGCCTTCCTCTTCGTTCGACGATGTCACATCCGTCGCCTGCGATTTCACGTCGTCACTCGCGTTGCCCATCGCGACCGACATGCCTGACACCTTGAACATCGGCAGATCGTTGCGCATGTCGCCGATGGTGGCGATGGCCTCAAGGGAGATGCCCAGCCGCTGCGCCATCGCCTGCACGAAAGTGCCCTTGTTCTGATTGGGCGGTGTGATGTCGAGATAATAGTTCTGCGAGCGCACCGCGACAGCCGTATCGCCCAGCGCCTTCTGCATCGCGCCCTCGCAGCGTTCCAGCAATGGAAAATCCTGGCTCGCACCGACGATCTTGCAGGCCCTGGCGAGGTAGGGCGAGAAGTCGTCGACCATCACGGCTTCATGCTGGATGGTGTCGCGCTCGTGCGGCACATATTTGCCGTCGTCGCGCTTGATCACCCATTCGTCATTGGTGAATATCCAGATATCGACGCCGTGGTCTTCCAACACTTCGATGGCGCGCTTGGTGGCAGCTTCCGGGATCAGGTGCTGCATGATCGGCTTGAGGTCGCCGTCCACCATGGAGCTGCCGTTGAATGGGCCGATCGGCAGCGTGATCCCCAGTGGCTTCACGAGGAAGCGCATGCCGACGGGCGGGCGGCTCGACGTGATCGTGAACCCGATGCCGGCGTCTTCCAGTTTCTTCACGGCCGCCTTGGCCGTGTCGGTGAGGCGTTTGTCGTGGGTGACGAGTGTGCCGTCGACATCGGACACCACGAGAGCGATTTTGGTCATGGTTTGATCCTTCAGGCCGGCAGTTGTTTGATGATGGCGGAGACGATGCCGTCGACATCGTCGTCGATGGATACTGTGATCGGGCGTTCGTCTGGGCCAGGGATTTCGAGCGTCTTGAACTGACTGTCGAGCAGCGTCGGCGGCATGAAATGATTCTTCCGCGCCGCCATGCGCTTGGCGATTAGCTCCCTGGAGCCGTCGAGATAGACGATGCGAATGTCGTCGCGGCCGTGCAATAGCAGATCGCGATAGGCGCGCTTGAGCGCAGAACAGGCGACGACAAGCTTATCGGCGGTGACGCGGTCGATCTCGTCGGCAATGGCCTGCAGCCAGGGCCAGCGATCGTCGTCGGTGAGTGGCTGGCCCGCGCGCTGCTTCTCGATATTTGCCTTCGGGTGAAAATCGTCGCCATCGGCGAAGCGCCAGCCGAGGCGTTCAGCAAGCGTCTTCGCGATCGTGCTCTTGCCTGAGCTGGAGACGCCCATCACCACCAGAGCCTTGGGTGCCAGGATCTTGGGTGCCAGAGTCTTGGGCGCGGTGTCAGCCACGCGCGTCGTCCGGCAGGGCGGCCTTGTCGCACAGCCACACGGTTTCGCCGTCCGACCGCGCGCGATTGGCTGGCAGATCCTCGCCCTTCAGCACCCGGGTCAGGATCGCGCGCTTGTCCTCGCCGCTCATCAGGAACAGCATCTCGCGGCATGAGGCGAGTGCCGGCAGCGTCAGGCTGACGCGCGGCACGAAAGGCTTCACATGGGCTTCGGGCACGCCGACAACCCAGCGGTCCTTGATCTCGATGGCTGGATAGCTGGGGAACAACGATGCCACGTGACCATCGGGGCCGACGCCGAGCAACACCAGATCGAACAGCGGTTTGGCTTTATCGAGCTTGTCGGCTCCGTAGAACAACTGCAGCTCGCGCGTATAGAGCGCAGCGGCTTCATCCGGATTCGCCGCATCGGTCTTGATCGGGTGCACATTCGCAAGCGGCGCGCATGTATCCAGAAACGCAGTTCGCGCCATACTCATGTTGTTGAGCGGATCGCCTGACGGCACGAAACGATCATCGCCGATGAACCAGTGTACGCGATCCCAGGGGATTTCGCTGCGATAGGGTTCGGTGGCGAGCAGTTCATAGAGGCGCTTCGGGCTCGATCCGCCGGTCATGCAGATTGCGATGCGGCCGGGATTGGCTTCGATGCGCTCGATCAGCCGGTCGGCTGCGGCCTCGGCGAGAGCCACCGCATCCTCGACCACGACGATATGGCGATTGGGCGCTGTCATGGCGTCAGCTCAGTACGCGCCAGCTACGACCATCGCGCTTGAGCAGGTCGTCGGCTTCCTCGGGACCTTCGCTGCCGGCGTTGTAGGTCTTTAGCCCGTCCTTGCCGGCCTTCTTCCAGGCATCGAGGAATGGCTGCACGGCACGCCAGCCGGCTTCCACGCTGTCGGCGCGCTGGAACAGGATGTTGTCGCCGATCATGCAGTCATAGATCAGCGTCTCATAGCCCGTCGCCGGTGCAGCCTGGAAGTAGTCCTTATAGCGGAACTTCATCTCGACGCCGTCGATCTCCACAGCGGGACCGGGCACCTTGGTATTGAACTTCAGCGAGATGCCTTCGTTCGGCTCCACCGCGATAACGAGAAAGTTCTCGGCGAGGCTTTCCACGGACATGTCGCGGAACATGGCGAAGGGTGCTTGCTTGAACTTGATCGCCACTTCGGTGCGCTTGATGCCGAGTGCCTTGCCGGTACGCAGATAAAAGGGAACGCCGGCCCAGCGCCAGTTGTCGATCGACAGCTTCATCGCTGCATAGGTCTCGGTGGTACTGCCTTCCTTGACGTCCTTGGTCTTCAGATAATCACCAATGTCGGTATCGCCGACATGGCCGGCGACATATTGCGCGCGAACCGAATTCTGCAGTGCTTCGGCCTCGGTCTGCGTGGTGACGGCGGCGAGCACTTCGGCCTTCTCGGAGCGCACCGCATTGGCCTCGAACCGCGCGGGCGGCTCCATGGCCACCAGCGACAGCAGCTGGAACAGATGGTTGGGCACCATGTCGCGCAGCGCGCCGGTGGCGTCATAGAACGAGCCGCGATGGCCGACGCCGAGTTTCTCGTCCACGGTGATCTGCACGTGATCGATATGGTTGCGATTCCAGATCGGCTCGAACATGCCATTGGCAAAGCGCAGCACCAGGATGTTCTGCACCGTCTCCTTGCCGAGATAGTGATCGATCCGGTAGATCTGCTGCTCGTTCATCAGGCCGAGCAGTTCATTGTTCAGCTTCTTCGCGGATTCAAGGTCGGTGCCGAACGGCTTCTCGACCACGAGGCGGCGCCACGAGCCGTTTTCCTTCAGCATGCCGGTGCGGCCGAGCTGACGCGCGATCGGCGCGAAGGCCGAAGGCGGCGTCGCCAGATAGAACAGGCGATTGCCGCCGGTGCCGCGCGCTTCCTCGAGTTTGTCGAGCTGGTCACGCATGCGATCGAAGGAATCCGGCTCGCCCGGATCGGCCTCGATGCAGGTGACACAATTGAGCAGCTTCTGTGCGATGGCGTCGTCGACCGGGCGCGTCGCATATTGCTTCAGGCCCTTCATCAGGTCGTCGCGGAGTTCCGCGCCGGTCATGTCCTTGCGGGCGATGCCGACGACGCAGAATTTCTCCGGCAGAAGATCGGCCGCCTGAAGGTTATAAAGCGCCGCGATGACCAGCCGGTGTGCGAGATCGCCGGTGACGCCGAAGATCACGAATGCGCAAGGGTCTGGCTTCTTCTTGGATTTGGCAGGGCCTGGAGCTTGTATCTCGGTCATGCGGGCTACGCCTTTGGTTTGATGATATCAGGCGCGTCCTGCCGTTTTGGATCCGGATGCTGATCGGGCTCTTTGTGGCCGCCGAAACCGGCGCGCATCGCGGATAGAATCTTTTCTGCAAATGTGTGCTCCTTGCGCGAGCGAAACCGCGCAAACAGCGCTGCCGTCAGAACCTCGGCGGGCACCGCTTCGTCGATGGCGGCATTCACCGTCCAGCGGCCTTCGCCGGAATCCTCGACGAAGCCTGAGTAAGTATCGAGCGTCTCGTTCTTGGCGAGCGCGGAGGAGGTGAGGTCGAGCAGCCAGGACGGGATCACGCTGCCACGGCGCCAGACTTCGGCTATATCGGGCAGGTTGAGGTCGAAGCGATGCGCTTCCGGCAGCGCCTCGATATTGGCGTTCTTCATGATGTCGAAGCCTTCGGCATAGGCCTGCATCAATCCGTATTCGATGCCGTTATGGACCATCTTGACGAAATGCCCGGCGCCGACGGGGCCTGCATGGATGTAGCCGTTCTCGATGCGCGGATCGCTGTTGTCGCGGCCCGGCGTACGCGGGATGTCGCCGATCCCAGGCGCCAGCGTCTTGAAGATCGGATCGAGCCGATCGACGACGCTCTTTTCACCGCCGATCATCATGCAATAGCCGCGATCGATGCCCCAGACGCCGCCGGACGTGCCGACGTCGATATAGAAGAGGCCCTTCTCCTTCAGCGCCTTGCCGCGGCGAACGTCGTCCTGCCAGAACGTGTTGCCGCCGTCGATGACGGTGTCGCCGGGCTCCAGCAGCCTAGTCAGCGCATCGATGGTGGTCTCGGTGATCTTGCCGGCGGGCAACATCACCCAGACGGCGCGCGGCTTGTCGAGCTTCTTGACGAAATCTTCGAGCGACGATCCGCCGATGGCACCTTCGGAGGCAAGGCCGCTGACGGCCTTGGCGTCCTTGTCATAGACAACCGCGGTGTGACCGTTCTTCATCAGGCGGCGGACAATATTTCCGCCCATTCGGCCGAGACCGATCATGCCGAGCTGCATTGTGTGATGTCCTTTATTGATTGCGCATGACCCGAAGCAATGTCCGGGCCATGCGGATCGTCGTTTAGTTCAATGCGGCAGTCATCGCCTTGTCGAGAACAGCAAGTCCGGCCTTGAGATCGCCCTTGAGATGGATGCGCAGCGCGCGGCGGTTGCGATCGGTCAGTACGCCGAAGTCACCACGCGCCTGTGCCGCCTTGATGACACCGAACGAGGCGCGGTAATCGGGAATGGCAAGATCCTTGGCATCGTCAGCCGTGATCTGCAGGAACACGCCGGTATCCGGCCCGCCTTTGTAGGCTTGGCCCGTCGAATGCAGGAAGCGCGGGCCGAATTCGGCGCAGGTGGCCACCTTCTTCTTGTCGCGCACCGCCATCCGCATCTGCTGCAGCGTGTCGATATGGGCGCTATCGCGTTCGACATAAGCGAGCAGGGCCACGTAATCGCCGGGGGTGACGCGGCGGAAATGCGCCTTCAGCCACGAGGTCAGATCGCCATTGGCGCCGGCCTTCTTCAGCAGTTCGGCATTGCTGTCGTCCGTATAGAGATCGGCCTCCTTGGAGGACACCACCGGCGTCTCCGGCGGCAGCGAACCGGTCTTCTCGAAGGCCTCCGTCAGCTCGCGCGTCTTGATCTTGGCGGCTTCCACATCTGGCTGGTTGAACGGGTTGATGCCCAGAATCGATCCCGCGACGGCTGTCGCGATTTCGAAGCGGAAGAATTCCTGGCCGAGATGATCGATGGACGGCATCACGATGCGCGCGACGGGATGGCCCGCCTTCTCCAGCGCAGCCAGCTTGTCGTCATGTCCCTTGTCGTCTTCGCCTGATGTGCGCAGATCGATAAAGAAGCGATCGGTGCCATAGACTGAGGGCTCGCCCAGCGTCTCGCCGTCGATGGGGATCAGGCCCTTGCCATCCTTGCCGGTGGATTCGGCGATGAGCTGTTCGGCCCATGCGCCGAAATCGGCGATTTTCTTCGAGGACAAGATCGTGACCTTGTCGCGGCCGTCGAGCCCGGCATTGCCCATGGCAAGGCCGAGCTGGACGCCGGGATTTTCAGCGGGTGGCACGTCCGGCCCACAGGAGCGGACCATCGACAGCGTGAGATCGAGCAGCTTGGTGAGATCGACGCCCGCTGCAGCCGCCGGCACGAGGCCGAACGGCGACAGCACCGAATAGCGCCCGCCGATGGTGGGATCACCATGGAAGATGCGCGCAAACTTTTGGGTCTTCGCGACCTTCTCCAAAGACGAGCCGGGATCGGTCACGGCGACGAAATGGCCGCCGGCCTTGTCGGCGCCGACCGCCTTGGTCACCTCGTCGAAGAAGTAGTTCTTCATCACATTCGGCTCGGTGGTGCCGCCGGATTTGCTGGAGACGATGAACAGCGTCGAGGCGATCTTCACGGCTTTGCCCATAGCCGCGACCTGCGCGGGATCGGTGGAATCCAGCACATGCAGTTTCGGGAAGCCCGCCACCTTGGCAAAGGTCTGCGCCAGCACTTCCGGCCCAAGGCTCGATCCGCCCATGCCGAGCACCACCGCATCAGTGAATCCCTGCGCCTTCACCCATTTGGCGAAGTCGTTGTAGTCGACGAGCTTGGCCTTCTCGTCAAAGGTGCTATTCAGCCAGCCCAGCCACTTGTCTTCGTCCGCGCCGGTCCAGACCGATTTGTCCTTGTGCCAGAGCCGGCGGATCTTCGCCGAACCACGCCACTCTTCGGTTGAGGTTGCGACCTTCTTCGTGATGCCGTCGCCCAGCGCCAGCTTCTGCGATCCGATCCCGTTACCCAGCGATGTTGCGCGCTTGTGCGCCACGGCGCCGTACAGCTTGTCGGCCGCGTCGGCGAACAGCTTGACGCCGTCCTCGACAAGATGCGTCGTGATTGCGTCGAGCGAGATGCCGGTCTTGGCGAGGTCGGCCAGCACCTTCTTGGCATCCTCGACATTCTCTTCGAGGCTGTCGCGCACCTCGCCGTGGTCGCGGAACGCGTCCAGCGTGGCGGGCGGCACGGTGTTGACGGTGTTCTTGCCGATCAGCTCTTCCACATAGAGCGTGTCACGATAGTCCTTGCTCTTCACGCCGGTGGAAGCCCAGAGCAGACGCTGCGGCTTGGCGCCCTTGGCGGCCAGTTTCTCCCAGCGCGGGCCGGCAAACAGTTCCAGATATTCCTGATAGGCGAGTTTCGCATTGGCGATGGCGACCTTGCCCTTGAGGTCCTTGAGCCGCGCCTTCTCGGATGGATCATTGGCCTTGGCGATCTTGTCGTCGAGCTGCTTGTCGACCTGCGCATCGATGCGGCTGACGAAGAACGAGGCGACGCTGGCCACATGCGAGGGATCGCCGCCGCCGGCAACATATTTTTCCAGACCATTCAGATAGGCCTCGGCGACCTCCACATAGGTCTTCTGCGCGAATAGCAGCGTCACATTGATGCTGATGCCTTCGCCGATCAGTTGCTGGATCGCGGGCAGCCCCTCCGGCGTTGCCGGCACCTTCACCATCAGGTTTGGGCGCTTGACGCTCGCCCACAGGCGCTCCGCCTCAGTGACCGTGCCCTTGGTGTCATTGGCGAGATAGGGCGAGACTTCGAGGCTGACGAAGCCGTCGTCGCCCTTCATCTTGTCGTAAACCGGTTTCAGCACGTCGGCGGCGTGCTGGATGTCCTCGACGGCAATGTGCTCGAACAGGTCGGCAGGCGATTTGTCGCCGGACTTCAGCGCCTCGGCAATCGGGGCATCATATTCGTCCGAACTTCCGATCGCCTTCTCGAAGATCGCCGGGTTCGACGTCACGCCCTTCACGGCGTCAGTGTCGATCAGCTTCTTGAGGTCGCCTTTGGCGACGAAGCCGCGGGCGAGGAAGTCCAGCCAAACGGCCTGACCATGGGATTCGAGTGCTTTGACGGGATTCATGATGCCTTGTTCTGCTTACAATTATCAAAAGGCCGATCGCCGCGCGAAACGTTCCGCGGCCCGGTTCCAATGATCGCCCCAAACCCATACGCATGGCAAGCCGAACGGTTCCATTCAGGGCGCGGGAGCCGGATCGCAATTCCGTGTTCGCCAGATTGGCCCGGCGGCATGACAATTGTGCAAATTTTGTGCGTCGGTTTTGTGGGTTGGGGAGCGCCTCCAGCCGCTCACGTCATTGCGAGGAGCGAAGCGACGCGGCAATCCAGAGGATCAAAAGCGAAGAAAGACTGGATTGCTTCGTCGCAAGGGCTCCTCGCAATGACGGCGAAGGGGGTCAGGGGCGAATATACAGATAGCCCTGCGCCTGCAGCTCCGCGATCCGGACCACGCCGCCGCGGTCGGCGATGGTGAAGCCCGGCAGCAGGCCGTCCAGCGTCACATCCTGCGCCTTCATGGTGTTGCCGCAGGCGGCCAGTTGCAGGCCGGACTTGGAGAATTTGGCGACCCGCGCGGTAATGTCGGGATTGGTGGAAGCCCGGGCAAATGACTTCAGCGCCGGACCGAGCACGACCAGTGCGATGGTAACGTTGTCGGGGCCGTCGACGCCGTCGAAGTGGTTCTGGATATTGCCGAGCGCGAAATTCACCCGGTCGGCATCGGCGAGGTGATAGACCACCTTGAGCTTGGCAGACGGCTTTGCGTCAGTCGCTGCCGCACTGGCCTGCGAGGCGACCAGTCCCGCGCCGATCGACGACAGAGCGGTCCACAATAGGCTGCGTCGATTCATAGCTCGCTCCGATTTGACGTCAATCACGCTCACTTGCTGCGCATCGCCGCGAGTTCCTTGCGGTCTGTGATCAACGATTCACATTCCTTCAGACTCGTGCGGTCGAGCCGGAAAATCTTGTCGTCCTCGCCGCCGGTCAGCGCGTCAGCGCCGGGTTCTTCATCGGGCTTGCTGTTCTGCCAGATGCGGACCCGCTCGACGCGAACCAGCGTTGCGTCGATGTCTTTGGCCAGGCCGATCGCGATGCCGCCGCCATCGCAATCGACGCTGCATGCGAACTTCACCTCCTGGCCCTTGTCGGTATCCTGGATCTGGCCGCAGGAGCCGCTGGAATCCCAGTCGCCTTTGCGATGGCGATATTTGAATCCGAGCCGGAACGAGTAGGGCGTATAGCTTTCCTCGGGCGGATGCCCGGCGACGACCAGCAGCTTCATGGTGCTGACCTTCTGCTGGGATGCCGCGCCAGATGCTCGGCGTCATAGCGCCGGACGAAGCAGGCATAGGTCAGCTTCGGACCCAGCGGACCGGCAAACATGCGCTTGTTGAATTCGGCTGCCTTCACCGCATCGACCTTGACCGGCTCGTCCTCGGCGCGCGCCAGCGGGCCGCCGATGGTCAGAGCGGAGGTGAGAACCAGAAGGGACAACACACGGATGGTCATCGACGTCTCGCAAGGTGAGGCGGCCCGTTGCGGGCCAGTTCACCTTGGTCGCATCAGAAGCGGGATGCGTTCAATCGATGCTGGGCGCGGTCGATGCACTCCCTCGCCCCGCACTTGCGGGGAGAGGGTGGGGTGCGGGGCTTTTGCTGAGCTTCACCTCTAACTCCCCCTCACCCGGAGCCGTCGCTGCGCGCCGACTCCGACCTCTCCCCGCAAGCGGGGGGAGGTTCAGAAAGGCCGCGTCGACCGTGAATTCAAAGATCGCTCTTCGCCAGGTCCCACATCAGCCGGTAGGTCCCCTCGGAAATCAGCTCTGCCTTTGCCGCTGCAATGGCCGCAGTGAAGCGGCCCTTCATGGTCGCAGCGACGGCGTCGACATCCGTCCCGTCGATCATCACATACCAGTCGCGGGCGGCGGGATTGGGTGCGGCGGGATCGTCGGTGAGCGGCTTCGACAGCCGGGGATCGCTCTCCATCAGATGCATCGAAATGATGCCGTTGATATCGCCGGGATCGAGCTTCGCTTCGATGGCGCTGCGCAGTTTGTCAGCGCCTTCGGCGGGTGGCCGGATGCGCACCAGTCCAAGTGCCGCGCCGCGGCCCTGACCGCGGCTCACAGTGATCCGAGCCACCGAACGCAGCATGTTCTGGAAGCGGCGGATATTGGTCAGCGACCACTTGGTCTGGTTGGCCAGCGCCGTGCGATAGGCATCACTGTCCAGCACGTCGAATGTCGCGGTCGAATAGAGCCCGAGATATTTCGGCCTGGCGTTCACGGCCACGTAACGCCGGGCCTCGACGAAGCCCTCGATGGCGACGCGCTCGGCAAGATGCTCGCGGTCGTACCATTGGTTGAATTCCTGCTCATGGCTGGCGTCGATATCCATCGACGTCATCAACATTCCCGTGCCTCTGATCGGCATTCCAGAAGTCCTATTTCAGTTTCGACGCGACATCGGCGATGGCCTTCATGACCGCATCGCGCATGCCGGGGTCATAGAGGCTGTGACCGGCGCTTTCAACGATGCGCACCTCGGCATTCATCCAGCGCCTGGCCAGGGCGTGCGATGTCGCGGGCGGGCAGAGGAAGTCGTAACGGCCCTGAATTATGACGCCGGGAATGCCGGTGAGTTTGCCGGCGTCTTCCATGAGCTGCTGTGGCCGCATGAAGCAGTCGTGCTTGAAGTAATGTGCTTCCATTGCCGGTGTGGCCGGCATCGGCCGCGTGGTGTTGCCGAGTTCGGCGCGGTCGAGCCGCG
This sequence comes from Tardiphaga sp. 862_B3_N4_1, assembly GCF_051811085.1. Classification (NCBI taxonomy): domain Bacteria; kingdom Pseudomonadati; phylum Pseudomonadota; class Alphaproteobacteria; order Hyphomicrobiales; family Nitrobacteraceae; genus Tardiphaga; species Tardiphaga sp. 862_B3_N4_1. Next base: position 1,018,641 of record NZ_JBPWQB010000001.1, read on the forward strand.
TGCGCTTCGGCGCGATTTCCGACAGGATGGCTTCGGTGCCGCCCCAGGCGCGGATCGCGGGGACATGCACGGCCGGATCGGCATCGAGAATGCGGCGATAGAAGTTCGGCAGCGGATCGGCGCGCTCGGCTTCGGGAAGGGCGCTCAAAAAATCTCCATGCAGGCCCGGATAATGCCGCGGCAGCATAACGTTGAAGACATCGTGCAATTCTTCTCGCGTGCCGAGAAAGGTTGCGCGCAGCACGATGCCGGTCACGCGTTCGGGATGGGCCTGCGCATAGGCCAGCGCCAGCGTCGCTCCCCAGGAGCCGCCGACCACGAGCCATTTGTCGAAGCCGAATTGGGTGCGGATCGTTTCCATATCCGCGATCAGATGCGGCAGCGTATTCGCCTCGCGCTTGCCTTTCGGCTTGCTGCGGCCGGCGCCGCGCTGATCGAACAACACGGTGTGAAAACGCTGCGGATCGAACAGCCGGCGGTGATCGGGCTGGCAGCCGGAGCCGGGGCCGCCATGCAGATAGACTGCGGGAATGCCGTCGCTGCGGCCGACGCTCTCCACATGGATTGCGTGGCCGTCGCCGACATCCAGATGTTCCGAGGTCAGCGGCGCAAACAGGTCCGCATTCACCGGGGCGGGGACATCAGCGGCCATGGACGTCGTCCGCGTCCGGCTCCAGCGTGCCGCCTTTGAAGTTGCGATAGATGAAGCGGTCGCGGCCCTCGGTGGATTCCGTCTCGGCCAGTTTGAAGATTTCGGCGTGAACAGGCGACAGCGTGCAGGCGGGGTCGGTATTGCCGGCGTCGCCGGTCAGCGCGAAGGCCTGGCAGCGGCAGCCGCCGAAATCCACTTCCTTGAACGCGCAGCTCTGGCATGGCTCGGGCATCCAGCCGGTGCCGCGATAGCGGTTGAAGGCTTCGGAATTCTGCCAGATCCAGGCGATCGAATGATTGGAGCGCACGGATTCGAATTCCATCCCGGTGATGGTCTCGGCGGCATGGCACGGCAGGATCTTGCCTGATGGAGAGATGTTGAAGAACTGCCGGCCCCAGCCGCCCATGCACTTCTTCGGCCGCAGCGCGTAATAGTCCGGCACGACATAGTCGATATCGAGAATGCCTTTCAGGCGCAGCTGCGCATCCTCGACGATGCGGCTGGTCTCGTCGATCTGGTCGATGGTCGGCATCAAAGCGGCGCGGTTCTTCAACGCCCAGCCGTAATACTGCACATTGGCCACTTCCAGCCGGTCGGCATCGAGATCGACGGCCATCTGGATGATGTCAGCGAGCTGATGCAGGTTCTGCCGGTGCATCACCGCATTCACCGTCAGCGGCAGGTCGAGCTCGCGCGTCCATTTGGCCACTTCGAGCTTCTTCGCGTGGCCATTGCGATAGCCGCCGACGCGGTCGGCAACCACGGGCTCATTGCCCTGGAAGCTGATCTGCACATGGCATAGCCCGGCATCGGCGAGCGCGGAAAGCTTGTCGCGCGTCAGCAGCACCGCCGAGGTGATGAGGTTGGAATACAGGCCCACATCCGTCGCGTGCTGCACCAGCTCGACGATGTCCTTGCGCGCGGTCGGTTCGCCGCCGGAGAAGTGGATCTGCAGCACGCCGATTTCGGCGAGCTCGGACAGCACCTTCTTCCATTCGTCGGTGGTCAGCTCGGTGCTGCTGCGGTCGAGTTCCACGGGATTGGAGCAGTATGGACATTGCAGCGGGCAGCGATGGGTGAGTTCGGCCAGCACGGCGAGGGGAATGCCGAAGGTTTCCGCAGTCGAGCGCGTCCGCTCCATGATAGCGAGACTGTCGGCGGGATCGGTGAAGACGGGGCTGGCGTCGGTGAGGGTGGGGCTCATGATGTCTTCTCCCGCGCTTGCGTGAGAAAGCCCTTGTCGGCGAGATCCTGCAGCATCGCGAGAACATCGGTACCGATATCGTCTCGCGGCGCGGCGTATTTCGCCGCCAGCAGGTCGATGATATCGGCCACGCTGCGTGCGCCGTCACAGAGTTGCAGGATTTCCACGGCGATATCGTCCGGCGCCAGCACACGCTCCGGCGCCAGGATCACCCAGCGCTGGCGCGTCTCGTCGAACTTCAGCCGGGCGTGGCGCGGCAAGATCGGCTTGCTGGCCTCGCTGACACTGATCCGACGATTGCTGCGCAACTCCGTCATCGTTGCCTTCTTACTTGGCCGGGACGAACGCGCCCGGCGGCACATGGCCATCGACATAGGCATGATACAGCGCATCGAGCTGCACCCACAACACATTGGTCTTGAAGATCAGTGCATTGCAAACCGCGCGGCGCTCGGCCGGGGTGTTGGCGTGCTGCTTGACGTAATCCAGCGCAAAGCCGGCATCGCGCGGCGCCTGGGTCAGGCGGCGGCTGAAATAGCTCATGATGTCCGGATTGACGAAATCATAATGCTTCAGCATGCCAGAGATGCGCTCTTCATGCAGGTTGGGGGCGAACAGTTCCGTCAGCGACGAGGCGATGGCCTCGAGCGGCGTCTTGTCACGCACGAAATGCACATAGGCCTCCACGGCGAAACGCGTCGCCGGTAAAATGCCTTCGGTGGATTCCACATAGGCTGAGTCGAGACCGAGCCCTTCGGTCAGCTTCAGCCAGCGCTCGATGCCGCCTTCGGCGCCGGTATCACCGTCGTGATCCTCGATGCGGTGCCGCCATTCCACGCGTGTCGCCCGGTCGCGGAAGCGCGAGATCACCACGGCGTCCTTGATGGGGATCGTGCTCTGATAATAGTAGCGGTTCAGCGCCCAGGCCTGCACCTGGCCCTTGTTGAGCTTGCCGCCGTGCAACAATTTATGAAACGGATGTAGGCTGTGATAGCGCGTCGCGCCGATATGGCGCAGCGTCTCTTCGAGTTGCGCGGCATTGTCCAGCGGCACGCCTGGCGAAATCGAATAGGCGGAAATGGCGTTGGCGCCGATCATGTTTGCACTTGTCATGGTAGCACCTGGGGCGTTCACAGCGTGATCTCCATGCCATTGCCGGGGATTTGCCAGCCGGCGGTGGTCAATGCGGCGCGCTCGGTGGAATCATGCAGCAGCGCCGGGTTCGAATTGTTGATGTGCAGAAAGAACTTTCTGGCGATGCCGGCATCGGCCAGTTCGCTGATCGCGCCATCCGTGCCGGACATCGACAGATGCCCCATGCTCTGGCCGGTCTTATGGCCCAATCCTGCGGCGATCAATTCGTCGTCGCGCCACACGGTGCCGTCGAAGAACACCAGCGGGGCGCCGGAGATGCGCGTCTTCAGTTCGGGCGTCACCCGCGCGCAGGCCGCAATGAAATAGAAATACTTGCCGGTGGCCTTCTCGGCGATCCGCAGTCCCAGCGTATCGCCGTCGCCATCCTCACCGGCCGGATGTGCCTGGCCTTCCAGATACCACGCGCTCTTGCCGGGCACGACGAAAGGCAGCACCTCCAGGCCGGACGGCGCGCCATCCTGCAGCTTCGGTTCGAAAGACGTATCAATCTCGATGGCGTCGCGGCGCACGTTCTTGTCCGAGAGCACGTTGAAAATGCTGTTGGCTTTCAGGATCGCCAGCACACGTGTGTGCGCATAGATTGTAAATGGCGAACCTTCCCGCATCGACAAGAGCCCGGCCACCGCATCGACCTCGCCATTGGTGAGGATCACGCCCGCGATCGGCGAGTGTCTGACATGATCGGGGTGGGGGTGAAGCTGGGGCGTATCGGTGACCTGTTGTCGCAGGTCGGGCGAGGCATTGATCAGGAACCAGTTGGCATTGTCGGCCGACACCGCGATCGAGGCCTGACCGCTCCGCAAGTCTGGCCGCTCATCGCGCGCCGCACGACAAATCCGGCATCCGCAATTCCACTGCGGAACACCGCCGCCGGCCGCGGCTCCAAGAACGACAACACGCAACATGAGATCGCCCTGAATCCCGGCCAATTAGCGTCTCGTAAAAAGACGCGGGGCGCCTGTCGTCGACGAAGGCGCCCCCAAAACTTAGCTTGAGCTCAAGTCTTACTTGCGCGCCGCGCAGGCGTACATGTTGATTTCCATGCCGACTGCAACTTCGACGATCTTCGGTGCTTTCCAGGCCATATTTCTCTCCCGCTTATCTGCAGTCAGGTACTGCATAACCATAACTCTATTCCCTGCTCAAAGGTTCGCCAACAACTTCGTCATCACAATGTGAAGCGATAGGGGTACAATATGCGTGCAATGCACAATCGGTTGCGCTGCAACATTGCAATGGCGAGAACGTTCCATAGATAGCGAAGGCCTTTGGTTGAAAGGCATTGATTCGTACTCAGCCCGCCGCATCTTCCGGATATTCGCGTGGTCTGAGGTCTTCTGCGTCCGCGCCCAAGCCGAGTGCCAAGAGAATTGCCATGCCGCTTTATTTCTTCAACACACGCATCAACGACGAGCTGGTGGTCGATCCCGAAGGCGAGGAGCTGCGGGATCCCGATCATGCCTGGGATGTGGCGCGGTCGATGATCCTGCAATTGCTGCGCTCCGAGGGCACGCCGAGCGATCTGCTCAAAGCGGTGCTTGAGGTGACGGACAAGGACGGCGAGATCGTGCTTGAATTTCCGTTCACCGAAGCACTGCTCGATGCCACCGATGAGTCCGCAACGCGGCACTAGAGCGTTGTCGAGCGAAGTGGGCACTGGTTCGCGTCAAGAAAACGCGTCAATACACAACGCTAGAGCCTCGGTTCTAACTCTATCAGAACCGAAAAGGCTTTAGCCGATTGCGGGAATCCGCACAGGCTTGCTCGCGCGTGATGTTTTGATTGCGCAGCGACATAAAAATATCCAACAGTGCGATCCGGAAAGCCTCGGGGGCGGCGCATCTCATGCGCTGCGAGCAGAGAAGGCTTCCGTAAAAAGGGGAGAGATCCATGAGTGTCTACACGTCCGCGCGCCGGGCATTGCTTGCCGGTGCGTTCATCGGTGTCTTTACAAGCGGCGCTTTTGCCCAGCAGTCCGATACATCACCTGCAACACCGGCTCCTGCAGCCACGCCAAGTGCAGCTCCAAGTGCAGCGCCTGCTGCTCCCGCAGCGGCTCCTGCACCGGCACCAGCCGCCCCGCAGGCTGCCGCTCCGGCACCTGCAGCAGCGCCAGTCGCCGCCGCGGCGCCTGCGCTGCCGCCCGGCTCGCCGCTGATCGGCCGTCCCGATGGCGCTGCCGCAGCCAAGCTCGCGCCCGTCGCGCCGCCGCCGATTCCGTCCGCCGCCGACAAGCTGCCGACTGCGAAGCTGAAGGTGCCCGCGGGCTTCAATATCGAGGTTTACGCCGCCGGCATGGCCAATGCGCGCTCGATGCGCGAAGGCGACAAGGGCACGGTCTTTGTGGGGTCGCGCCTCGTCGACAAGGTCTACGCGGTCATCAACAATGACGGCAAGCGCCAGGTGAAGGTGCTGGCCTCCGGCCTCTATCGCCCGAACGGTCTCGCCTTCAAGGACGGCACGCTCTACATCGCCGAACTGTCGAAGATCTCGAAGATCGACAAGGTGGAAGACAATCTCGAAAATCCGCCGAAGCCGACCATGATCTACGACAACCTGCCGAAGGACGAAGCCCATGGCTGGAAGTTCATCGGCATCGGCCCGGACAACAAGCTCTATGTGCCGGTCGGCCAGCCCGGCAACAATGTGCTGCATGACGAGGCCCATGGCCAGATCCGCCGCATGAATCTCGATGGCACCGGCGCCGAGATCTATGTGAAGGGCGTCCGCAACACCGTCGGCTTCGACTGGAATCCGACCACCAAGCAGATGTACTTCACCGACAACGGCCGCGACTGGATGTCGGAAGCGGTGCCGGAAGATGAACTCAACCGTGTCACCAAGGCGGGTGAAGACTTCGGCGCGCCATATTGCCTGCAGGGCAATATCCTCGATCCGGAATTCGGCTGGGGCAAGTCCTGCGCCGACTACACCGCGCCGGTCGGCCTGCTCGGGTCGCATACGGCGGCATTGGGCATGCGGTTCTACACCGGCAAGATGTTCCCGGCCGCCTACAAGGATGCGATCTTCATCGCGCGCCATGGCTCCTGGAACAAGACTCAGAAGCTCGGCGGAGACGTCGTTGTCGCGAAGCTGAACAAGGACGGCACGGTGAAGTCCGTCGAGCCGTTCCTCACCGGCTTCATCGAGGACAACAAATATGTCGGCCGCCCCGTCGACGTGCTGCAGATGAAGGACGGATCGCTGCTGGTCTCCGACGACTGGAACGGCGCGATCTATCGCATCACCTATGGCAAGCAGAAGGTGGCGGACAAGAAGTGACGACGTTTTCTCACCTCTCCCCGCTTGCGGGGAGAGGTCGACTGCAACGCGCGAAGCGCGTGAAAGTCGGGTGAGGGGGACTCTCCACTTGCTCCGAGCGCGGTGAGAGTCCCCCTCATCCTCACCTTCTCCCCGCAAGCGGGGAGAAGGAATTCGCCACGCCGGAGTTTCAGTATTCAGAAAGTTCAAAGCCGATGCGCCCGTTTGCCGTCATCGTAGCTCTTTTTCTCTCGACGTCCCCACTCTTCGCCGCCGAACCCATCACCGAGCGCGCCGCGCCGTGCCTCGCCTGCCACGGCGAGAAGGGGACCTCCGAAACCGAGAACACGCCGTCGCTCGGCGCGCAGCAGCCGGCCTATTCGCTGATCCAGATCTACATGTTTCGCGAGAAGCTCCGCGTCGCGGAGCCGATGAACGACATGGTGAAGGATTTTACCGACGACGACCTGCGCAGTTTCTCTGACTATCTCGCGACGCTGCCGAAACCGACAGCGCTGGAGGCGGGCGATCCCCAGGGGATCGCTAGCGATCCCGCGCGGATGCAGGCCGCCAAGGCGCTGACATCGCAATTTCGCTGCGATAGCTGCCACAACGCTGATTTCTCGGGCCGCGACAATATCCCGCGCATTGCCAACCAGCGCGAGGACTACCTCGCCAAGACCATGCGCGAATACAAGGACAACTCCCGCCACGGTTACGATGCCACCATGGCCGATGTGATGCAGTCGATCTCCGAAGCGCAAATCGTGGAGCTGGCTTATTTTCTCGCAAGGGTGAAGTGACGTCGCGCGGGCTCACCCGCGCGACGTCATTCCGGGGCAGGCCGGGCTGCACAGCGGACCGGAATGAGCCCGGAATCCCGACATGTTCAGCTCCCACTGTCATTCCGGGGCGCGGCTGGCACTTGCCGGACGCGAACCTCAGCCATTCCACTTGGAATGGTGGGGAATCTCGGAGTGTTTTGCGCTGAACATGCTGGGATTCCGGGTTCGCGTCCGGCAAGAGCCGGCCACGCCCCGGAATGACGAGTGTGGGGCGGCGAGCCAGCACCTAACATTTTTTCCTATTTCTTATTGACAATATCCCGCCATGGATTATTTTCCCCTTCGTCCGGCCCCGATGAGAGGGGCGAGCGCGATCGTCACGTTCGCGGGGCTGGATGCGGTGGACGCCGGAGATGCGGCGTTACGCGGTTCACGGGTGACGTCTGTCTTCGGGCAGGACGGATCTGCGCCAGCACTGCCACTGGCAAGGAGACGGCCGATCTTGGGATGGAAAGACTCCCTGGACAGTGTGACGGACGACCAAGTCAAAACGCGTTCGGCTTACTCGCTTGAGGCTACCCTGTCCCTCCGCCCTGGGACATTAATTTTGGTGATGGGACCGTTCGCCATGGCAGATGTGCAGGCAACCGAAAAAACACCGTATGCGGAACGTCGGGCACTTGCTCGGCGCCTCCGAAAGTCCTGATGCACTCTCAATTGCGGAAGACCGCATTCGCATCAGGCCCAAGGGTGCAACGGGCACCCGGCGTTCCGCACGCCCTCTCGATTGAGGGTGGGAAGGAATGCTCATAGCTCGGACGCTTCGGCGCCGCGAGACTGCGAAATCGTGCCTGATTGGCAATCTCCGGCCGCCTGCGTTAACAAGCGACAAGCAATGGAGCACTGCATGAACGATCTCTGGCGCCTGTCGGCAACTGACCTCTCCGCACTCATTCGCGACCGCAAGGTGTCCGCCAAGGAGGCGACGGTGGCTGGCCTCGCACGGCTCGATGCTGTGAACCCTGCCATCAATGCCGTGGTCGACCATCGACCCAATGAGGCGCTGGCACGGGCGGATGCGGTCGATGCGGCGATTGCGCGCGGCGACGATGTCGGTCCGCTCGGCGGCGTGCCCATCACCGTCAAAGTGAATATCGACTACGCGACCTATCCGACATCGAATGGCGTAAAGATCCAGAACGAGATCATCGCTACGACCAACAGCCCGGTGATCGACAATCTGCTGAAGGCTGGCGCCGTCATCATCGGCCGCACCAATTGCCCGGCATTTTCCTATCGCTGGTTCACCACCAATCAGCTCTATGGCGATACCAAGAATCCGCGCGATCCGTCGCTGACGCCGGGCGGATCGTCAGGCGGCGCAGGCAGCGCGGTCGCCGCCGGCATCGGCCACATCGCCCATGGCACCGATATCGCCGGCTCGATCCGCTATCCCGCCTATGCCTGCGGCGTGCACGGTCTGCGTCCGACCGTCGGCCGCATCGCCGCCTATAATCAGGCGCTGCCCGAGCGTATCATTTCCGGCCAGATCACCGCGGTGTCCGGTCCCTTGGCACGCACCATCAATGATGTCCGTCTCGGGCTTGCGGCTATGTCGCAGCCCGATGCGCGCGATCCCTGGTGGGTGCCGGCGCCGCTGGAGGGACCCAAGCGCGAGAAGCGCGCCGCCATGTGCCTGCGGCCTGATGGTCTCGCCATCACCGCCGATGTCGAGGCCGCGGTGCGCGATGCCGGAAAGCGGCTGGAGCGGGCAGGGTGGGTCGTCGAGGAAGTCGAGAACACGCCGGCCCTGCGCGAGGCCGCCGCCTTGCAGACGCAGCTCTGGTTCGGCGATGGCTATCAGGGCATGCTGGACGCGGCGGTGCGCGAGGGTGATCCCGCAGCACTGGTCTGTCTGCGCGGACAGAAGGACAAGCTCAAGGACTTCGAGAATGGCGGCCTGTCACGGGCGCTGGTGCGCCGCTCCACCTTCGTGCGCGACTGGGAGCTGTTCCTGCAGACCTATACTGTGGTGCTGATGCCGATGTCCGGCGAATTGCCGTTCCCGGATCATCTGGATATGCAGGGCCAGGAATCGTTCGATCGCGTCTGGGCCGCCCAGATGCCGCAGATCGGGATTCCCTTCATGGGCCTGCCGGCGCTCAGCGTCGCCACGGGTCTTGTCGGCCGTGCGCCGACCGGCGTGCAACTCGTCGCCGGCCGTTACCGCGAGGATCTGTGTCTGCTGGCCGGCGAAGCCATCGAGGCCGGCGGTACCCCGCCGATGCCTTGCGACCCCGCGACGGCCTGAGAGGGATCAGTGCGATGACCGGCATCTCCGATTTTTCTGCGAACGCACTGACAGGTGAGCCTGTCGCGCTCAAGCAGTTCGAAGGAAAGGTGCTGCTGATCGTCAACACCGCCAGCGCCTGCGGATTCACGCCGCAATATGCGGGGCTGGAGAAGCTGCAGCAGGATTTTGCGCCGCGCGGATTTTCCGTGCTGGGCTTTCCCTGCAACCAGTTCGGCGCGCAGGAGCCGGGCGACGCCAAGGCGATCGAGCGCTTCTGCGAGGCCAATTACCACATCACCTTCCCGCTGTTTGAGAAGATCGACGTGAATGGCGCCGGGGCGCATCCATTGTATAATTACCTGAAATCTGAAAAGTCCGGATTGCTGGGTTCGGGGATCAAATGGAATTTTACCAAATTCCTGATCGACCGTTCCGGACGGGTCGTCGAGCGTTTTGCGCCGACCGCCAAACCTGAATCACTGCGAGAGAAAATCGAGGCGCTGCTATGACCGATAACACCAATGCATCAGCCGATCTGCCCGATCGCCTGTCCACCGATCCGCGAAGCCCGTTCTACAATGCCGAAGTGCTGCAGCGCGATGTCGGCATTCGCTTCAAGGGCGCCGAGAAGACCAATGTCGAAGAATATTGCGTCAGCGAAGGCTGGGTGAAGGTGCCCGCCGGTGCGGCAAAGGACCGGTACGGCAATCCGCTGCTGATCAAGCTGTCCGGCCCTGTGGAGCCGTATTTCCGCGACTAAACGCACCAAAAGCGCCGAAAGTCCTGCTGCGGGAAACTGACTTGTTCGCAGCAGGCGCTGACTAGCAAAAAGGCGTTGCCCGCATAAATTTGAAGCTTAAAGTAATTGCAGTTTCCGGCTACGCTGTGTCCGTCAGCATGATGGACACAGTCGGGCCGTCGTGATTGCAATGCGTGCATGGCAAATGAAGGACCGGGAATGCAGGTGGTGTCGCTACGTTCGGACGCTCACGCCGAGTCGGAACCTTTATCCGGCCGCAAACCCGCTTCAGCCATGATCGAGATCGAGCACGTCTCGCAGCGCTTCCAGACCTCCGGCAAGCAAAGCCATCTGGCGCTGTCGGATATCAACCTCACCATCGAAGATGGTGCCTTCGTCTCGATCCTCGGACCCTCAGGCTGCGGCAAGTCGACCTTGCTCTATATCGTCGGCGGCTTCGTGCAGCCCACCGATGGCGTCGCCAAGGTGAAGGGCAAGGCGATCACGGGACCTGGTCCCGATCGCGGTCCGGTGTTTCAGGAATTCGCGCTGTTTCCGTGGAAGAACGTGCTCGGCAATGTCATGTATGGCATGCGCCAGCAGGGCATTAAGAAGGCTGAAGCCGAAACGCGCGGCCGCAAGCTGCTCGAGATGGTCGGCCTGAAGGGCTATGAGAATTTCTATCCGAAAGAACTCTCCGGCGGCATGAAGCAGCGCGTCGCGATCGCGCGCACGCTGGCCTACGATCCCGCCGTGCTGCTGATGGATGAGCCGTTCGGCGCGCTCGATGCGCATACCCGCACGCGGCTGCAGAACGATCTGCTCGACATCTGGGATACACAACGCAAGACGGTGCTGTTCGTCACCCATTCGGTCGAGGAAGCCGTCTATCTCTCAGACAAGGTGATCGTGATGTCGCGCTCGCCGGGCAGTATCAAGGAAATCGTCGATATCGATCTGCCGCGGCCGCGCAAGCGCGCCGATCTGCTGCTCGACGCACGTTTCCAGAAATACATCGTCGATATCGAGAAGATGATCGACGACGGCAAGGACCATCTGTGATGACCGTGCGCGGGGTGCTCAAGACACTTTCGCCATTGTTCGCCTGCATCGGGTTGCTGTGTGTCTGGCAGATTGCCTCGCTGCGGCTGGATACCGAAAGCTTCCCAACGGCACTGGAGTCGATCAAGGCCATTCCGTCGATCCTCGGGGACAAGGGATCGCTGCTGAACATTCTCGATTCCATCCGTCGCATGGCCATCGGCCTCGTACTCGCGGTGATGTTTGCGATCCCGCTCGGTTTGCTGATGGGGCGCATCAAGGCCGTGGCGTCGTTCTTCAATCCGCTGATGATGATCATCTATCCCGTGCCAAAAGCAGCGCTGATGCCCATCATCATGCTCTGGATGGGCGTTGGCGACGTCTCCAAGATCCTCGTCATCTTCCTTGGTGTCAGTCTGCCGATCATCTATCACGCTTTCCAGGGCTCCAAAGCCGTTGAAGAAAAAATGCTGTGGTCTGGTGCGGCGATGGGCATGTCGGCGCCGATGCGCATGCTCCGCATCGTGCTGCCCGCGGCGCTGCCTGAAATTCTCACGGGCTGCCGCACCGGTCTCGTGCTGGCGCTGATCACCATGATCACCTCCGAGATGATCGCGCGCCAGTCCGGCGCCGGCAACATCCTGTTCAACTCGCTCGACATGGCACAATACGACACGGTGTTTGCGATGATCCTGATCATCGGCGCCATGGGCATCATCTTCGATGCGGCCTTCGAGAAGCTTCGCCTGTCGCTCGTGCGCTGGTCGCAACCGCGCGACGACATGCCTCTCAGCTTTACGTGAGCGCAACATGAACCAGGAACGCATCAATTCGGTTCTGCTGGGCATCACGCCGATCGTGCTGTTCATCGCGCTGTGGCAGTCGCTGATCTCGTTCGGCTTCGCGCCGACGAGCTTGTTGCCGCCGCCGGGCGCGGTGTTCGGAAAGCTGGCGAAGGACTTCTTCAACGGCGACTTTCTGCACGATATCGCCGCGACGCTGATCCGTCTGTTCGCCGGCTTCGGCATTGCCGTGGTCGTCGGCGTGTTCATCGGTCTTGCTGCAGCGGTGAGCCCGGCAGTCAATGCCGTCGTCAAGCCGCTGGTGCGCGTGCTGGCGCCGATCCCGAAGATCGCGCTGTATCCCGCGCTGCTGCTGATCCTCGGCTTCGACCACGCCTCCAAGATCACGCTGGTGACTGCCGACGCGCTGTTCCCGATCCTGCTTTCGACCTATTACGGCGCGTCGATGGTCGAGCAGAAGCTGATCTGGTCCGCGATGGCCGCCGGCACGCCGCGCTGGCAGATCCTGTTCAAGGTGGTGCTGCCCGCCGCGATGCCATCGATCCTCACCGGCTGCCGCATCGGCCTCGTGATCTCCTGCATCGTGGTATTCCTCGCCGAGATGATCACCTCGACCGATGGCCTCGGTCACATGCTGGTGCAGGCCGCGCGCACGTTTCAGACCGTGGATATGTTCGTGCCGCTGATCATGATCTCGATGCTCGGCCTGATCCTGAACAGCCTGCTGCACTGGCTGCGCAGCTATCTGCTGCGGGGCTTCCCGGAAGTGTAAAGACGGCTATCAAACACTCAGCCCTCATGGTGAGGAGGCGCCTCTTCGGCGCCGTCTCGAACCATGAATGGATGTGCGGCCATCCTTCGAGACGCTGCGCAAGTGTGCGGCTCCTCAGGATGAGGGGCCGAGTTCGCAGTCGCTACAAAACCGGCGGCTTCTGCAACTGAAAGTGCTTCAGCAGATCCACGAACGCCGACAGCCGTCCTTCGCGATAGGCATCGACATCGAGCCCCTCGTAATTGAGAAAGCCTTCGCCGGTCTTGAGGCCGATCTTGCCCTCGGCCATGTTGCGGCCGACGATCTCCGGTGACGAATAGCGATCGTTGTTCAGCGCGCCTGTCAGGTACTTGCTGGCGTAATAGAGAATGTCGCCGCCGCCCCAATCGACGAATTCGAGCAGACCCAGCACCGCGAAGCGGAATCCGAAACCGTATTTGATCGCCTTGTCGATATCCTCGGGACTGGCAACGCCTTCCTCGACCATGCGCGCGGCTTCGTTCATGGCCATTGCCTGGATACGCGGCACAATATAGCCGGGTGTCGCGGCGCAAACCACGGGAACCTTGCCGATGCCTTCGAGCATCTCCTTCACCCGCACGGTAATCGCCGGATCGGTCTTGGCGCCCGGCGAGACTTCGACCAGTGGCACGAGATAGGCCGGGTTCAGCCAGTGTGCGTTGAGGAAGCGCTCGGGATGCTCGACGGCGCTGGAGATGTCATCGACGAGGATGGTCGACGTCGTCGATGCGATGATCGGCGTGGGGCCTGCGAGTTGTGAGGCGCGCGCCAGCGCATCGCGCTTCTGATCGAGCACCTCAGGCACGCCTTCGAAAATGATCGCCGAACTGCTGAGCGCAGCGCCCGCACCGGCTTCCGGCACAACGCTGATGCGTGACACCAGTGTTTCGATGTCAGCTTCTGTGAGCAGGCCGAAGCGCGCCATGCTGGCAAAGGTCTTGCGGATCTCGCCAAGCGCCTCGGCTTCCAGTGCCTTGAACTTGTCGAGGTCGCGCGCCTTGAAGTCGACGATCGCGACATTGTGGCCCGCATAGGCAAAGGCGACGGCGATGCCGCGGCCCATGCGACCCGCGCCAAGACATGCGATGGCGGCACGGGCGCTCATGCGGCAAAGCCTTCGCGCAGTAGCTTCAGCAGCGCGGCCTGATCGAGATCGCCGAAGCCGAGGCTTGCGAGCGTGCGGCCACCCTGCAGGAAATTTTCGCCGCAGATCGCGCCGCCGATGGCGAGGAAGGCTTTGGCCAGCGGTGTTTCGACGCCCGCGAGCGTGGCGCAGGACAGGAAGAACGACAGGCCCGTGCGCAGATCCTCGCGCATGTAGCGGTGCTCGGTGAGCACGATGTGCTCGCGCCAGTCACCGCTGTCGGTGAGACGATCATGCGAGCCGCGGCCATACATCCACTCTTCGCCTTCCTTGGCGTAGTGATCCGCCAGCGGGAAATGCGCGCCGTTGTAGCCAAAGGCCTCGCGGATCGCGATGCGCTCGGCGTCGAGTTGGTCGGTGACGCGGCGGATAGCCGGCTGCGTACCTTCCTTGTGAATGTCCCAGGTCGGAAAATGCTCAAGCGGCCCGGCATTCATGACGATGAGCGGCGGATGGATGATCGGGCCGGCATTCATCAGTGCGCCGGACAGCGCATCGCCGCAGGGCTCGATCACGCCGGGGAAGGCCTTGTCGATGACCTTGCAGGCATAGTCCATCATGTGAAGCGGGAACACGCCGGTCGGCAGCCGCTTGGCGCGGATGGTGATCGCCACTTCGAACGGTCCGTGTTTGCGCGCGAGCCAGGGCAGCGTGCCGGTCTCGGCGAAGGCGACCTTGGCGGTGTTGCCGGCGTCATGCGCAGCCTTGGCGAATATCATCGAGCCGAAGGTTGCAGGCGGCAGATAAACGACCTGACCATCTTTGAGGTGAGGTGCGATCCGCTTGGCGATATCAGGCTGCGCAAAGGCGGGTGCGGGGCACAGGATCAGTTCGACGTCCTTGATCACCTCGGCGATATCAGTCGTCACCAGCGTCAACTGGGTGTCGTGTGTGCCCTGGGCATTCTTGACCTTGATGCGCGAGCCGGCCTTGTTGTGTTCGGCGACAGCATCGGCGTCGCGGCGCCACAGGCGGACGTCATGGCCCTGCAGTGCGAAATCACCCGCGGCTGCGAACGAACCGTTGCCGCCACCCAATACTGCGATCTTCAATTGGTCTCTCCGTCGCTCGGCGTTGCCGCCTGAACCTGCTTCAGTTTGAAATGCTGCACCTTGCCGAGCGCTGTGCGCGGCAGGTCAGTGACGAATACGATGTCGCGCGGCTGCTTGTAGCGGGCGAGCTGCGTGAGAACATGGGCCTTCAGTGTTTCGGCGCTCACGCTGCAATTCGGCCGCAGCAGCACATAGGCGACTGGTACTTCCTGCCATTTCGGATCGGGCACACCGACGACGCCGCAATCGGCGACATCGGGATGTTCGAGCAGCACGCGTTCGACTTCGGCGGGATAGACATTCTCGCCGCCGGAAATAATCATGTTCTTCTTGCGGTCGTGGACCCAGAAATAGCCGTCATCGTCGCGCGTGCCGATATCGCCGGTGCGATACCAGCCGTCATGCAGTGCCTCGCGCGTCGCGCCCTCGTTGCCCCAATATTCGTAGAACACGTTGGGGCCGCGCACCGCGATCTCGCCGGTGGCAGTGGCAGGCAGCTCGTTGCCGTCGTCGTCGATGATGATGGCTTCGCAGCACAGGCCGGGCAAACCCGTCGATCCCGTACGCGACAGGTCGCCGCCGAGCCGCGTATAGACCGAGATCGGGCAGGTCTCCGTCGAACCATAGACCTGCAGCACGGGAATGCCGCGCGCCGTCAGGCGCTCGATTAGATGCGGTGGCACGATGCTGGAGCCGGTGGACACGGCCTTGAGGCAGGAAACATCGGTCGCAGCCCAGCCGGGATGCTCGCTCATCGCCTGGATGATCGCGGGTACCCAGACGGTCAGGGTCGGTCGCTCCTGCGCGATTGCAGCCAGCGTGGAGTCCGGGGTGAAGCGCGCATGGATTGTCACGGTGGCGCCGTGATGCAGCGCCGGCGTGGTCTGGATGTTGAGGCCACCGACATGGAAGAACGGCAGCACGGTCAGGACGTGATCGTCCGATGTGAGGCCATGCATGTGCTGGCTCATCACGCCGTTCCACAGCAGCGCTTCCTGGCGCAGCACGGCGCCTTTCGGGCGGCCTGTAGTGCCTGACGTGTAGACGATCAGCAGCGGGCAGGAGAGGTCGGTATGCGGATTGCGGCCATCTCCGGAAGCGCGGGACAGCAGTGTGTCGAATGTCTGGCCGGGGGCATCAAGCGCGAAATCGAACGCGATCACGCGCGTATCCGGCAAGTCCTTCGCAAGCGACGGGAGGATGGCCGCAAAGCCTTCCTCAAGCACCAGCACCTTTACCGAAGCATCGGACAGGATGAAGAGCTGCTCGGCGACCGCGAGCCGCCAGTTCAGCGGCACCATGATCGCGCCGAGGCGGGCGCAGGCATAGAGCAGGACCAGATAGTCTGGCCGGTTCATGCTCAGGATCGCGACGCGATCACCGCGACTAACGCCGCATTCCGTCTTCAGTGCCTTCGCCGTCGCCTCGATCCGCGCGTTGAACACGGCATAGCTGAGTGTCTTGCCCTCGAAATGAATCGCGGGCTTGTCCGGCGTGAATGCGGCGTTGCGGGCGATGAGGCTGGAGAGATCCACGATTACTCGTCTTTCTCACCGGCCTCATAGAGTGCTTCTCGGCCGATGCGGTCGAGGCAAAGCTCGGCGGTCCAGGGCAGCATCAGCGCACCGCAGCGGCTGTCGCGATAGATGCGCTCCAGCGGTAGCGTCTTCAGCATGGCCTGACCGCCGCAGGTGCGGATCGCCAGTGCCGCAAGTTCGTTGGCGCCTTCCATCACGGTGTATTGCGCGGTGTAGGCGCGCAGGACCTGCTCCTTGCTCGGATTGGCACAGGCTTCGGTCACGGCCTGGAACCAGGTCGACTTGAGCTGCTCGAGCTTGATCTGCATCTGCGCCACGGCGATCTGCTTGGTCGGATACATCCGGCGCTTGACTGGCGGCATGCCCGGGATTTCGCCGCGGAGATACTTCACGGTGAAATCGTACGATGCCTGCGCGAGACCGACGTAAGTCGGTGACAGCGTCAGGAACATGTGCGGCCAGCGCATCGCGGCCTGGAAGTAGACGCCGCGCGGCATCAGCGCTGCATCTTCCGGAACAAACACGTCCTTGAAGATCAGCGTGCGGGAGACCGTGCCGCGCATGCCGAGTGGATCCCAGTCGCCAACGACCGAGACGCCTTCGGACTTGGCGGAAATCGCCAGATACAGCGTGTTGCGGCGCGAAGCCTTCTCACCCTCAGCGACTTCGGTGCAGAGCACGCCGTAGTAATCGGCGAAGCCCGACAGCGACGCAAAGATCTTCTTGCCGTTGACGATCCAGCCGCCTTTGACGGGCTTCGCTTCGGTTCCGAATGCAACGCCGCCGGCGGCTGCTGCGCCGCCTTCGGAGAACGGCTGCGAATAGATCGCGCCGTCTTCGACGATGCGCTTGTAGTGGATAGCGCGGCGGCGGTGCTGTTCGGCGCGCATCTGGTCATCCATGTCGAGGTCGTCGGCCAGCGGGCCGGACCACAGCGTCGAGCAGACATGCATGTTCCAGGTGAGTGCCGTGGCGCCGCAATAACGGCCGATTTCGGCGGCAGCGAGCGAATAGGTCTGATAGCCGGCGCCCGAACCGCCATTGGCTTTCGGGATCGAGATGCCCAGCAGACCCGCCTTGTGCAGGTCCTTGTAGTTCTCCAGCGGGAAGGTGGCCTCGGTATCCCACTTCGCCGCGCGACCGGCGAAGTTAGCCTGCGCCAGCTCGCGCGCCTTGGCGATCAGCCCGGCCTGTTCGTCATCGAGACGATAGGCTTTCGGATCGAACATCGGCTTGTCGAGGACGATGCTGTCGAGGACGATGCTGTCGAGGTCTGGCTTACTGGCGGGCTTGTTCATGAGGATGACCCCGAAAGGTTGTGGCTGGTTTTGAGGAAGTCGGCGAGTACTTCGTTGAATTCGTGCGGACGTTCGAAACTGGCGAGATGGCCGACGCCCTCGAGTTCGACATAGGTCGACCCGGGCACGAGGCCCGCCATCTTTGCCATCGTCTTTGCCGGCGCGTTGTTGTCTTTCGAACCGGATAGGACTAAAGTCGGTATTTTGATGTCCGCGATGTTCTTGCGCAGATCGAACCCGATCATCGCCTTCATCGAGGCGCGGTAGGTGTCGGGCTTCACAGCGGCCATGCAGTCGCGTGCGAGTTCAAGGCCGGCAGGATCCGGATTGTCGCCGATCAGGCCTGCCACCAGCTTCGGCGCCATCGACACCATGGTCTCGCCACGGTCGAGCGGGCCAAGCCGGGCGTCGATGAAATTCTTCTGCCATTCGCCGTCGGAGCTGCCGAAGGCGGAGGTGGTCTGCGCCAGCACGATGGCGCAGGCGAGATCGGGATAGTCCACCATGAAGCGCTGCACGATCATGCCGCCAATGGAATGGCCGACCAGCACCGGTTTCCTGGAGCCAATCTGCGCGAGAAAGTCCTTCAGGGCTTCGGCGAAGGCCGGGATGCTTGGCTCTGGCAGTTGTTCTGAGCCGCCATAGCCCGGCATGTCCCAGCCGATGGCGTAGTAGCGGTCGCCGAACGCTTCGAGCTGGTGGCGCCAGCCGCGGCCCGCACCGCCGATCCCATGCAGAAACACCAGCGGCGTTGCCGCGGAATCGCCTTTGGCTTCAAAGCCGAAGCGGCCGTCCTTCGTCGTCAGGGCTGCAGAATTTGGCACGCATAGGCCTCCTGTGCTGTCGGACAAGGGCGATCCTAGCATGTCCGAGATATATGAAAAGCGATAGTTTTAGACTTAAAGGGTTGTGGATTGCCTCATCCGGAGGCACGTCGTTTTTAGAGGTCGGCTCTCCGGTGACGGACTATGCGCCTTCCGGTTGGCGATGTTGTGATGTCCGGCCATCGCCCTTGTCCGAAATTTCTTTAGGTTTAAAACAATGTCGATTGCCGATGCATCGAGGGAGGAAGCCATGTCCGATCAGTCATTTTTGTCCTGGCCGTTTTTCGAGGACCATCATCGCGAGCTGGCCACGGGCCTGTCGCGCTGGGCCAAGGCGACGCTGCCCGGTCTGGTCGATCACCATGACGTCGATGGCTCCTGCAAGCGTCTGGTGAAGGCGCTCGGCGACGGCGGATGGTTGCGCGCAGCGGTGCCGGCGAGCCACGGTGGATTGTATCCGACTTTCGATGTGCGCTCGCTGTGTCTGATCCGCGAAACGCTGGCCTATGAGAGCGGTCTCGCCGACTTCGCATTTGCGATGCAGGGACTCGGCACCGGCCCGATCAGCCTGTTCGGTTCGGAAGCGTTGAAATTGCGCTATCTGCCGCGCGTCGCCAGCGGTGAGGCCATTGCAGCTTTCGCATTGTCAGAGCCCGATGCAGGTTCGGATGTCGCTGCGATGACGACGACAGCGGTGCCTGATGATCCGGATCATGTCCGCATCAATGGCCTCAAGACCTGGATCTCCAATGGCGGCATTGCCGACCAGTATGTGGTGTTCCTGCGTACTGGCGAATCCGGCGCGCGCGGCATCAGCGCATTCGTTGTCGACGCGGATACGCCTGGCTTCACGATTGCAGAGCGGATCGATGTGATCGCGCCGCATCCACTGGCCACGCTGAAATTCGAGAATTGCCGCGTGCCTCTGGCGAACCGTATCGGCAAGGACGGCGAAGGCTTCAAGGTCGCGATGGCGACGCTCGACGTGTTTCGCTCGACCGTCGGTGCTGCCGCGCTCGGCCTCGCACGACGCGCGCTCGATGAAGCGCTGCATCGCTCGGTCACGCGGAAAATGTTTGGCCATACGCTGGGCGATCTTCAGCTGACGCAAGCGGGCCTCGCGGAGATGGCCACGTCGATCGATGCCTCCGCACTGCTGATCTATCGCTCGGCCTGGACCAAGGATCAGGGCGCGGCGCGCATCACACGCGAAGCCGCCATGGCCAAGATGTTCGCGACCGAAGCGGCACAGACAGTGATCGACCGCGCGGTTCAAATCTTCGGCGGCATGGGCGTGCAGTCGGGCGTCAAGGTCGAGGAGCTCTATCGCGAGATTCGCGCGCTGCGCATCTATGAAGGCGCAACCGAAGTCCAGAAGGTCATCATCGGTCGCGAGCTGATCAAGGCTGCCCAGACGGGGGCGTAGTAGTTAGTCGCCAATCTATCCATGTGTCGTCCCCGCGAAGGCGGGGACCCATACACGCTGGAGATCTGGTCGGAACACAGTCGGGGTAACTCTGCCGTTTGGACCACGTTGACCGTGGTTATGGGTCCCCGCCTTCGCGGGGACGACAATGGAGGGTGAAGCTACGTGGCCGCAGCCTCCGCCTTGTAGTTCGGCGCCGATGCAAGAAACCGCGCATAGGCGTCCGCATCTGGCGGCGTGAATTTCTCCACCAGCGTGCTGCGCCGTTTGCTGGTGGCGCCCATGTCGTCGAGCAGTTCGTCGAAGTGCTTGAAGTGATAGGGCGCCACGCATAGTCCGCCATAAACGCCGGCTGCGGGCCGTTCGACGCGTTTGAAATGCAGCATCTTGTCCATATCCGCATGCATCTGAGCGGCGGTCGGCTGTTTCGCCAGCTTGCCGTCGGCATAGCGCACCAGCCAGTTGGCGGCCATTTCCGCCGTCAGCACCGAGCAGAAGCTGGAGTTGAAGCCGACAAATCCCATGTCTGGCAGATCCGGATTGGCAATGACGCGATACAGCCGATACTGCCCGTCATCCTGGATGAGCTTGTCGCGATATTGCTGCGGCAGGAACGGTACGCCGAGTGTGAAGCCGATAGCCAGCACGGCAACGTCAGCTTCGACGCGCTGGCCTGATGACATCACAATGGTCTTGCCGTCGTAGTGATCGAAGGTACCGCGGATAGCCTTGATGCGTCCGTCGGCAACCATCGGGAAGAAGTTAGGTGTAGCGATCGGTACCGAGCAGTTGATGCCGTCCTCGA
This sequence comes from Tardiphaga sp. 862_B3_N4_1, assembly GCF_051811085.1. Classification (NCBI taxonomy): domain Bacteria; kingdom Pseudomonadati; phylum Pseudomonadota; class Alphaproteobacteria; order Hyphomicrobiales; family Nitrobacteraceae; genus Tardiphaga; species Tardiphaga sp. 862_B3_N4_1. The sequence continues at coordinate 1,039,454 of NZ_JBPWQB010000001.1, forward strand.
TACGGCCTTCCGGCACCATGTCGCATTTCTTGAGCTTGAGCTGGGTCTTCAACATGGCCTCCAGCCCGCGCCAGTTGGCCCAGATGAATGGCTTGGCAATGGCGTGATTGAGTCGCGAGAGCGCAGTCAGGCCCCAGCCCCGAAACATCTCCTCCTGGGCGCGGATATAGAGGATGCGCTTGAAGTTGATCAGGCCGCCGATGAAATAGGGAATGCGCCAGACCGGCTCGCGATAGACGAAGGTAACGGCGCTGGCGCCGGCATTGACCGAATGCACGGCGATATCGGTGGCCGATTTCGAGCCGCCCAGCACGATGACCTTCTTGCCTTTGACGATGGATGAATCCGTGTGCTCGGCCGAATGCAGGATCACGCCGCCGGCGGCCTTGAACGCGTCTTCGCCGGGATGATGCAGTTCCTTGCGCTCGTTGAATTGCCCGGTGCAGACCGCCACGAAATCGAATGTTTCCGGCGCGGTGTTGCCAGCCGCATCGCGTGTCTCAAGCGTCCAGCCGGGGAGTCCATCTTCGCGGCGTTTCATGCTCACGACGGTCGTGTTGAAACGCATCAGCGGGATCAGATTGTAGTCGCGTGCATAATCTGTGAGATAGGCATGGACCTGCGGCCCCTTGGGCCATTTCGGATAGCTCGCCGGCATCGGCTTGTCGGTGAAGCGATAGAGTTCCTTGGGACTCTGGGTCTGCACCTCTGGATAAGAGCGGGCTGGCTCCCAGACGCCGCCGAGGTCGCCGCTGCGTTCAAGCATCGTGACCTTGTGTCCGCATGCTGTGAAGGATTTGGCGGCGGCAAGGCCGGCGATACCGGCGCCGATGACGCAAACGCTCTTCTGTTTGACCATGGCTCGTCTCCTGTCTGAATGCGGCGTTGGATCGCGGACGTGCGGGTTCGCGCGCGCAGACGGACATCTGCGCGAAACGTTCGCGTGGAGTGTTGAGTGCCGTTCGGCTGTTGAGCCTAGTCGTTGGCTTCCGGTGGCAGGAAGTTCACTTCATGCTCGGCGGAGACCCGCACGATGGCTTCGATATCGCTCATATTGTGCAATTGCTTGAACAGGGCTTCGAGCTTCTGTGTCGGCGAGACCCAGAACAGCGCGCGGGCGGGCTTGTCCGATTTGTTGAAATAGCCATGCGGAATGCCGCGAGGCAGGCGAACCAGATCGCCGGCGTGAGCGCGGACCCACTGGCCGTCGAGCTTGAGGTCGAGAATACCCTCCTGAACCAGGATGAACTCTTCCTGGGTCGGATGGATATGCACCGGCACGAACTGGCCGGGATCGCTGTTGGTCTCGAAAGCAAAGGTGGAGTCGGTCACGGCCTTCGGGAAATAGACCTGTCCAAGGATATTCCACGTGGTGCCGTTATATCCGGTGCCGTTCTGGGTAATGCCTTTTTCAAGTGCCGCCATGGTCCTGCTCCCTTGGGTTTCACGTCTGCAAGGATGCTGCGTGACCTCGGGGCCTGTCTCTAGCCGTTGAACGAATCCGCTATCCAAACGACGAAATAATTACCGGCGCAGGCGAGGGCGCGCGGCCACGCTGCGCTGCACACTCATCTTTGGAAGACGCCGGCCTGCGCATTCGTTGTGCAGCACGGCAATATTTGCGGCGCGGCGCCGACTATGCGGCGTGATGCGACATGGATAGTCTAGGCTTCAAATAACGCAGGCGATCGGACCATGGTGTTGGACGCAGCCGTATCAGGGAATGCCCAGCCGGCCCGCGCCGCAAGGCTTGCGGCGTTCTCCCGCGTCTTCGCCAGGGATATCGACGAGGCTGCCGATTCGATCGGGCGCATCTTCTGCCCGCATGCGCTTGATCCCTTACAGCGCTCCTGGCCGGATTTTCATGCGCTCCATAACTGTGCCGCGTTCGATGGCTTCTCGGTGAACTACGTCTCCTATGGCGGCTCGGTGGCGATCGATCCCGGCTGTCTCGATCGCTTCTTCTTGCTGCAGATCCCGATGCATGGCGGGGCCCGGATCAATACGGGAGGCCGGAAGATCGAGGTATCTGCAGGGCGTGTCGCGTCCTTGCTGTCACCGACCATGCCGACAAAAATGGTCTGGCAGGACGATTGTGCAAAATTGATCCTGCTGGTTGAACGACGGCTCGTCGAGGAGCGCGCGGCGGCGCTGGCGGAGAGATCCGGAGCGGTCATTGAATTCGATCCGCAGGTCGATCTCAATACGCCGTTCGGTCTAGCGATCCGGTCCCAGATCGAATACCTGGTCGATCTCGCGGAGCATCGCGGACCCGGGCAGCAGATCTCGCCGATGATGGCGGCGACCCTGCGTGACTCCGTGATTGGACTGTTGCTGACCGGTCAGCAACATACGCTCACCGATACCATCGACCGCACCCTTGCGCGCCTTGGCCCGCTGCCGTCAGTGCTGAGAAAGGCACGGGACTATCTTGAGGCTCATGCCACTGAGCCGCTCGATCTCGATCGGCTCTCGCGCGCAGCTGGCATCGGGATACGTTCGCTGCAGCTCGGCTTCCAGAAGCATTTCGGCATGTCGATCTCCGATGCGCTGCTCGATATCCGGCTGACGCATTTGAATGCGAGGTTGCTGCGGGCTGCGCCGGGCGAGCGCGTCATCGATATGGCCTTCGATCTCGGCTTTACCCATCCGAGCCGGATGGCCAGCTTCTACCGTGCCCGTTATGGCGAGAGCCCGTCGGATACGCTCCGCCGCAGCCGCTAGCAGCATGGCCTGCCTGTTTCTTGCAAAAGCTTGAAGTCTAAAATAATATCGAGGCAGGCTCATGGAGAGCCTGCGGAAGGTGACGCATGTCCGGATTGTCTCGCTCCTCCCACGCTCTGGTGACCGGCGGCGGCCGCGGCATCGGCCGCGCCATTGCAGCATCGTTGGTGCAGGCCGGCGCGACCGTCACCATCCTGGGTCGCAATCTTGCAGTGCTGAACGAGGTCGTTGCCGCTGGTGACGCGCACCATGCGATGGCCGCCGACGTGTCCGATCAAGCCGCGCTGAATGCCGCGATTGCGGATGCCGCGAAACGCCAGCCGATCGATATTCTGGTGGCGAATGCGGGTGTTGCGGAGTCTGCGCCATTCGTGAAATCGGATGCGGCACTGTTCCAGCGCATGATGGATGTTAATTTCATGGGCGTCGTTTATGCGACGCAGGCTGTGCTGCCGGATATGGTCAAGCGCAAGAGCGGCCGCATCGTTGCGGTGGCTTCGACGGCTGGCCTCAAGGGCTATGGTTATGTGAGCGCCTACAGCGCTGCGAAGCACGCCGTCATCGGTCTGGTGCGCTCGGTGGCGCCGGAAGTGGCCAAGAGCGGCGTCACCGTGAATGCGGTTTGCCCCGGTTTCACCGAAACCGATCTGCTCGAAGGCAGCATCGACAACATCATGAGCAAGACCGGCCGTACGCGGGAACAAGCTGTTGCCGAATTGGCGAAGCACAATCCGCAGGGCCGTCTGGTGACGCCTGGGGAAGTCGCCGATGCGGTCCTGTGGTTGTGCGGCGCCGGCGCCAGTTCCATCACCGGCCAGAGCATCGCCGTCGCCGGCGGCGAAGTCTGATCGAACCGTAACAACAAGAACCGAACAAATTACTGGGAGCCAATATGTCAGTCATGGTCAAGAACAAGGTCGCCAATCCCGTCACGCTGCCGCTGGCCGAGTTCAAGCCTGAGCATTTCCTGCTGGCGGTGGCCGATGGCATCGCGACGGTGACGCTGAACCGGCCCGAGCGTAAAAACCCGCTGACCTTCCAGAGCTACCGTGAGCTGACGGATTTCTTCCGCGCCTGCGCAATGGATGACGACCTCAAAGTCGTGGTCGTCACCGGCGCCGGCGGTAATTTCTCGTCGGGCGGCGACGTGTTCGAGATCATCGGCCCGTTGATTGAGATGAACACCAAAGATCTCACCGCCTTCACGCGCATGACTGGCGATCTGGTCAAGGCGATGCGGGCCGCTCCGCAGCCGATCGTGGCCGCAGTGGAAGGCATCTGCGCCGGCGCCGGCGCCATCATGGCGATGGCCTCCGACATGCGTCTGGCTGCGACCGGCACCAAGGTCGGGTTCCTGTTCAACAAAGTGGGGCTGGCCGGCTGCGACATGGGCGCTTGCGCGATCCTGCCGCGTATCATCGGCCAGTCCCGTGCGTCGGAGCTGCTCTATACCGGCCGCTTCATGACAGCCGAGGAGGGCGAGCGCTGGGGCTTCTTCAGCCGCATCGTCGCGCCTGCAGAGGTGCTGAGCCAGGCGCAGACACTGGCCAGGCAGATTTCCGAAGGCCCGACCTATGCCAACACCATGACCAAACGGATGCTGTCGATGGAGTGGGCGATGTCGGTAGAAGAGGCGATCGAGGCTGAGGCGGTGGCGCAGGCGCTGTGCATGACCACCGAGGATTTTGCCCGGGCGTTCCATGCCTTCGCGAACAAGCAGAAGCCGAAGTTCGAGGGTAATTGAGACCCTCAATATGCGGGATCGACCATGAGCGCGCTGGTCACGATGATAATTTGATGTGCATCAAAGCTGGCGAATTGCCGGTTTGTCAGGCTTGCCAGGAATTGTTTTAGGTTTAAAATATCTCCATCCAGGCACGACTGCGGAGGCTGTCATGAAGATCGCGATTATCGGTGGCGGGCCGGCGGGCCTCTATTCTGCGATCCTGCTGAAGAAGCAGCGGCCGCAGGCAGAGATCACGGTCTATGAGCGCAACCGCCCTGACGACACCTTCGGTTTCGGTGTGGTGTTCTCCGACGCCACCCTCGACAATTTCGAGAAATATGATCTTCCGAGCTATCAGCGCATCACCCAGGAATTCGCGTACTGGGATGATATCGCCGTGCACTTCCGCGGCACTGTCCACCGCGTCGGCGGCAACGGCTTCTGCGGCTGTTCGCGCCGTACGCTGCTGATGATCCTGCAAGATCGTGCCCGCGAACTCGGCGTCCATCTGCTGTTCGAAGTCGATATCACCGACGAAGCGCGTTTCGCCGATGCCGATCTGATCGTGCTGGCTGATGGCATCAACAGCCACTTCCGTAACAAGTATATCGAGCACTTCGCGCCCGAAGTGGATTTGCGTTCGAACAAGTTCACCTGGATGGGCTCCACCAAGCCGCTCGATGCCTTCACCTTCCTGTTCCAGGAAACCGAGTGGGGTCCGTTCATCGCCCACGCCTATCAATATGAGGCGGGCCGCTCGACCTGGATCTTCGAGACCGATCCGGAGACCTTCAGGCGCGCCGGCCTCGAAGGCCTCGGCGAGCAGGAATCTGCTGATCGCATGCACGATATCTTCAAGGGCTTCCTCGGCGACCACAAGCTGCTGATCAACCGTTCGATGTGGCGCAACTTTCCGATGATCCGCAACAAGCGCTGGGTCAAGGACAATATGGTGCTGCTTGGCGACGCCAAGGCGACCGCGCATTTTTCCATCGGTTCGGGCACCAAGCTCGCCATGGAAGATGCCATCGCGCTGCATGATGCGATGGCGAAGGCGCCCACTGTCGAGGCCGGGTTGCACGATTACGAACACGGTCGCCGCGAGGAGGTCGAGAAGATCCAGCATTCAGCGGATGTGTCGCTGGTCTGGTTCGAGCACGTGGATCGCTTTTGGGATTTCGACCCCGTGCAGTTCGCCTTTGGCGTCATGACCCGTGCCAAGGCGATTACCTACGATAACCTGACGCTGCGCGCGCCGGACTTCGTCAAGGAAGTCGACAAGTCGTTTGCGCAGAAGGTGCGCGCGCAGGGCTTCGACGTCGATATTGATAAGCCGGAAGTGCCGATGTTCCAGCCGTTCAAGATGCGGGATATGGTGCTTGCCAATCGCGCCGTAGTGTCGCCGATGTGTATGTATTCGGCGGAAGAGGGCGTGCCGAACGATTTCCATCTGGTGCATTACGGCTCGCGTGCCATTGGCGGCGCAGGTCTCGTCTTCACCGAAATGGTCTGCGTCGGCCGCGACGCGCGCATCACGCCCGGCTGCGCAGGTCTCTGGACCGACGAGCAGGAAGCGCAGTGGAAGCGCATCGTCGATTTTGTGCACAGCACGTCGGCTGCGAAGATCTGTCTGCAGCTCGGCCATGCCGGCCGCAAGGGCGCGACCAAGCTGATGTGGGACGGCATGGACCGTCCGCTCGCCGATGGCGCGTGGGACATCGTCTCGGCGTCGCCGCTGGCTTACTATCCGGATAGTCAGGTGCCCGCGGAAATCGATCGCACCGGTATGGACCGCGTCAAGGCGGAGTTCGTGGCCGCCACGATCCGCGGTGAGCGCTGTGGCTTCGACATGCTTGAGATGCATACGGCGCACGGCTATCTGCTGGCGAGTTTCCTGTCGCCGCTCACCAACAAGCGCACCGATGAATATGGTGGCTCCCTGGAGAACCGTCTGCGCTTCCCGCTCGAAGTGTTCACGGCGATGCGTCAAGCGTGGCCGGCACACAAGCCGATGTCGGTACGTTTCTCGGCGACCGACTGGGCCGAAGGTGGCAACACCGGTGACGATGCGGTGCAGATCGCCCGCGCCTTCGCCGAAGCCGGTGTCGATCTCGCCGATATCTCGACAGGCCAAACCGTCAAGGAGTCGCGTCCGATCTACGGCCGCATGTTCCAGACGCCGTTCTCGGATCAAGTCCGCAACGAGGCCCGCGTTGCCACTATGTGCGTCGGCAACATCACGTCCGCCGATCAGGTCAATACGATCCTGGCCGCCGGCCGTGCGGACCTCGTCGCGCTTGGTCGTCCGCACCTGACCGACCCGTCCTTCACCATCAAGGCGGCCGCCTGGTATGGTGCAAAGGATGCCTATTGCCCGCCACAATATATGCCCGGCAAGGATCAGATTTTCCGCAACAGCGTCAGGGACAAGCAGGATTTCGAAGACCTGAAAATTAAGGCTAAGCCGAAGACCCGCGCCGAGATGCGGGCGGAGGCCGCCAAGCCACTTGCGGCTGAATGACTGGGCATGCGAGTTTATTGATCACAAACGTAGGGTGGGTAGAGCGAAGCGAAACCCATGACTGCGGCGCGTATCGTTGATGGGTTTCGCAAGGGCTCTACCTATCCTACGGCATTGTATCGAGTGGAGTTGAGCTGATGAAAGCAATCATCGTGGGCGGCGGCGTTGGCGGTCTGACCACCGCCTTGATGCTGCGGGCGCGGGGCATCAATTGCGAACTCTACGAACAGGCTGACTCAATCCGCGAACTCGGCGTTGGCATCAACACGCTGCCACACGCGATCCGCGAACTCGCTGGTCTCGGTCTGCTCGATCGCCTCGATGCGGTGGCGATCCGCACCGATGAGCTGCATTATCTCAACCGTCACGGGCAGGAAGTCTGGCGCGAGAAGCGCGGCTTCGGCGCCGGCCATGACGTGCCGCAATTCTCGATCCATCGCGGCCGCCTGCAGAGTGTGATCCATCGTGCGGTGGAAGAGCGCCTTGGCGCCGAGGCGATTCACACCGGTCGTCGCCTGGGCCACTTCACGCAAGACGAAGGTGGTGTCACCGCTTATTTCTTCGATCGCAATAACAACCATGTCGAAACCGCGCGCGGCGATATCCTGATTGGCGCTGACGGTATCCACTCCAAGGTTCGGAGCACGCTGTTCCCGAATGAAGGACATCCGGTCTGGAATGGCCTGATGCTGTGGCGCGGTGCGCGCGACTGGCCGGCTTTCCTCAGCGGCAACTCGATGATCGTCGCCGGCGGTCTCCACGCCAAGGTCGTGGTCTATCCGATTGCCGAAGGTGAGACGCCGGGCAACCGGCTGACCAATTGGGCCGTGCTGGTGAAGACCGGCGAGGGGGGCACGCTGCCGCCGCGCCGCGAGGACTGGTCACGTCCCGGCAAGCGCGACGAATTGATGCCGCATGTGGCGCGTTTCAATGTGCCGCATATCGACGTGCCGGCGCTGATCACGGCGACGCCTGAGTTCTGGGAATATCCCTGCTGCGACCGCGATCCGCTGCCATACTGGTCGGGTGGCCGCGTCACCCTGCTCGGCGACGCCGCACACCCGATGTATCCGGTCGGCTCCAACGGCGCCTCGCAGGCGATCCTCGATGCGCGCGCGCTGGCCGACTCGCTGGCCCATGCCGAACATCCGCGCCAGGCGCTGATGGCCTATGAGCGCAAGCGCCTGCCGATGACCGCGGAGATCGTGCGCTCCAACCGCCGCGGCGGTCCGGAAGGCGTGATCGATGCTGTCGAGCAGATCGCGCCGGATGGCTTCGACAATGTCGAGAACGTTCTGAGCTACGCGCAGCGTGAAGCGATTGTGAAGGGCTATGCGCACAAGGCTGGCTTTGCTGCGCAGCCCGGGCTAGCGGTGGTGAACGGCTGATCCAACCGCTACACGCGCGATCAAGTTGATACGAAAATGGCCGGGCTTTGCCCGGCCATTTTGCGTTGGTGTCTGAAGCTAAAAGCGCCGCGCCTTACGCGCCGGGAGGCGGCGGCAGGAAGTGGATGTTGTATTCGGCGGCGAGCGCCACCACGTCCTCGGGCTTCTGTTCTTTCATGTTGTGGATCGCCCAGAACAGGTCATAGAGCCGGCGGCTCGGCGAAACCCAGAACAGCACTTTGGCGTTCTGATCGGACTTGTTGAAGATGCCGTGCGGAATGCCGCGCTGCAGCCGCACCAGATCGCCCGGCGTGGCCGAAGTTTCGGAGCCGCCGAGGAAGAAGTCGAGCTTGCCTTCGAGGATGTAGAGATACTCATCCTGGTCGGGATGGATGTGCGGCGGCACGAAGGTGCCGGGCGGGAAGGTGGCGTGCCACGAGAACGAATCCTCGGTGCAGTTCTTGGGCACATATGTCTGGCCGAGGATGTTCCAGGTGATGCCCTGCATGCCTTCATTGGCGCGGGTGATGCCGGCGATCTCGGTTTTCATGGTTGGTCCTTCCTTGGGTCACGCATTACGACGCGTCGGGTGGTACTCGAAAACAGTTGATCAAACGTGGAGGAAACGGTCCTTCACGGTGGAGTCGCTCTTCAGTTGCTCGGATGTGCCGGTCCACACGACGCGGCCCTTTTCGATCACTACATGACGATCGGCGAAGCCGGCGAGCGCATCGACATTCTTGTCGATGACCAGAATGGACTGACGCTCGGCCTTGAGCTTCTTCAGGCAATTCCAGATCTCAAGGCGGATGAGCGGGGCGAGGCCTTCGGTGGCTTCATCGAGAATGAGCAGCTTCGGATTGGTCATCAGCGCGCGCCCGACCGCTAGCATCTGCTGCTCGCCGCCCGACAATTGCGTGCCGAGATTGCTGCGGCGCTCCTTGAGGCGTGGAAAGAGCTCGTAGATCTTGTCCAGCGTCCAGCGCGCCGGCGGATGCCGCACGGCGGCGGTGGCAACCAGGTTTTCTTCCACGGTGAGCGTCGGGAAGATCTGGCGGCCCTCGGGCACGAGACCGATGCCGGCCTGGGCGATACGATAGGACGGCAAGCCGGCCATCGGCTTGTCGTCGAAGGTGACGGTGCCACCGGTTGGATGAATCAGGCCCATGATGGCGTTGATGGTGGTGGTCTTGCCCATGCCGTTGCGGCCGAGCAGGGTAACGACTTCACCGGCATTGATGGTGAGCGAGATATCGAACAGCACCTTGGCCGCGCCGTAAGCAGCCTGAAGATTTGAGACTGAGAGCATCAGGCGGCCTCCTCGCCGAGATAGGCAGCGCGGACTTCCGCATTGTCGCGAATGCTCTGCGGTGAACCGGACGCGATGATGCGGCCATAAACCAGGACCGAGACCCGGTCAGCCAGCGCGAAGACGGCGTCCATATCGTGTTCGATCAGCACGATGGGAAGCTCCTTGCGCAGCTCCTGCAACGTGTTGATCAGTCGCTGCGATTCATCGTGGCTGGTGCCGGCGAGCGGTTCGTCGAGCAGCAGCAGCTTCGGCTTTGCAGCCAGCGCAATGGCGATTTCGAGCTGGCGTTTCTCGCCATGCGACATCTGCCCAGCCGGCACGCCTGCGCGAGCGGCGAGGCCGAAGCGCGACAGCAGGGTCATGGCGGTGTCGTTCAGCGCCGGCTCCTTGGATGCATTGCCGAAGAAACTGAAGCTCGAGCCGCTGCGCGCCTGCACGGCGATGGCGACATTCTCTAGCGCCGAGAAGCGTGGCAGGATCGAGGTGATCTGGAACGAGCGCACCAGGCCCATCCGCGCGCGCTCCGCCATCGGCAAACGCGAAACGTCCTGTCCATCGAAGATGATACGGCCGGAGTCTGATTGTGCATGACCGGAGATCTGGTGGATCAGCGTGGTCTTGCCGGCACCGTTGGGGCCGATGATGGCGTGCAACTCGCCGGCTTCGATGTTCAGCGACACATCGTCGGTGACGCGCAGGGCGCCGTAGTTCTTGCAGATGTTCTGCAGCTGAAGCGGAGCGCTGCTCATGACTTGCTCCCGAACAGTCCGGTGATGCCGCCGCGGGCATAGAGCACGACGAGAATGAGGATGGGTCCGAAGATCAGTGCCCAGTTCTCCGTGTAATGCGACAGGATATCTGCGAGCAGGCTGAACACGGCTGCGCCGATGATCGCGCCATGCAGTGAGCCGAGACCGCCGAGCACGAGTACGAAGATCAAGTCGCCAGAGCGCTGCCAGGCCGTATAGGCCGGGCTGACGAACTCGGTCTGGTTGGCCAGCAAAAAGCCCGACACGCCAGCAATCATGCCGGCAATGACATAGGCCGTGAGCTGATAGCGATACGGCGCAAAGCCGATCGCCTCCATGCGCACGGGATTCTCGCGAATGCCGCGTAGCACCCGACCGAAGCGTGACGCGACGATGGCGCGGAGCAGCAGATAAGCGCCGAGCAGCACGCCGAAGGCGACGTAATACATCGCCACATCGTTCTTCAGGAACTTCGAGCCGAAGAACATGCTGCGCGAGGCCAGTGTTAGCCCGTCGTCACCGCCATAGGCAGCCAGCGAAGTGCCGAGGAAGAACAGCATCTGGCCGAAAGCCAGCGTGATCATGATGAAATAGACGCCCTTGGTCCGCAGCGAGATCGCGCCTGTGAAGAGAGCGAAGATGAGCGAGACACCAAGCGCCACCGCAAGCTGGATGAAGCCGTCGGTGATGCCGTGGCTGGAAAGGATCGCGACGCTGTAGGCGCCGAGACCGACATAGGCGGCATGGCCGAACGAGATCATCGCGCCGTAGCCGATCAGCAGATCGAGCGACATGGCGGCGAGCGCCAGGATCATGATGCGCGTGACCAACGCCAGGATGAAGCTCTGCGATCCCCACAGCACCGAGAGCGGCACCAGGGCGAAGATCGCGAAAACGATCAGCGGCAGCACATAGGCGCGGCTAGTACGCAGCGGCGTTGCGAGGGCAGGCGAAGCGGGGGTGTCGAGGTCGACGAGATTGTTCATGGTCTGCTCCCGTTACTGCTTGGACGGGAACAGGCCGGATGGCCGGAAGAACAGCACCGCAGCCATCAGGATATAGATCAGCATCGGCGCAATGGCGCGGCCGGTCTGGCTGGCCGCCGAGGGATCGAGCAGCAGCTTGAGCAGCGTGGGCGCGAAGAAACGTCCGAGCGTATCGACGAGACCTATCAGCAGCGCCGCGATGAAGGCACCGCGGATCGAGCCGATGCCGCCGATGACGATCACCACGAAAGCAAGAATGAGCACATTGTCGCCCATGCCGGGCTCTACCGAGAGGATCGGTGCAACCATGGCGCCGGCGAAGCCCGCGAGCATGGCGCCGACGCCGAACACGATGGTGAACAGCAGGCGGATGTTGACGCCCAGCGCGGAGACCATGGCAGCGTTGCTGGCGCCGGCACGCACGAGCATGCCAAGCTTGGTCTTGTTGACGACGAGATAGAGCGCGAGGCCGACAGCAAGACCGACGGCGATGATGACGAGACGCCAGACCGGATAGAGCATGCCGTCCGTGATCTCGACCGCGCCCGACAGCGCGTCAGGAATTGCAACATTTAGCGGCGCAGCGCCCCAGATGTATTTGACGGCCTGATTGAGGAAGATGATGACGCCAAAGGTCGCGAGCACCTGATCGAGATGGTCGCGATCATATAAATGTCGAAAGATCAGGACCTCCAGCAGGAGCCCGAAAATCAGGGCTGCTGGTAGCGCCAGTGCGAGGCCGGCGACGAAACTTCCGGTCATGGCGGTGAAGGCGGCGACAAGATAGGCGCCGACCATGTATTGCACGCCATGTGCAAGATTGATGAAGTCCATGACGCCAAACACCAGCGTGAGGCCGGCGGCGATCAGGAACAGGATCAATCCGAACTGCAAGCCGTTCAGGATCTGGACGAGGGCAAGCGTGAGGGTCATCAGATAACTTGGTTTCTATACTGAGATAAACACGGGCCGATAAAGCACCGGGCCGTCCCGCCTTCGCGGCAACGGCCCGGTGATGAGTGATCGCCAGGGCGATTACTGCGCAGCGCAGTCCTTGGCGTAGCGATCGCTGTAGTTCGAGAACACCTTCTCGACGATCTCGGTCTGGAACTTGCCGTCAGCGCGCTTGGCAACCTTGGTCAGGAAGAAGTCCTGAACGGGGTAACCGTTGTTGCTGAACTTGAAGCCGCCGCGGATCGACGGGAAGTCGGCCTTCTTCATGGCTGCAGCCACCTTGGCCTTGTCCGAGAGGTCGCCCTTCACGGCAACGACGGCGCTGTTGATCAGCATGGCCGCGTCGTAGGACTGGAAGGCGTAGGTCGCCGGCACGCTGTTATAAGCTTTCTCGTATTCTGCCACGAACTTCTTGTTCTGCGGAGTGTCGAGGGTCGGTGCCCAGTTCGAGCCACCGAACATGCCGATCGCCGCGTCCTGCTGAGCCGGCAGCGTCGATTCATCGACGGTGAAGGTCGACAGGAACGGAATGCGGTCGAGCAGGCCGGCCTGCTTGTACTGCTTGACGAGGTTCACGCCCATGCCGCCCGGCATGAAGGTGAGCACGGCATCAGGCTTCATCGAAGCGATCTTGGAGAGTTCGGCCTGGAAGTCGAGTGTGCCGAGCGGGATGAAGGATTCCTCAAGGATCTCGCCCTTGAAGTCCATCTTCACGCCGGCGACGAAATCCTTGCCGGCCTGATAGTTCGGGGTCATCAGATAGATCTTCTTGTAGCCGCGCTTCTGGGCGACATTACCGAGGATCTGGTGGATCTGGTCGTTCTGATACGACGTCACATAGAAGTACGGATTGCACTCCTTGCCCGCGTAGCTCGACGGGCCGGCATTCGGAGAGATCAGGAAGGTCTTGTTCTCGGTCACCGGCTTATGGATCGCGCCCAGGATGTTGGAGAAGATCGGACCGACCACGAAGTCGACCTTGTCGCGCTCCAGCAGACCCTTGACCTTGGTGACGGCGACGTCCGGCTTGAGTTCGTCATCAACAACGATGACTTCGACGTCCTTGCCGCCCATCTTCCCGCCGAGATCCTTGACAGCGAGGTTGAAGCCGTCGCGGGCCTGCTGTCCGAGCACGGCACCGGCACCCGACAGCGACACGATCACGCCGACCTTGATCTTTTCCTGAGCCATGGCCGGGATGGCCGAAACGCTCATCATCAGGGCGGCCAAACCGGCCAATTTGAGAGACTGCTTCATTAACTTCTCCTCCACTCGGCCGCGACAGGCAGCCGAAAAACGTGCCAACCCAGAATTCTGTTCTTTTGCCTAGATTATGCTCACGACGGGCGCAGCCGCAAGCAATGTAAATGACTTCCAGGCGTCAGAAATCAGCCGAATACCCTATGCAAACCGTAGGCCAATTTATTTGAACCTTAAAGAAATATTCAAAATCGACGGCGGTCAAGGCTGCGGCGTTTTGGCTTGCGGTCGGACGGAAATTCCTTGAAGGTCAAAGGATCGGTATGGGGCGGTACGAGATTGTGGATTGCCGGTCTCTCGGCCGCCGCAGGAGCTTCAAGCAGGTAAGATTGCATCATGATTCTCGATTCCGAGACCAAGGCCGTCGAACTTCCCGATGATCACGGCGATGAGCTGCGCCTGTGGCTGCGGCTCCTGACTTGTACGACGTTGATCGAGGGTGAAGTCCGCAGCCGCTTGCGCGAACGCTTCGATGTCACGCTCCCGCGCTTCGATCTGATGGCCCAGCTCGACAAGGTGCCGGACGGTATGACCCTGTCGGATGTCTCGAAACGGATGATGGTGTCGAACGGCAATGTCACCGGTCTGGTCGAGCGCCTCGTGGAATCCGGCCATGTCGATCGCCGTACCTCTGACACCGATCGCCGGGTGCAAGTGATCCGGCTCACCAAACTCGGTCGCGCCGAGTTTCGCAAGATGGCCGAAGAGCACGAGACCTGGATCGCCGAAATCTTCACGGATTTGGCGCCGAAGGATGTTCGCGAACTGATGCGGCTGCTGGCCAAGACCAAGGCTTCCGCGCAGAAGGCGGCGCAAAAGGCAGCGAACGGCAAGGCGCCGTAAACGCGACGCGGTGAGTGCAGTGATCGATCTCGAAGCCGAATACAATAACCGCGCAAAAGTGCCGGAAAGCTCTGCGCTGATCGCCGGCTGGGCACAGGACGCCAAAGCCTATCGCGACAGCGGCGTGCCGATGCGGGCCATTCCATATGGCTCGGGCGCACGGCACAGGATCGACTACTTTCCCGCCGGCGACAAAGGTCCGATTGTCGTCTTCATTCACGGTGGCTACTGGCAGGCGCTGGATGCCTCGTTCTTCAGCCATCTGGCGCGTGGGCTGAACAGCCATGGCATCAGCGTGGTGATCCCCAGCTACGATTTGTGTCCGAACGTCTCGGTCGGTGATATCATCGCGCAGATGCGTGCGGCGACCCGAGAGCTGGCGAAGCTCGGCAGGCGGCTCGTCGTGTCGGGCCATTCGGCGGGCGGTCATCTCGCGGCCTGCATGCTGGCGACGGATTGGCGCGCGCTCGATTCCGCGCTGCCGCAGGACCTGATTGTCGGCGCCTATGCGATCTCTGGGCTGTTCGATCTGGCGCCGCTGGTGCCGACGTCCATCAACAATGCATTGCATTTGAATGATGCCGGCGCCCGTGAGGTCAGTCCGTTGTTCTGGCCGGCGCCTTCGCACGGATCTCTCGATGCCGTGGTTGGTGGCGACGAGGGTGTCGAATATTTGCGGCAGAGCCAAAGCATCGTCGACGCCTGGGGTGTCCATATTCCCGCGCGCTTCGAGGCGCTTCCCGGCGCAAATCATTTTACCGCCGTCGCGCCACTGGCCGATCCGCAGTCCGCCATGGTGCTGCGGCTGAAGGCGCTGGCCACGCTTTAGGCTGACTTGCCTAAACAATCCGCGCAAATCGACGTTGTCAGCCGAAAATTTCGGCGTGCCGCAAGACTCCGCAGTTGCGGAAAACTGTTTTAAGTCTAAAATGATATTTGGATGACGTTGCCGGGCATCTGACGTGACGGGAGCATTGCAATGGCCGCTGATACTCAGCTGACAAAGCCTTATACGGCGCATGTTGATACGTTTGCGCGGGACAATATGCCCCCGCCGGAACAGCTACCGGAGTTTCTTTTCACCCGGCCAGAATTTCACTATCCACCGCGCATCAATTGCGTGGTGCCGTTTCTCGATCGCTGGGTTGCTGAAGGGCGCGGCGATGCGCCGTGCATGATCGGGCTGAACGAGAGCTATACCTATCGCGAACTCTATGAGCTCGTGAACAAGATCTGCAACGTGCTGGTCAACAAGCTCGGTCTTGTTACCGGTGGCCGTGTGCTGCTGCGGTCGGCCAATAATCCGATGATGGTTGCGACCTATCTCGCCATCATCAAGGCCGGCGGCGTTTGCGTGTCGACCATGCCGCTGCTGCGCGCCAAGGAACTGTCCTATCCACTGCAGAAGGCGAAGATCTCGCTGGCGCTCTGCGACAGCAAGCTGTCCGACGAGATGGAGAAGGCCAAGGCGGTTTCGCCTGAACTCAAGCGCGTCGTCTATTGGGGGGCCGGTGAAGCCGAACTCGACAAGATGATCGCCGAGGCCAGCCCGGAATTCACCGCCGTCGATACGGCCTCGGATGATATCTGCCTCATCGCCTTCACGTCGGGCACAACGGGCGACCCGAAGGGCACCATGCATTTCCACCGCGACATGCTCGCGGTGTGCGACGGATTCGCACGCAATGTGCTGCGCGCCAGTCCGGAAGATCGCTTCATCGGTTCGGCGCCGCTGGCCTTCACGTTCGGCTTCGGCGGCGTGCTGTTTCCGCTGCATATCGGTGCGTCCTTCGTGGTGCTCGAGAAGGCCGGCCCGGACGAGCTGCCTCTGGCTGTTGCCAAGCACAAGGTCACGGTCTGCTTCACCGCGCCGACCGCCTATCGCGCGATCCTCGGCAAGATTGATCAGTACGATCTTTCGACGCTCCGCAAATGCGTGTCGGCAGGCGAAACGTTGCCGAAGGGCACCTATGATGCATGGCTGAAGGCGACCGGCATCAAGCTGATGGATGGCATCGGCGGCACCGAAATGCTGCACATCTTCATCTGCGCCATTGAGGAAGAAATCCGCCCGGGCTCGACCGGCAAGCCGGTGCCGGGCTATGTGGCCAGGATCATTGACGACGAAGGCAACGAAGTGGCGCCGGGCACGCTAGGCCGTCTCGCCGTCAAGGGCCCAACGGGTTGCAAATATCTCGCCGATCCGCGTCAACTGAAGTTCGTGCAGAACGGCTGGAATATCACCGGCGATACCTTCCTGATGGATGAGGATGGTTACTTCTGGTACCAGTCACGTTCTGACGACATGATCGTGTCGGCGGGTTACAATATTGCCGGCCCCGACGTGGAAGCTGCGTTGCTCACCCATGAAGCCGTGGTCGATTGCGGCGTTGTCGGTTGCCCCGATGCCGATCGCGGTATGATCGTAAAGGCTTATGTCGTTCTCGCTCCCGGTCAGGCAGGGAGCGACGCGCTGGCGACCGAGTTGCAGAACCACGTGAAGCGCGAGATCGCGCCTTACAAATATCCGCGCGCCATCGAATTCGTGACGCAACTGCCCAAGACCGAGACCGGCAAGCTGAAGCGCTTTGCGCTTCGCCAGCAGGCTGCGGCGGGCGCGTCACCGACCGTTGCCGCATAAGTTTGAAGACGTTTCTTTCAGGGAGGATTGCCCGGTGAATGCACCAAAGGGCCCGACATTGACCGTGGTGCCAAACGCAAAGGGCGATGTTGCAGCATCCGTTTCGCGCGCATTGCAGCCGAGTGGCTGGCCGAAGCCCAAAGGCTATGCCAACGGCATGACGGCAGATGGCCGCATCGTCGTGACCGGTGGTGTAATTGGCTGGGACGCCGAGGAGAAGCTGAAGCCGGATTTTGTATCGCAGGTGCGTCAGGCACTGCAGAACATTTCCGACATCCTCGCGGAAGGTGGCGCGAAGCCCGAGCATCTCGTGCGGCTGACCTGGTATGTCGTCGATATGGAAGAATATCTCGGCAATCTCAAAGCGCTCGGTCAGGCCTATCGCGAGATCTTCGGTGCACACTATCCGGCAATGGCGCTGGTGCAGGTCGTGCGTCTGGTTGAACTCGCTGCGCGCGTCGAGATCGAAGCGACTGCGGTGGTGCCGCGCTAAGCGGCGCTACTTCGCCTCGATAAACTCTGTCGGGCTCTTGCCCGTCACTTGCCGGAACGCGTGCGAAAACGCCGAGAAGCTGGCATAGCCGAGATCGGCAGCGAGCTGCTTCACCGACACGTTGCGGTTCATCGATAGTCGTTCGATCGCCTCTGCGATCCGGGCGCGTTGACACCAGCTCTTGAAGCTCAATTGCGTCTCTGCCGAAAAAAGCCGCGATAGTGTACGTGCAGACGTGCCGACGGTGCGCGCCAATGTTTCGATCTCGTAAGTCTGCGTCGGATCGGTCAGCACCATCTCCGCCGCACGTCGGCAGCGCGGCTCTTGCGGCAGCGGCATGAACGTCGCGGGATCGCCTGCCTGATGCAGTTCGAGCATGGCAATCTCGATCAACAACCGATTCCGTGCGACGTCATCGCGCCCATCGAACAGCGCCAGGATCGACTCGTGCAACAGGCGCGACACGCGAACCACGAACTCCGCTGCGAGATCGCCATTGCGTCGATCCCGCGCCAGCCAATCGACGTTGAAATACAGCGAGCGCATCTCGATGTCGGCCAGAACGTCGATGGCGTGGGGCAGGTGGGCCGGCACCCAGACCGCGCGATCCGGTGGCACCAGCCAGCGGCCCTTTGGAGTCGTGACCTGCATAGTGCCCGCAGCGGCGAATACGAGTTGCGCCTCGCGATGGGCATGAGTGTCCAGCCGGATACCCTTGGGGTAGCGCGTCGCCAGGATGTGGACACCGTCCGTCGCCGGGCGCCGTCGCTCCGATAAGTCCAGGATTGGCGGTTCTGCGACATTCATTGGCAACATCCCGTTAGAGCAAGCTCATATAACGGCATTCCAAGGTTGCCAAGGAATCGATTCATGAACGTCCCCAGCCGGGTCATCACCCTCGTTAATGTCGCCCATTTCATCGACCACTACGCGATGCTGATCTTTGCGGCAGCGGTGCTCGTGATGGGTCCGGCCATGAATATGACCTATACCGAGTTGCTGCCCTATGCGACGCCGGGCTTCATGGCGTTTGGAGCCGGCTCGCTGGTGACTGGCTGGCTCGGGGACCGCTGGAGCCGTCGCCACATGATGGTGATCTTCTTCTACGGCATCGGTCTGTCGATGATGGCTGTCGGCCTGGTGCAGACGCCTTTGCAGCTTGGTGCGGCGCTGTTCTCGGTTGGCCTATTCGCGTCGATCTATCATCCGGTCGGCACGGCGATGATCGTCTCCTATGCCGACAAGCTCGGCAGCGCGATGGGCATTAACGGCGTGTTCGGCAATTTCGGCGTGGCATCTTCCGCACTGATCACCGGCGTACTTGGTCAGTTCCTCGGCTGGCGCTGGGCCTTCATCATTCCCGGCCTCGTCACTGTTGCAGCTGGTGTTGTCTTCATGCGCGAGGTCGCACATGAAGATCGCTCGGGATTCAAACAGGCTGCGGCGCAAGCGCGCGTCGCGAAGTCCGACATGTGGCGTGTGATCCTTGCACTGTTGGTCACGGTGGTCGCGATCTCCACCGTCTTCAACGCCATCACCGTCGCGCTGCCAAAACTGTTTGCCGAGCGTCTGTCCGACATGACGGACAGCCCGGCATTGCTCGGCATTATTGCCGCCTGCGTCTACGTCTTCGGCGCGGCAACCCAGTACAACATCGGCAAGCTGATCGATAAGCACTCGCTGAAGGCGGTGAGCGTTCCATTGTCGCTGGTGCTCGCGCCGTTCCTGTATTTCGCAGCGTCGCAGTCGAACATCTCACTGATTGTCGTCGCGATTGGAATCATCATTGGTCTGTTCGGGCAGATCACCGTCAACGAGGCGATCGTCGGCAAGTATACAAGCGAGGAGTGGCGGTCGCGCGCCTACGCCGTGCGTTATTTCGTTGGCTTTACCGCAGCGGGAGCCTCGGTCGGGCTTGTCGCGTGGTTGTACGAGCAGGGTGGCTTCATCATGATGTTGCACGCCTTTGCCGCCTTGTCGGCGCTGGTGATCGTCGCTGCATTGATTTTGCCGCGGGAGTTGCCACCGGCAAAAGCACCTCTGGCGTAAAACTTCTCGCTTTACACTGGCGAGCAGCGCGGGACCGGTCTAGTTAGGCGGTGAATACCATTCGCCTCCTGAACGGCGGCTGGCGAAAGTGGCATTTCGCGCACATCAGCATCGTGGTCGCAGATTTCCGAATGGTCTCGGGAATTGTCTGGTGTCTGCGGTGTTGCATGATGGGTGCTGCTTTCTCACCGTGATGACCGAGACGCGAGCCGCCGGAAACCGTTTTGCTGGATACGTCCGTGAATTTTGAAACGCTCGTTGACGAGATTTATGAAGCGGGAGTTTTGCCGGAGCGTTGGCCGCAGGTGTTTGATCGCCTGGCGGAGATGGCAGATGCCGAAGGTGCGATGATTTTCGCATCCGCGCCTGGCATTCCGCGGTGGACGTCATCTGAGAGAATTCGCGAGCGGATCGATCGTTGGACCAAGAGTCCCTATGCGACCAAGAATCCACGAAGCGCCAGACTAATCGCGGAAAACGAGCCGTGGTTTCTGACGGACCTGGACCGTTTCACGATGGAAGAACTCGACAATGAGAGCTTCTATCGGGACATTCTCCGGCCGGCGGGTCTCGGCTGGTGCGCCGGTACCTCGGTACGGTCTCCCTCCGGTGATACGCTCGTGATTTCGGTGGAGAAGGCTTATGCCAAGGGGCCGGTTGAACGCGCTGTGGCGGATCAACTGGATGGCCTCCGGCCTCATCTGGCCCGTGCGGCGGTGTTGTCCGGTCGTCTGGGCTTCGAACGCGCCCGTACGGCGGTTGCAACACTTCAGATGATTGGCCTTCCCGCGAGTGCTGTCAGTCAGGAGGGGCGCGTTATCGCGGCCAATCCTGGGTTCATTTCCAGCACGACGATTGTCGGCATTGGCGCGCAGGATCAGGTGCAGTTCGCCTCGCAGGTCGCTCAGACCATGTTTATCGAGGCGCTGAGCAAGCCCTTATCTCTGTCGAAAACGGGCCGTTCAATTCCAATTTCTGGGACTGAGCACAGCCCACCCTTGATCGCGCATGTGCTGCCGCTCCGTTTGGCTGGTCTCGATGTTTTTGCGGGCGCTATGTCGATCCTGCTCCTGACGCCGATCACCCACCAGCAGCGCAGCCCGGGTCCGGAGCTTCTGCAGGCTTTGTTCGATTTGACGCCGGCTGAAGCGCGGATCACCAGCCTTTTGATCGATGGCAACTCAGTCACCGCCATCTCGAAAATGCAGAGCGTCAGCCTGAATACCGTGCGGACCCAGCTGAAATCCGTCTTCTTGAAAACTGGCGTCGAGCGGCAGGTGGACCTGGTTCGGCTTCTGGGCCAGCCGCGAGTTCAATTGATCCCGGACCGGGACGCCTGAAAAATCAACGAAAAAGGCCGGCACGATGGCCGGCCTTGATGCGTAAGTATGTCCGGTGAAAAATCGTGCAGTCGTCAATACACGGTCCGCCGAAGCGGTAATAAGAAACCGCTGCTATGCTGCTGAAGCAGCGGCGAAACAATTCCCGGTATCGACGTAGGTTATTCCTGCGACATCCGCGTCACCAATTTGGGTGAAGCGCCCGACTATTTGTATACAACGCAGGGTTTCACGAATTCACGTGAACAAAATCCCGCAGCAGCGGGTAGATCTCGTTGTTCCAACGGCGTCCGCTGAATACACCGTAGTGGCCGACACCGGCCTGCATGTGATGGACTTTGCGATAGGCGCGAACGCCGGTGCAGAGATCCTGGGCTGCTAGAGTCTGGCCGATCGAGCAGATATCATCCTTCTCGCCCTCGACCGTCATCAGCCCCATGCGCTTGATCGATGCGCAGTTCACGGTCCGGCCCTTGTAGGTCAGCTTGCCTTGCGGCAACAGATGCTCTTGGAACACATCGCGGATGGTGTCGATATAGAACTCTCCTGGCAGATCCATCACGGCGAAATATTCATCATAGAACGTCTTGATGACTTCCGCCTTCTCGGTCTCGCCCTTGGCGAGATGATTGGCGAGATCGACATGTGACTTGATGTGCCGCTCGAGATTCATCGAGACGAATGCAGTCAACTGAATGAAGCCGGGATAGACCTGCCGGAACGCGCCTTTGCACTGGAACGGCACGTAGTTGATCATGTTCTCTTCGAACCACTTCAACGGCTTGCTCTTGGCGAACTCGTTGACCTTGGTCGGCTGAATGCGCGTATCGATCGGGCCCGCCATTAGTGTCAGGCTTGCCGGGCGGGCGGGGTGATTGTCTTCCGACATGATAGCTGCTGCAGCCAGCGCCGACACGGACGGCTGGCAAATCGCGACCATGTGCGAACGCGGGCCGAGCTCATTCATGAATGTGATCAGGTGCTCGGTATACTCGTCGAGGCCGAACTTGCCCTGATTGAGCGGTATGTCACGCGGGTTGTGCCAGTCTGTGATATAGACATCGTGATCCTGCAGCAGCGTCTTCACGGTGCCGCGCAGCAGCGTCGCGAAGTGGCCGGACATTGGCGCCACCAGCAGCATGCGGGGCTGCTCCGGTGCATTCTCTTTCTTGAAGTGTAGCAGCGATCCGAATGGCGTCTTGAAGGTGACTTCTTCCGTCACCTCATGCTCGCTGTTACCGACCATCACCTTGCCGATATCGAATTCGGGCCGATGATAGGTGAGGGCGGAGCGCGAGATCAGCTCAAGTGCTGCCGCGAGGCGACCGAACAGTTTCTCGGAGGTGCCGGCCGGGACGAGATTGAGGTACTTCAATGCGGCAGACGCACCGGTGCGCCAAGGTGCTGTCAGATCCATGTGATTCTGGTAGGCCTGATACATCATTGACATCATCCGGAGCTATCCCTGCTGTGTTGCTATGCAATATTGAAGCCAGAGAAGAGTCAATTCGTCTGGAAAACTGGCACGTGGTTTGCTGAATAAAATTAAAGCAGCACAAGCAATGGGCAGCCGGGAACCGGTTACCCCGAGGGCTGACGGGCTGCCTGGGTTCGGGCGTAAGGGGATAAGTCATGGCCAACGCAACACTCACCATCAGCAGCAAGAACTACTCGTCGTGGTCATTGCGAGGGTGGCTGCTGACAAAATTCTCAGGCCTTGAGTTCGACGAAGTCGTTACGGCGCCGGACGATGCCTCCGCCAAGGCCGAGATCCTGTTGCTGTCCTCATCGATCCTGGTGCCCTGCCTGCGCCATGAAGGGGCGGTGGTCTGGGATACACTGGCAATCGCCGAATATCTCAACGAGATCATGCCGGAAGCTAAGCTATTGCCGGCGGACCGCATCCTGCGGGCGCATTGCCGCTCAATTTCGGGCGAAATCCATTCCGGCTTCACGACATTGCGGGCATCGCTGCCGGTCAACATCAAAGGGCATTTTCCGAACTTCAAGATCTGGTCGCGGGCACAAGCCGATATCGACCGGATCTGCACGATCTGGCGCGAGTGTCTGTCGAAGTCCGGCGGCCCTTTCCTGTTCGGCACCCGCAGCATGGCGGACGCCATGTATGCGCCGGTGGTGACGCGCTTCGCGACCTATGACGTCAAGCTCGATCCGCAGCTATCAGCCTATGCCAGCATGGTGATGAACCTGCCCGAAATGCAGGAATGGATTGCCGCGGCCAGGCAGGAGCCTACCGATATCGAAGAGCTCGAGGTTGAGTACTGATTGATAGTTTGGCAACGCCCCGCCGGCTCACGGATCGGGCACGGCGTGCTCAACTTGTATCCAGAATTTGTAGTGCTTGCCCGGGGATTTGCGCGGTTTGGCCGCCAGATCACCTGCTAACGAGCGCGATTGGTATCAAAACGCCTTTGACGCCAGCTGGCGCGATTTTCGCATAGCAGCAATTTCTCGCGAGCCGCATTGCGTTGGCTGCCGATCGATTGCACGCCAATCACAGTTCGGTCCCCGGGTGTTTTTAAACACGTTGGAGGATCCCATGAATGTACATGCTGCGATCGACCTCAAATGGCCTGGGCTTAAGCACCCGAACGGCGATCCTCTCCGCCTGAATCATGGGGATTTCGTAGCGATCGATCGGCACAAGGACACGACATACGAGGCGACTTATCGCCCGCAGGCACTTTATAGCCGCGCCAATGAGGGCTTTCACGCCAACAACGAAACTTTCCTGCTCCATGAGGTCGCGACCAATCTGCCGATCTATCGCGAAGATACTGGTCCTACCGATTTCCATCTCCACCTGCCACCAGGCGGCTTCCAGCTCGTGCTGGTTACGTCGGGCATGTTCACCTTCGATTACGATGGGCGCTTCTACAATGTCGGCCCTGGCGCAGTGATGCTGCAAAGCGCGATCGTGCATCGTCAGCTGTTCTACACCTGGTCGGGATTGTCTACCGAGGAGAACCTGAAGACGCCGCAGACGGTGGTGCCCGATCCCCTCTCCATGGGCTACTCCGGCAAGTTTCTCGAAGCCTTCGTGACGGATCCGACGACCTTCCCGAACCCGACAATCGTGGGTCCGGATCAGATCAACGAAGCTGAAACGCCACGTATGGCCTGGACCCATGCGCTGCATGATCGCCCGGATGATGCAGGCTTCTGGCTTCAGGACCCGCTGGCACTGGATGCGCTCTTCAAGCCGCTGGTTGATGACAGCATCAAGTCGGCGGCGCCCGTCTATGTGCGCGATATTGGCATCGAGGCTCCGAGCGGTCATCTTGTTACGGGTCATATCATCGCAACCGATCCGCATGGCAAGTCGCTCTTGCCGAAGAGTTCAGCGCCGGCCGTGGATGCCGCTTCTTTCGCGAGAGGTGAGGTTGTCGTCTATCGCGTCATTCGCGGCACGGCCGAATTCGTGGATAGTGCTGGGAAGACGTTCGAACTTGCCGCCGGTGATGTCGTGACGGCGGGCAAGAATTCGACCAGTCTCATCGGGATGGGCGAAAATACGCAAGTCCTTCGGCTTGGCCTTCTGAAGGGCATGGAGCAGCTTCGAAGCTGGACGCCGACCCAGCGCGATGAAATCGACGGCCTGGCGGCCAAGATCATTACACAGAAGGACATTCGCCCCCTGCGGACCGAGGGCAAGCCTGTCGGCTATCTATACGCATAAGCGCCGGTCGGCGCAGTGCACCGCCGCCCCTGAAGCAGGCACACGGCCATCACGATGTACGTGACAGCCGCCATCCGACCACGCGTGCCTCGACCATGCTGCCCGTCTCGGCATTGCGCCATTCGCCATCCGTGAACACGCAAGGGAAGGGCAGTTGATAGGTGCCGCTGTGGTCCTCGCACAACACTTGCACCGCCTGATCAGGCTCAGGATCACCCTGGCCATCGAATTCGGCTAGCCGTCGTTCACGCGTCGCCATGAGGTGCTCCGGTCCAAGGAACGGGCGGACATCTTCTTCGTTTCCATCACACCTGGTTGACAGCCGGGCGCCAGCACCGCTTGGTCTTGGCGGCATGACGGACATGATGGGGAAAATGATGCGCGGCCGAACAATCCTAGCGATGACATTGCTGACCATTTTGGGCGCCGCCAAGGCGCAGGCGCAGGATGTGCCGGGAATCGAGATCTGCACGGTCGAAAAGACCATGGAGCGCCGCACCAGCTGCCTGCAAAGCAACGTCAATTTCCTCCAGCAGACGCTGGGGAAGCTGCGGCTTGATCAGCAACAGCGGCTTGATGCGACCAACCGTCAGGTCGAGGCGCTGAAGGCTACCGTCGTTGCCCTGCAGAAAACGGTGGAGGAGCTGCAGGCGGCGCAGAAGAAGCCGGCGCCGGCTGCGAAGGAAGCTCCAGCTGCCGCGAAAGACGCGCCGGCGGCCAAGGATGCACCAGCGCCTGCCAAGGATGCAGCGAAGTAGGGCGCTCTCGTCCTACTCGCTGCTCAGCACGGGTCCGAACAGTTCCCAGCGTTCGCCCTTGAAACGCATCATCTGCAACTGCTGCAGCGGGCTGTAGTCGGTTGGGCTGGTCTTGACGCGGGTACCGGGCAGGAAGATACCGACCTCATAGTCGAGACTGGTGGCCTGCTTCATCACGTTCTCCCGTGTGAGCGTGTCGCCGCAACGTTCGAGAATATGTGCCAGTGTGCGCGCGATGCCGAAGCCGTACAGCGTGTAGATGTCGTTCTTGTCGCCGTCGGGATAATACTTGTCCATGAAGGCAAGCCATTCCTTGATGGTCGGATCGTCCTTCCACTGCGGATCGGTGGGGTCCTTCATATAGGCTGCGCTGATCACGCCCTGCGCATTGTCGAAGCCTGCGGGCTTGATCACCGAGCCGACCGATTGCGACACGTTGACCAGCATCTGCACCGGTTTCCAGTTCAGCTCGGCCACCTTCTTGATCGCCTGCGCGGCGAATTTCGGCGAGGCGATGTTCAGGAACACATCGGGATTGGCGGTCCTGATCTGGACGATCTGCGAATCTACTGTCGGTGAGCTGGTCTCGAAGCTCGCCTGTACCGTGATCATCTTGTCAGCCTTGTCGCCGAGCCCTTCGCGCACGCCGCTGAAATAGTCCTTCCCCATGTCGTCGTTCTGGAACAGCACGCCGATCCTGGCATCGGGATGGTTCTTCAGGATCCATGCGGCCCAGATGCGCCCCTCATTGTGGTAGCTGGGCGACCAGCCCATGGTCCACGGGAAGTGCTTTGGGTCGGCCCATTTCGAGGCGCCGGACGATACGAACAGATGCGGCACCTTCTTGATGTTCATGTATTTCTGGATCGCGGAATTCGTCGCGGTGCCCAAGGGATTAAACAGCAGCAGCACTTCGTCGCTCTCGACCAGCTTGCGCGCCTGTTCCACCGTCTTCGGCGGCGAGTAGGCATCGTCATAGCTGATGAAATTGATCTTGCGGCCGTTGATGCCGCCCTGATCGTTGATCATCCGGAAATAGGCGGCCTCCGATTTTCCGATCGAGGCATAGGACGATGCCGGCCCGCTATAGGGCATGATGTTGCCGACCTTGATCTCGGTGTCGCTGGCGCCGGGATCGTATTTCTTCTGCGCGTGAGATGGCGTGGCCAGCGCGCCGAACATGAGCGCGGAAAGCGCGAGAGTCATCCCGCGGGGCAGTGTCCTGTGCATCGCTTCCTCTAACGTTTTGTATGCCCGCGGTGCGGTCCATCTGAGTGGACCGTCGATCGCCGCGGCTTGCGTCGAGTATGCACGATTGAGGAGAGCGGGCCAGCAACGAGAGCGCGTGGCTCAGCACGCGTGCGTCCCCTCTGGCTCAGGAGAGGGGACGCCGGAGCGTATCGCTTACGAGTTCTTCTCGCCGGACATCAGCGGTCCGAACAGCTCCCAGCTTTCGCCCTTGAACCGCTGCATCTGAAGTTGCTCCAGCGGGCTGAAGTCGGTCGGGCTGGTCTTGATCTTGGTGCCCGGCAGATAGATGCCGATCTCCATGTTCAGGCTCGCCGCCTGCTTCATGATGTTTTCGCGCGTGAGGTCGTCGCCGCATTGCTTGAGCACCTGGACGATACCCTGCGAGACGCCGTAGCCGAACACGGTGGCGCCGTCTTCCTTGTCGCCTTCGGGATAGTACTTGTCCATGAAGGCCGACCATTCCAGCATGCCGGGATCGTTCTTCCATGTTGGATCCTTGGGATCCTTCATATAGGCCGCGCTGAGCACGTCCTGCGAGTTGGCATAGCCCGCGGGCTTCATCACGCTGCCGACAGATGCCGAGACATTGGTGACGATGTGAACGGGCTTCCAGCCCATCTCGCCGACCTTCTTGATCGCCTGTGCAGCGAATTTTGGCGTGGCGATGTTGATGAAGACATCCGGATTGGCTGCCTTGATCTGCACGATCTGTGAATCCACCGTTGGTGACGCCGTCTCATAAGGCACCTCGGAGACGATGTAATCTTTGACCTTATCGCCGAACCCCTCGTGCAGTCCGATGATGTAATCCTTGCCGAAGTCGTCATTGGCATAGAGCACGCCGACTTTCTTGCCGGGATGATTCTTCATGATGTATTGCGCGTAGATGCGCGCCTCGGCCTGGTAGCTCGGCTGCCAGCCCATGGTCCAAGGGAAGTTCTTCGGATCGGCCCATTTCGCGGCGCCCGTCGAGACGAACAGCTGCGGCACCTTCTTGGTGTTCATGTATTTCTGGATCGCCGTATTTCCTGGCGTGCCGAGCGGGTTCATGATGAACAGCACTTCGTCATTCTCGACCAGCTTGCGCGCTTGCTCCACCGTCTTCGGCGGGCTGTAGCCGTCGTCATAGCTGATGAAGGTGATCTTGCGGCCATTGATGCCGCCCTTCTCGTTGATCATCTTGAAATAGGCAGCCTCGGTTTTTCCGATCGTCGCGTAGGAGGACGCCGGGCCACTATACGGCATGATGTTGCCGATCTTGATCTCGGTATCGGTGGCGCCAGTATCGTACTTCTTCTGCGCGTGGCTTGCGGTGGACGTAAGCGCTACGACAACGCCGGCGAGCAAAGTCACTCGCAGAACTTTCCAGTCATGCTGCATGGTCAAGTGTCCTCCCTGTGGCTCGATCAACCGCATCGGCCCGTCTATGCAGGTTTTTGTGATGCGGCTCGAATGCCGGGAGTATGCACCAAGCCCTGAAGTTGGAAAGCTGACTTAATCAGCAAAGCATGACGCGGCGCACAACACCGCGTCGATATGTTTGTGCGTCGCGCTCACTCACCGGTGAATTTGGCTGGGCGCTTCTCGAGAAACGACGCCATGCCTTCGCGGAAATCCGCTGTGCGAAACAGCGGCAGCAATTGCAGGAACACGTGATGGACGTGGTCGCCAAAGCTCTCGGACAGACCTGAGCGCATCATGCGTTTGGCAGCCTGCACTGCGAGCGGCGCATTGGCGGCAATCTCGGCCGCCACTGCATTGGCGCGCGTCATCAATTCCGCATCATCAACCACCTCGTTGGTAAGGCCCATTTCGAGGCTTTCGCGCGCCGACAGTGTGCGGCCTGTGAAGATCAGCTCGGCTGCCTTGGCCCAGCCAATCATCCTCGGCAGAAACCAGGTGCCGCCGGATTCAGGCACCACGCCACGTTTCACGAAGGCCGCGGCGAATTTGGCACTCTCCGCCATGATGCGCATGTCGCAGCCGAGCGCGACGTCCATGCCATAGCCGGCAGCGGCGCCATTCATGGCGCATATGGTAGGCTTCTCCATGTTGAACATCACGATCGGGGGCGCGGTCTTGAGATCGAGCGTGGTGCGGTTGTTGTTGGCGTCATTGGCGGAGCCGATGCCGGTGCCCTTGGTGGCGCTGGCCATGTCGAGCCCGGCGCAGAAGGCGCGGCCGGTGGCCGTCAGGATCACCACGCGGACTTCGGGATCAGCGTCCGCTTTCAGGAACAGTTCGCTGAGCTGCGACAGCATCTCGCGTGAGATCGTGTTCAACCGTTGCGGGCGATTGAGCGTGACGGTCGCGATGCCATGGGCGACAGAGTAGAGCACCTCTTCATCGGCTTCAGGCGCAACTGCGGTGTCGGTCGGCATCGGTTTCCTCGGACTTTCACGTTATCGTTGATTGCAGCTAAAGCCGAATGGAAATTCCACGCAAGTGGCCATGCATTTGCGCGGCTTGGCAGCGCCGGACATGTTTGCTCTACTTTCGTCACGCTGCGTCGCCCACCCAGGGGGCGATAACAAACCAAGAAAATGTCAGGGAGTTTCCATGTCCAGTCCCAACATCCGCGTCCTCGCCACCGATCTCGCATTCCCCGAAGGCCCGGTGGTGATGCCGGACGGCTCCGTCATTCTGGTCGAGATCCGTGCGCAGCAACTGACGCGGGTGTGGCCCGATGGCCGCAAGGAAGTGGTCGCGAAAATCCCGGGTGGCCCGAACGGCGCTGCGCTCGGTCCGGACGGCAAGATGTATCTCTGCAACAATGGTGGCTTCAGCTGGGCGGCGTCGCGCGGCGCCATCATGCCTGGCGCGCCGGAGCCGCATGAATATATCGGCGGCTCGATCCAGCGCGTGGACCTCTCTAACGGCAAGGTCGAAACCCTGTTCGACAAATGCGGTGCGCATCCGCTGAAGGGGCCGAACGATCTGGTGTTCGACAAGCAGGGTGGGCTCTGGTTCACCGATCTCGGCAAGCGTCGCCATCGCGACATGGATGTCGGCGCGTTCTATTACATGAAGCCGGGTGCCACCGAAGTCGTCGAAGGGCATTTCGGCATGTTGCCGGCCAACGGCATCGGCCTGTCGCCGGACGAGAAGACCGTCTATGTGGCCGAGACGCCGACGGCGCGGTTGTGGGCCTTCGACGTCGGCGCGCCGGGCGAAGTGAAGCCGAGCGAGGTGATCTATCGCGGCGAGCGCGGCCGTCCCATCGCGGGCCTTGGCGGCTATCAGATGTTCGATTCTCTCGCGGTTGAAGCCTCCGGCAACGTCTGCGTCGCAACGCTGGTCAGCGGCTGCATCTCGGTGATTGCGCCGGATGGAAAATTGGTGGAACAGATACAAACTGGCGACCGCGTCACCACGAATATCGCATTTGGCGGCCCCGAGCTGAAGACGGCCTATATCACGCTGTCGGGCAAGGGCGAGCTGATCGCAATGGATTGGCCGCGCGGTGGCTTGCCGCTCAATTTCTTGAACAAGTAGCCCGAGCGCGATCAGCAAAAGTGGAAGCCGGTTTTGCGTCCGATCGCGCGTCTAGAACGAAGGAAGACCGATGCCGTGGCTTGAACCCGTTACGCTCTCTGGCCCTCACGCCCGGCTCGAACCTCTTGCCAAAGATCACTGCGATGGTCTGATCGAGGCCGCCAAGTCAGGCGACCTTTCGAAGATCTGGTACACGGCGATTCCGACGCCCGAAAAGATGAGCGCCGAGATTGACCGTCGGCTCGCTCTGCAGGCATCAGGCGCGATGCTGCCATTCACGGTGAAGGATGCCGACGGCAAGATCGCCGGCATGACGACCTATATGAATGTCGATGCCGCCAACCGCCGGGTCGAGATCGGCTCGACATGGTATGGCAAGTGGGTGCAGCGCACCGCGCTGAACACCCAGTGCAAGCTCCTGTTGCTCGGGCATGCGTTCGAGAAGCTGGATTGCATCGCGGTGGAATTCCGCACGCATTTCTTCAACCACCAGTCCCGTCGTGCCATCGAGCGGCTCGGCGCCAAGCAGGACGGCATCCTGCGCAATCATCAGATCGCGCCGAACGGCACGCTGCGCGACACGGTTGTCTATAGTATCTTGCCCGGCGAATGGCCGACGGTGAAGGCGCATCTGACCTATCAGCTGGACGAGAAGCCGCGCTGACGATCAGACGGCGGTGCGTCGCTTGCGGGCTGGCGGATAAATCCGGTCAATCAGGCGATTGCAATAATCGGGTGTCGGTATCTGTTCGCTGAATAGCGCGCGATAGATGATCGGCGCCACCACATGGTCAATCACCTCGTCGATGTCGAAGGGCGTCTCGCCGCGCGCTTTGGCGCGTGCGTTAAGGGTGGTGAGGTGATCGCAGGTGAAGCCCGCGCAGGCGCTGGGCAGTCCCTCCTTCAGTCCCGACAACACGTCCCGCATCAAGGCCTGGCCGACTGGGGACGACATCTCTTCGGCATATTGCTCGATGAAGGCGCGGAGATCGGTTTCGACCGCACCAGTGTCGTCGGGATCTGCGATCGGCCGCAGCCGCGCCACGGCGACGTCGGCGAGCAGCGCGGAGAGATCGCCCCAGCGCCGATAGATGGTCGACGGCGTCACGCCAGCCTCGGCAGCGATTTGCGGCACGGTGATCTGGTTTCGGGTGGAAAGAGCCCCCAATTTGCGGACAGCATCATGCACGGCGCTCTGTATCCGCGCGCTGCGCCCACCAATCCGGACTCGTTCCTTCACCGTCACATCGGTCTCCCACGGTCGCACATGTGCAAAAAACTGAGATTCTTAACGCAAAATATTTGCATTAAGCTCTCGGGCGACCTAGATGCCTAATGCAATTACTTAGCTTTTAGGAATGAGCTATGCAAGGCAGTGCCGAAAAGACGTGTGTTTCCAATGCTCAAGCATCACCAGCCAGAACCGGTTGGGTGTTGAAGCCATCGGCCATGACGGCATTCAGTTTTGCCGGGGCCGCGCTGGTCGCGGCCAGCAGCAGCGCGGTGACGCCGCTGTACCGGCTCTACCAACAGTCGATGCACCTCTCGCCGCTGATGATCACGCTGGTGTTTGCGGTCTATGCGATCAGCCTGCTGGCCGCGCTGCTGACAGTCGGCGGCCTGTCCGATTATGTCGGACGCCGTCCGGTCATTCTCGGCGGTCTGTTGCTGAATGCTATCGCAATGGTGCTGTTCTCCTATGCCAGTGATGTCGGGCAATTGATCCTCGCGCGTGCCGTGCAGGGCCTGTGCGTCGGCACGGCGACAACGGCATTGGGTGCTGCGATCCTCGATACTGACCGCAAGCGTGGACCGCTCCTCAACAGCGTGACCGCCTTTCTTGGCCTGATGGTCGGCGCGCTCGGCGCGGCGGCGCTCGTCACCTTCGCGCCCGATCCGCTGCATCTGGTTTATGAGGTTCTATTCGCGCTGACGGCTGTGATGATTGTGCTGCTGTTCGTGATGCCCGAGACCGTGTCGCGCAAATCGGGAGCGCTGGCCTCGCTGCGGCCGCATGTGCGCGTGCCCAGCCAATCGCGCGCCGCGCTGCTGCGCGTTGCACCGGCCACCGTCGCCACATGGGCGTTGGGCGGCTTCAGTCTGTCCTTGATGCCCACGGTGGTCGCAACAACGATGGGCGTCTCCGCGCCTTGGGTCGGGGGCGTCGTGGTCGCGACCCTGATGCTGGCTGCAGCACTGACCGTGGCCGCCCTTCGGCAGCTTCCGGCGCAGCGGTTGCTGGTGATTGGCACGGCCGCGCTGTCGCTGGGCGTCTTCGTCTCGCTGCTCGGCATCTGGCAGCACAGCGTTGCGATGCTGTTTGCCGGTTCGGTGATCGCAGGTTTCGGCTTCGGCGCGTCCTTCGCCGGCTCGCTGAGCACGCTGCTGCCGACCGCCGAGGCGCATCAGCGCGCCGGTTTGCTGGCGGCGTTCTATGTGTTGTCCTATCTGGCCTTCAGCCTGCCGGCACTCGCTGCAGGTGTGGCTGTGCCATATGCCGGACTGGCCGTCGTGGCCTATGTCTATGGCGCCGTGGTCATCGTGCTCGCGATCATTTCGATGATTGCGTCGCTGCGCGGTGAACGCTGACGGTCAGACAGCGTCCGGCTGATACAACGTATCCACCGTCACCGTGCCGACGACGCGCGAGACGCAGGGACAGATCTTCGTATTGCCGCTCTTTTGGTGATCGCTGAAGAACACGTCGCGATGATCGATTTCGCCGTCGATGGCGAGGACATCGATGGCGCAGACGCCGCATTCGCCGCGTTCGCAGTCCGACATCACCTCGAAGCCGGCCTCGTTGAGCGCTGCTAGCATCGAGCGGCTTTGCGGCACCACGATCTCGGCACCGCTATCCTTCAGCCGGACGCGGAATTCCGTGGTCGGCAGGAGACCACTGGAGCCGAATGTTTCATAGCGCAGATCAGCGGGCGCGCGTCCGGCGGCGTTCCATTCGCGCCGGGCCGCTTCCAACATGCGCATCGGGCCACAGAGGATGACGATGGCATCGGGAGGCAGGGCGCCAAAGGTCGCGGTGAAATCCAGTCGAGCACCTTCATGGCTGGCGTGCACCGTCAGGCGGTCGCCGAGCAACGTCGATAGTTCATCGAGATAGGCGGCTTCGCTGCGAGCCTTCACTGCATAGTGTAGCTGCAGATCGATGGCTTTGCTGTGGAGCGCTGCGGCAATGCCGGTGATCGGGGTGATGCCGATGCCGCCGGCGATCAGGCAGTATGTCCCACGATTCCAGTCGATGTCGTAGAGCGATGACGGGCTGGAGATCTCCAGCCGCGCGCCGACTTGCAGTGCCCACATGGCTTTGGAGCCGCCGCGGCTATCCGGTGCCAGCCGCACAGCGATACGCAGCAACTCGTTGCTGCGTCCTCCCACCAGCGAATAGGATCGCGTCTGTGGCTGGCCGTCGATCAGGAGGCTGACATTAATATGGCTGCCGAGAGGGTAGGACGGCAGCGGTGTATCCGGCTTCAGTGTGATCTCGCGAATGTTCGGCGCCACATTGCGCGTGGCCTCGACGCGGCATCCCATCCAGTGTTCTGCAAAACGCATGAAGGTCTCCGTCAATCCGCCGGTGTCGAGGTCAGCAATGCCAGTGCAGGCAGCAGGTCGAGATGATTGCGATTGCGCAGTGCCAGCCGCAGATTGCGCACGGCAAGCCGCGCGTGCTCACGCATGATCGCCTCGGCGCGCGCACCTTCGCGATTCTCGATGGCGTCGACGACGATGCGGTGATGTTCCTGGCCGATCAGCAGGATGTTGTGCGCTTCCGGCAGCGCTGACTGCGCCATCACGAAGGCGCTGGGCGAGGCAAAGGGCATCGCCGAAACACGATCTATCTGCCGGATCACCGGCGCGCTGCCGGAGAGATCGGTCAGCAGCGCATGGAAACGGGCGTTCATGGTGACATAGGCAGAGAAGGCTTCCACGGAGATCGGATCCTGCCGCACCAGTTGATCCAGATCCGACAGACATTCTTTCAGTGGTTCAAGGTTGCGGGCGCTGGCGCCGCGCTCGGCGGCGAAGCGGGCTGCGAGGCCTTCCAGCGTACCGCGCAGTTCGATGGAGTCGAGAATGTCGCGCTCGGAAAACGCCTTCACCATGAAGCCGCCGGAGGGGATCGCCTGCAGCAGACCCTCATCTTCCAGACGCACCAGTGCGAGGCGCACCGGCGTGCGCGAGACGCCGGTGATTTCCACAGCCTGCAATTCGCTGATGCGCTCGCCCGGGCGCAGCGTGCCGGACAGGATCATGTCGCGCAGTGCGAGCTGCGCACGCACGGTCTGCGAGACGGAGCGTTCGGTATCGCGTTCGCTCATGATTTTACTCTGCCGCCTGCAGTTTGGGTGGCGTAGTTTCCTTTGCCACCATGCGGTCGATCACCCGTCGGCACCACATGGCACCGGCATCGATATTGAGGTTGTAAAATACGCGGTCCGGATTCTCGGTCATCGCCTTCTGCTGCGCTTCGAGAATGATCTCGTCCTCGCGGAAAATACCCGCGACGCCTTCGCGGATTTCCGTGGTGATCTTCTGTTCGGTGATGCGGTGGTTGCGTACAAAGGCCCAGAAATAGTGGCAGGTGGTCTCGGTTTCCGGCGTCATGGTGTTGAGCACGAAGCCGTTGACGCCCTGCGAGCGATCGCCTTCCGGTGCGCCGGTTCCGGCCGGTGCGACGCCGACGTCGATATTCACCGTGCTCGGCGCCTGGAAGTGGATGATCTGCCAGCGATCGACGGGGCCAGGCTTGCGCAACTGCGCGGCCCAGAATGGCGGCGCTTCGATGCCCTTCATCCAGCGCGTCACGGTGACGGTCTTGTCGCCATGGGTAACATCGAAAGGAGATTCAGCGACGTCGTCCTGACCGATGCTGGAGCCGTGCACGAAGGTCTCGTGGGTGAGATCCATCAGATTGTCGACCACGAGGCGGTAGTCGCACTTCGCGTGAATCGTCTTGCCGTCGCCGGCCCATTCCGGATCGTCATTCCAGTGCATGTCCGGCACTAGTGCCGGATCTGCCAGCGCCGGGTCGCCCATCCACAGCCAGATGAAGCGATGCCGCTCGACCACGGGATAGGAGCGCACGCAGGCGGAGGGATTGATGGTCTCCTGCGAGGGCATAAAGGTGCAGCGGCCTTGCGCGTTGTATTTCAGGCCGTGATAGCCGCAGACCACCGTGTCGCCCTCGAGACGTCCCTTGGACAGCGGCACCAGCCGGTGCCAGCAGGCATCCTCCAGCGCGCTGACGCCGCCATCGGAGCGTCGATAGATCACCACATGCTTGCCGCAGATCGTGCGCGGAAAAAGCTGGTGCTTGATGTCGGCATCCCAGGCGGCGGCGTACCAGGCGTTCAGCGGGAATGAAGCGGGCATCGTATTCCTCCGTGGCGCAGTTCTTGAGTCCTGTTTGTATACAGGGATGGCGTTTGAAGGGACGATATCTCAATAGAACGGGGATTAGAACCAGTTTATGTATACTGAAATTGGAAAATATCTCTGGAATAGGTATTAAAAAACCGCCCCTGAGGGCGGTTTTTCGTGAAGGCTGTATACCTCGATGGTGGGATCAGACTTCCCGTCTGTTCAAAAACGCCAGCCGCTCGAACAGGTGCACGTCCTGCTCGTTCTTCAGCAGCGCGCCGTGCAGCGGCGGAATCAGCTTGCGCGGGTCGCGCTCCCGCAGCATCTCCGGCGACATATCCTCATTGACCAGCAGCTTCAGCCAGTCGAGCAGTTCCGACGTCGATGGCTTCTTCTTGAGGCCGGGCACATCGCGCACCTCGAAGAAAATACGCATCGCTTCGGCGACGAGGCGATGCTTGATGCCGGGGAAGTGGACCTCGACGATCTGGTTCATGGTGTCGATGTCGGGGAACTTGATGTAGTGGAAGAAGCAACGGCGCAGAAACGCGTCGGGCAATTCCTTCTCGTTGTTCGATGTGATCATCACGATCGGGCGCTTTGCCGCCTTGATGGTCTCGCCGGTCTCGTAAACATGGAATTCCATGCGGTCGAGCTCGAGCAGAAGGTCGTTCGGGAATTCGATGTCAGCCTTGTCGATTTCGTCGATCAGCAGCACCGGTCGCTCTGCATGGGTGAAAGCTTCCCACAGCTTGCCGCGCTTGATGTAGTTGCCGATATCCGAGACGCGGGGATCGCCGAGCTGGCTGTCGCGCAGGCGCGAGACGGCATCGTATTCGTACAGGCCCTGCTGCGCCTTTGTGGTCGACTTGATGTGCCAGGTCAGCAGCGGTGCGCCCAGCGCCTTGGCGACTTCTTCGGCCAGTACGGTCTTGCCAGTGCCCGGCTCGCCCTTCACCAGCAGCGGGCGTTCGAGCACGATAGCGGCATTGACCGCGACCTTGAGATCATCGGTCGCGACATAGTTTTCGGTGCCGGTAAATTTCATGGAGACTTTGCCTTGTTCTTCTTGTCGCGCGGACGCGCGCCGCCGAAAATGATGGGAATCGCGGTAGGCGATCGCAGAGTGAGGGGATGCGACGTTAGCGCCGGATCAGCGACAGGATGACGAGCACGATCACCGCGCCGATGGTGGCGTTGATGATGTCGCGGATCGCCCCGACGCCAAGGCTCACACCCAATCGCGGCAGCAGCCAACCAGCGACCAGTGCGCCGATGATGCCGATTACGATATTGCCGAGCAGGCCGAAGCCGGCACCACGAACGATCAACCCGGCCAACCAGCCGGCAATGGCACCGATCAGCAATGCTGCGAGAATTCCCATGGATCAATCCTTCGCGGGCGACATCAAGTGACGCGCCATTCCTGTTGTGATCATCAGCCGTCGGCCAATTTGGCCAGCCGGCACGTTTCCGGGCGAAGTTTAATTGAATTATTGGTCAGGTCCAGCCACCATTCCGGGCACTTCGCGGGACCTTTTGCGATGACGAAGAACATATCATGGCGGGGAAAAGCCGGGCGGTCTGGCGGCAATTGGCGGATCAGCCGTTGTGAGAAAAGCCCGCGCTGAAATATTCGCGTTGCAGCGCCGAATTGGCGACAACGCAATCTCGACCACGTCGTTTGGCCTCGTAAAGCGCCAGATCGGCCTCGCCGACCAGGACGGCTTCGTTCGAGGTCAGGCTGTTCCGGCTAGCGACGCCGACGCTGATCGACAGGTGGCCACGGGTTGATGCCATATTTGGAATCTCCAATGCCCTGACTCGAAGACGCAGGGCTTCCGCGATAGTGATCGCATCGGCCTCGGATACGTCCGGCAAAACGATGGCGAACTCCTCGCCGCCATAACGTGCGGACAATGCCGGCGTATTGATCGTGGCATCGGCAATGACGGCCGCGACGCGTTTGAGGCATTCGTCGCCGGCCTGGTGGCCGTTGCTGTCATTATAGCCCTTGAAGTTGTCGACATCGATCAAAAGCACCGACATCTCGTCGTGCTGCTCAAAGACGCGGCGCAGAAAGCCGTCGAGTGTGCGGCGGTTGGCGAGCCCCGTCAGCCCGTCAGTGGTCGCGAGTTCTGCGAGCTTTGTATTCAACGACGTCAACTCGTCCTGCATGCTTTTTCGAAGGGTGACGTCGCGCAGCACGCCTACGATTTCGACCTTGTCGCGATCGATCTCGCGGGTGGCCAGTTTGAAGTTAACCTCCACCCAAGCGAGTGAATGGTCGTCACGATAAGTTCGAAAAATCACGGTGCGGTTCGCTGTGAGATCTTTCAATTGCGCGCTGGCCGCCTTCACGGCTTCCACATCCTCGGGGTGCACCAGTTCGAAGCAGGAGCGCCCGAGCAGATCTTTCGGATTATGCCCCAAAACGAATTCGACCGAATGCGAGACGAAGACGATATTTCCAAAGCGATCGAGCAGGATAATAACATCGGCGATGTTGTCGGCGAGCAGGCGATAGCGGGACTCGCGCTCGCGGAGCGCGTGTTCCATGTTGAGCCGGAAGCGAAACTGGGTCGATAGCAGGGCGGCGAGCAGGATCACGGTGCAGAGCAGGACTGAAGCAACGATAACGTCGGAGAGCAGATTGCTCTTCCATATCGCCAACACCTGATCTTCCGGAATCGCGACTGTGACGATCAGCGGATACTGCGTGGTTTGCTCGTAGCTGAAATATTTGGTGATGCCGTCGAACGGCGAATCGATCTTGTAGAAGCCTGCCAGACTCTGTTTCAGACGGGTCTGAATGAGCTGAGTTCCGGAGAGGTCCTTCCCAACTTCCATCGATGGCCAGTGAATCAGCAGTATGCCGTCGCTTCGGATCAGGCTGATGCCGCCGCTCTCGCCGATCTGGAATGTTTTGTAGAAATCGCTGAAGTACTGGTTGTCGATCGCGCCCGTCAGTACACCTTTGAAGCTGCCGTCGGGGCCGTCGATCCGCTTCGACAGGATGATTGATGTACGGCCGGTTAGCCGCGACGTGATGGGGGCGTTGATCCTGATATTGGAGTCGGTGTGGTCGCGATGATAAATGAAATAGTCGCGGTCGGAGTTATTGTGCGTTGGCGTTTCCGGCAGCGAGGAATAGCGCCAGTTCCCAAGCGTATCGAATACACCGATTTCGCGCAGCTGTGGCAGTGCATTCGCCGTGTTGGCCAGAAACGTGTTGAAGCGATCCGGCTGCGGGTTTTGGTACTTCAGCAGATCCGCCATCCCGCTCATGGCGATGTCGATGGCCTGTATCGAGCGCGAAGCATGTTCGACCAGCGAATGTGCGAGGTTTCGACTGTCGGTTTCGCTTTGCGCCAATACGGTCTGGCGGGCATCGAGCGCCTTCCAGACGACAAGCCCGAGCACGCACGCGCTCATCGCCAGCACGAACAGCGTGACGATCACACCCGGCGCGGAGAGTCGGCTCGGCGAACTGCTGGTCAGTGTCGTGGGTACGGTCATTCGTTTCAATGTTGACAGCAAAACAGGCCATCACCATGGCCGTCGTTGCTTTCACGATAGCTAAGAATGCCCGCCGATGGCGGGACACCGCGCTGCGTGGTTACTGACGCCGGAATTGTTGAAACAAATACCTGCAATCTGACAACGATTGCTTCACCATGCCGCGGAGCGGAATTCGCCCCAGTTTGACTGACAAATCTCGCTTATTTCGGATGTGCGCCGCGATGGCGAGCCACGGAGCTGTGTAGGCTTCTACCACATCCGGCCCTTGACGGACGCGGGTGGTCGGGCAATCTGTCAATCATGTTCTTGCAATTCTTCACATCGCTGCGCGATGCACAGGTCCCGGTGACCCTGCGCGAATATCTCACGCTGATGGAGGCGCTCGACGCCGACCTCGCTGATCAGTCGGTGGAGAATTTCTATTATTTGTCCCGTGCAGCGCTGGTGAAGGACGAGCGCAATCTCGACAAGTTCGATCGGGTGTTCGGCACGGTCTTCAAGGGGCTTGAGAGCCTGCTCGACGCCATGGAAAAGGCGGAGATTCCCGCCGAGTGGCTGAAGAAGCTCGCCGAGAAATATCTTACCGAGGAAGAGAAGAAGCAGATCGAGGCCATGGGCTGGGACAAGCTCATGGAAACTCTGCGGAAGCGCCTTGAAGAGCAGAAGGAACGCCATCAGGGCGGCAACAAATGGATCGGCACCGCCGGGACCTCACCGTTTGGCGCCGAAGGCTACAATCCCGAAGGCATCCGTATCGGGCAGGAGAAAAGCCGCCACCGGCGCGCGGTGAAGGTCTGGGACAAGCGCGAGTTCAAGGATCTCGATGGCAATGTCGAGCTTGGCATCCGCAATATCAAGGTGGCGCTGCGCCGTCTGCGCAAGTTTGCCCGCACCGGTGCGCCGGATGAACTCGATCTCGACACCACGATTCGGGAGACCGCCAATCACGGCTATCTCGACGTCCATATGCGGCCGGAACGGCGCAATGCGGTCAAGGTGCTCGTGTTCTTCGATATCGGCGGATCCATGGATTCGCATATCGAGCAGGTCGAGGAATTGTTTTCGGCGGCGAAGAGCGAATTCAAGCACATGGAGTATTTCTACTTCCACAACTGCCTCTATGAAGGCGTGTGGAAGCAGAACAAACGCCGCTTCACGGACCGCACGCCGACTTGGGACGTGCTGCACAAATATGCCCATGACTACAAGATCGTGTTCGTCGGCGACGCCTCGATGTCGCCTTACGAGATCATGGTGCCCGGCGGTTCGGTCGAACATGTGAACGAAGAGTCCGGCTCGGTCTGGCTGGAGCGCATCACGCAGACCTATCCGAATGCGGTGTGGCTCAATCCCGTCGCCAAGCGGCACTGGGACTACTCGGAGTCCACGACCATCATTCGCCGGCTGTTCTCGGAACGGATGTATCCGCTGACGATTGAAGGTCTCGAAGGTGCAATGAAGGAACTGGTGCGAAAAGCATGACGCAGACGATTACCCGCGGCTACAAGGCGCTGCTCGACGAAGCTAACGCGCAGATCGAGACCATGAGCGTCGAAGATGTGATGAAAGCGGCGGAAAGCCCGGATGTGGTTATCGTTGATATCCGCGATCCCCGCGAGATCGAACGCGAAGGCAAGATCCCCGGCTCGTTCTCCTGCACCCGGGGCATGCTAGAGTTCTGGATCGATCCCGAAAGCCCCTATGGCAAGCCAATCTTTCAGGAAGACAAGAAGTTCATCTTCCATTGCGCCAGTGGCTGGCGCTCGGCGCTGGCTGCCAAGACCGCGGCCGATATGGGCTTGAAGCCGGTGGCGCATCTGGGCGGTGGCTTCACCGCCTGGCGCAATGCAGGCGGCGCGGTCGAGAAGGTCGAGCCGAAGGCGTCGAAGTAGTCGATATTTGTCGTCATTCCGGGGCGCGCGTAGCGATAGCTGCGGGCGAACCCGGAATCTGGAGATAGCTTAACACCGCGAGATTTCGGGTCTGCGCAAGAGCGCGTCCCGGAATGACAGAAGAAAGAAACAGCATGACATCCACAGATCCTCTCGTCTCGACCGAATGGCTCGCCGCGCATCTCGGCGATCCCAAGGTGAAGGTCATCGATGCGTCGTTCAAGATGCCAGGCGTGCTGCCGCTGCCGGTTGATGATTATCTGGCGGCACACATTCCCAGCGCTGTGTTCTTCGATGTCGATGCGGTCTCCGATCACTCTGTGTCGCTGCCGCACATGTATCCGGCTGCCGACCAGTTTGCGCGCGATGTCGGTGCGCTCGGCATTTCCTCCGATGATACGGTCGTCGCCTATGATGCGGGTGGCTGGGTCGCGGCGCCGCGGGCGTGGTGGATGTTCCTCTCTTACGGCCACGCCAATGTGAAGGTGCTCGATGGCGGGCTGAAGAAGTGGAAGGCCGAAGGCCGTGCGACGGAAACCGGAAAGTCGTCACCGAAGCCTGGCACGTTCAGCGCCACGCTCGACAAGTCGTACGTCCGCAGCAAGGCGCAGGTCGTTGCCAATCTGGATTCGCGCAAGGAGCAATTGATCGATGCGCGTGCCGCCAATCGCTTCGAGGGAAGTGTCCCTGAACCGCGCGCGGGCATTCGCTCCGGTCACATCCCCGCCAGTCGCAACCTGCCTTACAACCTGTTGTTCGACGCCGCGACCGGCACGATGAAGCCGCTCGAAGAATTGCGCGAAGCCTTCACCGGCACGGGGCTCGATCTGGACAAGCCCATCGTCACCACATGTGGCTCGGGCGTATCTGCGGCGGTGTTGACGCTGGCGCTTTATCGTCTCGGCGTGCGCGGTTCAGCGCTCTATGACGGCTCGTGGTCGGAATGGGGGCAGCCCGACGGTCCGCCCGTCGAGACCGGACCGGCGTAACCGGGGTCGAGGTCAGCGCGCGACCGGCAATCCGAACGGGTCGGTTGGCTGTGGTGCAGCGGCCGCCATAGGCCTGGCGGCCACACGCCGCTTTTTGACGACGATGCGCTTCTTCACGATCTTCTTGGCGGGTTCTGCAGCAGGCTTCGCTTTCGGCAGTGGAACCGACTCGGTATCGACGGGCGGTCCGCCCAGCGTCGCAATTTTCGTCGAAGACAATTTTGCGTCGTCATCGGTCAGCGTCGCCGTCGGCTGTGACCCCGCTACAACCTCTGCGGCGGCGGCTGGTGCAGGAACGGTGGCAGCCTCGGGAGGAGGGGCAGCGACTGGTTCGACGAAGGTCGCTGGTGCGACGGCAACCGTCGTTAGAGGTTCCCGCTCTTCGATCTTCGTTGTTTCCGACTTCGCTGCAACTTCAGGCTTCGGCGTCGCCGCCACCGGGGCAGTAATCTCGACAGCCGCTGTGGCCGGCGTCGACGGGGGTGCGGCGGTCTCGGGTAAGGCGATCTTTTCCGGCTCCGCAGGAGCCGCGATGGGGGGCTCTTGTTCTGCCGCCGAGGTTACGGAGACCGCTGGTGGCGCGACAGTCTCAGGGGTGGGGGCTGCTGCCTCGACGCGCAGCATGGCCAATGTCGGCGGAGCTTCGACGGGCGGCTGCGCAAAGACGGTCGGCGCCGCGCGCCTGGTCGGAATGGTCGCGAATTCCTGATGGGCAGAGCGCAGCAGGGCTGCGGCACCAAGGCCGAAGACCACCAACGAGACTGTGAGCAGGACGGCTGCGAACAGAAATCGGAAACCCGGAAGCATGAATGGCAGTTCCGCCTTCGGACAGACCGTGGAAGGCTTTCGAACGACGGGGACGCGGTGACAACACTGGAAGCGGCCCGTTCCGCAGAATCGGCTGCCGCCAAAGCGTCGCGAATCAGGACCGTTTGAGGATAACGCACGGCCTCAGGAACCGTTTGTTAAAAAGTGAGATGCACAACTGAGGACGCATTCCTGAGCAGTGATTTCAGCGGGGGTGAGGCAAGATAGCCACGCCGGCGTGCGATCTCGCGAATATGACCGAAATGGGAAGCTTTTTTCCGGAATTGTCTTGAATGCGCCGCTATCCTGCGCGATCTCACAGCATGTTCCGGTTTTTGCTTGAGCTTATACAAGGGCAATGATGATCAAGCGTGTTTTGACGACATTGGCGACCGTGGCTCTCGGTAGCGTCGCGGGTCATTCGCTCGCGGTCGCGCAGGGCTATCCTGTGGGCAT
Source organism: Tardiphaga sp. 862_B3_N4_1 (assembly GCF_051811085.1). Classification (NCBI taxonomy): domain Bacteria; kingdom Pseudomonadati; phylum Pseudomonadota; class Alphaproteobacteria; order Hyphomicrobiales; family Nitrobacteraceae; genus Tardiphaga; species Tardiphaga sp. 862_B3_N4_1. The sequence goes on from NZ_JBPWQB010000001.1 coordinate 1,082,689, forward strand.
GCCAAGCGGCTACTCGATTCCGGCCGACCCCAACTATCCCCCGGGCGGCTATCCGGCCAATTCACGCGCCGATCGCGCACTGGACGCCATGCCGGATTTTGATGCGCTCGACGAAGATGACGCGCCGCCCTCTCGCGGTGGCCGGCCGATGACGGGGCTGTCCGCGCCCGGAATTGCGCCCCAGAGCCCGGTGATGTCTCCGGATGATCCGCGCTACGGTCGCCCTGCTGGTGCTGCCCCGGTTTATTCCGATCGCGCCATGCCGCAGGGCCCGGTGATGTCGCCGGACGACCCGCGTTACGGCCGCCCGATGGCGCCGCCGGTGGTGTATTCGAACCGCGGCAATGGCGATGGCGCAATGCGTCCGCCTGAAGGCATGGGCGGGCAGGGTGCCCCTGTGACCGGCTCGGTGCAGGGACAGGGTCTGGGCGCCAATGGCAGCTCCGTGATGGTGGCTTCATTGCCTCCGGAAGATCAGCCGGAAACCGGTCCGGCGCAGTTGCCGCCGCAGTTCCGCCGGCAGGAAGTGAATTTCGTGACGAAGGAGCCTGCGGGCACCATCGTCGTCGATACGCCGAACTTCTATTTGTACTATGTGCTCGGCAACAACCGCGCGATGCGCTATGGCGTCCGTGTCGGCCGCGATGGTTTCACCTGGAACGGTGTGCAGAAGATCACTCGCAAGGCGGAGTGGCCGGATTGGCATCCGCCGACCGAGATGATCGAGCGTCAGCCCTATCTGCCGCGCTTTATGGCGGGTGGCGAAGGTAATCCGCTCGGTGCCCGCGCGATGTATCTCGGCTCGACGGTCTATCGTATTCACGGCACCAACCAGCCGTCGACTATCGGCAAGTCCGTGTCGTCGGGCTGCTTCGGCATGCTCAACGACGACGTCTCGGATCTGTTCGAGCGCGTCAAGGTCGGCACCCGCGTGGTGGTGATGCCAGGCAAGGCTCCGGCAACGACCGCCTCCGCGCAGCCCGTGCCCGGTCCGAGCGCCAGCGCCGCGCCGGCGCCGCTGCCCGGTACCCAGCCGACATCGGTTCAGCCGCTACCGGCCCCGGTCAGCATTCGCTGATTTCTTTCAGCTGATTTCGAGAAAACGGGCGCCGTGTGATCACACGGCGCCCGTTTTCTTTTGCGCTGTGAGCGCTTGCGTCAGTTGAGCTTGCGGACGGGGGCGCTGTTCAACCAGCCGCCGATGCCCTCGATCATCTCCGCATAGATCCGCTCGTAGTTTTCCGCGGTGACATAACCGAGATGCGGCGTGATCACGACATTGTCGAGCTTGCGCAGCGGGCTGTCGAGCGGCAGCGGTTCATGGGAATAGGTGTCGATACCTGCACCGGCAATTTTCCCGGCCTGCAAGGTCTCGAGCAGCGCGACTTCATCCACGATCGGGCCGCGTGCTGTGTTGATGAGATAGGCTGTCGGTTTCATCCGCGCGAGATCCACCCGTGACACCAATCCGCGTGAGCGATCACTCAGCACGAGGTGGATCGTAATGATGTCGGCCTGAGCGAACAGTTCTTCTTTGGTGGCATAGGTCACGCCGGCTTTTTCGCAGGCCTCGGGCGTCAGATTGGTGCTCCAGGCAATGGTCTTCATCCCAAGCGCGCGGCCGATGCCGGCGACCTGGCTGCCGAGCTTGCCGAGGCCAATGATTCCCAGCGTCTTGCCTTCGATGTCCTCGCCGACGGTAACCTGCCAGGGCTTGCCGGCCTTCATGCGTGCGTTTTCAAAGCCGATCTTGCGGGTCAGTTCCAGCATCAGGCCGATGGTCAGGCCGGCCGTCGGATTGCCCACCATCGCGGTACCGCAGACGGTGACGTCATGAGCCTTCGCGGCCTCGAAATCGATCGCGGCATTGCGCATGCCGGACGTGATCAGCAGCTTGAGTTTCGGCAGCGCCTCGAACATCGCGCGGGGAAACGGCGTCCGCTCGCGCATGGCGCAGATGATTTCGAAATCCTTCAGCGCTGCAGCCGCTTCGTCCGCTGAGGCGAACGGCTTGTCGAAGACGGTGATCTCAATGCGGTCGGCGAGTGCGCTCCAGTCACCAAGCGTCAGGGCCACGTTCTGATAGTCGTCGAGAATTGCACAGCGCAGCCGCGTCATGGGATCGTCCATCCGGTGTGGTGATGACGGTGTTGAAGCCGTCAGGGGATGGACACATTGCGCGCCTCGCGGGCGTGCGCAAGCGTCTGCATCGTCGGCGGCAGTGCGATCAGCTTAATGTGAGGGCGGGACCGGCGCGGACGGGTCCTTGGCGCGACAGGCGGGGCCCGGGCCGCGCATGTAATGCTGCTCGGGCCGGTAAGGATCGAAGGCGGCGACGAAGAACAGCTGCCAGAACGTCCGGATTTCGTGGAGTAGGCCTGGGCGCGCCGCGCGGGTTTCGGCGGCGGCTGGAGAGGGGACTGATGTAGTGATCGCCATGACGAGGCTCCGCCTGTCTGCCCGCGACTTCAGTCGCGAGGGGCATGATTGATCGCCCTGGGAGCACTCTTGGCGGAAGTCGTTAAAAAGCGGTTTTAATTGTCACAACGGCTGCCTCGAAGAAGCGCAGAGTTACCAAATCCTTAAGACCCCCGGTTGCCCTTTCGGGGCCACGCCGCTACATCAGCGACAACCCATTTTTCACGCCCGCGACGGTTTTCAAGGATCACGATGGCTCGCCAATTCGTCTACTTCATGCAGGGTCTGACCAAGGCCTATCCGACCCGCAAGGTGCTGGATAACGTCCATTTGTCGTTCTACCCGGACGCCAAGATCGGCGTGCTCGGTGTCAACGGCGCTGGTAAGTCGACGCTGCTCAAGATCATGGCGGGCCTCGACAAGGAATACACCGGCGAGGCCTGGGTCGCGCAGGGCGCGCGCGTCGGCTATCTCGAACAGGAACCGCAGCTCGATGCGTCTTTGAACGTCCGCGAGAACGTCATGCTTGGCGTCGCCAAGCAGAAGGCTGTTCTCGATCGCTACAACGAGCTGGCGATGAACTACTCGGAAGAGACCGCCGACGAGATGACCAAGCTGCAGGACGAGATCGAGGCGCAAGGCCTCTGGGATCTCGACAGCAAGGTTGACCAGGCGATGGACGCGCTGCGTTGTCCGCCTGACGATGCCGACGTCACCAAGCTCTCCGGTGGTGAACGCCGCCGCGTCGCGCTCTGCAAGCTGCTGCTCGATGCACCCGAACTGCTGCTGCTCGACGAACCGACCAACCATCTCGACGCCGAGTCCGTCTCATGGCTGGAAGGCCATCTGCGCAACTATCCCGGCGCGATCCTGATCGTGACCCACGATCGCTACTTCCTCGACAACGTGACGTCCTGGATTCTCGAACTCGATCGCGGCCGCGGCATTCCCTACGAGGGCAACTACTCGTCCTGGCTGGTGCAGAAGCAGAAGCGTCTGGCACAGGAAGGCCGCGAGGACGCAGCCCATCAGAAGACGCTGGAACGCGAGCAGGAGTGGATCGCCTCGTCGCCCAAGGCCCGTCAGGCCAAGTCGAAGGCGCGCTACCAGCGCTATGACGAGCTGCTCAAGAAGGCCAGCGAGAAGCAGACCCAGGGTGCGCAGATCACCATTCCGGTGGCCGAGCGCCTCGGCGACAACGTCGTCGACTTCGAAGGCCTCACCAAGGCCTATGGTGATCGCGTGCTGATCGACGATCTGACCTTCAAGCTGCCGCCCGGCGGTATCGTCGGCGTCATCGGCGCCAACGGTGCCGGCAAGACGACGCTGTTCAAGATGATCACCGGCCAGGAGAAGCCCGATAGCGGCACGATCACCGTCGGCGAGACCGTTCATCTCGGTTATGTCGATCAGTCGCGCGATGCGCTCGACGGCAAGAAGACCGTGTGGGAGGAAATCTCGGGCAATAACGAACTGATCCTGCTCGGCAAGAAGGAAGTCAATTCGCGCGGCTACTGCTCGTCGTTCAACTTCAAGGGCGGCGATCAGCAGAAGAAGGTCGGCGCATTGTCGGGCGGTGAACGCAACCGCGTGCATCTCGCCAAGATGCTGAAGTCCGGCGCCAACGTCCTGCTGCTCGACGAACCGACCAACGACCTCGACGTCGACACGCTACGCGCGCTGGAAGAGGCGCTGGAAGACTTCGCCGGTTGCGCCGTGATCATCAGCCATGACCGCTGGTTCCTCGACCGTATCGCGACCCATATGCTCGCTTTCGAAGGTGACAGCCACGTGGAATGGTTTGAGGGCAACTTCCAGGACTACGAGAAGGACAAGATGCGTCGTCTCGGGCAGGATTCGATCATCCCGCATCGCGTGAAATACAAGAAACTGACGCGCTGAGGAGAACTCTCAAATGGCCGACTGGAGCGCGCAGCAGTATCTGAAGTTCGAGGACGAGCGAACCAGGCCGGCACGGGATCTGCTCGCGCAGATTCCGCTTCTCGATGCCCGCAAGGTCGTCGACATCGGCTGCGGACCCGGCAACTCGACGGAGCTTCTGGTCAATCGCTGGCCGCAAGCATCGGTCATCGGTGTCGATACGTCGGCCGATATGCTGCGGCAGGCGCGGGAACGGCTGCCCGCGCAGACGTTCATCGAGGCCAATATCGCCCATTGGGTGGCGCCGGCCGGCTCCGATGTCTTGTTTGCCAATGCCGTGTTTCAGTGGGTGCCGGATCACATCAAGCAGCTGAAGCGTCTTGTCGGTGCCTTGCCTGACGGTGGCGTGCTGGCCGTGCAAATGCCGGATAATCTCGACGAGCCCTCGCACATCCTGATGCGCGAGGTCGCCTATCTCGAGCCGTGGCGCGCGCAGCTCTCGAAGGCTGCGGAGCTGCGCGACTCGCTGCCGAAGCCCGGGGCCTATTACGATGCGCTGCAGCCGCTGTGTTCGCGGGTCGAGATCTGGCACACCGTCTACAATCATGCGTTGGCCGATGCCGCCGCGATCGTGGAATGGGTGAAGGGCACCGGGCTGCGTCCGTTCGTCGATCCGCTGGAGCCGCCGGAGCGCAAGGCTTACATCGCTGAGTATACCGCGCGCATCGCCGCCAGCTATCTGCCGCAGGCGGATGGCAAGGTTCTGCTGAAATTTCCGCGGATCTTCATTGTCGCTGTCAAATAGCTGATGCGGCCAGTTGCCGCGCATTCACGACATCATCGCGTCCAGAACGCGCCGCTATAAGATCGGCGCTTCCATTGCATACCGATTCGACCCATAGCGAGCCCCCCATGTCCATGACGCCCGAAACGCCATTGCCGCCCAGAGGAAAAGGCGGGGCGATGCGACCGATTCCGGCGCTGATCTTTGGCTCGCGCTGGCTGCAGCTGCCGCTCTATATCGGCCTGATCGTGGCGCAGTGCGTCTATGTCGTGCTGTTCCTCAAGGAACTCTGGCATCTGATCGCGCACTCGTTCGACTTCAGCGAACAGCAGATCATGCTGGTCGTGCTGGGCCTGATCGACGTTGTGATGATCTCCAACCTGCTGGTGATGGTGATTGTCGGTGGCTACGAGACCTTCGTGTCGCGGCTCAATCTGAACGGCCATCCGGATGAGCCGGAATGGCTCAGCCACGTCAATGCCAGCGTGCTGAAGATCAAGCTGGCGATGGCGATCATCGGCATCTCCTCGATCCATCTGCTGCGCACCTTCATCGAGGCCGGCAATCTCGGAAGCACCAGCGCGCGCACGACGAACTACACCGAGGTGGGCGTGATGTGGCAGACCATCATCCACATCGTGTTCATTCTCTCGGCCGTTGGCATCGCCTATGTGGACAAGCTCTCGAACGGAGTTGTTCCGCATTCGTCAGAAAACGGTCACGGCAAGCAGGGCCATGGAGGCCACGCGCATTGAAATTGAAGCCGGGCATGTGGACGACACTGCGACCGCTCTCAGTCGTCGTCATCCTGTGCCTGATAATCGGGCCGGTTCCGTTGCTTGCTGCACCTGACGCCGGCTTCACCACCTTCATTGCTTCGCTCTGGCCTGAAGCCCAACAGGCGGGCGTCTCGCGCAAGACCTTCGATGAGGTCACGCGCGGGCTGGAGCCGGACTACAAGCTTCCGGATCTCATTCTGCCCGGCCGTCCTGCGACTGGCGCGCCGTCGCAGGCGGAATTCGTGCAGGTGCCCGCGGATTATGTGAAGGAAGCCAGCATCATCCGGCTGGCCGGCGAAGGGCAGCGGCTGCTGCAGAAGCATCGCGCGACACTCACCGCCATCGAGCAGCGCTTCGGCGTGCCGGCAACAATCATTCTGGCGATCTGGGGGCGCGAGACCGATTACGGTCGGTATGCGTTGCCCTATGACGGCATTCGCGTGCTGGCGACGCAAGCCTATGTCGGTCGCCGCAAGGACCAGTATCGCGGCGAGTTCATCGCGGCACTGAAGCTGATCGAGCGCGGCGACGTATCGCGCAAGGATCTGCGCGTGTCCTGGGGCGGCGCGACGGGGCTCACGCAATTCCTGCCGTCGGAACTGGATAAGCACGGCGTCGATTTCGACGGCGACGGCCGTGTCGATATCTGGAAGTCGGTGCCGGATGCGCTGGCATCAGCGGCGCAGCAACTCACGAACAAGGGTTGGCAGCGCGGTCTGCGCTGGGCCTATGAAGTGCGTGCGCCGGCCAATGCCGACTGTACGATGGGTGTGCCAGAAGTCACCCGGCCGATTGGGGAGTGGATTCGTGCCGGCTTCATTCCGGTCCGTGGCGAGAAGCTCAGCGCGGCGGAGCAGGCGCAGCCCGCATCACTGCTGCAGCCGGAGGGGATCTATGGCCCGGCCTTCCTGACGACGAAGAACTATTTCGTCATCAAGGAATACAATTTTTCCGATCTCTATGTGCTGTTCGTCGGCCATCTCAGTGATCGAATGGCCAATGCGCAACCATTTGCAACGCCGTGGTCGGCTTCGAACCAATTGCGCAGCACCGATATCGAGGCCATGCAGCGGCATCTGACGAAGCTTGGTCTCTATGCCGACAAGATGGACGGCAAGGCCGGCATGAAGACGCGTGCCGCGCTCGGCGCCTATCAGAAGTCAGCGGGCCTCAAGGTCGATTGCTGGCCCAGCGAGACGGTGTTGCGCGCGATGAACGCGAGATAGTTCGAGATCGAAGTCGCCCGAAATCTGATCACTCAACGAAAAACCCGGCCGCGCGAGCGGCCGGGTTTTGAATGTGGATCGCCGCGCAGTGCTACGCGACGGTTAGGTCAGATCAATCGCAAACTTCGACCGGACGCGAACGCCAGACGCCGCGATATTCGTCCCAGACGCGCTGGCGGACGACACGGCATTCCGGTTCGACATAAACCGGAGCGGGGGCGTAGCCGTAGCCATAGGCCGGAGCCGGACGGCTGGCTGCAATGGCGCCACCGAGGAGAGCGCCACCGATCAGGCCACCGGCAACGCCAGCGGCGATGCGGCCACCGTCGGCCTTTGCGGCAGGCGCAACAGCAACCAGCGAACCGGCAACCGTCGCGGCGGCGAGCAAGGCGGAAATCGTCTTCTTCATCTCAAGTCTCTCCAGAAGGGCGCCGCAAGCGACGCACGGTTAAAGGTCTACTCACGCTGCGATTCGAACTGACGGTCTCACTTAGAAGCGCCCAACCGTCAATTCGATGTAAACGTTAGCCAGTCAATGATCCGGAAAAGCGGTTTTTTCGGGCCATTGCAAGCATCACGCACTGGAAATGTCGTAGGTTTCCGATGCGTAACAGGAGATCAGAGTGATCTCAGAGATCACATGATCCCGCGATCTCAGCCGCACACGCGGACGCGGCGAATGCGCCAGCCATAGCCGTCCCAGAAACGCTGACGTTGCCAGAAACAATCGCCGTAATAGCCCGGGCCGGCCACATAGGCAGGACGGCCGTAATAGCCGTAGCCGGGACCATAGTATCCCGAGCCGGCAGCGATCGCGCCGCCAAGCAGGGCGCCGCCAATCAGACCTGCAGCCACCGCGCCACCGCCGCCATGTCCACGCCAGTGCTGCGCGCTTGCCGATGTCGGAGCCATGGCGGAAGCGGCCAGGGTGGCAACGGCGGCAATGGCCATCAGAGTTTTCTTCATGGCATTCCCTTTCTCAATCGGGCTGCGCTCACACATAGCGCTGCCTGACGTGAAAAGTTTCATACTTCACTTGAATGATCAATGAACGGGACCGCGCGATCCAGGTTACATCTTGATATTAAAGCCATTCCGGACGGAGGTCCGCGACCCTCCCCAAGGGCATGCCGCGTTGCAGGCGGTTACTGGACAGGGGCATCTGTCGGCTAGCCGTCTTCTGATCATGGCGCTTGCGAGCGCTCAGACGAATTTTAGATTCGTTCCAATTTCTTCCATGCGATCAGTAGTTTGGAATAGCTTCAAAGTCGGCGTTTTCCTTTTGCATCGGGTCGGTCTCTTACATATCCAAGAGGGGTCCTGACCTGCGAGTTCGCCTTCATCTCATGATCGTTTGTTCCTGCAACGTCTTTTCCGACCATGATGTTCGTAGTGCCGTTGCCGGAGCGCGTCCGCCGCGTACGCCGGGGCAGGTCTATGGATGCCTCGGCTGCAGCGCCCAGTGCGGACGGTGCGTACGGACGATCAAGAAGATCATGGACGAAGCGCTGGGCGCCTGTGCCAAGTCCTGCTGTGCCGGCTGCCCGCATACGGCGGCCCATGGGCAGTCTCACACCGAGACTCATGCGCATATCGAACTGGCAGATATTGCCTCGATCGAAGCGGCAGCCTAAGCACTTATAAATTCAACAGCTTTCCAGCTTTTCCACGCTCCTTCCCGAATTGAGCAAAGAAGGGTTGTCCTGTCGGTGAATCTGATTTAGAAACGTTCTAAATTCAGACGAGGGCCTGTTTCGGACGGGTTCAGCAGACAGGAGAACATCATGAAGGGCGACCCGAAGGTCATCGAATTCCTCAACAAGGGCCTGCGCAGCGAGCTCACCGCGATCAGCCAGTATTGGCTGCACTTCCGGCTCCTGAATCACTGGGGCTTGGTCGACATGGCCAAGATGTGGCGCAAGGAATCCATCGAAGAGATGAATCACGCAGATCGTTTTACCGATCGCATTCTCTTCCTGGACGGCTTCCCGAACATGCAGGTTCTCGATCCGTTGCGCATCGGCCAGACGGTCAAGGAAATCATCGAATGCGATCTCGCTGCCGAAATCGGTGCCCGCACGCTGTATGAAGAAGCCGCCACCTATTGTCACGGCGTCAAGGATTACGTCTCGCGTGATCTGTTCGAGAAGCTGATGAAGGACGAGGAAGGTCACATCGACTTCCTCGAAACCCAGCTCGATCTGATCGAGCGGATCGGTATCGATCTCTACACCCAGAAGCACATGGGTGGCCTTGAGAGCGAGTTCTAGGCCAGGATCATCCCCGGCGTCTCAATAGACGCCGGACAATGTCGTCCGCCCCTGTTCCGGCAGGGGCGGTTTAGGCATATCGCATTTGGAGAATGCCGCGCGGATCGCGGCAGTCGATCCCTCCAGCGGATATTCTACGGCCGTTCGACCCCCGTTGATCGACCTGATCCGGACATACAACGTCTTCGCACCGGCAAGCTCGCTGACGAAGGTCGCGATCTCTGCCCTGTCTTCGATGACGATGATCTGGTTTCCCCGCACCACCCGCGAGCCGACGTCGTCGTGACCAGGTTTTCCATCGAAGCGATAGCCGAGCACCGTGTTGCGGTTGCTGCCGATCTTGAAATCAAAGGCGAAGCGGATCAGCGGCGCGCCATCGATGCATGTCAGCAGCAATGACGAGACACGTGGAAAATCCACATTGCTGTTTGACGCTTCGGCAAAGACATAGGCGCTGGGCAATTCGGCGCCGGTGATGCGGTCGATCTGGTGCGGGATCAACCATTCGCCCGCATAGGTTTCGTCCCGTTCTGTCACGAATGGATCGCGCGCGCAGCCGCCTAGGATGACGCCCGCGACCGTCATCAGCTGAATCAACGCAACGCCACGCACAACGCTCTCCCCAAGCGTCGTCATTATACAACCTTAAGTGATAATTTCAAATAGGGGTTGTGCGTGGATGGCCGCGGCTGCCGGAGCTCCTTTTGGCTCCGGACGAGGCCGACGAGCTACAGCTGCTGGCGATAGGCGACGTCGATCTGTTCCTGGGTCATCGGTTCACCGAGTTTGGTCTGGTCGTGAACCATTTCCGAGATGCTCGGCATCACCGAGCGCTTCACCTGCACCTCCGGCGACCACAGCTTCGAACGCATCAGCGCCTTGCCGCAATGAAAATAGGCTTCGGTCACGGTGATGCTCAACACCGCGCGCGGGAGCTTGCCGAACTCCTCCATCGACGCCATCAGTTCCGGGTCTTTAATCAGCCTGGCGACGCCGCTGACACGCAAGGTGTCGTCGATGCCCGGAACGAAGAAGATCAGCTGCACGTGGCCGCTGCCCGCCATCAGATTCTGGAACGTATCGATGCGATTGTTGCCAGGACGATCCGGCATCTGCAATTCGGTCGGCGAGGCAATCCGAACGAAGCCGACGCCGCCACCGCGCGGCGATGCATCGACAGTCCCGTCGGGACCCGACGAAGCAAGCACGCAGAATGGCGATAGCGAGATGAACTTGCTGGAATGCATGTCAAGCGTCGGTCGCGCCTTGGCGATCACGCGTGGATGCGGCGTTGGATAAATGGTGCGGAGTTCGTCTGCTGCGACGTCGGTCACGTCTGCTCTCCCGATGCAATTTGATGGTGCAAAACTAGCATGGCGGCGCCTTGCAGAAAAGTCGCGCAGACAGCACCGCAACCGACGCCGGAGTCACCATGTGACTCCATAACGTATGTGGTTTGTCGATTTGGCCCGTTCGCTATGAGTCTGTGGCGTCTTTGTGTGGCCCGGGCCAATTGATGACGCCGGCCCACCAATTCAACCGTGTGCGTGTCACAAGTGCAAGCGATGCGGCGATTTCAATGACGCCGCGGCGATGATGAGTTCGCGCGCGAAGGGCACCCAGGCGGGCGTGACGAGCAACAACTTCTCCGGCATGGCGAGATACGGCAATGCCGGCGCCATTGGACGCGTTGACGTCAGTTGGATCATTCACCTGTCTTCGCGATCAGGCCTTGTCGATGATGTGGGTGTTGGGACGATCACTGCCCGAGGCAGTTTCCTCGTGCCACTGCCCTTTTTCGTCCTCATAGGCGATCACCTCGGTGCGTCCCGGCACTCTCTGCTCGGCCGCGGCGCGCTTGGCGGCTGCGGTGGCGAGTGCGTGCGTCGCATACGGCTCGGAGAAGACGGCGCCAACCTTATAGGCCCAACCGCCATCATGCTCGACGATCACATAGGTCACTTCCGTCATATCGATCTCTCTTTATCCTGTAGCGCCCGCGGCGAGGTGACGGCGGGGCCAGAGTGACCTAACGCGCCGCGCGCAGAATTAGCCTCAAATTGGGCCCGATTGCCTGTGGATTGCAAGGCCGCACCCTGGCACCGTTTCGTGATCGTCATCACGCGGCGTCAGCCGGAACGAAACAGCTGATGATGATCTCGCCGCGATGGCGCACATACCAGACGACGGCTTCGCCAACGGGGTTGCCGCGATCGCGGATCACGGCGCGCGTCGGCACCTCCGTCCATATGCCTTCGATCGGCACCCAATAGGAGCCGTTGCGGACGTCATATTCGGTGCGATGGCCGTCGGAGATATCGCAACACGGCACGCCATTAGGGCTGATGACGCTTTTGAACCAGTTCCGGATATCGTCGGGCACATCGTTGAACTGGCCGCGATCGATGGCGTGAGCGGTCGTCGCCATCACGGTAAGCGCTGCCAGCAGCACCACTTGAATCAATCCCCGCATGCGAACCTCACGGTGTTGCATCACGCGCGGACGCCGGGTGCCGCACGGGACGACTCGGATTCTTGCGATGATTAAGCCCGAGCTATGGCGGCGACGCCTGCCCAAAGATTATACCCGGCGCGACGAGCTGGGGATCGCTGCGCTGCAGTATCGATCTGTTGGTCTCCTGGCTCGCGCTGCCATGCTAGCATCTGTGTCAAGCGGCCCGATCAAATGGCTGCGCCGGGGAGGATGACGATGCCCAGCCGTTCTATGCGCGCGTTGTGCGCTGCTGCTGTCGTGACATGTGCTTCGCTTGCTGCCGTGACCGCGTTCGCCGCTGATTATCCGGCGCCAAAGCAGGGCGACTGGATCGCGAAGGATTTCAAGTTTCATACTGGCCATGTGATGCCGGAGTTGAAGCTGCATTACACCACGGTAGGCGAGCCGAGCGGCCAGCCGGTGCTGGTGCTGCATGGCACCGGCGGTTCGGCGCAGAGCATATTGACGCCTGCTTTTGCGGGTGAGTTATTCGGCGCGGGCCAGCCGCTCGATGCCGCAAAATACTACATCATCATTCCCGATGCGCTCGGCCACGGCAAATCGTCAAAACCCTCTGACGGGATGAAGACTGCATTTCCGAAGTACAATTACGACGATATGGTCGATGCCCAGCACCGGCTGCTGATCGAAGGGCTCGGCATCAAGCATGTGCGGATGGTGATCGGCAATTCCATGGGCGGCATGCATGCGTGGATCTGGGGCGCTAAATATCCCGATGCGATGGACGCTCTGGTGCCGATGGCATCACAGCCTACGGAAATGAGCGCACGCAACTGGATGATGCGGCGCGTGATGATCGAGACCGTGCGCGCCGATCCAGATTACAAGGCCGGCAACTACACATCGCAGCCTGGCATGATCAAATTTGCCAGCGTGATGTATGGCATCGCGACAGCTGGCGGCACGCTGGCCTATCAGATGCTGGCACCAACCGGCGAGGCCGCCGACAAGAATGTCGATGACCGGCTCAAGGCGCCATTTGTCGCCGATGCAAATGATTTCATCTATCAGTGGGAATCGTCGCGCGACTACAATCCATCAGCAGGTCTGGAGAAGATCACATCCGTCGTGCTCGCGATCAACGCTGCCGATGACGAGCGCAATCCGCCGGAGACCGGGCTGATGGACGCCGCGCTGAAGCGGATCAAAAACGCGAAGATGCTGCTGATTCCGGCGAGCACCGAGACCCGCGGTCATCTCACGACAGGCGGTGCGAAATTCTACAAACAGCAGCTTCAGGATCTGCTGCAGACCGCACCGCAGCGGACCATGTAAAAAGTAAAGGCGACGGGCCGGCATTGCGGCGCGTCGCCTGATCTGTTGTTGCGCGTCCGTATCGAACGACGCAGCGGTGCTAGTCGTCCTTGTTCTTCTTGCGCTTCTTCTTTTTCTTGCCGTCGTCGGTTTCATCGGACTCATCCGCGATGGCGGCTTCGGCCTCGATCATCGCGGCGACACGTTCAACGGCTTCCTGCTGCTCGCGCAGCAGCGCCTCTTCGCGCTCCTGGGCTTCGCGCAGGCGCATCTGGCGGTGGTCTTCCCAGGCGTCGAACACCATGTGCAGCCACGGCATGATCTGCTCGAGGCTCGGCAGCGTGCCGGGAGGACCCTGCTCGCCGCGCGGCCCGGCTTCACCCTGCACACCGGGTTTGCCCTGAAGGCCCTGTTCACCCCGTGGTCCCTGCGGCCCGGCCTTGCCCTGCGGTCCGATCGGACCAGGCTTGCCGTCGGCGCCAGCCTTACCATTGACGCCAGCCTTACCCTGAGGGCCTGCTTCGCCGCGCTTGCCCTGCGGCCCCGGCTTGCCATTGGCGCCGGCTTTGCCGGCCAGGCCCGGCTTGCCCTGCGCGCCGTCCGGCCCCGGCCGTCCGGGATGGCCCTGCGGTCCGGGAAGTCCCGGTTCGCCGCGGGGGCCGCGTAATCCGGTTTGGCTGATCGTATCTTTTGCCACGCCTCACACTCCGTATTGATTCTGTCCGGCCGCTTTTAACAGGGGATGGATGACGGCTTCAATTCGCCGCTGCTGCCATGCCACCACAGACATTGCCGGTTGCGCTTCACCACATGCGGACTAGCATCGGCTGTCGCTCGACCTGCTGGCACCCGCGCCAGTTTGGCGTGGCGGCGAACAGACGATCAGGGAGGAGAACATGCGGAGAGGGCAGGTTCTGTGGTTGCTATGCGGCGCTGTGGCGCTGCTGGGGGCACCTGCGCCGGCCGCGGCTGCCGGACAGCTCGCCGTCGCGGTGGCCGATTTCGACTATAGCGACACCTCGGGCGAGGAGGCCGACCAATCCGCGCAGCATCGCGACCGCATGACCATCTTCGCTGCACTGCTGCGCGACGGGCTGGCGCAGCGCGACTACCGCGTGGTGCGCCCGGCCTGTCCGCAGCCCGCCTGCACTGCCATCAGCATGGCGCCCGACGATCTCGTCGCCGCAGCGCGGCGCGACGGCGCGCGTTACCTTGTCTATGGCGGCATCCGCAAGATGAGTACGCTGGTGCAATGGGGCGAGGTGCAGTTGTTCGATGTCGAGCGCGAGCAGCTGGTGATGCGTCGCGCCGTCACCTTCCGCGGCGATACCGACACAGCGTTCCGCCGCGCCGCCGATTTCGTCAGCGAGACGGTGAAGGATGCGATGGCCGGCCGATGACCGTCGTCAGAACGTGCAGGATCGCGTTCAATGCGCCGCTGGACGCGTCGCGCAGCCTGCGGGTTATCGATCACGCATCCAGTAGCGAAGCCACACACTCGATCTCGATCAGCATTGCCGGATTGGGCAGCGCCTGAACCACGCAAGTGGTACGCGCCGGATACGGCGGCGGTCCGAAGGCTTCAGCATACAGAGCATTCATCGCAGCCACGTCGGACGCGCGCGTCAGCAGCACGTTGACCTTGACGAGGTGCGAGATGTCGGTGCCGGCATCCTTCAGCACCCGTTTGATCGTGCGCACCACAAATCCGAACTGCGCCTCGAATTGTTCCGGTAATTGGCCATCAGCGTCGAAACCGGGAATGCCGGAGACGAACAGGAGATCGCCGACCCGCGCCGCATAGGACAGCGGCGGCGCCTTGATTCCGGGAGGGGGCGGGAAGTGCTGGATGGGCATGATCAGGCCTCGCGCTCATGTGTGACGGGCTAGCGTAGCAGGTCTAGGCAAGGTGCGCCCGCGAATTGCCGGGCCCTGTCGAACCGGAACGGGATCCGCGGCGACTTACGCTCTCATCAGGGCAACGGGCGACGACATATGAAATCTTATCTGGCGCTGCTGACCTTGTTGGCCCTCACGAGCGCAACGCATGCCGGCGAGATACACCTAGGGGCGTCCATGCAGGTGAAACCGGATTCGATCTGGTTCGAGGATCGCCCGAATCTGGCGCGATGGCAGGCACTGAAGAAAGCCGGCGATTCAAAAGCTCTGGCGTCGTATCAGGAGGGCCTGCTGCAGGCGCGCGAGGCATGGCAGTTCACCAGGCCGCTCACTGTCAGAATTCGCGGCTTTGAGCCGAAGGCGCATCTGGTCGATGTCGAGATGCAGACCGAAGGCCGGCTGCAGGGCTCCACATGGGTGCTGGATAGCAGCGCGCTCCAGCAATAGCGCCATCAGCTAGCCGTGCGCCGGCACGTCGGCCCCATCCGCTGAATACTGTTTGATCTTGTTACGCATGGTGCGAACGGAGACGCCGAGCACGCGGGCGGCATGGGTGCGATTGCCGTCGCAGCGCGCCAGCGTCTGCAGCATCAGTTCGCGTTCGACCTCATGGACTGTCGCGCCGATCAGCATCGTCACGACCTCGCTGGGATCTGACGAGGGGGCAAACATGTCCATTTCAGCCGGCGAATCGTCACGCGGGCGGCGAAGGGACTCGTAAAGGGATTCCTGGATCATGGGTATCTCCCGATCAACGCCTGCTTCGTTGCGCGAAGCAACAACATCGAGAACGAACAGCCCCCAGCCGTTGCGTTGCGGCAGGTTGGGCGCGATTGGTTAACGAAAGGTTAATCAATGGGTACCATTGGATGTGCCGCCAGAGTTTTGCAACAAAGAAAGTCGCTTTGTCTGCCCTTGGCGCCTTGGAACCCGGCATTTCGATAAGCGCAGAGGACGCGCGTGCCTTTGATGTCAGTGAGGATAGGGGAGTGGTGCGAGCACAGCCAGTGATCGCCGATTATGACGCCATGCCGCGGGTACTGCATTGGTCGCTTTCAAGGTTACGATTGGTTCAGGCCGTTACCCAATCTACGCTTTCTCGATCTGTCGCATGAGCGTGCGACGTGTGCCCCATGCATCGTGACCGAGCATGCCCACCGCCATTGCGACGACGAACACAATCACCGGACGGCCTAGCCCCGCGAGGTTGACCAGCGCGGGGCCAGGACAGAGCCCCACGAGGCCCCAGCCGATCCCAAACAGCGTGGTCCCGATAACAAGCGGTGTGTCGACGTCCCTGCGTGTCGGCCACAGGTTCTTTGCGGCAAGGACAGGTGTGCCGCGCCGCCGCGCCAGTGCGAAGCCAAGACCGGTGACCGCGACTGCGCCGGCCATCACGAAAGCCAGCGTCGCGTCCCAAGCCCCGAAGATATCGAGGAAGCCGAGTACTTTCCCGGTGTCCGTCATGCCCGAGATCAGGAGGCCGATGCCGAACACGAGACCGCAAGCAAAGCTGACGAAAACAAGTAGCATTGCATCAGCCTCCGATACCGTGACGCACGACGGCGACCGTGGCGATCGCTGCGGCCATGAAGATCGCTGTGGCGACGATTGAACGTGCTGACAGGCGTGCGATACCGCATACGCCATGGCCGGATGTGCAGCCGCCGCCCATGCGGCTGCCGAAACCGACCAGAAGCCCGGCGATAACGATGACGATCAGGCTCGCCGGCATCGCTGGTGCTGGCAATGGTGTGCCCGAAACCGAAGCGAGCAGGGGCGCTGCCAGAAGTCCGGCGACGAAGGCGATGCGCCAGCCGCGATCGCCGGCACCGGGTTGGAGTAGCCCCCCGAAAATGCCGCTGATCCCGGCGGTGCGCCCGGTCAGCAGCATCAGCATGGAGGCAGCGAGCCCGATCAGCGCGCCGCCGCCGATTCCAGAAAGAGGCGTAAGGTGATGCATGGCTCTGGCCTCCACCGACGGTGTGGTCGTTCAGTGGTGGATGTTATCACACTGCTACGGAGATCTTGTAGAGCCCGTAGACGATCCGCTCCTTGCCGGTCGGGCCGGATTTGGGCGCCCAGCTGAAGTAGCGCACCCGCGAGTCCAGCGTGCGCTCTGAAAGACTGTTGACGCAGCCGACATAGGCGTTGAGCTTTTCGGTGGCGGATGAGCTTTGCGCTGCGGCGCAGTCGATGCCGGTGGCATTCAGAGCAAACGTGAAACCCGTGGGAACAGCGAATGCGCGAAAAGAAATCATCGACCAAATCTCCAACGTCTTGCGGCGGTAGGTTTCGTGATGGCGGCGAAGATAGGGGAGAGGTGCATCTGCAGCCAGCTATAGCCGCGCATGGCGTTATGTCGCCGTCACGGCGTTGGTCGCGATGGAGGTCCTGATTGGTTCCCGGAGCAAAGAAATACAGGTTGGAACAGGTTTTCCGGTTGGGACGAGTAGCGGAATCGATTGCTGCTCGGTTTAAGAAATTCGCGCGTCTGAGCGCGAAAACGTCGCATCAGAACGCTTGAACTGTATTTCCGGTCATCTCAGCGCGCCATTCGAAGAAAGCCAAGCTGCCATCCTCATTCGGGTGAGGGGTGAGGATGCGTAAGGTATCGCCCGGTGTTATCGTGGTATCTTGAGAACGAATTTGACGAGGAGTCTTGTTACCGGAGATTGGTGGATTGAATAATGGGACATAGCAATAGGTGACCCAAAATTGTCTGCCGTCTACTAAACTTCCTTCTTCTAGTAGACGGGTCTGGGCATCTGCCGCTTTCGGAAATTCAAAGAGCTGATTAGTTGCGCCGATCGATACAGTGAAGATTAAGGTTTCATCGATCGTCGGTGAGGCAATCAGGTGGACGTTCGATGAAGCTGGTTGAGGGGTACGCAATAGCGAAGTCCCTCTAATGAAGATGCGCCATTCTATGCTGCGACCATGGCCGATAGGCGCGCCGGTCCAAGTAGCTTTGTGACGGGAATCGCCAGTTGCTTTTATGGCGTTCGATAGTGCGCCCTGTGCAGTGTAGTCAAACCCGAAGTGGCGTTTCCAAGTGGGCTTGTCAGGTCTTGGACAATGAACCGAAGCTTTGATCTCGCTCATGCCGCGGACCATCAGATATAGGTCCGGGTTATTTTTCCCTGTCCAGAGGTGCCAAACGCTTGAATGTGCAGAGCCGCCAGCGCCCGCTGCGAAGCGGACGCTATGTCTTCTTCCCGATCTATGTGAGGAAGTGGGTGCGGTCATAGGGAGGCTACAACGCCTTATTACTCTCCTTCACAGCCTCGGCCTGCACATAGACCTGCTGGCCCATGTCCTTGAACTTCTGGCTCATGCTGGCCATGCCGTCCTCGATCACGCCAGACATCGACATGCCCATCGTCGCTGTGCCGCCGAGGTTCAGTGCGGCTTTCTCGTTGTCGCCGAGGGTCGCCGCGTAGTCGCGCACGTCCTGCGTGATCTTCATCGAGCAGAACTTCGGTCCACACATCGAGCAGAAATGCGCGACCTTGTGGGCGTCCTTCGGCAGCGTCTCGTCGTGATAGGCGACGGCGGTTTCCGGGTCCAAGCCGAGATTGAACTGATCCTGCCAGCGGAAATCAAAACGGGCGCGTGACAGCGCGTCGTCGCGCATCTGCGCGGCGGGATGGCCTTTGGCAAGATCCGAGGCATGCGCTGAGATCTTGTAGGTGATCACGCCGACCTTGACGTCGTCGCGGTTGGGCAGGCCGAGATGCTCCTTCGGCGTCACGTAGCACAGCATCGAACAGCCGAACCAGCCGATCATGGCGGCGCCGATGCCCGAGGTGATGTGGTCGTAGCCCGGCGCGATGTCGGTGGTCAGTGGCCCCAGGGTGTAGAACGGCGCTTCGCCGCATTCCTTGAGCTGCTTGTCCATGTTGATCTTGATCTTGTGCAGCGGCACATGGCCGGGGCCTTCGATCATCACCTGGCAGCCCTTCGCCCATGCCACCTTGGTGAGTTCGCCCAAGGTTTCGAGTTCGGCGAACTGGGCGCGGTCGTTGGCATCCGCGATCGAGCCGGGACGCAACCCGTCGCCGAGCGAGAACGACACGTCATACTTGCGCATGATGTCGCAGATTTCCTCGAAGTGGGTGTAGAGGAAGCTCTCCTGGTGATGCGCCAGGCACCACTTGGCCATGATCGAGCCGCCGCGCGAGACGATGCCGGTGACGCGGTTGGCGGTGAGATGGATGTAGGCCAGCCGGACGCCGGCATGAATGGTGAAGTAGTCGACGCCCTGTTCGCACTGCTCAATCAGGGTGTCCTTGTAAAGCTCCCAGGTCAGCTTGACCGGATCGCCGTCGCACTTCTCCAGTGCCTGATAGATCGGCACGGTGCCGATCGGGATCGGCGCATTGCGCAGGATCCATTCACGGGTGGTGTGGATGTTGCGGCCCGTCGAGAGGTCCATCACAGTGTCGGCACCCCAGCGGATCGCCCACACCATCTTGTCGACTTCTTCCTCGACCGACGAGGTCACGGCGGAGTTGCCGATATTGGCATTGATCTTGGTGAGGAAGTTGCGGCCGATGATCATCGGCTCCAACTCGGCGTGGTTAATATTGCAGGGGATGATGGCGCGGCCGCGCGCGATTTCCGAGCGCACGAATTCCGGCGTGACGAACAGCGGCACTTCGGCACCGAAGCTCTCGCCATCGGCGCGCGCGGCCTCGGCGCGCTCGAGCTGGACCTTGCGGCCGAGGTTCTCGCGCTCGGCGACGTAGATCATTTCCTTGGTGATGATGCCGGCGCGGGCGAACTCATATTGCGTGATCATGTGATCGCCGGTGCCGCGCAGCGGCTTGTGATAGGCCTTGAACGACTTCGCAGCATGCGCTGCGCCCACATTGCCGTTGTCTTCCGGCTTGATCTCGCGGCCCTGATATTCCTCGACGCCGCCGCGTTCCTTGACCCAATCGAGACGCGCGCGGGAAAGCCCGTTATTGACGTCGATCAGCACGTCCGGATCGGTATAGGGACCCGACGTGTCATAGACCGGCAGGTTCGGCTCGCCGGCGCCTTCCGAGAGAATGATCTCGCGCAGCGGCACGCGCAGGTCCGGCGCGCTCTCCGGGATCGCGTAGATCTTGCGCGACGAGGGCAGGTTGCCGGTGGTGACGGCGGGCAGGGTGGTGTCGGGATTGGAGCGGATGTTCATGGACTAATCCTCCGTTGTCGTTCTTGAAATGTCAGGCGGCTTTGGCGGATGCGCCAAGCCATTGATGGACGCGAGCGTCCGGGTCTGCGTGTTGGGTGACGTCGCTGACGACGGCGATGGAATCCGCGCCAGCGGCAAAGATCTCTGCGGCTTGTTCGAACTTGATGCCGCCGATCGCCACCAGCGGCAGCGTGCCGATGCGCTTCTTCCAGACCGAGATTTTCGGAATGCCCTGCGGCGCGAAGCGCATGGATTTCAGCGTGGTGAAGAAGATCGGCCCGAGCGCGACGTAATCCGGCTTCGCGCTTAATGCGGTTTCAAGTTCGTCCTCGTCATGGGTCGAGAGGCCCAGCGTGATGCCGGCCTTGCGGATCGCGGCAACATCGGCCTCGGCCAGATCTTCCTGGCCGAGATGCAGATGCTGCGCCTTGAGGTCGATGGCGACGCGCCAGTAGTCGTTGACCACCAGCTTCGTCTTGGTGCCGTTGGTCACGGTCAGCGCCTCGCGAAACAGCGTGGTCGCCGCTGCGTCGTCGAGATCCTTGGCGCGAAGCTGCACGGTGCCGACGCCCAGCTGCGTGAGGCGCTTCACCCACGCTACGGTGTCGACGACGGGATAGAAACGGTCAGGATACGGCATGCCAGAACGGTGTCCCGATGACTGGAGTGGAAGGAGAAGCGAAATCGCGCGCGCCCATCAGGCCGGCCTCGAAGCCGGTGCGGCCGGCCTCGACGGCGAGGCGGAAGGCATTGGCCATGGCGACGGGATCGGCCGCCTTGGCGACGGCGGTGTTGAGCAGCACGGCGTCATAGCCGAGCTCAAGCGCTTCGGCGGCATGTGACGGCGCGCCCAAGCCGGCATCGACAACGAGCGTGATATCCGGCAGGCGGTCGCGCATCAGCTTCAGTGCGTCGGCATTGATGATGCCGCGTGCGCTGCCGATCGGTGCCGCCCATGGCATCACCACCTTGCAGCCGGCATCCACCAGACGCATCGCGACGCTGAGATCCTCGGTGCAATAGGGGAACACCTCGAAGCCGTCCTTGATCAGGATATCGGCGGCTTCGACGAGACCAACCACGTCGGGCTGCAGCGTGTCATTGTCGGCGATCACCTCGAGCTTGATCCAGGACGTGCCGAACAATTCGCGCGCGAGCTTTCCGGTCGTGACTGCCTCGCGCACGCTGCGGCAGCCCGCGGTGTTGGGCAGCACGGTGACGTCGAGTTCGCGGATCAGCGACCAGAACGCATCGCCGGTCTTGCCGCCGGCGGATTCACGCCGCAGCGACACGGTGACGATGCCGGCGCCGGAGGCGCGGAT
The DNA here is from genome assembly GCF_051811085.1 of Tardiphaga sp. 862_B3_N4_1. Lineage (NCBI taxonomy): Bacteria > Pseudomonadati > Pseudomonadota > Alphaproteobacteria > Hyphomicrobiales > Nitrobacteraceae > Tardiphaga > Tardiphaga sp. 862_B3_N4_1. The sequence continues at coordinate 1,104,222 of NZ_JBPWQB010000001.1, forward strand.
AGCGTCTTGCATGATCGCGGGCGACGGATAGAGCGCGCTGCCGATCAGCAACCGTGATTTGAATTCCTTGCCGTAGAAACTCACCATCAGGAATCAGCCTCCCTGCCGTGGCGTGATGATCTCGATCTCGTCGCCTGCCTTGAGTGGCGTCTGTGCCCAGGCGCTGCGTGGCACGACGTCGAAATTCAGCGCAATGGCGCAATGGGTGCCTTCGTAGTCCAGTTCCTGCAGCAGCGCACCTACATGCGACGCCTCGATCTCGCGGTGCTCGCCATTGACGATCACTTGCATTGCATCACCTCATTATCGATCTCGCCCCGCTTGATATAGTTGAGCGTCAGCTCCGCCAGCGCAGGCGCCAGCAGGAAGCCGTGGCGATAGAGGCCGTTCACCGCAATCGTGTTCTTGTCGATCGCAATGCGCGGCAGGTTGTCGGGAAAGGCCGGACGAAGTCCCGAGCCGAATTCGAGAATGCGCGCTTCGGCAAAGGCCGGATGAACCGCATAGGCAGCGCCGAGCAATTCGAGCGCGGAGCGCACGCTGACACCGGTGTCCTCACCTTCGATGGAGGTCGCGCCGAGCATGAAGCGATTGTCCGCGCGAGGGATCACGTAAAGCGGCCATCGCGGATGCATCAGGCGGATCGGGCGCGATAGCTGCACCTCCTCGGTCTCGACGATGATGATTTCGCCTTTGACGCCGCGCAGCTTCGGCGTGCTGGCATCATCACGCGCCGCGAGCCCGCGGCAATCGATCACCAGACCGTCGAGATCTTTCGGCTGCTGCTCGCTGTTGTATTTGATGATGCCGCCGGCGGCGGTGATCCGCGCATGGAGTTGCGGGAGCACGCGGCGCGGCTCCACATGGCCTTCGCCGGGATAGAACAGCCCGTCGCGAAACCGTCCTTCGAGCGACGGCTCGATCTCGGCGACGCCTGCTGCATCGAGCCGCGTATGGCCGGAAGTCATCTTGGCGAAGCGTTCGAAATCGGCGCGGTCGCGCGCATGCGCCACGACCAGCGATCCGTTGAACGGTGTGTCAGGCAATTCCTCGCGCCACAGATCGAGCGCGCGCAAGCCCAGGCGGGAGACGACCGGCTCGGAGACCTCGGCTTCGCACCAAGGCGCCAGCATGCCGCCGGCCCAATGGCTGGTGGCGTCGCGCATGCTGGCATCGCTGCGCTCATGCAGCGTCACGGCGTGGCCCGCTTTGGCCAACATCAACGCCTGCCAAGCGCCGGCAATGCCAGCGCCAATGACTGATATCGATTGACCCGCCACGGGAGAGTCCCCGCGCGGAGATTGCGTAGTCTGAAACATCCCTGTCCCTTCGCCGGCATGACCCGGATCAGGTTCAAAGGGTCACCGCGGTCTCGCGCGTCTCTTCCGGAACAGGAAAAGTGCAAGCTTGCGGTATCTCAGCTCCTCGTCGGAGCCCCCCTCGGAACGACTCTAATGTAAACCTATGGATGGGCGTGTCAACGCGCCCCGGGAATCCCTTGACGTGTAATCCCTTGGGATTCCACCCGATCACGCACAATTACGGCTTCGGAGCCTGCGCGTTGGCATTGGCCGTGTTCTGCAGGTGCAGGCGCTCGGCATCCTTGGCGAAGAGTGGCTGATGCGGCGGCGCAGAAACCTCGTGGCGCTGGCGCTTGGCGGCATAGTAGTAGCCGCCGGCATAGTAGGACACCGCGCGGTTGTGATTTCCGTTCGCGGCGCGGTAGGCGCCGGCGAGATATTTCACCGCGTAAGTGAGATTGGTGTTGGGATCGCGGAGGCCTTCGGCGGTGCCGGTGTAGCCAACGCCGCGCGCGGTCGCGAGCTTGATCTGCATCAGGCCGATGGTGCCGCCGCGGCCGATCAGATTGGGATGATACTTGCTTTCGCGCACGATCACACGATGCACCAGCGCCTCGGGCACGCCATTGGCCTGGGCATGGGTGGCAACCATGGCGTCGTAGTCGGCACGCTGCTGCGCGGATGCCAGTTGCGGAAGAGCGGCAACAGCCAGAATCGTCGCCAGGGACAGAGAAATGCGTTTCATGAATGGTCTCGAAAATTTCGTTCTCCGCCAGTAGCGGAGGCAGTCTTTCAGACGGCCTAAACCATCCGATTCAATTATCCGAGATGAGGGCTCGAATTGAGTCTTTCTGTAGGCCTGATTCGCGAGTTCCGCCCGATATTTACCCCAAATTATGCCCTGTCGTGATTTGCTGCGGTATTCCAGCGCTTTTCTTGCGACTCTCCAGGGGCATGCCGAGCATGACGATGTCCGCCACCCATCCCGTCGTAACGCGCAAAACGATGCACGGGCTGCTCCCGCTCTGGGCGGGGATTGCGGTCTATACGCTGTGGCTCGCGGCGGGCAACGCCCTTCTGAGAGATCCGGATGCGTATTGGCAGATCGCAGTCGGGCAGTGGATTCTCGATCACCATGCGGTGCCGACGACCGACATCTACTCGTTCACGATGTACGGCCAGCCATGGATCTCGACCCAGTGGCTGTCTCAGGTCCTCTACGCGGTCGCCTATGCTGGCGCGGGCTGGACCGGCGTGGTGGTGCTTGCTGTCGCTGCGCTGGCCGTGACAATGGCGCTGTTGGCGCGCTTTCTCGATAAGCGCCTGCCGGCCACGGTGACGATCATTTTCGTCGCGACGGCGCTGGCGCTGATGGCAGGGCATGTTGTTGCGCGGCCGCATCTGTTGGCGATGCCGGTGATGGTGGCATGGGTCGCCGGCCTTGTGAATGCGATGGATCGCAGGAGTGTGCCATCCTTCTGGCTGCTGCCGCTGATGGCGCTATGGGCCAATCTGCATGGCGGCTTCATTCTCGGATTGGCGCTGATCGGCCCGATCGGGATCGATGCGATCTGGCATGCACCGAAGACGATGCAGCGCGCGCTGCTGCTGCGCTGGGCGCTGTTCGGCGTGGCCGCGCTCGTGGCGAGTTGCGTGACGCCTTATGGCTGGGACTCGCTGCTGGCGTCGCGTCGCATTCTCAATCTCGGTGAAGCGCTGGCGCTGATCGGCGAGTGGCGGCCTGCAAATTTCAATCATGCCGGGCCGCTGGAACTGACCGTGCTGGTGGCGTTCGCACTGGCGCTGTGGCGCGGCATCACGCTGCCGCCGATGCGCATCGTGCTCGTGATCGGCTTCGTGTTCATGGCGCTCAGTCACGTGCGCAACGCCGAAGTGCTAGCGCTGCTGGCGCCGATGGTCTTGGCGACGCCGCTTGGTCGACAAATCGGTGGACCTCAGACGCCAGAAGCCAATCATGTATCGCCGCAGCGCGGCTTGTTATTCGCGGGGATTACGATCTGCCTGATCGCCGGGACATTCGTGTTGGCGTCCGTGCAGCGCTACATGCCGCTCGAGGCGGCTGCGCCCGCAAAGGCGGTGACTGAACTCCAGAAGCTCAAGCTCCGCCGCGTGTTCAACGACTACGACTTCGGCGGCTATCTGATCGCGCGTGGGGTGCCGACCTTCATCGATGGCCGTACCGAATTGTTCGGGACGAAGCTGATGGTCGACCACAACAATGCCAGCGGTCTGATCGAGCCCGACAACCTGTTCCGGCTGCTGAAGGATTACGACATCGAGGCGACGTTGCTGCGAACCCAGAGCGCAGCAACCAAGTTGCTCGATCGCGTCGATAGTTGGGAGAAGGTCTATAGTGACGACATCGCTACGATCCATCTGCGCAAGCCGGGTGCGGTCCACAGCGTTGCGCCAGCGGTGAAGGCGAACTGAGCGCTACGCTGCGGCTCTGTCCGTATCGCGTGCCGGCAGCGTGATGCGGACGATCAGGCCACGCGGCTGACGATCCAGCAGTGTCAGTTCGCCGCCATGGGCCAGCGTTACGGCGCGGGCGATCGACAGGCCGAGGCCGAAGCCGGCAGCTTCATGATCCATGTTGCGGGCGTCGTCGCCGCGCACGAAGGGCTGCAGCATCGCGCTCTTTTGTGCGTCCGAAATGCCAGGACCGTCATCGGCGACGTCGATGATGGCGCCGCCCTCGGACATCGTCAGAGAGATATTCGCTTCCGAGCCGAACTTCACGGCGTTCTCGACCAGGTTGGTCACTGCGCGATGCAGATCGTCGGGCCGGGCCATCGCCATGGCATGGGAGGGGCCCTGATAGGTCACCATATGCCCGATGTCGGCAAATTGGTCGGCGATCAGCTGCAGGGTTGTGGCGATATCCGTCAGCGTCATCTCTTCCAGCCGGCGGTCGTTGCGCAGGAACGAGAGCACCGCTTCGAGCATCGATCGCATCTGGTCGAGGTCGCGCAGCATGTGGCGGCGATGGCCGTCGTCCTCGATGAATTCCGAACGTAGACGCAGCCGGGTGATCGGCGTGCGCAGGTCGTGGCTGATCGCGGCCAACATCTTGGTGCGGTCGTCGATCAACGTGCCGATGCGCTCGCGCATCCGGTTCAGCGCGCGTGCCACCGATCGGATTTCTTCGGGGCCGCGCTCGGGCAGGGGCTCAGCCGAGCCGTTCAGGCTGAACTCTTCCGCTGCCTTGGCAAAGGCCGAAAGCGGCGCGGACAGCATGCGGGCCGCCCACAGGCCCAGCAGCGTCAGGCTGATCACCACGAACAGAAACGTGAGAACCCAGGGACCGCCTAGAAAGAAGCCTGGTCGTCGCTCCGGCAGACTACTGAAGGAGAACATGTCGCCGTCCGGGAGGGTGACCCCGATCCGGTCCGGCGCGCCACCGATCGTCAGCAGTCGCGCGTCGGAACCAAGCAGCCGGCGTAAGCTGTGACGCGGATAGTCGGGGCCATTGTCGGTTGTGACCGTTGCATCCCGAGGGACTGGCCGGATGTCGAATTTAGGAAAGGCGTTTTTCAGATTGACCAGAAGTTCCGGGCGATCGGCGATCGGTGTTGCTTTCAGCAAGCGAACAATCGCGATCAACTCGCCGTGGCCACGATCCCGCTCCTGATCATTCGGGTCCGGTCTCATCAGCGTGAACAGCAGCGAGAGAACGATGTGGATAGCCACGATCGACATCACCACCAGGGCGGTGATCTGGCCGCTGATCCGACGCAGATTGAGGACGCTGAACATCTCGATGAAACTAGTTGGTCGTCGCCGTCGCGACCGCTTCCACCGTCGGCGTAAACATGTAGCCGCCCGAACGCACCGTCTTGATCATTTGCGCGTCCTGCGGGTCGATCTCGATCTTGCGGCGGATACGGCTGACCAGCACGTCGATGCTGCGTTCGAACGATCCGGCGCTGCGGCCTTGCGTGAGATCGAGCAGGCTGTCGCGCGACAGTACCCGACCGGAGCGCTCGACAAAGGCGCGCAGCAGATCGAATTCGGCCGAGGTCATGGCGACGCGCGCGCCTTCGGGATTACGCAATTCGCGTAGGCGCAGGTCGATCTGCCAGCCGGCGAATGACAGCGCCGTGGCGTTCGGCGTGGCGCTGGCATTGAGCGCCGTGGCCTGTCGGCGCAGCACCGCATTGATGCGTGCCAGCAATTCGCGCGGATTGAAGGGCTTTGGCAGGTAGTCGTCGGCCCCCATTTCAAGGCCGAGAATGCGGTCCACGTCTTCGCCGCGCGCGGTCAGCATGATGATCGGCAGTTGCGACTCGGCGCGCACCTTGCGGCACAGGCTGAGGCCGTCTTCGCCGGGCAGCATCACGTCGAGGATCAGCAGGTCGACACGGGTGTCGGCCATCACCTTTTCCATCTCGCGCCCGTCGGCAGCGGTGGTGACGTTGCAGGAATTGGTACGCAGATACTTCGCGATCAGCGTACGGGTTTCGCGGTCGTCTTCTACGACCAGGATGTTCGGTACGTTTGCCATGCGAACTCTTTTGGCCGGGATCGGCGCGGGCTGCAGAAGTTTTTTGTTTCGGACTATTGCTGGTGGCTGAGGCGCAACAAACCGCAACATGTCAGCAAGGCAATAACAAGACCTCGTTAAGAAGGTTAACCGCAAGTTGCGAGCACTAAGCAAGCACCTTGGAGCAGATCATGACCTCTATCTCGGCTGCGTCCAGCAGTTCCTACCAATCCCCCCTTCAGAAACTGCAGCAGGAGCTGCAGGCCGAGCTTTCCTCCGGAAAGATCAGCAGCGGCGATCAGGATGCGCTGTCCTCTGCTTTAACCGATATCGACTCGTCGCTGCAGGCCGACCGTTCGAGCCAGAACAGCGGCAGCCGGCCGTCGCCGGACGAGATGAAATCGAAGATCGACGATCTCATCAGTGCCCAGGTGTCCAGCGGCAAGCTGACCTCGGACCAGGCCACCGAATTGCAGGGCGTGTTCCAGTCGGCCTTCGCCGATGGCGGCCCGGGTGGGGCAGGCGGCGCTCGCGGTGCCGGTGGTCCACCTCCTGGCGGTGGACCCGGCGGCCCACCGCCGGCGGATAGCGCCGATAGTACCGACAGTACCGATGATACGGACAGCGCGACCAGTATCTCCGATATCATGAAGCAGTTCCTGGACTCGCTGAAGCAATCGCTGGAGGCCTCGTCTTCAAGCTCCTACAGCGCGAGCGGCACCAGCGCTACAGCATCCAGCAGCAAGGCGTCATTCACCGCCCTGCTGATCGACTACCAGACCTGATACGAAGACCGCGACGCTTACGACCAGGCTGACGCCACCATCTTTCCCGCAAGGGAAAGGTGGTGGTTTCTTTTGTGCAGGTCACTTTCGCGCTATTGCCGGAACAAGGAACACGTCCGGGCATTGTTACCCCTTCAATTGATTTATGGAGGCGACAATGACTCCCGACGTCATGACGAAGCCGCATAGCCTGATTGCGAGCGACCGGATCGAGGGAACGGCGGTACGACGTCCGAATGGCGAACGCATCGGTCATATCGAACGTCTGATGATCGACAAGATCAGCGGCAAAGTGTCCTACGCGATCCTGAGCTTCGGCGGCTTTCTCGGCCTCGGTTCGAACCTGCTGCCACTGCCTTGGGCGCGACTGACCTTCAATCGTGAACTCGATGCTTATCAACTTGATATCAGCGAAGAAGAATTGCGCAGCGCGCCGTCATTCACCGAGAAACGCGAGTTCGACTGGGGCGACAGGTCGCAGGAGGAAGCGCTGCATCGCCACTACGGCGTCGCACCCTATTGGGGCGAATTCTAACGACCAATTTCGGTGGAACCGGAACAGTCATTGTACCTCCGCGTTGGTTTTGGACGACCCACAACGACAGGAGGAACATATGTTCAAGAAATACATGACGGCTGGTATCGTTGGTTCGGCGTTGCTGGCAACCGCAGCTTTCGCGCAGAGCCCGAGCGCAACTACGACAACCACAGCCCCGGCAGCTGCGCCGGTCACCGCATCTGATACGACGTTCAATGGCAACTGGCGTACATCGAAGGTGGTCGGTCTGAGCGTATATAACGAAGCCAATGAGAGCCTCGGTTCGATCAACGATCTCCTGACCGACAAGCAGGGGAACATCAAGGCCGTGGTGATCGGCGTCGGTGGTTTCCTCGGTGTCGGCGAACGCCTGATCGCCGTGCCTTATGACAAGATCAAATTCGTGAACGAGCCGGTCGCAACAATGGCGTCTTCAACTGGCGGTTCATCGGGCATGAAGTCGACCACGCCGCCAAGCGGCATGACCACGGGTGCAGCCACCTCGGGTGCAGCTCCCGCAGCCGCCAAGGCTAATCCTTGGTACCCCGACCATGCGGTGCTCAGCGGCGCCAGCAAGGATCAATTGAAGGCGATGCCTGAGTTTAAGTATGCGATGTAAGGCCTTTTTGCGTCACGTTATGATAACGCGAGCCAAGAACCAGTAAGCTGACGATAAGGGCGCGCCCGTTTTGCGGGTGCGCTCTTCACCGCGTCATCGCGTTGAATCTACAGCCCCGGTAAGGCCGTCACATTCACATTGATGGCGCCATCGGCTTCCGCGATCACCCGGAGTGTTTTGGAATCGAAGGCGATCCCGCCAAGGCGGAGGCTGCTGATCTCGGCGCCGACGCGGATGCCGTTTTCGTTCTTCTGGAAGTCGGCGATGACGGCGGCGATCTTCTTTTGCGCGTTCGAGGCAAAGGGCTTCAGATCGATGGTCGCACGTTCAGCCAGCGTCTTCTGTAGCAATGGCATGGCTGCACGAGCTGCCGCGCCGAGCAGGCCGAAGGCTGCTTCTGATTCAACGCCAAGTTCCAGATCGGTAAAGCGCAGCGTCTGTGCCGCCTGATCAAGCGCAGGCTTGCCCCAGACATGGACGGTTGCTTCGCCGCCAAGACCGAACCAGCTCTGCTTCTCCTTGGCATTCACCAGCAACGAGATGAGCAGGCGGTCGCCGGATGCCGAGACAGTTGCCTTCTTCACCGTCACTGCGACCGCGCCGGAATTGTCTTCCGGAAATGTCTTGCCGACGAGTTGCGCCTCGATGATCTTGTTCAGTTCGGTGAAAGGCATGTCCACGGGCACACCGATGCTGAGTTTGCCGGGGCCGGGCGGCACGATGGTGAGTGTGGCAGGGAACGGACAATTCGGCTGCGTCTGCGTTGAGGTCACGCGTGTTTCGGCCTCGACGCCGAGTGTCAGCGTCAAATTGCTGGCATCGATGCGCGGCTGGGCGGCGACGGCGCGCGTCGGCTTCAGTTCGATGAACAGGTTCTGCAATGCGCTCGCACCTTGCAGCGGGATCGACCGGCAGAGTTTGGCCCATTCGCGCCGGGCATTCTGTTCGAAGGCAGGATCGTTGCGCAGGCGCTGCTGCAGGGCGATGATCTGCTCGTTGACCGCATTGTCGATCATCGGCTTGACCTGCGCGGGCACATTGATGCGGGCACCGGCGACCGCGACATTGGTGTCGCCGAGTGTCACCTGAGCGGTCAGGTTCGGGTCGATCCGCCAGTTCGGCGTCAGCCGCGGCTGCGCCGAGACCACCACATTGCCGCGGATTTCCGCATTGGCATTGACGTTCTTGATGTTGATGTTGCCAAGCTGCTTGGCAACATTGCCGCCGAGCAGGTTGCCGAGCGCGCCGCCCAGCGCATCGCGCACATTCGTCGAGATGGCGCCGGTGACATTGAGCGTGCCGCTCAGTGGCGTGGACATGGTCAGCGTGTCCTGCGCGCCAGTCGCCGCGATCGGACCGCGTGCGGCGGTCCACTTGATATCGGCATCCTGCAGCAATTGCTGTACAGGATTGTCAGCCGTGCCGTTGAAGCTGCGCGGTGCGCCGCGATCGGCGGCATCGCGGATCGCGGTGAGTGCAATGGCGACCGGCGCGATGATGCTTGAACTGCGTGCGGGTGAGGGTGGCAGTGGCGGCAATGCGACCAGCACCGGCGCCGATCCGGTGCCGCGCGGAGCCACATAGTCCATCACCTTGAGTGCGACCACGAAAAAGACGGCGACCAGCACCGCGCCGATGAGAATTGGTTTCAGACGCATGATGTCCCCGCTCGAAAACGCGGGGACATTACAATGCTGTGGTGACGCGCGCCAGTTATGAACCGTGCCCGACTTTAGCCACGCTTGCCGCTTGCGCTGTCCGCACGGCGATCCATCGGCAGAACGATCACCTTGGTGCCGACTGTGACGCGGGAATACAGATCCGACACGTCCTGATTGGTGAGGCGGATGCAGCCCGACGAGACCTGCGTGCCGATGGTCTCCGGCATATTGGTGCCGTGGATGCGATAGATGGTGCCGCCGAGATACATGGCGCGGGCGCCGAGCGGGTTGCCGGGACCGCCGGCCATGTGGCGCGGCAGATAGGGCTGGCGTGCGATCATTTCAGCGGGCGGGGTCCATGCCGGCCATTCGGCCTTGCGAGTCACGGTTTGTACACCGGACCATGTGAAACCATCGCGGCCGACGCCGATGCCGTAGCGGAGCGCCTGACCGTTGCCGAGCACGTAATACAGATAGGTGTTCGGCGTATCGACGATGATCGTGCCGGCGGCCTCGCGGGTCGGATAGTTGACGATCTGCCGCCTGAAGCGCGCGGGCTGTTCGATGGCAGAGCGCTCGTCATCCATCTGCGGCGACTGCACATAGGGCGCAGGCTCGCTCTGGACCGGCGGCGCCATGAAGAACGGAAACAGCGGCAGCGGCGTTGCGGCTGCCGGATGGGCAAAGGAGAATGCGCCGGCAAGGAGCGCGCCGATTGCAACGGCAGCACGGCGAATTTTTCGTTCGAAAGAAGCGAGGGTGATCATGGGAATCTCCGTTTGAGCGCCTGTAAATGAGCGCCCGTTCGGCGCCTCGTTGGCAGGAGATGTACCCAGCGGCCGTTTCAGGAGATTTGCGTCAATTCTGCAAAACGGTTTCGTCGCGGCGGGGAAATGTGTCGTCGCGGGGGGAGGCGGACAACATTGTTGCACCGGGAATGACCGCCGGCGCGCTGATTTGAATCAAGCGCGCCGGGCTTCAGTGGTCACTCGTTAACGGTGGTATCCGGGCGCCAGGTCAGCAGCCGGTTTTCGATCATGGTCAGGATCCATTCGGCCAGCAGCGCCACGATCGCGATAACGATCATCGCGGCGAACACGCCGTTGGAATCGAACGAGCCCTGTGCGGTCGCGATCAGCAGGCCCATGCCTTCGCGGGCGCCGAGGAATTCGCCGACGATGGCGCCGACCAGCGCGAAGCCGAACGAGACATGCAGGCTGGCGAGAATCCAGGACAGCGCCGAGGGCAGCACCACAGCGCGGGTCATCTGCCAGTTGCTGGCGCCGAGGATGCGTGCATTGGCGATCAGGTTCTTGTCAGCCTCGCGTACGCCCTGGAAGGCATTGGCGAACACCACGAAGAACACCATCACGACGGCCAGTGCGATCTTCGATGCCGCGCCAAGGCCGAGGGCCACGATGAAGATCGAGCCGAGCACGACGCGCGGGATCGAATTCGCGACCTTGATGTAGATCGAGAACACGTCTGACAGGAGTTGGTTACGCCCCAGCGCGATGCCGCACAGGATGCCCATGGCTGAGCCGATCAGGAAGCCGGCGCCGGCCTCGTAGATCGTGACCCAGATCTGTTTCCAGAGCGGGCCGATCGAGGTGCCGTTCTCGGTCCAGTCTATCAGTTTCAGGACGATGCCGGAGGGCTGGCCGAAGAAGAACGGATCGATCAGCTCGAAGCGCACGCCGAATTCCCAACCGCCGATCAGGAATACGAGAACGGCAAGCCGCAGTACCAGCACGAGGCGCTGATGGCGGCGCATGCGCTGGACGGCGGTCTCGATGCGGCCGTCGGTGGCAAGGGGTGTGGTGATTGTCGTTTCGGTCATTCTAGTGTCCCGCCCGGGCGCGCAACACTTCCTCGCGCAGGTCGTCAGAGATCTTGCGCGCAATGGCGATGAAACGTTCGTCGTAGCGCAGCGTCGCGACATCGCGTGGACGCGGCAGGTCGATGGTGTGGACGGATTTTACCCGCGCCGGTCGTGTGGTCAGCACCGCGACGCGATCGGCGAGCAGGATGGCTTCGTCGAGATCGTGGGTGACGAACAGCACCGCCGATTTCGCCTGCGCCCAGAGCTGCAGCAATTCCTCCTGCATCAATTCCCTAGTCTGCACGTCGAGCGCGGAGAATGGCTCGTCCATCAGCAGCACCTGCGGATTGTTGATGAAAGTCTGCGCCAGCGCCACGCGCTTGCGCATGCCGCCGGAGAGCTGATGCGGATGATGATGTTCGAAGCCCTTCAGGCCGACACGAATGATCCAGCCGCGCGCGGTGGCCTCTGCCTTGTCTTTCGCCACGCCGCGAAACAGCGGCCCGGCCATGACATTGCCGAGCACGTCGCGCCACGGAAACACGGCGTCCTGCTGGAACACGAAGCCGACGCGGCGATCGACACCGGTCACCGGCGCATCGAACAATGTGACCTCGCCGCCTTGTGGGCGGGCGAGCCCGGCGATCAGTCCGAGCGTCGTCGACTTGCCGCAGCCGGTCGGGCCCACCACGGCCATGAATTCACCGGGCGCGATGGTGAGGTCGAAATCCTCAAGCGCGGAGAGAACGTCACCCGAAGGCGTGACGAAGCGGCGCGCGACGTTCTTCAGCGCGACGGCAGAGGGTGCGGGAGCATTCATGATTGCATTCGCTTTATTATCAGAGTCGTTGTTGAAGTCGGCGGGTAAAGCGCGCTCGTTCTGCTCCCTCCCCCCTTGCGGGGGAGGGTCGGGGAGGGGGGTCCACAAGTGACGTCCCTTGTGGCTACCCCCACCCCCGGCCCCTCCCCGCAAGGGGGAGGGGAGAAGGGCCTCAGTTCGTCGCGTTGGCTTTGACCACGAAATCCGTGGTGTACGTCTTGGCGAGGTCGATGGTCTTGCCCTTGAGGTTGGGCGAGAAGCTGTTCAGCACGCTCAGCACCGATTCCGGCGCACCCGCCGGCATCATGCCGTCGACCGAATATTGCGGCTTGCCTTCCTTCAGGCCTTGCACATAGAGGTCGAGCTCGCCGGCATAATAGTCCTTCGGCATTTGAGCGGCGATTTCCTCCGGCGAGTGGCTGTTCATCCACTTCAGCGTCTTCACGAAGGCATTGACGACCTTCTGTGCCGTCTCCTTGTTCGCTTCCATCCAGGCGCGGTCCATATAGAGACACGCGGCCGGATAATCGCCGCCGAGCGCAGCGCGGGTGCTTTCCGGCGTCCGCAGATCGATGCCGACTTTGGCCGTGCCGTTCTTCACCGCGCGCGCCACCGTCGGCTCCGTGGTCATGCCGGAAACGATCTTGCCCTGCTGCATGGAAGCCAGGAACGTATCGCCTGCGCCGACCGGCACCAGTGTGTAGTCCTGCATCTTCAGTCCCGCCTTGGCGGCGAGCGCGCGGGTCAGGAAGTCGGTGGCAGAGCCGAGGCCGGTGACGCCGAGCGCCTGGCCCTTCCAGTTGGCGGGATCCTTCAGCTTGTCGGCGTCGGCGGCTTTCACCAGCACGACTTCGCCAGGCGCGACGGCGAATTGCACCACCGAGGTGATGAACTTGCCCTTGGACTGCAAGTCGATGGTGTGATCGTAGAAACCGACCACGCCTTGCACTTCGCGCGCGAGCAGGGCGGTCGCCGCCTGTGAGCCGGAGGTGGAGTTGAACAGTTCGACGTCGAGCCCCTGTTCCTTGAAGAATCCGAGCTGCGCCGCGAGTTTCGCCGGCAGATAGATCTGCTTGTCGATACCGCCAACCATGATCTTGATCGGGGTTTGCGCCGCAGCAGGGGCTGCAAGTGCAGCGGCGAGTGATACAGCCGCAATGGCTGCGGCAAAGAATTTGCGCATAGGCGTTTCCTGACTTCTGAATTCGGCGCTGGTCTACTGCGCGGGCGGTTGTCCCGGTCCATGCGCAAGCGCTCGTAACGGGGCATCAGGCCCCGGCCTGCGTCAAACTGTCAATCGGTTACTGGCAGGTCACAACAGCAAAAAGCGCCCGCTCGGGAGAGCGGACGCCATAGGTGAGAAAGCTTTATGGGATTAGGGCTCTACAGCACGCCAAATACGATAGCGCCGACGAAGGCGATTGCCGCATAGGCGGCCACAACGCTCAGTTGGCCGAACATAGTCATGGGAACCCTCCCTTTGACGTTGTCGCGCGGAGTAACGCGAAAGCTGGCGGTCCGTTCCCGCAGAAAAGAGAAGGAAGTCGACCAACTGCGGCCGTAGCGGTACGAGCGTCGGCAACATGGTAAATCAAACGTGAATTCAATGCGTTGAAGAGTCTTTAAAACATTTCGACCACCTTGCGCGAATGACGCGCAGAGTTCGTTTGTATCTCGTCGGCTCCGTCGTCCTTGTTTCGCTTGCGGGTTGCGGACGCGGTCTGTTTCAGACCCAGGAACGTGAACCATGGCGTGCCGAGGCAGAGGTCGCATGTCTCAAATCCGGCACGGTGAAAGAGGGCGCTGATCTCGTTCGGATCAACCCGATTTCCGGGCCCGGTGTCTGCGGCGCTGAATTTCCCTTGAAGGTCGCAGCCCTCGGCGAGGCCAGCAGCAGCTACGGTTTTGCCGATGAAACCTTGCGGCCGCCTGGCGGCATTAGCGGTGCAAGCCAGCCGCATTGGCCGGTCCAGCAGCAGCCACAAACCATGGCGCGCCCCGCCAGCAGCTATCCGAATTCCTATCCGCAAGCCGCGCCGCAGCAGCCGTCCTATGGCGGTTCATCCTATGGCGGCGCTGCCAATAACGGACCGATCTCGCTGAACGCGCCGGGCGTGCCGCCGGACAATGAAGACGAAATCGAATTGCCGCCAGAAGGTTCGCCCCAAACGATGCGCGCGCCGCAACAAGAGCAGCCGCGCGCGCCTTACGGCCGCTATAGTTCAGGTGTGCAGCAGAGCCAGCCGCCGCAGGACTATGCCCCACAGCGTCTTGGACCGGGACAGGGCAATGTCACGGGCTCGGTCGGCCCCGTCGTCGTGAAACCGACGGCGACGCTGGCCTGTCCGATCGTCTCGGCACTCGACAAGTGGCTCGCGGAGTCCGTGCAGCCGGCAGCGATGCGCTGGTTCGGCGTCCGCGTCGCCGAGATCAAGCAGATCTCCGCCTATTCGTGCCGTGGCATGAACGGCAATTCGCGCGCGCACATCTCCGAACATGCATTCGGCAACGCGCTCGATATCTCTGCCTTCGTCCTCGCCGATGGTCGCAGCGTCTCGGTGAAGGCAGGCTGGAAGGGCATGCCGGAAGAGCAGGGCTTCCTGCGCGACATCCAGGGCGGCGCGTGCCAGGTCTTCAACACCGTGCTAGCGCCGGGCTCCAACGTCTATCACTACGATCACATTCACGTGGATCTGATGCGCCGGCCCAAGCGCCCGGTGATCTGCCAGCCGGCGGCCGTGTCGGGCGAGGAGATTGCCGCGCGCGCGCAAAGCCGCAATCCCTATGCCGGGCGCAACAACAATGACTACGGTGGCGTGACCGGCTCGATCGGCCGCACGGCCAAGAAGTCGACGCGCAAGTCGCCCGATGACGAGGACTTCTACGAGAACGAATAGACCGGCTTGTCAGATGCGGTAGGCCGCGAGGAACATCCGCACCGCACTGTCGACGACCTTGTCGATCTCCGCGCGCGTCGGTGTCGGCTTGGCCTGGAAGATGAAGGGCTGAAACAGCGTCGCCTGGCAGGACATCATGAATTGCGCGGCGGCCAGTTCGGTATCCTTGATTTCCAGTTCCTTCGCAGCGACGCGGGCATCGAGATAGGCCGCGACCTGCCGGATCGCGTGCGCCAGCACCGCTTCATAAAAGCGTTTGCCGACATCGGGCATGCGTTCCGCAATCGCCATCACGGTACGGATCGCCGAGCCGCCGCCGGGCCGACACAGCAACTGGATATAGGCGCGGCCGAACTCGCCGAGGGTGGTCACCGCATCGCGTTCCGGATCGAGATTGAAGACAGCTTTGCCCTGCTCGAGCTTCTCCTGCTCGACGATCGACTCAAACAGCGCGCTCTTGTCGGTGAAATAGACGTAGAGCGTGCCCTTGGAGACGCCGGCGGCACGCGCGATCTCGCCCATGCTGGCGCCGTCGAAGCCCAGATCCAGGAAGACTTTTCGCGCACCGTCGAGAATTTGGCGGCGCTTGGCGCTGTCTTCCTCGCCGACAGGCGAGAGGGGGGCAGGGTGGGAGGCAACCATTCGTTCAGCCTGTTCGATGAATCAGCGGGATATCGCCCGCGATGAAGCCGGAATAACGCGAAATCGTGATGAACTGACCAAACTCTATCTTGACCGAACCGTTCGGTCAATTTACATATTGCCGCAGCAAGCGGGGACCCGGCATGTCCGATGGTGTCCGCATTCTCACGTTTGAGGAGGCCGGAATGGCCGGACCACGCGACCAGGCTGCCCGTATCATTCGCCCCGAAGGCGAGACTGACAGCGCGCCGGTACGCGTCGTGTCGCCCGCAGCGGATGAACCCGCAGCCCGCGGTCCTGCGGATGCGCCCGCACCTGAACAGCCCGCCACAGCAGCACCGGCCGCGACCGCGCAGACCGCTGCGCCAAAATCCGGCAAGAAGAGAAAAATGCTGCTCGGCGTCGGCGCGCTGCTCGCCATCGCGGGCGTCTATTATGGCGTGAACTATTATCTGGTGGGCCGCTTCATCGTCTCGACCGACGACGCCTATGTCCGCGCCAGCAACACCACGCTGGGTGCGCGCGTATCGGGCCACATCGCGCAGATCCTGCCGGGCGACAACGTCGCGGTGAAGGCCGGCGAGGTGATCTTCAGGATCGATGACGGCGACTATCGCATCGCCGTCGATGCCGCCAAGCGCAAGATCGACACCCAGAAGGCCACCATCGAACGGATCGGCCGTCAGGTCGGCGCGCAGGAAAGCGCCGTCGAGCAGGCACAGGCCCAGCTCGCATCGGCTGATGCCGCCGCCAATCGCGCCACGCTCGAATTCGACCGTCAGGAAACGCTGAGCAAGCAGGGTTTTGCCTCGCGCTCGGTCTACGAGACCTCGCAGTCGAACCGTGATCAGACCTCGGCTGCCGTCAAGGCCGCGAAGGCATCCGTCGACTCCGCCAAGAGCAGCGTCGAAGTGACGAAGGCGCAGCAGAACGAAGCCCGCGCGCAGCTCGCCGAATTGCAGAGCGCGCTGGACAAGGCCGTGCGTGATCTCGACTTCACGATCGTGAAGTCGCCGGTGGATGGCATCTTCTCGAACCGTCTCATCTCGACCGGTGATTTCGTTTCGATGGGTCAGCGTCTTGGCAATGTCGTGCCGCTCAACGACGTCTATATCGATGCCAATTTCAAGGAGACGCAGCTGCGCCGCCTGAAGCCGGGCCAGCCGGTCTCGATCGAGCTCGACGCCGATAGCAGCCGCGCCATCGAAGGCACTGTGGAAAGCCTCGCGCCAGCCGCAGGCTCGGTGTTCACGCTGCTGCCGCCGGATAACGCCACCGGCAACTTCACCAAGATCGTGCAGCGTGTGCCTGTGCGTCTCAGGGTGCCGGCTGACGTTGCCAAGGAAAACCTGCTGCGCGCCGGCATGTCGGTCTATGTCCGCGTCAACACCAAGCCGGGTGCAGAACCCGCGCGCTAAGTCAGGACAAGCAGATGTCCACGACAACCACCGTGTCAGGCGCACCGCCGGCCGCTCCGGCTGCGGACTATGTCGCGCCGAAACGCCTGATCGCGTTTCTGATCATGGTGTTCGGCATGTTCATGTCGATCCTGGACATCCAGATCGTCTCGGCATCGCTGTCTGAAATCCAGGCCGGATTGTCCGCGTCGTCCAGCGAAGTCTCCTGGGTGCAGACGGCCTATCTGATCGCGGAAGTGATCGCGATCCCGCTGTCCGGTTTCCTCTCGCGCGCGCTCGGCACACGCTTGTTGTTCGCCATCTCCGCCGCCGGATTCACCTTCGCCAGCCTGATGTGCGGCTTCACCTCGTCGATCGAGCAGATGATCCTGTGGCGCGCGATCCAGGGCTTCCTTGGCGCCGGCATGATCCCGACGGTGTTCGCCTCGGCCTATACGGTGTTTCCGCGCTCGAAATTCCACATCGTCGGCCCGATCATCGGTCTCGTCGCGACGCTGGCGCCGACCATCGGCCCGACGGTGGGCGGCTACATCACCGATGCGCTGTCATGGCACTGGCTGTTCTTCATCAATGTGGTGCCGGGCATCGGCATCACCATCGGCGTGCTCGCGCTGGTGGATTTCGACGAGCCGCATTTCGAACTGCTCGATCATTTCGACTGGTGGGGCCTCGGCTTCATGGCGGGTTTCCTCGGTTCGCTGGAATATGTGCTGGAAGAGGGGCCGCGGAACGACTGGTTCGGCGACACCTCGATCGCGATCTTTGCCGTTGTCTGCGTTGTGAGCTGCGTGGCGTTTTTCTGGCGCGTGTTGACGGCGAAAGAACCGATCGTCGACATCCGTGCCTTCACGGATCGCAATTTCGCGCTGGGCTGTCTGTTCTCGTTCTGCGTCGGCATCGGGCTCTACGGCCTGACCTATCTCTATCCGCGTTATCTCGCCGAGATCCGCGGCTACAGCGCGCTGATGATCGGCGAGACCATGTTCGTCTCGGGCGTTGCGATGTTCCTGACGGCGCCGCTGGTGGCGCGTCTGATGCAGAAGATCGACATGCGCTATCTCATCATGACGGGATTGGTGCTGTTCGCTGCCGGCACATGGCAGATGACATGGGTGACGCGCGATTTCGATTTCTACGAATTGCTGCTGCCGCAAATCCTGCGCGGCATCGGCATGATGATGGCCATGGTGCCGATCAACAACATTGCGCTCGGCACGCTGGCGCCGCAAATGCTGAAGAACGCCTCCGGCCTGTTCAACCTGACGCGCAATCTTGGCGGCGCACTCGGCCTCGCGCTGATCAACACCGTGCTCGATCACCGCACTGATTTCCACATCACCCGGCTGCACGACAAGGTCACCTGGGGCAATGCGCAGGCGGTCGAGATGCTCAACATGTTCACCCAGAAGTTCCAGGGCATGGGCGACGCCTCGCGGATGGCCATGAAGCAGCTGTCGCAGATCGTGCATCGTCAGGCCGTCGTGATGAGCTTTGGCGACGCGTTCTTCGCGCTGTCGGCGTTCTATGTCGGTCTCAGCCTCATGGTGATGCTGCTGAACAAGCCCAGCAATCCCGCGGCTGCAGGCGGCGGACACTAGAGCGTTTTCGAGCGGGATGCCGGTTCGCGTCAAGAAAACGCGTCAAAACAAAAAGCTAGAGCGGCTGGAGCAGTTCTATCGCCAATCAGCGATTGAAGCCGGCCATCATGTTGCCAAAAGTCGCCGGCACATCTATAAAACTACCTTCCATTGCTCGAACCCGAGGGAGAGTCTGCATGAAGTCGATTGATCTGCTCTCCGGAATTCTCGGTTCGGTGCACGCATGCGGATTTATGCGGGCTCATTGAGCCCCGGTTCCGCCTCTGCCGGTCGGGCCTGATGTCCCGATCATCCTGATCTTTCCCGTTTCTGTACTTTTAGGACGCTCGCGCTCGGTCTGGCCGTTGCGCGTCAAACCATGGAGCCGGTCTGCGCAGGGGCGGTGCCGGATGAAGTCATGACTCTGAAATCGAAGGACCGCGCCGCCGCTATCCGCGTGGTGATCCCTTTCGTGATCCGGCATTGGTTCCGGCAGCCCGGACGGGCGGCGACGGTTGCCGTCGGTCTGCTCGGCGCAACGGTGGCCGATCTGTTCATGCCGCTGTTCTCCGGCCAGCTGGTTGATGCCGTCACCAAAGGTGGCGTCGATCCGGCGGCCCGGCAGGCGGCATTCACAGCCTTTGGCGCCATCGTGGCGCTTGGCGCGACGTCGATGCTGCTGCGGCTACTCGGCATCCACGCCATCGTTCCGTTCACGCTGCGCATCATGTCGGATCTGTCGCGCGAGGCATTCGCGCGCGTGCAGCGTTTCTCGACCGACTGGCACGCCAACAGCTTTGCGGGCTCCACGGTGCGCAAGGTCACGCGCGGAATGTGGGCGGTCGATCTGCTCAACGACACGCTGTTGATGGCGCTGCTGCCGTCGCTGGTGGTGTTGCTTGGCTCGATGCTGCTGCTCGGCTGGCACTGGCCGGCGCTGGGCGGTGTGATCGCTGTCGGTACGGTGGCCTATATCGCGATGACCGTGTGGTTCTCCACGCGTTACATCGCGCCGGCCGCGCGCGTGTCGAATGCATGGGACACCAAGGTTGGCGGTACGCTGGCGGATGCCCTGACCTGCAACGCCGTGGTGAAATCCTTCGGTGCGGAAAGCCGCGAGGACGATCGGCTGGGGCAGGTCGTCGGCCGCTGGCGCGTGCGCGTGGCGCGCACATGGTATCGCTACAACACCACGAGCACGGTGCAGCTCGCAGTGCTGCTCTGCGTGCGCACGGCGGTGATCGGCGGCGCGCTATGGCTGTGGCTGAACGGGCAGGCCACGGCGGGCGATGTCACCTATGTGCTGACGAGCTATGTCGTGATCCACGGCTATCTGCGTGATGTCGGCATGCACATCAACAACCTGCAGCGTTCGGTGAACGACATGGAGGAGCTTGTCGCGATTCATGATGTCGCGCTCGGCATCGCCGATGCTCCCGATGCCCAGCCGATTGCCATCACGGGCGGGCGCATCCTGTTCGATGATGTGACGTTCCACTATGGCGGTCATGCCACGCCGCTCTATGACGGCCTGTCGGTGGACATCCGCGCCGGCGAGCGCGTCGGTCTGGTCGGGCGTTCGGGCTCCGGCAAGACGACCTTCGTGAAGCTGATCCAGCGGCTCTACGATGTCTCGAGCGGTCGCATCATGATCGACGGCCAGAACATCGCCGAGGTCACGCAGGAGTCGCTGCGCAGCCGGATTGCGATTGTGCAGCAGGATCCGATCCTGTTTCACCGTTCGCTGGCCGACAACATCGCCTATGGCCGGCCCGGTGCCAGCATGGCGGCGATTGAACAGGCGGCGCGGCTGGCGAATGCGCATGACTTCATCACCCGGCTGCCGAAAGGTTACGGCACGCTGGTCGGTGAGCGCGGTGTGAAACTGTCGGGCGGCGAGCGGCAGCGTGTCGCGCTGGCGCGCGCATTCCTGGCGGATGCACCGGTGCTGATTCTGGACGAGGCGACATCGAGCCTTGATTCAGAGTCGGAGGCGTTGATCCAGGAGGCGATGGAGCGGCTGATGAAAGGCCGCACGTCGATCGTGATCGCGCATCGCCTGTCGACGGTGCGCAGCCTCGATCGCATTCTGGTGTTCGATCACGGGCACATCGCGGAAGAGGGCACCCATGCGACGCTCACAGCGCGACCGGGTGGCATCTATCGCGGCCTGTTCGAACGGCAGGTGCTGGATCTCGATCGCACCGCCGCCGCGGAATGATATCAGGAAGGAACGGGGGCCGCCGTTGGCCCTCGTTCGCATTTTGGCGCATGTCGTGAATGCGTTCGTCCCCGGTGGGCGAGCCGATCGTGGCGACACCCGCACGGCGACGCCCGTCGTCGCAAAATCGGATGTCGTTGACAGTTCCTGCTTTGCGCAACACTCTGTCGATCCTGCGACCAGTATAGACCGTATTGGGGCTCGACGATGGATTGCTCGCCGGACATTCAGACATGGTCGACTGCTCTCGTCGAGCCGGAACGACGGCTGGATTACTGGATTTCCGCTGTCTGCGAAGGCTTTCTGGAGATGGATATCGCCAGCCTCGCGCCCGCGAGCTTTGCGTCCGAACTACAACGCGGGCAGCTCGATGTGATTGGGGTCAATCAAGTTCGAGGCGATCCCCAGCATGTCTATCGCACCAGACGCGCCATCGCGCGCGGCCAGTCCAATTTTTACTATCTGCTTTGCAAGACCGACCGGAACTGGTCGGCCACGCAATCCGAGAGAACGGCGATGTTGCGCCCCCATGATCTTCTCCTGGTGGATTCGCGGCGCCCCTATGAATTTCATTTTCCGGTGACGTCGGACACGATTTCGCTGGAGCTGCCGATGGGATGGGTCGAGCGCTGGCTTACCGCGCCGGAGCAGCATCTTGGCCGGGTGATTGATGGACAGTCTGGCTGGGGACTGGCACTGAGCGGCTTCGTCCGGCAATGGTCACCGGAATTGGCCGTTCGCAGTCCGCTGCCGGCGCCCCTCCTCGTCGATCAATTAGGAGCCCTGCTGGCTCTGACACTGGAAGGCGATGTGACGCAGTCGCCAGCGGAGACGTCCGGCACGGCCGCGCTGATTGATCGGATTCGTCGCGCTCTGCGCGAACGCTATGCCGAGCCCGGCCTCACTGCAGCGTCGATTGCCACGCAACTGCAAATCTCGGAGCGCACGCTGCATCGCGGTCTCGCCAGCGCGTCCGTGACCTTTAGCGGGCTGCTCGCTGACTGCCGCATGTCAATGGCCCGCAAGATGCTGGCCGAGCCGCGCTTCGACCGTGTGAGTATCGGTGGCATCGGCCAGAAGGTCGGCCTGACGGATCCATCACACTTTATCCGCCAGTGCCGCAAATATCTGGGGGTGACACCCGGCGAGTTCAGGCGCCGACGATAGCCTGTGACGCAAATCGTCGATTAGGCTGGCACAATCCGGCCATCTGCCCGGCATGTCAGTGATTATGAATGTCCGGGAAACATCGGGAGGATTGCATGGCAGATCTATACGTCCTGGTTCACGGCGCCTGGCACACGGGACAGGAGATGGACGCGGTCGCCGGTCATCTGCGGGCGAGCGGGCATGTCGTTCATTGCCCGACGGTCGCTGGCAACAACGCGAATGACGACCGCAGCACAGTTGGGCTTGCGCAGGCTATCGCTTCGATCGCTGATTATATCGAGAAAGAAAATCTGCGGGACATACGCCTTGTCGGACACAGCTATGGCGGCATGGTGATTTCGGGCGTCGCGGACCGTATGGCAGAACGCATCAAGCGGCTGGTCTATGTCAACGCCTTCGTTCCGCTGGACGGACAGTCGCTCAACGACATGGTGCCGCCGCATTACCTTGGCCTGTTCGATTCCATCGCTGCCGCCAACAACAACGCGGTGATGCTGCCGTTCGAAATCTGGCGCGACGCTTTCATCAACGATGCCGATTTCGGACTGGCGAAGTCAGCCTATGAGCAACTCAATCCGCATCCCTACAAGACATTCACCGACAAGATTTCGCTGAGCAAGCCTCTCGCCGAACTTGCGGTCGGGAAATCCTACGTGAATTGTCAGCAGGACATTGCGCTGCCACACAGCCTGCCATGGCATCCCCGACTATCCGAACGTCTTGGTCTGTTTCGGCTGGTCGAATGTCCGGGTAGCCATGAAATGTTCTTCAGCAATCCTGCACGCCTCGCAGAGGCGATCATTCAGGCAGGACGGGACTGAAGCAGGTGTGGTCATCGGCGCCAAAACTGGCGAAGGGCCCGGCGTTTTGCGCCGGGCCCTTCGTTGTTCAGAAAGTTATCAGCCGGCCTGTAAGCCGGGTTCTGTAGGGCATCGCCGATTTGCACCGGCGATACGTGACGGCCATTCCTCTGGGACCATAGTTGCCTATGGCCTCAAGCAACCTACCCGGACAGCGAGCAAGACATTGCCCCGCAGTGTTATCGCTCAAGGTGAGCGAACTGACTGCTTTGCCGTCCCTATTCGGTTTTGCTCCCGGTGTGGTTTGCCATGCCGTTTCCGTTGCCGGATACGCGGTGCGCTCTTACCGCACCTTTTCACCCTTACCCGCCTTCGCAGCTTGCGCTGCTACGGCGTGGCAAGCCCGAAGGCTTGTCGCGCCGAAGTCCCGAAGGGACGTAGGAGGGCGGTTCGTTCTCTGTGGCACTTTCCCTGGGGTCGCCCCCGCCGGACGTTATCCGGCACCGTATGTCGATGGAGCCCGGACTTTCCTCTCCCGCAGCCTTTCGACCATAGCGGGAGCGGCCGTCCAGCCGACTGACGGCACAGGCATGGAGGCTCAGGGCCGTGGCGTCAAGCCAGGAACGCGCGCAGTCTTTGCCAAAATAAATTATCCTGAAGATGTCGTTCTGCTGCCGGTCCGTTCGACTGACCGCATGATCCCGGAAAGTGGCAACCAGTTTTCGGACCCGATCATGCCCATGTCACGGCGAATGCGCCGCTCAAGAGGAGAGAACGCAATGCAGTATCTGCTGATGATCTACCAGAACGAAGCCGAGTACGCGAAAATGGACGCCGCCACAGGCAAGAAGATGCTTGAGGAATATGGCGCGTTCACCCAGTCCATCGTCCAGAGCGGCAATTTTAAGGCCGGTGACCGGCTGCAACCGACGACCACAGCGACCACGGTGCAGGTGCGCGACGGCAAGATGCTCACCACCGATGGTCCGTTCGCCGAGACGCGCGAACAGCTCGCTGGTTACTATCTGGTTGACGCCAAGGATCTCGATGCCGCACTGGCGATTGCGGCGCGGATTCCCAGTGCGCGGGTCGGTTCAATCGAGGTGCGGCCGATCTGGGTCTATAACTGACACCATGACGCTGGCCGAAATCGACAGGATCTTTCGCAACGAGGCGGGTCGCGCGCTGGCGACGCTGATCCGCCTCGTCGGCGATTTCGATTTGGCTGAAGATGCGTTGCAGGATGCTTTCGCGGTTGCGCTTGAAAGATGGCCAACGGCTGAGCCGCCGGCAAATCCGCGCGCGTGGCTTGTCAATGTCGGCCGCAACAAGGCGATCGACCGTGTCAGGCGGCTGGTCTCGTTTCGCGGCAAGCAGCAACAGGTGACGCACGAGCTGTTGCTGAATGCGGGCACAGATGACGATCGCTGTGACGACGCCGTTCTCGACGACGACATGCTGCGGCTGATTTTCATCTGTTGCCATCCGGCTTTCGCCGTGGAGGTGCAGGTGATGCTGACGCTGCGAACCGTCTGTGGATTGAGTACCGCTCAGGTGGCACGGGCGTTTCTGATCGGCGAAGACGCCATGGCGCAGCGTCTGGTCCGAGCCAAACAGAAGATCCGCATCGCCGGAATTCCCTATGAAGTGCCTGTGCGAGATGCGCTCGAACAGCGCCTGCGCGGCGTGTTGGCCGTGATCTATCTGGTTTTCACCGAAGGCTACGTTGCCACATCAGGTGACGATCTGATGCGGCCGGACCTGGCGCGGGAAGCAATCCGGCTGGCTCGTTTGCTTGATGCGCTGATGCCGCAGCGCCGCGAGATCAAAGGCCTGCTGGCGCTGATGCTGCTGCACGACGCGCGCCGCTCCGGTCGTGCGACGGCAGATGGCGATATCGTGCTGCTGGAAGCGCAGGATCGGTCGCTGTGGGATCACCAACAGATTGTCGAGGGATTGCGGCTGGTCGAGGACGCGTTGCACGCTCCGGGCCGACCCGATGACTATGTGGTGCAGGCCGCGATCGCGGCGCTGCATGCGCAGGCGCCAAGCTATCAAGCCACCGACTGGCCGCAGATCGCCGGGCTCTACGAAGTCCTGCTGCGGATCAGGCCATCGCCGGTGATCGAGCTCAACCATGCCGCCGCGGTGGCGATGGTCGATGGTCCGCTGCGTGCCCTGAATCTGGTCGACGCATTGCAGGCGAGGGGCGGACTCGACGGCTACGATCTGCTGCCGGCCGTGCGTGCCGACCTGTTGCGCCGTCTTGGCCGGCGCGATGCCGCCCGCGATGCGTATCATCGGGCCAGTGCGGCCACACAACTTGAGCCATTGCGCCGGCTTTACGCGCGGCGATTGGCTGAGCTGGATCGGCAGGAGCCGGCGGAGGATTAGCGCGCGGCGATCGTCGTCTCCGCCGGCAGGCTGGTGAGCAGGGCCTGCAGCGTGGTCAGCGTCGAGTGATCCACGAGACCGTCGACGCGCTCGGGACGGAAATGGCGCTGGAAGGCGGTGACCACTTCCATGGTCGGAGCATTGTACTGGCCATCGGTCTCGATGCCGTAGCCATAGCGCGCCAATGCATGCTGCAGCGCCAGTACGTCGTCGCCTGCAGTGCCGAGTTTCATGGTTTCGCCGCGCACGATCGGCGCCGGCATCACCCAGTGGCCGACACCGGAATTGGCCAGCGAGTGCCACGGGAATTTCTCGCCGGGATCCTTCTTGCGCGAAGGCGAGACGTCGGAATGACCGAGCACGCGATGCGGCTGCAGGTCATGACGCAGCACGATGCCGCGGCATAGCGCGGTGACAGCGGCGATCTGCCGGCTCGGAAAATCCGGATAGCCCCAGTCATGACCGCGATTGATGATCTCGATGCCGATCGAGCAGGAATTGATGTCCTCTTCGCCGGCCCAGAAACCGACGCCGGCGTGCCAGGCCCGCTTGGCTTCCGGCACCGTCTGCACGATGCGGCCGTCCTCGAGCACGATGTAATGCGCAGAGACATCGGTGCCCGCGCTGCACAGGCGCGCGATCGCGCCTTCCGGATCGGGCATGCCGGTATAGTGCAGCACGATCATGTCGGGCACGAGGCCCTTGTTACGCTCACCGAAATTCGGCGACGGGATCACGTCGGAAACGACGGATGAATCCGGGGTAAAGGTCGGCATGTCCGCGGCGCCCTTGGGAATCGGGAGGGCGCGTTGACGCTTGGAGTCGGATCCAGCGGGTGCGGACGTAGGTGAAGCCATCAGAAAACTCAAATCAGTCACGAGAACAGCGGCACATATCGGTTGCGCCGCAGGCGCGTACTATCCCCGACCGGCACCTTGCTATGCAACGACTGCATGACAGTTTTGCCCCATTTTTATCCACTGTGGGCTTAAAGCATCAGCACTACGATGAAACCGGCACTTGCAATTGATCAACTGCTCTCCAACCCATCAACGCTTTCTTAACGCTAAGTGCCGTTACTGAGTGGTGAAGAGCCAACCTGAAAAGGGAGGCCAAAGTTCCATTTTGACGTTCAAATCCCATGGCAATCCCGACAAATCCATGCGGACGTCCGGCCTTTCCCGCGCCAAACGCGGGTGGTGCGTCGAATGGAACCCGCAATCGCGCGGCGACCTGGCTTTTCAGGAGGAAAAGCCAGGCGGCGCGCCGACAGTTGAGGCGACATGGGCCTGTTCGTGTCCAGTTTGATTTTGCGCCTCGATGCGAAGGAACGGAACGCGCTGTCTGCACGCCTCCGGCCGGCGCGCGCATGAGCACGCCCGATACAAGACATATCTCCGTTCTCGGCGTTGAAGCCGTCGACATGCTGAGCCCGCGCGCCGGTGGTATTTATGTCGATGCCACATTCGGCGCAGGCGGTTATTCCCGCGCCATTCTCGCGACCGAGGGAACCCGCGTCATCGCCATTGATCGCGACCGGACCGCCATCGCCGGTGGTTTCGATCTGGTCGACGCGTCTGACGGTCGTCTTACGTTGGTCGAGGATCGCTTCTCCAATCTCACCGATGTGTGTGCCGCCCAGGGCGAGCCGCTCGTCGATGGCGTCGTGATGGATGTCGGCGTCTCGTCGATGCAGATCGATCAGGCCGAACGCGGCTTCTCGTTTCGTTTCGACGGCCCGCTCGACATGCGCATGAGCCAGCACGGGCCGACCGCGGCCGATGTGGTGGCGAAGGCCTCCGAGGCGGATCTTGCCAATATCATCTATATCTTCGGCGAGGAGCGGCATTCCCGCTCCGTCGCGCGCGCGATCATTGCGGCGCGCAAGGAAGCGCCGATCGAGACGACGAAGCAGCTCGTCGATATCGTGCAGAAGGTCGTGTGGGCCAAGCCCGGCGAAATCCATCCGGCGACGCGCACGTTCCAGGCGCTGCGCATCTTCGTCAATGCAGAGCTCGACGAACTCCACACTGCGCTCGCCGCCGCCGAACGCGTGCTGAAGCTGGGCGGCCGGCTGTCGGTGGTCTCGTTCCATTCGCTGGAAGACCGCATCGTCAAGAATTTCATGACCGAGCGCAGCAAGACCGGCGGCGGTTCGCGGCATCTGCCCGAGGTCGCGCAATCCCGTCCGCGCTTCTCGCTCGTCAACAAGCGCCCGATCACTGCTGGCGACGAAGAACTCAAGGCCAATCCGCGCGCGCGCTCTGCGAAGCTGCGCGGCGCCGAGCGTACCGACGCGCCGGCACAGGATGCCGGCCCGTTGCCGGGCTGGCCGACGCTTGCCTCTGTGATGAGGGGAGGCTGACCATGCGGATCATCCACCTTCTCGTCATCGCCGTTCTCGTCTTCGCCGCCGCCTATGTCTATCGCATCAAGATGGAATCCACGGTGCGCACCGAGAAGGTGCTGCGCCTGCATGCCGATATTCGCGAACAGCGCGATGCGATCGCGTCGTTGCGCGCCGAATGGGCCAAGCTGGATGCGCCGATGCGGCTGCAGGGTCTGGCCGAACGTCATCTCAAGCTGCAGCCGGTGACGGCGCAGCAATTCGACACGATGAAGAATCTGCCGGATCGGCCGCCGAATTTTGCCAAGCCCGGTGAGCCAGATCCGATTGGCGCGATGATCCACACCATCGATCCGGATATCGTGACCGGCTCGTTGCCGGCGCCGGAGGATCCGCAGTGACAGGTCCGCAACTCGACCCGAACAAACCGATCACCCGGCCGCCGGAGCCCTGGCGCCAGCGTCTGATCCGCAGTCTGCTTTACGGGCGCAACGTTGATCGTGCGGCGAAGGCACGCGCGCGCGTCGGTCTTGCGATGATCGCGTTCGGCGGTGTGTACGGCATCATTGCCGTGCGTCTGATCATGTTTGCCGTCAACGGCGACACCCATGCCGAGCGCCGCTCCACGCGTGACGCCATCGCGACCGCACGTCCCGATATCGTCGACCGCAACGGCGCGATCCTGGCGACCGACGTGAAGTCACCATCGCTGTTCTCGGAGCCACGTCGCATCATCGACAAGGACGAAGCGGTCGAATTGCTCACTGGCGCATTGCCCGATCTCGACGGCGCCGAAGTGCGCGAGCGGATCATGAGCAAGAAGGGCTTTGCCTGGCTGAAGCGCGAGATCACGCCGCAGCAGCAGCGCGACATTCATCGCCTGGGCATTCCCGGTATCGGCTTCCTGCGCGAGAACAAGCGTGTCTATCCGAGCGGCGCGGCGGTCTCGCATCTGATCGGCCTGACCAATATCGACAATCAGGGCATTGCCGGCATCGAGAAATGGCTCGACAGCAATGGCCTCGCGGATCTGCATCGCGCGGGCTTCGCATCCGACCGTCTGCAGAAGCCGGTCGAACTCGCCGTCGACCTGCGCGTTGAACATGCGCTGCGTGACGAACTGCTCAAGGCCAAGGCGAAGTACAGCGCCAAGGCGGCGTCGGGGCTCGTCTCCAACGTGAAGACCGGCGAGATCGTCGCCATGGTCTCGTTGCCCGACTTCGATCCGAACAATCCGAAGGAAGCGCACGATCCCGACCGCATCAACCGCCTGACCACCGGCGTCTATGAAATGGGATCGACCTTCAAGACGCTGACGCTGGCGATGGCGCTGGACAGCGGCAAGGCCAATCTCAATACGATGTATGACGCGCGCTATCCGCTCAGCTACGGCAAGTTCAAGATCCACGACACCCATCCGGTGCCGCGTCCGATCTCGCTCACCGAAGTCTTCACTTTTTCGTCAAACGTCGGTGCTGCGAAGATCGCGCTCGGGCAGGGCGTCGAAGCGCACAAGGCGTTCCTGAAGAAGGTCGGCCAGCTCGATCGCCTGCGCACTGAATTGCCGGAAAGCGCGATGCCGATCGTGCCGAAACGCTGGGGTGAACTGAACACCATCACCATCGCATTCGGTCACGGCATGGCCGTGGCGCCGCTGCAGGCGGTGATGGGCGTCAATGCGATGATCAATGGCGGGCTGCTGATCCCGCCGACCTTCCTGAAGCGCACCGAAGAGGAAGCGCGGGAGATCGGCAAGCGCGTCATCAAGAAAGAGACCAGCGACAAGGTGCGTTACATGATGCGCCTGAATGCCGAGACCGGCTCGGCGCGGCAGGCGGAAGCCAGGGCCAAGGGTTACTATCTCGGCGGCAAGACCGGCACGGCCGAGAAGGTCGTCAACGGCCGCTATTCCAAGAAGCAGGTGCTGAATTCCTTTACCGCCGTGCTGCCGATGGACAACCCGCAATTCCAGGTTCTGGTGATGCTGGACGAGCCGAAGGCGCTGCCGGAAACCCATGGTTTCATCACCTCGGGCTGGAATGCGGTGCCGACGGGCGGCAACGTGATCGCCCGTATCGCGCCGCTTTTGGGGCTCGAGCCGCGCTTCGATCTGGCGCCGTCCGACCGCCTTATTCTTGCGACATCCAAGGTGACTCAGTAACGCCGCATCTGCGCTTTACAGCCGGTGCAAAATGCGGTTTGCGTGGCGTTGCGGAACCCGATGTGTCCCTCGATCTGGCCTGCCCGGAGCAGCATGAAACTACGCGATTTGTTCAACCCTGATGCCGTGATGGAGCAGTCCGCAAGGGACGTCACCGTCACCGGACTGGCTGTGGACAGCCGCGCAGTGAAACCGGGCGATCTGTTCTTTGCACTCGCCGGTGCGAAGACCGACGGTTCGCGTTTCATCGCACAGGCACTGGCGTCAGGTGCAGTCGCCGTCGCCGGTGCCCACAAGCCCGACGATCTGTCCGTACCCTTCGTGCGCACGCCCAATCCGCGCCTTGCGCTGGCTCTGGCCGCCGCCAAATTCTATCCGCGCCAGCCTGCGGTCATCGCCGCCGTCACGGGGACATCAGGCAAGACGTCGGTTGCGTCCTTTGCGCGCGAGATCTGGGGGCGCCTCGGATATGCCTCTGCAAGCATCGGCACCATCGGTCTCGTCTCGCCGAAGCGCACCGTCTATGGCTCGCTGACCACGCCGGATCCGATCTCGCTGCACCAACAGATCGACGAGATCACCGGCGAGGGCGTCACTCATCTCGCGCTCGAAGCGTCGTCCCATGGCCTCGATCAATTCAGGCTTGACGGTGTGCGGGTTTCTGCCGCCGGCTTCACCAACCTGTCGCGCGATCACATGGACTACCATCCGGACGTCGCGCATTATCTCAGTGCCAAGCTGCGGTTGTTCCTCAATCTGGTCGTGGACGGTGGCGTTGCCGTGATCGCGGCCGATCATGAGCATTCGCCGCAAGTGATCCATGCCGCACAGTCGCGCCACTTGCGTCTGATGAAAGTCGGCCGCAAAGGCGACGGCGTGGGCGAAGGTATTCGCCTTGTCGATGCCACGGTCGAAGGCTTCGCGCAGAAACTCACGCTTGAGCATCGCGGCAAGAGCCATCAGATCAAGCTGCCACTGGTCGGTGAATTCCAGATCGAGAACGCGCTTGTTGCGGCCGGTCTTGTGATCGGTACCGGCGGTGATGTCGATCAGACCTTCGCCGCGCTCGAACATCTCGAAGGCGCCAAGGGGCGGCTCGAGCAGGTTGGCACTCACAATGGCGCGCCGGTGTTCGTCGATTACGCACACAAGCCGGATGCACTGGCGAAGGCACTGCAGGCGCTGCGTCCTTACGCAAAGCGCAAGCTCGTCGTGGTGTTCGGCGCCGGCGGTGATCGCGATGCCGGCAAGCGGCCGCTGATGGGCGAGATTGCCGCCGAGAATGCCGACAGCGTGATCGTCACCGATGACAATCCGCGCAGCGAGAATCCAGCGACTATCCGCGCAGCCATTCTGGCCGCTGCGAAAGGCGCCATCGAAATCGGTGATCGCGCCGAAGCCATTCGCGTGGCCGTCGAGGGTCTGCAGCCCGGCGATGCCCTATTGATCGCCGGCAAGGGCCACGAGACCGGACAGATCGTCGGTACCCGCACATTGCCTTTCAGCGATCACGAGGCCGCCGCAGCGGCGCTTGCCAAGAGGACTGCATGAGCGAGTTTCTTTGGACATCGGCCGCGATGGCCGACGCGATGCACGCCACGGTGCAGGGCGCGCTGCCGGCGGGTATCACGGGCATCTCCATCGATACCCGCACCATCAAATCCGGCGAGGCCTATTTCGCGATCAAGGGCGACGTGCATGACGGCCACGCCTTCGTCGAGGCCGCGCTGAAAGCTGGCGCAGGATTGGCCGTCGTCGAAACCGCGCAGCGCGACAAGTTTCCCGCCGATGCGCGCCTGCTGGTGGTCGACGACGTGCTCGCAGCGCTCGTCGAACTCGGCATCGCCTCGCGTGCACGTCTGAAAGCGCCGATCATTGCGATCACCGGCTCGGTCGGCAAGACCTCGACCAAGGAAGCGCTACGCCGCGTGCTGGAAGCGCAGGGCAAGACCCATGCCTCGGTCGCGTCGTTCAACAATCACTGGGGCGTGCCGCTGACGCTGGCGCGCTGCCCGGCGGACGTGCGCTTTGCGATCTTCGAAATCGGCATGAACCACGCCGGCGAAATCGAGACGCTGGTGAAGATGGTGCGACCGCATTTCGCCGTCATCACCACCGTCGAGCCGGTGCATCTGGAATTCTTCGCTGGCGTCGAAGCCATTGCCGACGCCAAGGCCGAAATCTTTTCGGGGCTTGAACCCGATGGCGTCGCGATCCTCAACCGCGACAATGCGCAATTCGCGCGGTTGCAGAAGAGCGCCAAGAAGGCCGGCGTCTCGCGTGTCGTCTCGTTCGGTGCCGACCAGAAGGCTGAGGCGCGGCTGATCGACGTGGCGTTGCATCCGACCTGCTCGGCCGTGCATGCCAATATCCTCGGCCATGACGTCACCTACAAGCTCGGTATGCCCGGCCGCCACATGGCGATGAATTCGCTGGCGGTGCTGGCGGCAGCGTCGCTGATGGGGGCCGATCTGGCGCATGCCGCGCTGACGCTGTCGCAGGTCGTGCCCGCTGCGGGCCGCGGCGTCCGCCATGTGCTCGAAGTGTCAGGCGGCGAGGCGACGCTGATCGACGAGAGCTACAATGCCAATCCGGCTTCGATGGCGGCAGCCATCAATGTGCTTGGCGCAGCAGCCATCGGGCCAAAGGGGCGCCGCATCGCGGTGCTGGGCGACATGCTCGAACTCGGCGCCGATGGCGCGAAACTTCATGCCGGGTTGCTGGATGCGGTGCAGTCCAACGGCATCGATCTGGTATTTTGCTGTGGTCCCCTGATGCGCAACCTTTGGGATGCCCTTTCCACGGGCAAGCGGGGCGGCTATGCCGGGGATGCGGCGGCGCTCGAATCGCAGGTGCTGGCCGCGATCCGCGCCGGTGACGCCATCATGGTCAAGGGCTCGCTCGGCTCGAAGATGAAACCGATTGTCTCCGCGCTCGAAAAGCGCTTTCCCGGCAACGCCGCGCTCGACGACGCCGCGGTATAGGGCGGACTGAATGTTCTACTGGCTGATCGATTTTGCGGGCACCGTGCCGGTGTTCAACGTGTTCCGCTACATCACCTTTCGCACCGGCGGCGCAGTGGTCACCGGCGCACTGTTCGTATTCCTGTTCGGACCCTGGATCATCGACAATCTGCGTTTGCGCCAGGGCAAGGGTCAGCCGATCCGCACCGACGGCCCGCAGTCGCATCTGGTCAAGGTGGGCACGCCGACCATGGGCGGGCTGATGATCCTGTCTGGCCTCGTGGTCTCCACGCTACTCTGGGCCAATCCGCGCAATCCCTATGTCTGGATCGTGCTGGCGGTCACCCTCGGCTTCGGCTTCGTCGGCTTCTATGATGATTATCTCAAGGTCACCAAGCAGAGCCATAAAGGATTCGCCGGTCGCACGCGTCTGCTGATCGAATTTATCATTGCGGGCGCCGCCTGTTTCGCCTTCGTCAAGCTCGGCCGCGATCCGCTGTCGTCCTCGCTGGTGATCCCGTTCCTCAAGGACGTGATCGTGAATTTCGGCTGGTTCTTTGTGCTGTTCGGCGCCTTCATCGTCGTTGGCGCTGGCAATGCCGTGAACCTCACCGACGGCCTCGATGGTCTGGCCATCGTGCCTGTCATGATCGCGTCGGCCTCGTTCGGCATGATCGCCTATCTCGCCGGCAATGCGGTGTTCTCTGATTACCTGCAGATCAACTACGTTGCGGGGACCGGCGAACTCGCTGTGCTCTGCGGCGCGGTGCTCGGGGCAGGGCTTGGCTTCCTCTGGTTCAATGCGCCGCCGGCCTCGATCTTCATGGGCGATACCGGCTCGCTGGCGCTGGGCGGTATGCTCGGCTCCATCGCGGTGGCCGTGAAGCACGAGATCGTGCTCGCCGTGATCGGCGGATTGTTCGTGCTGGAAGCCGTGTCGGTCATCGTGCAGGTCACCTCGTTCAAGCTCACCGGCAAGCGCGTGTTCCGCATGGCGCCGATCCATCACCATTTCGAACAGAAGGGCTGGACCGAGCCGCAGATCGTCATTCGCTTCTGGATCATCTCGGTGATGCTGGCGCTGGTCGGCCTCTCCACGCTGAAGCTGCGGTGAGATCGTGATCCCGGTCACATCCTTCGCCGGCAAGACCGTCGCCGTGTTCGGGCTCGGCGGCTCCGGCCTTGCGTCTTGTCACGCGCTGCAGGCGGGCGGCGCCGAAGTCATCGCCTGTGACGACAGCATCGACAGAATGGTCCAGGCCACGCAGGCCGGTTTCATCACTGCCGATCTGCGCACGGTGGCATGGGGCAGTTTTGCGGCTCTGATCCTGACGCCCGGTGTGCCGCTGACGCATCCGGCGCCGCATTGGACAGTCGTCGCTGCGAAAGCAGCCGGCGTCGAGGTCATCGGCGACATCGAACTGTTCTGCCGCGAGCGCAAGTTCCATGCACCCGATGCGCCCTTCGTTGCCATTACCGGCACCAATGGCAAATCGACGACGACGGCGCTCGTTGCGCATCTGATGCGCGAGGCGGGTTTCGATACGCAGATGGGCGGCAATATCGGTACCGCGATCCTGTCGCTCGAGCCACCGCGCGCCGGCCGTGTTCATGTGATCGAGATGTCGTCCTATCAGATCGATCTCACGCCCTCGCTCGATCCGTCCGTCGGCATCCTGCTCAACGTCACGCCCGATCATATCGATCGTCACGGCACGCTGGCGCATTACGCTGCGGTGAAGGAGCGTCTCGTTGCCGGTGTGCAGGCGGCCGGCACCGCCATCATCGGCGTCGACGACGATTGGTGCAGCAAGGCCGCTGATCGCATCGAACAATCCGGCAAGCGCGTGGTGCGCGTCTCCGTCGAACATCCGCTGGCCGATGGCCTCACCATCAAGGGCAGCACCATCGTGCGCAATGCCGGCGGCGCGCAGAGCGATGTCGTCGATATCGCTGGTATCGGCTCGCTGCGCGGATTGCATAATGCGCAGAACGCCGCCTGTGCCTCGGCCGCAGCGCTGGCGCTCGGCGTCAGCCCGGCCGTGCTGCAGAAGGGCCTGCGCAGCTTTCCCGGTCTTGCCCATCGCATGGAGCAGGTCGGGCGTCAGGGCACGACGTTGTTTGTCAACGACTCCAAGGGCACCAATGCCGACGCCGCTGCCAAGGCGCTGTCGTCCTTCAACGACATCTTCTGGATCGCCGGTGGCAAGCAGAAGGAGGGCGGCATCACCTCGCTCGCCGAATTCTTCCCGCGCATCCGCGGCGCCTATTTGATCGGCGAGGCGGCGAGCGACTTCGCGCAGACGCTGGACGGCAAGGTGCCGTATGAGATCAGCGTCAGTCTCGACGTCGCGGTCGCCAATGCCGCGCGCGATGCCGCCGAAGCCGGGCTGACAGAGCCGGTCGTGCTGCTGTCACCCGCCTGCGCCTCATTCGACCAGTTCCGCAATTTCGAGATCCGCGGCGACCGGTTTCGCGAACTGGTGCTGGCGTTGGATGGGATGAGGGCGGTTTAGTTTTCTTTACCTCTCCCCGCATAGCGGGGAGAGGTCGGATCGCTGCGAAGCGAAGCTTCGTTGCGATCCGGGTGAGGGGCAGGGCACTGACTCTCCACAACTGAGAACTCACGGATCCCTCAGATCTCTCTCGTGCGGAAACGTTGCTGGCCGACCCGATGGTGCTTCGATGGCGCGTGTCCCGTGCCTTGCCCCTCACCCGAAATCCTCGCTTCGCTCCGATTTCGACCTCTCCCCGCAAACGCGGGGAGAGGTAAGCCAGCCCCATTCCCTCCAAATTTTCACAATCCATTAACTGTCTGGCAACCACGATGGCCCATCGATAGGAGTTCATCGACCCGCAGGACGCGCTTATGATCTCTCGCGAACAACGCACGCCGCTCAGCGAATGGTGGTGGACCGTGGACCGCCTGCTGCTGGCGGCGATCATCGCGCTGATGCTGGCCGGGGTGATCCTGTCGCTGGCGGCCTCGCCGCCGGTGGCGACCCGCATCGGGCTTGATCCGTTCCACTTCTTCAACCGGCACATCCTGTTCCTGGTGCCGTCGATTATCGTGCTGATCGGCGTGTCCTTCATGACGCCGCGGCAGATCCGCCGCTCGGCCCTTGTCGTGTTCGCGATCTCCATCGTGCTGATCCTGGCGACCTTGCTGATCGGGCCGGAGGTGAAGGGCGCCAAGCGCTGGATCACCATGCTTGGCATCAATATCCAGGCATCGGAATCCGCCAAGCCGGCATTCGTGGTCATCGCCGCCTGGCTGTTCTCGGAATCCGCGCGCAAGCCGGAAATGCCGGCGACCTCCATGGCCATCGTCCTGCTGATGATGCTGGTGTCGCTGCTGGTGATGCAGCCTGACTTCGGCCAGACCATGCTGATCCTGATGGCCTGGGGTTCGCTGTTCTTCATCGCCGGCATGCGCATGGTCTGGGTATTCGGCCTCGGCGCCACCGCGGCAGGTGGACTCTTGATGGCTTATTTCCTGGTGCCGCACGTCGCCGGCCGTATCAAACGCTTTATGGATCCCGCCTCGGGCGACACGTTCCAGGTCGATACCGCGATGGAAGCTTTTTCGAATGGCGGCTGGTTTGGCCTCGGGCCGGGCGAGGGCATTGCCAAGCGCAGCCTGCCGGACAGCCACACCGACTTCGTCTTCGCCGTCGGCGCCGAGGAGTTCGGCATCCTGTTGTGTCTCGCGGTGCTCAGCCTGTTCGCCTTCATCGTGATCCGCGCGATGTCGCGCGCCTACGCCACCGAAGATCTGTTCTCGCGCTTCGCTGCCTCGGGTCTCGCGATCCTGTTTGGCGTGCAGGCGGCGATCAACATGGCGGTCAACCTGCATCTCATCCCCGCCAAGGGCATGACGCTGCCCTTCATCTCCTATGGCGGCTCGTCGATGATCTCGCTGGCTTATAGCGTCGGCATGCTGCTCGCTTTGACGCGGATGCGCCCGCGCACCGAAGTCGAGGCGATCGACGCCCACGTCGCGCGCACTTACGCGTGATGAGCACCGCGCCCCTCATATTGCTGGCGGCGGGCGGCACCGGCGGACATCTGTTTCCGGCGGAAGCGCTCGGCGTCGCGCTGATGAAGCGCGGGCTGCGCGTCCGGCTCGTCACCGATGCGCGGGCGCTGAAATATAGCGGGCTGTTTTCGCGCGAGATGATCGATGTGGTGCCGAGCGAGACGGTGCGCTCCCGCAATCCCATCTCGCTGGCACGCACCGCGATCATGCTCGCTGCTGGCACCGCGATGGCGCTGAACCTGATGCGCAGCCTGAAGCCCGCAGCGGTAATCGGCTTCGGTGGCTATCCGACTGTGCCGCCACTGTTTGCCGCGCGTCTGTTCGGCATTCCCACCCTCATTCACGATTCTAACGCCGTCATGGGCCGCGCCAACCGCATGCTGTCCGGCAAGGTCAGCGCGATCGCGACGTCGTTGCCCGGTGTGCTCGACCGCGATCCCGAATTGTCGAAGAAGACCACCACCACGGGCACGCCGATGCGCCCGGCGATCCTCGCCGCTGCTGCCGTCCCCTATGCCGCGCCGGATCTCACCGGGCCATTCCGCTTGCTCGTCGTCGGCGGCAGCCAGGGCGCGCGCATCATGGCCGATATCGTGCCGCCGGCGATCGAGCGTCTCGAACCGGCGCTGTGGAATCGCCTCGTGCTGACGCAACAGGTGCGCGACGAAGACATGAGCCGCGTGCGTGCCGTTTACGACAAGCTCAAGATCAAGGCCGAACTCGCGCCGTTCTTCAGCGATCTCCCCGCGCGTCTCGCGTCAGCCCAACTGGTGATCTCGCGCTCCGGTGCGGGCACCGTCGCTGAACTCGGGGCCATCGGGCGGCCGTCCATTCTGGTGCCGCTGCCCGGTGCGCTCGATCAGGATCAGTTCGCCAATGCCGGTGTGCTTGCGGACGCCGGTGGCGCGCTTCGCATCGCGCAGAGTGATTTCACGCCGGATCGTCTGGCTGCTGAAATCTCGGCGCTGGCCGGCGAGCCGTCGCGGTTGACCGCGATGGCCGCAGGCGCGCGCAAGGTCGGCAAGCTCGATGCAGCAGAGCGGCTGGCGGATCTGGTTGCCAAGGTCGCGAAGATTTAGGTCATCGGTTCTGCTACACGTCGTCCCTACGCGGTTCGCCGGGGGGACAATGAGCGGAGAGCATCTTTCTGATATTCCGATGACGCACCGCGAGATCGCGCAGGCTGCGCTCAGGGCGACCGTCGGTTCTGCAACCATCGATTCCATCCGGCCGATTCCGGGTGGCGTCTCGGGCGCGCTCGTCTATCGAGTAGCCGCCGGCGATCGCCGCTACGTATTGCGCATGGAGGGGGCCGCAAGTCCGCTGCGTAATCCGCACCAATATACGTCGATGCGCATCGCCGCACAGGCAGGGATCGCGCCGCGGCTGCACTATGTGGATGAGACCGCACGTGTCGCGGTGATGGACTTCATCGTCGAACAGCCTCTGCAGTCCTATCCCGGCGGTCCCCACGCTTTGGCGCAGGCGCTGGGAGGAATGCTGCGGCGCCTGCAGGGCACGCCAAGGTTCGGGCGCTTCGTCGATTATCCGGATATTACCGCCCGGCTGTGGGCCCATGTCTGCCGCACAAACCTGTTTGCGCCCGGCGTGCTCGATGCCCACACGCAGCGTCTGGCAGACCTCCGTAGCGCCTATACGTGGAATAGCGACGAGGCGGTTTCCAGCCACAACGATATCCTGCCGCGCAACCTTCTGTTCGATGGCGAGCGTCTGTGGCTGGTCGATTGGGAGTCGGCCTATTGCAACGATCCCGTCGTCGACATGGCGACCATGCTCGATAATTTTGCGCCGTCACCTGAACTCGAAGAGGTGCTTTTGCAGGCATGGCTCGGTCACCCGCCCGATCGCAGCTTGCGCGATCGCCTCGAACTGATGCGCGCGCTCACCCGTCTGTTTTATGCGGGCGTCCAGTTCAGCGCCGTAGCGACCGCGTCGCGCTCGGTGCCGGACACGGATCTCTCGGCTCCTACACTTGCGGAATTCCAGCAGGCCTTGCGCGATGGGCGGCTGGCGCCCGACGCGTTGGAGACCAGGCATCTGCTTGGAAAGATGTATCTCGCTGCATTTTTCACGGGCGAGAAACCGCCGGGGCTGCCTCCGCCGATCAGTGCCTTTCAAGTAATGGGCATAGCGGAGGCGTGATGACGAGGTGCTGGAACGCTACAGCCTCACGGTCTCCACCAGGTAATCCAGAAACGCCCGCACGCGCGCCGGCAACTGTCCGCCATGGCCGACGAATACGGCGTGGATCGGTTCGATGTCGCCGGGATTGAACGCTTCGAGCACCGGCACAAGACGTCCGGCTGCGATGTCGGCTTCGACATGAAAACGCGCCAGCCGCGCAAGGCCCATGCCGGCGACGGCGAGGTGCTGCATCGCTTCGCCGTCGCTGACGAGGGCATTGCCTGACGGCATGACGGCGACTGTCTCGCCGCCGATTTTGAACGGCCAGCCGTTCTCCCACTTGGCGAAGCCGAAGCGCAACAGATTGTGATGTGCGAGATCGTCCGGCGTTTTGGGTGTGCCGCGCTCTTTGAGATAGCCGGGCGAGGCGACCACGACCATCCGGCTCTCGCCGAGTTTGCGCGCCAGCAGCCGTGACTCGCGCATCAAGCCAACGCGAATGGCGACATCGGCGCGCTCTTCCAGGAGATCCACCACGAGATCCGTCAGAACGACCTCGACCTTGATGTCCGGATAGCGCTTCGCAAAATCGGGGAGCAGCGGCAGCAGGAGACGCAGGCCGAAGGGCACGCTGGTATTGACGCGCAGCAGGCCGCTCGGTGTGGCGCCGATGGCGGCCTCGCGTTCGGCTGCGCTGATCTCGTCGAGAATGCGTAAGGCGCGCTCATAGAAAGTGCTGCCTTCCGGCGTGAGCTGAAGCTTGCGCGTCGAGCGGTTGATGAGCCGCACGCCGAGCCGTGCCTCCAGTCGCGCCACCAGTTTGCTGACGGCAGAGGGGGTCATTCGGAAGGCCCGCGCCGCGGTCGAAAAACCGCCGAGCTCGACCACGCGGGTGAACACTTCCATCTCGCCGGAGCGGTTGACGTCCAGTCGTGACATCTGGCCGTAATTCGTTGAGTGAATTCAATTCACAAATATTGTTCCTATGCCACGTCTATCTCATCAATGTCAGGAGGTCCACATCTCCCGTCATCGGGCAATTGGCCCGCTTCACCCACGGGACACCACGTTCATGCCTCTTGCACTCTACGCGCTTACCGCCGGCGCCTTCGGAATTGGCGTCACCGAATTCGTCATCATGGGTCTTCTCATCGAGGTCGGCGGCGACCTCGGCGTGTCGATCCCGGCCGCGGGTCTGCTGATCTCGGGCTATGCGCTGGGTGTCGTGCTCGGCGCCCCGATCATGACCATCGCCACCAGTCGCTGGCCGCGCAAAACCGTGCTGCTGGTGCTGATGGGCATCTTCACGCTGGGCAATCTCGCTTGCGCCCTGGCGCCGGACTACTGGAGCCTGATGGCGGCACGCGTGCTGACGGCTTTCGCGCATGGCACGTTCTTTGGCGTCGGCTCGGTGGTGGCGACGAGCCTCGTGCCCGAGAACAAGAAGGCGTCGGCGATCTCCATCATGTTCGCCGGCCTGACGGTGGCGACCATTCTCGGCGTGCCGTTCGGGACGTGGCTCGGGCAGGGCTATGGCTGGCGCGCGACCTTCTACGCGGTGACGCTGGTGGGAATGGTTGCGATGGCCGCAGTGGCGCTGCTGGTGCCACCGGTCAAGGCGCCGGAAGAACACAGCAAGCTGTCCGACGATCTCGCAGTGCTGGCGCGGCCTCAGGTGCTGCTCGGCCTGCTCACAACAATTTTGGGCTGGATCGGCATCTTCGCGCTGTTCACTTATGTCGCGCCGGTCCTGACGAAGATTTCTGGCTTCTCCGATGCGGCCGTGTCGCCGATCCTGCTGGTGTTCGGCGCGGGCGCCATCGTCGGCAATCTGGCCGGCGGACGTCTTGCCGATCGCTGGCCGGCGGGCAGCGTGTTCGGCAGCCTGCTGGCCCTGGCGGTGACGCTCGTGCTGATCACCTTCGCCGCGCATAATCAGGTCGCCGTCATCATCGCTATCGCGCTGCTGGGTGCCACGGCCTTCGCCACCGCGTCGCCCTTGCAGATGGCGGTGCTACGCAAGGCCGAGGGCGCCGGCCAGAGTCTCGCGTCGAGCTTCAACATTGCCGCGTTCAATCTCGGCAATGCCATTGGCGCGTGGCTTGGCGGCGCGGTGATTGCGCATGGCGGTCTGAGCGCGGTGCCATGGGTCGCGGCGCTCGCTCCGCTGGCTGGGGTCGCTGTGGCGCTCATTGCCAATCGTGCGGATCGCGCACCGGCGCCGGTTCCCGCGCCGGCGGAATAGGGTGCTCAAGGCGGATTCGCCTGATCCGCAAGCCAAATTTCCGTCTTTTTCGTCATGGCCGGGCTTGTCCCGGCCATCCACGTCTGTTTGAAGGAGTCATCTGCTCGAACGAGCTTGGATGCCCGGACGTCCAGCGAAGCTCGCTTCGCGCTGCCCGGACATGATGGAACATAGAGACGCCCCATGAGACTGCCGCGCGAAATCGGACCCATTCACTTTGTCGGTATCGGCGGCATCGGCATGAGCGGCATCGCCGAGGTGCTGTGCAATCTCGGCTACACCGTGCAGGGCTCGGACGCTTCCGAAAGTGCCAATGTCAATCGTCTGCGCGAAAAAGGCATCACCATCCATGTCGGCCACAAGGCCGATAACGTGTCGGGCGCCGACGTGCTCGTCGTCTCCACGGCGATCAAGCGCGACAATCCGGAACTGATGGCCGCGCGCGCGCAGCGCATTCCGGTGGTGCGCCGCGCCGAGATGCTCGCCGAGCTGATGCGCTTGAAGAGCTGCGTGGCCATCGCCGGCA
The DNA here is from genome assembly GCF_051811085.1 of Tardiphaga sp. 862_B3_N4_1. NCBI lineage: Bacteria > Pseudomonadati > Pseudomonadota > Alphaproteobacteria > Hyphomicrobiales > Nitrobacteraceae > Tardiphaga > Tardiphaga sp. 862_B3_N4_1. The sequence goes on from NZ_JBPWQB010000001.1 coordinate 1,145,817, forward strand.
CCCATGGCAAGACCACGACGACCTCGATGGTAGCCGCATTGCTCGATGCCGGCGAACTCGATCCCACCGTCATCAATGGTGGCATCATCAATGCCTATGGCACCAATGCGCGGCTCGGCGCCGGTGAATGGATGGTGGTGGAGGCCGACGAGAGCGACGGCACCTTTCTGAAGCTGCCGGCCGATGTCGCCATCGTCACCAATGTGGATCCCGAACATCTCGATCACTTCAAGACCTTCGATGCCGTGCAGGATGCGTTCCGCCACTTTGTCGAGAACGTGCCGTTCTACGGCTTCGCTGTCATGTGCATCGATCACCCCGTGGTGCAGAGCATCGTCGGCAAGATCGAGGATCGCCGCATCATCACTTACGGGCAGAACCCGCAGGCCGATGCGCGGCTCGTTGACCTCAAGCCCGCCAATGGCGGCTCGTCCTTCAAGGTAGCGTTCCGCGATCGCAAGGCCGGCACTGCGCATGAGATCGATAATCTGCTGCTGCCGATGCCGGGTCGTCACAACGCACTGAATGCCACGGCGGCGATTGCCGTCGCGCATGAACTCGGCATGTCCGATGAGGCGATCCGCAAGGCCATCGCCGGCTTCGGCGGTGTCAAGCGCCGCTTCACCAAGACCGGCGAGTGGAACGGCGTCACCATCATCGACGACTACGGCCATCATCCCGTGGAGATTTCCGCCGTGCTGCGTGCCGCGCGTGAAAGCACCGCGGGCAAGGTCATCGCCGTGGTGCAGCCGCATCGCTACACGCGCCTGCAGTCGCTGTTTGAGGAATTCTGCACCTGCTTTAACGACGCCGACACCGTGATCGTCGCCGACGTCTATCCCGCCGGCGAAGCGCCGATCGAGGGCATCGATCGCGACAATTTCGTGCTCGGCCTGCGCGCCCACGGCCATCGCGAGGTGATCCCGCTGCAGGAGTCGGCGGCGCTTGCTGGTCTTGTCGCAGGCGTAGCGAAGTCGGGCGATACGGTCGTGTGTCTCGGTGCCGGCAACATCACGCAATGGGCTTACGCATTGCCGGGCGAATTGAAGGCGCTGGGGTGACTTGATGGGGCATACGCTGCAGAAGAGTTCGTCATGGCCGGGCTTGTCCCGGCCATCCACGTCTTTACTGCGTGATGAGAGGATACAGGTCGTCCCAGTTCGGATTGTCGATCATGATCTTCCGAACCTTCCACGCCCGCGGCCAGTGCTTGATGTTATGCTCGCGCTGAATGGCGTCGCGGATGTCCTCGAAGCGCTCGAAATACACGAGCAGCTTGAGATCGTACCGCTTGGTAAAGCCATCGACGAAGCCGGATCTGTGTTCGTGGACGCGGCGCACGAGATCGTTGGTCACCCCGACATACAGGATGCCATTCGGCCGATTGGTCATGAAGTACACGTAACCACCTGCCATGTTGATAGCTCGAAAGGCGTGGATGGCCGGGACAAGCCCGGCCATGACGGAGTTACATTTTCGCCTTATCACATTTGCGAGCGCTCCGCCCTTTTTAGTAGTAGTCTTCACTCTCTCTCGTCATGGCCGGGCTTGTTCCGGCCATCCATGTCTTCTTCCTGCGCAATAACATGACCTTCCCCGACATCACCCCCCAACTCAAATCCGCGATGCCCGATCTGCGCGGGCGTCTGCTCGCGAACGAGTCCCTCGCGCCGCTGACATGGTTTCGCGTCGGTGGTCCCGCGCAGGTGTTGTTCACGCCAGCCGACGAAGACGATCTCGCTTACTTCCTGTTGAAGCTGCCGAGCGATATTCCGGTCACCGTCGTCGGCGTCGGCTCCAATCTCATCGTGCGCGATGGCGGCATCAAAGGTGTCGTCATTCGCCTGAGCCCACGCGGCTTCGGTGCAGTATCAGCCGATGGCGACATCGTCAGCGCGGGCACCGCCGCGCTCGACAAGCGCGTGGCGGAGACGGCGGCAGCGGCGAATGTTGGCGGGCTGGAATTCTACTTCGGCATTCCCGGCTCCATCGGCGGCGCGCTGCGGATGAATGCCGGCGCCAATGGCGACGAGACCAAGGATGTACTGATCGAAGCAACCGGCATCGGCCGCGATGGCACGAAGCACGTCTTCGATAATGCCGGCATGCAATTCGTCTATCGCAATTCCGGCGTCTCACCGTCGATCATTTTCACGTCAGCAAAGTTTCGCGGGACGATCACCGATTCCGCCGCGATCCGCGCGCGGATGGACGAGGTGCAGGCGCATCGCGAGACCGCGCAGCCGATCCGTGAGAAGACCGGTGGCTCCACGTTCAAGAACCCGCCCGGTCATTCGGCCTGGAAGCTGGTCGATGCCGCCGGCTGCCGCGGTTTGCGTGTCGGCGGGGCGCAGGTGTCGGAAATGCACTGCAATTTCCTGATCAACACCGGCGATGCCACGGCGAGCGATATCGAAACGCTCGGCGAGACAGTGCGCGCGCGCGTTCTGGCGCAGTCGGGCATCGACCTGCACTGGGAAATTAAGCGGATCGGCGTCGCGCCGTAATACTATTTGTCTGATACATTTCCTTGACGCGAACCGGCACCGCTTCGCTCGGAAACGTTTTGGCTGCTATTTCGGCGGTGGCGGTAGTGCCGACGCCGGTCCGGCCTCGCTGATGCTCAGCAGATTCTCCAGCGGCGCAGGGGCGACGCGGAAGGCGCCGTCGAACGGATGCTCCTGCAGCGCGATAATGCCGAGCGCGACGATGGCGCCGCTGGCGAACACCGTGAGCGCCGCGAGCATGGCCCGCGGACGTTCCAGATGCACCAGCGCCAGCGCCAGTTGCGTGATCAGCCCGAGCAGCAGCACCGACGTCCATTTCAGATCGTTGGTGTGGTCGGTCGACAGGCTGAGCCGGTCATTGCGCGCGGTCCCCGCGCGGATCGAGGCGCCCATCAGCGCCCCATGCACCGTGTTGCTGGCATCGCGCGTGATGGCGGGATCGCTGATTTCGCGCAGCAGGCTGTCGTAGGCCACATCGGTGCGCGGCGACTTCAGGCCGAGCAGCATTGCCGGCCATTCCTCCGTCACTTCCGATGTCACATAGGCCTTCAGCGCGGCGCGTATGTTGGACATGTCAGTGACCGATGCCACGCTCAGCGTATGGATGTTGCGCAACTCGCCGGCCTCGATCTGAACGGCGCGGACGGCCTGGCGGTTGCGGTCACCGACGTCGCTGGCAAGGAAGCCCGTGAGCAGGCCGAACAGGATGGCCACCGAGGAAAAGAAGGGCGCGACGATACCGTGGAGGGACTTCAGCCGCATCGACAGCAGCCGGCTGGAGGTCAGCCCCACGAGGATCAGTGCGACTCCGTAATAGATGGTGCCCAGCGTCGCGAAGATGCCGAAGGTAGAGAGTTCGAGCCAGGCTCTGATCATCAGGTCGCTTCCATGTCACCGCGGGGCGGGCTCGCAAAACCGCCCCCGACAAGGCATTATATGACTCGGCTAGCGTGATGCTATTGCCTTGTCGGCAGCGGCGCGATTCGCGGATGGGTTCGGAGACGACACGATGACGGAGCAGGCGAGACCTCAGCGGATCACCATCATGTTTGGTGGCCTGAACAAGGAGCGTCTGGTGTCGGTGGCCTCCGCACAGGCCCTGCACAGCGCGTTGCCCGATGCGGATCTGTGGTTCTGGGATGCCGATGACCGCGTCTACGAGACGTCGGGCACGGCGCTGCTCTCCCATGATCGTCCGTTCGAGGATCCGTTCAAGCCCGGTGGCAGCAGCATCGGCGTGCTGACGCAGGCGCTCGACAAGGCCCAAGCCGAGAACCGCGTGCTGGTGCTCGGCATGCATGGCGGCGCTGCGGAGAATGGTGAGCTGCAGGTGATGTGCGAAATGCGCGGCATCCCGTTCACCGGTTCCGGTTCGGCATCATCCAATCTGTCTTTCGACAAGGTCGGCGCCAAGCGCTTCGCGGCCATCGCAGGCGTGCCCATCGTGGCGGGTGTCGCATTGAACGACATGGAAGCCGCGCTCGCCGAATACGGCAAGCTGATCGCCAAGCCCGCACGTGACGGATCGAGCTACGGCCTGATGTTCGTCAATGCGAAGCAGGATCTCGTTGCTGTGCGCAATGCGGCCAAGACCGAGGACTATGTGATTGAGCCGTTCGTCGCCGGCGTCGAGGCGACCTGCGCCGTGCTTGAGCAGGCCGATGGCTCGCTGATCGCATTGCCGCCGATCGAAATCATCCCGGCTGATGGCGGTTTCGACTATGAGGCGAAGTATCTCGCCAAATCGACGCAGGAGATCTGCCCCGGGCGTTTCACGCCGGAGGTTTCCGCGGGGATCATGGATTTCGCGGTGAAGGCGCACCGCGCGATGTCGTGCCGCGGCTATTCGCGGTCGGACTTCATCGTGTCGGCCAAAGGCCCAGTCTATCTGGAGACCAACACGCTCCCGGGCCTGACCAAAGCCTCGCTCTATCCCAAGGCGCTGAACGCGCAGGGGATCAGTTTCGTGGATTTTTTGAACGGCCAGATCGAGCTCGCGGTGAAACGGGCAGGCGGCTAACCAGCCAGTTATCTCACTCCGTCATGGCCGGGCTTGTCCCGGCCATCCACGTCTTCGCTTTTCGCCAAGGCGTGGATGCCCGGCACGAGGCCGGGCATGACGGAGTTTAATCGCTGGCCGTCCACAACACCCGATCGCCGCGTTAATTCCGGCAACCCCGCGACGCCGGCCATGAAGCTGCCGCAGTTCCCTCGGGCGCATCGGCCACACCTCGGCTAAAGTCTTCCACAGCCGCATCAAATCGCACTCTGCGCCCATCCCCTTTACACTTTGTTTACCAGGAAGGCCGAAGGTTAACGCTGGCGGCGCGTGTGCGCTTGGCTGCCGAGGCGTGAGCTTTGCGGGGACTCCGTGACGACGCGTATCGATGGAAAACCGGCCTTTTTCAAAGGCTTGAATCCATCCCGGCAGGACCGAGACGTCACTCACGCCTCAAGTCCCGCGCCAATGCGGACGTAACCTGTGACGAGCTCGTGGTATGGATGGTGGAGGACGCCTCTCTCGGTCGGTGCGACCCTTGAGGCCCCAAGCTGATCTTAAAATGGCTGCCCTTGGGGCAGGCATTCTGCTGCGCGAGCAGCTGAGCCCGCTCGCCCGCTTCTGGGCCCGTTTTCGTGCCGCCAAGCCTGCCGTCCGCGAACAGAGTTCCAATCGCTTCATCGCGACGCTTGAGCGTTACGCGCCGCGCCGCGTCGGAATTGCGGCCACCGTGTTGATGCTGACGGGCAGCCTCGCGCTTGGCGTGGTCAAGGGCAATCACGTCGACGAAATGGTCGAAGCTTTTAGCGATGCGCGCAACGCTGCGGCCAATGCCGCCGGCTTCCGCATTGCCTCCGTCATTCTCAACGGCCGCAAGCAGCTGACCCAGGACGAGATCCTGGCCATCGGCGGCGTCAATGGTCGCTCCTCGCTGTTCTTCCTCGATGCAGCGGCTGTCCGCGACAAGCTCAAGGCCAATCCGTGGATCGCTGACGCCAATGTGCTGAAGCTCTATCCGAACCGTCTGCAGATCGATGTCACCGAACGCACGGCTTTTGCGCTGTGGCAGGAGGACGGTCGTCTCTCGGTGATCGCCGATGACGGTGCCGTTCTCGAAAACTACGTGTCGCGCCGCTTCATGTCGCTGCCGCTGGTGGTGGGCAAGGGCGCCGACAGCAACGCCAGGGATTTCCTCGCGCTGCTGGATCGCTACCCACAGGTCCGCTCGGTCACCAAGGCCGCGATCTTCGTCGGTGAGCGCCGCTGGAATCTCCGCCTGAAGGATGGCCTCGACATTCGCCTCCCGGAAATCGACGTCGGCAACGCGCTGGCCATGCTCAGCAAGCTCGACAAGGAAGATCGCCTGTTCTCGCGCGACATCGTCGCCATCGACATGCGGCTGTCGGATCGGCTGACCGTGCGGCTGTCGGAAGACGCAGCGAAGGCGCGCGAAGATCTGTTCAAGGCACAAGACAAGTCCAAGAAGAAGGCTGGCGCGGCATGACCGGTCTCGATCGCAACCAGGCGCCGAAAACGCGTCAGATGGCGGCCAACCGCACCGCGCTGGTGGCGTCGCTGGACGTCGGCACCAGCAAGATCGCGTGCATGATCGCGCGTCTGCGGCCATCCGCGCCGAACGAAGCCCTGCGTGGCCGCAGCCATGCGGTTGAACTGATCGGCTACAGCCAGATCCAGTCGCGCGGCGTGAAGTCCGGTGCGATCGTCGATATGGGCGAGGCCGAGCAGGCCGTCCGTCAGGCGGTGGCGCTGGCCGAACGTATGGCCAAGGTTCGCGTCGAATCCGTGCTGCTGTCGGTCTCGGCCGGTCGCCTGCAGGGCCAACTGATTGAAGCGTCAGCCGATATCAAGGGCGGCGCCGTCACAGCGTCCGATATCGCACGCGTCACCTCGACCGGCATGCGCCACGCAACGCCGCCGGGCCGCACGGTGCTCCATGCATTGCCGGTCGGCTATTCACTCGATGGCGTGAAGGGCATTCGCGATCCCAAGGGCATGGTCGCCTCGCAGTTCGGCGTCGATATGAATGTCGTCACTGCGGACGCGACGGTCGCGCGTAACCTGATGCTGGTCGTCGAGCGCTGCCATCTCAATGTCGAAGCCATGGCTGCGGCGCCCTATGTTGCAGGTTTGTCCGTGCTGACCGACGACGAGACCGATCTCGGTGCTGCGGTCGTCGAGATGGGCGCAGGTACGACAACCATCGCGACCTATTCCGGCGGACGCTTCGTGCACGCCTCGGGATTTGCGGTCGGCGGGCAACACATCACCATGGATCTCGCGCGCGGACTCGGTGCTTGCATCGCGGATGCCGAGCGAATCAAGACGTTATATGGCACGGTGCTGACGGGTGGCTCCGATGCGCGCGAACTCATGAACGTGCCGACGGCTGGTGATAACGATCGCGATTTTCCGCAGGTCGTGTCCCGCGCCACGATCGCGAACATCGTGCGTCAGCGTGCCGAGGAGATTTTTGAAATGGTCAGGGACCGGTTGGCGGATTCGCCCTTCGCTGCAGAACCGCGCGCACGCGTGGTGCTGTCAGGCGGCGCGTCGCAGCTCACGGGCCTCGCCGAACTCGGCAGCCAGATTCTCGGACGGTCCGTTCGCATTGCACGACCACTCGGCTTCGGCCGGCTGCCCAATGAAGCCAAGAGCGCTTCGTTCGCGGTGCCGTCGGGCCTGCTGGTGTATCCGCAATTCGCTCATCTTGAACATGTCGAACCGCGGCATACGCGGCAGCTCAAGACAGGGACCAGTGACGGTTATTTCGGAAAGGTCGGACGATGGCTTCGAGAGGGCTTCTGATGAAATTTTTCCGGCCAGTGTTTTTTCCATCTCCGACGCCATCGGCCACCGGCCAATGGCATGACCACACAACGCGCGCGTAATCGAGAGGCAACCTCATGACCATCAATCTCAACGTTCCTGATATCAGCGAGCTGAAGCCCCGCATTACCGTGTTCGGTGTCGGTGGCGCTGGCGGCAACGCCGTCAACAACATGATCACCGCCGGTCTGCAGGGCGTCGATTTCGTCGTCGCCAACACCGATGCGCAGGCGCTGACCATGTCGAAGGCCCAGCGCATCGTGCAGATGGGCACGCAGGTCACCCAGGGACTCGGCGCCGGTTCGCAGCCGGATGTCGGTGCGGCCGCCGCGCAGGAAGTCATCGACGAAATCCGTGATCACCTGACCGGCGCCAACATGGTGTTCGTCACCGCCGGCATGGGCGGCGGCACCGGCACCGGTGCAGCGCCCGTCATCGCCAAGACCGCGCGCGACATGGGCATCCTCACCGTCGGCGTGATCACCAAGCCGTTCCACTTCGAAGGCCAGCGCCGCATGCGCACCGCCGAAGCCGGCATTGCCGAGCTGCACAAGGTGGTCGACACGCTGCTGATCATCCCGAACCAGAACCTGTTCCGGGTCGCCAACGAGAAGACCACCTTCGCCGACGCTTTCGCGATGGCCGACCAGGTTCTCTACTCGGGTGTTGCCTGCATCACCGACCTGATGGTCAAGGAAGGCCTCATCAACCTCGACTTCGCCGACGTGCGCGCAGTCATGAAGGAGATGGGCAAGGCGATGATGGGCACCGGCGAAGCCACCGGTGAGAAGCGCGCGCTGACCGCAGCGGAAGCTGCGATCGCCAACCCGCTGATCGACGATAGCTCGATGAAGGGCGCCCGCGGCCTGCTGATCTCGATCACCGGCGGCAAGGACCTGACCCTGTTCGAAGTCGACGAAGCCGCGACTCGTATCCGCGAAGAAGTCGATGCCGACGCCAACATCATTGTCGGCGCCACCTTCGACGAGAGCCTCGACGGCGTGATCCGCGTGTCGGTCGTCGCCACCGGCATCGAGCAGGCCATGCTGGCTCGCAATTCCTCGGCCCCGGTCACCACCGTGACCTCGGCCGTTGCTGCTCCTGCCGGCAACGGCGCTCCGGATGCCCGCCTGGCCGATCTGACCGCGCGTCTTCGCGCGGACAACCAGCGTCTCGCTGCCGCAGCGGCTGCCAAGTCTGCCGGCGCTCCGGCGCCCGCTGCCGCGCCCCGTGCACCTGCGACCAGCCATGAGCGTGCCGCGCTCGCCGCCATCGCCGCTGCCGTGGCTCCGGAAGCCGCTGCGCCGCAGCAGTATGGCGATGTGATGGTACGTCCGATCGCGCAGAAGCCCTCGCTGTTCCCGGAAGCGCCGCGTCAGGAAGCCCCTGTCGAAGCGCCGATCCCCGAACAGTTCATTCCGCCATCGGCCGAACGTGCTCCGCTGCGCGCTCCGCGGATGCCGAAATTCGAAGAACTGCCGATGCCGGCCCAGAACGAGATCCGTCAGGCACGCGGCGAATCGGAAGAGGAACCGCAGAAGGCTCGCCTGTCGCTGCTGCAGCGTCTGGCCAATGTCGGTCTCGGCCGCCGCGACGAGGAAACGGAAGCGCCGGTCTCCGGTCGTCCGTCGGCCCCGCCGATGGCTCCGATGCCGCCGCTGCCCGAGCGTAAGCCACAGCGCAGCGTCGCCCAGCAGATGGGTAACGAGCCGCCGGTGTCCGAATACGCCCGCCGTCCGGCCCCGCAGGGTCTTGATTCTCATGGCCGCCCGGCACCTGTTGCGCCGGCGCCACAGGGCGATGATCATCTGGATATCCCGGCCTTCCTGCGCCGCCAGACCAGCTGACCTTTGTTACAATCGTGACGACGACAGAAGCCCCGGCTGGATCAGCCGGGGCTTTCGTTTGTGACAGCCACCAAAAGGCGTAGGATTTCTTAACCTATTGATAGTAAGTCATTAATCTTTACCGTCGCGCTCTGCCAAGGCTCGAAACGGCCGTGGAACCGGCAGAAATTTTGGTTAACCCCTGGCCTGATTGCGGCAAAGGTGGGGTAACAATCGGTAAAAAAGCGTGAGTTGGCGCACTTTGTGGCAGGGGTTAATGTGACTGCGACTCGGGGACTCAGGAGGCCGCAAGGTTCGACTGAGAGAGTCCCTCTCATGACGAGAGGCTACTTGGGTGGGTACCTTATGACTTTCAGCCGACAGACAACGCTTGGATCGCAAGCCACCGTTACCGGTGTCGGCGTCCATTCTGGAAAGCCTGTCAGTCTCACGCTTGGACCTGCGCCCGTCGATGCAGGTTATATTTTTGTTCGCACCGGTCTTGAAGGTGCTGATCGCGAAATCCAGGCCGACGCCAAATCCGTTATCGCCACCGAGTTTGCCACCGTGCTCGGCGATCGTGAAGGCCCAATCGTTTCCACCGCCGAACATGTTCTCGCTGCGCTGCGCGGCATGGGCATCGACAACGCCACCATCGAAGTCGATGGACCGGAAGTGCCGATCATGGACGGCTCCGCAGCCGCCTTCGTCGCCGCCATCGATCAGGCCGGCGTTGTGGAGCAGGGCGCCCGTCGCCGCTTCATTCAGGTTCTCAAACCGGTGCAGGTTGCCATCGGTGACTCGTTCGGCGAAATCCGCCCCCACGCTGCGGGTTTCCGCGCCGAAGTCGAAATCAGCTTCGCCAATCCGGTGATTGGCCGCCAGAGCTACGTGCTCGATCTCAATCCCGAATCCTTCCGCCGCGATATCGCCCGTGCCCGCACCTTCGGTTGCATGAACGACGTGGCCCGCCTCTGGAGCGCCGGTTTTGCGCTCGGCGCGTCCTTCGAGAATTCCGTCGTGTTCGACGATGACAAGCTGCTCAACACCGAAGGCCTGCGCTACAGCGATGAATGCGCCCGCCACAAGGTGCTGGACGCTGTCGGCGATCTCGCGCTGGCAGGTCTGCCGATCCTCGGCGCTTACCGCTCGGTGCGCGGCGGCCACAAGCTCAACAACGCCGTGCTCTGCGCCCTGATGGCCGATCGTTCGGCCTGGAAGATCGTCGAAGCCGATGCCGTCCCTGTCCGCCGCGGCCGCGCCAGCGCCGATGTCACCTCGGGCATGCTTGGCGGCATGATCGCCCCGGCTTTCGGCCCGGACGTTTCCTAAGATCGGGCTTTCTGGCCTTCTTCTACCCGCTGCCGGTATTTTGCGTTGCGCTTTTGCGGGCGCGTAGACCTTTGCGGGCACCGAGACATCCCCGGTAACCATAACCGCCTGTATCTCCACATTCTTCGCCTTAATCCGGGCGAAATGGCTCCGTATCCGGTTGGTTAACGGATGTCATTCGGGTAGATAGAGCACGCGGTCAAGCGAAGCTGCGGGCGCGTATCCGGTTGGTCCGTGATTGTGCGCGTACCGCGCAGACACCGCATGAAGGCGTCAGGTCTCAGATATATGTCGGCACAGCGCATTACGCTCGAATCCCGTGATTCCCTGCTCACCCGCTTCGGCCGCCATGTGCGGTTGGCGTCGGGCCTCATCGTGCTGGCCGTGCCGCTGAGTGGCTGCGGCACCGGCGCACTGTGGGACAAGTTCGGCACCAAGGACGACACTTTCGTCGAGGAGCCCGCCGACAAGCTCTACAATGAGGGCTTGTACCTCATGAACAACAACAAGGATCCCAAGGCCGCCGCGAAGAAATTCGAGGAAGTCGATCGTCAGCATCCGTATTCGGAATGGGCGCGCAAGTCGCTGCTGATGTCGGCCTATGCGGCCTACGAATCCGCCGACTACGACACCTGCATCGGCTCGGCCACGCGCTATGTGACGCTGCATCCCGGTAGCCCGGATGCGGCCTATGCGCAGTATCTGATCGCCGCCTCGCATTACGACCAGATCCCGGACATCTCGCGCGACCAAGGCCGCACCGAAAAGGCAATGGCTGCGCTCGAGGAAGTGGTCCGCAAATATCCGACCTCGGAATATGCGACCTCGGCCAAGAAGAAGCTGGAAGGCGCACGCGACCAGATTGCCGGCAAGGAAATGGAAATCGGCCGCTACAATCTCGACAAGCGCAACTACACCGGCGCCATCAACCGCTTCAAGACGGTGGTGACGCAGTATCAGACCACGCGTCACGTCGAGGAAGCGCTGATGCGCCTGACCGAGGCCTATATGGCGATCGGCGTGGTCGGCGAGGCGCAGACGGCTGCCGCCGTGCTTGGCCACAACTTTCCTGACAGCAAGTGGTACAAAGACGCCTACAATCTTGTAAAGTCCGGCGGTCTCGAGCCGAGCGAGAACAAAGGGTCTTACCTGAGCAAGGCCTTCAAGAGATTTGGCCTCGGTTAGGAACTGACCTCCCATGCTGGCCCGTCTGTCGATCCGTGACATCGTCCTGATCGAACGGCTCGATATCGAGTTTTCCCGCGGTCTTGCTGTGCTGACCGGTGAAACCGGCGCCGGCAAATCCATTCTTCTCGATGCTTTCGCGCTGGCCCTCGGCGGCCGCGGCGATGCCGGCCTCGTGCGCCACGGCGTCGAGCAGGGCCAGGTGACGGCCGTGTTCGACCTGGCCAAGGGCCACCCGGCGCTGACGATTCTCAAGGACAACGGTTTCGACGACGATTCCGGCGAGATGATTCTGCGCCGCGTGCAGCTCGCCGATGGTCGCACCCGTGCCTTCATCAACGATCAGGCGATCTCTGTGCAGACCATGAAGGCGGTCGGCGCCGCTTTGGTCGAGATCCACGGCCAGCACGACGAGCGCGCCCTGGTGGACGCCGCCACGCATCGCCGGCTGCTCGACGCTTTCGCTGGGTTGGAGAAGGACGTCACCGCGCTGGAGACACTCTGGGACGCCCGCAAGACCGCTTATGCGGCGCTGGAGACCCATCGCGCCAATATGGAGCGCGCCGCCCGCGACGCCGATTATCTGCGCCACGCCGCGGACGAGCTGAAGAAGCTCAACCCGAAGGACGGCGAGGAGAGCAAGCTTGCGGAGCGCCGCACCGGCATGATGCACGGCGAGAAGATCGCGGCCGATTTACGCGAGGCGCAGGAGGCCGTGTCCGGCCATCATTCGCCGATCTCGTCGCTGGCCGCCGCCGTGCGCCGGCTGGAGCGCCGCGCCGGTTCATCGCCGTCGCTGGTCGAGCCTGCGGTGAAAGCGATCGACGTCGCCATCAACGCGTTGGAAGAAGCCGATCAGCATCTTGCCGCCGCGCTCATCGCTGCCGATTTCGATCCTGCGGAACTCGAGCGCATCGAGGAGCGGCTGTTCGCGCTGCGCGGCGCCGCGCGGAAATATTCGACGCCGGTCGACGGGCTCGCCGCGCTGGCCGCGAAATACTTTGCCGATGTCGCCACCATCGACGCCGGCGCCGGCCAGCTCAAGGGGCTGGAGAGTGCGGCGTCGGAGGCCGACAAGAAGTATAGCGCTGCGGCGAGCAAGCTTTCGGCCGCGCGCATCAAGTCCGCCGAGAAGCTCAACAAGGCCGTCATCGCCGAGCTCGGCCCGCTCAAGCTTGAACGTGCGAAATTCATCACCCAGGTCGACAGCGATGCGGCGACGCCGGGTCCACACGGCATCGACCGTGTCGAATTCTGGGTTCAGACCAATCCCGGAACCCGCCCGGGCCCGATGATGAAGGTCGCCTCCGGCGGCGAACTCTCGCGCTTCCTGCTGGCGCTCAAGGTGGTGCTGTCGGACAAGGGCTCGGCACCGACTCTGGTGTTCGACGAAATCGACACGGGGGTCGGCGGTGCCGTCGCCGACGCCATCGGCGCGCGCCTGGCGCGGCTCGCCGGCAAGGTCCAGGTGATGGCCGTCACCCACGCCCCGCAGGTGGCAGCGAGGGCCGACCAGCATCTGCTGATCTCCAAGGATGCCCTCGACAAGGGCAAGCGCGTGGCGACGCGCGTCAACACGCTGGCCGAGGATCATCGCCGCGAGGAAATCGCGCGGATGCTCGCCGGCGCGGAGATTACCGCCGAAGCGCGGGCCGCAGCGGAGCGGTTGCTCAAGGGCGCGGCCTGATTTGAACGTCATTCCGGGGCGCTCGCCTCTTGGCGAGCGAACCCGGAACCGCGACGTGCACCTTGTTTCACCATTGTACTCCGTCATGCCCGGCCTTGTGCCGGGCATCCACGTCTTTACAACAGCGCTTCAAGGCGTGGATGGCCGGGACAAGCCCGGCCATGACGAACATCGGTGACCGCGTATGGCAAAACCCGCAAAAACTCCCCCCGACATCTCCACGCTCACGAAGCCCAAAGCGAAGATCGAGCTGATGCGGCTGTCGCTGGAGATGGAAGCGCACAACAAGCGCTACTATCAGGACGACGCGCCGACGGTGTCGGATGCGGACTACGACGCGCTGCGTCGCCGGGTCGAGGCGATCGAAGCCAAATTCCCCGATCTCGTCACCGGCGCGTCACCGACACAGACGGTCGGCGCAGCGCCCGCGCGCGGCTTTGCCAAGGTGCAGCATGTGATGCCGATGCTGTCGCTGGGCAATGCGTTCAGCGATGAGGAAGTGACAGAATTCGTCGAGCGCATCCAGCGCTTCCTCAAGCTCGATGAAATCCCTGCCATCGTCGCCGAGCCGAAGATCGACGGTCTGTCGCTGTCGCTGCGCTACGAGAATGGCGAACTGATCCGCGCCGCCACGCGGGGCGACGGTTTCACCGGCGAGGATGTCACTGCCAATGTCCGCACTATCAAGGACATTCCAACGACGCTGAAAGGCAAGCACATCCCTGCCGCCTGCGAATTGCGCGGCGAGGTCTATATGCTGAAGAGCGATTTCCTTGCCCTCAACAAGAAGCAGGAAGAGGCCGGCGACACCGTGTTCGCAAATCCGCGCAACTCGGCAGCGGGCTCATTGCGCCAAAAGGACGTGGCGATCACCGCGTCACGTCCGCTGAAATTCTTCGCCTATGCCTGGGGCGAGATGTCGGATTATCCGATGCCGGAGCCGACCCAGCACGCGATGATCGCGTGGCTGGACAAGGCCGGTTTCACTGTCAATCCCGAGATCACATTGTGCAAGAGCGTCGACGATGCGCTCGCCTTCTATCGCCGCATCGGCGAGATCAGGGCCAAGCTCGGCTATGATATCGACGGTGTCGTCTACAAGGTCGACCGCATCGACTGGCAGGCGCGGCTCGGTTTCGCCGGCCGCGCGCCGCGCTGGGCGATCGCACATAAATTCGCGGCCGAGCAGGCGACGACGGTGCTGGAGAAAATCGATATCCAGGTCGGCCGCACCGGCGCGCTGACGCCGGTGGCGCGGCTGACGCCGATCACCGTTGGCGGCGTCGTAGTGTCGAATGCAACGCTGCACAATGCGGACTATATCGCCGGCATCGGCAATGACGGCCAGCCGCTGCGCGACGGCGTCGATATTCGCGAAGGCGACACCGTCATCGTGCAACGCGCCGGCGACGTCATCCCGCAGGTCGTCAATGTCGTCCTCGACAAGCGCCCGAAGAGCGCAAAGCCGTATGAATTTCCCACCAAGTGTCCGGTCTGCGGCAGCCATGCGATCCGCGAGAACGACGAAGTCGTCACGCGCTGCACCGGCGCGCTGGTCTGCCCGGCGCAGGCAGTCGAGAAGCTCAAGCATTTCGTCTCGCGGCTGGCCTTCGACATCGACGGGCTCGGCGACAAGCAGATCCAGGAATTCTACGACGAGGGCATCATCATGCATCCCGTCGATATCTTCACGCTGGCCAAACGCGACGAGCGCAACACCAAGAAGCTGCGAGACCGTGAAGGTTACGGCGAGACCTCGGTGCGCAACCTGTTCGCCGCCATCGATGACCGCCGCAAGATCGAGCTCAATCGCCTGATCTTCGCGCTCGGTATCCGTCACATCGGCGAAGGCAATGCCAAGCTGCTGGCGCGACACTACGGTTCGTTCGCTGCGTTTCGCGAGGCGATGCTGGCGGCTGCTGCGGGGCAGGGCACCGAGGAGAATACGTCCGAAGCCTATTCCGATCTCAACGCCATCGACGGCGTCGGTGAAATCGTCGCGGACGCGGTCGTCGAGTTCTTCGCCGAGAAACGTAACGTCAAGGCGCTCGACGAATTGCTCGGCGAGATCGAGGTGCTCGATGTCGCACAGGCCAAGACCGATACGCCGGTGGCTGGCAAGACCGTGGTGTTCACGGGCTCGTTGACCAAGTTCACGCGTGATGAAGCCAAAGCCGGTGCCGAGCGCCTCGGCGCCAAGGTCGCAGGCTCGGTGTCGAAGAAGACGGACTATGTGGTGGCCGGCGAGGACGCAGGTTCGAAGCTCACCAAGGCGCGCGATCTCGGCGTTGCAGTGCTCACGGAAGATGAGTGGCTGGCGCTGATCGGGGGGTAAAGACCCGCACGGTCATTCCGGGGCGTGCGTCGCCCGCGAAGCCGGCAGAGCGCGAACCCGGAATCTCGATATGTTCGGCGCGGTTGAAGACTCCCATGCTGAGATTCCGGGTTCACGTGCGCGAAGGCGCGCCCGCGCCCCGGAATGACGAGGGTAGGGTGCACAGAGGCGCCCAAACATTTTTTCCTATATCCCGTTGACAACATCCCCATCAGGTTTATATTCCCCTTCGTCCTGCCCCACCGAGAGGGGCGATCGCGATCGTCACGTTCGCGGGCAGGATGCGGTGGACGCCGGAGATGCGGCGTTACGCGGTTCATGGGTTGACGTCTGTCTTCGGGCAGGACGGATCTGCGCCAGCACTGCCACTGGCAAGGAGACGTCCGACCTTGGGATGGAAAGACTCCCTGGACAGTGTGACGGACGACCAAGTCAAAACGTGTCCGGCCTATTCGCTTGAGGCTCCCTTCCCATCGCCTTGGGACTTTAATTCGGTGATCGGATCGTTCGCTGAGGCAAAGTGCAAGCAACCGAAAAAACACCGCATGCGGAACGTCGGGCAATCGCTCGGCGCCTCCGAAAGTCCTGATGCACTCACTTGCGGAAGACCGCATTTCGCATCAGGCCCAAGGGTGCAACGGGCACCCGGCGTTCCGCACGCCCTCTCACAGGGGGCAGGGAATGCGACAGACGACGGCGCCCCCGCGCCGCAAATAATGGGGGTGATGACGCATGTCTGAAGAGCAGTGGCTGTTTGACAGTTGAATCAGGAGAGACGTGGCGCTCCGTGATCACGACATACTCAGTCGTCATGCGCGGGCTTGTCCCGCGTATCCACGCCTTCGCGACAAAGGAAGACGTGGATGGCCGGAACATCTAGCGAAGCTCGCTTCGCGCTGTCCGGCCATGACGTGGAGAGAAAAGCGCTCCTACAACAACCCGCTCTCTTCGCCTTCGGCCTGCTCGATCAGTTCTTCCGTCACCACGGTCTTGCGGCGGGGGACCAGAAAGATCATCGCGGCTGCGCAGCCGCAGGACAGCACGACGAGCGCAATGTTGAGCGGCACCGGCGTTGCGAAATGGCCGCCGAGCCAGGCGCCGAATTGCGAGCACAGCGAGCCCAATCCCATCTGCAGGAAGCCCATCATGCCCGATGCCGTGCCCGCGGCCTGCGGCCGAATGCTGAGGGCGCCGGCAGCGCCGTTCGACATCACGAAGGCATTGCCGAACATCACGATCATATGGGTGAGGAACAGCCAGGCCGGATTCTGGTTCAGCCCGGTGAGGCCCCAGACCACGTTGAGCATGGCGCCGCCGAATTGCAGCGCGAGGCCGAACCAGATTAGTTGTTCGATGGTCCGGCGCGGCGCAAAGCGGACGCAGCAGAGATTGCCGACGAGATAAGCAAGACCCGATGTCGCGAACCACGCGCCATATTCGGCCGATGTGCGGCCCATCTGCGTGACCACCACATAGGGACCGCCGCCGGCAAAGGTGAAGATGATCCAGGATGCCACGACATAACACAGCAGATAGCCGATGAAGGTCCGGCTGCGCAGCAGCACCCGCGAGTCGGCGATGAAGCCGCCGCCGCTCACGTCACTGGCGGCGCGCCGTCTGGTCTCGGGGAGAAAGAATGCGATCGCGAGCGTCACGACCAGCGAAGACGCGGTGACCACATAGAAGATCGCGCGCCAGCCGAAGCCGGTTTCCAGGAGACCGCCGGCCAGCGGGCTCAGCATCTGCGCGATCATCATCACCGCGATGACGAGACTGATCATCGCGCCGACGCGTTCGCGCGGATAGAGATCCCTGATGATGGCGCGGCTCATCACCATGCCTGTTGCGCCGCCGAGCGCCTGAAAGAACCGCGCGGCGATCAACTGCGGCAATGTGAGCGCAAAGCTGCTGCCGATGCCGGCGATTACCATCAGGCCGAGACCGGCAAGCAGCACCGGACGCCGGCCGAACTTGTCCGACAGAGGTCCCATGATCAGTTGCGAGAAGGCGAGGCCGACCATGTAGAGCGACACCGTCATCTGCGCGATGGAGATGTCGGCACCGAAGGTGCGCGCGAGTTCGGGCAGCGCCGGCACCAGCATATAGAGCGAGATCGGCGCGATGCCGGTCATCACCACGAGCAACAGCAGCATTACCCGCGATTTGGAGAGGTCGACGGCGTCGACTTTTGGAAAAGGCGGGCTGTAATTCACGTGGTGGCTGTTCTCTCGCTATTGCGGCTGCGTCAGCGGCTCTGTCGCCGCTTCCAGCCAGACGCGCGTCGCTTCATCGTCGAGCAGCGGCATCACCTCGCGGCGAACGCGGGCGTGATAGTCGTTGATCCATTTGAGTTCGCGCTTGCTGATGCGATGGGTATTAATTAGCCGGCGATCGATCGGCGCCAGCGTCAGCGTCTCGAATTCATTCATCGGCAGTTCGGCGCCCTCGATATGGGCTTCGACCACCAGTTCGAGATTCTCGATGCGAATGCCGAAGGCGTCGGTCTTGTAGTAGCCGGGCTCATTGGAGAGGATCATGCCGCGCTTGAGCGGCGTGGTGCCGAGCTTGGAGATCCGCGCCGGGCCTTCATGCACCGACAGATAGCTGCCAACGCCGTGGCCGGTACCGTGGGCGAAGTCGAGGCCGGCATGCCACAGAAACTGCCGCGCCAGCGTATCGAGCTGCGCGCCGGTGGTGCCGTCGGGAAACGCCGCGCGCGCAATGGCGATATGGCCGCGCAATACGCGGGTGAAGCGGTCGCGCATCTCGTCGGTCGGCTCGCCGATCGCAATCGTGCGGGTGACGTCGGTGGTGCCGTCTTCATATTGCGCGCCGGAATCGATCAGCAGCAGATCGCCGAGCGCGATACGGCGATTGGTCTTGCGGGTGACGCGGTAATGCACGATGGCGCCGTTCGGCCCGGTGCCGGCGATGGTCGGAAACGAGACATCCTTCAGCGCGCCGGTCTGGCGGCGGAAGGTCTCCAGCGCCTCGACGGTGTCGATTTCGGTGAGCTTGCCCTTCGGTGCCTCGCGGTCGATCCAGGCGAGAAACCGTGCCAGCGCCACGGCGTCGCGGCGATGCGCGGTCTGTGTGCCCTTGATCTCGACGGGATTCTTCACTGCCTTGAGCAGAGCGATGGGATCATTGCCGCGCACGGGCTTGCCGCCACTAGACGTGATCAGCCGGCTCAGCGCATCGGCGGCGGTCGCATTGTCGAGTGCGATGGATGCGCCGGAGCCGGCGAGATCGCTCAGCGTCGCAGTCAGCGCATCCGGCTCCTGCACATCGGCCGAGACTTCCAGATGGTTGCGCGTGCTGTTGGAGAGCTTGCGGTGGTCGATGAAAATCTGCGGGCGGCCGTGTTTCGGTACCAGCGCATAGGACAGCGGCAGCGGCGTATGGGAGACGTCCGCGCCGCGGATGTTGAAGGCCCAGGCCACCGCATGGGAATCCGACAGCACCAGCGCATCGACACGCAGACGCTCCATCTCGCCGCGGATCTGGGCGAGCTTGTCGGCTTCGGAAACGCCGGCATAGTTGAGCGGGTGAATCGATACCGCGCCGAGCGGCGGCGCCGGGCGCTCGGCCCACACCGAATCGAGCGGATTGCTGTCGACCGCCACCAGTTCGGCGCCGGCCTTGGCGCAGGCCGCTGCCAGCCTCTCGGCTGCCGCAGAAGTGTGCAGCCATGGATCAAATCCGAGGCGGTTTTCGGGCTTCAGGTGATCCGTAAGCCAGCTCTCCGGCGGCGGCTCGACCAGCGACTGGATGCTCCACGCATTCACATCGACTTGTTTGGCCGCCTGCAGCGTATACCGGCCATCCACGAACACGGCGGCGTCCTGCAACAGCACGATCGCCATGCCAGCCGATCCGGTGAAGCCGGTGAGCCAGGCCAGCCGCTCGTCGGAGGGCGGCACATATTCGTTCTGCTGCTGATCGGCGCGGGGAATCACGAAGCCTGTCAGTTTCCGGCGCAACAATTCCTCGCGAAATGCGGCCAGCCGCGCAGTCAGCGCCACGCCGCTTTCGGGCTCTTCGAACGTCTGGAAATGGGCTTCGAACATCGCGGGATCATCCTATGGGTGCGCTGTCAGGCCTGCAATCGAGGGGCAGGGTTGCGCAGATTTGGCACAAGTTATGCTTGAAATCTGATGGTTGTGTTCAACCGGATGGAACAACGTCCCCCGGCTTGTGTTGTCGGTGCGATGCTTGGCCATTCAGAGTGTCTCAACTCAACGAAGAGGGGATACACAATGCCTGCTTTTACGTTCGAGAAAATTTCGCCACCCCCCACGCTTGGCCATTCCCAGCCTACCCAGGTGCAGTCCACTCAAACTCCGCCCAGTCAGCCAAATCAACGCAGCGGTATCATCCAGATTCTGGGCCGTTTCGTCGAAGCCCGCGTGACGCGCGTCGAGCGGCTGGAAAATGCAACGCTCCGTCGCCGCGACGTGCCGCCCCCGAAGTAGCAAACCCAACCGTCAGCTTTGGCCAGATCGCCCGTCATTATTCCGGAGTTCGGAAAATGACGAAAGGCGTGTCAGCCTGCGCGCTGCATCAACAGGCTGCTCCAGCCCTCGATGATCTGATGCTTGCGGAGCACCAGTCCGCGGGCGCGATACGCGGCGATCACGCTCATCGCCTGATGCGGCAACAGGCCGGATAGGATCACCATGCCATTGCGCGTGAGATGCCGGCTCATGTCGGTCGACATCGCGCGGAGTGGATTGGCGAGGATGTTTGCGAGGATCAGGTCGAACGGCGCGCGATCGCCGAAAGCCGGCGACGAGAAGCCCGTTGCGCAAACAGTATCGACGAGATTACCGACGCCGTTGAGCCGCATGTTCTCGCGCGCCACCTTCACAGACATCGGGTCGATATCGGTCGCCAGCACGCGGCGTTTCGTGGCCTTCGCAGCAGCGATCGCCAGCACGCCTGTGCCGGTACCCAGATCGAGCATCCGTTTCGGTGCCTTCGCGCGCAGCACATAATCGAGATAGATCAGGCAGCCGCGCGTAGTACCGTGATGGCCGGTGCCGAAAGCGAGTGCGGCCTCGATTTCGATCCCGAGTTGATTGGGCCGTACTTGGTCCCGGTCATGCTGGCCATGGACGATGAAGCGGCCGGCGCGCACTGGCACCAGACCCTTGAGGCTCTCCTTGACCCAGTCCTTGGCCTCGATGCTGTCGAACACGATGCTCGCCGCCACGGTGTCATTCGAGGCGAGGCTGACGAGGTCGCGGATCGACGCCTCGTCCGGCGGATCGGCGAAATGGACGGTGACGTCCCAGCGGCCCTCGGGGCTCTCGAATGCAGCAATCGCGGCCTGTCCTTCCTCGAAACTCTCGGTGAGGAGATCGACGATGCGCTTGGCGCTGAATTCGTCGCCGACGGCGAAGGTGGCGCGGCTGGTTCCTTGAGGCGTGGTCATCGCGGGTCCGGATAGCGTCGTGAACAGGATCTGCACAGCTTAGGCGCGCTTGGTACAGGGTTTATCCATGCGGCGATACCCGGTCTGTGCCCCGACAGCGCACAGGGTTATACGGCGATAATACCGCCGCTATCCCGCGATTTTCGACAGGCTTGTTCAGGACCCATCCACCGCCTGTCCACAGGCTTATCCACAGGATCTCCTCAGCCGAACAGCGCCCGGTGGTCCCTGAGGATCGCCTTGGCCGCATTGTGGCCAGGCGCGCCCGTCACGCCGCCGCCGGGATGCGCGCCCGAGCCGCAGTGATAGAGTCCCTTTAGCGGACCGCGGTAATCCGCATGGCCGAGCATCGGCCGCGCCGAGAACAGCTGGTTCAGCGAGAGCGCGCCATGGAAGATGTCGCCGCCGAGCAGGCCGAAGTCGCGCTCCAGATCGAGCGGTGACAGCGCCTGCCGGCCGATGACGCTGGCGGCAAAGCCGGGTGCGTAGTCGTCCACCGTCTTGATCATCAGGTCCGCGACCTCGTTACGATGGTCATCCCATGATGCGCCGTTGGGGAGTGTCGGTGCAACATGCTGGCAGAAGAGACTGGCGACGTGCTGGCCCGGTGGGCTGAGGCTGTCATCAAGAGTGGAGGGGATCAGTACTTCGACAATCGGCTGGCGGCTCCAGCCGTGCTGCTTCGCATCGAGCCAGGCACGATCCATGTAGGCGAGACTTGGCGCGATGATAATGCCGGCCGAGAGATGATCGCCGTTGCCCGGCAATGCGGTGAAGGAGGGCAGCGCGTTCAGCGCGACATTCATGCGGAACGTGCCGGAGCCATTGCGCCAGTTGCGGATGCGATCGAGGAACGGCTTGGGCAGCGCATCCGCCGGCATCAGCCGTGTATATAGCAGCTTCGGATTGACGTTGGAGGCGACATATTTCGCGCGGATGCTCTCGCCATTGTCGAGGATGACGCCGACGACCTTGTCGTTCTCCACGAGGACTTCGCGCACGCCGTTGTCGAGTTCGATCTGCACGCCGTGCGAGCGTGCCGCGGCGGCCATAGCCTGCGTGATCGCGCCCATGCCGCCGATGGCGTGGCCCCAGACGCCTTTCTTGCCGTTCACCTCGCCGAAGGCATGGTGCAGCATCACATAGGCCGAACCGGCGGCATAGGGGCTCGCATAGTTGCCGACCACGGCATCGAAGCCGAACAATGCCTTGACCAGATCATGTTCGAAAACGTCGTCAAGCATCTCGCCGGCGGAGCAGGTGAACAGATCGAGCAACACGCGCTGCTGCTCGATGGTCAGTGCGTTGAGAATCTTCGCGGTGCTGAGCGCATTGATGGCTTCGCTGATCGCGCCGAGACCGAAACCTTGCACGACGTTCGGCGGTGAACGCAGCACAAAGTCCCTGAGCACGTCGGCGATGACTTCGAGCTCATGCGAGAACGCGCCGATCCGCTCGGCATCGCGCGCGTTGAGCTTGGCAACCGACTGTTGCGTGCGGCCTTCACCTGTCAGGAGATAGCTGCCGTCCGGGGCGGGAATGAAATTCTGCGCCTTGCGCTCGACGATCCGCAGGCCGTGTTCGGCGAGCTTCAGATCAGAGGCGATCTGCGGGTTGAGCAGGCTGACAGTGTAGGCCGCGACCGAATTGCGGAAGCCGGGGTGAAACTCCTGCGTCACCGCGGCGCCGCCAACCACGGAACGTCGTTCGACCACCTTCACGCGCAACCCG
The DNA here is from genome assembly GCF_051811085.1 of Tardiphaga sp. 862_B3_N4_1. NCBI lineage: Bacteria > Pseudomonadati > Pseudomonadota > Alphaproteobacteria > Hyphomicrobiales > Nitrobacteraceae > Tardiphaga > Tardiphaga sp. 862_B3_N4_1. The sequence continues at coordinate 1,168,703 of NZ_JBPWQB010000001.1, forward strand.
CTCATGGCGAGATAGGCCGCGCAAGTGAGGCCGTTATGGCCGGCGCCGATGATCAAAACGTCGGTGTTTGACATGTCCGCTTCAACAAAGCCTGCTAGAGCGTTTTCTTGCGAAGTGGCGACCGGTTCGCATTAAGAAAACGCGTCAAACGAAAATAGGGCCCTCTTTATCGAAGAGGCGCGCGCGCGGCACAAGGCCGCCCGTCACGATTGTGGTTCCATAGTTAGCGCGCATTGCCCGAAACGGTGCCATATGCTCCATTCCCGCCCGCCGGTCTCCTGCCGGATTCTCGCCTTTCTGCCGCGCAATATGCTGGAGCCTTCATGAGTTCGTCGCAGCCCGTCGCCGCCCCAAACTCGGCCTCCCGCAATCGGCTTCTTCTGGTGATTTATACCGCGGCGATCTTCACCAGCGCGCTGTTGTTGTTCTCGGTGCAGCCCCTGTTCACCAAGATGGTGCTGCCGCGGCTTGGCGGGTCGCCGGCGGTGTGGTCGGTGGCGATGGTGTTCTTCCAGTCGCTGCTGCTCGGCGGCTACGCCTATGCCCATTACCTGATGCAATTGCGAAGCCGGCTGGTGCCGATCGTCGTTCATCTCGTGCTGCTCATCGTTGCGCTGCTGACGCTGCCGCTGTCCATCGCATCGGGCTGGGGCACGCCGCCGGAGAGTGGCTATGCGTTCTGGCTGCTCGGCCTGTTCGCTGTGTCCATCGGTCTGCCGTTCTTCGCGCTCGCTGCGAACAATCCGCTGCTGCAGGCCTGGTTCGTGCGCACGGGCCATCCCAATGGCCACGATCCGTATTTTCTCTATGCGTCGTCGAATATCGGGAGCTTTCTCGCGCTGCTGACCTATCCGGTGCTGCTGGAGCCGATGTTTTCGCTGCGCACGCAGAACCTGATCTGGACGTCCGGCTATGGCCTGCTGATCCTGCTGATCGCCGGCTGCGGCGTGTTGCTGTTGAAGTCGCCGCCGGTTGCCGTCGTTGCACCGGGTGCGGATGCCATCGACGCGCCGGCGCCGAGCTGGGCGCTGCGTGCACGCTGGATTTTCCTTGCCGCTGTGCCATCCGGCCTGCTGATCGCGGTCACCGCGCATATCTCGACGGACGTCGCTGCGGCACCGCTGCTCTGGGTGCTGCCGCTGTCGCTTTATCTGCTGACCTGGGTGCTGGTGTTCCAGTCGCGCCCGCTGCTGCCGCACTCATGGGTCCTGATGTTGCAGCCTCTCGCAATTGCCGGCGTGGTTGTCCTGCTCGCAGTTGGCGGCGAACAGAATCTGCTGCTGACCCTCGGTGGTCATCTGTTGTGCTTCTTCATTATTGCCATGGCGTGCCATGGTGAATTGGCCCGGCAGCGTCCGGCTGCCCGGTATCTCACGGGCTACTACGTCGCACTCTCATTCGGCGGCATGGTGGGTGGTCTGTTTGCTGGCCTGATCGCGCCATTCACATTTTCATGGATCGCGGAATACCCGATCCTGATCGCATTTGCCGTGCTGTGCAGGCCGTCTTTGCCGGAGCGGTATTCCGGCTGGGCGCGCTGGTACTGGATCGCACTGGTCATCGCCGCCGTGGTGCTGATTGCACCGAGCTATACGACTGGCAAGCTGTTTACATGGATCGAAGCCCAGCGCGTCTATGTCGTCAGCACCGTCGCTGTCGTCGGCATGATCGTTGCGATCCTGCTAAGGGCCGATCGGCTCAAGCTCGTGGCGATCACCGTTCTTGCGCTGGCGCTGATCCGTTTCTACCCGGCAGACGACGGCCGGGTTGAAACCGTGCGCAGTTTCTTCGGTGTGCACAAGATCGTGGTGACGCCGAACAACCAGTATCACGTGCTGATGCATGGCACGACGATCCATGGCGCCGAGAAGTATCTCAACGACGATGGCACGCCGGTGACCGGCCGGCCGGAGCCGATCTCCTACTATTACAAGGACGGCGGCATCGGGCAGGCGATCACTGCGGTGCGTGCGCGCAAGGGTGCGCCACTGCGCGTTGCGGTGATCGGGCTAGGTTCGGGGTCGCTGACCTGCGCGTCGGCGCCCGGCGAGGACTGGAAGTTTTTCGAGATCGATCAGTCGATGGTCGATACCGCAAGGGATCCGAAATATTTCAGCTACATCCAGAAGTGTGAGCCGGACGTCAAACCGGTGATCGGCGATGCAAGGCTGACTTTTGCGAAAGAGCCTGACGGCGTCTACGACCTCATCATCGTCGATGCCTATTCGTCGGACGCGATCCCGATCCATCTGGCGACCGAGGAAGCGATGGAGATCTACAAGGAAAAGCTCGCCCCGCAGGGCGCCGTCGTCATGCATGTGTCGAACCGGCATCTCGAACTCGCTAGCGTCGTCGTCGGCATCGCCGACGCCAATGACATGAAGAGCTGGGTGTATTCTGAGGATTCCGGCCGCGACAACGAATATATCTTCTCGACCAATGTGGTCATCTCGGCCCATGACGCCGCCGATGTCGGCTCGATCGCGACGTCATCGCAATGGGCCCTGACCGAGGCGAACGACGATCAGCGGGTCTGGACCGACGATTATTCCAACGTGCTCGGCGCCGTGTGGCGCCGGCTACGGGACGGGGACAACTAACCCCTCAGTAGTCGCCGAAGAAGCCACGCGGCTGATACGGCCGCGGCGCGGAGGCCTGCGGCGGGTATTGCCGGCTGTAATAGCCGCGATTGGCGTAATACTGCTGGGTCTCGGCTTCCGTCATGCGGCGATAGCCGGGAGGGGCCGGATAGCGCTGACCGTCATTGCCATCGGCCGGATAGATGTAACGATCGTCATCCGCCGGCTGTACCTGACGCGCGACGCGGCGGTTCGGTGCCACGGCCTGCGGAGTGAGATCCATGGGATTGCCGGCGGCGTCATAGGACGGTGTGGCGGGTGCGATGTCGCGGCGGGCGACGGCAGATGGCTTCGCCGGGCGCGGATTGCGGGCGAGGGCGACCTGCGAGGAGCCTGTCAGTGTGACGGTGGTGTTGAGCACCCCGTCAGCCTTCACCATGGCAAACAGGGTCGCAGCATTCTCACGCGACAGCCGGACACAGCCGTGGGAGGCCGGCGAGCCCAGGCGGCTCACGGAATCGGTGCCGTGGATGGCATGGCCCTTTTTGGTGAAGAAGATGGCATGGGGCATTGGCGCGTCGTCGAATTCCTTGGAGAAGTGATCCTCCTCCATGCGGAATGTCTGGAAGCTGCCATTCGGGGTCTCGTAGGACGGAATGCCTGACGACACCGGCCAGCGATATTTCTCGACGCCGTCCTGAACGACGGTCAGCTGCTGGGCATCCTTGTCGACGGTAATGGCGATCTTGGCCTGCGCAGTGCTGGTAGCGGCGAAAACGGCGAGACCCGCAAGGGTCATATAAAACGAACGCATCTTACCTTGGCCTCCGGGCCGTAACCTGTTGTACCGCCTACCGTCCCGCCTCCAATATGCATATGGGGCGACCCGGGTGCCAGTGACAGTTTCGTGCATCCTTAATGTTGGGCTAGGCGGCACCAAGGCGGCGACCGGGCCGAAAGAGGGCTCAGCCCGACCCGAGGATGCGCGATAGGAAGCTTCTCAGGAAGGCAGATGGAACCGGTTCCTAGGTCGCGCGTTGCCCTCCCACAATCGCAAGCGGCGAATTCTCGTCGCTCAGAGGGAAGCTCCAGATGACCGTTAAGACCGCTGTGTTGCCGATCAGTTCATCGATGAAGACCCGCCTGGCGTTCGCCGCGGGCGTGCTGGCTCTGGTCGCCATGCCGCATTTTGCGCAGGCGCAGGGCGTATTCCGGGGTGGTGAGCAGGGGGCCAACCAAGGTTACCGTGACGGCAATCGCGCCGCGGGACCGGTCGGCGGTGTGGTCGGTGGCGCAGTTGGCCTTGGCGTCGGCGCGGCCGTGGGCGGCGTCAAGGGCGTGCTCGGTATTCCCGAGGGTCGACGGACACAGTGCCGCGGCTATTACAACCGCCATGGCAAATTCCGCTGCTATCGCTAAGCGGATATTGATTTGAAATGAAAATGGCCCGGTTCAAACCGGGCCATTTTTGTTATCAGCGATTTCAGTTTTTCAGTTTGTAGCCGGTCTTGAAAATCCACCAGACGACGAACATGCAGATCACCAGGAACATGCAGGTGACGCCGATGCTCCAGCCGACGCTGACGTCGGAGATCTCGTAGAAGCTCCAGCGGAAGCCGCTGATCAGATACACGACCGGATTGAGCAGCGTGACGGTCCGCCAACCCGACGGCAGCATGCTGACGGAGTAGAAGCTACCGCCCAGGAAGGTTAGCGGCGTCACCACCAGCAGCGGGATCGCCTGCAGTTTCTCGAAACCGTCAGCCCAGATGCCGATGATGAAGCCGAACAGGCTGAACGTCACTGCCGTCAGCACCAGGAAGGTCAGCATCCACCACGGATGCAGGATGTGCAGCGGCACGAACAGTCCGGCGGTGGCCAGAATGATCAGGCCCAGCAGGATCGACTTGGTCGCAGCAGCACCGACATAGCCGAGCACGACTTCGACGTAAGATACCGGCGCCGACAGCAATTCATAGATCGTACCGGTGAATTTGGGGAAGTAGATGCCGAACGAGGCGTTGGAAATGCTCTGCGTGAGTACCGACAGCATCACGAGACCAGGCACGATGAAGGTGCCGTAGCTGACGCCCTCGATGGAGGTGATGCGCGAGCCGATCGCAGCGCCGAACACCACGAAATACAGCGAGGTGGAAATCACCGGCGAAACGATGCTCTGCAGCACGGTGCGCCAGGTGCGCGCCATTTCGAACAGATAGATGGCGCGGACAGCTCTGAAGTTCATGTTACTTCCTCACCAGGCTGACGAAGATGTCTTCGAGCGAGCTCTGCGTGGTGTCGAGATCGGAGAAGCGGATGCCGGATTCGCGGAGATCGCCGAGCAGGCTGGTGATCCCGGTGCGCTCGCTCTTGGTGTCGTAGCTGTAGATCAACTGGTGGCCGTCCGCTGCCAGTTCGAGGTTGTAGTGAGCCAGGCTGGCTGGAATCTCCGTGACCTTGCCTTGCAGATACAGCTTGAGCTGCTTCTTGCCGAGCTGCTCCATCAGCTTGGTCTTTTCCTCGATCAGGATGATCTCGCCTTTGTTGATGACGCCGATGCGGTCGGCCATCTCTTCGGCTTCTTCGATGTAATGCGTGGTGAGGATCACCGTGACGCCTGCGGCGCGCAGCGTGCGCACCACTTCCCACATGCCCTTGCGGAGCTCGACATCGACGCCGGCGGTGGGCTCGTCGAGGAACAGGATTTGCGGCTCGTGCGACAGCGCCTTGGCGATCATCACGCGGCGCTTCATGCCGCCGGACAGCGTGATGATCTTGTTATCCTTCTTGTCCCACAGCGAGAGGTCTTTCAGGATTTTCTCGATCAGCGCCGGGTTCTTCGGTTTGCCGAACAGGCCGCGGCTGAAACTGACCGTGGCCCAAACCGATTCGAAGGCGTCGGTGTGCAGTTCCTGCGGCACCAGCCCGATCAGCGACCGCGCGGCGCGATAGTCCCGGGCGATGTCGTGACCATCGACCATGACCTTGCCGGAGGTGGCATTGGCGATGCCACAGATGATGCTGATCATCGTCGTCTTGCCAGCGCCGTTCGGCCCCAGCAGCGCGAAGATCTCGCCGCGGTTAATATCGAGGTCGATACCCTTCAGGGCCGTAAAGCCCGAGGCATAGCTCTTGGTCAGATTGGAAACGGAAATGATGGGAGACATCGGCGATATGATCGTTCGAAAAGGGGAAGGCAGAGGACCGGGCGGTCATACCGGGACACACGAACGGCGCAGCCGAAACGGCTTTGTCGGGCGCGGGGTGCGTACATAGGAATGAAGATGCGCCGGCGCAATCGCGGAACAGGCAATTTTAGGGCTATTCTGCGGCTTCGTAGTCGATCTCGACAATCGTGCCACCGTCGGCCGCATCGGCAAATGCAGGGTCGCTGGTTAATTGCTCGATGGTGCGCGGCGTAGGAAGGCCGCTCGAGCCGTCCGGATTGCGCCAGTCTCCGGCCGCGTATTCGAGCGTTTCCTCGGCTTCCTCGATGGCTTCATCGAGGGTGTCACCGGCGGTCACGATGCCGGGCAGGTCGGGAAAGGAAACGTTGAAGGTGCCGCTGGCATCCTTCTGAATGAGCGCAATATAGACCGGCATTGTCAGACGCGTTCCACGAAACTGTCGACGACCTTCTTCTCACCGGCCTTCTCGAACACGATGGTGAGCTTGTTGCCGTCGATCTTGGTCACATTGCCGTAGCCGAACTTCTGGTGGAAGACGCGATCCTGCAGCGTGAAGTCGGACTCCGTGCCGGTGGACTTCGCGATCAACTCGCCCTCGATAGTCATCGGCCGCTTGTTTCGCGATGAAGAGGAGCCGCCGAAAGGCGACTGGCCTTCGCTGAAGCCGCTGCCGCCTTGTCCGCCGCCGCGTGAACGGTTGGCCTGCGCGCGCTGCCAGCCCGGTGTCGAATAGCTTGAGCCGAAGGACTCCACATTGTCGAAGCGCGATGCGCCGTAGCTGCCTGCACCGCCCCAGGCCGAACCGCCCTTTGATTCCGTGATCTCGACATTGGCCGCCGGCAATTCATCGAGGAAGCGCGACGGCATCGTCGTGTTCCAGGTGCCGTGAATGCGCCGGTTGGTCGCGAAATAGAGCTTGGCGCGGCGGCGTGCGCGGGTGATGCCGACATGGGCGAGGCGGCGTTCTTCCTCAAGCCCGGCGCGGCCCTGATCGTCGAGCGCGCGCTGATGCGGAAACAGGCCTTCCTCCCAGCCGGGTAAAAATACGTTGTCGAATTCGAGGCCTTTGGCGGAATGCAGCGTCATCACCGACACGGCATCCTCGTCTGCACCGCCCTCGCGGTCCATCACCAGCGAGATGTGTTCGAGGAATCCCTGCAGGTTCTCGAACTCCTCCATCGAGCGCACCAGTTCCTTGAGGTTTTCAAGACGGCCAGCGGCGTCGGCGGAGCGATCCTTCTGCCACATATCGGTGTAGCCACTCTCGTCGAGCACGACTTCGGCGAGTTCGGTATGCGGCATCACTTCGCTTTGCTTGCGCCAGCGTTCGAAGCTCATCATCAGGTCGCGCAGGCTGCCGCGCGCCTTCGGCTTCATCTCGTCAGTCTCGACAACCTGACGTGCAGCCTCCGACAGCGGAATGCGACGCCGGCGGGCATGATCGTGCAGCATCTGCACCGTGGCATCGCCGAGGCCGCGCTTGGGCACATTGACGATGCGCTCGAAGGCGAGATCGTCGGCCGGCGAATTGATCACGCGCAGATAGGCCAGTGCGTCGCGGATTTCGGCACGCTCATAGAAGCGTGGACCGCCAATCACGCGATAGGGCAGGCCGAGCGTGACGAAGCGGTCTTCAAACTCGCGCATCTGGAACGAGGCGCGGACGAGGATGGCGATGTCGTTGAGCTTGTTACCCTCGCGCTGCAACTGCTCGATTTCTTCGCCGATGGCGCGGGCTTCTTCCTCGGAATCCCACGAGCCGGTGACGGTGACCTTCTCGCCATCGACGTCCTCGGTGCGTAGCGTCTTGCCGAGGCGGCCTTCGTTATGCGCAATCAGATGCGAGGCGGCGGCGAGGATATGGCCGGTCGAACGATAGTTGCGCTCCAGCCGGACGACCTTGGCGCCGGGAAAATCATGTTCGAAGCGAAGGATGTTGTCGACCTCGGCGCCGCGCCAGCCGTAGATCGACTGGTCGTCGTCGCCGACGCAACAGATGTTTTTGAGTGGCACGGCCGGTTTGCTGTCTGCCGATGGCGCGTCCGCTTCCGGCAGCAAGCGCTGACCGGGCGCCTGCGACAGCAGCCGCAGCCACAGATACTGCGCGACGTTGGTGTCCTGATATTCGTCGACGAGAATATATTTGAAGCGCTGCTGATACTGCTTCAGCACGTCCGGATGTTCGCGGAACAGCCTGATACATTCCAGCAGGAGATCGCCGAAATCCGCAGCGTTGAGTGTCTTCAACCGATCCTGATAGGCGGCGTAGAGCTTGCCGCCCTTGCCATTGCCGAACACGGCGGCTTCGCCTGACGGCACCTGCGATGGCGTCAGTCCGCGGTTCTTCCAGCCGTCGATCAGGTTGGCCAGCATCCGCGCCGGCCAGCGCTTGTCGTCAATATTGTCAGCCTGCAGGAGCTGCTTGAGCAGTCGGATCTGGTCGTCGGTGTCGAGCACCGTGAAATTAGATTTCAGCTGCACCAGTTCGGCATGGGTGCGCAGGATGCGGCCACCGATCGAGTGGAAGGTGCCGAGCCACGGCATGCCTTCAACCGCCTGGCCGAGCATGATGCCGAGCCGGTGCTTCATCTCGCGCGCGGCCTTGTTGGTGAAGGTCACCGACAGGATTTCACCGGGCCGCGCACGGCCCATGCTGAGGATGTGGGCGATCCGCGAGGTCAGAACCTTGGTCTTGCCGGTGCCGGCACCCGCGAGCACCAGGACAGGGCCGTCGAGCGTCTCGACGGCGTCGCGCTGCTCCGGATTGAGCCCGCTCAGATACTGTGCCGCTGGCACCGCAGCAGCGCGCGCACGCGCGCCAATGCCGCCCGCCGCCGGCTGGTAGGCAGGAAGATCGTTGGCGGGCATTTTGCGTGCGTCACTCATGCGAATCGTATTCCGCCCACGTTGGCACCGTGGGGCCTTAAAGGGGAGCCTTCTTAGCAGGATAGGAGGGCATATAGGAGCGAGAGGCTTCTGGCGACAGACTTATCCCCGCATGGGGCTCATCTGACGCCCGTTGGCAGGCAGGAGCGCTCTCGTTTCAGTGATGCTGGCTGGTACGTGGGTCGGGAACTTTCGTTTTCGCTCCGGCTTGTTTCAGCATCAAGCGCGACGGCGAATGCCGCGTCAAAAACCAAAAACTGAGGTTTGTGCCATGTTCAGCTGGGTCGTTACCTTCCTCGTCATTGCTCTCATTGCCGGCATTCTCGGCTTTGGCGGCGTCGCCGGCGCCTCCATCGAAATCGCCAAGGCGATCTTCTTCATCGCCCTCGTCCTGTTCCTGATTTCGGCCGTTGTGGGCCTCGTCCGCGGCCGCACGCGCGTCTGACGGTTATTTCTTCGAGGGCATCCCGATCGATCGGCCGATGCCCTCGGGGCGATCTACGGATCGGTGCGCATTGGCCAGCGCCTGCACGCGGGCGCTGATATCAGGCGGAAACGGCGCAACCTTCCGGGCCGTCATGTCCATGTGGAGCGTCATGTTTTCCGACGTCGCCGACAGCCATCCATCGGTGGCGTGGCGCAACTCCTTGAAGGTGTGAATGCGCTTGTCGTCCGCAGCGACAACCAGGATCGACACCTGCGCGGGATCACCGAGATGGATTTCCCTGACATAGCGAACATGGCATTCGGCCGTGAAGGTCGAGTTGTTGCGCGCCCTCATATATTCGGGACCGATCCCGATCTTGAGCCATAGATCGTCGATCGCCCGGTCGAACAGCACGTTGTAATAGGCCATGTTGAGATGGCCATTATAGTCGATCCATTGCGGTTCGATCTGCATGACATGCGCCCGGAAAGGGACGGGTTGCAGCAGATCGTCGGTTGGCTCAATCATCGGTAATTCCTGTCCCGCTCTCACGTCTCTTGACCCGTTATACAACCTTTGCCACGGTCCCGCCGCGTCGGAGGGACTGCTGTGGCTAGCATTGCGAACAATTTGAAACGACCGGAGCCGAAGGCCTTGGCCACGGCGCTTGAAGCGCTGACGGCGCGTTTTGGCAATCGGCTGGTGACGTCGCAGGCGGTTCGCGAGCAGCATGGCCATACCACGACATGGCTTGCCAACCAGCCGCCGGATGGCGTCGTGTTCGCGCAGGAAACCGCGGATATCCAGGACGTAGTCCGGATTTGTGCAGCGAACAAAGTTCCGGTGATCGCATTCGGCACCGGCACGTCGCTGGAAGGTCAGGTCAATGCGCCGGCAGGCGGCATTTGCATCGACATGCGCGACATGAACCAGATTCTGGAAGTGCACAGCGAAGACCTCGACTGCGTGATCCAGCCGGGCGTCACGCGCAAGGCGCTCAACGAAAATCTGCGCGATCAAGGCCTGTTCTTCCCGATCGATCCCGGTGCCGATGCGTCACTTGGCGGCATGGCGTCGACGCGCGCCTCCGGCACTAACGCGGTGCGTTACGGAACGATGCGCGACAACGTGCTCGCGCTCAAGGTCGTGCGCGCCGATGGTGAGATCATCAAGACGGGCACCCGCGCGAAGAAATCTTCTGCCGGCTATGACCTGACGCATCTGTTCGTTGGCGCCGAAGGCACGCTGGGCATCATCAGCGAGCTGACCGTCAAGCTGCGTGGCATTCCTGAAACCATGGCTGCCGCGTCATGTTCGTTCGCCACGGTGGCAGGTGCCTGTCAGGCGACGATTCTCGCGATTCAGACCGGCATTCCCGTTGCAAGGATTGAGCTGCTGAATGAGGCGCAGGTTCGTGCCTGTAATTCCTATTCCAAGCTGACGCTGCCGGAAACGCCGCTGCTGCTGCTGGAATTCCACGGCAGCGAGGCCGAAGTGGCCGAGCAGTCGCGAAATTTTCACGAGATCGCACTGGAATGCGGCGGTGGCGATTTCTCCTGGACGACGAAGCCGGAAGATCGCACCAAGCTCTGGCAGGCCCGTCACGATGCCTATTGGTCGGTGAAGAGCATGCGGCCGGGTTCCGACGTCGCGGCCACCGACGTCTGCGTGCCGATTTCCAAACTCGCGGAATGTGTCGCTGCGACGGAAGAGGATCTCGCACGGCTTGGCCTGTTGGCGCCCATCGTCGGCCACGTCGGCGATGGCAACTTTCATTGCTCGATGGTCTGCGATCGCAACGATGCCAACGAGGTCGCCCGCGCTGAGGACTTCATGCATCGCCTCGCTCAACGGGCGCAGGCGATGGGGGGCACCTGCACGGGTGAACATGGCATCGGGCAAGGCAAGCAAAAGTATATGCAGGCCGAACTGGGCAGTGAGGCGCTCGACGCGATGCGGGCGCTCAAGAAGGCACTCGATCCCGACAATATCTTCAATCCCGGGAAAATCCTGCCGCAGGCGTGACGCCAGATTGCCGCGTCCGGTCAGGCCGAATGCGGACGGGAAAATTCGGCAGTAGCGGCGATGCTTAACTATTCTTAAAAAGTTTAAAGTTGTAGATATAATTATATACCAGCATGGATTGCGCTTTTCGGTTACGGAGGGTGCGATCAAAAAGCTTTGACGCAGAATGCGTCCAATAAAAAAGGCATCATCCGATGCGGCTACCGTTTTTCTATGGTTGGGTCATCGTCGCCGTCACGTTCGTTTCCATGGCCATCGGGGTCAATGCGCGGACATCGTTCTCGCTGTTCTTCCCGCCAATTCTCCAGGAGTTCGGCTGGGACCGTGGCGTCACCGCCGGTGCCTTTTCATTCGGCTTCCTGATTTCCGCGATCATGAGCCCGCTGATGGGCAGACTGATGGACCGCGGCGGCCCGCGAGCCGTCATGGAACTTGGCACCGTGCTGATGGCTGCTGGCCTATTGCTGGCGCCGCTGACGACGCAGCCGTGGCATTTGTACATGACCATCGGCGTTCTGGTCGGCGCAGGCAGCGTCTGCCTCGGCTATTCCGGACAATCGCTGTTTCTGCCGAACTGGTTCAGCCGCAAGCGTGGCCTCGCGGTCGGCCTCGCATTCGCCGGCGTCGGCATCGGGTCTGTGACCGTGCTTCCCTGGGTGCAGGTGATGATCGAGCAGACGGGTTGGCGCACCGCCTGCACAGCGGTCGGGCTCGTGGTGCTGGTCGTGCTCGTGCCGATCAATTTGTTGTTGCGCAAACGCCCGCAGGACATGGGGCTCTTGCCGGATGGCGATCAGGCGCCGACCTCGTCGGCGAAACATGTATCCAATGTGGTTGATCCGGTTTGGGCCAGTATCGACTGGACGCTGGCACGCGCCATACGAACGACGCGGTTCTGGTGGCTCGCACTCGGCCTGTTCGGCGGGCTGTATGCCTGGTACGCGGTTCAGGTCCATCAAACCAAGTATCTGCTCGACATCGGCTTCACGCCGGGTGTCGCCGCCTGGGCGCTCGGTATGGTCAGTCTGTTCGGTGTGCCCGGCCAGATATTTCTGGGCCATTTGTCCGATCGCATCGGCCGCGAATGGATCTGGACCGTCAGCGGTGTCGGTTTCGCAATCTGCTTTGCGTCCCTGATTGCGCTGGAGTCCGTGCCGAGTCTGGCGCTCGTCTATGTCATGGTGATCTCGCAGGGCCTGCTGGGCTATGGCGTGACGTCCATCATGGGCGCCGTGGTTTCCGAGATTTTCCAGGGCGAGCATTTTGGCAGCATTTTCGGCACGCTCATGCTGGCCGCGCTGGCCGGCGGCGCCGCCGGTCCCTTGGTGACAGGTGTCCTGCACGACCACTTTGGTACCTATACGCCTGCATTTGCCCTTGGAATCGCAGTCAGCTTCCTCGCGACCTTCGCGGTCTGGATGGCGTCGCCGGGCAAGGTAAGGGCGGTGGCCGGACGTTTGCACCGCGCCCATGGCGCCGCAAAACCGCTGGAGCAGGGTGCTTCGACTTAATCGAAGCCGGGCGATTTGCCGCAAGCGGACGGCGAGGGATGGCCGATCTGGCCATGTATTGCGTGCTGTGACTTCGCCACAGTTGGTTCTATAAATAGATGCGTTCCCGCGTATTTCTGCGTGGCCCTGCAACGTCTGTAAGGCGTATTGCCCAGTGACGTGCTGCAATGCACTTTGCCTGGCAGGCAGGCGGACATTCTGCCGGAGCGCTTGAGGGGAGATTCGGTGCAGACGACACTGCTCGGCCTGGCAATTGCATTTATCCTGGCGCTGGTTGCTGCTCTGGTCGGCCCCTATTTCGTCGACTGGAATCAGTTCCGCCCGCAATTCGAGGCTGAAGCCACGCGCGTGGTCGGTGCGCCCGTTCGCGTCAGCGGCGGGCTGGAGGCGCGGCTGCTGCCGGCGCCGTCGCTACGGCTGCAGTCGATCACGGTGGGCAGTCCCAACGATCTCGGCAGGATCCGTGCAGACAATCTCGATGTGGAATTCAGCCTGAGTTCGTTGATGCGCGGCGAATGGCGCGCAACAGAACTCACCATCGGCGGCGCCGCGGTCGATCTCGGCCTCAATGCGCAGGGGCGTATCGAACTTCCGGCTTCCACCGGGCCATTCAATCTTGGCGCGCTGGCGATAGACCGGTTGAACGTCACCGGTCGCGTCGCACTCCACGACGCTGCGAGCAAGAGCACGCTCGAACTCTACGACGTCGCCTTCAGCGGCGATGTTCGCTCATTGGCGGCCGGCGCCATGCGCGGCGATGGCAATTTCCTGTTGTCGGGCGCGCGCTATCCGTTCCGTTTGTCCTCCGGCCCGACAGGTGACGGTAACGGCACGCGCGTTCGTTTCACTGTCGACCCCGGCGAGAAGCCCTTGTCCGTCGATCTCGATGGCGTACTCAACTTCGACAATCGCACGCCACGCTTCGACGGCGCACTGACTCTCGCAAGCCCGGCCGGCCTGAAGGCGAATGGCGCGGGCGATCAACTGTCAACGCCGTGGCGCGTCTTCGCCAAGGTCAAGGCCGATCCGGCCGTTGCGCATATGGAAGCGCTTGAAGCCAGCTATGGCGCGGAAGAGACCGCTTTCAGGTTCGCTGGTCTTGCTGACATGCGCTTTGGCACATCGCCACTGCTGCATGCGGTGCTGTCGGCCAAGCAGCTCGATGCCGATCGGCTGCTCTCCAGGGATCAAGCGACCAACGATGCGGTGACGCCGTTGCCGGCGTTGCGCAGAGTGTTGTCGAGCATGCCGATGGCGCCCTTCGCGACACAGATCGAGATTGGCGTGGAGCAGATCATGCTCGGCGGAAAGCCTGTGCAGAATATCGGCGCTGACCTGCGTAGCGATGCAGCAACATGGACGGTCGATCGTCTCGAGTTTCGCGCGCCAGGCGCGACCCGCGTCACGTTGAGCGGCGGCGCAGCACAGCCAGGTGCATCGAGCGGCTTCAAGGGGGCGATCGCGGTCGAGTCGTCCGATCCGGATACGCTTGCTGCGTGGCTCAAGGGCCGAACAGACGTCGGCTTGCGCAATCAGAAGCCGCTACGCATTCGTGGCAATATCACTTCGGTGTCCAATCGCTTGGCCATCGAGGCACTGAAGGCGGAGATCGACGGGGGTACGATCGAAGGTCGTGCTGCATATTCGTATTCCTCGGCTGCTGGCGGCTCCCGCTTCGATGCCGACCTGAAGGCCGACCGGCTCGATCTCGACGCAGCGGTGGCTTTGATCCGATCGCTTGGCGAGCCGCAGGCCGAGTGGCCAGATGTAGGGCAGGTGTCACTCGATATCGGTCGTGCTGTGTCAGCCGGGCAGGAGATGCGCCCGTTCGTGGCGCAACTGGCCTACAGCCCAAAGACGATCTCGGTCGATCGCTTCAAAGTCGGTGAAGCCACCGGCCTGATGCTCGACGGCCGCGCGTCGTTCGATCGCATGGAAGCCACGGGCGGACTGACACTCAACGCCACGTCCGCATCGATGAGTCAGATCAGCAACTTGCTCACGCCGCTGGCGCCGTCTGTTGCGGCGAGGCTCAGCGCCATGACCGCGACGCCCGGCGCGGTTCGAGTCAAACTGTCGCTCGATCTGGCAAAGGATCAACAACGCGCCGATCGCACAAATGCGCGCGCCGTATTCGATATCGATGCGGCGCAGGTGAAGGGGACGACGACGTTGACCGCATCTGCTCCCCTAGCGGCGATGCGTGGCGTCGACCTCAATGAGCTGTCGCGCAGCGATGTGACACTCGAGTCTAAATTGGCCGGGCAGGGCGGGCAACTTCTCGCATTGTTGGGCCTGAGTAACGTGATCGCCGCAAGCGACGCCGTTGTGAATTTCGAAGGATCGGCAAAAGGACAATGGCGCGCGCCGCTGCGCGTCACGGCAAAACTGTCCGGCGCGGATGTCGATGCCGATGTTCAGGGTAGTGCAGAACCTTGGGCGGGATCACCGAAAGCATCGCTCGCGCTTGCGATACGTCGCGCCAATCTGGCGCCGCTGGTCGCTCTCAAGCCGTCGGATGCGGCCGCGCAGAATGTCAGCCTGTCATCGCGGCTCACATTGAACGGCGACAAAGTTACGTTGGAGGATATCGACAGCACACTGGCTGGCTCGCGCGTGCGCGGCCGTATTGCGCTGACGCTCGGTGCCGAGAAAGCCATCGATGGTCAGATCGGCATGGATGCGATCGAACTTGGACCGGCCTTTGGTCTCGCTGTGGGCACGAGAGGTCGCGACGCCACGGATCCGCTCGGGCATGGTGTGCTGCAGGGATGGCGCGGGCAGTTGGCCTTTCAGGCGCTGCGCGGGACATTGCCTGGCGGTGTTGAATTGCGTCCCATCAGTGGCACTGTGAAGAGTGATGGCCAGGCCCTGACGATCGATACGATCAAAGGGTCTGTCGGTGGCGGCGAGATCACGGCCGATGTCGATCTGAAGCCATCGATCAGCGGATATGCGCTTGGCGCCCGTGTGCAATTTTCCGGCGTAGATGGAGCGGCGTTGCGCTATCGCTCTCTGACAATGCCCGGGGGCAAGACGTCGCTGCGGATGACGCTGGCCAGTCAGGGGCGGAGTGCCTCGGCTCTGGAAGGCGCATTGTCCGGCAGTGGATTGCTGACGATCGACGGGGCGCGCATCAATGGCCTCGATCCACGTGCCTTTGACATTGCCATTCGCGCCAGCGATTCTGGGCAGGCCACGAATGACGTCAAGTTGCGTCAGATCGTCGATACAGCGATCACCGGCGGTGCATTGTCCGTAACTTCGGTGCAGGTCCCGTTCAGTATCAAGGATAGCCGCCTGCGCGTTGGTGCGACGACGCTCGATGGCGAAGGAGGGCGTGCCATCGTGTCAGGAGGTTACGATATCGTTGCCGACCAGGTGGATATGCGCGCGACATTGACCGGCACGAGCGCGGGGACGTCGAGCGTTCGACCGGAAGTTCAGATCTTCGCGGTGGGAACGCCTGATAAGCTTGATCGCACGCTAGATGTGGCGGCGTTATCATCCTGGCTCGCAGTGCGCGCAATCGATCGCGAGACGCGCCGGCTTGATTCGCTTGAACGCGGTGAGTTGCCACCGGCGGCTGTGCCCGTTGCCGTTCCCCCGCCGTCCGCCTCGCTGCCCGTCGACACGCAGACGCCTGCGAGCGATCCACCGACAGCCTCTGCGCCCTCCGATGTGCTTCTTCCCGGTCGCGATCCGCGCCGTCTTGCACCGAAGGCTGCTACGCCTCGTCCTGCGACACCGCCTGTTGCGAGTCAGCAGGTTGCGCCGCTGCCAGCACCCATTGAAGTTCGTCCGGCACCCGGTGCTGCGCGCGCACCAAGGCCGAGGCCCGCGCCTCCGCTAGTACTGACACCGCCGACCGCGAGTTCAGCGCGGCCGACGTTCTGACGATGACTCAGCAAACACGACCGACGGCGAAGCGATTCGCTGAAGGTCGGCTGTGTTTACGCCGAGAGATTGTGCTCCGGCATCCGCTGTTGCGGAACGGCACGTGTACGGAAGTAATCGAGCACGAACAGCCGAATCGCGGACGACAAATTGCCCTGTTGACGGTTTGTGTCGATCTCACCAACCAGCTCGGAAAGCGTCATGTCGCGAAGATTCGAAATCTCCTTCATGCCGTTCCAGAACGCCTCTTCGAGACTCACGCTGGTCTTGTGACCCGCAACAACGATCGATCTCTTAACTACGGGCGATTTCATGATGCGTCCTCGCCATCGATGTGATGCTGATCCAGCACGTTGTTCGCACGGACTGTGCGCTGCTCCTGCAATGTTCGTTCTGACTTAGTTCGTCCGAAGCGCGCACGGTTTATATCGGCTTGTTTTGCCGATTCCTCTCGTGCAGTGCGCTTCTTGAAGCGATTGAGATTGATCAGGTCACCCATGATCGCTCCTGTCTTTAAAAAATGATGGGGTGGGAAACGTCGTCTTCACCATCCAGTAGTTGTACGAGACGAGGGTGAATTCGGTTTCGGTATCCATCCTAAAATATTCTCCGTAGTTCCAAACAAGCTCCGCAGAAAAATGAAGTCATCTACGAAGCGTAACCAGATCACCTTCTGCTGTATCACAAGGAAAAACGCGTCTGATATGCGACCATTCTAACCATTTAGCAGATATGAATTATAACTATTTCCTTCTGGAGTTATTCTCAACAAGCTGTGAGCAAATATTCTTGCTTACCCAGGATGTATCATTTTGGCCGGCTGAACAAGAAGATCGAACTCTGCTGCACTAACAAAACCGAGCCGCAGCGCTTCCTCCTTCAATGTCGTTCCGTTTGCATGAGCAACCTTAGCTACTTTCGCCGCGTTATCGTAACCGATTTTCGGTGCGAGTGCAGTCACGAGCATCAGTGATCGTTCCATCAACTCATGAATTCGTTTTTCATCGGCGCGAATGCCGTTGATGCAGTGCTCTGTGAAGGATCGCGCAACGTCTGCCATCAATTGGATGGACTGCATCATGCAATGGGCCATCACCGGCTTGTAGACATTGAGCTCGAAGTGACCCTGACTGCCGGCCACCGTAATTGCCGTGTGGTTACCGAATACCTGACAGCATACCATTGTCATTGCTTCACATTGTGTCGGATTTACCTTTCCAGGCATGATCGATGAGCCAGGCTCGTTCTCCGGAAGTATCAATTCGCCAAGTCCGGAACGCGGGCCAGATCCGAGCAATCGGATGTCGTTTGCAATCTTAAATAGACTAGTTGCAACTGAGTTGATCGCACCGTGTGCAAACACATAGGCGTCGTTTGATGCGAGTGCTTCGAATTTGTTCGGTGCAGTGATGAAAGGCAGCTTGGTAATTGTTGCTGCGTGCTTCGCGAACAACTTCGCAAAACGAGGCTTGGAGTTGAGGCCGGTCCCGACTGCAGTTCCACCTTGGGCGAGCGGGTAGAGATCCTTCACGACGCTTCGTAGGCGTTTGATGCCGCTTTCGATCTGTGCGGCATAGCCTGAAAACTCCTGCCCGAGCGTGAGCGGCGTCGCGTCTTGTGTATGTGTACGTCCGATCTTCACGATCTTTGCGAAGGCTTTTTCCTTCTTGCGCAACGCAGCATGTAGTTCGCTTAGTGCGGGGATGAGGTACTCAACAATACCCTGCGTTGCCGCAATGTGCATCGCAGTCGGAAACGAATCGTTGGACGATTGACTCATGTTGACATGGTCATTGGGATGCACTGGCTTCTTGGCGCCGCGTTCACCGCCAAGAAGCTCGTTCGCACGATTGGCAATGACCTCGTTGAGATTCATGTTGGTCTGCGTGCCGGAGCCGGTTTGCCAGACGACCAATGGGAAGTGATCATCCAGTTTCCCGTCGATGACTTCGCGTGCTGCGCTCACAATGGCCTTTGCAAGCTTGGGCTCGAGAAGTTTGAGTTCGCGATTGGTTTCGGCCGCCGCCAGCTTGACGATGCCGAGCGCGCGAATGATCGGCATCGGCATGCGATCGTGACCGATCTTGAAATTCTGTCGCGACCGTTCCGTTTGGGCTCCCCAATAACGATCCGCTGCGACCTCGATCGGACCGAAGCTGTCGGTTTCGGTGCGGGTGGTGGCGGAGGTCTTCGAGGATTTGGCCATGGGTACGGTCCTTGCGATGCCGCGCTCCCTGCAGAGACTTCTGGCGGGTGCGGCGCATAAGAATGGGGCCGCGCGAACGCGGCCCCGGCACCTTACAACGTCTTGCGATTATTTTTTCCGGAAGCGGTCTAAACGGACGACTTCTGCACCTTCGCCCGATTTTGGCGGTTCTTCCTCTGAAGCAGGCGCGGGCGGAGCCGGAGGGGCGGCGAGAGCAGATGCCGCAGTGGCTGCGGACGACGCACCGGCAGCCGGGGTCTCTACAGCGGTTTCGGTTTCGAACTGCAGGCCGAACTGCACCGAGGGATCGTAGAAACTCTTGATGGCGTTGAACGGCACGACGAGGCGCTCGGGGATGCCGTTAAAGGACAGGCCGACCTCGAAGCGATCTTCGGTGACCACGAGATCCCAGAACTGATGCTGCAGGATCACCGTCATTTCCTCTGGATACTGGGCCAGCAGGCGCGGCGACAGTTTGACGCCGTCGGCCGTTGAAACGAAGGTGATAAAGAAGTGGTGCTCGCCCGGCAGGCCATGCTCGGCAGCGTCGATCAGCACGCGCCGCAGAACGCCACGAAGGGCGTCGCGCGCCAGCACATCGTATCGAATATGATCGGTTGCCATCGGTCGGTCCCGTCGCTTGTCTTGGTCATGGCCATATATGGAGTGAGGGCGAGGCCGGAGGCCGACTCGCGTCACATACTGTTCTATCTATTCTATCCCGGTCTTGACCCGAGGTCAGCAGCCGGAAAAGCTGGCGCCCTCTATATATGACGCAAATTGGACGCGATACAGCCGGGCGGTCATTTCAACCGCCGATTGGCGTGGAAACAGGCAAAAATCGATTGGCCCGATGGGCGGATGGCCCTAGTTCTGGATCATGCGTCCAAGTTCACCACAGGCTGATGCCCCCATTGCGGAACTCGCGTCGGCATCGCCGCCGGGACTGCTGACGCTATTCCTTGCCTTTGCAAAGATGTCCCTGGCCGGTTTCGGTGGTGTTCTGGTTTGGGCGCGCCGGGCGATCGTCGAGCAGCACGGCTGGATGACGCCCGAGGAATTCAATGAGACTTTCGCACTTTGCCATTTCTTGCCGGGGCCGAATATCGTCAATCTGTCGGTGGTGTTCGGGGCGCGGTTTCGCGGTGTGCCTGGCGCTATTGCAGCCTTTGCGGGATTGCTGGGTCCGCCCGTGGTCATCGTGACCATTCTGGCGATCCTGTATGCACGCTTTGGGGATATCGAAGCGCTGCGGCGCACACTTGCCGGCGTCTCATGCGCTGCCGTTGGACTGCTGTTCGCGGTGATTTTCCGAATGATGCTGCCTCTTCTGAAGAAGCGTGAGCCCGTCAGCCTGGCGCTCCTGATCGCCGTTTTCGTCGCCGTTGGCGTGATGCGATGGCCATTGCCGACCGTTCTTCTGGTGTCGATTCCCGTCAGTATCGGCCTGACCATGTTGATGCGACGGCGGGCGGCAGCATGAACGATGCCACTCCCGGATCGCTTGTCACGCTGGCCTGGTCGTTCGGGCTGATGTCGCTTTTTGCCGTGGGCGGCGCCAATTCGGCCATTCCCGAAATTCATCGGCTCGCGGTCGATGTCAACCACTGGATGTCCGACAAGCAGTTCGCGGATGTGTTTGCGATCTCGCAGCTGTCGCCGGGGCCGAATGTTCTCATTGTGACGCTGATCGGTTATCAGGTCGCTGGCATCCTCGGTGCGATGGTTGCAACACTGGCCATGTGCGGGCCGACGGCCGTGTTTGCTTATTTTGTCAGCCAATTGCTTGCGCGCTCGGGCCACGCGCAATGGCCGGGAATCGTACAGGCCGCGCTGGTCCCCTTATCGATAGGTCTCATGAGCGCGAGCGGGTTGGTTCTGCTGTTCGCTTCTGACACCACCTGGACGGCGTTTCTGGTAACGGGGAGCGCCGCCGTTTTGGCGTTTGCCACGCGGCTTAACCCGCTATGGTTGTTAGTTGCCGGGGGCCTTCTTGGTTTCGCTGGCGTTCTCTGACGAAAATCGCTAGCAAGCTTGACCACGGAGCCGTTGGGCGGTCTCCGAACGATGTTGTTTGGGCTAAATGCTCGTGACAGGGGAACGTACCAATGAGTGATGCGCCGAGCCATGCGCCGGAGAAATCCATCTTACCGAGCTGGGTCAAAGGCCCTCAAGACTTTATCGGCGGCCTTGCTTTGGTGGCGATTGCTGCATTTGCTCTGTGGGCATCCAGCGATCTGCAGGGCATGCATGGCTTCTCGTTCGGAGCAGGTACCGCGCCGCGGATGTTCGGCATTCTGCTGCTGGGTCTTGGTGCAGCCGTAACCGTTGTCGGCATTTTCACAGAGGGCCCCGGGCTCTCCAAGTTCCACTGGCGCGGTCCGTTTTTTGTGGCGCTGGCCATTCTGGTTTTCGCGGTCGGCATTCGTCCGATGGGCATGATCTTCGCGGCGATGTCGAGTTTTCTGATTGCTGCGCTCGGCACGCCCGAGACGCGCTGGAAAGAAACGATCATCGTTGGCGCCTGCCTAACGGGCTTCTGCGCCTTGCTGTTCCCGTATGCGCTTGGTCTGCCGTTGCAGATGTGGCCGACATTTCTGATCCGCTAAGAACGAGGGCGTCATGGGTGATCTTTTTTCGAATCTCGGTCTTGGCTTCAGCACCGTCTTCCAGTTCGTGCAGTGGACGCCGGCGTTCCTTGGCGGAATGTCGATCCCGCTTCCGATCAATATTCTGCTGTGTCTGATCGGTGCGCTGGTCGGTACGCTGGTCGGCGTTCTGCCGGGCATCGGTACCATTGCCACCGTGGCGATGTTGCTGCCGATCACGTTCGGTCTGCCGCCGGTCGGCGCGCTGATCATGCTCGCCGGCATCTATTACGGTGCGCAATATGGCGGTTCGACCACGTCGATCCTGGTCAATATTCCGGGTGAAGCAGGTTCGGTCGTAACTGCGCTCGACGGCTTCCAGATGGCGAAGCAGGGCCGTGCCGGTCCGGCGCTCGCGATTGCAGCAATCGGCTCGTTCTTTGCGGGTTGCGTTGCGACGGTCCTTATCGCTGTGCTCGGCGCGCCGCTCACCAAGCTCGCGCTTGCGTTCGGTCCTGCAGAATACTTCTCGCTCATGGTGCTCGGCCTGATCTTTGCCGTGGTGCTTGCCAAGGGCTCGGTGCTGAAGGCGATCGCGATGATCGTATTCGGTCTGCTGCTGTCCATGGTTGGCTCCGACATCGAGACCGGTGCGTCGCGCATGTCGTTCAACATCCCTGAACTCGCTGACGGCCTAGGCTTCGCTACGGTCGCCATGGGTCTGTTCGGCTTTGCGGAAATCATCCGCAACCTGGATGCGGGCGGCGAGGAAGATCGCCAGCTCGTGCAGCAGAAGGTCACGGGCCTGATGCCGACCAAGAAGGATTTGAAGGACTCTGCGCCGGCAATTCTGCGCGGCACGGTGCTCGGCTCCATTCTCGGCATTCTGCCGGGCGGCGGCGCGGTCATCGCATCCTTCGCGGCCTATACGCTTGAGAAGAAGCTGTCGAAGGATCCGAAGCGTTTCGGTCGCGGAGCGATCGAAGGCGTTGCGGCGCCGGAAAGCGCCAACAACGCTGCAGCGCAAACCTCGTTCATCCCGCTGCTCACCCTCGGCATTCCGCCGAACGCGGTGATGGCGCTGATGGTCGGCGCGATGACCATCCATGGCATCGTGCCGGGCCCGCAGGTGATGCAGAAGCAGCCGGAACTCGTCTGGGGCATGATCGCCTCGATGTGGATCGGAAACCTGATGCTGCTCGTCATCAACCTGCCGATGGTCGGCATCTGGGTTCGGCTGCTTCGTGTGCCGTATCGCCTGATGTTCCCGTCGATCGTGGTGTTCTGCAGCATCGGCATCTATTCGGTGAACAACGCACCGATGGACGTGGTGCTCGCAGGCGTGTTCGGTTTGCTCGGCTACTGGTTGATCAAGCATGACTTTGAACCGGCGCCGCTGCTGCTCGGCATGGTGCTTGGTCCGCTGATGGAAGAGAACCTGCGTCGTGCACTGCTGATCTCGCGCGGCGATGCGACGGTGTTTTTCACCCGTCCGTTGTCGGCCACCCTGATGGCAATCTCGGCGTTCCTGCTGATCCTCGCTGTGCTTCCCGCACTGCGAAAGAAACGCGACGAAGTCTTCGTCGAATCCGAGAGCTGACGAATCTCTCCACACATCTGCGTCGTTACGCCACGGCCCGAAGTCGAATAGACTTCGGGCCTTTGCTTGTATTCAGTCCCGCGACTGTCGTTATTTTCGCGGCAAAAACATTTTCGGAGGAAACCAAATGAAGCTGTTCAATCGCAGAGTTGCGATCAGTGGCCTGGCGGCCGTCGCCGGCTTCGGCGCACTGGCAACCACTGTTCAGGCGCAGGAATACCCGACGCGCAACATCACCATGATCGTGCCGTTCGCGGCCGGCGGCCCCACCGATGTGATCGCGCGCATCGTCGCTGCGGACATGTCGAAGACGCTGGGCCAGCAGATCATCATCGAGAACGTCGTCGGCGCTGGCGGCACGACCGGCGCGACGCGTGCAGCGCGTGCGGCCAATGACGGCTACACGATCATCACCGGCCACATGGGCACCCATGCTGCGGCGGTGCCGCTGTATCCGAAGCTCGCTTATCACCCCGAGAAGGATTTCGAGCCCGTCGCGCTGCTCGCCGGCACGCCGATCCTGATCCTGGCGAAGAAGGATTTCGCGCCAAAGGATCTCAAGGAATTCGTCACCTATGTGAAGGCCAACAGCGACAAGTTGAACATGGCCCATGCCGGCGTCGGTTCTGTGTCGTACTCGTCCTGCGAATTGCTGAGCTCGGTTCTGGATATCAAGCCGACCGGCGTGCCGTTCAATGGCACCGGTCCGGCGATGAACGCGCTGGTCGGTGGTCAGGTCGATTATATGTGCGACCAGATCGTCAACGCGGTTCCGCAGATCAAGGGCGGCACCATCAAGGCCTATGCCATTGCGACGCCCGATCGTAACCCGTCGCTGCCGGACGTCCCGACCACCATCGAAGCCGGTCTGCCGAAGTATCAGGCCTCGGCCTGGAACGCGATCTTCGCACCCAAGGGCACGCCTGCCGCGATCACTGCCAAGCTGAACGCCGCGGCCGCCAAGGCGCTGGACGACGAGAACGTCAAGAAGCGTCTGCTCGATCTCGGTTCGGACATTCCGAAGCCGGAAGCCCGCACCCAGGCTGCGCTCGGTTCGCTGGTGAAGAGCGAAGTCGAGAAGTGGTCGGCGGTATTGAAGCCCGCGATGTGATCGGAACCGGCTAACCGGTTGATTTCAAGGGCTGGATCCCCAGGGATCCAGCCCTTGCCGTTTGCGGGGCAGGGACACACTTTTTCGGGTATAATCCGGGAATCGGCGTGTCCGACCACCGGACGAGGCGATAAGTTCGCCCGCTCACAAGCCCGCAAGATCGACCATGAACCAGTATCACGACCTGCTAGAGCGAATCCTGAGCGACGGTGCCGAGAAGCACGACCGCACCGGCACAGGCACGCTGTCGGTGTTCGGCCATCAGATGCGCTTCAAGCTCAGTGATGGTTTCCCCGTGCTGACCACCAAGAAGCTTTCGCTGAAGGCGATCATCCACGAGCTGCTGTGGTTTTTGGCAGGCGATACCAATATCAAATATCTCAAGGACCACGGCGTCTCGATCTGGGATGAATGGGCGGACGCCAATGGTGATCTCGGCCCGGTCTATGGATCGCAGTGGCGCTCATGGCCGGCGCCCGACGGACGGAGCATCGACCAGATCGCCAATGTGGTCGATATGATCAAGCGCAATCCGGACTCGCGCCGGCTGATCGTGACGGCGTGGAATCCCGCCGAGATCGACAAGATGGCGCTGCCGCCATGTCATTGTCTTTTCCAATTCTATGTCGTGAACGGCAAGCTGTCGTGCCAGCTCTATCAGCGCTCGGCCGACGTCTTCCTCGGCGTGCCGTTCAATATCGCCTCCTATGCACTGCTGACGATGATGATCGCGCAGGTCACGGGTCTCAAGCCCGGCGACTTCGTTCATACCCTTGGCGACACGCATCTCTATTCCAACCATCTGGAGCAAGCGCGGCTGCAGTTGACGCGGCCGACGCGTACGCTGCCGGTGATGAAGATCAATCCGGACGTGAAGGACATCTTCGCGTTCCGCTATGAGGACTTCACCCTCGAAGGCTACGATCCGCATCCGCATATCAAGGCCGAGGTTGCGGTGTGACCGCAACGACGGCTGTCCCTCAGATTGTCTTCGTCTATGCCGTCGCCGAGAACGGCGTGATCGGGCAGGGCAATGCCATTCCATGGCGGCTCAAGTCCGACATGCAGCGCTTCAAGGCGCTGACGATGGGCAAGCCGATTGTGATGGGGCGCAAGACGTTCGAGTCGTTTCCGAAGCGACCGCTGCCGGGCCGCACCAATATCGTCATCACGCGCAATGCCGACTATCAGGCCGCTGGGGCTGTAGTCACCGCGTCGCTTGCCGATGCGCGCGCGGTGGCGACTGGCGATGCGCTGCGGCGTTTGGTCACTGAGATTGCCGTGATCGGCGGCGCCGAGATCTATGCCCAATGGATGGGGATCGCCGGCCGTCTCGAAGTGACCGAAGTTCACGCGCAGCCGACCGGCGATACCTTTATGCCGCCGGTCGATCTCACTGTGTGGGAAGAAGTGGCACGCGTCAGGAATGCGGCGGCGGGCGAGGACAGCGTCGATTTCTCCTATGTGACATATTGCCGGAGAGCGCCTCGTTAACCGCGTTTTCCGCCCGTTAACATTGACTTTCGCGGCCTCGGGCATAGCTCCAGCGATCAAGAACCCCGCGTTGTAAGAGCTGGGGTCGTCCCCTATAAAGCCTGCAGACGTGGCGAGACCGGTATGTCCGGCCGCGCAGAGGAGAGTGTTGAATGCCGTGGAAGAATCAAGGCGGAGGCCCATGGGGCTCTGGTCCGAAGGGACCCTGGGGTTCTGGTCCGCAATCATCCGGACCGAGGCCGCCTGATCTTGAGGATCTGCTGCGCAAGGGGCAGGACCGCCTGCAGTCGATGCTGCCCGGCGGCTTCGTCAGCGGCATGGGCATCGCGCTCGTGCTCGCCGTGGCGCTCGTGATCTGGGGGCTGTCCGGTTTCTTCCGCGTGCAGTCCGAAGAGCTCGGTGTCGTGCTGCGCTTCGGCAAGCATGTCCGCACCGTGCAGCCCGGCCTGAACTATCATCTGCCTTATCCGATCGAGACCGTGCTGTTGCCGAAGGCGCTGCGCGTATCGACGCTGTCGGTCGGCATGTCGATCCTGGAAGACACCGGTCGCCGTGGCCGCACCATCCGCGATGTGCCGGAAGAGAGCCTGATGCTGACCGGCGACGAGAACATCGTCGATGTCGACTTCACCGTGTTGTGGCGCATCAAGCCCGACGGGGTCGGCAACTTCCTGTTCAACATCCAGAACCCCGAAGGCACCGTGAAAGCGGTCGCCGAAAGCGTGATGCGTGAAGTCGTGGGCCGCGCCAACATTCAGCCGATCCTCACCGGCGCACGCACCACCACCGAAACCCAGGTGCAGGAACTGATGCAGAAGACGCTCGACGGCTATAGCGCCGGCGTCCTGATCCAGCAGGTCCAGCTGCAGAAGGTCGATCCGCCGGCACAGGTGATCGATGCGTTCCGTGACGTGCAGGCGGCGCAGGCCGACGCCCAGCGTCTGCAGAACGAAGCCCAGACCTATACCAACCGCGTCGTTCCCGATGCGCGCGGTCGTGCTGCGCAGATCCTGCAGGTCGCCGAAGGCTATCGCGAACAGGCGATCGCCGAAGCAAAGGGCCAGAGTGCGCGCTTCCTGAAGGTCTACGACGAGTACAAAAAGGCGCCTGACGTAACCCGTCAGCGTATCTATCTCGAAACCATGGAGCGGATCTTCGGCGGAGCCGAGAAGCTGGTCTATGACGGCGGCCAGGGCGCCGGTGCGTCGCAAGGCGTCGTGCCTTACCTTCCCTTGAATGAACTGACGCCGCGGCGTCAGCCTCCGGCGCCATCTGGTCAGCCTCAGCAGAGCGGGAGCACCCGATGAAAACCGGCATCTCAGGTATCGTTGCACTGATTGTAGTGCTGGTGCTGGTCATCGTGGGCTTCGGCTCGATCTATACGGTGCGCCAGACTGAACAGGCCCTTGTGGTGCGACTCGGCGAGCCCGTTCGCGTGGTCACCGAACCCGGTCTGAACTTCAAGATCCCGTTCATCGACAGCGTGATCTCGATCGACAAGCGTATCCTCGATCTGGAAAACCCGGCTCAGGAAATCATCGCCAACGACCAGCGTCGTCTGGTGGTCGATGCCTTCGCTCGCTACAAGATCAAGAATGCCCTGCGCTTCTACCAGAGCATCGGCTCGATCCAGGCTGCGAACATCCAGCTCACCACGCTGCTCAACGCGGCCATGCGCCGTGTGCTCGGCGAGGTCACCTTCATCCAGATCGTGCGCGACGAGCGCGAGAACCTGATGAACAAGATCCGCGAGCAGCTCGACAAGGAAGCCGACGGTTACGGCATCTCCGTCGTCGACGTTCGTATCCGCCGCGCCGATCTGCCGGAGGCGAACAGCCAGGCGGTGTATCAGCGGATGCAGACCGAGCGTCAGCGGGAAGCTGCTGAATTCCGCGCCGGCGGTGGCCAGAAGGCGCAGGAGATTCGCTCCAAGGCCGATCGTGAAGCAACGGTGATCATCGCCGATGCGAATTCGACGGCTGAACAAACCCGCGGTGCGGGCGACGGCGAGCGCAACCGTCTGTTTGCCGAATCCTACGGCCAGGATCCGGAGTTCTTCGCGTTCTACCGCTCGATGACGGCTTACGAGAACGGATTGAAGAGCAACGACACCCGCTTCCTGCTGCGGCCGGATTCGGAGTTCTTCCGCTTCTTCGCCAATCCGTCGGGCAAGCCCCCCGCGGCAAAGCCGCAGTAACGGCGTCACTGGTTAAGCTTACGCGGATACCTGTTTTGCGTTCGCTGCCACTCTGATCTAAAGGATGAGGCGCGCCATCGTGGCGCGCCTCATTTGTTTTCAGAAAAGCGCCAAGAAAACTGCCAAGAAACTGCGGCCAGGGTGCGAACGTTCGGGAGTTGAAGTCGGATGAGGTCCATAGCGTTTGCCGACTTCCTCATCGGCATCGGAATCCTGTTCGTGTTCGAAGGCATCCTGTTCCTGGCATTTCCCGGATGGATGCGCCGCGCGATGAAGAGCGCGCTGCAAAGCCCTGACAATATCCTGCGCATCGCCGGTCTGGTCTCGGCCGTCGGCGGCCTGATCCTGATCTGGGCGATCCGGCGCTAGCGGCGGCTCATAATCTCTCCGGGCGTCCGAAAAAGCTCTTCCCGATCAACGCGATCGTGCACGTTTACGTCCGCATTCCGCCGCAATCCACGTCCCAGATGGGCCAGCCGGATGGCCCGCGCGAAGGCTTGCGCGATGTCGCCGTTCGGGCGCACTCTCAGTCAAATTTGCCGACTCTCTTTTGGAGACGTTTCCGACATGTCCATCGCTCATCCCTCTCTGAGCTCCGTTTCGCGCCGTGCACCGTATAGCGGCCTGCGTCCGCTGCTGACGGCGCTTTGTTTTGGCGCCGCGGTCGCCACGTTTTCCGCGCCGGCCTCGGGCCGCGGACCGGATGGCATCGCCGACGTCGCCGAGAAGGTGATCGATTCCGTGGTCAATATCTCGACCACCTCGACTGTCGAGGCGAAGAACAGCGACAAGGGGGAGGGCGGTGGCCGCGGGGCGATGCCGCAACTGCCGCCAGGCTCGCCGTTCGAGGAGTTCTTCGACGACTTCTTCAAGAACCGCGGCGGGCGCCCCGGCGGCGACAAGAATGGCGGCCTGCAGCCGCGCAAGACCAATTCGCTCGGCTCCGGTTTCATTATCGACACCTCGGGCGTCGTGGTCACGAACAACCATGTCATCGATGGTGCCGACGAGATCACCGTCATCATGAATGACGGCACCAAGATCAAGGCCGAGCTGGTCGGCGTCGACAAGAAGACCGATCTGGCAGTGCTGAAGTTTACCCCGGTAAAGCCTGTGGTCGCCGTGAAGTTCGGCGATAGCGAGAAACTGCGGCTTGGCGAATGGGTGATCGCGATCGGCAATCCGTTTTCGCTCGGCGGCAGCGTCACTGCGGGCATCGTCTCGGCGCGTAACCGCGAGATCAGCAATAACAGCCCCTATGACAGCTACATCCAGACTGACGCCTCGATCAATCGCGGCAATTCGGGCGGTCCGCTGTTCAACCTCGAGGGCGAAGTGGTTGGCGTGAACACGCTGATCATCTCGCCCACCGGCGGCTCCATCGGCCTCGGCTTCGCCGTGCCGTCGAAGACCGTGGTCGGCGTCATCGAGCAGCTGCGCGAATACAAGGAAGTCCGCCGCGGCTGGCTCGGCGTGCGCATCCAGCCGGTGACGGACGAGATTGCCGAGAGCCTGAACATCAAGCCGGCGCGCGGCGCACTGATCGCGGGTGTCGACGACAAGGGCCCGGCCAAGCCTGCCGGCCTCGAGCCCGGCGATGTGGTGATCAAGTTCGACGGCCGTGACGTCAAGGAGCCGAAGGACCTGTCGCGCATCGTTGCCGGCACCGCCGTCGGCAAGGCGGTCAATGTGCTGATCATTCGCAAGGGCAAGGAAGAGACCAAGCAGGTCACCCTCGGACGTCTCGAGGATGACAAGCCGGTGCAGGCCTCGATCAAGGCCACGCCGGAAGCCGAGAAGCCGGCGACGCAGAAGGCGCTGGGCCTCGACCTCACCGGTCTCAGCAAGGATCTGCGCACCAAGTACAAGATCAAGGACAGCGTGAAGGGCGTCATCGTGACCGGCGTCGATGCCGGCTCCGACGCCGCCGAGAAGCGCCTAGCCGCCGGCGACGTCATCGTCGAGGTCGCGCAGGAAGCGGTCACCAACGCCGCCGACGTCAAGAAGCGCGTCGATGCCTTGAAGAAGGACGGCAAGAAGTCGGTGCTGCTGCTGGTGTCGAATGCCGAAGGCGAGCTGCGCTTTGTGGCGCTGAGCGTGCAGTAGGGCTCTTTCTTCTCCCTCCCTCAAGCGCGGCGAAGCCGCGCGCAGCGGGGAGGGTGGCGCGTTTGAGAGCGAAGCGAACAAACGTGACGGGTGGGGTGCCCCACGTGAGGGCGTCGCTCGTGGCACCCCCACCCCGGCCTCCACTTCGTCGATGCTGCGCATCGCCTCCTTCGGCCGACCCTGCCCGCCTAGCGAAGCTTCGCTTCGCGCGGGGGGAGGGATTCCACAAACGCCTGCGCGCCGTTGCAGATGTGAATGTTAAACAGCCACTACCCTTCAGACATGCGTCATCGCCCCCATTGTTTGCGGCGCGGGGGCGCCGTCGTCGCTTGCATTCCCACCCTCCTGTGAGAGGGCGTGCGGAACGCCGGGTGCCCGTTGCACCCTTGGGCCTGATGCGATGCGGTCTTCCGCAATCTAGAGTGCATCAGGACTTTCGGAGGCGCCGAGCGATTGCCCAGCGTTCCGCATGCGGTGTTTTTCGGTTGCTTGCACTTTGCCTCGACGAACGCTCCGATCGCGAATTAAAGTCCCAAGGCGATGGGAAGGGAGCCTCAAGCGACTAGGCCGAACGCGTTTTGACTTGGTCGTCCGTCACACTGTTCAGAGGGTCATTCCATCCGAAGGTCGGCCGTCTCCCTGCCAGTGGCAGTGCTGGCGCAGATCCGTCCTGCCCGAAGACAGACGTTCCCCATGAACCGCGTGACGCCGCATCTCCGGCGTCCACCGCATCCCACCCCGCGAACGTGACGATCGCGATCGCCCCTCTCGGTGGGGCAGGACGAGGGGGAATATAAACCTTATGGGGATGGTGTCAACGGAAGATAGGAAAAAATGTTTGGCGTCGGCCTGTTGCCCTCACGAAAGCGGGGAGCCCAGTAAACGCCGGCGTTGCGCTTCGTCACGATGGCCTGCGTTTACTGGGCCGCCCGATCAAGTCGGGCGACGACAATTAGAGTTTGCGGCTGAAGCCACCAGAACACGTCGAGATTCCCCGCCACTCCAACTGGAGTGGCGGGGAATCTCGTCATGGGATGAACACTCCGGGAATCTTATTTTTAGGCGGGCGGCTCAGTGACCGGTTCCTTCTCGGGATAGCGCTGTTTGATCAACCAGTCGGCGGTCAGCAGCACCGCGAATGTCGCAAGTAGCAGCAGAACCAGCGTGCGAAGCGATATTGCCTGCTGCCTGTAAGCTTGCTGGAGAACGAGAAACATCGTCAGCCATGCGCCCGCATAGATGCTTCGCCAGCCGGTATGGAGAAGTTGGCGTGCGGAAAGCGGCCTGTCGGCCAGGAACGTCCGCACGCATTCCATTAGGGGCACGAGAATCCAAATCAAAGCGAAGAGCGGAACGAGACCCGATAAATCCAACGGCGGCATGATGACCGGTGCTTTCGTAACTGAAGACCGGTCGTTTGACGCTGCGGCTGCCGCAGTGGTTCAATTTACGTTTAGACTTTGGCCGTGCCTACGCGGTCACAAACGTGCTGCGCTTGTAGCCCTGCGCATACAGTAGCGCGGTGAGATCGCCGTGGTCGATCCGGGCTGCTGCCGATGCAGCCACGGCCGGCTTGGCGTGATAGGCGACGCCGAGGCCTGCATCCTGGATCATGGCGAGATCGTTGGCGCCGTCGCCGACGGCCATGGTGTCGAGATTGTCGAGATCGAAGGACTCGCGCAGCTCCACGAGTGTGGCGAGTTTCGCGGCCTTGCCGAGGATCGGCTCGGCCACCGTGCCGGTCAGCTTGCCATCCGCGACATGCAACACGTTGGCGCGGTTTTCCTGGAAGCCGACGAGTTCGGCGACCTTGGCTGTGAACAGCGTGAAGCCGCCGGAGACGAGGCAGGTATAGGCGCCATTGGCGCGCATGGTCTGCACCAGCTCGCGGCCGCCTGGCGTCAGCGTGATGCGCGAGGCCAGCACCTCGTCGACGACGCCGACCTTCAGATTTTTCAGCAGCGCCACGCGTTCGCGCAGCGCCGGCTCGAACTCGATCTCGCCGCGCATGGCGCGTTCGGTAATCGCAGCCACATGGGCCTTGAGGCCGGCGAAATCGGCGAGCTCGTCGATACATTCCTGGCCGATCATGGTGGAATCCATGTCGGCGAGAAAAAGCTTCTTGCGGCGGTCGCTGACAGGCTGCACGACAACGTCGATCGGCATGTCGCCGCGGGCTGCGCGCAGGCGGTCGCCGAGCGCGAGCATGTTGTGGTCGCTGGCAAACATGATATCTGCGGCGACGCCGTCGCTCAGCCAGTGCGCCTCGGTGTCGCCCGGCAGAAGTGCGCGCAGACCGTCGACCACCGTGCTATCGAGAGCGGGATTGGCGGGATTGCAGATCAGGGTCGCGACGAGAGACATGACGTGAGTTCCAAGCCAGACAACAGAGCGCTGCTTATCGCAGGGCCGACCGCCAGCGGCAAGTCGGCGCTGGCGCTGGCCGTGGCGCGCGCGCAGAACGGCGTGGTCATCAATACCGACAGCATGCAGGTCTATCGCGACCTGCGCGTGCTGACGGCGCGGCCGACGGTCGACGAGGAGGCGCTGGCGCCGCACCGGCTCTATGGCTCGGTCGATGCCGCGGTGAATTTCTCCGCCGGCGCCTGGGTGGAGGAGGCGGCGCGGGTGCTTGCCGAGGTGCGGACGCAAGGCAAACTGCCGATCTTCATCGGCGGCTCCGGACTATACTTCAAGGCGCTGACGCGCGGGCTCTCGGCCGTACCGCCCGTCGCCGCCGAGGTGCGCGACGATGTCCGCGCACGGCTGGAGCGGGACGGGCCAGAGGCGCTGCATGCGCAGCTCGCTTTGGTCGATCCGGTCTCCGCTGCGCGGCTCAATCTGCGCGACCGCACGCGCATCGCCCGCGCGCTTGAAGTGGTGGAGGCGACCGGACGTTCGCTGACCGACTGGCATAGCGAAGGCCTGCCGCCGCTGCTGCCACCGGAGGGCGTGACCGCGCTGTTTCTCGCGCCTGAGCGCGATGAGCTTTATGCGCGGATCGATGCGCGGTTCGCGCGGATGCTGGATGAAGGCGCGCTGGACGAAGTCGCAGCGCTGGCCGCGCGCGGTCTCGATTCGCTGCTGCCGGCGATGAAGGCTCATGGCGTGCCGGCGCTGATCCGGCATATCCGCGGCGAGATCTCGCGCGAGGAGGCCGCGGAGATCGGGCAGGCGGATACGCGCCACTACGCCAAGCGGCAGTTCACGTGGTTTCGGCATCAACTGCCGGAGTTCGCGTGGATGACGGTGGAGGAGGCGGGGACGAGCTTGGCCAGAGCTCTTGTCCGTTGACCCATAGGGTGGTACAATGGCTCATCTGGGAGGCTCTGAATGATCGTCGGGTTTCGCGATGATTGGTTGCGGGCCTTCTTCGTGGACGACGTCCATTCTCGCAACATTCCGGCGGACCTTGAAAGCCGGCTGTTTCGCAAGCTTCAGATGATCGACGATGCGACCACCGATCAGGATCTGCGCGTACCGCCGAGCAATCATTTCGAAAAGCTGCGCGGCAAACTTGGCGGCTTGCACTCGATCCGCGTCAACAACCAATGGCGGCTGATCTTCCGCTGGGACAGCAGCCGCGGCGAAGCGTCGGATCTTTATCTCGACGATCACAGCTATCGATGAGGTGACTCATGCTGATGACCAAACGCAAGCCGGCCACTGTCGGTGAAATCCTGGTCGAGGAATTCATGCAGCCGCTTGGCCTGACACAAGGGACATTGGCAAAGGCGATGGGTGTCCAGCGCAAGCATGTGAACGAGTTGTGCAACGATCGCCGTAACGTGACCGCGGCGACCGCGCTCATTCTCGCGCGCGTCTTCGGCAACAGCCCGGACTTCTGGCTGAACGTGCAGCGCCGCAGCGATTTGTGGGAGGCGATGAACTCGCCGCAGGAAATGGCGCGGATCGAACGTGCAACGCCGCTGGTGAAGGCGGCGTAGGCCTGCAAACCAACACGCCGTCATGGCCGGGCAGAGCGAAGCGAGCTTCGCTAGATGTCCTGGCCATCCACGTTTTCGCTTGCGGCCAAAGGCGTGGATACCCGGCATGCGCCGGGCATGACGGTTGAGGAGGCGGCGCATATCAGCCCGCCCGTTTTTTCCGCTCGCCGAACGCCAAAGACCCGGCTAGGCTCCAAAATCAGCGCGATCACAGCAACTTCCCTTGACATCCCCCGTTTGCTGGCTATGTTCCGCGCAAGTTATGAAAAGTCGGACCGATCCTGTGCGCAACAAAGTTACGAATCTCCTTATTATCGTGGTACCCTGGCGCACCGCCGGGGGTAGCTGACGGCTACCCACGAACCGAGCGGTGTGCACAGGGTCCTGAACGGGCCCTTTTTTATTGTCTGAACTTCAAGCTTTCCGAACCCAGCGACCATCCAGACCAAGCCGCGCCGCAGAGCGCATCCGGAGCGAACCATGAGCGACAGCAAGCCTCACGATCCCAATCAGATGACCGGCGCCGCGATGATCGTGCGCGCGCTTGCTGATCATGGCGTCAAGCACATCTTCGGCTATCCCGGTGGTGCGGTGCTGCCGATCTATGACGAGATCTACCAGCAGTCCGAAGTGGAGCACATTCTGGTCCGCCACGAGCAGGGCGCCGGTCATGCCGCCGAAGGCTATGCGCGCTCGACGGGTTTGCCGGGCGTCGTGCTGGTGACCTCGGGTCCGGGCGCCACCAATATGGTGACGCCGCTGGCCGACGCGCTGATGGATTCGATCCCGCTGGTCTGCATCACCGGACAGGTCCCGACGCATCTCATTGGTAACGACGCGTTCCAGGAATGCGACACCGTCGGCATCACGCGGCCCTGCACCAAGCACAACTGGCTGGTCCGCGACGTCAACGATCTCGCCAAGGTGCTGCATGAAGCCTTCTACGTCGCCACCACCGGCCGTCCGGGCCCGGTCGTCGTCGACGTGCCGAAGGATGTGCAGTTCGCCACCGGCACCTATCATCCGCCGCGCAAGTCGGACGTCCATATCTCCTATTCGCCGCGCGTGAAGGGTGATGCCAATGCGATCCGCAAGGCGGTGTCGCTGCTGGCGGGTGCCAAGAAGCCGATCATCTATTCCGGCGGCGGCGTCATCAATTCGGGTCTCGCGGCATCGAAGCTGCTGCGCGAGCTGGTCGAGGTCACCGGTTTCCCGATCACCTCGACGCTGATGGGCCTCGGCGCCTATCCGGCCTCCGGCCCGAACTGGCTGGGCATGCTGGGCATGCACGGCACTTACGAAGCGAACATGGCGATGCACGACTGTGACGTCATGCTGTGCGTCGGCGCGCGCTTCGACGACCGCATCACCGGACGTACGGACGCGTTCTCGCCGAACTCGAAGAAGATCCATATCGACATCGATCCGTCGTCGATCAACAAGAACATCCGCGTCGATATCCCAATCATCGGCGATTGCGGCAACGTGCTGGGCGACATCCTGCAGGTGTTCAAATCCGAGGCGAAGAAGCCTGACACCAAGGACTGGTGGAAGACCATCGCCACCTGGCGCGCGCGCAATTCGCTGGCCTATAAGACGAATAACGATGTGATCCTGCCGCAATATGCGATCCAGCGGCTGTTCGAGGCGACGCGCGGTCACGACACCTACATCACCACCGAAGTCGGCCAGCATCAGATGTGGGCGGCGCAGTTCTTCGGCTTCGAAGAGCCGCATCGCTGGATGACGTCGGGTGGTCTCGGCACTATGGGCTACGGCCTGCCGGCGGCGCTCGGCGTGCAGGTCGCGCATCCGGATTCGCTGGTCATCGATATCGGTGGCGACGCGTCGGTGCAGATGACGATGCAGGAAATGTCAGCCGCGGTTCAGCACGAACTGCCGATCAAGATCTTCATCCTCAACAATCAGTATATGGGCATGGTGCGCCAGTGGCAGCAGCTGCTGCATGGCAACCGGCTGTCGCATTCGTACTCGGAAGCACTGCCTGATTTCGTCAAGCTGGCGGAAGCCTATGGCGGCGTCGGCTTCCAGTGCAGCAAGCCCGGCGATCTCGACGGCGCGCTGCAGGAGATGATCAAGGTGAAGAAGCCGGTGCTGTTCGACTGCCGCGTTGCCGCGCTGGAAAACTGCTTCCCGATGATCCCGTCCGGCAAGGCGCATAACGAAATGCTGCTGCCGCTGGAAGCCAATGATGAAGCCACCGCCGCGGCCTTCGCCGGCGGCAAGGCGCTGGTGTGATGCAGATAACACAGGCCCTCATCCTGAGGAGCCGCACTCTTGTGCGGCGTCTCGAAGGATGAGTGTCCAAGCTCATGGTTCGAGACGCGCGAAGCCGCGCTCCTCACCATGAGGGATGTAACATCGTGGCGAAAGCCAAACGAGACTTCGACAGGAAACGACAATGGAACAGCCTGCCTCCGCCTATTTCATGGAAGAGCGTCACGATCCCAACGAGACGCATACGCTGACGGTGCTCGTCGCCAATGAGCCCGGCGTGCTCGCGCGCGTCATCGGTCTTTTCTCCGGCCGCGGCTACAACATCGAAAGTCTCACGGTGTCGGAGACCGAGAGCCACAAGCATGTCTCGCGCATCACCATCGTCACCACGGGCACGCCGATGGTGATCACGCAGATCAAGCATCAGCTCGATCGCATGATCCCGGTGCATCGCGTGGTCGACATGACGCTGACCGGCCGCTCCATCGAGCGTGAGCTTGCCATGGTGAAGTTGCGCGGCACCGGCGAGCATCGCGTCGAAGCGTTACGTTTGGCCGAAGCGTTCCGCGCGCGCGTCATCGACGCCACCATCGAGAGCTTCGTGTTCGAGATCACCGGCAATACCGGCAAGATCAACCAGTTTATCGACCTGATGCGGCCGCTTGGCCTCGTCGAGATCTCGCGCACCGGCGTTGCCGCCATCAGCCGCGGACCGGAGGGGATGTAGCCTCCACGCATCGCAGTCATGAAACCTCTCGACATCGCGTTGGCCGTCGCAGTGGCCGTGATCTGGGGCGTCGGCTTCGTGCTGACCCGGATGGCGGTCGACGAAATGTCGTCGACGCTGCTCACCACGCTGCGCTTCGGCATCACGGCACTGCCGTGCCTGTTCCTGCCGAAGCCGAAGCTATCATGGCTGCTGATCGTCGCCACCAGCTGGCTCTTGGTGGCGCAATTCCTGGCGCAGACCTATGGCATGGCGCATGGCGTGCCGGCGGGGTTGACCTCGGTGATCGTGCAGAGCCAGGCGTTGTTCACGGTGGGCGCCGCAGCGCTGTTCCTGCGGGAATTGCCGACCCGGCAGCAGGTCGCGGGTATCGCCATCGCCATGGGCGGACTGCTGATGATCTGCTTCACGGTCGGCTATGACTTCAGCGTGTTTCCTTTCATGGTGCTGATGACCGCGCCGGTGAGCTTTGCGTTCTCCAATCTGCTGCTGCGGCGCGCGCAGGGCGTGCCGATGCTCGACCTGTTCGCCTGGATCAGTCTTGTCGCGCTGCTGCCGCTGCTGGTGGTGCTGTTCGGTGTCGATGGCGCGAGCACGACGTGGCAGTCGCTCACGCATGTCTCGCTGAAGGCCTTCGCCTGCGTGCTGTTCCTCGCGCTGGTCGGCACCACGCTGGGCTACTGGATCTGGGGCCGGCTGCTGCGTGACTATTCCGCGGCGCAGGTCGTGCCATTCGCGCTGCTGGTGCCCTTCATCGGGGCGGCTGCGTCGAGCGTCACGTTCGGCGAGCAGTTTGGATCACTGCGGCTCGCCGGTATGATCGTCGTCGTCTGCGGCATCGCCGTGATGCTGCTGTCGAAGCGCCCACCCACGCTTGTCGAGGTGGTCTGAGGTCATGTCGCAGCAACTCTTGTTCGCCTTCATCGTGTTCGCCATCGTGATGTTCTTCACGCCAGGCCCGAACAACATCATGCTGCTCGCGTCGGGGCTTAATTTTGGCTTTCGTCGTACGCTGCCGCATGTCTTCGGCGTCACCGTCGGCTTTGCTTTCATGGTCGCCGTCACGGGCCTCGGATTGGGGGCGGTCTTCACCTCCTATCCGGTGCTGCACACCGTCCTGAAATATGCCGGCGCGGCGTATCTCGTCTATCTCGCCTTTGCGATCGGGATGTCCGGTCCGCCGAGCCCCGGTGACGCCGAGCGGCGCCGGCCGATGACGTTTTTCGGCGCAGCGCTGTTTCAATGGGTCAACGTCAAGGGCTGGGTGATGGTGATCGGCACCATCACCGCCTATGCGGCGATTGCGAACTATCCCTGGAACATCCTGCTGCAGGTCGCCCTGTCGCTGCTGCTCGGGTTCGTCTCCTGCGTCACTTGGGTGCTGTGCGGCACCTCGCTGCAATCGCTGGTAAAATCGCCTGGCGCGGTCCGGGCGTTCAATATCGTCATGGGGCTGCTGCTGCTGGCCTCCCTGTATCCGGTGCTGGTCGAGCTATGAGCCCGACGCGCAGCGTAAAATCACCGCCGCGGGCTTGTCTCGCGGCACCCGTCGCCCTAGAAACCGGCGGCAATTCATGGTCTTCGGCCATTCGGCTTGAGACCGGTTCGAACGGGCAGCTTTGAAATATAGTTGCTGAAGAGAGGAAATACCCATGCGAGTTTATTACGATCGCGACGCCGACCTGAACCTGATCAAGGGCAAGAAGGTCTGCATCGTCGGCTATGGCAGCCAGGGCCATGCCCATGCGCTGAACCTCAAGGACTCTGGCGTCAAGGACGTGGTCATTGCGCTGCGCAAGGGCTCGGCCACCGCGAAGAAGGCGGAAGCCGCCGGCTTCAAGGTGATGGAAGTCGCCGAGGCCGCCAAGTGGGCCGACCTGATGATGATGCTGACCCCCGACGAATTGCAGGGCGACATCTATCGCGACCACATGCATGACAACATGAAGAAGGGCGCAGCGCTCGTCTTCGCGCACGGCCTCAACGTGCACTTCAACCTGCTTGATCCGCGTGAAGATCTCGACGTGCTGATGATCGCACCGAAGGGTCCAGGCCACACCGTGCGTTCGGAATATCAGCGCGGCGGCGGCGTGCCCTGCCTGATCGCGGTTCACAAGGACGTTTCGGGCAACGCCCATGACCTCGGCCTGAGCTACGCTTCGGCAGTGGGTGGTGGCCGCGCCGGCATCATCGAGACCTCGTTCAAGGAAGAGTGCGAAACCGATCTGTTCGGCGAACAGGCCGTTCTCTGCGGCGGCACCGTCGAATTGATCCGCGCCGGCTTCGAGACGCTGGTGGAAGCCGGCTACGCGCCGGAAATGGCTTACTTCGAGTGCCTGCACGAACTGAAGCTGATCGTCGACCTGATCTATGAAGGCGGCATCGCCAACATGAATTACTCGATCTCCAACACCGCCGAATACGGCGAATACGTCACCGGCCCGCGCATCGTCACCTCGGAGACCAAGGCCGAGATGAAGCGCGTGCTGACCGACATTCAGTCCGGCAAGTTCGCCCGCGACTGGATGCTGGAAAACAAGGTCAACCAGGCCTCGTTCAAGGCGACCCGTCAGCGCAACAACGCGCATCCGATCGAGGAAGTGGGCGCCAAGCTCCGCGACATGATGCCGTGGATCAAGGAAAAGGCGCTGGTCGACAAGACCAAGAACTAAGCGCTTCGCTTAGGCGCAGCTATGATGGGACCGCGGCAACGCGGTCCCGTTTCTTTTGAAATGTACAATGCGTGATGAGCTCACCGAAATGGCCAGCCCGCAAAGTCCGCGCCAGGTATTTGCCACATGCTATCCGGGAGTTCACGTGCCATGCAGGCGCGCGGCTCTGCCGCCATGGGAGGACGGGCCCGAATAGGCTATCGGCACGCCGACCGCCAGAACCGCTTTAGGGTATATCGATGGCAGTGGCGCGAATGGGCCGGCCATCCGCACAACGGCGAGAGCTGCACCGTCAAGTTCGGTGTTTCCAGAACTCCTTAAGACGGTAGCCTCGACCACCCGACCACTGCGGTTCACCGCAAGACAGACGACCACACGTCCGCGAAGTCCCGCCTCGGCAAGCCGCTTTGCCGTTCGCATGATCCGCGCGGTTGTGTGCTGCCGCCATGCGCGCATGGCCGGACTCGCGGTCATGGCTTCGGGGCCAGTTGTCGGTGCAATCTGCGCTTCCGCACTCGTTGCCATTGCGGCGAGCAACACGGCGACGCCGATTGCTCGCCGCATGGTCATATTGAGTCCTTTGCTCTGCTTCGTGTGGTTGGCCGGGGTTGAGGCAAAAACAGGAAGCATGTCGAGCCCTTGAGATTGGATGACGGAAGCCAATAGATGAGTGATATCATATTGCGCCCACTTTCTTCCATTTTCTGGGTACTGAGACAACCTTCGCACCATGTCGAGCAGGTCACCGCATGAATGCTATTGTTATCACCGGCGTCTCCACGGGCATCGGCCACGCCACGGCGAAGCTTCTACTCGCGCGCGGTTTTCGCGTATTCGGCAGTGTCCGCAGGCAGGCCGATGCCGAGCGCTTGCAAGTCGAGTTCGGCACGAACTTCATCCCGCTGCTGTTCGATGTGACCGATGAGGCCGCTGTGTTGGCCGCCGCTGTCCAAGTTCGCGCCGCGCTGAACGGCGAGACGCTTGCAGGGCTCGTCAACAATGCCGGCGTTGCGGTGCCGGGCGCGCTGCTCGATCTGGCGGTGGACGAGTTTCGCCAGCAGATCGAGATCAATGTGATGGGGCCGGTGATCGTCACCAAGGCCTTCGCGCCGCTGCTCGGCGCCGATCCGGCAATGACGGGCGCGCCCGGGCGCATCGTGATGATGAGTTCGGTGTCCGGACAGTTCGGCAATCCACTGCTGTCGCCCTATAGCGCGTCGAAATTCGCACTGGAAGGATTGGCCGAGAGCCTGCGGCGCGAATTCATGCTGTTCGGCATCGACGTGCTGGTGATCGCGCCGGGGGCCGTGCGCACGCCGATCTGGGACAAGGCCGACGCCATCGATATGGCGCGCTTCGATGCGTCGCCGTTTCTGCCGGCGCTAACGAAGCTGCGCGAGATGCTGATGAAGCTGGCGAAGAACGGGCTGCCGCCGGAGACGATCGGCGAGCTGGTTCATCAGGCGTTGACCAGGCCCAACCCGAAAGTGCGCGTGGTGGCATCGCCGCAGCCGGTTCAGACTTGGATCGCCGGTTGGCTGCCGCGGCGCTGGCTGGACGGCATTATGGCGAAGCAGTTGGGATTACGGCCCAAATAGCGGGGCCATTTGTCGCCTCGACAGGGCGGCTAAAATTGGCTAACTGGTACTACCAGATTGGTAGGGTCAGTCCATGCTCGCTGCGGTCAGCACTGATACGTCCGACGCCGTTCGGAAAACGCTCCAATTCGTTCGGCACCACCGGCTGTCGAAGGGCGACCGGCTGCCGTCCGAGCGGGACCTGTCTGAGCGGTTCGGGGTGACGCGCAGTTCGGTTCGCGAGGCACTGGCGGTGCTCGATGCCATGCGCATCACCGAGCGGAAGCCCAAATCCGGCATCTATCTGCGCAATACGCTGGAGGACAGCGGCCTCGATGCACTGGTGCTGCAGGCCGATCTGGGTGTCACGTTCGATGCGCAGGTGACGCGCGATGCTATCGAGGCGCGGATCATCTGCGAGGAGCAGGCGTTCCGGCTCGCTTGCCAGCGCCGCACCGATGCCGATCTCTCAAAGCTGCACGGACTGCTGGACACCTATGCGGCGCTGGCCGCCAACGGCCGCAACATGGCCGACGAAGACGTTGAGTTTCATCTTGCCGTGGCTGCCGCGAGCCAGAACCGCATTCTCGTGCGCACGATTACGCCTTTGATGCTGATGAGCACGCGCGGGCGTCGCCGTTATTTCGAGTCGGCGGCGCTACGCCAGCGCTCGCTCGACGATCACCGCGCATTCGTCGCCGCCATAGCAGCGCGTGACGAAGTCGCTGTCACCGCGCTCGTCCATAGCCATGTGCAGATCGCTGCCGCCGACATTCAGGCGCTGGCTGATCAGGCCGCGACCGACCTCGATCATTCCGACACCGACCGCAAGGACTGAGGTTCACGAACAACACACGCACCTGACGAGCCGCTCGACAATCCCGACCAACGGGAAGGCTCGGATCGAATACGGCAACGGCCGTAGCGGCACCACCGCACGCACTGGAAACGCAAAAGAAGGACGTATGATGCGTATGAAGACAACTGCCATGACTGCAACTTCGATGGCCGCTTGGGCGGTCGCCGTCGCGATGGTCGCAAGCCCGGCGCTGGCGCAGAAGAAGTATGGCCCCGGCGCCAGCGATACCGAAATCAAGATCGGCAACACCGTGCCCTATAGCGGCCCGGCGTCTGCTTACGGCATTCTCGGGAAGTCCTATGCCGCCTATTTCAAGAAGATCAATGACGAGGGCGGCATCAACGGCCGCAAGATCGTCTTCATCTCCTATGACGACGCCTATTCGCCGCCGAAGACCGTGGAGCAGACCCGCAAGCTGGTCGAGAGCGACGAGGTGATGGCGATCGTCGGCAATGTCGGCACCGCCGCGAATGCCGCGATCCAGAAATACGTCAATGCCAAGAAGACGCCGCAACTGTTTCTCGCGACCGGCGCCACCCGCTGGAACGATCCGAAGCAGTTTCCATGGACCATGGGTTGGCTGCCGAGCTACCACGCCGAAGCTGCGGCCTATGCGAAGTATCTTCTGAAGGAGAAGCCGGATGCCAAGATCGGCGTGCTCTATCAGAACGACGATTTCGGCAAGGACTATCTGAAGGGACTGAAGGAAGGTTTCGGCGACAAGGCGGCGTCAAGGATCGTGGCTGAAGCGAGCTACGAGGTTTCCGAGCCGACCATCGACTCGCAGATCGTCAAGCTGAAGGCCGCCGGCGTCGATACGCTGTTCTCCTTTGCTGTCGGAAAATTCGCCGCACAGTCGATCAAGAAAGTCGCCGAGCTCGGCTGGAAGCCGCTGCACATCGTGCCGAATGCGAGTTCGTCGGTGGGCAGCGTGATCCGTCCGGCAGGCTTCGAGAATGCGCAGGACGTTTTGTCCGCGACCTTCGCCAAGGATCCGACCGATCCGCAGTGGAAGGACGATCCGGGCATGCAGAAGTTCTACGCCTATGTCGAGAAGTACATTCCGGAAGGCAAGCCGATGGAGAGCACCGTGCTGTCCGGCTACAGCATCGCCCAGACCATGGTCGAGGCGCTGAAGCAGTGCGGCGACGATCTCACCCATGAGAACCTGATGAAGCAGGCCGCCAACCTGAAGAACGTGCAGCTCGACGGACTGCTGCCGGGCGTGACCGTCAATACCAGCCTGACCGACTTCTCGCCCATCGACCAGTTCCAGATGATGAGCTTCAAGGGCGAGCGCTGGCAGCGCTTCGGCGAGATCATCAAGGGCGAGACGCCGACCGCAGTGCGGTAGAGGCGAGGGATGACGACGGCAGGCGGCGCCCGGACCGGCACCGCCTGCGTCGAAAGGTTCATTGTCCGTTCATGACGCCTGTATTACGATTTTGTGACATTCCGCAGGGTCCGGTCGCGGTGTGAGCCGGCTGGCCGTTGCCAGACAAGGTAGTTTTCTTGCCGGGTGTTCGCAGGCAAGTCATGCTGCCGTCGCCGATCTCAGTCTCCCCGGCGCAAGCCGGCCGCCGCTTCAGGGAGCGAATGGCGGCGGCCTGGCAGTATGTTCGGCACTGGCCGCTGCGCACGGCGCTGATCGCTGCGATCCATACGCTCGCGATCTATGTTCTCGCCTCGGTCGAATACGGCCCGTTCGCCACCACGCTGGCGCTGTTCACCTGGGGTTTGCTGAATTTCCTGTTCCTCGCGCTGTTCAAGCGGCCCGGCGTCAGCGCGGTGCTGTCGCTGCTGCTGGTCACGGCGCTGATCGTGCTGTCGCAGTTCAAATTCGGCATCACGCAGCTCACGCTGACCTTTCTCGATTTCCTGATCATCGATCGTGATACGATCTCCTTCCTGCATTCGATCTTCCCGCAGCTGCGGACCTGGCTGCTGATCGCCGCCGCCGTCGCGCTGCCGATCCTTTGGCTGATCTGGCGCGCCGATCCGTTCCGACTGCGCCGCCGCACGGCTCTGGCCTGCGCGGGCGTCTGCATGGTCGGAATCGTCGGTCTGTCGGCAGCCAATCCCGAAAAGCCATGGGAGCCGTTCCAGGGCGTCAATCACATTTCCAATCTGGCGCGTTCGGGCGTGGTTTCGGTCTCGCATCTGACCGCGACCGGCTGGATCGAGGCGGATTCCAAGAGCCTCGTCAGCTCCGCGCAGGCGTCGCCGATGACCACCTGCGAGCCGGGCGTGAAGCGGCCGAATATCGTGATGGTGCTCGACGAGTCGTCCTTCGACGTGTCCGCGGCCCCCGGCATCAAGGTGCCGGCGGGCTATCATGATTACTTCAAGTCTGCCGATGGCCAGCAGCGCGCGCTGATCACCGAGTCCAGCGGCGGGCCGACGTGGTACACCGAGTTCAATATCTTCACCGGACTGTCTGCGCGCTCTTTCGGTGCGCTGAAATTCTATGTGACGCGTATCGCTGCCGGAAAGAT
The DNA here is from genome assembly GCF_051811085.1 of Tardiphaga sp. 862_B3_N4_1. NCBI lineage: Bacteria > Pseudomonadati > Pseudomonadota > Alphaproteobacteria > Hyphomicrobiales > Nitrobacteraceae > Tardiphaga > Tardiphaga sp. 862_B3_N4_1. The sequence goes on from NZ_JBPWQB010000001.1 coordinate 1,213,033, forward strand.
CTCGCGCGGCCTGCCGCAGGCGCTGCAGCGCTGCGGCTACAAGACCTTCTCGCTGTATCCGACCTACGGAAATTTCCTCAGCGCGCGCAGCTTCCAAGAGGGCGCAGGCATCGACGGCTTCATCGACATGGCGGCGATGGGTGTCAGCGAAGACATGCAGCCCGACAGGTTCTATTTCGATCAGGCCAGGGACCTCATCGCGCGCGAGAGCAAGACCGACCAGCCGGTCTTCGTGCTGGTCTATCTCACCGCCAATCACTTCCCGTGGACCACGACCTATCGCGACGACCTGACGCCGGCCGGCTGGCAGGCGCCGGGCAATACGGCGGAGGTGGATGAGTATATCCGCCGTCAGGCGATGACGGCTGCGGACTACAAGGCCTTCGTCGCGCAGCTGCAGAAGGATCATCCGGCCGAGCCGTTCCTTCTGGTGCGGTTCGGCGATCACCAGCCGGCAATCGCGCAGAAACTGCTGGAGCCTGATCTGGCCCAGCCGAGGCGCGCCGACCGGATCATGACGCATGATGTCAGATACTATACGACCTATTACGCCATCGACGCGCTGAACTACCGGCCCGAACTGTCATCGGCGCTGCCGGTGCTGGATGCTGCCTATCTGCCGTTGATGGTGCAAGAAGCCGCGCGGGTGCCGCTCGATCCATCCTTTGTCGAGCAGAAGAAGATCATGCTTCGCTGCAAGGGCGTGTTCTATGGCTGCAAGGGCGGCGATGAAGCCAGCCGTTTCAATCGCTGGCTGATCGATGCGGGGCTGATCAAGGATCTCTGACCCGGCCGGCTGCAGCAGTGAGGGCAGTCTGCTGGTTCCGTCGATCCCGTTCGGGCCAAGGTCATTGCCCGTTCATGACGATTACATTACAAATTAATGACATATCGCAGTTTCCGGCTGCGACATGCGCCCTCTGGCCGTCGCCAGCCCAGGCCCGAGGCCTCGCCGGTGGTGTTGCGTGCCGCCATGGCGCCTCCGCTCAATCCAGTACCCAGCGTCTCGTCAACTGCTGTGGCCGCGCCGACCAGCGTGTGGCGGCTGTTGGCCGTGGCTGCGTCGCATTTCGGCGCGCTGCTGGTGATGGTCCAGACCGAGACCGATCTGGTGGGTCGGATCGGCTTCGTGCTGGCCTGGGCCATCCTCAACTTCTTCTGGATCGCGCTCTTGCGCCGCCCCGCGCTGTCGGGGGCGCTGTCGCTGACCCTGGTCGTCATCCTCGTGCTGCTGTCGCGGCTGAAGCACGACGTGGTGCAGATGACCGCGAACTTCGTCGACCTGATGGTGATCGACCGCGATACCGCAGCCTTCCTGTTCACGATCTTTCCGAACCTGCGCTGGTCCGCCATCGGCGCTGCCGTGGTGGTGCTGCCGCTGATGTATGCGCTGTGGTGGCTCGATCCGTTCCGCATTCGACGGCTGCCGGCGCTCGCCGCGCTGACGGCTTGCCTCGCCGCATTGACGGGATATGCGTTGGCCTGGCCGGATGAAGCCTGGCGCGGCTATTACGATGACGGCTATCTGTCGAAATTCGCGCGCTCCGGCGTTACCGCGGTGTCGGACTTCAGCAGCTACGGTTTCATGGAGTCCGACGCGGTCATCACCGAGCGGCTGAAGTTGCCGCTGGAGGATTCCTGCCATCCGGCGGGACGTCGTCCGCACATCATCATGGTGCATGACGAGTCGTCCTTCGACATCCGTCAGGCCGCCGGCGTGAAGACGCCGAAAGGCTATGGCAGCCACTTCAATTCATGGGATGGCAAGGCACGCAAATTTCTCGCCGAGAGCAATGGCGGGCCGAGCTGGTTCACCGAATACAACGTATTGGCCGGACTCTCGTCGCGCTCGTTCGGGCCGTTCTCCTATTTCGTCACGCGGATCGCTTCGGGCCGCGTCGAGCGCGGATTGCCACTGGCGCTGCGCCGCTGTGGCTACAGCACTATCTCGCTCTATCCGGCCTTCGGCGCCTTCATGAGCGCGCGCAGCTTCCAGACCACCACCGGCGTCGAGCGCTTCTATGACGCCAAGGATCTTGGTGCCAAGGGCGTCGAGCCCGACAGCTTCTTCTACGATTCAGCGGCGCGCCTGATGGCCGAGCAGCCGCCGACCAATCCGCTGTTCATGTTCGTCTATCTCGCCGCCAATCACTTTCCGTGGGAGACCAAATTTCGCCCAGACATGACGCCGGGCTGGCGTGCGCCCGGCAATGTGCCGGTGGTTGATGAATATCTGCGCCGGCAAGCGATGAGCGTCGATCATTATAGCGCGTTCGTCGCGAAGCTGAAGAAGCAGTTTCCAGCGCAGCCGTTCCTGATCGTACGCTATGGCGATCATCAGCCGGAATTCGCGCCGGGCATTCTCGATCCCAACATGGATGAAGCGGGCCTCGGCAAGAAGCTGCAGAGCTACGACCCGCGCTACTACGCGACCTACTACGCCATCGACGCGATCAATTTCGAACCGGTGAAGAGCGCGACGGTGATGGACACGATCGACGGGCCGTATCTGCCGCTGGTCATTCAGGAGGCCGCGGGCATTCCGCTGGACCCGTCCTTCGAGGAGCAAAAGAAGATCATGCTTCGCTGCAAGGGTATGTTCTATGCCTGCAAGGACGGCGCGGAAGCGCGGCGGTTCAATCGGCTGCTGATCGACGCGGGGATGATCAAGAATTTGTAGTCGCTCTTTCTTCTCCTCTCCCCCGCGAAGCGAAGCTTCGCAAAGGGGAGAGGGGAAGAGAAGTGTCACTTCTTCCCGATCTTTTCCCACATCCACCGGGCCACACTCTCCGGCGAACTCGTCGCATCATTGCCTGCCGCGCGCAGGTTTGCCTCGCGCATAAGCGGCAGATCGATCTTGCCGAGCAGTGGCTCCAATGCGCTGCGCAGCTTCTCGTCACCCGCGTGCTTCGGCGCCAGCAGCATGATCGCGTCATAGGGCGGGATCGCATGTTTGGGATCGTCCAGCACCACGAGATCGTATTTCGCGATCAGCCCGTCGCTGGTGTAGCCGGCGATGACATCGACCTCGCCGGAGGCGACGGCGGCATACATGAAATCGGGCTGCATGGTGCGCTGGGCCTTGAACGACAGGCCATAGGCTGCCTTCAGCCCCGACCATTCCGGCCGCGAGAAGAATTCGTAGTCGCCGGCGATGGTCATATTACTGCTCAGCGCCGCGAGATCGGCTGCGGTCTTGATCCCCAGCATCTCCGCCTTCGTACGCGGCATCACCAGCGCATAGGCATTGGCGAAACCGAGTTCGCCGAACAGCGTGATGCCTTGTTTGGCCAGCGTCGTCTTCAGCTCGGTCAGCAACTGTTCGCGCGGCAGGATCTCGCTGCGGTGAAACTGGTTGGCCCACAGCGTGCCGGAATAATCGATGTAGACATCGATATCGCCGGAGGCCAGCGCATCGTAGATCACGCTGGAGCCGAGACCCTGCCGCGTCGTGGCGGGCAGGCTGGCCGCCTGCAGGCGCTGCGACATCAGCGCGGCCAGCACATATTGTTCGGTGAAAGTCTTGGCGCCGACCACGATGCGTGTGCCGGAGCGGGCGAATGACGGCGCGAGTGTGACGAGCACCAGCGCAGCGATACCGAGCACGCCGATGGCAGTGCGGATGCGGCTGCGCCGGCGGATGCCGGTCTCGATCAGCGCCAGCAATTGATCGACGGCCAGCGCGAGGATTGCAGCGGCGACGCAGCCGAAGATCACCAGCACCCAGTTCTGCGTCTGCAATCCTGCAAAAATGTAGTTGCCGAGACTGGTCTGGCCGATCGGCGTGGACAGCGTCGCGGTGCCGATGACCCACACCGCCGAGGTGCGGATGCCGGCCATGATGACTGGCAATGCCAGCGGCAATTCGACCATGGTCAGCGATTGCCGCGGTGTCATGCCGACGCCTTGCGCGGCTTCGGTGAGCGCGGGATCGACGCCGTTCAATCCCGTGATGGTGTTACGCAATACCGGCAGCATCGAATACAGCGCCAGCGCCAGCACGGCCGGCAGGAAGCCGAAGGCCGAGAAGCTGACGCCGAGATATTGCAGCGACAGCGCCGCAAGCGCGAGCAATAGGGGATAGAACAAAGCCAGCAGTGCCAGGCCCGGCACTGTCTGCACGATGCTGGCCGCACCGAGCAGCGCGCTGCGCATCACGGGCCGGTGCCGCGCGATGATGGCCAGCGGCAGGCTGATGACGAGGCCGAGCGCCAGCGCGGCGAGGCTGACGCGCACGTGGCTGCCGAGATAGTCCGGCAGATGCCCGAGCGCGTCGCTCCAGCGCGGATCGGTGAACAGGCTCATGTCGCGCCGCCTTGGGGCGCCGCGCCATCCTTCGGCAGCAGCATCTGAAGTCGTTTCGCCTGCCGGCGCGGCGTACCCAGCAACTCGCCGACATAGGGATCGGTGCTTTCGGACAAATCAGTGGGCGTGCCCTCCGCGAGCAGTTTGCCGGACTGCATCACCGCGATCCGGTCCGCGAGCAGGATCGCCTCCGTCATGTCATGGGTGATCATGATGGTGGTGAGGCCGAGGCTGCAATGTAGCGCGCGGTAGTCGTCGCCAAGCGCATCGCGGGTCAGCGGATCGAGCGCGCCGAACGGTTCATCCATCAGCACGATGCGCGGCTTCGCAGCCAGCGCCCGCGCGACACCGACGCGCTGGCGCTGACCGCCGGAGAGTTCGTGCGGGAAGCGGTCGCGATGCTGCTTGCGGTCAAGGCGCACGAGATCGAGCAATTCATCGACGCGATCCGCGATGTCCCTGGCGGGAGTGCCCAGCAGTCTGGGCGTGATGCCGATATTGTCGGCTATGCTCATATGCGGAAACAACCCGCCGCTCTGGAACACGTAGCCGATGCGCCGGCGCAGTTCGATGGGATCGACCTGCGCGACGTCCTCGCCGGCGATGGTGATGTGTCCCGTGTCCGGTGCGATCAGCCGGTTGGCCAGCCGCATCAGCGTGGTCTTGCCAGAGCCGGAGCCGCCGACGACCGCGAGGAACTCGCCCTCGGCAACATCGAGCGAGACGTTGTCGACGGCTTTGATGGCACCGCCGTCGAAGCTCTTGCTGACATGCTGAAAGGCGATCAGGGGGGCAGCGGAGGTCATGTCCCGGACTATCACAGCCGTGGCAACCCACCAAGCTCGGCCCAGACGTTGAATTGTCTGCCCTGCAGCGCTAAGCCAGTCCCGGAACAAAAACACTCTGGGGGACGCGCGTGCAGGCAGGTGAGGCCGCGGCATCGATGGCGGTGGCGCTTGATGACGCGACGGTGGCGTTCGGTATTGCCGACAACCGCGTCTATACGGCGGTAGAGAAGGCGACGCTCCGGGTCGCGGATGGCGAGTTCGTTGCCATCGTCGGGCCGACCGGCTGTGGCAAATCTACACTGCTCAATGTCGCTGCCGGTCTGCTGGCGCCAGCCTCCGGTGCTGTCCGGATTTTCGGTCAGCCGCTGGGCGGACTGAACGCACAGGCGGGCTACCTGTTTCAGGCCGATGCGCTGTTTCCCTGGAAGACCGCCCTCGACAATGTCGCCATCGGACTGGAGATCGCGGGCATAGCACGCGACGCGGCGTTGGCGCGGGCGCAGGAGTGGTTGACCTCGGTCGGTCTCGGTGCGTTTTCGGGGCGCTATCCGCATATGCTGTCGGGCGGCCAGCGCAAGCGCGTCGGTCTTGCGCAGGTGCTGATCCGCAATCCGAAAATCCTGCTGATGGATGAGCCGTTCGGGCCGCTTGACGCGCAGACCCGGCAGGTGATGGGCAACCTGTTGCTGGATCTGTGGAGCAGGGATCGCAAGGCGGTGCTGTTCGTCACCCACGATCTCGAAGAGGCGATCGCGCTGGCGGACCGCGTCGTCATCATGTCGGCGGGGCCTGGTTCGCGCATCATCGGCGACTGGAAAGTGCCGTTGCCGCGGCCGCGCGATATTTTCGAAGTGCGGCTCGACAAGGAGTTTCACGCGCTTCATCGCGAGATCTGGAGCGTACTGAAGGACGAAGTGATGAAGGGCTACGCGCAGTCCGCTGGTATGGGAGCCGCGTCATGACGCGTCCCGTGCTGCTGCTGTGTCAGGTGCTCGTCGCCGTGGTCGTCATCGGGCTGTGGCACCTGCTCACCACCGTGCCGGTGTTCGGCCGCATCCTGCTGCCGCCGTTTTTCTTCTCCAACCCCTGGGATGTCGGCAGCCAGATCTATAGCTGGTTCGCTAGCGGCATTATCTGGAAGCATCTCGGCATCACACTGCTGGAATCCGTGCTGGCCTTTGTGATCGGCTCGACGCTGGGCGTGCTGATCGGCTTCTGGTTTGCGCGCCAGCCGCGTCTCGCAGCGATCTTCGATCCTTATGTGAAGATGGCCAATGCGCTGCCGCGCGTGGTGCTGGCGCCGATCTTCGCGCTGTGGCTCGGGCTCGGCATCTGGTCAAAAGTCGCGCTCGGCGTCACGCTGGTGTTCTTCATCGTATTCTTCAACGTCTATCAGGGCGTCAAGGAAGTCTCGCCCACGGTGCTCGCCAATGGCCGCATGCTGGGCATGAGCGAGCGGCAGTTGATGCGCCATGTGTTCTGGCCGTCGGCGCTGTCATGGATGTTCTCGTCGCTGCATACCGCAGTGGGCTTTGCCGTCGTCGGCGCCGTGGTCGGCGAATATCTCGGCTCCGCGGCGGGGCTTGGCTATGTCATCCAGCAGGCGGAGGGTACGTTCGATGTGGCCGGCGTGTTCGCGGGCATGTTTGTGCTATCGGCCTTTGTGATCGCCATCGATATTCTCGTGACGATGGTCGAGAAGCGCTTGCTGGTGTGGAAGCCGGTGGCGAGCGACGGGCGGAGCTGAGACGATTCCCCCGCCCCGCAAGCGGGGCGAGGTTAGCCCGTGGCTTACGGCAGCGGCTTGGTGTCGTCCGGCGCCTGTGGCGGGGTCTTGATGGCGATGGCGCGGAACGGCTTGCCGTCCGGCTTGGTGCCGCCATGGGGCGTACCCTTCGGGATGATGATGAGGTCGCCGGCCTTGACCTGAACTTCCTTGTCGCCGAGCCAGACGGTGCCGGTGCCTTCGAGGATGTACTGGATCTCGTTGGTGTTGGGATGCATGTGCTTTACCACATTGCCGTCCTGCACCGAGATGGTGGCGCCATCGGCCTGCATGAACATCTTGGAGCGGAAGCCGGTGGGCGAGGCCGGGCCGAGTGCGTCGCCGACGAGTTCGGGGACGTGGATGACCTGGGCGGTGATGTTTTCCGCAGCCTGTGCCGGCGTGATGCCCTCGGGCACGAGATGCGTGATGAGACAACCGGCGGCGAAGGCTGCGGTGATCGAGAGTGTCGCAGTGATGCGCTTCATGAACGTTCCCCCTGGATGACAATGATTTGCCGCGCGGATGCTATGTCGCGGAATGTGCGTTGACCAGTGCCGGCTTTCCAACCGGCGGAGGCTCCTCTATCCTCCGCGCCTGATAGCAGCGGAGGAAATAATGACAACAAACATAAAAACCGGCTTGAGCCGTTTATTCCCCACACGTCTTTTCCTTGCGAGCCTTTTGTCGCTGTTTCTCGTTCATCCCGCTGCAGCGCAAACCAAAGTGACCATCGCCATCGGCGGCGGGGCGTGCCTGTGCTATCTGCCGACCGTGCTGGCCAAGCAGCTCGGCGAATACGAGAAGGCGGGTCTCGCGGTCGAACTGGTCGATCTCAAGGGCGGCTCCGATGCACTGAAGGCGGTGCTCGGCGGCAGCGCCGATGTGGTCTCCGGCTATTTCGATCATTGCGTCAATCTCGCCGCCAAGAAGCAGGAGCTGCAATCCTTCGTCGTCTACGACCGCTATCCCGGTCTCGTGCTGGTGGTGTCGCCGAAGCACACCGGCAAGATCACGTCGATCAAGGATCTCGCCGGCAAGAAAGTCGGCGTCAGCGCGCCGGGCTCGTCGACAGACTTCTTCCTGAAGTATCAGCTCAAGAAAAACGGTCTCGATCCGGCTGGCACCGCCGTGATCGGCGTGGGCCTCGGCGCGACCGCGGTGGCGGCGATGGAGCAGGGGCAGATCGAAGCCGCCGTCATGCTCGACCCTGCCGTCACCGTGCTGCAAGGCAGCCACAAAGACCTCACGATTCTCAGCGATACCCGGACGCAGAAGGACACGCTGGCGGTGTTCTCCGGCGAATATCCCGGTGGCGCGCTGTATTCGACGACCGCATGGGTCAAGGGACACGAGAAGGAAGTGCAGGGGCTGACCAACGCGATCATGAACACGCTGAAGTGGATCCACAGTCATACGCCGGAAAAGATCATGGCGAAGATGCCGGAAGGTATCGTCGGCAAGGACAAGGAGCTCTATCTCGCGGCGCTCAAAAACACGCTCCCGATGTATTCGGAGACGGGGCTGATGGATCCGAAGGGCGCGGCTGCCGTGCTCGCCGTGTTCAGCGAGGGCTCGCCCGAGGTGGCCAAGGCCAATATCGATGTCAGCAAGACCTACACGAATAAATATGTCGAGCAGTTCGCCAAGACGACGGGGACGAATGCGAAGTAGGTTCTGCGCATGATGACGCCGGTCATTCACCGCGTCACGCAACTCGACCTCACACGCAGCGATTGGCAGTGGCCATTCGCGCGTGAGCGGCGTGAGGAGATCGACGCTCACTTCGCAAGCAAGCGCGCCGAGAAGCCGCAACTGTTCAATGGGCGCGTGTTGCTGGCGCGCAATGCGCAGTTCACTGGCAACCAATTTAGCGCGGACTATTTCGAGACCGATTTTGCGAGCTTTCTGGCGTGGCGGGATTGGCGCTGTCCCGATCCGGATGTGTTCAACGGATTTGGCATGGGTGCGCTGCGTGCCAGCGACGGCGCCTTCGTGCTCGGCGAGATGGGGCAGCATACATCCAATGCCGGACGCATCTATTTTGCGGCGGGCACGCCTGATCTGGACGACCTGCGCGGCGACGTCGTCGATATCGCGGGCAGTGTGACCCGTGAAGTCGAGGAAGAGCTCGGTCTGACGGAAGCCGATTACCGGGCCGACGCTGGTTGGTCCTGCGTCGTGACGGATTTCTCGGTGGCGATGATGCGTCTTCTGGATGCGGATCAGCCGGGTGAGACGCTGCGCAGCACCATCGAAGCCAATCTTGCCGGTCAGGCGTCGCCTGAGCTGAGCGGAATTCGTCTGGTGCGCAGCGAAGCTGACTTCACCCCGACGATGCCGCTGTTTGTGACAGCGTTTATGACAGCGCAGCTGATGCCAGCGACGTGATCTGCTGGTATTGCCGGGATCGGCACGCTACGCTTGCAATCCCCGTGTCCCGGAGTTGCCGATCTCATGTCTGCCAAGCCAGTTGTGTCCGCGTTGAAGTCCTATATCGAGCCGTATCGGGTCGACGGTTCGAAAGCTTTCCACCTCAAGGCGCATGACACCAATGGCAGCGGCGGGCTGCACAAGGAAACCGGCAAGAAGATCATCGAGGCCAACCGCCGCCGGCTGCAGGAGCTGCAGGAGAAGCTCTATGCGCAGGATCGCTGGTCGCTGCTGCTGATCTTCCAGGGCATGGACGCCGCCGGCAAGGACAGCGCCATCGAGAGCGTGTTCGACGGCATCAATCCGCAGGGCTGCGAGGTGCATTCGTTCAAGACGCCGTCGTCGAACGAGCTCGATCATGATTTCATGTGGCGTCACACCATCGCGCTGCCACAGCGCGGCCGCATCGGCATCTTCAATCGCTCTTACTACGAGGAATGTCTCGTGGTGCGCGTGCATCCGGAGATTCTAGCCAAGCAGAAGATCCCGGCGGAGCTGGTGACAAAAGATATCTGGCGCGAGCGCTTCGAGGACATCACCGCCTTCGAAAAGTATCTGGCGCGCAACGGCACCGTGGTGCTGAAGTTCTTTCTCAACGTCTCCAAGGAAGAGCAGCGCGAGCGCTTCCTCGATCGTCTCGAGCAGCCGGCCAAGAACTGGAAGTTCTCATCGGCCGATATCGCCGAGCGCGCGTTGTGGGACAAGTATCAGGAGGCCTATGAGGACCTGATCAAGCATACGTCCTGCGAGGAAGCGCCATGGCATGTGGTGCCGGCGGATCGCAAATGGTTCTCGCGTGTAGTGATCGGCTCGGCCATCGTCAACGCGCTGGAGAAACTGGACCTGCACTTTCCGACCGTGGACGGCGAGGCGAAGAAGGACTTTACGCTGATCCGCGAGGCGCTGGAGAAGGAAGGGCCGCCGCGGGAAGGCAAGCCTGTGGTGAAGAAGGTCGCGAAGAAGAAGGTGGCCAAGAAGAAGGTGGCGAAGAAAACGTGATATTTTCTGGCTGTCATCCCCGCGAAGGCGGGGATCCATACACGCCGAAGAGGCCGTTCGTACGTTGTCGTTGCGACTTTGCCGTTTTGATTAGTTCGACCGTGGCTATGGGTCCCCGCCTTCGCGGGGACGACAGCTACGGCGGGCTAGTTTAACTCAACTTCAATTCCTTCAACACCGCGGCGACCTTGTCCTGCGCCGCGTCATTCAATGGCAGCACCGGGCGCGGTGGCTTCGCATCCGTCAGCCCCATCTGCTCCGCAGCCGCATACATCACGCGCAGGCTGGAAAACTGCTTGAACAGATCCCACAGCGGCTGCATCGCGCCGTTGAGGCGGCGCGCTTCGTCGGCATTGCCGGCCTGCGCTGCGCGGGTGATGGCCAGACAACTCTTTGGAAACAGGCCCGCCGCCACGCAATACCAGGCATCGCCGCCGGCCAGCAGCGTCTCCATCGAATTCCAGTCACCGGCATAGCCGACGGAGAAGCCTGATGGCACAGCGGCACGCATTTGCTTCAGGTGATCCGCGGCGAGGCTGGCTTCGGGCGAGGTGCCCTTGACGGCGACGACGCCGGGAATACGTGCGATGCGGCCGACCAGGTCGGGCGTGAACTTGAAATGCGTGGTGGCGAAATTGTCGTAGATGACGATCGGCAGTTTGCTCTCGCCGGCAACCACTTTGAAGTGCTCGAACACCTCGTCCTCGGTGAGCGGCGTGTAGGACACCGGCGCGAGCAGGCCGGCGGCTGCGCCGGCCGCCTTGGCGTCGCGGGCGAGTTCGATCGTCTCGTCGGTACGCAGTGCGCCGATGCCGACCAGCACGGGGACACGGCCGTTCACCTCCGCAATGGCGGCTTCAGTGGCACGCCGACGCTCGTCACGGCTGAGAAACGGATACGATCCGGTGCTGCCCAGGAGCCCGATGGAATCGACCTTGGCGGTCGCCAGCGGCGCCACCAGCCGCCGTAGCGCGGGCGTATCGACCCTGCCATTCGTATTCATCGGCGTGATCGGGAAAGCGGATAATCCCCTAGCGAAAGTCATCGTCCTGTCCTCGCAATTGCCGTTCGGTCTTAGGGCAAAAGGATGGCTGCGAAAACGTCCAGTTGGCGATGTTCTGGCTAGGCCAGTCGGCCACGCGCCCGAGCTTCTCCCAGGAGGATTTAGGTCAGTCTTCCTGACCCTCTTAGCCGTTGCAGGGCCCCGCATTTGTCGTCTAGAACGACCTTAGGCCTCGTCGGCAACGAACCATCAAGGGTTTTCCTTGAAACTGGTTTTGGCCGAGGATCTGGGCCTGAAGGTGTGGCAATGCTGATTCGCAGCGACATGGTTGGAGTTTCCGGGGGAGTGGCTGTTGCCGCTGGTCCCGACGCGATTCCGGCTGCGCTGCGCTCGAACCTCCTTCTTGGCGGGCTGCTTCTGCTTATCTGCCCCTGAGCGCCGTCTGGGCCGTTTGGCCTGGGTACTCAGGGGATCATGACATTCAGAACCATCAGCTCCCTCTGGCGCCCAGACAGATGCGCCCCGACCTAAGGAATATCTCATGACTTCGACCACCCCGTCCGTTCAGGACAAGTCCGACAAGGACCGCGTCATCATTTTCGACACCACCTTGCGCGACGGCGAGCAGTGTCCCGGCGCCACCATGACCTTCGAGGAAAAGCTGGAGATCGCCGCGATGCTCGACACCATGGGTGTCGACGTCATTGAGGCCGGCTTCCCGATCGCTTCCGACGGCGACTTCGAAGCCGTCAACGAGATTGCCAAGCGCACCAAGAATGCCGTGGTCTGCGGCCTGTCCCGCGCCGGCCAGAAGGACATCGACCGCTGCGCCGAGGCGATCCGTCCCGCCAAGCGCGGCCGCATCCATTCCTTCCTGTCCACCTCGCCGGTGCACATGAAGTACAAGCTGCAGATGGAGCCGGATGCCGTCCATGATCTGGTGATCTCGTCGGTGACCCGTGCCCGCAACCATACCGATGACGTCGAATGGTCGTCGGAAGACGGCACCCGCACCGAATTCGATTTCCTGTGCCGCTGCGTCGAGTCGGCGATCAAGGCCGGCGCGACCACCATCAATATCCCCGACACCGTCGGCTATTCGGTGCCCGAGGAATATTACGACCTGTTCAAGCGCGTGCGCGAGAACGTGCCGAATTCCGACAAGGCGATCTTCTCGGTTCACTGCCACAATGACCTCGGCATGGCCGTCGCCAATTCGATGGCCGGCATCCGCGGCGGCGCGCGGCAGGTCGAATGCACCATCAATGGCATCGGCGAGCGTGCCGGCAATGCTGCGCTGGAAGAGATCGTGATGGCGATGAAGGTGCGCAATGACAAATTGCCGTACTGGAACAACATCGACACCACGATGCTGATGCGCGCGTCGAAGGAAGTCTCGGCTGCGACCTCGTTTCCGGTGCAGTACAACAAGGCGATCGTCGGCCGTAACGCCTTCGCGCATGAGAGCGGCATCCATCAGGACGGCATGTTGAAGAACGCGCAGACCTACGAGATCATGCTGCCGGAGACGGTGGGCGTGAAGCAGACCTCGCTGGTGATGGGCAAGCATTCCGGCCGCCATGCCTTCATCCACAAGCTGGAGGAGATGGGCTATAAGCTGGGTCAGAACCAGCTGGAAGACGCCTTCGTGCGCTTCAAGGCCCTGGCCGATCGCAAGAAGGACATCTACGACGAGGATCTGGAAGCGCTGGTCGATCAGGAAATGACTGCCGCCCACGACCGCATCAAGCTGGTGTCGCTGACGGTGATCGCTGGCACCCACGGTCCGCAGCGCGCGACGATGAAGCTGAACATCGACGGCGTGGTGAAGATCGAGGAGGCCGAGGGCAATGGCCCGGTCGATGCGGTGTTCAACTGCATCAAGGCGCTGGTGCCGCACGAGGCCAAGCTGGAACTGTATCAGGTCCATGCCGTCACCGAAGGCACCGACGCGCAGGCGGAAGTGTCGGTGCGTCTGGCCCATGAAGGCCGCTCCATGACCTCGCGCGCCGCCGATCCGGATACGCTGGTCGCTTCGGCCAAGGCCTATCTCGGCGGGCTGAACAAGATCGTCATGAAGCGCGCGCGCGACATGCCGGCAGCGGTTGCTGCCGCGAGCTGATCTGGGATAACCTCTCCCCGCTCTGCGCGGGGAGAGGTCGCGCGCTCTTACGCGCGGGTGAGGGGCGGTTCGTTGTCCTCTCATCCCTCACTTACTGACGGGTCGCACCCGCACGATTCCCCACGCTGTTAGGCCATTGCCTCGCCCCTCACCCCGCCCCTCTCCCCGTGCAGAACGGGGAGAGGGAGCAGGCGCTCCGCGTTTTGCGTTGCAGCATCGATTTCATGTTGCACCCCTGCGAACGGGCAATGGTGTTTGCGCATTGATCTCTATATTGCTGCAACTGGCATACAAGCGGGAGCCGCTCAATGAGCTCCCACGTCATTACGGGGAGAAACACATGCGCAAATTGATTTTCGCAGCAGCATCGGTTGCCGCGCTTGCATTGATAGGACCGGCCGCCGCGCAGGCGCCTATCATCATCAAATTCAGCCATGTCGTCGCGCCGAACACGCCGAAGGGCCTCGCTGCGGAGAAGTTCAAGGAACTCGCCGAGAAATACACCGACGGCAAGGTCAAGGTCGAAGTCTATCCGAACTCGCAGCTCTACAAGGACAAGGAAGAGCTGGAAGCCTTGCAGCTCGGCGCGGTGCAAATGCTGGCGCCGTCGAACTCGAAGTTCGGGCCGATCGGCGTCAAGGAGTTCGAGGTTTTCGATCTTCCCTACATCCTTCCGGACCTCGCCACCCTGCGCAAGGTGACTGACGGCCCGCTCGGCGCGAAACTGCTCAAGCTGCTGGATTCCAAAGGCATGACCGGCCTTGCCTATTGGGACAACGGCTTCAAGCAGATGACCGCGAACAAGAAGTTGCTCACTCCCGCGGACTACAAAGGTATGAAGTTCCGCATCCAGTCGTCAAAGGTGCTGGAAGCTCAATTCCGCACGCTTGGCGCGATTCCGCAGGTGATGGCGTTCTCGGAAGTGTACCAGGCGCTGCAGACGGGCGTGGTCGATGGTCAGGAGAATACGCCGTCGAACATCTACACCCAGAAAATGCATGAGGTGCAGAAGTACACCACGCTGACCAACCACGGTTACATCGGTTACGTGGTGGTGGTGAACAAGAAATTCTGGGATGGCATTCCGGCGGATACTCGCGGCCTTCTGGAAAAGGCCATGAAGGAAGCCACCGCCTATGGCAACGGCCAGTCGGCGAAGGAAAACGACGACGCACTCGCCGAGATGAAGAAGAGCGGCAAGACCGAATTTGTTACACTGACGCCGGAGCAAGATGCCGGCATGCGCAAGGCGGTGGAGTCGGTTTATACCGATGTAGCAGGCCGGGTAGGCAAGCCACTGATCGACGAATTTCTCAAGGAAACGCGCGGCGCCACCAACTAGGATTGACGATGTGAGCTTCCGCGCCCTCGGGTGCGGAAGCCACTGACGCCCCGGGGGCCGCAGTTGCCTGACTGCGGAATGGGGTTAGCGCAAGGTCACGCCGCGATCAGATCAATTGCCGGTTGACCCGCACTGGGGGACTAAATGTTTCTTCGCATCCTCGATCGGCTTGAGGAACTGCTGATCATGACATTGATCGCGGCCGCGACCGTGATCATTTTCATTGCAGTGGCACATCGCTACCTCGTCGGCATCCCGTTCTTCTATCCGTTTTTGTTCCCGATCCACCTGTCGTGGGCGCAGGAGCTGTGCATCTTGATGTTTGTGTGGATGGCGAAGTTCGGCGCCGCCTACGGCGTGCGGACCGGCATCCATGTCGGCGTCGATGTGCTGGTGAACCAACTCGACCCGCCCTGGCGCAAGACGGTGGTGATGTTCGGTCTGCTCTGCGGCGCGCTCTTCACCTTTGTGGTCGGGAGCATGGGCGCGAAATTCGTCTACGGGCTGATGTACACCGATCAGGTGACGCCCGATCTCGAACTGCCGAGCTGGATCATCTATCTCTGTGTTCCGCTCGGCTCCTATCTGATGTGCTTCCGCTTCCTGCAGGTTGCTCGCAAGTTCTGGCGCACCGGCGAACTCCCACATCATGACGAGACCGACGTGGAGGGGATCGATCCCGAAGCCGCCGCCGCCAGCGCCGCGAGGATCATCCGATGATCGCTGCCATTATTTTCGGACTGCTTGTTGTGCTGATGCTGACGGGCATGCCGATCTCGATCGCGCTCGGTCTCACGGTGCTGACGTTCCTGTTTTTCATGACCAACGTGCCGATCGAATCCGTCGCGCTGAAGCTGTTTACCGGCATCGAGAAGTTCGAGATCATGGCGATCCCGTTCTTCATCCTCGCCGGAAACTTCCTTACGCATGGCGGCGTCGCGCGGCGAATGATCGAATTCGCGCGGACGATGATCGGCCATTGGGCCGGCGGACTGGGCATTGCAGCCACGATGGCCGCCGCGCTGTTTTCAGCGGTGTCGGGGTCTTCGCCGGCGACTGTGGTGGCGATCGGCTCGATCATGCTGCCGGCCATGCTTTCGGTCGGCTACCCGAAGCGCTTTGCTGCCGGCATCATCGTTACCGGCGGCGCGCTCGGCAACCTGATTCCGCCTTCGATCATCATGGTGATCTACGCAGTATCGACCAGCGGTGCCGTTTACTTCGGTCCCGCCGGCGAGAAAGTCTCTTCCGCCTCGGTCGGACAATTGTTCATGGCCGGAATGATACCGGGTGTGATCCTGGCCGTCATGCTCTCCGCCACGACCTGGTATCGCGCGTGGAAGAACAACTATCCGCGCATACCCAAGGCAACCTGGGCCGAGAGCTGGCACGCCTTTCGGGAATCAGCTTGGGGCATTTCGCTGATCGTTATCGTGCTGGGAGGCATCTATCTCGGCTGGTTCACGCCGACGGAAGCCGCCGCCATGAGCGCCGTCTACGCCTTCCTGATCGAGATGTTCATCTACAAGGACATGAAGTGGAAGGACGTGCCCAAGGTTCTTCTGATCTCGGCCAGCATGAGCGCGATGATCCTCTACATCGTCACCAACGCGGTGCTGTTCTCGTTCCTGATGACCAGCGAGCAGATCCCGCAGGCGATGTCGAACTGGATCACGAACAGCGGCATCAACTGGATCACCTTCCTGCTGGTGGTGAACCTGCTGCTGCTGCTCGCGGGCAATGTGATGGAGCCGTCCTCGATCGTTCTGATCATGGCGCCGATCCTTTATCCGATCGCCGTCAAGCTCGGCATTCATCCGGTGCACTTCGGCATCATCATCGTGGTCAATATGGAAATCGGCATGTGTCATCCGCCGGTGGGACTCAATCTCTACGTCGCCTCCGGTATCGCGAAGATGGGGATCACCGAACTCTCCATTGCAGTGCTGCCGTGGCTGATCACGCTGCTGATTTTCCTCGGCCTCATCACCTACATTCCGGAACTCTCGCTGTGGCTGCCGCGATTGCTCGGGATGCTGTGACAAAAGAATTCTGAAGTGTGTTCCATCGTGAATGCATATTCAGAAAACGAACACATCCGGAAAACATATGGCCAAAGCGTAAGTTGAAGGTCCGGCGGCGCGGGATCATCTTCAGGTGACTTTCCAAAGGAGGTTGCCATGAAGAAGATCTTGCTCGCCGGTGCCGCTGTCGCCGTGATCGCCGGTTCCACCGCGGTCTATGCCCAGCACCGTCCATGGATGCATCATCACGTCCGGATGAATCCGGAAGACCGCGCTGCGTTCGCCGATGCGCGCATCGCTGCCGTGAAGGCCGGGCTCAAGCTGACGCCGGACCAGGAGAAGATGTGGCCGGCGGTAGAGAGCGCTGTGCGCGATTTCGCCAAGCTGCGCATCGACCGCGCCAATGCGCGCATGGAAGAGCGCAAGAACCGCGACGACGACGCGAAGCGGACCGACACGCCGGACAATCCGGTCGCCCGCCTGCAGCAGCGCGCCGGCGACATGGCCGCCACGGCCGCCGCGCTGAAGAAAATCGCCGATGCCGCCGACCCGCTCTACAAGACCCTCGACGACGGCCAGAAGCGCCGATTGGCAGTGCTGACCCATATGGACCGCGGCTTCGGCGGCGGGGAGGGCGGCTGGCGTCACCGTGGCCCGCGACCCGGCTTCGAGCGCGGCAGCTTCGAAGGCGAGGGATTCGGCCCTCCCGGCGTCGATCGCCCGCGTTTCGGCGATGACGACGATCGCGGTCCCGGCGGCCCCGGCGACAGATTCGACCGCGACGCCGCACCGGGCGCCGAACGGCTCTGACGCGACGCAGTTTTCCACTGTCGCAATGACGAAGAAGCCGCTGAAATCCAGCGGCTTTTTCGCATTTTTGCGATTGCGAAAAACGGTGCAATTTTTGTGACAGCGTCGCTGGACATCCCCGGATCGCTTTGCTAAACGACGCCGTCCCCACGGGGATATCCGGATCTGGATCCGGGCGCATAGCTCAGTTGGTAGAGCAGGTGACTCTTAATCACCGGGTCCTAGGTTCGAGCCCTAGTGCGCCCACCAAAAACCCAGAAGACACATAGACTTACGAGTATAGCGAGCCACTTATTGTGTCCGCTTCGTATCGTGTCCGCTTAGTGTCCGTAAAACGCGTTCTCCAAACGTTTTTATTTCCAGATCGGCGCCGATTATCCCGCGCTAAATGATAAGGCGAATCGTAAATGCTACGCCGAACCAGATTTGGTTTCCTTCGCGCTTTCGTGCAGCAGTACGGCGCTCTGAAGATGTCGGCTTCAGGATACGATTTTGGTCATATCGCCGAAGCTGCCCGCATGGCGAATGCCGTTTTCATTTTGCTCGGCCCACGTTCCCGAAGCCACACTTCCATTATCGATGCGCTTGGCTGGACACCCAGCATGATGACGTCCCGTCCGTCGGGCAGTTTGCTCTGTATCCAGTGCATTCCGATCGAGCAAGTCGGGGAGCGGCCGGCCTCATGGTTTATTCAGGCATTACCCGCGGGCAGGGATGCTGTTGTCGCAGCTGCCGAGCAGTTCGACGTTAGCCAATGGTGGAATGAGGTCATCCTAACAAAGGAGGAAGGTTCGCTTTCTCGCCTAGACCTCGTCCGGATCGTTCGCGATCGTGATGGTGGAGCGCACCTCGACAACAGCATTACATCGAAGGCTTATAAGTCAGTCCTTTTGACGGGCGCGGGCTTCAACTATGCGCCCGCTGCCGACCAACCGACGCAGCCCGTAGAGAATTCGATTGAAGCTATTATTCGTCAGATCGGATTTGAAGTAGTCCACTCACTTCAAACTAAGTACTTCGCCGCGAATATTGAGCTTCAGCAGATCGCTGCAACGGGCGACGTCGCAATTTTCAAAGAAGATCCGTCGCCTTGAAACCCGCCGGCCGTAGCCGACGGGCAAAAGTACCCGTACCCTTACTTTTTGGTCAGGCGACCACCCGCTGGTGATGCCCTTCGAACAGGCTAGGTACCTGCTCCATGTAGCCGTCCATGTCGGCGATGCCGGAATCATCCGGCTCCCCACCGTCGTGCTCGTCCTCATAGTCGAGTCCGGCGTTAGCCACCGACCACTGCTGCTGGCTTCCGGACATAGTCGGGTTGGCCGAGCCCAGCGATGGCTCGTCGTCATTGCCGTCCTCAAGCTCGCAGTCATCTTCCTCTGCGTCGTCGTGGGCTTCCAGAGCGTAGTGATAAGCGTTCTGACTGACTGAGGCGAGGTTCTGCTCGGCAGGGTCGGGTTCGAGGTCGACGTCGCCATCTAGTTCGTCGCAGAGGTCGATCAGGTATTCGATCTGCTCTTGCGCTTCCTGCCGCAGGCGGCTGAGAGCCTGGAAGATTTGCTCCGGCGTCAGGTCGACTCGTCGATAGATCGCATCCAGGGGTGACCCTGGCTTCTTGGTGGGGGTTTTCATGATCAGTGCTCTGTCTTGAAAGGGCTTATCAGGGCCCTCGCAGCGGGACAGCCGCTGCAGCCGGGGGCTGATAACTTGCCAGAGCGACAAGCCGGACGCTTTTAAGGGTTGCCCCTCTGGACAGCACGTCCGCCCCCGGCCATAAAGGCAGGGTTCGGATCCGTGCCGCCAAGCACGTCCGTCGAGTTAGTGCACGAAATGCACAAACTCATTCAGCCGTCACCCCCGACGCCAATCGGGAGCATCCTGACCAAGGATGTGCGGCTATAGCTCTGGTCCGGGTTATCAGGCCCACGGACATGCTTTCACTGATTTGCTTAAAAATCCATCCCCATCGGGGCGCTTTCGTGCGCTTGCCGCCTACGCCACGGCTCCAGTAATGATGCCAGCCGAGTCGCCGGCATGATGGAGAGGACGCATGTGGACGTTGGAAAGTGATTACTACCTGAAGGGAAGCAAAGATTTTGTTTCCGAGGCCATGGCCCTAAAAGACGCCGAGGTCTGCTTCATACTCGGGGTGCCAACCACCCGCCTGCTGAAAGACGGCCAGGAAGTGATGGACCGGGACGGGCTGCATCGCCGCGTGCTGCGGGATAATCCCAAGCTCGCCAAGTCGTAAAGGCATCGGCGATTGCCGCGGTAACCGCGGCAAAGCCGCGGGAGCATGTCTCTGACCACACGAAGCTATTTCGCTTAAGGTCAGAATTTCTGACCTTTTGAGCACAGAGCGGGCTCGGGCGTCGCTCTGTGTAAACCGTGCATAGTCGCGCGCCCGACTCTCGCGCTAAGAGCGAATCCTGCCATCCTGATCGCATCGCGCGAATCAGAGGATTTTCAATTGCCTATTGAATGGTGGGTCGTCATCGCAACCGTAGCCGGCCCGATCTTGGCGGTGCAAACACAGAAGTGGATCGAACGCGCTGGCGAGCGATCTAAGCGGCGACAATGGATTTTTACCGCTCTTCTCGCCAATCGGGCGACGAGGCTGCACGACGATTACGTCAAAGCTCTAAATCTTATCGACCTCGAATTTGCGCCGAAGAGATTTGGTGGCGCTGCCGACCGTAAAGTCGTCGAGGCTTGGCGATCGCTGTTTGGCAACCTGGCACACGCGGCGCCGAAAGACACTGCTGATCCCGCGGACTTTAGGGCTTGGAACGAAAGATCGAGCGAATTACTGGTCGAGTTGCTTTCCGTGATGTCCACCGCCGTGGGTTACACTTTTGGCAAAGAAGAACTGCGGCGTGGCATCTACTATCCGCAGGGACGCGTGGACCTCGAGCAATCGCAGCTTTCCATCATGCATGGTCTCGCAATGATCATACAAGGTCGAGCCTCTTTGCCTATGAGAATCACCGAAATTCCGGGTTCGGAGGAGACCGCAAAATTGCAGGCAGCCTTAAACGAAAAGATGGTTTCGGCATACGGCGACGACGGAGCGTTAAAAATACGAGTGCTACCAAAATGACCAGCAGCGCCCATTCGATGAGATTGCTTACGCCGATGGCCACACTTATCAGCAGCGAGGTCGTCGATGGCGTTTAATGCAATTGTGCAAACTCGGATGAATTTTGCTACACAACACCTGCTTGCAGCGTCTCGTTTTTCAAAGACTGTGTATGATGTGGAGCAAGCGAACCATGGTGCTCAGTTTGGCGATTTTTATAATGAGATCCTGCACAATGCCAGCGCGTGCATTCTTTCGGCGGGCGCAAGCTTAGAAGCTTATCCGAATGAAATATTTGCCGACAAAGCAAAACTGTTTCCCGATCATTCGACGAAGTTGCTCGAGAAATTTTGGTCAACATTTGAGCGAAAACCGTCGATCGACAAGTTTCAGATGGTCTTGTTTCTACGTGACAAACCCGAACTAGCGCCGGGGAGCGATACTCTAAGAAACGTTCGAACACTGATTGAACTTCGCAACGCGCTGACCCACTTCAAACCTGAATGGTCCGGCGAGGCAGCCAGACATGTGCAGATCTCCAGGACTTTGGACGGTAAATTTTCTCCGAGCCCTTTCTTGAATGACTCCAACGTTTTCCCGCGTCGCTGGGCAACTGCCGGGTGCACGCGATGGGCTATTAAAGCGTGCCTTGAATTCGCCAGCTTGTTTGAAGTTGCGGCCGATCTTCCTTCTAAATATAGACCAGATGTATACTCATACGACGGCGTGTCCTGAGCAGAGCGCGCAGTGGGGACTTCAAATACCTCTTCTGAGCCTCTGAATCTCCGGCGCGCGGATGGTTTCACCGGCGCGCAAGCGGCGCTCTACGGCATCCCGCACCGCCAACGGCGTTGATGGCGCCGACAACGTGAACAGCGCATCCCGCGATAGCTTCTCGACGAGCCATATACGATCGCCATACAATCGCGCTGCGCTTAGCACCTGGCCGCATTCGTTCGGGTGAAGCCCAAAGCGATCGGCCGCTGCGCGCGTGATCGGGCTTGTCGAGTGCGGCCCCTTGACCTTCAGTAGCTCCAGACCCTGTTCAATCGCTCTGCGGGCCGCACTGGTGCGGTTGGGCTGTGGCGGCGCCGGCGGCGCGTCCATTTCCGCAAACACCCTGGCGAGCTTGTTGCGCAGCGCCATGGCGTAATAGTTGCCGATCGTCCGCTCCCGGAAAAGATCGAGCGCGCGCATTGCCTGCAGCATTTCCATGAGCGGGATCTGATCGAACGCCTCAAGCCACTGGCCGCCGCGCGCCACCCACTCGGGATGCTGATTGATCACGTTGGAGACTGCACTGACGACAGGTTCGACCAAGGCATTCTCGTTGCCCTCAGACTCCGTGATCGTGGCGATGAGGAGGACGATGTGCCCCTCATCGTAGAACTGCAGGAGGCGCAACAGGCGAGCCCGAACCGCGGCGTCGATCAGCGGTCGCTCGAGCCGTACCAGAAGCCGCTGCAGGCGATCAGGGTCAGGCGGACTGATCGAAACCGTCGGCCGTGCGGCCGGCGCTGCCTTGACCTTTGGCCCGGTAACCGCCGCTACATTCGGCATGTCTGATGCTCCGCGTTAGTGCGACGTCTAAGATTCCTTGGGATCTTGATTGTCCACGACGATCCGGAGGTGGCGAGCCACAGGATCGGTTCTAATCTCCGGCGCACCGCAGGCTGCTACAAGCCCGCGAAACACAGAGAGGGACTCGCCGATAAAGTTGCTGTCTTCTCGCGATTTTGAACCGCTTAAGTGTTGTTGAAGTCTTTCGTCGACCGAGGCGAAGGTCGCTTCCATCGCTTTTCTGTCGAGTTTCTTGGTCTCGATCAGGTGCATTACTAAAGCGCCGAACGCTAGTTCGATGCCAAGGATTTCAGCATTGCCCATTTTGTCTTCCTACATGCCAGAGTTCAGCATTCCGCGCTGGCGAGAGTGATATGTTAGCTCTTCGCGCACCACCTGCCGCATTGATTCTTTGACTGAAGATGCGATGGCCGCAGCATCCGTCGGGGCCGTTCCCTCCGGCACAGAAATGTGGATCCCGCCGCTGAAGGTGATGCCGGCCGGCTGATTATTCTGACCGAACGGCAGGCGCGTCACGCCACCCGCGGGGTTCAGCATCCCGCCGTCGGCAAAGCCGGGCAGGTATGGCTTGGATATGTGATTTGGCACCACCGTAACGCCGCGGTTGTGCACGTTGATCAGCTCGGGGCCTCGCTCGCCGACCACGCCCCAGCCGCCGCGCAGCATCCCGCCGTTGGCGTATCCGGGGAGAGGCCCGACGAAGCTGCTGGTGCCAAAGCCGGGGAGTTCACCACCGCCGAACATGCCCTGAAGGCTGCGCATCAATGGCTGGACGATCAACATTTTGACGATCATCTTCTCGATGTCGCCGATAATCGACGTGGCCATGGACGAGAAACCGTCCTTGAGCGACGTGGTGCCCATCAGCATCGATGAGAAGCCGGTGGTCAGGTTGGTGTCGAGGGTGCCTGAGATGGCCCTCAGTGCATCGTTAGCGCGCATGCCGGACGCTTCAAGGCTGTTGAGCGCCGTGGCGACGTCGGGATATAAGCCACGCAACTGAGCGGCGATCTGTGCGTCTTCAGGGCTGAGCAGCGAGGTCCGCCGTCCAAACCCGATGGCGTCGGTCACACGCGACCGCTCCAGCGCCATGGCCGCATCAGCAGCGGCCTGGCCAAGCTCCTTCAGCTTCGCCACCTGCGCCGCCGTAGCGAGCCCACCCTTTTGCTGAGCAGCCTCGAGCAACTGCGCTTCCGTTCGCAGGCGAGCATGCTGACCGACGGTCTCTCCGACGGCCAGCGCATCGGCCTTCATGGCGGCAACGTGCTTGTTCGCGGAGATGACGGCGCTATCGAACGGATCCCGTTGTGGAGCTCGGACGCGATTGGAGAGGCCGAGGCCTTCGCGATCTTCCTTCGTTGCCGTTCCCTGCAACAGGCGGAGACTGCGCTGCATCTCCTTGACCTTGTCCGCGGCCAACCCGGCCTCCTGGGAAGCAGTGAGCAGCTGATTAGCCACGCCAGCGAGGGCCGGATTGGAGTTGCCGATGTCGGCGATCGCGTTCCGGAATTTCTCAATGGCAGGCGCGCCCAGGGCGATGGTGCCGCTGAGCTCCTCCAGCGCGTTCTTGAAGGGCCCGAAACCGGCCGAGATGTCGAAGGCGCTGGCGCCGGTGATATCGCCCATCGGGTTGCTCGGCGCCGAGACGGGCACCTGGCTGCGCAGGAACGACGAGGTCTGATCCCTGATGTTCGACTGCAGGGCGTTGATGTTCTGCGACGTCTGCAGCTCGAGGATGGCCTTGGACTGATCATAGAACTTGCCGGCTTTGTCAGCTGCGTCCCGGTAAGCGTCTTTCACCGCGCCAAGCAGCCGCGCTTGCTCGGAGAGCGTGCTCTCGACCGTAGGGCCGTTGTTGGCGGTCAGTGCATAATAGGCCGTCGACGCTGCGGTGATGGCCTGCAGTGCCAACGATGCGGCGTTGTATGAGCCAAGCATCTTCGTGAAGCCGGCTGCCAGCCCGCCAGAGCTCGCGGAAGTGGCCGCGACGTTCATCCTTGTGAGGGCATTCGTCGCCGTGGCCGATGCCGTCGCCATCTTTTCGGTCGTGGCATTGAAATTGGCGGTCCGCGCCTGATACTCGGCGACCGAGACGCCGGCGCGCGCTGCCGCCGCTGCGATTGCGCCGGTCGCAGTCGCGGCCTTGGTGCTCGCCTGTGCCAGCCGATCGGCGGCATCCTCGGCCGTCTTGCTGGCCGCCGCGAGGTTCCGAAGATCGTTGGTGGCGGCTTTGGCTTGGCTGCTATCGACCGCGAGGCCCAATTGCGCGACGTCTGACAATCTCACCTCCCTGATGCAACAAACCAATCAACTGTACGATTAGTACACTTAATGCGACGCATTTGGTAGCGAAAGGTGAGGGGAGGCGGCACAAGGGCAGCGATGGTCATGGTAGCCATCCTGGTTTGGAGTAACTGAGCTGCCGCACAACCATTGCTGGAGACATGGAACCGTGTCAGATCTCTCGCTTGGGTTGTGCTGGGGGTTACGATGCTTCGAGGTTTTGTTGCCAAGAATTGGGGCTGGATCGTTCTTGCCCTGGTCGCTGCGGCCTATTATCCGCGTTATGTCCGGTCCGGCGGCATGCTGCTTTATCGGCACGCGGCCGAATGCCTCTGGACGCAGCAGATCATGCAAGCGTGCGACGTAGGCTTCACATACCCACCCGCCTTCGCCTTTCTCATACTTCCCTTCGCCAGCGTCCCCCTATGGCTAGCCGTGCTCATTTGGTACGTCATTACGCTGGCCTGCACGGCGCAGTGCCTTATCCTTTGCAAGGAAATCGCTCAGGAACAGATACCCGGCGACTGGACTGGCACGCGGCTAGTCACCTTTGAGACGCTAAGTTTTCTTATCAGCCTAAAATTCATTCTGGCTGTGTATGAGGATCAAGCGTTCGACATGCTGGGGCTAGTCTTCGTTCTGTTCGGCATCCGAGGCCTGATGCGAAATCAGAACTACTCCGCAGGCGTCGCGCTGGCGATTGCTGCCGCCGTCAAAGTCACTCCGCTGATATTCCTGCCCTACCTAATCTTCAGACGAAGATTTGCCGCGGCGGGCATCTTTCTCGCCGCTTTGGTGGCGATCTCGTTTTTGCCAGATCTCTTTTTTACTCCAAAGGGATCCTCATCCGGCTACTTCATGACCTGGCTAAAGGAGATCGCAGCGCCCGGCCTATTCGATAAAGCAAACGCTTCGCGATATGCGTTTTGGGATACGGCCAACCCTCTCAATTTATCGCTGCGTGGGATGGTTGCTCTAGCGGTTGATCAGACCTCGGCACAGGAGCATTTTGCTGCGATCTATCGGGCGACTCAGATCGCGTTCGTACTCGCCGTCGGACCGCTATTTCTCCTGACAAGACGCTGGCAGATGACAGCGATAGAGGGATCTTTGCTGATCATCGCGATGCTTATGCTTTCTCCAATGTCGGGGCGCGGGCACTTCGTCCAACTCATGCTGCCCTTCTGCATTCTCGTCGCGGCTTGTTTGGTCGATCAGCGCACCAAGGCTTTTGGGATCGGAACCTTAGTGGTGAGTTTCATCTTCTGCACCGGCATTCCTCGCGATATTGCACCCAAGGCATTCAACCTTTTCATGACGATGCATAGCGACATTACATGGGGAACGTTGGTCCTCTTGCCGTACATCGCGATAATCGTCTTTCGACCGTTCCAATGGCAGATCCGCCCGGTCGCTACGGAAGCACGGCAACGACCGACTCAGACAAGCGCGGTGCTGCGCTAAGGCAGCACCGCCACGACGCATTCGGCAATGACCGTGGGCTGAACCGTCGGTAGTCTGATCTGAGTAACGCCCCCGTTGATCGACGACGCACCGCCGGTCATGCTGTTGAAGCCCTGCGAGGTTCGGAAATCGCCCGCGGCGGAGCCGTCTGCCAACTTATCATAGTATCCTGACGACCCACCGGGATCGCCCTGATGATGAAGAACGCTGCCGTTAACGATCCCACCATCTAGCGACTGCACTGTCACCGTTCCGCTTACAGCAACACTCAACCCGACGTTCGGCAGCTGACTCTGATCAATCAATCTGTTCTTAGCACCCTGCGAGGTGTTGAGTGCGGAAGCGGCGTCGAGATTGGTTGCCGAAGGATCTCGGCCAGCAATCGTTTTACCCACGCAATTGGTGACGCCTACAGTGGTTGAGTCACCACCCGAGCCGTAGCCGGTGATGAAGGCGCGGATGGATTGCGAGCCATTCGCCGTCGCTCCTGTCCCGGACATCACGATCGTAGATGACGTAACACTGACGATAGTCGTTCCAGCTGGAATGCCGACACCTTCCAACGGCATGCCGGCGCCCAGTCCGGCCGTGTTGGCAACCGATGTGATCGTAGTGTTGC
Organism: Tardiphaga sp. 862_B3_N4_1; assembly: GCF_051811085.1. Taxonomy (NCBI): domain Bacteria; kingdom Pseudomonadati; phylum Pseudomonadota; class Alphaproteobacteria; order Hyphomicrobiales; family Nitrobacteraceae; genus Tardiphaga; species Tardiphaga sp. 862_B3_N4_1. Next base: position 1,239,650 of record NZ_JBPWQB010000001.1, read on the forward strand.
CAGCCGTCAGCGTTCCTGACTGCACTCGTGTAGCGGCGGCAAAATAGTCGGGATAGGTCGCGCGCGAGATCGCTTGGCCGGTGCCATAGACCGTTTTTACCGGGATGGTTCCCCACTGACCGTAGAACACAGTACCGACAGGCGTAGCCGGATTTGTGACCGCGCTGCCATCGATCTTCGCTACGGCCACTCGCCAATTACCGGCCCCGAGGTGAAGCGCTTCAGCGAGATCACCAGCCGTCGCCACGTAATCCCGCTGGCCCGGCAGGATCATCGATGTGGCGTTGTAAGTCAGTGGCGTCGCGCTGTTGAAGATAAGCTTCTTGATGACACCGACAGGGCAGCCGGAGCCAAAGCTGGTAATTGTCGTGGTACCGGTGACCGTCTGCAGGCCGGACGGTGCCGCGCAAATATCTGTGGTGGCCGCCGCAGTGATCGACGCGTTGCCGCCGCCGATCGGTGGCGACCAAACATGATTGGTTGCGTCGATCGCGCCGACAGCCACCCACGAATTGCCGTCATAGCGACGCTCGACGTTCGGAGTGACCGAGGTATCGAGCCAAGTCTGCCCCTTGATCGGAACTGCCGTGCAATCCGTCGCCGGGGCCGAAGCGCCGGAGTTACCGGAAATCAGTGCTTGAAGGGCCTGATTGATGAACTGCGTCATCGATAGGCCCGACACAGTGCCCGTCGTCGGCAGACAACCGGATCCCTGTGCGGCCAATGCTGGCGAAGCCAGCGCCAGCCAAGCGACCGCAGCCAAATAGCGCATCTTCATTTCTGATCTCCCATCTTGAGGCCGCAGGCGATCAGATCGTCCTGCATGACATTTCCGGTGCACGGCTTTGGCCGCGCGATGAATACGAAGGCGATGACAGCGAGCGAAAGAGCCGCCAGGCCGATTAGAATTTTCTGCTGCACATCGTTCTCCTTGATCCGCGCCAGTACATCCGTGGTCGCAAATAAGATGGGAGCGCGCCGCCGGCGTCGGATGCCACCAGCGGCGCTATTGCGGGGCGAGGACCTCAAAGCCGTGCCCCGCAGGTTCATGCTGCAGCCTTGTCGAGGCCTGCCATCCGGGCCGTAGCCAACCGCTGGGCTGGATCGCTAACGCCGCGGGCAAATTCGTGGATCAGCGTTTCCGCGTGCGCCGCCAGGCCATCGATCTGCGTGAGATCGGCTTCCATTGCTTTCGCCTCAGGATCGATCACCGCGCCGAACAGGGCGGAGAACTGCAGGCTGTAATCATTCCGATCGTCTCGGCTTTGGAACTCCAGCCGGATTGCTTCGGCCCGTGCGACGCTCTTTTCCTCGATCGCATCCTTGAGGTGCGCGATCAGCTGCGGCGTGGCGGTGCGCTTGAGCGTTTCGAAGGTGCCCATTCGCAGTTGGGCGTCGAGCGCTGGATCTTCCGCAAACTTGGCCTTCCGCCGGATGGCTTCCTGCGAGTAACGAGGCAGGGCGTCTCGCGCGACTTGCCGGCGCTTGCCCATATCATCGCGAGTGGCGCTGATCTGCTTCAGCACATCGTCGCGAATGTCCTGCGCATATTGCCGCCGAGCCTCAGCGGTGAGGCCGGGGTCGAGCTTCGCGATTCGGTCGTTTCCCGCCGCGATCAACCGTTGCACCTGCGCAAGCGCCGCTTTCTGTGAAGGTACGGTCATGGCGTTGCTCCTATGCGGGTTCGTACTGAGTATTTTCGACAGCAAGAATCTCTCGAGCGTCGACTGAGAAATACGCGGCGATAGATCCCGTTTTGGTGTCTCGGAGCTTCACCTTGTCGCCGGGCTGCCGCGGCGCGCGGTATGAGCCCTTGGTCTCTGCCCCGGTATCGAAAGCGTCGTCGTGACGCTCGGTGTCTTTGTCGCCAACATTGAACATGCTGTGCTCCTATGGTGTCGGTTTTGCTGGGATGTCATCGCCGGGGCCGCCGCCGATGTTGGCCCGGTCGTATTTGTGATCGTCGCGCGGATAGTCCTGGCTTTGCTGGCCTTGAAACTGCGGCGCGCCGCGCGTGTCGGTCGTTTCAGCAGCGCCCGGCGGAAATTTGCCGCGCTCGGTCTGCTCTGCGACTTCCACCTTGCGACCACCGCGCAGATGCTCGATCCGATTTATTGCCTTGCTCGCTGGTCCCATGGGATGGCCTATCTTGCGACTTGGTAGACGCCGAACGCGGCTACCGGGGCGGTGAATTTATCGGCGTTTGCCACGCACCAGACCGCGCCCGCTGCGGCGTTGATCCAGTCATCATGTTCGCCGGGGAGATGGTCGACGCGCGATCCGCGCAGGACGAGGCCCAACCCTTGCTCCAGCAGCCGCGGGAGGTCAGGGAGCTCGATCTCGCCGGCGTTGAGCATCGGCTCCATTTCCTCGTAGAGCTCGGTCTTGGGCACCTTGCACGAGGTGTAGGTGATGCCGTGTCCTTCGAAGTCGAAGCGGAAGGTTTGGCCTGCGTACGCATCGCCGGTCACCCGGCGGATGCCATAGGCCTTCAGCTGCCTCACGAAACGTTCGACGGCGGTCCGGGGATTGAAGGGGACGTCACCAGCCTGTCGCATCACAAGATCGACGATAGACTTGCCGTCCTCTTCGTGGGCGATGCCGAGCGTGGCGTCATCCGCGCTGCCGCCGCTCATATCGACGAAGCCGTAGTACTTCTGTCGCGCATCGAAGGGCAGGGACGTGCGGCCCTTGTCGATCGCCCTGGTGAAGCTGTCGGGATCGAAGAACGCACCGTTGGGCGCGCCTGGCAGGTTGAGATGCAGGCGGCGAAACTTGTGCGACGGCAGCCGGCGCCGCTGCTGATCGATATAGCCCATGCCCTCGGGCCACGATCCCATGGAAGGGTTGGCGCGGCACTCGGGCGATAGACTGGCAAGGGCAGGGTCGGTGCAGTATTCGCCAGAGTACCAGCTGAACAGGAAGCGGGGATCGTCACCGACCTTGCCGCGCTCTTTCAGGTCATGCAGCGGGATGCCCGGTGCGTTCCAGAGCGTGTCATAGCTGGTGATCCACATGCGAGCGTCGGACCGCGTCGGGTCCATCGCCAGCGCTTCGAGCAGATCGTAGTCGCGCCAGCCGTGGATCTCGTCGAGGCCAAGGAACAGGTACGTCTTGCCATGGGCGCCGATGCTGTCGCGCGCCGGCAGTATCTGCAGGAAGCCGCGGCCATCGACCCGCTTGATCTCCTCCGAGAACACCGTGACCTCGTCGCCGATCTCGTCAGCGTTGGCCTCGATCAGCTTCTTTGCCAGGCTGAGGTCGTCACCGGCCTGCTTGAGGTCGTTGGCGATGATGAAACATTCGTTGCCCTGCGGACTGTCCAGGCAGAGAAGGCAGTACAGACCGGCCAGCACCAGGTCCGCGCTCTTCCAGTTCTTCTTGCCGCGGCCTGCCAGCACCATGTTGTAGGCAGGCGTGATGCCGTCCGAGCAGTAGGTGTCGAAGGCCTGGACGAACAGGTCGCGCCGGTACTGCTCGATCGTATCCAGCAGCGGCCGGCCGTCGATCCAGCGCAGGGTGGCGAAGAACTCAAGGGGTGAGGGATGGCCGGTCATCCTGCCGACCTCATCAGGCGCTCGCGCATGGGCCGTACAGTGCGGGCTGGTGCATCACCTATGCGGAGCGCGCGGCGTGCACGGTCAGCCAGGTTCTCGGCTTTGATCAGGTCACCGGCTGCTACCGGTTCGCCGCGCAATGAGCGGGTGCGCAGCGTCTCTGCCGTCACCTGGAGCTCTGCTGCCCGCTGCACCGCGTCACGCTTCAGTGGATCAAGCACACCGCCCAGCGCCTTGGCGAAGGTGTCAGCCACCTCCCGAACACGGCGTGCCGCAGAGGTTCGCCCATCCAGGCCGGCTATCCAGCCGTTCCTCTCGTCGATCTGCGCCGTATCCGACATCGTTTGCGATCCAACTATCCATCATCAGCGAGCTATCAATTAGCTCAACATGCCGACACTGTGCGGACACGGAAACGTGGATCGCGGTAAACCTCAAGCAAATTCAACAAGATGTCAGAACGTGGCGTATGATTACGTATCTTGTGTGAGCGTTGTCACGCGCTGTCGTCGCTACTCTCCGACAGACCGCGATGCAACGCAGCTCGTATCGCGTCGCGCTTTGTGGTGTAGTTGCTGAAGGGTTTCATAAAGGGAGGCGAGAGAGATGAATAAACCGAAGGCCGATGACGTCGACAAACAAGGCGGGTGGATGGTTCGAGTCAAAACGCCACCGACCCTAGAAAGACTATTCTACGTGTACGAACTGGACCGGTCCAAGGCACTACAGATGGCCAAAGCGGCTATCCAAGTAAACGAGGGTGAGACCTTGGAAGCCATTGGCCCAGCCAACATCCATGCCATGACCGGAATAGACATGAGGCCGGGCGATGTTAAGCAGTACGCGTAGAGGCGAACAAGGCAACGAACTTTCGTCGCTTCCCTGAGCGAAGCGATCATTTAATTCAGTTTGAAACAGGTCTGTCGCTTCTATTAAGAATAGGAATGGGCGACGAACTTGTTTCAAGTGTTTCGGAACGTAAGGTGAAGAACATGGCGGATTATTTTGTTCAGTATTTTGGTCACATCCCAGATGGGAAGGAGCCTCTTAACAGGTATATAGAGTATGACACCCTTCCGATCATTCCGAGGGTGGGCGAGAAAGTCCAAGTAAGATTCGGAATGGACAATAGCGTCTGGCGCGTTGTCGAGGTCTCATATCTGGTGGGCCAAGACGGACCCGACGGGGCGATCGTGCACTTAGCACAGGCAGAATCGTCCTAGCGCAATTCATCGCACTGTGCGCGGAGCATTCTGGGACATTGCACTCACTTCGGACTGCTTCCGCCGCCGCCAATACGTCGTGCGGCTGATGCCGAGCACCTTCCACGGTTCAGACCGTGACATATTGTGCTCGGCCAGATACTGAGCTCTGGACTGCATGCCTTTTTCAGCCCGTTTTTTTCGAGCGCGCTCCCTATCTCGGATCCGCTTTGTATCGCGCCTACGCTTCGCTCTGGCCTTCCGGTCTAAATCGTAAGCACCGATAGTGCGGATGTTCAGCCGGGTCCTATCAGCATCAGACAGGCGCAGTTGTTCTGCCACCTTATCAGCTTTGCCGATGCCGGGTGTTGTGCTGCTGGAAAGCCGGCAAATCAGAGAAGAAACCTGCGGAACATACGCGTTGGCCCATCGCTCGCACCAGAACTTGACCTGTTCGGCAATATGTTCAGCCGTCGCAACTCGGCCGCGGTCGATCGCCAGCTGTCGAAAACACAGCGCGGCCGGCATGATGTACATGTCCGCGTCATCAGTATCAGGCACGGTGCCGTGCCGATCCAAGATGATGCGCTCTATCTCTCGCAGGCGATGTGTCGCGTGGCTGTAATTACCGCGCTTCCCAGGCCGCGAGGATTTATGAGGCGCTGCCTGCAGCATCTGAGCCCATGTGCGGGTCTACTGCCAAGAACAGATTACTGCGCGACGGTTTGACTACTCCTTCGCCAATCAACCGGGTGGCAATGGCCAGTCCTATCATCGTGAGGCTCGTGGGATTGTGCTTTTTCGCCCGCCATCCTAGCGAAGCTTTTGCGATGTCGATCGCACTGGCGCCGTGCGGTGCTCGCTTAATCCGATCGAGCACACGACGGTCATCATCCCTGTCAGGTCGGGAGTTGGCTGTCCGGGACATGGCTCACGCAACCTTCCGGCTGGCGTTCGGTTTTTTCACTTTTGACCTGAGCCAATCCCGCGCGCCCTCCACGGGAATGTAGATCTTGCCGCCAAACTCAAGGTAGGGCAGGCCGTCTTTCTGTCCGCGATATCGTGCAACGGTGCGAGACGAGATTTTAGCGCTGTCCGCGAACTGCTGTTCGGTGACATAACCTTCGAGGATGGAAATGGGGGCTGATGCAATGTCGGTCATGACGTTCTCCTGTTGGAGGTCTCGTCATGGCGTTGCGTCGAGCGCATCGCACGGAGCGAGACCTGATTGAAACCCTTTCGGGAAATCAGACTCTCTCCGGGCCCGCGCTGGGTTGTCCGGTTCGCTTCCACCTGCGGACGTCGCCGCTGCCATCAATCGTGATGGTTCAGCCCAAGGTCCCGCCTTGGATAGGCTCTCGTTTTCACCAAACGAGCCGCAGCACTTCAGCTAGAGCGCATGGAATGCAATGGACTGCACTCCTGGCGCCGTGAACATAAGTGGAACAGACAGCGCCTGTCAAGCAGTGCCTTTTATCGGAATAATCTCGCCTGTCTGTTCGCGCTTCTCGCCAACAATGGCGCCGACGCGTTCCGTAGCGGCACGCAGTGGATCGTCAAATAGATGGCTGTAGCGGTGCGTCGTCGACGCCTGCGTATGACCCAGAAGCTGACCAATGATGTGCAGCGACAGGCCGGAACTCGCGAGGATTGAAGCGTAGGTGTGCCGAAGATCGTGAATCCGCACTCGGGTCTTAAACCCGGCAGCAACACACATTTCGTCCCATGGACGGCGGATGCCTTCCCGAGCGCCGCCGTCAACGAGCCGGCCCGGAAACACCCACGGTGCGAGTTCTTTTTTCTGCGCCTTAGCCTTTGCCTTTTCGTCGGCGAGGATTTCCGAGAGCAATTGGCGCGCCGGCGCCGACAGCGGGACGCGGTGATCGGTCTTCTGCTTCGTCGTCGCGCCGGGTTTCGTCCAAACACCTGCAGTCAGATCAAACTGATCCCACGTGGCACTCAGCGCCTCGCCACGGCGCGCGCCAGTGAGTAGCAACAGCCGAACGATGTTGGCGGCTTGTTTATCCGAATGCGCATTCAGCGCGGCCAGGAGCGCCGTCATCTCGTCTCCCGTGAGATACCGATGGCGCTTCAGTTCCTGATTGCGCTCAATACCCCTTGCCGGATTGTCGGTCCGGTACTGCCACTTGATGGCGAGGCTGAACATTTTTGACAGCAGAGCCGCGATCCGATTGGCGGCATACGGTCCCGATGCCTTGGTCACCTTCGCATGGAGGTTCTCGACGTCGGAAAATCCGATGTCCGCAACCTTACGGTTCTTCAGCTCGGGGAGAATCCAGCGGTCCACAGCGCCCTTGTAATTTTTGGTGGTCGTCTCGCGGTTCTTCCGTTCCGAATGCTCGAGCAGGAACTTTGCGCACAAGTCGGCAATCGTGGGCGCGTCGCGCTCGGCCTTGATGTCGGCGAGCGGATCCTCGCCGCGGTCGATGCGCTGCTTAAGCGCCATGGCTTCCGAGCGGGCAGGGCCTACTTTCCAGTCGGGGTACTTACCGATCGTGTACCGGCGTTCCATGCCGGACCTTGTCCGGTAATTCAGGATGAACGCACGCGATCCTCCCGCCGTCACGCGCAGACCGAACCCCTTCACGGCCTTCTCGCCGTCGTCGTAAATGATCTTGTTTCCGGTGGCTGGGACCGGAGAATCCTTCACAATCTTGTCGGTGAGCAAGCTGCGCATCATTCCTCGCGTGTCCGCACTGTGTCCGGCGAACAGTGTGTTAGTTGATGGGGAATCCTGTCACCTGATGTCCGCGCCTGTCAAACAGAGGCAAAATGATATCAATGACTTGAGCCCGATCGAGGCGATTTGATAGCAACTACAATTGCATAGAACAGGTGACGAAAACAGACTCTTAATCACCGGGTCCTAGGTTCGAGCCCTAGTGCGCCCACCAAAAAATCTCAACAAATCAGATTGTTAGAATTTCGGTGGTCAGTCATTCCGACCGGACGTCGTTTGTCATTCTGACGGGTCACCTGCTTTTGGTCTTTCGCTGAGCCAACCATCAACCAGACGGCCAAGCCACGAAGAAACGTCGAAAACCCGTTGAGCCCCCTCCGCGCGCTGTAGCGACCTTTCCGGAGCTCTTTGCAAACCCGAGTGAAAACGCGGACCGAATTTTTCTATTGGTCCCGAGCCCTCTGTGGGAGGTGGCCAGGTGGAACCGCCGGGATGCGTGCACGTTCCTACATCTGGAGAAACAGCATTCTGGTGCCGTCGTGCGGCGCGCTTTGCATTCAAGTCCAATCACCAAGCAGCAAATGGGAGTTTGTCGATGCTCAGCGCCTTCATCAACGGAAAAGATATCAAAACCGGTACCGTGATTTCTGTCGTCGCCAAATCGGTGGCGCCGGGAGAAACGCTTGCGCTCGAATACCCAAACAAAAGTCGGGTGTCAGGTAAGGTGATCTCAGCTTCGCACAGCGAGCTCGAATTGGAGATCAATTCGGAGGCCTGGCGGCTGCGTCCACACGCCCCGAGCGACAGCACCATCCACAATGACCTGTCCGATAAGGATGCATCATTCTGGACGGTCCAGGCGAAGCTCTAGACTATTCGTCCTGGCCGGTTTGCGACCTCAGCGGCCCGGTTTGAAAACCGCGGTGGCCGAATTTAAGAAACGTTAGGGGCAGACGGGCCACTATCTGCAGATGAAGCTCTTTTTGTGGTTTTGCGCGGGGTCGGCGGCCGGGATTCTGGCGACGGTAATCTTGTGTCTAGCGCTCGTGCTGGGCGTCAGTCAGTTCGGAATACCCAACGATCATCCTGTGGTGAAGTACATGATCCATGGCATCGCAACGATATGCTGGGTGTTGGAATAGGCGCCGGCCTGTATTTTCATTTTCGGCACCGATCTGGTTTTAGGCTTCCCAAGCAGTAAGGCAGCCTCAGTGGGCGGCTCTTTCATTTTGGCGACCTGGGGGCGGATCGATGGATAGTCTCAAAGCCCACGCGCGGTTCGTTTAGGATCTTCGCTAGAGGATCGTGTTTCGGAGTCGTCCGAGGGGATGCCGTCGGTTTGTGCCGGCGCTCGGCGACCATGGCGCGCTCGGCATTGGCCGCGCGCGAACCGTGCTCTTCAACAAAGCCGATCCTGGGTTCGTCGAGCAGCTTGGACTGCCATGCTTTTGTATTCGTCATCTCGCCACTCTACCCGATGGCGTGCGCCCGCAAAAGCCCGCGGGCGAGGGCGGGTGGAGACCGCACGCGCAACGCCGCCCTGGGCGGAGTATGATCGCCCCGGCGACGTTGGCTAAACACTGGGCCCTCAAATCCCCAGTTCAAATTGGTACGATGGACGTGGCTGAAAGGTTCAAGGGAGCCAGAGAAAAAACGCCCGAGGGTATCGAGCGGGTTATGGCGGTCTGCGGTTCGGCGATATGCCGCCAGGCGTCGAAGGCCCTACCAACGAAATGAAAACCCGCCGAGCTGCGCCGGCGGGTCTCTTCTACCTACTGGCGATACGGCTCGTCAGGGAGTGGTCCGAGCGGCCCGCGGCGTCGCTGCAGGCGCAGCGGTCCTGGTTTTCTGGATTGCCTGGCTGACCGGTAATTGCAGCACGATTGCCTTCTGCCCGGGCCTCAGGTCTGTGACGAGAACAATCCTGCCATTTGAGAATTCCAGAGCGTCGTGGTGATTGTGATACTGGCCCATGTCAATTTGACGAAACCGGGCTAGTCGATCGTTGACGTTGCGGCGAAACACCCATCCATCGACTCGGACGTTTTCTTCAAAAGCGATCTCGGTGCCAGGGCGAAGGCATACCGCAACGTTTGGATCGTCGAAGCTTGCGAACCCTTTGGTCGTCGTCGAAGGAAATCTTGCCGATACCAACCTATCCGCCACCTCTGCGGGACGGTTGGCGACCGCGTGCAGGCTGTAATCACACATGGATGCGCTCCTATGGACGGCCACCCAGCAAATGCTGCAACATCCGTGAACCCCGTTGGTTGCAGCGCGGGGCAAAAAAAGCTGCCGGCCCAGGCGCACCTCATTCTGACCGCGCCAAAATTCCAAGCCTAACGTCCAGATAGGCGCGTCCAGGATCGCTTCGACGTTCGACCGCCGCCTTCACGCGTCTGGTCGAAGCGCTGCGTTATCGTTTGTGAGTATGGAGCAGGGGCCGCCGTATCATTGCGCGGTCCCGGATACGCACGTCCGCGAAGTCCGGCAGGGTCGTGCGTTCGTTGCCGGGCGTCGATCTCGGATTGAGGTCGATTAGCTGTAGAAGATACCGCCATCCACGTTGAGTGCCTGGCCCGTCACGAAGGCGGAATCGTCGGAGGCGAAGAATGCGACTGGGCCGACGACGTCTTCCGGCTCGCCGAGCCGATGCAGGTCGGTGATCTTCTCGAAATAGGTGACCCGCTCCGGATCGCGCAGGTTGTTGCGGCCCATCTCGGTGAGGATGATGCCGGGGCATACGGCATTCACCGTGATGCCATGGCCACCGAATTCCATCGACGAGACCCGCGTGAAGCCCACCACAGCGGATTTCGACGCGGCATAATGCGACTGGCCGGGGCCGCCGGTGCGCGCGGCCAGCGAGGCGATGTTGACGATGCGCCCGTATTTGCGCTCCTTCATGTGGACGACCATCGCCTGGGTCATCTGGAACACGCCGCGGACGTTCACGGCGAAGGTCTGGTCCCAGTGTTCGGGCGTGGTTTCTTCGATGGTCGCGAGACGCAGGATGCCGGCATTGTTGACGAGAACATCGACATGGCCGAGACCCGCGACCGCTTCCGCAACCGAGCGCTGGCAATCCTCGAGCTTGCTGACATCTGCCAGCACCGGAATGCACTTGCCGCCGAGCTTCTTCACATCCGTGACGGTCTCCAGCAGCGTGCTCTCCTGCGAAGCGATGTCCGTCAGAGCGAGATTGTAGCCGCGCTTGGCGAGGCCAAGGGCGATGGCACGTCCGATTCCGCGGCTGGCGCCGGTGACGATGGCATGTCTGGTCATGTGATGTTCCTGCTTCTATGAAAGCTGTCGATGGATGGATTAGGCGCGTGCGCCGCGGACGGGCAGCGTGTTCATCGCCTTGACCGTCTCCTCGAAGGACACGAGATTGGCGCCGGAACCGAGCCCCGTCGCCACGATGGCGGCCGTGGCTGTCGCCAGTTTTGCGCAGTCCAGCAGGTCCCAGTCGCGGACCAGGCCGGCGATGAAGCCGCCGGTATAGGAATCGCCGCAGCCGGAGGTGTCGCGCACCGTCACCTCGAAGGCCGGTACCGTGAACTGCCGCCCGTCGCGCGTCATGATGAAAGAGCCGTGTTCGCCGAGCGAGATCGCGCAGGCACCGGCGCCCTTGCCGATGAAATACTGCGCGCAGGCCGCGGGATCGTCGGTGCCGACCAGTGCGTGGGTCTCGTCGATGCTCGGCATGAAGAAGTCCGTATAGGGCATCAGCGGTTCGACCAGTGCCAGCGTCTCGCCGCGTGCCTGGATGAGATCGACGGTGGTGATGCAGCCGGCCGCCTTGGCATCGCGCAGCAGCGCCACCGTCGGCTCGCCGTCCATCGCCAGCAGCGAGCCGACGCCGCCAAGATGCAGCACCTTGCTGCGGCAGGCGGCTTTCTGCGCTTCGGGCGAAATCTTCCAGCGCGCGGAGGCGCCGCGCGCATGTAGCACCGGGCGCGAGCCATCCGGACGGATCGGCAGGATGGTGGCGGAGGTCGGCACGCCGGCCATCCGCTCCATCACCGAAATATCGATGCCCTCGCGCTCCATCGCATTCAGCACCCAGTCGGCCTTCTCGTCGGCGCCGACCGCACCGACGGCGAGCGCCTTCAGCCCGAGGCGCGCGCAGGGCACCACGGTGCCACCCGCGGTGCCGGCGACCGTGAGCCGGATCTCATCGATCAGCGCGCGGCCGCCGCCGGCCGGGATTTCAGTGACGGGGACGCCGAGGATGTCCAGGATGTAGGTGCCGCAGACGCTGACGTCGTGGGGATGGGCCATGTGGCAAGTCTCGCAATTGTTGGTGCTGGTTTGTTAGGTCGAGGTTTTCGGCGTGCCGTCGCTGTCGCGCAGGCCGTATTGTCCCCATCGCTTCAGGATGCTGTCGATCTCGGCATCCGGCAGCAGCGGCGGCGTGCCGAGTTGCAAGCAGCCGTGATACTGCTTGGCGAGCACCTCGACCTCCACTGCAAGCCACATCGCCTTGCGCAGATTGGGGCCGATGGCGATCAGCCCGTGATGGGCGAGCAGGCAGGCGCGGCGATGGCGCAGCGCCTCCAGTGCCGCTTGCGACAGTTCCGCGGTGCCATATTGCGCATAGGGCGCGCAGGGGATGTCGTTGCCGCCGGCCGCCGCGATCATGTAGTGGATCGCGGGAATGCTGCGGTTCATGATCGCGATGATCGTGCAGAAGATCGGATGCGCGTGCACGACGGCATTCGTTTCGGGCTTGGCCTTGAGTATGTCGAGGTGGAAACGCCATTCCGTCGAGGGCACGCGGCCAGCCGGCGCCGTCCACGAGCCATCCCATTTCATCGCGACGATGTCTTTCGGCCGCATGCTGTCATAGGGAACACCGGACGGCGTCAGCAGGATGCCGTCCCCGGTGCGGACGCTGATATTGCCGGACGTGCCCTGATTGATACCGGCAGCCGACATTTCGTGGCAGGCATCGATGATGGCCTGTCGGGTTGCGACGTCTGCAGCGCTTGGATGCGTCATGGCCTGTTTCCTCGAAAGTCGTCGCTGCGGCTCTTACCGGCCGCTGCGGGCGATCGTTATATCGGTGCGAGGCGGGTCAGCGCCCCATGGCGAAGAATTCGTCGTTCGGCCGCATGCTGGTGACATTCGCCAACCGGTTCGACATGCCGAAGAAGGCGGCGATGGCAGCGATATCCCAGACGTCGTCCTCCGTGAAGTCGTGGCGCTTCAGCGCCTCGATATCGGCATCGCCGACCTCGTAAGCCTGCATCGAGACCTTCATGGCGAAATCGAGCATCGCGCGCTGCCGCGGCGTGATGTCGGCCTTGCGATAGTTCACCGCGATCTGGTCGGCAATCAGCGGGTTCTTGGCGCGGATGCGCAGGATGGCGCCATGCGCCACCACGCAATACTGGCACTGGTTGGCATTGCTGGTGGCCACCACGATCATCTCGCGCTCGGCCTTGGTGATTGGGCCTGGCTTGTCCATCAGCGCATCATGATAGGCGAAGAAGGCGCGGAATTCGTCGGGCCGGTGCGCCAGCGTCAGGAACACGTTGGGCACGAAGCCGGACTTTTCCTGCACCGCGAGGATGCGCGTGCGGATGTCCTCCGGCAGGCTGGAGATTTCGGGGACGGGGAAGCGGCTGATGGCTGAGGTGGTCATGGTTTCTGTTTCCTCTCAGGCGGTCGCGAGTGCAACCAGTCTGTCCTGGTATTCTTCAAAAGCGTCGCGTTGATCTGCAATATGGGGTTCGGCGCGGACCAGGCATGTATGCGCCGAGCAGCCCTGGCCGAATTGCGAGGTGCCGATGTCGAGCGTCAGCACGTTCGGATTGCCGGCGACTTCAAGACCAGTCTCGGCGCGCGGGGTGAACCAGGCGCCGGTCGGCAGCACCAGCACGCCGGAGCGCACGCTGTCGGTGACGTCAGCAGTGGCAAGACAGGCGCCGCGTGCATTCCAGATGCGGATGGTCTGTCCGTCGCTGATGCCGCGCGCCGCGGCGTCGTCAGGATGCAGCCGTGCCTGTTCGCGGCCGTTGCGCTTGTTGGCCACGCTGGCGACGCCGGTTTCGATCTGGCTGTGCAGCCGGCCGGCCGGTTGATGCGAGATCATGTGCAAGTCGGACGCATCGCTACCGTTTCCGAGCCATTCCGCCGGCTCAACCCAGGCCGGATGCGACGGACAATCGGCATAACCGAGCCGGGCGAGGGTCTCGCTGCCGAGCACAATCTTGCCGCTTTCGGTCTTGAGCGCGTGCGCCTCGGGATCGATGCGGAAATCGGCGAGGAAAGTGTGGTCGGCGCGCACCGGGCAGCGCGCGTAGCCGTCGTGCCAGAATGTTTCGAAATCGGGCATGTCGAAGCCGAGCCGCTCGGAGGCGTCCTGCCGGCTCGCCTCATAAAGATGACGGACCCAGCCGATTTCGTCGCGGCCTTCGTTGAAGCGGTCGGCAACGCCGAGCTTGCCGGCGATGCGGTCGAAAATCTCGAAGTCGGGCAGCGAGTCTCCGACCGGCTTGATGGCCTGTTTCATCGCAATGATGAAGTCGGAGCGCCTGTTGCCGGCAAGGTCGTTGCGTTCGATCGATGTAGTCGCCGGTAGCACGATATCGGCGCGCTGTGCCGTCGCTGTGAACATCGGATCCTGGACGATGATGGTCTCGGGCCGCGTCCAGGCTTCGGACAGCCGGTTGAGATCCTGATGGTGATGATAGGGATTGCCGCCGGCCCAGTAGACCAGCCTTGTGTCCGGATAGATTCGCGTCTCGCCCTCATAGGTGAAGGTCGCGCCGGGATTGAGCAGCATGTCGCTGATGCGCGCCACAGGGATGAAACTGTCGATCGGGCGCGTCAATTGCGAGATGGCCGGTGACTTGCCGAGATTGAAGGGCGAGCCGACGCCGCCCAGCGAGGCATAGCCGTAGCCGACACCGCCGCCCGGCAGCCCGATCTGGCCGACGATGGAGGCGAGGCCGAGCGCGGCCCAGAACGGCTGCTCGCCATGATGCGCGCGCTGCAGGCTCCAGCTCACGGTGAGCATGCTGCGGGTATCGACGAGGCGCCGCGCCAGCTGGCGGATGCCATCGGCATCGAGCCCGCAGATCTCCGCGGCCCAGGCTGCATCCTTGCGAATGCCATCCGACGAGCCGTCGAGATAGCCGAGCAGTTGCTCGGCGCCGCTGGTGCAGCGATCAAGGAAATCCCGGGCGTGCCGGCCTGCCTTTACGATCTCGCCGGCGAGGCCCAGCATCAGCGCGGTGTCAGTGTTCGGGCGGATCGGCCACCATTCGGCATCGACCCAATCCGGCATATCGTCCTTCAGCGGCGAGACGTGAACGATGCGGATGCCGCGCTCGGCGATTTTCCTGAGATAGGATTCGAGGCGGTGGGTGCCGATGCCACCGGCCTCGGTCTGCGCAGTGCGCGGCGATAGCGCGCCGAACACCACAAGCGTGTCGGTGTGTGCGGCTATGGTGTCGAGCGTATTGGCCTGGCCGTCGCAAGCATCCGAGCTTCCCAGCGTATGGCGCAGGATCACCGGGCCTGCAGCAATGGAATACGTATCCACATGCCGGGTGAAGCCGCCGACCAGATTGAGCATGCGCTTGAGCAAAGACGACGCATGATGCAGGCGGCCCGAATTGGTCCAGCCATAGGAGCCCGCGAAGATCGACGCATTGCCGTGGGTGTTGGAGACGCGACAGATTTCGTCGGCCACCAGCGTGGTCGCCTCATCCCAGCTGACGGGCACGAACTTCTCCGCGCCGCGCTTGCGCCGATCGCTGTGCTCGCGCTTGTCGAGCCAGCCGGAGCGCACCATCGGACGCAGAACGCGGCGTTCAGGATTGGCCCATTCCGGCACCGAATGGATGATCGGCGAGGGGGCGGGATCATGGACGAACGGCTCGATGCCCACGATCTGTTCGTCCTGCACGAGGATCGTATAGGCGCCCCAGTGACTGCAATGCGGGATCCGCTTGATCTCACTCACGCATCGTCTCCGTGTCGTTGCTCGCCGGTCCTGTCAGGATGCATGGGACAGCGGCCGTTCGATCTCGCGCCGCATCTGCGCGGCGAAGTCCGGATAGGTTTCGGCAACCTCGTCGTAAACACGCCCGCGCAGCAAAGCCAGCGTCTGCGAATCCGGCAGCGCGGTCTGTTCCGGCTGGCTTTCATGGGCGAACTGGAAGCCGGTGGCGTCCTTGATACCTGCGAGGTCGTGTCCGGGATGGATGCTCTGTAGATCGAAGCCCGGACGCGCCTTGTCGAAACGGAACAGGGCCTTGCTGGTCAACAGCGCGATCGGGCCGCCACTGCGGTAAACGCCATTGTCGCTGACGCCCGGCGTGCTGATGAAATCCACCTTCTCGATCAGAGCGCGTGGCGTATGTTCCTCGCGAAACAGGATCACGCGCGGCACGACGTAATATAGATAGGCCGATCCGAACGAGCCGGGCCATCGCACTTGCGTTTGCGGATAGTCGCCGGTGCCCACCAGATTGACATTGCCGCGTCCGTCGATCTGGCCGCCTCCGAGGAAGAAGGCATCGATGCGGCCCTGGCCGGCGCAATCGAACAGTTCGGCCGATCCGTTGGTGAAGAAATTGTGCTCCACCGATCCGAGGATCGAGATACGCGGGCCTTTCTCGCCGGTCTGCTGCTTCAGCGCCCGCAGCAGCATGGCGCCGGCCGCGGGGATCGGCGAGGACGCACCGACAGCGACATGCCGGACGCCGTCGAGCAGTTTGGCGACGGTGCAGATCAGGATCTCGCGCGGGTGAACCTCGCTCATCATGCGGGCTCCATCTGCGCGTTCGTCATGTAGTCGGCAAAACCCTCGGCGCTGCGCGCGGCGCGCGCATAGTGCAGAATCTCGGTCGTGTCGGTCGGATATTCGCCCCACAGGCCGTAGGGCCACGCGCCCTTCGGCGCGACGGCGATTTCGGTGACATAGAGCGCCGGCAGCACGCCCGCCGCGCTCATTTCGCTGGCGAGCAGGCTTTCATCCACGATGCGCTCGACAGTGACAAGCGTGGTGGCCGATGCATAGGCCATCGCGGCGAGTTCGCGGCGTCGCCCGATCCACACATTGCCGAATCGGTCGGCCATCGGTGCGTGGAAGATCGTGATGTCGGGCTTGATCGCGGGGATGAGCACGATGGGATCGCCGCCATCCGCCAGCGGATTGTCGATGACGCGCCAGTCGCTGCGGTGGTGCAGCAGGTCGCTGCCGATCAGCCCGCGCATCGGCATGAATGGGCTGCCTTTCTGCGCGGCCATCAGGCCGGCATGGATAGCGGGGCAGGTGGCGTCCTTCAATGCGATCGCGCCGTCCTTGACGGCTGCGTTGAAACGCGGCGCGCCGCCGGCTTCGCCGAGCGATACGGCGCTGGTCTCAACCGACCGAACCAGACCGGCACCGACGAGTTGGTCCACCTGAAGGCCACCGGTTGGCACGCAGACGAGATCGAGATTGCGTGTGTTGCGCTCTATGATCGGGCGCGTCATTGCCATCGAGACGCCGGCATAATCCACCGGCAGCGCCAGCCGGATTCCCGGCTCCACATACTTCGCCAACGCGCGAAGATCGCTTACCACAATTCGCCTCCCGATTTTATTGTTCTATATTATAGAACGTAGTTCTAAATAAAGTTAGTCGCGCCGCGCCGCGGCTGTCAATCCGTTTGTGTCGCGAAGCGCTTTGCCCATAGGGGAAAATGCAAACCCGTCGGTAAGTCGATGATGACCGGCGCGTCGTCGCATCGCGCATTCACTTGACAAGACGATGCGTCGCGCCAACAATAATTGGAATAACGTCTCATAATATAGAACGACCAGGGAGGTTGATGATGGCTGAGCCATTGGCGCTGCGCGTGGGACATTCCGGCGCGGGTGTTCCGGCGTCGCAGTCGGGCGGCGCAAGCGAGCGTCAGGTCATCGGTTCGCGCATCGCAGTTCGCGATGCCGAAAAACGGTACGGCCAGTTCCATGCCGTCAATCGTATCAATCTTGATATCGAACCCGGCGAATTCATCACGCTGCTCGGCCCGTCCGGCAGCGGCAAGACCACATTGCTGAACCTGCTGGCCGGTTTCCAGAGCCTCGACGGCGGCGAGATTCTCGTGGACGGCAGGCCGGTGCACAACGTGCCCACGCATAAGCGCGGATTCGGCATGGTGTTCCAGAGCTACGCGCTGTTTCCCAACATGACGGTGACACAGAATGTCGCGTTCCCGCTGCGCATGGCCGGCGTCGATCGCGCCACCACCGAGCGGCGCGTTGCCGAGACACTGGAAATCATGCGCCTGTCGGAGCATGCGAACAAATCGCCGTCGGAAATGTCCGGCGGACAGCAGCAGCGTGTCGCCATTGCGCGCGCCATCGTGATGCGGCCGAAGGTCGTGCTGATGGACGAGCCGCTCAGCGCGCTCGACCGCCGGCTGCGCGAATCGATCCAGATCGAGATCCGCGATCTGCATCAGACGATCGGCAGCACGATCCTGTTCGTGACGCATGATCAGGGCGAGGCGCTCACCATGAGCGATCGCATCGCCGTGCTGGACGCCGGCAAGATCGTGCAGATCGGCCGCCCGGTCGACATCTATCGCCACCCGTCCAATCGTTTCGTGGCGTCGTTTGTCGGCGAGAGCAATCTGATCGAAGCCGAGATCATGCAGAAGCGCGGCACCACCGTGACGCTGAAGAACCGCGCCGGCTATGTGTTCGATGCCGAGAGCCGCGACGCCATCGATGTTGGCCGCGTCACCGTGCTGGTGCGGCCCGAGCGCATCGCGATTACCAGCGAGCCAACCGCAAGCTCGACTCCGGTGACTGTGACGTCAGCGATCTTCCTCGGCGAGATCCTGCGCATCGAGGCGCAGATGGACGGCGGCGACACGCTGCTGATCCGCTGCACCGACACCGCCAGGCGGCCGCTGCCCGATATCGGCGATCGCCTGCATGTGAGCTGGGGTCCGGAAGACTGCTGGGTGCTGACATGACGACGATCTCGCTGTCCGAGGAGCCGCGGCATCAGGCGAGCTCCAGCCTGGCCATGAAGCTCAAGAACCCCGCGCTGCTGCTGCTGCCCGCGGTCGCTTTCCTGTCGTTCATCTATCTGCTGCCGCTGGTCGATCTCATTCGCATCAGTATCAGCGGGCCAAGCTGGCTGACCTATTTCCAACGCGTCTTTGCGGTGCCGCTCTATTGGGAATCGCTGGTCCGCACCATGCAGATCTCGGTCACGGTCGCATTCCTGTGCCTGTTGTTCGGCTATCCCACCGCACTCCTGATCCATCGCACCCGCGGCATCACCCGCGCGCTGATCGCCACCGCGATCGTGCTGCCATACTTCATCGCGATCCTGATCCGCACCTATGCCTGGATGGTGCTGCTTGGCCGCAATGGACCGGTCAACAAATTTCTGGTGTCGATCGGTATCCTGAGCGAGCCGGTCCAGCTCTTGTTTCACCGCGGCACCGTGCTGCTCGGCATGACGGCGGTGCTGCTGCCGCTGATGGTGCTGACCATCTATTCGAGCGTGTCGCGGCTCGATCCCGGTCTCACACGCGCGGCGCTGGCCAGCGGTGCGGGGCCTATTGCCGTGTTTTGGCGGGTGCTGCTGCCGCTGACGCTGCCCGGCATTGGCGCCGGCTTCCTGCTGGTTTTCGTGGCCGCGATCGGCTTCTTCATCACGCCGACACTGCTCGGCGGCCCGGGCGACCAGATGTTCGCCATGCATATCACGCAACAGGCGGACTCGGTGACGTCGGAGGGCTTCCTGCAGGCGCTGGGCGTCGTGCTGCTGTTGATCACGCTGCTGGTGGTCGCCATCGCCGGACGTTTCCTTGGCCTGGAATTCATCTGGGGCGGGCGCAAGCTCACCGAGACGACAGCAGGGAAGGCCGCGCCAGCGGCAACGTCCGGCACCGCACGTCGCAGCTTCGGCAGCGCATTTGCTGACGCCATCGGTTGGCCGCTGCTTCGGCTGTTCGGCATGCTGCCGGCTAGTTGCGGCACATGGACGGTCCGCCTGATGGGTGGCCTGGTGGTCGCGCTGTTGATCCTGCCCATCGTGGTCGTTATGATCATCTCGTTCAGCAGCGCCAGCTATCTGACCTTCCCGCCGCCGGGCTTCTCGCTGCGCTGGTACGAGCAGTTCTTCTCCGACACCAACTGGATGCGCGCGTTCTGGACATCCGCGTTGATCGCGGCGGTCTCGGCCTTCATTGCGGTCGGGCTCGGCACATGCGCGGCGCTCGGCATCGTCAGAGGTAATGTGCGCGGCAAATCCGCGATCATGCTGCTGCTGGTCAGCCCGATCATCGTGCCGCCGGTGGTGCTCGGCTTGTCGCTCTACACGCTGTTCTTGAAGTTCGATCTGGTCGGCTCGGTGTTCGGCCTTGCGGCGGCCCATGCCATTGGCGGTTTGCCGATTGTGGTGGTGATCCTGTCTGCTGCGCTGCAGAGCGTGGACTCGCGGCTCGAACAGGCCGCCTCGGTCCATGGCGCGTCGTCGCTCACGGTGCTGCGGCTGGTGACGCTGCCGGCGATTGCGCCGGGCCTTGCGGCCGCGACCTTCTTTGCGTTCCTGCATTCGTTCGACGAATTGGTGCTGACCCTGTTCCTGTCGAGCGCGCAGCTGAAGACGCTTCCGTTGATGCTATGGGGCGATATCAATTACCGGCTCAACCCGGTACTGGCCGTCGTGTCCACGCTCGAAGTGCTGCTGGTCGTGGGAGGACTGTTCCTCGCCCGGCCAGTGCTCGCAACGTCGCAAAAAGCGACCTGATGACAAACGATCAAACAGGAGGAAACACACTATGCTGGGAATGAAACGCTTCAGGCTGCCGGCCTTGGCTTCGGCGGCGTTCATCGCCATGGGGACGGGTCTGGCCGTTGCCCAGAGCAACGTCGTCATCATGCAGGATCCGGGCGGCGGCTATGGCGATGCGCTACGCAAGGTGATGTACGATCCGTTCGAGAAGGAAACCGGCATCAAGGTCGTCACCGTGCAGGAAGCGCGCAGCGGTCCGCGCATCAAGGCGCAGGCCGAAGCCGGCAAAGCGCAGTGGGATCTGACTTTCATCTTCGATCAGGAAACCAAGCTGCTCGGCGACTGCTGCCTGGCTGACATCGACTATTCCAAACTGTCGGAATCCGCGCAGAAGACCCTGGCGGCGATGCCGGACAATCTGAAGCGCAAGAAGGGCGTCGCGCTGCAGGTGATCGGCGTCGGCCTCGTCTACAACAAGGACAAGTTCAAGGGCGATAAGGCACCGCAGAACTGGGCCGACTTCTGGGACGTGAAGAAGTTTCCGGGGCGCCGCTGCATGCCAGCCTGGCCGCGCTTCACCTTCGAGGCGGCGCTGATGGCTGACGGTGTCGACAAGAGCAAGCTGTATCCGATCGACATGGAGCGTGCGCTCAAGAAGATCAAGGAGATCAAGCCGCACATCGTCAAATGGTGGACCACCGCCGCGCAGCCGCCGCAGCTGATCCTCGATGGCGAAGCCGATATGTGCCAGGCCTATACGGGCTCGATGAGCAAACTGGCGCTGGAAGGCGCTCCGATTGATCTCACCTTCAATCAGGGCTTCGTCTATTACGACTTCTTCTCGATTCCGAAGGGCGCGCCGAACTATGACAACGCGCTCAAGCTGCTGTCCTGGCGTCTCGACCCCAAGCGCGCCGCCCAGCTGACCTCCACGTTCCCGGTCGCGCTTCCTTCGAAGGTCGTGTTCGATGCTGCGACGGATAAGAACGTCGCGCGCTATTGGGCGAACAATCCTGAGAACGTCTCCAAGGCAATCGAATGGAGCCCGGACTTCTGGGGGGCGCCATCGCCCGCTGGCAATTCGACCAATGAAGAATATGCGCAGGAAAAGCTGAACGCACTGCTTGCCCAGTAAATCGCGCCATACAACAATGAGACCGGCGGCGGCCCAGCGCCGCCGGTCTGTTCGCAACAGAGAACTACCTCGCATCGGCTGCTTGGATGGATAAGGCATTTATCAAGGGACTGAGGCTCCTCGAGGCGCTCGCGATGAGCGAGCAGCCACGCGGGGTCACCGATCTCGCCAATGAGCTGAAGTTCACCAAGAGCAATGTGCATCGACTGCTGGCGACGCTGCAATCGCAGGGCTTCGTTCGCCAGATTCCGCCGCACAGCACCTACGAACTCACAACCAAGCTATGGGTGCTCGGCAACCACGTCATTCAGCGCATGGATCTGATCCGTATCGCACGCCCGGCGATGACGGCGCTGGCCGAAGTTACCGGAGAGACCGTTCATCTGTCGGTGCTCGAGGGCACCGACGTTGTCTATGTGGACAAGATTGAAAGCGCGCATCATATTCGCGCGCATACCAGCGTCGGCATGCGTGCGCCTGCATTCACCATGGCAACCGGGAAGGCGATGCTCGCGCAAATGCCGGACGAATATCTGGAGAACTTTCGCCCGCATCTCAAGCGTTATACGGATACGACGCGAACGACCATCGAGGAGTTGCGCGAAGACATCCATGCGGCGCGGGCACAAGGCTATTCGTCAGTGCTGCATGGCGAATGGCGGGAAGGTATCGCCGCTTGCGCTTGCGCCATCGTTGGACGCTCCGGTGAACTCGTCGGAGCCATCGGCATGTCTGGCCCGGACATCCGGGTCAAGCGAAAGCAGATCAAGGAATACGCTGTTCACGTGATGGAAGCGGCGCGCGCCATCGGCCTGGCACTCGGCCATGTTCGTGCGATGTGAACAATGGCTGCCCATTCGAAGTCCGTGATACCGCATCGATGCTTCGGTTTGGACGCCTGAATCACGTCTAAGCCGATGCCTTCAATCGGCAAAAACGGAAGACCGTACTTGCGAGATTACCCCGTAAGCGGACATATCCGGACATGCCAAAATCGACCCGAATGACCCACACCAGACATGGGCTGTTTCGATCTCCTGGGCACCGGCGCGCGCGGTCACAGGAGCGCGGCGAGCACAGGGACGTCACCCGCGACGCCGCGAAATAACTGGTAGTACTCTCGCAAACCGTCGCGTTCGCTGTGAAAGCGAAAGTTGATCGACTGCCGCTATTGCGTGGTGGCCTTGGCTGAGCATCGTCGGCCACGGCCATCACCAGTGATCAACAAGGTGTCCGCTGCACGCGTTTTGCATGTCTTCGAAGTCGCTGGCGTCGAATCTACTTTCAATGGCGACAACTGAATCGCCACGATTTCGCCTCCGAGCGATCGGCTAATCTCGCAACGTCACGCAATGATTCTCGCGAGGCATTTGGGATGAATGATTTGATCCTCTGGAACGAGCTAACGCGCCGCGAACAGCGAATTATGAACAAGCTGTTCGGCGGCGGATCAGCCTATGGTGATGGTCCGATAGAAACAGTCAACCTCATGCGGCTCGGTCTGATCACCGAAAGCGGATTAACCTCGGCCGGCCTCGAGTTATTCATTGCTGCTTTCAAAGCGCAACGAGACGTCTGTCGGGCGAACTGATTGCGCGCAGAGCATCGCGTTCTGGTCCGGGCCTCATAACGTCGGATGTTTTTTTATTCGATCTTTGCAAATCAAGAGCCAGGCTTGAGCTGTCCGTTCGGCGTGGAGCGTGAGATCTCAAGCTCTTCCTCGTTCATGTCTGCCGACACATCAGCGAAAAGGGGTGTGCTCAAATAGCGCTCGCCGGTATCGGGAAGCATGCAGAGAATATTTGCCCCTTTCTCTGCCTCGGCTGCAACCTTGAGCGCGCCCGCAAAGGTTGCGCCTGAGGTAATACCCACAAAGATGCCCTCTTTGGTAGCAAGGTCCTTGCTGCAGCGAATGGCATCCGGACCGGAGATCGCTAAGATGCGATCGATGACCTTCATTGCGACGGCATCGTCGGTGAGTTTCGGGATGAAATCCGGCGTCCAGCCTTGCATCGGATGGGGCTTGAATGTCGGATGCGGGGCGGCCGGAGTTCCATCTGAGTTTCGCGACTGCGGGGTGCCACTGGCCAACAACTGCGCATCCTCTGGCTCGCAAACCACTATCTTCGTTTCGGGACGCTCCTCTGCGAGCACCCGCGCGACGCCCTTTAACGTTCCGCCCGTTCCATAGCCCGTGACCCAATAATCCAACCGTTCTCCGGAGAAATCGTCGAGTATCTCACGCGCTGTCGTACGCGAATGAATATCGGGATTTGCTTCATTCTCAAACTGCCTAGTCATGTACCAGCCATGCGCCCTGGCGAGCTCGATGGTCTTGTTGATCATGCCTACGGCGCGCTCAGCCGCGGGAGTTACGATGACCTTCGCTCCAAGGAACCGCATGAGCTTACGCCGCTCGACGCTAAATGGCTCTGCCATGGTGATCACAAGCGGGTATCCCTTGGCGGCGCAGACCATGGCAAGACCAATGCCCGTATTTCCACTTGTCGCCTCTATGACCGTCTGACCAGGCTTGAGCTCTCCAGATTTTTCGGCCGCCTCGATTACTCCGAGAGCCAATCGGTCCTTCACTGAACTAAGCGGGTTGAAGGCTTCAATTTTTACGAAGAGATTCACGCCTTCCGGCGCCAGACGATTGATCCGCACTACCGGCGTATTACCGATCGTTTCGACGATACTTTGATATTTCCGTCCCATGATGCATTTCCCGACATTGCGTTGTTTGCGACGGCTCCAATTGCCATGCATTGCGTCGAAGCTGCCCTCGGTTATTGGGGACAATCATTGGGCGCGCAAGAGTTAGCTTTCAGGGCGTACCCGACTTCACCGCCCGTCCTGATTGATCGTAGCGCGGCAAATGGACCTGTTTTGAACATTGTACCTAGCGGAACAGCCACCGCCTATGCTTTGGTAGAGGCAGATAGTTTTTCACCGAGCCAGGGAGCGTTTTTTGCCCGGCGAGCGCGTGGAACGGCGACTGGCGGCTGTGCTGGCGGCGGATGTCGCCGGCTATAGCCGGTTGATGGGTCATGCCGAGGAGCGCACGCTTGCGGAGCTAAAGACGTTTCGAAAGACGCTTGTCGATCCCAGGATCGCCACGCACTGCGGTCGCATCGTCAAGACCACTGGCGATGGCATGCTGGTCGAATTCGCCAGTGCTGTCGATGCAGCGCGCTGTTCGGTGGAAATCCAGCAAGAGATGGCTCAACAAAACGCCGCCGTTCCGCCGGAACTCAGGATTGAATTTCGCATCGGCATACACGTTGGGGACATCATCATCGACGACAACGATATTTTCGGCGATGGTGTCAACATCGCAGCCCGTCTTGAGGGAATTGCCGAGCCAGGCGGTATCTGCATCTCCGATGATGCGCACAGGCAAATTCGCGGCAAGCTCGACGTCGCCTTCGACGACATCGGCGAGCAGACTTTAAAGAATATTGCCGAACCAATGCGCGTATGGCTCATACGGCTTGCCCGCGAGAGCGCCCCTGCGATCCCGTCAAATTCGTCTGCGAAACAAGTTCGAGATCTAGCTCTACCTGACAAACCGTCCATCGTCGTCCTGCCGTTCGACAACATGTCCGCTGAGGCGGGGCAGGATTACCTTGCTGATGGTATCGTCGAGGCAATTACCGCAGCTCTTTCGTGCATTCGCTCTTTTTTCGTCATCGCCCGTAGCTCAGCGTTCACCTATAAGGGCCGCGCGATAAATGTGCGCAACGTCGGTAAGGAGTTGGGCGTTGCTTATTTGCTTGAGGGTAGCGTGCAGAAAGTCGGCAATCGCCTCCGCATTATCGTTCAGCTAATCGAAACCGAGGGAGGGGCACATGTTTGGAGCTCACGCTTTGACGGCGCAGTCGACGAGTTCTTTGACCTCGAAGACCGAATAACGGAGCAGGTGGCAGGCGCTCTACAGCCTTCCATCCGCATTGCCGAGATTGAGCGGTCGCGACGCAAACGGCCGCAAGACCTGAGCAGCTATGACTATACTATGAGAGCGATGCCTCATGTCTGGGCGTTGGAGAAGGAAGAAAGCGCTAAAGCGATTGAACTTCTCGAAAAGGCGCTCGCGATTGATCCCGAATATCCCCTAGCTTTGTCGCTTGCTGGTTGGTGCCACGCCCAGCGCTCGGTCTATAACTGGGCGGACGACATCGTTGGAAGCCAGGCAATGGCGCGATCGCTCGCCGAGCGGGCAGCAGAGATGAGTGGCGATGACCCCGTCATTCTGGCGGTACTCGGCGCAGTGCACACATTTGTACGCAACCATGGAACCGCGCGTATACTGCTTGAGCGAGCCGTCAGCCTCGACCCCAACGCTGCATGGGCCTGGAGTAGGCTCGGATGGCTAGAGAACTATGCCGATCAGCCTCAGAAGGCGATTGACAATTTCGAGCGCGCTCTGCGCCTGAGCCCGATTGATCCAATGAATTTCAACAACTATGTAGGAATAGCCTCTGCGCATGAAGTAGCGCAAGAATACGACAAGGCTGCCGCGTTCTATAGGCGCGCCCTCGAAGAACGGCCAAACGCTAGTTGGATTTATCGCAATTTGGCGTCGGTCCTGTCGGGAGCCGGCCGGGTCGGCGAAGCTAAACAAGCATTCGAGGAGTTGATGCTTACTTACCCCGATCTGACGATTTCAAAATTCAAACAGGCAATGGTGTTTTCGCCTGCTGTTCTGAACCGTATGGCAGAAAACCTCCGAAAGCTCGGGTTGCCTGACTAGGACGACCGGAGAGAGCCGGCCGGCATCGATACCTTTCCGAGCACATCTCGATGAGTTGACTTCCGCTTGTGGGACTTTTCGGACCTGAGGCGATGTCTGACCTGAGTCCGTTATCGGCACCCAAGCAAACGTCCGCCGTCCGCGCGAAGTTTATGGGGTCACGCCCTAGTGAGGCATCCACATCGTTGTCGCCTGATCGCTCGCCTCGTGTTGCTCAAGGCGATCGGCTTCCTGGCGGTATGCGTGCGATGCTTCGACAAGTCGCGTGACGGTGACGGCATCCAGAATGGTCTTTGCCAACCGTTCGGCGCGGATCGCTTGTTCTCTGAGATACTGAACCCTGGTCATCTGTTGCCCTCACACTTGCTGATACAAGTTGAGTCAATTTCGATCGTTCCCAGCCTGTCCCCTGATGCTTAACAGACCGTAAGCGGCGCTGGATTCGCAGTGAAGATTGTCCTGATTGTGGTGAACGCGGCGGCGCCAACCCTAATACTCCCGCGCAAACGGACATTCTCGTTAAGCCCGAACATTTCGCCTGAGGTGGTAGGCATGTAAATCGCCTTCACCCTCGTCATTCGCACCGTTGCTATCCCCGGTTCAAACGGGGAGATCGCAATGTCGGAGAATGCAGGCGTCGCCAAGCGGCTAGAGAAATTTCCGGCTTTCGACGGCTTTCGGGGGATTGGCGTGGTGGTGGTGGTGGTGTTCACCCATTGCCCGTAGGTGCGGGACCGCAGCGCCTACAACGCGATCTGGTACGTCAATCAGCTGTCACGCGTGGGCTATATCGCGCTCGACATCTTCTTCGTGATCTCAGGCTTCTTCATCACGCGTTTGCTGCTGCCGGTCAGCACAATGGGAGCAGACATCGCCCAAGACGGCCTGCTCGCCGGGTTGCCCACGCAGCGTTTTTCCCCCGGAGGATCGCGCCAGACCGGCCGACGAGCCTTCGCAGCAGACGATGATCTGGCGAGGAGTTCGTCGCAGTCAGGCGAAATAACGTCGGCTGCGCCGCCGGCGGCATTAGTTGCAACCGAGGCGCGAAGCCGTCGTGATCGGCCTCGGTGATGTGCGCGTGGTGATGGGTGTCGTCCATCGGGAAGGGCTTCGCCCGGTTTGTAGAGACCATGTAGCGAAGGGCAAGACTTGACGAAGCCTCGCGTCTACTTCTCATTGGCTGGCAGCACGGCGATAGTCCGTGCCTGCTTGGAGGTCTCGCCCGATGATCACGCTCTATCACTGCGCCCGCGCGCGCTCGTTCCGCCCGCTATGGACGCTTGAAGAGCTCGGGCTAACCTATGAGCTGAAGATGCTGCCGTTCCCGCCGCGTGTCTTTGCCAAGGAATATCTCGGCATCAATCCGCTCGGCACTATCCCGCTGATGCTCGATGGCGAGATCCGAATGACGGAATCGGCGGCGATCGCGCAATATCTGGTGACCAAATACGGTCCGACGCCGCTGGCCGTCGGCATCGACGAGCCGGACTACGGCGCGTTCCTGAACTGGCTGCATTTCGGCGAGGCGACGCTGACCTTCCCGCAGGCGCTGGTGCTGCGTTATTCGAAGCTCGAGCCGGAAGAGCGCCGTCATCCGCAGGTGGTCGAGGATTATTCGAAATTCTTTCTTGGACGGTTGCGTATGATCGAGACCATCACCACCGGCAAAGACTATGTCTGCGCCGGCCGTTTCACCGCCGCGGACATTTCCGTCGGCTATGCACTGCTGCTGGCCAATCGTCTCGGGCTTGCATCGCAATTCGGGCCGAGTGTCACAGCCTATTGGGCGCGATTGCAGCAGCGCGAGGGCTACCTGCGTGCGGTTGAGTCCGAGAACCGCGCCGGCGACGCGCTGGGTTTGGCGCGCCGCTTCTGAGCGGCTATACCGACCGAACCATATTCAAAACGAGCGAGCAGACCGATGGCCAATGATAGCGTAATCTTGGAGAAGAAGGGCGCCGCACTCTGGATCACCATCAATCGGCCGGAGAAGCGCAATGCCATGAATGGCGATGTCATCGCCGGCATCGCCAACGGCTATCGCATGGCGCATGAGGACGCCGGCGTGCGCGTCATCGTGCTGACCGGTGCGGGCGAGAAGGCGTTCTGCGCCGGCGCTGATCTGGCGAATGCGGGTGCGGCCTTCTCGATGGATTTCTCCAAGCCCAACGGCGATCTCGCCGATCTCATGCGGCTGTCGCAAAACGCCACGAAACCCGCCATTGCGCGCGTTAACGGCGTCTGCATGGCCGGTGGCATGGGGCTGCTGTGCATGACCGACATGGCGGTGGCCGCGGACCACGTGATCTTCGGTCTGCCCGAGGTGAAGGTCGGCGTGTTTCCGATGCAGGTGCTGGCGCTGCTGCAGTCCATTGCGCCACGTCGCCTGGTCAACGAATGGTGCATCACCGGCGAGCCGTTCGACGCGCAGACCGCGCTTGGCGCTGGCCTGTTGAATCACGTGGTGCCGGCGGCCGAGCTCGACAGCAAGGTCGACTGGCTGATCTCGCGCATCACCGACAAGTCGCCGACCGCGATCCGCCGCGGCAAATATGCGATGCGCGCCATCGCCGCGATGTCGTTCGACGAGAGTATTGCCTATACCGAAAGTCAGATAGCGCTCCTGTCGATGACCGAGGATGCGAAAGAAGGCCTCAAGGCGTTTGGCGAGAAGCGCAAGCCGGTGTGGCCGGGTAAATAGGCGGCTCTCGGTGGCGCGCCACGGCAGACCATCGAGCCGGCGTGCCGGCGCATCGTCAGCCTTAAAGCGGAATTAACAGTGTCGCCGTACCCTCGCAGCCCGTGAGCGACCAGGCCATCAGCAGCCCAGCCAAACAGTTCCCGGTGCGGGCAGCGATGCCTTTGCTGGTGAGCGCGTGCGTCTATGGCCTGCTGCTGGCGCTCGGGCCGCAGCTGCTGAACGATCCGGACAGCTATTCTCATATCGCGATCGGCCGCTGGATACTGGCGAATGGCGTCATTCCGTCGACCGACTCGTTCTCGTTCTCCATGCGTGGCGGTCATTGGCTTGCCTTCGAATGGCTCTCCGAGGTCATTTACGGGGCGGTCTATACGTTTGCCGGCTGGCAAGGCGTTGTGGCGCTTGCTGCCGCAGCCATCGCGCTTTCCGTCGGGATTCTGACCCGGTTCCTGCTGCGCGAACTTGCGCCGAAGCCGGTATTGATCATCGTTACAGCCGTGGTCGTTCTTCTCGCGCCGCATCTGCTGGCGCGGCCGCATGTATTGGCACTGCCGGTCATGATGACGTGGGCGACCGCGCTCGTTCGTGCCATGGATACGCGTGCACGGCCGCCTTACTGGGCGTTACCCCTACTGGTTCTGTGGGCCAATCTTCATGGCAGCGTCATTCTGGCGCTGGGATTGATCGGCCCCGCGATCCTCGAAGTCCTGATACGGAACAAGCTCCGCGAGCGGCCTCGCGAAGTGCTCCATTGGCTCGCTTTCACGGCTCTCGCTGTTGCCGCATCCTGCCTGACCCCTTACGGGCCCGGCACGCTGTTGATGCCGCTGACGACGCTCGGTCTTGGCGATGCGCTAAACTGGATCGGCGAATGGCGGCCACAGAATTTCGGCCGCATCGGGATCTTTGAGATCCTGCTGCTGGGGGGAATCTTTGTGCTGTCGCGCGGCGTGACGCTTCCCATGGTGCGGGCGCTGGTCTTAATCGGCCTGTTGCATTTTGCTTTGGCGCAGGTGCGCAACGTCGATCTGCTTGCCATGCTGGCGCCGCTCTATCTTGCCGCGCCGATCGCGCGGCAGTTTCGCAGCTGGGCCGCATCCAACGAGGTCGGCTCAGGTCGGACGCTGCAGGTCGGTGCCGTCGGTGTCATGATCCTGGCGACCGTAATCTCTTCGGCGCGCGACGTTCGCCCCGCCGCGCGAAATACGCCGCAGGCAGCGGTGGCCAGCGCCGGTCTGACCGCGGCGAACCGCGTGCTCAACGATTATTCGTTTGGCGGCTATCTGATCTTCGCGGGAATTCCCACTTTCATCGATGGTCGCGGTGAACTCTATGGCGGTCGCTTTCTTCATCGCTACAACAGCGGCCTCTCGCTGGCGGACCTGAATGATTTTCTGAAGCTGCTCGACGATTACAAAATAGATGCCACGCTGCTGGAGCCGGAAACTCCGGCGGTGGCGTTGCTCGATCGGCTGCCAGACTGGAAGCGCGTCTATGGCGACGACGTCGCGGTGGTCCACAAGCGGCAGAATGCAACGGCGAAGTAATTAAGCAGTGGCGAAAGTGGCGTATTGTGCGCCAAGCGGCAGGCCGCTGAAGGCGTTTTCGACACGCCGCGCGGCTTTCGCTTCCCAGGGCAGTAGCAGGAAATGATGCGAAGCGATGTCGCGGAGGCCGGCGCCCGCCATGATCTTTTGCGTCGTGCCCGCGCCGAGCAATACCGCGTCGCGATCGAACTCACAGCGCGCGACAGCAAAACGGGTCAGCGGATTGAACGGGTTGTGTTCGATGACACAGACCAGCCCTCCTGGCCGCACAACGCGCCGCATCTCACGCATGAAACCCGCCCATTCCGCGGGCGGGACGTGATGCATGACGCAGATCGTGGTGACCAGATCGAAGCTGGCATCGGCGAACGGAAAGACGTTGCCGTCGAAGGCCCGGTAGTCGACGTCGGGGTTGTCGACCTGTGCCTGCGCAATACTGGCGGAGGATACGTCTATGCCGCTGAGTTGACCGACCATGCCGCGCAGCAGTGGATGGAAGCTGCCAACGCCGCAGCCGACATCGAGCATGTCAGGCTTTTTTGATTGAAGCCGCGCTGCGATCAATTCGCGCAATAGATCAGCCTTGGCGCGCATGAAGAAGCTATGCGGCAGGCCGGAAAAGTCGATCGAGGATTGAACGACGTCGCGGTAGTTGCTGCGGTAGCTGTCGAACAGCTGGCTCATGACAATCCGCTCCGTCAGGCGCTGCGCGAGGTGCGGTAAGATGCTTCGCTTTGATCGCGGTCGAAACCGACGCGGTTTTGCACGACATAAAGTGGACGATGTTTCGCTTCTGCGTGAATGCGCCCGACATAAAGGCCGACGATGCCGGTCATCAGCATGTTCAACCCGCAGAGTAGCGACACGATAACGATGATCGACGACCAGCCGGCGACCAGATGCGGGTCGTTCGTCATCCACAGCAGCAACACCCAGCCGCCATACAGCAGAGCCAGGCTCGACACTGTGAGACCGCACCAGATCGCCAGCCGCAGCGGCGCGTCGGAAAAGCCCAGCGCAGCGGACATGGCAAGCCGTGCCATCTTGAACAGCGGATACTTGGTTTCGCCGGCGGCGCGTTCGAGGCGATGGAAGCTCACTTCGGCCTGCCGGAAGCCGAGCCAGGCGATCATGCCGCGCACGAAGCGATCGCGCTCCGGCATCTGGCGCAACGCGTCCAGCACCTTGCGGTCGATCAGTCGGAAATCGCCGACGTCTGCCGGGATACGAACCGAGGTCATACGGCCAAGCACCCGATAGAACACATGGGCGGTGGCGCGCTTGAACGCGCTTTCACCCGCGCGGGACAGGCGGCGCGCATAGACCACGTCATTGCCTTCGCGCCACTTGGCGATCAGTTGTTCGACGACTTCAGGCGGGTCCTGCAAATCCGCGTCCATGACGACGATCGCGTCGCCTTGCGCGGCGTCCATGCCGGCGGTGATGGCCACCTGGTGGCCGAAATTGCGCGACAGGCCGATGTAACGGAAGCGTGGATCACTCTTGGCGAGTGCCTGCAGCACGATGGGGCTGGTGTCGCAGCTGCCGTCGTCCACGAAGATGGCTTCCGCGGGCGCGTCGAGGCGGTCGAGCAGCAGTCCCAGCCGGCGGACCAACACAGGCAGCACGGCCTCCTCGTTATAGACCGGCACGACGATGCTGTAGATGATCCGCCCGCCATCAATCGCCATTTTGGAGTTCCGCCCTGCTGAATGGCGGGATCCTAGGCCTTGATGGTTAAGGCGGCCTTGCAAAGAGCCTTGAAATCAGGCGCCTTGGGCCGCCTTTGCGCGGTTCCATGAGGCAGGCCCAGGTCGAACCAGACCGCGTGGCGGTCCGCTCGGCTATGGCCGTCTGTCAATCTTGTACAGGACAAATCGTGCTGACCTGTCCACCTCTTGCAATCTGTCGGGCAGCGGGGGCGCCGCAGCGGGACCGAGCACATAGAGATAGTCGAAGTCCCTGTGCCAGGTCTGGATGAAGGACGGCGCGCCGTCTGGCGCGTTGCCGGTGGCGATTGCACTGAGCAACCGCATCGGCACGGGCCCGCCATAAGGAATGGCAAGACGTTGCACGGTGGCACTGGGGCGAAGCGGCTGCTTGCCGGTCTCGGTGAACACGTTGGGGACGAACGCATTAGCGTAATGCACGGCCAGGGTCGGGGCATAGGCCATCGGATAATCTGTCAGGTCGTTGAACGGCGGGTCATCGCCATTGCCGCTTGTCCCGACAAGAACCAGTGCACCGCGATCAAGCTTCTGGAACGAAGCGATCAGCGCCGCATAGTCGGCGCGATAGGAGAGCCAGACGGCAAAGACGGTTGCGAGATTGGCGAGGATGACGCCGCTGACCACCAGCAAGGCGGCAGCGAGCGATCGCCGGTCCGGCAGGGATAGTGAGCAGAAGGCCGCAACGATGATCACCGCGCCGGGGATAATCCGGAGGTCAGCAAATGATGTGCCGAGAAGCTTCGAAGGGATGATGAGATAGAGAAACGAAAAGCCGGCAACAAGCCAGATGCCGACCGGTTCGATCTTCAGAACCTCGTATTTGAACGCCAGATACAGCGATACCAGCAGGACCAGAACGCTGATGGCGGAGACCGTCATGTTATAGCCATTGAGGATACGGAATACCCAAACTGGCTTGTACTGAAGCAGCCACTCCGTGCCGTCACTGCCGACCGATCCGGAGGTCGCGCGCATCATGATCAGCAAGAGCACCACAGGCAGTGCGAGAAGGACGAGGCGCAACAGAGTCGCGCGATAGGGCACCTTCCGCTGATGGGCGCGCCAAAGTTCATACAGACCGATGGCTCCGCCATAGATGCCGAGCGAAAAGAAGTGGACCGCGAAAAGTGCCGGGACGAAACAGGCGTTGACGACGAGCCGTATCAGCGGAGCACGCTCGATCACCGCCAGATAGGCGGCGATGCCCCAGAGCGAGATACCCAGGCCGAATTCGAAATTCAGAAACCCCCAGCTGAAGGGCAGGCAATAGACGAACAGAAGCGCAGCAAAGCCGCCGATCTGAACACGGCCCTTTGCAACCCGCTCCAGCGCGAGCGCCCCGCTAATGATCAGTAACTGACTGCAGAGCAAAAACAGCCGGGTTGCGTTCTCGACGCCGACCCATCGTGCGATCTGCGGGACGAGCAGATCCATGCCGAGATTCGGATACAGCGCCCAGTGCACCTCGTAATACGGGTTGGCGCCGGGCTGCCCATTTTGGGCCAGAAGATACATGCGGGCGAGGTGGTTGACATAATCGACCATCGCCGGAATCGGAGTCAGCACAGTCGGGAGAAGCGAAGCGCCCGCAAGCAATACAAAAACGATTATTCCCGCGGACCGCATGTTGGCCGGGGCGGGATTACTGGTCGAGATAGCCATTGGGATTTTTCTGCTGCCAGTTCCAGGCATCGCGGCACATATCCGAAATATCGCGCCGGGCACGCCATCCCAGCGCTTCTTCGGCAACGTCGCCGCTCGCATAGTAGCTGGCGATGTCACCGGCCCGTCGTGGTGCGAAGGCAAAAGGAATCGTCCTGCCGCTCACAGCTGTATAGGCATCGACCAGCTCCAGCACGCTTGTGCCTCGTCCGGTTCCCAGATTGACTTTGAGGACCTTCTGCTTGTGGACATGGTCAAGGGCGGCGACATGGCCGGCGGCTAGATCGACCACATGGACATAGTCGCGTATGCCGGTGCCGTCCGATGTCGGGTAATCGTTGCCAAAAACATTAAGCACAGGCAGTCGCCCGATCGCGACGCGCGAAATATAGGGCATGAGATTGTTCGGAACGCCGTTGGGATCTTCCCCGATCAACCCACTTTCGTGGCTGCCGACCGGATTGAAATAGCGGAGAATTGCGACATTCAACGGGGGCAGGGAATGTGCAATGTCGCTCAGTAATTCCTCGGCCTGCAATTTGGTGCGGCCATAGGGGCTGAATGGTGCGAGCTTGTGGTCCTCCCGCAAGGGCAGTACGTCCGGCTCGCCATAGACGGTCGCCGACGACGAGAACACGATATTGCGCACGCCGGTCTGCTGCATCGCCTGCGCCAGCCTCAGCGTGCCGACCACGTTGCAGTCGTAATACTCGGCCGAGCTGGTGACGGAATCCGCAACCGACTTCAGCCCGGCGAGATGAATGACGGCGCTGAAGCGATGCGCCGACAGTGCCGATATCAGCGCTTCGACGTCGCGCACGTCGCCCTTGACCACTTCGGGAGCGGTGCCGGTGATCCGCCGGATGCGGTTGATGACTTCGGGATGGCTGTTGCAGAAATTGTCATAGACGACGACGTTGCGGCCGGCCTGGATCAGCTCCACGCAGATATGCGAACCTATAAACCCAGCACCGCCTGTAATCATCACCGTCATGTCGGAATGGTCCTGCCTGGAAGCCGTCGGGCGACCATTGACACTAGCCCGGTCAGCTTAATAAACGGCAGCTCGTGGTGACAGGTGGCGGCCGACAGCGGCTTTGGTTAGTAAATCGTATCTATCAACTAGCCGGTGCGTTTCAGCCGGTGCAGCGTCACTTCCGGAGGGCAATTCAGCCGCACCGGGAGCAGACTGGTGCCGACGCCGACGGACGTATAGCCGGCCATGCCTTCATGGCGCCACGCGCCGTTGCCCATATGGCGCGGCAGCACAGCTTCCAGCTTGATGGCGTAGCCGCCGGGCAGGCAGAGCTGGCCGCCATGGGTGTGGCCGCTCAACATCAGATCGAAATCGTGCTCGGCCGCCTCGGCATAGGTCTCCGGCGTGTGCGATAGCAGGATCGAGAAGGCGTCCGTCGGAATTTGCGACGCGACCTTCGGGATGTCGTCGGCGAGATAGAAATGCGGATCGTCAACGCCGGCGAGATAGATGCTGTCATCGCCGCGGGTAATCACATCGCATTCGTTGAACATCATGCGGATGCCCATTGATTCCAAAGCTGGCGTCATGCGGATACTGTCGTGATTGCCGAGAACGCCATAGACAGAATCGCGCAGCCTCGCGCGCAGTTCGCCGACACCTTCGGTGGCGCGCTGATACGGCCCATAGGTCTTGCCGCGATAGTCGCCGGTCAGCACACAGATGTCGTAATCGAGATCGCCGACGAAGGAGATCAGGTGGCGCAGCGCGTCCTCGCTGAGATCGACGTGGAGATCGCTGATATGCAGGATCGTGAAGCCGTCGAACGCGGCGGGCAGGCGCGGTGAGGCGACGATATTCTCGCGGACCAACACGCGGTTGGCCTCGCGGCGGGCGCGGCTATAGAGGCCGGTGAATTGCAGTGCGGTGCGCACGATCGGCGGTGCCGTCAGCCAGTTCTCCAGATTGAAGAACAGGCGGCCCTGGCCGAACAGCTGGTGATCGCGATGGGTCTCGATCTCCAGCCGGGCCTTGACATGCGCATCGCCGATGCGGTCGATCAGCGGGCGGAGCGCGCTGTCGTCGATCAGGGGATGCGGTGGCTGAGTCAACGTCGATCTAGCCGGTCGAGGCCTTGAGGCCGGCCGCCTCGATGCCCGCGACGGCTGCGATCTCGTCATTGTCCGATGTATCGCCGGAGATGCCGATAGCGCCGAGCAGGCTGCCCGATGCGTCATGAATGAGAACGCCACCCGGCACCGGGATCAGCGCGCCGCGCGCCATGGTATTCACGGCATCGATGAAGAACGGCTGCTCTTCCGCACGCTTGAACAGCGCGCGTGAACCCAGACCCATCGCCAGCGCGCCATAGGCTTTGCCGTGAGCGACTTCGCCGCGCATAAGGCTGGTGCCATCCTGCGCGATGGTGGCCTTCACGCAGCCGCGAGCGTCGAGCACCGTAACGACCATGGGCTTGAGCTTCATCTCGATCACCTTGGCGAGAGCGCCATCGATGATCTTGCGGGCTGTATCGAGGGTGAGGTCGGCCATATCGGTTGTTTCCTAGTTGAGCGTGGAAGAATGGACGTTTGTTGCGGCGCCGTCGAGGCTCATGGCCAGCACGCGCGCGACATGCAGCGCATGGCGCGAGGCGCCGTCAGCGATCTGATGCCGGCAGGATGTGCCGTCGGCGACGATCAGCGTATCGGCGTCGGCCTTGCGCACGGCGGGTAGCAAGGACGCTTCGGCCATCTGGATCGAGACGTCATAGGTGTCGGCACCATAGCCGAACGCGCCCGCCATGCCGCAGCAACTGGATTCGATGGTCTCGACCTTCAGATCAGGGATCAGGCGCAAGGCCTGTTCGACCGGCTTGAACGCACCGAACGACTTTTGATGGCAATGGCCATGCACTATCGCTTTCGGCGCGATCGGCTTCAGCGGCAGTTGCAGCCGGCCGGCCTCGGCTTCGCGGACCAGGAATTCCTCGAACAGCATGGCGTGCGCGCTGACGCTCCTGGCCGTATCGTCGGAACGTAGCGACAGCAATTCATCGCGTAGCGTCAGCAGGCAACTCGGCTCCAGCCCGACGATGGGGACGCCGCGTGCCGCGAAGGGCGCATAGGTGGCGACGAGACGGTCGAGTTCGGCGCGGGCCTGATCGACAAGGCCTGCCGAAAGGAAGGTACGGCCGCAGCACAGGGCACGACTGCTGCGATCCACCGGCTTCGGCAGATGCACGCGATAGCCACCGGCGGTGAGCACGCGCAGTGCGTCGTCGAGGTTCTCGCGCTCATAAGCGCGGTTGAAGGTGTCGGCGAACAGCACGACCTCGCGGCCATCGCCGGGGCCGACGGCTTCGGCGTCCCTGTGAAACACGTCGCTGCGCCATTCCGGCAGGCTGCGCTTGGCGCTGATACCCGCATAGCGTTCCAGCAGGTTACGCAGCAGCGGGCTCTTGTTGCGCAAATTCGCCAGCGGCGCGGCATGCGCGGCCAAAGCGGCATAGCGCGGCAGATAGCCGACGAGGCGATCGCGCAGGGTGAGACCATGTTTCGCGACGCGTGCGGCCAGAACCTCGATCTTCATCTTGGCCATATCGACGCCGGTCGGGCATTCATGGCGGCAGGCCTTGCACGACACGCAAAGTTTCATCGTGTCGGCCATGGCATCCGACGTCAGCGCATCCGGGCCAAGCTGGCCGGAGATGGCCAGCCGCAGCGTGTTGGCGCGGCCGCGGGTGACGTCCTTCTCGTTGCGTGTGGCGCGATAGGATGGGCACATCACGCCGCCCTCTAACTTCCGGCAAGTGCCATTGTTGTTGCACATCTCGATGGCGCCCTGAAAACCGCCGCCG
This sequence comes from Tardiphaga sp. 862_B3_N4_1, assembly GCF_051811085.1. Classification (NCBI taxonomy): domain Bacteria; kingdom Pseudomonadati; phylum Pseudomonadota; class Alphaproteobacteria; order Hyphomicrobiales; family Nitrobacteraceae; genus Tardiphaga; species Tardiphaga sp. 862_B3_N4_1. Next base: position 1,277,234 of record NZ_JBPWQB010000001.1, read on the forward strand.
GCGCCGGGCCATGCGGACCAGTCGAGCGCGGTCTTCAATTCGCCGACGCGATAGTCCGGCGTGTAACGAAACAGCGAACGATCGTCCATCTTGGGCGGATCGACGATCTTGCCGGGATTGAGAACATTCTGCGGATCGAAGCGATGCTTCACTTCGGCAAAGTCGCTGATGATGCGCTCGCCGAACATTTCGGCGTGGAATTCTGAGCGCACGAGTCCGTCGCCGTGCTCGCCGGAGTGCGAGCCCTTGTATTCCCTGACCATCGCGAAGGCTTCTTCGGCGATGGCGCGCATCGCCTTGACGTCCTTGTCGAGCTTCAGGTTCAACACCGGGCGAACATGAAGGCAGCCTTCGGAAGCGTGTGCATACATGGTGCCGGTGGTGTCGTGCTTCCTGAAGATCGCGGACAGGCGCTCGGTATAGTCGGCCAGATGCGGCAGCGGCACCGCGCAGTCCTCGATGAAGGAGACCGGCTTGCCGTCCTGTTTCATCGACATCATGACATTGAGGCCGGCCGCGCGAAACTCGGCAATACCCGCCTGAAGCGCTGGCTCGGTGACGTCGACGACGCCGCCCCATTTGCGCGCCGGGTTGTTCCAGCCAAAGCCGAGATCGCCCATCAACGCACCCAGCTCTTTCAGCTTGGCGGCATTGGCGGCCTGATCCTCTTCCGCGAATTCGACGATCAGGAGTGCATCCGGATCGCCGCGCACGGCACTCTTGATGATCGGCTGGAACATCGCGATGTCGCGGCCGAGTGCGATCATGGTTCGGTCGACGAGTTCGACGGCGATGGGCTTGAGCTTGACCAGATGTTGGGTCGCATCCATGGCCTCGTAAAAGCTGCCAAAGTGGCAGACACCGAGCGCCTTGCTGCCGATGAGCGGCCACAGCTTGAGTTCGACCTGTGTGGTGAAGGCGAGGGTACCTTCGGAACCCACGAGGAGATGCGCCAGGTTGTTGGCGGTGTTGCGCGGCGTCAGCGCATCGAGATTGTATCCGCCGACACGGCGCTGCACCTGCGGAAAGCGTTCCGCGATCTCGGTCGCTTCGCGCTCGCCGAGCGCCAGCATGTCGCGAAACAAAGCAGGCGCATCGTCCCCGGAATTTACTTCGCCGAAATGCAGCAGGTTGCCATCCGCCAGCGCAGCATCCATTGCAATCGTATTGTCGCGCATGGTGCCATAGCGCAGCGAACGGCCACCGCAGGAATTGTTGCCGGCCATGCCGCCGATGGTGGCGCGCGACGCGGTGGAGACATCCACTGGAAACCACAGCCCGTGTTTCTTGAGCTGCCGGTTGAGATCGTCCAGCACGATGCCGGGCTCGACGATGCAGGTGCGGTTCTCGACGTCGAGCGAGAGGAGCTTGTTGAGATGTTTGGAGAGGTCGATGACGATGCCGTCATTGACGGTCTGTCCGCATTGCGAGGTGCCGCCGCCGCGCGGCGTAACGATGCGGCCATCGTCGCGGCAGATTGCCAGCGCGCGCAGCGCTTCGTCGATGGTGCGCGGCACGACCACACCGAACGGTACGATCTGGTAGAACGAGGCATCGGTGGCATAACGGCCGCGATTGAACGGGTCGAAGAACACGTCGCCGGAGACTTCCCGTGACAGCGTGGCAGCCAGCGCGCTGTCTGCAGCCGTGCTCCGAATGATTGCCGCCTTCGCCATGGATTCCAGCCTTATCCCTCTATCGCCCTGTCTTGCATCCGGATTCCGGCTTGGCAACCCGGCGGTGCCGCGCTCCGGCAGTCGCAACAAGGAGATACGGGAGGGATAAGAAATCCTCATGGCTGCCCCACGTTTTTCTTCGGCGCTCTGGTATACCAGACGCGGGACAAGCCGTTTGAAAGGTGCTATCCGGGCGTTTCAATAAAAATGGACTCCCTGGGAAGGACGAGACATGACCGTGCACACCGGAAGGCATTTCCTGCAGATTCCTGGCCCGACCAACGTACCCGACCGGGTGCTGCGGGCGATGGATATGCCCACGCTGGACCATCGCGGTCCCGAATTCGCCGAGCTCGGCCTCCACGTCATTGCTGCGATGCAGCGTGTATTCCGGACCAAGCAGCCGGTGATCATATATCCCTCCTCGGGCACCGGCGCCTGGGAAGCCGCCATCGTCAATACGCTGTCGCCGGGCGACAAGGTGCTGATGGCCGAGACCGGCCAGTTCGCCACGCTGTGGCGGGGTCTCGCCGAGAAGTTCAAGCTCGATATCGATTTCGTGCCGGGCGACTGGCGCCACGGCGCCGATCTCGCCGAGATCGAGAAGCGTCTCGCTGCCGACAAGTCGCACGCCATCAAGGCCGTGATGATCGTGCATAACGAGACTTCGACCGGTTGCGTCACCCATCCGCAGGATGTCCGCAAGCTGCTCGATCGCGTGAAGCATCCGGCACTGCTGATGGTGGACACCGTGTCGGGCCTCGGCTCGCTCGAATATGAACATGACGCCTGGGGCATCGACGTCTCCGTCGCCGGTTCACAGAAGGGCCTGATGCTGCCGCCGGGCCTCGGCTTCAACGCCGTGTCCGACAAGGCGCTGGCCGCCTCCAAGGCCAACAGCTCGTTCCGGTCCTATTGGGACTGGGAGGAGATCATCGCCGCCAACAAGCTCGGCTCGTGGCCCTATACGCCCGCCACCAATCTGCTCTACGCGCTGAAGGAAGGCGTGGCGATGCTGGAGGAGGAGGGGCTCGACAACGTGTTCGCGCGCCACAAGCGCCATGGCGCCGCCGCCCGCGCGGCTGTCAAGGCCTGGGGTCTCGAGACGGTCTCGATCGAGTCACATGATCACTCGCCGGCGCTGACCGCGGTGCTGATGCCGGAAGGGCATGACGCCGACGTGTTCCGCAAGGTGGTGCTCGACAATTTCGACATGTCGCTCGGCACCGGCCTCAACAAGTGGAAGGGCAAGATCTTCCGCATCGGCCATATCGGCCACTTCAACGATCTGATGCTGATGGGCACGTTGTCCGGCGTCGAGATGGGTCTCGAACTTGCCAAGGTCCCCCATCGCGCCGGCGGCGTGATGGCAGCGATGGATGTGCTGACCGGCAAAAGCGTGGTGCCGATGACCAAGGCTGCGGTGGCTTAAAGGCCACGAAATCCCGTCTTTGAGGCCTAACAATCTACTGGAGGCTGGAGCATAATCGCTCCAGCCTTTTCAACATGTTGCGGCGGAATGCTGCACCAGAGGACGAATCACATGAACGCGCCCACGCCCGCCACTGAAGACCTGCTGTATTCCGTCGAGAACGGGATCGCGAAGATCACTTTCAACCGTCCGCAGGCGCGCAATGCCATGCTGTTCTCGATGTATGAGCGGATGGCAGAGATCTGCCAGGCCGCCAATGAGGACCACTCGATCAAGGCGATCATCCTGACCGGCGCCGGCGACAAGGCCTTCGCGTCGGGCACCGATATTTCGCAATTCCGTGAGTTCAAGACGGCGCAGGACGCGCTCGATTACGAGGCGCGGATCGACCGTGTGCTCACCGCGCTGGAGACCTGCCGGGTGCCGACCATCGCCGCGATCGCCGGTGCCTGCACCGGGGGCGGCGCCGGCATTGCGGCCTGCTGCGACCTGCGCATCGGTACGGCTGCCACGCGCATGGGCTTCCCGATTGCCCGCACCCTCGGCAACTGCCTGTCGATGTCCAATATCAGCCGCGTGATGGCGCTGGTCGGACCGGCCCGCACCAAGGACATGATCTTCACCGCCCGCCTCATCGAGGCTGATGAGGCGCTGGCGCTGGGTCTGATCAACGAGATCGTGCCCGATGTCGAGACGCTGCAGCGCCGCGCGCTGGAACTCGCGCAACTGGTGGCCAGCCACGCGCCGATCACCCTCGAAGTGACCAAGGAAGCCGTGCGCCGCCTGCGCCCGACCCTGACCCGCGAGGAGGGCAAGGATCTCGTGCTCAAGGCCTATATGAGCGAGGATTTCCGCGAGGGCATGGATGCCTTCCTGAACAAGCGCAAGCCGAACTGGCAGGGCAAATAACGGGCAGGCGACGGTCTCGGGCAATCACCTCATTCCGCCGCCCGGCAGCTGAACAGGGTGCCGGCCCCTGACCAAAGTCGGCCTTCGCATGCGCGGGACATGCTTGAAGTCACGGTCAATACCCCGCACAATAGAACCAATGAAAAATGGCGGGCATCCAATGTCCGCCGATCTCTACAGGGAAGAAACCAATGTCCAAGTCGATCAGGGCCACAGCTGCGCTTGCAGCCGTGCTCGCCAGCGCGCCCATCCTCTCATCGGCCACATCGCCGGCCATCGCTTGGGAGCCCACGAAGCCCGTCGAGATCGTCGTTGCAGCGGGCGCCGGCGGCGCCTCCGACCAGATGGCGCGCATGATGCAGGCTGCCATCCAGAAGAACAATCTGATGAAGGCGCCGGTGGTGGTGTCGCTCAAGGGTGGCGCATCCGGTGCGGAAGCGCTGATCTACATGAAATCCAGCGACGGCGACGCCAACAAGGTGCTGATCGCCTATTCGCTGATCTACATGCTGCCGCTGTCCGCCAAGATTCCGTTCAACTGGCGCGACCTCACACCGGTGTCCGTCGTCGCGATGGACCAGTTCGTGCTGTGGGACAATGCGGGTGGCGCCAAGACGGTGAAGGAATTCATCGCGGCGGCCAAGGCTGCATCGTCGCCGTTCAAGATGGGCGGCACCGGCTCCAAGCGTGAAGACCATGTGCTGACGGTGTTCATGGAAAAGCAGACCGGCGCCAAGTTCTCCTATCTGCCCTACAAGTCGGGCGGCGAGGCGGCGACGCAGCTCGTGGGCAATCACACCGAAGCCAACGTCAATAACCCCAGCGAGAATCTCGAAGTCTGGCGCGCCGGTCAGGTGCGCGCGCTCTGCGTGTTCGACAAGGAACGCATCTCCTACAAGACCAAGGTCACCGAGACGCAGTCGTGGAACGACATCCCGACCTGCAAGGAAGAGGGCCTCGACGTGCAGTATCTGATGCTGCGCGCCATGTTCCTGCCCGGCAAGGTGACGCCCGAGCAGCAGGCTTTCTATGTCGATCTGTTCGAGAAGGTGACCAAGACGGCCGAATACAAGGACTACATGGAGAAGCAGGCGCTGAAGCCGATCTTCCTGAAGGGGCCGGAGATGCTCAAGTTCCTCGAAGAGGACGATGCGCTCAACAAGTCGCTGATGACCGAAGCGGGATTCGTGGCGAAGTAAAGCCAATGACTGTCATGCTCCGCGAAAGCGGGGCATCCAGCAAAACACCGACAGCGAGAAAACCACTGACGGCTCGCATACCGTCATCACCCGCTTTCGCGGGTGATGACAAGTTTCTTTGATGCGCGAGCGTGTATCCTTTCTCCATCCTTAGAAACCATGCCAATGTCCAATACCGACCTCGAAATCATCGTCGAAGATCCCACCGCCCCGGAGGACGACTCGCCCTCTGTCGTCAGTACGCGCACCATCGAGATCATCGTCTCGCTGGTCCTGCTGGCACTGGCCATCGTGCTTGGCTTCGACAACTGGCGCACCGGCATCGCCTGGGATTCCACGGGGCCTCAGCCCGGCTATTTCCCGTTCTATCTCTCGGTCATTCTCGGTGGTGCCAGCCTCTATGGACTGATCGCGACATTCTTCGCCCGAAGTGGCGGTTCCGACACTTTCGTCACCCGCGCACAATTGCGGCGCGTGGCGCTGGTGTTCATTCCCACCGCACTGTTTTGTCTCGCCACGCAATTCCTCGGCATCTATGTCGCGAGCTTCGTGCTGATCGCCGGCTTCATGCGCATGGTCGGCAAGATCGCGCTGTGGAAGTCGCTGCTCACCGCCTTCGTGTTCACCGCGATCATGTTCGTCACCTTCGATGTCGCGTTCGACGTCATCATGCCGAAGGGGCCGATCGAATCGGCTCTCGGTCGCTAGGACTACTGAAATGGAAGCCTTCGGACTGTTGATGCACGGCTTCGCCGTGCTGATGACCTGGAAGATCATCTCGCTGATGGTCGTCGGTCTCGTGCTCGGCATCTTTGTCGGCGTGCTGCCGGGCCTCGGTGGCCCCAACGGCGTCGCCATTCTGTTGCCGCTGACCTTCACCATGGATCCGACCTCGGCCATCGTGATGTTGTCCTGCATCTATTGGGGCGCGCTGTTCGGCGGCGCCATCACCTCGATCCTGTTCAATATCCCCGGCGAGGCGTGGTCGGTGGCCACGACCTTCGACGGCTATCCGATGGCGCAGCAGGGCAAGGCTGCGGAAGCACTTACGGCGGCGTTTACCTCGTCCTTCATCGGATCGCTGGTGGCGGTGATGCTGATCACATTTCTGGCGCCGATGATCTCATCCTTCGCGCTGAAATTCGGGCCGCCGGAATTCTTCGCCGTCTATCTTCTGACCTTCTGCTCCTTCGTCGGTCTCGGCCGGGAGGCCAAGCACAAGACAGTCATCTCGATGGCGCTGGGGCTGCTGATCGCTGGCATCGGCATGGACACGGTGTCGGGCAATCTGCGCATGACCTTCGGCTCGGACAATCTCCTGCGCGGCATCAACTTCCTCGTCGCGGTGATCGGCCTGTTCGGCATCAGCGAAATCCTGCTCACGATGGAAGAACGCCTCGCGCTGCGTGGGCACGCCGCCAAGATTAGCCTGCGCACGGTGCTGAAGGTCTGGATGGATCTGCCGAAATACTGGGTGACGCTGCTGCGTTCATCCGTGATCGGCTGCTGGCTCGGCATCACGCCGGGCGGCGCCATTGCGGCGTCCTTCATGGGCTACAACCTCGCCAAGCGCTTCTCCAAGGATCCCGAAAGCTTCGGCAAGGGGCGCATCGAAGGAGTATTCGCGCCGGAGACCGCGGCGCACGCGTCAGGCACCGCGGCGCTGCTGCCGATGCTGGCGCTCGGCATTCCAGGTTCCGGCACCGCGGCGATCCTGCTCGGCGGCCTGATGGTGTGGGGGCTTAATCCGGGGCCGCTGCTGTTCGTCGAGCACAAGGATTTCGTCTGGGGCCTGATTGCCTCGATGTATCTCGGCAATGTCGTCGGTCTCGTCATCGTGCTGACGACCGTGCCGGTCTTCGCCTCGATCCTGCGCGTGCCGTTTGCAGCAGTGGCCCCGATGATCGTGGTGTCCTGTGCCATCGGCGCCTATGCGATCCAGAATGCGATGTTCGACATCTGGCTGATGCTGGGCTTCGGCGTCGTCGGCTATGTGTTCAAGAAGATCGGAATTCCGCTCGCGCCGTTCACGCTGGCGCTGGTGCTCGGCAGCCGCGCCGAGGATGCGTTCCGCCTTGCCATGATCGGCTCCGGCGGCAGCGTTGGCGTGTTCTGGTCCAATGGCCTGGTCGGCACCATCACCACGCTGGCGATCACGTTGTTGTTCTGGCCACTGATCGATCGTGCCTTTACGGCCGTTGCACGCATCTGGAGGCCGACGCCGGTGACGACGTAAATCGTGCTCGCGCTTGGCTGGATGGAGGCCTAGTCCGGCAATGACGGCTGCGCGAGATATGCCAGCAGCTTTATCTCGCGGCGTCCGCGGGTGACAGTGTCGAGCACGAGGCCCGACGAAAATGAGAGCACGCCGACGATCATCAGGCCGGTCGAGAGCACGGCGGTGGGCAGCCGAGGCACCAAACCTGTTTCCAGATAGGTGACGGTGACGGGAATCGCGAGGCCGATGGAGACGATGCCGAAAAACAGGCCAATTGTGCCGAAGAAGCGCAGCGGCTTTTCCGAACGATAGAGCTTCATGATGGTGCCGAGGATCCGGAAGCCGTCCTTCCACGTGCTGAGCTTGCTGATGGAGCCCTGCGGTCGCGCGAAATACGACGTCTCGATTTCAGCGACCGGGAGTGCAAGCTGCAGCGCATGAACGCTCAGCTCGGTCTCGATCTCGAAACCATCGGACAGCACCGGGAAGGATTTGACGAAGCGTCTCGAGAATACCCGATAGCCTGACAGCACATCTTTGAAGTTCTGCCCGAACGTCAGTGACAGAAAGCCGGTGAGCAGTGAGTTACCGGTACGGTGGCCAAGGCGATAGGCGGTAACCTGCTGTTCGATGCGGCGGCCCACCACCATGTCGAGGCGATCGTTTAACAGCGCTTCGATCATGGCTTGCGCGGATGTCGCGTCGTAGGTCGCATCGCCATCGACAAGAACGTAGATATCGGCATCGACGTCACCGAACATGCGGCGGACGACATGACCTTTGCCTTGACGGGACTCGCTGCGAACAATCGCACCCGCCTGCGAGGCTACTTCACCCGTGCGATCTGTCGAGTTGTTGTCGTAAACATAAATTGTGGCGGCGGGCAGCGCCCTGCGGAAATCGTTCACGACTGTTGCGACCGCGACCTCTTCATTGAAGCAGGGGATCAGGATAGCGACGCGGTGCGGTGCGGTCATGGAGCTTTCCGGCGGGTTCGAGGCGCAGCACGATCTCCGATCGACCGCGCCTGGACGAAGATGTGCTCCCTATTATGCAGCCTACGGCGTTAATTTTCACAGTATTTGACAGCTCGCCGCCTCAGACCACCTTGCCCCGGCGCAGTTCGGCGATCTCTTCGGCACCGAAGCCGAATTCGGCGAGTAGCTCCTCCGTCTGTTCGCCGACTTCCGGCGGACGCGCGGCCATGTGGCTCGGCGTACGTGACAGCGTGAAGGGCTGAGCGACCAGCGTGATCTTGCGGTTCTGGTCGTTGGGAACGTCTTGCGCGAGGCCCAGATGCTTGACCTGTGCATCTGCGAACATCTGGTCGACGGAGTAGATGGGCCCGCAGGGCACGCCGGCGGCATTGAGGTCGTTGACCCATTCCTCGGTGGTGCGCTTTTCGGTGCAGGCGCTGATCGCGGCGTTGAGGGCGTCGCGGTTCTTCGAGCGGGCAGGGCCGGTGGCGTAATCAGGATGGGTGATCAGTTCGGGGGCGCCGATCGCCTGGGCGCAGCGCTCCCAGATCTTGCCGCCGGTGGTGGCGATATTGATGTAGCCGTCGGAGGTCTTGAACACGCCGGTGGGAATGCTGGTCGGGTGGTTGTTGCCGGCCTGCTTGGGCACGTCTTGTTCCATCAGCCAGCGCGCGGCCTGGAAATCCAGCATGAAGATCTGCGCTTGCAGCAGCGAGGTCTGGACCCACTGGCCCTGACCGGACACATCGCGTTCTAGTAGGGCTGTGAGCACGCCCAGCGCGCAGAACAGCCCGGCGGTGAGATCGGCCACGGGGATGCCGACCCGCATCGGGCCCTCGCCAGGGGCGCCTGTAATGGACATCAGGCCGCCCATGCCCTGGGCGATCTGATCGAAGCCCGGCCGCTTGTGATAGGGGCCGTCCTGGCCGAAGCCGGAAATGCTGCCATAGACGATACCGGGATTGATCGCCTTCAGGCTCTCATAATCAATGCCGAGCCGGGCCTTAACATCCGGGCGAAAATTCTCGACCACCACATCGGCTTTCTCGACCAGCCGCTTGAACACCGCGAGACCGCGCGGGTCCTTCAGGTTCAGGGTCATGGCCCGCTTGTTGCGGTGCAGGTTCTGGAAGTCCGAGCCCTGCCGCGGGCCACCGGGCTGTTCTCCCGCAGCGTCATCGCTCAGCGCATCGATCTTGATGACATTGGCCCCCCAATCCGCGAATTGCCGGACCGCTGTGGGGCCGGAGCGGATCCGGGTGAGGTCGAGCACAGTAAAGCGGGAGAGGGCCTGCGAGGCGCGCGGGAAGGGCATTCAGAGGCTCCGATGGTGCCGTGAAGGGGGGCGAGGCAATACCTTTCGCGCAAAGCGGCGGCCTTGTCATGCCCGGGGATCGATGGCGGGGCGTACATCCCCGCCATCTTGCGCAAAAATCCATGTTTGACCGGGATGTCACAATCGGTTGCAACCGGCGCTCTTTTCGCGCAATCACTTGCCCCTCAATCTAACTGGTTGAATGCTAGGCGTTATTTGGAGTTATGCGTATGTTGAGGGTATTGTTTTGGGACTTATCGTTTTTGCGGCCGGTTACACGCTGGCGATGCGGCTCATGGCTCACAGGGCTGACGTGTTGCACGGGAATCCATTGAGTCGGACGAGCGCATCGCACGAGCTTATGCCGACATGGCTGCGGCCATCATTGCAAGCTATCTGCCGAGAGGGCGACTACCTGCCGTGCGCCGTCAGGTAAGCGGGCTCTGTCGGACGAAATCACGCTTGTTAGCTCTGAAGAGGTCCACATCTCTTTGTTATTTTTAAGTATCTGAAATATAAAAGATATCTCTGTTCTCCGGCTAAGCGCCGAGTTGCCCCGACATTCGGCGCTTACGGCGGATACGCGAGTTCCGCCGGAAGACGTGTCCAGGGGCTGTGAAGGTCTCTGCCTGGCACTCAACGCTCGATCATCTGCTCTGGTCCACGGGCGAAATTTGCAGTAGTCGAACGCTCGGTCGGTGTGCTCAACCCGTTTGCGGGCAAATCGTCCGGTGGCGGTGTCATTTCTCTCTAGCTTCGTATGGAGTTGTCGTTGGATATCGAGAAGTTGCTTGCGAAGCTCGGACAGTCGAATCCCTACAAGGATTTCGATGCCGGAAAGATACCGCAAGATATGCAGGGATGGGGCAGCGAACACCCATATTTCCCGACCCTCATTTCGATGACCAAGCCGAAGCAGATTATCGAAGTCGGCACCTGGAAGGGGGCTTCTGCCATCGGCATGGCGCGACATGCACTGGCGATCAATCCTGACGTGAAGATTTTGTGCGTCGATACATGGCTCGGTTCGAACGAAGCGCTTTGGACCGACCCCAAGCTTCGGGAACTGCTGCAGATCGAACATGGCTATCCAACCATGTACAAGCAGTTCCTAGCGAACATCATTCACGAGAAACTGACACGCACGATCTTCCCTCTTCCGATGACGTCCATTTCCGCTGCCGAGACGCTGGCGAAATATGATGTCAAGGCTGAGCTCATCTATATCGATGCCGCGCATGGCGAGTATGAGGTCTATGGAGACTTGATCCACTACTGGCCTCTCGTGAGGCCGGGCGGGATCATGTTTGGCGATGATTACTGGAATACGTGGCCAGGTGTTATCAAATCGGTCAACCGTTTTGCCTATGAGCAAGGCCTCGGTCTCGAGACGAACTCCGGAAAATGGTTTCTGGTAAAGCCGGCTTGACGTCCCGGTGATCCCAGACGACCGGCTCGAGCCGTGGAAAGGCGGTCGCTGAATGCCCAGCCTGGTAGTCGGCGCCAGAGGCATTGTGGGCGCGCATATTGTGCGGCGCCTCGTCAAACTTGGCGAATGCCCTTTGGCGCTGTCACGGACACCGCAAGAGGCGGCCGACGTGCGATGGATCGTCGGTGATCTGGTGCGTCCGGACGATCTTCAACTGCCGCCGGTGTCGACCATTTATTGTACGGCACCGGTTGGTCTCCTGGCCGATGCGATAGGGCATATGGCCGGCTCTTCTCTTCGTCGTGTCGTTGCGTTCACATCGACGAGCCTCGTGACCAAGGTCGATTCGGAGATCGAGAGCGAACGCGACAGCGTACGTAGCTGGGCTGAGGACGAGCGGCGGCTGATCGATGCTTGCAGGCGGCTCGGCATTCACTGGACGATTTTGCGTCCGACCATCATCTATGACGAAGGGCAAGATCAGAACGTCACGCGCATTGCGAGACTGGTCGAGCGATTCGGTTTCTTTCCGCTGGCCGGCAACGGGAAGGGATTACGCCAACCGGTGCATGCCGAGGACCTCGCCAGCGGCGCCGTCGATGCGGCGGCGAGCGAAGCCGCGATCGACAAAATCTACGCCGTGCCTGGTGGCGAGGTCGTCAGCTACCGCGAAATGGTTGGCCGTATATTTGACGGTCTAAATAGGTCGAGACTGATTCTGCCGATTCCGCTCTTGCTGTGGAAGGCCGCGTTGAAACTGGGCGCGCCGTTCGTGCCGAATACCAATGTCGCGATGGGCAGTCGGATGGCGAAGGACATGGTGTTCGACGGGGCACCTGCAGCGCGCGATTTCGGCTGGCGCCCAAGGGGCTTCAAACCACGCTTCAGAATGCCGCTGTAGCCTCGCCGCTGCGGCGTGGTTCGACGAGGTCTACTTCGCGTTCAGGAGTTTCTCCCACCTGTAGGCGTGGTCGATGATCGTCGACAATCGATCATGCTGCGGCTTCCAGCCAATGCTGAGCAAGCGCTGGTTGTCGGACACCACTGATACGAGATCGCCAATTCTTCTGGCTGCAACTCGTTTGTTGAGGCGCCGCCCGATCGTCGCTTCGATGGCCTCAAGTACTTCCATGACCGAGTAGCCTTTGCCGTAACCGCAATTCAAAACAACATTTCCGCCGCCGGAGCGAAGGTGCTCGAGCGCGGACACGTGAGCGCTGGCGAGGTCTGCGACATGAATGAAATCACGGATGCAGGTGCCGTCAGGCGTGTCGTAGTCGTCGCCGTAGATGTCGATATGGTCTTTCTCACCGAGTGCGGCTGACAGCCCTTGCTTGATGAGATGTGTCGCATTCCTGGTCGATTGACCAAAACGCATCTGAGGATCGGCGCCCGCGACGTTGAAATAGCGCAGAATCGCAAACTTCATGCCGTGCGCCAGGCACGCATCGCGCAGGATTTCTTCCGTCATCAGCTTCGAACGCCCGTAGGGCGATATCGGTCTCAATGTTGAGTCTTCACTCACCTGAGGAGCATCAGACCGCGCGTAAACCGCGGCCGTCGACGAGAAAACGAAGTTCCGGATACCGCCTTGCACCGCGGTCTGGATCAGGGACTGGGCTTTGATCGTATTGTGCAGGTAGTAACTGAGCGGATCCGAAAACGATTCCGAGACGATGACTTTGCCAGCGAAATGAAAGATGGTCTCGACGTTGTTCGTCCGAATGATATCTGCGACCAGTTCACGGTCTCCGATGTCGCCGACCACCAACGGAACACCGGCAGGAACAAGCGAGGACAGTCCCGTTGACAGGTCGTCCAGAATAACCGGCTTGTGTCCGAGGTCGAGCAGCGCGAGCACTGCGTGTCCACCGATATAACCTGCGCCGCCTGTGATTAAAACTGTCATACGTGTATCATTTACCGTGCGATGATCCCCGAAAGATCATTTTGGAAAGCGACATGCAAGTCAGGCTATTGGCTGCGAGTAGGCTGGATATCGACCGGCACGTTGAACTTCTGCGCAGCGCGTTCGGGCAGTCCGCCTGGGCAACGCAGATCGGCGATACCTTTACCCCAGAATTCTATCGTTGGAAGTACTTCTCGCCCGCAGGGGAAGCCGTCATTGCGTCTCTGAGTGGGGAGGAGGGCCTCGTTGCCAGCGTCTCGGCATTTCCGACCCGCCTCCACACTCCCTCTGGCGAGCAAAGGGGTTGGCAGATCGGAGACATTGCCACGGTCAGTTCGGCCCGACGACGAGGGCTTTACCGTAAATGTCTGGATGCGCTGGTTGAACGTCTGGGCTGCGACATTATGGTCTGTTTTCCCAACGCGCTTTCAAGAAACGGTATCGAGGCTTGCGGCTTCGGCGTCGCCGCGGAAGTCAGAACCTTCATACACCCACTGATCGGTCCAGGGCGCTCGGCGCCACCCGATCACGCGAATTGGGATAGTCTTGAAAGCTGCCATTTTGGTGAGCCCGCCAGAGCCGGGGGCTATTCGTTCGTCCGCGACCGCGAATTTCTCAGGTGGCGATATCGAGACAATCCAGCCTGCGCCTATGAGCTTGCGTCACGACAAGGCGCTTATTGCGTCTCCAGACCATTCGTTGCCTTCGGAAGGCGTGTCAACGTCGTGATGGAAGTCGGCGCCAGCAACGATCGTATTCTTCGCCATCTCATGTGTGATGTCGAAAGAACAGCCGCCAAGCAGGAAAGGGTCGCGAACTTCGTAATGACAAGCCGCCCGATGCCCTGGCGGATGCGTATGCGCTACCTTCCGGTTCCACACTGGCTGTTGCCAAAGCGGCAGCTTCTGCTTGTGCGAATGCCAGGCGGCCATCCGCTTCAAGGGAATTGGGACGTTCAGATCGGCGACTGGGATGGGCTGTAGTTACGGCTTCGACCACACCGACAATGTGGCAAATGCGAGCGCCCGTCCGATTGCGTTACGATAGAACAGTTTGTCAAATGCGTAAGTTGCATCAACCAGCGACTTTCCGCCGACGTTCAGTGCAGGAAACGCGTCCGGGTTGTAGTAGAGGACATACGACAGAAGGCCCGGGTGGCAAATGAACTTGGGTCGCAGCCCTGCATCGGTGAATAATGTCTCCAACGTGCTGACCGGAAAGGCTCTCTCGGTTTGTTCATCGAAGAGCGAGTTATCCTTGTAGATGCGCTCGCGCACCATGCGGAAAAGTGGATTTCCGTGGGTTGGCTCAAGGTTGATGAAAAGCCCGCCCTTGCGCAGGCCGGGTGCAAGATTCTTGACGATGACGGGCGCATCCAGCGGCGTGTGATGAAGGCCGCCGATCAGAATGACAATGTCGTAGCTATCGGGAGCTGGCGTGTACCTTGTCGCGTCAGCCTGTCGTATGTTGAGATCGGGATTGGTCTGCTTGACCGAGTTCACCACTGAATCGGAATAATCGAAACCTTCATAGCGGATATTACTGGACAAGTGCTTCTTGAGCAGATCGTTCCCGTCGCAAAAGCCGCACATTGGCTCCAGCACATCGAGCTGCTTGTCTTTCAGGTCCGGAAATTGCGCGAACACATCGGTCCACATTCTTTCCTTCAGGTACAGGTGATTGGTGGCCTGACGGCCCTCATGGTAGCGGTCGGCGATCGAGTTGAAATGTTCACGCTGGCGTTCGATCAGGCCATCCTTGTTATCACTCATTTGCTGACGAACTCCCGCATTGATAAAACGACGATCCCAACGATGACGAGCGCTATGCCGACGAGGTGCGTCGGATCGACACGTTCATGCAGAATGAATTTTCCTGCCAACTGGGTTCCGACGATCAGGCACCCCGCGGCGAGCGGAAAAGCCAGCGACAGCGGCAGGATTCGCAGCAGGCCGTACCATATCAGGAAACCCGTGCCATAGAGAAATACGCCGAGCAGAAAGCGCGCCGAGAGGTAATTGCCTTCGAGCTTCAGGAGCACAAGTCCGCCGACGCTCGTGGCAACATAGGCACAAAGCAGAAGAGCAGTGAGGAACGCTGTCATTCGTCGCTGCTATTCAGGTTCGAGCGTCCTACAACAAAGCCGGGCCTTTTCCTGGTCTCGCGAAGAATGCGTCCCACATATTCGCCGAGCACGCCGAGAACGAACAGCTGCAGCGATCCAATGATCGATACGATCAGAGCGACTGACGTCCACCCCGGGACGACGCGGCCGTATAACAGGAATATGGACAGGGCGTAGATGGCATATAGTGCGCCGATTCCGGCGATGGCGAGCGCCAGAAAAGTCGCGAGCCTCAGCGGCTGAATGCTGTTGGCCACAACGCCGGACGCGGCGAAGGATATCATCTTCCGCAGCGAATATTTCGTCGTACCGTGCATGCGCTGATCGGGGACATAATTCAGCTTGTAGGTGGAAAAGCCCACCCACGGAATGATGCCACGCAAAAAGAAGTCGTGTTCAGAAAGGCCGTTGACCACATCGACCACCTTGCGATCGAGCAGCCGGAAGTCGGCGCTACCGGGATCGATCGCCACGTCGGAGACCGCATTCATGATCGCGTAGAAAAGAGACGACGTTACGCGCTTGAATGTAGAGTTGCTTTCGACTTCTTGCCGAATCGTGAGAACGACCTTGAATCCTTCTTGCCATTTCGCAATCAGGTCGGGAAGCAGACGCGGTGGATGCTGCAGGTCGGCATCCATGGAGATGACGCAATCCCCAGTCGCACCTTGGAGGCCGGCACGGAGGGCGGCCTGATGGCCGAAATTTCGCGACAGGCTGATATATTTGATGCGAGGGTCGGCCTGCGATGCAACGATCGCGATCGCAAGCGTCGCGTCGGAGCTGCCGTCATCGACCACGATGATCTCGTGCAGGCCCTCCGGTACGTTGCTTCGGATTTGGTCGAGCAGCACAGGCAAATTGCCTTCTTCATTGTGTGCCGGAACGACGATTGAAACTCTCATTATGCAGCCGCCAGTTGCCCAATTGTTTCTGGGGAATTACACTGTTTCTCATCGGCCACGCAATTGAATTGGATTCTCGGGCCGCGAGGATCTTCGCAGCCGCAAGAATGGTTCTCCGTGACAATTGGACGTTTTATCCTCGGAATTCTGTTTGCCCGAACAGGACCGCTATTGGCGATCGTTGTCGCGTTGGGATCGCTGATCGTCGCATTCGCACTTTTTGGCTCGCAGATTCGGGAAGCCGGTTGGGGTGTCATCGACGATCATGAGGTGTTCCTTTTTCTCGGGAAAAACGAGCATTTGCGGTTCTCCGAGATTTTCACGACCATTTTGACGAAGACTGAAATCGGGAGCTTGGTCGGCCGCTTTCGGCCTTCCTATTATTTTCTGCGGATTAGCGAAACGGTGGTTTGGGGCCGCCATGTCCACCTCTGGTACGTGTCTCACGCGGTCGCCTTTGCGGTGTTTCTGGCGGCCATTTGGTGGAGTGTGTCGCGGTTTCTGGGACTGGTCCCGGCGGCGCTGTCGATGCTTCCGATCGTTTGCACCAACTTCTGGGGAGCCATCTGGGGGCGGCTGGGGCCTTCGGAGATCTACGCGGCGCCGGCCATGGGTCTGGTTCTTGCGGGGAGTGTCGTAATGTTTTTCTCTTCAATGACGCGCCGCAGCAACTGGAGCGTCGTTCTATTAACAGTAGGTATCATAGTAGCTATAGGTAGCAAAGAGACGTTGTTACCACTTGCGGGAATAGCGGTTTTGGTCATCGCGCTTGCGGCACGACTGGGTCGTATCGGCAGAATTTCCGCAACGCTGTCGCTGACGATTATCGTCCTGTTCACAGTTGTGATCGTGGCCGTCGCATCGTTCCAGATGTTGAGTGTGGGCACTGATATCTATGCCAATCCCATCAGCCTTACGGGAAGACTTGCTGCCGTTCTCGCGGTGACACCAATCTGGGTCTTCGCCGCCTGTTCGACAATTCCCGTCGTTGCGCTGGTAACTTACAGCGCATCGAAGCCGTCTCCAGCTCTTCCTACACTTGGCGTCGCCGGCGGTCTCTGCTTCCTGATCGCACTGTATGTATCGCAACAGGTCGCCTATGGCGGAACGCTGCCAACTGGTACGCGGTACGATTTTCCAGCGATGCTGATTCCCACCTGGATTGCGATCTATGTGGGTTGCGTTGTTGTTTTTTGGACGAGGCAGGTCAGGGTCTGGGCCGGGAACATTCTCGCTATGTGCCTGGGCCTTGCTGTTGCAGGTGCATCCGTCACCTACGGTGCGATGGATGACCTTGCGTTATCAATGGCCGCTGTGGACAAGAATATTTCGGGCACCCAGAAATTTTCTTCGGAGCTCGCGCGGGTTCTGGCTGCGGCACGTGCGAATCCAAGCACGCCTATCGTGCTGGAGGTCCACGGTTCTGGGGCGTTTGAGCCGGTCTACTCGCTGGAGCGCTATTTCATCGCCGAGCATGTCGCCAACAAAGTCGCCGTCAGGTTTCGGCCGATGGGGACGGGCAACAACTCCCTGCACAATATGCTGGATACAATGCTGATCGGGTTGCAGGAGAAGGGCGATCATTTCTTCGTTCCGCTCTTGTCAATTCCTGCGGATGCGCCTTGCTTGAGCGTTGGTCTCAATGGCGAAGGTGACGAGCGATGCGAGAAATTCCGGATTAATAGTTGAGGCGTGGGCTCATTTGACGCCGTCGATCCTGTGTCCAGCCGAAGTTCCGTGCCGTCAGGCGCACTATGATTTCGGCGCAGGCGGGGCGGCGGATGCCAGCCAGACGATCTTGAAGTCCGCTAGCGGTGTCACGCGATAATTTCCTGCATAGCTCACACCGGGCAGCAGCAGGGCCCATTTCGAGCCGGCGGGCAGGTCGGCGTCTGTGACGCGACTGTCGGACCCTGTCACTTGCGCGCGGCTCATGGAGCGCATGTAGAAAATGACGCGGGGCAGGTCGCCGCCGCTGTGGGGCGTGCCCACGATCACGCCATCCGCGCGGCCGACCAGACCTTGGATCGTCGCGTCGGGAGCGATGAACACCTGATCGATCGCTGTCGGAGCCAGGCTGCGGAAAGGTGCCACAACGACGAGCAAGATCGCGGTGCCGACCGTGATCGCCGTGATCAATATAAGCCAGATCCGCACGATGCGGCGCGTCGATGGCACGAAGAGACACCAGCCGAACAGTGCCACTTGGGCCGCGACAAGACCGTATGACAGCCGGATGAGAGATCGCCCGCCCCACAGGGTCATGTCAGGATAGTCGACGGGGCCAACTTCGTAACGCCACACGATGACCGCAGCACCCAGCGCGGATAGGGCGAGACATAATCTGGCGAAGGCCGGAGGCGGACTGAAAGCATTGCGCTGCCAGGCAGAAACGGAAAACAGCGCGACAAACGGAAGAACGTAAACGTAATAGCGACCGTGCAGCCGCGTGATGCGCTCCGCTTCCGGCGCGAATTGATAGACTTTCTGCGAGAAATACACGGTCATCGCGACCGTTGCGGTCAGCAGGCACAGCGACAGCAGCGCCAGTTCATACTGACGCCTGTCGGTGTTTTTTCCGGTGGCGTTCAGCCAGATTTCGTTGATCGCCATCGCGATGGGTAGTGCCATCAGAGCGCAGATCGCCGATGCGTGACCGCCGACATTGATCAGGGTGGCGACCCAATCGATCTGTGCATTAATCAGCCCGGCGTAGTTGCCCGTGGAAACCGACCAGACCCACTGACCCGTGAGCGCGAACTTGACGATAACGTGGACGAGGTAGCAGGTCGATGCTTGAAGAGCAGCGACCGCGACACTCTGCCAGCGTGGCCGATAGAGAATCAGGAAGACGCTGAAGCCCAGCGCGAGCGCAAATGCATGCGGCTTGATCAGGGACAGCAATCCCAATGACAGGCCGCCCAGGATTGCGCTGAGCAGGATGGACCGATCGATGGTGACGATGATTAGTGCGAGGCTGCACCAGAAGCCGAAGAAGAATACGGGTTCGGGCATGACGTAGCGCACGAACGAACTTATCGGCGTGGCGATGACGATGCAGGCAAAAAGCGCGGCGTAAGTGCAACCGACATAGCGTCTTGCGACGACGAAAGATGGGAGGGCTGTTCCGGCGATGAAGACCGCATTCAGCGCCTTGATCCAGCCATGCGCGTCATGAGCCGGGAAAGCCGAATATAGCCAGAAGTAGAGATGGGACGGGTACTCGACGAGGTGACGCCATATTGCGTAATTGGCGGCGTTCGCGCCGTAGAGGATGGGCAGCAGATACCCAGCTTCGTCGCCGAACACAAATGCCTGCCTGGTCTGGGCCGCGCTGAAAAGCAGAATGATGAACCAGACCATGCTTAATCCGGCCAGCAACCATCCAGCCCTTGATTCCGCAAAATTCCGGCCCTTGCTGAAAAACGTCTGTGCAGACAATGGAGCCGACTTTATCAGTTCTGGAGTTCGGAAAATGCAGAATAGGCGTCGATGATCTCATCGATCGGGCCGTAGGCCTTGATCTCGCCGCGCTCCATCCAGATCGCCTTATTGCAGAACCGCTTGCACAAATCCATGCTGTGGGAGGCAAGAACCATGATGCTCGTCGTTTCCACGAAACGCTCCAGCCGTAGCTGGGCTTTCGCCATGAAGTTGGCATCCCCGGCCATGATCCATTCGTCCATGATGAGGATTTCGGGAGCAAAACACGTTGCAACTGCAAATGTCAGGCGCGTCATCATGCCGGAGGAATAGGTCCTTACGGGAATGTGGAGATGATCGCCGAGCTCGGCGAATTCGACGATATCGGCCACCCGTTTTTCGATCTCGCGTGCCGGCAATCCCAGCACGAGGCCGCGAATGCGAATGTTCTCTAGGCCGTCGATATCGCCATCGATGCCAAGGCCGATATCGAAGATCGGCGAGATGCGGCCCACGGCCCGGACAGTGCCTGAAACGGGCTCGTAGATGCCGGCCATCACGCGGAGCAAGGTCGATTTGCCTGCTCCGTTGGAGCCGATTAGGGCAACGCGATCGCCTGTTTCGAGGGAGACAGAGACGTCGCGGATCGCCTCGACGATGATCCGCTGGTTCGCGTCATTGGCGAGCTGCCCGCGCGAGCTATGAAACAGAACCTGTTTTTTGAGAGACCGGGAGCCTCCATGATAGATCGGAAACGATACTGAGACGTTCTGCAGCGTCAGTTCGGTGACTGGCTTCGTCATGCCGGTTAAACCCAATAGGAGATACGCGACCGGAAGGCTGAAAAGAACAGCCCGACCACGATCAGGTTCACCAGAGTGACTCCGGCAAGGACCGCGTAATCCATGGCAGCCGGCATTGTGCCCAGCAGTGGCGCCCGGACGACGTCAATCATGGCATGAAACGGATTATAGTGAACGAGGTACGCATGATGTCGCAATAGTTCCGGCTTCCAGGTAATGGGCGTCACGAAAAAAATAATCTGGACCACTGAATTGATGAGCGGCGGAATGTCGCGGAAGCGGGCCGATATCATGCCGATGAAAAGCGTGGCCAGAGCTCCGTTCAACACCACGATGATGAAACCGGGAAGCGCGAGGAGGGCGACCCAGCCGGGATTGATGCCGAAATAGAAAACCACCGCAAAATAGATCAGAAAATTATGCGCAAAAATGATTACCTTGCTCCAGGTAGCGCGGAACACGTAGATCGAATAGGGAAGCCTGACCTGCTTGATGTAGGATTCGGACCCGGTGAAGAGCGTGCCACCCTCGGTCAGAAATGTTGAAATCAAGCTCCATAGCAAAAGCCCGACGCATAAGAAGGGTAGAAATTCGTTGACTGTCGTGTTGAACAGGGTCGCGTATAGAACGCCGAGCGATAACACCATGACCGACATGCTTGCTGTAAGCCAGAACGGCCCAAGTGCGGAGCGCCGGTATCGCTGAAGAATGTCGTTCCAGCCGAGCCGTCCCCACAACCGCCACTGTGTCAGGCCTGTGGCGATGTCTCTCAGAGCCCTGCTCCGCAAGGCGCGCTGATCGCTGCTGCCTGCAACTTCGTTGACCAGGATGGGGGACTGGGATTGCAGCGTCATAGACATTAGGGCTCGGAAAGGGCTCGCAGGCCTTATAAGCCGAGGCCGACCGCATGTCAGTGGGGATTGTTCAGAATTCTCCTAGCATCGATCGCTTGGCGATAGATGTCGCGCATACGCGATCCGAATAGTTTCTCGTCAAACTCGCCAAACGCGCGAGCAGCGCCTGACGTGCCAAGTTTCCGCGCAAAAGCGGGATCGTCGAGCAAACGGGTCAGCGCTCGTGAAAGTTGCTCGGTGTCGCCCGGCGCCACGGTCAGGGCCTCAAGGCCGTCCCGCGCCACAAGGGGTACGGTGGTGGGCAGGTCTGTGTTGACGATCGGAAGTCCCGCTGCCATCGCCTCGATCTGAACGATACCGAAAGCCTCGGCGGCGCTCACCGAGGGAAACGCAAATATCCGCGCGGCATGCAACATTTGCTTGATGCTACGTCGTGGCAACCGGCCCGCAAAATGGACCTTCTCCGCGACACCCCGTTCTGAGGCGAGATGCCGCAGTTCTCCGAGAAGTGGTCCCTCGCCGATGATGGTGGCGCTGCCGTCTACATCGCGCATGGCATCGATCAGGATATCGAAGCCCTTGTAGCCGACGAGACGCCCCAGCGCGACGATGTGGCGGGGATGGGCGAGCAGTAACGCACGGATTGCAGCATGATCCTCGGCATCGAGGGTGCGCCAGTATTCCAGATCCATGCCATAGGGGAGTGCCATACACTTGCCGACATGCGGCCCCAGGAATTCGGAGTGGTCGATCACCGGCTGTCCTGAGACGACGATTCGATCGGCGCGTGCCAGGACGCGGCGGATCATTGGCGAGACGAGCTTCTTCAGCAGGGGGAAGCCGATGATCTCGGCATGCCAATACACGACGAGCGCGACATCCCTAGGTAACCCAAGCAAGATGGCCATGTCGGTCAGCGGTAGTGGAGCGTGATGTACGACGACATCGGCCGCACGTGCCTGGCGCATGAATGCCGGGATATAACCGGGTGCCATCGGCGTCGAAAACAGCGTGCCGAAAGATCCGACTGCTTCGACTGGTACGCCGTCGATGTCCAACATGCGGGCCGTACCACGCCGGCGCGCGCAAAGTATGGATTGTCCGAGATCTTTGTCTGATGACCGACTGAGGCTGGACATTACTGCAGGAATGCCGCCGTCGATGTCTGGCCGGTAGATCTTATAGGCGTGAAGGATACGCAAATCGTTGCCTTGAACTCGCCCTCGTCATTCCGCTTGAGGTAACGACTCTCGGTGGAGCAGCGGTGAGGTCAGGCATTCTCCCTTGTTGAGGTCCTAGATAGCCTCATTCATGCCGGTCGAAGAAGCGGAATCCGTGCTTTTTGACGAGTTCGTCACGTTCGGCAATCTTGAGATCCTCGCGCATCATCTCGCTTACGAGATCGCGGAACGATGTGCGTGGTTCCCAGCCGAGTTGCCGCTTTGCCTTCGACGGGTCGCCAAGCAGGGTTTCGACTTCGGCAGGCCGGAAATAGCGCGGATCGATAGCGACAATACATTTGCCGGTCTCAGCATCATAACCCTTCTCATCGATGCCCTGGCCGTCCCAGCGCATCTTGATGCCAACTTCTTCAGCCGCGTAGTTGACGAAATCACGCACTGAATACTGTTCGCCGGTTGCGATGACGTAATCCTCTGGCTTCTCCTGCTGCAGCATGAGCCATTGCATTTCCACATAGTCGCGGGCATGGCCCCAGTCGCGCTTCGCATCGAGGTTGCCCAAATGCACGCGCTCCTGCACACCGAGCTTGATGCGGGCCAATGCGCGCGTGATCTTGCGTGTAACGAAGGTTTCGCCGCGCAGGGGAGATTCGTGATTGAAGAGAATGCCGTTGCACGCGTAGATGCCGTAAGCTTCGCGATAATTGACGGTGATCCAGTACGCATAAAGTTTGGCCACGCCATAGGGTGAGCGCGGGTAGAACGGCGTGGTCTCTTTTTGTGGCGTTTCCTGCACCAGACCATAAAGCTCGGAGGTTGATGCTTGATAAAAGCGCGACTTCTTCTCAAGGCCGAGGATGCGGAGCGCTTCGAGAATACGCAGTGGTCCGAGCGCATCGGAATTGGCGGTGTATTCCGGCTCTTCGAACGACACCGCAACATGGCTCTGTGCCGCCAGATTGTAGATCTCGTCCGGCTGCACTTCTTCGACGATGCGGATGAGGCTTGACGAGTCGGTGAGATCGCCATGATGCAATGTAAAATCGAGCCCTTTCTCATGCGGATCATGATAAAGGTGATCGATGCGATCGGTATTGATGAGCGAGGTCCGGCGTTTGATACCGTGAACCGAGTAGCCCTTGGTTAGCAAGAGTTCAGCAAGATATGCACCGTCCTGACCGGTCACGCCGGTTATCAGTGCTACTTTCTTCGACATGCGTACGCTCTTGGTTTGTTCGAGATGCTCAGGGCTTGTTCGAAAGGCGGAGCCAACCGGGCGGCTCCGCGGGGCCTGGCAAGTCGCCGGACCCTATGATCGACGACTATTAGGATGGATTGCCGTCACAATCAACGGCATTTCCGGCCGCGAAGACGGTCTGCGAGATAGGCGGGAATGACTGAAAAACCGCCAGCACCGTTCCACCGTCTAGCGGCTTTGACGGTCGTTGCGAGCAGGCGGATGGCATAGCGCATCTTGTCATTTTCGCGGCTGATTTCGGCTTCTGTGACGGCGGTGGCATAGTTCCAGATCCAACGATCCGGCACTTTGCCAAACAGGCGTTTCAGGGTGTCATTAATCTCGCTGTGGACAGCAACCCGGGACCCCAAGGTCTTGTTCGTTGCGTATAATCGCGAACCGGCCAATTTTTGTTCGATATATGCGAAACGGGCGCCAGCCTTTCCGAGGCGCAGCCAGAATTCATAATCCATACAATAGCGAAGGTTCTCGTCCAGCATGCCATAGCGCGCCAGCACGCTACGTCTGAAGAACGCAGTAGGTTGGCAGATGAAGCAGGTGCTCTTCAATCTCTCGAAGTCCCATCTCTCCGTTGGGTAGTCTTCGAAGCTGCGATCGTTCTCATCAATATGGTCGGCCTGGCCATATACGATCTCAACATCCGGGTTGGCTGCGAAAAATTCGATCACTCGCGCAATCGCCGATGGGTAATAGACATCGTCGGAATTCAGCCAGCCAATGATGTCGCCGTCGGTTGCAGCGATCCCCTTGTTGACGGCATGGGTCTGCCCTTTGTCGGGTTCAGACCACCATCTGATCCTTCCGGTCCAGCGTTTCAGGATGTCTACTGTTTCATCGCGGCTCCCGCCATCGAAGACGACGTGTTCGATTTCAGCGCCCGACTGAAGTGCGACGCTCTGCAGCGTACGCTCAATAAATCGTCCCTGTTCGAATGAGGGGGTGACGATCGAAACCTTCATGGGTGCGCTCGCCCTGATGTGGCGCGGTGACTGTCGACAACGTCATTGAACGTAGCGAGATACTGTTTGGCCATTTGCTGGGAATTGACAAATCGGGCAGCCTGAATTCGCCCCCGTTCGATCAGTTGCTGCCGCAGTTCTTCGTCGTGTGCGAGGGAAACCATTGCGTCTGCGATCTGCTCGGGGACCCACGGGTCGAACAGGATCGTCGCATTCCCGGCAATCTCGGGAAGGGATGCGACGTTGCTGCATCCGACGGGAATGCCGAGTGCCATGGCTTCGGCCACGGGTAGGCCGAATCCTTCATAGAGCGACGGGAAAACGAGGCCGGCGCTGTTGGTGATCAAAGCGAGGAGTTCTTCATCCGACAGGTAACCGGGGAACAGGATGTCATGTGCCAGATTCATGTTGCGAGCGGCCCGAAGCAGCCACTCTTGCCGTTCGCCGGGGGCTCCGGTGCAGACCAGTCGAATATCCGATCCAAGACCTCGAGCGCGGGCCATACCGAAGGCGGTCAGCAGCATTTCGTGATTTTTGTGCTTCCAGAAATTCGCGGGGTAGATCAGGTAGCGCGCCCGATCGAGATTGAGTCTTCCGAGGATGGCAGGCGTCCGGTCTGTTGCGGTCAGGAGATGCTTTGAAATTTGGAGATGGACGGTCCGAACGCGCGAAGGGTCAAGGCCTGCTTTAGCTATCACTTCAACCCGCGAGAACTCCGAAATGGCAACCAGCATATGGGATTTGCGGCATGTTTCATCGATGCTGCGGCCACGGTGGGCGATTTCCGTGGCGGTGAAGAATTCGGGGTATGCCGCGTATTGCAGATCATAAATTGTGGCGATGAGCGGCACACCCGGATCGTGATATGTCGGCGCCGTGAACGGACAGAAAAGCAGATCGGCATTAAGTTGTCCGATCATCGGATTGGATTTGCGACGCTTGAGAGCGGTAAGCAGTTGTGATCCGATTCTTGCAACGGAGGTTGCAACGCGGACCGGCAGATGCGGCAGAATTCTGAACAGCAATCGGGCGGGCAGGGAAGCCGTCGGTCCTGAGCCACTTGGGTCGATAGCGAGAATCCGGCGTACGTTGGCGCGCTCCAGCGCCGCCAGTTCTTCATGCGTTGCGATCTGCGTGAGCAGAATAAATTCAGTTTCGGGCGACAGAGTCGCCAGTTCGCGAACCAGTTCCAGGATGAAGCCCTTGGCGCCGCCGTTAGCTCCACCGGGCAGCATCGGCGTAAGGTCGACGACGACTTTACGCAGAGCGGACTTATTGAAATCCGGAGACATTGTTCCTAACTGACGTGATGCGAGACTTCAGACGTTCCGCAGGGTAAAGCGAGGTTGACCCCGACGATCGCCAGTCATTGCCGCTCCGTGAAATGAGGCGATCTGGACGAGAATCCTGCGCTTGGATTGCGTGGAACTCAACAGTAAAAGCCTGCGTCCGCAAGCATATTTTTCCCTGACAGATCCTGCGGCCGATTGACTTGACATAGCCCGATGACATCTGCGATGGCATGTCTGGACGTCCCGTATGCCATCAAGCGACGTCCCTAGATTGCTCGCTCAAGGTGGGTCTTTCGTTCAGTACCTGAGCTTCTGTGACCCTTGTGGCGCAATATATCCCTTAGGAAAATTACCTATGCAAGGCCATGAGCGTGAACTCGATCAGTCGGAACTGAATCGTGTCATTGCGCCCGAGATCAAGGGCGATGCTCTGTATTCGTTGATCAAGCATCTGGCTGCAACCGAAAAGCTGGATGCTGTTCTCGAAATTGGTTCGTCGGCCGGCGGTGGTAGCACAGAAGCGTTTGTGGCTGGTCTGTCTGAAAATCCCGGACATCCGAAACTGTTCTGCATTGAGGTTTCCAAGCCGCGCTTTGAGCAATTGCAGAAGACCTATGCGAGCTATCCATTCGTATTCTGCTACAATCGCTCGTCGGTCAGCCTCGACGAATTTCCCAGCCCGGAGACGGTTACGAAATTCTACAAGGACACGCCGTCGGGACTGGTTAAGTTTCCCCTTGAGCAAGTGCTCGATTGGCTGCGGCAGGATATGCAGTATGTGCGCGAGGCCGGCGTTCAGGCCGGTGCGATCGAGGCCATCGCCGCCGAGCACGGCATCAAGACCTTCGATATGGTCCTGATCGACGGATCGGAATTCACCGGCGAAGTCGAATACGACAAGATCAGGGGCGCGCGGATCATCCTGCTTGACGACACCAACACTTTCAAATCTTGGAACGTTCGCCAGCAATTGCTGGCCGATCCGATGTACGATCTGATTGCGGACGATCAGGCGCTTCGCAACGGCTATTCGGCGTTTCGCCGTCGGGCGATTCGGCGGTTGGCCGGCGGGCCGGCGCTTCCAATCCACTTTTTCACGATCGTGCTGAATGGCGAGCCGTTCATTCGGTACCACGAGCACGTTTTCGCGCGCCTCGATGTGCCGTGGCATTGGCATGTCGTCGAAGGTGTTGCGGCTCTCAAGCACGATACCGCCTGGAGCAGTGCGACGGGTGGGCATATCGATAGTTCGGTTCACGATCAGGGTCGGAGCAATGATGGCACGAGCGCCTATCTCGATGATCTGAAGGCCCGTTTCCCGGATCGCGTTACCATTTACCGCAAACCTCTCGGCGAGTTCTGGGATGGCAAGCGGGAGATGGTCAATGCGCCACTACCGAATATCAACGAAGACTGTCTGCTCTGGCAGGTCGACAATGACGAGCTTTGGCCGCTCGAGCAGATCAAGACCGTTCATCGGATGTTCGAGGAGCAGCCCGATCGATCGGCTGCCTATTACTGGTGCTGGTATTTCGTCGGCCCCGACAAGATCATTAGCACTCGCTACAACTACGCGCAGAATCCGAACCAGGAATGGCTGCGGACCTGGCGCTATCGGCCTGGCGCCAAATGGGCCGCGCATGAGCCGCCGATTCTCGTGACCGCTGCGGATGGCAATTCGGTGGAGGCGACGGACATCGCCAAAATCAAGCCGTTCACGCAGGACGAGATGGAGCAGGCCGGCGTGATGTTTCAGCATTTCGCCTACGCCACCGAAGATCAGTTGCTCTTCAAGGAGCACTATTACGGCTATCGCGATGCACGAACGCAATGGCGCGCGCTCCAACAGCAGGCCGGGTCCGGTCATCTGAAGGACTTCTTCGGCTGGGTCTCCGACGAGACCATGTTCGATGATGTGAAGTATTACCCGCTGGTTCCTGTCGCGAAGGTCGATGCTGGCAACGGCGCTTGGACATTCGAATTCGGCGATGCCGGCGTGCAAAGCGTTGCGCCGCGGCAACAACCGCGCATCGTCGTGGATGGTATCTTCTGGCAGTATCTTTCGTCCGGCATAGGTCGGGTGTGGGAGAATCTGCTTCGCGAATGGACCAAGTCCGGCTTTGGCGAAAATGTCATCGTGCTGGACCGCGCCGGAACGGCACCGCGGATCGACGGTGTCCATTACTGGACGATTGCCAAACATGACTATGCGCGTACTGCGGAAGACAGCCTGTATCTCGATCGGGTATGTCAGCAGCTTGGCGCTGATCTTTTTGTCTCGACCTACTACTCGACGCCGACCGCAACGGCATCGTTCTTTTCGGGCTACGACATGATCCCGGAAGTGCTCGGCTTCCCGCTAACGGATGAGAGCTGGAAGGAGAAGCAGCTCGCGATCCGTCATGCAGCCGGTCATTCAATGATCTCGCAAAATTCCGCTGATGATCTCGAACGGCTTTATCCGGAGCTGCCGCGGGGCAGCACTCATGTAACCTATGTCGGTGTGGCTCCGGGATTTCATCGGGCGGATGAAAGTGAAGTTGCCGCGTTTCTGACCGCACATGGCCTGCAAGGGAAGAGCTATGTGCTGATGGTCGGAGAGCGCACCGGTCACGGCGGTTACAAAAATGGAGAATTGGTGTTTCGGGCGTTGGCGACAATGCCAAAGGAACATCCGCTGATTCTGGTCTGCGTTGGCGGGCATGCCGATATCGAACCTCAGCTCAGGGAGATTGCACCCAAGCTCGATGTGCGGCGTTTGAAGTTGAACGATGTGGAGTTGCGCGCGGCTTACACCGGTGCGCATGCGCTGCTGTATCCTTCAAAATATGAAGGATTTGGCATGCCGCCGCTGGAAACTATGGCATGCGGCGCGCCTGCGATCGTGTGCCGCAATTCGTCGCTTCCGGAAGTCGTCGCGGATGCGGCGATCTTCGTCGATGAGAACGATCCGGCTGATATGCAGAGGGCGATCGTCAGCCTGTTCGTTGCGGATACGCGGAGAGACTTCATCGATCGCGGTCTCCGCCAGGCTTCGGAATTCAAGTTCGAGAGGACTGCACGTCAATTGGCGGATGCTTTGACCAAGACGCATCGGCTTCTTCTGGACGGCGAACTGCCGATGCCGGGGCGCGGATGGGCGGAATTCCGCAAGCTTCAGCGTCGCGTTCAACTCCACGGAGCTGCACGCGGAGCAAACGATAGGTCTCTGACTGCTGCCGAACTGGACGAACTCCGATCTTCCCGAGCGACCGATGGGGGCGAGCTCGTGCAGGCATTGCAAACTATTTCCGCGATGCGCCGAAGTCCGTTCTGGAAAGCCCGCGAGGTAACAGTTAGAATGCTTCGAAAATTGCGATGGCGGCAACGGGCATAGCCGTCTGCCGGCCCGTCCTCCATTAATGATCACAGTCTTGCCAGATCATCACTCAAGCACGGCTATGTGCGTTGATTTGAGTAGATGTGCGGATTGAGTGGCCGATGAATCCTTTTCGTTTTTTTTCAAGCTTGAGGTCGAGCCTCGAGAGAGTTGAACGGCATCTCGACCAGCATCTGCTGGACTCGAAGGCCCAGTACGAAGCCACAAGGTCCCAGATCGCTGTGCTGTCCGTTTCATTGGAGGCGATTGGGGCGCGCGGCGTTGCTGCGCCGAGCTCCGAAGATCCGGGTGTTACTTATCGGAACGGTCTTCACGCTGTTGGCGTGCTGAACTACCAAAACGACATCGTGAGCGGCGAACGGCGCTTTCTGACGAACTACATCAGTCAGTTTCCGAATGCCGTCATTCTGGATGTCGGCGCGAATGCCGGGCAGTACGCCGAGCTGGTACGCGAGCTTGGGCCGAAAACGGTCATTCATTCGTTCGAGCCGCATCCGAAATCTTTTGCCAAACTCTCCGACCTCCGCGACAGGCTTGACGTTAATGTCCATGCCATGGCGCTGGGCGACATACAGTCGGAAATCGAATTCTTCGACTATGCGGACGACGCGGGCTCGCAGCACGCATCGGTGTATCGGGATGTCATCGAAGTGGTTCATGCCCGCCCGGCTGCGTCTGTCAAGGTCCGCTGCGAAACGCTCGACGTCATCGCACCCCAGCTTGGGATCAAACATATAGGGCTTCTGAAAATCGACACGGAGGGGCACGATTATTCCGTGCTCAAGGGCGCGTGCGGTCTGCTGGATGCAGGTTTGATCGATGTCATTCAGTTCGAGTTCAACGAAATGAATGTCATCTCGCGGGTCTTCATGAAGGATTTCTTCGCGCTCTTGCCCGGTTACCGAATCTACCGGCTGCTTTCGAACGGCGTGATCGAGTTCCAGACATACGATCCCACCTTTATGGAAGTATTCGCGTATCAGAACATTATCTGCATACGGCGAGATATCGATCCTTTCTGGGTACATGCCAGTGAGTAGCGAAATCCATATCAATTCTGCCGACCGCAAGCAGGTATCGTTGCTTCGCACGATCCTTGAGCATCGGCAGTATATCCTGAGCAATGCCTTTCAGGAGTTTCTCTACAAATATGCCGGAACCGGCATCGGCCTGATGTGGAACGTGATCCATCCGATCATGATGGTGATCGTGTTCAGTTTCGTTTTCACCACGATCATGCCGGCGCGATACAATGCGGGCGGCGTTCATGACATCTCGTTCGTGTTGTTCCTCTGCTCTGGTCTGCTACCTTGGCTCAGCTTTGTCGACGGATTGCAGCGCGGGACGATGACGTTCATCGACAGCGCCGGCTATCTGCGGAAGCTTGCGATTCCGGAAGAAGTATTTCTGGCGAAGACGGTTGTTGGCTCGTGCATTCTGCTCGCCATCAATATCGCCGTGCTGGTGCTGGCCGCGTTCGTGCTCGGCTTCTGGCCGCGCTGGACGTGGCTCCTGATACCGGTCGTCGGGGCTATGATGATGCTCATGGCCTTTGGATTGGGGGCGTTGTTCGCAACAGTTAACGTCTTCACGCGCGACGTATCTCAGATCGTCATGATCGTGACGCAACTTTGGATGTGGTTGACGCCGATCGTCTACAGTTCAGCGACGATGCCCGAGTGGTTGCGATCGCTCCAGCTCGCCAATCCGATTTATCCGTTTATCGAGCTTTTCAGGGATGTGTTTCTGTTTGGCAGCTTGGGCGCGCCGGTGCTTTGGCTCGCAGCACTATTCTGGACCTGCGTCACGCTGCTCGCCGGCTCGATGATGCTGCAACGATTTCGTTCCGAGTTGCGTGATCTGCTATGAGCGCGATCGTTGAGGCTCGTGGTCTCGGAAAGCGCTACAGGATCTATTCCAATCCGTGGGATCGGTTTGTAGGTGTCTTCGTGCCGTCGAGGGCTGGAGCTGCGCGGGAATTGTGGGCGCTCCGCGATATCGACGTTTCGGTCGCGACCGGCAAGTGTCTTGGCGTGATCGGTGCCAACGGTGCCGGCAAATCCACGCTGCTGAAACTGCTGACAGGTGTGGTCCAGCCAACCGTCGGGTCCCTGCAGATGCATGGCAAGGTCCTCGCGCTGCTCGAGTTGGGCACCGGCTTCAATGGCGAACTGACAGGACAGCAGAATCTCGTCGCAGTGGGAGCGATGCTCGGCTATTCGCAGGAGACGGTGCTTTGCAGGCTGGATGCCATCAGAGCGTTTGCCGATATCGGCGACTACTTCGATCGTCCAGTGAAAATCTACTCGTCCGGCATGGTCGTCAGGCTTGCTTTCTCGTTTTATGTCAGCCTCAAGCCCGAGATACTGATCGTCGACGAAGCATTGAGTGTTGGTGATTTTTTCTTCCAGCAGAAATGTGCGGCTGCGATGCGTGAGCTCAAGGAGCAGGGCACGACGCTCCTGTTCGTTAGCCATGACATGGCTGCGATCCAGGAAATGTGCGACGAAGTCATCTGGCTCGACCATGGCCGCGCCCTTCTGACGGGCGACGCCAATACGGTTGTCGGCAGCTATTACGTGCGCACGTTGGGGCAGAGCGTCGATGAGGCCGATGCGACGCCTGCGGCCGCGCCGGAGGTCGGAGCAGTATCGGCGGCCCACATGACCGAAAGGGTGGCGGAGATCCAGCGCGACGATGTGCTTGCCGACGTTCCGTCGGTTGGAAGTCAGGGGGCCAGCCTGCTGGGTTTGCGTGTGCGGAGCGCGAACGGGACGCCGACACTTAGTTTTCCATCGGGGGAAACGATGACGATGGAGTGCGCCATACAATTTCATCGCGACGTGCCGTGCGGTAATTTCGGCGTGCTCATGACGGATGATGAAGATCGGACAGTATGGTCGGCTGCGAATTCGAATCAGGGCATATGGCTTGAGCCGAAACGGCAGGGAGACGTTGCCATCTTCACGCTGGAGGTCGTTCTTGCGTTGCCTCCGGGACGCTATCATTTCAACATCGGAACTGCCGAAGTCGATCGCTATGACCCGCTTTTTGCGGTCTGGAATGATACACGGATCAAGGCGTTCTCTATCGATGTGGTTGAATCGGATGCGACACTCGACCGTTCGGGCGTCGCTTATCTCGACATGTCGGTCAGCGTCCTATGAATTTGCCTGGGCCAAATGTGCACGACGATCTGCCTGCTCTGGAAGTCTCAGGCATCGGCAAGCGCTTCGAACTCTTCGATTCGCCCGCACAGCGGTTGCGCAAGCGGATTTTCGCGGCCGGTTCGGCGACTAACACCAAGTGGGCTTTGCGGGGCCTTGATTTCAAGGTCGCTCGTGGTTCTGCCTATGGCATTATCGGCCGAAACGGTTCCGGCAAGAGTACGCTGCTGAAGATCATCTGCGGTGTCATGCGGCCGACGGAAGGGCAGGTCATTACCCGCGGGCGGGTTCTTGGTCTGTTGGAGTTGGGTGCGGGACTCAATATGGATTTGACGGGCCGCCAGAACGTGTTTGCGAGTACGAGCCTTCTGGGTTTTCCGCCGACCTACGCACAGGAGCGTATGGCGGAGATCGAGGCATTCGCCGATATCGGTGAGTTCTTCGACAATCCCGTCAAATTGTACTCGTCGGGAATGCTGATGCGTCTCGCATTCTCGCTTTATCTGTTTATGGAGCCGGACATTCTCATCGTCGACGAGGCGTTGAGTGTTGGTGATCAACAGTTCCAGAAGAAGTGCGCGGCGGCGATGAACGATATCCGCGCGCGCGGGACGACGTTGTTATTCGTCTCGCATAGTCTCGGAACGGTCAAGGCGATCTGCGACAGGGCCTTGCTGCTCGACGGGGGTGTCATCACCTGCGAGGGCGAGGTCGACGAGGTTCTGAATACGTATCTGTATCCGGCGCGTAGAAGTCTGCGTCAGAACCCGGAACATAGCCGGTCGTCCAGCGATGACATTGCTGCGGGACATAAACAGACCGCGGCGCAGCTATTGGAAGAGCTTGTCCCGGACTTGCCCGTGGTTGAGCCGGACAGCTGGCAAATCGTTGCGCAAAGGATCCTCAACGAATTCGGCGCGCCGGCGTCGCTGTTTCAGATGGGGAACGTTCTGCAATACCAGATTGTTGCCATGGGGCCGCAGAACTCCCATTTGGCAGAAATCAAGATCGAGCTTTTCGATCGGTTCGATCGTGTCATTACTGGTCGCCGTGTGGATCTTGCCGCAGCGACCGGAATTTCCTGGGGCGCCGGCACCGCGATTGTCGTTGCCGTGCGCATGCCGATGGACGTGATCGCTGGCGATTACGTGTTCAGGCTGCGCCTGGGCTCTGGAGGCGACGATGCGGAGGCAGGCAGTGCCATGTCGGGCGCTGTCAGCGTTTACAATGCGCTGCCATTTCCGCCATTTTATGGAATCGTGGGACTGCCGGCCAAGTTCCAGATCGAGGGCAGGGCTGCGCCGGATATTGGATCTCACCAAACGGCAGGTGGTCGTACAGGCTAATGACGTCTGGAGCTGCCAGCGTTGGCGCGCCTGTGTCGCAGCAGCTTGATCGCGAAATCGGGAACGAATGGGCGTACAACCGCGCGCCAGTTCGGATTGTGGATCGCCCGCAGCGACAATGGACTGAGCACGCGGGAGATCCACGGCTG
The DNA here is from genome assembly GCF_051811085.1 of Tardiphaga sp. 862_B3_N4_1. Classification (NCBI taxonomy): domain Bacteria; kingdom Pseudomonadati; phylum Pseudomonadota; class Alphaproteobacteria; order Hyphomicrobiales; family Nitrobacteraceae; genus Tardiphaga; species Tardiphaga sp. 862_B3_N4_1. The sequence continues at coordinate 1,311,139 of NZ_JBPWQB010000001.1, forward strand.
AAGGGCTGCTCTGCACAAGGTATTGCGAAGCTGAGCAGCTTCAATCCGTTCGCGCAGCAGTGCATTCTGCAAAGCCGCGATCCGGACCTTGTCCCATTGCGGGCTTCGGTAGAGTGAACTCTTGTCTTGTATGACGAAGACTTCCGGCTGTCCCTTGTGAAGCTGCGAGGAGGCGCCGCCCTCCTGAAAGGAACCGATCGTCGCGTTCAGTTGCCTGACGTCGATTGCATCGTTTGCGAGAATTTTGAGAAACCAGTCGTACTCTGCATGGTAGCGATATTGCAGGTCGAAGCGGCCGGTTTTCTCGAACACTGACGGGCGCGCCAGAGTGGATTGATGCGGCAAGCAACCAAGGATCATGAATTCCGGCGCTGCTTCCGGCGGCGGTGGCCGAAATACATAGGCATTTCCTGCGAGGGGCCGCACTTCCAGGGAGCCGTAATAAACGTCCGCACCAGCGTTCGTCTCGATCTCGGCAACCACCTGGGCAATTGTCGAGGCCGTTGGAAACTTATCGTCGGCATTGAGGAAGAGGACGTAGTCGCCGGAAATGAGCGACAGGCCCTTGTTCATGGCATGATAGAGCCCTGTATCGGGTTCGGAGATGACCTTGGAAACATGAGGGAACCGGCCGACGATTTCCAGCGTACTGTCACTGGATTGACCGTCGACGATCACATGCTCGACATGTGGATAGGTCTGCTCCGCGACGCTTGCAAGAGTTGCATGTATCGTGGCGCTTGCGTTGAAGCAGACCGTGACAATGCTAATCTTCATAAGGTTGTTTTGCTGCCGTGATCGGGTGCAAACCTATATTGTGTTCCGGTGTCAGTTATTTAACAGTTCGTCGAAGTACTTGATCGTCTTCAGCAGGCCCTCGTCAAGCTGAATTGTTGGTTCCCATTTCAGAACCTGTCTTGCCTGGGTGATGTCGGGGCGCCGCTGCTTCGGATCGTCCTGTGGAAGTGGCATCCGGATCAGTTCCGATTTGGAGCCGACCAATCGGATCACTGCTTCCGCGAGCTGCTTGATCGTGAACTCATTGGGATTGCCGATATTGATCGGCCCGGTGACCTCGGCGGACGACGCCATCAGACGCAAGGCACCCTCGATGAGGTCGTCGACATAGCAGAACGACCGGCTCTGCTCGCCGTCGCCGTATATGGTGATCGGTTCGTTCTTCAGCGCCTGAACGATGAAGTTCGATACAACCCGCCCGTCGTTCGGGTGCATACGCGGTCCGTAAGTATTGAAGATCCGCATGACCTTGATGGCCAAGTCGTGCTGCCGATAGTAGTCGAAGAACAACGTTTCTGCGCACCGCTTGCCCTCGTCGTAGCAGGCGCGAGGGCCGATCGGATTGACATGACCCCAGTAATGTTCTGGCTGAGGATGCATCGTCGGATCGCCATACACCTCGCTGGTCGATGCCTGAAGGATGGGGCACTTCAGGCGCTTGGCCAATCCGAGCATGTTGATCGCGCCGTGCACACTCACTTTCGTGGTTGCTACGGGGTCGGACTGATAATGCACCGGCGAAGCCGGGCAGGCGAAGTTGAATATGCCATCAACCTCGACGAACAGCGGGAACGTGACGTCGTGGCGCATCGCTTCGAACAGCGGATTGCCCAGAAGGTGAGCGATGTTGTTGCGTCGACCCGTGAAATAGTTGTCGACGCAAAGAACCTCAGCTCCTTCTTCAAGAAGGCGCTCGCAAAGATGGGACCCTAGAAAACCGGCACCGCCAGTTACAAGGATGCGTCGTCCGCTAAATCTTCCTGCCAAAACCCGTTCCTCTTACGACATCGTCGATCTTCGTGATCGATATATCGATCCAACAGAGATTCGAGCATAGTTGCCTACAAGTTGTGTCGGACAATAGCAAAGATAGGGCGCCGAAGGCACCTCCAGGCCATCCATTAGGCAACGCATAGGGTGCTTACAGCCCGACTGTGGCGGCCCAGCAACAGTACTGAAGTCGGGTGGCGGAACTTTTACGAGAACCGACTATTCCCATGCCCCTGACTTGATCCACTTGTGGCGGCCAGCCGATCGAAATACCCAGTTACGGCAGCATCTTGAGTTGGGAGCCGACACGCCGCCTCTGTCGGATATCCAGAATATTTTCCCTTCACCGACGCGCTGGTCCGCCAAGCCGATATAGGCACCCAGCGAATGGGAGGTTTCACGTTTCATCTAGAGCACCGCAATTCGGATACGGCGTGCTTGAATCTATCGTGCAATTTTGCGGCGATTCATTTGTATCGCCTCTCGCGAGAAGCAGCAGCCGGATGCTTGCTAGCCAAGCTATCTCGGACTGCTTCCGTAGTTCGTCTGTCACGACGTGTATAGTTTCGCGCCTCGTATAGCTTCGTGCTTTAATCAGCGCGAGGCGCATAATGTTTGTTCGACATGGCGTCGGGTCGAAGAAGACGAATAACCCCCATCTTGCTCCACATATAACCCGCGGCGCAAAGCGCCAAACTGTAGAACATGACTAACAGGGCAGCGCCTCCCAAAAATTCCCCGGCGAGGGAGAAGGCGTCACGAGTATTGGTCTTGAACGAAATACAATAGGGCATGCGACCATCCTGCCACTGCTTATATGGCTTTATTGTATAGTTAATTCTTCACGAAAGGCAATGTGAGCGGATGGGTTGGCGCGATATGATATTACCGGAATGTTGTTTATTGATCGGTTTCCGTCCCGATAGGTAAGACGTTATGGAGGGAAGCAGGAAAGCCGATTGTGTCTCTCCAGCGCCATATCGACGATCTGCCCCCGGAGGGCGCCCGGAATGCGATTCCAGACCCGATCCGGGCGCGAGCGATGATCAGCCAGCACTTCGAAGTCGCCCTCGCGGTAACGGTTGGACTAGCGATAGGACGTGGCCCGCGGGATGCCGAGCTCGCCCAGCGTGCGCTTGGCCGGCAGATGTGATTGCTCGACCAGCGCAATGATCTTAGCCTTTTTCGGAGCCGGGATACCTCATGCCTCGTTCTCCTCATTCCCCTTCATGTTTTTTTGAGCAGACGGTTCTCCAGGATGAGATCGGCCACGACTCCTCAAGAGTAGTAGCTTCGTGACGAAGGTCTTCACCTCGCCGGCAAAGTACTGTCGGCGCGTCTGTCGCCGGATGTCCTTCAGTACTTGTTGTGCAGCTACTTTCCCGGTCCGGATTTCTGTTTCATCTTCGCTCCCGGCGGCTACGATGGAACACAAATCCTTCCTTTCGGAAAGTCCCCCTAATTCGTCTCAAGGGCGCTGACGCGAACAATGTTGTTTCACGCCTCTAGCGCAGATGGAGCGCTTCAAAGGCAAAATGCAGGAATTCGTCGATCCAAATTGGACGTCCAATGGGCGCGTTCAATACGATCGAATAGGGCAGAATACTCAGATTGGTCATCGTCATCAGACTTTCGAACGTCGCCAATCTGCATAGTGCGGACTCAATGCCGGATCTGGAAACGGGCAGTTCGGTCATGCTCGATAGTTCGGGCTTTTCTGCAAAAATGCTATGCACCGCAGTATTTCAGTAGGCAGTGATATACTGCTAAGATTATCTTCTTAATGCGAAGTTACTGACGGGGCCATTTCGTGCTAGATTGACGGTAAGGTTGCCGATGGCAAGATCATTGATGGCGAGGAAGACGCGAAGGTGATGAATGCCCTTTAGTGTCAGTCGGGCTCAATGCCGATATTGCAGCGTGTTTCTAATAGAATTCGCCGCCGCAGCGCTTTTGGCTGCATTTAATACGCCTTTTGATCGACCGATCTGGATTGACGAGTTTTTACATTTTTGTTTCGGAGCGATGGTTTCGACTTCTGAAGCGTGGGACACAATCCGGTCGAGCACAAAGGGGATAAACCACGGTCAGACCGGTATTTACATGCTGGTAAACTATTGGACGCTTTCACGGTTCGGCGCTAGCTCTCTTATTCTCCGGTTGCCTTCAGTTCTCAGTGGCGCTGTTCTCTTCACTTCCATTTTGTTCATCTTTCGAACGTTGGGGTATTCCATCGCTTGGCGGACGATCGCCGTCCTTGCGACCCTTGGTCAAGCAACGGTCATTTTCTACGTCGGCGAAGCTCGGCCTTATATGCCTTTGGCTGCCGCAACAGTCGCTATCCTCGCGTATTACTTAGTTCCACCAAGGACGCGGACATTCTGGGTCGGCTTATGCGGTGTTTCTGCAGCCATCTTTGGCGTCGCCATACATCCATACTTTGCGATCTATTGGCCGGCACTCTGCTTGGTTGGCTATGTGCATCACAGGCTAAAAGGGCAGATAAATGTCACTATCAGAAGTGCCGTTGCCTATGCGAATGCACCGTTGTGTGCAGTTGGTCTCATTTTTTTCGCCGTGTTATCGTCCGAAACTTGGCTAGTAGGTGGACCGAAGTTTTCCTTCGATCCTTTCCAATGGATTAGCCAGCCCAGCCTGTGGCATCACTTCTCGACGGAGTCTCATTTCCAATTCCTAGGGGGGCATTTGAGGTCGACTGCGGCCGTCTCTGTTCTGATGGTGGGTGCGTTGATCGTTACCCCGCGAGCCCGTCGTGGTGAATTGCTAGGGCTCCTGACGCCGCTCCTGTTACTTGCGCTCGCTTTGATCATTTCTGTGGGGCTAGCCTACGCCTCCTACGCGCGAAATTACTGGATTCTCCCGAGGCAGTGGGTCGCATCAGCAGTTCTCATTTCGATTTCGGTAGTTTGGTTCTGGGCAGAAGTTGCAAAGGTTGCGTCGCGTCTCTCGGTGCTTCTTGTGCCGGCTGTCTGGATTTTTGCGGCAGTTGCTGTGCTCGGCCAGGCCGCAGCTGTTGAGCGAATGCGGTTGGCCGACTTCGTCGATTCTATCTACTCCACCAGGGCTCGGGTGGATGCCTCGAAATGCGACCCTAGCGTGACGGCTCCGGACACGGTAGACATCGATGAAGGCAATAAATTGTGGGTGCAGTTAGCAAATAACAACATCTCGTGCGGCGACGGTGTCTGGCCAGTCTTCAGAAAATACTACGGCCTGAAATAAGTCGAGGAAGAGCTTTGCAAAGGATCGGGATAATTGTTCCTGTTTTCAATGACTGGGATTCGCTGTCTCAGCTGAGGGCGAAACTAGAAGAGCAAGCGTTAAAATTACACTGTTCTGTAGATTTGATCGTCGTCGATGATGGATCTACATTATTGCTAGATTCAACTCGCGTTCTTGATGGCGCGCCTTCCCTCGACGAAGTCATATTGATCTCCCTGACGTGCAACGTCGGACACCAACGCGCCATTGCGATCGGTTTAGCCTATGCCAGCAATCAGGATCGCTATGATTGCGTAATTGTGATGGATAGCGATGGCGAGGATCGTCCTGAAGACATCAGCGAACTCATAGCCATTCATAGTATCCATCCAGGCGCCGTGATAGCTGCCAAGCGGTCGCAGCGGTCAGAGGGGCGGGGGTTCCGAATATTCTACGTACTCTACAAGCTTTGCTTTCTCGTCCTTACCGGTAAGAAGATCGACTTCGGCAACTTTTGTTTAATCCCGCTGCCGCATATATCGCGCCTCACTCATATGGCAGAACTCTGGAACCATCTCGCCGGGACCATTGTAAGATCCCGCGTGCCGCTGATCCGCCTCGATACACGCCGCGGCACCCGATATGCGGGAGAATCGACTATGAATTTTGTGTCCCTCATCATGCATGGTCTTAGCGCCGTGGCAGTTTTCAGCGACGTCTTATTCGTTCGCTTGCTTATGATAGCAATGGGGATCGTTGCGTTCTCGGCCATCGTGGCAATAGTTGTCCTTTTAGTACGGGTAAATACTACGCTGGCGATCCCCGGTTGGGCGACGACTACGATCGGCTTCGCGGCTACCCTACTCATCCAAGGACTTGCCCTGTCCGCGACAGCTGCCTTTATGACGCTCAACAACCGCTCAAATGTTCCCTTCATACCAGCGCTTCACGCTCTTCAGTTCGTGCGCGACGTCAAAAGGTCCAAAGGCGATGTCTGATCCATATGCGTATGAAGGATCCGAATTGACCTTGTTTGCAAAGGCCACCAACTGGAAGGCGTATTGGGGGCAGGCGATTGAGAAGTACATTGGCACACGGGTTTTGGAGGTGGGTGCAGGTATAGGTGCTACAGCGCAGCGGCTCTGCACGGCGAAGCAGCAGCAATGGGTTGCCTTGGAGCCGGACCCCAAGCTAGCTGAGCAAATAAATTTGCAAATAATGGGCGGAAAGCTGCCGTCGAAATGTGAGGTGCGCGTCGGCACGCTGGCGGATATCGAGGCTCAAGAAAAATTCAACACGATCCTCTACATCGACGTTCTCGAGCATATTAATGATGACCGCTCCGAAGTCCACCGCGCGGCAGCACATCTCGAACGTGGCGGCTATCTAGTAGTCTTGTCGCCGGCCCATCAAATGCTTTTTACTGCCTTCGACTCCGCGATCGGGCATTTCAGGCGCTACAACAAGCGATCATTGCTCTCTCTAGTACCCGCCGGCCTTACATTGGAGAAGGTGTTTTATCTCGACAGTGTCGGTCTCGCGGCGAGCCTTGGGAATCGTTTTGTTCTTAAATCGGCAGCGCCGTCGGAAGGTCAGATACAGCTATGGGACAAGTGTATGGTTCCCATATCCCGGATCGTCGATCCACTCATCGGCAATAGTATTGGTAAGACTGTGATTGGCGTATGGCGCCGCGATAGTTGCGAAGAAACATGAATCCATCTCGGTATTTCGCGCTGGTTAACTGCTTCGTTTTAAGCGCCTGTGCAGCCCCTATTCCAACGCCAGTGGCAGAGTTGGAGCCTATTGCACCGCCCGACGCCGTTGCGATGGCGAAAGCATTCACGGTGGCTGCGAAGGACGCGAAACTCTCCGACCCCTTGGAAGTTTCCGCGGCGCGTCCGGCGGGCCCTTTGGCCCCTGGCGCACCGGGCGCCTTTGTCGCGTGCTTACGGGGTGTTCAGGCGGGCAGTGGCCAAAAAGAATATGCCCTATTCTTCAAGCGAAAAGATCCAGTGGTTCAGAGGCTTGCTCTCAATCCGGATGGCTGTATCGATGATGCGTACGTTCCGTTTCATCGTATGCCGGACGAGGTCAAGAAGCCGTTTTAAACGAGCCTAATGCTAATTGCTGACTGGCGGATCATCTTCCGGCATCTGGAATTTCCACATAAACATGCGGCCACACTCGTGCATCTCAACGATGACGTGACTGGTCAGCTTGTCTCGGACGGCAATGTATTCCGTCGACCCGCCGTGCACCGGTGCGCAAAAGCTCTAGGGCGTTTCAAATGAGATGGTCAGATTGAGTGGCCGGCGGCAAGAGGAGGCTGTGCTATTCCGTTTTGATGATCGAGGTTTTCGAAATATTATTGCTGCTGAGTTTAGTTGGAATGCTCGTCGGAGCGGTTGTTAGATGGATCAGCGGGATACGGCACCGCCGCTACATTTCACGACATGACCAGGGTCCGAAGCCCGATGTAGACTAAGTCGTCTCACCAGGGCAGCGATGGTCGTGATTGATTCTCCGGTACGAAATTTTCAACGCTGGGTTGACCGGGAGGATCGCCTGGTTACGGTAATTACGCGTCGGGATGTTTCCCCGCGCGGAGACCCGACCTTGACCGACAATTCCACGACTGCTTTGCGCCCCATGAACTATCGCCCCGACATTGACGGACTGCGCGCGATCGCAGTTGTGTCTGTGGTCGCGTTCCATTCTTTCGCGGACTTCATGCCGGGCGGCTTTATCGGGGTCGATATATTCTTCGTAATCTCGGGCTATCTGATCACGTCGATTATCTTGCAGCATCTCGACCGCGGAAATTTCAGCTTCTCCGATTTTTATTACAGAAGGATTCGCCGCATTTTTCCGGCGCTCTGTTTCGTGCTGCTCTCCTGCCTCGCATTCGGGAAACTTGTTCTGTTCCCTGATGAACTTCGCCAGCTAAGCACGCATGCATGGGCGGGCGCCGGGTTCGTCTCAAATTTTATCCTTTGGCAGGAAAGCGGGTACTTCGACGCTTCTTCGGACACCAAGCCGTTGCTGCACCTGTGGAGCCTCGGCATTGAAGAACAGTTTTATATCTTCTGGCCGTTGATCCTGTGGGCCTGCATCCGTTTTCGCTGGCGAGCCTTGTCCGTATGCGCGGGCATCGCCGCCGCGTCATTTCTGATCAACATCGCTAATGTAAACTCGGCACCGGTTTCGACATTCTACTCGCCGGTAAGTCGGTGTTGGGAGCTTCTTCTCGGTGCACTGCTGGCAATGCCACACGTTGAGCAGTCGTTCGGCAAGCTGAAGCTAGGGCACCGATCGATCATGTCGGTTGTTGGCCACCTGTTCATTGCGATCGCTCTTACATTCGTTGTCCCCCAATACGCGTTTCCCGGATGGTGGGCGCTGCTCCCAACAGTCGGTGCTGGACTTATTATAGCCTCTGGGCCGACGACGATCCTAAACAAGTACTTTCTTGCCAATACGGCGCTGGTCCGCATTGGCCTAATAAGTTACCCACTCTACTTGTGGCATTGGCCGTTGCTATCGTTCGCTACGATTCTGGAAGGCGCGCGACCGAACGATACGATACGCGGTCTCATGGTGGGGTTATCTTTACTGCTGGCATTGGCCACTTATCGTCTCATCGATCTTCCGATCAGAACGCAGTTCCAAGGTGCACGAATAGCTAAGGGGCTCGCCGCTGCTGTCATATGTGTCGCGTCCTTGGCGGTGCTACAGTCGAAAGCTTTGGTGAACCCGGTCGACCGGGGAGGTCTCGCGCTGTCTCAGCTCTCCAGCACGTCCAATCCTTGGCGCTATGCAAGCAACGAACTTTGCAAAAGCCGGTATCCTTTCGCTGGCGCCGCTAAGTATGAGTGGTGGTTCTGCATGTTGAAACAAGACAGGCCGCCGACGGTAATACTTTTGGGAGACAGTCGAACGAATGATTATTATCCCGGTTTCGCGTCTAACCCCAGCTTCTCCCAAGACAATATTCTATCGATTGGAACTTGTGGAGGCGCATGGGTCGATGACGTTAAGGGCGCCGAAACATCGACGAATTTACCATGCGGCGCAAATAGACCTTTCGAACAGATGGAATTCATCAACGCAATAGTTGATCACAACCCCACCATCCGACTAGCCGTGATAGGAAGTGTGCCCCGCAATCCAACCCCGACGTTCGCTCACCAGCTACTTCGCCGCATCAATTACCTCGAAAGTAAAGGCATACAGGCCGTGGTGTTTTCTCCTACGGTCTCTTTAAATTACAACATTCGTAGTTGTTATGAGCGTTTTGCCGTACAAACGGATGAACTTTGTGTAACTGGAATCGAGCAGTTAGCTTCGCTGAGGACGCATTTCCAAAAGCTTGAACAATCCATCAAGTCATCTAGCCCAAGAACGGTATTCTACGACACCAATTTCTTTTGCGACGAGACACACTGCCGATTTCAGTTGAACGGCATGCCTATCTTTAGGGATGGATTTGAGCACATCTCTGAGTACGCCTCCGATGAACTGATCAAGCGGTTTTCGGGTTGGGCAAAAATCAACGCTCCGCATTTGATAAAACAAAGCGGTGACTTCTAGCGGTCCCTTGTGCATGGGCGCGCCCGGGTCGGCCGCGACTGCTGTCGGGCTCGCACTGCGGAATGACGGTCGGGATGTCCAGGCCGACAGCGACTTCGGCACGGTCACGCAGACTGCCTTGAAGGCTTTCGAGGCGTGCCGGGAGCTGAAGCGGACGCATTGTGGACGTCCGGACGGCTGAGGCCTTGGACAAGATCGCGCCGCCGCCTCGGTGCTGAAGGTTGCGCTTGACTGATCGGTTGGGTGGCTGTCGTCGTGAAGAGCAAGTTCAACATCGATCTCGAGGCCAGGCATCGCGAGGGCTGACGGCGCCGGCAGCGTCAGGCCTCCGGTCTGGTCGAAGCTCGACGGCATCAAGGTCGAGGTGCAGACAGCCGTGCTTGCACCTGATGACCTAGCTAGACTTCAGGTCACATGCTTCGCGACATGTCTCGTTCGAACAAGGCGGTCCTCGGCGGACGCGTACGCCACCGCGGCGGGATGCAGATCAGCGAGAGGTAGCTGCGGGATCTATGTTGCTTGAACTTTTGTCAGTTCGGAGCGCGATGTTAGTTGGCGGCCAAGTGCTATTCCGGGCATCTCGACATATCTCATCGAAAGATATGCAAGAGGGATGGTCGCCATAACCGTAACCACGGAGGCCAGCAGGCCCGCCTCGATGGGATGATTCGCCACCCAGGTGAAGCTCTTGACGTATGCGCAGAGGTTCACGAAAACCACGAAGTTGTAGAGATAGAAGCTATAGCTTATTCGCCCAAGGAATTGTGACCAAGACGCCGATAGCCAAGAGCCAAAACGCCCGGCGCGGTCATAAAAGAGCATCGTAACGAGCAAACCGATCGCAATCTGCTGAAGTGTGGACTTAAAGAATATGACGGTCAGCATGATCGGAATGATCGACCAAGCCGGTAGGAATTTTGCGACAGAACTTCCGGCACCAGTCGGGATGATCATTCCAACAACAAAGTAAAACCAGAAGTATTTAAAGGTGAGTGCGATCGGCATTCCGGCAAACTTGAGGAAGAGCCAGATGCCAGTAACGACCACGCCGAGGCCGATCAAGCCGGCAACACGGTAGCCAAAGTAAGCCAGAAGGACGAAAGCCACGCCCACCATCTCAACGTTCAACGTCCACGTCACCCCATTGATCGGGAAGTCAAAGAGGAAAGCGTTGATTAGTAGATTGGTAAGAATGATGGGGTGGCCCATGAACGCTGAGACTGCCGTCATAAATAGCAAGCAGGCGATCAACGCTGGGTATATTCGAAACGTCCGCCGAACGATGAACCTGCTAGCGGTGACGACCGGCGGGGAGCGATCTCGCATCAAATTCTGGAAAAGGACGGCTCCGCTGAGCACGAAAAATATAAAAACGGCAGTTTCGCCGCTGAAGACCTTGAGAACGATTTTAGCAAGCCAGTCGTAGGGGCCGTTTAGCTCCGAGAACTTGCCATATACGACGCGCTGGATAAGAGATTCGTCCATTCCCAAGATTGTATGGAAAATGGCGACGTTCAGCGCCGCAATGCCCCGCAGCCCGTCGAGTTGAATATTTCGATAGGCTGCACACATGGACGACCTTTATGGCCGCTTCATTCTCTATGAAACGCGGCTGTCCGTCCCCTCCGATCGGGTGGGACTTGTTCTCTGAAATGTTCAACGCTTGAGGTCGATTGCCCTCATGTAACTGTAGACGCTTTTGCGATAGTGTTTCCAAATGCGTCACGCAAGGCAAAAGTGCCATCAACTGGCCGGCGGCTGCTTTGGGCTTGAAACGTCCGCAGGCTCGGAACGGCGTGCCTTGTTCAGTACGGCCTTCAGCCAGACCGCATAAGGTTGCGCCAGCCACCATTTGAGCGGCACTTGACCGTGATGCTTTCTCACCACGGCCATGGCTTCTTGATAGTGGCGTCGCCGAAACGCATTCGTTTTGGTGTCCTCATGGTCCCGATTGAGGGCCACGTACTCGTCGACGAAACCGAGTGCGGCAAAGCGCTTGTAGAGTCTCCACCAGAGATCGTAGTCCATGGCCATGTGCAAGCTCGCATCGACCCCGTCGATGGCCTCCCAGGCCGAGCGTCGGATCAGCGCTCCCGGCTGCGAAACGATGCAGCGCGTTGCCAGGCGCCGTTCAGTGAAAGGTTGCACCCATACTGCGGTTCGAGCGGCTGTTTTCTGATGGTGGTTCCAGACGCGGCCATAGACCGCGGGGGCAGTTGGTTGCCGCTCGAATGCTGCGAGAAGGTGTTTCAGCCCACCCGGCAGCAGGCAGTCGTCGCTATTCAGCCAACTGACATATGGAGCATGGCCCTTGGCAATCGATTCATTGATGGCTGCGGCTTGTCCACCGTCGGGATAGCTTCGCCAACCCGCGAGCAGATGTTCGAATTTCTTGATGATCTCGATGGAGCCATCGTTCGATCCGGCATCAGCGACGAACACCTCCACCGGGACCCCCTGATCGAAGATCGACGTCAGGGCCTCTTCAAGGAAACGCGCTTGATTGAACGATGGCACAGCAATCGTAACCAGCGGCGTGGGATTGAGTTCAGCGCCCGCCATTGGCAAGGAAGTCCTTATAGGCCAGCGCCAATCCCGTACGAAGTGGTACCTTTGGATTCCATCCGAGGCTTTGAGCGCGCTTCACGTCCATGAGTTTTCTCGGTGTGCCGTCTGGCTTCGAGGTGTCGAATGCAATCCTGCCTTTAAAGCCGACCACCTCTCCGATTAGGTCGGCCAGCTCTCCGATGGTCAGGTCTTCTCCTGTCCCGACATTGATATGGGAGAGCATCGTCTTCGTGTTTTCGGCATAGGTCGCGGATGACAACTCCATCATATGGATGCAAGCCTCGGCCATGTCATCGACATAGAGGAATTCGCGCCTCGGTGTGCCAGTGCCCCAGATCACGACCTCGTCGCCGCCGGATTGCTGTACTTCGTGGAAGCGCCGGATCAGCCCCGGGATCACGTGGCTGTTTTCCGGATGATAGTTGTCGCCAGGTCCGTACAGATTGGTTGGCATGACGCTACGATAATCAGTCTGGTATTGTCGGTTATAGGACTCGCAGATTTTGATGCCGGTGATCTTTGCAATGGCATACGGCTCATTGGTTGCCTCCAGGACGCCAGTGAGGAGGGCGTCTTCTGCCATCGGCTGGGACGCCATGCGCGGATAGATACAGCTTGAGCCGAGGAATAGCAGCTTCTGTACGCCGGCCTGCCAAGCCTCGTGTATCACGTTGGTCTCGACCATGAGGTTCTGATAGATGAATTCGGCGGGGTAAGTGTTGTTGGCGAGAATGCCGCCGACTTTTGCAGCGGCGAGATACACTTGATCGATCCGCTCTTCGGCGAAAAACGCGCGGACTTCCGCCTGCTGGACGAGATCAAGCTGGCTGCGATCGCGCGTGACGATATTGGTATGGCCGCGCTCACGTAATTTTCTGACAATCGCCGACCCCACCATTCCGTTGTGGCCGGCGACGAAAATCTTCTCATCTGGACGCATTGCGTTCCTCGTAGGTCAGGCCAAATGGCTCTGAAGCGTGGATGTTTGAAACGAATTAATACGCTTGGGCACTCTGACCGCCTCACGATAGATATCCAGGACCGCCGTGGCGCTCCGGTTCCTGTCGAATTTGCCGGCCCGTTGCCGGGCGGCAGCGGCGTATGTCTGTCTGGTCCCGGTGGAATCTGCAATGGCGCGCATGGAATTTACCCAGTCGCCTACACTTGCCGGCGAAACGAGCATGGCAGCGTCACCCGCTACCTCAGGCAAGGATGTTGTATTCGAACATAGGGTCGGCGCGCCGAACTGCATGCCTTCCAACACGGGAAGCCCGAAGCCTTCGAACACGGAGGGGTAGAGGTGAGCGTAGCAGTTTCTGTACAACCAGATCATTTCGTCATCGGAAACGTAACCGAGCAGGATGACCTTGTCGGCAATGCCCAGGTCCCCGACATACTGGCTGAAATCCTTCATCATCCAGCCCATCCCGCCGGCCAAAACTAACGGCATGGGCCGCCCGCCGGATGCGAGATACTCGGCGTAAGCCTTGACGAGGAGCCGTTGGTTCTTGCGCGGCTCGATGGTGCCGACGCTCAGCCAGAATTCAGCGTTGCCAAGATGCGGGATCTTGTCCGGACGTGTGCCGCTCCGCGTCGTGTCGGTGAAGCGCGAACACGGATACACCACCCGGATGCGGTCGTTGGGAAAGTGCGGGAACGTTTTCAGATAGGATGCGCGCGAATATTCCGAGATCGCGACGATCCAATCTGCGACGAGCGAGGATTTGAAAAGGCCATCGAAACAGCGCAGTCGATTGCGTTCAGTACTCCAACTGGGATCGATCACGAAACCAAGGTCGTAAAGCGTATAGATCAGGCGGCTCGACGTGATTTGTGTGGGAAGCCAGAAATTATTCGAATGGATGATGTCGGGATTGCTCAACTTCGCTTCGAGCTCGTCGCGCGACCAGAATTTTCGCGCGGCTTCGCGGGTGAGGTGGCGCGGTCCATAGTGTGTATTGCTGGCGTGGTAAGGATTGAAGACAGGCATTCGGTAGTCAAAAAACGAATCGCCGAAGGATGAATACAACGAGAACCGATGCTGCGGCGCGATCGAAATCATGGCGCCAGCCATCGCGTCAGCAAAATATCCGCAACCTGCCTTGCCGACCCCCGTCTGCGAAATATCGAAACCGATGTGCACGTAAAGACTCTTCTCTGCCGCCTGCTTTGAAGTGGCGCAACAACCTTCGGCCTAGCGATCGGATCGACGGTTGGCGACCGGCGCGGCACGTTCCAGCGAAAGCTTCAAAATACGGATGCGCTCCGTCACCATCATTTCGACCAGCCCCGCGAAATCGATCTTCGGTTGCCACCCGAGTTGAGACCTGAGCTTCGAAGGGTCCGCCTGCGTGAAGTGGCTATCGACCTTGCGGAGCAAAGTCTCGTCCCTGACCACATATTCGTTCCAGTCGAGTCCGCAAACCTTAAAGGCGATCTCGCAAAATTCTGCAATCGAATGTGCCTGTCCGGTTCCGACGGCGTAATCGGCCGGTGTGTCGTGGCAAACGATCATGTGCATCGCTTCAACGAAGTCACCGGCATAGCCGAAATCCCGCTGGATGGTGATGTCGCCGAGGAACAGCTTGCCATCGAGCAGTATCGGCCGGCCTCGCTCGTCGAGTTCATGTGTCTCGCGAAGCCCGAGCGACGCCGCAGCGGCGGCATGGGCGATCTTCTGGGATACGAAATTGAGCGGACGGTGCGGGCTCTCGTGATTGAACAGAATGCCGCAAGACAGGTGCAAGCCATATTGCCGGCGATACGCACCGACGATCTGGTGTGCGTAGGCCTTCGAAATGCCGTAAGGCGATCCTGGATTGGCACGCGTATCCTCGTCCTGGAGCTCTGCCCTTGTATCTCCGTATATTTCTGACGAAGAGGCCTGGAAGAGGCGACAGGATGGCGCTTCGCGCCGGATGTATTCACAAATGCGGTGAGGAACCAGCGAGTTCAGCAATGCCGTCTCGACTGGAATGTCCCACGAGATCGACGGTCGCGAAACGGCGGCAAGATTGTAGATTTCGTCAGGCGCAGCGCTTGCCAGCAGATCACTCAGGAAGTGTTCGTCGGTCAGGTTGCCAATATGCCAATGAACCTTGCCGTCATGCAGTGTCGGATCGGCGGGGTGCCGCGATTGAGCGAAAACGTCATACCCTTGCTTGAGCAAGAGGTCTGTGAGGTACCAGCCATCTTGGCCCGCGCCCCCGGTCACCAATGCGCGTTTTCTCACGGAAGTCCTCTATGGTCATTCACCGCTAGCGTTTAGGTGACATCATGGGCATTTTCAAGGTTCTTTGCATCCCTTCTCGGGAAAGAGACTGAATTCATTTGCTTTTTTCCCATTCAAGCAAATGGGGCATCCGTTGCATGTCATGCGATTGCCCTGTCGACATGCCATATATTGGTGCGTCAAAGGAGAGCGCAGGGGTTCTGATCTTGTTATGGTCGTGATTGGACGACAGATAGGCAAAGTTTGAAATGATAGAGGCTGTGAGCATGGTGAGCCCGGTGGTGAGCGAAGACGGAATCGTTCCGTCGCTGAGATCGTCTATGATCGAACGTACGCTCCCTCTGTGGTCGACCACCGGCTGGGACTCACATGCAGGCGGCTTTATCGAAAAGCTGGATGCTCGTGGCAATCCGGACGCTGGCGCTCCCCGTCGTGTCCGCGTACAGGCCCGCCAGATCTATTGCTTTGCCAAGGCCGCCCAGCTCGGCTGGTACCCGCAAGGCGCGGACATCGCGCGCAAGGGTCTCGATTACATGCTGGCCAAGGCGAAATCGCCGGATGGCAGGCCGGGCTTCGTGCATATTCTCGCGCCCGATGGTTCGGTGCTGAACCCGTTGCGTGACACCTATGACCACGCTTTCGTCCTGCTGGCGATGGCGACGGTCTATCAGCTGGATCGCGATGCAAAGGTGCGCGCCGAGATCGACGAATTGATGCATTTCATCGATACGCAACTGCGCTCGCCAGATGGCGGTTATCTCGAGGGCGTGCCGGCTTCGATGCCGCGTCGGCAGAATCCGCAGATGCATCTGCTGGAGGCCTTCATTGCGGGTTTTGACGCGACCCATGATCAGGCGTTCCAGGCGCGGGCCGGCGATCTCTTCGGTCTGTTCACGTCGAACCTGTGCGATGCGAAGAAGGGCGTGCTCGGCGAATATTTCGAACAGGACTGGTCGCGGATCGAGCCGGTCAGCGTCGAGCCCGGCCATCAGGCCGAATGGGTCTGGCTGCTCAAGGGCTTCGAACGCATCACCGGCTGTCCGACCGGCAAGCAGCGTGCAGCGTTGCTCGAATCCGCGCTGCGCTATCGCGACGCCACCGGCTGTCTGGTGGACGAAGGCGACGCCCAGGGCAATATCGTCAAGGCAACACGGCGCTGCTGGCCGCAGACCGAGATCATCAAGGCCTTCGTCGCGCAGGCGGAGTCTGGCGTCGAGGGCGCGGCCGACGAGGCACGCGCGGCGCTGATGCGGCTGGACAAGTATTATCTGCAGCATCCCGTCAAAGGCGGCTGGTACGATCAATTCGACGGTGAGGGACGCTCGCTGGTCGATACGATCCCGGCGTCATCCTTCTATCATATTCTATGCGCGGTCGCCGAAGCAGAACGGGTGCTCGGCGCCTGACCGCCTGTGCGATCTAGCGGATGGCTTCGTTCGGATCCGTCGGTTTGGTCCGAAACACCACGAAATGCGACATCGTGAAGTTCACGATGAAGCTGACCAAAATGGCCAGAAGCTTGGCGGCATAGACCGGCATGAAGTGCGACAGCACCACCAGCGTGGTGGTGGTCGCGATCACACCTAATACACCGGAGGCGACGAAGCTGAGATAATCCTTCCGTCGCAATACGCGGCCGGATTCGGCGCGGAACGTGATCATGGTGTTCATCACGTAGGAACACGATACAGCCACCAGCCAGGCTATGACATTGGCGGGCACCAGCGGCAGCTTCAGCACCTGATAGGCGAGGGTGAAGATGGCGAGATCGATGAGGGTGTTGCCGAGGCCGATCACGCCGAAGCTGATGATCTTCGACACCGTGGGGCGCGACAGCCAGGTCTCGACAATTTGTGGTAAAATCAGTCTCACGGCAGCAGGCATCCTCGATCTGGGCGGCTACATAGCAGGATCGCCCGCGGAAGTCCGGCTTTTTATGATGCGCCGCGGCAGTCCTGCGTGGTCAGTTCCCGCGCTCGTCCGCGATGATCTTGCCGTCATTGGGCAGCGAGGCCGGCGCCACCAGTTCCACGGCCCCACCGAGCTTGCTGACGGCCCTGAGCGTGGCTGTGACAGCCTCCAGAAGGCCAGGCTTGTCCAGGGCCGCCGCTTCGGCTTTCAACACCATGGCGTCATTCTCGCCGTCTCGGGACACCACCAGCCGGAGCCGTCCGAGTTCCGGGTGCCGCTTGCCGATTTCGGCGACCTGTTCGGGCCGCACGAACATGCCCTTGACCTTGGTGGCCTGGTCGGCGCGACCCATCCAGCCCCGGATGCGCATATTGCTCCGGCCGCAGGCGCTGGGGCCGGGCAGGGCGGCCGTCAGGTCGCCCAGAGCCAGCCGGATCCAGGGGTGGTGGGGGTCCAGTGAGGTCACCACGATCTCGCCGACATCGCCCTCGGCCACGGGTTCGCCGGTCCCGGGGGTCACGATTTCCAGGATCAGGTCCTCATTGACGATCAGGCCGTCCCGGGCGGTGCTCTCATAGGCGATGAAACCAAGATCAGCTGTGGCGAAGGCCTGATAGGCCTCGACACCGCGCGATGCGATCTCGGCCTGCAGCGAGGGCGGGAAGGCGGCGCCGGACACCATGGCGCGCTTGATCGAGGAAATGTCGCGCTTGGCGGCTTTCGCGACATCGAGCAGGATCTTCAGAAAATCCGGCGTGCCGCTATAGGCTGATGGACGATAGGCTTCGATCAGTTCGAGCTGTTGCTCGGTATTACCTGGGCCGGCGGGGATCACAGCGCAGCCGAGTGCCCGCGCGGCGCCGTCGAAGATGAAGCCGCCGGGGGTCAGGTGATAGCTGAAAGTATTCAGCACCACGTCGCCCGCGCGGAAACCTGCGGCATAGAGCGCCCGCGCGCCGCGCCAGGGATCAGCCTGTTTCGACTCCGGCTCGAAAATGGGCCCCGGCGAGGTGAACAACCGGCCGAACGAGCCGGTCGCGCCTGACACGAAGCCGCCGAACGGTGGGCTGGCCTTGTGCAGGGCCGGCAGGTCGGATTTGCGCAGCACCGGCAATTGCGCCAGCGCGGCGCGGCTGACGATCGCAGCGGGATCGATGCCCTTGAGATGTTCCGCATAAGCGGGCGCCTGCATCGCGTGGCGCAGCACATCCGGCAGGCGCGAAAACAGATTGGCCTGACGCTGCGACGGATCGCAGTTTTCGAGTGTGTCGAAGTGGCGCATCTGGGTGTGTCCTGGTGGTTTGGCGTCGTCGCGGTTATTCCGGTAGCTTGTGGCGCCGTGCTAGTGGGAAATCATGTCGTCAGAACGTATCGTCCAATGGCTCGACAGCTTCGGCCAGCTTGATTTTCCTGCTGCCGTCGTGTTGGCCGCATTGGTGGTTGCCTCTTCGTTTTTGCCGGTCCCGCGAACATTCATCGTGTTCGGTGCCGGTGCTGCGTTCGGCTTGCGCTCTCTCGTCGTCATTGTTCCAGTCGCCGCGGCTGCATCCGCTCTGGCCTTCATGCTGGCGCGCTCTGTTCTGCGCGGTTGGGTGGAGCGGCAGACCGAGAAACGCGCGGCCTGGCGCCTCATTGCCCAGGCCGTCGATGACGAGGGCTGGCGCATCGTCGCACTGATGCGGTTCGGCGGACCATTGCCCAATTCGGTGCAAAATTATCTGTTCGGTTTGACAAATATCGGACTGCTCCCGTTCGCCCTGGTCACTTTCCTGTTCACGCTGCCGCAGATCGTGCTTTACGTGTATCTCGGTGCGTCCGGACGGGCGTTGTTGCTCGATGATGGACCAATGCCGCTCAACCGTGTGCTGATTGCCATGGCCCTGGTCATTGTGTTCGTCATCCTGTTGCTGGTGTCGCGCCGCATTCGCGCGATCCTTGCGTGCAAGACCGGCGTCATGACGGCAGAGGCTGCCAGCAGCTAAAGCCATCGCTTGCGTCGCTTGAAGCTCTTCAGATTCTTGAAGCTCTTGCGCTGGTCGCCGGCGCCACCGAGATAGAACTCCTTCACGTCCTCATTGTCGCGGAGTTCGTCAGCGGTGCCGTCGAGCACCACCTTGCCCTGTTCCATGATGTAGCCGTGGCTTGCCACTGACAGCGCGGCGCGCGCGTTCTGCTCGACCAGCAGAATGGTGACGCCGAGATCACGGTTGATCTTCTTGATGATCGCGAACACCTCTTTCACCAGCAGTGGCGACAGGCCCATGGAGGGTTCGTCCATCAGGATCATCTTCGGCCGCGCCATTAGCGCGCGTCCGATCGCCAGCATCTGCTGCTCGCCGCCCGAGAGATAGCCGGCGAGGCCGGTGCGCTCCTTCAGGCGCGGGAAGTAATCGTAGACCATCTCGATATCGGTGGAGACCTCGTTGTCCCTGCGTGTGAAGGCGCCGAGCCGCAGGTTTTCCAGTGACGTCATGTCGGAGACGATACGGCGGCCTTCCATCACCTGGAAGATGCCGCGGCGGACGATCTTGTCGGGATCGATGCCGTCGATCCGTTCATTGTCGAACAGGATTTCGCCGCGCGTGACTTCGCCGTCTTCCGTTTTCAACAGACCGGAGATCGCCTTCAGCGTGGTCGACTTGCCGGCGCCATTGGCGCCGAGCAGCGCAACGATGGCGCCCTTCGGCACCTCCATGCTCAAGCCGCGCAGTACAAGGATCACGTCGTCATAGACGACCTCGATGTTGCGGATGTCGAGCAGGGGGGCGGTGGCGGGCGCTGTTGAAACTTGCGCGCTGGTGTCGATAGCTGTCTGCATCAATGACGCTCCTGAGATCGGCTGGTGCTAACCTCTCCCCGCCTGCGGGGAGAGGTCGACCCGGCGTAGCGCTGCGAAGCCGGGGCGGGTGAGGGGGACTCGCCATTAGCTCCGAGCCTGCTGAGGCTCCCCCTCATCCGACGCGGACTACGTCCGCGCCACCTTCTCCCCGCAAGCGGGGAGAAGGTAAGAACTACCACCCATGCCATTCCGGCTTGCGCGGCAGCTCGACTGTCTTGACCTTCTCGAGCTTGATCGTGCCCTTGGCCATCAGATCGTTCAGATCGCCATCGGTCGCGCCGGAGACCTTCGAGCGATACAGATCGACCTTGGTGGTCGGGCGGTGATCCTTGTCGGTCCAGGTCGAGGGATTGCAGACGCCCTCCATGCCGGCCGGCACCCAGTCCTTCTTCTGGTAGAAGCCCTTGGCGACGTTCTCGCCGGTAGCACCGCCGTTCTTCGCGGCCCAGTCGAGCGCTTCCTTCATGTAGAGCGAGGTGCAGACCGCCGCGATGTAGTGCACCGGGCGATAGATCTTGCCGGACGGGTCGGAGATCTTGGAAATCTCCTGCACCGTCTTCATGCCCGGCGCGTTGCCGCCCCAGCTCACCGCCGTGCGCAGCGGGAAGATCACGCCATCGGCAGCATCGCCTGCGGCCTTTGCCGCGTTCTCGTCCATGCCCCACACATTGCTCATGAACTGTACGTCGACGCCGGCTGCCTTGCAGGCCTTCATCACCGAGATGTTCGAAGCTGCGGTGTTGCCGAGATAAGCGTAGTTCGCGCCGGCGCTCTTCAGGCTGAGGCACTGTGCGCTGTAATCGCCGGGCGCGAGTGCGAAGACCAATGGCGGCAGGACGTCAAAGCCGAGTTCGGCGGCGAGCGCTTCACCCGCGGCCTTGGGCGCGTTGGGGTAGGGGTGGTTGGCGCCCATGTGGACGTATTTCGGCTTGCCCGACTTACCCTTGGACTTCCAGTCTTCTGCGGCCCAGGTCAGCTCGGCCCGCAGCGCGTCCGAATAGGACGGGCCATAGAAGAAGTTATACGGCGCAGGTTTTGCCTTGCCGCCGGCACCGGTCGGATCGGTCAGCGCAGCCGAGTACGAGCCCGAGATGTCCGGGATCTTGTCCTGTGCGAGGAAACCAGTGAGCGCCTCGGTATCTGCCGTGCCCCAGCCCATGATCGCCGCGACCTTGTCGGCGCCGGACCACTTCTTGTACAGCGCGATGGCGCGCGGCACCTGATAGCCATAGTCGTTGCTATCGAGATTGACCTGCTTGCCGCCGATGCCGCCATTCTTGTTGATCCAGGCATAGGTATCGACCACGCCCTGGCCATAGGGCGTGCCGACGTCGGACGTGCCGCCGGAATAATCGGCGAGGTGGCCGACGGCGATCTGCGCCTGCGCACTGGACGCACCCGCGATGAGAAGGGCAATGGACGCGGACGTTAGAAATGATTTCATCGTCATGAGCATTCTCCCGTTGGATTTTATATTTTGTCGTTTCGTCTAGTCCGTCCCGTTCTCAATGCGAGAACGGGTAGAGTTTCCAGTAGGTCTTGATCTGCCGCCAGCGATGCGCGAGTCCGTCGGGTTCGAACACCAGAAACGCGATGATGATGAGGCCGATGGCAATCTCGCGCAGGAAGGTGAGATTGTTGTTGAGCGCCAGCGCCTTGTCGATGACGCCGCCCTTCAGCTCCATGCTGATCCATTCCATCGCTTCCGGCACCAGCACCACGAAGGCCGTGCCCATCAGCGTGCCCATGATCGAGCCGGTACCGCCGATGATGACCATTGCGAGGAACAGGATCGAGCGCTCGATGCCGAAACCCTCGTTGGAGACCACGAGCTGGTTATGCGCGTACAGCGCGCCGGCGATGCCGGCGAAGAACGCCGCGAGGCCGAAGGACAACGTGCGATATTTGGTGAGATTGATGCCCATGATCTCGGCCGAGAGATAGTGATCACGCACAGCCACCAGCGCGCGGCCGTCACGCGAGCGCATCAGGTTGGTAACCAGCAGATAGCTCGCCACCACATAGGCCAGCACCACATAGAAATACTGCCGGTCGCCGCGCAGCGTATGGTCGAAGATCGAGAACGCTTTGGCCGTCGCCGGCACCGAGCCGCCGCTGAACCAGTCGGCGCGGGAGAAGAAGTCGAGCAGAATGTATTGCGCGGCCAGCGTGGCGATAACGAGGTACAGCCCTTTCAACCGTGCCGCAGGCAGGCCGAAAATGAGTCCCACGATGGCCGTTACTACGCCAGCGATGGGAATCGAGAAAAACACCGGGATCGGATAGTTGTTGGAGATATAGGCCGAGGTGAAAGCGCCGAACAGGAAGAAGGCGGCGTGGCCGATGGAGATCTGGCCGGTAAAACCGACCAGGATATTGAGCCCGAGCGCCGCGATGCCGTAGATGCCGATCATGATCAGCTGGCTAAGCCAGTATTCGCTGAGCAGTTGCGGCGCGAAGCAGATCAGCACCACGCCGAGGATCGCCGCGTTGCGGCTGGTGGTGGTCGGAAAGATTGTGGTGTCGACCGCATAGCTGGTGCGGAAGTCGCCGGCCGGGATGAGGGAGGGGCTGGCCATGTGTTACACCCGCTCGATGTCTTTGGTGCCGAACAGGCCGTAAGGCTTGATCATCAGGATGATGATGAGCACGTAGAACGGCGCGACCTCATAGAGATTGCCCCAGTGCAGATATTCGCTGTCGATGAATTGCGCGAAGTTCTCTAGCAGCCCGATGATGATGCCGCCGACCACCGCGCCGCCGATACTGTCGAGACCGCCGAGGATAACCGCCGGAAACACCTTGATGCCGTAGATCGACAAGCCGGATGACACGCCGTTGACGACGGCGACGACGACGCCGGCGACCGCGGAGACCATGGCCGAGATCGCCCAGGCCATCGCGAATACGGTTTTGACGGAAATGCCCAGCGATTGCGCGACCTGCTGGTTGAACGCGGTGGCGCGCATCGCCAGACCCCACTTGGACACTTTGAAGAACCACGCCATGCCGATCATCATCGCGACGGAGACAACCAGACTCATCACATAGACGGTCTGGATCTGTAGGCTACCGATCGTCACCGACTGGCTGGTGAAGACACGCGGGAATGGCTGCGGGTTGACGCCATAGATCCATTTCAGTGCCGCCTGAAACACGGCGGACAGCGCGATGGTCACCATGATCACCGAGATGACCGGCTCGCCGACCAGCGGCCGCAGGATCACGACCTGGATCAGGATGCCGAAGGCGAACATGAACACCAGCGTTATCGGCATGCCCAGCCAGAACGGCACCTGGTATTTGGTCAGCAGCGTCCAGCACACCCACGCACCGATCAGTAGCAACTCGCCCTGCGCGAAGTTTACGACCTGGGTGGCTTTGTAGATCAGCACGAACGACATCGCGACCACGCCGTAGAGCGTGCCGACCACGAGGCCATTGACCAGAAGCTGGAGGAGGAACTGCGTGTTCATGCGATGGCCGGAGTGCTAACCTCTCCCCGCTTGCGGGGAGAGGTCGGCGCGCAGCGCCGGGTGAGGGGAGCTTCCACATGCGCAAGGCCAATGCGGTCAGAACCACACGTGCCAGAAGGCTGCGGCGAGATTCGACCGATGCCGAGAATGCGCTTTGGTATCGCCTTCGCGCACGTTCCTTGGACGGGCACAAGTTTGTGCGACAAGAGCCGATCGGCAACTACATCGTCGATCTGATCTGCCGGGAGCGGTGCCTGATCGTGGAGGTGGATGGTGGGCAACACGCTGACAATGTGCGCGATGTTGCCCGTGACCAGTGGCTGGTCGAGCATCATTACCGGGTGCTCAGATTCTGGAACCATGATGTCTTGGACAATATCGAGGGTATTCTCGAAGTCATTGCGACGGCGCTTGCGGAAGCTCCCCCTCACCCGGATCGCAAGAGCGATCCGACCTCTCCCCGCAAGCGGGGAGAGGTTAGCTAGAACCGAGACGCCGCAGTTTCTTAACCTCCCCCCGCTTGCGGGGAGAGGTCGGCAGGCGCGCGTTAGCGCGCGTGCCGAGTGAGGGGGGCGCTCAGCGGAGTGCTGACCTATCGAAGCGCGAAGACCCATCATTCCGCCGCCTCCATGCGCGCGCCATCCCGCGCCATGTCCACCACGACCAATCGCGTGCGGATGCGCTGGGAGGTGCCGTCCTGGAAACGGATGGTGGTGTCGACGGGGATATCCCGCGCACCGCCATAGATGCCGTCGATGATATCGGCGTATTTCTCGTTGATGACGCTGCGGCGGACTTTTCGGGTGCGGGTCAGCTCGCCGTCGTCGGCGTCGAGCTCCTTGTACAGCAGCAGGAATTTGGCGATCCGCTGCGCGGGCGGCAGCGTGGCATTGACCGTCTCGACTTCCTTGCGGATCATCTCATAGACCTCGGGGCGTGACGACAGGTCCGTATAGGTCGTGAACGAGATGCGGTTCTTCTCGGCCCATTTCGAGATGATCGAGAAGCGGATGCAGATCATCGCCGCGAGCGCATCGCGGTTGTCGCCAAGCACCACGGTCTCGGCGATGTAGGGGGAGAATTTCAGCTTGTTCTCGATATATTGCGGGGAGAAGCGCTCGCCGCGCGCGGTCTGCGCCAGATCCTTGATGCGGTCGATGACGACGAGTTGCTTGTTATCATTGAAATAGCCGGCGTCGCCGGAATGCATCCAGCCATCGCGCAGATCGGCAGCTGAGGCCTCCGGCGATTTGTAATAGCCGAGGAACATATTGGGGTGCCTGACCACGATCTCGCCGACGCCCTGCACATCGGGATCGCGGACTTCGATCTCGATGCCGCTGCCCATGGCGATGCCGGTGGTGTCGGGATCGACGGCATCCGGCGGATGCAGCGTGAACGCGCCCAGCGTTTCGGTCTGGCCATAGAGCGTGCGTAGCGGCACGCCCATAGCGCGGAAGAATTTGAACGTATCCGGGCCGAGCGCCGCGCCGCCGGTGGCGGCCGAGCGCAAGCGTGTGAAGCCGAGACGATCGCGCAGCGCGCGGAACAACAACGTATCGGCCACGGCCGAGCGCTTGCCGTTGGCAAGTGCGGATAGCCCGGACTTCATGCCGAGCTCATACAGGCTCTGCTTCAGCGGCGACGAATCCATCACCCGTGCGCGCACGTCAGCTGCGATACCTTCCCAGACGCGCGGCGCGAACAGCACGAAGGTCGGCGCGATCTCGCGAAAATCGTTCATCATGGTGTCGGCCTGCTCGACGAAGTTGACCTTCATCCGGCTCAAGAGGCCTTTGCCGAGCGCATAGACCTGTTCCATGATCCAGGGCAGCGGCAGCACCGAAACATATTCATCATCTGGTCCCTTCGGATCGAACGACAGATACACCGCGCAGTGGCCGAGCACGCGGCCCGCCGCGAGCATCGCCAGCTTGGGATTCGACGTGGTGCCTGACGTGGTGCAGAGGATCGCGACATCCTCGCCCTTGGTCGCATCGACCAGTTGATCATAGAGCCCGGGTTCGTGCGCCGCACGGTCGCGGCCCATCTGGGCGAGCCTGTCGGCCTCCAACAGCCGTGGGTCGTCGTATTTCCGCATCCCGCGCGGGTCACTGTAGACGATGTGCTTCAAAGCCGGGACGCGGTCGGCGAGGGTCAGCAGCTTGTCGACCTGTTCTTCATCCTCGGCGAACACGATCTTGGCTTCGCCGTAGTTGAGGAGATAGGCGGCTTCCTCATCCAGTACGTCGCGATAGAGACCGAGGCTCATCCCGCCGATGGCATGCGCGGCGATCTCGGCAGCGACCCAGTCCGGCCGGTTATCGCCGATAATGCCGATGACGTCGCCACGGGCGATACCGAGCTCGACCATGCCGAGCGTGAAATCCTTCACCCGGGAATGGTAGTCATTCCAGGTGAACTCCCGCCACAGGCCAAAATCCTTCTCGCGCAGCGCGATCTCCTGGCCATGTTCTTTGGCATTGAGGCGCAGCAGCTTTGGATAGGTATCTGCCTGTTTGACGCGTCCGGCATAGTCCATCATGCGGCACTCTCCGCAGCGATAGGCGCATGGTCGGGATCGACGAGGGCTTCGTCTTCTTCACCGAGATAGGCGCGCTTGACGTGCGGATCGGCGAGCACGGCAGCCGGATCGCCCTCGGCGATCTTGCGGCCGAAATCCAGCACCATCACGCGATGGGAGATATCCATCACGACGCCCATGTCGTGCTCGATCATCATCACCGTCATCCCGTATTCTTCGTTGAGATCGACGATATAACGCGCCATGTCTTCCTTCTCCTCGAAGTTCATGCCGGCCATCGGCTCGTCGAGGAGGATAAGGTTCGGCTCCAGCGCCATCGCGCGGGCGAGTTCGACGCGTTTGCGCAGACCATAGGGAAGGGTGCCGGCGGTCGCCTTGCGCACGCTCTGCAGATCGAGGAAGTCGATGATCTCCTCCACCTTGCGGCGATGCTCGAGCTCTTCCTTGCGGGCGCCGGTCAGCCAGTACAGCGAGCCGGTGAGGAAGTTGTTCTTCAGGAGGTGATGGCGGCCGACCATGATGTTGTCGAGCACGCTCATATGATGAAACAGCGCGAGGTTCTGAAAGGTGCGGCCGATGCCGAGGCCGGGACGGGCGTTGGGATTGAGCCCGGTGATATCCTTGCCGTGATAGAACAGTTGGCCTTCGGTTGGGCGGTAGCGACCGGAGATGCAGTTGACGATGGAGGTCTTGCCGGCGCCGTTTGGCCCGATGATCGAGAACAGCTCGCCGTCATTGACAGCGAAGCTCACATCGGTGAGCGCGCGAACGCCACCAAAGCGCAGTGACACCCCGCGCACGTCCAGAGCAACCGCCACTCAAATCCTCCCAGATACGGCGCTTGTCGCGCTCTTTATCCACGTTCCTCGGATGGTCCCGAGCCTATATCGCCCGGTCACGCTAAGCCATTCTACTAATGACCTTTCGCGGTGGTCTTCCCTACGTCAAATCGGTATCCTGAAATGTCTCGCGGCGGACAATCTGCCTGCCAATTTGTCGCGCGAGCGTTCTTTTGCGCTGCAACATTCGAAGTGAAGCGGACCCTATGATTGCTGCAGATCATCTCAAGCGCATCGCGGCCTGGGCGCGGGACCTGAACGAGAAGGAGATCGAGGTCGCGCGCGCGGGCATCGTCGAGAAGTCGTTCAAGGCGAATGAATTCGTCTGCATGCGCGGTGACCAGTTCGAATACTGGACCGGCGTGGTGAGCGGTCTGGCGAAGATCGGCACCATCTCGCGCAGCGGCAAGGAAGTCAGCATCACCGGCCTGACGGCCGGTGCGTGGTTCGGCGAGGGCAGCGTGCTGAAGAACGAACCGCGACGTTACGACATTGTCCCGCTACGCGACTCCAAGCTCGCATTCATGGAGCGCCCGGCATTCATGTGGCTGTTCGAGAACAGTGTCGGCTTCAACCGCTTCCTGGTTTCGCTGTTGAACGAACGGCTCGGTCAGTTCATCGCACTGACTGAATATGGCCGCAGGCTCGACGCTACAGGGCGTCTCGCGCGCTGCATTGCCTCGCTGTTCAACCCGATCCTCTATCGCGACGCGACTAGGCATCTGGATATCACCCAGGAAGAGCTCGGTGCCATCAGCGGCATTTCGCGGCAGAGGGCGAACCAGTGCCTGCAGACGCTGGAGAAGGAGGGTCTGCTGCGCCTCGAATATGGTGGCGTGACAGTGGTCGATCTGGAGAAGCTAGGTAGTTACGGCGATTAGGGATTCCCTCGCCCCGCTTGCGGGGAGAGGGTGGCGTGGACGAAGTCCGCGACGGGTGAGGGGGAGCCAGCGAGTGAAACACTGGCTCCCCCTCACCCGAAGCCTCGCTAACGCTCGGCTCCGACCTCTCCCCGCAAGCGGGGCGAGGTAAGGAAGTCGGCGCTTACACTTCCAGCCATTCCCTGCGCACGGCGTCATTGGCCTTGAGTTCGGCCGGCGTTCCCTCGAACACGATGCGGCCGTGGCCCATCACATAGACCCGGTGCGAGATGCGCAGCGCAATGGAGAGCTTCTGCTCGACCAGCAGGATGGCGACGCCGCGGCGTGCGATCTCGGCGATGAGGTCGCCGACCTGCTGCACGATGATGGGCGCGAGGCCTTCGGTGGGCTCGTCGATCATCACGAGTTCAGGATCGCCCATCAGCGTCCGGCAGATCGTCAGCATCTGCTTCTCGCCGCCGGAGAGCACGCCGGCCGCAGTGTCGGCGCGCGCGGCGAGGTTGGGAAACATGCCGAGCATGTCGTCGAGCTTCCACTTGCCGGGATGACGCGGATCCTTGATCCCCAGCATCAGGTTCTGCCGTACCGTGAGGCCCGGAAAGATGTCGCGATGCTCCGGCACGTAGCCGAGGCCGAGATGCGCGATCCTGAAGCTCGGCAGGCCGGCGATATTGGCGCCCTTGAAGGTGATGGTGCCGTGTGGCGGCACTTCACCCATGATGGCCTTCACGGTGGTGGAGCGCCCGACGCCGTTGCGGCCGAGCAGGCTGACGACCTCGCCGGCATCGATATGCAGATCGACGCCCTGCAGGATGTGGCTCTTGCCGTAATAGGCGTGCAAGTCCCGAACTTGGAGCATCACGCCACTTCCTCGCCGAGATAGGCTTCCTTGACCTTGGGATTGCCGCGGATTTCCTCCGGCGTGCCCGAGGCGATGATCTGGCCATAGACCAGAACCGAGATGCGGTCGGCGAGGCCGAACACCACGCTCATGTCGTGCTCGACGATCAGCAGCGTGCGGCCCTCGGTCAGCCGCCGGATCAGCGCCACGGCACGCTCGGTCTCGGCGTGACTCATGCCGGCCGTGGGCTCGTCCAGCAGGATGACGTCGGCGCCCCCCGCAATGGTGATGCCGATTTCGAGCGCGCGCTGTTCGGCATAGGTCAAAAGACCCGCGGGCACATCGCGGCGCGATACCAGGTTGATATCCTGCAGGATCTGCGCGGTGCGGTCGCGCACCTCGGGCAGGTTGTCGACATTCTTCCAGAACGCGTAACGATGGCCGGTCGCCCACAGCACAGCGCAGCGCAGGTTCTCCCAGACGCTCATCTTGGCAAAGACGTTGGTGACCTGGAACGAGCGCGACAATCCGCGCCGGTTGATCTGGAACGGCGGCAGGCCGGAGATCACCTGATCGCGCAGCAGGATGCTGCCGACTGATGGTTTCATGTAGCCGCTGATGAGATTGAACAGCGTCGACTTGCCGGCGCCGTTGGGACCGATCAGCGCATGGCGTTCGCCCTGGGCGACCGTGAGGTTGACGTTGCGGATCACGGAGGTGATGCCGAAGGTCTTCTCGACGCCGCGCAGCTCGATGGCGGTGCTCATGCGGCCACTCCCTTCTCGCGCGCGGCGGTGAGGGCATCGTCCCAACTGCCGGCGACGCGCGCCCAGGTCTTGCGCGCGATGATGAAGCCGCCGATCAGCAGCACGGCGGCAACGGCCCAGATCGCAGGGTTCGCTGCATCGAATGGAATCCCGAAGGCTTTGATATGCGAGTCCTCGCCGGGATTGACGGTAAAGTGGACGGTGGTCTCGATCGCCAGCATGAGGCCGGTGATCATCGCCAGCGTCGGCACGAAGGCGACGAGATAGCTCGGTAGCACACGGCTGAGCGTGCCGCCTTTCAGCAATGGACGATGCATCATCAGGAGGCCGGTGATGCCGCCGGGTGCGAACATCACTACGGCGATGAAAATCAGACCGAAATAGAGCTGCCAGACCTGCGTGAGATCGGAGAGGCCGAGCGACAGCAGCGTGACGAAGATCGCGCCGACGATCGGGCCGATGAAGAAGCCGACGCCGCCGATATAGGTGGCGAACAACACGGTGCCCGATTGCACGGCGCCGAGATAGGCCGAATTGGCGATCTCGAAATTGATCGCGGCTAGCGCGCCCGCTATGCCGGCGAACAGGCCGGAGAAGCAGAAGGCGATATAGCGGATGATATGCGGATCGTAGCCGACGAATTGCACGCGTTCGGGATTGTCGCGCACGGCGTTGCACATGCGCCCCAGCGGCGTGCGGGTGAGGGCATACATCGCGATGACGGCGATCAGCGTCCAGGCCGCGACCAGATAATAGATCTGGATCTGCGGGCCGAAGCTCCAGTCGAACAGACGCAGGACCTTGGTGCGGTTGGCGGAGACGCCGGCTTCGCCGCCGAAGAAGGTGCGCAGGATCAGTGCCGAGGATGCGACGAGTTCTGCGACGCCAAGGGAGATCATCGCAAAGGCCGTACCAGAGCGCCGCGTCGACACCCAGCCGAGCAGCATGGCGAAGACGAGGCCAGCCGCGCCGCCGACCAAAGGCACCAGCGGCAGCGGGATCGCGAACTTGTTCCTGGCGATGATGTTGATGGCGTGGATCGCGAGGAAGCCGCCGAGGCCGTAATAGACCGCGTGGCCGAAGGACAGCATGCCGGTCTGGCCGAGCAGGATATTGTAGGACAGCGAGAAGATGATCGAGATGCCGATCAGGCTGAAGGTGGTCAGCGATCCGCCCGACGAGAACAGTTTCGGCAGCACCAGCAGCGCCAGTGCGGCGGCGATCCAGATGCCGTAGAACTTCAGCCGGTCGGAGGCGGCGGGGCGGGGCGGCGCGATGGTTGCTGGAATTTTGGCGGTGGCGTCGCTCATGTGTCGCGTGTTCCCAGCAGGCCCATCGGGCGGAAGATCAGGATCAGCACCAGCAGCAGATAGGGCATGATCGGTGCGATCTGGGCGACGGTGACGTTCCAGATGTCGGACAGCCAGGTGGCGGCGTAGTCAGGGCTGAGCGGGCCGAAGGCGCCGGCCAGCGAGCCGTTCATCGACACAGCAAAAGTCTGCACGAGGCCGATCAGCAATGATGCGATGAAGGCACCAGGCAGCGAGCCGAGGCCACCAACGACCACGACGACGAACAGGATCGGGCCCAGCAAACCGGCCATGTTGGATTGCGTCACCAGCGCCGGGCCTGCGATCACGCCGGCGACGGCAGCCAGCGCGGTGCCGACGCCGAACACCAGCATGAAGATGCGTCCGACATTGTGTCCGAGATGGCCGACCATGTGCGGATGGGTCAGCGCCGCCTGTACGATCAGGCCGATGCGCGTGCGCTTCAGCACCACCAGCAATCCGATGAAGATCACGATGGAGACGACCAGCATGAAGATCTTGAAGGCCGGGTAGTTGGTGGAGAACAGCGTGAAGGCCGGGAAGTCGAGCAGCGGCGGTACGCGGAAATCGACCGGGCTCTTGCCCCAGATAATCTGCACGATCTCCTCGATGGCGAACGCAAGCCCGAAGGTGAACAGCAGCTCGGCGACGTGGCCGTTTTTGTGGACGTGACGCAGGCCGTAGCGTTCGACGGCGGCGCCGAGCGCGCCGGCGAGCAGCGGCGCAAGGATCAGCGCGGGCCAGAAGCCGAACCAGCGGCTGATCTGGAAGCCGAAGAATGCGCCGAGCATATAGAAACTGGCATGGGCGAAGTTCAGCACGCCGAGCATGCTGAAGATCACCGTCAGGCCAGAGGCCATCAGGAACAGCAGCATGCCGTAGAGGACGCCGTTGAGCGTGGAAATGACGATCAGTTCAAGCACGAAGTATCTGCCTCTCGGGTGAGGAGTGTGCCGGAGTGCGGCGGCGTCTTAACCTCTCCCCGCTTGCGGGGAGAGGTCGGATTGCGCAGCAATCCGGGTGAGGGGGAGGCAGTGAGTGAAACTGAGAGTCCCCCTCATCCGTCCCGAACTTGCTCTGCAAGTTCGGTCCACCTTCTCCCCGCAGGCGGGGAGAAGGCAGGGCTTACGGCCGTTCCATCTTGCAGGTCGTCGGCAGCACCGTCTGCGGCGTGTCGATCTTGGCGGCCAGCTTCCAGCCCCAGCCGGTCTTTTCCTCGTCGAATGGCTCCTTGTCGGTGCGCTCGCCGAACGAGGCGATATACATCGGCTGGAAGAACTGATGGTCGTCCTTGCGCATATTGCCCTTGCCGCCGTCGAACACCTCGAACTCCATGCCTTCGAGCGCAGCAGCCACCTTCACCGGATCGAGCGACTTCGCTTTCTCGGCGGCCGCGGCGAACATGCGCATTTCGTTCACAGCGCGCGGATAGAACAGGCTGAAGTCATACTTGGCGCGCAGTGCCTTTTCGAACACGTCGGCCGAGGCATGGCCGAGATTCGGGATGCCTTCGGCGATCTGGAACACCTGGTGGTTCAGGCCGGCCTGCTTGATCGCGGTCGGGCCACCGGTGCCGCCGGCATAATAGGTGAACCAGCTCACCTTCAGGCCCGCGTCAGCCGCAGCCTTCAGCAAGAGGGCAAAATCCTGGCCCCAGTTGCCGGTGATGACGCTGTCGGCGCCAGATGCCTTGATCTTCGCAATATAGGGCGCGAAGTCGGTGATCTTCAGCAGCGGATGCAGCTCGTCACCGACGATCTTCACGTCGGGCCGCTTGGCGCCGAGCATGGCGCGCGCCTGGCTGCGCACCGACTGACCGAACGAGTAGTCCTGATTGATCAGGTAGACGTTCTTCACCGCAGGCACGGTCTTGATGTAGTTGGTGAGCGCTTCCATCTTGATGTCTGAATTGGCATCCCAGCGGAAATGCCAGAAGCTGCATTTCTCGTTGGTCAGAACCGGATCAACCGCGGCATAGTTGAAGTACAGGACTTCCTTGCCGGGATTGCGGTCATTGAACTTGGTGACGAAATCCGACAGCGCACCGGCGACCGACGAGCCGTTGCCCTGGGTGATGTAGCGAATGCCGCCATCGATCGCCTTCTGTGCCTGGATCAGGCTCTCTTGCGGATTGGTCTTGTTGTCGAGGGGGACGATCTCGACCTTCTTGCCGAGAATGCCGCCCTTGGCGTTCAGCTCGTCGGCGAGAAACTGGAAGGTCTTGAGGCCGACTTCGCCGACGCTGGCGCCGCCGCCGGACAGTGGATCGATATAACCGATCTTCACGGTCTCCTGCGCCATCGCCGAGCCGCCGAGCATAGGCAGCGCAATGGACGCAATGAGGGCTAGTTTGCGCATGGTGTTTCTCCCTGGAAGCATTTGTGCTGGCCGTTGTCGCGACGCCGAATCTTTTGATCCATCCGTCGCTGGCCTTATGCCGGGAGTGTGAGCCATGGCCGCCGAAGCTGCAAGCCTCACTTGCAGCCTCACTTGGTCGTAGGCGCGGCCTTCGCTTTCTTGGATATCGCAGCGTCGCCAATGATTTCCGCGGCGCGCAATTCGTCGATTTCCGCTGCGCTGAGGCCCAGGAGATCGCGCAGGACTTCCTCATTGTGCTGGCCGAGCGTCGGCGCCAGCCGGGTGATCGGGTAGGGCAGTTTCGCACTGCCTTCGCGATAGGCAACGGAGGGCAGCAGATGCGGGCCCATAAATACCTTGGTCACAGGCTGCCAATGTCCGACTGCGAGCAGGTGCGGATCGCCGGCCAGATCCAGCGGCAGTCGCGCGGTACCCGCGGGCACGCCAGCGTCCTGCAGCGTCACCATGGCAAGGTCCGGCCGCACGGTCGTCGTCCAATGCCGGACCGCGACCTCGATACGGTCCTCTTCAGCGCGGCGTCCCTCGGCTGTGGCAAGTGCGGCGTCATCGGCCAGGTCAGTGCGATGCATGACCTTGCACAGCGCCCGCCATTCGTCGTCGCTGCGCACGGCAATGGTGATCCACTGATCTTCGCCGAGACACGGGAAGCAACCATTCGGCACGAAGCGCGGATGCCGGTTGCCGATGCGCGGGCCGGATTTGCCGGTGGCTGATTGCTCGATGACAGAGGGTGCGACAAGAGGCAGCAGGGCTTCCGTCGCACTGAGATCGATGTGTTGGCCGAGGCCGGTATTCTTCTGATGCATGAAGCCGAGCATCAATGCCGCCGCAGCACTGACGCCGCCGAAGGGATCACCGAGCGCGGCATGCAGCATGGTCGGCGGATCGCCTTCGCGGCCGGTGACAGATGGTAGGCCTGAGGCCTGCTCCAGCGTCGAACCATAGGCGCGCACGCCGCTCCATGGGCCGGTCATGCCGAAGGCGGGCATGGTTACCACGACGAGACGCGGATTGATCTTGTGCATGGCTGCGGCATCGAGGCCCATGCGCGGCAGCACGTCGGCGGCATAATTGTCGATCACCGCATCGGCGTCGGCGAGCAGTTGTTTCAGCAGCTCCTTGCCGCGGGGATTGGTGAGATCCAGCGTGATGCCGCGCTTGTTGCGGTTCATCTGCTGAAACCAGTAGATCTTCTCGTAGGTGCGTTCCGGAAAATACGGTCCGCGCGGATCGGTGCCGCGAAACCAGTCCGGATATTGGCAGGACTCGACCTTGATGACGTCGGCGCCGAGATCGCCCATCTGCCGTGTTGCCGATGGACCGGCCCAGCCCATGGTGAGATCGATGATGCGCAGGCCTTTCAACGGCTGCGGATCGTCAGGTGTTGCCTGCCGCGTGGCCACGCGCTGATGCGCAAGCAGGGCGTCGATTGTGTCATCGCCGGCAAATGGCGCGCGGCCATTCAGTTTCGGCCGCGAGCCGGTGAGCGTTTGCGGCAGCACCGGCGCATCGAATGATGCCGTTCCAATCTTGACTTTCGCGAAGGCGCCGCGATCGCGGTAGTATTGCTGCTTCAGCAGCGTCTCCATGTCCGGCACGACAGCGAGCGGAAGACGCAGCTTGATGCCCATCTCGAACCATTCGTTTGCGCTCTTGTGCATCAGGATGGGCTGGAAGATATCGAACAGCGCCTTCGAATTATTGGTGCGCGCGAGACCGTCGTTGAACTGCGGCTCTGTCTCCAGTTCGGGAAGGCCGAGCATCACGCAGAATGCAGCCCATTGCGCCGGTGTCACGACGGTGATGCCGAGCCAGCCGTCCTTGGTTGGAAAATTGCCGACGGGATAGCCGCGGCCGAACCGGTTGATGGCCATGCGGGGCCGCGTGAAGCCGACTTCCAGCGCGAGTCCTGTGTCGAACTCGCTGATCTGCAGCATCGCCTCATGCGCGCTGACCGCGAAACGTCGTGCGCCGGTGTTGCGACCATACATGCCGGCCAGCGTCGGAATGAAAGCGGTGAGGCCGGCCATGACGGCGATCTGTCCGTCGCGCGGCAGTACCGGCGGGCCTTCCTGCGCACCGACCAGCTTCACGCTGCCGGACAGACTGCGACAGACAGAGTCCGTCGTCTGATAATTGCTGTAGAGGCCGTGTTCGCCGAACCACGAGATCGCGGTGATCGCGAGGCCCGGTTGCTCCTTGCGCAGATCATCATGCGTCAGGAGTGAGTTCGGAATCTCCGAAGGCGCGCGCGCGTCGATCAGCAGGTCGCATGTCGCAAGTAATGCGCGGACACGCGCGACATCATCGGCCTTATCGAGATCGGCAATGACACTGCGCTTGTTGGTATTCAGCCAGGCGAAATATCCGCTCTCGCGGCGGCCATCGCCGGCATCGACGAGCGGCGGATAGTGCCGCGCAGGATCGCCGCGAGGCGGTTCGATCTTGATGACCTCGGCGCCGAAATCGGAAAACAGTTTGCCGCAGTAATCCAGCGTGTCGCCGGATCCGATTTCCGCGACACGCAAATCCGATAATGGCAAGTTTGGCATTTCCGCCCGATCATTTTTTTATGTGTCGGGGCATCATGTCGAGATGTGTGCGGGCGTCAAGTCATTCGGCGCGCGCTGCAGCCTTGTCGAGCGCAATCGACATCGCCGAGATCAGCGGCTTCATGAAGAACGCATCATTGGCCGGATAGATGTCGGCTTCGAGGCCGTATGATTTCAATTCGTCTGACACGACAGGGCCGACCGACGCGATCGGTGTCTTTGCAAGTGCACTGCGCAATTGATCCTCGCGGTCATGCGCCTTCGCAGCATCGACGAGGCGACGCACCTGACCCGAACTCGTCAGCGCGATGGCATCGACGCGGCCGGCTTCCATTTCGTCGATGGCCGAGAGGATGTTCGTTTCAGCAGCCTTGGAGTCGTAGACGTAAGGCAGCACCGTATCGACCTCGGCGCCGCAGGCGGTGATCGCTGATATCAGAACGCTGTGGTCCTTCTCGGGATAGAGCTGCAGGCCGAGGCGATGGCCTTTGAGATCGAGCCGCGACAGCATTTCGGCGACGCCTTCGGAGGTCGGCTTCTCGGTGGTGATGTCAGCCTCGAGGCCGATCTCGCGCAAGGCGCGCCCGGGCTTCGGTCCGCGGGCGAATTTGCGGGATTTACCGACTGCGGCGACGAACTCTTTTTCGATGCCGCGTTGACGCACGATTTTCATCATCCGGCGAAGCCCTTCGCCGGTCATTAAAACGAGGTCGTCGAACGGGTTAGCAATGAATCGGCCGATCCAGGCCTCGACCGGGGCGGAATCCGGCGCGTCCTCGATGGTGAACATCGGGCATTGCAGCACATTGGCGCCCTGTTCGGTCAGCAGCCGGGAGAATTGCGCTTCCTCGCGGGTCTCCAGGATCAGGATGCGATAACCGTTGAGCTTGTCAGCCATCTCTGTTTTCTGCCTGTTTTCGCACGTTAATTCGCTGGCAATGACGTCCATATTGCAGCGCGCAATTGGATTGGCGCAAGGCCGCCGCGGATGATAGAGCAGGGCCTCGATTTCCGGTTCACTTGAAGCAGATCAGCCCGTCCCATGTCCCATCAATTCGTCCTGACCCTGTCCTGTCCAGATCGCCCCGGCATCGTGTCCGCTGTATCGACCTTCCTGGCCCATAATGGCCAGAATATTCTCGATGCCCAGCAGTTCAACGATGTCGAAACCGGGCACTTCTTCATGCGCGTGGTGTTCAACGCCGCCGACGTGAATGTCGGTCTGGCGGCGCTGCAGACCGGCTTCGGGGCCATTGCAGAGCGCTTCAAGATGGACTGGCAGATGCGGGACCGGGCGACGCGTCGCCGCGTCATGCTGCTGGTGTCGAAGTCCGATCACTGCCTCGTCGATATCCTGTATCGCTGGCGTACCGGCGATCTCGACATGATCCCGACCGCGATCGTCTCGAACCATCCGCGCGACGCCTTCAAGGATCTCGATTTCGGCGACATCCCGTTCCACCACATGCCGATCACCAAGGAGACCAAGCGCGAGCAGGAGCAGGCGATCTGGGATCTGGTCGGCACGACCGAGACCGAGCTCGTGGTGCTGGCGCGTTACATGCAGATCCTGTCCGACGAGATGTCGGCGAAACTGTCCGGCAAGTGCATCAACATCCACCACTCGTTCCTGCCGGGCTTCAAGGGCGCACGGCCCTATCACCAGGCGCACGCGCGCGGCGTCAAGCTGATCGGCGCCACCGCGCATTACGTGACCAGCGATCTCGACGAAGGTCCGATCATCGATCAGGACGTCGAGCGCATCAGCCATCGCGACACGCCGGAAGAACTCGTGGCCAAGGGCCGCGACATCGAGCGCCGCGTGCTGGCGCGCGCCATGCGCTATCACCTTGAGGATCGGGTGATCCTCAACGGCATGAAGACCGTCGTTTTCATGAACTGACCGACGCCGTCGCGGCGTCGGTGACACCGCGATCAGCGAACAGCCTCTGCCGAGGGCGATGTGGCGGGGTCCGGCCCCGTCATGGCGCCGGACTGCTGCTGCTCATGCCGCTTCGCATAGGCTTCGTATTCCGGGCTGCCCGGACGCGGCGGCGCGTCTGCTGGCAGGCCGCCAGCCCATGCCGGGATCAGGTCGGCCATGCCGCCGGCCATGAATGAACTGATCGAGCCGCAACCGCCAAGGCTGCAGGACAGCAGCACAACACAGACGAGGGCGGGAACGCGGCGGGATACTGGCATGGTGGCAACATCATTTGAGGCGGTCTGCGGAATATAGCAGATCTGCGACGGGTTTTGCCGACAATTGAAGGCAAATCAATGGTCGAATATTACCGAGCGTGGCCGGGCGGCCTCATTGCGCCGGCAATCTCGCTGCCAAAAAGCCGGCCAGCTCGTCCAGTCGCTTGCGGTGAGAAATAATGAGGCGACGACGCGGTAGCATCATGCCATATTGGATTCGAGTGCATGAACTCACCGCGCTCTCTGCGTTAAATTGCAACGGGTGGCGGGTAGGATGCGGGTTTTGAATCAACGAGTGGCGCGCTGCTGGCTCGCCCGCCTTGTCACCGCAACGGCGCTGGTCCTGACGACGCTGCCGGTGGCAGCGCAGGACGCCACATGGCTGAACGCCCCCGGCAGCGGCGACTTCAACACGGCAGCGAACTGGGGCCCGGCCGCGGTGCCGACCGGCACCGCGTTCTTCGGCACGTCCGGCGTCGCCGCGCTGTCGTTTTCGGCCTCTACGACCCTCGGCGGCTGGACCTTCAATGCCGGTGCTTCGGCTTACAGCTTCACCGTCGGCAGCAGTCTCTTTTTCGTCGGCGCCGGCATCGTCGTCAACGGCGGCTCAGTCGACATCACCAACAACAGCGTCATGACTTTCGCCAACTCCAGCACGGCCGGCAGTGCCACCATCGCCAACAACTTCCAACTGCAATTCATCAACACCAGCACGGCCGGCAACGCGGCTATCACCAATGGCGCGGCGGGTACCACGGATTTCGGCGGATCGACCGGCCCCCTTGGCGACAACAAGCTCAGCGCCGGCTCGATCAACGGCGGCGGCACTTTCAGACTGGGCCAAAACGAGTTGACGGTCGGTGGCAACAACTTCTCCACCAACGTCACCGGCGTCATCGCCGACGGCGGCACCGGCGGCTCGCTGGTGAAGACCGGCGCCGGCACGATGATCCTGTCCGGGATCAACACCTACACCGGCGGCACGACCTTTGCCGGCGGCACCATCAGCGTCGCGCAGGATGCCAACCTCGGCGCTGCAGCGGGTGCGCTGACCTTCACCGGCGGCACGCTGCAGACGACTGCCGGCTTTTCATCGGCGCGCAGCATTGCTTTGGGCACTGGCGGCGGCACCCTGCAGGTCGATACCGGCACTCTCGAACTGTCCGGCAATATCGCGGACAGCGGCGGGACGCCTGGCGCATTGACCAAGACCGGCGCCGGTACACTGTCGCTCACCGGCAACAGCATTTATACGGGCGCCACCAATATTCTTGCCGGCACGCTGCTCGCGAGCGGCTCGCTCAGCCCGGACAGCGCCTATACGATCGCGGCCGGCGCCACGCTGGCCCTCGACAGCCCGTTCCAGTTCATCGGCTCGCTGGCCGGCGCCGGCAGCGTGACCAATGCCAACGCCGCCGATGCGGTTCTGGTCGTCGGCCTCAACAACAGCAGCACGACCTTTGCCGGTGTGATCAAGGATGGCG
The DNA here is from genome assembly GCF_051811085.1 of Tardiphaga sp. 862_B3_N4_1. NCBI lineage: Bacteria > Pseudomonadati > Pseudomonadota > Alphaproteobacteria > Hyphomicrobiales > Nitrobacteraceae > Tardiphaga > Tardiphaga sp. 862_B3_N4_1. The sequence continues at coordinate 1,350,589 of NZ_JBPWQB010000001.1, forward strand.
CGGCGGCGAAGATGTCGCTGTGGATCGACGGCACCGGCGTCACGACACTGACCGGCGCCAACACCTATACCGGCGGCACCGCGATCTGCTTCTGCTCGACGCTGCAGATCGGCAATGGCGGCACCACCGGTTCGATTGTCGGAGATGTCACCAACGGCGGCACGCTGATCTTCAATCGCTCGAACTTCTACAGCTTCGACGGAGTCATTTCCGACAGCGGCGCCGACCAGGGCAAACTGGTGAAGACCGGTGCGGGCAACACCGTGCTGAGCGGGATCAACACCTATACCGGCACGACGACGGTCGACGTCGGCACGCTCAGCGTCAACGGTTCGATCGCATCGTCGTCGCTGACCACGGTGAATTCAGGCGGCACGCTCGGCGGCAACGGTTTTGTCGGCGACACGCTGATCAATGGCGGCACGCTGGCGCCCGGCAACTCGATCGGCACGCTCAATGTCACTGGCAGCCTGACCATGACGGCGGCATCGACCTATCTGGTGCAGATCTCCGGAGCATCATCGGACAAGACCATCGTCACCGGCACCGCGACGCTGGCCGGCAAACTCGCAGTCGATCCGCTGGCGCGCATCGCCGCGACGACGACCTATACGATCCTCAATGCCGGCACGATCAGCGGCAGCTTCGACACGACAACCCTGCTCAACAGCTTCGCGCGCAATGCGCGGCTGAGCTATGTGGGCAACGACGTGTTGCTGACCGTCGATCCCGGCCTGCTCAGCCCGAACCTGCCGGACAGTGCCGGCCGCAATCAGAAGGCCGTCGCAACCGCCATCGACAATGCGCTCATGAGCGGCGGCACGATGCCGGACCAGTTCAACGCGCTGTTTGCGCTCACCGGCGATGCACTGCGCAACGCGCTGACCCAGGCCTCGGGCGAGACGGCGACGGGATCGCAGCAGACGACCTTCAACGCCATGACGCAGTTCATGGGCATGATGACCGATCCGTTCAGCGCGGGCAGGGGATTCGATGCGCCGGGCGCGATGGGATATGCGGATGCGCGCAAGCCGCGTGATGCCTTCGCGATGTTGACCAAGGCGCCTCCGCGCGCGCCGTCCTTTGAGACGCGCTGGAGCGTCTGGGCCTCCGGCTTCGGCGGATCGCAGACCACCGACGGCAATGCGGCGATGGGATCGAACACCGCGCGCAGCAGCATCGGCGGCACCGCCGTCGGCGCCGATGTGCTGTTGTCGCCGACCACGGTGGCCGGATTCTCGCTCGCGGGCGCCGGCACGAATTTCTCCGTGGCCAATGGCGGCAGCGGTCATTCGGACATGTTCCAGGCCGGTGCCTTCGTGCGCCACAGCGTGTCGTCTGCCTATATCACCGCCGCGGCCGCCTATGGCTGGCAGGACATCACCACCGATCGCATCCTGACCGTCGCAGGTCTCGATCGCCTGCATGCGCAATTCACTGCGAATTCCTATTCGGCGCGGGTCGAAGGCGGCAACCGTACTGTGAGTTCATGGCTCGGCGGCGTCGGCGTGACGCCCTATGTCGCCGCGCAGGTGATCGCATTCGACCTGCCGTCCTATGCGGAAACCGTCAATGGCGGCGCCAGCACCTTTGCGCTGAACTACGCCGGCAAGACAGTGACATCGACCCGCAGCGAGCTCGGCCTGCGTACCGACAAGTCCTTCGCCGTGGCCGATGCAATCCTCACGCTGCGCGGCCGCGCCGCATGGGCGCACGACTACAACAGCGATCGCAGCGTGGCCGCCACGTTCCAGTCACTGCCCGGCGCATCGTTCACGGTGTCCGGCGCAGCGCCGGCACGCGATGCGGCGCTGACAACCGCCTCGGCCGAACTGGCATGGAGTAACGGCCTTTCCGTCGCTGCCACATTCGAGGGCGAGTTCTCGGATGTCACGCGCAGCTATGCCGGCAAGGGCGTTGCGCGTTATACGTGGTAACAGGTGCCGAGGGCGCGGTGCGCTGCGCGCATTCGTTCGGCAGAAATCTGAAAATAATCCTTGACGTCATTCCAGTGCAGATTATATTCCCTTGCATCCCGTCCCACTTTGAGGGGCGTTGCCAGGGACGCTTGTTAGCGCGGGGCGGGATGTGGCGCCTGCGGGCGGGAGGAAGACGTTTCCTCACGCACTCGGGAGGCCTTGGGTCACCGTCCGGCCCCACTACGGGGGTCTGCCACTCATGCTGGCTGGACGTGGCATTGGTGAACGGCGGGAAACCGTCGGGATAAGCGGACTGCGGAGGTCTGCGCCTTTGCCCGGAAGAACGGTCCCGGGGACAGAAATCGCCACGATGGAGCGTCGAAAGGCGTTTCCGCGGCCTCTGCTGTCCGGCGATCCGGACACTACGCTGCGGCACTGTACCCAAGTCGCGCCTTTCGGCGCTTCATCTCCCTCAGTCTTGAGGGAGAGCACCGGGACCGCCACTCACGCGCTCAGGCGCGGGCAAGGACGGCGCGTGGCCGCACTCAGCCATGTCGTCTCACGCCGTGGTCTTGCGCTTCGATGCAGCGGGTTTGCGAACCTGTACCGCGTTGACCGCCGGTGCCTGTGCCAGCAGGCGGCCCAGCATGTCGATCAGCTTTTCGACTTCCTTCTCATCGAGGCAATCCAGCAGGACCCGTTCGCGGTCCAGCGCCAGTTCGATGATCCGGTCGTGCAGCGCGCGCCCGGATTTGGTCAGGATGACGACGCGCCTGTTGTCGCCGGCCAGATCGGTCACTGTCACGCTGCCGTTATCGACCAGAGATTTAAGGGTGCGACTGACGAGACCCTTGTCGAGGTCGAAATACTGGCAAATCTGTTGTGCGGTGCACGCGTCCTCGCTGGCAAGCTTCGAGAGGATCCGCCATTCCGTGACGCCGACGCCGAATTCGCGCCGATAGGCACTCGAAGCACCCGCGGCGAGCTTGTTGCCCAGGAAATTGATGAGCGCCGGTACATATCGTCCATGGTTGATCACCGGCTTTGTCATCTGGATACGATCTGCAATCTGAAATGAACGGAAATCGAGTGGCCCGTGAATGCTTGGCTAGACTTTAGCAGCATGCCACGATGCGTCGGAATTACGCAGTTCAACAGACCGCGTTGTGTTGTCAACCCAGCCGTTGACAGGTCAACATGGCTCCGTTATCGCGGGCGATCATCATCGCGGGCGACAGCGTATGGGGACTATGACTTCACGGCCTTGAAGAGCCGGCATCACCTACAGAGGAGGAATTAATGCTGAGGAATTTCATTTCCGCGACCGTGGCTGCTGTCGGCGTGCTGTCCATCGGCGGGCTCGCGCAGGCGCAGGAGACCGTCAAGATCGGTCTGATCGTGCCGATGACCGGCGGCCAGGCTTCGACCGGCCAGCAGATCAACAACGCGATCAAGCTCTATCAGCAGAAGAACGGCGACACCGTTGCCGGCAAGAAGGTCGAAATCATCCTCAAGGATGACGCGGCGCTGCCTGACAATACCAAGCGCCTCGCGCAGGAACTGATCGTCAACGAGAAGGTCAACATCATCGCCGGCTTCGGCGTCACGCCGGCTGCACTGGCCGCTGCGCCGCTCGCGACGCAGGCGAAGGTGCCCGAGATCATCATGGCCGCTGGCACCTCGATCATCACCGAACGCTCGCCCTATATCGTGCGCACCTCGTTCACGCTGGCGCAGTCCTCCACCATCATCGGTGACTGGGCCGCCAAGAATGGCATCAAGAAGGTCGCGACGCTGACCTCCGACTACGCACCGGGTAACGACGCGCTGCAATTCTTCAAGGAGCACTTCACCGCCGGTGGCGGCGAGATTGTCGAAGAGGTCAAGGTGCCGCTCGCCAATCCCGATTTCGCGCCGTTCCTGCAGCGCATGAAGGACAGCAAGCCCGACGCGGTGTTCGTGTTCGTGCCGGCCGGGCAGGGCGGCAACTTCATGAAGCAGTATGCCGAGCGTGGCCTCGACAAGTCCGGCATCAAGGTGATCGGACCCGGCGACGTGATGGACGACGATCTGCTGAACAATATGGGCGATGCAGCGCTTGGCGCCGTGACCGCGCATCTGTATTCGGCAGCGCATCCCTCCGCGATGAACAAGGAGTTCGTTGCGGCCTACAAGAAGGCCTACAACACCCGTCCGGGCTTCATGGCCGTCGGCGGCTGGGACGGCATCCATCTCGTCTATGAGGCGCTGAAGAAGACCGGCGGCAAGGCCGATGGCGACAGCCTGATCGCGGCGATGAAGGGCATGAAGTGGGAGAGCCCGCGCGGCCCGATCTCCATCGATCCGGAGACCCGCGACATCGTGCAGAACATCTATATCCGCAAGGTCGAGAAGGTGGACGGCGAACTCTACAACATCGAATTCGCGACCTTCGAGGCGGTGAAGGATCCCGGCAAGACGAAGAAGTAAGTATCAAGCTTGACGTGACGCGACGTCGCTAATGGTCTCCCTCCCCCCTGCGGGGAGGGTCGGCCGAGCGAAGCGGAGGCCGGGGTGGGGGTGCCCCGAGCTCTGCAGAGTATGCGGCACCCCCACCCGACCGGCCTTGCGGCCGGCCACCCTCCCCGCAAGGGGGAGGGACAAGAAAGTGCTCACCATCCCATGACCCTTCTCACCATTCTGTTCGACGGCGTCGCCTACGGCATGTTGCTGTTCGTGCTGGCGTGCGGACTGGCGGTGACGCTGGGCCTGATGAACTTCGTCAACCTCGCGCACGGCGCCTTCGCCATGGCAGGCGGCTATGCCTGCGCGATCCTGGTCAATCGCGCCGGCCTGCCATTCTTCGCGGCTTTGCCGATTGCTTTCGTGGTGAGCGCGGCGATCGGCGCCGTGCTGGAGCGATCGCTATATCGCCACCTCTATACGCGCAGCCATCTGGATCAGGTGCTGTTCACCATCGGCCTCGTCTTCATGTCCGTGACGGCGATGGACTACTTCATGGGCTCAGCGCAGACCTTTATCCATTTGCCGGATTATCTGCAGGGTCAGATCAATCTGTTCGGCCTTGGCGTCGGCCGCTATCGCCTGATGATCATCGTGATCTGCGGATTGCTCACCATCGCATTGCAGATGATCCTGTCGAAGACGCGCTTCGGCAGCCGGCTGCGCGCCGCGGTCGACGATCCGCGGGCTGCGTCAGGTTTGGGCATCAACGTTCCGCAAGTCTTCGCGCTGACCTTCGCGTTCGGCTGCGGATTGGCTGGCATGGGCGGTGCACTTGGCGCCGAAATCCTCGGCCTCGATCCGTATTTCCCGCTGAAGTTCATGATCTACTTCCTGATCGTGGTGACGGTCGGCGGTTCGTCCAGCATCACCGGGCCGTTCCTGGCCTCGCTACTGCTGGGCATCGGCGATGTCGCCGGCAAATATTACGTGCCGAAGCTCGGCGCCTTCGTGATCTACACCATGATGATCGTGATCCTGATCTGGCGCCCGAACGGCCTGTTCGGCCGCACCGCGGCGCGGTGAGGGCATCATGACAGCGAATAGCACCACCCATCCGGAAGTCGGCACCTTCGCTATGGCGCGTGCGCAATGGCGCTGGCCTGAAGTCGTGTTCTGGCTCGCCGCCGCAGGCTGCATCCTGCTGTTTCCGAACCGCTACCTGATCCTCACCGAAATCGCGTGGCTGGCCCTGTTTGCGCTCTCGCTCGATCTCATCCTCGGCTATGCCGGCATCGTTTCGCTCGGCCACGCCGCCTTCTTCGGCTTCGGCGGCTATGCTGCGGGGTTGTTGGCACTGCACGGCATCGTCACCGAACCGGTGATTGCATTGGTTGTTGCCGGTCTTGCCGCGATGGCGCTTGGCTTCGTGACGAGCTTCCTCGTCATGCGCGGGTCAGATCTGACGCGGCTGATGGTGACGCTCGGTATTGCGCTGTTGCTGCGCGAGCTCGCCAACCGCTTTTCAAATATCACCGGTGGCTCCGATGGCCTTCAGGGCATCGAGATGGCGCCGATTCTCGGCCAGTTCTCGTTCGACATCTTCGGCAAGGTCGGCTTCATCTATTGTCTCTGCGTGCTGTTCGTCTTGTTCCTGTTGGCGCGACGCATCGTGCATTCGCCATTCGGCCTGTCGCTGCGAGCGATCCGCAACAATCCGCTGCGCGCCTCGGCGATCGGTATTCCAGTCAATCGCCGACTGATCGCGATCTATACCATAGCTGCCTTCTATGCGGGCGTTGCCGGTGCACTCTCGACGCAGACGACGGCGCTGGCCTCGCTCGACGGTTTTGCCTTCGACCGCTCGGCGGACCTGATGCTGGTGCTAATCATTGGCGGCACCGGCTATCTCTATGGCGGGTTGATCGGTGCCGTGATCTTCAAATTGCTGCAGGAACTGTTCTCGACGATCACGCCGCAATACTGGCAGTTCTGGATTGGTGCCGTGCTGGTTGTCATCGTGCTGATCGGCCGCGACCGGATGCATCGCTGGGCGCTGTTTCTGCCGCGGCTGATCGCGAGCAAGTTCGGCCGTGCCAAGACGCCGGTCGTTGCGCCGGAAGGTGAGGCGCCATGACCATCGCGCTGGAAACCGTCAATCTCGAAAAATCCTTCGGTGGGCTCCGGGTCACGCGCGATCTGTCGCTGAAGATCGAGGCCGGTGCGCGCCACGCGCTGATCGGCCCGAACGGTGCCGGCAAGACAACCGTGATCAATCTTCTGACCGGCGTGCTCAAGCCCAATTCCGGCCGCATCTTGCTCGAGGGCAACGACATCACCGGGCTGCCGGTGCACAAGCGCGTGTTGCGCGGGCTGTCGCGAACCTTCCAGATCAATCAGCTCTATCCCGACATGACACCGCTGGAGACGGTTGGTCTCGCTGCGTCCGAACATCTCGGCCATGGCAGCGACTGGTGGCGTCGCATGGGCACCCGCAGTGACGTCAATGACGCGATCGCGGAAAACCTCGCGCGCTTTCACCTGCTCGACGTCATGAACGAGCCGACGGCGACATTGCCCTATGGCAAGCAGCGCCTTCTTGAGATCGCCGTCGCCATCGCCACCAAGCCGCGTGTGCTGCTGCTCGACGAGCCGGCTGCGGGTGTGCCGGAAAGCGAGCGCCACGATATTCTCTCGGCCGTCGCCAGCCTGCCGCGCGACGTCACCGTGTTGCTGATCGAGCACGACATGGATCTGGTATTCTCCTTTGCCGATCGTATCTCCGTGCTGGTCGCGGGCGCCATGCTGGTGGAAGGCCCGCCGGACGAAGTGGCGCGCGATCCGCGCGTCAAGGCCGTGTATCTGGGCGAGGGCGCCGATGTCTGATCTTCTCGACATCAATGACCTGCGCGCGGGCTATGGCGAAGCCGTGGTCATTCCGAAGATGACGCTGCAACTCGGCGAAAGCCAGGTGCTGGCACTGCTCGGGCGCAATGGCACCGGCAAGACCACGCTGATCAATTCCATTGTCGGCGTTACCCGCCGCTTCAGCGGCACGCTGAAGCTCGGCGGGAAAGACATCACGTCGCTGCGGCCGGACCAGCGTGCGCGAGCCGGTATTGGCTGGGTGCCGCAGGAGCGCAATATCTTCCGCTCGCTCACCGTGGAAGAAAACATGACCGCCGTGGCGCAGCCTGGGCCATGGGACGTCAAGAAGATCTACGAGATGTTTCCGCGGCTCGAAGAGCGCAAGAACAATTTCGGCAATCAACTCTCCGGCGGTGAACAGCAGATGCTGGCGATTGGCCGTGCGCTGACGCTCAATCCGCAGGTGCTGCTGCTGGACGAACCGACCGAAGGCCTTGCACCGATCATCGTCGATGAGTTGCTGGCAGCGCTGGGCAAGATCACACGCGCCGGCGGCATCTGTTCCATCATCGTGGAACAGAATGCCCAAAAAATACTCGGGCTTGCCGATCGTGTCGTGATATTGGAACGCGGCACCATCGTGCATGATGCAACGAGTGCTGCTTTGAAATCCGATCCCGCCGTGCTGGAGCATTTCCTCGGCGTCGCCGGCGCGGCCGGCAGCAAGAATAAACACGCGGCCGGTACACCCGGCTGATCTGCAAACCGAGCATTCTGGAGTAACGACTATGCAGAGAATCAAAGCCCCGTTTCGTGCCGACGAAGTCGGCAGCCTGTTGCGGCCCGCATCGATCAAGGAAGCGCGCGCTAAGCTGGAGAAGGGCGAGATTTCGGCCGACGACCTGCGCAAGGTCGAAGACATCGAGATCGAGAAGGTTGTGCATCGCCAGGCCTCGACCGGCCTCAAGCTCGCCACCGACGGCGAGTTCCGTCGTTCGTGGTGGCACTTCGACTTCCTCGCCAAGCTGACTGGCTGCGAACTCTATCATCCTGACACCGGCATCCAGTTCACCGGCGTCGAGACCCGTCATGACTCGGTGCGCGTGATCGGCAAGGTGGATTTCCCCGACGATCATCCGATGCTGGCGCACTTCAAGTTCCTGAAGAAGCATTGCGACACGGCGGGCGTCACCGCGAAAATGACCATCCCGTCGCCGGCAGTTCTGCATTTCCGCGGTGGTCGCAAGGCGATCTCGAAGGAGGTCTATCCGGATATCGAAGTGTTCTTCGAGGATCTCGCCAAGGCCTATCGCAAGGCGGTGAAGGCGTTCTACGACGCCGGCTGCCGCTACCTGCAGTTCGACGACACGGTCTGGGCCTATCTCTGCTCGGAAGATGAACTGAACAAGGTCCGCGCGCGCGGCGAGGATGCCGACAATCTGCAGCAGATCTATTCGCGCATCATCAATTACGCGATCGCCGAGCGTCCTGCGGATATGGTGATCACCACGCATGTCTGCCGCGGCAACTTCCGCTCCACCTGGATTTCGTCGGGCGGCTACGAGCCCGTGGCTGAAACACTGCTCGCTGGTACCAATTACGACGGCTACTTCCTCGAATACGATTCGGATCGTGCCGGCGGTTTCGAACCGCTGCGCTTCCTGCCGAAGGGCAACAAGGTCGTCGTGGTCGGTGTCATCACCTCGAAGTTCGGTGAGCTCGAGAAGAAGGAAGACATCAAGGCGCGTCTACAAGAGGCTTCGAAGTTCGCGCCGCTCGAGCAGTTGGCCGTGTCGCCGCAATGTGGCTTCGCCTCCACCGAGGAAGGCAACATCCTCAGCGAAGAAGAGCAGTGGGCCAAGCTCAAGCTCGCGGTCGATGTCGCGAACGAGCTTTGGGGCAAGTAAGCCCGTTGTCGCCTGACCGGCGGCTCGCCAACAAAAATGCCCGGCTTTTGCCGGGCATTTGCATTTAGTCTCCTGACGATGAGCTCTCAGGACTTTCCACGCCCGACGCTTTCATAGGTGAAGCCGGCCTTCTCCATCTCCTCGGGGCGGTAGATGTTGCGCAGGTCCACGATTACCGGCTGCTTCATCTTCTGCTTCACTTGCGCGAGGTCGAGCGCGCGGAATTGTTCCCACTCGGTCACGATCACCAGCGCGTCGGCGCCAGTCGCGCATGCATAGGCATCGTCGCAATAGGTGATATCCGGCAGTTCGTGCCTGGCCTGTTCCATGCCGACGGGATCGTAGGCCTGCACGGTCGCGCCGAGATCCTGAAGCGCGGTGATCAAGGGGATCGACGGCGCCTCGCGCATGTCGTCGGTGTTGGGCTTGAATGTCAGTCCGAGCACGCCGACGGTCTTGCCGCGCAGATTGCCGCCAAGCGCGGCAGACACCTTCCGGGCCATGGCGCGCTTGCGGTTATCGTTGACGGTGAGGACTGCCTCGACGATCCGCAACGGCGCGTCGTAGTCCTGACCGGTCTTGACCAGTGCGCGGGTATCCTTCGGAAAACACGAGCCGCCGAAGCCGGGGCCTGCATGCAGGAACTTGGCGCCGATGCGGTTATCGAGGCCGATGCCGCGCGCGACGTCCTGGACATCCGCGCCGGTCCGCTCCGCCAGATCGGCGATTTCATTGATGAACGTGATCTTGGTCGCGAGAAATGCGTTGGCGGCGTATTTGATCAGCTCGGCGGTGCGCCGACCCGTATACATGATGGGCGCCTGATTGAGATAAAGCGGGCGATAGATCTCCGAGATCACCGTGCGTGCGCGCTCGTCGTCGGTGCCGACAACGATCCGGTCCGGATGCTTGAAGTCGCGGATCGCGGCGCCCTCGCGCAGGAATTCCGGGTTTGACGCCACGGCGACGTCGGCGTCGGGATTGGCTTCCTTGATGATGCGTTCCACATCGTCGCCGGTGCCGACAGGCACGGTCGACTTGGTGATGACCACGGTAAAATCGCGCAGGTTGGCGGCGATCTCCCGCGCGGCGGCATGCACGTAGCTGAGATCAGCGTGGCCATCGCCGCGGCGGGACGGGGTGCCGACCGCGATGAACACGGCATCCGCCGTCTTCACGGCTTCACTGAGGTCGAGACTGAAGCCGAGCCGGCCGCTTTTCACATTGCTGGCCACCAGCGCGTCCAGGCCGGGCTCGAAGATCGGGATCTCGCCACGGAGCAGGGCGTCGATCTTGCTGCTGTCCTTGTCCACGCAGATCACGTGGTGCCCGAAATCGGCGAAGCAAGCGCCGGATACGAGGCCGACATAACCAGTGCCAATCATGGCGATATGCATGGGAGATTGCCTTTGTCTTGAAGATCATTCTGAAGAGCGCTTCGCGGCTGTGTTTTAGCAGAACACCGTGACTTGCACACCGCAGCGGCGATGCCGGATCACGTATATCATCTGTGGGCAGATCGTGCTAAAGAGTGGGCCAAGCATAATTCTGCCCACTTCCAGTCACATCCCCGCACATGAAGAACGATCAGATCCTCGGAATCATCTCGGATTTCTGCCGACAGGCGGAGATGGCGGAGTCGACCTTCGGTCGCCGGGCCGTCAACGACGGCAAGCTGGTGAATCGCCTGCGTGAGGGAAAGCGCATCACCATCGACACGCTGGAGCGGATTCAGGCCTTCATTGCCCAATCGATGCCAGAGGGCGTGCCGCCGCCACGCGGGCTGGAGCCGCCAATCGAACGGCGCGATCCGCGCAGCAATTTCCGCTTCTTCGAGAACCGGCAGAAATACCTGCTGTTCGTCCATACCTGCTCGGAAAAGCGGGTGATTGCCGATCGCGTCGGGCTCGAATTGGCCAGCATTCATCCGCGCCCGCCAGCGCTGCGGGTGTTTGATGCCGGCGTTGGTGACGGCACGGTGCTGGCGCGGGTGATGCGCTCGATGCACGGCCGTTTTCCGCATATGCCGTTCTACATCGCGGGCAAGGAGCTCAGCCTGGAGGACGTGCGACTGACCCTCGACAAGGTGCCGGACCGGTTGTTCGAGCATCCGGCCACGGTCTTCGTCCTGACCAACATGCACTATGCCGAGGCGCCCACGCTCACCCCGGCATCGCCGGCCGCTGCCGCCGCCATGATCTGGCACGAGGTTCCGCTGCGGGGGGCTTCGTCCGGCGAATTCGCCGACCAGATCGCCGGACTTGGAGCTTTTCTTGAGGACAACTGGCGGGCCAGCATCAACCCCCGATCAGGCATGCCGACCTATGAACGGCCTGTGGCGTTGGTGGTTTATCGCGAGGATCACCGGTTCCTGCTGGATTCGATTATCCCCCGCGCAGGGCGCACGGAGGCCAATTTTGACCTGATTATCGCGTCCCAGCCCTATCGGGCGAAGTCTTCGGTACAATTTCGGGCCAAACGGATCATGGCGCCGCTGGCCCGGGCGCTGCGGGCAGGTGGGCGACTGATCGGTATCCACTCGCATGGGCAGGACCCCGGTATGGAGATCGTTCAAGCCGTCTGGCCCAAAGAAAATCCTTTCGCCGTGAGCCGGCATGAGCTATTGCGGGCGGTGAAATATGAGCTGGGCTCAGCCGGCCGCGATCTGAACTTCAATGCCTATTCCGACCAGCGGTCGATCTTTCGCTACGCCATGGAGGCGCTGCCGAACGAGGTGACCGGATCGATCGGAACTTCGACGGCTTTTGCAGCGTGGAACGCGGCGGTTTACGTGGCTCAAATCGAGGATGACCGTTTGACGGAAGTGACGGAGAGCGGCCGTTACCTGGATGCCACCCGAGAGGTTCTGCGCAAGCACAACGGTCTCTGGTTTTACGACGAATCCTACGTCATCTCGCGGCGTCGCGACTGACATTTCCGGAACAATGTGACGAAGGCTGCCGGGCTCCGGCGCAACCTAGAGGACCAGTTGATGCGCGCGTCTTATCTCTTCACCAGTGAATCGGTTTCCGAAGGCCATCCCGACAAGGTCTGCGACCGTATCTCCGACGAGATCGTCGACCTGTTCTTCCGCGAAGGCCCGAAGGCGGGCATCGATCCCTGGGATATTCGCGCTGCTTGCGAAACCCTCGCCACGACCAACAAGGTTGTGATCGCCGGCGAGACCCGCGGTCCATCCACCGTCACCAACGACCACATCGAAGCTGTCGTTCGGGCCGCCATCAAGGACATCGGCTACGAGCAGGACGGTTTCCACTGGAAGACCGCTGACGTCGAGATTTTGCTGCATCCGCAGTCGGCCGATATCGCACAGGGCGTCGATGCCAAGCAGCCGACCAATGCCGAAGAAGGCGCTGGCGACCAGGGCATCATGTTCGGCTATGCCACCAACGAAACGCCCGAGCTGATGCCGGCACCGATCTTCTACGCGCACAAGATCCTGCGCCTGATCTCGGAAGCCCGTCATGCCGGTACCGAAAAGGTGCTCGGCCCCGACTCCAAGAGCCAGGTCACCGTGCAATACGAAAACGGCAAGCCGGTCGGCGTGCGCGAAATCGTCGTCTCGCATCAGCATCTCGTCGAGGACATGACCTCGAACCAGGTGCGCGAACGCGTCGAGCCCTACGTCCGCAAGGCGCTGCCGGATGGCTGGATCAGCGACAAGACGATCTGGCACATCAATCCGACCGGGAAGTTCTTTATCGGCGGTCCCGATGGCGACGCAGGTCTCACCGGCCGCAAGATCATCGTCGATACCTACGGCGGCGCAGCCCCGCATGGTGGCGGTGCATTCTCGGGCAAGGACTCCACCAAGGTGGACCGTTCGGCCGCTTACGCCGCGCGCTACGTCGCCAAGAACATCGTTGCCGCAGGCCTCGCCGACAAGGCGACGTTGCAGCTCGCTTACGCCATCGGCGTGGCGCGCCCGCTGTCGATCTATGTCGACACCCACGGCACCGGCAAGGTCGCTGACGATGCCATCGAGAAGGCCGTTGCTGCCGCGATGGACCTGACGCCGCGCGGCATCCGCAAGCATCTCGACCTCAACAAGCCGATCTACGCCCGCACGTCGGCCTACGGTCATTTCGGTCGCACGCCGGACGCCGACGGCGGCTTCTCCTGGGAGAAGACCGACCTCGTCGATGCGCTGAAGCGCAACGTCTAACCACAAATTCGTCGTTCCGGGGCGTGTGCGCATCTTCGCGCATACGAACCCGGAACCCAGAAGTGACTATCACATCGAGATTCCGTGTTCGCTCGCGAAGGCGCGAGCGCTGCGGCATCGCTCTCTCATCAAGGATAAAAGCATGACCGCCCCCAACGGTTTCACGGACTACATCGTCAAGGATATCAATCTCGCGCCATTCGGCCGCAAGGAGCTCTCGATCGCTGAGACCGAGATGCCCGGCCTGATGGCCACTCGCGAGGAATTCGGCCCGAAGCAGGTTCTGAAGGGCGCGCGTATTGCCGGTTCGCTGCACATGACCATTCAGACCGGAGTGCTGATCGAGACGCTGAAGGCGCTCGGCGCCGACATCCGCTGGGTCTCCTGCAACATCTATTCGACCCAGGATCATGCCGCTGCCGCGATCGCAGCCGCCGGCATTCCGGTGTTCGCCATCAAAGGCGAAAGCCTCACTGAATATTGGGACTACACCGCCAAGCTGTTCGACTGGCATGGCGGCGGTCATCCCAACATGATCCTCGACGACGGCGGCGACGCCACCATGTATGTCCATCTCGGCCTCAAGGCCGAGAACGGCGACACGGCGTTCCTGGACAAGCCGGGTTCGGAAGAAGAGGAAGTGTTCTTCGCGCTGCTCAAGAAGCAGCTCAAGGAGAAGCCGAAGGGCTACTTCAAGGCGATCGCCGACAGCATCAAGGGCGTCTCGGAAGAGACCACCACAGGTGTGCATCGTCTGTACGACATGCAGAAGGCTGGCACGCTGTTGTGGCCCGCGATCAACGTCAATGATTCCGTGACCAAGTCGAAGTTCGACAACCTCTATGGCTGCCGTGAATCGCTGGTCGACGGCATCCGTCGCGGCACCGACGTCATGATGTCCGGCAAGGTCGCCATGGTTGCCGGCTTCGGCGACGTCGGCAAGGGCTCGGCCGCTTCGCTGCGCCAGGCTGGTTGCCGCGTGCTGGTGTCCGAAATCGATCCGATCTGCGCATTGCAGGCGGCGATGGAAGGCTATGAAGTCGTGACCATGGAAGACGCCGCACCGCGCGCCGACATCTTCGTCACCGCGACCGGCAACAAGGACATCATCACCATCGAGCACATGCGCGCGATGAAGGATCGTGCCATTGTCTGCAACATCGGTCACTTCGACAACGAGATCCAGATCGCCACGTTGAAGAACCTGAAGTGGGACAACATCAAGCCGCAGGTCGACGAAATCACCTTCCCAGACGGCAAGCGCATGATCCTGCTTTCCGAAGGCCGCCTGGTGAACCTCGGCAACGCGACCGGACATCCGTCCTTCGTGATGTCGGCCTCGTTCACCAACCAGACGCTGGCGCAGATCGAACTCTATGCCAACAACAAGGACGGCAAGTACAAGAAGGAGGTCTACGTTCTTCCGAAGTCGCTCGACGAGAAGGTAGCCCGTCTGCATCTCGCCAAGATAGGCGTCAAGTTGAGCACGCTCAGCAAGGAACAGGCTGCTTATATCGGTGTGAAGACCGAAGGCCCGTTCAAGGCGGACCACTACCGCTACTGAGTTTGTTTTGACGATGAAGAAGAAAAGCCCCGGAGTGATCCGGGGCTTTTTGTTATTTGAGCATCTCTCGGACCATCGGAATGACCTTTGTTCCATATAGCTCGATACACGTCATTAGCTTCTCGTGTGGCAATGGTCCCGCGCTGTATTTCAGATCGAAGCGCGAAATTCCGAGCGTCTCTGCTGTCTTCGCAATCTTCTTTGCGACTGTTTCGGGCGATCCCACATAGAGCGAGCCGTGTTCGGCTTCCTGATCAAATTCGCGGCGCTGCATCGGCGGCCAGCCGCGCTCCTTGCCGATGCGATCGCGCATCTGCTTGTAGTCGGACCACAGTTCCTCGCGGGCCTGCTCGTCGCTGGCAGCGACATAGCCAGGTGAATGCACGCCTATCGGCTTCACCGGCCGATCAATCTGCGCATAGGCGCGATGATAGAGATCGACATAGGGTTTGAATCGCTCGGGCTCGCCGCCGATGATCGCCAGCATCAAGGGCATGTCATAGCGCACCGCGCGAACAACCGACTCGGGGCTGCCACCGACGCCAATCCAGGTCATCAGCCTGCCGGCATCGATCGGTGGATAGACGCGCTGATTGGTGAGGGGCGGTCGGGTCGTGCCACTCCATGTCACTTCCGGCTCGGATGCCAACGCTGCGAACAGATCGAGCTTATCCTCGAACAGCGTCTCGTACTGGTCGAGTTTGAAGCCGAACAGCGGGAAGGATTCTGTGAACGAGCCGCGGCCGAGAATGACCTCGGCGCGGCCATTGGAGACCGCGTCTACTGTGGCAAAGCGCTGGAAGACGCGGATTGGATCGTCGGAGCTCAGCACGGTCACAGCGGAACCGAGGCGAATGCGCTTGGTGCGCGTCGCGATGGCCGCGAGCACGACTTCGGGCGCCGATACGGCAAAGTCTGCGCGGTGATGCTCACCGACGCCAAAGAAGTCGACGCCGAGCTGATCGGCGAGGACGGCCTCGTCGATGACATTCCGGATGACTAGTGCATGTGACAGCATTTCGCCGTCTGCACCACGTGTGACGTCACCGAACGTGTCGAGACCTAGTTCGAGCGGCATGGATCGCTTCCCTGATGGAGCCGAAACGAAAAAGGCCGCGCATCATGCGCGGCCTTTCGCAGTAAAGGCGTGCGGCCCTTACTTGGGCGCGGTGATTTCGAACTTCAAGGTGCCGATGCCATCGACGCCGCATTCGACCTTGTCGCCTGGCTGAAGCGCTGCAACGCCGGCCGGGGTACCGGTCAGGATCACGTCGCCGGCGCCGAGTTCGACCTGCAGCGAGAGCTTCGCGATGATCTCGGCGATATTCCAGATCATTTCGGACAGGTCACCCTTCTGGCGTTCGGTACCGTTCACCGAGAGCCAGATCTTACCCTTGGAGGGATGGCCGACCTTCGAAGCGGGCACCAGCGCGCCGGTGGGCGCTGACATGTCGAACGACTTTCCGATTTCCCAGGGCTGCTCCTTCTTGCGCGAGATGGTCTGGAGGTCGCGGCGGGTGAGATCGACGCTGACGCCATAGCCCCAGACGTGATCGAGTGCCTTTTCCGGCGAGATGTTGAGGCCGCCGCTCTTCAGCGCGACAACGAGCTCGACCTCGTGCTGCATGTCCTTGGTCAGGGTCGGGTAGGGGATCTCGCTGCGATCCGGCACGATCATGTCGGCGTGCTTGGCGAAGAAGAAGGGAGGGTTACGCTCGTCATTGCCGAGTTCGCGGATGTGCTCGAGATAGTTGCGGCCCACGCACCAGACACGGCGCACCGGGAATTTCGAAGTCTCGCCCTGAACGGCGATGGCGGCCTGTGGCGGAGGGGCGATAACGAACGATGCGGTCATGGACGGCTCTCGGGCTGGTTGTGAAGGCTGGGATCAAAACGAATGCCGCGCTTGCGCGGCAGAAAACAGTAGCAAGTCTTACGCCGACGCCTCGAGCGGGGCCAGCGGCGAAGCATCACGATGTTGCAAGCGGAAGAACGAGGCGTAGCGCCCGCCACGGCGCAGCAGATCGTCGTGGCGGCCGCGCTCGACGATCTCGCCGCCTTCGACCACCAGAATGGCGTCGGCATGCATGATGGTGTGCAGGCGGTGGGCGATCACGATCGTGGTGCGATTCTGGCAGAGATGCTCGATGGCTTCCTGCACCGATTTTTCGGATTCGGAATCCAGCGCTGCGGTAGCTTCGTCCAGCAGGATGATCGGTGCGTTCTTCACCAGCGCGCGCGCGATGGCGATGCGCTGGCGCTGGCCGCCGGAGAGTTGCGCGCCGTGCTCGCCGACGGGCGTTTCGTAGCCCAACGGGAAACCGAGGATGAAATCATGGGCGCAGGCGGCCTTGGCTGCCGCGACGATCTCGTCTTCCGTCGCGCCCGGTTTGCCGAAGGCGATGTTCTCGCGGATCGTGCCGCGGAACAGATAAACGTCCTGGCCGACATAGGCGGTTTGACCGCGCAGTGAGCGCCGCGAGACCTGGCCGATCGACTGGCCGTCGATCGTGATATCGCCTTCGCTGACTTCGTAGAGTCGCAGCAGCAGCGCGAGCACGGTGGACTTACCGCCCCCTGACGGGCCGACCAGTGCGGTCACCTTGCCGGGCTCGGCGACGAAGCTCATGCGGTTGAGCACGACCTCGTTGGGGCGATAGCGGAACGTCACGTCATGCAATTCGACGCGCGCATCGGTCAGCTTCAGCGCCGGTTTGTGATCGTCGTTGGGTTCGGACGCCGGACTGTCCACGATCTCGAGCAGCGTATGCGCGCCGATGATCTGACTGTTGAGATCGATGTTCAGCCGCGCCAGGCGCTTCGCCGGCTCATAGGCCAGCAGGAAGGCGGTGACGAAGGAAAAGAATTGCCCGGGTGTCGCGCCCATCGCCACCACGCGATAGCCGCCATACATCAGCGACGCCGCGATGGCGAAGCCGCCCAGCGTTTCCATCAGCGGGCTAGAGCGGCTGGAGACGCGCGCCATCTTGTTGGCGTTCTGCTCGACGGCCGTGATGCTCGCTTCCATGCGTTGCTGCATGGTCTTTTCGAGCGTGAAGGCCTTCACCGTGCGGATACCCTGCAGCGATTCCTGCATCACTTCCAGAATTTCGGTGGTACCGGTGAACTGGTTGCGGGCGAGGCCCTTGATGCGGCGGACCAGCTTGCGCAGCACCAGCATGGCGGGCGGCGCGACGAGGAAGCCGAACAGCGCCATATATGGATCCTGCATCACCATCACGCCGACCAGCGCGATCAGCGACAGCAGGTCACGGCCGACGGCGTTGATCAGCAGGCTGAGCACCTGTGTCACCGAATTGGCGCCTGCGGTGAGCCGCTGCAGGAATTCCGATGAATGCCGCTCCGAGAAGAAGCCGATGCTCTCGTTCATCAGCTTGGCAAACAGCCGGCGCTGATTGTTGGCAACGATGGCGTTGGAGATCTTCGAGAGAATGACGGTGTGGCCGTAGGTTGAGGCGCCCTTGATCAGGAAGATCACCACAACGAAACCCGAGAACAGCGCGATCCGCTCGATGCTCTTGTCCACATAGGCCTGATTGATGACCTCGCCGAGCATGTAGGCGGCGCCCGCGGTGGTCGCGGCAGAGACGGCCATCAGCAGGAAGGCCAGGAGATAGCGCCGCCAATAGGTGACCGCCTGTTCGGCGACCAAGCGGCGGATCAGCGCCCAGGCGCCGTAAGGATCGTCAGTGACTTTGCGAGTAATCTTGGCCATCCGCGGTCCAGCGACGGCGCCGGGCAGGGATTTGCCGAGGCGTCAGGGTCAGCTTGCGAAACAGCCGCCTGATTGCCCGTTAAATCGCGGTTTTTCAAGCCAAAATCGGGCTTGCCAAGACTTTGTTAACCCATTGGCCCGGCGGTGTCCGTCGCCGGATTCGGGCCGATTTTGCCCTAGAATCTCTCGAAAGCACGGCACGCGACAGGTACGCGCCATGCTTCCGGTTGGCAGGATGTAACCCGATCAGAACCGGTAATTCACGCCCGCTTTCATGGTGTGGAACCTGGTATCGACCGAGATGCTGGAGTTGGAGGAGAAGCCATTGGCGACGTCGTTGACGGCGGTGGAGAACAGCGTGCTCCGGCCGAGATCCACATAGAGATATTCGGTCTTGAATGACCATTGGGGCGCGAAGGCATATTCAAGGCCGGCACCCGCGGTCCAGCCCCACTGTGTCTGGCCGGCTGACACCGCCGCAACCTGGCCGAGCACACCATTCGGGCCGGTCAGAGTAAAGTTCCCGTTGGTGTTGACCCGGCCATAGGCGCCGCCGCCGGTGCCGTACAGGAACACGCGGTCCCATGCATAGCCGAGCCGTCCGCGAATCGTGCCGAACCATTCGACTTCGGAGCCGGTGCCGAATGCCGCGGACGTGGTCACGCCGTTATTGTTCAGCGTCTGATTACCCTCGAAGCGGCCCTTGATACCGGACCACTGGAAGTCGGTCTCGATGCCGACGACGAAGCCGCCGTTGTATTGATAGTTGTAACCAGCCTGTCCGCCGCCGAAGAAACCGCTTGAGGTTAGGCTGAATTTACCCGCGGTGCTGGCAACCAGAGGATCAGTTTCGGCCTGCAACTGCCGCTGTGTAGCCTGAAATGGATAGTCGAACTTGTCGCCGCCGAAACCGACATTGGCGCCGACGTAGAAGCCTGTCCAGGAGAACACCTGGACGGGCGCGACTGGCGCCTTCACCGGATAGGGCATGTCCGCCGCAACGGCAGGAACGGCTGCACCGATAAGCAGTGCTGCGCCAGCGAATACTCTCTTCATGATCAGGCCTCTCAGTTTCTTGCGCGCGGCAAGTGATTTCCGATGCATCGCCGTCATCGGCGATCGCATGTGAAGTGTCGTCGAGCCAAGGCATCTGCGAATGATGCCGGGACTCGCGGCTTCCACGTGCACAATGACAGGGCTGGCGGAGAGGTCTTGTTCATGCGCGTAGCAGATTTTAGTTCTCGCGCACTGCCACTAAACTTCGCGTCGATGTGGCGTTGTCGCAACAGCACATATGCGCACTACACCAATACGGTCGCAGGATTCCGTTTTGCATTGACGAGCATTCGTGCGTGATGAGATCGTCTGGTGCTGCTACACTAATGGTCGGAAGCGAGTTGGACGTATGCATCAAGCCAGTTTCGTCTCAGATGGGTTTGGTCCGGAATTACCGGATCACCAGAAATTCGCGCTGTGGTGCGAAAACATGGAAGCGCTCACCTGCTGCGTGGACATCACACGTGCTGAAGATCGGCCGTTCTCGGCGTTCGTGCACTGGGCAGATTATTCGAATGTGCGGGTCACCCGGTTCGGCGGCACGTTCAGTCGAATCCGACGATCCAGAACGGCAATCTCGCGCGGGCCGGACGATGATTTCTGTTTGATGTTTCATCGAGGCGAGGGGACGCTGGTCGTCGATCAGGTGGGGCGCGAAACGGCCTTGTCGTCAGACTGCGCTTTTCTCGGCACGAACGGACGTCCGGCAGATTTGCGCTCGGATGCGGATTTCTCGTCGACGACGCTGACCGTCAGTAGGGAGCGCCTGTTGCCTCTCATTGGAAATGTCGACGATCTCCTGATCCAGCCGCTCGACGAACGGCGCGCAGCCGTAGCTCATCTGCGACGCTACATCGACATCTCGGTCGATCTGCTGCGCGATCCGTATGATGCGGAGCTCGACAGCCATATCAGCACGACATTGCTGGATCTGACGGCGCTCGCGCTAGGTGCCCGCGGCGACGCTGCACAACTTGCGTCGATGCGCGGTCTGCGCGCGTCGCGAACGCAGGAGATTATTGCTGAGATCGATCGCCATTTCGCCGATCCGGATTTTTCGGTGGGGCAGGTCGCACGCCGCCTGGATGTGTCGCCGCGCTATCTCCAGGACCTCCTGCAAGATACCGGATCGAGTTTCACCGAACGCCTTCTGGAGTGCCGTCTGCAACATGCAATGCGTTTGCTGACGAGCGAGCAGGGCGATCGGCTGAAGATCAGTGAGATCGCGCTGGCCAGTGGCTTCAACGAGATCTCATACTTCAATCAGCGGTTTCGACGGCGTTTCGGAGAGACGCCGACGCAGTGCCGGCGCTGATCGGATGCTTAGGCCGACTTCGCTATTAATTCGATCCCATAGCGCTCTCGGGCTAGCTTTTCTTCCCAGGCCAGCGCGTGACGTGCGATGGTTTCTAGATCGTCGTATTGCGGCGTCCAGTTCAGCGTGGCGCGGATTCGGGACGTATCGGCGATCATGGTCATGATGTCGCCGTCGCGGCGCGGCGCGTATTGAACGGCGAAGTTGCGGCCCGATGCACGTCGTACGGCTTCGATGGTCTCCAGCACCGAATAGCCGCGGCCATAGCCGCAATTCAGGGTGGTCGATGCTCCGCCTTCGCGCAGGTAGCTCAGCGCGGCGCGGTGGGCCTGCACAAGATCGCTCACATGGATGAAGTCGCGGATGCAGCTTCCGTCGGGCGTCGGATAATCGGTGCCGAACACGTCGATCTTGCTGCGCTGACCGGTTGCGGCCTCGACTGCGATCTTGAGCAGATGCGTCGCGCCCATGGTGGCGAGGCCTGTGCGACCCTGCGGATCGGCGCCGGCGACGTTGAAGTAACGCAGCGCGACAAACTCCATGCCATAGGCCGGTGCGATGTCGTGCAGCATAATCTCGGTCATCAGCTTCGATGATCCGTAAGGCGACAGCGGACGCGTTGGGGCATCTTCTGCCACCGGCGTGAAATCGGGATTGCCGTAGACGGCAGCGGTCGATGAGAAGATGAAGCGCTTGACGCCGCATTTCACTGCCGCGCTGAGCAGGTTGCGTGTCGTCATCGTGTTGTTGCGATAGTAGGCAAGCGGGTCGCGCATCGATTCCGGCACGACGACAGAGCCCGCAAAATGGATGATGGCGTCGATGCCATGGGCAGCAATGACGCCCTCGACAAGGTTCTCATCAGCGACATCGCCGATAAACAGCGGAACGCCCTCGGGGAGATATGTTGAGAAGCCCGTCGACAAATTGTCGATCACGACCACGCTCTCGCCGGCTTCCACCAGCGCATGGACCATGTGACTTCCGATATAACCGGCGCCGCCGGTGACAAGGACGGTCATTGGATTTACTCACTCTCCCGTTTTGGGAACGCTATCGCGCCCGGGATGAAGAGTGGGTTTCGACGGCCGGCAACTGGCCACTATGCTTAATGTTGCGTATAGGAAATCGGGCGAAATGGAGTCACCTGTGCCGATTGCGGGCAAAACGGCCGATAAACTGCAGCTGATCGTCACGAATCTGCACTGGCGCTACTCCGGTGTGACGGCGACCAATCGCATGGTGGCGCCGAAACTCGCAGACATGTTCGATGCGGCTTGGCTTGGATCCGACGCGCCCGCCGGCATTGCGCGCATGGATATCGGCGACCTCATGAAATTGTGGCTGCGCCGCAAGCCTGTGATCTGGCACGCGCGGCGCAACAACGAGATGATTGTCGGCGTTCTGCTCAAGGCGCTCGGGTGGCCGCTGAAACTGCTCTTCACCTCGGCAGCGCAACGCCATCATACCTGGATCACACGCTGGCTGATCAGCCGGATGGACGCCATCATCGCGACGAGCGATATTTCCGCGTCATATCTGAAACGGTCTGCGACGGTGGTGACGCATGGTGTGGATACCGACCGCTACGCGCCGCCCATCGATCGCCGAGCGGCGTTTGCCGAGGCGAAGCTATCGGGGCGCTATGCAATCGGCTGCTTCGGCCGCGTGCGCGCGCAGAAGGGCACCGATCTGTTTGTCGAGACGATGTGCGAGTTGTTGCCGCGCTATCCCGATTTCATCGCCGTCATCGTCGGCGCAATCACGCCGGACCAGATCGGCTTTGCAAATGACCTCAAGAAGAAGATCGCCGATGCCGGTCTGCAGTCGCGCATCGTTATCACCGGCGAGTTGCCGATCGAAGAGGTCGAGCGATGGTATCAACGCCTGACGATCTACGCTTTCACTTCGCGCAATGAAGGCTTCGGTCTGACGCTGATCGAGGCGATGTCGGCGGGGGCCGCGCTGGTCGCAACGCGTGCGGGCGCCGCGGAGATCGTGGTCGAGGAGGGCGTGACCGGCAAGCTCGTGCCGACCGGCGATGCAGTGGCACTCATGCTGGCATTGGAGCCGCTGATGCGCGATCCCGATGCCGCTGCAGCCATGGGTGAACGTGCACGCCAGCGTGTGCTCGACAAATTCAGTCTCGATGCAGAAGCGCGCGGAATCGCGGAAGTTTATCGCAGGCTGCTCTGACCCTGCAGGATATCCGCAACGAACGCGTCCAAGTCACCGCCGGCAAACAGGAAGCCGGGTAGATGCGCGGCCTTGGCCGCTTCGATATCCGTATCGCGGTCGCCGATGGCAAAACTGCCTTTGCGTTGCACAGGCCAGTGCTGCATCAGATCGAGGATCATGCCCGGGCTCGGCTTGCGCCAGTGATGATCTTCCAGATAGCCCGCAACTGATCCGGCCGGATGGTGCGGGCAATAGCGGACGTCATCGATGCGGGCGCCTTGTGCGGCGAGTTCGGAGCGCATCCACTTAAACAGCGTATTGAGTTCGTCTTCGGTGAAATAACCGCGTGCGACGCCGGACTGGTTGGAAAACAGGAAGACGAAATAGCCGGCATCGTTGAGCCGGCGAATGGCCTTGGCCGCGTTCGGCATCCAGCGGATGCGATCGGCCGTGCCCATATAGCCGTCGTCGTAATTGATAACGCCGTCGCGATCCAGAAACGCTGCGGGTTTTGTCTGCGCGGTCGTCATATCTGTGCGCTTCTGTTGGACGCCTCGGCCATCACGCTTTGGATAATCTCGGCGACATCGTCGGCCGGAATGTCCCGCATGCAAGCATGGTTGTTCATGGTGCAGACCGGTCTGTGACACGGCTGGCACGGAACGATGGTCTTGGTCTGCACGGTCGCCGCCAGCGGATTGAGCGGTCCCCAAAGCTGCGGGCTGGTCGGTCCGAAAATGCCGATGGTCGGCGTGCCGACAGCCGCAGCAATATGCATCAGACCGGAATCATTGGCCAGGGCGACATTGGCGGCGGCCATGCCGATCACGCCATTGCGCAGGTCGCCCGTGGTGAGGTCGCGAGCGCGGGGACCGGCGGCGGCAATGATCTCGTTGGCGAGGTTCTTCTCGCCGGGGCCGCCGATGACCCAGACGTCCAGCCCGCGCGCGACCAGCAGTTTTGCCGCCTCGGCATAATAGGTCCAGCGCTTGGACGAGCCCACCGAGCCGGGCCCGAGCGCCACGGCCGGGCCGGTTCCCAGCCCATTGGCCTGCCGCCAGCGCGCGATTTCGTCGGCGGGCACGCGGAACTGGGGCACCGGCCATTCCGGCGGCAGCGGCGTGCCGTCTGGCAGCGCCAGCGCGCATTTCTTGTCGATCATGCGCGGCAGCTTCTTTTCGCCCCAGCGCCACTGATTGATCAGGCCGAAGCGCGCCTCGCCGACAAAGCCGATGCGCTCCGGGATGCCGGCCAGAGCGGGTGCCAGAGCCGATTTCCAGGTCCGCGGCATCACCAGCGCGGTGCCGTAGTTCCGAGCGCGCAGGGTGGCGGCCAGTTCCCATTGTTTGGCGAGCGCAAGCTGGCTGCGGGGCAGGTCCCAGACGATGCCTGAGCGCACGCCCGGCATGTAGTCGACCAGCGGGGCGACCAGTCTGGTCACCAGCAAATCGACCGGCCTGTTCGGCCAGCGCTCTTTCAGGACCCGGACGACCGTATGACCCCGGACGAAATCGCCGATCCACATATAGGGCACGATCAGGATCGGCCGGGTATCGTCCGGATCGACCGTCACGCCCTGGTATGGGGAATTTACGTTCATTCTTTCAAGGACTTCGCTGTTCTACCGCGGGCAACATCCGGCTCAAGTCGGTACCCGCTCCGTTCCGGCAGGTAAAGCCATTTGGGTTGCTTCCAAATATGTCCCCACGGTCTTTATGACATCCCTGCGCCCAAGTTGCCTGTGGGGCAGGGTTGGGGCAAAGGTGGGTCAATCATGAGATCGGGGACTTCATGCTGCTTGTGACCGGAGGGGCCGGTTTTATCGGATCGAATGTCGTGGCCGCGTTGAACGACGCCGGCCGCGCGGACGTGGCCGTCTGCGATGTGCTCGGCCATGATGGAAAATGGCGTAATCTCGCCAAGCGGCAACTTGCGGATGTGGTGCCGCCAACCGAACTGATGGACTGGCTGAAGGGCCGCAAGCTCGATGCGGTCGTTCATCTCGGCGCGATTTCGGAAACCACCGCGACCGACGGTGATCTGGTCATCGAAACGAACTTCCGCCTCTCGATGCGCCTGCTGGACTGGTGCACGGCCAATGCGACGCCGCTGATTTATGCATCGTCCGCTTCGACCTATGGCGATGGTGCGCAGGGCTTTCGCGACGAGCAGACCGTTCCCGAACTCAAAAAACTGCGGCCGATGAACCTCTACGGCTGGAGCAAGCACCTGTTCGACCTCGCGGTGGCCGAGCGCGTCGCCAAGGGCGAAAAGATGCCGCCGCAATGGGCCGGCCTGAAGTTCTTCAACGTGTTCGGGCCGAACGAGTACCACAAGGGCTCAATGATGAGCGTGCTGGCGCGGCGCTTCGACGACATCAAGGCCGGCCGCGGCATCCAGCTGTTCAAGTCGCATCGCGAAGGTATTCCCGATGGCGATCAGCGCCGCGACTTCATCTATGTCGAGGACGTCGTCCGCGTAATGATGTGGCTGCTGGCGTCACCCAATGTCAGCGGCATCTTCAATGTCGGGACGGGAACCGCGCGCAGCTTCAAGGATCTGATGCTGGCTGCCTACACTGCACTCGGCACCAGGCCGAACATCGACTATATCGACATGCCCGAGCAGATTCGCGGCAGCTATCAGTACTTCACGCAGAGCGAAGTCGATCGGTTGCGCGGCGCCGGCTACAACGGCGGTTTTACAACATTGGAAGATGCGGTCTCGCATTATGTGAAGGGCTTCCTCGACCAGCCCGATCGCTTCCGTTGACGGCACAACAGGTACCGGTGTGATGTTTGATTTCGACGCCCTGTCGCACGCGATTGCCGACCAGACAGTGCTCTGCGTCGGCGATCTGATGCTTGACGAATTCGTCTATGGCGAGGTGTCGCGGATTTCGCCGGAAGCGCCTGCGCCGGTCATCGCGGTCCAGCGCAGCGAGATCAATATTGGCGGCGCCGGCAATGTCGCACGCAATATTGCAGCCCTCGGCGCGAAATGCATCTTTGTCGGTCTGGTCGGTGAGGACGATGCCGGTGCAACGCTCAAGAATGCGCTCACGCAGGAGCCTCTGATCGAAGCATTGCTGGTCGCGGATTCATCGCGCCCGACGACACGCAAGGTGCGCTTCGTGTCCGAGCATTTCGCGACGCATATGCTGCGCGCCGACTGGGAACTGGCTGCGCCCGCGTCCGCCGCCATCGAGAAGCAATTGATCGATACGATTTTGCCGCAACTCGCGCGTGTCGACATCGTACTGCTGTCCGACTACGCCAAGGGCGTGCTGACCGCGCGGGTGATCCGCAACGTCATCGACGCGGCGAAGAAGCTCGGCAAGCGCGTCATCGTCGATCCCAAGAGCGCAAATTTTGCGATTTACCGCGGCGCGACCTTGCTGACGCCGAACCGCAAGGAATTCGCCGAGGCAACGCGTAGCCGTGCAGACAGCGACATCAACATCGCGACCGCCGCGCAGGAAGCGATGATTCTGGCGGACTGCGCCGCGATGCTGGTGACCCAGAGCGAGCATGGCATGACGCTGGTGCCGCGCGATGGCGAGCCCATCCATGTGCCGGCGCTGCCGGTCAAGGTGCGCGACGTCTCGGGTGCCGGCGACACGGTGGCGGCGATGCTGGCTGTAGCGCTCGCGGCCGGAGTTGACTGGGAAGCGGCATTGCGCGCGGCAACTGCCGCAGCAGCGGTCGCTGTCAGCAAGATGGGGACGGCGGTGGTCACACCGTCCGAACTGCGTCGCCGGATTTTGCCGCATGCATTTCTGGCCGCTGAAGAGAAAATCGTGGCATCGACTGAGCTCAATGCGCAACTGGCCGACTGGCGCAAGCAGCAGTTGCGGATCGGTTTCACCAATGGCTGTTTCGATATCCTGCATCCCGGTCATGTAAAGGTTCTGACGGCAGCGCGCGCGACTTGCGATCGCCTGATCGTCGGCCTCAACAGCGACGCGTCGGTGAAGCGTCTGAAGGGCGAGGGGCGCCCGGTGCAGGACGAACGCGCCCGCGCAGAAGTGCTTGCGGCGCTGGAAGCGGTCGATCTGGTCGTGATTTTCGAAGGGGATACCCCACTGAACCTGATTACGCAGATCGCGCCGGCGACGCTGGTCAAAGGCGGCGATTACACGCGAGAGCAGGTGGTCGGCCATGAGGTTGTCGCCGCCAACGGCGGAGAGGTGATCCTGATCGATATCCTGCAAGGCCACAGCACGACGTCGCTGGTCGAGCGCGCGCGCAGCGGACAGTCATGACACGCATCACACAGTTTTCTGCCCGCAACTGGCTGATTGCGACGCATGACGCCATCGTCACGGCGGCCGCGGTCGTTCTCAGCTTCGTGCTGCGTTTCGATGGCGAAAATCTGTGGGATCGGCTGCCGCTGCTCCTGAAGATCCTGCCGTATTTCGTCGTCTTCAGCTTTTTCGTCTGTTACCTGTTCAATCTGACGACGACGAAGTGGCGCTTCATTTCGCTGCCCGACCTGCTGAATATCATCAAGGCATCCACGGTGCTGACGGGCGCACTTCTGGTGCTCGACTACATCTTCCTGGCGCCGAACGTGTACGGCACGTTCTTCCTCGGCAAGACAACGATCATTATCTACTGGTTCATCCAGATCTTCTTTCTGAGCGGATCGCGACTGGCCTATCGCTATTTCCGTTATACGCGTACGCGCAATCAGGCGCGCGCGATGGATGCGTCGCCGGCACTGCTGATTGGTCGTGCGGCCGATGCCGAGGTGTTCTTGCGCGGCATTGAGAGTGGTGCCGTCAAGCGCATGTGGCCGGTTGGTATCTTGTCGCCTGCGAACTCCGATCGCGGACAGGCGATCCGAGGTGTGCCGGTCCTCGGCGGCATCGACGATCTCGGTAATGTCGTTGATGACTTCAGCACGCGGCAACGCCCGATCGAACGGATCGTGATGACGCCGTCGGCGTTTGAAGCAGAGGCGTTGCCCGAGTCGGTACTGATGCGTGCGCGCAAGCTCGGGCTGACGGTCAGCCGGATTCCGTCGCTCGAGGAAAGCCGCGATACGCCGCAATTGGCGCCGGTGGCAGTCGAGGATCTGTTGCTGCGGCCGAGCGTCAAGATCGACTATGCCCGACTGGAGAATTTCGTGCGCGGCAAGGCGATCGTCGTGACCGGCGGTGGCGGCTCGATCGGCTACGAGATCTGCGACCGCGTCATCACGTTCGGCGCGGCACGGCTGCTCATTATCGAGAATTCAGAACCGGCGCTTCATGCGGCTATGGAAAAGCTGGCGGCCAAAGTCACCAGCGCAGCGATCGAGGGCCGCATCGCCGATGTCAGGGACCGCGAACGCATTCATCAACTGATGATCGCCTTCAAGCCGGATGCGGTGTTTCACGCAGCCGCGCTGAAACATGTGCCGATCCTGGAGCGTGACTGGGGCGAGGGTGTCAAGACCAACATCTTCGGTTCTGTGAATGTCGCCGATGCGGCGCTCGCATCGGGCGCTGATGCGATGGTGATGATCTCGACCGACAAGGCAATCGAGCCGGTGTCGATGCTTGGCCTCACCAAGCGTTTTGCCGAGATGTATTGCCAGGCGCTCGATGGCGACGCTATCAGCGGCAGTGACGCCAAATCACCCATGCGGCTAATTTCGGTGCGGTTCGGTAATGTTCTGGCGTCGAATGGGTCCGTCGTGCCGAAGTTCAAGGCGCAGATCGAAGCCGGTGGGCCGGTGACGGTGACGCACCCCGATATGGTGCGCTACTTCATGACCATCCGCGAGGCCTGCGATCTGGTCGTCACCGCGGCAACCCATGCGATGAACGCGCAGCATGCCGATGCATCGGTCTATGTGCTCAGCATGGGGCAACCGGTGAAGATCGTCGATCTCGCCGACCGCATGATCCGGCTGTCCGGTCTTCAGCCCGGCTACGATATCGATATCGTGTTCACCGGTGTCCGACCGGGCGAGCGGCTCAACGAGATATTGTTCGCCGAGCAGGAGCCAACCAGCGAGATCGGTATTGCCGGCATCGTCGCTGCCCGCCCGAACGAACTGCCGTTGGAGACGCTGAACAGCTGGCTTGCGATCTTGCGGAGCGCCATTGAGGCGGATCAACACGAGGTCGCTGTGGCGACGCTGAAGGATGCGGTGCCGGAATATCGGGCGGCGGCGCAGTGAGTCTGCGTCAGCGGCGCGGCGTCGAGAATGCCTTCAATACCGCGGCGACGGCGACGCTGCCAAGGACAAGCAGAGCTGTGTCGGCGACGCCTGAGCGGAAATAGATCGACAGCCCGGCGAGGGCCGCCAGGCCGATATTGAGTACGAACACCGTTCGCACCACCTCGATCACGGCGAAGCCATTGTCCGTCGCGCGCTGGTAGAAATGCGAGCGATGCGCCAGCCACACCGGCTCGCGTTTTGCCAGCCGCCGGAGCAGGGTGATGGTCGCGTCGGCAAGGTAATACAGCGGCAGCAGGATGGCGGCAGCCAGATGGTGCGCATAGGCCAGTTGCAGGAAGCACCAGGCCAGCAACAGCCCGATGGGGAGGCTGCCGACGTCGCCCAGAAACATCTTCGCAACGGGCCGATTGAACGGCGCGAAGCCGAGTGTGGCGCCGCAAAGCGCAGCGGCAATGAGCGCCGTCGATAACGGCAGTTGCCCGGAGAAGCCGATCAGCACCAGCGCTGCGGTAATCGGTATCACCTCGGCCACTGTGATCCAGTCGAGCCCATCCATGAAATTCACGAGATTGACGAACCAGAGTGCGGTCAGCAGCAGCAAGCCGCGTTCGATCCAGAGAGGCAGGCCCGGTGTGATCTGCAGTGTCGGGGGCAGGGCAAACAGGATCGCGGCAATACTGACGGCTTGCAGGAGCAGTCGCGGCGTCACGGAAATCGGACGCAGATCATCAATTGCGCCGATGGTCGCGATCAGGATCGTTGCAGCGAACAGCACCCACAGCGCCGGTGTCGCTGAAACGGAAAGACTTGCAATCGAGCACCCGGCAACCAGCAGTGTGACTGATATCACCGCGATGCCGGCGCCTTGCGGTGTCGGCACCTTGTGGGACGATCGGGCATTCGGTCGCGCCATTGCATAACGGATAAGCAGCGGATGAATGGCCTTGATGCAAGCCGCGGACAGAACAGCGGCTACAACCAGAGCGACGAAGGTTGTAATCAATTCGAATGACGACATCGGGATGACATTGATCGCAGGA
This sequence comes from Tardiphaga sp. 862_B3_N4_1, assembly GCF_051811085.1. Lineage (NCBI taxonomy): Bacteria > Pseudomonadati > Pseudomonadota > Alphaproteobacteria > Hyphomicrobiales > Nitrobacteraceae > Tardiphaga > Tardiphaga sp. 862_B3_N4_1. The sequence goes on from NZ_JBPWQB010000001.1 coordinate 1,380,974, forward strand.
AAGACATGCGTTGCGGGGAAGATTTGGGTCGCAATGAGACAAATAGTTCGAAGTTATGCACGGCGGCTCTTCTTACCCTGTTTTCATGGCATAGCTAGCGGCGAAGGCCGCGCTTCTGACGCAATCGGATGCTGCGATGCCGAAGTGTTGCAACATCATCGCCTGGATGGCTAATGGAATGCGACACGGATCGTCATGCAACATGGCGATTTCTGGCGAATGTCTGGGGACACGATGTCTGAACAACCCATCCTTGTCACCGGTGCTGCCGGCTTCATCGGTTTCCACGTGACGCGGCAGCTGCTGGCCGAAGGCCGAACGGTCGTTGGTCTCGATAGCGTCAACAGCTATTACGATCCGGCGCTGAAGGAGGCGCGGCTGAAGCTGCTGGAGGGCCAGCCTCGCTTTACCTTTGTGAGGGCGAATCTGGCAGATCGTCCCGCGATCGCGGCGTTGTTTGGCGAATACAAATTCCCTGTTGTCATTCATCTCGCTGCGCAGGCGGGTGTGCGCTATTCCATCGAGCAGCCGCACGCCTATGCCGATGCCAACCTCGAGGGCTTTCTCAATATCCTCGAAGGATGCCGGCACAATGGCTGCGCGCATCTGCTCTATGCGTCGTCATCCTCGGTCTATGGCGCCAACAAGAAGAAACCGTTCTCCGTCAGCGACAGAGTCGACAACCCGGTCAGTCTCTATGCTGCGACGAAGAAGGCCAACGAGTTGATGGCGCATTCCTACAGCCATCTCTATCGCCTGCCGACCACCGGGCTGCGTTTCTTCACCGTCTATGGTCCTTGGGGCCGGCCGGATATGGCGATCTTCCTGTTTACCAAGGCGATCCTCGACAAGCAGCCGATCAAGCTCTTCAATCACGGCAACATGCGACGCGACTTCACCTATGTCGACGACGTTGTCGGTGCTATCGGGCGGCTGATTGATCATGTGCCGACCGGTAGCGAGGACGAGGCGCCAGCGCGAATCTACAACGTCGGTAACCACAAGCCAGAGGACCTTTTGCATGTGGTCTCGGTTCTTGAGAAGGAACTGGGGCTTGAGGCGATCAAGACGATGCTGCCGATGCAGCCGGGCGATGTGCCTGAGACTTTTGCCGATGTGGACGATCTGATGCGTGACGTCGGCTTCAAGCCGGATACCTCGATCGAGGAGGGGATTCGGCAATTCGTGACGTGGTATCGCAGCCACTACGGTAATCTGAACGCGAAGGGTTGAGAGCGACTGATGAGCAAGCGCATTATTCCCCTGATCATGTGTGGCGGTGCTGGTACGCGCCTGTGGCCGTCATCGCGTGAGGGGCGCCCGAAGCAATTTCTGCCATTATTCGGGCCGCGCTCGACCTTTCAGGACACCGTGATTCGCGTGTCCGATGCTGGCTTGTTCGATCGTCCCATTGTCATCACCAGCGCCGCCTATCGGTTCATGGTGCGCGAACAACTCGCCGAGATCGGGCTCGATGCAGACATCCTGCTCGAGCCGGCGCGGCGCGATTCAGGCCCGGCCATTGCCGCCGGTGCTGCTTTTGCACAGGCTCGGGACGAGGAAGCCGTCGTGCTTGCGCTTGCCGCCGATCACGTGGTGCGCGACGTGCCGGCTTTCGTGGCGGCGTGTCGGGCTGGGCTGGCGGTTGCCGATGCCGGCCACATTGTGACGTTCGGCGTTCAGCCGGAGCGTCCGGCCACCGAGTACGGCTATATTTCACCCGGCCAGGTGCTTTCCGGCGAGGTGAAGAGTGTCGCCAAATTCGTCGAGAAGCCGGATCTGCAGACGGCAACCGGTTATATTGAGGCCGGGTATCTCTGGAACAGCGGCAACTTCATGTTTCGGGCGGGGATGCTGCTCGATGAATATCGCCGCGTCGACAGCGATAGTGTCGAGACCATCACCAGCGCTGTGGCGAAGGCCGGCCGCGATCTCGGCTTCTTTACGCTCGATGCGGACGCTTTCGGGAAGGCAAAATCGATCTCTGTCGACTATGCCGTGATGGAGAAGACGACGAAGGCGGCCGTGGTGCCGGTGTCCTGCGGCTGGTCGGATGTCGGCTCGTGGCTCGCAGTGTGGGAGCTGTCCGACAAGGATGCACAGGGCAATGCCGCGCAGGGCGTGGCGGTGTTCGAGGACTCGCGCAACTGCAACGTGGCCAGCGATGGTCCGGTGGTGGCGCTGGAGGGCGTCGACGATCTCGTGGTGGTCGCGACGCACGACGCCGTGCTGGTCTCCCGCCAGAAGGATGCCAACGGCTTGAAACGGCTTGTGGCGAAGCTGAAGGTCACGGCGCCGCAGGTCACCGAGGATCATCTCAAGGTGCATCGCCCATGGGGATCTGTGCAGGCTCTTGAGGATGGCGAGCGCTATCAGGTGAAACGTCTCGTGGTCAAAGCCGGCGAGCGGCTGTCACTCCAGATGCACCACCATCGCTCCGAGCACTGGATCGTTGTGCGTGGTACCGCGAAGGTGACGATCAACGATCAGATCAAGACCGTCCACGAGAACGAGTCGATCTACATCCCGCTCGGTGCCACGCACCGTCTGGAAAACCCCGGCAAGATTCCGCTTGAGCTGATCGAGGTGCAGACGGGCAGCTACCTTGGTGAGGACGACATCGTTCGCATCGAGGATGACTACAAGCGGAGCTAGCGGCGGCCGGGCGATACTCGCCCGAATCGATGCACCCACAGCGTGCATTCGCCTGAATTGGTGGCGGCGAGGGGCTACCACGGTCCCTTCATGCCGTATCTTTTTCCATTTTACGAAATAGCGATGGTTGCCACAATTGGGCGCGCTCTGACCCGCCCAGCGCGCATTCATCGTCCTGGAGGTGGTTCTGCCACTCACGAAATCGTGTTAACCTGTTGTTAGGCATTGATAAATGCCTGAAATCAGGGACGAAAATGACAATGCCGTGACGGATAAGCGGACCGTGCCGCCTCCGCACAAGGTAATGCATTCTTGCAACAATGAGTCAGTTTTCGATCTAAAATGTGGCTTTCGGATTGCGGCAAGTTCCGTTTCTTGTTAGCGCTCAATCCATGAAGCAGATCGCAAAGATTTTCCTTGTAGTTGTATTGCTGGGATCGAGCGGCAAGTTCGCTTATGCAGCCGAGCCATTTTTCATTCTTGACGCCATCAATCAGGCGGTAAAGACGAACCCAGGTGTCGGCGAGGCTTCTGCCAATCGCCGCGCCACCGAAGCCGAACTTCGCCAGAGCCAAGGTACTTTGCTGCCTCAGATCAGGCTGCAGGCGAATACCGGCCCTGAGATGTTGAACCGGGCAATCGTTCCTGCGCCGGCCGGCAATGGCTCTTATGTGAACGGCAGCGAGGCGTCGGTAACGGTGCGCCAGCTGGTGTTCGACGGCTTTGCGTCCATCAACGACATCTGGCGTCAGGCTGCGCGCGTCGATGCTGCTGCGTTCCGGGTGCTTGAACGGACCGAACTGATTGCGCTCGATGCGGCCGAAGCCTATGTCGATGTGACGCGTTATTTGCGTCTGGTCGCGCTTGCCGAACAAAATCTCAAGGTTCATCTCGAACTGCGCGCCAATGTCCGCGCGCGTTTCGCTGGCGGTCGTGCCGGTGAGGGCGATACCCAGCAGGCGGAAGAGCGTGTAGCCGCGGCAGAAGCCGTGCTGTCGGATTTCCGCCTCAGCCTCGATTTTGCACGCGCCAAGTATCGCAAGACCGTTGGTCTTGAGCCGTTCAATGTGCGTTTCCCCGGTCGCTTGCCGGATATGCCAGCAACCAAGAACGAGTCGCTCGACGTCGCCTTCAAGTACAATCCGACGATCCGCGCCGCTGGTGCAGATGTCGATGCGGCCAAGCGTGCTTTCGACTCGACCGCCGGCGCATTCGTTCCGAACGTCGCCCTGGAAGGCCGCGCGCTGCGCGGCAAGGACTCGATCACCTATCCGGGCAATCGCGATGAAGTCAGCGGCAAGGTTGTCGTCAGCTGGGATATCTTCCGCGGCGGTCAGGATGCGTGGAAGCGCGCCGAAGCTGGCGAACGCATGATCGAGCAGCAGCAGCGCCATGCACGCCTGCAGCGTGATGCGCTGGAGTCGCTCGACAAGGCGTGGGCTGCGCGGACGATCACGACGGAGCGTGCAGCAGCGCTGGTGCGTGAAGTTGAAGCCGCCCGTCGCACCTTCGTGGCCTACAACAAGGAATATGAGCTCGGTCAGCGCACGCTGATCGATCTGCTCAACTCGCAGAACCAGTACTTCAACGCCAACGTCTCGCTGGTGTCTGCACGCGGCGTCACCGTGTTCGCCGACTATCAGTTGCTGGCGGCCATGGGACAGCTGCTGTCCTATCTGAAGACCGGCAAGCCGCCGGAGTCTGAGCCGATCGAGAGCCGTGCATCCGGCCTGATCCCGTATCGCCTGCCGCCGATCTTGCTGACGGCGCCGGAGCCGGGATCCGAACCGCTCAATACGGTTCTGCCGTTCCAGACCTGGAATTCGCCTTTCGCACCGGCGCTGGAACCGAAAGCCGTGCTGTTCGGTGATCGCTGGGCCTCGCAAGATCTGTCGAACGCCAACGCATTGTTCGTGACATCGGGCCAGGTCGGGCAGGGCAGCGTGTCGGCCGATGCTTCTGCGGGGCGCCGTTAACCAATTAAGCACGCGGATTTATAATCCGCGGTCGGATTTACCGTAAGTTCAGCAATTCGTCTGAACCGCGAAATAGTACAGGCGCTCCGCAAGGATCGCCTGTAAAGCTGGCAAGTCATATTTTGTAAGGCCAGTAGATCCGCGCACGGGTCATACAAGGCGCCTGGAATTTCCGAGGCTGCATTGAACATTCGCTCACCCCAGTTCGATATCGCAATGGACCTGCCGGCTGCGCCCGTAGCGGAGGTCGAGCATCAGCATGCCGATCCGTTAACGGACAGCCTGCTTTATCTCGCCGCTCACCACGGCAGAGCTGTCAGCCGCAGTGCACTCCTTGCCGGTCTCCCGGTTGAGCGCGGCGTGCTGACAACGGCACTGTATGAGCGTGCCGCGCAGCGGGCGGGCCTTGAGGCCGAACTGAACGAGCGACCGCTCAAGGATATCCCTGCGCTGGTCCTGCCTGCTGTGCTTCTGTTTCACGATGGTTCGACGCGGATTCTGCGCGGCATCGATCTGGCGAGTGGCCGTCTGACACTGGCAACCCCCGTCGGTGACGGTGCGATCGCCATGGAGCGCATCGAAGCCGTCGAAGAGAAATATGCCGGCTTCGTCTATTTCGTTCGTCCGGCGTCCGTCAGCGATCCGCGCGCGATCGCCGCCGGCGATTTGCCGAAGGCGCACTGGTTCTGGTCCGTCGTCAGCCGGTTCGGCTCCAACTACAGCCATGTCGCCATTGCAGCTTTCATCGTCAACATGCTGGCGCTCGCCGCGCCGCTGTTCACTATGAGCGTGTATGACCGCGTCATTCCGAATGGCGCGATCCCGTCGCTGGTTGCACTTGGTATCGGCCTGTCGCTGGCGATCGCATTCGACTTCCTGCTCAAGGTGGTCCGCAGCCGCATCATCGACATGACCGGCAAGAAGATCGACGTGGTGCTGGCGTCGAACATCTTCGAACATGTGATGGCGCTGAAGATGGACAAGCGTCCGCCCTCGGTCGGCATTCTCGCCAATCAGATGCGCGACTTCGACTCGGTGCGCGAATTCTTCACGTCGGGCACGGTCGTGTCGGCGACCGATATGATATTCGCGATCATCTTCATCGCAGTGCTGTTCGTGATTGCCGGACCGCTGGCCTGGATCCCGCTGGCGATGCTGCCCGTCATGATCCTCGTCGGTCTCTTGATCCAGCGGCCGCTCGATCGTGCGATGAAGCGCCTGCAGGCGGAATCGGCTGCACGCCACGGCATCCTCATCGAGTCGCTGAACGGCATCGAGACCGTTCGCGCTGTCGCCGGCGAAAGCCGCGTGCAGACAGTGTGGGAACGTTCCGTCGCCGCGACGGCGCGTTCAAGCGAAGGCGTGCAGTTCTGGTCGTCGCTGGCGATGACAAGTGCGAGCGTGGCGACGCAGCTGTGCAGCCTGTTGCTGGTCGTGGTCGGCGTGTTCCTCATTCTTGACGGCAAACTGTCGGTTGGTGCGCTGGTTGCGGCCAATATGTTGTCGGGCCGCATTCTCGGCCCCATCGCGGGCATCGCGGCTGTGATGACGCGCGCGACACAGACCATGTCGGCCCTGCGGTCGATCGATCGCCTGATGGCGACGGAGCGCGAGCGGCCGCCGGAAAAGATCTTCGTGGCCCGCGAGATCACCAAGGGCAGCATCGAATTCCGCAATGTCAGCTTCTCCTATCCGAACAGCCCGGCCAAAGCGCTCGACGGCATCTCTTTCCACGTGAAGCCTGGCGAGAAGATCGGCATCATCGGCCGGGTTGGCTCAGGCAAGACCACGGTTGGCCGTCTGGCGACGGCTTTCTATCCGCCGAGCGAAGGCAGCATCCTGATCGACGGCATCGATATCCGGCAATACGACCCGGCGGACCTGCGCGCCGGCATCGGTTTCGTGCTGCAGGACACCGATCTGTTCTATGGCAAGCTGCGCGACAACATCACGCTTGGCCGTCCCGATGCGACCGATGAGGAAGTGCTCGCGGCTGCACGGCTGTCTGGCGTCGAGACCTTCATCGCCGGTCATCCGCAGGGCTACGATATGATGGTTGCCGAAGGCGGCCGTAGCCTGTCGGGCGGCCAGAAACAGGCGATTGGCCTCGCCCGTGTGCTGATCCGCAAGCCGCGCGTGTTGTTCCTCGACGAACCCACTGCGCATTTCGATGTGCGCAGTGAAGGTGAATTCCTCGATCGCCTCAAGACACTCGCCAAGGGTGAGATGTCCATTATCGTCTCGACCCATCGCCCGTCGCTACTGTCGCTGGTCGACCGCATTCTCGTGTTCGACAATGGCAAGATCGTCGCCGACGGTCCCGCCGATCAGATCCTGACGCGCTTGCGTCCGCAGCCGCAGGCTCCTCAAGCCGCGGGGAGGCCGGTCAATGTCGCAGTCTGATTTCGCATTTTCGAACGACGTTCGTGCGGCCATGGAAATGCGTACGCCGCGCACGGCGCGGATGTTGTTGATGACCGTCGCCGGTCTCCTCATCGTGTTCCTGCTCTGGGCGCATTTCGCGGTGCTGGATGAAGTGAAGCGCGGCAATGGCAAGGTGGTGCCGTCGCGCCAGACCCAGGTGGTGCAATCGCTCGAAGGCGGCATCATCAGCGAATTGCTGATCCAGGAAGGCGCGATCGTCAGGAAAGATCAGCCGCTGGCCCGCATCGAAGATACCAACTTCGCAGCGCAGTTTGGCGAAATCCGCGAGCGGCGTGGTGCCATGGCTGCCCGCGTGATCCGATTGGAAGCAGAGACTTTCGGCAAGACCAGCGTCGAGTTTCCGGAAGATCTCACAAAGCTTGCACCGCGTGCGGTTCAGACCGAGCGCAGCGTGTTCGACGCCCATATGCGCAAGCTTGCGCAGGACATCGACGTGATCGCCCAGCAGGAATGGCAGAAGAAAAAGGAAATCGACGAGCTCCGTGCGTCGGAAACCCGCTTCTCCGAGACGCTGACGCTGCTGACCCGCGAAACCTTGCTGACGCGCCGGCTCTATGAGCAGAAGGTCGTTCCCGAGATCGAGATGCTGCGGTCCGACCGGCAGGCCACCGACATGCGCGGTCAGCTCGCGGTGGTGCAGGCGACCATGGTCAAGACCGAGGCCGCCGTGAAGGAAGCGCAGTCGCGGCTTTTGAATATCACCACGGCATTTCGTTCCACGGCGGAGGATGATCTTGCGAAATCGCGCGGCGATCTCGCGGTGCTCGACGAGAACATCAAGTCCGCGCAGGATCGCGTTCGGCGTACTGAACTGCGGTCGCCGGTCTACGGCATCGTTAACAGACTCAACGTCACAACGATTGGCGCGGTCGTGGCACCTGGCGCCAGCGTGATGGAGATCGTGCCACTTGAGGATACCCTCCTGGTCGAAGGCCGCATTCGTCCGCAGGACATCGCCTTCATCCGTCCGGACCATGAGGCGGTTGTAAAGCTCAGCGCCTATGACTCCTCCGTCTATGGATCGCTTCACGGCCGGGTCGAACGTATCAGCGCCGATACGATCACCGACGAGAAGGGCGACAAGAATGAGCGCGGCGAGACGTTCTATCGCGTCATGGTGCGTACCGAAAAAAACCATCTCGGCACTGCCGAGCAGCCGCTGCCGATCATTCCCGGCATGGTGGCGACAGTGGAAGTCCTGACCGGCAAGAAGTCGGTGCTGGATTATCTCGTAAAGCCTGCGCGCATGCTGCGCGACGAGGCGTTTCGCGAACGCTGATAGCGCGACGGAGCATCCGGTGGTCCGTATGTTACCTGGCTCCCGGTCCATCAGAGTCAACGAACTCTTAAAACGCAGGCTTCGCTAAAATTCGAGCGAATGCGTTGGTAGGCGATTGAGCGCGTTCAACGACATACAAGCCCAGGTTGACGCGTTTTAACCGGCCTGAAGCAGCCCCCGATTTATCCCTGATGCCACAAGATCCGGACGGGGATCGACGCAATGACGTCGGCCGATGCTCCGGACAACGGGGCGTCAGTCATGTTGCGTATCGATCAGGCGCGGGCATTCCCGCGTGCGCTGGGGTTCGTGCTCGCCGGTGTCGTAAGCGTCAGCGCTTGCGATGGAGCATTTGCAAAGTCACGCGCGAAGAAGACGGTGCTTGAACGCCCTGTCATGGATACGCCGAACGCGGGCATGACCGCGCCGCCGGTTCGGTTCTTCACGATCAACCAGGTGCTGGCCAAGCGTGACAGCGAGAACCGTGCAAAGCCCGGCAATATCGAACTCGCATCCTTGGACGCGTCGCAGGGATCAGATGCCAAGGTGATCAGCGATGCGCCGTCTCCGGCCGCGATCCTGCCTGCCACCAGCGAGGAGCCGTTCGGCCTGTTCACGTTCCGCGCGCCTGAAGGGCTGCTATGGACGAAATGGCGCGGCGTGGAAGCGCGTATGCGCGCCGACTTGAAATCGATCGAGGACTGCAAGGCTGATAGCGAGAACTGCGCCGCCGGTGGGCGCAAGTTTGTCGCCGTCACGCGTTCCGCCGCCGAGTTGGGTCTGCGCACACGCGTCGAGGCGATCAATCGCGACGTCAACTATGCGATCCGCTATGTCGGAGACTATCAGCAACACGGCGTCGCCGATCTGTGGAGTTCGCCGCTGGAGACGCTATCTGCGGGCATCGGCGATTGCGAAGATTATGCGATCGCCAAATTCGCCATGCTCGTCGCAACGGGCGTGCCGGAGGCCGATATCAAGATGATGCTGGTGCGTGACATGGCGGTGCGCCAGGACCATGCGGTGCTGACCGTCCGTGTCGATGGCCGCTGGCTGGTTCTCGACAATCGCTACTCCCGACTTTCGGAAACGCGCGATCTGCCGCATTTCATGCCGCTTTTCGCCATCGACCACAAAGGCGTCAGCCTGTTCGCCGCGCCCTATGCCGCGCGTCCGCATCATGAGAGTGAGACCGACATGTTGCCCGCGGCCGAGGTGGACGGCTTCGGGGGCGGCTCTTCCTTGCCGCTGGCGCTCTGAGATAGTTCGACAACACAACGTCGACAATCGGCCTGATATCGGCGTTTTATGCGCTTCGCGATCTTGTACTTCCATGCATCTTGGGCTCTTAATGCGTCAGGGTGAGGTCGACGAGGGGATTGAGATGCGCTTCAAGCACACGCTGTTGGGTTTGTTGGTGGCTGCCGGAACGGCTTCCGGCGCAACTGTCTCGCATGCCGAAGGCCTGCTTCCAGGCGCTGCCTTCTCCGTCGATTGTCAGAATGGGGCGGTCTACAAGCTGACCTCCGGCCGTCTGACCTTTCCCGGTGATATCGTCACCGGCCATCTGTACCTGACCCCGCACCGTGCGATGCCTGTTCGCCTGATCCCGATGGGTGAGGGATATCGCTATGCAGGCCGTGGCGTATGGCTGGATGGCATTCGCGAGCATGCGCTTTTGTATCGGGCCAAGTATAGCCCGGTCGCGTGCGTCGTTACCCGCATCTAGACTTTTATCCTATCAATTATCTCCTGCGGTAGCAGTCCTGCGATAGCGACTTGCGTATCTGCGCAGCTAGCTGATTCACGTCTGTGCCCGGAGAACGAGTCCGCGATCCCAGAGATTCGCGGAATGCGCACTGCAAATGGCGACCTCGCCATCAGGCTGTGACGCGAATGCGCTTTAAGCAACTGTCCCATTTCGAAATTTGCTCGCGACGGGCGACCACTACGCGACGGTTCGCGCGGCTGTCGATGTCTGCTCGCGAAAGCAAATTCAGGCGGCCGTCCAATATTGGCGGAGGTGCCTGTGGTTGTGAGCTGATTTCGTTGTTCCGCGGGATGTGAGAAGTCATCTTATCAAGTATAAAATAAGTCGTTTTTTCGAATACCTTCTTATTTTTACAATAGATACGCCGCGATTTGTGGATTTTTCCGGGCATTCCCAAAAATAGACTGTCTATAACAAGTATTACTATCGAATGGTTCATATTTATTAATACGCTGTTTCATTTTTGAACTTAACCAATGCAACGAAAACGCTTCAAATTTTACAGGTATTCATTGACGTCTCTACGTTCTTAAGAATATTTTAACCCTCGCAGGACTTGGACGTTTTTCGGTCCGATCAGCTTGAGGTTGTAGTCATGAACGCTCCCGTATTGCTCGCGCAACTCGCCGGTTCCACCACGCAGACCCCGCCGTCTCCGAAGAACCTGAAGCTTGAGAAGCCGCAAAATGGGCAGGCCATTTCGGTCCATCTCGACGGGAACACCAAGCTCGATTTTGCCGATATCGCGAGCGAGAAGCTGACCTTCGTCAAGGTCGGTGAAAAGCTGATCATCCTCTTCGACAACCAGTCGACGGTGACCGTCGATCCGGTGTTCGACTCGATGGGCAAGCCGCTCACCGATCTCGCATTCGACATGGGCTCCGATCGCACGCTGACAGGCGAACAGTTCGCGCAAACATTTCCGATCACCACCGATCAATCGGTTCTTCCTGCTGCCGGCGGAGCGACGGGCCCGACGGGGGGGGCTAATTTCGGCGATGCGACCGTTGGTGCGCTCGGCGCCTCGGGCGCGCGTCTTGCGCTCCTCGCGGGCGAAGACACTGGCGGCGGCTTCGACAATCTGAACGATGGGACACCTAACCCGTCGCCGATTCCGGGCGGCGTTACGGCCGTCACGCTAAACGAAGATGGCTTTGCGGAAGGCAATCCCGGTGGCACCGGCGATTCCGGCGGCATTGCCACGTCGGTCACGGGATCGTTGAACGTCGACTTCGGCACCGATTTTGTGAATCGCAGCTTCGCATTCTCGCTCAATCAACCGACGCTGGCGGGCCTGACCTCGGACGGTCAGGCGGTTCAACTTGCATTCACCACCGTGAACGGCCAGCCGGTGATGATCGGTTATGTCGGCGGCGATTTCACTGTGGCTGCCAATCAGGTCTTCACGGTATCGCTCGACGCCTCGTCGCTGCAGGGCAGCTATACGTTCACGCTGCTGCGCCCGCTCGATCATCCGATCCATGGCACCGAAGATACAATCAATCTCTCGATCAACGTGATCGCCACGGATGGCAGCGGTGACACCGCGCCCGTGACGATCTCGATTGGCATCAATGACGATACGCCGGTTATCGGCACGCCTGCGGATGCCGCGCTGACGGATCCGCTGTCTGGGAATCCTGCGACGCAGACGGGCTCGCTGGGAATCTCCTGGGGTGCCGATCGCTACAACGATCATGTCGATGGCGGCGTATCCGCGACCACCGGCGCAACGGGCGATCGCTCGGTCGTGTTTGCCGGCACGCAGGTGACGGCCACCGGCGATGGCACGACGACGATCGGTACGCTGACGTCGCATGGCGATACGGTGCACTATGTGCTGCTCGCAAACGGGACCGTGCTGGTGGCCTATACCGGCGACACGGCGCCGACGAGTCTTGCCGGCCTCCAGCAGAGCGGCGAAGGTGAGGGCGGCGAAGGTGGAATCGCCAGCAACATTGTCTTCGTTGCCACGCTCTCTGATGCCAGCAACAGCGGCAGCTACGTTGTCACCCAGTATCGGTCGCTCGATCATGTAAGTGACGGGCAGACCTTCTCATCCATCAATCTGTCGTTCCAGTTCACCGCGACAGATAGCGACGGCGATTCCGTTTCCGGCACGTTTAACGCATCTGTCGCCGACACCCTCCCGACGCTCGGCGAACCGGTGGCTCAGCACGCGGTTGGCGAAGACGGGCTGCCGGGCGCGAATATGAGCGGTCCAGAAGGCGGTTTTGATGCCGTGGACAACACGTCGGTCACCGGTGCTCTGAACGTCAATTGGGGTGCTGATAACGATATCCGCGGCGTGGGCGACACCTTTGGTCGCACGCTGTCATTCCTGACGAATGGCGAGACGCCGACGGCAATCGCTGGCGGTTCGCAGACGATCAGCAACCTGAATCTTGTTATCACCGGTGAATCCGGCACAGTTCTGACCTCCGGCGGTGTCGAGCTGCAATATGTCGTGACGGCCAATGCCGACGGCGGCGAGACCTTGACCGCCTATAAGGGAGTTCCGGGCGAGGGCAATGCGGTCTTCACCCTGACGCTGGATCCGACCTCGAGCCATGGCAGCTATACGTTCACGCTGCTGGGGCAGCTCGACCATGCGTCAGAATCGAATTCGATCGGTCTGACCTTCACGGTGCAGGCAGCGGACGCCGACGGCGACACGATCAACACGAGCTTCGTTGTCAATGTTGAAGACGACGTGCCCGTTGCGCAGGTTGTCACGGCGTCGACGGTTCTGGACGACGAGGCGCAGACGGTGTTTGCGGGCAATGCCGGCGGCACGGGCGACGTTGCGAACACCAATGTCGCGCATGGCAACGCGGGCGCGCTGTTCACGGCGGGCGCGGATGGCGTGAAGTCGGTGTCGATCTCCGGCGGCGCGTTCCAGGTTATCTATAAGGATGCGAACGGCTTTGCGCTGACGGAGAGCGTGACGTGGGGTGCCGGCGTCACGGACGCCAACGGCAACACGACGTTCACGGCGACGAGCGCGCATTATACGGGCACTGATGGCAGCAGCGTTGCAGCGACGCTGGTGATCAATGTCGACGGTTCCTACACCTACACGGCGTCCGCGCCGGTGGTTCAGGGGACCGCGACGTCGGGGGCAAATCCGACGGAAGAGAACGCGACGATCAAGGTCAACTTCATCGTTACGGACGGAGACGGCGACACCGCCAGCGGCTCGCTGTCGGTCAATGTCAACGACGATACGCCGGTGGCGCATAGCGTGACGGCGTCGCGTGTGCTCGACGACGAAGCGCAGACGGTGTTCACGCCGACTAATCCGGGCACGGGCTTCCTGAACCTGGGCGACGTGTCGCCGAACTATAATTCTGTCACCGGCGCAGCAGGTTCGCTGTTCACCGCAGGTGCCGATGGCGTCAAGTCGGTCGCGCTTGCCGGACCGGCTTTCAATGTCATCTACAAGGATGCGCAGGGCTTCGCGCAGCAGGAGAGCGTGACGTGGGGGGCAGGGGTCACCGACGCCAGCGGCCACACGACGTTCACGGCGACGAGCGCGCATTATGCGGGCGCGACCGGTGCGGCGACGCTGGTGGTCGGCGTCGATGGCTCATACACACTGACGCTGTTCGCGCCGGTCGTGCAGGGTACCCAGCTTGCCGGGATCGAGGAGAACAAGACGCTGTCGTTCGGCGTGACGGTGACGGATGGCGACGGGGACCAGGCGACGGCAACCCTTCGGGTCGATGTCAATGACGACACGCCGGTTCCGGTCGCTTCGATCGTATTTGCCTCGCAAATCATGGATGACGAGGCCCAGACTCTGTTCACCCCGGTCAACAACGGTGGCATCGGCGACGTATCGCCGAATGTCGGCGTGGTCTCCGGTGGTGCCGGTGCGCTGTTCAGCATGGGGGCCGATGGGCTTGGCTCCCTGTCGGTGGGCCTGCCGGGCTTCAATGCGATCTACAAGGCCGACGGTTTTGCCAAGGTCGAAAGTGTCGACTGGAGCAATGGCGTCCGCAGCGCGGACGGTGTCACCACCTTCACCGCAACCGGCCATGTGTCGGGCAATAAGGTCGGCGTGCTGGTGATCAAGGCCGACGGTTCCTACAGCTTCACGCTGTCGGAGCCGATCGCCCAAGATCTGCAGCTCTCGAGCATCGAAGATACCAAGACGCTGACCTTCACCTACACGGCCAAGGACGGCGACGGCGATGCCGCCGTTGGTTCGCTCTCGGTGAGTGTCAACGACGACGTCCCGACGGCCAAGATCGTCACCGCCAGCACGGTGCTGGACGACGAGAAGCAGACGGTGTTTGCGGGCAATGCCGGCGGCACGGGTGACGTTGCGGATAACAATGTCGCGCATGGCGATGCGGGCGCGCTGTTCAGCGCAGGCGCGGATGGCGTGAAGTCGGTGTCGATCTCGGGCGGTGCGTTCCAGGTCGTCTACAAGGACGCGAACGGCTTTGCGCATACGGAAAGCGTGACGTGGGGTGCAGGTGTCCAGGGGACGGACGGCACGACAACGTTCACCGCGACGAGCGCGCATTATGCGACGGCAGCGACACTGGTGATCGGTGCCGACGGCTCCTATACCTACACGGCGTCCGCGCCGGTGGTTCAGGGGACCGCGACGTCGGGGGCAAACCCGACGGAAGAGAACGCGACGATCAAGATCAACATCACCGTGACGGATGGAGACGGCGACACCGCGGCCGGCTCGCTGTCGGTCAATGTCAATGACGATACGCCGGTGGCGCATACTGTCACGGCATCGCGTGTGCTCGACGATGAAGCGCAGACGGTATTCACGCCGACCAATCCGGGTACGGGCTTCCTGAACCTGGGCGACGTGTCCCCGAACTACAATTCGGTGCAGGGCAATGCCGGCTCGCTGTTCACGGCGGGTGCGGATGGCGTGAAGTCGGTGTCGCTTTCCGGCCCCGCATTCGCCGTGGTCTACAAGGATGCACTGGGTTTTGCGCAGACGGAGAGTGTGACGTGGGGCACCGGCGTCACGGACGCCAACGGCAACACGACGTTCACGGCGACGAGCGCGCATTATACGGGCATTGGCGGCAGCAGCGCTGCAGCGACGCTGGTGATCAATGTGAACGGTTCCTACACGCTGACGCTTTCGGCGCCGGTTGTGCAGGATGTCCATTTCTCCGGGACCGAGGAGAACAAGACGCTTTCGTTCGGCGTGACGGTAACGGACGGCGATGGCGACCAGGCGACGGCGACGTTGCGTGTGAACGTCAATGACGACACGCCGGCCCCGATTGCCTCGATCGTGGTTGCTGCGCATGCGCTGGACGACGAAGCTCAGAGTCTGTTTACGCCAACCAATGCCGGCGGGTTTGGCGATGTGTCGGACGCCAAGACGGTGACGGGGGCGGCGGGTACGCTATTCAACATGGGGGCCGATGGCCTTGGCTCGCTGTCGGTCACTCTGCCGAGCTTCAGCGTGATCTATAGCGATGGCGGCTTTGCGAAGACGGAAGGTGTTGACTGGAGCGCCGGCGTGCGCAGCGCGGACGGCACGACGACGTTCATGGCGACGGGCCACACCTCCGGCAGCACGGTTGGCATGCTGATCATGAAGGCAGATGGTTCGTACGCGTTCGAGCTGGATGCACCGGTTGTGCAGGATCTGCATATTCCGGGGGTCGAAGAGAGCAAGGCCCTGACCTTCCTCTACACGGTGACGGACGGTGACGGGGATTCGGCTGGCGGCTTGCTGTCGATCACCGTCAATGACGATACGCCGGTTGCGAAGGTGATCACGGCGCCGACGGTTCTGGACGATGAGGCGCAGACGGTATTCTCCGGCAACAACACGCCGGCCGACGGTGTGACGAACACCAATGTCGCGCATGGCAATGCGGGCACACTGTTCACAGCGGGTGCGGATGGCGTGAAGTCGGTGACGATCTCCGGCGGGGCGTTCCAGGTTATTTACAAGGACGCGAATGGCTTTGCGCTGACGGAGAGCGTGACGTGGGGTGCAGGCGTCCAGGGGACGGACGGCACGACGACGTTCACGGCGACGAGCGCGCATTATGCGACGGCGGCGACGCTGGTGATCGGTGCCGACGGCTCCTACACCTACACGGCGTCCGCGCCGGTGGTTCAGGGGACCGCGACGTCGGGGGCAAATCCGACGGAAGAGAACGCGACGATCAAGGTCAACTTCATCGTTACGGACGGAGACGGCGACACCGCCAGCGGCTCGCTGTCGGTCAATGTCAACGACGATACGCCGGTGGCGCATAGCGTGACGGCGTCGCGTGTGCTCGACGACGAAGCGCAGACGGTGTTCACGCCGACTAATCCGGGCACGGGCTTCCTGAACCTGGGCGACGTGTCGCCGAACTATAATTCTGTCACCGGCGCAGCAGGTTCGCTGTTCACCGCAGGTGCCGATGGCGTCAAGTCGGTCGCGCTTGCCGGACCGGCTTTCAATGTCATCTACAAGGATGCGCAGGGCTTCGCGCAGCAGGAGAGCGTGACGTGGGGGGCAGGGGTCACCGACGCCAGCGGCCACACGACGTTCACGGCGACGAGCGCGCATTATGCGGGCGCGACCGGTGCGGCGACGCTGGTGGTCGGCGTCGATGGCTCATACACACTGACGCTGTTCGCGCCGGTCGTGCAGGGTACCCAGCTTGCCGGGATCGAGGAGAACAAGACGCTGTCGTTCGGCGTGACGGTGACGGATGGCGACGGGGACCAGGCGACGGCAACCCTTCGGGTCGATGTCAATGACGACACGCCGGTTCCGGTCGCTTCGATCGTATTTGCCTCGCAAATCATGGATGACGAGGCCCAGACTCTGTTCACCCCGGTCAACAACGGTGGCATCGGCGACGTATCGCCGAATGTCGGCGTGGTCTCCGGTGGTGCCGGTGCGCTGTTCAGCATGGGGGCCGATGGGCTTGGCTCCCTGTCGGTGGGCCTGCCGGGCTTCAATGCGATCTACAAGGCCGACGGTTTTGCCAAGGTCGAAAGTGTCGACTGGAGCAATGGCGTCCGCAGCGCGGACGGTGTCACCACCTTCACCGCAACCGGCCATGTGTCGGGCAATAAGGTCGGCGTGCTGGTGATCAAGGCCGACGGTTCCTACAGCTTCACGCTGTCGGAGCCGATCGCCCAAGATCTGCAGCTCTCGAGCATCGAAGATACCAAGACGCTGACCTTCACCTACACGGCCAAGGACGGCGACGGCGATGCCGCCGTTGGTTCGCTCTCGGTGAGTGTCAACGACGACGTCCCGACGGCCAAGATCGTCACCGCCAGCACGGTGCTGGACGACGAGAAGCAGACGGTGTTTGCGGGCAATGCCGGCGGCACGGGTGACGTTGCGGATAACAATGTCGCGCATGGCGATGCGGGCGCGCTGTTCAGCGCAGGCGCGGATGGCGTGAAGTCGGTGTCGATCTCGGGCGGTGCGTTCCAGGTCGTCTACAAGGACGCGAACGGCTTTGCGCATACGGAAAGCGTGACGTGGGGTGCAGGTGTCCAGGGGACGGACGGCACGACAACGTTCACCGCGACGAGCGCGCATTATGCGACGGCAGCGACACTGGTGATCGGTGCCGACGGCTCCTATACCTACACGGCGTCCGCGCCGGTGGTTCAGGGGACCGCGACGTCGGGGGCAAACCCGACGGAAGAGAACGCGACGATCAAGATCAACATCACCGTGACGGATGGAGACGGCGACACCGCGGCCGGCTCGCTGTCGGTCAATGTCAACGACGATACGCCGACTGCGTCATGGTTGGGGGCCCAGCCCGTAACGGAGAGCACCGATGTAGCAGGCGTCTTCGTCCCGTCCGTCAGCACCGGCACACTGGCATTCAGCGCGGGCGCCGATGGTGGGAAAATTACCAGCGTCGTCTATCGTTTCGGCAACGCGATCATGGAGCAGGCTGAGGGGGCCGGCGATCCACAGAGCTTCCCGGCTCTAACGTCACACGGCGTTGCCGTGGTGATTGGCACGGTTACGGACGGAACAGCGTTCGGCGGCCAGGGTTCGATCACACTGACCGGCACTGCAGGTGGCCAGACGGTATTCACCTTGGTGGTGAACCAGACCACCGGTGCCTATACCTACACACTGAGTGGTCCGATCGATCATCCGGATATCGACCAGAGCGGGGCAGCCGACGCCCTGACCATGGTGTTCGATTTTCAGGTCACCGACGGCGACGGCGACAAGACGGCAGCCTTCAATGAAGGCATATTGCAGATCGACATTCGCGACGATGCACCGACGATCGCTAGCCCTACGTTGGGCGCGAATCTGATCACGAATGGTCAGTTCCTCGATAACACCGGTTTTGGTCCGCCGCAGCCAGGCTGGGGCGGCGAGACTGCGACCGGCTCGATCCTGGGCTGGGCCATCAGCGGCGTCGGCCTCGAACGCAATCCCTCGGGATGGTACGTGGCCGATCCGGTCAACGGTGGCCGTGTCGTCGATCTCGACGCATCTCCTGGCGATGTCACGATCGCGCAGACCCTGACCAATCTGACGGCGGGTGAAAGCTATACGCTGAGCTTCGACGCCGCCAAGCCGCTCGGCTTCGATGCCACGGCGCAGGTGTGGTGGAATGGTGTGCTGGTTGGTACCGTCAACCCGAGCGCCAGCGGCTTCCAGCAGTTCAGTTTCACCTTCACGGCGATTGCCGGAACAAACACGCTCGAATTCCGCGAAGTTGGTGTTGCCGACAACGGCGGCACATTCCTCGCGAACGTCCAGCTTCACACATCGGCATCGATCGTCGATGAGGATGCGCTGAGCGGCGGCAATGCCGGCGGGCAGGGCGATGCGCCAGGCACTGCGATTGCCACCGGCAGCCTCGGCATCCATTGGGGCGCCGACAGCAGCGACACGTCTGACGCCGGTGGCGTGCAGGATGGCGCGGGCGCTGCGAACAACGTTTCCAGCAATGTGGCGGCCCTGACCGGACGCGCCGTTTACTTTACAGACTCGGATTCCGCCACCAGCGGACTTCAGCCGGCTGTGATCGCCACCGCGGGCGCAACGGCCATTGCACTAACGTCACAAGGCCAGGCCGTGCACTATCAGGTGCTCGAGAACGGCACGACGGTGGTCGGCTATACCGGCACGTTCATTGCCGGCAACACGTCGAACTGGGTCTTCAAGGCCTCGCTCTCCGACGAAGCCAATGGCAGCTACAAATTCACTCTGTTGAAGCCGATCGATCATCCGGTTGGCGGCAGCGAAGATGATATCAGCCTGAGCTTTGCTTATACGGCGCGCGATTTCGACGGCGATACGGTGTCGGGTACATTCAGCGTCACGGTAGATGATGATACGCCGGTGGCCACTGCTCCTGCCGAGACGGTCACGGTCAGCGAAGTTGGTTTGCCCCAGGTCGATGCGCATACAGGCTTCCTCAATGTCAGCTGGGGCGCAGACAAGGGTGATGCCAAGCATCTGAATTTCGCCAAGGACAGCAACGGCAACGTCGTCGGACCTGTACTTCACTCCAATGGTGTCCTGCTGGCCTATCGCGTCGAGCCGGAATCGGCTGGCAGCGACAACGAGCGCCTGATTGCCTATCGGGTTGGTGATCCGACCCAATCAGCCGTGTTCAGCATTACGCTCTACGAGCCGGGCAACCCGTATTACACGGTCGCACTGTTCGGCCCGCTCGATCACGCACCGGGAAGCGATCCGCTGACGCTTGGTTTCACCGTTACTGCGACCGATGCCGACGGCGACTCCGTGAACGTGCCGATCACGGTCACCGTTGTCGATTCCGTGCCAGTTGCGACTGCGCCCTCGGAGGCGGTGACGGTCAGTGAGGTCGGCTTGCCGCTGGTCGATGCGCATACCGGCTTCCTCAATGTCAGCTGGGGCGCAGACAAGGGTGCCGCCAAGCACCTGAATTTCGCCAAGGACGGCAATGGCGTGATCATCGGACCAGTGCTGCATTCGGACGGCGTTCTGCTGGCCTATCGCGTCGAGCCGGAATCGCCCGGAAGCGATAACGAGCGGCTTGTTGCCTATCGTGTCGATGATCCATCCCAGTCCGCGGTGTTCAGCATTACGCTCTATGAACCGGGTAATCCTTATTACACGGTGGCGCTGTTCGGTCCGCTCGATCACGCGCCTGGAAGCGATCCACTCACGCTCGGCTTCACCGTGGTCGCCACGGACGCCGACGGCGACTCGCTGAATGTGCCGATCTCGGTTGTCATCGTCGACAGCGTTCCGACGGCCGGTCCTGCCGATTCCAGCTCGGTGAATGAGCATGACCTGACGACGCAGATTGGGTTCGGCCAGGGCTTCGAGAGTGCGACAGACGGCACGTCGGCCGGGTTTTTCGAGGGCGGAGTAAACGGCCATCTGGCGATCAAGGCGTCAGGAGTCGATGGTATTGATACCAAGACGCATAGTGGCAATTATGCGCTGGTGACGCAGACGGCGGGCCAGTCGGCACCGTTCACGCGCTTTGGCGGCAACGATTCCACATTCGACGGCGGCTTCAAGGCTTCGGTCGATATCTATCTCGATCCGAACAAGATCGGCTCCGGTGAAGGCTTCGACTACTCGGTTGCGGTGAACAAGACGGATGGCTCGTTCCTGCGCGACTTCATCTTCCACGTTGGTGAGGATTCACAGGGCAATCTCCATATCTCGGCCAACAACAACACCGGCTTCGATCCGCTCACCGATGCGCAGTGGGCTGCGACCACCATCAAGACCAACATCCCGGCAAGCGCCGCTGGCTGGTACACCTTCAGCCAGACGTTCCACGACGATGGCACCGGCCATCTTGCGGTCGACATGATCGTGCGCGATGCGTCGGGTGCAGTGGTGTTCACCCAGACGATTGTGTCGGGCGACCTGATCTCCGACACCGGCGGGCATCGCTACGGCTGGTTCACCAATGTCGACGTTGCCAACGGCATCGCGATCGACAACGTGTCGCTGACGCAGCACAACGACAGCACCTCGGCGACCTCGGTCGCAGGCTCGCTGCACATCAATGCGGGCGCCGACGGGCTGGGATCGCTGGCCTTCGGCGGCATCGTCGATGGCAGCGCCGTTACCGACAGCAGCAATCAGGCTGTCACCTCCGGCCACCAGGCTGTGCGCTATCACGTGGTGGACAGCCACACGCTGGAAGGCGTCACGGCGGGCGGTCAGGTGATCTTCACGGTCACGCTGGATCCGGCGACGGGTGGCTACAACTTCGTGCTGGCGCATCAGATCGATCATCCGGCTCCGGGCACCGATGGTGTGGCACTGCGGTTCGGCTATGTCGTGACCGACGGCGACGGCGATACCGCGAGCAACACGTTCACCGTAACGGTCGGCGACGATGTGCCGACGATTGCCGGGACGGCAACGCCAGTAAACTTGCTCACCAATGGCGATTTTGCAGGCGGTATTTTTGCGCATACCGAATCCTGGGGCCAGTGGGCCACCGACGACACCGGCTGGAAGATCACCGGCACGCAGCCCGGTCAGACCGGCGTTCAGCTTGAGCGTATTGCGAGCGGTTACCTGGGCGTTGTGACGTCGAACGGCCATCCGATGGTCGATCTCGCCGCAACTCCGGGCGATATCGCAATCTCGCAGACCATCAACGGCTTGCCGCCGGGCCAGCACTACACGCTGAGCTTCGAGATCGGTGCGTCCGATCCGTCGTCGGCGGGACTCGAAGTCTATTGGAACGGGCAACTGGTCGGGACGTATCACCCGGGATCGACGATGGCGATCCAGACGCTCGATCTGATCGCGCAGACAGATCCGAACAACGCGCATCCTGCAAACACCGTCACCTTCAAGGAGGTCGGCAGCGCAGACAACACCGGCACCTATCTGGCGAATGTCAGTCTCGTTCAGGCGTCGTCGTCGCTGCCCGTGTTCCATGCCGATATCGGCGAAGACGGCACGTCCGTCGTGTCGCTGGTCAGCGGAACCGATTTCCGCTTCGGTGCCGATGGCCCGGGCTCCGTGGCGTTCGACACCGCACACGCCACCATTTCCACTCCGACAGGCACCACGCTCGGCGTGCCGACGCTGTCCTATGACCCGGTGACCGGCAAGCTGACGGTCAATCCGGGCTGGGGCTTCAACGGCTTGAGCGAAGGTGAAATCGCAACGCTGTCGGTGCCATTCACGGTCACGGACTCCGATGGCGATACCAAGACCGGAATCTATCAGTTCACGATCCACGGCACCAATGACGCTGTTTCAACTTCGGTTGGCTTCCCTGATAGCGGAACCATGACCGAATACGCCGAAACCGATCCGCAGGCGGGATCAACGGCTGATCGCACGCGCTTTACCGATAGTTCGTGGGGCGGCGGCTATAACGGCGGCGGCTTCTGGATCTACGACGATCAGGGCGACACCCATACGCTGACGGTGACGCCTCAGGGCACCGGTTACCTCGGACATATCACAGCGGTCGTCGCTCAGGAGACGTTGAACGACGGTGCAGGCTTCGTCGATTGGCAGTATCACGTCACCGATGCCGACCTGAATCCGCTGGCGGCCGGCGAAACCAAGATCGAGAAGTTCACGATCACGGTTGATGATGGTCATGGCAGCACGACCTCGCGTGTGATCACCGTCACGCTTGTCGGCACCAACGACTCGCCAGTGATCAGCACGAGCTCGGCCGTTGCGGGCACAATCATTGAATCCGGAGATCCGTCCGGCATCAACGAGGCCGGCCTGGGTGGCAGTCTCGATCTGACGCCAGCCATGGCGGCTGCAATCCTAGCGCATCCTCTGGTGTCGAATGGACTGGCCGGCTTGCAGGCCGATCCGTCGCAGGTTCACGCGCTGCTCGCGACGATCCAATCGGAGCTTGGCGTTAATGCTGGAACGGCGATCACGATCATCTGGAACGCGCTGGACGACGCCTACGTCGCGCAGGGTGCAAACCAGATCACCATCAATGAAGCCTTCACGCGCCTTGGAATCGAATACGCGGCCTATGTGAAGGCAGGCGGTACACCGCTGCTCGATGTCGTCGCGAAGTACACTACGGATACCAATAACGATGGCATTCCCGAACGGCTGCAGTCACTGCACGACAACCTGCTCGGCAATCTGAGCGAGGCCGCCTTGCAGCAGCGCTATGGCGCCGACCCGCTGCATGGCATCTTTGCAGGCCAGATTTCGGCGATCGATCCCGATCTGCTGGATCGCCCCTATGCCAGCGGCAATGCCGGCAGCGCAGGCAACACGGCAGCCCATGCCTGGGATGTCGCCAATGGATTTGCAGACCAGATCTCCGGTCAGTTGATCGCGACGGACGTCGATCACGGTGCGACGCAGGCGTGGACCGTTACGGGACCGGCGACCTACGGCACGATGGCGATCGATGCCACCGGCAAGTGGACCTACACGCTCGACAACACGCTCACCACCACGCAGGCCCTGGCACAGGGGGACTCCGTCCAGCAGACCTTCACTGCGACGGTGACCGACGACCATGGTGCGACGGACACGGTTCAGGTCACGGTGACGATCACCGGGTCCAACGATGCGCCGGTGATGACATCGGGCGCGGCATCGGCGGTGGTGTTCGAGGCTGGTGGCCTGAACAATGTTGTCACCGCGGACGTCGCGGTCGATCACAAGTTCGAGCCCGTTCGGAATGTTGATGGCGTGGCGGACGATGCGATCGGCAGCACGATCAATACTGCAGCCGACATGAAGGCGGTGGTCTTGGCCGTCCAGTCCGCGCTCGGCGGCGGTGCGACCATGGCTGACGCCATTGCGGCGGTCTGGGATTATCTGGACGACGCCCGAGGTGTGATTCCCAATGTCGATGCAGCTTATTATGCGCAGTCGATCAACAAGGGTACGGTGCTGCTCGGCTTGGTCTATGGTGAGTATCTGCAGCAGGGCGGACGTCCGCTGCTCGACGTGATCGTGAAGTACCAGCCGGATGGTGCGCTCAGCTACATCAATGGCGGTGTGCCAGATGGCGCTCCCGATCGTGTGCAGTCGATGCACGACAACCTGCTGGGCGCTGTCGATACGCCATCGATCAACGACAAGTTCTCGTCGGATCAGGCGCTGCTGACGAACCTGAAGGCGCAGATTCTTGCAGCTGGTCTGACTGACCGTCCGATCTACAGCGGCGAAGAAGGCGTTGCGAATAACGCTCTGGCCTGGGATCAGGCGCATGGCTTCCTGTCGGTCGCCAGCGGCCAGATGACGGCCACGGATGTGGATCATGGAGCGGTGCTGACCTGGTCGATCAACGGCCCGGCGACCTACGGCAATATGGTCATCAATCAGGCGACCGGCGTGTGGAGCTACACGCTCGACAACGGAAGCGCCGCCACGCAGGCGCTCGCCGAGGGTGAAACCAAAACACAGGTCTTCACGGCAACCGTGACCGACGAGCATGGCGCGACGGCGAACCAGACCGTGACCATCACGATCCACGGCACCAATGATGCGCCGGTGATCCACGTCGACAATGGCGACAGCGACGCGAAGTTCTTCACTGAAACCAACGCCGGCCTGACCGCCGGCGGCACGCTGAGCGTGACCGATGTCGATGTCTCCGACACTGTCACGGCAAATGTCCTGTCTGTCTCTGCGTCGGGATCTGGAATCGAGAATCACTTCACGTCAGCGCAATTGCTGAGCTTCCTCTCGCTTGGCGCGAGCCAGGTGAAGGCGGCTGGTAGCACAACCGGTGACATCGCCTGGGCGTTCAACTCGCAGAGCGAAGCGTTCGACTTCCTGCCGAATGGCTGGGAATCGAAGATCTCCTACACGATCCAGGTCTCGGACGGTCACGGCGGCATGGACACCCATGTGGTCGAGATCAAGATCCATGGCACCAACGACGCGCCTGTGGTCGATCTGAACGGTGCTGTGACAGCGGGTAACGATGTCATCGTCACCGCGGTCGAGCAGATGCCGCAGTGGATTCTGAGCGGCGCGACCCTCACCGACGTCGATTCCACGACGATGCATTCGATGAAGGTCACATTGACAACGCAGCCGGATGGGCTCGGCGTCGAGGGTCTGTCGTTCAATACGAGTGCGCTGGACGCTCTCGCAGCGGCTCACCTGAACTATGTCTACGATGCGACAAACGGTGTGCTCACCGTGACCGGCGATGCGTCGACAGCTACCTACCAGACCATCATGCGCGGTGTTGTCTATCAGTACACCGGCGATGCCCCGAGCACGGGCGACCGCACGGTGACCGTGGTCGTCAATGACGGTCTGGATAACAGCATCACGCATACGGCGACGGTGCATGTGCTGCCGATGAACGACGCGCCGTCGCTGGCAGGTCCGCTCGCGGCAACGGTGACCGAAGGTGGTATCCATACCCTCACGGCCGCCGAACTCGGCTACACCGATCCGGACAACACCGCCTCCGAGGTCGTCTTCCACGTATCGAACGTCCAGCACGGCATCATCACGAATGGCGGCGCTCCGGCGACGTCGTTCACGGCCGCCGAGCTTGCCGCCGGCCTGATCAAGTTCATCCATGACGGCTCGGAAGACTCGTCGACGACATTCCAGGTCTATGTCGAAGACGGCAACCAGGACGGCTCGACGCCGGTCCCCGGTACCTTCACGTTCACCGTGGACGGCGTGAACGACGCGCCGGTCATCACTTCGGCACCGCTGCAGACGCATGCCGACATCTATGCCGCTGGTTTCCTCGACCACGCGGTGACGGCGACCACTGCCGCGGACCACAAGTTCGAGATTGATCAGAATATCGACACGCAGATCGGTGCGCTGCTGGCGGCGACGCCGGCCGACATGCATGCGGTTCTGGTGGGCGTGCAGGCTGCGCTTGGCCATGCCGCCGGCTTCGCCGATGCCATCGCTGCAGTGTGGGACTATGTCGACGATCACTACAGCTACTACGACACGGCCATCAATGCGGCCGGTGTTCGCCTCGCGATCGAATATGCCAAATACGTTCAGGACGGTGGCGCACCGCTGAGTGGTGTGGTCGTGAAATACGAGGCTGATGGTACGGATTATGGCACCCTGCCGGACCGTGCGCAGTCGATGCACGACAATCTTCTTGGTAATCTCGATAAGGCCTCGATCGACGACAAGTTCCTGCCCGGCGGCGCCGGCGGCTCGAACGGACCGCCGAACGGTGTTGCGGATGTGGCGCTGCATGACCAGCTGATCGCGGAGATCGCGGCGGCGGGTCTAAGCGGTCGGCCGTATTATGCCGGATACGAGGATTCATTTGCGTCTCCGTCGCAGCAATGGGACGCGGCGCATGGCCTGCTGCCGGGCGGCACGCACCAGATCATCAGTGGCCAGCTCACGGCCACGGATGCCGACATCAATGATGCGGGTCATCTGACCTGGTCGCTGAACACGACAGCGTCGCCATACGGCACGATGTCGATCGACCCGGCGACCGGTGTGTGGAGCTACGATCTCGACAACGGCCTCGCTGCAACAAAGGCGTTGCATGTTGGCGAAGTCGTGACGTTGAACTTCGTCGCGACGGTGATCGATGCCCACGGCGCCAGCGCCAGCCAGACGGTGACGATCACTATCCACGGCGGCAACGACGCGCCGGAGCCCCAGAACGACGTCTACACCATCAGCGAGGATCAGATTCTAACGGGGGTGAATGTACTCGCCAACGACACCGATCCAGATGGCGATACCCTGATGCGGGTCGGCCTTGTGACCCAGAGTGTGTCGAACCTGTTCAGCAACCCATCGATCGGGGCCAATGGTGATCTGACATACACGCCCGACGCGAATGAGAGCGGCTACTCTGTCCTGACCTATCAGGTGTCCGACGGGTTCAGGTCGTCGCCGGGAACTATTACTATCAATGTTCGTCCGGTCGCGGATGCGGCGGTGCTCTCGGCCTCGGGCGGCAATGAAGACACGTCGTTCGCTGTCCATATCGCTCTCGGCGATACCGACGGTTCGGAGAAGGCCACCCATATCGAACTCAGCGGCTATCCCGCTGGGACGACTTTCAATCAGGGTTCGATACAGGGCGGCGTCTGGGTTATCGATAATCCCGCCGGGATCGACCTGGCACATCTGACGATGACCCCGCCAAACAACTACAATGGCGCGTTCAACCTCGGTGTCAGCGTGACGGTGGTCGATCACGCCACGCTCACCACCGGTCTCGTAACCGATACCGCGACTTCGACGGGCACGATCGGAGTGACCGTCAATGCGGTGAACGATCTTCCGGTGATCGTCTCCGATGGCGGGGGAACGCTTGCTGCACTTTCAGTCCCCGAAAACACAACGGCAGTCACTACGGTTCATGCGACGGACGTTGACAGTGCGCTGATCACTTATTCCATCAGTGGTGGCGACGATGCGGGCAAATTCCATATCGACGCTCAGTCGGGCGCGCTGACTTTCAACACGGCTCCGGATTACGAGAACAGCCAGGATCTGAACCACGACAACATCTATCAGGTAATCGTGAGTGCGTCGGATGGTTCGCTGACCGCCACCCAGACGATCAACGTCACCGTGACCGATGTGAATGAGGTGCCGCCGCTGACGGCGGTCAATGACGTCATCTATACCAACAGTACTGGCCAGATCGCTGTTTTCGGGGAATCGTTGCTCTGGAACGATCAGGCAGCGGAGCACGGCGTGCTGTCGATTGCTAATGGACAAGGCGCGGGTGTGAATTACAATAGCATTACCGACGCGTTGAAGTTCACTCAACCGAGCAGTGGTCATGACCGGACTTTCGAGTATCACCTAACCGACGGGGCGGCTTCCTCAATAGGTGATGTAACCGTCCATTATACCGCTTCTTTCACGCCGACATCGGGCAACGATTTCTTCATATCCACCAGCGGCAATGGCGATACCCTTCACCTGGGTGATGGCAACGACGTGATGTTTGGCAGCGGTAGTGCATCGAGCACAATTTACGGTGACGGTGGGAATGATCTGATCGTCGGCGGCAGCGGGGTCAACACCAACAATCTCTACGGTGGTAGCGGCGACGACGTCATCTACACGGGCACAGGCGGCAACCAAAACGTCTGGGGGGATGACGGTGCTGACACGATCTATGGTTCTGACAGTGCAGGTCATGTCGAGTTGCACGGCGGAACTGGAAATGATGTGATCCATTCCGGCAAGCAGTACGGGACCTTGATCTACGGAGACGATGGTAACGACCTCATTTATGGTGTTGGCGTCTCTGCGGAAATCCGGGGTGGCTCAGGAAACGACACCTTTGCGTTCGATCATGTCGGTTGGAATGCGGATAAGGTGCTGGATTATAGCGCTGCCGATACGATCGATCTTACGGCGCTGCTCGGGTCGGCAGCAGGCATTGCCGCTGACGGATCGAATATCGGTAATTTTGTGAGTTTGACCCAGTCAGGTACCGATATTTCGGTTCGTGTGGACGTCACTGGGCATCACAACTTTGACGGCCAGAGCGCTGTGATTCTTCAAGGATATGGAACCAGCAGCAATGCCGACATCGTCAACTTCGCTTTCCAGAGCGTGAATGCTCAAGTGGAACATATCGCGATGACCGTTTGACAGTGGCTTCGACTCTAACTCTGGAGGGGACACCCTCCAGAGCGCACCTGTTGGTCAACGGCGTGTTTGGGAACGAGCTTGAGGTATCGAGTTCAAATAAGTGGGGTCTTCGTCCGAGCGCTGCGAGGCATGTTCGAGACGTGTCGAACGAAGGCCTGATCGGAAGAGATGATTAGATCTTCTGTCCCTGCGGCGCCTTCGGCCCGGCCGGCGCTGCGCCGCCGCTCCCGCCCACATCGATCCTGATCCGCTGCACCTCCGTGCGTCCTGCTGGATACTTCACTTCGATCGTGACCTCGTCGCTGCCGACGAAGTCCGCCTTCGATTGATAGAAGGCGATGAAGCCGGGGACTTCGAGCGCGAGGCACTGCTTGTAGTTGGTGGCGCTGACCTTGCCGCGCTTGATGCTGATGGTGCCATTGGCCGGTGGCGTCACCATACGCAATGCGGGCAGGGTGCCCGAGGTGCAGTCGGGCTGAACATTGAGATAAACGCCGACCTGGAAGTTACGCGCGGTCGGGCCCTTGGCGGTCCGCTCGACGACAGTGGGTGTCGTGGCAGGCGGCGCTGGCGATGGTGTCTGCGCCCAAAGGGCGGTTCCGGCACCGGTTCCCGCCAGAGTGCTTATGACGAGACTCAGCGCGACCACCGGCTTGCGAAACATGGAATTTCTCTCGATTGGCGGGTGATAACAGCGCGGCGCGACATCCCAAGGATGCAGCAAAAGTGCTGTCATATCAATGGATCGCAGGCCCATGGGCCGGATCGATGAGGGGCGGTTGGCCGGTCTCACGACTTGGTGTAATTCTTTGAATCAAAACGTGTTTGGGTAGCTCCGCGGGGCAATCGCCACATCTGTGGCGGGCATGCTAGGAGAACCCACGGCGCCAGTATGGTGAATCGCCGCGCCGGCTCTTAAGAATTCTGAGGTTTGTTGAATGGTGTCGAAAGAAACTTCCGCAGCGAAGGATGCGGTGCGCACGCTGCGTGTCGGCGTCGTGGGCGCAGGTGTCATGGGCACCAATCATGGCCGCGTGCTGGCCGGGCTGCCGGGCATCGAAATGGTCGGCATCGTCGATCCCATGCTCGAACATCGCACCCGCGCCGAGAAACTGATCGGCTGCAAGACCTTTGCCGATCTGGACGCACTGCTGGCCGCTGGCGTCGATGCCGTGACCATCGCAGCGCCCACTCACTTGCATCACGAAGTCGCGCTGGCCTGCATCGCCAAGGGCATTCACGTGCTCGTCGAGAAGCCGATTGCGTCCACCGTGGAAGAGGGACGCGAGATCGTCGATGCCGCGCAAAAGGCTGGCGTGACTCTGATGATCGGCCACGTCGAGCGTTTCAACCCCGCCGTCGCCACCATCAAGAAGGCGATCGAGGGCGAGGACATTCTGTCGATCGGCATCACGCGCGTCGGCCCGTTCCCGCCGCGCATGTCCAATGTCGGCGTTGTCATCGACCTCGCCGTGCATGACATCGACCTGATCCGCTGGTTCACCGAGAGCGACATCGTCGAGGTGCAGCCGCAGCTCGCCTCCGCCGTCGCCGAGCGCGAAGACATCGCGCTGCTGCAGTTCCGCACGGCATCTGGCGTGCTCGCCCATATCAACACCAACTGGCTGACGCCGTTCAAGGCGCGCACCGTCACGGTCGCAACGCGCGGCAAATATGTGATGGGCGATCTGCTGACGCGGCAGGTCACCGAATGTTTCGGCTTCAAGACCGACGGCAGCTATTCGATGCGGCATCTGCCGGTCGGGCAGGACGAGCCGTTGCGCGCCGAATTGATGGCGTTTCTCGATGCGGTGCGCACCGGCGGCGTGCCGGCGGTGACCGGAGAGGAGGGTGTCGCCTCCCTCGAAATCGCGATCCAGTGCCTGGAAGCGCCAAAGAAGCGCGCGGCCACAGCATCACGCCCGGCGCCCCGCAAGGTGGTTGGCTGACGCAAGCGCGACCCGGCGCATGCATGCGCCGGCGTCCAATATCCAGACTTCAACACGACACTCTGCAGGCCAGGCATCATGAACCAGCACACCCGCATCGACCCCGTTCCCTTCATCGACCTCAATGCGCAGCGTCAGCGGCTGGGTGCGTCGATCGACGAGGCGGTCACCCGCGTGCTCAATCACTGCCAGTTCATCAACGGCCCGGAAGTCACCAAGTTGGAGGCCGAGCTCGCCAAATATTGCGGCGCCAAGCATGTGATCAGCTGCGCCAGCGGCACCGACGCGCTGATGATGGTGCTGATGGCCAAGAAGATCGGCCCGGGCGATGCCGTGCTGTGCCCGTCCTTCACCTTCTGCGCCACCGGCGAGGCCGTGGCGCTGGTCGGCGCGTCGCCCGTATTTGTCGAAGTCGATGAAGTCACTTTCAACATCAGCCCTGAATCCGTGAAGCGTGGCATTGCCACCGCCAGGAAGGCCGGTCTGAAGCCCCGGGCGATCATCCCGGTCGATCTGTTCGGCCAGCCCGCCGATCTCGATGCGGTCAACGCCATCGCCGAGGCCGAGGGCCTGTTCGTGCTGGAAGATGCCGCGCAGGCCTTCGGCGCGACCTATAAAGGCAAGCGCATCGGTACCTCGGCGCTGGCCACCACCACCAGCTTCTTTCCGGCCAAGCCGCTCGGCTGTTTCGGCGACGGCGGCGCGATCTTCACCGATGACGACCAGCTCGCCGAGGACCTGCGCAGCATCCGCATCCACGGCCAGGGCTCCGACAAATACGACAATGTCCGGTTGGGGATCACCGGCCGCCTCGACACCATCCAGGCCGCGGTGTTGCTGGAAAAGCTGAAGATCTTCGACGACGAAATCGCCGCCCGCAACAAAGTAGCCGACCGCTACGCCCGCAGCCTCGGTAACCTCGTCACCGTGCCGCGGGTCGCCGAGGGCAATACGTCGATCTGGGCCTGCTACGTGATCCGTCTGCCCAAGGGCACCGACCGCGACGCCTTTGCCAATGCGCTGAAGGCGCAGGGCGTGCCATCAGCGATCTATTACGCGAAGTCGATGCATATGCAGACGGCCTATAAGGACTATCCGGTCGTCGATGGCGGCCTGCCGGTCTGCGAGGCGCTGTCGGCCGACGTCATCAGCTTGCCAGTGCATGCCTATCTCGACGAGGCCACCCAGGATCGTGTCATTCAGGCTGTGCGCGACGCGCTGGCCGCCTGATTTGGCCGTTTTGCACCGCCGCTTCATGCTGTAGAAGCGGCGGATGCTGGGACGCATTTTCACCGTCGGCGGATATACGCTGCTCTCGCGGATCACCGGTTTCGCGCGCGACATCATGCTCGCGGCGATCCTTGGCGCCGGGCCGGTGGCTGACGCCTTCTTCGTGGCGCTGCGACTGCCCAATCATTTCCGCGCCATTTTCGCCGAAGGCGCATTTAATGCCGCTTTTGTGCCAGCCTATGCCCATGTGACCGGTAAGGGCGGCCCACAATCGGCGCATCTGTTCGCCGATCGCATCTTCACGCTGCTGTTTGCATCGCAGGTCGTGTTGCTCATCCTGGCCATTCTGTTCATGCCGCAGGCCATGAGCATCCTGGCGCCGGGCTTCACCGATGATCCCGCGCAGCGTCATCTCGCCATCGAGCTGACACGCATCACTTTCCCCTATCTGCTGCTGATCACGCTGGTGACGCTCTATGGCGGCATGCTCAACGTGATGCAGCGCTTTGCCAGTGCGGCGGCGGCCTCGATCTTCCTCAATATCTCAATGATGGCGACATTGGCGCTGGCTGCGTTCTTCCCGAGTGCAGGTCACGCCGCCGCCTGGGGCGTGCTGATTTCGGGCTTTCTGCAATATTTCCTGCTCGCCGGAGACCTGCAGCGCCATGGCGGACTTCCTCGTTTTGCGCCGCTGCGCCTCGACGAGGACGTGCGGGGATTCTTCCGCGCGCTCGGCCCGGCGACGCTCGGCTCAATGGGCACGCAAGTCGCATTATTTGCCGATACCATCATCGCGACCTTCTTGCCGGTCGGCGCGCTGTCGGCGCTGTATTATGCCGACCGTCTCAACCAGTTGCCGATCGGGGTGATCGGCATCGCCATCGGCACGGTGCTCCTGCCGGAAATGTCGCGGCGGATGGCGGCAGACGATCACGTTGGCGCCATGGGCGCGCAGCGCCGCGCCTTCCTGTTCACGCTGTTGTTCTCGCTGCCCTTCGTCGCCGCATTTCTCGTGGTGCCCGATGTCATCATGCGGGCGATGTTTGCCCGCGGGGCTTTCACCAAGGCCGATGCTGCCGTCGCTGCGGCGACGCTCGCCGCCTATGCCATAGCGCTCATCCCTTTCGTGATGATTCGCAGTGCGGTCGCAACTTTCAACGCGCGCAAGGACACCACGACGCCG
This sequence comes from Tardiphaga sp. 862_B3_N4_1, assembly GCF_051811085.1. Classification (NCBI taxonomy): domain Bacteria; kingdom Pseudomonadati; phylum Pseudomonadota; class Alphaproteobacteria; order Hyphomicrobiales; family Nitrobacteraceae; genus Tardiphaga; species Tardiphaga sp. 862_B3_N4_1. The sequence continues at coordinate 1,414,006 of NZ_JBPWQB010000001.1, forward strand.
ATGATTGCCGCGCTCACCGGTATCGCAGTCAACGTCGCGCTGAAGATTCTGCTGATGGGACCTCTGGCGCAGATCGGCCTCGCGCTTGCTACCGCGGCGGGAGCCTGGATCAATCTGTTGCTGGTCATCTTCTTCGCTATGCGGGCCGGCTATCTCGAATTCGATCGAGCGTTCCTGCTGGCGCTGGGCAAATTCGCGTTGACCGGCGTGGTCCTCGCTGTGGTGCTGTGGGGGACCACGCGTCTTGCGGCGGAGCAGTTTGCGGGCCTCACCAGCCTCCGCGACGAAGCGACGCTGGGAGTTCTCATCATCGTGACCGTCCTGGTCTATTCGGCATTGGTCCTGATGCTTTTCGGCAAAAGCTGGCTGCGCAGCCTGGTCCGCGCCAGATAGCTCGCTTCATCGTGTCCCAAAGTCGGGCAGGGCGACGCTCTGTGCCACTTGCCGCCATCCTCCCGCAGTGTAGATTGAGTCTAAACTGCATGCGGAGGAACGATGGCCCCCATCAAATTCGGCGTCGGACAGAGTGTCCTGCGCAAAGAAGACGACGCCCTCATTCGTGGCCGTGGCCGCTATACCGACGATCATGCGCCCGTCACGCTGCATGCCCTCGTGCTGCGCTCGCCGCATGCCCATGCCAATTTCACCATCGATGTCAGCAAGGCGCGCACACTTCCGGGTGTCGCTGCGATTCTGACGGCGGAAGACACCAAGGACCTCGGCGGTCTGCCCTGCCTGTTCAATCTCGAAGATCATCCTTTCACCGGGCCGGATTATCCGATCCTCGCCGCCGGGGAAGTCCGCCATGTCGGCGACGCCGTGGCCTTCGTCGTTGCGGAGACTGTCGCGCAGGCGCGCGATGCGATTGAGGCGATCGAGGTCGGCTGGAAGCCGCTGCCGTCCGTGAACGGTCTGGTCAATGCCGTCGCCAAGGGCGCGCCGCAGGTGTGGGCCAAGCATCCCGGCAACATCCTGTTCGATGTGCCGATCGGCGACAAGAAGGCGGTCGATGCGGTGTTCGCCAAGGCGCCAGTTGTCGCCGAGGTCAAGATCGTCAATCCGCGCGTCATCATCAACTATATGGAGACCCGCGCGGCGATCTGTGAATACGACGCCAAGCGCGATTACATGACGCTGACCATCGGCAGCCAGGGCAGCCATCGTCTGCGCGACATCCTCTGCGATAACGTGCTGAAGATGCCCAAGGACAAGATGCGCGTGATCTGTCCCGATGTCGGCGGTGGTTTCGGCACGCGGCTGTTTCCCTATCGCGAATATGCGCTGGTGGCCTTTGCCGCCAAGAAGCTCGGCAAGAATGTGAAATGGGCGGCGGATCGCACCGATCACTTCCTCGGCGACGCGCAGGGCCGTGACAACGTTACCCATGCACGCATGGCGCTGAGCGAGGATGGCAAGTTTCTCGCCATGGATGTCGACCTGATGGCCGACATGGGCGCCTATCTGTCGACTTTTGGGCCGTACATTCCGCATGGCGGCGCCGGCATGTTGCCGGGGCTCTACGACATCCAGGCCTTCCACTGCCGCGTCCGCACGGTGTTCACCAATTCTGTGCCGGTGGATGCCTATCGCGGCGCCGGCCGTCCGGAGGCAGCCTATGTCGTCGAGCGTCTCGTCGATCAATGCGCGCGCAAGCTCGGCATGACGCCGGATGCGATCCGCCGCAAGAATTTCATTTCGCCGAAGGCGATGCCGTACAAGACCGCGACCGGCAAGGTGTACGACTCCGGCGATTTCACCGCGCATATGAAACGCGCGATGGATGTCGCGGGCTGGAAGGAATTTCCAAAGCGGGCCAAGGCCGCGAAGAAGGAGGGCCTGGTTCGCGGTATCGGCATGGCCACCTATGTGGAAGTCTGTGGCACCATGGGCGACGAGACCGCCAATGTTGCTGTTGGCGCCGATGGCGACATCACCATCCTGATCGGCACGCAGTCGACCGGGCAAGGGCATCACACGGCCTATGCCCAGATCGTCGCCGAACAGTTCGGTGTGACACCGGACCGCGTCCACATCGTCCAGGGCGACACGGCGAAGGTGGCGACCGGTCTCGGTACCGGCGGCTCCGCATCGATCCCGACCGGTGGCGTCAGCGTGCAGCGCGCCACCAGGCAGCTCGGTATCAACCTCAAGGAGCTCGCGGCGGATATGCTGGAAACCAGCGCCGCCGACCTCGAGATCGATGGCGGCGTGGTGAAGATCGCCGGCACTGACCGCTCGGTATCATTCGCCGATCTCGCTAAGAAGGCTAATCCGTCGAAGCTCAATGCGTCGGAAACCTTCAGCAGCGCCGACGGCACCTTCCCCAACGGCACCCATCTGGTCGAAGTCGAGATTGATCCTGCGACCGGCAAGATCGCCATTGTCAATTACGTCATCGTCGACGATTTCGGCGTCACGCTGAATCCGTTGCTGCTGGCCGGCCAGGTTCATGGCGGCACCATGCAGGGCATCGGCCAGGCGCTCATGGAGCAGGCGATCTACGATCCCGAGGACGGCCAGCTCGTCACCGGCACTTTCATGGACTATGCGCTGCCGCGCGCGGCCGACGGCGCGCCGATCTCGTTCGAGACCCACAACATCCCCTGCGTGACCAATCCGCTGGGGGTGAAGGGGGCCGGCGAGGCCGGCGCCATCGGCTCCTGTCCGGCCGTGATGAACGCCATCGTCGATGGCCTCTATCGCGAATACAAAATCGAGCACATCGACATGCCCGCAACCCCTGAGCGGGTGTGGATGGCGATCCGCGAGCACGAACGGCTCCACACGCTGTAGAGCGTCGCCGCCGGGAATAGCCCGATGGCGGCGGGGTTCATCTACATGTTGCGAACTAGTCCTAATCGAATTCCAAACAGGGGTATTGGTCGATGAAACGTGCGCTTCTCGTTGTCGGAGCTTTGCTGTTGAGTGTGGGGGCGGTCTCGGCCCAGCAGGAGATCGTCAAGGAACGCCAGACGCTGATGAAATCCAACGGCCGCGCCTTGGGTGGTACGCTCAGCGCGATGGCCAAGGGCGACAAGCCCTATGATCAGGCCGCGGTCGAGGCCGCGTTGACCGTGCTGGACGAAACCGCCAAGAAGCTGCCGACGCTGTTTCCGGACAGCACCAAGGGTCTGAAGGCCGAGGGTGACTATTCGACGTCGCCGAAGGTCTGGGAAGACAAGGCCGGTTTCGATGCCCACATTGTCACCTTCGCCAAGGCGGTCACCGACGCCAAGGCCAAGATCAAGGATCTCGACAGCCTCAAGGCGAATGTCGGCGGCATCGGCAAGGCATGCGGCGGCTGCCACGAGACGTTCAGGCTGAAGATCTGAGCTCGATTGTGAACTCTGAATGAAAGGGCGAACGCCGCAGCGCTCGCCCTTTTGTCCAACCACCGTCGATTCGAATGTTACTTCGTGACCTGTCCGCGGATCTCGCCGCCTTTGTTGGCCTCAGTGTGGATGTTGACATAGTACTTGCCGGCCAACAGGTCGGCGGCCTGTGCGTCGGTCAGCGTGGCGCTGCCTTCGGAGCCGGATGTGGTTGGTGTGATCGGTACGGCCACTCCGGCATTCTTGCCGGCTTCGGCGGGGCCGTGGAAATGCGCCATGGTCGCAGGACCCGTGAGGCCGGAATAGGTCAGCTTCCAGGTCAGCTTCTTGGTGGCGGGATCGAAGTCGATATCGGCGGTGCCCTTGCCGGCGCTGGTATTGGCGGGCACTTCGGAGGCGCTGTCGAGGGTCGCCTTCATCTTGTCGGCGGAAGCGGGGCCGGCGAGGGCGATGCTGGCGCCGAGTGCGAGGGACGCGAGCATGATCGAACGAGGTGACATGGTTTTCTCCCTGATGATGGTGAGGTCGTCATGGCTGGAAACATCCGAGACGCCAATTCATTCCCCCGGTAGCCTAAGGGATGGATCACGGTTTCGTTCCGGCAGCGGCTGTTCAAGGCGATGCGCCCGTTGATGTTTGACCCGGCTACCGATTGGACATGCACGTGCTGAAACGGCTTTTCATTCTCGCATTTGTCGCGGCTGTCATCGGCCTCGGCGTGTTCTGGTGGCTGACGATTCCAGTAACGGTGGCTGCGAGCACGCTCCCGCCGCACACGCCCAATCCCGGCAATGGCGCAGTGGTCTTCAATGCCGGTGGCTGCTCGTCATGCCATGCGACGCCGGCGCAGCAGGATCGGCTCAAGCTCGGGGGCGGGCTCCCGCTGACATCGCCGTTCGGTACGTTCTATGTGCCCAACATCTCGCCCGATCCCACGGCCGGTATCGGCCGCTGGAGCGAGGCTGATTTTGTGACGGCGCTGCTGAAGGGCACGTCGCCGAACGGCTCGCATTACTTTCCGGCTTTTCCCTACACGTCCTACCAGCAGATGAAGGTGGAGGATATCAGGGACCTGTTCGCTTTTCTGAAGACGCTGCCACCGGTGGCCAGCAAGGCGCCGGATCATGCGGTGCCATTTCCATTTAACATCCGCCGCAACCTCGGCGTCTGGAAGCTGCTGTTCCTCGATGGCAAACCCTTCGAGGCGGATGCTTCGAAGTCGCCGCAGTGGAATCGCGGCAGCTATCTGGTGAATGCGCTGGGCCACTGCGCCGAGTGCCACAGCCCGCGCAATGCATTGGGCGGCATCGTGACGGCACAGCGCTTTGCCGGCGGTCCGAACCCCGACGGCGAGGGTTGGGTGCCCAACATCACCCAGAAGCGTCTCGGTGACTGGAGCGAAAAGGACATCGCGTATTTCCTGGAAACCGGGCAGACGCCGGACGGCGACACCGCCGGTGGCTCCATGGCCCGCGTGATCCGCAATACCTCCCAGTTGAGCGCAGACGACCGCTCGGCGATGGCGCTCTATCTGAAATCGCTCCCTGCGGTGGAGGGGCCCATTAGGCCCGCCAAAAAGGGCTAAACCCGCGCAAGGTTGGGTTGTGGCGAGGTGCAGCCTTGCATGGAAACCCGCCAAGCCATGTCGCATCGGCGGTTTTCGTGAGGAGGCTCACGTGATTGTGTGCTGCAACATGAAGACCCCCACGATTCCCCTGATCTCCATTTCCCCGAACTCATGAACATCTTCAAAGCCGTGTCGCTGAAGATTGCCAGCACCATGGCGTTTGCCATCATGGGCGCGCAGGGTCGCTATCTCGGCAGCGAAGTGCCGCTCGGCGAGATCGTGTTCGCCCGCGGGTTGTTTGCGCTGATCCCGATCGTGCTGTTTTTCGGCTGGCGCGGCCAATTGTGCGGCGCGCTGCGCACCAACCGCGTCTCCGCGCATCTGGTGCGCGGTTCGTTCAGCGTGATCGGGACGTTCTGCACCTTCGGCGCGCTGGCGCGATTGCCGATCGCGGACGTGACCGCCATTGCCTTCATCGCGCCGCTGATCACCGTGGTGTTCGCCTCGATCTTCCTGAAAGAGCAGGTCCATGCCTATCGCTGGTCGGCGGTGGCGATTGGCTTTTCCGGCGTGATCCTAATGCTGTCGCCGTATTTCCACGACCACGCGGCGCTGACCACGTCGATGATCATCGGTCTGTCGCTGGCGCTGCTCAATGCCTTCTCGTCGGGCGGTGCGACCATCCAGATCCGCCGGCTGACCGCAACGGAGTCCTCATCCGCGATTGTCATCTTCATGACGCTGATCGTGATGGCGGCGTCGCTGCTCACGGCGCCATTCGGCTGGCGCTGGCCCACGAGTTTCGAATTGGCGCTGCTGATCGGCATCGGCATTTCCGGTGGGCTCGGGCAGATGCTGTTCACCGAGAGCTATCGCTATGCGCCGGCGTCCTTCCTTGCACCGTTCGACTACACGGCGATGTTGTGGGCCTTCTTGCTCGGCTTCTGGATGTTCGGCGAAGTGCCGACGCCTTACGTGGTCGGCGGCGCGGTAATCGTCGCGGGCGCAGGCATCTTCGTCATCCTGCGCGAGCGCCATCTCGGCCTGAAGCGGCTGCGCGACACGCCAATGTCGCCGATTTCCACCATGGCCGACGATGAAGCCGACCCGGATGCGCCCATCGCTGTCCGCGCAAAGTCACGCTGATTTTTCGCTCAATTTTGTTGCAATGCACACTGCGCTTTGCTGGCAAGCTGTGCCATTTCGATTTTAGAACGCGCGCAAAACACGGGGCCTTGCTCCTGCCACGCGGCTGGATTTATATGCATTTGCTGCTTTCACGCGGCACCCCGTGCATGACGGGCTCATGAGGCGAAATGACCGCGCAAGGGTGCTTGCCGGACGTGTCGTTCCTTCCCAGATAGACCCGGCTGCACAGAATTTTCTGACGACAGACGTTCCCGCAATCAAAGAGGTTACCAATGGTCAACCGCCTGCAATTCTACATCGATGGCGCCTGGGTCGATCCCGTCGTCAAAAAGACCACCCCTGTCGTCAATCCGGCGACTGAAGATGCGATGTACGACATTGCGCTGGGCTCCAAGGCCGACGTCGACAAGGCTGTCGCCGCTGCCAAGCGCGCTTTCGAGACGTTCTCCCAGACCACCCGTGAAGAGCGCATCGCGCTGCTCGAAAAGATCATCGCGGTCTACAAGACCCGCATGTCGGATATCGGTGCGTCGGTCTCCGACGAAATGGGCGCTCCGCTGCCGATGGCCGAGAAGCTGCAGGCCGGTGCCGGCCTCGGTCATCTCGTCGCCACGCTCGACGTGCTGAAGACCTACAAGTTCGACGAGGCGCACAACGCCGCCATGATCACGAAGGAGCCGATTGGCGTCGTTGGCATGATCACCCCGTGGAATTGGCCGCTGAACCAGATCGCCTGCAAGGTCGCGCCTGCGCTCGCCGCCGGCTGCACCATGCTCTTGAAGCCGTCGGAATACACCCCGACCTCAGCGCTGATCTTCGCGGAAATCCTCCATGAAGCCGGCGTGCCGAAGGGCGTGTTCAACCTCGTCAACGGTCTCGGCCCGGATGTCGGCGTCGCCATGAGCGAACATCCCGATATCGACATGATCTCCTTCACCGGTTCGACCCGCGCCGGCATCGACGTTGCCAAGCGCGCCGCGAATACCGTGAAGCGCGTCAGCCAGGAGCTCGGTGGCAAGTCGCCGAATGTGATCCTTGACGGCGCAGACTTCGTGAAGGCCGTCACCGGCGGCGTCGCGCACATGTTCAACAACTCCGGACAGTCGTGCAACGCGCCGAGCCGCATGATCGTGCCGCAGGCGAAGATGAAGGAAATCGCTGCCATCGCGAAGGCGCAGGCCGACAAGACCAAGGCCGGCGATCCGCGCGCTGACGGCACTGTCATCGGTCCGGTGGTCAATCGCGGCCAGTGGGACAAGATCCAGGGCCTGATCCAGAAGGGCATCGAGGAAGGCGCCACGCTGGTCGCCGGCGGCCCCGGCCTGCCGGAAGGCGTCAACAAGGGCTTCTATGTGCGTCCGACGATCTTCGCCGACGTCACCGAGAACATGACCATCGCGCGCGAGGAAATCTTCGGGCCGGTGCTTGTGATCATGGGGTCCAAGGACGAAGCCGATGCGCTCCGCATCGCCAATGACACCCCGTACGGCCTCGCTGGCTACGTCTCGGCTGACACGGTCGAGAACGCCCGCAAGTTCGGCCGTCGCATCCGCGCTGGCAACGTCAACCTGCAGGGCGCGCCAAACGACCGCACTGCGCCGTTCGGCGGCTACAAGCAGTCCGGCAACGGCCGCGAATGGGGCAAGCATGGTCTCGAGGACTTCCTCGAGGTCAAGGCAATCGCCGGCTACACCGCGGCGTAAGACCGCGTCGTTGAAGCGCAAGCTTCGTGACTGAAAACGCCGGCATGGAGCTATCCATGCCGGCGTTTTTGTTTCTACGATGGTCTCTCCGCCGTCATTGCGAGGAGCGAAGCGACGCGGCAATCCAGAAGGCCACAAGCGTGGAAAGACTGGATTGCTTCGCTACGCTCGCAATGACGTTGAGAGGGCGGTGTACCCGTCAGCCCCCAAACGCCCCCTGCGTGTTTACATACACCGCATAGATCGACTGGCTCGATGCCATGAACAGCCGGTTGCGTTTCACGCCGCCGAAACAGACATTGGCGCAGCGCTCGGGCAGCGCGATGCGGCCGATCTGTTCGCCGTCGGGCGCGAAGATGAAGACACCGTCTAGCTCCGGCTTGCCCATGCCCCAGCCGCACCACAGATTGCCGTCGATATCGCAGCGCATGCCGTCGGGCGTGCCCGGGCCCGCATCGATCAGTACGCGCTTATTCTTCAGCGTCTTGCCGTCGGCGGCAACGTCGTAGGCGAGAATCTTGCGGTTCGGCACGCCGCGGGATTCCACGACATAGAGCAGCTTCTCGTCGGGCGAAAAACACAGTCCGTTCGGGCCGAGCACATCATCGGCGACGATGGTGGACGTCAACGTATCGCCATCGATGCGGTAGATATTCTGCCCGATCTCGGATGGCGCCTTGTTGCCCTCATAGTCGCTCATCAGGCCGAATGGCGGATCGGTGAACCAGATCGAGCCATCGGACTTGACGACCACATCATTCGGCGAGTTCAGTTTCTTGCCTTCGAAATTATCCATCAGCACTGTGATGGTGCCGTCATATTCGGTGCGTGTGATCCGGCGCCCGTGTTCGCAGGTGATCAGGCGCCCCTGGCGATCCCGCGTATTGCCATTGCCGTAATTCGATGGTTTGCGGAAATCGCTGATCGCGCCGGTTTCCTCTTCCCATTTGATAATGCGGTTGTTGGGAATGTCCGAACACAACAGATAGCGGCCGTCGCCGAAATAGACCGGCCCTTCGGCCCAGCGCATGCCGGTGGCGATGCGTTCAATGGCGCCGAGCTTGATCCAGTATTTTTCGAAGCGGGGATCGAGGGCGTGAATGGCGGGGTCGGGATAATAGGTCGCTGGCTGCCAGCCGCGCGATGTTATGTCGGACATTGGCGTCTCGTTCTCTGTCGTTTCCTCGGATGCGTTTGCTAACATCGGCGAGGGTAGGCGGCAAGCAATGCCGCTTGCACTGCCTTGCCGTCGCGCCCGCGCCGCGCCATACTTGTCTGACAACTGACAACATCACGAGGGACGGAATGAAGATCTTGATGACGGGCGCATCTGGCGGAATCGGCACGCGCTTGCGGGAATTGCTCCCGCTGATCTATCCGGACCTCGTGCTGAGCGATCTCACAACGCCGCCAAATCTCAAGCCAAACGAAAATTTCAAGCAGGCCGATCTGGCCGATCTCGCCGCGGTGGAGGCGATCTGCGAGGGCGTGGACGGCATCCTGCATTTCGGCGGCTTCTCGGTGGAGGGTCCGTGGGACACCATCCTGCAGGCCAATATCATCGGCGGCTACAATCTGTTTGAGGCCGCGCGCAAGAAGGGCGTCAAGCGCATCATCTTCGCGTCATCGAACCATGCAGTTGGTTTTTATCCGCGTCACAGCAAAATCCCGCCCGATGTCACCGCGCGGCCGGACAGCCGCTACGGTGTCAGCAAGGTGTTCGGCGAGGCGGTGGGCTCGCTCTACGCCGACAAATATGGACTGTCGGTGACATGTCTGCGCATCGGCAATTTCGGTGACCGTCCGCTGGATCAGCGCCGGCTATCGATCTGGCTGAAGCCGGAGGATCTGGTGCAGCTCTGCCAGATCGGCCTCGAACATCCCGCGATCCATTTCGAGGTGCTGTATGGCGCATCCTATAACGAGCGCGCCTGGTGGGATAACTCCCGCGCCTATGAACTCGGTTATCGCCCGATCGGTAAAGCCGAGGATCACCGCGAACACGCAATGGCGGAACAGGCGAAGATGAAACCCGATCCGGTCGGTGATTTCTATCAGGGCGGCGCATTTTGCAGCGCCGAATTCGCCGGCGATTTCAGCAAGGTGTGGGAGCCGAAATAGGGGCCCAGCCAGTCCGTCCCGCGCATTGACAAGAATTTTGGCGGCTTCATAAGAAGCATTCAAAACAAGCTTGGAATGGGAACGCACATGGCCGACGGATTGCGCAAGGGGCTGACCAGTTACGGCGATGCCGGGTTTTCACTGTTCCTGCGCAAGGCCTTCATCAAGGCCATGGGTTATTCCGACGATGCGCTGGACCGGCCCATTGTCGGGATCACCAACACCCATAGCGATTACAATCCCTGCCACGGCAATTCGCCCCAGATCATCGAGGCGGTGAAGCGCGGTGTGATGCTGGCCGGCGCGCTGCCGATGGTGTTTCCGACCATCTCCATCGGTGAAAGCTTCGCCCATCCGACCTCGATGTATCTGCGCAATCTGATGGCGATGGATACCGAGGAGATGATCAAGGCGCAGCCGATGGATGCGGTGGTCGTGATCGGCGGCTGCGACAAGACGCTGCCGGCGCAGATCATGGCAGCGCTGTCCGTGGATCTGCCGACGGTGGTGATCCCGGTCGGCCCAATGGTGGTCGGCCATCACAAAGGCGAGGTGCTCGGCGCCTGCACCGATTGTCGGCGCATGTGGGGCAAGTTCCGCGCCGGCGAGATCGATCAGCAGGAAATCGACGATGTGAACGCGCGTCTCGCGCCGTCGGTTGGCACCTGCATGGTGATGGGCACGGCGTCGACCATGGCCTGCATCACCGAGGCGATGGGTCTGTCGCTGCCGATGAGTGCGACCATTCCCGCGCCGCACGCCGAGCGCTTCCGGTCCGCCGAAGCCAGCGGCAAGCTTGCCGCGACGCTCGCCAAGAACAAGGGGCCGAAGCCGAGCGAATTTCTGACGCCGGGCTCGTTCCGCAATGCGCAGGTGGTGCTGCAGGCGATCGGCGGCTCGACCAACGGACTGATCCATCTCACGGCGATGGCCAACCGCACGCCGAACCGGATCGATCTCGCCGCTTTCGACGAGCTTGGCCGCGACGTGCCTGTGCTGGTCGATCTGAAGCCGTCGGGTGATCACTATATGGAACACTTCCATCACGCGGGCGGCGTGCCGAAACTGATGGCGCAGCTCGGCGATCTCATCGATCTCGACGCGAAATCTGTCACCGGCGAGACGCTGCGCGAGATCGTGGCCAATGCCGAAGAGGTGCCGGGCCAAGACGTGATCCGCTCGAAGGACAATCCGATCAAGCGCGAAGGCGGGCTGGCGATCCTGCACGGTAATCTGGCGCCGCGCAGCGCCGTCATCAAGCATTCCGCTGCGTCGCCCAAGCTGATGCAGCACACCGGCCGTGCCGTTGTGTTCGAGTCCGTCGAGGACATGACCAACCGCGTCGACGACCCCGATCTCGATGTGACTGCAGACGACGTGCTGGTGCTACGCAATGCCGGTCCCAAGGGCGCACCGGGCATGCCGGAGGCCGGCTATCTGCCAATCCCCATGAAGCTGGCGCGTGCCGGCGTGAAGGACATGGTGCGTATTTCAGACGCGCGCATGAGCGGTACAGCCTTCGGCACCATCGTGCTGCACATCACGCCGGAGAGCGCCGTGGGTGGCCCGCTGGCGCTTGTGAAGAATGGCGACATGATCCGTCTGGATGTGGCGAAGCGCTCGATCGATCTGTTGGTCGACGATGCCGAGCTTGCGAAGCGCCAGGCTGCGCTCCCGCCAGCGAAGACGCCGGACTGGGCGAAGCGCGGCTATGCGCATCTGTTTCACACCACGATCCTGCAGGCCGATGACGGCTGCGATTTCGACTTCATGACGGCGAAGGGGAAGGGCTGACGCTAGCCGGCAGCCGCTGACACTTCTTCCGCGGTTGGCATCGACGGCCCGGCGCCCATCCGCTGTATGCAAAGCGATGCGGCGACATTAGCATAGCCAATGGCGCTCTGCAGTGAATGTCCATCCGCAAGCTTTGCGGCAACAGCCCCCACGAAACAGTCGCCGGCACCGGTGGTGTCAATGGCCTTCACGATGCGGGCGGCTTCGAGGTGGACCCGGCCATCGATCAGCGCGATCGCGCCGCGCTTGCCCAGCGTGATGCAGATGTTCGGCCGATGATCGGTTTGCAATGTGGATGCGGCGGCGATGAAGCGCGCATCGGGATCGGTGTCGTGCAGTTCGAGACTTGCAAGCAGGCCGAGTTCGCTTTCATTGAGGATCAGAATATCCACCAGAGCCATCAGCTCACGGTCAATCGGCATCGCCGGTGCCGGATTGAGAATCGTCGTTGCACCGGATGCGCGCGCCCGCGTGAAGAAGGCCGTGATGGCCGGCAGCGGAATCTCGAATTGGCTGACGGCAACGTCGCCCTGCCGGAGTGCGGGCGCGGCGACATCGGCCGCACTCACCAGCGCGTTGGCGCCGGGAATGACAATGATGGTGTTGTCGGCATTTGCGACAGTAATGATCGCCGCTCCGGTGCCAACGCCAGTGACTTCGCGCACGTGAGCGAGATCGACGCCCTGCATGGCCAGAAATGCCCTGGTGTCGCGGCCAAAGGCATCCGCGCCGGTACAGCCGATCAGCATGGTCGCTGCACCAAGTTTCGCCGCAGCCACGGCCTGATTGGCGCCCTTGCCACCGGGAAAATACAACACTTCGCGGCCTGCTACAGTCTCACCGATTGCCGGATGGCGGTCGGCTGTCGCGACCACGTCCATATTGATGCTGCCGGCGACGACAATCCGGCCCATGGTGGTCACACCTGCGCCCGATATTCCTCACGCACCGCCGCGATATCCGACAATGTCGGCAGTCCCGCTTCATTGCCCAGGCGCTGGATCTTGAAGGTCGATGCGGCCCGCGCGAATTTGAAATGCTCGGCCCAGCTATGGCCGGGATTGGCGAGATATGAATAGACGTAAGCACCGTGGAAAACATCGCCGGCGCCATTGGTATCGATCACCTTCTCGCGCGGGATCGGCAGCGCGGGCAGCGTGTGCACTGTGCCGGCCTCGTCATACCAGAGCAGGCCCTTCTCGCCGAGCGTGACGCCGCCGACGCGGCAGCCGCGGCTCTTGAGATAGTCGAGCATCTTCTCCGGCGTCAGGTCCATCTGCTCGCACAGACGTTCGGCGACGATGGCGACGTCGATGAACTCAAGCAACTCATGGGTGTTGGTGCGCAATCCGCCGCCGTCGAGTGAGGTGAGGATGCCGGCCTCGCGGCAGAGCTTCGCGTAGTGGATCGCGGCATCGGGCTGATGGCCGTCGATATGCAGCGCGCGACAGGCGCCGAGATTGAGCAGCGGGAAGGGATGGATGTGTTCGTCGTCACGGCAGCGGACGATGGCACGCTTGCCGTCTTTCGGCATGATGAAGGACAGCGACGAACTCGCCACTTTGCGCGGATGGACCTCGATGGCATATTTCGCCGACATGTCCATGAACATGCGGCCGAGCCAGTCATTGGCGACGGTGGCGATGAGATCGGGCACAATGCCCAGCTTGGCGCAGCAGAAGGCCGCTGTCACCGCATTGCCGCCGAACGACACGGCATAGTCGGAGGCGACATGCTTCTCGTCGCCGGTCGGCATATGGTCGGTGATGAACGTGACGTCGATATAGGTCTGTCCGATAAAGAGTGCCTTCATGAATCCGTCCGTCTCGCCTGAGGGATGGCTGCACCCGTCCGGAGACGGCGCATCAGTCAGCTTAACAGCGGTTGCGACGAGGTCACCACCGAAATTGTGCGATGCCGCAGGATGCCGCAGCCGGGTGGACTCGGTTTTCAGCATTGCAGCTCGAAAACTGGCATAGTTCGATCACAACAACGCCACGAAGACGGGAGGGATGCGATGATCACCGGGCTGGATCACGTCGTCATTTTGCTGGAGGACCTGGAGGTGGGGATCGCCACCTATCAGACCCTGTTCGCCCGCGCGCCCGCCTGGCGCAGCACCAGCGACGGTGCGGCCATGGCGATCTTCACGGTGGCCAACATGTCGGTCGAGCTGATGGCACCTGTCGGTCACGGCCCGGCCGCCGATCGCATCAGGGCCGTGCTGCCGGAGCAGGGTGCGACGCTGGCCAGCATCTGTTTCCGGACTGGCGATATCGCTGGGATGCATCGCCGGCTCGATCGCCTGGCGCTGAAGCCTGATCCCATCGCCGAGGTCGAGAGCAGGGATACCGAGACCGGCGCCACACTCTCCTGGAAGCGTACCCGTGCGGCGACGGACGCGACGCGCGGCGTCCGGCAATTCTTTCTCGAACTGTCCGACGAGCGTCCGGTGTCGCCCCCGGTGGGCGATGCGCCGTTCCTTGGCCTCGACCATATCGTTGTTGCCACGCAGGATCCGGAGCGCGCCGCTGCGCTCTATGGCGCGCGACTGGGCCTCGACATGGCACTGGATCGCTCCAATCCGGAGTGGGGCCATCTGATGTTCTTCCGCTGCGGCGATCTGATCGTCGAGGTCGTGCATCGCCCCGACGACAAGGCCGACAAGAATCGCGACAAGCTCTGGGGCATGACCTGGCGCGTCGCTGACGCGGATGCCGTCCGCGAGCGCTTGCTCGCCGCGCATGTCAACGTGTCGGAGGTGCGTAGTGGCCGCAAGCCGGGCACCCGTGTTGTCAGCCTCCGCGATGGCACCTGCGGAATTCCGACGCTGCTGATCGAGCGGACGGGGAAGGATGTGTGAGCGCCATCAAGCGACCTTCAGCGTCTCGATCCCGCTGACGTCGACAGTCTGTTCGGCGTGCCATGTGTCATAGGCTGCCTGCATCCGCACCCAGATGCCAGCACCGTTGCCAAACAATTTGCCGATCCGGACCGCGACCTCGGGTGAGATTGGTTTCTTCTCTTCGAGGATGTCGTGCAGATGCTGGCGGGAAATGCCGAGCAGGCGGGCGATCTCGGTCTTGGATCGCTTGACGGCGGGGATCACGTCTTCGCGCAGCACGGCGCCTGGATGGGTCGGGCAGCGGGACGCGCTGCGCTTGGCATTTTGCTCAACCATCGTGGCTCTCCTTGATCCCCGGCGCGAAGCGCCCTTAGTGATACTGCTCGAAGTCGACACGAAGCGCATCGCCGGCCTCGAATTCGAATGTGATGCACCATGGTCCGTTGACGTGAACGGAATAACGCTCTGGTTTGCCGCGCAGTGGATGGAAGTTGAAGCCGGGCAGGCCCATCTCGGCCGGCAAGGTTGCGACGTCCAGCATGTCGAGCCGGCGGAGAATGCGGCCATGCATTTTTTTGTCAATCTTGGCTGACGTCTTCCTGCTCCAGAGCTCGTTCAGACCGGGATGTATGAAGGATCTGATCACAGGCGCCTCGACGGCTACGGATCGACTGCCCGAACTGTAAGCTATTAGCTTACAGTTCGTCAAGTGGTTTTCTGCAGGTCGGGCGAACTACCGCCACAACATCGAACAACCCTGCCATAGCAGCACCAGCGAGATCACCAGCAGCAGCGCATAGGCGATGTTGTAGAACAGATTGGTGGGCGTGTGCTTCACGAGCCAGATGCCCATGAAGTTCGCAATGATGGCCATCGGCAGCAGTGCAAGCGATGTCGCGAAATTGCCGGCGTGGAATTGGCCGAGCGCGAAATAGGGCACGATCTTCAGCGCGTTGACCACGGCGAAGAAGATCGTCGTGGTCCCGACCAGCACCAGCTTCGGCAGCCGCTGCGGCAGCACATAGACCTGGAACGGCGGGCCGCCGGCCTGGGTCATGAAGGATGTGAAGCCCGATACCGCGCCCCAGAATACGCCGCCGGCCGGACCCATGCGGGTCGGTTCGATCCTCGCGCGCTTGCGCCAGACATCGATCACGAAGATGAGGCCGATCAAACCGACGGTGATGCGCACAGCATTGTCGGAAATATAGGAGGCGAGCAGCCACGCCAGCGTCATGCCGGCGACGGCGCCGGGCAGCATGATTTTCAGATTCGAGGCGTCCCACTCGCGGCGATAGACGTAGATCGAGATCAGGTCCTGCGTGATCAGCACCGGCAGCAGCAAGGCAGCCGCTTCCAGCGGTGGCAGATACAGCGCCAGTAGCGGCGTGGCGGCAATGCCGACGCCGGAGAAGCCGCCTTTGGAGAGGCCAAGGAAAATCACCGCCGGAATGGCGACGGCATAGAAGAACGGGTCTGTGATGATGGCAGGCACAAGCAGGTCCGGTTGGGGCAGGGCAGTGATAGCGACGGCACCCGCAAAAGGCGATGCCCGTTTGCGCATATGGCCCAGAACATGCTTTGTTCTCAAGCGGGCAAACGCATGCTACACGCGATAGACGTGCGGCTGTTGCGTCATTCCGCTGAGCGACGGGATCCGGGTTTGGTAAAAACAACTAAAAAAGCGCCGAAGAAAGCATTGAAGTGGCAGCGTGACCCGGAAGGGATGCGTCTGCGCATTCTCGAGGCTGCCAAGAAGGAATTCGCGAGCAAGGGTCTCGCCGGTGCGCGCGTTGATCGCATCGCCGCACAGGCCGGCGCCAACAAACGCATGCTCTACTATCACGTCGGCAACAAGGATGCGCTCTATCTTGCGGTACTCGAAGGTGCCTATGAGCAGATCCGCGCCGAAGAACGCACGCTCGATCTCGAACATCTCGATCCGCCTGAGGCCATCGAGAGCCTGATCGCCTTCACCTGGAACTATTTTATCCGCAACCCGGAATTCCTCGCGCTGCTCAACACCGAGAATCTGGAGCGCGCGAAGCACATCAAGCGCTCCACGAAGGTGAAGTCGATGCATTCGCCCTTCGTGGAGATGATCCGCACGGTGGTTTTGCGCGGCGTCGCGTCAGGCGATTTCAAGGTCGCGATGGATCCGGTGCAGCTCTACATTTCCATCGCCGCGCTGAGCTTTTTCTATATCGGCAACAATGCCACGCTCAGCGTGATTTTCGGCAGGGATCTCCTGGCGAAGGAGGCGAGGGACGAGCGGCTGGCGCATATGGTGGCGCTCGTCCTGGCGGCGCTCACCGGCCGATCCGTGGCCGAATTCCAGCTCCCGCCGGCGACGGTTGTCCACACCTCGGCCCGCCAAAGCGCCTGAAATCATTGTGTAATTTTCGCTAGTTAAGCGGCCAATTGACAACGGTGAAGCCATGCGCTGTATTTATCCAACGAGTTAAATGCGACCGCGAAGCCGGCATCTGGGAGACGAGACGCGTGAGTGAGAAGAAAGCACCCGGCAGTATATCGAAGCTGCTGAACGCCTCATGGCTGCGCCCATTCCTGTTGCTGGTGATGATCGTGGTCGGCTGGGATCTCGCGATCCGCATCTTCAACATTCCCGCCTATCAAATCCCTGCGCCCGGCGACGTCGTGAAGGTGCTCTATACCGACTGGCCCGAACTGCTTGCGCAGTCAGGGCCGACGACTTACGCGACACTGCTCGGCTTCCTTGCATCCGCCGTGTTCGGCATCCCGATTGCCATGCTGATCGCCGGTTCGCGGACCGTCGAAAGCTATGTCTATCCGCTGCTGGTGTTCTCGCAGTCGATTCCCAAAGTCGCCATCGCGCCCTTGTTCGTGGTGTGGTTCGGCTTCGGCATCGTGCCGAAGATCATCGCGGCATTTCTGCTCGGTTTCTTTCCCGTCGTCGTGTCGGCGGTGCAGGGGTTCAAGTCGGTCGATCCCGATATGGTCGATCTCGCCCGCGCCATGAAGGGCAGCCGCTTGCGCGTGTTCTGCGCGGTGAACCTGCCACACGCACTGCCGGCGATCTTCTCCGGTCTCAAGGTGTCCGTCACGCTCGCCGTCGTCGGCGCGGTGGTCGGTGAATTCGTCGGCTCCAATTCCGGCATCGGTTATGTGCTGCAGCGCTCCATCGGCACCTTCGATCTGCCGACGATGTTTGCGGCTCTCGTGATCCTCGCGCTGCTCGGCGTCATTCTGTTCTGGCTGGTCGATCGTATCGAACGCTTTGCGATTCCCTGGCACGTCAGCCAGCGCGCGGATGTTTTCATCGGGTCCTGATCGGGACCTGCAATTCCAAACAAGCGGTCCGGCGAAACGGGCCGCGATCACCTGCTTCAATGGGAGGCTAAAAATGCTGAAATGGGTTACTGCTGTTTCGACTGCTGCGATCACGCTCTCGCTCGCACTCGCCACGCCGGCGGCTGCCGCCGACAAGGTGACGCTGATGCTCAACTGGTATGTCTATGGTGAGCATTCGCCGTTCTATTACGGCAAGGCCAAGGGCATCTATGAAGCCGAAGGCATCGATCTCGACATCCAGGAAGGCCGCGGTTCGGCGGCCACCGTGCAGGCCGTTGCCGCCAAGAGCGTGAACTTCGGCTATGTCGACGTTCCCACCATGATGCGCGCAGCCGTGAAGGGCGCCCCGGTGATCGCCACCGGCGTGCTGCTGCAGACCTCGGCCATGTCGGTGATGGGCTTCGTCGACAAGAACATCAGGAAGCCGGACGACATCAAGGGCAAGACCGTGGCGATCACGCCGGCGGATTCCATGACCCAGATCTGGCCGCTGTTCCTCAAGAAGGCCGGCCTCAAGGAATCCGATTTCAAGACCGTCGCCGGCGACGGACAGACCAAGCTCAACGCCGTCATCAACGGCCAGGCTGATCTGCTGCTCGGCTACGTCATGGACCAGTCCATGAAGATCAAGGATGCCACCGGCAAGGATGTGTATCCGATCAAGTTTGCCGATTACGGCATTCATCTGGTGTCGTCGGGCATCGTCACCAATACCGACTATGCCAAGGCCAATCCGGATCTCGTGAAGCGCTTCATGTCGGCCACCACCAAGGCCGTCGAAGCTGCGTCGAAGGAGCCGAAGGCTGCCGCGCAGTCGATCCTCGATGCCAATCCGAAGGGCGGCAAGATCGAGACCCTGACCCAGGGCTTCGAACTCACCATCCCGCTCTACACCACGCCGGAAACCAAGGGTAAGCGCCCGTTCCAGGTCACCGATCAGAACATGAAGGACTCGGTGGAGCTGATGGTCGAATATGGCGGTCTGGAAGCCAAGGCCAAGGAAAATCCGAAGGCCTTCTACACCAACGAATATCTGCCGAAGTAACCGGCCCGGTTATCTCGACCGAACTGACGAAATCAACAGGACTAGCCGTAATGACTGCAGCGATGAGGACCATGAGCGTCGATCAACCGAGTGCGCATCTTCGCGTCGTATCCGAGCAGTCCGCACCATCAAAGGCGTCGGGGATCAATCTCTCCGGCGTCTCCAAAACCTATGGGACCGGCGACGGCCAGGTGCAGTCGCTGCGTCCCCTGGACTTCCACATCAACGACGGCGAGTTCTTCGTCGTGGTCGGACCTTCCGGCTGCGGCAAGTCCACGCTGC
This sequence comes from Tardiphaga sp. 862_B3_N4_1, assembly GCF_051811085.1. NCBI lineage: Bacteria > Pseudomonadati > Pseudomonadota > Alphaproteobacteria > Hyphomicrobiales > Nitrobacteraceae > Tardiphaga > Tardiphaga sp. 862_B3_N4_1. Next base: position 1,433,177 of record NZ_JBPWQB010000001.1, read on the forward strand.
TCAAACTGATCTCGGGCCTTCTTGCGCCGACATCTGGCGAAATCCACGTTGACGGCAACAAGGTCACCGAACCCCATGGCGATGTCGGCATCGTGTTCCAGAACGCGCTGCTGCTGCCGTGGCGGAACATTCTGAACAACGTGTTGATGCCGATCGATATGAAGAACCTGTCGCGCGAGAAATATATCCCGCGCGCCAAGGAACTGCTGAAGATGGTGGGCCTCGAAGGTTTCGAGAAGAAGCTGCCGTGGCAGCTGTCCGGCGGCATGCAGCAACGCGCCTCGATCTGCCGCGCGCTGGTGCACGATCCCAAGATCATGATGATGGACGAGCCGTTCGGCGCGCTCGACGCCATGACGCGCGAGAAGATGAATGTCGAGCTGTCGCGCATCCAGCGCACCACCGGCAAGACGATTCTCCTCATCACCCATTCGATCCCGGAAGCGGTGTTCCTTGCCGACAAGGTGCTGGTCATGACCGAGCGCCCCGGCGGCATTGCCGCGATCTATGACGTGCCGCTCGGCCGCGAGCGCACGCTCGATGCGATGTCGAACCCGATCTTCACCGATCTGGTCGCGCGCATCCGCAAGCACTTCATGACCAACAGCACGCTGGACTAAGGCCCATGTCCATGTCGACACGGATCGCCTTGCGAGACATTACGCTGTTCGAGCGCCACGTGGCATTCGTGCGGCCGTTTCGCTTTGGTGCCGTGACGGTCAATGCCGCGCCGCAGGCTTTCGTGCGGGTCGAGCTTGAGGTCGAAGGCAAGGGCGTGTTCGTCGGCGCCTCAGCCGAACTGATGGTGCCGAAGTGGTTCGACAAGCGGCCGCATCTGGCCATCGGCGACACCGTGAACGAGCTGCGGCAGTCGCTGGTCATCGCCAAAGAGCTCTATCGCGCGCAGTCCGGTTTCATCTCGGCCTTCGGCCTGCATGCGGCCTGCATCGGCGACCAGATGAAGGCCTGCGCCGAACTGGACATTCCACCATTGGCGGCGGCTTTCGGGCCGGCGGAGATCGACAAAGCTGTGCTTGACGCACTGCTACGTGGCTTGGGCACGGATTTCTTCACGGGCATGAAGGCCAACGTCGCCGGTCTTACCGCGCGTCTTGCGCCCGATCTCGGCGCTGACGATATCGCGACGTTCCTGGCCAACCGTCACCGGCTTGGGCGCGTCGCGCTGCGCCACACCGTTGGCCTCGATGATGTGATCGAAGGCGAGGGCGGTGTCGCCGACCCCAGAGAGAGTAGCGGCGCACGATACTTCAAGCTCAAGATGAATGGCGATCCCGCGGCAGACGCCGCACGCCTGACCCGGATCGGCAACGCGCTGACGATGTTGCCTTACGATTATCAGGTGACGCTCGACGCCAACGAGCAATATGCCGATCTCAACGCGCTCGGCGCGCTGGTCGATCGCCTCGACAATGACAGCGCACTGGCGCCGATTGCATCCAGGCTACTTTACATCGAACAGCCGATGCCGCGCGACATCACGCGCGAGTCGGCGCTCGGCAATTTGTCGTCGCGCAATTTCATCATCGACGAAGCTGACGACAGCTGGGACGCCTTCCCGGCCGCCAAGGCGCTGGGCTATCGCGGCATCTCCTCGAAATCCTGCAAGGGCTTCTACAAGTCGATTGCGAATGCGACCCGTGCTGCCGCGTGGAGCGCGCAGGGTGTCAACCATTTCATCACCGGCGAGGATCTCACCTGCCAGGCCGGGCTCGGCGTGCAGCAGGATCTGGCGCTCGGCGCGCTGATCGGCGTCACCCATGCCGAGCGCAACGGCCATCATTATGTCGACGGCTTTGGCACGGCGCCGGAAGGCGAGGCCGAGGCATTCCTGAATGCCCACCCCGATCTCTACAGCCGCGATGGCGACGAAACCATCCGCTTGTCGATTCACGACGGCGATCTTCTTACGGGATCGCTGACCTCTGCCGGATTTGCATCCGGCGTACATCCGGACTGGTCGGTGCTGTCGCCGCTCCAGCTCGCTTCATCCGATCATTCTCAAACTAAAGTTCTCCAGGAGTCCTGACTATGGCTGTCCACCGCCTCGGCATCATCATGAACGGCATCACCGGCCGTATGGGTCTCAACCAGCATCTCGTGCGCTCGATCGTCGCGATCCGTGCGCAGGGCGGCGTGACCCTGAAGAACGGCGACCGCATGATGCCGGATCCGATCCTGGTCGGTCGCAATGCCGAGAAGATCGAAGGCCTCGCCAAGAAGTACGGCATCGAGCGCTGGACCACTGATCTCGACAAGGCTTTCGCCGACAAGAACGACAGCATCTTCTTCGACGCGGCGACCACCCAGGCACGCCCGGGTCTGCTCAACCGCGCCATCGAGGCCGGCAAGCATATCTATTGCGAGAAGCCCATCGCGACCAATCTCGAAGCCGCGCTCGACGTCATCAAGAAGGCCAACGCAAAGGGTCTCAAGCACGGCACCGTGCAGGACAAGCTGTTCCTGCCCGGTCTGAAGAAGCTTGCGATGCTCCGTGACTCTGGCTTCTTCGGCAAGATGCTCTCGGTACGCGGCGAGTTCGGCTACTGGGTGTTCGAAGGCGACTGGCAGGAAGCCCAGCGCCCGTCCTGGAACTACCGCGCCGAAGACGGCGGCGGCATGATCCTCGATATGGTCTGCCATTGGCGTTACGTGCTCGACAACCTGTTCGGCGAAGTCGAGAGCCTGACGTGCCTTGGCACCACCGACATCCCGGCGCGCTGGGACGAGCAGGGCAAGAAGTACACGGCCACTGCCGACGACTCGGCCTATGCGACCTTCAAGCTGAAGGGCGGCGTCATCGCCCACATGAACATGTCCTGGGCCACGCGCGTCTATCGCGATGATCTCGTGACCTTCCAGGTCGACGGGACCCACGGTTCGGCCGTTGCCGGTCTCACCGAGTGCATGATCCAGGCGCGTCAGGCGACGCCGCGCCCGATCTGGAATCCCGACGAGAAGCGCACCCACGATTTTTATGCCGACTGGCAGAAGGTTCCGGACAACGCCGTCTATGACAACGGCTTCAAGGAACAGTGGGAAATGTTCATCCGTCACGTCTGTGAGGATGCGCCCTACAAGTACACGCTGCTCGAAGGTGCCAAGGGCGTGCAGCTCGTCGAATGCGCGCTGGAAAGCTGGAAGGAGCGCCGCTGGATCGACGTTCCCACACTCAAGGTCTGAGGTCCGCCATGAACAAGCCAGTCATGCCCACGTCGACTGCGTCGTCTCTGTCGCTGAAGCTGCCGAAGGCCGATCGTTCGATCGAGACCTATCGTCTCGCAGCGTCGCGCACGTTTCCGGCCAAGCTGGAAGGCACGCTGAACCGCATCGCCTTCTCGGCGGCGCATATCGTCGCCGATCCGCTGGCGGAGTGCGATCCGTGGCTCAATCAGACCATCGATTGGGACCGCACCATCGCATTTCGTGAACACGTCTGGGATCTCGGTCTCGGCGTCGCAGAAGCGATGGACACCGCTCAGCGCGGCATGGGTATGGACTGGCCGACCTCGCTCGAACTCATCACGCGCTCCGTCGCGGCGGCCAAGCCGCGCGGCGCGCTTGTGTTCTCCGGCGCCGGCACCGATCACCTCGCGGTGGAAGATGCCAAGTCGATCGACGACGTGATCAAGGCCTATGAACAGCAGTTCGAAGCGATCGAGAAGGTCGGCGGCCGCATCATCCTGATGGCGTCGCGTGCGCTGGCCAAGCTCGGCAAGAGCGCCGAGGATTACGGCCGCGTCTATGACCGCATCCTGTCGCAGTCGGCGCAGCCGGTGATCATCCACTGGCTCGGCGACATGTTCGATCCGGCACTGGCGAATTACTGGGGCACGTCGAGCCTCGACACCGCGATGGATATCGCCGTTGACGTCATCAACCGCAACGCCGCCAAGGTCGACGGCGTGAAGGTGTCGCTGCTCGATGCGCAGCGCGAGATCGACATGCGCCGCCGCCTTGTGCCCGAAGTGAAGATGTATACCGGCGACGACTTCAACTATGCCGAACTGATCGCCGGCGACGACAAGGGCTTCTCCCATGCACTGCTCGGCATCTTCGATGCCATCGCGCCGGCGGCATCCTATGCGCTGTCGCGTCTGGCGGCCGGTGACGAGGCCGGTTTCCACGACGTGCTTGGTCCCACGGTGCCGCTGTCGCGTCACATCTTCAAGGCGCCGACGCGATTCTACAAAACCGGAATCGTGTTCATGGCCTATCTCAACGGCCATCAGGATCACTTCACCATGATCGGCGGGCAGGAGAGCACGCGCTCGACCCAGCATCTCGCCGAACTGTTCCGTCTCGCCGACAAGGCCGGTCTTTTGGCCAATCCCGAACTGGCGACGCAGCGCATGAAGGCGATCATGGCCACACGTGGGATCGAAGCCTGAGATGCGTGACTTTTCCAACGACCATCGCTGGCTGTCGCTGAACACGGCGACGGTCCGCAAGCAGGGTGACTTTGTCGCCATCGCCGAAGCCTGTGCCCGCCACAAGATCCGCGGCGTCTCGCCGTGGCGCGATCAGGTCGCCCATGTCGGCCTCGACAAGGCCGTGAAGGCGGTGCGGGATCACGACCTCGAACTGTCCGGCTATTGCCGCGGCGGCATGTTCGTCTCCGACGAAGCCCATCGCCAGCAGCAGCGCGACGACAACAAGCGCTGCGTCGACGAGGCCGTGGCATTGGGCTCACCGTGCATCGTGCTGGTCGTCGGCGGCCTGCCGCAATATTCGCGGCCGGGCTCTGCGCCGTCGAAGAACATCATCAATGCGCGTGCGCAGGTCGATGATGGCATCGCCGAGATGATGGAATATGCGAGGCAGGCGAAGATGCCGCTGGCCATCGAGCCGCTGCATCCGGCCTATGCGGCCGACCGTGCCTGCGTGAACACCACGGAACAGGCGCTCGATATCTGCGACCGTCTCGATCCCAACCGCACCGGCATGCTCGGCGTCGCCCTCGACGTCTATCACATCTGGTGGGACCCCGAACTGCATGCCCAGATCGCGCGGGCAGGGCAGGATCGTCTGCTCGCATTTCACGTCTGCGACTGGCTGGTCCCGACCAAGGACATTCTCAACGACCGCGGCATGATGGGCGACGGCGTCATCGATATCAAATCCGCCCGCGCGGCTGTCGAGGCGCAGGGCTTCGCCGGTTACTCCGAGATCGAGATCTTCTCGGAGAACTGGTGGAGCAAGTCGATGGATGAGGTGATGACGACCTGCATCGAGCGTCACAAGACGGTGGTGTAACTCACGGTGTAGTGCCGAAACGCACGAACCTCTCAATTGTCATTCCCGGGGCGCGCTCTTGCGCGAGCCCGGAATGACAATTGAGAGGGTAGAGCTTAAACATTTTTTCCTATATATCTTGACAGTATACCTAGAAGGACTGTCCTCCGCTCATCCAGTTCGCGAGGGCGCTTCTAGAGGCGTCTTGAGGTGGAGCTGGGATTGCGGCGCCTACGGGCGGGAGGGAGACGTTCCCTCGCGCACTCGGGAGGCCCTAGGTAGCCGTCCGGGCCCACTACAGGCTCTGACGGAAACGGCTGGACTGGGACAGGCAAAAGCGGGGAAACCGGCCGGCGCCACGTCCCAGGAAGCACGGCCCCGGGGACAGAAATCGCCCATAGCAGTCGCAGACTGCGTAAACTTGTCTGCGGTGTGGCGCGTCGTGAGGCGTTGCGCGGTTGCAGCTTACCGGCGTTCCGGCGGAGTGGATCGCGATAAAAACCACCCTTTGCGCCTCACGGCGCGCTGCCACCCCTCATCTTGTGGGGAGCGCATAACTCGGGCGCATTGGCGTCGCGAGAATGCAACACTGTGGCGGCTAGATACCACCTGCAGTCATTCTCCGGATGCGATGCACCATTTTCTTGACACGAATAGAGGTGAGTGCTTACTCACGACGCTATGAGCACACTTCGAATGACCCATGACCTCAGGCGCGAGCTGATCCTCAGTGCGGCGAAGCGATGCTTTGCGCGCAATGGATTTGCTGGCACCACGACTAAGAGCGTGGCGGCTGCGGCGTCGATTTCGGAAGGCTTGCTGTTCAAGCACTTCCCGACCAAGTCGGCGCTCTATGCCGAGATACTGGCGGAGGAATGCGAAGCCGACCCCGGACTGAACAAGCTGCTCGGTCTGCCGCCGTCGACCGAGACATTGGTGATTCTGATTCGCGGCATGGTTGGACATTTCCTCGACATTCCGCGCGATCCCGATCCCGATCATGAAGAGGCGCAGCGCCTGCGGCTAATGGTCATCAGCCAGTTGCAGGACGGCGAATTCGCCCGGCTGCTGTTTGACAAGATCGGCGAACTGATTGGCCCGACCTTTACGGCGTCACTTGAACACGCTGTCCGAACAAACGACGCGGTTCGGATCGGAAAAGAGCCGATGGGTCTTTTCTGGTTCGCGCACCACACCGCGATGATGGCGGCATTATCGCGCCTTCCCTCGGTTCCCTGTTTGCCTTATGCCAGCACCGCCGACAACGAGCGGCAACTTTGTGAGTTTATTCTCCGCGGTATCGGACTGAAAGACACGGCGATCGCGACGTATATCGATCGCGAGCTTCCGGCGTACCTGATGCCAGCGACTACGACAGAAAGCGCATGACATGACACTCACGACCGAACCCAACAGCACTACGGCGCCGCGCGCGACTGTCGAGAAGCCCCGTCCGCGTCCGCGGATGGTGCGTTGGTTCATCATCGTCGGCATCCTGCTGGCGATCCTGGTGGGCGGCCTGGTGGGCTTCAACGCGTTCCGCGCCCACATGATCAAGCAGTTCTTCGCCACCATGAAGCCGCCGCCGACTGTGGTGAGTGTTGCGGATGCCAAGTCCGAAGTGGTGCCCAACCTGATCAGCGCCGTCGGCGATCTAGCCGCTGTGCATCAGGTCAACGTCACCTCCGACGTCAACGGCCGCATTACCGACATCCAGTTCACCGCGGGCGCGACCGTCAAGGCTGGCCAGCCGCTGGTGCAACTGTTCGACGGTCCGGACCAGGGCGACCTCGCCAACTTCAAGGCGGCTGCCACTGTTGCGCGCATCAATCTCGACCGCGCCAAACAGCTCGCCGAGCGTCAGGTTGGTCCGCAGGCCACCGTCGACACCACGCAGGCGGCGTATGATCAGGCGCAGGCCAATATCGCCAAGACCGAAGCGGTGATTTCGCAGAAGCAGGTGCGCGCGCCGTTTGATGGCGTGCTTGGCACGCGTCGGGTCGAAGTCGGCCAGTACCTGACGGCCGGCACGCAGATCGTGTCGCTCACTGATCTGTCCGCCGTCTACAACAACTTCACGGTCACGGAAAAAGACTCCGGCAAGCTGCAGGTCGGTCAGGCTGTGCGCATTTCGGTGGACGCTTATCCGGGCCGCAAGTTCGAGGGCAAGATCACCACGATCGAGCCGCAGATCAGTGCGGATACGCGCAACATTCGTGTTCAGGCGACGCTGCAGAATCCGGAAGGCATCCTGAAGCCAGGCATGTTCGCGACCACGACCGTCGTGCTGCCGGACAAACCGGCTGTGATCACCGTGCCGGAAACCGCAGTCGACTACACGCTTTATGGTGACTCGGTTTACCTGATCACCGAGAAGAAGACCGACGATGGCAAGACCGAGCTCTCGGCGGTGCGCACCTTCGTGCGCACTGGCGACCGCATCGATGGCCGTGCGGTGATCACGCAGGGCCTGAAAGCCGGCGATCGCGTCGTGGCGGTCGGACAGCTCAAGTTGCAGTCCGGCGCGCTGGTGTCGATCTCGACCGATCCATTGCCGCAGATTCCGGCGAAGCCGCCGCTGAACTGAAACCCGATGGACGGGCCGCGAAATGCGGTCCGTCCCGGTTCATCTGAATGAATTTTCTCGCATCGTCGCGCGGCCTGTAATGGCCGGCAGATGGTGCCGATGACGGAGCGACCGCAATGGTCTTCACGGATATTTTCATCAAGCGCCCGGTGCTGGCGCTGGTCGTCAGCCTGCTGATCCTGCTGATCGGTTTCAAGGCTGCAACCAGCCTGCCGATCCGTCAGTATCCGAAACTGTCGAATACCGTGATCACCGTCACCACGGTGTATCCCGGCGCGTCGCCGGACCTCATGCAGGGCTTTATCACCACGCCGATCGAGCAGGCCGTCGCGGCTGCTGAAGGCATCGACTATATGACGTCGGCATCGACGCAGGGCCAGAGCCTGATCTCGGTCTATATCAAGCTCAACGTCGATCCCAATGCCGCGCTCACCGAAGTGCTGTCGAAGGTCAATTCGGTCAAATATCTGATCCCGCGCGAAGCGAATGACCCCGTCATTCTGAAGTCCACGGGGTCGACGACGGCGGTGATGTATCTCGGCTTCTCCAGTGAGGAACTGTCCGGCTCGGCGATCTCCGACTACCTGACGCGCGCGGTGCAGCCGATCCTGTCGACGGTGGACGGCGTGGCGTCGGCCGAAATCCTCGGCGGTCAGACCTTCGCCATGCGCCTGTGGCTCGATCCGCTGCGCATGCAGGGCCGCGGTGTATCTCCGGACGATGTAGCTGCGGCGATCCGCGCCAACAACTTCCAGGCGGCGGCCGGTCAGACCAAGGGCTATTACATCGTCTCCAATGTGACGGCGAATACCGACCTGCAGAACGTCGAGCAATTCAAGCGCATGACGGTGAAAGCCAAGGACGGCGGCTTTGTCCGTATGGAGGATATCGCCACCATCGAGCTTGCCGCGCAGAGTACAGACGCGAGCGTGGCGTTTAGTGGCGAGCGCGCGATCTTTATCGGCGTGCAGGCGACACCGCTCGGCAATCCGCTCAACATCGTCAAGGGCGTGCGCGCGCTGTTCCCCGAACTCGAGCGTAACCTGCCGCCATCGCTGAAGATGAAGGTCGCCTACGACTCCACCAAGTTCATCACGTCGTCGATCGAGGAAGTTCAGAACACGCTGATCGAAGCCGTCGGCATCGTGATCGTGGTGATCTTCCTGTTCCTGGCTTCGTTCCGCTCGGTCATCATTCCGGTGGTGACGATTCCGCTGTCGCTGGTCGGCGTCTGCAGCCTCATGCTCGTCATGGGCTTCAGCATCAATCTGCTGACCTTGCTGGCGATGGTGCTCGCCATCGGCCTCGTGGTCGACGACGCCATCGTGGTGGTGGAGAACATCCACCGCCATCTCGAGGAGGGCAAATCGCCGGTGCAGGCGTCGCTGGAAGGCGCGCGCGAGATCGTTGGTCCGGTCATCTCCATGACCATCACGCTGGCGGCGGTGTATGCGCCGATCGGCTTCATCGGCGGTTTGACCGGTGCGCTGTTCCGCGAATTCGCCTTCACGCTGGCGGGCTCGGTGATCGTATCCGGCGTTATCGCGCTGACGCTGTCACCGATGATGTGCTCGGTGCTGTTGAAGCAGGAAGAGCCGGGCTGGTTCGCCAAGAAGGTGGACAAGGTGTTCGGCGCCACCACGCGCTGGTATGGCCGGCAGCTCGATCGCTCGCTGGACTATCGCCCCATCACGGCCATGTTCGCCGTTGTGATCCTCGGTCTCGTCGGCTTCATGTACATGAATACGTCGAAGGAGCTGGCGCCCGAGGAAGATCAGGGCATTCTGTTTGCGGTGACCAAGGCACCGAAATACGCCAACATCGACTACGCGGATTTCTATGGCGATCGCATGGACGAGGCGTTCAAGAAGTTCCCGGAAACCGATCTGCGCTTCATCATCAACGGCACCAACGGTCCGAGCAACGGTATCGCCGGCATGCTGCTAAAGCCGTGGGACGAGCGCAAGCGTTCGTCCACGCAGCTGAAGCCGCTGGTGCAGGCCGAACTCAGCAAGATCGAGGGTGTCAACGCCTTCGCATTCAACCTTCCGGCGCTGCCGGGCGGTCCCGGCGGTCTGCCGATCCAGATGGTGATCAGCTCGACCAACGGTTTCCAGTCGGTCTATGAGGAGATGGTCAAGTTGAAGGACACCGCGCGCAAGAGCGGCCTGTTCATCGTCAGCGACAGCGATCTCGATTTCAATCAGCCGGTGGTGCGCGTCTCCATCGATCGCTCCAAGGCCAACGACCTCGGCATTACGATGTCGAGCATCGGCAGTACGCTGGCGACGCTGCTCGGCGGCAACTACACCAACCGCTTCAACCTCGAGGGGCGCTCCTATCAGGTGATCCCGCAGGTGCCGCGCGGCATGCGGCTCTCGCAGGATTCGCTGGCGAACTACTATGTGCCGACGATCACGGGTCAGCAGGTGCCGTTATCGACGCTGGTGAAGGTCGAAACGGGCACCAACCCGAACGCGCTGTCGCACTACAACCAGCTGAATTCGGCGACCTTCCAGGCGGTGCCGATGCCCGGCGTGACGGTGGGGCAGGCGGTCGACTTCCTTGAGGGTGCCGCCAAGCAACTGCCGTCGGGTTTCAACCACGATTATCTCGCGGATTCCCGGCAGTATGTGCAGGAAGGCAATCAGCTGGCAGTGGCGTTCGGCTTCGCGCTGATCATCATCTTCCTGGTGCTGGCAGCGCAGTTCGAAAGTCTGCGCGATCCGCTCGTGATCATGATTACTGTGCCGATGGCGATCCTGGGCGCGTTGATCCCGCTGTTCTTCGGCATGGCGACGATCAACATCTACACCCAGGTCGGCTTGCTGACGCTGGTCGGTCTGATCTCGAAGCACGGCATCCTGATGGTGGAGTTCGCCAACGAACTGCAGCTCAAGGAAGGTCTCGATCGTCGTTCGGCCATCGAGATGGCTGCCCGCGTGCGTCTGCGTCCGATCCTGATGACCACGGCTGCGATGGTCACCGGCCTGTTGCCGTTGCTGACCGCGGCGGGCGCAGGTGCTGCGAGTCGCTTCTCGATCGGCCTCGTGGTCGTCTCCGGCATGATGATCGGTACGCTGTTCACGTTGTTCGTGCTGCCCGCGGTTTACGTGGCCATCGCCACCGATCACCGCGCCGGCAAAGAGACGGAGCGCGCCAAGCAGATCGAGGAATTCGATCTGGAGCATACGCGGACTGCCTGATCGCACGGACGCAGCCTTGCGAAGCTGAGCTTGCGGGGACACATGGTTTGAGGTTGGATGGCGGATCGCTTCATGCGATCCGCCATTATCTTTTGGCGGCCCGCATGGCCTCCACAGGACCCATCCCATGACGCGCGATTTTCCGGCCGGCAATTATCGCTATCTTCCCGCAGTTTTTCAGTATTCCAGCGGCGTTGCCGCCAATGCGGATTTCGAGATCGAGCGCGTTCGTTTCGACACGTGGCTGCCATTGGCCGATGGGTTTGCGCGTATTGCCGATTACATTCTCGCGGCGGATCGCCCGCTGACATCGTTCTGCGCCTGCGAGTTGCGCTCGCCTGCAGTGGTCGACGAAGCTGGCTTCCGGACATTCAACGAGCACTATGTCAAGACGCTTGCTGAATGGGGCATCTTTGACGGCACGAATAATCCCGTCGCGCGCAGCAATGTGTGCCTCGAGATCGATCCGCCAAGTGAACCGTCGTTTTACGCGTTCTCGTTCACGCGGCCGTCGCTCGGTGCCAAGCCGACTTTCGTGATTGCGGGTGGTGCTGAAGCGCGCGGCGGTCCTGGAACATATCCCGAGCGCATCACGCGCTATCGCGAGACCTCGCTGGACGCATTCCGGGAGAAAACGCGGATGACCATGAGCAATATGGAAGAACGCCTCGGCGCCTTCGGCTTCTCGTGGAAGGACACCACCGCGACGCAGATTTACACGGTACAGGATTTCCATCCCGTGGTGGCCGATGAATTGGCTAAGCGCGGTGCGTCGCGGCAGGGCATGACCTGGCATTTTGCGCGGCCGCCGGTGGTCGATCTCGAATTCGAGATGGATACGCGGCGTGTGATGCGTGAATTCGTGATCTGACCGTCAGGCAGCGCGCGCTGATTTGCAGAGATGCGCGGCGACGATGCGCAGGTCTTCGACGAAATGCGCATATTCGCGTGCCTTGGCATCCTCGTCGGGCAGTCGTAGCAGATAGGATGGATGCACGGTCACGAGAACCTGTGTGCCGTCGTCAGCCTCGATAATACGGCCACGAGTCTTGCCGATCGGCGTGATCTTGCCGAGCACGCTTTGCGCGGCTGTCGCGCCCATCGCGACGACGAGCTCGGGTTTCACGGACGCTTTTTCGCGCTCATACCAGGGACGGCACGCCTTGATTTCCGGCGTCGCCGGTTTCTGGTGCAGACGGAATTTTCCGCGCGGCACAAATTTGAAATGCTTTACGGCATTGGTGACATAAACCTTGTCCCTGACAATGCCGGCTTCCTTCAGCGCCTTGTCGAGCATCTGTCCGGCTGGTCCGACGAATGGCTTACCGGCAAGGTCTTCTTTGTCGCCGGGCTGTTCGCCAACCATCATCACAGAAGCATGCTGCGGGCCTTCGCCGAACACGGTTTGCGTCGCATCTTTCCACAAATGGCAGGCACGGCAATCGGCGGCTTCGTCGCGCAATGCGGCAAGACTTTCCTTCCCGGTATGTTTGGCTGTTTTGGTCGCATGCGACTTGACCATCGTCTCCTCCCGACGTTGCGGTTTCTTGGGCGCGCTGGCTTCTGCCGCGATCATGTCACCTGTGATGCGTTCAGCTTGCGCGATCAGCGGTTTGATCAGCGCGGCTTCGGGCAAGTTGCGCCAGTATTTCTTCGGCATCTCGTTCTGCATCGCCTTGGTCTTCAACCGCGCCGGATTGAAGATGTTGGCGTAATAGGTCAGCCACACCTCTTCGAGCCGATCTTTCGTCGGCGCATCCGACTTGCTGACACCGGGCGTGGTGGAAATCGCATGGCCATCCCAATGCGCGCAGAGATCCGGCGTCAGGATCGACCACGCCATGTCGGCAAAGCGCCGCGCGAAGAACGGCGCCGCGAGTTCGACGATGTGATGTTCGGGCTCGAACCAGGCGACGAAATGCGACTTCGGCTCACGGCCGATTTCGCGAAACCGCACGAAAGCATGCATCTTGTGTTCGTCGCGCCGGACAGCCTTGGCCATCGCCTGCAATTTAGCGATGTCGGAATCGATCGCGACGTGGATCAGATTGGGATTGTCGCGCAGCCGCCACAGCAAGCGATAGAGCAGGGCGAAGCGTTCGGGATCGCGATGCAGGATCGCGGTGTGCGCCAGTTCGACGAATTTGGCCGAGACGTTGAAAGTGCCTTGCGTGGCGTCAGAGAGCAACGTCTCGGGCGAGGCCGGAAACAATTCAGGCTCGGCGCCTGCAACCGTCCATGTCACGTCAGTGGGAGCAATGTCGTTGATCGCCAGTTTGCGTGCCGCCTTGCGCCAGCCTTCGAAATCGGTGTCGCTGTCCAGCACTATGGTGTGCATCGGGTCTCCTGAAATGAAATTCTAGAACCCAAATCCCAATTGCGTCGCCTTCGGCTTGAAACGCTGCGCCAGTCTCGCGCCGTCCAGCAAATTCACGGCGGGGCGGTGATCCGGAAGAACGATGAAAGGCAGTGCCTTGTTCCGCGAGATATGCAGCCGGGCGAGATCGCCAACGCGGATCGACGAGATGCGGCGCGTTTCGATGATCCGCTGCACGGCCTTGGCGCCGAAACCGGGCACGCGCAAAAGGTCTTCACGGCTGGCGCGGTTGACGTCGAGCGGGAAGCGGTCGCGGTTTCGCAGCGCCCAGGCGAGCTTCGGATCCATGTCCAGCGACAGCATGCCGTCATTGTCATCGACGATCTCGTCGGCGTCGAAGCCGTAGAAGCGCATCAACCAGTCAGCCTGATACAGCCGATGCTCGCGGAGCAGCGGCGGGGCGCGCAGCGGCAGTGCGCGGCTGGCATCGGGGATCGGGCTGAAAGCGGAGTAATAGACACGCTTCAGATTGTAGGACCCGTACAGATTAGCCGAAGTCCGGATGATGGTTGAATCATTGGAGCTGTCGGCGCCGACGATCATCTGCGTGCTCTGGCCGGCTGGCGCAAAACGCGGCCCGACCTTGCCGCGCGGCGTCGGCTTGCGACCCTCGCGGGCTTCATCGAGCTTCAACCGCAATCGACCCATGGTGCGACGAATGGCGCGGACGTCTTTCTCCGGCGCCAGCTTTGCCAGGCTGTCTTCTTCGGGCACCTCGATATTGATCGAGAGCCGGTCGGCATATGTGCCGGCCTCGGTGATCAGCGCGTCGTCGGCTTCCGGAATGGTCTTGAGGTGAATATAGCCGCGGAAGTGATGCTCCTCGCGCAGTTTTCGCGCGACGGCGACAACCTGTTCCATCGTGTAATCGGCGCTGCGGATGATGCCCGACGAGAGAAACAGTCCCTCGATGTAATTGCGTCGATAGAAATCCAGCGTCAGTTGCACCACTTCCTCCACGGTGAAGCGGGCGCGCGTCACATTGCTGGACGCCCGGTTGACGCAATAAAGACAATCGTAATTGCAGGCATTGGTGAGCAGGATCTTCAGCAGCGAGATGCAACGGCCGTCCGGCGCATAGGAATGACAGATCCCTATGCCTGCGTCGGTCGAGCCGATGCCTTTGCCGTCGCGGGAGTCCCGTTTCTCGGTACCGCTGGACGCACAGGACGCGTCGTATTTCGCGGCATCCGCCAGGATCTCCAGCTTGCGCTTCACGTCCATGTTCAAAAATCCCTTTGATTCCAAACGCTAAAAAAGTGGCTGATGATCCCGATTGACTCGGCTTGCCATCTTAGCTTTATATTAGAACATATCATGAACAAATGGGCCGGCAATGGGTTCACTAAAAACCCGCCACGGCAAAACAATTTCGAGGAGCGGCGCATGACCGGCGCACGCATGACCACGCTCGCGCAATTGCGCGGCAGCATTGAACGCATCGAGACCCACAGCGATACCTATGCGCCGGATCGCGTGTCGCTCGGTCATGCCGAGGCGGACGCGGCGCTGCAAGGCGGGCTCGCGCGTGGCACCATGCATGAGGTGTTCGCCGAAGGCCGGCACAGCGCGGCGGCCACGGGCTTTGTCGCCGGCCTCGCGCACCGTGTCTCGGCAAAGCGACCGCTGCTGTGGATCCGGCAGGATTTCTCCGAACGCGAATGCGGTGCGCTGGCCATGAGCGGCTGGCGGGAACTCGGTCTCGATCCGCGCTTGCTGGTCACCGTGCGCGCGCCCGATGTCGAGACGGCATTGCGGACCACGGCTGATGCGCTGGCCTGCGACGCGCTGGGCAGCGTCGTGCTGGAAACCTGGGGCGACAGCAAGCAGTTCGACCTGGTCGCCAGCCGCAAACTCACGCTGGCAGCGCGCGGGTCGGGCGTCACGTGCCTGTTGCTGCGGACCGCAGGTGTTCCGGTCTCGAGTACGGCGGAAACTCGCTGGATCATCCGCTCCGCGCATTCGCCGCCATTCAAGCCCTGGCAATCATGGGGCGTGCCCATGCTCGACGTGCAACTGGTTCGAAATCGTCACGGCCCGAACGGGCAATGGATCATGGAATGGAAGTGTGATGAGTGCGTTTTCCGTGACACATCGGCGCATCCTCAGCCTGTGGCTGCCGCGCCTGCCAACCGATCGCATCAAACGTCAGCTCGCGCGCAACGGCGCGCCAGCTAATCTGCAAGCAAGTATTGTCGTCGCCAAGCAAAGCAATGCGCTGCAGATTTCCGCGCTGGACGATGCCGCGGCGAAGCTCGGCCTCGAACCCGGTCTGCCGCTCGCCAATGCCCGTGCGGTCTGTCCGGACATTCAGGTGTTCGATGCTGATCCTGTCGCCGATACGCAGGTACTGACCGACATCGCCGATTGGTGCGACCGCTTCACGCCACTGGTGGCGCTGGATCTGCCGCATGGCCTGTTTCTCGACATCACCGGCTGTGCCCATCTGTTCGGTGGCGAGGCCGCACTGATGGAGCAGCTCTGCGCGGCGCTGTCGCGGCAGGGTTTTATTGTCAGTGCAGCGATTGCGGGGACATCGACATGCGCGCGCACGCTCAGTCGATATGTACATGGCCGGATCGTCGCCGCGGGCGAGGAGGCCAAGGCAGTGACGTCGCTGCCGTTGTTCACGCTCGGCGCCGATGAGGCGATCACCCGCGGATTGCGCCGCGCCGGCTTGAAGACCATCGGCGATGTCGCCTCGCGCTCGCGCCCCGAAATCACCGCACGTTTCGGCGCGGAATTCACGACGCTGCTGGAACAGGCGCTGGGGCAAAGCGATGCGCCGATCTCGCCGCGCAAGCCGCTGCCGGATTATATCGTCGAGCAACGTTTCGCCGAACCGATTGCGACCGATGGTGTGATAGCCATCACGCTGGCCAAGCTGGCACGCACGCTGATCGATGCGATGGACAGGCAGGGCAAGGGCGCGCGGCGGCTGGAAGCGGCGTTCTTTCGCACCGACGGCGCGGTGCGCGTGATCACCGCGGAAACCGGCCTGCCGGTGACCAAAGGCGAGGTGATCGACCGGTTGTTCCGCGAGCGACTGGACGCGATTGCCGATCCGCTCGATCCCGGTTTCGGTTTCGATATGATCCGCCTGTCGGCCAGCCGCACCGAGATTGTCGTACAGCAGCAGCGCGACCTCGATGCCAATGTTCACGCCAATGACGAACTGGCCGACCTGATCGACCGTATCGCCGCGCGGATTGGTCCTCGCCGTGTGCTGGTTTATCTGCCTGTCGAGAGCCACATTCCCGAACGCGCGATGCTGGGGGTACCGGCACAGCATCATCTGGCTGCCGCCATGCAGGCAGCATGGCCGGCGCGTGAAGACGAACCGCCTTTGCGGCCGTTACGGTTGTTCGAGCAGCCCGAACTGATCGACGTCCCGCTTGCGGAGTTTCCAGACAAGCCACCGAAGAAGTTCACCTGGCGACGCGTCTCTCACAATGTCGTTCATGTGGAAGGTCCGGAGCGTGTGTCGATGGAGTGGTGGCGTTCGCAGGAAGCGAAGCCCACGCGCGATTACTTTCGCGTCGAGGATGAGGCAGGTCAACGTTTCTGGCTCTTCCGCGACGGGCTTTATGGTGAGATCAGAGACGCGGACGATCAAGCCGTTTCGCCGCAATGGTTCGTGCATGGACTGTTCGCATGAGCACGGGCGGCGTCGGCGCGCCTGATTATGCCGAGATTGGTGTTACCAGCAATTTTTCGTTCCTGCGCGGCGCGTCGCATCCGCAGAACTATGTGCATCTGGCCAGTGCCGAGCGGCTTTATGCCATCGGCATTGCCGATCACAACACCATGGCCGGTGTGGTGCGTGCCTTTGCCGAGCTGGACCACAAGGATCTTGTCTACAAACCGAAGCTTCTGATCGGCACACGGCTGGTCTTCAATGACGGCACGCCTGACATCCTTGCCTATCCGTGCGACCGCGCTGCCTATGGTCGACTGTGCCGGCTACTGAGCATGGGCAAGCTGCGCGGCAACAAGGGTGAATGCCTGTTGCAGCTCGGCGATCTCGCTGACTTTAGCGAAGGGCTGCTGCTTGTTTTGATGCCGGCCTATCGTATTGACAGCAACCTTGTCCTTCGCACGTTCGATGCACTGTCTCAATTTTCGACAGGCGGTGTATGGCTCGGCGCCAGTCCGTTTCATCGGGGTGATGACAAACGCCGTCTGGCCAAGTTGCAGCGCATCGCAGCCACTGCGCGCGTGCCCCTGATTGCTACCAATGATGTGCTCTATCACACGCCAAATCGCCGCATCCTGCAGGACGTGGTCAGTTGTATTCGCGAGAAGACCACCATCGAGCAGGCTGGCCGGGTGCTGGAAATGAATGCCGAACGGCATCTCAAGTCAGCGGCCGAGATGGTCAGACTGTTTCGTGATTATCCCGATGCGATCCGTGAAACCATCCGTTTTGCCGATCGCATCACGTTTTCATTGAACCAACTCCAATACCAATATCCCGACGAACCGGTCCCGCCGGGAAAGACCGCGCAGCAGCATCTCGCGGATCTGACCTGGGAAGGATATGCCCGGCATTTCCCGAACAGTGTCGATGAGACACTCGAAGCCACATTGCGCAAGGAGCTCGCGCTCATCGCCGAGCTCGGTTACGCGCATTACTTCCTGACCGTGCATGACATCGTTCGCTATGCGCGCAGCCAGAAGATCCTGTGTCAGGGGCGGGGCTCGGCGGCCAATTCAGCGGTTTGCTATATGCTCGACATCACCTCGGTGAATCCCGCCGAGGTTGATCTCCTGTTCGAGCGCTTCATCTCCAAGGAACGGCTTGAGCCGCCGGACATCGACGTCGATTTCGAGCACGTCCGGCGCGAAGAGGTGATGCAGTATGTCTACAAAAGATACGGCCGTCATCGCGCGGCAATCATCGCCACCGTCATCCACTACCGCCCGCGCTCGGCGATCCGCGATGTCGGCAAGGCGCTGGGACTGACCGAAGACGTCACCTCGGCGCTGGCCGATACTGTCTGGGGCAGTTGGGGCAAGGGTCTCAACGAGATGCAGGTCAAGCAGGCAGGGCTTGATCCGTCCAATCCGATGATCGTGCGGGCCGTCGAACTTGCCACCGAGCTGATCGAGTTCCCGCGCCATCTGTCGCAGCATGTCGGTGGCTATGTGCTGACGCAGGACCGGCTCGACACCTATGTGCCGATCGGCAATGCGGCAATGGATGATCGCACCTTCATCGAATGGGACAAGGACGACGTCGACACGATGAAGATGATGAAGGTCGACGTGCTCGCGCTGGGCATGCTGACCTGCATTCGGAAATGTTTTGACCTGATCTTTCGTCATAAGAGCAGGCGCTACGAACTCAAGGACATTAAGGCTGAGGCCGACGACGCTCCGCCTGTTTTCAGAATGCTTCAGCGCGGCGAATCCCTCGGCGTCTTCCAGGTCGAGAGCCGCGCCCAGATGAACATGCTACCGCGCCTGAAGCCGGAGAATTTCTACGATCTCGTCATCGAGGTTGCGATCGTTCGACCGGGACCCATCCAGGGCAATATGGTGCATCCGTATCTGAAGCGGAGAAACGGAATCGAGAAGGTTAATTACCCATCTCCATCACCTGCGTATGGCAAGGAGGATGAGTTGCGAAATGTGCTGCACAAGACGCTTGGCGTCCCGTTGTTTCAGGAGCAGGCAATGCGCATCGCTATTGAGGCCGCGAAGTTTACGCCTGAAGAGGCCAACGAATTGCGCCGGGCGATGGCAACGTTTCGCAATGTCGGCACCATGCACACCTTTGAAGAGAAAATGGTGAACAGCATGATCGCGCGGGGGTATCCGAAGGAGTTTTCGGTAAGCTGCTTCGATCAGATCAAGGGCTTTGGCAGCTACGGTTTCCCCGAAAGCCATGCGGCCGCCTTCGCGCAGCTTGTCTATGTTTCGTCGTGGTTGAAGCACTACCACCCCGATGCATTCTGCTGCGGGCTGTTGAACTCACAGCCGATGGGGTTTTATGCGCCGTCGCAGATCGTGCGCGATGCGCGCGACAACGGCGTCGATGTGCGGGAGATCGATGTGTCCTTCAGTCATTCGCAGAATACGCTAGAAGAACCGAGCGGAGACTATTGCGCCGTTCGCCTCGGCTTTCGCCAGATCGATGGATTCAAATGGGCGGATCCGGATGAGAAGCGCGAACGTGAAAAAGCTGGCAAGCCGCCGGGAGAAGATTGGGGCAAGCGCATCGTTGCCGCGCGAGAGCTACAGCCTTTCACCTCGCTGGAAGATTTCGCCCGCGATACCGCTTTGCCAAAACGCGCGCTGATCATGCTCGCCGATGCCGATGCATTTCGCTCCATCGGCCTGGATCGTCGTGCAGCATTATGGGCGGTAAGGCGCTTGCCGGATGACGTGCCGTTGCCGTTGTTCGAAGTTGCGACCGCGCGCGAGCAGCCGGACGAGAATGCGAAGCCTC
Organism: Tardiphaga sp. 862_B3_N4_1; assembly: GCF_051811085.1. Lineage (NCBI taxonomy): Bacteria > Pseudomonadati > Pseudomonadota > Alphaproteobacteria > Hyphomicrobiales > Nitrobacteraceae > Tardiphaga > Tardiphaga sp. 862_B3_N4_1. Next base: position 1,453,054 of record NZ_JBPWQB010000001.1, read on the forward strand.
TGCCTGAGATGCCTTTGCCCGAACAGGTGGTCGCCGATTATCAGACTATCCGGCTGTCACTGAAGGGACATCCGATGGAGTTCTTGCGCGCGAATTTCACGCGGGAAAAAGTGGTGACCTGCGCGAGCATTGTGGATGCTAATGACAGACGGCGGGTGCGTTGTGCCGGCGTCGTGCTGGTGCGGCAGCGGCCGGGCAGCGCCAATGGCGTTGTCTTCATGACACTGGAGGACGAGACCGGCATCGCCAATATCGTAGTATGGCCGAAGGTGATGGAGCAGTTTCGCAGGGAGGTCATGGGTTCCAGGCTCATCCTGGTCGAGGGGCGCATCCAGAGCAGTCCAGAAAAGGTCGTCCATCTGGTTGCCGAACGGCTGATCGATCGCTCGGACGATCTGAAGTATCTTGGCAACGATGCGCTTGGTGGACCCCGACAAATGCTGTCAGGTCCAGAAGCGATCAATGACGATCGCCGTGAGCATCCCGACAATCCCGCCCAGCGCATTCGCCATCCGCGCAATGTCCGGATCCTGCCGCGCTCGCGGGATTTCCATTAAGCGCCGTTCAGAAACCATTCAGCCGCTATTACCTATTCAGGTGATGCACCGACTGGCGGTCCGCCGGGTGGCCGGTGCAGGAAAGTAATAGTGGCATAGGCGCCGATCCATGAACCGACGGCGGCGAACCCCACATACATCCAGTTTTCGGTATAGCTGATGACGGCATAGGACGAGAGTACATACCAGACGCTGCTCCAGGTGGCCGCAGGTACGCGCCGACGGGCCACCACTGCAGAGGTGAACATCACATAGACCGCGTCGGTGGCAGCCGTGGCCAGCACCACGGCACCGGCTGTCAATGGATCGATGGTGGCCATGGTCTCTCCTCCATGCTTGTACAAGATGATGCGATGATGGATGTAGTCACCTGGAAGCGTGAGCTGAATCGGTGTCGTGGGAAAGGGGGAGAGCGTTGATGTACGGCATTCGTGAACTGCTCGCTGACCTCTGGACACAGGTTGGCGGTGATATTGCGGCGCTCCAGCGTGTCGCGCTGACCGGCAATGAGCCGCAATTACCGTCGTCATTCCATGTCGGTGCAGCCGCTCAGGTCAGCATCGCTGCGGCCGGAATGGCGGCTGCCGAGATCTGGCGGCTACGCAGCGGACAGACGCAGACTGTCTCCGTCGATATGCGCCATGCCATCGTCGAATGCCGCAGCGAGCGCTATCTGCGCTGCGACGGCAATCCGCCGCCGCCCGCCTGGGATGCGATCGCCGGTGTCTACAAGACCGGTGACGGCAAGTTCGTCCGGCTGCATACCAATTTTCCGCATCATCGCGACGCTGTCTGCCAGGTGTTGTCATGCGCGCCGGAGCGCGAAGCCGTGCAGGCGGCTTTGATGCAATGGAACGGCGAAGCCTTCGAGACCGCGGCCTATGCGGCCGGCGGTGTCGTGGCGCTGATGCGATCCCATGACGAATGGATGGGGTTGCCGCAGGCCAAAGCCGTTGCTGAATTGCCGCTCGTCGAGATCACCCGGATTGGCGACGCCGAACCGAAGCTGTGGCCGATCGGCGCCCGGCCGCTTGCCGGTCTGCGCGTACTCGATCTCTCACGCGTCATCGCCGGTCCCGTCGCTGGTCGCACGCTTGCGGCCCATGGCGCGGATGTGATGCTGGTCTCCAGCCCCGATCTGCCGGCGATCCCGTGGCTCACCATCGATACCGGCCGCGGCAAGCTCTCGAGCTTCGTGGATCTCCAGAGTGAGCAGGGGCGCGACACCTTGCGAGGATTGCTCGCGCAGGCGGATATCTTCTCGCAGGGCTATCGTCCGCAATCGCTTGCGGCGCTCGGCTTCTCGCCGGACGAGGCGGCCCGTGTCAGTCCCGGTATCGTCTATGTCTCGCTCTCCGCCTATGGCCGTTCCGGGCCATGGGCCGGGCGCCGCGGCTTCGATTCTCTCGTGCAATGCGCGACCGGCTTCAACCATGCCGAAGGGCAGGCGGCCGGCGTCGATGGGCCCAGGGAATTACCGGCCCAGATGCTGGATCACGCCACCGGCTACTTAATGGCGTTCGGCGCCATGATCGCACGTGCACGCCAGGCGCGTGAAGGCGGCAGCTGGCACGTGCAGGTCTCTCTTGCCCGCACCGGTCAATGGCTGTGGGATATGGGAAGAATCGCGGAAGGTCTCGCGGTCGACGACCTCAAGGGTGAGATGGTCAAAGCCTTTACCGAGGATATGCCGTCCGGCTTCGGCCAGTTGTCGGCGGTCCGTCATGCAGCCGTGTTATCGCGAACCCCGGCATCGTGGACGCGTCCGGCCATGCCCCTCGGCAGCCATCCGGCGGTATGGCCGTCCGGCAATTGAAACCCATTTGCAGGATTTCAAAATTTTAACGAAGATTCGTAAGTGCACACGCGTTTTTAGATTGTCTGAACGCCCAGATGCGCACTATTAGCGCGTGAATGGGACAAATCGCCGCGGAATAAGTGCGTTTCCTACCAAGGACTGGACAGTGACGAATTTAGATCAACGATCTCAGCTGTTTAGCGGAAAGCGCCTGATTGCGGGCGGTTGCATTGCTGCCATGCTGGTCGCCGCAGGCATCGGCTACGTGCGGTTGTCCACCCCGTCGAAGGGGCATTCCGACGTTTCGAGCCAGTCGCGGAAGAACCCGCAGCGCTATACGACGTCGCCGTCTGAATGGGCCAGCCTGACCATCGAGCCGGTCACCGTGCGTGCCTTCCGCGCCGAACACGTCACAGAGGGCAAGATCGCCGTCGATGAGGACCGCTCGACCCCGATCTTCTCACCTTATGCCGGCCGCGTCACCAAGCTGCTCGCCAAACCAGGCGACCACGTCGAAAAGGGCCAGCCGCTCTTCGTCATCGAAGCGGCCGACACTGTCGGTGCGCAGAATGATTTCGTTGCCGCGACCACGGCTCTTAACAAGGCGAAGTCGCAAGTCGACCTCGCACAGATCCAGGACAAGCGTGCCCGCGACCTGTTCGAAGGCAAGGCTGTGCCGCTGAAAGACTATCAGCAGAGCCAGGCCACGCTGCTGCAAGCACAGAACGATCTGCGCACCGCCGACACGGCACTCGAAGCCGCACGCAATCGCCTGCGTATTCTTGGCCTCTCGGAAGACGCCATTACGGCGTTTCAGGAGAAGGGCCGCATCAATCCGGAAACGACGATCTACGCGCCGCTTGCAGGCACGGTGGTTCAGCGCAAGATCGGCCCCGGCCAGTACATCAGTGCCGGCGCTGCCGACCCGGTCTTCGTGATCGGCGATCTCTCATCGGTGTGGCTCACGGCCTTCGTGCGCGAGACCGAAGCTGCTGCCGTGCAGATCGGTCAGGAAATGAGTTTCACCGCACTCGCGCTGCCGGGCCGTGTGCTCACTGGCCGCATCAGCTATGTCGCGACTGCGCTCGATCCCGCGACGCGTCGTCTGCTGGTACGTGCCACGCTGGACAACAGCAACGGTCTGCTGAAGCCCGAAATGTTCACCACCGTGACGATCTACGCGCCTGGCGACCAGCCGACGATAGGCGTGCCGAAAACGGCGCTGATCTATGAAGGCGATCAGGTCCGCGTCTGGGTCGCGCATGACGACAAGACCATCGAGCTGCGCACGATCAAGACCGGTATGACCAATGGCAATCTCGTCGAGGTCCATGGCAACCTGAAAGCCGGCGAACGCATTGTCACCAAAGGCAGCCTGTTTATCGATCGCGCGGCCTCCGCCAGCTAAAACCCAGCTTCGGCTCTTCTGAAAGGTCCGATCTGGATGGATCGTCTTGTTGCCCTGGCCGTCGACCGTCGCTTCCTGATGGTGGCGATGTTCGTCGCCGTATTCGTCGGCGGTTTGTTTGCGTTCAATCAGCTGAACATCGAAGCCTATCCCGATCCGACCCCGCCGATGGTCGATATCGTGACCCAGAGCAACGGTCTCTCTGCCGAGGAAATCGAACGCTACATCACGATTCCGATCGAAGCGCAGGTCGCGGGCATCAAGAACCTCAAAACGATCCGCACCATCTCGCTCTACGGCCTCTCGGACGTCAAACTGCAGTTCTCGTTCGACTACACCTATGACGAAGCGTTGCAGCAGGTCCTGAACCGGTTGTCGCAGCTCGGGACCTTGCCGGGCAATGCGCAGCCGACGATATCGCCGATCTCTGCGGTGGGTGAAATCTTCCGTTATCGTCTGGTGGGGCCGCCGAACTACAGCGTACTCGATCTCAAGACCCTTCAGGACTGGGTGATGCAGCGCCGCTTTCGTGCGGTGCCAGGCGTCATCGACGTCATTGGTTGGGGTGGCAAGACCAAAACCTATGAAATCCAGGTCGACTTCAGCAAGCTCGTTGCCTATGGCTTGACGCTGCCACAACTGCTGACCGCCGTCGGCAATGCCAATATCAATGTCGGCGGCAACACCGTGAATATCGGCGCGCAATCGGCCGTGGTGCGCGGCGTCGGCCTCATTCGCTCGATCGACGACCTTTCCAGTACGATGATCTCCCAGACCAACGGCAATCCGGTTCTGGTCAAGGACGTCGCCACGGTGTCGGTCGGCGAGAAGCCGCGCCTCGGCATTGCCGGTCTCAATCAGGAGGACGATATCGTCCAGGGCATCGTGCTGATGCGCCGCGGCGAGAAGAGTTCGCCGACCATCGCGCGTGTCGAACAGCTGGTGCAGCAGATCAATCGCGGAGGCATCTTGCCGCCCGGCGTGCGGATCGAGCGCATCTATGACCGCAAGGACCTGATCGATACCACCACGCATACGGTGCTGCACAACATGGTCGTCGGCATCCTGCTGATCGTGCTGCTGCAATGGATGTTCCTCGGCAACCTGCGCAGCGCGCTGATTGTTGGCGCCACTATTCCGTTCGCGTTGTTTTTCGCTGTCATCATTCTGGTGCTGCGTGGTGAATCCGCCAACCTGCTATCGGTGGGCGCCATCGATTTCGGCCTGATCGTCGATGGTACGGTCATCATGGTAGAGGCTATCTTCAGACGGCTGACCCAGACCACAGAGCTTTCCGAAGCGGAGCGCAGCCACATCTCGCCCGAGACCATCATGGGCATGAAGAAGCATGGTATCCTCAGCGCATCCGCTGACGTGTCGCGCTCGATCTTCTTTGCCGCCGCTATCATCATCGCCGCGTTCCTGCCGCTGTTCACGCTGTCTGGCGTCGAGGGCAATATCTTTGGGCCGATGGCGCGGACCTATGCTTATGCGCTGGCCGGTGGCCTGATCGCGACATTCACCGTCACGCCTGCGCTGAGCGCGATCATTCTGCCGGCGCATGTCCAGGAGACCGAAACCTGGATCATGCGCCAGCTGCATCGCCTCTATATGCCGGTTCTGCACTGGGCGGTCGCCAGCCGAAAGATCGTACTGGGCATTGCGATTGGTCTCGTCGTGGTGACTTTCTTCATGGCGCGTTTCCTCGGCCTGGAATTTCTGCCGAAGCTGGAAGAGGGCAATCTCTGGATCCGCGCCACGCTGCCGCCGACGATCTCGCTGCAGGAAGGCAACACTTACGTCAACGAGATGCGCAGGCTGATCCGCCAGCAGCCCGAAGTGGAATCCGTCGTCTCGCAGCATGGCCGTCCCGATGACGGCACCGACGCGGCTGGCTTGTTTAACGCGGAATTCTTCGCCCCGCTGAAGCCTGCCTCCGAATGGCCGGCGCCGCAGGACAAGGATGCGCTGACGGCGCGCCTGCTCAAGGAACTGCAGACGAAATTTCCCGGCGTCGAGTTCAATTTCTCGCAATATCTGCAGGACAACGTCTCTGAAGCCGTCTCCGGCGTGAAAGGCGAGAACTCGATCAAGCTCTACGGCAACGATCTGGATGCACTCACCAAGACCGCTAACGAGATCAAGGCCGTACTGTCGACGGTGCAGGGCGTGACGGATCTCGCCGTGTTCACATCGCTGGGGCAGCCAACCATCCAGATCGACGTCGACCGTGCCAAGGCTGCGCGCTACGGATTGTCGCCCGGCGATATCAACGCCACCATCAAGGTGGCCATCGGCGGCGACTCCGCTGGCGATCTCTATGAGCCCGGCAGCGATCGGCATTTCCCGATCATGGTGCGGTTAGCGCCGGAATATCGCCGTAGCGCTGAGGCGATTCAGAATTTGCGCATCGGCGCGCCCGGTCCGAACGGCACGATCGCGCAGATCCCGCTAAGTGAAGTGGCGTCGATCAATCTCGTCTCCGGTGCGGCCTATATCTATCGCGAGAACCAGGAGCGTTATCTGCCGATCAAGTTCTCGGTACGCGAACGCGATCTCGGCAGCGCCATTCAGGAAGCGCAGGACAAGGTCGCCGCGCTCGTTCAGCTGCCGCCGGGCTCGCGGACCGAATGGGTCGGCGAGTTCGGCAATCTTCAGGACGCTATCGCACGGCTTTCCATCGTGGTGCCGATCAGCCTCGCTCTGATCGGCGTGCTGCTCTGGTTCAACTTTGGCTCGATGGCCGACACACTGCTGGCCATGAGTGTGATCCCGATGGCGATCTTTGGCGGCGTGCTCGGTCTACTGATCACGGGCATTCCGTTCAGCGTATCGGCGGCGATCGGCTTCATCGCGCTGTTCGGCATTGCTGTCATGGACGGCATCCTGATCTTGTCACAATACAATCAGCTGATCGACGAGGGCTATGAACGCATCAAGGCTGTGATCCGGACCGGCGAGTTGCAACTGCGGCCGGTGCTCATGACCTGCATCGTTGCGGGCGTCGGCCTGCTGCCGGCGGCGCTGTCGGAGGGAATCGGGTCTCAGGTCCAGAAGCCGCTCGCGGTTGTCGTCGTCACTGGCATGATGCTGGCGCCGCTGGTGATCCTGATCACCCTGCCGGTGCTGATCTCGTTCTTCTCAAGCCGGGCGCGTTAAACCAGCTTGCGACGGGAGCGGCTCGGGCTGTCCCTGAGGCAGCCCAATCGCGCATACCTAAAAAACCGGCCTCGAAATGGATCGAAACCGGCGCTTGCCCGTTGACCGGTTCCCCACCGGGCTATTCCGCCCGTGCGCGTTGCGGTTGGTGCTCTTGAACGCTGTATTTGCTGATCTTTTTCAAAACATGCAGTCGTGCCATGCTGGTGGCCGTCGTTTCGAGCGCCGTATCTTTTCAGAGACCCTTTGATGCTCATCAAGACCGACCCTGTCAACCTGACCAATTGCGATCGCGAGCCGATCCACATTCCCGGCAGCATCCAGCCCTATGGCTGTCTGCTCGCCTGCGACGGATCCGTCGGGATGGTCCGGCGCCATTCGGTCAATGCGGGTGCGATGCTGGGCGTGGGATCAAGCGACATAAATGGCCGCAGGCTGGACGATCTGATCGGCGAGGGGCCGGCGCACGATATTCGCAATGCCATCGCCAAATGGGGCAACCAGCAGCGCCCGGGACTGCTGATTGATTTCAAGGTCGCGCATTCGCAGACCGCGTTCAACGTCGCTGTGCATCGGCACAAGGGCGTCAACATCATCGAATTCGAGCCTGTGGACGCCAGCGAGGCGACACCGCCTCTGGAGTTGTCGCGCTTGCTGATCGGCCGCATCGGTCAATGCAACGATCTCGACGTGCTGTTTGACAATGCGGCGCGGCTGCTGCGTGGCGGACTCGGCTACGACCGGGTGATGGTCTATCAATTCGCTCATGATGGTTCCGGCCGGGTGATCAGCGAGGCGCGCCGCGGCGATCTCGAGAGCTTTCTGGGGCAGCACTTCCCGGCCGGCGACATCCCGCAGCAGGCGAGGGTGCTTTACGTCCAGAACACGGTGCGTATCGTCTCGGATGCAAGCGGTGAGCGCGTGGCCATCGAGCCAGAGTTCGACACATCCGGTGAACCGCTCGACCTGTCCTTTGCACATCTGCGCAGCGTTTCGCCTATCCACTGCGAGTATCTGCGCAATATGGGCGTCGGTGCGTCGATGTCGATTTCCATTATCCACGACGGCGTGCTGTGGGGGTTGATCGCCTGCCATCATTATGCACCGCGCGCGCTTTCCATGGAGAAACGCGTTGCTGCAGAGATGTTTGGCGAGTTCTTTTCCATGCAACTGGCCGGGCTTCTTCAAAAGCGCAAACTGGCTGCTAGCGAAAGCGCGCGGCGCTATCTCGACCAGCTGTTGCACAATGTTTCGCATCACAGCGATATCGAAGACCTGCTCAAGGAAAGCATTCGCGATTTTAGCGTGCTGATGCCGTGTGACGGTATTGGCCTATACCTCAACAAGACCTGGACGTCTTATGGCAGCGCGCCGCCGGCTGCGGCAGTGCCGGCGCTGATGGGCTTCATCAATTCGGTCGCCGAGGGCAGGGTGTGGGCGACGAGCGCATTGTCAGATCGATTGCCGGCGGCTGAAGACTATGCCCTTGCTGTTTCCGGCGTGCTGGCCGTGCCCTTGTCGCAACTGCCGCGCGACTATCTTCTGTTCTTTCGCAGCGAAGTGACGCAAACCCTGAATTGGGCAGGCGATCCCAACAAGACATACGAAATTGGCCCGTTGGGCGATCGGCTGACGCCACGCAAGAGCTTCGCGATCTGGAAGGAGATCGTGCAACGCCAGTCGCAGCCATGGCTGCAAAACGAGCGCGACACCGCCGAGGCCGTGCGCTCGGCTTTGGTGGAAGTGGTGCTTCGCCACAACGAATTACTGGCGGATGAGCGGCACAAGGCCGACCTGCGCCAGAAAATGCTGAATGAAGAGCTCAATCATCGCGTCAAGAATATCCTGGCACTGATCAAATCGCTGGTCTCGCACCCGGTCGAGGATGGGCGCAGCATTGAGGATTATGTCGCCTCCCTGAAGGGACGTATTCAGGCCTTGTCGCTTGCGCATGATCAGGTCATCCGCGGCGCCGGTGGCGGCGCGCTAAAAGGATTGCTCGATGCGGAATTTTCGCCGTATCGCGAGTCGGTGAAAGCGATCGAGGTGACCGGGCCCGATGTTTCGCTCGACGCTCGGGCCTATTCGGTACTCGCATTGGTGCTGCACGAACTGGCCACCAATGCCGCCAAATATGGTGCGCTTTCCGTAAGCACGGGGCGCTTGTCGCTCGAGTGGAAACGCACCGATATCGGCGATTGCGAAATCTACTGGCTTGAGCGCGACGGCCCCCTTGTCATACCGCCATTGCGGCCGGGCTTTGGATCGATGCTGATCAGTCGCAGCATTCCCTATGATCTCGGGGGTGAAAGTGATGTCGATTATGAGCCGGCCGGCGCGCGCGTGCGGTTGCTCGTCCCGGCGCGCTTCGTTGTCTGGCCCGCACCGGTGGCGGCGCGCAACGTGCGCGTCCGACGCGAGGACGACAAGCCGATGGCGTCGATGCGCGGCTTGAAGGTGTTGATGGTCGAGGACCAGCTTCTGATTGCCATGGACGTCGAGACCATGCTGACCCACGAGGGCGCGGCATCGGTCGAGACGGCATCTTCGGTCAAGGAAGCATTGATCGCGCTGACGATCATGAGGCCTGATGTGGCCATCCTCGACGTCAATCTCGGCAATGGCAGTTCGGTGCCGGTGGCCCAAGCATTGCGCGAGCGGGGCATCCCCTTCGTCTTTGCCACAGGTTATGGCGAAACCAGCCTGATCCCGGCGTCGATGGATGACGTGCCGATCGTACGCAAGCCCTACGACCTCGCATCGCTGGTCGCCGCGATGACCACGGCGATGGCAAAGAAGAGTTCAGCCGGATAATTTATTGCCCGGAAGGCGTGCGCAGCCCGTGCCAGGCATCGCGTACCTGATGGTAATGAACTTCTGGTAGATAGTCTGGCGTGTTCAGCCCAAGCGTCTTCACATCCAGCCTGCCAATTGCGCTGAGCAGCGAATAGGATGCGATGACCCGGTCACGTTGCGCGCCAATCAGGCGTGCCTTTGCCTGTACGAGATCTTGCTGTGAGTTCAGGACGTCGACAGTGGTGCGCTGACCGCCCTGGGCCTCGCGCTGTACGCCCTGTAGTGCAACGCCAGCAGCGCGTACTTCGGCTTCCGCGGCACTCACCGCCGTCTTCGCGCCTTCATTTGACACCCATGCACCGACGACTGCGGTGCGGGCCTGATTACGGACCTGCTCGAGCACCAAGCGGCTGACCGACGACAGTTCCTTGGCCTGGCGTGTCTGCGCAGCACCGAGGCCGCCGTCGTAGATCGGCGCCGTCAATTGGCCGACAATCGAAGCCTGGTCGGTGCCAAAAGTGCCAAGCGTCGGATCCGATTGGCTGGATTTGCTGGCGCTGCCCTGCAGCGTCAGAGTAGGCAACAGGCTGCTCTCCGCCACCTTGATCGTCGTGGTCGCCACATCGACATCGTAGCCGGCTGCCAGCACGGCGGGGTGCGCCTTGAAGGCCTGATTGACGGCATCGTCGCGGTTGCGCGGCAGCAGCCGATCCATCGGTTCCGCCGGACTGAGCCGCGAGGGTGCAGCACCAATCACCTGCGTATAAGTTGCCTGGCTGATGGCGAGATTGACCTCAGCGGCATTGAGATCGGCCTGGCCACGCGCCAGTCGCGCTTCGGCCTGTGACGTGTCGGTGGGGGTGACGTCGCCGGCGTTGAGCCGCTTTTGGGCGATGCCGAGGGTTTCGCGCAGGGAGGTGACGTTGGTGCGCTGGGCTTCGACCAGCGATTGGTTGGCGAGAACATTGGTATAGGCAACGACAGCATCGAGCAGCACACCTTGGCCGACATTGCGCAGCGCTTCCCGGCCGGACTGGACCTGCAATTCCGCGACGCGGACACTGTTGGCTGTCTTGTTTCCGTTATAAAGCGTCTGGGTGACCGTGACGCCGATGGTCCATGGCTTCAGCGTTGCGCCCTGGATGGTGTTGTCTACGAGCAGGTTGCGCACGGCCTGAAGGCCATAGCTCAGTGTGGCTGCCACCTGGGGCCGGTAGCCGGCCATCGCCTGCGGAACGTTCTCATCGGTGGCACGCTGGCGGGCCCGTTCGCCGTTCAGCTGCGGATTGGACTGATAGGCTTTGGCAAGGGCTTCCGACACCGTTTCGGCTCGGGCATCGACCGCAGCAAAAATGCCATAGCCAATCAGGCTCAGGGCCATGCCTGTCCGAAGCGCGCGCCTTGCGGCGAGGCCAAATATGCCGTGACGAACCATATTATCCCAAAGCAATCTTCGGACGTCCGCCCCCGCTGACGTCTAGGTATGTTTAGAGGGCGTTGCCTTTGCAGGCAAACCATCCGGCGAAGAACCTCCGGGCTTTTGCGCTTTCCCCACAGGGCATTTGGCTGCCCCGATTTGCTTGATTGATCAGGACTCTAGGGAGGATGGGGCGCTCCGTGAATGCGACGAATAAACCCGCTTCACATGGCCGCGTGTGTTGCATGTCGGGCACATTTCTGAATAACCGCACGCAGTGGTAACTCTGTCCGGCTTTGCTGCGCGATTGCGCTGAGGAGCTGCCGATCCTGCCCATCCGGAATGCTTATGCCCAAGATCTTCACTGATCCCGACGCCATCGCCGAAGACATCATTCGCGACGTTGGGACGACGCTCGTGGTCGGGCTGCCGCTCGGGCTTGGCAAGGCCAACCATATCATCAATGCGCTCTATCAGCGCGCGCTGGCCGATCGCAATGTCAGACTGACGTTCTTCTCTGCCCTGACACTGGAGAAGCCGAGACCATCCAGCGAGCTGGAGAAGCGCTTCATCAATCCGGTGATCGAACGGCTGTTCGGGGGCTATCCCGATCTCGCTTATGCAAACGCGCTGCATAAAGGTGAGCTGCCGCCAAACATTCAGGTCAACGAATTCTTCTTCCTTGCGGGAAAATGGCTGCGGGTTGCCGACGCGCAGCAGCACTATATTTCGGCAAACTACACCCATGCGTCGTCCTATCTTCTGACGCGCGGGCTTAACGTGATCACGCAATTGGTGTCGAAGCGTGTGGTCGATGGCGCCGCGCGCTATAGTCTGAGCTGCAATACCGACACCACGGTTGATCTGATGCGGGCGCGCAATGAAGGTCGCGTCTCGTTCAGGCTAATCGGTCAGGTCAATTCGGAATTGCCCTTCATGCCGGGGCAGGGTGATCTTACCAGCGATGAGTTTCACGCGGTGCTCGAGAGCCCGGAGACTGAATTTCCGCTGTTTGCGCCCCCGTCCGAACCGGTCAACGACACCAAATACGCAATTGGATTGCACGCTGCCGGCCTGGTGCGCGACGGCGGCACGCTGCAGATCGGCATTGGGCAAGTGGGCGATGCGCTGGCGCAGGGCCTGATCGTTCGCCACCGCGACAATGCAGCGTTCCGCGATCTGATGCAGCGTCTTGCCCCCGCCGCGCCTCCGAAGGAAGTCGCGACGTTCGAACGTGGTCTCTATGGCGTGAGCGAAATGCTGTTCGAAGCATTTCTCGGTTTGATCGACGCGGGCATTCTCAAGCGCGAGGTGGATGGCACCATCGTGCATGGCGCGTTCTTTCTTGGGCCGAAGGCATTCTATCAGGCGCTGCGCGACATGACGCCGGAGCGTCTGGCGAAAATCCAGATGATGCCGGTATCGTTCACCAATGAGCTCTATGGCAACGAAGAGGCGAAACGGCAGGCGCGTGTCGATGCGCGCTTCGTCAACAATACGATGATGGCGACGCTGATGGGCACCGCGATCTCCGACGGTCTCGAGAACGGCCAGGTCGTGAGCGGCGTCGGCGGACAGTACAATTTCGTCTCACAGGCTTTTGCTCTGGAGGGTGCACGCTCGATCCTGACTCTCGAAGCGACGCGCGCCGGCAAGAAGCCAGCCTCCAATATTCGCTGGAGCTACGGTCACACCACGATCCCGCGACACCTGCGCGATATCATCGTGACGGAGTATGGTGTCGCCGATCTGCGCGGGAAATCGGACGCCGACGTGATCGCGGCCATGCTTCAGGTGTCCGACTCGCGCTTTCAGTCGGAGCTGATGAAGCAGGCCAAGGATGCTGGAAAGCTTCCCAGGAGCTATGACATTCCCGCTGCGTATCGCGACAACGTGCCCCAGCGGATCTCCGCTGCCCTCAAGCCGGCGCGGGACGCTGGTCTGCTGCCCATGTTCCCGTTTGGTAGCGACTTCACCGAAGTAGAACAGCGCCTGATCCCTGCGCTGCAGGTCCTGAGCGCCGCATCGGTGTCGCCACAACAACTCGCAGGCCTTTTCTGGCAGGGCATGACACACGCACCGAGTGCGTCAGATGAAGCGGCGCTTGCGCGGCTTGGGCTCGATCGTCCGGCCACATGGGCCGAACGCGCCTATCGTGTGCTGGTGTCCGCGGCGCTCGCGCGTAGTGCGTCCGTCTAGCGGTTCTTGTTGACCGGCTTCCGCTTCTCGATGAAGGCGGCCATGCCTTCGGAGCGATCCTCTAGCGCAAAGGTCGCATGAAACAGATCGCGTTCGACCTTGAGGCCTTCGGTGAGCGGTGTCTCGAAAGCGCGGTTGACGGCGTTCTTCGCCATCGTCGCCACGGGCCGCGACATGGCCGCAATCTTTTCCGCCATGGAGATGGCTTCTTCCATCAGCTTGTCGGCCGGGACAACGCGGCTGACGAGACCGGAGCGCTCGGCTTCCGCCGCATCCATCATGCGGCCCGTCAGGCAGAGGTCCATCGCCTTTGATTTGCCGATGGCGCGGGTGAGGCGTTGGGTGCCGCCGATGCCGGGAATGGTGCCAAGCGTGATTTCCGGCTGGCCGAATTTGGCTGTGTCGGCTGCGATCATGATGTCGCACATCATGGCGAGCTCGCAGCCACCACCGAGCGCATAGCCTGAGACGGCAGCAATGGTCGGTTTGGTACAGGTGGCGACACGGTCGCCGCCGATCGCGGTGAAGTCGCTGGAGAACATGTCGATGAAGCTCTTTGGCTGCATCTCCTTGATATCCGCGCCGGCGGCAAATGCCTTCTCGCTGCCGGTCACGATGATGCAGCCCACGGCAGTGTCCGCTTCCAGCTCGTCGACGGCGATCTTGATTTCGCCGAACACACCGAAAGAAAGGGCATTGAGCATCTTCGGGCGATTCAGCGTGATGATGCCGACCGCGCCTTTGCGCTCAACGATGAGGTGTTCGTAGCTGCTCATGTTCCATCCCGCGGATTTTTGCCGAAGCCGCCAGGATCGGCGGCCCCGCGCAATTTGCCCGCTCGGGGGATGGGGTTCAAGCCATAAACATGCGGGCCGCAGAGGCCACGGTAAGCAAACCGCCAAATGCGATGAAGATCTTACCAACAAGGGAGGTCTTGTCCCAGGTCGTGCTGTTCTCGCTGGCGACTTCCAGCGCCGGCGTATCGATGGTGGCCTTTGCGAGCGTCAGCGGCGGTTTGTCGTTGCTGATGGCACGATCGAGGTCGTTGAGCTGGTCAGCGGCAACGAGCTGCGCATTGCTGGCGCCGGAATCCGGCGTGGTCGTTGCGGGTTGTTCCTGCTGGCCGCCGATTTGGCCAAGCGCGCTGCCGGCTTGCGATGATATGTTGTAGGTGTTGGTCGCTGCGGTCTCAGAGGGCCATTGCGCATTGGCATTGGCGACCAATGACGGGATGGCAGTATCGCTGCTTCCCGGCTTCGCGTCTTCCGTCTTGGCGGCGTCCTCCTCAGCGGGCTTTTTCGACGCCTTGGTGGCCTGCCGGTCGGACTTGCGCGATTTCGTTTCGCTCTTCCTGGCACTGCGGTGCTTGGTGGCCTTCGCTGCTGGTTCGGCGGATGTGTCTGCGGCGCTGCCGACCGCTGCGGCCGGCTCGGACGCCGGGGCATCGTTTTCGGTCGCGTGAAGCGGTGCCGATGTGCAGATCCACAATCCGGCTGCGATGACCAATGCCGCACGCCCGCTGGCTCTGATGTTCATGGAAATCTCCCCAACAATACCGGCCCCCAATGGCCGCAAGGGAAACTGCGCAGGTGTTCACACCGGGGCAAAAAAAGGGAATCTTCGGACGAGTCCGGCAAAAACGGGGCATGAACACCGCCGCAGCCATCGTCTCCACAGACGTCGGCAAAAATCTGCCTTTGAAATCAAGGCGACGGATGCCACTCTGACGGTTCGATGTTATGAGCCGGATGTCTTTGAAATCTTCGGTTCGGGGTTGGGGCGCAGGTGAGGGCTTCACGGTTCCGTGATTTTTCTCTCGGCTGACGTAACAAATTAAACTATCCGCCGAATTGGCTTTAGGAGCGCGCGTGCGCGGACGTGACGACGAATGGACCGATCTGATGCGGTCGGCCAATGCAGGGGATAGCGTTGCTTATCATCGCCTGCTGAAGTCGGTTACGCCCGTGCTGCGTGCCGGAGCGCGGCAGGGCCTGTCACGGGCTGGCCAGCCGCCCGATCAGGCCGAGGATATTGTGCAGGACATTTTGCTGGCGGTGCATTTGAAGCGGCAGACCTGGGACGCGAACGCGCCATTCGCGCCGTGGCTGTTTGCGATCGCTCGCAACAAATTGATCGATGCGCTGCGCCGGCGCGGGCGTCGGACCTTCGTCAACATCGACGATTTTGCCGAGACGATTCCGAGCGAACCGCCCGCCGAAACATTACCCACCGTCGAGATATCCAATCATCTCGCCGATCTTCCGCCGCGGCAGCGCGACGTGTTGCGATCGATCGCGGTGGAAAGCGCATCCATCAAGACCACGGCGTCGAAATTGTCGATGACCGAAGGCGCCGTGCGCGTGGCGTTGCATCGTGGGCTCGCGAGCCTCGCAGCTAAGCTGCGAAAGGATTGACCATGGATACCGATCGCCTGATTCAAACGCTCGCCGCCGACAATGATCAGAGGCCGCGTCCCGTGAGCACGCAGCTCGCGATGGCCCTGTTGGTCACGCTGCCGGTCGTTGCAGCGATGTTGCTGGTGACGCTTGGCATTCGCCCGGACTTCATGTCGGCGATGCGGAATCCGTTCTTCGATACGAAGTTTCTCGTGACCTTGGCGCTCGCCATTCCAGCCATTGTCATCAGTGTCCATCTGTCCCGGCCCGAGGCGTCGTTGGGGCGCTGGATCTGGCTGTTGCTGCTGTCGCCGTTCATACTCATCGTGGCGTTGATCGTCGAAATGACGATGCCGCAGCGCGCGCCGATGATGGTGCGCATTATCGGCAGAAACTCATCGCTGTGTTCGGCGGCGATCACGTTGCTGTCGCTGCCGATCCTCGGCGGCGCGATGATCGCGCTGCGCGACGGCGCGCCGTCACGCCCCGCCGTTGCCGGTGCACTCGCGGGATTGATGTCAGCCGGCCTAGGGGCGACGTTTTACGCCGCGCATTGCGCAGACGACTCGCCGCTGTTTGTGGCGACCTGGTACACGCTCGCAGCTCTCGTCGTGGCGGCGCTGGGTGCAGCTATCGGTTCGAAAGTGCTGCGCTATTGAGCGGCGCGTGAGCCACGCGCTCCGCGAAAATGAATCCGGTCAGGCCGATGCCATGGCCGCTGGACGCCCACTTGCTGCCTTTGCAATGTCGCCGTTGAGCTCGCCGGCATAATCCTTGAAATCGACTTCCAGCGTGTAGCGCGCTGAATTGAGCCAGGTGCTGATCTTCCTCTGGTGAAAGTCGCGGACCTCCAGCGCCATATCGCCAGGGCTGGGCAGGGCGACCTTTCCGGTCAGCACAGATGCGATCCATCGGGCCTGGATTTCGACCAGCGGTATGGTCGGCCCGATGGGCTGCACCAATCCGGCAAAGAACAGGCCGGGTCGGTTCGGCGGCGTGATGCGCCGATAGAGATCGACCATGCCGCGATCTTCCGGCACCGAGAAGATCTCGTGCGCGAGGAACGGGAAGCTGGTCTTGTAACCGGTTGCGTAGATCACCGCGTCGAAGCTCTCCTGCGTACCATCGGCGAAGGCGATGGCGTCCCCCTCCAGCGCGGTGACGTTTGGCTTGATGCTGATCCAGCCATGGCCGATATAAGGCAGCAGCTCCTGGCTCAATGTCGCATGTTCGCGCCACATGGGATGTTTCGGCTTCGGCACGCCGAAGCGGGTCTGGTCGCCGACAGCGAGATAGATCAGCCGTGCCATGATCATGCGTGTCAGCAGTGTCGGGAATTTCAGCTTGCGCGCGAAGAAGGCTGACCAGCGATCGATCGGGATGCCCATCATGTATTTCGGCATGATATGGGCACCGGTTCGCGTGGACAGCACGACGCTGCTGGCGCGCTTGCAGAGATCGATGGCGATATCGACGGCCGAATTTCCGATGCCGACGACCAGCACCTTCTTATCCTCGAAAGGCTGCGCGGTGCGATACTGGCTGGAATGAATCGCCGTGCCGTTGAATGTGCCAGAGAACGTCGGCCAACGCGGATCCCAGAGATGGCCGTTGGCGACAATCACCGTCTTGTATTCGCGGGTGCCTTCCTTCGTCGTGACGCGCCAGCCGTCATCGGTCTTTTCGACCGAGGTCACTTCGCAGTTGAAGCGGGTGCGAGATCGTGCGCCAAACCGATCCGCATAGGCTTCCAGATATTCCAGCAACTGCTGGTGCGACAGGAAGTCGGGCTTGTCGGCTGGAATCGGAAAATCGGAGTAGCCGAGATTGTTGCGGCTGGTGTCGATATGCAGACTGCGATAGGCGCAGGACAGGCCATTGTCATTGCCGTAGCGCCACATCCCGCCGATATTTGAGCCCTTCTCGTAGATGTCGAAACTGAGCCCCTTGTCGTGCAGGGCCTTGGCAACGGCAATACCGGATGAGCCGGCGCCAATGATGCAGATGTCGACTGCAGGCTCGGTCATGCAGCAGATTTTTCGGCAAGACGCTGGCGATACTGGCTCACGATGTCCTCGAAACTCTTGTCGGCGACGACGCCGAGGGATGGCGCACGGGTGGAAATGAAACCTTTCGGCCAGCTATCGACGATCTTCTTGAGATCGGGATCGAGGGTATATGTCACGTTCGGCGTGGTGTTGGTGACACGTGCAATCGATTCAATGATGTCGTCCATGCTGATCGTCAAAGCAGGCTGATTGAGCGCGCGTTTGCCGCGCATCTTGGCTGGATCGGCATTGTGAAGCGTGATCAAATTCTGCGCAACGGTCTCCACCGAAACGATCGGCACTTTCGTGTCCGCGCGCAATGGGCAAATCGACGGCTTTCCGGCGACGCCATCACGAACGATGCCCGCGATCCGGTCGGATACCGACTGTGTTGGCGGGCCGGGGTGCACCAGCACGATCGGCAGGCGCAGGGCACGTGCATCGACCATTCCGTGACGCGTGGCGTCCGCCAGCATCAATTCGGCGATGGCCTTGTGCGTGCCATAGGAGGTTTGTGGACGCTGCAAATGATCGTCATCGACGTGATCAGGCAATAACCCGCCGAAGACCGCGATCGAACTTGGAAAGATCAGGCGGGGCGGAGCATCCTTCGTGCCAATGGCGTCGATCAATTCCGCCAGCGCCGAAACATTCACCGCCAGCGCGCGCGCCGGGTCCTGTTCTGCGGCGCTGGTCAGCACAGCGGCGAGATGAAACACGCTATGGGGTTTCCATGCAGCGATTTTCTTCAGCGTATCGGGTGCGTCGATGTCGGCTTGCAAGTGCCTCACATGTGGGTCGGATGCAGGCGGCAAATGCATGTCGAGAAGGAGGAACTCCTCGATTGTTTCGCTTGTGCCTGTAGCATTGGTGAGCGCGCCTGCTTGAAGCAGCGCAGAAGTGAGCGTTCTGCCGATGAAGCCACCGGCGCCTGTAATCAAGACGCGCATGAATCCCGCCCTGCTTGATGCCAACCCGTTCCGGCGTTATTCGCCGTGATCGAGGCATCACTATCAGCGCCTTCACCGGCAAGTCGATGCCTGCTGACGGAATGGCTGCTCAGCGCAATTGGCGTTGCGGCGCTCGGTCTCAATGGCCAGACTGCGGCCATTCGCGTGGAAACATGTCGACTGACAAACGTCAGGCGGCAGGTAGGTCGGACGTCGCCTGCTGCATACGGTGGAAGCGCAGGACCTGTTGTGCCGCGGAGATGCGCAGACGTTCATAGGTCTCGCGGTCGGTCGCGCTGTCAGACAGCTGTGTTCCAGCGAGTTGCTCGCGCATGTTGATGATGGTCTTGACGGTCTTCCACGAAAAATTCGCGACCTTGCACAGAATGAAAATGCCCTCGCTGCGGGATTCGACCATCATGGTTTCCGCGACGGAGATTGGCACGTTGGCCAGGCACGCGAGCGCGGCGTTAGCCTCGTCGAACTTGCCGGCTTCGGCGAATTTCGCCACTTCGTTTTCATCCAGCCGACCGTCTTCAAACAGGGAGCGTACGAGACCATGGGCGATGACGGTCTGCTGACTGATGCTGCCTGGTGCGGAACGAGCCCGCCGGGCAACCTGCTGAACCACCAGAGATATGTCGGCGGTGTGGTGGACGTGGGCGGCTTCCAGCTTCGCCCGGACCGAGGCCGATGCCTTGGCGACGAGCTTCAGATAATGGTGGCGCGGAATGGAGGGACGCAGGCCAACACATGTCGCAATCGTATCGTTGCCGTCAGCGCGAGAGAGCAGGGTATTGTAACCGCGCTCTGAAATGTCGGCGCCGCGGTTGTTGACGGTGCTGGTGACGACGGCGTCGTTGCCGCGTTCGACGAGAATATCCGTCAGGGCGCCGCTCAGGACCTTGCGCGTCGAAATCGCGAGCAGATGGTCCTGGCTTTTGGTGCGTGCATTCTCGATCAGGGCATGGTCGTCGAGCTGCTCCGATTGAGAGAGCACGGGTGCGGCGACCTCGATCAAATCGTCGAATGCGAGGGTCCGGATGACCCGGGGCGGTGCAATAGAGACGGGTGCCAGTCGCTCGGCCAGAAGGGCCCTTGCAGACGCTTCCATATGCGTCAGCAGGCAATCGAAGATGTCGTCGAACACTGCGATCTGCGCGTCGGAGTAATCCACGGCATTGTTGACGAACAGATCCGTGACGCGGCGCAGCGTTTCCACGCGCCGTGCGACCGTTCCGTGGGCCAGTGCGGCGTCAAGTTCGTCGAGTAAATTTGCCGATAACGGTGACTTCGAAGACATAAATCAAATCCCGTAATTCTAATCGTGTCCTGCCGCTAATATGTTGCGGCCAGGGGTCGTAAAATTCGTTCAGGCGCTTGCAATTCGATTTCGTCCGCGCTCCTTGGCGGCATAGAGTGCGCTGTCGGCGCGTGCGAGTAAGGTGTCTGGCGTGTCGTTCGGACCCAATGTGGCAACGCCGCCCGAAATCGTCACGGTCAAGCCGTCGGAAAATGCGCTCCAATCCAGGGCTTCGACAATCCCCCGCAAACGGTCGAGCATTTGCACGGCCTTGTCATGCGGCGTGTCCGGCAGCACCAAAAGGAATTCCTCGCCGCCATAGCGGCCGAATTTGTCGATGCTGCGGATATTGGCGAAAATGGTGATGGCGAAGGTCCGCAGTACTTCGTCGCCGGTTGGGTGTCCGAAATTGTCGTTAATCCGCTTGAACCAGTCGAGGTCGATCAGCGCGGCGGTGCAGGGTGTGTTGCTGCGCTGTGCGCGGATGATTTCATCGTCAAGCAGCCGCATGATGCAGCGGCGATTGAACGCCCCCGTCAGTTCATCAAGTTCTGCGAGCTCTTCGATGCGCTTGTAGGCGGCCTCGAGTTCAACGCGGCGCCGAAACAGCGCGTCGCGTAGTGAGCTGGAGAAAATGCCAATGAACATACTGCGGGCGATGGTCATCGAGAATGTCAGCAAGGTGCCGAAGCGTTCGATCGAGTTGCTGGAGGGGAGCGTCAAGGGCAGATCGATGAGGAAACACAGCAATGCGAGGCCGCCGGTCATGACGGTCCAGGCGCCGACACCTTCACGGGGCGAGGTACGCAAGGCGATGACATTGGCCACAAGAAACAATGCGCAGAGAAACACGACGGCGACATTGGGCGCGGTGTAAACGAAGGCGAGCAGAAGTGCGTAAGTGACAGCCGTGTAGGGCGCCGCGAAGAAATGATCGCGCCAGTCATCCGTCAGGCCGCTCTCGGAGATCGCGAGGAAGATCAGGACAGAGGCAAAAGCGCAGCCGGCATAGGCCGCGACGATGGTGCCATCGATAGTGCCTGCTGCAAGGAAGACGAAAAGCAGCACGACATTGACGGCATGACTGGCAGCCGCGAGTGCGAGCATCTGCCGTCGCCGCTTCAGGCGACGTGCCAGCATATCAGACCGCAACTCTCCATCGACGGCTTCGAAGTCGCCGTTGACTGGATTCAAGACTGATGAAGCGGCTGCGGTCATTGAGCCCATCGATGGGTTTTGCTGATGGAACTCTAGTGCTCAAAGCCTTTAGGTTTGGTATCTATTGCCGTGAGTCAAATCTGGTAACCGGCTACTCATTAGCTGCTCCCGGCGACAAATGTTGACAGATCGCGTACTGCGGGACTGCCAGAAGGTTTCAAGAATAGCTTTGTTATTTAAGTAAAAATGCCCGGGCCGATGACGGGCCCGGGCGAGTTCACTTGATGTGGCGGACAAGCCGCCAGGGCAAGTTACGGTATTCATTGATGAGGGTTTCGGGATATGGCTGCAAAATGCAGGTTCCTCCGTCTCAAGGCTGTTCCGGAAGCCACGACTTGGTAAGGTTGCCGTGTGAATCGCTGGCGTTCGGGTCGGAAATGCCCCAGCATTATGCTACCTGTTACCCGTTCCGCCCAAGAAAAGGGCGGTAAAAGCCCGTTCGGCGCGGCTAAAGCAGCCGCGACCGGTATATTCCTGCCCATTCGAGAAGATTTTATCTTGTCAATCGAACCTCTTACATCCTCATTCAGACCAACCTTGCGAGACGGGCAGTGAGTGCAACACAGGCGGCATCGGATGAGATTCTGATCGCCCGGATTGCGCAAGGCGACCGTCTTGCCATGCAGGTGCTTTATGGCAGGCACCATGTCCGGGTGTTTCGCTTCGGCCTTCGGCTGGTGCGGAACGAACAGATTGCTGAGGATCTTATCAGCGAGGTGTTCCTGGATGTGTGGCGGCAGGCAGGCAAATTCGAAGGCCGTTCCGCGGTCTCGACCTGGCTCCTGGCGATTACGAGGTTCAAGGCGCTGTCCGCGCTGCGCAAGCGCAAGGACGCCGAACTGGACGACGAGACGGCCAACGCGATCGAGGATACGTCCGATAATCCCGAAGTGTCGGTTCAGAAAAAGGATACCAGTGACGCGTTGCGGAAGTGCCTGACATCCCTTTCGCCCGAGCATCGGGAAATCGTCGATCTCGTCTACTACCACGAGAAGTCCGTGGAAGAGGTGGCCGAGATCGTCGGAATTCCCGAGAACACCGTCAAGACGCGCCTGTTTTATGCGCGCAAGAAATTAGCCGATCTGCTCAAGGCAGCCGGCATTGAACGAGGCTGGCCATGATGGCGATGAGCAACAAAGTGCCGACCCAGGAGCCAGGCGAGATCGAGGCATTGCTGCCTTGGCACGCCGCGGGCACGCTCAACGCGCGTGATGCGCGCCGCGTCGATGATGCACTGGCCAAGGATCCGGAACTGGCGAAGCAATATGCCGTGATCCAGGAAGAATACGCGGAGACCATTGGCCTCAATGAGAGCCTCGGTGCGCCGTCCTCACGGGCGATGCAGAAGCTGTTTGCTGCAATTGACGCCGAGCCGGTGCGCAGCGGATCAACGTCGGTCGGTCTGTCGGCGCGGATTTCCGGATTTTTCGCATCGCTTTCGCCGCGGACGCTGGCGGCTTCGGCCGCTGTTGGCGCGCTTGCGATCATGCTGCAGGCAGGTGTCATCGGCACTGTGCTGATGCAGCGCGATACACACTCATTCCAAACCGCGTCCTATGAAGCCGCGCCGTCGCCAGCGAGTGCACCGACCACTGTCACCCGGTCGCTCGCGCCGGCACCGGTCTCGGTAGAAGCCCCGACGCGCCTGTTCGTCCGTTTTGCGCCGACTGCGCGGGTGTCTGACATCACAGCGCTGCTCGACGGCTATCAGGGCACGATTGTCGATAGCGGCAAGGACGGGCTGTTCCGGCTGCAGTTCGGCAATCGGGTGATGACCAAGGACCAGATCGCCGGGCTGATCCGCCGGCTGGAGAACGAGAAGATCGTCAGCATGGCGGTTCAGGCGCAATAGGCGCCGTCGGTTGATCCGATCCGCATTATGCGTGCGAGGCCTGTTCCATGAGACATGATCGTGGTGCCTCCAGACCAATGATGAAATGCACGGCCGCTGTGCTTTCGCTCGCCGTCGCGTGGCCGTTCAGCCTTTCGGTCGCTGGCGCGCAGAGCATGATGCGCTCGCCGAGCCTCAATATCGGTTCGCGCATTCCCACGATCGCTCCCAGCACAACGCCGCGCATCAATCCGAACATCGCTGCCGGCGCGGGTCGCATCGCCGGCCGTGGCCCGAATATCGCGAGCCGTGGACCCATTGTTGGTCGCGTCGGTATCACCGGCGTCGGCCCGCGCGGGGCGGCGATCGGGACGACAGCCAGCCGGACACCGCCCATATCCACGCGGCCAGGGCGCACACCGCCGCCGAAGATCGTGGGCGTACTGCCAACCATTCCTTATGTACGCTATTCCCCCAACACCTATCCGAGCTGTGCCTATGCCAATCGCGCGGCATCCGGCGAGTGCAACGAGAAGCCATTCGTTGCTGATCTGGGCGGCGGTGGCCCGACGCCGCGCAGTCAGAATGCCGGTGGTGGACCGCGCAGCAATGGCCCGCAGGCGGCCCTCAATACGCGCTATGTCCCCCGGCAGATTGTCGCCGAACTCGACAGCGCGCTCACGCCCGACCAGACGGATGCGCTGGCGCGCCGTCTGCGCCTGGAGCGTCTGTCGTCGCAGGACTTTCCGCTGATCGGCGCCAATATCAGCCTGTTCGGCATCACCGACAACCGTTCGGTCGAGACTGTCGAGTCCCAGATGCGCGCCGAGGCTGACGTGCGCGCTGTGCAACCCAATTTCCGCTATATGCTGCAGGACCAGGTGACAGTGCCGACGATGGGCGAGGGCGATCCTGCGCAATATGCGCTGGCGAAGTTGCGTCTGCCCGAGGCGCACAAGCTGTCCGCCGGTGCCAATGTCACAGTCGCTGTGATCGACTCCGGCATCGACGTCGCGCATCCCGAACTTGCTGATGCCATCGTGGGTTCGTTCGATGCGCTTGGCAGCAAGGAAGGTGCGCATGTGCACGGCACCGGCATTGCGGGGGCGATCGTATCGCATGCGCGACTGATGGGAAGCGCGCCGCGCGCGCGCATCTTGGCCATTCGCGCTTTTGGTGTGTCGCAGGGCGGTGCCGAGAGTTCGTCTTTCATCATCCTTAAGGGCATCAACCACGCGGCATTGAATGGCGCCCAGGTCATCAATATGAGCTTCGCCGGCCCGCAGGATCCACTGATCGAGCGCGGTATTGCGGCGTCAGCCAGCAAGGGCATCGTGATGGTCGCGGCATCAGGCAATGCCGGCCCGAAATCGCCGCCGCTTTATCCTGCTGCAAGCCCCAGCGTGATCGCAGTCAGCGCCACCGATGCGTATGACAGGCTGTTCTCCGCGTCGAACCGTGGCAGCCACATCGCGGTGGCTGCGCCGGGCGTCGATATCTTCCTGCCCGCACCGGACAACAAGTACCAGATGACGTCCGGCACCTCGTTCTCGGCGGCTTATATCAGCGGGCTCGCCGCATTGATGATCGAGCGCAATCCGCAACTGCGGCCGAACGAGATCCGCAGCATCCTGATGACAACCGCGCGTGATCTTGGTGCGCCCGGCCGTGACGACCTGTTCGGTGCCGGAGCGGCGGATGCCTATAGCGCGGTATCGGCAGTGCAGGGCGCTCAGCACCCCGTGGCGACAGCGCCTGCGCCTGTCACGCCTGTTGTCGTCACCGCGCCGGCGCCGACGACGCGTGCGGTCGAGGCATCGTCACCGTCGATGGCGTCAGACGTCCAAAAATAATCTCCTGATCGTTGAACGTTTGGCCGGGTGGACCGGACATATGAATGTGGGAGCGGCATTCCCTCCCCAACGAGGCCATATCCGGCGCATGCGCCCAAACATTCGCGCCGGTATAGCTTGACCCGTCCGGTTGTCCCCCCGGACGGGTCTTTCGTTTTTGTTAACCAAAAATTTTAACCTTCAGGTCATAGATTGCCGGTGCATGGCCCGGCATCGAGCAAGGCTCAAGCAAGGCTTGACTGCAATACCTTAGGTTTGACGGGGCTTTCTCACGTGTTTCCAACGCAATTGTCCAAGTTTGACCACATTGCGCTGGACCCCGAAAACTTTTCCACAGAAACTCTCCAAGTATTGGTGAGTGATTCGTTTGTTGCTTTGCGTCCGTTTTTTCTCTTGCGGACATTTCCATGTCATCTCACCTGAATTTTCCTTACCCGCATGCTGGCATTGGTCGGCCACTGGCCCAGCGCTGGTGCGCTCTTGCCGAGAGCCGGCTGGATTACCTGACAGAACTGTTCGAGAGCGGGCGCTGGCGCCGTTTTCACAGTGAAGCCGAGTTTCTCGACAACATTCAGGAAGCCAAGGAAGCGGTTGAACGCTGGCGGCTGATGGTCGAGGGCGAGACCGCCGCCGTGAGGCGCGTGCTGTCTTCGGAAGGGGTGATCTACCGGGCGCCGCGCGCCCCTGAACCACCACGGCCTGCTGCCGTCGCGGCTCCTGCCATTGCAGCGCCTGCGGTTGCGCCCTTGCAGCCCGACATCGAGCCGGTGGCTGAAGCGGCTTCGCCCGTCCTGATCCCGATCGAAACCCTGTTGCGGCAGGCTCCGCCGCGGCAGGCGGCGGTGACGCCGGCGGATCTTGATTGGCAGAAAGCGCTTGATCCTCTGGTCATGAGCGCGCGCTACCCGATGCTGCGGACAGCGCTTTAGCGCACCGTGTTCCCGGAGAGGGCAATCTGCTGATAGCGCTGCGCGCCATCGGCGGTGAGGTCAGGCGTCACCGGCTTCGCATGATCGAGGCCGACGACAGCGCCACGCGACGCGCCCGAAATCATGTTGTTGCTCACCAGCGCGGTGCCGGCGCCCGGTGCGATCGATACACCGATGCCGATAAAGCTGTTGCGCACGACGTTGCCGGTGATGGCGACATCGCGCAGATACTTGCCCCAGCCCGCGATCATGCCAAAGGACGGCGCGTTCTCGACGACATTGCCGCTGACGCTGGCGTCCGCCTCGATATAGATGCCGATGCCGGCATCGTCGTCGGGCGCCGTACCGATCGGCCGCTTCGGGAGCAGGTTGCGGATGATGTTGCCTTGTACCACTGCGATGCGGCCGCCCTCGTTGAAGTTGCAGACGGAGACACCGAGCGCCGCACCATCGACGGTATTGTTGGCGATCACCGCAGCCTCGAAGGCAAATTCCGAATAGAGCGCGACTTCGCGCACGCTCGACACGCTGTTGCCCGTGATGTGGATGTTCGATGCTGAGTTGCCGCGCACCGCGGAGTAATCGCAGTTGCGGATGCGATTGCCGGAGACGATGACATTGCCCGCACGATAGGCGTTGATGGCGTTGCCATATTGACCGGAGCCGCCGGGACCGGCCTTGATGTCCTCGATACGATTGTCGATCACTTGCGTGCCGTCATCGCCGATGGCGGTGCGTAGGATCTCGATGCCGTTGCTGCTGGTGCCGGAAATGGTGTTTTGCGCGACGATCAATCCCTGCGCATCGAACGAGACGATGGCCGTGGTGGCGATGTTGGTGAGTGTATTGCCGGTGATCGCGCCCGCCGTGTTGTCCAGCCAGATGCCCGCGCCGCCGCTATTGGTCACGGTGCAATCGCTGATGCGGAGTTCGCGCGCCTGCACCATGTGCAGCAGCCCGCGCCGCGGCGGCAGGTTGGCAAAATTGCCGTCCAGCGTGAGGCCGCTGAGGCTGACATAGTCCGCGCCTTCGCCTGACAGCAGTGACGCGCCGCCGCTGAAGGTGAGGGTCGTTGCACCGCGCATGCCGATGATCTGCGAGCCGCGCGCGAGCCTGAGCATGCCGGTGCGATAGTTGCCGGGCGGCAATGCGAGCGGTGCCTGCGCACGTGCCGCCTCGTTGATGGCGCGTTGCAATGCGCGCGTTTGGTCGTCCTGGCTATTGGCGCGCACGCCATATTGCGCGGCGTCGCGTCCGAGCGTCGAGGTGAGCGGGGCGGCGCGTGCCGCATCGCTCGATGCGGCGAATGCGCCGGCGGCGAGACCCGCGCCGGACGCAGTCAGCAGATGGCGGCGATGCAGGTCCATGGTTCGAGGTCCCGGTGGATGTCCGCTGATGACGTAGCGCAAGATGATGCGTGTGACGTTGCCAGGCGAGAGTAGCCGCGATGAATGTGCAGGGTAGGGTTAATGAGGCTCTGACATATGGAACGGTAAGAGCGTGTGCATCACTCTCGGTCGTCATGGCCGGATGGCGCGAAGCGAGCTTCGCAATAATCCCAGGCTTCTCCCCACGTCATGGCCGGGCTTGACCCGGCCATCCACCTTGTCTTGTGCGACGGTGTGCGGGCCAAGCTGGATCCCCGGGTCAAGCCCGGGGATGACACCTGTGGGTGCGGCGCCTTCATCGCGCCATCACAGATTCAATTGTCAAACAGCCACTGTTCTTCAGACATGCGTTATCGCCCCCATTGTTTGCGGCGCGGGGGCGCCGTCGTGGTTTGCATTCCCACCCTCCTGTGAGAGGGCGTGCGGAACGCCGGGTGCCCGTTGCACCCTTGGGCCTGATGCGAATGCGGTCTTCCGCAATTGAGAGTGCATCAGGACTTTCGGAGGCGCCGAGCGCGTGCCCGACGTTCCGCCTGCGGTGTTTTTTCGGTTGCTTGCACTTTGCCTCGACGAACGCTCCGATCGCGAATTAAAGTCCCAAGGCGATGGGAAGGGAGCCTCAAGCGAGTAAGCCGAACGCGTTTTGACTTGGTCGTCCGTCACACTGTCCAGGGGTCTGTCCATCCGAAGGTCGGCCGTCTCCTTGCCAGTGGCAGTGCTGGCGCAGATCCGTCCTGCCCGAAGACAGACGTCACCCATGAACCGCGTGACGCCGCATCTCCGGCGTCCACCGCATCCTGCCCCGCGAACGTGACGATCGCGATCGCCCCTCTCGGTGGGGCAGGACATAGGGGAATATAAACCTGATGGGGATATTGTCAACGGGAGATAGGAAAAGATGTTTTGGTACTGTCCTGCCGTCTCCCACCCGTCATTCCGGGGCGGCTGCGCGCCTTCGCGAAGACGAACCCGAAATCCCCACCTGTTCAGCGCAAAAGCACACCGAGATTCCGGGCTCATGCCGGCCCGCTGCGCGGTCCGTCCTGCCCCGGAATGACGAGTGTGGATCGAGATTCCCCACCACTCCAAGCGGAGTTGCTGAGGTTCGCGCTCTCAGCTTCGCTGAGACCGCGCCCGGAATGACGACGTGTGTTTGGGAGAAAGGCCAACGGCGGAGCGCGCAGGCGCTTAATGTCGAACGTCGCTTCGCTGGGGCGCCCGAGGGCCCCGCGCGCTATCGTCCCGTCAGCGCGAGCTGGAAATCCTTCTCGGCCTGGGCGTCGCGTTCGTTCTTTTCCGGGCATTCGCCGGGCTCCGCCTGGCAGGGACGGATCTCGTAGTCGTTGTCGAGCACGCGGCGCGGTGTCGGCTTCGAATTCTTGGCTTCGACATCGGTGACAAGGCCGCTCTCGGCGGCAAGTTTCCACACGTCGGCTTCGGTCGGATAGGCTTTACTCAGTTTCGCGTCGTCACAGAACAGTGCATAGGGCATCGGATTGCTCCGGTAAAAATTGATAACGTTCATGGCGGCGTCGGGTTCGCCCCGACGTATTCCCAGACATTTCAAAATTGCGCGGCGGCCATTCGGCTGCGTCGCGAGAGCGTTCAGCTCACCATCTTGTGAGACTTGAACAGGCGGCCCTTTTCCACCACGAGGATCACCGCGAATGCAGTGAGGGTGCAAAGAAAAAGGCCGGTCGCGAACGGCAGCAGAGTGCCGTCATAGTGCTGGCCGATAACCGTGCCGATGGCGATACCCAGCAGCGTGGTCAGCGTCCCGTAGAGCGAGGAGGCCGTGCCGGCGATGTGGCCCTGCGGCTCCATCGCCAGTGCGGTGAAATTCGAGAACATCAGGCCGAAGGCAAACATCATCAGCATCGACAGCGCGATGAACAACCATAGCGGCATGAAACCCATCGCCACGGCCAATAACATCGCCGCGCCAGCAGTGACGAAACCGAGCAGGGCGCCGTGGGAGAGTGCGCGCATGCCAAGGCGATGGACGACGCGCGAGTTGAAGAAGCTGGCCGCAGCGACGCCGAAAGCGATGGAAGCAAAGGCAAGCGGGAAATATGGCCCGAGATGAAAAATCTCGGTGAACACCTGCTGCGAGGTAAACACGAAAGCGAACAGTGCGCCCTGCAGAATGCCGGCAGCGAGGCCGTAACCGAGCGTCTGCCGATGGCTGACGGTTTGCCGATAGGCATACAGCACATCACGAATGGCGAGCGAGCGGCGTTTGGCGACCGGCAGCGTCTCCGGCATTCGCCAGGCACTCCAGGCCAGCGTCAGCAAGCCGTATAGCATCAGCACGACAAAGATGCCGCGCCATTCCGTGAGCACCATCAGGGCCTGCCCGAAAGACGGGGCGATGACCGGCACCGAAATGAAAACCATGATGGCCAGTGACATGACGCTGGCCATGCGGCCGCCGGCATAGCAGTCCCGGACGATCGACACCGCGATCACGCGCGTCGCCGCGGTGCCGACGCCCTGCAGCAGGCGGGCAAGCAACAGGATTTCGAACGACGGTGCGAACAGCGCGAGCACGCTCGCAGCGCAATAGACGGCCATGCCGCCGAGCAGGATGGGGCGCCGGCCGTAGCGGTCCGACAGCGGGCCCATGGCGAACTGGGCCACGCCGAAGCCGAGCAGAAAGACCGAGAGGACGGTCTGAAGGTGGTTGGCATCAGGGACCTTGAAGGCCGCACCGATATGCGGCAGCGCCGGCAGCATGATGTCCATGGCAAGAGGATTCAGCGCCATGATCGAAGCGATCACGACGACGAATTCGCCAAATTTCATCGGGCTATGGGTCGATGACACCACCAGGGCGGCGTCGGCGTTGATGTCGGTCACAAAGCTATTCCTGAAAGCATTCCCGCCATTAGGGTGTTCATGCTGCGATGCACAAGTTGACTTTCGGCATGGCTGCGTCGCGGAAACCGGCGGAATTTCCCAATTGTATGAATTAATGTTCAGAGAATGGCCGGGAGCGTCGTTTCGACGGTCTTAAACCCCGGAATTCCGGGCCGCGTCACGCAGCTTGACCCGGGTCATGCGGATCATTTCCAGCAGGATCGCTTCACCGGTATCGGAGAGTTCGTCGGAGGTCATGCGGTGCGAGGTGGTGTCTTGTGCCAGCAGCGGCACATGGACGAAGGTCGCGAGGCGTGGCCCGTTCGGCGCGCGGGTGGCCTCGATGCTGCGCCAGGACAGATAATTGCAGAGATAGCGGCCGGCATCGCGGGAGGAGCGCACGTGGGCGCCGGTGGCGAGGGCGGCCCGGAACAGACGCGCCGTGTGCGGGCCGAAGTTTTGCGCGCTGGCGCCAGGTACGATGCTGGCGCGGCGCACCGTGGTGTGGCCGGCATCGGGCCACAGCATCGACACCGCGTTGCGGGCGCGCGTCTCGATCCGGATATAGGGCGTGCGCGCGGCGAGGCCGAACATCAGCAGCGCATCCGGACGATGGCGTGCGATCAGCTCGGGCAGTTCGCGATCGACGGTGGCATAGGTGACGTCGAAAATATGCGCGATGCGGGTGATATCCGCGAAAGCGGGACGGCGCAGCGTTGCGAGTTTTCGCACCAGCGCCTGCGTCGGGTTCACCGGCGCGCCGGGGAAGGGGCCGAAGCCGGTGATGAGGATGCGGGGGGATGTACCGGGACGGTTCAACATTCGCCTCCATGATCGCGACGGCGCGCTAACCTCTCCCCGCTTGCGGGGAGAGGTCGCCTGTAACATGCGAGGCATGTGGAAGGCGGGTGAGGGGGACTCTCCACGAACTCGGAGCGAGTGGATAGTCCCCCTCACCCGTCTGGCTTCGCTGCGCTCCGCCAGCCGACCTCTCCCCGCAAGCGGGGAGAGGTTAGGGCGCGCTACCTCAACAACTCCACGATCGCTTCCGCCGCGACGGCAGGCGTCATCGTGCCGTCGGCGACGTCGCGTTCGACTTGTTTGACCTTGCTGCGAATGCCGGGATCGCTGCGCAGCCGTGCCTTCAACCGATCCTCCAGCATGGTCCACATCCACTTCACCTGCTGCTCGCGGCGGCGGGCGGCGAAATCGCCGGAGGCATTCATGGCGGTGCGATGCGCGACGACCTTGTCCCAGAGTTCGGCGATACCCGTCTTGGTCAGCGCCGAATAGGTCACGACTGGCGGATGCCAGTGCTCCGAGCGCGGCGCCAGGATATGCAGCGCGCCGCGATAATCCCCAGCGGTGATATTGGCGCGTTTGAGGTTGTCGCCATCGGCCTTGTTGATGGCGATCATGTCGGCGAGTTCGATCAGGCCTTTCTTGATGCCCTGCAACTCGTCGCCGCCGCCGGGCAACATCAGCGCCAGAAAGAAGTCGGTCATGTCGCAGACCGCGGTTTCCGACTGGCCGATGCCGACGGTTTCCACCAGCACCACGTCGAAACCTGCCGCCTCACAAAGTAACATCGCCTCGCGCGTTTTCGCTGCGACGCCGCCGAGCGTGCCGGAGGACGGCGAGGGACGGATGAAGGCGTTCGGATGGGCGGACAGATCGTTCATCCGCGTCTTGTCGCCGAGGATCGAGCCGCCGGTGCGCGCCGAGGAGGGATCGACGGCCAGCACCGCGACCTTGTGGCCGCGCTCGATCAGATACATGCCGAGCACATCGATGGTGGTCGACTTGCCGACGCCGGGCGAGCCGGTGATCCCAACGCGAAACGCTTTGCCTGTGGCGGGCAGCAGTGCCTGCACGAGTTCGCGCGCGGCGGCCTGATGATCGGCGCGGCGGCTTTCCACCAGCGTGATCGCCCGCGCCAGCGCGGCGCGGCTGCCGGCGCGGAGGTCTTTGGCGAGCGCGTCGATGTCGATGGGGGCTTTGGTCACTGCGGCCCCTTGTCGTCGTCCTTCGGCCGCTCGCCGGCGAAGATCGCGCTGCCTTCGGCCGACAGATAGGGCTTGAATTTCTCCCACGGCACGAAGGCGTCGTAATCGCCTTCGGCATAGGAGCCGACCGCATAGGGGCCGTAATGGAAGCTGAGGCCGGAGCTCTTGTCGGCTGATGTCGACGGCGCCAGCGATACCGGCCCGATCTTGAGCAGCTTCGGCTCCAGCGCATCGACGAGGCTCATGTCGGGATTGTCGTTGTCGCGTTTTGTCTTCTCGACTTTGAGATCGGCGACGACCGCATCGCGGATCGCCGTCATCGCCGGCCCGCCATCGGCGAGCTCGGTGAAGAAAGGGCGGATGCTGATCATCTTGCCGGCCTGCCTGTCCCACAGCAGCGTGTCGTTGGCACGATTGGGATGCGCGCCGCCGGTGTAGTTGTAGTCCGCGCGAATGATGCTGACATAGCGGGCCGCGACCAACGAGCTTTGCGCATAGGTCCGCTCGGATTCCCATGGCCGGTTGCGCATGTCGGCAGGGAGATCGTTCATCTCCTTGCGCTGCGCGGCAAGCTCCTTGAGCGTCTTCGTAGCCCAGCCATTGCTGGCGGATGTGAGATATTTCAGCAGCGGCGCATCGGACTTGATCGCGGCATCGAAGAACACGGCGACCTCGGTGTATTTGGCCTTGAGCTGGATGTCGGGTGTCGGCTCGGCGGCGAGGGAGATCGCTATGGAAGTGATTAGGAAGGCACAGGCCAAGCCTGCGAGACGAGAAGTATTACGGATATAAGCAAGTTTCATTCTGGAGACCTGAGCCGCGCGGCGCACCGTTCGAGAGGAGGCATCAAATCGTGAGCCCAATGTAGAAGAGTGTCTGGCTCAACTCTGATTGCGACGTTGCCGAGACGATCACTCATCTCGGCAACCGCTGTCCAGTCTACTTCAGCTTCGCGCTTCTTTATCTCATTCGGGATGTGATCCGAAGCAATTCCGATAATCTCGAAAAATCGCTCCATGGCCACGCAAGTCCTCATGTCCTTGGCGAGGTCTGCCGACGTGCGACCAGCGATAGCTTCTTTGACCAGCGCAATTTTCTCGTAGATATGCGAGAAACGCTCTGCAACGGACGGTGGCGGAATTGTGCCAGTTTCCATGGACCAGCTCATCAGGCACCCGATTGGTTGATTGTGGTCTTGATTACTCCGCCGCCTCGCTGTGTCCCAGCCGCGCATTGAGCTTGTGGATCAGCTCTTCGGCCGCCTCCGAGATCACCGTGCCCGGCGGGAAGATCGCCTCGGCGCCGGCCTTGTAGAGTTCGTCGTAATCCTGCGGCGGGACGACGCCGCCGATGATGATCATGATGTCCTCGCGGCCCTGCTTCTTGAGCGCGGCCTTCAGCTCCGGCACCGCGGTGAGATGGGCGGCGGCCAGCGACGACAGGCCGAGGATGTGTACGTCGTTCTCGACGGCCTGCCGCGCGGCTTCATCGGCGGTGGCGAATAGCGGCCCGATATCGACGTCGAAGCCGACATCCGCGAAGGCCGAAGCAATCACCTTCTGGCCGCGGTCGTGGCCATCCTGGCCGATTTTCGCGACGAGAATACGCGGACGGCGGCCCTCGGCGTCCTCGAAGGCATCGATCAGCGCCTGAACCTTCTGGACCTTGTCGTTCATGGTGGACGCCTCGCGCTTGTAGACACCGGTGATGGATTTGATTTCGGCGCGGTGACGGCCGAACACTTTCTCCATCGCGTCCGAAATTTCGCCGACGGTGGCCTTGGCACGTGCGGCATCGATGGCCAGCGCCAGCAGGTTGCCGTTGCCGTCCTTGGCCGAGCGCGTCAGCGCCGCCAGCGCGGCATCGACGTCGGCCTGGCTGCGCTCGCCACGAAGCCTCTTCAATTTGTCGATCTGCAGCCGGCGCACGGTGGAGTTTTCCACCTTGAGCACGTCGAGCGCTTCTTCATTCTCCGGCTT
Source organism: Tardiphaga sp. 862_B3_N4_1 (assembly GCF_051811085.1). Taxonomy (NCBI): domain Bacteria; kingdom Pseudomonadati; phylum Pseudomonadota; class Alphaproteobacteria; order Hyphomicrobiales; family Nitrobacteraceae; genus Tardiphaga; species Tardiphaga sp. 862_B3_N4_1. Next base: position 1,487,148 of record NZ_JBPWQB010000001.1, read on the forward strand.
GTACTTGTTGACGCCGATCACAGCCTGGCGGCCGGCATCGATGCGCGCCTGGGTCTTGGCGGAAGCTTCCTCGATGCGCAGCTTGGGCACGCCGGCCTCGATGGCCTTGGCCATGCCGCCGAGCTCTTCCACTTCCTGGATATGCGCCCAGGCCTTGGTGGCGAGATCGTGCGTCAGGCGCTCGACATAATAGGAGCCGCCCCACGGATCGATGATGCGGTTGGTGCCGGTTTCCTGCTGCAAAAATAGCTGCGTGTTGCGGGCGATGCGGGCCGAGAAATCGGTCGGCAGCGCCAGCGCCTCATCGAGCGCATTGGTGTGCAGCGACTGGGTGTGGCCCTGCGTCGCCGCCATCGCCTCGATGGTGGTGCGCATCACGTTGTTGTAGACGTCCTGCGCGGTCAGCGACCAGCCCGAGGTCTGGCAATGGGTGCGCAGCGAAAGCGATTTCGGGTCCTTCGGATTGAACTGCGTCAGGAGCTTGGCCCACAGCAGCCGCGCGGCGCGCATCTTGGCGACTTCCATGAAGAAGTTCATGCCGATCGCCCAGAAGAACGACAGCCGCGGCGCGAAGCGGTCGACATCGATGCCGGCGGCAAGACCCGCGCGCAGATATTCGACGCCGTCGGCGAGCGTGTAAGCCAGCTCAAGATCCTGCGTCGCGCCGGCCTCCTGCATGTGATAGCCGGAGATCGAAATCGAATTGTACTTGGGCATCTTTTGCGAGGTGTAGGCGAAGATGTCCGAGATGATCCGCATCGAGGGCGTCGGCGGATAGATATAGGTGTTACGCACCATGAACTCTTTCAGAATGTCATTCTGAATCGTTCCGGTCAGCTTCTCCGGCGGCACGCCCTGTTCTTCGGCGGCGGCGACATAGAGCGCGAGGATCGGCAGCACCGCGCCGTTCATGGTCATCGACACGCTCATCTGGTCGAGCGGAATACCGGCGAACAACGTGCGCATGTCGTAGATAGAGTCGATCGCCACGCCGGCCATGCCGACGTCGCCCGACACGCGCGGATGATCGCTGTCATAGCCGCGATGGGTGGCGAGATCGAAGGCGACCGAGAGGCCCTTCTGGCCGGCGGCGAGATTGCGGCGATAGAAGGCGTTGGAATCTTCCGCGGTGGAGAACCCGGCATATTGCCGGATCGTCCAGGGCTGGTTGACATACATGGTCGGGTAGGGGCCGCGCAGGAATGGCGCGATGCCGGGATAGGTATCGAGGAAATCGATGCCCTTGACGTCATCCTCGCCGTAACCCGGCTTCACCAGAATGCCTTCCGGCGTCAGCCACGGTTCGCCTTGCGATGGCGCGCCGGCGGCGATGGGCGAGAAAGCGATGTTGGTGAAGTCAGGAATCTTGGTCATGGTCGTTTCTCGAATTCTCGATTGCGTTCGATGAGTCTCTGAACGTTCTTCTTGTAGGTCGGGTCGTCTGACGGGGGCGTTTCAGTTTTCCGCCAGAGTACCACGTCAAACACTTTCTCAAGCACCTTGGCGATCGGCCACATCAGCAAGTCGAATAGCAAACTGCCCATGTGCGTGATCCTTGTTGAAACACGCTATCTCAATCATGATCCGGATGCTGATAGCTGAACACTTCCGCGCATTTCTCCGGTCCAAAATTCTGCATCGTCGTCTTGCTCGGCAGGTTCGACACGTTGCCGACCCAGCCCAGGCGTGACTCGGTGCCGAATTGCTGCGTCGGCACCACGCGGTCCGGCCTGTCGAAGGCGCCGGTCATGATCTCGATCTTGGGGCCGCCGATGGCGCGGTAGCTCAGCGGCGTGCCGCATTTGGCGCAGAAGTCGCGTTCCGCAATCGACGATGACTTGAACGCCGCCGGCTTGCCGCGGGTCCACGCAAAATTCTCGTTCGGGATATCGGCGAGCGAGGCGAATGGCGCGCCGGTGGCCTTCTGGCACATGCGGCAATGGCAGATGCTGACCCGGGTCGGCGCAGCCGACAGCGCAAAGCGGATCGCGCCGCATTGGCAGCCGCCGGTCAGCGCGGGTTTGCTCGCCGTTGCCGTCATGGCTTACTCCATCAGGCCGAATTTAGTAGATCATGGGCCTGCACCAGCATCGCCAGCGCATCGCCGCCGGCAATGATAAAATCCCTAACGCCTGCGTCGCGCAAGGGCGCCTCGAGGTCGCCGGGGCGGCCTGCCAGATAGATATGCTTCGCGCCGGCGGCCTGAAGCGCTTTTGCTGCGGGCGCGGCCTGGCCGGCATAGAGCTTGTCGGACGAGCAGATACATACCAGCGCGGCGCCGGAGGCCTTCCAGGCCTTGGCGAGTACGGCCGGATCGGAGAAACCGTCGCTGTCGAGGGCTTCGATGCCGCCGGTCTCGAAAAAGCTCTTGGCGAAGGTCGCGCGGGCCGTGAAATCGGCCGGCGTGCCGAGATTGGCCAGAAACACTTTCGGACGGGCACCCTTGCGTGCCAGCAGGTGATCCGACTTGTCGCGCAGCGCCTCGAAGGGCGAGGCCAGCCGGATCGGTTCCAGCGGGTTGAACTTGATCTTGTCCTTGCCATAGGGCTTGCCGGGGATCGGCTTCACCTTCAGCACACTGGCGCGGGCCTCATGCAGGTTCGGGAATTCGCTGGCGCCGGTGAGCACTTCGCGGCGCTTGGCGACGCTGGCCTGACGCGCGGCACGGGTGGCGGCGACCTTCGGCTGGATCACATTGTTGCCAAGCGCCGGGAAGGCGCCGCCGGCTTTTTCGATGTCCTGGAACTGGGCCCATGCGGCGTCGCACAGTTCGCGCGTCAGCGCCTCGATGCCGCCGGCACCGGCGGCGGGATCGGTGACCTTGGCGAGATTGGACTCTTCCAGCAGCACCAGTTGGGTGTTGCGCGCAGCACGGCGCGCGAAACCGTCGGGCAGGCCGAGCGCCAGCGTATGCGGCAGCACGCAGATGGAGTTGGCGCCGCCGAGACCGGCAGCAAAGGTGGCCATGGTCGCGCGCAACATGTTCACATAGGGATCGCGCTGGGTGAGCATGCGCCATGCGGTGTCGGCAGCGATGAACAGCGGCTTCGGCGCGAGGCCGCAGCTTTCCTCGACGCGCGCCCATAAGAGGCGCAGCGCGCGGAATTTCGCCATGGTGAGAAACTGATCGGCATCAGCCGCGAGACGCGCATAGACCATGCCGCGGGCCGTCTCGAGCGGAATGTTGTGGTCTTCCATCGCGCGCAGATAGGACACCATCACCGCCAGGACGTAGGACAGTTCCTGCACTTCGGAGCCGCCGGCATCGTGGATAATGCGGCCGTCGGCGACGGCGAACGGGCCCTTGAAGCCTTGCGCGGCGAGCTTCTTGATGGCGTCGGTGACGGCCGGCGCCATCTCCCACCAGTTATAGGCGCTGGTGCCCCATACTGCGGTGGCGCCGATGGGATCGAGACCAAAGCGGATGTCGCATGTGGCGGGATCGATGCCCTTCGTCTTGATGTAATCGGCCAGATGCGTCACGGCCATGCGCGACTGCGGGCCGGCATGGAGTTCGATGCCGATCCCGGCGTCGAGATAGATGCCGTCGAACAGCGTCTCGATGGTGTCGGGCGAGGCGACGAGGCCGAACCCCCGCGCGCCATTGGCACCTTCGAACACCAACGTGAGACCAGTGGCGCCGTTTTCGAGATCGTGCAGCGCCTGCTTGTTCGACTTGCCGGCATCCGGGTGGTCGATCCGCTGCATGATCTGCCATGGGGCCGCGGGCGGGCGGCTGGCAATCGGCGCCGCATCCCGGCCGCGCGGATAGATCGGCTGGATCTTGACGCCGTCATAGGTCTTGCTGATCAGCTTCTCGAACGGCGCGCCTTTCAGCACGCCATCGACGAGCTTGCGCCAGTCATCGTAACTCGCAGGCGCAAAATCGGCGGCCAGCCGCAGGTCGTCAGTCGCAGTCGACATTGAGGAACTTCACTCCCGGTATTGCTTCGTGGTTGAGCCGGAAAATGCCATGCCGAGAAGGGGTTGCCAATGGCTGTTCGAGCATGGGGATGCGCGGAATTGGCGCTTTCTTCCCTCTCCCCGCAATGCGGGGAGAGGGCGGCGTCGCGCAGCGACGACGGGTGAGGGGCGGGGCACAGAGCCAAACCAATCTGGTCCGAGCTGGTCGCGCCGTGGGATCTGCGAGTGATCTTGTGAGGATAGTTCCGGCGTGTTGGCGCTCAATCGAGGTCGGGCAGCTTCTCGATGCCGGCGGTTGAGAGCGCCTTCAGATGCTCGGCAACGGTCTTGCCCGCGATCACCCGCTCCGGGGCGATCTCGGCTAGCGGCACCAGAACGAAGGCGCGGGTGGTGGCGCGCGGGTGGGGCAGGTGCAGTTCCGGCTTGGCGATGACCACGTCGTCATAGGCGATCATGTCGAGATCGAGCGGCCGCGGACCCCAGTGCCCCTCGGCAACGCGGTTGCGGCCGAACTTGTGTTCGATCCTGTGCAGCGTGAACAACAGCGCGTGCGGATCGAGTTCGGTCTCGATCTCGATTGCCGCATTGACGAAGTGGTCCTGCGGCACATCGCCGACTGGCGGCGTGCTGTAGTCTGCCGAGCGTTCGATCAACGCGGCCTGCGTCATGCCGCAGATATTGCCGATCGCCTTGCGGAAGGTCATGCGGACATCGCCGACATTGCCGCCGAGCGCGATGAGGACGCTGGCCATCGGTTACGCCCGCGATCTGCGCAGCACCACGCCGACATCGTCGAAGATCGCGGCGATCGGCGCGTGCGGCTTGTGCACGGTGACCTTGACCGAGCTGATGCGCGGAAAATCCGCGAGCACCGCATCGGCCACCGCACCGGCAGCGCGTTCCAGCAGCTTGTAATTGGTGTCCTTGAAAGCGGCGATCGCGGTGGCGACGACATTGGCATAGGACACGGTATCGGCAAGGCGGTCGGTGCGCGAGGCAAGGTCGATATCGGCATCGAGTTCGAGATCGATGACGAAGCGCTGCCCGACGACGCCTTCGTAGTCGAGCACGCCGTGATGGGCATGCACGGATACGCCCTTGATGAAGATCATGTCGGTCATCTTAAGTCCTCGATGGCTGCGGTGACGCGCAGGGCCTGAACGGTTTCCGCGACGTCATGCGCGCGGACGATTTTGGCGCCGTGCCGCACCGCCAGCAGATGCGCGGCGAGGGATCCGCCGATGCGCTGCTGCGGCTCCGACGGTACGACGGTCGATATGAATTTCTTGCGCGAGGCGGCGATCAGCACCGGCAGGCCGAAGCTGGTCAGCGCGTCGAACCGCGCCAGCGCAATCATGCTCTGCTCAGGCGTCTTGCCGAAGCCGATGCCGGGGTCGAGTACGATGTGGCCCGCAGGGATGCCGGCCCTGGCGGCGATCTCCAGCGAGCGCGCGAAGAAGCTTTTCATGTCGGCGACGATATCGATGCTGCCATCGACCTCGTCGCGGTTATGCATGACGACCACAGGCGCGCTGTGCTCGGCGATGACGCGCGCCATGTCGGGATCGCGCTGCAGTCCCCAGATGTCATTGGCGATGGCGACGCCGGCGGCGAGCGCTTTCGCGACGACGGACGCCTTCATGCTGTCGATCGACACCGGCGTGCCGAGCGCGACCACGTCGGCCAGCACCGGCACGAGCCGCGCCCATTCTTCATCGGCGGTGACAGGCCGGGACCCATAGGGGCGCGTGGACTCGGCGCCGATGTCGATGATCCCCGCGCCCTCGGCGATCATTCGCCTGGCCTGCGCCAGCGCACGCTCGGGGGCATCGAACTGGCCGCCATCGGAGAAGGAATCCGGGGTGACGTTCAGGATACCCATCACGGCAGGCACCGGCGATGCCAGCAGCGCGGCCAGCACCGGGTGGACCGTCGGAGCAGACGTTGTCGGACGCGCGATCATGAGGTCGCTTTGCGCGGTCGGGGGGAGGGAGTCAAGATGGATCAAAACGTCATTCCGGGGCGCATGCGGCGTGAGCCGCAGGCGAACCCGGAATCTTGCAGCGTGAAGCGATCCGGCGTTTCAGCCATCTCGGGATTCCCCGTCACTCCAATCGGAGTGGCTGAGGTTCACGCTCCGCTAGCGCTGCGCGTGCCCTCAGGCACACCAATTGGTGTGCCGGGGAATGACGAGAGGCTCAATACGAAATCTTCAGCGGCAGCTGGCGGGCCTTTTCGATCAGGTCGCCGACCGACTTCTCGGAGGGCATCGCCCGCACCAGCTTGCGCTTGTCGTTGGCCTCGCGCATCGCCTGAGCCAGGCGGGACGGGTTGCGGTGGGTCAATTCGCGTACCGTGTTGACGCCGGAGGCGCGGAGCAGTTCGGCCTTGGCCTTGCCCATGCCGGGGATGCGCAGGTAGTCGGCGAGGTTCGCCCATTCGAGCAGTTGCTGTTCGCTGAACCCGGTCTTGGCAGCGAGTTCCTTGCGGCACTTCGCGGAGTGAGCGGCGTCCAGCAGCCCTTCCATGGTGCGGATGCCTGCCTTTTTCAGTTTGGTCGCGGCGAAGGCCGTCAAACCGTCAATCTTGGAGATGGGATATGTCATGGTACTCAGACGTATGAAGATCGGACGTATGAAGATGCTGGACGCTTACGCGCGGCTGCTGACGTAACAGACGGTCAGGAGAACTGGCTCAGGCCAGGTGTGCCGGCAACGATCTCGTCCATGGCATCCGCGCCGATCTTCTCGCGGCCGAACTTGAACAGTTCGCGCGCGACGCTCTGGATCTCGCCCATGCCGAGGCCGAGACCCATCAGCTTGCTGCCCAGGGCCATGATGCCGCCGCCCATCAGGCTGCTCAATCCACCACCGCCCTCTGACGATGCGATGGCTGCATCCGCACCCGGAATTTTTTCGATGAGCGCATTGACCGGCGCGGCCGGTGCTTCCTTGCGCAGGAACCCCAAGATAATGCCGACAGCCTTTTCAGCCACAGCTTCGTCGATGCCGACCTTTGCGGTCAGCGCTTTGATTAATTCGTCCATGATGCCCCGCCTCACATCGGTTGAGTGCCGATGCCCTTATGTTGAAAAGTGATCTTGAGCCGCTGTGATTCGAATTACAAGCGCGCCAACTCGCCCGACGTGCGATTCAGTGTGATCGCGTATCGAGTGTTGCACCAATGCAAGAGCAAACGTGAAATTTTGGTCAATTGTTCGCAGATGCGACAGCGCCGTACTTTGGAAAGAGCAAAAAGATACGGCTTGTGTTTCGTCCGTGGGAACGACGGACGGGTTTCAGGTGTGGCGGGAACGCTTTGCGTTTCAATCGCTCGCCAAGATGCGGTAAGATCATGGTGAGCCGCAAATTTTTTTGAAATCTTTTTCTTGATGCGCGCGACAGAGGCGATCCGATGGCGACCACCGAACTGAAGTCAGGCGATACCGACGGCAAGATCTTCATCGGCAAGGGCGACCAACCGGCATGGCTGACGCTGGCCCTCGGCAATCGCCACGGTCTCGTCACGGGCGCGACGGGAACAGGTAAAACCGTATCGCTGCAGGTGATGGCGGAGGGCTTTGCACGTGCCGGTGTGCCGGTCTTCGCTGCGGACATCAAGGGCGACCTCTCGGGGATAGCCGAAGTCGGCGAGGGCAAGGACTTTATTTTGCAGCGCGCCAAGGAGATGGCGCTGACGTTCCAGCCCGATCAGTTCTCGACCGTGTTCTGGGACGTGTTCGGCGAGCAGGGCCATCCGGTGCGCGCGACCATCTCGGAGATGGGGCCACTATTGCTGGCGCGGCTGCTCGATCTCAACGATGTGCAGGAAGGCGTGCTCAACGTCGCCTTCCGCGTCGCCGACGAGAACGGTCTGACGCTGCTCGACATGAAGGATCTGCGCGCGCTGCTCGATGCCATCGTGCCGATGACCGCCAAGAAGGACGAGGTCGATCCACTCGCCGATGTCCGCAAGTCAGCCTTGAGCTTCGGAAACGTCACCAAGGCGACGATCGGCACCATCCAGCGCCAATTGCTCGTGCTGGAGAACCAGGGCGCCGATAAATTCTTCGGCGAGCCGGCGCTGGAGCTGAAAGATTTTCTCAAGACCGACCGCGACGGCCGTGGCATGGTCAATATCCTCGTCGCCGACAAGCTGATGTCGAGCCCGCGGCTCTACGCAACCTTCCTGCTGTGGCTGCTCTCGGAACTGTTCGAGGAATTGCCCGAAGTCGGCGACCTGCCGAAGCCCAAACTGGTATTCTTCTTCGACGAGGCGCATCTCTTGTTCAACGATGCGCCGAAGGCGCTGCTCGACAAGATCGAACAGGTCGTGCGCCTGATCCGCTCCAAGGGCGTCGGCGTCTATTTCGTCACCCAGAACCCGATCGATGTGCCCGATCGCGTACTCGCCCAGCTCGGCAATCGCGTTCAGCACGCTCTGCGCGCCTTTACGCCGCGGGACCAGAAGGCGGTGCAGGCGGCAGCACAGACCTTCCGTGCCAATCCGAAACTCGACACGGCCACGGTCATCACCGAACTCGGCAAGGGCGAGGCACTGGTCTCGTTCCTCGAAGGCAACGGCACGCCTGCGATGGTCGAACGCATCATGGTGCGTCCGCCGACCGCACGTATCGGGCCGATCACGCCTGAGGAGCGCAAGGCGATCCTCGCGGCGAGCCCGGTGAAGGGCAAATACGACACCGCGATCGATTCCGAATCCGCCTACGAGACGCTGCAGAAGCGCATCGCCGGCACGGCGGCGACGCCCGCCGAGGCTGGCGACGCGGCGGGCGGTGGTGGCGGCGGATTTCTGGGCCAGCTCGGTGCCATCGTGGGCACCATCTTCGGCACCAATACCGGCCGCAACAGGCTCTCCACCGGCCAGGTGATTGCGCGGAGCGTCACCCGCAGCGTGACCAATAAGGTCGTCGGTGGCATCGTCGCCAATATCGGCAAGCAGGTGGGCGGCTCGCTGGGAAGCTCGATCGGCCGCGAGATCGTGCGCGGGACGCTGGGCGGGATTTTGAAGCGGTAAGTGCCATTCACCACGTCGGTATACGCCGGTCTGCGCCTTTGCAGGTCCGGCGCCATCTGCTACCCACCGCGGTCTGAACGCGCTGCCTTGGTGCGTCTTTGAAGCGGGACTGCGAAGTGACGAAAAGTGACGGCGAAATGCCGGTTTTGCGGTGGCCGTCCTTGCGGCAGCCGCTGGACGTGCTGTTCCTGATCACCTGCGTCCTGCTGACGGCGGATGTGCTCGTCCCGGAAATCTTCGGCAACGGCAAGACCAAGGACTACGCGCTGTGGTTCTGGGCTGGGCGGCAGGTGCTGCATGGTGCGCCGCTCTATGAGGCGAAGACCAATGGTGCGCTGGACTTCATCTATCCACCGCTGTCCGCGGTCTTGCTGGCGCTCCCGAGCTGGTTCGGCAAGATCCCGCTCTATCTCTTGCTCTCGATCTTGAATTCGGCGGCCTGGGCGATCACCAGCCAGCTGTCCAATGCCATGACCGGCTCGAAGAAGATTCCGGCGGCCTGGCTCGCGGCGCTGCCGGGCTTTGCGACCATCACCTTCGTGTTCGACATGTACGATCTCGGCCAGCCCAATCTGGTGCTGCTGGCGATGATGCTGCTCGGCTTCTGGTGGATGCAGAAGGATCGGCCGTGGCTCGGCGGCAGCATGTTTGCGCTCGCCACGGCCATCAAGGTGTTTCCGGTGGCGGTGCTACCCTATCTGATCTGGCGGCGGCACTGGGCGGCCTCGGCCAGCATGATCATCTGCACGCTGCTGTTGCTCTATGTGGTGCCGGCGCCGTTTCGCGGCTTCGCGCGCAATGCGGCCGAGGTGAAGACCTGGTACACCGAAATGGTCGGCTCCAGCTCCGAGAAGGGGTTCGGCCAGCGCGACGAACAGAACTGGTCCTGGGTCAATCAGTCGATCATCGCGATGACGCATCGTCTGGTGCGGCCGATCGATTATTTCCAGGACGATCGCAAGCGTGGATCGGCCACGATGAACGTGATCGATGTCAGCTACAAAACCGCGAACCTGATCGTGCTCGCGGTGTCTGGTCTGATCGGCCTCGGCTTCATTTGGTCGCTTTTGCCGCGATCGAAACTCACGCCGCGCTCACGTGCCGAAGAACTCGGCATCCTGTTCTGCCTGATGACGGTGGCATCGCCGCTGGCGCGGCAATATTACTTCATGTGGCTGTTTCTGCCGCTCACGGTGCTGATGCATCGCGCCGCCGATGATCCCAGGCCGAATGTACGGACCGGGACATGGTGGCTGCTTGGCATCATTGGCGTGCTGATGGCGCTGTCGATCCCGGTATTCCCGGCGATGCTGCAGGCCTGGGGCAATAATCTGCTGGCAACGGCCATCCTCGCAGGCGGATTGATCTGGCATATGCACCACCCGCCGGTGCTGCTAGATTCCACCGAAATTCCGGACCATCACGCTTAAGGAAATTCGCTCATGTCCAATACGCAGCTTGCATCCGTTCTCGATCGCGTCGATGCCGATTTCGACAAGGCCCTGGAGCGGTTGTTCGCGCTGTTGCGGATCCAGTCGATTTCCGCCGATCCGGCTTACGCCGAGGACTGCAAGGCGGCGGCAAAGCATCTGGCCGGCGAGATCGAGGGCCTGGGCTTCAACGCCGAGGTACGGCCGACGGCGGGCCATCCCGCTATCGTCGCCACCGCCAAGGGCAACACCGGCAAGCGGCCGCATGTTCTGTTCTATGGTCATTACGACGTTCAGCCGGTCGATCCGCTGAACCTGTGGCATCGTCCTCCGTTTGAGCCGGTGGTCACCAAACATGCCGATGGCCGCGACATCATCGTTGCGCGCGGTGCGCAGGACGACAAGGGCCAGCTCTCGACCTTCGTGGAAGCCTGCCGGGCCTGGGTGAATGTCACAGGCTCGCTGCCGATCGATCTCACCATCTGCATCGAAGGCGAGGAGGAGGTCGGCTCGAAGAATTTCGTGCCGTTCCTCGAAGCCAACAAGAAGGATCTCGCCGCCGATTTCGCGGTGGTGTGCGACACCGGCATGTGGGACCCGAGCACCCCGGCGATCACCACGTCGCTGCGCGGGCTCGTCTATGAAGAGGTGAAGATCACTGCAGCCAACCGCGATCTGCATTCCGGCATCTATGGCGGCGGTGCGCGCAATCCGATCCGCGTGCTGACCAATATTCTCGGCAAGCTGCATGACGACAATGGCCGCATCACCATTCCCGGCTTCTATGATGGCGTGAAGGATTTGCCTGCCGATATTCTGGCGCAGTGGAAGGGCCTCGGTCTCACCGCGGAGAGCTTCCTCAAGCCGATCGGTCTCTCTATTCCGGCCGGCGAGCGGGGCCGCGAACTGATCGAACAGATCACGTCGCGTCCGACCTGCGATATCAACGGCATCGTCGGTGGGTACACGGGCGAGGGCTCCAAGACGGTGATCGCCTCGCATGCGTCGGCGAAAGTTTCGTTCCGCATCGTCGAGGGTCAGGACCCCGGCAAGATCCGCGATGCGTTCCGGGCTTTCGTCACGTCGCAATTGCCCGGCGATTGCACGGCGGAGTTTCTCGATCATTCCAATGCGCCGGCCATCGCGCTCGACTGGAACATGAAGCCGCTCGCCGCTGCGCGCGATGCGCTGACCGACGAATGGGGCAAGCAGGCGCTGCTGATCGGCTCAGGTGCGTCGATTCCCATCGTCGCGGATTTCAAGCGCACGCTCGGTCTGGACTCGCTCCTGATCGGCTTCGGCCTCGATGACGACAATATCCATTCGCCGAACGAGAAGTACGACCTCAAGAGCTTCCACAAGGGCATCCGGTCGTGGGCGCGGATCATTGCGGCGCTGGCGGATGTGAAGAAGTAAGCTGGCAATAGCCGTCATGCCCGGCATATGCCGGGCATCCACGTCTTGGCCGCGAGCTGAGGCGCGGATGGCCGGGACATCTAGCGAAGCTGCGCTTCGCGCTTTAGCCCGGCCATGACGGAGTGTTGGGATGACGACTGCCTTCGCGTTGACCCACATCAAGGCTTGCGTCAGGCTTTCCTGATCGAAAGACAAAAAAAGGGAGGATGCAATGTCCGCAGCCGAAATCGCCAATACTCATTTCTCTGCCGCGATGGCGGCAGCTCAGACCGCCGGGGTCGATCAGGACAGCGTCTGTCGCTCCCTCGTGAATCTCGTGGTCTCGAAGTATCTGGAGACAAGGACCACGGCTGACGTACAGTCGGAGCTGCATTTCGTTGCCGATAATTGCGATCCCGACACGGATTTTGCGTTCATGCGGCCGTGATCCCAGGCTCGTCATTCCCCGCCATTCCAAGTGGAATGGCCGAGGTTCGCCTGCGGCGTCGCACGCGCCCCGGAATGACAGTCTGCACCAAACATAAAAACGCCGCCCGGAATTGGACGGCGTTTTGAATCACTGTGTAGAGGTATGTAACCTCTCTATAGCACCAAATCTCAGGTCTTGTAAGACGGATCGCGGCGGTCGAGCTTGCGCAGCATCGGCGGCCAGACCAGCTTGGTCGAGCGCAATTCGGCCTTGTCGGGGTTGCCCACCAGCACGGCGTTCTTGTCGATGACGATCTGGTCGACCGGATAGGCGGTCGGGCCGAGCATCCGGGTGCGGACCTGCATGGTGCAGGCGCGTTCCAGGTAATACATGCGCTCGAACGCCGAGGCGACCGAGCGGCCGACGGTCAGCGTGCCGTGATTGCGCAGCAGCATGGCGTTCTTGGTGCCGAGATCCTTCTGCAGGCGGGGGCGTTCGTCGTGATCGAGCGCGACGCCTTCATAGTCGTGATAGGCGAGTTCGGGGATCACGAGCTGAGCAGTCTGGTTCAGCGGCTGCAGGCCCTCCATGCAGGAGGCCACTGCGGTGCCGTCCGGGGTGTGCAGATGCATCACGCAGCCGGCGTCTTCGCGGACTTCGTGGATTGCCGAATGGATGGTGAAGCCGGCCGGGTTGATGCTGTATTCGCTTTCGGAGAGCTGGTTGCCGTCGAGATCGACCTTGACCAGCGACGATGCCGTGATCTCTTCGAAGATCAGGCCATAGGGATTGATCAGGAAGTGATGGTCGGGGCCGGGCACGCGGGCGGAGATGTGGGTGTCGATGAGATCGTCCCAGCCGTAGAGCGCAACGAGGCGATAGGCAGCGGCGAGATTGACGCGCTGGGCCCATTCACCCTCGCTCATATGCGATGGCACTTCCTTGAGGCGGGCTTCGGCTGGTGACATGGTGAGTGCTCCCGGATTGACTGGCAGTGTTTTGGCGTTCGGCTGATGCCAGCCTAATCCCGCCCTGTTGCGGCAGCAAGCCGGACGGTTTGCGCGGCAGACATGCTTACCAGGGTGGTAGAAGGCCCGATCGCGACATTCAGGAACTGAAACGCGCGCGATAATCCTGTGGCGTAGCAGAAAGCAATCGCAGGAAGCTGCGTCGCATGGTTTCTTCGGAACCGAAGCCGCAGCGTTGCGAAATGCGTTTCACCGGCAGTTTCGTTTCCGAGAGCAGCCGCCGCGCGGCCTCGACGCGCAACTGCTCGACGGCGCGGGCGGGCGTGATGCCGGTGGCGTCCGCATAGTGCCGGCTGAAGCTGCGTTCGCTCATGCCGGCCTGTTCTGCCAGCATGGGTAGCGAAATGTCGTCGGCGAGATGCTTGCCGATCCAGTCATGCAGCGCGCCGAATTTGTCGTCCGCGGTCTGTAGCGATAATGCCGCGCTGAATTGCGACTGGCCGCCGGGGCGCTTGAGAAACACCACGAGATGACGCGCCACCATCAGCGCGACGCTGCGTCCGAGGTCTTCCTCCACCAGCGCCAGCGCGAGATCGATTCCCGCGGTCACGCCGGCCGATGTCCAGAACGCGCCGTCGTGGACGAAGATCGGGTCGGACTCCACATGCACGTCGGGAAAGCGCTGCGCGAGTTCGGAACACCAGGACCAGTGGGTGGCGGCACGACGGCCGTCGAGTACGCCGGTTGACGCAAGCAGGAACGCGCCGGTGCAGACCGAGGCGGTGCGCCGCGCCTTGGCCGCGCGCTTGCGGACCCAGGCGACCATAGCTGGATCGGAAGCGGCGGCATGGACGCCGGGACCGCCGGCAATCAATAGCGTGTCGATCGGTTCGGCCTGGCGCGGCAGATCGCTCACGGCGAGGCCAAGTCCGGCAGAGGCGGTCACACTATGGCCGCCGCGCGCGATCACGCGCAGCCTATAGGGCGCAGGTTGTCCCTTGCGCTGCATGATCTCATTGACCGTGGCGAAGACCTGCAGCGGGCCGGACACGTCGAGCAGTTGCACCGACGGGAACGCCAGCACGTCGATAACGCGCGGAACCGTCGCAACAGAGTTTGGCGGAGAACGAGGGGTCTTTGGCATATTCGCCAGACTGTGCCGGGCTAGGTTCGGCTTGTCCATTCACAAATGCTTGGAGCATTCCATGATCCCGCCAGACCAACATCTCCAGATCGGCTCGCTGTTGTTTGAGGGGCTTGACCAGATCGATCTCACCGGCCCGTTCGAAGTGCTGTCGCGAATCCCGAATTCGACCTATCGAATCTATGGCAAGACCACCGACCCCGTGCGCGACTACAGGGGGCTCCGTATTACGCCGGATGCCGCCATTGGCGACGCGCCCCAGCTCGACGTGCTGCATGTGCCCGGCGGCTTCGGCCAGGAAGCGCTGATGGACGATACGGTTGTGCTCGATTGGCTCCGTCAGCAGGCCGGACATGCTCGAATCTTTTCGGTCTGCACCGGCGCGCTGATCTGCGGCGCTGCGGGATTGCTGATGGGCCGCCGCGCGACCACGCATTGGGCGTCGTTTCATCTGCTGCGCTATTTTGGCGCAACGCCGGTCAACGAGCGCGTGGTGATCGACGGCGACTGGATCTTCGCCGCCGGCGTGACGTCGGGCATTGATGGCGCGCTGCGTCTGGCTGCAGAACTGCGCGGCGACGAGGTGGCGCAGGGAATTCAGCTGTTCATGGAATACGCGCCACAGCCGCCGTTCCACAGCGGCACGCCCGAAACCGCACCGGCGACGGTGCTGGCGCAGACCCGTCAGTCGGTGGCGAAGATCACCGCGCAACGCGAGGCCACCGCACAACGCGTCGCGACGAAGCTTGGCATCATCGTGCCGACAGCGGCGGAGTGAGTTGCGCAAGCCGCTTCTAATATGATCGAAAGGATCATGATCATGAACCTCACGCACATCCATGCATTTACCCAAGCGATGCAGCGCAAAGACCTCGATGCCATGCTTTCGCATATGGCCGACGACATCGTTCTGAAGACGCCGCTTGCCGCGGAGCCATTCAAGGGCAAGGCGGCAATCCGTCCGGTGGTGACAGCGCTGCTGGGTGTCGTCGACAACTTCGATTTCCGCGAAGTGCTGCAGGGGCCCGAACACGTGTCCGCCTTCTTCGGTATCACCGTTGGAACAGAACAGCTGGATGGCGTCGACTACTGGCGTCTGAACGACGCCGGCCTCATACAGGAAATGACGGTGCTGTGGCGACCGCTGCCGGCGGCGCTGGCCGTCGAGAGGAAGCTCGCGGCTGCATAGGAACGCGTCAGCCCTTCGGCCGCTTCGGTGGCTTGCCGGAGCGGCCGCGTGGCGGAGCTGTGGCGCGCAGCACCTGTCCGACGATGGCGGCGGCCTTGTCGATCTCCTGTTCGTTCCAGGCGGAAAAGCCCATGAACAATCCCTGGCCGGCCACAGGTCCGGTGAAATACATCGATAGCGGGCGGCCGGTCACGCCGAGCTCGGCAAGTCGTGCCGAAATGGTGCGGTCGTCGCGATCGAGATCGAGATGGGCGAGCAACTGCATGCCGCCGGCCGGCGGTTCGATCGTCAGGTGATCGCCGGCATGAACTTGCAGTGCCTGCAGCAGGTGATCGCGCCTGCTGCGATAGATACGCGTCATCTTCCGGATATGCGCCGCGAAGTGACCGTCGTCGATGAATTCGGCCAGCGCATCCTGCACCGGCGCCGGCACGATATGGCTGCCGTGGCGCTGCGCCTTTTCGAACAGGTCGGCAAGATCCGGCGGCACGATGGCGTAGCCGCTGCGCACATCCGCGAACATCGGTTTCGAGAACGTGCCCACATAGAACACGCGGCCGCTGTCATCGAGGCCCTGCAGGGCGGCGACGGGGCGGCCGTCATAGTGGAATTCGCTGTCATAGTCGTCCTCGACGATGGCAGCCCCGATGTCATTGGCAAATGCAAGCAATTGCTGCCGCCGGCTCACAGGCATCAGCCGTCCGGTGGGATGCTGATGCGACGGGGTCACGAAGATCAGCCGCGGGCGATCGCGCCGACCTTTGATGGAGAGGCCGCTGCCATCCAGCGAAATGCCGCGCATGGTCGCGCCGGCCGCATTGAGCGCCGCATATGCGCCGCCATAGCCGGGGCTTTCGACCCAGGCGAGATCGCCGGCATCGAGTAACACGCGCGCGATGAGTTCAAGCGCAGACTGCGCCGATGGCATCAGGATGATCTGTCGTGCCTCGGCCCGCACGCCGCGATAGGCGATGAGATGGCGGAGCAGGGCGTTGCGCAACGAGGCGCGATTGATGGCGGGATCGCCGGTCGATCCGCGTCGCGCCGCGCGGCGCAGGCAGCGCGCCCAGATGTCGTGGGGAAACAGCCGCGCATCTGCCAGCGCCGGGGCCAACAGCAGTGGCCGCCCTTTGTTGATGAACGGCCAATCCGACTTCTGCACGCGCTCGGCCCAGCGCGACAGGCCGAGCGGCTTCGGCGTCTTGCCGGCAATGTTGCGCCCGGTCAGCAACGCCTTGCGCTCGGCGGCGGCGACCATGGGGCGTCGTCCCTGTGCGACGTCGAGATAGCCTTCCATGGCCAACTGATCGATGACGGACGAGACGGTGTTGCGCGCGAGGCCGAGCTGCAGCGCGCAGTCGCGGCTCGACGGCAGGCGATGGCCCGGCGGCAGCGCGCCGCTCAGGATCGCCGCGCGGAGCTGATCATAGAGCTGCCGCGTCAACGTCTCGCCGCTCGCGGATCCGCGCGCGATATCGATCAGCCCTGCGAGAATGTCGCCCATCAAACTGGCTCAGTCATTTTTACTGGAATGGATCTTTGATTGGGGCCAGTAAAACCTAGTGTCCTCGGTCTGTCGAGTGCGCCATGCACCGAAGCCGTGAGATGAAGCCATGTCCGAACATCCCCTGTCGCGCCGCACGGCGCTGCTGCTGTTTGCCGTCGTCGTGACCATGTGGGGGCTGAACTGGACGCTGACGAAATTTCTGGTGCAGCACATTTCGCCGCTGTGGTCGGTGGCGATCCGCGCCGTGATTGCCACGCTCGCTCTTGCGGCGATTACGCTGGCGCGCCGGCAATTCATCGTGCCGCGGCGCGGCGACATGCCTGTGATCGTCAGTGTCGCGGTTCTGCATATGGGCCTATTCTCGGTGCTGGTTGCCTTCGGCCTGCAATTTGTGCCGGTCGGGCGCTCCATCGTGCTCGGCTACACCACGCCGCTCTGGGTCGCGCCGGCCGCTTGGCTGCTGCTGCGTGAGCCCGTTCCGCGAGAACGTCTCGCGGGCATCGTGCTCGGGCTTGCCGGCATCGCTGTCATGTTCAACCCGTCGGCATTCGACTGGAGCAACGGCAATGCGCTGATCGGCAGCGGGCTGTTATTACTCGCGGCGCTGTGCTGGGCGGCGAACATCGTCTATGTCCGCGGCCACCGCTGGATCTCCGAGCCGTTTCAACTCGTGTTCTGGCAGGCGCTGCTCGCGAGCGTGCTGCTGACAGTGCTGGCGCTGATCCGCGAAGGCGTCCCCGATATCGCCTGGACGCGCGAACTCGTCGGCGCATTGCTGTTCGGCGGGATCTTCGGCACGGCGCTGGCGCATTGGGCGATGGTGATCATCAACCGCAGCCTGCCGGCGACCATTACGTCGCTCGGCCTGCTGGCAACGCCGGTAATGGGCGTTGCGATTTCCGCGCTGGTGCTGGGCGAGGCGATCGAGCTGTCGCTGATCGCCTCGATGGCCATGATTCTTGGCGGGATTGTCGTCGGAACGATGTCGCGCCGGAAGCCAGATGTTCTGCCGACGACGCAGCCTATCCCAGTTGCCGCCCGACCATCTCGCCAATCGCCGTGAACACCGTCTCCAGTTGCGGAGCCGTCGGCGTGCCGCCCTGCGTATAGGCGGCGATGACGACGGGCTGGTCTGGCTTCGGCCAGGTCACGGCGATGTCGCCGGCGGCGTCCTTGCCGTTGTTGCCGGTCTTGTCGCCGATCTTCCATGTCTTCGGCAGCCCGGCGCGCAGGCGCTTGTCGCCGGTCTTGCAGTTCACCATCCAGTCGGTGAGGCGTTCGCGCGAGGCGGGCGTTAACACGTCGCCTGTCACGAAGCGTTTGACGTTGCCGGCCATCGCGGCAGGTGTAGTTGTGTCCTGCGGATTGCCGGGACGCGAACGGTTCAATAGTGGTTCGTTGTGATCGAGGCGCGAGACGCTGTCGCCGGTCCTGTTCCAGAAGGCGGTGAGGGCGGCCGGACCGCCAACGCGCGCCAGCAGCATGTTGGCGCAGGTGTTGTCGCTGAGCTCGACGATGGCCTTGCACATGTCGGCCACCGACAGCGCACCCTTGGCAAGATTGTCGCGCGCGACCGGCGCGTAGTCGAGCAGGTCCGCCGCGGCGTAGGAAATCATCTGATCGGGCTTGTCCTCGCCGCGGTCGATGCGGGCGAGAACGCAGGCGGCGAGCGAGGCCTTGAACGTGCTGCACATCACGAAGCGCTCATGGGCGCGCCACGCGATCTTTGCGCCCGTCTTGAGGTTTTCGGCATAGACGCCGATCCGCCCGCCGGTGTCGCGTTCATAGGCTTGCAACGCTGCCGGCGCGTCCTTTGCCGTTTCCTTGGCAAAGGCCGGCCACGCCATGAGCGCCGGCGCAGCCGCCAGCAATGTTCGTCGATTGATCATCATGGCGTGTCATTCGCGGGCGAAGAGGGAGAATTGATGGCGGGCGATTGGAAGTCCGCAATTTCGCGGGGAAGGGGATTGCGCTACACTGTGATTCTGGCGCGGCCCACGCCTCCCCCCTCCAGCGGGAAAGTATCGATCATACCGGGCTCTCTGATCACCGAACCAACTGTTCGAGCATCAAGCATAAGGAGGGGTTGTGACAACGCTCGCACCAGGAGGTTCTCACAATGCGTCTTTCTGCGCCTGTTTATCAATTGAAGCGCAAGGCCAGGCTTCTATCCCGCGCCGATAACATTCCTCTGCACGAGGCACTCGACCGGATCGCCGTGCGAGAAGGCTTTGCTGCCTGGAGCCTGCTTGTGGCCCGAATGTCTTCGGTGGCACCTGCCGCGAAACTGTTCGAACAACTGTCTCCTGGCGATCTCGTGCTGGTCGGCGCGCGCCCGGGCCATGGCAAGACGCTGATGAGCCTGAAGCTCGCCGTGGAGGCGATGCAATCCGGCCATCGCAGCGTGTTCTTTTCGCTGGAATACAGCGAAAAGGACGTGCTGGACCGTTTCAGTGCCATCGGCGTGGAGCGGGGGCGTTTCGATACTCTGTTCGAATTCGACAATTCCGACGACATCAGCGCCGACTACGTCGTCCGGAAACTGGCCGATGCGCCGCGCGGCACGCTTGTGGTGATCGACTATCTGCAACTGCTCGATCAGAAACGCGAGAACCCGGCCTTGATGGTGCAGGTGCGTGCGCTGCAGTCATTCGCGAGGGAACGCGGGCTGATCTTCGTCTTCATCTCGCAGATTCATCGGTCCTACGACCCCGCCGTGAAGCCATGTCCCGATCTGGACGATGTGCGGTTGCCGAATCCTGTCGATCTCGGCCTGTTCAGCAAGACGTGCTTTCTGAACAACGGCGACATCAGGTTTCAGGCGGCGCGTTAGTCTACGACACGGGCCATGAACAACAAGAGTCGTCATGGCCGGGCTTGTCCCGGCCATCCACGCCTTTCATGATCGCCAAGACGTGGATGCCCGGCACAAGGCCGGGCACGACGAAAACTTGGAACTTAGTACTAACGCAGAATTTTACGGCGCGGGGATCGCGAGCAGGCTCGAAATGCTGCTGCCGCGGATGTCGTAGACTTTGGCGAAGACGACGTCGTCGCGCTTGATCTCGGCAATCACGGGGGCGGTGAGGCCCTTGCAGTAGAACTCGCCGAGCGTCATCGCAAAGTCGGCCGACTGGCTGTCCCAGCCGATGGTGAAGTCGGGACCGAGCGCGACCTGTGCCGGACGCTGCGGGCCGCACACGGCGACCTTCCACTTGCGGCCGACCGGCGGGCTTTCCTGGCGCTCGACGATCTGCTCGCGCAGCGCATCGGAGGCCTGCTTCAGCGCAAGGCCCCAATAGTCCAGCATGTACAGCGCATCGGCCTGGCGAACGGTGCCGGCGATGTAGTTGAAGTGGGTGTACTGATACGGATGCAGCCGGATCATCTCGGCCGTCGGCAGCATCAGGCCGAAGGAGAACACGGCGACGGCAGCCGCTTGCGCGCCGCGATGATTGACGCGCAGCCAGTCCATCAGCGCCGCGAAAGCCGCGCCGCCGAGCACGGCCATCGGCGGAAGCACGAAGATGAAATGCCGGATGCCGTTATACAGCGCCGGGCGCTTCACCATGGCGATCACCAGCGGCAATGTGGCGGCAAAGGTCAGCATCAACAGGATGGTCTTGCGACGTGCGGGCACGGTGTCGCGCGACAGCGACATGATGGTCAGCGCGATGCCGCCGAAGGTGAGGCTGAGCAGCACTTCCGGAAGCTGCAGCGCGAACAGCGTCGGCAGATAGGACCACGGCATGTCCGGCACCGAGATCATCGCGCCGTCGAACATCTCTTTCCACGGTTTCTCGAAGAAGTGAGAGAAGTAGCCCAGGGCGCGCAGCGGATTGGCGGGCTCGAGAATCGACCACGGCCAGATCAGGCCCATGATCAGATAGCCGAAAGCGAGGCCGGGCAGCAGCACGTAAAGGACATGCAGCAAGCGGTGCACGCTCTCGCGCACGCCATTGGTGCGGACATCCTCGATCCACAGCGGCATGAAGCCGATCACCGCGTAGATCAGCGTCAGGCCGGCGAGAATGCGGCAGCCGATCGCGCAGCCGGCACCGAGGCCGAGGATCAGGACCGTGCGCGGCGACGGATTCGGATATTCCTGCGCAAGGCGCACCAGCCCGAGCATCAGGATGACCATCGCCACGGCGAAAGGCGCATCCTTCGGGTTCATGAACATATGGCCGTAGAAGGTCGGGCACAGCGCCAGCAGCAGCAGCGTGGCGAGGCCGCCCACGGGGCCGGCGACACGGCGGCCGAGGCGCCAGGTGACGCCGAGGCCGATGACGCCGACGATCGCGCCGAGCAGGCGTCGCGTCTCGAACAGCTCAAGCGGGATGATCTTGTGCAGCAGCGCGGCCGCCATATCGAAGCCGCCGCCATACATGTAGAGATTTGCAAACGACAAAGCGCCGGTGTCGGTGAAGCCCGACCCGTACATCTTCAATAGAAGATCTGCATATTCAGCGTGAGTATAGTCGTCCCATCCGAGACCGTAGTCCCGGAACGTGAAGCTTGCGACGATACTGACAACGACAAGCGCCAGGATGGCGAGGTCGTCACACGTCCGTTCCACCGAGCGCCTTACTGGCGTGTCGATGGCCGCAGTCGTAATCGATGACATGGCGATGGATAACCCGGTGTCCCCAATGGCTCAGCTTTAGCGCTCTTTGAGCCTCGTTTCCCCGGCATCGATATAGCGCACTTCTCTTTTGAAGTAATTGAGAATTGTGGCTGAAGTTTCTTAATGCGTTGCAACAAACAGGACAAGGTAAAAGCTTTACCGTTTAGGGATAGATCGGCGTCGGCTGTCCCAAACCTGTTGTCTCCGGTGGAAGAAAACTCTCCCAAAACTTACCACCAGGCCGATGTACAAGGGATGAACGCAAAATGCCGTTTGGCGGTGCACGCAATATGACGCTATCGTGGCACCCATGACGAGACTCGCGAGTGGTCCGTCGAGGAGTTCGAAGACTATGAAATTGCTGCTGATTGCCGGGATCGGGGTCATTCTGGCGGGCCTTGCCGCGATCGGCTTCGGCATTCCGGTCAAGGAATTCGGCTTCGGCAATACCCTGATCCTGACCGGAACGGTCGGCGCCTGCACCGGCCTGATCATGGTCAGCATGGCGCTCGCCGTCCGCGAGCTGAAGAAGTTTGGACCACAGGGCGAGATCGATGAACTGGTTCCGTCGCCCCGGCTGCCGCGCCGGGAACTGAAACTGCCGCCGGTTCCGAGGGAGGACGCAGAGGAGGCGGATGACGCGCCGGCGCCGGCCCCGCTGTTCAGCCGTGACCAGCCGGCCGCGCGACCTGCCGTTCCGGAGCCAGGTGTTCCCCCATGGCAGGACGAAGTGCTGCGCGACCGTGAGCGGCTTGCGTCCGCGGCCGCCGAGGCACCGGTGCCTGAGGAGCCGAAGCGTCGCAATCTGCTGTTCCAGTCGTCGCGCCGGGAGCGGGAGAGGGCCGAGGCAGCTGCCGCATTCGAGGCGGCCATGCCAACGCCGGAGGCGCCCGCCGAGCAGCCGAAGAGTTTCGAGGATGCCTGGCCGCAGCCGGATCGGTCGCGCTCCGACGCGATCCGCCGCGCCGCCCGTACCTCGTCCTCGCCAAGCGACAAGCTGCCCGATGCCGCGCTGATTCCGGATCGCTACGTTCCGCCGACGCCGGCTGAAGAGCCGTCGCAAGCACCGGACGTCACCGTGCTGAAATCGGGGGTCGTCGATGGCATGGCCTATTCGCTGTATTCCGACGGCTCCATCGAGGCGCAGATGCCCGAAGGCATGATGCGCTTCGCCTCGATCGACGAGTTGCGCGAACATCTCGACAACAGGGGCTGACGCTCAGCCCATTGCCGTTGGCGGTCACTTTCAGCTGATCTCGACTAATCTTGCGCGCAGAATGAAATCGGCGCGCTATACGTTGTTATTGCCCTCGTGGCTGTAATGCCCGCATGATTGTCAAGTAAAGTGCGGCTCCAATCCTTGAAAGACGACGGATCATGAACGACATCGCCGGCAAGAGCTTCATCGATCTCACGGCGACGATCGTGTCGGCCTATGTCGGTCACAATCCAACACCGGCGTCAGAACTGCCGGCGCTGATCGGTCAGGTTCACGCTGCCCTGGTGCGGGTGTCGAACGGCCGGCCGGAGGTCGCAGCGGAGCCGGCCAAACCGGCGGTGTCCGTCAAGAAATCGATGACCGCCGAATATCTGGTCTGTCTCGAGGACGGAAAACGCTTCAAGTCGTTGAAGCGCCATCTGCGCACGCAGTACGCGATGACGCCGGAACAATATCGCGAGAAATGGGGCCTGCCGGCCGACTATCCGATGGTCGCGCCGAACTATGCGGTGGCGCGTTCGCAGCTCGCCAAGAAAATGGGGCTGGGTCAGCAGCGCCGCCGGCGCAAGTGACCTGAACAGGTGACCTGAGCAAGCGATCCCGCAAGTAATCCGCACAAGTAAAGCTAAGCAATAAAGTCAGGTTCCATCCGCAGGAACCAATATAGAACAAATCGGAGACGAAGAAAGTTCTACGTCGGGATGCGGGATACATCTCCCGCCACGCGCAATTGGTGTGTGACACCACAGGCAGGCGATACGTGAACTTGGCGGGTATGACGGGAGACTTTCAAGCGGACGTTGAGGCCATCCCGCGCATCGATGCCGTGCCGCGAATTCTGGACGTGATCTGTCGGACGACAGGGGTGGGCTTTGCCCGCAGGTCGTGGCCGAAGACTGCGATGAACTCTTCGCGCGCGCCGGCCGCGGATCAATCGCGGTCGCCGCCGGAAACCCGCTTTCTCAACGCCGCAGCTTCGAGCGATCGTGCGAAGGCACTCGTTCCTTTGAATAAAAGCCGATAAAGGAATAAAGTCTAAAATTCTGCTTGCCGGGCCGTTCGGGATGTGAGCTTATTGTCCTAAATGGAGTCGCCCCGATGAAGACATCCCGCAGCACCGCCAAGCATCCCGACCGCGTCGACCACCATCGCGCGCAAAATCTATCGCTGGAAACGCGGCAGATCCTCACCGATGACGGCGTCGCCAGCGTCCTCGTCAATGACAGTGAAAGCCCGCTCGGCTGGCTGGCCCGGCGCAAGGGCCGCGATGGTCGCAGCATGATCAGCCCGCATCAGTTCATCGCCGGCGAGAAACTGCGTGCCGATTTCACGCGCGGCAACATGGCGCCGCGCATGACGGCGAACTGGGCCGCGCCAACCGGCGGTCGCCCACGCGGGGCCAGCAGTAGTCCCGGCGAGATGACGGACGTCATGGTGACGTCGCGCCAGCGCGTCAGTCAGGCGCTGGAGGCCTGCGGGCCCGAATTTTCAGGGGTTCTGATGGATGTGTGCTGCTTTCTGCGCGGCCTCGAAGACATCGAGCGCGAACGCAACTGGCCGGCGCGTTCCGCCAAGGTCGTGTTGCAACTCGCGCTGGATCGCCTCGCGCGGCACTACGGCTTCGCCAGTGAGGTCAGGGGGCAGCCATCGAAAGTGCGAACCTGGCTCGCAGACGATGCGGCGTTCGAGAGCTAGGGTGTGGAGTCGATAGCGCGCAGCCAGATGCTGATGGATGCGAGCTTGACGACGGCCAAGTCGTTCGCCGCGATCATAGGCCCGCGCATCATATATCTGCGACGCCAAGCAGCTTTCGTTGACGCCTGGGCGTTTTGCCGCCATATACAGCGCATGAACAAGCTTCGATCAGCTGCATTGACCACCACGGCGACCGCTCACGGCGGATCGCCTTCTGGTCGCGCGCGCTAGAGACAAGCGTACTTCACCCAGAAAAGGCCCCGCCGGTGACGGACGGGGCCTTTTCTGTTTCTGATGATCCCCGTCCGCGCTTTTTCCCCTCGTAAGGAACACAGCCATGGACGATCTCGACCACAGAAATCTCGGCGTACAACTCAAACTCTGGCACCTGCAGGACGATGCGCCGGGCATGGTGTTCTGGCATCCGCGCGGCTACGCGATCTACCGGGTGCTGGAGGATTATCTCCGGCGCAAAATGCGCCAAGCCGGCTATGCCGAGGTCCAAACGCCACAGCTGCTGCCAAAGGAGTTCTGGGGTCGCAGCGGCCACTGGGACAAATTCCGCGAGCACATGTTCCGGGTCGATGACGGCGAATTGGCGATGGCACTGAAGCCGATGTCATGCCCCTGCCACGTGCAGATCTTCAACAAGGGTCTGCGCTCGTGGCGAGAGCTTCCAATCCGCTATGCCGAGTTTGGCGCTTGTCACCGCAACGAGCCATCCGGTTCGCTCCACGGCATCATGCGAACGCGCGCCTTCGAGCAGGATGATGCGCATGTGTTCTGCCGCGAGCAGGACGTGGAGGACGAAGTCGCGCGCTTCATCGCTTTGCTGGGCGAGGTCTATTGCGATCTTGGCTTCCCCGACTACGAAGTGGCGCTGTCGACGCGTCCGGCGATGCGCGCTGGCGACGACGCGACGTGGGACTGGTCGGAGGCGAAGCTCGGCGATGCCTCGCGGCAATGCGGCCTCGCACCTCAAATCAATCCTGGCGAAGGCGCGTTCTACGGACCGAAGCTGGAATTCGCGTTGCGCGACCGGCTGGGACGATCCTGGCAGTGCGGCACGGTGCAGCTCGACAGCGTTCTCCCGCAGCGGCTCGACGCGTCCTACATCGCCGCCGACGGCAGCCGCGCAAGGCCCCTGATGATCCACCATGCCATCTTCGGATCGCTCGGCCGCATGATCGCGATCCTGCTCGAGCACCACGGCGGCGTGCTTCCGTTCTGGTTGTCGCCGGATCAGGTCGCGGTTGCGCCGATCTCGAAAGACCAGGCCGGATACGGCGCTGACGTCGTGGCGGCGTTCGAGGATGCAGGGATTAGGGCCATTGCCTATAACGGCGCCGATACCCTTTCACGGCGCATCGTGGCGGCGCATGACATGGCGGTGCCGGTAATGGCGATCGTTGGCGGACGCGAGATGAGGGACGGCCGGGTGGGCCTGCGCGAGCGCGACGGCTCACAGGCCGACATTCCTTTGGCCGAGGCGGTGTCCCGGCTGCAGGCGAGGGCGCGGTCGGGCGCGCTTGGGGCTGAAGCCCGGTAAACGGGCCTCAGCTGCGCTCCGATCAGTGAATCCCTGGCGGAGCGTTGGCGCAGCACCCGCAGCCGCTCGAGCCTATGGGGTCACGCCCTGGTTCGCGTCTGCCAGCGTCTCGGTGGCGTCCCGGCGGATACGCTCGACCATGGCGCGCAGGCCATTGGAGCGCTGCGGCGTGAGGTGTTCCTTGAAGCCGAGTTCGTCGAACACCTTGATGGCGTCGGTGGCCAGAATGTCCTCGGCCTTGCGGCCCGAATACAGCGTCAGCAGGATCGCGATCAGCCCGCGAACGATATGCGCGTCGCTGTCGCCGAGATAGCTGAGCACCGGCGTGCCGTGGTCGCGAGCGACCTGGCGCGACAGCCAGACCTGGCTCGCGCAGCCATTGACCTTATTGGCGGAGGAATGTTCCTCATCCGGCATCGGCGTGAGGCTGCGCCCGAGTTCGATGACGTACCGGTAGCGGTCGTCCCAGTCCTCGAGTAGCTCGAAATTATCGCGGATATCGTCAATCGTGGTCATCGGGGCCTGCAAGCAATGTCAGGCCCTATATAGGGACGAACAGCGCCGAAAGCGACCGCTGTTTGCGGTAATTATCCGCCGCAATCAGCCGTTTAGGGAGCAGCGGTGGGTGGCTGCCATTCGGCGGCGAGGTCGTCCTGGGTGAGCGTGTCGGGTTTGACCATGGCGATCGTCCCCTGGTTTTCACCTTCGCCACCGATCGAGCCGGTAGTATCCGGCTTCTTCTCGGTGATGATCTGGTAGATTTTCTTCGCGCCGTCCTTGGCACGTTCGCCGATCACGGTGGCCGCATGGCCGCCGACTTCGCAGGTGGCCGGCTGGCGCTTGCAGAATTGAGCCATGTCGGACATCGCCGCACTCGCAGCCGATACCGCATCGGACGCGCCGATCTGCGGCAGCTTGTCCGATTCCGGCGTCTTGTCCCTCGGCAGCAGCACGAGCACGAGCCCGAGCCAGAATGCCATGCGAAGCAGGAAGAACATCGCGAACCCCGTTAGTCTCTTCGAACCGTTGCGATTTGTCGCAATTGGGATCGAAGTTAGCAGCAGTCGATAAATTGCAAGTATTTGCGATGCGGTTAAATCGACGAAAATTCGCTTCATTCGGTTTGGCGTAAATTTTCCATTGATGAGCTGTTCGTGCGTTTTCCGACACGATGTTGGGGATGCACACTTTCGAAACCATATGGACGCGGCGATGGAAACTACTCGTTCACCATCGTTGCCGAATGGAAATGCGAAAACTCCTCTTAAATCAGCACTTGCACGTTAGGCATGGCGAACGCGGCGGTCACTTTAGTGTTCGCTTAATGTCGCTCTGACACGTTGGCACAACGATAAAAGGAGGCGTTTCGGCGCGTCTGAATTGACGATCAAGCCGAAGCGAGACCAGTGACAGTATCGACCATCATCCGCGACTGCCTTGATGCCATGCTGCACCCTTCAGTGCGCTACGATGCGCTGACGAGTGCGCGTCACCGCGCATTCATGGCGCCGCGTCTGCTCGGCAGCCTTGCGGCCTTTGCGGCTTTTCCTGTCTATCTCGCGCTGCGCGGCGCGCCGAACGCGATCGAGGTCGCGGCTTTCGCCTGGCTGATGGCGCCGATCCTCTGCTCATATTTTCTGTCGCGCACCGGTCGCTATGAAAGCGCACAGGTGCTGTCGTCCGTCGCACTCGCCGGCCTCGTGATGATGATGGCGATCTCCACCGGTGGCATCAATTCGTTCGCGGCGATCTGGCTTGTCGTGGTGCCGATCGAGGCGGCGCTCTCGGCTTCGCGGCGTATCGTTGCCTTTGCATCGGCGCTGGCGCTGTCCTGCGTCAGCATTCTCATCGTGCTGACCAGCCTCGATTGGTTGCCTGTATCTGAAGCCGGGGTCGCCGGCCATGGCGTGTTCATGGCTTTCGGCATCGCGTCTGCCACCATCTACGCTGCCGGTCTCGCCTTCGGCGCGGAGTCGCTGGCGCGGACCAGCGTCTCGCTGCTCTATGTTGAGGAAGACCGCTATCGCCTGCTGGCGCGCAATATGAGCGACGTGATCTCGCGTCATCGTCACAATGGCGCCGTGCAGTTCATTTCGCCGGCGGCTGAAGCACTGATCGGCGCGCCCGTGCAGCGATTGCTCGGCCATGGCCTGTTCGATCGCGTCCATGTTGCGGATCGCCCGGCCTATCTCACGGCTCTGTCCGACGCCGCACGCGGCGGCGAAGCCCGCAGCGTCGAATTCCGCCTGCGCCGCGATGTCGTGCGCGGCAATGATCGCATGCGTCCGTCTGGCGCCGAATTCATCTGGGTTGAAATGCGCTGCCGGCCGATGGAGCAGGACGTCGACACGTCGATGCCGGTCAATGCCGATGCAGAAGTTGTGGCCGTGCTGCGCGATGTTACCGACCGCAAGTTGCAGGAAGAGGCATTGGCGCAGGCCCGCATTGAAGCCGAGCGCGCCGATGCGTCGAAGACAAGATTCTTGGCCACCATGAGCCACGAGCTGCGCACGCCGCTGAATGCCATTATCGGCTTTTCGGACATGCTGGTGCAGGAAGAGCTGATGATGCTCGATGCGACCAAGCGCAAGGAGTATGCCCAGCTCATCAACGATTCCGGCCAGCACCTGCTGTCGGTGGTCAACGGTATCCTTGACATGTCGAAGCTGGAATCCGGCAATTTTGAGATTTCGCCGGAGCCCTTCGCCCCGCGTCCGGCGCTGATCAATTGCTGCAATCTGCTGGCGCTGAAGGCGCGCGAGAACGGCATCGATCTCATCACCGATGCGCCGAAGGATCTGCCTGAGGTCAACGGCGATCCGCGTGCATTCCGGCAAATCCTGCTCAACCTCGTATCCAATGCCATCAAATTTACCGAGCGCGGCGGCAGCGTTACCGTGGCAGCGGGCGTCGAAGGATCACGCTTGATGCTGCGCGTCAGCGATACCGGCGTCGGGATTGCATCGGACGATCTCGCCCGCATCGGCGATCCGTTCTTCCAGGCCGGCAAGACCTATCAGCGGCGCCATGAGGGCACCGGCCTCGGCCTGTCCATTGTGAAGAGCCTCGTTGGCATGCATGGTGGCGAGATGCAGGTGCAGAGCCGGATCGACGAAGGCACCACCATCACCATCGCGCTGCCGCTGGAGTTTACGCCGCAGGCTGAACACGTCAGTAATATCGCGATCTTGAATCCCGCGGCGCGCACCGCGCCGTCCGACCAAGCCCATCAGGTGAAGAAGAGTGCCTAAAGCCAGTTCCAAAGCGACCAAGTCCAAACGCGGCCGCGCCGTCGCCATCGTCGACGAGCCCGCGGAGCGCGGTATCGTCCTGCGCGTGCTGCTGCACAGCCCGAAGGACATGGTCGCCGGGTTGATCGCATTCGCTGCGGTCAGCGCCATCATCGCCAATGCCATTTTCCTGCAGAAGGGCCATCATCCGTCGCCGATGTTCGGTTCGAGCACCGTCGTTGCATTTCCGGCACCGGCGCAGGTCGCCAATCCGCTGCCCAAGCCGCGTCCGCTGGATGCTGCTTCGCCGGACACCAAGCTCGATTCCCGCATGCTGGATTCCAAGCCGGTCAACAGCGCCAATGAGCCGAAGCCGTCACTCGCCGCCAAACCCGTCGAGCAGCGCGCGGCCGATCCGGTCGGCAATCTCCTGAAGGCGCCGGCACCACCGGCCTCACCGGCGACCACGGGCGCCGTGGCGCGCCCGCCGGCGGCGATCCCGAATGCGACCCGCACCGATCCGCTCGGTGATCTCATCACCAATACGCGCCGCGTCGCCGCTGTTCAGCGTGCGCTGACGGAATACGGCTATGGTCAGCTCAAGCCGACCGGCAATGTCGGCTCGGACACCGCGGCTGCGATCCAGCGCTTCGAGCGTGAGCGCAAGCTGCCGGTCACCGGGCAGGTGTCCGATCGCATGGTGCGCGAACTCGCCACCGTCACCGGGCGCGCGATCGACTAGCGCCAGCCCTGCGGCTGGCTTATCGTCGATTCCATGAGATTGAAGTCAGCAATATGGGTGGCCGCATATCTGCGCCGCTGCCAGACCGAAGGCGTGTTCGGCGCCGTGCGCCGTCGTGGTGCGGAGGAGGCGGGCGCCGTGTTCGTGAAGGTCGCGCTGCTGGATGGCACCGCGATGCTCTACACGCCGGCGCCGCAAACCGCCTATGACGAGAGCCGCCCTGTCGATCGCGTCTTCGCAGCCTCACCGCCGCAGCCCGTCGAAGAACGCAAGATCGAAGAGCGCTTGCAGAAGGAGATCTCGTTCGATCCCGACGTGTGGATCGTCGAGACCGAGGACAAGGCCGGACGGCATTTTCTCGAATTGGCGAAGGGCTAGCGCCCCGACGAATTCCGCGTCACGCGCGTGATATCCACATCCGGCTGGACGTTTGGCCGTGCCTGCGGCGCGCTCGGCCGTGCGCGATGGCGTTCGTCGTCATAGAGCGCGGGCCGGAACTTGGCGCGCGTCGCGGCCATATGCGCGCCGCGCCAGGCGGCGACCATGATCAGCGCCGAGCGTTCGCTCAGCACGTCATACATGCGCGCGATCCGGTAGACGTTCGTCACCGAGGTGCCGAATTCCGGATTGAGGAACAGCAGGACACGCTGGAAGATGTCGCTCCGCATGCCGAGCGCCTTGGCGCAGCAGGCGAGGGGCTCGCCGCCGGGATCGCTGACGACCTGCTCGGCAATGGCGGCGGGCAGCATCAAGGCTTCGCTCAGCTCGCGCGCAAAGTTGTCGCGGTCTTCGGCGAAGGCGGCCATTTCGAGGATATGCATGGCGCGGGCGGCGCGCGCTTGCGGAATCCGGGCGGAGGATCGCAGCGGCGTTTCGGCGAGGTTATGCAGGATCTGCGCACGCTCGCTGCTCGATGCGGCAAAGAACAGCGTACTGATCTCGGACGCGTCCCTGGGCGCCATGGCCATATTGGCGGCGACACGCATCTGCGCTTCGCTCGGCTGCTTGACCGGCGGCGCGGGAGATTCTGCGGCGGAAATGGGCTGCGCGAGCGGCACCGATTGGCCGGGTTCGGTCGGGCGCAGATTGAGCCGGTTGAGGATCGCGCGCGGGGTGTTCGGATAGATCGACAGCCGCGCGCGCACCGCGGCGCGGGTGGCATCGTCGACCTGATCGATCAGGCGCGCGGTGAGTTCGACGAACTGCTTCTCTTCGTCGATCGTATGGTTCGGTGCCTGGACATAAAGATCCGTCAGCACGCGCAGCAAGGTCGGTCGTACGTCCACACCTTCGCGACGCGAGAGCGTCAGCAATCCGTCAAAGCCCGGAAACATTGGAGGTGAGGCAGGCATGGCATACGCTTAACTAAGGGAACCTTGCCTCAAATTATCGCGGACGCATTAATATGTGTTTAACCATGGGTCGTTGGCCGAGGCAGATCTGATTCCGACGAGTCGCTTCAAGCCTGAGCGTTGTAGTAGCGCGGCATCTCGCGCGGCTTGATGGCCCGTTCGGCCCGGCGGCCCATGAAATACACGCCTGACGCCGCATCGGCGCGGGCACGCGAGCGGCCGAGGCGATCGAAGTAGCGCAGCCAGAAGAATGGCAGGGTGAAGAGGCGCGAGAATTTGTCGCCGGCGCCCAGCGTGCGTGAAAAATACCGGATCGACCAGAGCAGGCCGATACCGGCGCCGCTGACGGCTCCGGCATCGATCTCGGTAAATTTCTTGAACAGCCAGCGGTGTCCACTCTGGGTGAAGCGCGAGAAGTCATAGGCGCGTTCGTGCACCTGCTGCATGAAGGGTGTCTCGGCATAGACAATGCCGTTCTGGCGCAGCACCCGATGGATTTCGGCCGCGACGGTGGCCGGCTCCAGAACGTGTTCGAGCACAGCCTGAATCCAGACGCCGTCAAAGGTCGCGTCCTCGAATGGCAGTCTGTGCGCATCGGCGACCAGCGCGGTGTTGTCGGTGGAGAACACGTCGGTTCCGACAACTTCGACATCCGGATCATCATAGAGGCAGTCCGCACCGGAGCCGACGGTGCCGCCGCCGACAACGAGCACGACGGGTCTCGCAGTCTCCTGCTTGAGAAGGTCGAGGAATTTCTCGCAGTTCTTGGCCGCGACAGGATTTTCACCAAACGTGAAGCGATGCAGGCGCGTACCGATCGATTGGCCGGCGACATCCCGCGGCATCACCGAGCCATTGTCGCGATGATACAGGCGGCGGTCGAACACACTGGACTCGAAGTCAATGAGTACCGGCTGCCCATCGACAACCGGGAATCCGGCGTCGCTGTAGTCGCAGTTATAGTTCACGCAAGACGGCTTGGTTTGAATATCGGAGATCGATGAGCCGCAGCGCGGGCAGCGCATGCGGAATTTCCAGTCCGTAGAATGGGAGCATTCCATTAGGGTTCCAACAATGTCGCTCATGAAAAAATGCGCCCCTATGTCATTCCACTTTTGGTCAATGCTGCGACGCCCAATCATGTTCCTCAAGGCGGCCAGCATATGGCGGCATGGCGGCGTTAACATGCTGTTAACCATGAATGTCCTTAATGACCGTGCGTCGGCAAAACGGGCGAAGCGGCGCGGAGAGACTGGATAATGAGCACCATCATCAAGTTCCCGGCGGATGCGGCAGCGCGACGGCTGGGCGTGAATGTGGCGCCATCTCCCCGCGAAACTTCCGCAGAAATCCTGATCCTG
Organism: Tardiphaga sp. 862_B3_N4_1; assembly: GCF_051811085.1. Taxonomy (NCBI): domain Bacteria; kingdom Pseudomonadati; phylum Pseudomonadota; class Alphaproteobacteria; order Hyphomicrobiales; family Nitrobacteraceae; genus Tardiphaga; species Tardiphaga sp. 862_B3_N4_1. Next base: position 1,519,947 of record NZ_JBPWQB010000001.1, read on the forward strand.
CCGGTGATCCGAATCGAGCGTCAGATCGACGACAGCAATGGTGGCAGCGGCCCGGAAGAGGGCACTGCGCCGGGACGCCGCCGCAAGCGCCGCGCCCGTTCCTGACCCCGGATCGATCCTGATGTCGGCTATATCCCATCCGAACCGGATACGGCTTCGGCGCAAGACGTCATTTCTTGCGCCGTGTTTCATAGTTGCGACGTTGATCGGCAGCACGCTCGGTGGCTGCGCCGGCGGCGATTTCGGCCGTACCCGCAACAATGCAGTGACCGACGACATGCATCGCTGGATCGGCGTCGAGGCAACCGGCAGCGTCGGCCTGAAGTCGTCGGAATTCCAGCTCACCGATCTCGAACGCCAGATGCGCGATCTCGCTTATCCGCTGATCGAGCCGCCGCATTCGCGCCCTCTCTGGAAGAGTGTGTTCGGCGACTACAAGCCGATCGCATCCCCATGGCGGCAGAACGTCACCTACGATCGCACGGCCTATGGTCGGCTGCTGATCGACGAGCCGCATCGCTCGCATACGTCGCGCTACAGCGTGCTGATGGACGACGCGCGCGACGACATCCTGCGTTTCGAGGGATTTTATGCGACGGCTGCAAAGGTCGTCGAACTCGATCGCAAACGTAATGCCAGCCTGAAGCTGGTGTCGGCACTGGAGCCGAAGGAGCGCGCCGACGCCATCGCACGCATGGATGAGAACGCGCTGATCGTGCAGTGGGTCGAGCAATGCCTGCAGCGCCGGGTGTCGTCCTATAAGTGGGCGCTGGAACGCATGGTGATCCACGCCCCCGATGGGATGGCGTCCAGCGCCGATATGCTGATCGGCGAATTGGCGGCGCAGACCACGGCCATGGCCGGCAGCCTCACGCCGGTGCGCTCCGGCAAGGTGCTCCAGGTCGGCGGATAGCTGGACGTGTAGGGCTGGAAGTGTAGGGCGGATTACGCTTCGCTGATCCGCGCTACGGCGTCGGACTTTTCCACTGGCTTCACCTGATCGTCCGGCACGGTCTGACGGCCAAGAATCTGCCGCGCGCCCTTGCGCGAAAACGGCTGCACGATCTGTCCCAGAAAATCCGATGCAACCTTGCCGCTGATGCCGAGCCGGTCCGGTGACGCCTTGGCGGGATTGAGATAGGTGCCGAACACATGGTCCCACACCATGATGTTCTCGCAATAGTTGCTGTTGCCTTCCGTCAGCGTCTTCGAATGATGCCAGCGATGCAGTTTTGGCGTCGCAAAGATCGGATCGAACAGCGCCGTGCGCGTCTCCACATTGCAATGGGTGAGCAGGCCGGTGATCGCCGTCACCGCGCCGACCCACAGGAAAACTGGCAGCGGCGCATCGAGCAGGTAGAGCGGCGCCTGGCTGAGCACCATCTTGATCAGCGAGTCGATCACATGGAAGCGTCCGGTATTCACCACCCAGAGCCGGACCACGCTGTGATGAAGCGCGTGAAAGCGCCAGAAGAACAGGTTTTCATGCGCGACCCGGTGTGACCAGTAGAGGCCGAATTCGGCAATCACCAGCGCGAGCACGACCTGCGCGATCAGCGGCCACTGTGTCGGCCACAGATGCGAGGCATGATCGTTCGCGCGCGTCAGGGTCGCCATCGCCATCGCCATCGGAGCGATCGCGGTGGCAGCGACAGCCAGTTGCGCCGTGCCCTTGGTCAGCAGCGTATGCCCGATGTCGTTCAGTGTTTCGCCATCATGCCGCAGCCATTCGGCGCGATGCGGCATCAGCCGTTCGAGGGCGATGATGGCGAGAAACAGCGCGGCATAGACGATATTGAACCAGAACAGCGGCGCATTGCTGGCGAAGGCCATGCCGGCACCGAGCAGCGCCCCGAAATACAGCAGCGGCCACCAGATTAGGGACAGGAAATAGCTGACGGCCGTATCGGACGGCTCTTGGTCGTGTTGCATGGAGGCCCCGCATTCGCGCCGATTCGTGGGTCGGCGATGGATGCGGAGCTTCGCTGCGGGAGATTGCAGGCAGATTACGCCAGAGGGCTCCCTGGACGTTTTCTATGCGGAAAAACGTCACGCCGAGGTCGTCTTACAGCTGATAATTCACGCCGATGCGGACGATATTGCCTGTGATGTCCGAATTAACGCCCATGATCGGCTTTCCTGGCCAGGCCGCGAAGGTGGCCTTGCTTAACGTCGTATCGCTGATCGTTCCGAGATCGAAATGCAGATATTCGACCTTCGCTGTCCAGTTCGATGCGATCTTCGATTCCACGCCGCCGCCGATCGCCCAGCCGATCCGTGTCTCCGATGCAGACCCTGCGGAGCAGAGAGCGTTCCGGGCACATGGAAATGTCGGCTCCGGCACAAGAGTGGACGAGACTTTCACGTGGCCGTAGGCCAGACCGCCGGTAGCGAAGAATAATGTCTCCGGTGTCACCAGATAGCCCAATCGTGCACGCGCGGTACCAAACCAGCTCAGCTCGGTGTTATGGCTGGTCAGGGTTTCCGGATTGGCACCAATCTCCGGGGCGTAATAAGTGACGCCCGCGCCCATTTTCGAATAGGATAAGTCTGTTTCCAGACCTGTTACCCAACGGTCGATCTGCCAGTTGTAGCCGATTTCAGCGCCACCGATGAATCCATCAAAGCGGGAATTGAGCGACCGGGGCATCGTGCCCTGCGACAGGAAAAATGGCGTGATGATCGTGTCGATGGCCGTAATGGTGGACGCACTTTCGGTCCAGCCATAGCCCAAGGTGGCGCCGATATAGGCGCCTGTCCATGTCACGATTTGTGGGGACACTGCCGCCTTGTAGTGCGGTTGAGCGAGATTGTCCGCGGCCAGCACGGGCGTTGACGCAAGCAGAACGCAGCCGATTACGCAGGCCAACTTAGCGGATTTCGACATCGAGCTCTCCAGTACTTCGAGACGTGACTTCCAGACGTGCGGGCCCGCCGGACAAGCAGGCCGCTCATTCGCGCCCCCGAAAAGTCGAGGGTCGCCATCGCCACTGCTACGCGTGGCGGAATTCCGTGTCGTCACCCCGAAGTGTGATGTGGTAAAATATGCTGCGTGTGCGCGTCCGGAAATTGACTTCGATCTCGCCCTGCCACACCAGAGCGCGCGCAATCACGGATTTGGAATGTTCATGGACGTTGTCGACAATGACGTACTCTCTTCAATCATCGGAGATATCTACGACTGCGTTCTGAACCGTGAGGGATGGTCGCGTGTTCTCACCCGCATCACACAGACGATGGATGCGGCCTACACCACGATTGCGCTCGCTGGCACGTCGGACAATCACGGCCGGTTTGCTGCCCAATCGCCCTGGGATGCCGAGCGCATGCGCGCGCTGCAGGACTACAGTTTCGATGATATTCCGGGCCTGAAGGCTGCAGTGGTCGGCGATATCGATACGCCCGTATCCACGCTCTCGCTGATGCCCGAAAGTGAATTGCAGCAGACCGCTTTCTTTCGTAATTGGGCCGGACCGCAGGGATTGCGGGAAGGGTGCATTGTCAAATTCGTCCACACGCCGGACCGCATCGGTCTGCTCGGCTGCACCACCTGGGCGGACAAGGCTGCCGTATCTGCCGAGGATCAACGGTTTCTGACCTTGCTGTCTCCGCATTTGCGCAGGGCCGCGATGATCAGCGACCTGCTCGATGACGTGCGCGTGACCGCGCAGCTGTTTCGTGAATCGCTTGAGAACCTCGCGGTGCCCGTCGTGTTGACCGACGCGGCCGGATCGGTGCTCCATGCCAATGCAAGTGCCGAACGCATGTTCGCAACTGATGGTCCGATCCTGCGTCAGGGGCGAACCATTCAGGCACAGAACGCATTGATGGGCGACGCCTTGCTGCAGGCGATCGCAAGCGCTGCCTCGGACCTCTCGCTCGGCGCCAAAGGCATTGGCTTGCCGGTGTCGGCGGCAGGACAACCGCCCGCGGTCGCCTATGTCCTGCCTTTGACCGCTGGTACGGCGCGCGCCGCTTTTCGCCCCGCATGTGCGGCCGTCTTCGTCTCGACAACGACCTCGGCCTCTCCAATGCCGGAGGCCGTGTTGACAACGCTGTTCGAGCTCACGCCCGCCGAAGCGCGCGTGCTCGTGAGCGCCGGAAAGGGGCTCAACCCGTCCCAGACGGCCACTTCGCTCGGGATCTCGGAGAATACGCTGAAGACACATCTCAACCGGATCTACGCCAAGACCGGCAGGTCACGGCAGGCTGATCTCGTGAAGCTCGTGGCGGATATCGGCACGCCGCTGGCTACGGGATAGCGCACGTAGGATGGGTAGAGCGCAGCGAAACCCATCAAATACACACGACGACATGATGGGTTTCGCGAAGACGCTCTACCCATCCTACGATGACGATCGCTTATCAGCGCTTGCCCTTCACCGGCGCAGCCGGCGGATCGGTCTGCACCCGACAATTCGATGCGGCGAGGGATGCCTGTGCCTGGATCATCAGGCCGGGTTCGGCGGCGAGCGCCTTCAGCACGATCAGGCCGGTCGCGGTCGGCGAGTCGATGATGAGGCGGTCGGCGGACGTGACGTCCTCTTCCTCGGGCAGCGCTTCGTGCTGCGCCTCGGTCATCAGATCGAGCTCGATGACGCGGCGGCCGGCGGAGCGGTCGTTGATCGCGTAGTAAGCGACGTCGCTGCGGGTATAGAACGACACCGACGTGTAGGACTGGCTGACCGGCACGGTGAGCTTGATCGGTCCTTTGGCTAGGTCGTAGCGGCAGACCGCCATGGCGAAGGCCGGGTCCATGAATGGCAGCAGCGCATTGGCCGGCTCGGTCTGCGGCAATGCTGTCACCGCATTTTCTTTCGTCACCGAAGCGAGGCGCGAATAGGCGTCCTGCGTCGCGATACGCGGCAGCGCCAGCACGCTGACAAGATGCACGATGCCGCCAAGCACGACACCCCCGATGAGCGCGAACATCAGCCGGATCATGGGCAGCTCACCGTGGCGATGGCGGGCATCGGTGCGTCTTTCTGCGTCCGGGTGGCAACGCCAACCGGCGTATCGTACAGCCGCAGCATCAACACATAGCGTTCCAGCGCTGATGTCGGCAGCCAGTTGCCCGCGCGCGAGCGTGCAGCGATGCGGATCTCGAACGCGCCGTCGGCATTGCGCACCACTTCCTGGCTGGTGAAGCCGTAGCGCTGCAATGTGTTGGGCACCAGGCGGCCCTTGGTGTCATAGAGCGAGAGCGTCCAGAAACGCGCAGCCGGTGTCACGCCTGACACGACGATATCGCAGCGACCGTCCAGCGGCTTTTTCCTGTCGTCGGTGGTGGCAGTGAAGGTGACGCCGTCGCCCGTGCCGATCGGCAATTCGCCCGACCGTGCAATGGACGCACGCGCGTAGGGATCGATCTCGCTGGTGCCGGTGCGCGGGCGCGCCGTCCATGCACCGATCGTGAGTGTACCAAGGTCTGTGCCGCGGGTCGCGGTGGTCCAGGTCAGGCCGAGACCGACGGCAGTGGCGATCGCGAGCGCCAGAAGCGTGAGGAAGATCAGCCGCACGTGCGCACCGTCATGATAGCAGCTTCAGTTCTTGCGCGACGCGGGGGCGGTTGCGGATGTGGTCGTTTTGGCATCCGGTGCATCATTCGCCGACGCGTAGCTCTCGGGGAAGGCCAACGCGGAGGAAGCGCGGGGCTTCAACGGTTCGTTGGATGATGTGCGGCCGGCGGTCTTGCCGGCGTCGTCGAGCAGCTTCTCGACACGCAGCAGGACGTCGGCGCCGCGGCGCGTCAGCACCGGTGGCGGGCCGGGCTTGGCGTCCTGCGCGTTGGCGGCCATCACAGATGAGGCGGCTGCGGCAGGATTCTTGGTACCCGCGCCGACACCCGGGATTTCCTTGATCTCGATGCCCTGATGGGCCGCGACCATGATGTCGTGCCATGTCTGCGCGGGCAGCGAGCCGCCGGTCATGCGGTTGGTCGGCGAGTAGTCGTCATTGCCGTACCAGACTGCACAGCTGAAGTTGCCGGTGTAGCCGACGAACCAGGCGTCGCGATACGCATTGGTCGTGCCGGTCTTGCCTGCTGTCGGAATGCCGTCCAGCGCGGCGCGGCGCGCGGTGCCCTCGCTGACCACGTGGCTCATCATGCCGGCCATATCGGAGGCGACGGAGGCGGGGATCGCCTGCAACTGCTTCGGGCCGTCGCGGTCGAAGCGCCAGACCAGATCGCCGGCGCCGGTACGGACTTCCAGCACGGCATGTGGCTTCGACGATCGGCCTTTGTTCGGGAAGGTCGCATAGGCGACGGCGTGTTCGAGCACGGTGACTTCGGTGGAGCCGATCGGCAGCGACGGTGTATCGAGCAACGGTGCCGTGATGCCGAAGCGGCGCGCGGTCTCCACGATCTTGACGCGGCCGGCCTTGGCCGGATTCTGCGCCCCCTTGCCGAGCGCAATGGAGATCTTCACCGGCACGACGTTGATCGAACGGGTGATGGCCTGCGTCAGCGTCACGTTGCCGGAATAGGAGTGGCCGTAGTTCTGCGGGCACCAGTTGCCGATACAGACCGGGCCGTCGAGGATGATCGAGGTCGGCTTGTAACCGTTGAGCAGCGCCGTCGTGTAGACATAGGGCTTGAACGACGAACCGGGCTGGCGCATCGCGTCCACCGCGCGGTTGAACTGGCTTGCGCCGTAGTCGCGGCCGCCCACCATGGCGCGGACGCCGCCTTCGAGGTCCGACACCACCGTGGCGGCCTGCGTCGCATGATAGTCGCGGCCGAACTGGCGGAGCTGGTTTTCGACGGCGGCTTCGGCGGCGCGCTGCACATTCATATCGATGGCGGTGCGGACCACGAAAACGCGTTCGACATAGGATTTCGGGAATGTATCGACGAGCTTGCGCATCTCGTCGAAGGCCCAGTCGAGATAGTAGTTCGGCGAGATTTCCTGACGACGATCGACGGCGACGGCGGGATTGCGCCGCGCACCGAACACCTGACCTTCGGTCATGAAGCCGGCATCGACGAGGTTGTCGAGCACCACGTTGGCGCGGGCGCGGGCGGCGGGCAGGTTGATATGCGGCGCGTATTTGGTTGGGGCCTTGAACAGGCCGGCGAGCATCGCGGCTTCCGCGAGGTTCACGTCGCGCGCGGATTTGTTGAAATAGAAATGCGCTGCGCCGTCGACGCCGAACGTGCCGCCGCCCATATAAGCGCGGTCGAGATAGAGCTTCAGAATTTCGTTCTTGGTCAGGCGGGTTTCCAGCCAGATGGCCAGGAACGCTTCGTTGACTTTGCGCTCGATGGTGCGCTCGTTCGACAGGAACAGATTTTTCGCGAGCTGCTGCGTCAGCGACGAACCACCCTGGCGCACGCCGCCGGCCTGCGCATTGGTGACCAGAGCGCGCGCGGTGCCGGCGATGTCGATGCCGAAGTGATCGTAGAAGCGGCGGTCCTCGGTGGCGAGGGTGGCCTTGATCAGGTTATCCGGGAAATCTTCCAGCGGAATGGAGTCGTTGTGCTTGATGCCGCGGCTGCCGATCGGATTGCCGTAGCGATCGAGGAACGTCACCGCGAGGTCGGATTTCTTCAGCCAGTCTTCGTCCGCAGTTTCGCGAAACGCCGGCTGCGCCAGCGCCAGCATGAGGATGAGACCGCCCAGGCCGATGGTGGCCATTTCCGACAGCGGCTCGATGAACACCCAGCGCTTCCAGCGACCGACATAGAAGCGGTCCATGAAGGTGGAGTAGCGTTCCCACAGCTCGCGGGTGCCGCGGCCGGACGAGAACAGGCCGGAATCGATGCGCGCATCCAGATCCAGCAGGAAATGCCGGAATTTGGTCTTCCAACGGGATGGCACGATCTGAGGCACAGGGGCCCTTGGTTTGTTGCAGCGTTCGCGTGCACCCACCGGCACCGCGCGGACGTCATGCTGAAATAATGCGGCAACCCGGCGGCAGGTTTGCGGCCGCCGGAGAGTCGTTCAAGTTCTAGCCGAGCAGGGCGGATAAACCAATGGCATTGCTTATCATTTGCACGACAGGGCTAACAGCTTGGCGGTTTTGCCCTTGTTTGCGAGCCGGCCGACACGATGTTGCTTGCAGAGCCTGCACCGCAACTCCTAGAAGGGCGTTTCGCCGCAACCTGGATCGATTCAAATCGCATGACCGCGCGTCCCCCGCGTCCTTCCGCACAGGAGGGAATGTTCTGGAAAACCAAGACGTTGGAAGAGATGTCCGGCGCCGAGTGGGAAAGCCTGTGCGACGGCTGCGGACGTTGCTGTCTGGAAAAGCTGGAAGACGAGGATACCGGCAAGATCTATTACACCCATGTGTCCTGCCGATTGCTCGATGCGGGTCTTTGCGCCTGCAAGGATTATCCGAACCGCTCCGACCATGTTCCCGATTGCGTGCGGCTGACCCCGGACAATGTCCGCACCCTGAGCTGGCTGCCGCCGAGCTGTGGCTACAAGCTCGCAGCCGAGGGCCGCGATCTCTACTGGTGGCACCCGCTTATCTCGGGCAGCGCCGACACCGTCCATGAAGCCGGCGTATCGGTCCGCGGGCGGGTCGAGGGCAGCGAGGACACGATCTCCGACGACGAGTTGCAGGATCACATTGTGACCTGGCCGGCGCTGCTGCCACGCAAGGCGAAGCTGAAGAAGCGGCCGGCGTAGAATCCGCAGCGCGCGGTGTCCGATCACGCGCATATGACGGTCAGATGATTGCCGCGGGACGCTCCCATGCAAGGAAACAACTGTTGCTGTACGGAGCAGGGGAATAGATTTCTTTCAAAGAGAGTCTGTGCGCGGGAGTTCGCGCCGATATGGCTCTCGGGTTACCTCCCAAGTCCTTTGAATCCGAAGTTTCATGAACAAGTTCGAGCGACAGAGCCGGTCAGCGGCCGATGATCAGGTATTGCCCGAGGAAATCTCGTCGGATGAGCTCCTGTCGGACGAAATCGCGCAGGAACTGTCGCGGATCCCCACAGAAGTAATCGAACCCGGCGACGCGCCTACTGTGAAGGCGCCGCTGACCCCCGCCGAAGTCCGCACCATCCTGATGAGCCTGCTGCTGACCATGTTCCTGGCAGCGCTCGACCAGACCATCGTCGCCACCGCGCTGCCGACCATCGGCCGGCAATTCGCCGACGTGAACAATCTCTCCTGGGTCATCACCGCCTATCTGCTCGCATCGACCGCGGTGGCGCCGGTGTTCGGCACGCTCAGCGATATCTATGGTCGCCGCGCGATGATCATCACCGCGATGTCGCTGTTCATGGTTGGCTCGATCATGTGCGCATTGGCGCCGAACATGATCGTGCTGATCATCGCACGTGCCCTGCAGGGCCTCGGCGGCGGCGGCATCCTGCCCATCGTGCAGGTGGTGATTTCCGACGTGGTGTCGCCGCGTGAGCGCGGCCAGTATCAGGCTTATTTCAGCGGCGTGTGGGTGGCGGCCGGCATCGGCGGCCCGATCATCGGCGGCCTGTTCGCCGAACATCTGCACTGGTCGATGATCTTCTGGATCAACATTCCGCTCGGTGTGGGATCGCTGGCGCTGTTGCTGCCGAAGATGAAGAAGCTTCCTGTGTTTCATCGCCGCCGCAAGGTCGACTGGTTCGGCGGCATGCTGCTGATGGCCTCGGCCGTTGTCTTCATGCTGGTGCTGACATGGGGCGGCACCAAATTTTCATGGGCGTCGCCGACCATTGTCGCAATGATCGGCGCTGCAGCGGTGATGGCTTTCGCCTTCATCTGGCATGCGATCCATCACGACGAGCCGTTCCTGCCGCTGCCGCTGATGTCGGGCTCGGTGGTGCCTTTCGCGATGGCCGCCGGCGGTTGCGCGATGGGTGCGATGCTCGGGCTGACCGTACACATGCCGCTCTATTACGAAGTGGTCTACGGCCTGACTGCAGGTCAAGCCGGCGTTGCGCTGATCCCGATCGCGGCGGTGTCAGTCGGCGGCGCTGCCTTTGCCGGCCACATGATGACCAAGGCGAAACACTACAAGCGCGTGGCCATCGCCGGCACCGCCATGTCGGCGCTGATGGGTCTGGCGCTGGCGCTCGCGACGCCGCTGCCACTCTGGGCGCTGCTCACGATGCTCGGCCTGTTCTCCATCGGGCTCGGCACGGCATTTCCGGTCAGCCTGGTGTCGATCCAGAACGCCGTGCCACGCCCGCAGATCGGGACCGCGACCGGCGCCATGAACTTCTTTCGCGCGCTGATGGCGTCCTTCACCGTCGCCGCCTTCACCACCATTCTCCTGATGGCGCTCGGCACGGACATCTCGATCTCAGGCGAGCATGCCGCCAGCACGCATCCGATCGCGGCCAGCGATATGGTCAGCGCCTTCCGTTACGTGTTCGAAGCCGCGGCAGCCCTGCTGGCGCTGTCGACACTGTTCCTGCTGCTGATGGAAGAACGCCCGCTGGCCGGGCCAGCAAAGGCGAAGCCGTCACTGGTTTCGGAGTAGGGCGAAACCCGTCATCCGACTTCAGGCATGCCCCGCTGCAATGCGTGTGAAGGCGATGTCCTTGACCAGCGGTTCGAGCGGGACTGCCACGCTCGCAATATTCCCGTCTTCGCCAGTGGAAAATGAGAGGGAAATTCGGCTCGGCATCAGGCCGCCCGGTGAATCGGGTGCCTCGGGCAGCTCGAACGTGTCCGAGCCCCGATGAGCGAGTGGCTCGGACATGCCGCGGAACGCCCAATGTAATTTGCCTTCGCTATGCGTGATCGTCATGCGGCCGTAGCCAGGATGCTCGTAGTCACCGGCATAATCCGCGAGGTCACGGTGCGGCTCGGTGGCCGGCGTCGGTGCGGCTTTCCCGGCCTGCAGCCAAGCCTCGTATTGCGTCACGAATTTGCGGCGTTGCTCGCGGAAGCGACCGAAGCAGGGTACCGGTTCCTTGCCGCAGACGCGGTCGAAGACATAATTCGCGAGGATGTGCGGAGCGAGTATCGGAGTCATGCCATTATTGGCGAGCACCGCGACACCGACGCTGCGATCGGGCAACATCGTCATCAGCGCATTCGTGCCGGTGAAGCCGCCTCCGTGCCACACCACGCGCTCTCCGCGATACCAGTGCGAGCGGAAGCCGAAACCGTAATGCACATCGCTGTATTCGGCGAATCCGGTTGCCCCGACATGCACGCGCGGCTTCTGGAGCTCCTGTATCAAGCCGGATGACAGAAGACGTTGTCCTTCAAACGCGCCCTGGCCGAGATGAAAACGAAGCCAGTTCGCGAAGCTTGTAATCGACGTGCTCATGCCGCCCGCAGCCGGCACGCTGATGGGCCAGAGTTTCGTGCGCTGACAAGTGTCTCCCATCATCCCGTAGGGCACGGCCGCGTCGGTAGCTGCGGCAAGCTCCTCCACAGTGAACGTCACCTTCATGTCCAGCTTGTCGGTCAGCGAGCGGGTGAAGTCGGCCCAATTCCGGCCGCTGACGCGCTCGGCCACCACGCTCGCAATGAGGTAGCCGAGGTTCGAATACTGAAAGGCGCTGCGAATGTCGGCGCTCGGTTCGAGATAGGGCAGCGCTGCCAGCATTTGGGCGGGTGACAGATCGCCGGGCAGCCAGATCCAATCGTGACGTGGTAATCCGGAATGGTGGCATAGCAGATCGCGCACCGTGACGCGGTCGCTCGCAACGGTGTCATAGAGCCGGAATTCCGGGATGTATTCCCGCACCGGCTTCTTCCAATCCATGCGTCGCTCGTCAACCAATAAAGCCAGGCCCGTAGCAGCGAACGACTTCGAGACCGACATGATTTGAAACTGCGTATCCGTCGTGACGTTCAGGCCGGCTTCGATATCGCGAAGGCCATAGGTCCCGACGAACGCAACCTCCAAGTCTTGCACGATAGCGACGGCGAGGCCCGGGACCTTCCACTCCTTCATGACCTCTACGACAAGATGCTCGAATTCGGGAATGAACGCCGCGACGGATTGGCTGCCTGCGACAGGTTCAGATGCCATTGGGACAAGCCTCGACACTTCTGGTTAAGCGCAAGCTGAAATGCAGACGATACCCGGCTCCACGATACTCCCAAGTCCCGCTGCTCCGGGCGAGCGCACATATAGTTACCGCATGATTAATTCATAATTGAGCCTGTTGGTGAACCTTCCTGCAACCTCTGCCGCTTAGGTTGAGTGCAGTTTTCAGGGGACGGCGTGGAAGAAATCCGCGGCCGTATGAGGAGATTTCCGTGTTGCGTTTGATTTCGAAATTTATCGACGATGAGTCCGGTGCGACGGCCATCGAATATGCGCTGATCGCTGCCGGCATCAGTCTCGCGATCATCGTGGCCGTGCAGGGCCTTGGTACCACGCTGAACGGGCGCTACGCCGCCGTGAATACCTCGCTGAAATAGGGCAGCGAAGACCGGCCGGTGCCGGGCGCGCCGCCATTGCAATCGACAAAAGACATGGCTGTCTTGTCGAAACGCAATGTTGTGAATGTCCTATCGATTGCGGTGCTGCACCCTATATGATCGTGCGCGGGCCTCGAGCCTGCGCATTTTCATATGGATGACCATCATGACATTGAATTCGCGTTTGGAGCTTTCGGCATTGGCCGGTTTGGGATTTGCGGCATTCGTCCTCGCGGGAGCAACGCCGGCCTCGGCGGCTGGTGCGCAATTCTGCATCGCCCAGAGTGGCGCCAACGGCGAATCCTCCTATGTCAGCAACTGCATCTTTTCTGACTACCAGCAATGCATCAATGCTGCCGTCGGTACGCGAGGCAACTGCGTGGGCAATGTCGAGTATCGCGGCGGAGCTGCCACGGAACCCGCGCCACAACGTCGCCGGCGCGCGCGGTGAGTGATCGCCCGCTCGTGAAGGACGCATCGATGACAACAAGGATTCGCAGGCTCCTATGGGCTGTGGCCGCGATTGCAATCGCGTCGGCGTCGTTGCCGGCTGTGGATTCTGCGCAGGCGCGGCCATCGGTCGCGGCCAGCTCCGGTATTCCGCCGTTCTGCGTGTTGACCGGCGGCCCCCGCGGGCCGGGGAGTGTGCCGCAGATCTGCCGGTTCTTCGACTATCAGCAGTGCCTGCAGGCCGCGGCTGCGTTGCGCGGCAATTGCGTGGTCAATATCGACTATCCCGGCAAGATCACCGGTGCGCCGGGAGCGGCGTGGTCGCAGCCGCCGCGATAGCCAGCGCGTTGATCGCGCGGACAAAATTCCGATTTCAGGACTAAATTCAAATTCTAGGATTTTTAGCCTTGACAGCGTTGCGCTGTCGAAGTAGGTTTGCGGCATGCTCCACAATTGGGTTCGCAGGAAACGCCGCTGCTGATTGGCGGCGAATCTGCGCCGCGCTGTTTAGCCCGGTGTGCGGTGAATATCCGGAACATCGATCCAAATCCTGCGTTGCTTTCCATACGGTGCCGCAAGGAATCTCATCGGCATCCAACAGCAAGCCAAACGAGGGTGCCATGATAATCAGGAATTCGGCAACCAAGCAAAAAGAGCAGATCGTCGAATCCGCGACGGAGGCACGCCAGGCCGAACCGGGCCCGTCGATCCTCGCGCTTTTGGCGATCAGCCTCGGCCTCGCTGTGTTGATCCTCGGCGTGGTCTGGTTTGTGTTCTTCAGGACGTGATCGGTTTCGGCGATCGGCCGATCAATTTCAGTCAGTCCGGCATGATCGACTGACAGCAGCAACGAGTTCCCAACATGGTCAGAAAGCCCATAGCCCGCCCGGCGAGAACGCCGGCGCGGGCTGCTGTCGTTGTCAAGGCCGCGCGGAAACCAAGGGCGGCGAAGAAGAGCTCCAAGAACTCGAAAGTGAAGAATTCACAGAAGACATGGAGCGCCGTTGACCCGGCCACCATGGCAGCAGCCGCTGAAAAAATCCGAGCCAGTGTGGCGGCCCGGAAGAGGACGATTGCGGCAACGACAATCTTCGCCGGACCGGGGAGGCCGAAACCATCATCTGCTGCTGAAGTTGATATACCTCCAACTCAAATCAAGAAGCGACCGGCCGCAATGAAAGCTGTTGCCAAGAAGCGGTCCAGCGCTCCGCGTGCAAGACGGCGAACGGCCGTCGATCAGTTCAATGATTTGCCGCCTGATGCGCCGCTGACCGATCGCGTTACCCATGCCATCGAACGCGAACTCGATTCGATCCAGAAGATCGTTGGCCGCCGGCGCTTGAATGAAGCGTTGCGCACAGAGGCCGAGCGCCGCGCCCGCACGCTGGCTTCCCTGGCGCGCACATTGACCGAACTGAAGAAAGTGCAGGGCGGCAACGAACAGAGGTCCGCCGAAGATGACGACCGTCCCCGAGACCTCGACGAACTCCGTCGACGCATTGCTGAACGTCTTGCAAGACGGCCTGGCGGGCGACCGCCAATTCCTGTCGACGGGAATGACGCCGGGCGAGAGAGGCTTCCTGAGTGAGTGCTGGAATGTCTTCGCGCATGCGCATCAGGTGCCGCCTGACATCGCGCCGAATGGTGCGCCGTGGCTGACATGGCTCATGATTGGCGGACGAGGCGCAGGCAAGACACGCGCCGGTGCCGAATGGGTGCGTGCGCAGGCGCTCGGTCAGGCGCCACTGGCGCACGAAAAAGCCCGTCGCATTGCGCTTGTTGGCGAAACCGAACACGACGTGCGTGAAGTGATGATCGAGGGAGTGTCCGGGCTGCTCAGTGTGCATCCGGATCACGAGCGCCCGGTCTGGATGCCGTCGCGCAAGCGGCTGGAATGGAGCAACGGCGCGGTCGCTCAGGTGTTTTCCGCGGAGGACCCCGAGAGCCTGCGCGGCCCGCAATTCTCCTGCGCATGGTCCGACGAGATGGCGAAATGGCGTTATGCCGAAGCCGCTTTCGACATGCTGCAATTCGGCCTGCGGCTGGGCCGCCAGCCGCGGCAGATGATCACTACGACGCCTCGGCCGACGGCGCTGCTGAAGCGGTTGATGGGTGATCCGACGACGGCGACGACGCGCGCCGCGACCGTGGTCAATGCATTCAATCTCGCGCCGACATTTTTGCAGAGCGTGATGGGCCGCTATGCCGGCACGCGGCTGGGACGGCAGGAACTGGACGGCGAGATCATCGAGGACCGGCCCGATGCATTGTGGTCGCGCGCGCTGCTCGAACGATGCCGCGTGCGCGAGGTGCCGCCATTGCAGCGCATCGTCGTGGCTGTCGATCCGCCAGTGTCGTCGGGCAAACGTGCGGATGCCTGCGGCATCGTTGCGGCGGGGATCGCTGAGGACGGCACGGTCTATGTGATGGCCGATGACACCGTATCGGCAGTGACGCCGACGGCCTGGGCTAACAAGGCGATCGCGCTGTGGCGCAGGCTGGAGGCCGACGCGCTGGTGGTCGAAGTCAACCAGGGCGGCGAGATGGTGCGCAGTGTGATCAACGAGGTGGATCATACCGTGCCTGTAACGCCGGTCCGCGCCTTGCGCGGCAAATGGCTGCGCGCCGAGCCGGTGGCGACACTGTACGAGCAGGGGCGCGTGAAGCACGCCGGCAGTTTTGCCGCGCTCGAAGACGAGATGTGCGACTTCGCAAGTTCGGGGCTGTCGTCGGGGCACTCGCCGGATCGTCTCGACGCCATGGTCTGGGCGGTTGCCTCGCTGGCGCTGGTGCCGCGCGGGGATGGGCCAAGGATCAGGGTGTTGTGACCTCGTGTCCCGTGCACAGTTGAATTGGATCATATCATGTTCGATCGCTTGAAAGCCTATCTGGCCGCACCTGAAGCGAAGGCGTCGTGCACCGCGCGCGTGCTCGCATTCGAGAGCGGCGGGCGTGCGCGATGGACGCCGAAGGATTTTGCAGCGCTGGCGCGCGAAGGCTATCTCTCCAATGCTATCGTGCACCGCGCCGTGCGATTGATCGCGGAGAATGCCGCGGCGTGCAGCTTTCTCGTCTTCGACGGCGCGCCGGAACGCGAGGCGCATCCGCTGGCGCAACTCTTGACGCGGCCGAATCCGCGGCAGGATGGCGGGGTGTTCTTCGAGACGCTCTATGCGCATCTGCTGCTCGCCGGCAATGCCTATATCGAAGCCGTGACGCTCGACACGCAGGTGCGGCAGCATGAGGTCCGCGAACTCTACGCGCTGCGGCCGGATCGCATGAAAGTCGTGCCTGGCAGCGATGGCTGGGCCGAGGCCTATGACTACAGCGTCGGCGGCCGCAGCGTGCGCTTCGATCAGCAGGCGTCGGGCGTACCGCCGATCCTGCATCTGACTTTCTTTCATCCGCTCGACGATCACTATGGTCTGGCACCGATCGACGCGGCCGCGACGGCGCTCGACACCCACAATGCCTCGTCGAAATGGAACAAGGCGCTGCTCGACAATGCGGCGCGGCCGTCGGGCGCGCTGGTCTATGCGGGACCGGAGGGATCGGTGCTGTCCGAGCCGCAGTTCGATCGCCTCAAGCGCGAACTCGAGGGCAATTATCAGGGCGCATCGAATGCCGGGCGGCCGCTGCTGCTGGAAGGCGGGCTCGACTGGAAGGCGATGTCGCTGACGCCGAAAGACATGGATTTCCTCGACGCCAAGCACAACGCCGCGCGCGAAATCGCGCTGGCCTTCGGCGTGCCGCCGATGCTGCTCGGGATTCCCGGCGACAATACATTCGCGAATTTCCAGGAAGCCAACCGCAGTTTCTTCCGCCAGACCGTGCTGCCGCTGGCGGCGCGCACCGGCAACGCACTGGCGCAATGGCTGGCGCCTGCGTTCGGTGACGGCATCCGCATCGACATCGACACCGACCGCGTGGATGCGCTCGCCGCCGATCGTACCGCGCTGTGGGAGCGCGTCAGCAGCGCGGACTTCCTGACGCTGAACGAGAAACGCGAAGCGGTGGGCTATGCGCCGGTGGAGGGCGGGGACCGGCTGGGGTAGGGGCCTGACTGCAACGCGTTCTCCAAGCGGTGCGGACGGACCCGCCCGACGTCATGGACAGACGCAACAGTACTGGAGTGTATTGCGCATTTGTTCACAATCAGGGGTTGAGTTTGACCGTGGGTGTTGCCGTCGCGTGACAGCATTCGGGCCGGGGGCGGCCTAGGATCGCTGACATAATAAGACGACAGACTTGGGAGATTCTCGTGAACAAGATCATTTTGGCAGCTTCGGTTCTCGCCTTGAGCGCAACCTCTGCATGGGCCGCCGATATGGCGCCGCGCCCATACACGAAAGCGCCGGTGATGGTCGATCCCGTTTACAGCTGGACCGGCTGGTATATCGGCGGCAATGTCGGCTACGGCTTCGGTCGCAGCGGAGCCGATACGGTTCTCGATCCGACCAGCAGCTGGGCCATTGAATCGCCTGCTTTCCGCAACGAACTGATCGGCCTCAGCAACCAGCGCTACAGCCCGCAGGGCGTGGTCGGCGGTGGGCAGGTCGGCTACAACTATCAGGTCGGCAGCTGGGTGTTTGGCCTCGAGGCCGATATCAACGCGTCCGGCATGAGCAAGACGATTGCCTTGTCGGGCCTCAATGGTGGCTTCATCACCCGCAATTTCACGGAGACCACCAAGAGCGACTGGTTCGCCACTGTGCGTCCGCGCCTGGGTTACGCGGTGAACAATACGCTGTGGTACGCCACTGGCGGTCTGGCGGTCGGCGATGTGCAGGGCAGCTGGACGCTGCTGTCGAGCAATGGCTACAACAAGACCGGCTCGGGCAGCGAAACCAAGGTCGGCTGGACGGTCGGCGCTGGCGTCGAGCATGCCTTCCAGCCGAACTGGACGGTGAAAATCGAATATCTCTACACTGACCTCGGCAGCATCTCCTATAACTCGACCTATATTCCGGGCAGCACCTTCGCTCCGCCGGGCTTCAACTACCGCGAGAACATCTCGCAGGATTTCACATTCCATACCGTGCGCGTCGGTTTGAACTACAAGTTCGGCAGCCCGGTGGTTGCGCGCTACTGATGACCTGAGATCTTATCCCGAAAACGTAAGAGCCCGGCCTTGTGCCGGGCTTTTTCTGTGGCAATGCACGGAGCGTGCGGCTCATGTCACATGAATGACAGAGAACGGGACGTATCACCGCTGCCCAGTTGCGCCGGTGGAGAGATCGCGCCAGTTGGGATATGATTGCGCGATGCCACTCACTTACGTCATCCCCGATCTGCACGGCCGGCGCGATCTGCTGGATCGGGCGCTGGCTGAGATCGAGACGCATCGGGCTGGTGAAAACGCCACGCTCATTGTGCTCGGCGACTATGTCGACAAGGGTCCGGACTCGCGCCGCGTCATTGCGCGGCTGCGGGCAGGGGTGGCACCTGGCCTGCGGCTGGCGATGCTCAAGGGCAATCACGATGCGCTGATGGTCGCTGCGCTGCGCGGCGATGTGGCGATGGCGAGCTGGATGACGAAAGGCGGCGATACCGCGCTCGCCTCCTATGGCGGCGACATCGCCGATGTGCCGGTGCATGACATCGACTGGCTCGATGGCCGGCCGCTGTGGCACATGGATGCGCATCGCGTCTATGTCCATGCCGGCGTCGATCCCGCGCTGCCGCTGACGCAGCAGGACCCGGTATTGCTGATGACCAAGCGCTATGCGGATGACGATGCGTCCGGCCATGATGCCGGCGAGGGCGCGCGCCATGTGGTGCATGGCCATGACCGCCATGCCGATGGGCCGCTGCTGAAACAGGGCCGCAGCAATCTCGACACCTATGCCTGGAAGACAGGCCGTCTGGTAATCGGCGTGTTCGATGACGCGCTGCCGGGCGGGCCGGTAGAGCTGATCGAGATCACCGCGCCGCCGGCGCCTTGAGGCGGATATGACCTCTTGAACCAAAGACCGCGCCGCGACGCCTAACCGGCAACGCAACTGAACCGGCACGCTGGCATGTCCTCGATCATCGAAACCGTCGTCGAATTTTTTGCCGAGCTCGTCTGGGGCTGGGTGACAGCGCGATGGCCATGGGTCGGGGACGCCGTAGGAGCGACCTGCCTCGTGGCCGGCGCGGTCGTGGCACTGTCGTCATCCGGCACTGAGCGCGTGCAGGCACTGGTGATCGGTGGTCTTGTCGGCATCGGTGCTGGTGGGTTGCTGCTGGTGTGGTTCTGGCGCCTGCGCCGCGCGGCGGCGACGCGGACGGAGTGATCGCCATGACTGTGACACCGGCGATGCTCGGCGCCACGACTGACTGAGGAGATGCACCGATGCCGGACTGGATCTTGCCGCTGCTGTTGATCGTCGCGATCCTGGCGTTTCTGTATCGCGCTTTCCTGCACACGCCGCGGGCGCCGCCCAGCGGCAGGAACCACGACGAAGGCGTGACCAATTACTGGGACGTCCACCGCGATCGCTGACAGATATCGGCGCGCGGCGCTGCAGGGCGCCCCGCCGGAGCGCATGAGCGCCGTCACTTCCTGATATATTTTCGTGCCGTCAGCACCGGATCGATGCGGGTGGCTTCGGCGATGTCGCGGGCGGAGCCGGCGATATCGCCGATCGCTTCCCGAGCGATGCCGCGCTGGATCAGCGACGACGCATCTTCGGGATCGAGGCGAATGGCTTCGCTGAAATCGGCAATGGCGCGGGCAGGCTCGTTCTTGTTCTGCCAGGCACTGCCGCGGCTCCAGAATGCGACGGCATCCGCGGGATCGCTCTGGAGCGCGGCATCGGCATCGGCAATGGCGGCATCCGCATCGCCCGCCAGCAGATAGCCGACCGATCGGCTGACATGGAGCATGGCCAGTTCGGCGCCGCGATAGTGATCGCGCGCGATGGCGCGGGTGCAGGCGGCAATGGCGCGGTCGTCGGTGTCGCCGATGCAGATGTCATAATCGCCTGTCGGGCCTGTCGGTGTCGGCGTGGCGGCCGTGACCTGCGTCGCGCTGAGGCCGGCGATCAGCGCGGCCACAGCCAGCATGCGGAAGCGGGGCAGGCGCAGCGGCGGGGTCGCAGACATCATGGGCGCTCGGCAAAAGGGGCGGGACGGCGTTGCTGCTTGGTCGGCGGCGTCAGCCGAAAGGTTCGACGGCGCGTGAACGCGGCAGCGGGCGCGCGCAAGATGGAAGTACAATCGCCATGGATGACCTGATCCGCATTTTCACCGAGCGCGGCGACCTCGCGCATCTCGCTTTGTTTCTGTGGGCGAGCGTGGCCAGTGCCGCGGCCCTGTTCGCGCTGCGTGAACTCGCCGGTGCCTCGCGCCGCTTCGACGAATTCGTGCGGCAGCTCGCGCGCTTCAACCGCCGTGCGCATCGCCGCCACCGCATGCGCGACGAGACCGATGACATCTGAAAGGGGATCATCCATGGACAGTCTGCACGACGTGATGCGTTCGATCCGCCCGGAGACCAAATCGGGCAAGGATCATCTCAGCGTTTTCAGAGAATTTCTGGCGCATCTCGACCAGTTGCAGCGCAAGGCGCAGGCTGTGAAGACGCGGGTGAAACCGTCGGCGCGACGCAAGCCGCCGCGGCGCGCGAAAGTGTAGTTCGCTTTTTTTCTTCCCCTCTCCCCCAGCACGGCGAAGCCGTGCGCCGCGGGAGAGGGTGCCTGAGCGTAGCGAAGGCGGGAGAGGGCGCAACAAGCGACGTCGTATGTCGCGCCCCCTCTCCCTGACCCTCTCCCGCCTTCGCGTGGCTGCGCCACGCGCGGGGGAGAGGGGACACTGCTGTCTGAGCGAAGCCACGACACCACGATCTCTCTTCTTCCCCCCCGCATCTCGCGAGGCCTCCGATGCATGCCCCGTTGCCATCACCCCAGCCATCCCCCGCGCGCCTCGCACTCACGCCGGACGGCGTGATCGAGGGCTATGCCTCGCTGTTCGGCGAGATCGACCAGGCGCGCGACATGGTGATGCCCGGCGCCTTCACGCAGACGCTGAAGCTGCGCGGCTTGCGAAAGATCCCGATGCTGTTCCAGCACGATCCCTCCGAGCCCGTCGGCGTCTGGCTCGAGATGAAGGAAGACCTGCGCGGCCTCTGGGCGCGGGGCCGGTTGATCCCGGATGTGACACGCGCCCGCGAATTGCTGGCGCTGCTGCAGGCCGGCGCGGTGGACGGATTGTCGATCGGCTATCGC
The DNA here is from genome assembly GCF_051811085.1 of Tardiphaga sp. 862_B3_N4_1. NCBI lineage: Bacteria > Pseudomonadati > Pseudomonadota > Alphaproteobacteria > Hyphomicrobiales > Nitrobacteraceae > Tardiphaga > Tardiphaga sp. 862_B3_N4_1. The sequence goes on from NZ_JBPWQB010000001.1 coordinate 1,540,951, forward strand.
ACCCAGCGTGGCCAGATCGAGCCGAAGACGCGGGTGCGCAAACTCTATCAGGTCGATCTCTGGGAAGTGTCCATCGTCACATTCCCGCTGCTGAACGGCGCGCGGGTGAGCGCCGTGAAGGACGCGCCGCGCTCGCGCCTGCGCGATCAGGCCGAGCGCGACTGGACCCAGCTCACCGGCCAACACGTCATCGACTCATATCGCACCGATTTGAGCGGCGCCGCGGATGCACCGGCGCTGGTCATCCGGCGTGGGCGCAAAGCGGGCGGACCTGTCCAGGCCTGTTCGCTGCGCGCCCGCGCCGATCGCAAACGCGCGCTGCACGGCGTCGCCGCCCACGCCCGGTTCGCCGGGCGCTGAGGACAACGCGCCGCGCCGCGATGCGCGCTCAGAACAGTTTGTTGATCGTCGCCGTGATCGCCTGGGTCTGGGTCCGCGCGGCGGCGGTGCCGACCATGGTGCCCTGGTTGGTGGTGCCGCCGGTGCCGTTCGGATTGGTGAACGGGCTCGCATAGTTCGCGGTGTTGTTTTCGGTCATGGCGAACATGTAGTTCACATCCACGAACCAGGTCGGATCGAGGAAGTAGGTGGCGCCGACCATGGCGGCGCCGCCGAGCACCCAGCTCTTGCTGGTCAGGTTGATCGGCGCGCCGGAGACGTCGGTGCGGCTGCCGTTGAGGTCGGCGAAGCCGATCAGGCCGTTGAGGTCGGTGCGGACCTGGGTCAGCGTCGGGCCGGCGCCGAGATAGACGAAGCCGCGGTCGAACGCATGGCCGATGAAGGGCACGAACGTCATCTGGTGATCGATATGGATCTGGTAGGACTGCACCAGCGCGTTGCCGGTGAACGGCACCACCGTGCTCGTGCCGGTCGGCGTGAACGATCCCACCTGTGGCAGCAGCGCCGCGCGGATGTTGGAACTGGCGCCGAGATAGCTGTAGCCGAACTTGGCGCCCCACAGCCAGTCGCTGCCGGAGAAACGGGAGAAGTAGCCGCCCTGCGCCGAGAAGGCGATCTGCGCACGGTCGTCCGGATACAGCGTCGCCGGGCCGGCGGCCGATCCCGAGGAGGTCAGTACGCCGTTGGTGAAGACGTTCGACGTCCCCACCGCATAGACATTCTGGGTGCCGAAATCGAGCGTATTGGCGCTGCCGCCGATGCCGACGAAGAAGCCGGAGTGCGGCACCCACGAGGTCTCGGCCGGCGGCAGCCGCGGCGCCTTGACGGTCACATCGGCCGCTTGCGCGGCTCCGGCCGCGACCAGGCCGGCGAGCATTCCAGTCATGGTGATGTTGCGCATGTCGTTCCCCCGGCGGGGCGAATCCCCGCTTGCAGCAGCCTAGGCAGAGCGGGGGAGGCGGGTCTGTGCCATTCCGCACAGTTCCGCCGCGTCCGAGACAAGTGACCTCGATCATCGCCAATCAACGCCGCGCGAGGACTACGACGAACTGCGCAACACGTTCGAGGAATTCAAGTCCGCCAATGACGAGCGCATCGCGCGGATCGAGCGCGGGCGCGGCGACGTGCTGCTGGAGGAGAAGGTCGATCGCATCAACCAGGCGCTCGATGCGCAGCAGCGCTGATCGCAAGCAGGCGCTCGGCGCCGTGAGCGCCGGTGTCGCGTTTCGCCGGAAATCTGAAAACCGTGTGAGGACCTAGTGCAGCTCGTCGCGCGAAATCGGCAGGTGCAATTGCGCCGCGCGCTCCTCACGCTCGCGCTTGCGGAATTCGCTTTCGCGCCGCTCGAAGGCGAGCATCTGGTCCTGCGCCTGCTGCAGGAACTGCTCGTATTTCGTCATCGGTGGTTGAGCGTGTTGCATCGCGTCGGCTCCGTGTTGGTCACCAATACCGGGCCATAACACCATACCCCGCCCGCGGGTTCACTGTTCCAGATCAAATTCAACGTCGCTCGCAGCAAGTTTCGCAAGCACCGCCGCGCCCGTCAACGTGCCAGCGCGGCTCTGTTCGCGTGACCTCGGTTCCATCACCCCAACGACCCTTCAACGGAGATCTGCCCATGAATTTCGATATCACTGATGCTGCCCCCGAACACAAAGCCGGTTTCTCGACCGGCGCGCGCGACGACTATGATGAGTTGCGGCACACTTTCGAGGAGTTCAAGGCCGCCAATGACGAGCGGCTGGCTGTTATCGAGCACAAGCGCGGTGACGTGCTGCTGGAGGAAAAGGTCGATCGTATCAACCAGGCACTGGATGCGCAGCATCGGCGGCTCGATGATCTGGCGCTGCGCCAGGCGCGGCCCTCGCTCGATGGCATTCGGCGGCAGCCGCGCGATGGCGTGGCGCGCGAGCACAAGAGTGCCTTCGATGCCTATGTGCGTGCCGGCGATGTCGATGGCCTGCGCCAGATCGAGACCAAGGCGATGTCGGTCGGCAGCAATGCCGATGGCGGTTATCTGGTGCCGGTCGAGCTCGAACACGCGATCAACCAGCGTGTGATGGCGATCTCGCCGATCCGCAGCATCGCCTCGGTGCGCGAGATTTCCGGCAATGTCTACAAGAAACCGTTCATGACCGCGGGGCCGGCGACGGGCTGGGTCGGCGAAACCGACGCGCGGACGCAGACGACGTCGGCGACATTCGACGCGCTGTCATTTCCGGCGATGGAGCTTTATGCCATGCCGGCAGCGACGGCGACGCTGCTCGACGACAGCGCCGTGGATCTCGACCAGTGGATCGCCTCCGAAGTCGAACTGGTCTTCGCCATGCAGGAAGGCGCGGCGTTCGTTGCTGGTGACGGCGTCAACAAGCCGAAAGGCTTTCTCAGCTACACGACAGTCGCCAACGCTTCCTGGGGCTGGGGCAATCTAGGTTATCTCGCCTCTGGCGCGGCGGGGGCGTTCGCGGCCTCCAACCCGTCCGACATTCTGGTCGATCTGATCTACAGCCTGAAGGCCGGATATCGCCAGAACGGTAGCTTCGTGATGAACCGCAAGACCCAGGCGACCATCCGCAAGTTCAAGGACTCCACCGGAGCCTATCTCTGGCACCCACCGGCGCAAGCCGGAGGGCGCGCCACGCTGATGACGTTCCCGCTGGTGGAAGCGGAGGACATGCCGGACATCGCGGCAAATGCGCTCGCATTGGCCTTTGGCGATTTCCAGCGCGGCTATCTCATCGTCGACCGCGTTGGCGTCCGCGTGCTGCGCGATCCGTATTCCGCCAAGCCCTATGTGCTGTTCTATACGACCAAGCGGGTGGGCGGCGGCGTGCAGGACTTTGATGCGATCAAGGTGCTGAAGTTTGCGGTGAGCTGAGGGCGGGCGATCGGTGCGGGCGATGTGCCGTCGCCCGCCATTGCCTGGTTCAGCAATAGCGGTAGTTGCAGCCAAATTGCTGGCGGCCAACAAGCAGCTCCGGCGGCACACCATAGTGGCTGTAGTAATAGGAAACCTGCGGCGGACCGAAATAACGGTGAACCTGAATTGGAGCTCCGCCCGGGGACGAATAAGTGGTGACCTTGTCGAATGGCGGGGATTCGACGGCAAGGTAACGCCCGCCGCCAACAAGCGGCGCCGGCTCGACCACCTGACCTTGGCCATAGCGCGGAGTGCCCGAGAGATCGGCGGCTGTCGCCGGCAGCGTCACAGCAGCAGCGATGCAGGCGAAAGCGAGCTGGCGCAGCACGACTGGCATTCCTTCTGATCGGCGGGTCACTGCGCGAGAGCGATGGCGACGTATATGCGTTGCATGTTTGCCAGAAAGAGCTTGTGTGAGGCTGATCTGACGTGCGCGACGTGTATCGCAGATATGCCGAACGTGGTCGCCGGATCGCTGTCGATTGCTTTCGGCGATTTCCGCCGCAGCTATCTGATCGTGGACCGCCAAGGTGTGCGCGTGCTCCGCGATCTCTATAGCGCCAAGCTTTATGTGTTGTTCTACACGACCAAGCGGGTCGGGGGCGGGGTGCAGGATTTTGATGCGATCAAATTGCTGAAGATAGCGGCGAGCTGAGGAGAGCGTTCAGCTCGATCTTGATTAACCGAAGCCGGCCCTTGGGCCGGCTTTTTGTTTGGCCTCACCAATGCTCGGAACAACTCGCATGGACCCGCGCGGGAACGTCTATCTGCGGCATCAGCTGCAGCGCTTCATGCGGCCTGATGCGGCGCGCTACTTGGATCCGCACGCTACGCGGTTTCTGAAGCCGGGAAGTGAGAAGGCAGATGTCTATCCGGCGCTGGAGCGAAAGTATGAAGGTCAGCCGCGAATTCCGGAGGGCGAGGAGGGCGGTGGGCAATTCACATTCGGGCGGGATCCTGACCGCACTGGAACCGGATCCGGGAGGCCGTATGTCATTGTCAATCAGCTCGAAGATCTCGGGGCTGGTGGAGACAATGACAGTGGAGATGCCTGGGAAAATGTGCAACTGGCAGGAGACCTTGGCGGGCCGACCGAAGAACCGCCGCAAATTCCCGACGACAAGCCACCAAAAAGTTCGCAGCGCAACGCGGTTCTTCGCTCGATCGCGAGTTTTCTCGGCCGAAATAGCGGCCTGATTGCAGATGTTTTCATCGGTCTGATGAATGAAATCGAGTGGCTTGAAAGCTATCAGGACTTGATCCAAGCCGCTCGCGATCCGCCGAAAACTATGCGCGAGCTGCAGAATGCCGTTGGCAAGGGAAGGCGGGGTTACGATGATCACCACATCATTGAGCAGACAGCCGCAGAGCGATGGCGCCTGTCACGAAGCCAGATTGATGATCGATCGAATGTTGTCAGTATTCCGAGATTGAAGCACTATCAGATCACGGGATGGTACATGACCAAGAATGCCGACTTTGGCGGCCTTACGCCTCGCGAATATCTAAGCGACAAAAGCTTAGAGGAACGTCGGCGAGTAGGTCTAGACACACTGGAGCTGTTCAAGGTTTTGCAGCGATGAAGCGGATAGCACTTACTGAGATGTCCACGGCTGATCTGGTGAAATCGTTCGCTGAAATTGTGGTGGCGCAGGACGAAGCCAGTCTTGGCGGTCAAATAGAAAAGTTCAACCGTCTCTTCGACAACATGATGGATGTCTCAAATGAACTGAAGCGCAGAAAGGGCGATCAGCGCATTCTGCTGCTCGATCTTTTCAAGCATCCAAACGTCCAGGTGCGCTTGCAGGCCGCCAAACTCACGCTTGCGGTTGCACCTGGCCAAGCGCGAGCTCAACTTGAGGAGATCGTACAATTGCAATGGTTTCCGCAGTCAGGGGATGCAGGCATGTCGCTCCGAAACTTAGATCTTGGTGTTTTTAAGCCGGTATAATTGCCGTTGCTGGCCTACGTCCGCACGGAACCATTCCCCCGCTGCCGTCGTTACCTCCATTCACGCAAGCTTTGGAGAACGACAATGAGACTGACCGAACGCGTCGCGTGTGCGGCCGTGATTGCCGTGATGGGATCCTTTGCGGGATCGGCAGCTCAAGCTGCTGACCAGACCTTCACGGGGGTCGTCACCATCCTCGATCGCACCACCAGCGAAGTGGTGATCAAGCAGGCGCCGGCTGGCGAGACCGTCGGCGCGAATACGCCGGGCGCGGTGGAGAAATTCAGGCTGCGCACGGTTCCGGAGTCGCTGCATGCCGGCGAGCGCGTCACGGTGACCTATACCGAGAGCAATGGCGTCAAGACGATCAGCAATGTGACCGAGAAGAAGGACTAGCCGATACGGGCGCATGGGCTGCTGTCGCAGGCGATACTGCTGCATGGGACCATGCGCCCGGAATTCCTGGTGTGGACAGGTTCAATCCTTCAGCACGAACTTCTTGCGCAGTTCCACGGCCACTTCGTCGGCGAGCTGCTGGGCATAGGTGGCGTGTTTCGGCGCGGTGATCACCATCGGCCGCCAGCCGAGCAGGGCATCCCTGCGTACCGACACATAGACGCCGCCGACAACGATGCGCTGGGCGATCATTTCCTCAAGTTCGGCTTCGGTCTTTTCTTCTTTTCCCATAACCGGCTTCCCGTGATGCTCTGAAGCACCCCTCTAGCTAGGGAGGCATTTCGGAAATGCAGTTCACAAGAATGAGAGACGCCACTATCACAATGTCGCAGGCAATGCTGTCGCATGACAATGCGGTCGCAGGAAAATGCGGTCGCAGGAAAATGCTGTCGCAGGAAAACGCTGTCGCAGTCTGAAGCCTCCGCGGCCGGCGCGCCTGTTCCGTGCCGCGCTCAGCAATAGCCGTAATAGCCGCAGCCATAGGGCGCGCGGCTGAAGATCGTTTCGGACGGAGTGCCGTAATAGTTGCGGTAATAATAGGAATTCGGCTTGCCGTAATAGCCATGCACGATGGAGGAGATATCCACCTCCGGCGCATATTGCACGATCGGCTCTTCCATCGGCCGTTCGTCCTTGACCACCACCACGCGGCGGCTCTTCACCACCGGCTCGTCGAACAGGCGGCCGATGCGGCCCTGGCCGGCCATGTCAGCGGCCTGCGCGCCCGCGATCAGGGCAGCGGCTGAAATGGCCACGGAAACGGCGGGGATAAGCAGGCGCAGCATGCGGGATGTCTCCATGATTCGCGGATCATAGCGGAGAACCTTTCACGGATCTTAACGACACCTGCCTTGCGCGGCGCTTGCTTGCACAGCGTTGCCTGAATGGCGCCTGCGATCAGAGCGGCGTGCCCCAGGCGCGCGCCGTCTGCAGGATCCAGTCGCGATACAGCGTCAGCGGCGTCACGCCGGTGAGGCCGCCGCAGCCGGCGGCGTTCTTCGCGCCGGTGGACCACGACACCACGCCGATCACGATGTTGCGGCCATTTTGCTGTTGCAGCACGGGCCCGCCTGAATCGCCGGTGCAGGCGCCGAGGCCGTCGCGTGTGTTGTCGGTCGCGGGATCGACCAGTCTTATCTGCAATTTGCCGGGATGGCTGGTGGAGGTGAGCTGCGCCGCGCGCACGGTGCCGCCGCTCTTGCCGTCGCCGCGCGCGGCGACGCCGATGCCGGCCACGAGATAATTCTGCCCGGCGGCGAAGGGCTCGGTGGGCACGCCAAGCGGCAGCGCGGTCTTGCCGGGCAGCGGCTCCGCGAGCTGCAGCAACGCCACATCGGCGCTGGCGCGATGCGCCTTGATGCCTTCCGCATTGAATTGCGGATGATCGGCGACGCGCTTCACCGCGAGCAGTTGCGGCTGCCGCTGGGCGTCATAGAGCACGATCTTGTAACTGGCGCCGGGCGTCACGCAATGCGCAGCCGACAGCACCAAAGTTGGCGCGATCAGTGCGCCCGAACAGAAATTGCCGCGCGAGCCGACAATGGTGATCACCGCGCGGCCGATCTCGTCATCGCGCACGCTGGCGCCGCCGACCAGGGCGGAGGCGGGAATTGAGATGAGCGATGCAAGCGCAATGCTGGCAGTGGCGAGAGAACGAATGACGGCGCGTGAGCGCCGCGGCATGCGGGAACCTGTCTGAATCATGGCAGGGATGTCAGCCCCGCGGACCCGCGATGTCAATTCCCTGATTGGTCACACGAGCCTCCCGGAGATCCCCATGTCCGCCATCTTGCTGGTGCCGCCGGCAAGCGAACCGCTGTCGCTTGCCCAGGCCAGACAATTTCTGCGTGTCGACCACGCCGACGATGATGCGGTCATCACCGCGCTGATCGCCGCCGCCCGCGCGCATGTGGAAGCGCTGACACGCCGTGCACTGCTGACGCAGACCTGGCGGTTCGTGCTGGACGCATGGCCGGCGAATGGACCGTTCACGCCGCGCATTGGCCCGCTGCAGACACTGCTCGCCGCGCGGGTGTTCGACGCGGTCGGCGCGGTGCATGCGCTGGATGTCGAGAGTTTTGTCGTCGACCGCGTCGCGAATGTCATCGCCGCGCCGTGCTGGGCCTTGCCCGCACCGGACCGCGCTGTCGCCGGCATCGAGCTCGATGTGATCTGCGGCTTCGGCGCGCTTGCGAGCGACGTGCCGGCGGATCTCATTCATGCGCTGAAGATGCTGCTGGCGCATTGGTATGACAATCGCGGGCTTGTTGGCGGCAGCGGCGGCGCTGCGGCGTCGCAGCCTGCGAGTCTGCATGCGCTGATCGCGCCGTATCGGGGGCTGTCGCTATGATCGATCCCGGACGGTTGAAGACACGCCTGGTGATCGAGGCGCCCATCGAGGCCGATGACGGGCAGGGCGGCGTCACGCGCAGCTACAGCGCCGTCGCCACCGTCTGGGCCGCGGTGCTGCCGGCGCGCATGACGCACGAAGTCGAGGCCGATGCCGACGGCGCGCTGGTACATCTGCGCATCATCCTGCGCAGCGGCTTCGCGCTGACCCTGCGGCATCGCTTCATCGACGCCGCGAAAATCTATCGCATCACCGCGCTGCGCGAGATCGACGAGCGCCGATTCGTCGAGATCGACGCCGAATGGCGCATCGACTGACCCTTACCCTCCCCTGAAGGGGGAGGGTCGTCACGTGCATAGCACGTGGCGGGGTGGGGTGAATGTTCATCGACGATGCTTGTGGCTTCACCCCACCCCGATGCTCGCTGACGCTTCGCATCGACCCTCCCCCTTCAGGGGAGGGTAAAAAGAGGGATCATCCCATGCCCGCAGCTCACGTCGCCTTGCGCGCGGCGATCTTTGATGCGCTCAAGGCCGACACCGCGCTGGGTTTCGCGCTCGGCGGTCACCGCGTCTATGACGAGCCGCCTGTGAATGTGGCGTTTCCCTATGTCACGCTGGGCGATGCGCGCATCATCGATGTCTCCGCCGATGACGGCGCGGTGCAGGAGCATCAGCTCACGCTGCATGCCTGGTCGCGGCAGGGCGGCCACAAGGAGGCCCATGTGATCACCGGCGCGCTGCTGCAGGCGCTGGACGACGCGCCGCTGACGCCGGATGGCCATCGGCTGGTCAATCTGCGCTTTGCCATCGCCGATATCCGGCGCGAGGCCGATGGCCGGACCTATCACGCCGTGGTGCGGTTTCGCGCCGTCACCGAACCGCAGTGATCTTTGCTTGACGCGTTTTCTTGACGCGAACCGGCATCCACTTCGCTTGAAAACGCTATTTTATAAAGGGAGCACGCGATGGGCGCACAGAAGGGCAAGGATCTGCTGATCAAGATCCATAACGGCACCACCTTCGTCACGGTGGCGGGGCTGCGCAGTCGGCGCATCGCCTTCAATGCGGAGATCGTCGACATCACCCATGCGGAGTCCGTCGATCGCTGGCGCGAGCTCTTGGCCGGCGCCGGCGTGCGGCGCGCCTCGATCTCCGGCCGCGGATTGTTCAAGGACGGCGCCTCCGATGCCCTGGTGCGGCAGGCGTTCTTCGACGGCACGATCAATAACTGTCAGGTCCTGGTGCCTGATTTCGGCGATATCACCGGCCTGTTCCAGATCGCCAGTCTGGAATTTGCAGGGGAACACAATGGCGAAGTGAGCTTCGATCTCGCGTTGGAGTCCGCGGGCGCGCTGACCTTTGCCGCGGTGTGACCCTTACCCTCCCCTGGAGGGGGAGGGTCGTCACGTGCGTAGCACGTGGCGGGGTGGGGTGAATGTTCATCGACGGTGCTTGCGGCTTCGCCCCACCCCGTCTCGCATTGCGCTTCGCGCGCTGCTCATCGACCCTCCCCCTTCAGGGGAGGGTATGAACGGAGATCATCATGCCGAACAGATTACGCGGCGAGATCGCCGCCGAACTCGGCGGGCGCAGCCGCACGCTGGTGCTGACGCTCGGCGCGCTGGCGGAGCTCGAAAGCGCGTTCGGCGCCGACGATCTCGCGGCACTCGCCGAACGTTTCGGCTCCGGGCGGATGTCGGCGCGCGATCTCATCCGCATCATCGGCGCCGGATTGCGCGGGGCAGGTGAGGCCATCAGCGACGACGAGGTTGCGGCCATGACCGTGCCGGGCGGCGCCGCAGGCTTTGTCGGCATCGCCGCCGAACTGATATCAGCCACCTTCACCGATACGCCGCAGGGCGCACGATGACACAGCCCGCGCCATTTCCATGGGCCGAGGCGATGCAGTTTGGCTTTGGCGTGCTGCGGCTGTCGCCCGATGCGTTCTGGCGGATGACGCCGCGCGAATTGGCCCATGCCATCGCGGCGGTGCGCGGCCCTGTATCGACGCCGATGGATCGCGGCGCGCTCGACGCGCTGATGAAACAGTTTCCGGATTCCGGGGAGCCTTTGCATGAGTGACACCAGTGACCTCTCCGCGGCGTCCGGCACGCTCGACAGCATAACGACGAAGACTGCTACTCTAACGTCTGCTGCCACCACTTTCTCGAAGGTGATGACCCAGGCCTTTTCGAGTTCGGTCGCGTCGGGCCAGAAGTTCGACGATGTGCTGAAATCGCTGGCGCTGAAAATGTCGGACCTGGCGGCGAAATCCGCGCTGCAGGCCGGCGCGGGCGCGATGTCATCGAGCATTTCCTCGCTGGTCTCGAGCCTGTTCGGCGGCGCGGGCAAGGCTGGTGTCAGCAGTCCGGTGAAGGCGTTCGCGTCGGGCGGCGTGATCGGCACGCCCAGCTATTTTCCGATGCCCGGCGGCGGCACAGGCCTCGCAGGCGAGGCCGGACCGGAAGCGATCATGCCGCTGCAACGTGCCGCGGACGGCAGCCTCGGTGTCGCCACGCAGGGCGGTGGCAACACCATCAATGTGCAGATCGCGACACCGGATCTCGACGGCTTCCGTCGTTCGGAGAACTACGTGACCGGCCAGATCGCGCGGGCGGTGGCGCGCGGCCAGCGCAGTCTGTGATGGATAGCGTGCGATCTGCTTACCCTCCCCTGGAGGGGGAGGGTCGTCACGTGCGCAGCGCGTGACGGGGTGGGGTGACTGTTCATCGACGGTACTTGTGGCTTTACCCCACCCCGTCTCTCATCGCGCTTCGCGCGCTGATCGTCGACCCTCCCCCTCCAGGGGAGTGAAGGAAGAGTTTCATGACAGTCTTTCACGACATCCTGTTTCCGCTCGATATCGCGCTGAAGAGCGCAGGCGGGCCGGAGCGACGCACGGAGATCGTGTCGTTCGGCTCAGGCCGAGAGGAGCGCAACGCACGCTGGGCGCATTCGCGGCGCCGCTACGATGCAGGCTATGGCATCAGGACGCTGGCGGCGCTGCAGAGCGTGGTGGCGTTCTTCGAGGAGCGGCGGGGACGACTGCATGGCTTTCGCTGGCGCGACCGGCTCGATCAGACCTCGAACATATCAGGCGAAGCGATCTCGCCCCGCGATCAGGGCATCGGCATCGGCGACGGTGCGACCGCCTCGTTTCAATTGATGAAGACCTATGGCAGCGCTTTTGCGCCGTATCAGCGGCCGATCACCAAGCCCGTCGACGGCAGCGTGCGCATTGCCGTTGCCGGCGACGAGATCGTGGGCAGTGCCTTCAACTGCGATGTGACGACGGGCCTCGTGACATTCGCCAGCGGGCATATTCCTGGAGCGGGTGCCGCGATCACCGCCGGCTTCCAGTTCGATGTGCCCGTGCGTTTCGATACCGACTATCTCGAAGTCGATCTGTCGGCCTTCGCCGCCGGTGCAATCCCGAAAATTCCGCTGGTGGAGATCAGAATTTAGGAGGCGCATCGGTCGTGAGGGGGGCGGACTATCAGTCGGTAGTCTCGCCGTGCAGTTCGAGCTTGTAGCTGTCGGTGTTCTCGAAATTGACCGTGACCTTCTTGCCCTCGAAAGCCAGCGTCCAGGACTGCATTTCGCTGTGGCCGAGAATACGGCGCTCGACGACAAAAGTATTGGTGTTCGTCCATCGCCCCCGCACCGCATCGACACCATAGCTGACGGGAGAACCGGTCCGGAAGTTGCCGTCAAGTCCAAGTGGACCGGTGAAGCGGCGGGTCTGCTCGGGCTTGCCGGTGACGGTGGTGATCTCCCATGACGGGCTATCGCCGACCAGGGTCAGGCTGAACGTCCCGACCCGGATTGCATTTTGGGTGAAGCGGTAGGTCTTGCCGGAGACGTCTTTGGCCAGATCCGGCGTCAGGCCGAGCGGTGACGGCCGCGGCGTTGCCGCGTTGCGGATCGATGCGGCCAGCAGGGCCTGCGCAACGGGATCGTCGGGCAGGGCGCTCTCGGATTTCACTGCGCCGGCGATGTCGTCGATCAGACGGCGGGTCGGATAGAATTCATCCTTGCGCATGCTGCCGGTCAACACGGCGACAATATCGAGTTTCGGCAAAACCATGATCAGCTGCGAGTGCAGACCACGCGCCATATAGGCGCCTTTCTCAGGGATCGACCACCACAGATTGGCGTAATGATTGTCGGCAGTTGCGACGATCTTGCCCTCGGCCGCGCGATCGACCCATGACGGCGGAATGATCTCGCGGCCTTCCCAGACACCGTTTTGCAGATAGAGATAGCCGATCTTTGCCATGTCATGCGGCGGGATATAGAGCCCGGCTTCGCCATCGGTCACGCCCTGCGCGTCGGGGCGGCCCCAGTCGACGTCGGTAATGCCCAGCGGTCCGAACAATTCGCGCTTGGCGAATTCGAGCGCGTTCTGTCCCGTCTTCTTGTTGATCAGCGCGGAGAGCAGATAGGGATTGCCGCTATTGTAATAGAACCGCTCGCCCGGCGCCCGGCTCATCTCCTGGCCGAGCACGAATTCGGTCGGATTTTTGCTGCGATACATCCGGTCAAGCGTTTCGTCGGATGTATAGGCTTCCTCCTTCCAGGCGATGCCGGAAGTCATGTCGAGGAGATGCTGGATCGTAATGGCCTTCTTGCGATAATCCAGTTTGTCGATCTGGTTGTCGGCGAACAGATCGATGACCGGGTGATCGACACTGTCGAGTATCCCGTTTTTCAATGCGATGGCGATCAGCGTCCCGGTGACGCTCTTGGTCACCGAGCGCAGATCGTGGCGCAGGCCGGCGACATAAGGCGCGTAATAGGCATCGGCGACCAGCTTGCCATGGCGCACGATCAACAGGCTGTCCTGCTGGCGTGCGCCGACGGTATCGATCAATTGGGCGAGCCTGCCGGAATCCATCCCTTGCGATTCCGGCGTTGCGACCTGCCAGCCCTTGGTCGGCCATGGCGCCGTCGTCGCCGGCGTTTCGTCCGGCGCACCTGCTGCGCGAATGATGGTCGCGGGAGTAACGATCAGTGTGACGATTGCCGCGAGCACGGCGATCCCGGCAAGGCGTTGTCGCAGCATCCGTCCGCTCCCTGTGCCCGGCCTGTTGCATGCCGGTACTGTGAGAACAATTAGAGCGCGAAGGATGGTCGCGCGCAATGACGACGTTTCAGGATTCAACCATGCGCAGCATCCCTGCAGCCCTGCAGGCCAAACTGGATTCCGGCGTCACGACGCTGGCGCAGGTCTGGAAATTGACGCGGCGCGATGGCGTCGTTGCGGGTTTCACCGATCACGACTGCGATCTCGTCATCGGCGGCGTCACTTATCGCGCCGGCACCGGGCTCGCCGCGTCGGAGGCCACGAGCCGCTTCGATCTGTCACTGGATGGTGGCGATATCGCCGGTGCGCTGGACGACGACATCCTCACCGACGCGGATCTCGCGGCGGGGCGCTACGATGCCGCGCAGGTGGAGACCTGGCTGGTGGACTGGAGCGACACATCACTTCGCGTGCTCACGGCACGCGGCACGCTCGGTGAAGTGAAGCGCGAAGGCACCGCATTCATCGCCGAATTGCGTGGGCTTGCGGCGCTGCTGTCGCAGGAGAGCGGGCGGCTTTATACGGCGCGCTGCGGCGCCGATCTCGGCGACGGCAAATGCCGCATCAATCTCGCAGGCTGGCAAGGCACTGGTGCGGTCGAGGCGCTCGAAGGCGTGTCGATGTTTTCCGCGAGTGGCCTCGGTGCCTTCGCAGATGATCTGTTCAGCGCGGGGCGTCTGACATGGACGAGCGGCGGCAATGCCGGGCTCGCCATGGAAGTGAAGCAGCATCGCGTCACGCCGGGCCATGTGCGGCTGTCGCTGTGGCAAGCCATGGCGGAGCCGATTGCAACCGGCGACGCATTCACCGTCACGGCCGGCTGCGACAAGACGCTGGCGACCTGCCGCGATCGCTTCGGCAATGTCGATAATTTCCGCGGCTTTCCCGATATCCCCGGCAACGATTTCGTTATGAGCTATCCGACGCCGGGGACGGGTGGGGGATGACTCGTCACCCTTCGTCTGGACAAAGAAGAAAGTCCGCCAACGCCCCTTCAAAGGCCGCCGTATCACTCAACTATGAGTCCGGGTACTAAAGCGCTCAATCCAAGCCCGCCCTGCATGAAAGACTCAAGACCTTATTGTAAATCGGAATGAGTTCTGTCAGCCTTGATGGATATTGCGAACGAGTTTCATTTTAGTTCGGGAATATTTTTCATCGAGGCATTTTCCAATGGCATACTTCCGTTGCTATCAACAAAGCATTCACAAGTCGTTTGTCATCCAGTTAGAGACGGAGGCACTCGTAAAGGAAGCACGGGGCTTCGTATCTGGTAAACTAGCTGCCAAGTCCGTGATGGGCAGGATCGTGAAAGAGACCCGGCTCTATAATGCACCGTGGAGCTGGCATCTCGATCCACCGACAATAGAATTCTTCGAGACAACTACTGAAGTTTGCGATGCATCCATTTTAGATGTCGAAGCGCATTTGGCAGATGTCGGCGGCAGCTTTCTCCCAAAAAACGTATGGTGCCCGTGGCAATCGCGCGTGATCGAGGAAGTCCGGTTTTCTTTCTTTGGGCTTAAGACCATAGCTTAGGTAGTTATTGTGAAATTTTCATAGATTAGGGAGACGCTTGTGCAAAGATCAATTCGGGTTCGTTTTGCGACGAACCGCAATCGGGTTAACAACCTCGAAATATTTGGTTCTGATTTCTTTGGGAGCGACGGCAAGCGATACATCACTGGATCGATTAACGTCGTCCAGCAGTCCAATAAGCCAGATACAGGTTGGTATCCTGATCACACTACGCTTGTTCTGGATGAGCCTACGCAATCCGGAAAAGCGAAAGCTCCTCAGCCAAACGATATTGTCTCATTCGCTCGTGATCGCGCTACTGCCCAAAAACTGAGAAAGACTGGATCAGAGTTCGGGACAATTCTAATTCCTGGCTTCAATTCGACATTTATCAGCGCACTGCACAGCGCAGCCCAAATTGCAGACGCATATGGCGCGGTGGAGTGCTACTGCATTTCATGGCCTTCTAATGGTCAGTTTGGCCTAAAGCCATATAGATCCGACCAAACAAAAGCACAAAAATCCGGCACCTTCGTCGCTGATGTGCTGACAAAGCTGCTCGTATCTTTAAACACGGCATCCTCTGCTCAGAAGCCGCGGCTGAATCTCGTAGCTCATTCCATGGGCAACCGCGCACTTAGTGCAGCGATGCAAATCATCCGCGAAAAAACACCAAAGGAGATCACAGAAAACTTGTTTGAAGGCGCGGTTCTTGCGGCATCCGATGTGCCAGATAATGCGCTTTCGAAATCGGACCAATTGGCTCCGCTTGTGAAGCTGGCCAAACGTGTCACGACTTACTACGCTGGCGGCGATCTAGCGCTGACCCTCAGTAATGCGGTGAACTCGTGGACTCCATTGGGACTTGGAAAGCCACGTTCTCTTGAACTACTTCCCAAAACCGTTACCACAGTGGATTGCAGCGATGTTGCCACTACTTATGGCGACGACGGAAAAACGCATCACAGGCACCAATACTATCGATGCTCCGCGTGGGTTATAAATGACGTAATGCAGGTTCTGGCTGGTGTTGCGCCGAACAAGATTGAAGGCCGCAAGGCAGATGTGGCTGGTGGGATTGGAGGTAGAGCCTGGTGGATTCCTTATGATACAGAATCACTATCTGGTAACGGCGTGAAGTAATTCTCCCAGCGGCGCCAATGCCGGGCTCGCCATCGAGATCAAACAGCATCGTGTCACGCCGGGCCAGGCGCGGCTGTCGCTGTGGCAAGCCATGGCGGAGCCGATAGCAGCCAGCGATGCATTCACCGTCACGGCCGGCTGCGACATATGCGCGAGCTCACCGCGAATGTCGCCTGCAATTATTCTGGAGAAGTTTCGGTTTCGATCAGGAGGGCGTTTCGGGCAGGGCCTGGCGCTGTACGTTGTTGCTCACTTGCCGCCAGTGACATCGAGGAACGTGCCGGTAACGAAGGAAGCCTCGGCACTTGCCAGCCACAGGATCGCCCGCGCAACCTCTTCAGGCTGACCGCCTCTGCCCATCGGGATCGAGTCCTTGACGCGATCCACTCGTCCCGGCTCTCCGCCGCTGGCATGCATGTCAGTGTAGATGTGCCCCGGGCGAATGCAGTTGACGCGTATCCCATCCCGCGCGACTTCCTTGGCGAAGCCGGTCGTGAATGTCTCGACGGCGCCCTTCGATGCAGCGTAGTCGACATATTCGCCGGGGCTGCCGAGCCGGGCCGAAGCCGACGAGATGTTGATCACGGAACCGCCCCGCCCGTTGTGGCGATACGACATCCGCTTCACCGCTTGTTGGGCACAGAGGATCGGGCCGATCGCGTTAACCGCGAAGATGCGCTGCATCCGCTCGAATCCAAGATCCTCCAGCCGGGACTGCCGCGCAAGCATCGCGGCGTTGTTCACCAGCACATCGATCCGGCCGAACTTTCGGTCGATTGCAGCGAATAATTGAGCGACCTGCTCTGGATCCGCACTATCGGCGCGGACCGGCAAAGCCCGGCGCCCTGCAGCTTCGACATCAGCCGCCACCGCAAGGGCGGCAGACTCGTTGGAGACGAAGCTGATCGCCACATCGTAACCTTGCGTGGCAGCAAGCCGCGCCGTCGCGGCGCCTACGCCGCGACTTCCACCCGTTATCAGAATGAGCGGCGTCTGCGAGACTGTATCCATCTAACGAACCTTCATGTGATGGTGAAATAATAATCTAGGGCTGTCCGGATGAGTGCGATGCCAAATTGATTTCGACGTCATCGCTCAGATGTCTTGAGAGTGGGATCATGAACGGGCAGATCGCCAGCGCCGTCATTGCGGTCGCGGCCGTTGCCATTGCAGGTCCGAACGCGTCGCCCAGAAAACCATAGAGAACCGGGGCACCGGCACCCGCGCCGATGGTGCCGGTATAAAACAGGGCGAAGGCACGCGCAGTGCGATGGGGCGGGGTCAGTTCGGGGACCGTTCCATACAGCACCGATGACGTGCCGTTGAGCATCACCCCCAGCGCCGGCAGAATCACCATGACCGGGATGAGTGGCAGGACCAAAACACCGAGGATCAGAAGCGCAGTGGCAGCCTCGGTGAAGAGAACGGTGCGCCGGGTGCCGATCCTGTCGCCAAGCCAGCCGCAAGCGAACTTGCCGGCGGCTCCGCCGACGAAGAGAAGTGCCAGAGCAAAACCGCTGGTGGGAAGCGAGGCTCCTTTTGCAATCAGGAGAAATGGCAGAAAGGTGAGAAAGCCCATTCTGACGGCGCTATCGAGCATTCCGATCGCCAAGAGCCAATAGAATCCGCCCCGACTTCGACCGGTCTTGCTGGATCGTTCCTTCGCATCTGCTGCATGCCCCATGCCCACGGCCGGCATCCACACTGCCATGGCGACAGACACGGCGATGCCGGCGATAGCGAGCGCAAATACGGCATGGCGCCAGGCGATGGTGACAAGCAGCAGAGACATCAGCGCCGGGATGGCCGCCTTTCCGAGATCGCCTGTGAAATTGTAGATACCGAGCGGCCTGCGCGCAGCGCGCCCATAAGCCCGTGAAACGGCGGCGGACGCCAGAGGGTGTTGTGTGCTCGAGCCTGCGCCTGCCAATGCGAGCGCAAAGCTCAGTCCGATGATGCCACCGGAGATGCCCGCGAGAGCGTAGCCCAACGCCGATAGCGCCGTGCCGCAGCAGAGAATGAGTTTGGCATCGATCCGCTCTGCCAGATGCCCTGCCGGCATCTGCAGACATGCCATGGTGCCGGAATAAAGACCGCGAAAGATCGCAAGGACGCTATAGCTCAGCGCAAATTCGGTCTGCCAGATCGGCAGCAATACATAGATCGCGTCCGTGAAGCCGTCGTGCAAAGCGTGGTTGAGCCCGGTCAGCGCAAGCGTTCGCGCGGCGCGCGTCCGGTTTGCAGGAGCCATAGTGGTCGTGGTCTCGTGGTGGGTCATGTGCTGTTTCTTGGGTCTTCCGGCGCACGCACTGCAATCGCAGAAAATCTGAAGGTTGGTGCGCCAGAGCTGGTGTCTGGCGTGCAAAGCGCTGCTAAAGTCACTCTGAACTAGACTTCAGACTGTCACAAATCAGTAATACTCAGATCATGGGTTAGAAATTCTCAAGTATGTCCACCTTTGTCCCGCGCCGTAGTCTGCCGCCGCTGAATGCGGTCCGCGCCTTCGAAGCCGCCGCCCGCCTCGGCAGTCTGAAGGAGGCGGCCGTTGAACTCAGCGTGACCCACGGCGCCGTCAGTCAGCAGATCCGGCTACTGGAAGACTGGCTCGGTGCTCCGGCGCTGTTTCGGCGTTCGGTGCGCCGGGTCGTGCTGACGCCTGCCGGCGCAGCGCTGCTCACCGAATTCGGACCGGCGCTCGATCGTATTTCGGCTGCCGTGCAGCAGCATCGAACCAGACGGCATGACGCGCCATCCATCGTGCTGCATGTGAACGCCCTCGCAACTTTCAGTCTGCGATGGCTGTTGCGACGCATGGGCGCTTTTCGTGCAGAGCATCCCGACATCGAGGTACGCTTGAGCACGTCGAATGAGACGATCGACGCTCTGGCAGAGCCGTTCGATGTCGTGATCAGAGGTGGCCCGGACGCTTTTCCCGGTTACACCTCGCGTTTCCTGTTCGGGGAGCGGCGGCTGCCGGTGTGTAGTCCGACCATCCTGGATCGGGCGCCGCTGACCGATATCCGCGATCTGTCGCACCATACGCTGCTTCACGTCTCCTCGATGGCGCGGCTGTGGCGGGACTGGCTGGCTGAGGCCGGAGAGCCCGCCCTTCGCCCAGAGGCATCCCTGACCTTCGATCATTTCTATCTGACCATACAGGCAGCGATCGACGGACTCGGCGTGGCGATGGGTCCGACCGCTTTGGTCGCCGATGATCTCGCGGCCGGGCGATTGATGACGCCGTTTCCGGACATCAGTCTCTCGGCGCGAAGCTACTTCGCCTATCTGCCGGAAGCGCGACGGACCGATCCACATATCGCCGTGTTCTGCGACTGGCTCGAGCAACAAGGCCGCGATCTCGTCCGGAGCTAGCGTCGATAACACCGTCGCTTCCATGAACCGCTGGGGCAAGGCGCGGGCGGCGACGCCGATCAGGGCCTCGTCGGTCGCTCTCCGGCCCTGAACAGCTTCCTGGTGTATCGGCAATGTCGATAATTTCCGCGACTTCCCCGATATTCCCGGCAACGATTTCGTCATGAGTGACCCGACGCCGGGGATGGGTGGGGGATGATCGCGATCAATCCGTCCCCTGCAGCGTGACGGATGGCGTGTGGGTCGCATGTGATGCGATGGCATCGATTCGTTGCAGGGCGACGTAGTGAACGATCACGAAGCACGCGATTGCGGCGGCGTAGAGCAGACGTTCGAGTAATGCCATCGATGGTCCATCCGAATGAGAGACGCGCTTGTCGTGGCTCATCATCGATGGAGCAGTGATATCAAGCGTCCTACGAACGACCGATACGCGTTCACATTCGTCTGTTGCGTGCGTTGCCACGTTCCGACGCGAGAGACATCGAACGAGCGCACGCACTGATAGATCGAGCTTGCGATGTGCCAACCGGATTCGATCTCGAAAGACTTTGTTAAGCGTCTTTCGTTGCGCAAACGGCACAGGCCGCGCGTTTGTTCAGCGTGAACACGCTTCGATTATTGTCCGATTGTTGCGGCTCATCTAGCTTCGCAAGTGTCCTTCGCGGACTGCACGACAACAAACATCCGCATCCTCGAACGGTGTGGATTCGATCGAAGTGGAATAACGCATGCGCGAATGCATCGGATTTGCGACGATCGGACGACAGTCGGATGACACACGCTACAAAAGCCCGGATCGCACCCGGCGATCTCGATCCAGCAGCGCCCGAACGCGATTGCTTCGCTTGCTTTTGGCGAGCGCCTCGGCGATGGCGCTCACGGTTCTCTCTGCCGGATCGGCCGCGGCTCAAGTCAACTGGACCGGAAGCACAAACAACGACTGGATGGTCGGGAGCAACTGGCAGGGCGGCGCGGTCCCCGTCGGCGTTGCCGTCAACATCGGCACGACGTCGCCAAATCCGACGGTGCTCGGTGTCGGCGGCGCGGCGGCCGGAACGACCGGAAACATCTCCGTCGGTGTGATCGGCGTGACGGGCAATCTGACCATTCAGAACGGCAGCACGCTGACCAGCACCGGCGCCAACGTGCGGCTCGGACAAGGGGGCGGAAGCAACGGCATAGTGACTGTCACCGGGCCTGGATCGCAATGGCTGGTTACCAACGGACAACTTGTTCTTGGCTTTGCGGGAAATGGCACGCTCAACATTGAAAACGGGGCGAAAGTATCCGCATCAGCATCCTCCGGCACTAGAGTGGGCAGCGGCACCGGGTCTTCCGGCACGCTCAACATCAATAGCGGCGGCACGCTGGAGACCCGCACCCTGACCGGCAGCGGCGTCGGCCCCTCGCAGGTCAATTTCGACAATGCCATTTTGCGTGCCAAGAGTAGCGCTCCCATTGCCTTCATCGTCGCATTTTCCGGCACCGAGCTGAACCTTCTCGCGGGCGGACTGACCATCGATACCAACGGCTTCAATGTGGGGACCGACGCGACGTCCGGGTTCACTGGCGCCGGTGGCTTGATCGTGACGGGCGGCGGCGTTTTCAACTTGCTGGCGAACAGCCTTTATTCCGGCCAGACGTGGGTCCAGGCCGGCAGCACGCTCTTCCTTCAGGGCGCCGGCGACATTGCCAATTCGAGCAAAGTCATTGCGGACGGAACCTTCAATATCTCGGCCATTACTGCGGCGGGCACAAACATTCAGAGCCTGGCGGGAAGCGGCGCCGTCACGCTTGGCGCAAAGAACCTGACCATCACGAATGCGAACGATCTGTTCTCCGGCGTCATCTCCGGCACCGGCGGACTGACGCTCAGCGGCGGCATGCAGACCCTTTCCGGTGTCAACACCTATACCGGTGGCACCACGGTGAGCGGCGGCACGCTCAGCGTCAACGGCAGCGTCTGCGGCGCCATGACTGTGTTGGCCGGCGGCACGCTGCAAGGCACCGGCACGGTCTGCGACACGTCGAACGCAGGCATCGTCGCGCCCGGCAATTCCATCGGAACGCTCACTGTCGCCGGCAACTACACCGGCAACGGCGGAACGCTGCAGATCGAATCCGTGCTCGGTGGCGATGCCTCGCCGACCGATCGGCTTGTCGTCACCGGCAACACCGCGGGCAGCACCAATGTGCGGGTGATCAATCTCGGCGGCAGCGGCGCTCAAACCGTCGAAGGCATCAAGATCATCGATGTCGGCGGCGCATCGAACGGCGCGTTCTCGCTGCTCGGCGATTATGTGATCCAGGGCCAGCAGGCGGTGGTCGGCGGCGCCTATGCCTATACGCTGCAGAAGAACGGCGTCAGCACGCCGACCGATGGCGACTGGTATCTGCGTTCGAGCCTGATCAATCCGCCGGTCTCGGCGCCTCCCGGTCCGCTCTATCAGCCCGGCGTTCCGCTTTACGAAAACTATGCGCAGGTGCTACTCGGCATGAACGAACTGCCGACCATGCAGCAGCGCGTCGGCAATCGCTATTGGGGCGGCAGCGACGCCATGGCGCGCGCCGGTGTCGCACTGGCGCCAGGCGAGGCGTCGCCGACGCCAACGGCGTTCTGGGGCCGCATCGAAGGCGGCCAATCCAATTTGCAGCCCTCGACCACGACAGGCTCCACCTATAAGGCCGACCAGCTGAAAGTGCAGGCGGGCCTCGACGGTCTGCTGATGGAGAACGAGCGCGGAAGGCTGATCGTCGGTCTCACCGGGCAATATGGCCTGACAACCGCCAATATCGCATCGGCCTTCGGCAATGGCCGGATCCGCGTCGAAGGTTCGGGTGTCGGCGGCACGCTGACATGGTTCGGCGACAACGGCTTCTATGTCGACGGCCAGGCGCAATCGATGTTCTACCGCAGCGATCTCTCCTCGGTGCTGGCCGGCAGCATGACCCACGGCAACGAAGGGGTGGGCTATGCCTTCAGCGCTGAAACCGGCAAGCGGTTCTTTGTCGGCAACGGCTGGTCGCTGACGCCGCAGGCGCAGCTGTCCTATTCGAAGGCCGAGTTCGATCGCTTCACCGATCGGTTCGGCGCGCCGGTGTCGCTGCGCGACGGCGACAGCCTGCTCGGCCGCGTCGGCCTTGCGCTCAACCACCAGAAGACCTGGAACGACGGCGCAGGCATCGTGCGCTCGGATATCTACGGCATCGGCAACCTGCGCTACGAGTTCCTCGACGGCACCCGTGTCGATGTCGCCGGCACCGGCTTCGCCAGCGCGCAAGACCGGCTGTGGGGCAGCATCGGCGGCGGCGGCACCTATAGCTGGGCCAACGGTCGCTACGCCGTGTTCGGCGAGGTCTCCTATAGCGCGAGTCTTGAGGACGCGGCGGCGAACCGCAGCTACAAGGGCACTGGCGGCTTCCGCATCGTCTGGTGAGCGAACGCGATACGACATACTCGCGGCAAATTATCTGGCGTCTACCCGACCACGCGCGTCGCATAGCCGGCGAACAGCTTGACCAGATCCGCCTGCCGCCGGGTTCCGGTTTTGTAGAACAGACGGCTGAGATGCGTCTTGATCGTCGTTTCGGCGACGCCGAGCGCTGCAGCGACCTCCGGCACGCCGCCGACCTGGACGATCGCCAGTAGGACGCGAAGTTCTGACGGTGTGAACTGGAATGTCTTGCCGATGAGTTCGGGCGGCGAGGTGGCGTCGATATCCGCCTTGCGCACGAACAAGGCCGCCGTGGCCGAATAGACCAGACCGGCCTGTCGCCGTGCTCCCGATGTCAGCGGCAGGAGATGCGCGACGTATCGTTCGCCAGTGCTGCCGACGAGCGGCATGGCGATTCCGCGGGTGCCGAGCGCGCTGTCGCCTTCACCGGCGACGGCGAGGGCCTCCCGCAAGGCGCGATCGGCCTGGCTGTCGCGAGCGCTGAGGCGGCCGGAGGAGGCGCGCAGGACGTCCGCTGCATCGAGCATGGCATGGCCAGCAAAGTTGGCATGAACGATGCGCGCAGCCGAATCGACGAGGAACAGGCCGACGCTCAGCCCGTCCAGCGTATCCGCCAGCGTCGCGGCCTCGGCGGCTTTCAGATCGAACATGCGTCCGATCATCACGGCGCGGCGGATATGCGGCGCGATCAGCCGCATCCGGTGACGTGCGCGCTCATCCGCGACGCCGTCACGTTCATGCCGGAACACGCCGAACATGGCGACATTGGTGATGGACTTGTCGAGCACCGAATTGATGCAATCCGCCAGTCCCTGCGGCTGCACCCATTCCTTGTAGAAGCGGGTTTCCCTGAACTCCGCGTAAGGCAGGATGTCCTCGATCCCGATCGGTTCATCGAGCTCTGCGAAGAACTGCACGGTCGTGGTGGGATCGAGCGCAACATATTTGTCGAAATAGGAGCTTTGATAGTCCGCGGAAATGCCGACCACGTGGAGAATATGCCCCGACGGCATGGCTGCATTCTTGGTATAGAGGCTGGCGCCGACACCGCCGACGAATTGCATCGCGCGCTCGATCGCATTCGTCCAGGACGACGAGTCGAGGACGGTGTCGTAGATGCAGCCGATCAGATCGCTGAGCTGTTCTGCGCCTTCTGCGAGATCAGGCGATGCGAGCCGGGCGGCCATCGGCCAGAGCGGAGTCACTGACGTCATTTGCAACTATCTCTCGGGAAGGTGAGCATGCACCTTTGCATGCGTGCCTGTGCCGGCACACCGACGATGCGTGATTGGAAAGCTATGTGGTTCCGGCGGCGATGTCGTTGCCAAACGCGCGGAAGCTGTGTTTCAGCGCGCGAAATATTTTCCGGATGATACGCGGAATAAATCGAAAATCGCGGACGTGCGCCGATCGGTTTTTGATAGCAAAATGACGGCGCTGCGGCGCCGTCATTTGAGCCAAATTCAACTGATGCGGAACACTCAATCCTTGTGCAGGAATGCGTAGTCTGCCGAATAGGGCACGCTGAGAAACTGGCCGGCATCATCGCAGGGGCCGGCGGCAACGCCGCCTTTCGTGTTGATGCGCTGGATCACGTCGACCATTGCGAGCTTGCCGTCGCCATGCCGGTTAGTCACCGTCAATTTGAGCCACGGGATATCGCTCGCGGTTTTACCTGGTGCGCGGCCAACCGCTTTGCCGCCCAGCGTGCTGCCATCGGTGAGTTGCCAGTGCGGGCCCGCATAATGGCGGCCGACGGTCAGTCCATCGGACAGCAGCGTGGCGATCGGCTCGCGGAAGGTCCAGGCAAGCTTGCCGTCGGAGGCGGCCATGCACTCATACACCTGCGCGCCCTCCGCGTGATAGATCGCGACGATCGTGGCATCCGGCTCGGCAATTTCGGACGGCACCTGAGCCGCGGCCGGATGCGTCAGCGCGGCGAGGGCGGCGATGAGCGCCGCCCCGAACAGTCTGCATTTCACTTTGCAATTCATGTGATCGTTCATGGGACCTCGCGCGTGACGTCTATTCAGCGACGGCCTCGCCGGAGCCGCCGAGCTCCGCCGGAAAGTCCTTCAACTTTGGCAGGCCGTCCTTCATCGGCAGCACGGTCTCGGCATAATTGACGTGGACACCGGGTTCGAAACGAAGTGTCGGGATGGTCGCCGCAAAGACATCGACCAGACCGAACGTCGGATGATTGGTCAGCAGGTGCCCACCACATTTGCTGCAATATTGGCGCTGGCTGAGCGGTGTCTTCTGGAAGCTTGCAACATGCTTGGCGCCCGCAGTGATCCGGACGGCACTCGGCTTCCACAGGCTGAAGGCATTGACCGGACCGCCGGACCACGAACGGCATGAACTGCAGTGGCAATATCCCATCGCTTCCGGGGCACCATCCGCTTCCAGTTCAACTGCGCCGCAGAAGCACTTCCCAACATGTGTCATCGATCTCGTTTCCTCTTGCTCGTGCATTGTGTCCCGCGGTGAAGCCGGGGGCATCGAGCGTTCTGCTAGCAGGGACGCGCAAAGCGGAGCGTCATGCGATCGGATGAGCCAGCATCACAAGATGTGTCGATGCAATACGCGTGCCGGATGACGATGTGGCGCGTCGCGCAATCGCTGACGCGATGGAGTTCACGTGATGATCGAAACGCTCACGCCTATGGTCCTCGTTTCCGAGGCGCGGAGCTGGATTGGCACGCGCTATCAGCACCAGGCGTCGCTCAAGGGCGTCGGATGCGATTGCCTCGGCCTCGTGCGCGGCGTCTGGCGCAACTGCATCGGCGACGAGCCGGAAGCACCGCCGCCTTATGCGCCGGACTGGGCCGAGGCGCGGGCTGAGGAGTCGCTCGCGCAGGCGGCGTTGCGTCATCTCGTGCCTGTCGCGCTGGATGATTGCGGTGCCGGCCATGTCCTACTGTTTCGCTGGCGCGACGGTTATGTGGCCAAACACGCGGCCATTGCCAGCGGCGAGGGCACGATGATCCACGCCCATGACGGCGCGGCCGTCTGCGAGGTCGCCCTGACACCCTGGTGGCGTCGTCGTCTGGCCTATGCGTTCCGCTTTCCCGGAGTGAGCTGATGTCGCAACTGGTTCTCTCGACGGCCGGCGGCGCCATCGGCGGAATGTTCGGGCCGATCGGTGCAATCGCGGGCCAGCTCGCCGGCGCGGCGCTTGGCGGTGCGATCGATAGCGCGCTATTCGGCTCAAACGATCAGGCCACTAGCGGGCCGCAACTCGCCGATCTCGATGTGATGGCGTCCACCGAGGGCGCGCCGGTCCCGCGCGTCTATGGCCGTGCGCGGCTGAGCGGGCAGGTGATCTGGGCAACACCACTGGAGGAAGTCGGGACGTCGGGGACGGTGCCGACGGACGGCGGCAAGGGTCTGGGCGGCGGCCCGACGACAACGACGACGACCTATAGTTACTTCGCGAATTTCGCGGTGGGGCTTTGCGACGGCGTGATCGGCCGCGTCGGGCGGATCTGGGCTGACGGCAAGCCACTCGATCTCGAGGGTATCAATTTTCGCGTCTATCGCGGCACCGAAGACCAGATGCCGGACGGGTTGATCGTCGCGAAGGAAGGCGCGGGTAACGCGCCGGCCTATCGCGGGCTGGCTTATGTCGTGTTCGAGCGCTTACCGCTGGCGAGTTTCGGCAACCGGATTCCACAACTGTCCTTCGAGATCATCCGCCCGATCGGCCTGCTCGAAGCGATGGTGCGCGCGGTGACGCTGATCCCCGGCACCACCGAATTCGGCTATGAGCCGTCCACGGTGGTGCAGCTGCTCGGCCCCGGACAATCCGCCCCGGAGAACCGCCATCACGGCTCGGCGCGGTCCGATGTGGTGGCGGCGCTGGACGATCTGCAGGGCCTGTGCCCGAACCTGCAGCGCGTCGCCATTGTCGTGGCGTGGTTCGGTTCTGATCTGCGCGCCGACCACTGCGTGGTGCGGCCGGGCATCGACAATCCCGCCAAGACCACCAGTCCGCTGACGTGGTCGGTGGCAGGCGTCACGCGACCCTCCGCCTATGTGGTGTCGCAAATCGACGGACGCGCGGCATTCGGCGGTACGCCGTCGGATGAGAGCGTCGTGCATCTGATCGGCGAGCTGAAAGCGCGCGGGCTGAAGATCACGTTCTATCCGTTCGTGATGATGGATGTGCCTGATGGCAACGGCCTGCCCGATGCGTGGAGCGGGGCGGGCGCGCAACCAGCCTATCCCTGGCGCGGCCGCATTACCTGCGATCCCGCACCGGGCCAGCCGGGCTCGCCCGATGGCACCGCAACAGCCGGCGCGCAGGTCGACAACTTCTTCGCCGGAGGTGTCTGGAACTATCGCCATATGGTGCTGCATTATGCGCAGCTCGTATCGCTTGCCGGCGGCGTCGATGGCTTCCTGATAGGCTCGGAACTGCCCGGGCTGACGCGCGTGCGCTCGGCACCTGGCGTCTATCCCGCTGTCGCTCAACTGATGGCGCTCGCAGCCGACGTGAAGGCGATCGTCGGGGGCGGCACGGTCGTGACCTATGGCGCCGACTGGACGGAATACGGCGCGCATGTCGCAACCAGTGACGCGTCGGAGATCCGTTTTCCGCTCGATCCGCTCTGGGCCTGGGCTGCGATCGACGCAGTCGGGATCGATTACTATGCGCCACTATCCGACTGGCGCGATGAAGCCGATCATCTTGATCGCGATCTCTCCGACACGATTTATGATCGCGCCTATCTGCGCAGCAATGTGGCGGGCGGCGAGGCCTATGACTGGTACTATCCGAACGACGCCGCGCGCGACGCGCAGGCGCGCGTCGCGATATCAGATGGTCTCGGCAAGCCGTGGATCCATCGCGTCAAGGATCTCTGGAATTGGTGGGGCAATGCGCATCACGAGCGCGTCGGCCATGCCGAACTCGGCAGTTCGACGGCATGGGTCGCGCGCAGCAAGCCGATCTGGCTGACGGAAATCGGCTGTCCCGCCGTCGACAAGGGCGCCAATCAGCCCAGCGTGTTTCCCGATCCGAAATCGTCGGAGAACTTTGCGCCGTATTTCTCCAGCGGCGCCCGCGACGACCTGATGCAGCGGCGCCATCTGGAAGCATTGATCTCCGCCTTCGATCCCGCCTTCGGCGCCAGCGACGCGGAGAATCCGGTGTCGCCTGTCTATGGCGGGCGGATGATCGATGTATCGGCTATTCACGTCTGGACCTGGGATTCCCGGCCTTATCCGATCTTTCCGGCTGCCGATGACATCTGGGGCGATGGTACCAACTGGCATACCGGCCACTGGCTGAACGGCCGGCTCGGCGGCGCGCCGCTGGATGCGCTGGTCGACAGGCTTGCTGTTGATGCAGGCGTGACGGGGATCGATGCCTCGGCATTATTGGGCGGCTGCGATGGTTATGTCGTGGACCGGCCGATGGCGCCGCGGGCGATGATCGAGCCGCTGTCGGTGGCCTATGCCTTCGATGCGACAGCGGCCGATGGCACCTTGCGCTTCATCCCGCGCGGCAGTGCGCCCGTGGCGGAATTCACCGAAGACGATCTGGTGGCGCCGGATGACGGCGCGCTGGCGCGGCTGGTGCGCGCACAGGAGACCGAATTGCCCCGTCAGGTCAGCATCGGCTTCAGCGATGCGCTGACCGATTATCGGCGCTCGGCAGTCACATCGCGCAAACTCACCGGCGGCGCCAGCCGGATGCTGCATGCGGACCTTGCCGTCATCACCAGCGATACGGCAGCGACGCAGCGCGCCGAGGTCTGGTTGCAGGATCTGTGGGCGGGGCGCGAGCGCGCGGAGTTCGCGGTCGGCATGAATGCGCTGGCACTGGCGCCGGGCGACGTGATCGCGCTGACGCTCAACGAAAGGCGACGGCTGTTCGAGATCAGCGGGCTCGTCGATACGCAGGCGCGGCAGGTGACGGCGCGCAGTATCGCTCCCGACGTGTTTGCCGTGCCGCTGCTGGCGCCCGAGATCAAGCTGCCGCCGGTGCCGGCGGCGCTCGGGCCGGTGCAGGTACTCGCGCTGAATCTGCCTGTCATTGACAGTGGCAATACCGACGTGCTGACGCGGCTCGCTGTCTTCGCCAATCCATGGCCGGGCTCGGTGGTGATCTGGCAATCGAAGGACGGCGCGAGTTTCCAGGTCGCTGCGGTCGCGGCGACGCCTGCGGTGATCGGCGAGACACTGGATGCGCTGCCGGCCGGACCGACCGCACGATGGGACAATGCCAGCACATGCCGCGTGAAGCTCCATGGCGGCGCGCTGGCGTCATTGTCCGACGCGCGGGTGCTCGGCGGCAGAAATTCCGCAGCACTGCGGAATGCGGAGGGAGACTGGGAGATCATCCAGTTCGCCAATGCCGAACTGGTCGAGGCCAACACCTATAAGCTGTCGCGGCTGCTGCGCGGGCAGGCGGGGTCGGAATCCGCGATGGCAGCGCTATTGCCGGTTGGTGCGCCGTTCGTGATGCTCGACAGAAGCCTGGTGCCGATCGCACGGGGACTCGACGCACTCGAACGACCATTGTCGCTGCGCGTCGTCGGCAATGGCCGCAGCCATGACGATGCCTCAGCCGTCGCGCTGGTGCTGACGCCGGATCGCAGTGCGCTGCTGCCGCTGGCGCCCGCGCATGTGAAGGCCGCGCGCAAGAGCGACGGCATTCACATCTCATGGATCAGGCGAACGCGTCTCGATGGCGATGGCTGGAATGCCGAAGTGCCCCTCGGCGAAGACGGCGAGGCATACCGGCTCGAGATTTTGTCCGGCACGTCGGTCATCCGCAGCATCGCCTGCACCACATCGCAAGCGCTTTATGCGGTGGCCGACGAACTCGCGGATTTCGACGCACCGCAGCTGAGCCTGCATCTGCGCGTGGCGCAGCTCTCCGGCACCGTCGGTGCCGGGCATGCGACCGAGGGTATAATTTCATTGTGATCGTCATTGCGAGGAGCATAGCGACGAAGCAATCCAGCTCTTGGTTTTCTGGATTGCTTCGCTGCGCTCGAAATGACGGCTGAGAGCGCGAGACCGTAGACATGACCGACACGCCGAATCTCGGACTGCCCTTCATCGATGGCGGGCAGGCGCAGAAACACGTCACCCACAACGAGGCGCTGCGCATTCTCGACGCGGCGATCCAGATCTCGGTACTCGATGTGACGCGAACCGTACCGCCGGCGTCGCCGGCCGAGGGCGCACGGCATATCGTGGCGGCCGGGGCGTCAGGGGCCTGGAGCGGCCATGCGCTGGCCATCGCCACATGGCAGGACGGCGCCTGGGCTTTTCTTGTCCCGAAAGCCGGCTGGTGCGTCTGGTCGATCGCCGATGACGTGATGATGGTGTTCGACGGCGCGCTGTGGCGCGATCTGCGCAATCTTGCGCTCGACAATATCGACCATCTCGGCGTCAACACAGCGGCCGACAGCAGCAACCGCTTCAGCGTCAAGTCCGATGCCGTGCTGCTGTCGCATGACGATGTAACACCCGGCAGCGGCGACCTGCGGGTGACGTTCAACAAGCTGAATGCAACGAAGGATGTCGGCTTCACATTGCAGTCGAACTATTCACCGCGCGCCCTGATCGGCTTGCTGGGCAGCGACGATCTCTCGATCAAGGTCTCCGCCGATGGCGTGACCTATCGGACCGCGCTGGTAGTCGACAAGACGAGCGGGCAGGTCAGTTTCGAGCAGTCCCCGAAATTTCTCGCTTATTTGAACTTCGACAAATATTGCGCGGCGAACACCTTCACCAAGGTTCAGTTCAACAATACGGGGCATAACGACCAGAGCGTTTTCGATCCCGCGACCAACCAGTTCGTCGCACCGGTCGCCGGCATCTATGCGCTCGGCTTCCGCGTGATGTTCAAGGCCAATGCGGCGGTGCCAACCACGCTGACGGCGGCCATGTACAAGAACGGCGTCGAGCTGCTCGACGACACGCGCGTGCAGACGTCGTCGGCGCTCATCAGCAACCGGACGATGCTGAGCGGCCATGCGCTGCTCAAGCTCGCCGCCGGCGATGCCATTTCGGTCTGGGCCGCGATGGAGACCAACGACGGCTATATCGCCGCCGCGCAGAACGGCTTCTACGGCCACCGCATCGCCTAGTTGCGCGAAGGCGAGGATCTCGCTCTCTTACAGGATCATCATCATGAAGCTCGATGAAACAACCTTGCGGCGTCTCTGGCCGCAGGGCGATAGCCGCGTGCCCGGATTGCTGTCGGGTATGGTGCAATCGTCCGAGGCTGTGTTTGCGCGTTACAGCATCGCCACGCCTTTGCTCGCCGCGCATGTAATGGCGCAGATATCACACGAATGCGGAGCAGGGCGCGACGTCGTCGAGAACATGAACTACAGCGCCGGGCGCATGATGCAGGTCTGGCCGTCGCGGTTTCCCACCATGGCGAGTGCCGCACCTTATGCCGGCAATCCGCGGGCGCTCGCCAACAAGGTCTATAACGGCCGCATGGGCAATGCCGTCGGTTCCGACGACGGCTGGAATTTCCGCGGCCGGGGCGGATCGCAGACGACGGGCCGCGAAGGTTATGAGCGGGTCAGGAAGGCCACGGGGATCGATGTGGTCAAGCATCCCGACTACCTGATCGATCCGCGTTACTTCCTCACTTGCGCTGTGTCGGATTTCATCAATTGCGGCTGCCTGCCATTTGCTGGATACGACGATGTCGTTGGCGTTACCCGGCGGCTCAATGGCGGCACCGTGGGGCTCGCCGAGCGGAAGGCGTGGCTGGCGAAATGGAAGACTGCGCTGCGCGATGTGTCGCTGGCGACCGCGCCGTCCGTGGGGCTACCGCCCGTGATCGCATCGCCGCCGCTGGTGCCCGAACTGCCGGCAGCCAAACCCACCAATAAGCCTACCAATCTTTCCGCTTTCATTGCCGCGCTTGTCGCGGCCTTCCGGAGGACATGACCATGGACTGGGGTGACCTTGCCAAACAGGTGATTGCGCTGGGCGCGCCGATGCTGGGGACGGCATTGGGCGGTCCGCTCGGTGGTGTGGCCGGCGAAATCCTCGCCAAGGCGGTGGGCTCGGTGACGCTGACACCGGCGGCGGTGCAGGCGGCGCTCCCCGCGGCCGATCCGGCCAGGCTGGCTGAAGCCGAGGCGCATTGGGCTGACATGATCCGCGCCGAGGCGGAGACTCAGCGCGCGGCGATCAGCGAAACCCAGACCACGATCCGCGCCGAGATCGCCAGCGACGATCCGCTGCAGCGCTGGTGGCGGCCGGCCTACGCGCTGGAATTGACGGTAGAATGCGCCGCGCTCTGGTGTGTGCTGATGCACGAATTCTGGACCGGGGACATCCAGACCATCAACGCGCTGGTCAACGCCACAGCGCTCCTGGTGACCTATTGGGGGTTCCGGTTCGGCGTGCTAGGCGTCTATATCAGCGGCCGCACCCGCGAAAAGGTCAGTGCACTGACCGGGCAGGATTCGCCCGGCATGGTCGAAAAGCTGGTCAAGGCGGTTCTGGTCAAAGACGGTGTGAAGAAAAAGTAAGGTTGGCGGCCGTCGCCATTCATGGAGTGTTCACGCGTCCGGGCATCAATTCGGATTGTGAACGCGGAGAAGTCATTTGCGCCTGCTTGTTGTCGAAGATGATCCCGATCTCAACCGTCAGCTCACCACGGCGCTGACCGATGCCGGCTATGTCGTCGATCGCGCCTTCGATGGCGAGGAGGGGCACTTCCTCGGCGACAGCGAGCCCTATGACGCCGTGGTGCTCGATATCGGCCTGCCGAAGATGGACGGCATTTCGGTGCTGGAAGCCTGGCGCCGCAACAACCGCATCATGCCGGTCTTGATCCTCACCGCGCGCGACCGCTGGAGCGACAAGGTGCAGGGCTTCGATGCCGGCGCCGACGATTACGTCGCTAAACCGTTCCACCTCGAAGAGGTGCTGGCCCGCATCCGCGCGCTATTGCGCCGCTCCACCGGCCACGCCCAGTCCGAACTCACTTGCGGACCCGTGTCGCTGGATACCCGCACCGGCCGCGTCAGCGTTTCCGGCAATCCGATCAAGATGACATCACACGAATACCGGCTGCTGTCCTATCTGATGCACCATACCGGCCGCGTGATCTCGCGCACCGAACTGGTCGAGCATCTCTACGATCAGGATTTCGATCGTGACAGCAACACCATCGAGGTGTTCGTCGGCCGTATCCGCAAGAAGCTCGACGTCGATATCATCCAGACCGTGCGCGGCCTCGGCTATCTGCTCACGCCGCCGCAGCCGTGATCATCTCCGGGATCATGCGCTGATGCGCAACAGCTCGCTCGCAACGCGGCTGTTTCTGTCGGCGACGGCCTGGGTGGTGGTCATCCTCTTGATCACCGGCATCGTCCTGTCCTCGGTCTATCGCAGCGCCACCGAGCGCGCCTTCGATCGCCGCCTCAATCTCTATCTCCGCACCCTGGTGGCGGAAGTCGCCAATCCGCCGGACGCGCCCGATCACGACACGCCGTCGCTCGGTGAGCCGTTGTTCGAACTGCCGCTGTCGGGCTGGTACTGGGAAATCGCGCCCACCGAAGGCGCGAAGACCGAGATGCGGGCCTCGCGCTCGCTGTGGGACAAGAAGCTGCCCAAGCTCGAAGACCAGGGCGTCGAGCTCACGGCGTCGGGGATCCGCCAGGGCTATGTGGATGGGCCGGAAGAGCAGCGCCTGCGCATGGTGGAGCGTCCCGTCGATCTCGGCGCCGACGGCAAATTCCGCATCAGCGTTGCCGGCGACGCCACCGAGATTTTCGAGGAAACCCGCACCTTCGACTATTATCTTGGCGGCACATTCGCTGCCCTCTCGATCGTGCTCGTGCTCACCACGATCTTCCAGGTCCGCTTCGGCCTCGCGCCGCTGAAGCGCATGTCGGATGCCATTGCCGATATCCGGTCCGGCCGTGCCGAGCGGCTGGAGGGCACATTCCCTGTCGAGATCTCACCTCTGGCGGGCGAGATGAACGCGCTGCTTGATGCCAACCGCGCCATCGTTGAACGCGCGCGCACCCATGTTGGCAATCTCGCCCACGCGATCAAGACGCCACTGTCGGTCATCGTCAACGAGGCGAACAGCCGTGGCATCGACCCCTTTGCGAGCAAGGTGCTGGAGCAGGCCGATGTGATGCGCGATCAGGTGACGCATCATCTCGAGCGTGCGCGGATCGCTGCGCGTGTCACCATCGTCGGCACCGTCACCGATGTCGCGCCGGCGCTGGAGGCGCTGTGCCGGACAATGCAGAAGATTCACCGGGACCGCGGCATCACCATCGACCTTGAGGCCGATGCCGCGGCGAAATTCCGTGGCGAAAAACAGGACATCGAGGAGATGGTCGGTAACCTCGTCGACAACGCCTGCAAATGGGCGGACTCCCATGTCACCATCGGCGTGCAGGTCGAGCGCACCGGCGGTGCCGATCCGGCGTCGAAGCTGCGGATCATCGTCGATGACGACGGGCGCGGGTTGTCCGATACCGAGCGCGCCCAGGTCGCGCGCCGCGGCCAGCGGCTCGACGAGACCAAGCCGGGGTCAGGTCTGGGTCTGTCCATCGTGGTCGATCTGGCCGCGCTCTATGGCGGTAGCCTGACGCTCGGCAAGGCGCCGATCGGCGGGCTGCGGGCCGAACTGGTGTTGCCGGGTGTCTGAGTTCCGGCCATGTTGCGCCCCGTTGTCGCCCGAATTATCCCGTTCGTAACGTCTTTGACGTTTCCTGTGTTCCGGTTTGCGTTCGGGGTCTGCGGTCCATGGTCAAGTTCAACGCCTTCTGTGTTGCCGCCGTCGCGCTGACGCTGGGTGGTTGCGACGTGACGACGTCGGACGGCGGGTTGGGCCTCGGCACCGATACGATCGCCCGGGCCTACAGCAGCACCAAGTCGGCCGTTGGCCTGTCCGAGGAAAACGCAGCGGCGGCTGTGACCAATGCCGCCTTTGGCGGGCTGATCGGCGCCAAACTCGGCGCCCAGCTCAACGACGAGGACCGCCGGCTGGCCTACGAGGCCCAGATCGCCGCCCTCGACCGCGGTGCACCCGGCGCGCCGGTGCCCTGGCGCAACGCCACGTCGGGACGCTATGGCAACATTGTTGCTGGCCCGGCCTATAACCAGAAAGGCCGGGAATGCCGCGGCTTTTCCCACACGGTCACCGTCAATGGTGACCTCAAGACCGCCCGCGGTACCGCCTGCCGCAGCCCTGAAGGCACCTGGGCGGCGGCCTGATCCCGGTTCCTCAACGCCTTCTTAACGGGGCGCCTGCTACAAAAATCGGTGGCGATTTTCGGTTGTAGATCGACCGGAAAGCACGGATTCCTAGGCTGCATGAACAAAACCTCGATCGATCGCTTGCGGGAGTATTTGGCGCAACTGCCCGAGCAGTCGCAGATGCTGCTGATGCGCGAATATGAGCGCGCGATCGAGCGCGGCGAAGACGTCGTGGTCGCCAATTTCGTACTCGACCTGCTGCGCGGCGTGGTTCGCGGCCACGAGAATGCGGTGCGCCCGCGCGTCGAGGATCCGACCCGGCTGGTTTTCAAATCGCTCGAGCCGTTCCTTGTCGAAGGTGTGGGCAATGTCCGGCCCGGACAAATCCGGCGCGCCTCGCTGCTGCCGATCTGGCAGTGGCTGGAGCGCGACGCCGCGGACGCCGTGCGCGAGTTCGAGGCGGCCGTCACCGTATCGCCCGAGCCGGGCGCTTCGGACATCGAGCGCGCCGTCAAGAAATTCCAGCAGGCGGCAGCAGCCGCCATTACCACTGCCACATCGGGCAATCGCGGCGCGGCCCGCATCGGGCCGACCCATGCGGTCGAGGACCTGCCGTCCATCGGCGCGGTGCTGAAGGCGCGCGAGCAACTCGACGGCTTTGCGGGCAAGCTGCCGAGCGTGCTGCGCAGCTTCGGCGATAGCCAGATCGCCTCGGTGAACAGCGCGCTGAACGTGCCGACACTGACCACGCCGCAGGTGCTGCCTTTCGCACTCTCGCTGGTGATGCAACGGCTGGCGGCGCCATGGCAGATCATTCGTCTGGCGGTGAAGATCGCGGCCTCGGACGATGAAATCCGCGTGGCCGCCACGCCCTATGGTGTCGCCGTGACCATGGCGCTGTCCGATCTCAATCGCGTCGCGGCCGAACTGCGCTCCGATATCAGGCGCGGCAAGTTCGACAGCGCCCCCGAACATCTCAAGATCGCCCATGACGGCGTGCGCGGCCTGCGCACCGAACTCGACATGCGCAACGATTCCACTTGGGGCCGCCAGATGGCGTCGATCCGGGTGGAGATTTCCTCGACGCTGCAGTCGGAGATCGAGAGCGTGCCGGGCAGGGTGCGACGTCTGCTGCGCCAGCGCCCTGACAAGGATATTGCCGCGACGGCGACGATCGATTTCGCCGAGGTCGAGGAGACCGTGGCGCTGATCAATTTCGTCGCGGTGTGCCGGACCTATGCCAGCGAACTCGCCATCAACGAGGTGACGCTGCGGACCTATTCCGACCTGCAGCAATATGTCGAGAAGTCCACGGAGTCGCTGGTGCAGTCGCTGCGCGCCGGCGATGCCCGCGTCCGTAGCTACCGGCAGATGCAGGCCAAGGCCGCGATCCGCTTCTGCCAGGTGTTGTTCGGCCAGGAATACGCCTCGCTGATGAGCCGCGCCGCCGAACAGGCCATGGTCGTGGTCGAGCGCAAGCCGAAGCGGGCCGGCTAGGCCAGGCGATGCGAAATGGCTCGTCGGCGATGTGACATCCGCATCGCCTCATCCCGAGATCAGAGCGCCAATTGAATGCGATTGGCTTCGTTGCCGTTCTGTGCGGCCGGAACGGCACAGCAGATCAGGACTTCATCGTCGGCCACCGCAGCGGCTGGTTCTTTGACGTAGGTCACCGCTCCCGCCAGAAGCTTCGTTCGGCAGGTGCCGCAATGTCCTTCCCGACAACTGAAATCGGGGCTCAGGCCTCGGGATTCGGCGAGGTCGAGCAACGATCCCGACTCTGGTGTCCAGCGCGCTTCCTTCAATGACTCTGTGAACACGACATGCACCGATGTCGACGACGATGGCTGGCGCGCCGGCGCTGTCGCCGGGCTGTCGACGGTTCGTACCAGTGACGCGGGGCCGAATGTCTCGGCGTGGATACGGTTGTCAGCGATGTTCAGTGCACGAAGACCGTCATAGATCGACTGCATGAATCCGGAAGGTCCGCAGAGATAGTAATCGTAGTCGCCGACCGGCATGAACCGTGAAAGCAGGGCCATGTCGATACGCCCCGCAGTGTCGTAGTCGGGACCTTCTTCGGCATCCGCGATATCGCCGAGAACGCGGATAATGCGGACTGCGTCTCCAGCGGAGGCCGCAAGTTCGTCCAATTCGTTGCCGAAGGGGCGCTCGTTCTTCGAACGGGCTGCCTGAAAAAGCACGGTCGGTCGAATCTTGAGCGTCCGCAGCCCTTCGTAAATCACATGCCGCAGCATCGCGAGCATCGGCGTGATGCCGATGCCGCCCGCCAGAAGCACCGCTGGCCGCGCCTCAGCGGCATCGATGGTGAATTCACCGGCGGGCGCGCTTGCTTCGATCACGTCGCCAATATTGATGCCGTCGTGTAGCCGCTGCGACACCAGTCCATCGCGTTTGACGCTGATGCGGTAGACGTGATCCGAAGGCGCGACCGACAGCGTATAGGTTCGGATGGTGGTCTTCTCCGCTCTGTCAATGGGCAGTCTGATCGGGAGATACTGTCCGGCGCGATGAGGGAGGAGGCCGGCGCCGTCAGTCGGCTCGAGATGAAACGACCTGACCGTTGCGCTCTCATCGACGATGTTGATGACCTTGAACGGCCGCCATTTGGTCGCAAGTTCTGCAGCCCGCAGACGACCGGCTGCCTGCTCCCAA
This sequence comes from Tardiphaga sp. 862_B3_N4_1, assembly GCF_051811085.1. Lineage (NCBI taxonomy): Bacteria > Pseudomonadati > Pseudomonadota > Alphaproteobacteria > Hyphomicrobiales > Nitrobacteraceae > Tardiphaga > Tardiphaga sp. 862_B3_N4_1. The sequence continues at coordinate 1,578,495 of NZ_JBPWQB010000001.1, forward strand.
CTGCCTGTCATGAGTGTGCTCGGAGCCCATCCGTCCGGCCGGGACGACCAGCGCAGGGACAGGGCACCGCGCCGAAGAACGACGCGCCGCGCGTTGAATTGCCAAAGGCGCTCGGCGCCCTGGAAGGCGGCGATCTCCGGGGCGTCCAGCACGACCCGGGCGTCACCGGTCATCTGCAGCACGTCGCCGGTCTCGAAATCGACAAACAAGAGTCCGGCTTTGCCGTTGATGAGGATGTTGCCCAGCGTCGCGAAAAAGAGATTGCCTGCGAAATCCGGGATTGTGAGCGTACCGTCGTCGGCAACGCGAACGAAACCGGGATTGCCGCCGCGGCTCGAGACGTCGACCTGTCGACGGGATTCTCGCTCGACATAGGACGCGACAAAGAACATGTCGGCGGCTTCGATCATGCGGCGTGCCGTTGCGTCGATTTCGGCTTTCTCTTCGATATTTCCCGTAAACAGTTTGCGTGGATCGCGGACGAACTCATAATCGCGGAGCTGGATGTAGCGCGGGCAATTGCCGAAACTTTGATCGACGTCGAAATGGATCGCGTTGTGGTCCGATGGTCCGATGACGCCGTTGACGCGATTCCGGCGGCGCGTGTGAAGTTCGATGCCGAGCAGGCCGATTGCATCGCCCTCGTGTATCCCTTCGCTGGCGGGATCGCTTGGCTCCCTGACGACATCGATATCGAGCGATTGCGCTGTTGGCGATGAGATGAAGCTAGGCTTGCCGGTGACAAATGTGGCCCATGCGTCACCTGCGCCGTCGACGCTGCCGAGCGCGATAAAGGGGATCTGGGCGTAGAAATCCCGGTGTTGCGCCGGCATGTAGTCGCGCACGATGCGCTTGCCGAGCTCATCCATGTGAGTCGAAACGCCGACCTTTTCCTGAATCGCCTTCTCGCCGGCGTGCCAGATGTCCAGTTTTGATAGCGACATAATATCGGTCATCGGTCCGCTCTCGTTGGCGGTGTCGGGCGTATGCCTGGATACGCCCGACACACGCAGTTAAGCCGCAGCGGCGAGGCCGACGGGGGTCTTGGCGAAAGGCACGAAGCCGGGCAGCGCTTCGATGCGGCGCAAGAAGGCGGTCACCTTGGCATAGCCGGACAGATCGACATTTCCTTCCGGCGCGCTTGCGATGTAGCTGTAGAGCGCCACATCCGCGATGGTCGGACCATTGCCGACAAGCCAGTCGCGATCGGCGAGATGCGCTTCGACCAGTGCCAACAAGGCGTGCGCGCGCTCGATGACTTCCTCTGGATTGAAGTTCCTGCCGAAAACGGTGATCAGCCGTGCAGCGGCAGGACCATAAGCCAGTTGGCCGGCAGCGACGGACAGCCAGCGCTGGATGGCCGCGCTTCCCTTCGCGTCATCGGGCAGCCACTCGGCTCGGCCGGACGTCTTGGCGAGATAAACGAGGATGGCGTTCGAGTCGGAGACGATGGTGCCACTGTCATCGAGGACCGGCACCTGACCGAACGGATTGAGCGCAAGGAAATCCGGCGTCTTGTGCGCGCCCGACTTCAGGTCAACCTCGATGAGTTCGTGGGGCAGGCCAAGGAGCGAAGCGAACAGATGCGCGCGATGAGAGTGGCCGGATAGTGGATGGTGATAGAGCTTCATGATTGTGATCCTGAATTCGTGGTCGGGTCCATTCCCGTTCAGCGAATGCAAGTTGCTTCATGATCCGGCGCGCGAGAATGCACGCTCTGTGCACTTCATCATTGCGCCGGATGAAATAACCGCGGCCTTTGTCGGCGCGCGACAGGCCCGATAGCGGTTTCATCAATCGCGTCGATGGGTCTTCCCGGAGGGCATCCACGTCGCGGAGGGGGCATTACTCGGAAAGCGGGCTCGCAGCCGCCGCAATTCTTGATCCAGAACAAGCGGCTGGACGTCGCGATGGCATAAAAGTCAATTGCGCGGCGTCGATGGCCATGGTGTAACCCGGCAAAGACGTCGTTTAGATCGACTCAAGACTACGCCGGAACCCATTGATGGCCTTATGGTTTGTGTTCGCCTTGATGACCGCCGCGGCGACTTTCGCCGTGTTGTGGCCGCTTGGCCGGACCCGCTCCGATGCCGGGGGTACCGAGGCCACTGTCTACCGGGATCAGCTCGCTGAAATCACCCGCGATACCGCCGCCGGCCTGATCGGGCCGACCGAGGCGGAAGCGGCACGTGTCGAGATCAGCCGTCGTCTGCTGGCAGCGGTCGACGCGGAGGGCGCGGCGTCTGTGGGCAGCAGTCCGGGCTTTCGCCGCGCGGTGGCGCTGGTGGCGCTGATCGGCCTGCCGCTGCTGGCCATCGGCTTCTATCTGCCGCTCGGTTCGCCTGCCATGCCGGACTTTCCGCTCGCCGCGCGCAACCAGTCGCCCAGTCCCACCCAGCCGCTGGACAATCTCGTCGCACAGGTCGAGCAGCATCTCGAGAAAAACCCGACCGACGGCCGTGGCTGGACCGTGCTGGCGCCTGTGCTGGCGAAGATCGGCCGTACCGACGATGCGGTGCGCGCGTTCCGCAATGCGATCACTTATGCCGGCGATACGGCCGCGCGGCGCGCCGATCTCGGCGAGGCCATGGCGATGGCCGCCAATGGTGTCATCACCGCGGATGCCAAGACCGAATTCGAACGCGCTGTCGCGCTCGATGCCGGAGAGGTGAAGGCACGCTACTTCCTGGGCCTAGCGGCTGAGCAGGACGGGCGTGGCAGCGACGCGGCGGTGATCTGGCGCGACATGCTGGCAAAGGGATCTGCGGATGCGCCGTGGCGTCCGGTGGTCACGGCGGCCCTGGCGCGCGTCGGCGGCAGCGCTCCGAAATCAGGCCCGAACCTGCCGGCACTGTCGGAAGACACGATCGCGTCGGTACAGGGCATGAATGCAGGCGACCGCAATGCGATGATCCATGGCATGGTGGACCGGCTTGCCACGCGGCTCAAGCAGGATGGCAGCGATGTCGAGGGATGGTTGCGGCTGGTGCGTGCCTATATGGTGCTCGGTGAGCGCGACAAGGCAAAGAGCGCGCTAGCGGATGCACGGGAGGCGGTCGGCACCGATGCCGAGCGGCTGCGCAAGCTGAACGATGGCCTGAAAGACACCGGGCTGGATGGGTAACGCGCAATGACACGCAAGCAGCGACGATTGACGATGATCGGTGGAGCGCTGGTGGTGCTCGCCATCGCGGCCGGACTCGTGCTCAACGCGATGCGCGACTCCATCGTATTCTTCTCGACGCCGCAGATGGTTGCCGAAAAGCAGATCCCCGTTGGCAAGCGCTTTCGTCTCGGCGGCATGGTCGAGCAGGGCTCGCTGGTGCGCGGCGATAATCTCGCCGTGAGCTTCAAGGTCTCCGATGGTGGCGCAACCTTGCCGGTGAACTACAAGGGCATCCTGCCGGATCTGTTCCGCGAGGGGCAGGGCGTTGTCGCCGAAGGCGCGATGGATGCGTCGGGCGTGTTCAAGGCCGATACGGTCCTGGCGAAGCATGACGAGAACTACATGCCGAAGGAAGTCGCTGACGCGCTCAAGAAACAGGGGCGCTGGCAGGAAGGCGAGGGCGGCAAGCCGGTGATGTCGCAGGGCGCTGCAAAGCCAGTGGTGACGCCTGCAAAACAGAGTGTTTTGCAGTGATTGCCGAGGCGGGACACTATGCATTGGTGCTGGCGCTGGCGCTGGCGTTGATCCAGTCGACGGTGCCGATCATCGGTGCGCGCCTGCGCGATCCTGCATTGATGAATGTCGCGCGCTCCACGGCACTGGCGCAGTTGCTGTTTGCGGGGCTGTCGTTTCTCGCGCTGACGACGCTCTATGTCACGTCGGATTTCTCGGTCGCCAATGTGTTCGAGAATTCGCACTCCGCAAAACCGCTGCTCTACAAGATCACCGGCGTGTGGGGAAACCACGAAGGCTCGATGCTGCTGTGGGTGTCGATCCTCGCACTGTTCGGCGGGCTCGTCGCCGCCTTCGGCAATAATCTGCCGCTGTCGCTGCGCGCGCATGTGCTGGCGGTGCAGGGCTGGATCGCCGCGGCGTTCTATCTGTTCATCCTGATGACCTCGAATCCGTTCCTGCGGCTGGCACAGCCGCCGCTCGAGGGCCGCGATCTCAATCCGGTGCTGCAGGATATCGGCCTCGCGGTGCATCCGCCGATGCTCTATCTCGGCTATGTCGGCTTCTCCATCGCATTCTCCTTCGCCGTCGCTGCATTGATCGAAGGCCGCATCGATGCCGCTTGGGCGCGCTGGGTGCGGCCATGGACGCTGGTGGCGTGGATCTTTCTGACGCTCGGCATCGCGATGGGCTCGTACTGGGCTTATTACGAACTCGGCTGGGGTGGCTGGTGGTTCTGGGATCCCGTCGAGAACGCCTCGCTGATGCCATGGCTGTCCGGCACCGCGTTGCTGCACTCCGCGGTGGTGATGGAGAAACGCAACGCGCTGAAGGTCTGGACCATCTTGCTGGCGATCCTTACCTTCTCGCTGTCGCTGCTCGGCACATTCCTGGTGCGCTCCGGCGTCCTCACCTCGGTTCACGCCTTCGCGACCGACCCGACGCGCGGCGTGTTCATCCTGCTGATCCTGTGCGTGTTCATTGGCGGCAGCCTGACGCTGTATATGTGGCGTGCGTCGTCGTTGAAGCAGGGCGGACTGTTCGCGCCGATCTCGCGCGAGGGCGCGCTGGTGCTGAACAACCTGTTCCTCACCACGGCCTGCGCCACGGTGTTCATCGGCACGCTTTATCCGCTGGCGCTGGAAATGCTGACCGGCGAGAAAATCTCGGTCGGCGCGCCGTTCTTCAATCTCACATTCGGGCCGCTGTTCGTGCCACTGCTGCTGGCGATGCCGTTCGGGCCGCTGCTGGCGTGGAAGCGCGGCGATCTCAGAGGCGTGACGCAGCGGCTGATGGCTGCCGGAATCGCCGCGCTTCTGGCGGTAGCACTGGTCTGGGCATGGACGACGGGCGGTGCGGCGCTGGCACCGCTGGCGATCGGGCTCGGCGTGTTCGTCATTGCCGGATCGATCGTCGATATCGCCGAACGCACCATGCTGTTTCGTTTACCGGTCGGTGCGGCGTTCCGCCGTGCGCGCGGATTGCCGCGCGCGGCCTGGGGCACGGCCTTTGCTCATGCCGGCATCGGCGTCGCGCTGATCGGTATCGTCTGCGAGAGCACCTGGAATACCGAATATATCGGCACCATGCAGCCGAATGATGTGGCGAAGCTTGCCGGCTATGAGCTCACGCTCAAGGATGTGACGCAGCGGCAGGGGCCGAATTTCCGCGAAAGCCTCGCGCGCTTCAGGGTGACGCGCGGCGGCGACGAGATCGGCGAGATGACGCCATCGAAGCGCAACTTCACCGCGCGGCAGTCCTCCACCACGGAAGCCGCGCTGCTGTCGCGCGGCGCCAGCCAGCTTTATATCTCGCTTGGTGAGGAGGCCGCCAGCGGCGCAGTTGCCGTGCGGATGTATCACAAGCCGCTGGTGCTGATGATCTGGTGGGGGCCGGTGCTGATGGCCTTTGGCGGGCTGCTGTCACTGTCCGACCGGCGGCTACGCGTCGGCGCGCCGAAGCCGGCCAAGGCGGCGCGCGCACTACAGCCGGCGGAGTGATGGCGTGACACGCATTGTCGCAAGCCTCATCGCCGTCATGTTCCTGCTCGCTGCGCCGCTCGCGCATGCGGTGCAGCCCGACGAGATCATGAAGGACCCGGCCCAGGAAGGCCGCGCGCGCAACCTGTCGAAGGAGCTGCGCTGCATGGTCTGCCAGAACCAGTCCATCGACGATTCCGATGCACCGTTGGCGCGCGACCTGCGCCTCTTGGTGCGCGAGCGCATCGCCACCGGCGAGAGCGACAAGCAGGTGCTGGATTTCCTGGTGGCGCGCTACGGCGAATTCGTGCTGCTGAAGCCGCGGCTCAACCTGCACACGCTGCTGCTGTGGCTGCTGACGCCACTGGTGCTGATCGGTGGTGGCGTTGCGCTATGGTGGCACAACCGGCGGCGGGGCCAAGCTGCAGGCGATGATGATGCCGTGATGAAACTCACCGCCGAGGAAGAAGCGCGGATCGAGCGGCTGATTGCCAAGGAAACGGTGCAGGACAAGCCGGTTTAGTTCGCCGACCCCGGCCAGCAGCCGACTATTGAGAGCTCGCATCTAGATCACAAGGCAAAGTCCCGAAAACAGCAACAAGCCCAGGATAATTCGTTTGAAGGCTGCTTCGTTGACCCGTCCGAACAGGACGATGCCTAAAGCCGTTCCAGCAGCCAAGGCGGGTAGAGACATGCCAAAGTTGATCAAGACCTTTAACGAAAGGCTGTGGTGCGAAAGCATGAGAGCAAGGGCGAAAAGCTGCATGACCCCTATGTAGGGTTGAACCAGACCGCGCTGCTGATTTTTCGGGAGACCATGGATGTCGCACCAGATCGCAGGAAGCGCGCCGGGCATCGCAGTCAATCCGCCGACCAGTCCCCCACCAAACCCTACCAGCGCGTTTCTGCTCTGGCTCTCCATCTGACGCGAGCAGGCAGGCGTTGGCCGGAACAAGGCATATGTCGCGTAAAGGGATACGAGAGCTCCAAAACCCAGTCTGAAGGTTCCAGTACCTACATTTTGCAGGAGATAGATCGCGATCGGAATGCCCAGCAGTCCACCCGCGATGAAAACGAGGCTGGTTTTCCATTGCATGTTCTTGCGTAGCGCAAACAGAGTGGCCGCTTGTACAGTGATGCTGCAAGCCATCATCAATGGCACAGCTTCCATAGGCGGAAAAACGTGTAGCAGGACAGCACCGGCGACCGCCGAGAACGCAAACCCGGAAAGGCCGGAAACGAACGCGCCCGCAAAGACCGCCCCGCTTAGCGTCAAATAAGCCGCTATATCTGACATGGCATCGCTTCCTTTGGAACGGTGATCGTCTTCAATAGCGGGAACGCTGGGGCGTCCGAACTCACTCAAGCGATAACAACCAATCCATCTAGTCGCCGTGGATCGCCGTTGTTGCCGTTTCGATAGGTTGGATACTCGACACGTGGTTCAGCATGTATCCTCCGACAACGTGCAAAATGCCGAAGCCAGCCAGGACAGCGATTGCCCACGCTTTGAGAGGAGACGGAGGAGGCGTTGGTCGACGGATGTGGGAGCTCTTGGTAACTGCCATATCCAAATTTCCTTCTTGCATGCGTTCGGAAAATTCGACTGTCACTTTGAAAGCGCGCTCCTGCTTCTAACTGCCGAATTCAAGATCGGCTGCTGCTTAAGCGCGTCCAGTTGGGGTGAACGATATCGCTGGGTTCATACGCGAGCGATACGGCAGATGTCGTATTTCGTCGTCGGCAAGGAGGCTAATGTCGAAAGGCCCTGCGCCGCCGCAGGTGGCGCCGCCGTGGGAGATCAGCGCCGAGACATAATCTCAACCGTGGCCGGGTGATCGCCAATCCGGGGCAGCTACATATGCTTTTAGCGACCGCTATCGATCGATTCCTTGCCCTCAACACAGGCTGCAACGATCGCTTCGTGCAATTCCTCGCCGGTGATCGGCTTGTGCAGAATACGATGACCGCTGGCGATGGCTTCCTTGATCCGCGACGGCGAGGTATCGCCGGTCACGATAACGGCAGGGACCGAGCGGCCGATATGGGCGCAAAGGGCCCCGATTGCGTCCAGGCCCGTAGCCTCATCTCTGAGGCGGTAGTCGGCAATGATCAGATCGACCGGTGCATCGCCGGCCTCGATCGCCTCTGCATGAATCTGTTGCACCTCGGCGGCAGATCGGCCGGCATAGACGCGATGCCCCTGCAGGGAGAGCAACTGTACCATGATGTCGAGAACATTCCTCTCGTCTTCCACGACCATGATGCCGACGGCGATGCCGGCTGGTGATGCCTTGTTGTCGGGCAAAGGAGTTTCCACCGCACTGGCTATCGGAACCGTAACGGAAAACATCGAGCCGCGCCCGGTGACGGAGACCAGCTTTAGCGGATGTTGCAGCAGTACGGCGGTGCGGCGAACGATGGCGAGGCCAAGGCCGAGGCCGAGCGCGCGATCCCTCGCCGGATTCTGCAATTGCACGAATTCCTCGAACACCATTGCTTGCTGATCTGCGGGGATGCCGGGGCCGGTATCCCATATCTGGATTTCCACCGAAGCGTCGCGCCTACGGCAGCCGAGCAGAACGCCGCCGGATCTCGTGTATCGAAAAGCGTTCGACAGCAGATTGTCCAAAACCCGTTTCAGCATCATGGGATCGCTGTCCACCAGCAGACGGCTTTCAACAACACGCCAATCAAGGCCGCGATCCTTCGCCACGGGCGCGAATTCGTTGCCGAGTTGATTGAAAAGTTGGGACAAATTCACCGTCTCCTTCGCAACAGTGACGACGCCGGCATCGAGCCGGGAGATGTCGAGCAGTCCATTCAGGAGGGCGCTGAGGTTGCCGACAATGGATTTTGCCTTGCCGGCCAGATCGCGAGCATCGCCCGATGCGACAGCGCCGCGGTGACCCAGCGCCGCGAGCGTGGCGATCAGTAGACTCAAGGCATGGATCGGCTGGCGCAGGTCATGACTGGCGGCCGCAAGGAAACGCGTTTTCGCATGATCGGCCGCTTGCGCGCGGTCGCGTTCTTCCTGCAGGTGGCTCACCAGTTCGACATTTTCCAGGCGCAACCTGATGGTCTCACGCAGCATGTGGTACGTTGTGCGGCAGTAATAGAGATTGATGGCCACAAGCCCCGCAAGCAGGGAGAGATATGCGCCGGAGATATCACCTCCATTGGTAATCGAGCGTACCGTGATCGGAAGCACCGTTGCTACGATCGAGCCGACGAGAGCGGGCGGAAAGGCCGAGAGCGACGGAACGGTGCCGCAGATCAGACCGGTCAAGACGATGACCGTGAATGAAAAAGGAATGGGCGCCTCAGGAAGGAACCCAACCCAGCCGAGCATTCCCCACAGCAGGCCTGACACGCAGGAAAACGCAGCCGCAAGCCAAGCCCATCGCAACGCGGATGTCGGCTCTCTATCTCGGCTGAAGAACCGGCGCGCCGCCAGGACGCGTATGGCAGTGAGCAGATACAACGCGCCGAGCCATCCGATCAACCAGCTCGCCGATACGACGCTCCTCAGTACGTATGCTGCCGCCAGGGAGATGAGGATGTTGGCGACCACCACTCCGTAGGAATTGCGATACAAAAGCTCGACGAGCGCCTCGCGTATCTTGTCTTCTTGCATCGAAACCTCTTCGCGCGCCGGTAGGTGCGGCGGCTTCGTTCGCGAGTTGCCGTTGCGCTAGCCCGCTGGAAGGCCGAGACGAATTGCGTAGGCTGCCAATTCAGCACCGCTGTGCAGATCAAGCTTCCGCATCAGATTCTCGCGATGTTTCCGGGCGGTCAGCGGGCTAATGCCGAGCCGATTGGCGATGTCGCGGCTGGTGGCACCGTGAGGGATCATCCCCAGGATTTGCCGCTCGCGCCGTGTAAGCGTGACCGGAGATATGATCGCAGCCGTGGGCTCCGGGGAGTCGTTCGGGCCGTCATGCTGGTCCACCGCAAAACGAACCTCCTCCGCCACATAGGCGTTGCCTTTTCTGATGGCATCGACTGCAGCGATGAGTTCGGATGGATCGCCGCTCTTGGTCAAATAGCCATTCGCGCCTGCAGAAAACGCTGCCCGAATGGAACGTGGCTCAACATTGGCGGTCACGACAAGAACTCGCAGCTCCGGCCATTCGGTTCTCAGGTTAGCTATGAATTGAAACCCGTTCACACCCGGCATGCCGAGATCGAGTATGAGAAGATCGGCGGAGCTTTCGTTCAGCAGCCGGTGAACGGCTTCACCGTCCGCCGCTTCTCCACTGACCGTAAGCCTGTCCACGGTCGACAGAAGCTGTTTCAGGCCTTCCCGAATGAAGGCATGATCGTCAGCAATGATCGTCCTCAGCAGTCCGCTCATGCATCGCCCCGCTACAACGGCGCTAGGATATAAGTCAGATCCAATCAAAGATTGGAATCCATGCATTCATTTGCCTGATGATCTTAATACAAAATACGCGAGTTGCCGTATTTTTACATATGGTCGCTGAGGCTCAGGACTCATTGAATCCAGGCGCTCGACCGCACCCAACCCGGCTTGCCGATGAAGAAGGGCCGCGTCGGGACGATGATCCACGACTACCAACGGCACGACCAATCTGTTTGCGGCGCTGAATATCCTCGACGGCACCATTATCGGCCGCAATATGCAGCCCCACCGGCACCAGGAGTTCATCCGCTTCCTCAACACCATCGAGGGCCAGGTGCCGGCACGAAGGCGATCCACGCCATCATCGACAACTACGCCAACCGCAAACATCCCAAGGTGCAAGAATGGTTGGCCCGGCATCCCGCTGGACGTTCCGCTTCACACCAACCTCGGCATCATGGCTCAACGCTGTCGAAGGCATCTTCGCAAAGCTTGCGAGACGCCGCCTCAAACGCGGCGTGTTCCGATCCGTGGATGATCTCAAAGCCGCCATCGATCGCTTCGTTACCGAAACCAACGCCGATCTAAAGCCCTTTGTCTGGACGGCCAATCCCAAACTCGTCCTCGTCGCTATCAAACGGGAGAAGCGTCAATCCACTAGTGCAGCTGTTGCCGCGGCCGGCGTCTATTCGGCGGGCAACACCGCCTGGATATTCCGACCCGTGCGTTCGATATGCTCCCGCAGGATCCGTGTTGCATCGCGGGTGCGGCGCTCGATCATCGCATGGGCCATGGCAGTGTGTTCTGCAGGCACATCGCGATCTGGCTGATGTTTCTTCAGGAAGATGCGGCGATAGCGATCGCTCTGATCGTGCAGCGTCGCGCAGAACTGCCGCAGCAGCGGCATCTGGCATGCCGAGATCAGTTCGGCATGGAAGGCGCGATGCGCAATCTCCCAGGCTTCCTGTTCAGCGGCCGAGCGTGAGCCGCGCTTGCAGCGGCTGAGCTGATGCAGCGAGCCGAGCACGCGTCCTTCCCAGGCGACATCGCCGTGTTCGATGGCTTCCTTGACGGCGAGGCCTTCGAGTTCGACGCGTAGCCGGATGATCTCGGCGAGATTGCTCGCCGAGACCGGCGTGACGCGATAGCCGCGCTGGTCGATCAGCGCGACGAGTCCGTCGTTCTCCAGACGACACAGCGCTTCGCGCAGCGGGCTGAGGCTGACGCCGAAGGCGGTGCGCAGGCGATCAAGATTGAGTTTGCTGCCCGGCAGTAGGTCGCCGCGCATGATCGAATCCCGCAAGCGGGCGACGAGCGTGGTGGACAATGTGGTCGGGATCGCGCCGGCCGTAGTGGTGTGTGCGGTGCTCATGATGCCTGTCCGATGCTCTCGAAACCGTAGAGCGAAGCCGGATTATCTACCAGTGCCAATTGCTGCGCTTTGGGATCCGGCAGCCAGAGCGGGATGAGATCGACGAGGTCGCCATCGTTCGGCATCGCGACCGGGCAGATCGGATGTGGCCAGTTACTGCCCCAGAGGATGCGGTCGGGACGCGCTTCGACCACGCACGCGATCATCGGCAGCATGTCGCGATGCGGATAGGGCTCTGCAGAGAGGCGATACAGGCTGGCGAGCTTGATCCAGCAGCGGTCGGTGTCGAGCAATCGCAGCAAGGTTTGGAACGGTTCGGAATCGACGCCTTCCGCGGCGCTGATCCGGGCGAGGTGATCCAGCACGAACGGACTGCGGACCTGCATCAGTTGAGGCGCGACATCGACCAGTTCGCTCGCTTTGTTGAAATGCAGCACGAGATGCCAGCCGAGATCGAAGGTCTCGTCCGCGAGGCCCGCCAGATGCGCAAAGGATGCGCCGCCGCTGACGACGGTGGACATGCGGCAGCCCCGCATGCCGCGGAGGTGCATGTCTTCGAGCTCCTGTTGCGGCAGGCCCGACGGGATCACGGCAACCCCGCGCAGTCGCCGCGGATTGAGGTCGAGGGCCGCGAGGGTCGCACTATTGTCGGTGCCGTGAGCGCCGCCATGCACGATGACGGCGCGGTCGATCCCGAGCGTTTCGTGGAGCTGCATCAGGTCGTCATAGGTGCAGTCTTCGGGCGTGTAGCTGCGCTGTTCGCTGAACGGAAATTCGACCTGCGGGCCGAAGACGTGGACATGGGTATCGCAGGCACCACGCGGCATCACGAATGCCGGCCGCTTCGGATGGCGATCGGGGCCGGGGCAGGGCTTCGGTGGGGCGCCAGGCGTATGCGCACTCATCGTGGCAACTCCCTTCAAATAAGCGATCTTTGTTCGCTGAAAATAAACGGTGGCAATCAGCCGATTTGACGACAGCCTTAAGTAGTGCCAACATAAAATCGACGAAGCAAGAAAAATCGATTATTTGGAGGTTCGCATGCGGCACGTGGTTTCTGCACTGGTGGCTCTGGTCATGTTTTCGCTGGTCGGCCAGGTTGCCCATGCAGGGTTTCCCGAACGCGGCATCAAGATCGTGGTGCCGTTTCCCGCCGGCGGATCGAACGACGTCGTTGCCCGCTTGCTTGGCACCAAGCTGCAGGAGCTCTGGGGACAGCCGGTGGTGATCGACAACCGTGCCGGCGGCGGCGGCAACATTGGCGCGGATGCAGTCGCGCGCTCGCCCGCTGATGGCTATACGTTGCTGCTGACGGCGCCCGGACCGCTCGCGGTCAATCAGTCGCTCTACGCGCAACTCCCCTTCAATCCCGCGCAGGATTTCACGCCGGTGGCGTTGATCGCGTCGGTTCCGATCGTGCTGGCGGTCAATCCGGGCGTGAAGGCGACGACGGTGGCGGAGCTGATCGCGCTCGCCAAGGCATCGCCGGGCAAACTCAATTTCGGCTCGTCCGGCCTGGGATCAACCAATCATCTGGCCGGCGAGCTGCTGAAGGCGCGCGCCGGCATCGATATCGTCCATGTGCCGTATCGCGGCGCGGCGCCGGCGATGAATGATCTGATCGCCGGTCAGATCCCGATGATGTTCGACAACATGCCCGCCATTCGTCCGCAGGTTCAGGGCGGCACGATCCGCGCGATTGCCGTGGCCGGCGCAGCACGTTCGCCTCTGTTCCCGGAGCTGCCGACCATGGCGGAGGCGGGTGTCGCGAATTTCGAGGCGTCGTCATGGTTTGGCCTCGTCGCGCCGGCCAAGATGCCGCCGGATGTGACGAAGCTGCTGGTCGACGGGGTGACCAAGGTGCTGAAGGACCCCGACATGGTGAAGCGTCTCGCCGATGTCGGCGCCGAGCCTGGCACGTTGTCCAGCGACGCGTTCGCTGCGTTTCTGCGCGCCGAGTCGGAAAAATGGGGCCAAGTGGTCAAGACAGCGGGCGCCAAGGTCGAGTAGGGACCTCATGCCAAGATCGATTTGAAAACGGGAATCATATGACGAAGAAAATTGCTGAGCTCGACGAGCTGAAGTCCCGCTACGAGACCATGATTGGCTTCACGCCGCTGAAGATCGCCAAGCGACTGGAACTCGGCATGCGCGTCGATCCCGCGCTGGTCACGGCGCTGGAGGACTGGAGGATTGCGGCGCTGACGCCGACGGCACTGGACCAGAAGACCGTGCAATTGATGTCGTTCGCGATCCTGCTGGTCCAGACGTCCGAAGCTGCTGCCAATCACGCAAAGGCTGCGATCAAGGCCGGGGCTACGCTTGAGGAACTGCACGCAAGCGCCGGAATCGCGGCGCTGTTCCGCGGCGTTGCAGCCTTCAACATGGCCGGCGAAATCCTGGCCGGTCTGTTCCCGGAGACGGCTCAAAAAACCGGCGGCTGATACCGCCGTTGCATCTGCGGATACCGGGATGATTCAGGCACGTTGTCCCCCGCGTCATCCCGCCACACCTGTATCCGCCAGATTACCAAACCTTAATTCCCCTGCCAGCCCACGGTAAGGTGGAAACCTCCATCTTCAGATCACACAAGGCGCCTTGCCCCCGCGCCGTTGCTCTGGAGATTTTCTCGATGTCCGACCGCCCCAACGATTTTTCCGAATTGCCGTCCTACAAGGCGTCCCGCCGTTCGCTGTTCTCTGCGCGTAAATTCGCGCTGATGGCGTCGGTTGTTGCGGGCCTTGGTGTTGCCGCTTATGGCCTGTCGCCCTCCAACGGTCCGGTCGACATCTTCACCACCACTGCGCACGCGCAGGTCGACAAGCAGGTCAAGTCGCAGGCCGCGCAGCCGGTCGGCTTCGCCGATATCGTCGAGCGCGTGAAGCCGTCGGTGATCTCGGTCAAGGTCAACATGAAGGAAAAGGTCGCATCGAAGGATGACGACAACAACGGCGATTCGCCGTTCCAGCCGGGCTCCCCGATGGAGCGCTTCTTCAAGCGCTTCGGCCAGGACGGCGTGCCCCCGGGCATGCGCGGTGGTCCGCGCGGCGGCGGCCGTGGCGTCGTGAGCGGTCAGGGCTCGGGCTTCTTCATCTCGGCTGACGGTTTCGCCGTAACCAACAATCACGTGGTCGATGGCGCCGACAAGGTCGAGGTCTCGACCGACGACGGCAAGACCTATTCGGCCAAGGTGATCGGCACCGATCCGCGTACCGATCTGGCGCTGATCAAGGTCGAGGGCCGCACCGACTTCCCGTTCGCCAAGCTCGCCGACGGCAAGCCGCGTATCGGTGACTGGGTGCTGGCAGTCGGCAATCCGTTCGGCCTCGGCGGCACCGTGACCGCCGGCATCGTCTCGGCCTCGGGTCGCGACATCGGCAGCGGTCCGTATGACGATTTCATCCAGATCGATGCGCCCGTGAACAAGGGCAATTCGGGTGGTCCGGCTTTCGATACGTCGGGCGAAGTGATGGGCGTCAACACCGCGATCTATTCGCCTTCGGGCGGCAGCGTCGGCATCGCGTTCTCGATCCCGGCCTCGACCGTGAAGACGGTGGTGGCGCAGCTCAAGGACAAGGGTTCGGTCTCGCGTGGCTGGATCGGCGTGCAGATTCAGCCGGTGACCCAAGATATCGCCGACAGTCTCGGCCTGAAGAAGGCGGAAGGTGCGCTGGTCGCCGAGCCGCAGGCCGATGGTCCGGCAGCCAAGGCCGGCATCAAGTCGGGTGACGTCATCACCGCGGTGAATGGCACGCCGGTCAAGGATGCACGCGAACTCGCCCGCACCATTGGCGGCTTCGCGCCGGGTAACACGGTGAAGATCAACGTGCTGCACAAGGGCGAGGACAAGGTTCTGTCCATGACCCTCGGCCAGTTGCCGAACACGATAGAGGCGAAGGCCGATGTCGATAGCGGTGACAAGGGATCGTCATCGCGCGGCAGCGACGTGCCGCGGCTCGGCCTCACGGTCTCGCCCGCGAGCAGTGTCGCCGGTGCCGGCAAGGACGGCGTGGTCGTGACCGGCGTCGATCCGAAGAGCGCCGCTGCCGAGCGTGGCTTCAAGGAAGGGGACGTCATTCTCGAAGTCGCCGGCAAGAGCGTGACCAATCCCGGCGATGTGCGCGAGGCGATTGTCGCCGCGCACAACGACAACAAGAACAGCGTGCTGATCAGGGTTCGCTCGAACGGCTCCTCGAAGTTCGTCGCCGTTCCCCTCGCGAAGAGCTGATCACCGCACATGAACGGAGAGTGTCGCCGGCATAGTCGCCCCCGCTGACGGCTCTTTCCAGGGGGCGAGCCACAAACTCGCTCCCGCTGCTTCCTTTCGATGGAAAACGCCCCCCTCCGTTGAAAGGCCAATGGGCGGTGAAGTTTTCCCCAGCTTCACCGCCTATTCTTCTTTCTGCCCCGAAGGATAACCGGCGGGCATTCCGCCGCCTTGCATGAAAGCCCGGTGCGCGCCATGGTGACCGAGACTCACAAGATCCACAGCGAATCCGATCCCCAGATGCGTCTGCTCATCATCGAAGACGACCGCGAATCCGCCGACTATCTGGTCAAGGCTTTCCGTGAGGTCGGCCATGTCGCCGATCACGCCAGCGATGGCGAGGAAGGTTTCGCGCTCGCCGATTCCGGCGATTACGACGTGCTGGTGGTCGATCGCATGTTGCCGAAGCGCGATGGACTCTCTGTTATCGGCGGCCTGCGTGACAAGGGTAACCGGACGCCGGCGTTGATCCTTTCGGCGCTGGGCCAGGTCGACGACCGCATCAAGGGCCTGCGCGCTGGCGGTGACGATTATCTGCCGAAGCCATATTCATTCGCCGAGCTGCTTGCGCGCGTCGAAGTGTTGTCGCGCCGCCAGGGTGGTCCCGCCGAAGAGACGACCTATCGCGTCGGAGATCTCGAACTCGATCGGCTGTCCCATGGCGTGACGCGCGGTGGCCAGGAGCTGGTCCTGCAGCCCCGCGAATTTCGGCTGCTCGAATATCTCATGAAACATGCCGGGCAGGTGGTCACCCGCACCATGCTGCTGGAAAACGTCTGGGATTATCATTTCGATCCGCAAACCAACGTGATCGACGTCCATATCTCGCGCCTGCGCTCGAAGATCGACAAGGGCTTCGAGCGTCCGCTACTGCACACCATTCGCGGCGCAGGGTATATGGTTCGCGATGGCATGAAGTGAGTCAAATCTCGGTTCAGTCAGTAGATTGACCCTTACGCGATCATTGCCGGTCATCATCGCGTCAATGGTCCCGGACTGCGAAAGTGATTGATCTCAATTGACGGGCGGGTGCGCGGGCGCTGACCCGGCGACTGACCGTTCGGGAACCAAGGCGCAGCGCGAGCCTTTAATGACCATCAGCGCCGTGGCCACAACGAGCCCCGTGAAGAGCAGGTAGGTGAGAGACATGTTCTCCCCTGCATCTGCCAGCAGCAGGTAAGCGAACAGTCCTGCAGTCGATGCGGCGTAGCCGAGCCACGCAAGTTTCGGAAAGCGGAAGCCGCTCTCATCACGCGAGAGGTCGAGCACCAGGTATATGGCCAGCAACGTGTTACACAGCGCCGCTGGTAGCAGGCCCATCACGATCTCGCGTTCGAATCCGAGATAGGACAGCACGCCGGAGACCTGAGCGATCACCGGAAACGGCAGGTAACGCGCATTGAGACAGGCGAGCCCGATGGACGCGACCTCGAACGCAAAGAAGTAACGATCGTGCATCTTCGGAAGCAGGTAGGGCATGATCATCAGAGATGCGCATGCGACGAGCAAAATGAACTCTGGGCCTTCTCGCTTGGACCGCGCGAGCAAGGCTGCCAGAGCCAGCCCGCCGAGCGCCGCCAATGCGAGCCCGATGGGGACACCCATCTGGTAGGGAACGCTGCCTGCGAACACCCAGATATTCGCGGCGTTCATGGTGAGGCGGTGGAACGTCTCAGCCTGCTCCATGTAGATGCTGAACACCGAGGCGATGGGTCTGCCGGCGACCACCACAGGAATGGCGAGGGCCGCATAGACCACGGGAACGGCAGCGAGCCATGCCCAGTGAATCTTGTCACGCAACATCATGCCAAGGACAAACGGCCCCAGGAATACGCCTTGCGCCTTCACCGCGACCGCGACTGCGAATGGCAAGATGCCGTTCCGATGCTGCATGAACGCGGCTATCGAAACGAGCGTGAAGAATGTCCAGATCGAGTCGGCCTGTCCCCACACAGCGCCGTTGAAGATTACTGTCGGTGCAAGCCAGACACAGCAAAAGGCAACGCACGCGCGCGATGGTGCCTTATTCGCCGACCACACGATCAGAGCTACCACAATCGCGCAGCCGAATTCGAATACGAACGAGATCGCCTTCACCAGAGTGAGGGGCTGGCCCAGCCCATTGAATTGCGCCGTGATCAACAACAGGTAACTGTAGAACGGCGTGTAGTTGGTGAAGGCTTCGCCAAGCCCGCCGATACCGCGGTCGCGCGCGAATATGTACCAGGGGATCAGGTATCGAACGGCGTCAGTGGTGGCATGCTCCCGAGCGAGGAAGCGGAGCAGGAAGCCTAAAAGAACGCATCCGATCACGATCAAGGAAACAGAAAGCCGCCGGCTATCCAACCGTCGAGCAAGCATCTGCATCAGCCTCAATTCCTCCCCCAAGCTACTTCATCTACTGCCCGATAGCGGTATTTGGTAGGATTAATCGGCCGAGTTGCCGATGTCGTTCTGGTTGTTGTCGGCCTCCAACCGGATCTGCCAAGATCCATGGAGCTTTATCCTCTTCACCCATAACTAAGGAGATTAGGCAAATTTACCCGTGATTCCCACACTTTCGCGCTTGATCAGGTCGCCGGCGAAACTATGGCAGCTGGCGAGATTGCCTTACGACAATCGTGACATTCTCCCGGAACCTGATTCTAATAAAGATGCAGCGGCGGTCCCGTCGCGCCATCTATGGCTGTTCTTCGTCGAACGGCGCGTTGATCACCAGTTCGACGACGGAGCTTGCCTTGTAGCCCGCCACGAAACGTTCGCCGAAATCGCGAATGAAGTTGTCGTAAGTGGTGCCGGGTTGGGTCCGGGCGATATGGCAGAAGCAGCGAGTCATTTTCTGCTTCATTCCCAAACGTGGAAATTCCGCGACAATTGCCGCAACGTCGCTCGGTGGAATAAGCTCATACTGCAAGCCGACGACATCGAAGCAGATGCCGGCGGTGCAGAGCGCGACTTCCGCTTCCTTGAACAGCCCAATCGACGGTGTGGAATTGAGCGCAACGCTATCCCAGATCAACTGAGCACGGCTTCGGTCGAAGCCATGCTCCCGTGCAAAGAGACGCGCGAGGTCGGCGCCTTCCACTTCGAAGCGACGCGGTCCGGCGAAGCGTTCATTGAGCGTGATGTCATGCAGCAGTGCTGCGACGGCGAGAACCTCGCCGTCGTGCTCGATGTTCTGCAGTTGAGCGAGCCGCACCGCAAACAACCATGACCTGACGACATGGTTGAACAGGTACGGTTCGCAACTGTTCCGGGCGTGGTCGATCGCGCTGGCGATGATGGCCGTATCGGGGACGGTTACTCCCGCCAGTTGCCTGTCATTGATCTGTTGCATGTTCGTCGCCTCGCTCTACCGGACCGTGAAGGTTGCTTGTGCTAGCTCTTCAGGAATTTCAGCAGCTCGGCATTGACCTGATCCGCATGGGTCGCCGTGATGCCGTGCGGTGCGCCGGGATAATAGACATCCTTGGCACCCTTGATCAGCTTGGCTGATTTCACCGCGGAGTCCTTCACGGGCACGATCTGATCGTCCTCGCCATGCAGGACGAGGGTAGGGATGTCGAACTTCTTCAGGTCTTCCGTGAAATCCGTCTCCGAGAACGCCTTCACGCTCTCATAGGCGTTCTTCGCGCCAGCCTGCATGCTCCACAGCCAGAACTGATCCAGCGTCCCCTGCGAGACTTTCGCGCCGGGCCGGTTGGCGCCGTAGAAGGCGATCGCCAAATCCTTGTAGTATTGTGAGCGGTCGCCCGCGACACCGGCGCGGATGCCGTCGAACACCTCGATCGGCAGTCCTTCCGGATTGGCTGGTGTCTTCAGCATGATCGGCGGCACCGCCGCGATCAGCACCGCCTTCTTCACGCGCTTGGTGCCGTGGCGGCCGATGTAGCGTGCGACTTCGCCGCCGCCCGTGGAATGGCCGACCAGCGTCGCGTCCTTCAGATCGAGCGTCTCGATGACTGCGGCGAGATCGTCGGCATAGCCGTTCATGTCATTGTTGTTCGAGGCCTGGCTGGAGCGGCCATGACCGCGGCGGTCATGGGCGACGACACGGTAGCCATGCTGGGCGAGAAACAGCATCTGGCCGTCCCACGCGTCCGCGTTGAGCGGCCAGCCATGGGAGAAGGTAACGACCGGGCCCTTGCCCCAGTCCTTGTAATAGATTTCGGTGCCGTCCTTTGTGGTGATGGTGCTCATGGTGCGATGTCCTTTGTGAGCGTGAGGTTTGGTTGGCTTGTCGCCGGCCTTGCCCTCGGCGATCGAGGGCAAGCCGGCAGTGATCGCAGTGATGGCGGCAGCTGCGAGCAGATCGCGGCGGGAGGGTATCGAGCGCGGAACGTCGTCGGTCATGGTCGGTCCTTGGTTGGCGGAGAGGCAGCTTGCGTCGATCAGCCCTTGAGCCAGTCGTCGAGATGGATCGCTCCGATGCGCGCGCCGGCCTCGGGCGTCAGGGAGCGATCATTGATCGGCGTGCCGAAATAGCCCACGTGGATGTCGGCGATGACCTGGCGTGGGTCCTGCTTTGCCGTCAGATATTTGCGCCCGAGTGTGTCGAGCGGGAGCGGTTCGGGCCCGGCCACCTCGACGACGCCGTTCACCGGGGTGCCCAGGGCCAGGTCCACCATGGCGGCTGCCACGTCCGCAGATGCGATGGGCTGGATCAGGGCCGGCGCCAGGCGAATCACGTCGCCGTCCACGCCGCCTTGCACGATGGCGGGGATGAATTCGAAGAACTGCGTCGCCCGCAGGATCGTGTAGGGCATTCCAGACGCCTTGATGTGATCCTCCTGGGCCAGCTTGGCACGGAAATAGCCGCTGGCTTGAAGGTGCTCGGTCCCGACCACAGACAGGGCCAGATGATGCTGGACGTCTGCGGCCTTTTCCGCCGCGAGCAGGTTGCGGCTGGATGTCTGGAAGAATTCCATCACTGGTCCATCCTCGAATGATGGCGAATTCGCCACGTCGATGACAACGTTTGTCCCGGCCATGGCCTCGGCCAGTCCTTCCCGCGTCAGGGTGTTGACGCCCGTCGACGGCGAGGCGGCGAAGACCTTGTGGCCCAGCTTCCTCAAGCCGCTCGCGACTTGCGTACCGATGAGGCCGCTACCTCCGATGACGACGATTTTCATGATATTTTCTCCCTTTCACACGGTGACGATCGTGTAGGCGGACCATGCGCCGCGGTGCACAGGAAGACTTTGCCGCAATCTTCGTTTTCTCTTGAGTTTCGCTTGGATGTTCGTTCAGAAAGGGCCGGCTGGCACGTCACCGCCGATGGCGCGCGACAGGCCAGTTGTGGGGTCGGTTCTGTTGCCTCCTGAAGGTCTTGACGGTTCATTGCCGCCGGCCGAAAACGCAGGCAGTCATGGAGCGCCGAGTGCCGTATCTGTTCGCAGGCTATGTCCTCGACCCCGACCGCAGAGAGTTGTCGCATGGCAGCGACAAGGTGGCGATCACGCCGCAGGCTTTCGACCTGCTGCTGCATCTGGTGAAGAACCGCGACCACGTCGTCAGCAAGGATGCCCTTCTCGATGCCGTGTGGGCGGGACGGATCGTGTCCGAATCGACGCTGGCCAGTCACATCAATGCGGTACGCAAGGCGCTGGGCGATAGCGGGGATGAACAGCGGCTGCTGAAGACGGTGGCGCGCAAGGGCTTTCGCTTCGTTGGCGATGTGACCGAGACGGCAATGCCGGCGCAGTCTGACGCGGCGGTTGCCGATCACGCCACATCGACGGTGAACCCGGACGCCGCGCTGACTTTGCCCGATCGGCCGTCGATCGCAGTGCTGCCGTTCCTCAATCTGAGCGGCGATCCGCAGCAGGACTATTTCGTCGATGGCATGGTTGAGGACATCATCCTCGCGCTTTCGCGGCTTCGCTGGCTGTTCGTCATCGCTCGCAACTCCAGTTTCACGTTTAAAGGCCGTGCCGTGGACGTCCGCGAGGTCGGGCGCGAACTTGGCGTGCGCTATGTACTGGAAGGCAGCGTGCGCCGTGTGGCGAACCGCGTGCGCATCACCGGGCAGCTCGTGGATACCACCACGGGCATGCATCTGTGGGGCGAGCGCTTCGAGAGTGTTGTTGATGACATCTTCGATCTGCAGGACCAGGTCACGGAAAGCGTCGTGGGCGCCATCGCGCCGCAGCTTGAATTTGCGGAGATCGAACGCGCCAAACGGAAGCCGACTGAAAGCCTCGACGCCTATGATTACTACCTGCGCGGACTGGCGAATTTTCATGTGTCGACGCGCGATGGAATCGATGCGGCGTTGGCGAATTTCTACAAAGCCATCGAGCTCGATCCAGACTTCGCTGCCGCCTATGGGATGGCCGCGGGATGCTTCTACTGGCGCAAGATGAACCGCTGGCTTTCCGATCGTGTGGCTGACGGGCGTGAAGCGGCGCGGCTTGCCGAGCGTGCTGTGACGCTTGGCAAGAATGATGCGGTGGCGCTGACACGTGGCGGCCATGCCTGGCCGCATTTCGGCGGCGACCTGCATGCCTGCGTCGCCTATGTCGATCGTGCGCTGGTGCTCAATCCCAATCTCTCGACGATCTGGTACCTCGGCGGCTATCAACGCGTTTCGCTCGGCGAGCACGACGAGGCCATCGCTTATTTTTCACGCGCCATGCGGCTCAGTCCGCTCGATCCCGAGACATTCCAGATGCATACGGGAATCGCGATGTCGCATCTCTATTCGCGACGCTTTGATACCGCGCTCGATTGCTTGCGGGAGGCGTCGCGCGAGGTGCCGAACATTCTCCGTGTCGCTGCATTCCAGGCGGCCGCGCATGCTCTGGGTGGGCGAATGGAGGAGGCGCGTGAGGCGATGGGCCATGTGCGTCGGCTCGATCCCACATTGCGGCTCAGCAATATTGACGACTGGCTGCTGGTGCGGCGACCGCAGGACTTCGCACTTGCATCGGAAGGCCTGCGAAAAGCCGGCCTTCCGGAATGAACCTGGCTGAAAGAGAAAATTCCTGCAGTCGGGCGACATTACCAACATCTCATATTCACGCCCTGTTTGTTACGGCTTGCGCCTGCTAGAACAGGGCATGACTTCCAGAACCTTCCATTTCCGCACGTCCCGAGCGTGACCCGTGACGGCTATCGGTAAACTGTTTCGCACGACGGCCTTCCGGTTGACGTTGGCCTATCTGCTGCTGTTTGCGCTGTTTGCAGCATCGCTGCTCGGCTATTTCGCCTGGAATACACACCGGCTGATCAATGATCAGATCACGACCACGGTCGATGACGAAATGACTGAGCTGAGCGATCTGTTCGGACGGCGCGGCTTGCGTGGAATCGTGGGCGCCATCGAGAACCGGGCGCTGCGTCCTGGCGCCAACCTCTATCTGATCACGACACCGGCGGGTCAATCCATCGCCGGCAACGTGTCCTCACTGGCGCCTGGCGTGATGGCGACCACGGGCTGGTCCGAGACCGCCTATCGCCGGCTCGACGATCCCGACTCGTCCAACCATCGCGCACTGGTGAAGGTGACGCAATTGAGCAGCGGCTTCCGGCTGCTGATCGGCCATGATCTCGAAGAACGCCGGCGTCTATTCGACATCGTCGGCGATGCCGCAAAGTGGTCGGTGCTGATCGTCGTTGTCCTTGGTCTCGGGGGCGGTATCTTCGTCGCCAGCCGCGTGCTGCGGCGGATCGACGCCATGACCGGCACCACCCAGCGCATCATGGCGGGCGATCTCTCCGGCCGTCTGCCGGTCGGACGCAGTGGCGACGAACTCGACCGTCTCGCGGAAAATCTCAATGCCATGCTGGAGCGCATCGAAGCGCTGATGACAGGACTGAAGGAAGTCTCGGACAATATCGCCCATGACCTCAAGACGCCGCTCACGCGGCTGCGCAATCGGGCCGAGGAGGCGCTGGCGCGATCCAGCAACGAGGCCGAATATCGTGCAGCGCTGGAACGCACCATCGAGGAATCCGATGGCCTGATCCGGACCTTCAATGCGCTGCTGATGATCGCACGTGCTGAATCAGGGCAAGCGCGCGGCAATATGGACAATTTCGACGCTGCTGAAGTGGCCGAGGGCATCCACGAGCTCTATGAACCGCTGGCTGAAGACAGCGACCTCACGCTGACCGTCAAGACCGCGGCTGCGCCGCTGCGCGGCAATCGCGAACTGATCAGCCAGGCGCTCGCCAATCTCGTCGAAAACGCCATCAAATATGGCAAACCTGCGATCACGGACGAGAATGCCGATAGCGCAGGCGCTGCGGCTGCCAAGGACATCGTGATCG
Source organism: Tardiphaga sp. 862_B3_N4_1 (assembly GCF_051811085.1). Taxonomy (NCBI): domain Bacteria; kingdom Pseudomonadati; phylum Pseudomonadota; class Alphaproteobacteria; order Hyphomicrobiales; family Nitrobacteraceae; genus Tardiphaga; species Tardiphaga sp. 862_B3_N4_1. Next base: position 1,602,372 of record NZ_JBPWQB010000001.1, read on the forward strand.
AGGCGCGGCGCGATGGCGATCAGGTGCTGCTCAGCGTGTCCGATCATGGTCCAGGCATTCCCGAAGCCGATCGGAAACATGCGGTGGAGCGCTTCGTGCGGCTGGAAGCGAGCCGCACATTGCCCGGTTCCGGCCTCGGTCTCAGTCTTGCATCTGCCGTGGCCACGCTGCACGGCGGTGAATTGCAGCTGGGCGACAATCATCCAGGGTTGCGGGTCACGTTGGCGCTGCCGGCAGTGGCCGCCGAAGGCCTTGCGGGTCAAACGGGGAATGTGCCACAGAAGTCGGCATGACCTCAGCCGCAACAGGCGAGGGCCAGCTCCCGCTGGCCGCGCAATTCGTCAGCGGACCGCAGCTGTTCGCCCCCGCCGATGCCGAGCAGCGCTTCGGCGAATGGCTCGCCGATATCGCGCCGGACGATGCCGGCGCGTTTCGTGCGATCACCGACCAATTTCCGCACGTCAAGGCGATCCTGCTCGGCATTGCCGAGGCCTCGCCCTATCTGTTCGATCTGATCCGTGCCGATGCCGGTCGTGCATTGCGGCTGCTGCATTGCGATCCCGATCGCCATCTCACCACTCTGATCGCCGAGACCTCGGCGAATGTCGCTGCCGCCGGTGGCGATCCCGATGTCATGCATCTGCTGCGACGCATGAAATCAGAAGCGGCCTTGTTGATTGCGCTGTGCGACATCGGCGGCGTCTGGCCGGTGATGCGCGTCACGCGGGCGCTGACCGATCTCGCTGTGTCCTCCGTCCAGACGACGGTGCGTTATCTGCTGCGCCAGGACATGGCACGCAAGCGCATCCTGCCGCCGGATCCCGAGAATCCGGAGCAGGGCAGCGGCCTGATTGTGCTGGCGATGGGCAAGATGGGCGCCGGCGAACTGAACTATTCCAGCGACATAGACCTCATCGTTTTCTTCGATCTCGAAGCGCATACGCTGGCCGAGGATATCGAGCCGAATTCATTCTTCGTGCGCATCGCGCAGGGCGTGTCGCGGCTGCTGCAGCAGCGCACCGGCGACGGCTATGTGTTCCGCGTCGATCTGCGGCTGCGACCCGATCCCGCCTCGACGCCGGTAGCGGTCTCGACCGCGTCGGCGCTGCATTACTATGAGCGCGAGGGGCGTACATGGGAGCGCGCGGCAATGATCAAGGCGTTTCCTTGCGCCGGCGATTTCAAGGCCGGCGAGGCGCTGCTGGCCGAGATCGCGCCTTTCGTCTGGCGCAAGCATCTGGATTTCGCCGCGCTGGCCGATGTCCATGACATGAAACGGCAGATGCAGACGTTTCGCGGGCAGAATGAAATCTCCGTCGAGGGCCACAATGTCAAGGTCGGGCGTGGTGGCATCCGCGAGATCGAGTTCTTCGCCCAGACCCAGCAGTTGATTGCCGGCGGACGCCATCCCGAATTGCGCGTGCGGCCGACGCTGGAGGCGCTGAATATTCTCGCTGCCAGCAACTGGATCACCTTCGAGGCGCGCGATGAACTGACGCTCGCCTATGAATTCCTGCGCAGTGTCGAGCATCGGCTGCAGATGGTGGCCGACGAACAGACTCACTCGCTGCCCGACGACGTCGGCGCCATGGAACGCCTTGCGCGCTTCTTCGGCTATGACAGTCGTGAAGCCTTCGCCAGTGATTTGCTCGGGCATCTCAATTGCGTGCAGGGGCATTATGGCCGCCTGTTCGAGGGCGACCCCACCGATAACGTCCATCTTCCGGCGGTCGACTATAAAGCGGGCGCGACGGATCAGCGACTGCTCGAACATTTCACCAAGCTCGGTTTCCGCAAGCCGGCCATGGTGGCGGAGACGGTGCAGCACTGGATGACGGATGATTATCGCGCGCTCAAATATGAGGGCACGCGGCAGGCATTCATGGAATTCGTGCCTTCGCTGATCGTCGGGCTGGCCGATGCCGAGGAGCCAGATCTTGCGGTCGTCGCGTTCGATCGCTTCCTGCAGGCGTTGCAGCGCGGCGGCCGGCTGATCTCGCTGCTCAGCCAGAACCGCGATCTCGTCGCGCTGGTGGCGCTCGTGCTCGGCGCGGCGCCGCGTCTGGGTGACATGCTGGCGCGGCAACCGCAGATCATGGACGGCCTCATCGATCCGCGCTTCTTCGGCGCCATGCCGGACCAGCGCGAATTGTCGACGCGGCTGGCGGCGACCCTCGAAGACGCCAATTCCTATGAAGAGTTTCTCGATCGTCTGAGGCTGTTCGGGCAGGAGAGCCTGTTCCTGATCGGCACGCGCATTCTGTCGGGCACCGTGTCGGCGCAGCAGGCGGGCATCGCTTTCGCCGACGTCGCCGAAGGCATCGCGCATACGCTGCATGGACTGGTGCTCGATCAGTTCGTCGCCCAGCACGGCCGCATCAAGGATCAAGAGACCGCAATCGTCGCGATGGGCAAGCTCGGCAGCCGCGAGATGACGGCGGCGTCGGATCTCGATCTGATTTTGATTTACGACTTCGATCACGACGCGCCGGACTCAGATGGACCGCGCCCGCTGCACGGTGCGCAATATTTCGCGCGGCTGACGCAGCGCCTGATCAGCGCCTTCACCACGCGCACCAATTATGGCGTGCTCTACGAGGTCGATATGCGGCTTCGCCCGTCGGGCCGTGCAGGACCGCTGGCGTCGCGCGTAGATTCCTTCGCTGAATATCAGGAGACCGAGGCCTGGACCTGGGAGCACATGGCACTGACGCGCGCGCGGGTGATTTCGGCGACGCCCGCGTTCCGGGAGAAAATTGAACTGGTCATCCGCGACGTGCTGACGCGTCCGCGTGAAACCACGATCATCGCCAACGATGTTGCCGAGATGCGTCAGGCCATCGCCGAGGAGAAGGGCGAAGACGATATCTGGGACCTGAAACATGCCGCGGGTGGCATGGTCGATATCGAATTCATCGCGCAGTATCTGCAGCTGGTACATGCCGCAGAGAAGCCCGAGATCCTCAGCATCAGCACGCAACAGGTGCTGGAGAACGCGGCGCGGCTGGGCATTCTGTCGCCAGCCGCCGCCGATGTGCTGCGTCCGGCGGTGCGGCTCTATCACGACCTCACGCAGGTGCTGCGGCTGTGTGTGAGCGACAAGTTCAAGCCGGAGACGGCAGGCACGGATCTGTTGCGCATACTCGCACGCGTGAGCAACGAGCCCGACTTCTCCTCGCTGCAAGCGCGGGTGCGCGATATGCAAGCCGACGTGCGGCAGGTGTTCCGCGCTGTTGTCGAAGGTCAGACATAGACCTATCTGCCGCGCCGTGCGGCGGGCATGCGAGTTGTGTATGACGGGCTGCGTATGATCTCGCGTGAACGGCTGGATAGATTCTAAACCCGCCGCATTGTGACCGCACCCTGACGTCCTGTAGGTCCGCATTTCGTTTGCCGATGACATGCGGCTTGAGATGTTGCAGTTGCCTGCGCCCGAATGTCGCAGCATCGGCGATGTCATCATGCATCAGCACTGAAATGAAACCGCCGATATGGAGTCGACATGCAGGTTCTAGGCTTCCGCGCCGCTACCGTTGCTTTTGCCTTGGTCGCTGCATTTGCTCCGAACGGGACCAAGGCGGATGAAATCTCTCTGATCGAGAAGTCACTTCCCGGAGAGGGGCAGCGCCCGCAAGCGATCGTTGTCGGCCCGGATGGAAATTTGTGGGTGACGGAAGTCATCAAGCACCAGATTTTTCGGGTCACGCCAAACGGTGAGATGAGTTTCTTTCGCGTTCCGGGCGATCAGGTCGGAGTTATTCAGGGGATCACGTCTGGCCCTGACGGCAATCTTTGGTTCACGTCACGCGAAGAGAACGCCATTCGCCGGATCTCGACCAAAGGGGAATTCAACGGGACATTTGCGATCCCCTCACAGGCCACGACACCCACGAAATTCAACACGGGATCATGGCCGCGCGGCATTACGGTCGGTCCGGACGGTCAGATTTGGTTTGCGGAAATGGCGGCGAACAAGATCGGCCGCGTGACGCTGACCGGAGAGTTTTCGGAGTTCGCAATCCCGACGGAAAATGCCGAAGCCTATGGTGTGGTGACAGGCCCCGATCAGAATTTGTGGTTCACGGAAAGCGGGGCCGGAAAGATCGGACGACTCGACGTCAAGACAGGAAAGATCACGGAATTTCCGCTCGGCAATCCGAAGTCACGCCCGCGCGACATCACGATCGGGCCCGATGGTCATCTCTGGTTTTCCATGAATGGCTCCGATCACATCGGCAGAATATCTATGGCTGGCGAGATCAAGGAGTTTCCATTGCCAGCAGAGACGCGCCCCATTGGTATCGCCGCGGGAGCCGATGGCAATGTCTGGTTCACCGCTTTCAAGTCGCACAAGATCGGTCGTATCACGCCGGCAGGTGAAGTTTCGTTCTTCGATCTCAAGACGGAGAACGCGCAGCCCTTTGGCATGACGAAAGGACCGAGTGGCGTGGTCTGGTTTACGTCCCAGGCCAATCAGGTCGGACACGTTCACATCACGGCGAAGCGCCAGTGATGATCGTGATTGCGCGCCGAGAGGGCGTGCGAGTGCGTTGCTATCCAATCTGATAATCTGCAGGGTTCCAGAGTAAAATAAGGTCCTGCAGAATTCATCGCCTGTGTCAAATCGCATGCGCACGATAGCGAGTTGCATACGGAGTTCCGAGTATGAAGCGGAGTGAAGCATTAGATAGAATCTAGACGCGCCGCATTGTGACCGCACCATGTCATCCTGTAGGCCCCATTGAGTTAGTCGACAGAAGTCGGCGATGTTTTTTGGGGCGACTGATTCAATGACGCGCAGAACTACACTTCACAAGAAAACCCTTTTGGCTGCTGTGAGCGCATTCGCGTTATTGCTTGATGCCGACGCAACGGTTGTTGCGCAGACCTCGCAAGCGCTGCCCGCCGTTGAAGTGCATGCGCCGACGCCGCGTGCGGTCCGTCGTGTCGCGCCGCGCCGAAATGCCGCAGTCACGCCGCGTGCGACGCCGCGGCCGGTGGAGCGTCGCACACCGACGACGCCCCCGACTGGCATGATCGGCTCGCTGCCGGCGGCTTATGCCGGCGGGCAGGTCGCATCCGGCAGCCAGGTTGGTTTGCTCGGTAATCGCGGCGTAATGGATACGCCGTTCAACCAGACGAGCTACACGGCGCAGACGATTCAGGATCAGCAGGCGCGTAAGCTCGACGACGTGTTCGCGAACGATCCGTCGGTGCGTGTCACCGTGCCGCGTCTCAGCGGTTTTGATCAATTGAATATTCGCGGCTTCAGCGTGTCCAGCACGGCTTACGGGCTGAACGGACTTTACGGTATCGCGTCCGCGTTCTCGCTCTCGTCGCTGTCAGCCATCGAACGCGTGGAAGTTCTGAAGGGGCCGTCAGCCCTGCTCAATGGCATGCCGCCCGGCGGTGGCGGCGTCGGCGGCAGCGTCAATCTGGTGACCAAGCGGGCGGGCGACGTGCCGCTTGCGCAGATCACGAACACCTATTCGTCGCGGTCGCAATTTGGCACGCAACTGGATGTCGGCCAGAGATTCGGCGAGTTCAAGGAATTCGGCGTTCGCTTCAATGGCAGCTACAAGGACGGTGCCACGGAACTTGCCAATCAGAACCAGGAAGTCGGCAATGCGTTTGTCGGGCTAGACTATCGCGGCGAGCGGGTGCGCCTCTCAGCCGATATCGGCTACGAGAACAACAATGCCACCGCGATGACGCGCTTCGTCGATCTCGGCAATCTCACGGCACTACCAGCAGCGCCGGACGCTCGCGCGAACTACATGCCGAACTGGGGCTTCTGGAATTCGGAATCGCGTTACGCGCTCGTCCAGGGTGAAGTGGATATCACCGAGAATCTCACGGCCTATGCCCAGGCAGGTATCGGTACCAGCAACACGCGATATCTTTATTCCGATATCCGGATGGACAGTCTGAACGGCAACTTCAACGGGACGCCGAGGCGTAACAACCAGAAGCACGAGCGGACGGCGGCCCAGGCGGGCTTCCGCGCGAATGTCGATACCGGCCCGGTCAATCACTCCATCAATTTCAACGTAGCGACAGCGGAAGCCGAGACGGGTATTCTCAACGTCTCGGGAGCGCTGTTCAGGTCGAACCTGTACAATCCGCGTCAAAGTCCCTTCCCGAACGTGGACGTCGGCGCGCCTCGCAAAACTTCCGGCACGGACCAGTCCAGTTTCGGTGTTGCCGATACCATGTCGATCTGGAACAACCGGATCCAGCTCACCGTCGGTGTCCGGCACCAATATGTGGAGTCGGAATCGTTCGCCATGGGCACGGGAACGAGGACCGGCGGTTACGATGCATCGGCGACGACACCAGCCTATGCGCTCGTCATCAAGCCGCTGGAGAACGTCTCGGTTTATGCCAACTATATCGAGGCGCTGGAAACAGGCTCGATTGTCGGCGAGAGTTTTGCGAATGCCGGACAGGTGCTGCCGCCATACCGGTCGACGCAGCATGAGATGGGCGTCAAGATCGACTGGGGAAGGATCACGACCACGGTGAGCGCCTTCGACATCATGCGCCCGTTCCAGATTGTTGATCGTCCGACCAATACCCTGTCGCAGGGAGGCGAAAGCCGTAACCGCGGCGTTGAAATCAATGCGTTTGGCGAGGTGACCGAGGGACTGCGCCTGCTCGGTGGTGTCATGTTCCTCGATGCACGACAGGAGAAGACGGAGAGAGGGACATATGATGGTTTGCGTACCTTCAACGTTCCTGACACGCAGTTTAATCTTGGTGGCGAATGGGACGTACCATTCCTGCGCGGGCTGACGGTGACCGGCCGCGCGATCCATACGGGCGGATATTTTTCGGACCAAGCGAACAAGGTCTCCGGCGCGAGCTGGACACGTTATGATGCGGGGGCTCGCTATGCGTTTGCCTCACCCTGGAACAGCAAGCCCGTGGTGATCAGGTTCTCGGTCGAGAATCTGCTCGACAGCAACTATTGGCAGGCTGCGACCAATGATGGATATGTGATCCTCGGCGCGCCGCGAACCTATCTTGTCTCGACGACCTTCAACTTCTAGGCTTGACGAAGCGCGTCCCGGACGCGGTGCACTTTGATGACACGCGCCGCGTCCGGGACTGTCTTCGAACGATTGCTTGAGCCAGACTCTGCGCTGCTTGAGAGACGTGTATCGCAGTTCCTACTGTTCCGGCTTGACCTTGCCGATCTCGACAACCGTCTTCCAGCGGGCGAGTTCTTTTTCCAGGAAGCTCTGAAATTCCGCGCCCGTATTGGCGACCACCTCGAAGCCGCTATCGGTCAGCCGCTTCTTGAGATCGGGCGAGGCGAGGGCGGTGGTGATCGATGTCTCGAGCTTGGTCTTTACATCGGCCGGAAGGCCCTTGGGCGCGACGAAGGCCTGCCACGAATAGATATTGAGATCGGCGACGCCGACTTCCTTCATCGTTGGCGTCTGTGGGAATGAATCGGAGCGCGTGTCACTGGTAACGGCCAGAATTTTCATCTTGCCGCCTCGGATGTAGTTGGCGACTGCGCCGAGATTCTGGAAGGAGACGTCGACATGTCCGCCCATCAGGTCCGTATGGGCCTGCGAGCCGCCCTTGTAGGGCGTATGGATACCGGTGGTCCCCGTTTTCTGCCAAAACAACACGGCCGTCAGATGGTCGGACGAGCCCACGCCCGATGAGGCGAACGTGACCTTGTCGGGATTCTTCTTGAGATAGTCGATGAGTTCCTGGACGGTATTGGCCGGGAAATCGGGGCGCGTGATCAGCACGTTGGGATTGCGCACAGCGACACTGAGCAGATCGAAATTCTGGAGCGGGTGATAGCCTGGGTCCTTGTAAAGCACCGGATTGATCGCGATGACCCCGATCGAGCCCACCATCAGAGTGTAGCCATCCGGCTTTGAGCGAGCGAGTTGCGTTGCGCCGATGGAGCCGTTGGCGCCGGGTTTGTTCTCGATGATGAAGGACTGCCCGAAGCTTTCCTGCATCTTCTGCGTCGTCATGCGCGCTGTCGTATCGCTGGCGCCGCCGGCAGTGAAAGGCACGATCACCGTGATGGATTTCGCGGGATAGTCTTGCGCGACTGCCATGCCTGGCACTGTCAGACAGAATGCCGCCACGGCGAGATGGCTCAGTTTCATCGTCGTTTCCTCCACTGGAATGCTTTTGTTTATTGAACAGGCGACAATCTCCGTGTCGCTCTTGTCTTGACGGCTCATCCATCTGCTGAAGAGCAGTGTGGTTCGTGAGTTCGGGAGCTCCCTTCAGTCGGCAACCGCTGGAGTTTTGTTGGTAGATACTTCGCAGATGGCCGCTTTGAAAATTGACAGGTCACACAGGAAAGAACAGCGGTCCCAGTCCAGACCGGCCGTGCCGACGCGCCAATATAGCGACCTGCAACCTTTAGTATAGGTATGGGCAGGGGCCTCCCAAGCGGCCATTTGACGCTTGGGCATCATGCCATGGGCGTTGGCTCGGCCGGGTCAGCGGTAAGCATCGACGCCTAGGCGGCCTCGGAGATTTCCGCTGGCCTGTGTCTGCCGCGGAGCGGGATGGTGACGCAGACCACGGTGCCGGTGCCAAGCTTGGAGCGCAGCTTCATCGATCCGCCATGCAGGTTGGTCAGCGATTTGGCGATAGCGAGGCCGAGGCCCGAGCCGTGATAGGTCTTGGCGAGCTGGCTCTCGACCTGCTCGAACGGGCGTCCCAGACGCTTCAGCGACTGCGGGGCGATGCCGATGCCACTATCGGCGATCATCAGAGCGACGGAGTCGCGCAGCACGCGGCTGCGCACGGTGACACGGCCGCCATCGGGTGTGAACTTCACGGCATTCGAGAGCAGATTGACCAGGATCTGCTTGATGGCGCGGCGGTCGGCCACCACCGGTGCATCAGCCGCGATGTCGGCACTGAGTGTCAGATTCTTGTCGTCGGCGCGGCCGGAGACGACACGCAGAGCTTCGGACAGCGTCTGTCCGAGATCGAGCGGCTCAAGGTCCAGCTGCATACGACCTGCCTCGATCTTCGACATATCGAGAATGTCATTGATGACTTCGAGCAGGTAGTGACCGCTGGTGAGAATGTCGTGGCAGTATTCGGCATATTTGTCGGAGCCGAGATTGCCGAACATGCCGCTGCCCATGATTTCCGAGAAGCCGATGATGGCATTCAGCGGCGTGCGCAGTTCGTGGCTCATATTGGCCAGGAATTTCGACTTGGTCTGGTTGGCTTCCTCGGCGCGGTTCTTCTCGTCGGAGTATTTCTGGGCGAGGTCGGCGAGTTCGAGCGCCTGTTTCTCCAGCGCGGCCTGGGAGTGCTTGAGATCGATGACGCTGGCGCGAAGGCGTAGATCGTTGTCGACCAGCTTGTGCTCATGCTCCTTGATGCGGGTGATGTCGGTGCCGACGGAGACGTAGCCGCCGTCCTTGGTGCGGCGTTCGCTGATATGCAGCCAGCTGCCGTCCTCGATCTGCGCTTCGAAGGTACGCGCGCCGGGCGCCGCAGCGCCGGATTCCGCGAGACGCGAGCGGACCTCGGGCATGCTGCCGACTTCGAGCACGGTCTCGTAGGACGTCCCGGGCGACACCGCCGAGTCCGGCAGCTTGTGCAGGCGCTGGAAATGCGAGTTGCAGAGCACCAGGCGATCTTCCGCGTCCCACAGCACGAAGGCTTCGGGAATGGTCTCGATGGCGTCGCGCAGCCGGACGTCGGCCTCGACGGTCTTCTCGGCGAGGCTCTTCTGTTCGGTGACGTCGATGGCGATGCCGATCAGGTGCTGGCTGCCATCGTTCTGGCCCTGCGCGAGTTCGCAGCGCAATTGCAGCCAGATCCAGTGGCCGTTGCTGTGCTGCATGCGGAAGGTCTGGTCGATGTGATCGATCTTGAACGAAATCAGCTGATCAGCGATCTCGAACAGGTTGATGTCGTCGGATTGTACCAGCGCGTTGACTTCGCCGAAGGTCAGCAGGTCACTGCGGCTGTCGAGGCCCAGCATGGTGAACATCGACTGCGACCAGAAGATGCGGCCGCGCGACAGATCCCAGTCCCACAATCCGCAGCGGCCGCGATTGAGGGCAGTGTCGATGCGGCCGCGTACGGCGTCGTTGATCGCATCGCCTTCGCGGGCACGGGTCGATTGCCAGTGGAAGGCGAAGCCGAGGATCAGTACCACGAAGCCGGTGGTGGCCGAGAGCGTGATCGACAGCGCGGAGTCCGAGCGCCAGATCGGCTCGTTGTTCTCCTGAATGACAACCACCTGTCCCGGCAGCGCCTTGACGATGCGACGGGTGGCCAATGCATGGCTGTTGTCAGGCAGTTTCACATCGACAACGTCGGTGCGTTGACCCTGCGCAGCCATGGTCTGTGTTGCGCTGAGGACGTCGAGGATGCGATTGGCGTCGCCCGGCGGCAGGTCGATCGGCACGCGCGCGAGAATGCTCTGATCGGCGCCCAGCACGATGACGTGGCGTCCCCCGGCGATCCCCCAGGATGGAATCAGACTGGGCAGAAGGCTCTGCAGGCGCTCGACGGCAGCAGAACGATCCTGACGGATGGTGCCGTTGCGTTCGAGACGCTCGGCGAGCAGATCGGCGAGCGCTGCGAGATCGCGCTTCATCGATGCCTGCTTCTGCCGGCTCTGATCGACCACCTGCACGAAGGCGCCGAAGAAGATCGTAATGAGAAAAGCGATGATAAGTGTAGGGACGGCCCGGCGAAGTGCCGGCTCTGCGATCAGCAGCCTGTGATAGGCCGGTTTCGCGATAGACTGCGCCAATCCTTTGATCGAATCGGATTGGACGCATGCGTTGTCCGCATGCGCACGCGACATACTTAGCCCCCTCGGAAGAATCTCGCCCGCGTCGCTCGAAACAACTGCCCCGCCACTTCGAATCGCAAGACCAATAAGAATCCACTTTGCCAGGGCTGTCGAGAGTCAACGAAACGTTAACGTGAAATAAATCGTATCCACCGGAGAATTTCATCACTGTTCGGTACTTGCATGAGTCCGAAACAGGAACGCCGCGCATGAGAATCACGCGCGGCGTTGAAATCGAAGACTCGCAGAACGCGCGTTACAACGTGACCACGATCTTGCCGAGATGCTTGTTTGCTTCCATGTGGTCGAACGCCGTTCCGATGTCGTCGAATGTGTAGACCTTGTCGATCGGCAGTTTCAGTTGGCCGGCTTCGATAGCGGGCCAGATGTCCGCACGCACCGCACTGAAGATGTCGCGAATCTCCTGCAGTGACCTCGTGCGGAAGGTCACGCCGATATAGGTGATGCGGCGTGCGGCATGGAGATCGAAATTGAAATCGCCGTGGGTGCCGCCGAGGCGGCCGACATTGACGATGCGTCCCATCACCTTCGTGGCTTTCAGGTTCTGGTTGGCGACGGGGCCCGAGATCTGGTCGACGATCAGATCGACGCCGTCGCCGTCCGTGGCCTTGAGCACCTGATCGACCCAGCCGGCATCCTTCGAATCGATGGCGAGGTCGGCGCCGAAGTCCTTCAGCCGGGCGCGACGTGCAGGGTCGGTGGATGAGCCGATCACCGTCTTTGCGCCCTTGAGTCTGGCGATCTGCAGCGCCATCAGGCCGACGCCGGAGCTGGCGCCCTGGATCAGCACGGATTGGCCGGGCTGCAGTCCGCCATTCGTCACCAGCGCATTGTGCATCGTGGTGATGGCGACGGGCAGGGTGCAGGCATCCTCGAAGCTCATGCTGGCTGGCATGTGGAACAGCCGGCCGTGATCGGTGACTGCGAATTCGGCAAAGGCCGCACCGCCGGAACCCATCACGCGATCCCCGACCTTGACGCCCTTGGCCTCCGGGCCGAGTTCGGCGATCTCGCCCGCCCATTCCATTCCCAGCACCGTGCCGACACCGCCGGCAGCACCGTGGACATGGCCTTTGGTCATGCCGAGGTCGGCGCGGTTGAGGCCGCAGGCCTTCACCTTGACCAGCACCTGCGTGCCCGTGGGTGAGGGTTTCGGGGCATCACCGATCGCAGCGCCGTTGGCGCCGTAGACATAAGCTTTCATGGCTCTGCTTTCCGTTCCGTCTATTCAGCGGCCTGGCGCTGGCTGCCATCAAGCATGGCTTCGAAGCGTGCGCGGATAATCGTCTCGGCATCATGCATGATGCGCGACACGAGTTCCTGGCAGCTCGGGATGTCGTGGATCAGGCCCTGGACCTGGCCGGCCGACCAGATGCCATCTTCGGCATCGCCGTGCGAATAGACCAGCTTGCCGCGGGCGCCGGCGACAAGTTCCTTGATCTGCTCAAAAGTGGCGCCTTCCTTCTCCATGGCGACGACCTGTTTGCTCACCGCGTTCCTGGCGACGCGCGAGGTATTGCGCATGGTGCGGAAGATCAGGTCGGTCTCGCGTTCATCATTGGCGACGATGCGCTCCTTCACCAGCTGATGGATCGGGCTTTCCTTGGTGCACATGAAGCGCGTGCCCATGTTGATGCCCTCGGCACCAAGCGCCAGCGCGGCGACAAGGCCGCGGCCGTCGCCGAAGCCGCCCGAGGCGATCATCGGGATCTTGATCTTGTCGGCCGCGGCCGGGATCAAGATCAGGCCGGGGGTGTCGTCCTCGCCGGGATGGCCGGCGCATTCGAAGCCATCGATGGAGATCGCATCGACGCCCATCCGCTCGGCGGAGAGGCCGTGGCGCACGCTGGTGCATTTATGGATGACCTTGATGCCGTGCTTCTTGAATTCGGTGACGTGTTCCTGCGGCTTGTTGCCGGCGGTCTCGACCACCTTGATGCCGGCCTCGATGATGGCCTGGCGATATTCCGCATAAGGCGGCGGCTTGATGGTCGGCAGAATGGTCAGGTTCACGCCGAACGGCTTGTCGGTCATGGCGCGGCAGCGCGCGATTTCCTTGGTGAGGTCTTCCGGCGTCGGCTGGGTCAGTGCAGTGATCAGGCCGAGCGCGCCGGCATTGGCCACTGCGGCGACGAGCTCGGCGCGGCCGACCCACTGCATGCCGCCCTGGACGATCGGGTGTTCGACACCCACGAGCTCGGTGAAGCGCGTCTTGATCATGATTGGTCCTCTATTCCCTCGCAGGCGCATCGGGTGGGTCCGATGAGGCTTGTTGATCTTTGGGGGGCGGAGGATGCCGTCGCACCGGGGGAATGTCCATCGGACAGCCGGCGGTGCGCCATGCGGATTTGGCGGGGCGGGTGCCTAATTCCTATTGGTGGAATTCGTTATGTAGCTCACCGATACCTTCGATCGCGATGGTTACGGTGTTGACAGGCTCCTTCATCACGCCGACGCCGACAGAGGTGCCGCAGCAGATCAGATCGCCCGGCAGCAGGGTCATGTCGTGGGAGATTCATCGCGGTGACAATGCGTGTCCTTGGTCCGAGCAGCGGCTGTATCTGTTCGATCACACCGGTGATCGAATGGGCCTTCAGGCAAATGATGACATAATCCTGCTCGCCGAGTTCTGCTGGATCGTCGGTGCAGGGGATATGCACGACGTGTTCTTCTCCTGCTATCAGCAGCTTCAGTCCATTTGCGCGCATCGCCGCAAGATGCGCGCCGCGCGCGACAAGGCTGACATCGGCGCCAGCCCGTGCGAGCTGAACGCCGAGATAGCCGCCGATGGCGTCGGCGCCGTAGATGCAGATCTTCATGAAATGTCACCAAGGCAACGGGCGCGGACAAGGCAAAAGAACTGGCATCACGGACCGCTGGCGGTCCGTGTCGATACCGGCATGAAACGCGAAGTGAGCTTGAGGCTAGGCCTCAGGCGACCGCTGCATGCGCTTGCGGTGCATCCTCATGATCGAGCGCCCTGCTGATGTCACGGATGCTGATCACGCCGATCAGCGTGTGATCGTCGATGACCGGGACGTGCCGAATGTGATGCTTGTTCATCAGGTGTCGCACATGTTCGAGCGTGTCGGTCGAGTGGCAGGAAATCAATTCCTGGACCGAGATCATATCCGAGACCTTGCGATTGACGCCGGCAGCACCGTGTTCGGCGATCGCGCGCACCACGTCGCGTTCCGAGAACATGCCGACCGCGGTGTTGCCCTCGGTGCGGCACACGTCCTTCACGACCAGTGCGCTGATATTGCCCGTCCGGAGCAACTGCGCCGCGATGGCGACGGTCTCGTTCATGCGGACAGTGGCGATACGGGTGCTCTTCCTACGCAGGATATCTCCGACTTGCATGGCAATAACCTCCCTTGGCTGATCGGCTGAGGATCGATCTTGTGGGCGCAAGATTGGTATACGGTATGCCAGTTGTCAACGCAGAAACCAGCATATCGAGGGGCGGTGGATCAAGAAAGAAAGTCAGTGTTTCTGACGTTTATTTGCTGCACGGCGTGCGTTCCTATGTGCTTCTAGCGCATTGGCGATATCCAGTCGGAGCTCTGGTATGCCAGTTGGGCATGAAGAAGGGGCGCACTCGCGTGCGCCCCTGAAATCTTGAACGAGCTTCGATTGATCAGGCGGTCTTGGCGCTGTGCGCCGCGGCTTCCGGTACGGCAGGCTCGCTCCCCAGAATGAATGCACGTCGCATCGGCTTGATAACGAACAAAGCGAGCAACGCAGCCGTGGCATTGAGCGCAACGGCGATCACAAACACGGCCTGCCATCCATAGCTCGCTGCGATCAGGCTCGCGAGCGGTACCAACAATGCCGCCGTGCCCTTCGCGGTGTAGAGCATGCCGTTATTCGTCGCGGCATATTTGGCACCGAACGTATCGCCTGATGTTGCCGGAAACAGACTGTAGATCTCGCCGAACACGCCGAAGTAGACGGCCGTCGCCAGCACGAAGACGAGTGGGTTGTGGCCATAGGCCGATAGTGTCAGCAGCATCAGCGCGGCGGTGCCGAAGGCGATGAACATGGTGTGTTCACGACCGATCTGATCGGACAACCAACCGAAGAGCGGGCGGCCGAACCCGTCAAAGATGCGATCGAGCGAGATGGCGAAGGTCAGTGCTGCCATCTGGAAGCCGGCCAGTGTCACCGGAGAATTCGCAATGTTGTAGTCGTGGGCGATCGGCGCGATCTGCGCTGCGGTCATCAAGCCACCGGCGGCGACCATCACGAAGACCAGATACATGACCCAGAAGATCGGGCTGCGCAGCACTTGCGGCGGTGTGAAATCCGTCTTTGTCTGCGGCAGATTGAGTTGTTTCCTCGTCACCGGCACAGCCTGCCTAGGCGGACGCATGAAGAAGGCGAGCATGAACACGATCACGCCCTGGCCGATGCCGAAGGTGAAGAAGGCGTGCTGATAGCCGCTCTCGGCAATCATATGCGCAATCGGCACGACGGTGATCGCAGCGCCTGCGCCGAAGCCTGCCGCCGTGGCGCCCGCAGCGAGGCCGCGGCGATCGGGAAACCACTTCAGAGCATTGCCGACGCAGGTGCCGTAGACCGAACCGGCGCCGATGCCGCCGACGACGGCGCCGGCGTAAAGCATCACCAGTGAGTCCGCATAGGAGTTCAGCACCCAGGCGAGGCTGATCATGGCTCCGCCGAACATGATGACGACGCTGGGACCGTATTTGTCGACGAACCACGCTTCGACCGGCACCAGCCAGGTCTCGACGACGACGAACAGCGTGAAGGCAAGCTGGATCGCGGCGCGACCCCAGTGATACTTGGCGTCGATGGGATCGACGAACAGCGTCCATCCGTATTGCAGGTTGGCGATCATCGCCATGCAGACGATGCCCATCACGAGTTGGATCCAGCGGAAGCTGCCGGGTGGGTTGGACGCGGTGGTGAAGTCTGGTTGAGCCATCGTGTTTCCTCCGATGCGCGCTTTTTCCCTTGCGGCGTGGTGTCGCTAAGGTTGTGGCGTATTGCCGCAGGCGTCGCTTGGTCGGAGACTGGTATATTATATTCCACGATGCAAGGTGGTCTTGGCCGATTGTTGCGTGAAGACGATCACGCCTTGGCGAGCAGCGCGGGGCCCACGCAAAACGCGCCCAGCCGAGGCTGAGCGCGTTGTTTTCTTGAGATTTTTTGCGTTTTTAGGTCGCAAGCGCTTTGCTGACGACGACCTTACGCCAAGGCTTCAGCACCGCAATGGCGAGCAGTGAAGCCAGGATGTTGGCGCCGGCTGCAATGAGAAAGACGCTGTCCCATGTGCCCGACGACTGCTGCATGTAGTTCGCGACCGGCACCAGAAGTGCTGCCGTCCCCTTTGCCGTATAGAGCAGGCCGGCATTGGTCGTTGCGAACTTGGAGCCGAAGGTATCGGTGCAGGTCGATGGGAAGAGCGAATAGATCTCACCCCAGGCGAAGAACACAAAGCCCGACAACAGCACGAACCACAGCGGATCGTGACCCCACATATACAGCGCCCAGATGCCGACGCCTTCCATGCCGAAGGCGATGAACATTGTGTTCTCGCGGCCGATCATGTCGGAGATCCAGCCGAAGAACGGACGTGTCAGGCCGTTGAGTACGCGGTCGATGGTGGCTGCGAAGGTGACCGCCGTCATCGTCATGGCCATCAGCGTGACGGGGACGTTGTCGATCTTCCAGTCGGCCGCAATCGGCTTCAGGTTGGCCGTCACCATCAGGCCGCCGGCACCGACGATCACGAACATGAAGTACATCAGCCAGAAGATCGGATGGCGGATGACTTCTGTCGGCGCGTAGTTGCGGCGGGTCTGGATCACGTTGGCGTTCTGCGTGACCGCCGGTACCTGTCCAGCCTTTGGCGCGAACAGGAAGAAGGAGAGGATCACGATGATGATGCCTTGCCCGAGACCGAAATACAGAAATGCGGTCTGGAAGCCGGAATCCTGAATCATGGCCTGGATCGGAGCGACCGTGAGGGCGGAGCCGGCACCAAAGCCTGCGGCAGTGATGCCAGCCGCGAGGCCGCGCTTGTCAGGAAACCACTTCAGGGCATTGCCGACGCAGGTGCCGTAGACGCCGCCTGCGCCGATGCCCGCAACGATCATGCCGAGATAGAAGCCGTTGAGCGTTTCCGCCTGTGCATTGATCGCCCAGCCGATGCCGCAGAGGATGCCGCCGATAAGGACGACGAGCTTCGGGCCGTATTTATCGACGAACCATCCTTCGACCGGCACCAGCCAGGTCTCGAACAGAACGAAGAGGGTGAAGGCCCACTGGATCGACGCGCGATCCCAGCCGAACTTCTTCTGGATGTCGGGGACGAAGAACGTCCAGCCGTATTGATAGTTGGCGATCATCACCATCGCGCCAACGCCGATGGCGAGTTGTGTCCAGCGGTAGGCATCGCTGACACGTGCGGCAGCTGGCGCCACCCCGTGAACTGCATCAGTCATAGTTCCTCCTAAAGCGCTGTTCTATTGAGAGCTCGACAGCTGCGAAGGATAGTTTGGTATATGATATGCCAACTAACAAGCGAAATCTTGCCAATTTGCCGCTGCAAGTTTCGCATGACTGAATGCTGTACTGCGATACTACAAGACAGCACAAAGCCGGCGGTCCAGACCGCCGGCTTTTGGGTTTGAACAGTTATTTGTATCGTTACTTACGCTGCTGCAGTGCGAGTACGCAGCCGGGTGAAGCCGTTCTGGATCACCGACCAGAACAGCGCGATCAGGCCGAGGATCATGATGCTGCTCACCAGCGTGTTCGAGAAGAAGATCCCGAGCGATCCCTGCGACCCCAGCAGCGACTGACGGAAGGCTTCCTCGGCCTTGTCGCCAAGCACAATGGCCAGCACCAGCGGGGCGAGGGGATAGTTACACTTCTTCAGTGCGTAACCGATGATTCCGAATACCAGCATCATCACCACGTCGAAGGTCGAGTTGTGGACGGAGTAGGCTCCGATCGCACAGAGCACCAGGATAAGAGGTGCGATGATGCTGAATGGAACCCGCAGGATCGCTGCGAAGATCGGTACGCAGGTCAGCACGATGATCAGGCCGACGAGGTTGCCGAGATACATCGAGGCGATTAGGCCCCAGACGAACTCCTTCTGCTCGACGAATAGCATCGGGCCGGGCTGCAGGCCCCAGATCAGCAGACCACCAAGAAGCACAGCGGCAGTTGGCGAACCGGGGACGCCGAGTGACAGCATCGGAAGCAGGGCTGCGGTACCGGCAGCATGCGCGGCCGTTTCCGGAGCGATAACGCCTTCGATCTCGCCCTTGCCGAAATTGTTGCCGTTCTTGGAAACGCGCTTGGCGATGCCGTAACTCATAAAGGACGCGGGTGTCGCGCCTGCGGGCGTAACACCCATCCAGCAGCCGATGACGCAGGAGCGCAGCGACGTCATCCAGTATTGCGGCAAGCTCATCCAGGTACGGAGCACGACGCGAAGATCGATCTTCGCCTTGCCGCCCTGGAAGCGCAGGCCTTCCTCCATGGTGAGGAAGATTTCGCCAAGACCGAACAGGCCAATGACGGCGATCAGGAAGTCGAAGCCATTGAGAAGTTCGGTCGAGCCGAACGTGAGTCTCAGTTGTCCGGTAATGGAATCGAGGCCGACGGCGGCGAGAGCGAAGCCGATCATCATCGCCGCAATGGTCTTGAAAGGTGGTTCCTTACTCAGCCCGACGAAACTGCAGAACGCCAGGAAATAGACCGCGAATTTCTCCGCGGGCCCGAATCGTAAGGCGAAGCCTGCGACCAGCGGCGCGACCAAGGTGATCATGACGACGGCGAACAGTGCGCCAACGAAAGAGGAGGTGAAGGCGGCGGTTAGTGCTTCGGCAGCCTTGCCCTGCTGCGCCATCGGATAGCCGTCGAATGTCGTGGCCACCGACCATGGCTCTCCGGGGATGTTGAACAGGATCGAGGTGATCGCACCTCCGAACAATGCACCCCAATAGATGCAGGACAGCATGATGATGGCCGATGTCGGCGGCATGCTGAAGGTGAGGGGCAGCAGGATCGCAACGCCGTTGGCGCCGCCAAGGCCGGGCAGCACGCCGATGATGACACCCAGCACGATGCCGAGCACCATCACCGCGATGTTGAATGGCTGCAGCGCGACCGCAAAGCCCTGGAACAGATTAGCAATTTCTTCCATTTCGAGTAGTCCTCAGAAAGAGACCGGCAGACGCAACGGAATTAAAGATCGCGGAAATCAGAGACCGAGCAGATCCTCAAGCGGTCCTTTGGGGAGCGGCACGAGAAACCAGCGTTCGAAGATCAGGTAGGTGACGACAGGCATGCCAAGAGAGATAGCGGCGATGATCGGCCACTCATATTTGCCAAGCCAACGCATGAACCAAGCGATGAAGATCATCGAGGACACGTAGAGTCCGATGAACGGCAGGACGCCGACATAGATGCCGGTGGGAATGACGACGCTGAAAACCTGGCGCAACTGGCCCCATTCGGCGAACAGGCTGCCGTCGTCCTCGCGCAGCGTGTTCCAAATATTGACGAGGCTGGAGATGATAATGAACAGCCCGATATAGAACGGGAAGAATCCGGCTTTCGGTCCCTCTGCGCCCCAGTTGATGCCGGCCTTGACGCTGCCATAGACGACGATGGCGCCGAACAGGCCGATGACGGTGGTGACGCCGGCTTCGACGGATTTGTGGGACGGGCCTACGTTGTGAGATTGCTGCGTGGTCATGGACAACTCTGTGTGAGAGATCAGCGTCGATCAGCGTGTTGCATGTGCCGGACCTGATGTGCGATCAGGTCCGGCGTCATGGCGCCTGCGTCAGTTGCCTTGCGCGAGGAAGCCGGCTTCCTTCATCAGCGTCTCGTGGCGCTTCTCTTCGGTGCCAACCCAGCTGGCATATTCACCGCCGGTCATGAAGGTCGTGTTGAAGGCGCCGCTCTTCATCAGGTCCTGCCACTCGGGCGTCGCGCGGACCTTCTTGAACAGTTCGACATAATAGTCGATCTGATCCTTCGTCGCTTTCGGCCCCATGAAGATGCCGCGCAGCATCACATATTCGATGTCGAGTCCCTGCGACTTGCAGGTCGGAATGTCCTTCCAGCCCTTGCCGTCGGCAACCTGTTCGTCATAGGCCATCGGCTTGCTGTCGAAGACGCAGAGCGGACGCACCTTGCCGCCGCGCCACTGCGCGACTGCCTCGATCGGATTGTTCACGGTTGAATCGACATGCTGGCCAACGAGCTGTACTGCGACTTCACCGCCGCCCTTGTAAGGGATGTAAGTGAACTTGCTGCCGATCGCTTTCTCGACTGCGACCGTGATGATCTGGTCTTCCTGCTTCGAGCCGGTGCCGCCCATCTTGATCGTGCCGGCTGGTGCGGCCTTCACGGCGTCGATATAGTCCTTCACGGTCTTGTAGGGCTTGTCGGCATTCACCCACAGTACGAACTCGTCGAGTGCCAGCATCGCGACCGGCGTGAGATCCTTCCAGTTGAAGGGAATGCCGGTGGCGAGCGGTGTCGTGAACAGGTTCGACAACGTGATGATGATCTTGTGCGGATTGTTGTTCGCCGACTTCACGTCGAGGAAACCTTCACCGCCCGCGCCTCCCGACTTGTTGATGACGACAAGCGGCTGTTTCATCAGACTGTGCTTGGTGATGATGCCCTGAATGGTGCGCGCCATCTGATCGGCGCCGCCGCCGGTGCCCGCGGGAACGATCAATTCGACGGGGCGCGTCGGCTCCCATGCAGCAGATGCCGGGAGAGACGCTCCCAGGCAGAGAATGGATGCAGCGGCGGCCAGCGTGAGACATGAACCTAGGCGTTTCATTGTTTCTCTCCGATGCGTTTTGATAGCGTCGATCGTTCGTCGACTTTGAAATCGTCAGTGCGTGGTCGGGTCTTCCTTCGAATGTCCTGACTGCAGGTGTTCAAACGCGCCCTTGCATGCGCCATATGCGCACGTCAGACTGTCGAGCATCGAAGCGGCTCGCCTGCAAAAAGGATGAGTGGGTCTGGATCGCTCTGTCATTGCGCGTATGGCGTTGCTCGCCCGCGAAGGCAGCGCAGCCTTTGTCCTCCCCAGGTATGCTTTCTATTCAGACGTGAAGCATTACCGTTTGCGCATTTTGGTATGCGATATGCCAAGCGGCAAGCGATTAGAGCCGTTAAAAGCCGGGGAGGCTGAAATGTCGCAGGGAGCGCGAGACGTCGCTGCGATGCAACTACACAAACAAAAAAACGGCCCCGGAAATCCGGGGCCAGTCGTCGGGAGGAACGCAGAGAATTTTGCGCGGGCTGGCCGCGTAAAAGTAGTGACGTCGCAGCCTTACAGGCCGAAGCGGGGCAGGTCGCCGTTGCGGGCCGAGATGCGTGCGCTGGCCATCAGCGCGCGATCGAGTGAGGCCATGAAGCGAGCGAAGAAGCTGGTGGATGTCGCGAGGTCGAGAGAAGCAGTCTTCGACATGATTTGATCCTTTGCTTAAGGCCGCCGCATCTTGGCGCCTCATCTGGGATGAATTTACGTATACCAGATGCCAAGGACAATTGTCTTGTTTGCATAGCAGCATGAGGATTTTGCAGTGCGATATAGGTCGATTTGATTTTCTTATTAAAGTTCCGCTTGGATCACCGTAAATGAAAAAGGCCGCCAATCGGCGGCCTTTCGCATGTAATTATTTGAAATAACTGGCGAAATTACTCAGCGGCAACCTTCCGCGGCGGATCGAGTGCGCCGGAGTCGTGGATTTCGGCCACCTGATGATCGCTGAAGCCCAGCACCTGCTTGAGGATTTCGTCGGTATGTTCGCCGAGCAGGGGCGAGCGGGTCACTTCGGTAGGGCTTTCCGATAGCTTAATCGGATTACCAACCGACAGATACTTGCCGCGCTCGGGGTGATCGACCTCGACCACGGTGCCGGTGGCGCGGAGCGACTGGTCTTCGGCCAGTTCCTTCATGGACAGGATCGGGCCGCAGGGGATGTCATCCTTGTTGAGGATTTCCATCGCCTCGAATTTGGTCTTGGTCATCGTCCACTGTTCGATGCGCGCGAAGATCGCGTTGAGCTTGGGCAGGCGCACCGCCGGCTTGGCATAGGCCGGGTCGGTCTTCCAGGTGGGTTCGCCGATCACGTCGCAGATCTTCTCCCAGACCGGCGCCTGGGTAATGAAGTAGATGTAAGCGTTCGGGTCGGTTTCCCAGCCCTTGCACTTCAGGATGCGGCCGGGCTGACCACCGCCGGAGTCGTTGCCGGCGCGGGGCACGGCATCGCCGAACGGAATGCCTTCGCCGAACTGGCTGTATTCCTTGAGCGGACCGTGAGCGAGGCGCTGCTGGTCGCGCAGCTTGACGCGCGACAGGTTGAGCACGCCGTCCTGCATCGCGGCGGTGACCTTCTGGCCCTTGCCGGTTTGCGTGCGCTGATACAGCGCGGTGACGATGCCGAGTGCGAGATGCAGGCCGGTGCCCGAGTCGCCGATCTGCGCGCCGGTGACGAGTGGCAGGCCGTCGCGGAAGCCGGTGGTGGAAGCTGCACCGCCGGTGCACTGCGCGACGTTCTCATAGACCTTGCAGTCCTCATAGGGACCGGGACCAAACCCCTTGATCGAGGCAACAATCATCTTCGGGTTGATCTGCTGAATCTTTTCGAACGGGAAGCCCATGCGGTCGAGCACGCCGGGTCCGAAGTTCTCGACGAGTACATCGCACTCTTTCATCAGCGCGGTGAGCACTTCCTTGCCCTTCGGGTTCTTGGTGTCGAGCGTGATCGAACGCTTGTTGTGGTTCAGCATGGTAAAATACAGGCTGTCCACATTCGGCACGTCCTGCAGCTGGCCGCGGGTGATGTCGCCAACGCCGGGCCGTTCGACCTTGATCACATCGGCGCCAAACCATGCCAGCAACTGCGTGCAGGTCGGGCCGGACTGAACGTGGGTGAAATCCAGAATGCGAACGCCTTTGAGCGCCTGTGTCATTGTTTTGCTCCCGTAAACTAGTTTTGCCGCCTCGGCATATGAGAAAAGGAGACGGGGTCTCGCGACCCCGCCTGATGTGTTATTTCTTCTTGCTGAGCACGCTCTGCGGATTGAGGTTGCCGATACGGCCGCTCTCGCTGCCGGCCGCCGGATCGATCACCGCATTGATGAGCGTCGGCTTGCCGGAATCCATCGCCGCATTCACGGCGCGCTTGAGTTCGTCGGGCGAGGTCGCGTTCACGCCGACGCCGCCGAAGGCTTCCATCATCTTGTCGTAGCGCGAGCCCTTGACGAAGACTGTCGGTGCCACGTCGGAGCCGCCGGTCGGATTGACGTCGGTGCCGCGATAGATGCCGTCATTGTTGAAGACAACGATGCAGACCGGCAGATTGTAGCGGCAGATCGTCTCCACCTCCATGCCGGAGAAACCGAAGGCGCTGTCGCCTTCGATCGCGAGCACGGGCTTGCCGGTCTCGACCGCAGCAGCGACGCAATAGCCCATGCCGATGCCCATGATGCCCCAGGTGCCGACATCGATGCGCTTGCGCGGCTGATACATGTCGACGATGCCGCGAGCGAGATCGAGCGTGTTGGCGCCTTCATTGACGAGCATCGCATCCGGACGCTCGGCGATGATGGTGCGCAGAACACCAAGCGCGCCGTGGTAATCCATCGGCGAATTGTTGTTCATCAGCTTCGGTGCCATCTTCGCGACGTTCTCGTCGCGCTTCGTGGTGACTGCTGATGTCCAGTCGGACGATGCCTTCTGCCAGCTCTTGCCCATGCCATCGAGCAGGGCAGTGACGCAGGAGCCGATATCGCCAACGACGGGTGCGACGATCTCGACGTTGGAATCCATTTCCTTCGGCTCGATGTCGATCTGGATGAACTTCTTGGGCGCGCTGCCCCAGGCCTTGCCCTTGCCGTGCGACAGCAGCCAGTTGAGGCGTGCGCCGATCAGCATGACGACGTCCGAGTCCTTCAGCACGGTGGAGCGTGCAGCGCCCGCGCACTGCGGATGGGTGTCAGGCAGAAGGCCCTTGGCCATGCTCATGGGCAGGAACGGAATGCCGGATGTCTCGACAAGTGCCTTCACAGCGTCGTCGGCCTGCGCATAGGCGGCGCCCTTGCCGAGGATGATCAGCGGCTTCTTCGCCGATTTCAGCACGTCGAGCGCGCGCTTGATCGAATCCGGGGCAGGGATCTGCGCCGGCGCGGCGTCGATCACCTTGACGAGCGATTTCTTGCCCGCATCGGCATTCATCACCTGACCGAACAGCTTGGCCGGCAGATCGAGATAGACACCGCCGGGACGACCGGACACCGCGGCGCGGATCGCGCGGGCGAGACCGATGCCGATGTCGGCCGCATGCAGCACGCGAAACGCGGCCTTACATAGCGGCTTGGCGATCGCGAGCTGATCCATTTCCTCATAGTCGCCCTGCTGCAGGTCGACGATCTCGCGCTCGGACGAGCCCGAGATCAGGATCATCGGGAAGCAGTTGGTGGTGGCGTGAGCCAGCGCCGTAAGGCCGTTGAGGAAGCCGGGGGCCGACACGGTCAGGCAGACGCCAGGCTTCTTGGTGAGATAGCCCGCGATCGATGCGGCATAGCCGGCGGCCTGTTCGTGACGGAACGAGAGCACGCGGATGCCCTCGGCCTGCGCCATGCGGCCGAAGTCGGTAATCGGAATGCCCGGCACGCCATAGATCGTGTTGAGGCCATTGAGCTTGAGCGCATCGATGATCAGATGGAAGCCATCGGTCAACTCCTGCTCGGCGGCTGCGTTGGTATCGATGCTCTGGACTACTGCGGACATCCCGCTCTCCCTGACTTTTCTTGTGACTGTTGGTCGTTGCTCAATTGGACGTGGTGCGGAGTGGTGAACCGTCGCGAGACGGCGCTTACGTAAACAATTCCTGGCCGTGGGCTTCGACATAAGAAGCCAGACCGAGCGTGTGATCGCGCGCGCGCTTTTCCGCGAGCTCGGTGTTGCGCTCCTCAAGCGCTTCGATGATGGCCAGATGTTCGGGCAGGGACGTCGCGGTACGGTCCGTGCGTCCGATGGTCAGCTGACGATAGCCACGCACATGCAGCAGAATATCGTTGGTCATATCGACCAGCACTGGCGACTCGCTGAGCGAGATCAGTGCCTGGTGGAAAGCGATATTCGCTTTCGAATATTCCTCAACGTGGTCCTGTGGCAGACGGTCCTTGTTGAAGTCCTTGAAAAAGTCGCGCAGCGCCGAGATATCTTTTTTGCGTGCGGTGGTCGTGATCAGACGCGCGGCCATGCTTTCCAGCGCCGCCCAGGCGCGGATCATGTCGACGATCTCGACCTTGGTCTTTCTGACAACGACGATGCCGCGGCGTGGCACAGTCTTTACGAAGCCATCCTGCTCCAGCATCGCAATGGCTTCGCGGATAGGTGTGCGGCTGACACCGAGCCGTTCCGACAGAGCGCGCTCGTCAAGCATCACCGGATCGGGTGAGGTGTAGATGTCCATCTTAAGAATGGCTTCTTTCAAGGCTTCATAGGCCTTGGTCTTGAAGCTGGTCTCCGGTGCAATCCGAACGATCGCGATATCGGCTTCAGACATGACGGACGGCGCCTTGGTTTGTTTTCGCGTGGGCATGAATCATCTCCAGTCGAGATGTCCTACCACAGAAATAACGTCAAGAATTTTTGGCATACCAGATGCCAGCATGTCAAGATGACAGCTATTTCAGCAATTTTGCGCTGCAACGCGCCTTGACAATCAAGTTTCTGGCATACCAAATGCCATCAATCCGTCTATTGGAAAAGACGTGAAGGAGGAAGCCATGTCCCAATCGAATCTTGCCGTCAAAGAAGCAACACCATCGGCGAAACAGGCCGTCCGCAAAGTTCTCGATGCGGTCAAAGCCGACAAGCGCACCAGCCTGACCGCCCCCGAGGGCAAGCTTGTGTGTGACGCATACGGCATTCCCGTGCCGAAGGAAGGTGTGGCCACCTCAGCCGCTGACGCTGCCAAGATGGCAAGCGGCATGGGCTTCCCGGTCGTAATGAAGATCGTCTCGCCGGACATTCTCCACAAGACCGAAGCGGGCGGCGTCATTGTCGGCGTCAAGACCGCCGAAGACGCGCAGAAAGCTTACGACACCATTCTGGCCAATGCCAAGAAGTACAAGGCCGATGCCAAGATAGAAGGTATCCAGGTTCAGCAGATGCTGATGGGCGGTACCGAAGTGATCATCGGTTCGATCACCGATGGTTCGTTCGGCAAGCTGGTGGCCTTCGGCCTCGGCGGTGTGCTCGTCGAAGTGCTGAAGGACGTCACTTTCCGCCTCGCGCCCGCCACCAATGATGACGCGCTGTCGATGCTCGATGGCATTCAGGCCGCCGAGATGTTGCATGGCGTGCGCGGCGGCGATCCCGCCAACCGCGAAGCGCTGGCCGACATCATCGTCAAGGTATCGCAGCTCGTCAGCGATTTCCCGGAAATGGTCGAACTCGATCTCAACCCGGTCTTCGCCACCAAGAAAGACGCGATTGCCGCCGACGTGCGCATCGTCGTCGACTTCGACTACAAACCGCGCCCTGCGCCGCGCTCCAACGCCGAAATCGTCACGGCGATGAACCGCATCATGATGCCGAAGGCCGTCGCTGTGATCGGCGCTTCCGCCGAAGATGGCAAGATCGGCAATTCGGTGATGAAGAACCTCATCAACGGCGGCTACAAGGGCGACATCTACCCGATCCATCCGAAGGCCGAAGAGATCATGGGCCGCAAGGCCTATAAGAGCGTCAAGGATGTCCCGGGCGTGATCGACACCGCGGTATTCGCAATTCCCGCCAAGTTCGTTGCAGGTGCGTTGATCGAATGCGGCGAGAAGAAAATTCCGGGCGCGGTGCTGATCCCGTCGGGCTTTGCCGAAGCCAACGAGCCTGCATTGCAGGAAGAGATCGTCGAAATCGGCAAGAAATATGACGTCCGTCTGATGGGGCCGAATATCTATGGCTTCTATTATACGCCGGCCAATCTCTGCGCGACTTTCTGTACGGCCTATGACGTGAAGGGTTCGGCGGCATTGTCGTCGCAGTCCGGCGGCATCGGTATGGCGATCATTGGCTTCTCGCGCTCTGCCAAGATGGGCGTGTCGGCGATCGTCGGTCTCGGCAACAAGTCGGATATCGACGAGGACGATCTGCTCGCCTTCTTCGAGCAGGATCCCAACACCACGATCATCGCACAGCACTGCGAGGATCTGAAGGATGGCCGTGCCTTCGCCGAAGCCGCCAAGCGCGTCTCCAAGATCAAGCCGGTTGTCGTCCTGAAGGCCGGCCGCACCTCGGCCGGCGCCAAGGCGGCCTCGTCGCATACCGGCGCACTTGCCGGCAACGACAAGATCTATGAGGACGTGCTGAAGCAGTCGGGGGTCATTCGCGCCCGCTCGCTGCGCCAGCTGCTCGAATTCGCTCGTGGCATTCCCGTGCTGCCGACGCCGAAGGGCGAGAACGTGCTGATTATCACCGGTGCCGGTGGGTCGGGCGTGCTGCTGTCGGATGCGGTGGTCGATAACGGCATGTCGCTGATGGCGATGCCGCCGGATCTGGATGCGGCGTTCCGCAAGTTCATTCCGCCGTTCGGTGCCGCCGGCAACCCGGTCGACATCACCGGTGGCGAACCGCCGATCACTTACGTCAACACCGTGAAGCTGGGTCTCACCGATGATCGCATCCACTCGCTGATCCTCGGCTACTGGCACACGATCGTGACGCCGCCGATGGTGTTCGCGCGCAACATGGTCGAGATCAAGAACGAGATGAAGGCCAAGGGCATCGAGAAGCCGATGGTGGCTTCGCTTGCGGGCGACGTGGAAGTCGAGGAAGCCGCCGAATATCTCTACCAGAACGGCATTCCGGCTTACGCCTATTCGACCGAACTTCCGGTCGAGGTGCTCGGCGCCAAGTACAAGTGGGCGCGGGGAGCGGGGCTTCTGTAAGCGAACTTCCGATACACAAGAACAAAGCGCCGTCCGGGAAACCGGGCGGCGCTTTTTTGCGTTTGCGGTTCTGGCTAGACGATCACCGGCTGTTCGGCGACGCCTTCGCGGCCGAAGATGCGTAGATAGCGTTCGATCTCTGCAGGGCTGCTGCCGGTGGTCTTGGCGGGATTGTCCGACAGCTTCACGGCCGAGCGGCCGTTGGCATAGGTGACCTTGCAGACCAGGCTGATCGGGTCGAGTGAATCGAGCCCGCGCGGGTGGGCGCCGCGGAAGTCGTTGGTCGCCATGGTGCCCCAGCCGAAGCTCTCGCGAATGCGGCCGCGGAAGCGCTGATGCAGATCGATCATCAGGTCGACTTCGAGGCCATCACTGAACATCGCGCGCTTCTTGCGCGGATCCTCGCCGCGCATCGCGTACCAGGCGATCATCTCTTCGCCCGCCGCAACCGGCTCCTTGCTGTCCATGCGCATGCCGGTCCATTGTGAGGCCCAGGGCGGTGCGTCGCGCAGGAACTGCGTCATGCCGAACGTATCGGGCAGAATGATCAGCAATTCGCCGTCATAGACCTCCTGCCATTTCGCCAGCACGTCATATTGCGCGGTCTTCAGCTGGTCGTCGTTTTCGGCGAGGCAGGCGAACACCATCGGCAGTTCGTGCGAATTGGTGCCGATGGCTTCGAATGAATGCTTGAAGGCGAGCAGGGCGTTCGACGTTCCGACGAAGCTGCGGCCAAGCTCGTTGGCCATCGCGTCCGTCACCCATTCCTGCCACAGGAAGCCGTGGCGGCGACGGGTGCCGAATTCCGCGAGCCGCATGTCCGGATAGGATTTCAGCTTCTTGATCTTGTTCCAGATCTTGGTCTTGGTCTGGGCGTAGAGGATATCCAGCTCGAACTTGTCCAGCGTGGCCATGGCGATCCGCGACCGCAATTCGCTGACGATGGCGAGGGCGTAGATCTCCCACATCGTGACTTCGGCCCAGTCACCTTCGAAGGTGAGGACATATTGACCATCGATGGTCTCAAGCTTGTAGTCAGGCAACCTGAAGCTGCGCAGATACTCGATATATTCCGGACGGAAAATGTCGCGGCGGCCATAGAAGCGGTTGCCGGCCAGCCAGATCAGTTCGTTCTCTCGGAATGAAAGCGTGCGGGCATGATCGAGCTGCGCGCGCAGCACCGCTTCCGGAATGATCTCGGCAAGGCGGACGGTTTTGGTCCGATTGATCAGGCCGAAGGTCACGGGCACCTTCGGATAAAGCATCCAGATGAATTGATGCATCAGGAATTTGTAGAAGTCGGTGTCCAGCAGCGACCGGATGATCGGATCAAGCCGGTAGTTGTGATTGTGGACCCGGGTGGCGAAATCCATCATGGCAACGCCACTCCTGGTAACGTGCCTGATCGTGGCACCTGCACCGAAACGGCAGTGGCCGCATCGCTGACGCTGTCTTTGCAGCAGTTCATTAAATTGGCGTATCCGCCGGGTTTATCGATGTCAACGCAAGCGCTGAACGGCGCTTTCACAATCGAGGATTGTCGTGGCAGCCCAGCGTTTGTCCATCTGTTTTTGGCCCTGATCCTGCATCTGCGGGCATTGCGCAGAATTGTTTGCATGCTTACGATTTCCACCTGCCGGTGGGCGCCCCGAAACGATGAAGGACAGCACCATGAAAGTCGTCGATCTCTCCCACGTCATGAACATCCACACGCCCGGCTGGGTCGGCTATGCCGGCAACAAGATGTATTATGCGCAGAACCTGCAGACGCAGATGATCGTGGCGCAGCGGATCGAGACGGCGCTGCATGCCGGCACCCATTTCGACGGCGCGATGCACGCCACCGACGGGCGCAAGGGCGACATGGCCTCGCTGCCGCTGGACTACCTGTTCAATCGCGGCGTCGTCGTCGACATCTCAAGCCAGATGCACGACTGGGCGGTGATCACGCCTGAGATGCTTGAGAAGTCCGGCGCGGATATTCGGGAAGGTGACATTCTGATCCTGCACACCGGCTGGCACAAATATTACGAAGGGCAGGCGCAGCAGGATCTGGTGAAGTACTTCTGCTATCACCCCGGTCCGAACCTCGACACGCTGCACTGGATGCTGGAGAAGAAGATCAAATGGTTCGGCATGGACACGGGTTCCTGCGATCACTCGATGAACACCTCGATCCGCAACATGCGGCCGGACATCGCTGCGCAGTTCACCAAGAAGCACGGCAAGACGCCGGCGGAATTCTTCGGCACGTTTGAGTATAATCACAAGCTCTCGGGCCGCCACGTGACTGCCGACATGTTTCCGTTCCACAATTACGCGTTCCAGGAAGGCTTGTTGCATGCCGAGAATATCGGCGGCGACATCGAGCTAATGCTGAACCAGCGTTGCCTGATCGGCGCATTCCCGTGGCGCTATGATGGGCTTGAGTCATGCCCGTGTCGTATCCTGTGCTTCACGGATACGGGCGATGCGTCGGTGGAAGCCATGGGGAACGCGGCGAAGGCGATCATGGGGTGATGTAGTTTAGGTCCACACCGTCATGGCCGGGCTTGTCCCGGCCACCCACGTCCGTCTGGACTAGCGGCCAAGTCGTGGATGCCCGGGACAAGCCCGGGCACGACGTGGAGAGGTCGGTGGATCGTTGTTTAGCGCCTCAATCTCGCATCCGGCGCGTTTGCCTGCAGTGTATTCTGAATCGCTTCGCGGAGCAGGGGATAGTCCGCACGATCCCAGTCTGACATTCGCACGTCCGCCAAAAGCGCCGCTGACTTGCCGAACACGACGATGCGGTCGCCCACGGCCATGGCTTCTTCGAGCTGATGCGTGATCAGGATCGCGGTCGATTTAAACTCTCGTGCCAGTTCGACGAAGGTCTTGCGCAGCTCGTTGGCGGTGACTTCATCCAGCGCGCTGAAGGATTCATCCGCCAACAGGATCTCCGGCTGTACGGCAAAGGCGCGCGCAATCGCCACACGCTGGCGCATGCCGCCGGAAAGTTCGCGCGGATAGGCATTGGCGAATTTTTCCAACCCCAGCCGCTTCAGCCACGTCAGCGCACGCTCCTGCTGAACATCTTCGGCGATGCCGATCAGTTCGAGTGGGAGCTTGACGTTGTCGAGTGCGGAGCGCCACGGAAACAGCCGGTCCTGCTGGAAGATCGTCGCGATCTTGCCGCGGAAGGCGTTGAAGTCGTCATAGGGCGTCTTGCCGCCGATGGTGATGCTGCCGGCGGTAGGATGTTCGAGTCCGATCAAGAGGTCGAACAGGGTCGACTTACCGCAACCGGTCTTGCCCACGATGGCGATGAGTTCGCCGGGCTCGATCCGCAGCGACAACTGGTCGATGGCTGTGATCGACTGGCCGGAGGTGGTCTGGCGAAATACCTTGCGCAGGCCGGCGATCTCGATGGGCGCTGAAGCTGCCGTCATGCCCGCCACCGCAATACGTGTGTTTCGAGTCTGACGAGCAGCGCTTCGAGGAAGAACAGCAATATGACCAGCACCAGCGTCCAGGCGAACACGTCGGCCACCGAGAACAATTCCTGTGCGACCGAGAGCTGATGCCCGATGCCGGTCACTGCGCCGACGAGTTCAGCGATGGTGACAACGCGTATGGCGAGGCTGAGGGTGATCTTCCAGCTCGTGATGATCCCCGGCGTGATCGCTGGCAGCATCAGCTTGTGAAAGAACTGCAACGGCGTCGGCCTGAATGAGCGGATCATCTGCTTCAGGTCACGCGACACCTCGCGCATGTTGTCGAGGGCGTCGACCGT
This sequence comes from Tardiphaga sp. 862_B3_N4_1, assembly GCF_051811085.1. Lineage (NCBI taxonomy): Bacteria > Pseudomonadati > Pseudomonadota > Alphaproteobacteria > Hyphomicrobiales > Nitrobacteraceae > Tardiphaga > Tardiphaga sp. 862_B3_N4_1. The sequence continues at coordinate 1,633,961 of NZ_JBPWQB010000001.1, forward strand.
GAAAACCGGTGCGCAGACCACAACCAGCACGAAGACGATGCGGAATTCGACGCCCTTGAACCACAGCACCGCGAACAGGATCCAGGAGACGACCGGTACCGCCATCAGGATCCGCACCATCGGCCGCAGATATTTCTCGATGCTTTCGGACAGATACATCAGCACCGCCACCAGCAGTCCGATGACGAAGGAAACGACCAGTGACAGCAACACACGGCCGAGCGTCACCGCGACGTCGAGCGGGGTGATCTTGGCCAGGCTTTCGGCAATACGGCCAAGGCCCGGGATTGCGAAAGCAGGAATGCCCAACGTCGGCGCCAGATAGGACATGACCTGCCAGACCGCTGCGAAGAGCACGATCGATATGATCGTCTCGCGCGGCAGGCTGGAGATCATCAGGCTTCGCGGTGACCTTTCGAAGATCGGTTCCTCGAATGGCGTGGCAGGTCTCGGCTCGTCAGGGGGCATAGATGATCGCTTCGTCAGGCAGCTTTGGATGGAAGCCGGCGGCGACGGCGCGCTCGAACGTATCCCAGATGCTCTTGCGTTCGGTGGCGTCCCAGGCTGGCTTGGCGTCGAAGTCCCAGCGCTTGGCGAGCACGGCTTCCTTCAGGATGCCGGGCGGCAGCTTCACGGTCTCGACTGCGATCTTGTCGGCACCGTCCGGATCGCTGCGCAGATATTTGGTGACGTCCGCAAGCGCCGCGACGAATTTCTTGGGCGCATCCGGGGCTTTCTTGATGGTATCCTCGCGCATGGCGTAGACCAGCTCCCAGCCGGTGGTGCCCGCAATCTCCTTCCATCCGTCATTGGCGTTGAAGATGATCTTCAGCGACGGATCGTCCTTCATCATCATGGTGGCGATCGGCTCGATGATCATCGCGGCGTCGACGCGGCCGGCGGCAAGCTGCGCACGCGCTACAGCAAAGTTCGCGTTGACCAATGTCATGTCCTTGGCCAGGTCCATCTTTTTGGATTTCGCGTAGATCGACAGGATCTGGAATTGCCCGCTGCCCATATCGGCGGCGAGTTGCTTGCCTTTCAGGTCGGCCAGCGACTTGATGGCCGGGTCCTTGGTGATGATGACGAGATCGGCGAGCGTGGCACCTGTTGCGACGATTTGCAGCGGCACGCCTTCGAGGCGCAGCTTCTGGAAGTAGGTGGGCCCGCCGATCAGCGTGTCGATTTCGCCGGTGGCGAGGCCCGCATAATAAGAGGAGAAGGAAGGGTAGACCTGAACTTCGGCCTCGAAACCGTTCTTGGTATCGAACTTCTGCGCCTTCATGATGTTGATGATGATCGGCGCGAAGACGGGAAGTGTCAGGCTACCCACGCGGATTTTTGTCGGCGCCTGCGCCTGCGAATTTGTTGCGAGCGCGTTGCTCATCAGCGTAGCAGCCGTGCCCATTGTGAAGGCGCGTCGCGAAAGACCGGTCATGACATCTCCTCAAGAAACGTTGTGGCGCGTGGCTTTTCGATCGGTTTATGCGGCGTTGCGATATTTGTTTGTAAGCAAATGATATGCCAAAATTGAATCCACTAAATCCTCTTGCAGTCGTGAAATAACGCTACTAGCATTTCGTTTGTGTGCAAATGAAATCTGCTCTGACTGCAGGAGGCGATGATGCCGCACGTGACGACGCCCGACGGGACGCAACTCTATTATGAGGAAGTCGGCACCGGGAGTCCTGTGGTTTTCGTCCATGAGTATGCGGGGGATTACCGCACCTGGGAGCCCCAGCTTCGTTACTTCTCGCGCTCCTATCGTTGCGTCACCTACAGCCAGCGCGGTTATCCGCCATCGGATGTACCGACCGATCCAGCGCGTTACGGCCAGGATATTGCACGCGATGACGTCATCGCATTGATGGATGCACTGAAAATCGACAAGGCGCATATCGTCGGTCATTCCATGGGCGCATCGACGGCGCTGCATGTTGGCATTCACTATCCGGATCGCTGTTTGTCGGTAACCGCTGCAAGCTGCGGTTACGGCTCCAGTCCCGATCCTGCCTTTGTGGAGCAGGGCCGTGCAGCCTCGCGCGAAACCGCAAAAATGTTCGAGACGGTCGATTTTCCGACCGCTGCAGCGCGCTATGCCGATGGTGCAACGCGTCAGACGCACAAGAACAAGGACCCGCGTGGTTTCGCCGAGTTTGCGCGCATGCTGGCGGATCATTCTCCGGTCGGGCACGCGCTGACCATGCGCGAGCTGCAGGCCAAGCGGCCGATGCTGTGGGAGATGAAGCCGCAACTCGAGACATTCACGCCGCCACTGCTGATCATCGTTGGCGACGAGGACGATTGGTGCCTCGATCCCAGCATCTTTCTCAAGCGTACGGTGCCGACAGCAGGTCTTCTGGTATTGCCGCGTGCCGGCCATACCATCACCAGCGAAGAGCCGGCGGCATTCAATGCAGCGCTGGCTGAGCTTTTCCCGGCGGCCGAGTCCGGTCGCTGGATGTCGCACAAGCCGGCGGCCTGAGCGATGAGCACGCCCGGCGATATCGTCATTGATATTGCGGACGGCATCGCGACGCTGCGTCTGGCCAATCCGGCACGACGTAACGCGATCTCCACGGCGATGTGGAACAAGATCGCCGCCTTTGCCGGCGACGTCGCCACCCGCAAGGATATCCGTGTCGTGGTCATCCGCGGCGAGGGCGACCTGATGTTTTCCGCAGGCGCAGACATTTCCGACTTTGCCACGGCTCGATCAGGCGAGGGCAATGCCCGGGCCTATGACGATCTGGTCGAGAATACCTGTCTGGCGATCGAGGCGATCCCGCAGCCGACCATCGGCCTGATCTATGGCGGCTGCATGGGTGCCGGGTCATCCGTTGCTGCGAGTTGCGACATGCGCGTTGCTGCGGATGATGCCTTCTTCGCAGTACCCGCCGCCAAGCTTGGTCTGGGCTACGATCCGCGCGGTATCGCGCGCTTTATCCGCGTGTTCGGCGCCGGTGCGACGCGGCAAGTCTTGTTCACGGCGGATCGTCTGCCTGCCATACGCGCTCATGCGCTGGGCGCTGTGCATATCATCGCACCGAAGGCTGACATTGAATCGCTGGCCGGCGAGCTTGCAAGGAAGATCGCGGGCAATGCGCCGCTGACCATCAAGGCGGCCAAGGCTGCCATTCGTGCGCTGAGCACGAGTAATGCCGAACTCCTGGCTGAAGCCGAGCAGTTCTATGCCGCGGCGGACGCCAGCGCCGACTACGCCGAAGGCCGCAAGGCCTTTGCCGAGAAACGACCCCCGCGCTTTACAGGAAGCTGATTGACCTAAGAATTTTCGTTTTCATTTCCGCCAACCTCAGAAGGACACGCACATGGATCTCCAACTCAAAGGCAAATGCGCTCTCGTCACCGGCGGCAGCGAAGGTATCGGCAAGGCGATTGCCATGACGCTGGCAAAGGAGGGCGTCAATGTCGCCATCTGCGCCCGTCGCATGGAGCCGCTGGAGAAAACGGCTGAAGAAATCCGCAACGCCTACGGGGTGACGGTGGTCGCGATTACCGCCGACCTCACCAAGGATGCGGATGCCAAGGCTTTCGTCGAGAAGGCCGCCAAGGAACTCGGCAGCATCGATCTGATGATCAACAATGCCGGTTCGGCGCCGGGCGGCGTGATCGAGACGCTCACCGAAGCCGACTGGGAACAGGCGCTGCAGCTCAAATTCATGGGCTATGTGCGCTGCTTGCGCTACGCGCTGCCCATCATGGTCAAGCAGGGTGGTGGCCGCGTGGTCAATCTGATCGGCAATGACGGCGTCAAGCCATCCTATTGGGAAATCGCACCGGGTGCTGCGAACGCTGCTGGTCAGAACATGACCCTGTCGCTCGCCGGTCAGTACGGCCGTCACAACATCTCGTTCTGCGCCGTCAATCCGGGTCCGGTTCGTACCGAGCGCTGGGCCGGCCTCGTCAACGCCATGTCGCGCGACATGAAGATCTCCTACGAGGAAGCCGACAAGCTGGCGCCGGCCTCGATCCCGCTCGGCCGCATCGCCGAAGTCGAGGAAGTTGCAAACCTTGTTGTCATGCTCGCGTCGCCTCTGGTGCAGATGGCCAACGGCACGATGATCGAAATCGATGGCGGTCAGGACAAGGCGCTGATGGACCGTTTCCGCGATCGGTAGTCGTCAAAACAGGACGCGCGGCGGCGGAATACCCCGCCGCGCGGCTCTGCGAAATTACGCCGCAGTTGCGCACGCAATCTGCTGACATTGGATGATCAAAACTTCAGCGGTGTGCTAGGCATGTTGCACCAAGACCAGTCTTGACAACAAAGTGAGTGCGCCGGACTATTTGCGTACAAACTAATTCACGTTGCAAACATGGGGCTGCAAGCGACGCAAGGGCGAACGGTCGATCCGTTTCTTGCGAAGGCTTCGGCGAGAATCACTTCTATCGCAAACGTCGATCACAACGGAGTTCGATCATGATGACGGCTCGTTCCCTTCACTCACTCGCGATTGCCGGCACAATGGCCGGCGCACTGACATTGTCGTTCGGCCACGCGGTTCTCGCGCAGGACACGATCAAGATCGGTGAGCTCAACAGCTACAAGACACAGACCGCGTTCCTCGATCCCTACAAGAAGGGCTGGGAGCTGGCGATCGAACAGATCAATGCCAAGGGCGGCGTGCTTGGCAAGAAGCTTGAAGTTATTTCGCGCGACGATGGCTCGACGCCGGGCGATGCAGTGCGCGTGGCCGATGAGCTGGTGACGCGCGAAGGCGTCAACATCATCGCCGGAACGTTCCTCTCGCATATCGGTCTCGCGGTGACCGAATTCGCCGGCAAGAAGAAAGTGTTCTTCCTCGCTGCCGAGCCGCTGACCGACAAGATCACCTGGCAGAACGGCAACAAGTATACGTTCCGCCTGCGCGCCACGACCTATATGCAGGTCGCAATGCTGCTGCCGGATGCGCTGGCTGCCAAGAAGAAGCGCTGGGCGCTGGTCTATCCGAACTTCGAATACGGCCAGGCCGCGGTCGCGACCTTCAAGGAAATGATGAAGGCCAAGCAGCCTGACATCGAATTCGTCACCGAGCAGGCACCGCCGCTCGGCAAGGTCGATGCCGGCGCCGTGGTGCAGGCCATCGACGATGCCAAGCCGGACGCGATCTTTAACGTGCTGTTCGGCGCGGACTTCTCCAAGCTGGTCCGTGAAGGCACCACACGTGGCGTGTTCAAGGATCGCACCGTCGTAAGCCTTCTGTCGGGCGAACCGGAATATCTCGATCCGGTGAAGGAAGAAGCGCCGGTCGGCTGGATCGTCACCGGCTATCCCTGGGACAAGATCAAGACCCCGGAATACCTGGCTTTCCTGACGGCCTATCAGAAGAAGTACAACGACTATCCGCGTCTTGGTTCGATCGTCGGCTATGTCACGATGACTTCTCTGGCTGCCGGTATCGCCAAGGCAGGTTCGACTGACACCGACAAGCTGATTACGGCCTTCGAAGGTCTGAAGCTCGACAGCCCGTTCGGTCCGTTCATGTATCGCGCCAGCGATCACCAGGCGACCATGGGCGCTTACGTGGGCAAGATCGCGCTTGAAGGCGGCAAGGGCACCATGGCCAACTTCAAATATGTCGATGGTGCATCGGTGCTGCCCAGCGACGCCGAAGTTAAGAAGCTCCGTCCCGCGACCGAGTAACAGGAAGTACGACGATGATCGCCGTTGATACTCTCCTCGCACGTTCAACGCGGGGAGGGGGATTCCTCCGATGAGTTTCAACGCGTTTCTGTTTCAGGCACTAAACGGCCTGTCGGCCGCCTCCGGCCTGTTCTTCGTGGCGGCCGGGTTGTCGCTGATTTTCGGCGTCACCCGGATCGTCAATATCGCTCACGGGTCCCTCTATATGATCGGGACCTATATCGCCTACAGCATCGCCACCAAGGTCGGCGGTGCCGTCGGCTTCTGGGGCGGCATTGTTCTGACCGCATTGCTGGTGGCCCTGATCGGCGCTGCGATCGAGATCCTTCTGCTGCGGCGGATTTATCGCGCGCCTGAGCTGTTTCAATTGCTCGCTACTTTCGCGCTGGTGCTCGTTATCAACGACGCGACGCTGTGGATCTGGGGTCCTGAGGATCTGCTTGGCCCGCGCGCGCCAGGCCTGACCGGCTCCATCGAGGTGCTCGGCCGCCGGCTGCCCACTTACGATATCTTCCTGATTTTCGTCGGCCCCTTCGTACTGTGGATGCTGCATCTGGCGCTGGCCAAGACCCGCTTCGGCCGGTTGATGCGCGCAGCCACGCAGGACCGTGAGATGGTGGGCGCGCTCGGCGTCAACCAGGCCATGCTGTTCACGGGCGTGTTCGCGCTCGGCGCTTTGCTCGCTGGCCTTGGCGGCGCGCTGCAGATTGCGCGCGAGCCGGCGACGCTGGCGACCGACCTGATCGTGATCGGCGACGCCTTCGTCGTCGTTGTGGTCGGCGGCATGGGCTCGATCTCCGGCGCCTATCTTGCGGCGGTCATCATCGCCGAGGTGAAGGCGTTGTGCATCGGCCTCGGCGTCGTGAATTTTGGCGGCTTCACGGTGAATTTCTCCAAACTGACGCTGGTGGCCGAATTTCTCGTGATGGCCGCGGTGCTGATCGCACGGCCCTACGGCTTGCTCGGTCGGGAGCAGGTGGCTGTGCGCAGCGTGGCTGAGCCCGAAGAGCCGCTGCGTCCTGCGACACCGGCCACGAAGATCGCGGGCCTCATCCTTCTTGTCGTTCTCGTGTGCCTGCCACTGATCGCCAAGAACTCGCCCTATACGCTCGTGCTCGGCATCGACGTGTTGATTGCCGTGCTGTTTGCAACCAGCCTGCATTTCATCATGGGGCCGGGTGGCATGCATTCCTTCGGCCATGCGGCCTATTTCGGCCTCGGTGCTTACGGCGCAGCGCTGCTGGTGAAATGGTTTGCTGCGCCGATGGGGCTCGCACTGGCAGCCGCGCCAGTGCTGGCGTTGGTCGGCGCGCTGCTGTTCGGCTGGTTCGCCGTGCGTCTGTCTGGTGTCTATCTAGCGATGCTCACGCTCGCCTTCGCCCAGATCGTCTGGGCCGCTGTGTTCCAGTGGGAGACACTCACCGGTGGCTCCAACGGCGTTCTCGGCGTCTGGCCCACTGCGCCATTCGACAGCCGTGGGGCATTCTATTTCCTGACACTCGCACTGGCCGCGCTCGGCGTATTGTTGCTCCGCAAATTCCTGTTCGCGCCATTCGGTTACGCGATGCGGGCAGGGCGTGACTCTCCCTTGCGCGCCGAAGCGATCGGTCTTGATGTCAAGCGTGTGCACTGGCTGGCCTTCGCCATTGCTGGCGGCATCTGCGGCATCGCCGGTGGATTGTTCGCCTTCGCCAAGGGCTCGATCTCGCCGGAGACCATCGGCGTCAGCCGCTCCATTGATGGTCTCGTCATGGTGCTTCTCGGCGGCATCCAGACGCTGACCGGCCCGATTGTCGGTGCGTCGGTCTATGCGGTGCTGCAGGATTTCATGATGCGTTCCACAGAATACTGGCGGGCCTTGCTCGGCGGCATCATTCTGCTGCTGGTGCTTGCGTTCCCGAGTGGCATCGTCGGCGGCCTCGTCAAGCTGATCTCGCGGCGAAAGACAACATCGAAGGCCGCATCATGAGCGACCTCGCCATTCGTTCGCTCTCGAAATCCTTCGGTGGTGTGCGTGCCGTCAACGAAGTGTCGTTCGACATCAAGCGCGGCGAGTTTCTTGCGCTGATCGGCCCGAATGGCGCCGGCAAGTCGACCTGCTTCAACATGATCAACGGCCAGTTGCCGCCGGATTCCGGCGAGATCTGGTTCGAAGGGGCGAAGCTCAACGGCAAGAAGCCACGCGATATCTGGCGCCTTGGTATCGGTCGTACCTTTCAGGTAGCCGCCACCTTCAATTCGATGACGGTCATCGAGAATGTGCAGATGGCGCTGATCTCCCACGCCAATCAGGTCTATCGGCTGTGGAAGCCGGCATCCTCGCTGCATCGTGAACGCGCGCTGGAGCTGCTGGCCCAGGTCGGCATGCAGGATGCCGCCGATCGGCCGAGCCGCGAGCTGGCTTATGGCGACGTCAAGCGCGTCGAACTGGCGATTGCGCTCGCCAACGATCCACGGCTGCTGCTCATGGACGAGCCGACTGCCGGCATGGCGCCCAAGGAGCGCAACGATCTGATCGCGCTGGTGAAGCGTCTGGTGATCGAGAAGGGCATCTCCGTACTGTTCACCGAACATTCGATGGATGTGGTGTTCGCTTTCGCCGATCGCATCATCGTGTTGGCGCGGGGCCGGCTGATCGCCGACGGCGATGCGAAGTCGATCCGGGACAATCCGCAGGTGAGGGAAGTGTATTTCGGCACCGGCAAGACCTTCCAGAAATCGGAGGCCCACTGATGAGTGCCCCGATGCTCTCGGTCGAAAATCTCGGTGCCTCCTATGGCGCTGCGCAGATTCTCTATGATCTCAGCCTCAATGTCGGGCGCGGCGAAGTCGTCGCACTGATGGGCCGCAATGGCGCTGGCAAGACCACGACCATGAAGGCCATCATGGGTCTGATGGCGCAGTCCACCGGCAAGATCCGGTTCGATGGCCACGATATCTCCGGCCGGCAGCCTTATGAGATCGCGCGGCTCGGCCTCGGCTTCACGCCGGAAGACCGTCGTATTTTCTCCGATCTGACGGTGCTGGAAAATCTCGATATCGGCCGCCAGCCGCCACGCAAGTTCAGCGACGGCGTGCCGGCGCCGGTCTGGACCGAGGAGAAGTTGCTGGCGCTGTTCCCGAACTTGGGCGAAATGCCGAACCGTCCGGGAGGGCGGATGAGCGGTGGCGAACAGCAGATGCTCACCGTGGCGCGGACGCTGATGGGCAATCCGCTGCTGATCCTGCTGGACGAGCCGTCCGAGGGCGTTGCCCCCCTGATCGTCGAACTGATGGCCAATACCATTCTCGAACTGAAAAAGGCTGGAGTGTCGATCCTGCTGTCGGAGCAGAACGTGCATTTCGCCGAACTGGTTTCGGACAGGGCCTATGTCCTCGAAAAGGGCCAGATCCAATGGAACGGCACCATGACCGAGCTGGCGGAGAATATTGACATTCAACGCGCTTATTTGACGGTGTAACGACCAAAACTTCAACTGTCGCGGCAACCGAAGATCGTTCATAACTAGCAAGAGATCATCGGGGACGACATGGCGCAGAAACCGACCAAGCTGAAGGCCCTTCCGACCGCGGAGACGCCGCCGGACTATGTCCTCGACTCCCAGGTCGGCTTCCTGATGCGCGTGGCGATGCAGCGCCACACCTCCATCTTCATGTCCAACATGATCGAGGATCTGACCCAGACGCAATTCGCGGTGCTGGCGAAGTTGCATGAGGTCGGCCCGAGTTCACAGAACCATCTCGGGCGGCTGGTCTATCTCGATGCCGCGACCATCAAGGGGGTTGTGGATCGGCTGGGCCTGCGCGGATTCATCACCACCGGTAGCGACCCTACGGATCGCCGTCGCCGTGCGGTGTCGCTGACCGAGAAGGGCGCCCGTGTGGTCGATGCGGCAATCCGCGTTGCAGCGGAGGTCAGCGCCAAGACGCTACGCCCCTTGACCGCCGAAGAGCAACGGACACTGACGCGGTTGCTGAAGAAGATTACCTGATCAGACTTTGGCGTTGAGCAGCGCCTTCACGCGCTGCGGCGAGACCGGCAGCTGCGTGATAGCCCCGGGTTGGCCGAGCGCGTCGTCGATCGCCGCTGCAATCGCCGCGCCGACGGCATTGGTGCCGCCTTCGCCGGCGCCCTTGAGCCCCATTGGGTTGAGCGGGCTCGGCGCATCCTCGGAAATGATCACTTCGACATCAGGTACTTCGCGGGCCGTCGGCATCAAATAGTCGGCGAAGGTTACCGCCAGCGGTTCGCCTCGGTCGTCGTAGGTGAACTCTTCATAAAGCGCACCACCGATGCCTTGGGCCACGCCGCCAACGATTTGGCCATCGACCAGCATCGGGTTGATCGCTTTGCCGATGTCATAGGCGACAAGATACCGCTCGACGCTGATGCCGCCTGTATCGCGCGCCAGCGAGACGACGGCGACATGGACGCCGTATGGGTAGGTCATATGCTTGGATTCGAACGATGCTTCGGCGAACAGGCCAGGTTCGCTATCACCAACCAGATTGCCTCCCGGTTCGAGCGCCTTTGCGATCTCGGCGAGCGTCATCGATGGGCCAGTGCCGCCATCGAGGCGGACAATCTCGCCATCGACGATATCGAGTTGATCGGCCGTCAACTGCATCAATTCAGCTGCGGCCGCGAGAGCCTTGTCGCGCAGCTTCAGCGCGGCTTGCCGCGTCGCTTCGCCGGTCATCACGGAAACGCGCGAGGCAAACGCGCCGAGGCCTCTGGCGATACGGTTGGTCTGGCCGTGGATCACGCTGACATTGTCATAGCTGGCGCCGAGTTTCTCTGCGCAAATCTGAGCGATGACAGTTTCGACGCCCTGGCCGACCGAAGCGGCGCCGGTGACGACTTCCACGAGCCCGTCGGTCCCGACATTGATCCGCACATCGTCGAACGGGCCAAGACCGCTTTTCTCGACGAACATGGCGACACCGGAGCCGACCAGTTCGCCCGCCTTGCGACGCGACGTAATCTGCGTCTGCAGGTCGTCCCAGCCGATGCCATTCAGCGCCTTGTCCAGCAGCTTCGGGTAGTCGCCTGAATCCAGCACGATGTCGGTGCCGAGCGTTTCCAATGCACGCGTGACCGGCATCTCGCCGGTCGCGATGAGGTTGCGGCGACGGACCTCGACGCCGCTGATCCCCACTCTGGCCGCGACCGCATCCAGCAAGCGTTCGCGCACGAAAGTGCTCTCATAGCGGCCGGGCGCGCGATAGGTGCCGCCAGGCGTCTTGTTGGTCAGGCGGATATGGCCGAGCACGCGATAGGCGGGAATGCGATAGGGGCCGGGCAGCATCGCAGCGGCGAGGTCGGGCACGGTGGCGGCATGCGTGCGCATATAGCCGCCCTGATCGTGGAAGAACTCGTTGTCGATGGCCAGAATATTGCCGTCGCGATCGATCGCCGCGCGGATGTGATGGGTCTGCTGCCGCGAGTGATTGGCCGCGATCAGATGCTCGCGGCGATCCTCGATCCATTTCACGGGGCGGCCGAGGCGCAGCGCGGCCAGACACACCAGTACGTCTTCGGGATACATCTCGCCGCGAATGCCGAAGCCGCCGCCGACATGGCCTTCGAACAGATTGGTGTTGGCAGCGGTGCGGCCAAACATTTTCGCAAGCTGGTCGCGATTCCAGTGCGGCACTTTCGCAGCGCCGTACATTTCCAGCATGTCTGTCTCGGCGATGTAACGGCCAATGGCCCCGCGCGTCTCCAGGGGAACGCCGGAATGACGGCCGATGGAGAGCGAAAGGCTGACTACGGCATGCGCTTTGGCGAACGCTCCATCGACGTCGCCATAACCTTTCTCGATCAGTGCGGTCTCGGTCGGTAGTCCGTCGCGGAACTCGCCGACCTCGCCATCGGCCTGCAGGATCACCGGCAGTTCTTCTATCTCGACCTCGACATGCTCGGCGGCATCTTCGGCAAGATAGGGGTCTTCGGCGAACACGACGGCGACGGGATCGCCGACATAGCGCACCTTGTCCTTGGCCAGAATGGTCTGGCGATAGGCGGCGAGTTGCTCCAGCCGCGTCAGACGGAAATCAATCGGCGGAATCTCGGAGACATCGGCAAAGCTCCAGGCGGCGACCACGCCCGGAATCGCCAGAGCCGGCGCGAGATCGACCGAGACGATATTGCCGTGGGCGTAGGTCGAGCGCACCACACGCATATGGAGTTGGTTCGGGAAATTGATATCGGCGGCAAACTTGCCCTGGCCGCGCAGCAGCGGGCCGTCTTCCTTGCGAGTGACGGATTGGCCAACCAGTCCCGGTTTGGCGGCAGCAGTCACGACTGGCGCATCTCCACCGCGGCAGCGCGGACCGCCTTGATGATGTTCTGGTAGCCGGTACAGCGGCACAGATTCGACGACAGCACGTCGACCAGATCATGGTCGGAAATATCCGGTTCGCGCTCCAGCACGCCGACGGCAAGCATCAGGAAGCCGGGTGTGCAGAAGCCGCATTGCAGGCCGTGGTTCTCCATGAAGGCGCGCTGCATCGGATGCATCTCGTCGCCATCGGCGAGGCCTTCGACGGTGCGGATCTGCTTGCCGTCCGCCTGCTGCGCGAACATCAGGCAGGAGCGCACCGGTTCGCCATTCACCAGCACCGTGCAGGCGCCGCACACGCCGTGCTCACAGCCGATATGCGTACCCGTTTGACCGCAATCCTCGCGGATCGCGTCGGCGAGGGTCCGGCGCGACTCGACGCAGATGGCGTGGGACTGGCCGTTGATGATGAGGGTGATGTCGGTCTTGTCGCTCATGCAAGTTTTCCGTTGCTTGGCAATTTTCCGCTTGCGCGCAGCGCCGCACGAATGCGCTGCGGCGTTGCCGGCATTTCGTCGATGGAGATTCCGAAGCAGGACAACGCGTCGTTGATTGCGGAGATCACCGCTGCCGGCGCGCCGATGGCGCCGCCTTCGCCGAGGCCCTTGGCCTTGGTGATGGAGTTACCGGTCAGGGTCTCGATGTGATGCAACTCGATCTCGGGAATTTCGTGCGTCGTCGGCGGTAGGAAATCCGCCAGCGTGCTGGTCAGGATGTTGCCGGTCTCGTCATAGATGATCTCTTCCAGCAGCGCGTTGCCGATGCCCTGAGCGACCCCGCCATGGACCTGACCATCGGCGATCATCGGATTGATGATCAGCCCGGCATCCTCCGCGACCAGAAATTTCTCCATCTCGACGCGGCCGGTCTCGATATCGACCTCGACAATCGCGACATGGCAGGCGTTGGAGAAGGTTCCGGATGGATCGTAAGTGCCGGTTTCGGTGAGACCCGGTTCGATCTCGCCCTTGAAGATGTGGGTCTGGTGATAGGCCGCACGCGCCATCGACGCGATGGTGACGGAGCGATCGGTGCCGATGACATGCGCCGAGCCGGACTGCAGCGTGATGTCTTCGGGCGCTGCTTCAAGGAAATGGCTCGCCATCTTCAGCAGTTTGGCGCGGATCTTCTGCGCCGCAAGCAAGCTGGCGCCGCCCGAGAGCACCAGCGAGCGGCTGGCGAATGTGCCCCAGCCATAGGGCGAGCGGTCTGTGTCGCCGTGAACCACCTTGATGAATTCCGGATCGATGCCGATCTCGTCGGCGATGATCTGCGCCAGTGATGTGCGCAGTCCCTGGCCATGCGGCGACGAGCCGATCCGCGCTTCGACGAAGCCCGAGGGATCGATGGTCAGATACACGGTCTCGAAGCCCGGCGTGATCTCCATCCCGCGTGCCGCGAAAGCCGGGCTGCCATAGCCAGTACGCTCGGAGAAGGTGGCAAAGCCGATCCCGAGATAGCGGCCGGCATCGCGCGCGATTTTCTGGCGCTTGCGGAATGCGTCGAGGTCGATGGCCTTGATGGCCATCTCCATGGTTTCCTTGTAGCTGCCGTCGTCGAAGACGAGACCGGTCGCTGATGTATAGGGAAATTTGTCGATGAGGTTTCGGCGACGCAATTCGGTCGGCTCGATGTCGAAAGCGGCGGCAGCCTTGTCCATCAAGCGTTCGAGCACGAAGGTGATGACCGGCCGCGAGACGCCGCGATAGGGCGCCATCGGACAGGTATTGGTCATCACGCCGCGCGAGCGACAGTCATAGGCGCGGACGTCATAGGGGCCGGGGAGCTCGGCCAGTGCCATCAAGGGCTCGACGCCGCAGGTCGTCGGGAAACAGGAATAGGCGCCGATATTGGCGACAATGTCGCCGCGCAAAGCGAGCAGCTTTCCGCTCTTGTCGAATGCGCCTTCGAGCTGGACGTGTTGATCGCGGCTGTGAAAGCTCGCAATCAGGTTTTCGCGGCGATCCTCGGTCCAGGCCACGGAGCTGCGCAATTTGCGCGCCAGCCAGACCAGCAGCACATATTCCGGCGCCAGCGACATCTTTTGGCCGAAGCCGCCGCCGACGTCAGGCGCGATGACACGCAGATCCGATTCCGGAATGCCGAGGATGTCGCACACCGCCGTGCGCGTCAGATGCGGCATCTGTGTGGTGCAGGTCAGTGTCACGCGACCGGTCGATGCGTCATAGGAGGCATGACCTGCGCGGGCCTCCATCGGCGTCGCATTCTGACGGTGCGAGCGCGCTTCAACATGCAGCACCTTGTGTGCGGTCTTCCAAACATCCTCGAAGCCGGGTGTCGCGATGCGACCCTCGACGATCACGTTGTGCTTGGTGTCGGCGTGAACCAGCGGAGCGTCCTCGGCGAGCGCATCCATCGCGTCGATCAGCGGTGCGCCTTGGGATATCTCGACCTCGACCTGATCGGCGATGTCCTCCGCCTGATCCTTGCTCGGCGCGTAGACGGCCGCGATGGACTCACCTGTGAACCGCACCACGCCATCGGCAAGGATCGGCTGACCGACCGCGACATAATTGAACTTGCTCAGCATCGGCCGGATCGGCTTCAGCTTTGCGAGGTCCTTGGCCGTGACGATGCCTGTGCCCTCTGGTGCCGTAATATTCTCGATCGTTCCGGCAGCCACGCTGCTGCGGACGAAGCGCACCCAGTGTGTGGCGGGCATATCGGCCGTGAAGCGGCCGCGACCGGTGACGAGGGCGGGATCCTCGAGCCGGCGGATCGAGCGCCCAACCCAGGTCGTGCCGGTGCCCTTGGTGTGGATCGTCATTGCGTCGACCGCTCCAGTGCGCGCCGCGTCACGGCGCGGACCAGATCGCAGCGATATTCCGCAGTGGTCTGGATATCCTCCAGCGGTTCGATTGCATTCGCTGCGGCTTCACCGGCGGCGACGAACAGGTCTGGCGAGGGCGCGTTACCGTTCAAGACGTCTTCGGCCTCGATAATGCGCCGCGCGCGATCCTCGGCACCGCCGATGCCGACATGCGCATCGGCGATCACGCCATCGACGAGACGATAGGTAACGAGCGCGGCAGACATCGCAAAATCGCCGGCACGGCGGCTGAACTCGTAGAAGCCGAATTTGGTATCGTCGGGTAGCAGCGGCAACCGTGCTTCGGCGAGAAATTCGTCCTCGGCCAGCGATGTCGACATGATGCCTTCGAGGAAATCGGTGACAGGCACGATGCGTTCGCCGCGCACACTCTTCACGACCAGTTGGGCGTCCAGCGTTGCCGCGACGAGGCACCACTCCGATGCAGGATCGGCATGGGCGAGGCTGCCGCAAAACGTGCCGCGCATCCGGATCGGATAATGCGCGATGTGGCTGACGACGAAAGCGAGGAGCTTACCGAGCGGACCGTCGATGACAGGCTTGTGGAATGCGCCGTGGCGCACCCGCGCGCCAATCGAGAGATAGTCGCCGTCGACAGCGAGGCGGTCGAGCCCTTCGACCTCATTGATATCGATCAAGTGTGCTGGCCGCGCCATGCGGAACGCCATGATCGGCACCAGGCTCTGGCCGCCCGCCAGAATGCGGCCATCGAGCGGCGCAAACTCGGCCAATGCACTCACAACTTCATCCACGGTGCGTGGGACGTGTCGCGTGAACGGCGCCGGCTTCATATGGAAAAACCCCGGGCAGGAGGGCCAAAATTCACTTGTATGCTAACAATCGTCTTTTGGAAGTCAATCAGTGTCGCTGACGCAAAACGGGGCGTTCGCCGCCTGCGTTTTGATCACATGGGGATAGCTGAATTCGCCGAGTCGAGCGCGCTAAGTTTCAGGCGATATCGCGCTGCAGCGCGAAGTCATCCAGTAATGGCGAGCGTTTGCCCGCGATCATCCCGCCGATCAGTTGCGCTGCGAGATAACTGAAGGTGATGCCGTTCCCGCCATAACCATAGGCGGCATAGAGACGCGGATGGCCGGGCACAGGTCCGATCAGCGGCAGGCCATCGCGCGTGGTGTCGAAAGTGCCGGCCCAGCGATAGTCGATGGCAAGCTCGGCGCGTGGCCAGAGTGATGCGAGCTTCTCCTTCAGCGCACGTGCCTTGGCAGGGATCAGGGCATCGCGTGCATCGGGATCGATGATCTCGTCGCTGTCTTCGCCGCCGATGATGATGCGGCCGGATGCGGTGGTTCGGGCGTAGAGATAATCCTTGCTGTCTTCCCAGATCAGCACGCCGCCGCACCAGAGTCTGTCCGGCTGCGGCTTCGTCGCGATCGCCCAGCTCGAAGAGGGTTTCTGTACCGTTGTGTGCACGATGTCGGGCATCACATAGCCCGTCGCCAGCACGACATGGCGCGCCTCGACGATACGGCCGTCCGTCAATTGAACGCCGACGGCGTGGCCTGCGGAGTCGAACGCGGCCGTCTCCGCCTCGAATAATCGCGCGCCGCGCGCCGTCGCGACATTCAGCAGCCCCAGTGCCAGTTGCAACGGATCGGAATCTGCCGAGTCCGGCGAGACGATGGCACCCGCCCGGGCAATGTCGTATTCGGACAGGAGGGTCTTGTGATCGAGGAGTGTGCCGGGCAGGCCGGCGCGCGCGCGAAGCGCGTGTTCCTCGATCAGTCCTTTGGCACTCTCGCCTGCGGCAAGATAGAGCGAGTCCTTCGCGCGCATGTCACATCGCAGGTTGAGCGTCCGGACCAGCGCCTTCAATCCATGGACGGCGTCATAGCTGGCGCGATAGGCACGCGCGGCGCGCTCATAGCCATAGAGATGTGTCAGCTCCTGCAGCGAACGATCGATCTCCCACAGCAGCATCGACGTGCTCGCTACTGTACTGCCGCGCCCAGGCAATTCGCGATCGACGATCACCACATCCAGTCCCTGCCGCGTCAGTTGCTCGGCCATCAGGGCGCCGGTGATACCGCCGCCGACGATCAGGGCATCGCATGTGATGTCTTCGGTAAGGGGCCGACGGGGGGCATGCTGCAGGCCGGCAAACCACGGCGAATGTCCGCCGCGCAAATCAGCATGCTCGGTGGTATCGGGATCGAGATCGGAAATGGGGCACCATGAGGCTGGGGAAGGAAGGCGCTGTCCGCGCCTCGTACTGAAGTCACGTGACAATTTCCCGGGTCCTGTTCCGTTCCCTGGGGGAGCGCGCGGGCGCGCAGACTGCTCCAGATTCTCGCGGGCTCAGGTGGGGTCGCGCGCCGGTCCCTCATCATCTTGGATTAGAGATAAGTGATTTCAACGGGTTAGATACCCGTAGCAAGATCGCCGCGGTGACGTTAAACAGGCGCCAAACCAAACCAGACGATGTGAGCCGGACCAACCGGGGCTTTACCGCTCCAGCGTGGTTTCTATCTCATTCATTGCTCAAAGGACGCCGCGACCGTGACCATGAACAGCCTGCCTTTGCCGCAGCTTTCCCTCCCGAAAGACAAGATCAAAATCCTTCTGCTCGAAGGCGTGAACGACAGCGCGGTCGAGCTGATCGAGGCAGCGGGCTATTCGAGCGTGACGCGGCTCTCCAAGGCGCTCGGTGGCAATGAGCTGAAGGAAGCACTCAAAGGCGTACACATTCTCGGTATCCGGTCGCGCACGCAGATCACCCAGGACGTGCTCGATGCCGCGGACCGGCTGATCGCGATCGGTTGCTTCAGCGTCGGCACCAATCAGGTGGATATCGACGCGGCGCGCCGTAGTGGCATTCCGGTGTTCAATGCGCCGTTCTCGAATACGCGCTCGGTTGCCGAACTGGTGATCGGCGAGATCGTCATGCTGTTCCGCCGGATCATCTCGCGCTCCAACCTGGCGCATGAAGGCGGTTGGGAGAAATCGGCCAATAACAGCTATGAAGTGCGCGGTAAGACGCTCGGCATCGTCGGTTACGGCAGCATCGGCTCGCAGCTCTCGAACCTGGCGGAAGCGCTGGGCATGCGCGTGATCTTCTACGATCACACCGATCGATTGCGTCACGGCAACACCGAACCTGTCGGAAGCCTGCAGGAACTGCTGGCGCAGAGCGATGTGGTCAGCATGCATGTGCCGGAAACCCCGGCCACGCAGGGGATGATCGGTCGCGACGAATTCGCCGCCATGAAGGACGGCGCCTATTTCATCAACAACAGCCGCGGCACCGTGGTCGATCTCGATGCGCTGGCCGATGCACTGCGCCAGGGCAAATTGCGCGGTGCGGCCGTCGACGTATTCCCCGTCGAGCCCAGCTCCAATCAGGAGCGCTTCGTGACCCCGCTGCAGGGTCTGGAGAACGTCATCCTGACGCCGCATGTCGGCGGCTCCACCGAAGAAGCTCAGGAGCGCATCGGTGCGGAAGTCGCACGTAAACTGATCGACTACAGCGACAGCGGGTCGACTATGGGCACGGTGAACTTCCCGCAGGTACAACTGCCGGCACGCCCGTCAGGTACCCGGTTCATCCAGGTCCAGCGCAACGTTCCGGGCATGCTGGGACGGCTGAACGAGGTGCTGGCGCGCCATGCGGTCAACATTGCCGCGCAATATTACGAGACCAACAACGACATCGGCTATGTCGTCCTCGATGCTGATGCATCGGCGGCGGATAGCGAGCGGGTGCTGGCGGATATTCGGGCGCTGGAAGGTACGATCCGCGCCCGCTTGTTGTATGAATACAAGGACTGAGCTGTAATTTGGCTCCACGAACGACATCGAAAGTCGATTTCTCTGCACGGGCCGCGGCGCCAGTCAGGCTGCTCGCCGCTATGAAAACAGGGCGACCATATTAGTAGACGACGGCGGCCCATCGAACCATCGCCAGAGCTCTTCACGTTCCCTCTGATTTGCGCATCTTGAGCTGCTGCAGATTGTCGTCGTAATGACAGCGACAGGAACGAAATGGTTGCGCGCAACAGTCGGCCGTGACGATGTCTGGAGCGTTCCAGAAAAGCGCAGCCTATTACGTTGCCGCGTTCAGGAAAAGCATGGCTCGCTGACGAGAGCGCTGCGTCTATCTTCCTGCCAAATTTCAACGGCACTGATTTTGAGTCTTTCAAAGTACCTTTGGAATCTTTCCAGACACGATTTCAACTGACTCGATTCGTCGATGATCGAGGCATTCTAAATCGCAGCGCGTGCATTAGCGTTGCGGTGACGATGGCGTCTCTCTAGTGAAGCGCTGCAGATCACGAGCAATCGGACGTTGCCGATGAGGCACAGGCGGCTAACGCGGAATGCGATTCTGCGGAGAAAATGATTCACGTTGAGTGTCGGCCCTGCTCGGACGCGGAGAGCGGATCTCGGAGCTATGGTCGTTGCAGGCCACGTGCGGAACCATTTCGCGTCGGCCGACGTGCTGTTGATGAAGGACTTTCTGGGAATGCGACTTGCAGGTGGGGTTCGGACGGTGGCTCGCTTTGGCGTGACACTACTAGGTGGCGTGGCGTTTGTGGCGTGGTTTGAATCGCCTGCTCAATCCCAAACACCGCAAGGCGCCACCGCTCTTCCTCCTGTGACCGTCGATGCTCCGACGCAGCGGTTGGTCCGCCGCGCACCAATCAAACGAAATGTCGCCGGGGTCCGATCAACTTCGCGGCGTGCCACGGTGTCTGACGCCCCGCAAACGCAAATCGTCGCGGCGCAATCGCGGCCGTCGCAGCCGGGTGTCGTGCCCGCCTTTGTAGGCGGCCAGGTCGCTCAAGGCGGACGGCTGGGACTGCTCGGAAACACCGATACGATGAAGTCGCCGTTCAATATGACGAGTTACACGGACAAGTTCATCCGGGATCAGCAGGCGGCGACGGCTGCGGATGCCTTAATCTTGGATCCTTCCGTGCGCAGTTCCCACCCAACGGGCGGTGTGCTCGATTCCTTCAACATTCGCGGCTTCCCGGTCAACGAAGGCAACAGCGGTGAGTTCGCCTTCGAGGGCCTTTATGGGATCGCGCCGACATACCGCATCTTCACGGATTACGTCGAGCGCATCGAAGTGCTCAAGGGCCCCTCAGCCGCGCTCTCGGGCATTGCGCCCAATGGCGGCGTCGGCGGCGTCATCAATGTCGTGCCCAAGCGCGCGGGAGAGGACTTGACCCGCTTCACCGCAAGTTACGGTTCTGCCGCACAGTTCGGTGGCCACTGGGATATTGCGAGGCGTTACGGTGACAGCAAGGAATGGGGCGTGCGCGTCAACGGCAGCCTGCGCGACGGTGATACGCCCATTGACCGCCAGTCCGAAACGACAGGTGTCGGATCGCTGGCCCTTGACTATCAGGGCGAACGGTTCAGGTCCTGGCTCTACCTCATCGCCCAGACCGATCGGTTCGACGCTCCGTCACGTCCCTTTCTCATGGCTCCCGGCCTGCAAGTATCAAAGGCGCCGGATGGTCGGTTGAACATGACGCAACCATGGGAATGGTCGCACATCAACGATCAATCTGCCTTGCTGCGGACCGAATACGATGTAAGCGATCAGGTTACGCTGTTCGCCGACGTGGGCGGATCTCGGACTAACGTCGAGCGATTCTTCGGTCTTCCGACGATCATCAATACGAGCGGTGACACGACCGCAACGCCTCAATTTTTCGGGCTTAGCATCGATCGAACCACATATGATGGTGGCGTCCGCGCCCGCTTCGATACCGGCGTCGTCCACCACGCGGTCGCCTTCCAGGCTTCGGTCTATCATGACGCGCTGTACCGGCGACTCACCAATGGCAGTCTGGTCACGTCGAACATCTATAATCCGACGGTGGCGCCGACCCAGTTCGCGAACGAGATCAGCGAGCGCCCTCGGCTCTCGGACAGTGAACTCACGGGGCTCTCGATTGCTGACACCTTGTCCGTGCTCGATGAGCGTGTCTTGTTGACTTTGGGTGTCCGGCGCCAGGGCATCGAGGCGAACAACTATCTCTCCAATGTCGGAACGCTCACGTCGTCCTACGACAGGAGCGCGACTACCCCAGTGGTTGGTCTCGTCATCCGGCCCCGGGACAACGTCTCTCTGTACGCGAACTATATCGAAGGTCTAAGCCGAGGCGACGTCGCGCCCCAGACCGCTTCCAATTTCGGCGAAGTACTCTCGCCCTACATCGCCAAGCAGTACGAGGCCGGCATCAAGCTGGACTTCGGTCGGTTCGCCACCACCTTCAGCGCCTTCGAGATATCGAAGGCGAGCGGCGAGCTGTCCGGCGGACGCTTCGCGGCGACCGCCGAACAGCAAGTCCGTGGGCTCGAATTCAACGTCTATGGCGAACTCATGCCCGATATCCGTGTCCTCGGAGGCTTGTCGCTGCTGGATGGCACCCTGACGAAGACCGCTGTCGCGGCTAACGTGGGTAACACGCCAATCGGCGTTCCGAACGTACAGGCCAATATTGGCGCCGAGTGGGATCTCCCGTGGGTGAGGGGGCTCACTTTGAATGGGGCAGTCATCTACACGGGCAAGCAGTTCGTCGATACAGCGAACAAGCAACCGATTCCGGACTGGACGCGACTCGATCTCGGTACCCGTTACACGACGGCAATCAACGGCAGGAAGACGGTTTTCCGCGCGAACGTTCAGAATGTGACCGGTGCGAATTACTGGTCCAGCGTGGCCTCATTCGGAACGTTCTTCCTGGGAGCACCGCGTACGTATCTCCTGTCGATGACCGTGGACATGTAATCGCTGCTCTTGGGTCATCCGGTACCGCAATACTGTGCCGGCGAGGGGAAATCTCCGCGAACAGGACTGAGATCTGATCAAGCAGTTGAAAAGAAAGGAAAATGCTTTAGCTCTGTGGCTCTGACCATATGTCAGCCCAAAAATCAGATACACGGACCAAAATCACAAAGTTCAATGAAAACAATATGTTAGACTGCCGCTTTTCCATTGCCCCGATGATGGACTGGACTGACCGGCATTGCCGCGTCTTCCATCGTCTGCTGTCGCGACGGGCGCGGCTCTATACGGAGATGCTGACGACGGGCGCCGTGATCCATGGCGACCGTGCGCGGCTGCTTGGCTTTGACGACAGTGAACATCCGGTGGCGCTGCAGCTTGGTGGTTCGGAGCCGGCGCACCTCGCGGAGGCTGCGAAGATCGGCGTGGATTTCGGCTATGACGAAATCAACATCAATGTTGGCTGCCCCTCGGATCGTGTGAAGGACGGGCGCTTCGGGGCGTGCCTGATGGCCGAGCCGGATCTGGTGGCGCGCGGTGTGGCCGCGATGAAGCAGGCCGTGGACGTGCCGGTCACCGTCAAGTGCCGCATCGGCATCGACGATCAGGATCCCGAAGTCGCACTCGATACGCTGGCACGCGCGGTGGTCGCCGCCGGCGCCGATGGCCTGATCGTGCATGCGCGCAAGGCGTGGCTCAACGGCCTGTCGCCGAAAGAGAACCGCAACATTCCGCCGCTGAACTACGACCGCGTCTATCGGCTCAAGGCGGCAATGCCCGACGTGCCGATCGTCATCAATGGCGGCATCATCGGCATCACTGAAGCCGCTGCTCATCTCGCGCATGTGGATGGCGCGATGCTCGGTCGCGCGGCCTATCAGGAGCCGTGGCGGCTACTGTCGGTGGATCCCGAATTGTTCGGCGAGCCCGCGCCGCATGCGACGATGAAAGACGCCTTCGCGGCGATGATGCCCTATATCGAGGATCAACTCGCGCAGGGTACGCGGCTGCATTCGATCACCCGGCATTTCGTCGGCGCATTCCACGGCGTGCGCGGCGCACGCGCATTCCGGCGTTATCTGGCGGAGAATGGCGTCAAGCATGGTGCGAGCATCAATGTGCTCCGAGAAGCCATTGCGCAGGTCGAGGACGAGCCTGCGGAGTCGGTCGCGGCTTAGTTACGGATAGCCGCGCAGCATCAGTCTGTCGGCGCGCACTTCCCAGCTCTCCAGGCGGTCGAGAAAGCTCATGCCGAGCAGGTTGGTCTTCATCTGCCCACGCGGCACCACCAGTGCCGGGACGGATCGCTCGACCAGTTTGCCGACCGCCAGACGATCCAGCGTCAATCGCGCAGCCTTGGTGCGGCCGCCCGCAGTCTCGACGTCGACATTGTAGTCGAGCAATTCGAGCGGCAGGCCCGCGGCCTTTGCGGTTTCATAAGTCAGCACCACCGAGGTTGCGCCGGTATCGATCACCATGGCCGTCTTGACGCCGTTGATCTTGACCTGAAGTCCGAATTCACCGGTATTGCCGCGCGGGACATCGACCAGCCGCAGTGGCGGAGGACTCTGCTTGCGCAAGATTTCCGTGACGAGATTGCCGGCCTTGGAGATCTGCTTGGGATCGCCATAGGCGAGGGCGGCGCCTGCCGTCGCGACAATGACGATGACGAGAAGAAAGACCCGACTCATGGCGAGCCTCTCAGGTGGCCGCGGATGTCCTCTTCGCTGCGTATGTCGACGAAGGCTCCAGCCCCGCGTCGGCCATGCGGGCCGGCAGTAGTGCCATCGTATCCAGACGCTCCGCGCTGTCCATTTTTCCCCAGCGCGCGATCTCCGGCAGCGTGCGTCCGCAGCCGAGGCAGAGCTTGGTCTTGGGGTCGATGAAGCAGACTGCGATGCACGGCGTTTCTTTGCTCATCCAGTAATATTGAAGCGGATCGGCTCGCTTGCGCAAGCGTCGAAATCACAGCCCTGTTCCTGCATTCATGATGGGTTTGTTACGGGCCCGACGCTTTTCGTCGGCGACGTTCATCTCGTAATCGGGCTGCAGCGGTGGCCCATCGGGCGCCATCGGCGCAAGCGCAGACATCACACGCTCCGGCGGGAAAGTGATGATCACCTCGGTGCCGACTCGCAGTTTCGATTTCAGCGTGAATGTGCCGCCATGCATGTCGATCAGGCTCTTGGCGATCGGCAGACCGAGACCGGCACCCTGTTCGGCCGATTTGATCGAGTTCGATCCCTGGCCGAAGGAGGCCAGCACGATCGGGATCTCGTCTTCGGCGATGCCCGAGCCGGTGTCCCTGCAGCTCAGATACTGGCCGCCGGAGGCGGTCCAGCCGACCTTGAGCCAGATCTCGCCGCCCTGCGGCGTGAACTTGATCGAATTCGACAGCAGGTTCAGCACGATCTGGCGGCAGGCGCGCTCGTCGCCCCAGACCCGCGGCATGCCGTGTTCGAATACTTCGTGGATGGTAATGCCGCGGCTCGATGCGCGCAGCTTCAGGAGGTGATGGCAGTCCGCGACGACATGCACGAGCGACACGGCTTCTTCGTTCAGCTCGTAGCGGCCGGCTTCGATGCGTGACAGATCGAGGATCTCGTTGATGAGATTCAGAAGGTGCACGCCGGAATTATGGATGTCGGCGGAATAGTCCTTGTAGACCGGCACGGCATGGCCACCGAAGATCTCGCTCTTCATCACTTCGGAAAAGCCGAGGATGGCGTTCAGCGGCGTGCGCAGTTCATGGCTCATCTGCGCGAGGAAGCGCGACTTTGCGACATTGGCGGCTTCGGCGCGGTGGCGCGCTTCGTCGGAGATGGCCTTGGCCTGTTCGAGTTCGCCGATCAGGGCGTCCTTCTCGGCGCGGGCTTCCAGTGTCGCGAGCGTGGTCGAATGCAGCCGCTGCGCCAGAAGCGCGAAATAGCCTTCGGCTGCGACAGCCAGAACGGCCAGCACGTAGTTGTCGAAGGTGCCGCGCAGGATGAAGCTCAGCGCCACGCCGAGGGTTACGGGCGCGGTGGCGGCAAAGGCGGCAATCGGCAGGCTCGCGGCGAGCATGCTGGAGACCGCGACCACCAGCAGCATCAGGAACATCATCAGCGAATTGGAGACGACGTCGACGCCGGTCGGATGCACGAGAATCACCGTCCACGACAGGCCGTAGAGCAGGTCCAGAAAGATAAAGCGCAGCCGCCATTTATGCGTGCTGTTGGGTGTCGGTGTTTCCGCCAGATAGCGATTGCAGGCGCGCAGGATCACCGCGTGAATGCACAGCATGCCGCATGACCATGCGGCGGCCGGCAGCGGCTGCATCCAGAACCCGAACAGGATGCCTGTGCCGACCACCAGCAGCGTGATGACGAGCGAGGCGGAGAGGCGGGTCTGGGCGTATTGGCGGAGCAGTTCGCGATCGAATGCGGGGCGTGTTCCTGAAGTCGAGGTCAGCCGGTCGCGCGCTTCGCGCACCCGCTGTTGTGCCGCCCGGCGATTGCGCGGCGGAACAGCGACGGGCGTTTCAGCCGGAAGCTGGACGACCTCGGGCCTGGCGGCGGGCTCACTCATCACTCGTACACAAATCCTGCACGCAAACGCGCGCGGTTTTTCACAGACCCTATCTGTGCCGCACAATCATTAAGAGGTGCCTTAAAGAACGAAGTAATCCGGTTAATATTCAATAAAAATGGTATCGACGGAGGGCGCCTGTCGGGCGCCGCTCCGCCGTGATTTGTTCAGTAAACCTAGATGGTTACCGGGGCAATCTTGCCAAGAGGCTTGAAGTGTCCCACCGCTTGCCACCGAGTGCTTCGACCTCGCCGTAGAACTGATCGACAGTGGCCGTGACCGGCAGGCTGGCGCCGTTGCGGCGGGCCTCGGCGAGACAAATCGAGAGGTCCTTGCGCATCCATTCGACGGCGAAGCCGAAGTCGAATTTTCCGTCATTCATGGTCTTGTGACGGTTCTCCATCTGCCACGACTGCGCAGCGCCCTTGGAGATCACCTCGACCACCGCATTGACGTCGAGACCGGCCTTCTTGGCGAAGTGAATGCCTTCGGACAGTGCCTCGACAAGGCCGGCGATGCAGATCTGGTTGACCATCTTGGTGAGCTGGCCGGAGCCTGCGGGACCGAGCAGTTTCTGCATCTTGGCGTAGGACGTGATGATCGGCTCGACCTTGGCATAGGCCGCTTGGGTGCCGCCACACATTACGGTCAGGGCGCCGTTCTCTGCGCCAGCTTGGCCGCCCGACACTGGCGCGTCGATGAACTGGAAGCCGGCTTTGGTCGCCGCGGCATCGAGCTCGCGGGCCACTTCGGCGGAGGCGGTGGTGTGATCGACGAAGATCGCGCCCTTGGTCATGCCGCTGAATGCGCCGTCAGCGCCGATGGTGACCGAACGCAGGTCGTCGTCATTGCCGACGCAGCACATCACGAAGTCCTGGCCTTCGGCAGCCGCTTTCGGGGTTGCTGCGGACTTGCCGCCGAACTTCTCCACCCATGCTTTGGCCTTGGCTGCGTTGCGGTTGTAGACGGTGACCTCGTGGCCGCCCTTGGTGGCAAGGTGACCGGCCATGGGGAAACCCATGACGCCGAGACCGATAAATGCAACTTTGGCCATGTCCGTACCCTTTGGATGCTGTCGGCTTTGCTGCCGAACGTCGACTGTTGGGAAGTGAGGCGCCGCCCTGGTTGGTGGCGGCGAGATCGCTGGTGATGAGGAGCGCCAGCATAGTCGCTGCACAGGACGCGGCAAAGCCCCCGTTACCGCTCATGGCTGCAGCCGCTTATGGTGCGCTGCAAAAGAAAATCTGGTGCCGGTCTTGTGCCAGAGCAATCTCGGAATTCTCAACATAGCCTAGAAACGGCATGGACTTAGGGCGGAAGTTCTCTATCTGTGCGGTCTAGTTTGTCCGTCGATCGGGAGACACGCATTGAGCGTTTCGCAGCAGCAGGTTCTGGATGGTCTGGCCAAGGTGACATCGCCGCGCGGCGTGCCGCTGATCCATGCGGATGTTTTGTCCGAGATCGTCGTGACCGACGGCAAGGTGCTGTTTTCGATCAATGTGGACGCCGCTGAAGCGCGGGCCTGGGAAAGCGTGCGCGCGCAGGCGGAAGCCGCGGTGCGGGCGATCCCTGGTGTCACCGGTGCAATGGTCGCGCTGACCGCCGAGCGCAAGCCGGGCAGCGCACCGCCTGCGCCGCAGCGCCACGACCACGCAGGACATTCCCATGGTCCCGGTGGGCATTCGCATGGTCCGCAGTCCGGCGGCGTACAGCCGGTCTCGGCGCATCGCCCGCACGCCAACCCGGCCAACTCGCCAATGTCAAAACAGGCTGAAATTCCTGGCGTTGCCGCGATCATCGCGGTGGCCTCGGGGAAGGGCGGTGTCGGCAAGTCCACGACGGCGCTCAATCTGGCGCTGGGCCTGCGCGATCTCGGCCTGAAGGTCGGTCTGCTCGACGCAGATATCTATGGTCCTTCGGTGCCGCGGCTGACCGGCATCAATGAAAAGCCTGTTCTCGACGACAACAGGAAGATGATTCCGATCGAGCGCTTCGGTCTGTCGATCATGTCGATCGGCTTCCTGGTCGAGGAGGAGACCGCGATGATCTGGCGCGGGCCGATGGTGATGTCGGCGATCACCCAGATGTTGCGCGATGTCGCCTGGGGTACGCTCGACGTCCTTATCGTCGACATGCCCCCCGGCACCGGCGATGCACAACTCACGCTGGCGCAGAACGTGCCCCTGAAGGGTGCTGTGATTGTCTCGACGCCGCAGGATCTGGCGCTGATCGATGCGAGGCGCGGCCTTGCGATGTTTACCAAGGTCAATGTGCCCGTGCTCGGCATCATCGAGAATATGAGTTATTTCCAGTGCCCGGAATGCGGCACGCGCTCCGACATTTTCGGCCATGGCGGCGCCCGTCATGAGGCAGAGCGGCTCAAGGTGCCGTTCCTCGGCGAGGTGCCGCTGCATATGTCCATCCGCGCCATGTCGGATGCCGGCACGCCGGTGGTCGTCAGCGAGCCCAACGGCCCGCACGCCGCGATCTATCGGGCCATCGGCACGCAGATCCGCGACCGGTTGCAGGGCGTTATTGCGGCAGCGTAAGCCGGCCGGTGGCCGGGGCCGAGATGTCGCATAGAACTTTCGTTCAATTGGGCTGGCAACGACGTTCGTCGTGTTTTCCGCGGCCGAATAACCGTGTTAGACAGCCTCTGCACCAGAGCGTCTTCGGTTGAATCGCGCAACGATTTGCCGCTGAATATGCTCAAACGAATTCTAGGGAAAACGCCCGCAAAAGGAGAGCTTGAATGAAGCGTCGTGAGTTTTTGAAGGTTTCGACGGCCGGCGCCGCGGTGGCCGCCGTTGCCTCGCCGGCGATCGCGCAGTCCGCGCCCGAGGTCAAATGGCGCCTCGCATCGAGCTTCCCGAAGTCGCTCGACACCATCTATGGCGGCGCCGAGATGATGGCGAAGCAGGTTGCCGAAATGACCGACAACAAATTCCAGATCCAGGTCTTCGCGGCCGGCGAACTGGTCCCCGGTCTGCAGGCGCTCGATGCGACCTCGAACGGCACCGTCGAAATGTGCCACACCGTGTCCTACTACTATGTCGGCAAGGATCCGACCTTCGCCATCTATGCGTCGGTCCCGTTTGGTCTGAACGCGCGTCAGCAGAATTCCTGGTGGTACCAGGGCGGCGGCGAACAGCTCGGCAACGAGTTCTTCAAGAAATTTGGCGTCATCGGTCACCCTTGCGGCAATACGGGCACGCAGATGGGCGGTTGGTTCCGCAAGGAGATCAAGACCGTTGCTGATCTCTCCGGCCTCAAGATGCGCATCGGCGGCATCGCCGGTCAGGTGCTGCAGAAGGTTGGCGTTGTGCCGCAGCAGCTTGCGGGTGGCGACATCTATCCGTCGCTTGAAAAAGGCACCATCGATGCTGCCGAGTGGGTCGGTCCCTATGACGACCAGAAGCTCGGCTTCCAGAAGGTCGCGAAGTACTACTACTATCCAGGTTTCTGGGAAGGTGGCCCGACCGTCCACGCCTTCACCAACCTCGAGAAGTACAACGCGCTGCCGAAGAGCTATCAGGCGATCCTCACCAATGCCTGCGCCAATGCCAACAGCTGGATGGCCGCTCGTTACGACATGCAGAACCCGGCGGCGTTGAAGCAGCTCGTCGCGGGTGGCACGCAGTTGCGTCCGTTCACCAATGAAGTTCTGGACGCCTGCCTCAAGGCCACCAACGAACTCTGGGCTGAAATCTCCGCGAAGAACGCCGACTTCAAGAAGTCGATCGACGCGATGCAGGCCTATCGTTCGGACGAATATCTGTGGTGGCAGGTCGCCGAATACACCTTCGACAGCTTCATGATCCGCTCGCGTACCCGCGGCTGATCTTAAGCCTCGATCAAACATGGAGCCCGGCCTTCGCGAGAAGGTCGGGCTTTTTGCATTGCGTCACTCAAATCACCGTGGCTTCTCGCTGGAACCTGGCCCATGCTGCTCCCCAACGCCCTCGCCAAGAAGGGCGCTGACACATTCACATCCAGGGAGCACATCATGAAGCGTCGTGAGTTCATCAAGGCTGCCGGTCTGGGGGCTGCCGGTGCGGCCATTGCCGCGCCGGCCATCGCGCAATCTTCGCCGGAGATCAAATGGCGGTTAACGTCGAGCTTTCCGAAATCGCTCGATACGATCTATGGCGCCAGCGAGGTATTCGCCAAGGCCGTTGCCGAGGCCACCGACAACAAATTCCAGATCCAGGTGTTTGCCGCCGGTGAGATCGTCCCCGGTCTGCAGGCGCTGGATGCGGCCTCCAACGGCACCGTGGAGATGTGCCACACGGCGGCCTACTATTATGTAGGCAAGGATCCAACCTTCGCGTTCGGTACTGCGGTTCCGTTCGGACTCAACAGCCGGATGCAGACCTCGTGGTTGCAGGTGGGCGGTGGCGCCGAACTCTTCAATGAATTTCTCAAAGGCTACAACGTCATCGGATTCGCGGCCGGCAACACCGGCTGCCAGATGGGCGGCTGGTTTCGCAAGGAGCTGAAGGAGCCATCCGACCTCAGTGGTCTCAAAATGCGCATCGGCGGCTTCGCCGGCCGTGTGCTCACCAGGCTCGGGCTCGTTCCGCAACAGGTGGCCGCCGGCGATATCTACCCGTCGCTTGAAAAGGGCACCATCGACGCTGCCGAATGGGTCGGACCTTACGATGATGAAAAGCTCGGTTTCCAGAAGGTCGCCAAATATTACTACTATCCCGGCTTCTGGGAGGGCGGTCCGACACTGCACAACATGGTCAACCTCGCTAAGTGGGAGCAGCTTCCTGCCAGCTACAAGTCGATCATCAGGACCGCCTCGTCGCTCGCCAACGAAACCATGCAGGCACGCTACGATGCCTACAATCCGCCGGCGCTGAAGCGCCTGGTGGCCGGCGGCACGCAGCTGCGGCCGTTCCCCGCATCCATCATGGATGCGTCGCTGAAGGCTGCCAACGAGGTTTATGCCGAGACCTCGGCCAGCAATGCGGCGTTCAAGAAAGTCTATGACAGCATGGTGGCCTTCCGCGGCGACCAGTACACTTGGTGGCAGGTCGCCGAGTACAGCTTCGACAGTTTCATGATCCGCTCGCGCACCCGCAGCTGATCGAAGTCTGTCTCGGAAAAAGGAGCCCGGCCTTCGTGAGAAGGCCAGGCTTCTTGTTGAAGCGGTCTCCCTTAGCCGGTGCGCGGACAGCGAATCCGCTAAGTGTTCTGTTCCTGGAGGGAGCTGAATTTGCCATGACCGAATCTGAAATCGAAACGGCCGCCGACATTCTTGCCGAGGCGCGCCGCAGCGGAACGCAGATCGAAGCGCTGCCCGTCACGCCATCTTCGGTTGCGGAGGCGCATGAGATTCAGGATCGGGTTGCTGCGCTGGTCGGAGAGCCCATCGGTGCCTTCAAGGCCGGTGCGCCGCCCGACGGGGAGCCGACCCGCGGACTAATCGAGGCGCGCATGGTTCGCACCAGTCCGGCGCATATGTCGGTGGCCGAAGTCCCGCATCTCGGCGTCGAAGGCGAGGTCGCCTTCCGCTTTACCCGCGATATGCCGGCGCGCGCCGCGCCTTATACGCGCGAAGAGATTGCGCAATCCGTGGCCGTGCTGCCGGCCATCGAGGTGGTCTCCAGCCGGTTTCGGGAGCCGACGAGCCGGCCGCGGTTGGAGCAGCTCGCCGATTGCGGGATCAATGGCGGGCTGGTGCTCGGGCCTGAGATGGCCGACTGGTCACATCTCGATTTGCCGAACCTGCACGTTACGTTTGTTGTGAACGGCGAGACGGTGCTGGAGCGCAAAGGCGGCCATCCGACCGACGATCCGCTTGCCGCTGCAATCGCGCTGGCCAATATGTGGCGGGATGCCGGAGGCTTGAAAGCAGGGCATATCGTCACGACAGGCAGCTGGACCGGCATGCCATTCCTGAAGCCCGGTGATCGCTGTGTGGTGCGATTTGAAAAGCTTGGTGAAGCCGAGATCATGTTTGTCGGCTGATCGCGTCAGCGATCCTTGCCGTCGAATTGCTGGATATTCAGAGCGCTCAGATCGACCGCAGGCAGACAGCGCACATTGACCGATGCCATCATCATTCCGTTCGGGGCTTTTCCTTCGCCGAACGGGGCAATGCCGCAGGTGCTGCAGAAGTGATGCTGAATGGCGTGGTGATTGAACGTATAGGTCGACAGGCTTTCTTTCGCGGTCTTCAGCACCAGTTTGTCGCGTGGAACGAAAGCGAGCAGGCCGCCGCGCCGCCGGCACATCGAACAGTTGCAGTCGATGGCCGAATTGAAGTCGCCCTCGACTTCAAAGGCGATGTTGCCGCAATGGCAACTTCCTTCATGCAGCATCGGTTATCCCCTGATCGTAAAGCGCAATAGTAACGTTATCCGCTATTTTGCTGGTCCGAAATCGGGCATTGCCGGCATCTCGATCTGCGGAATCTCGATCTTCACGTTGGACGTATCCACAGCCGTGTTGTCGATCCAGTAGGTCACGAGACCGGGCCAGTAGATCACGATGATCACCAGGATGATCTGCATCCCGACCCATGGCAGTGCGCCGAGATAGATATCGCGGCTCTTCACTTCGGGCGGAGCAATGCCGCGCAGATAGAACAGCGCGAAGCCGAACGGCGGATGCATGAATGACGTCTGCATGTTCACGCAGAGCAGCACGCCGAACCAGACGAGATCGATGCCGAGCTTGGCCGCGACCGGAGCCAGCAACGGGATGATGATGAAGGCGATCTCGAAGAAGTCGAGAAAGAACGCCAGGAAGAACACGAAGATGTTCACGAAGATCAGGAAGCCGATCGCGCCGCCGGGCAGGCCGGTGAGCAGATGCTCGATCCAGCGCGCACCATCCATGCCCTGGAAGACGAGGCTGAAGCAGGTCGAGCCGATCAGGATGAACACCACCATCGAGGTCAGGCGCATGGTCGATGTCATCGCCTGGTCGATCAGCGGCCAGGTCAGGCGGCGATGCAGCGCGGCGAGCACCATCGCGCCGACCGCGCCCATGGCGCCGGCTTCGGTGGGCGTCGCGAGGCCGAGGCCGATGGTGCCGAGCACAAGGAAGATCAGCACGATCGAGGGGATCATGCCCCACAGCACACGGCTGATGAGCTTCCAGTTCATGGGCTCGCGCGCATGTTCCGGGATCGGCGGCATCGCGCTCGGCTTCAGGATCGACAATACGACGATATAGAGAATGAAGATCACGACCTGGATGATCGAAGGGCCGATGGCGCCGAGATACATGTCGCCGACCGAACGGCCGAGCTGGTCGGCGAGTACGATCAGCACCAGCGACGGAGGGATGAGCTGCGTGATGGTGCCCGATGCGGCGATGACGCCGGTGGCGAGCTTCATGTCGTAGCCGTAGCGCATCATGATCGGCAGCGAGATCACGCCCATGGCGATGACCGAAGCAGCAACGGTGCCGGTGATGGCGCCGAGCACGGCGCCGACGAGGATCACCGCATAAGCGAGACCGCCGGGGATCTTGCCGAACAGCTGGCCGGTGCCTTCGAGCAGATCTTCAGCAAGGCCGCAGCGCTCGAGGATCGCGCCCATGAAAGTGAAGAACGGGATCGACAGCAGCAGGTCGTTCGAGATCGTGCCGTAGAAGCGGAACGGCAGCGCCTGCAGGAAGGACGGATCGAAATGACCGGTGAAGATGCCGAGAATGCCGAAGAACAGGCCGACCGCGGCCAGCGAGAAGGCGACCGGGAAGCCGAACACCATGAAGCAGATCATGGTGCCGAACATCAGCGGGGGGAACACGCCGTAGGAAAACATCGGTGGTCCTGACTATCGAACTGGTTCTATCGAACGGATTGGTCGAAATGCGAGAGGCTGAAAAAGCGAACGCCGCTATTGCAGCGGCGCTTCGTAATGGGTGTCGATCTTGACGACGCCGGCGAGCGCGGCGATGCGCTTGGCAAGTTCGGCCACACCCTGCAGTAGCAGCAGACCAAAGCCGAGCGGCAGCACCAGCTTCACCGGCCACAGGATCAGGCCGCCCGCATTGCTGGAGACCTCCTGCGAATTCCAGGAATTCAGGAAAAACGGGAACGTCATGTAAGTGAGGTATGTCATCGCCGGCAGCAGGAAGATGCAGAGGCCGATGATGTCGATCCACAGCCGCGCGCGATCGGAGACCGCCGAATAGAGCAGATCGACGCGCACATGCTCATTGAGGCGCAGTGTCTGCGCCGCGCCGAAAAACACGATGCCCGCGAACATGTACCACTGGATTTCGAGCCAGCCGTTCGACGAATAGTTGAAGAGATAACGGATCGTGGCATTGCCGGCGCTGACGAGGCAGGCAAGCAGCACGAGCCACTTGGCGATGAAGCCGAACACATCGCTCAGTGCATCGATCGCACGTGTGAATTTGAGTACGTCCACAGTTCCCCCCGAAAGTCGCCCCGCTGTCCGCTCATCACGTCTTTCTCACTGAGAAAGCGCAGCTTTTTCCGCTGGGCGAAAGAATTCGGCGGCACCATTTCAGCGCGTCATGCAATCGTCAATCGGAAATTGACGGTTTGTCGCAGGCCATTGGTCGAGGGGAAGGACGGAGCACCGCCGGTGGGTTACCCCCCGGTCACGCTCATATGCCGGCTGACGCTCGGCCGGTTGTGGCGGCGATCGATGATGAAATCGTGCCCCTTCGGCTTCAGGCCGATGGCGCGGTCGATCGTGGCGTTCAGGAGGTCGTTGTCGGCGGAAGCCCGCAGCGGCTTGCGGAGGTCGGATGCATCCTCGTGGCCCAGGCAGGTATGGATTGTTCCGGTGCAGGTGATGCGCACGCGATTGCACGACTCGCAGAAATTGTGGGTCATCGGCGTGATGAAGCCGATCTTGCCGCCGGTTTCGGCAACGCGGACATAGCGGGCGGGACCGCCGGTGTCGTCCGGGAGATCCGTTATCGTGAACTGACCGGCAAGGCGCGTGCGCAGCAGCGACAGCGGTACATACTGGTCGATGCGACCTTCGCCGATATCACCCATGGGCATCACTTCGATCAAGGTCAGTGCCATGTCGCGGCCGTGTGCCCATTCGATCAATGAGGGGATCTCGTCCTCATTCATGTTCTTCAGGGCGACGGTATTGATCTTCACGGCAAGGCCCGCCGCCTGCGCGGCGTCGATGCCGGCCAGCACTTTGGAGAGGTCGCCCCAGCGCGTGATGGTGCGGAATTTTACGGGATCGAGCGTGTCCAGGGAGACGTTGATGCGCTTCACGCCGCAATCGGCCAGTTCAGCGGCATATTTGGAGAGCAACGAGCCGTTGGTGGTCAGCGTCAGCTCTTTCAGCGCGCTGGTCTTGAGGTGGCGCGACAGCGAACGCACCAGACCCATCACGTTGCGCCGGACCAGCGGTTCGCCGCCGGTGAGCCGCAGCTTGGTGACGCCCTTGGCGATAAATGCGGAACAGAGCCGGTCGAGCTCTTCCAGCGTCAGCAGGTCGGCCTTGGGCAGGAAGGTCATGTCTTCCGACATGCAGTAGAAGCAGCGCAGATCGCAGCGGTCGGTCACCGAGACACGCAAATAACTGATCCGCCGACCGAACGGGTCGGTCATGGCAGAGGAGGCCAGGGCGGGGCTCAACTCGGAGACGGTCATTCAGATGCCTGACTGCAAAACATGAATTGCTCGCGCGGCGAAAAACGCCGCACGTTCAATCTAGTCACGGGTTGCAGCTGGCACAATCACGCCAACGTATATGTTTGGTGGATCAGCGAGGGGCGGGGAACGGCGAGCCCGCCGCAGATGCGGCGGCCGCCGGGGCCGCGGCAGGCGCTGCTGCACGCTTGGCAGCCTTGCGGGCGCGGCGCGGCGGCGTCGCAGGCTGCAACTCGGCGACGACCGGGCTCGGATCGACTGTGGTCCGTGCCGGCGAGGTGAAATCCCCGGGAACGCGGGTGATGGTCACCGGAACTGTCATCGGCTGGAATTTTGCGAGGGTAAAGGTTGCGCTGAACCCGGTTTCCGTTGCCAGAGGCAGGGAGCACGGGGTCTTGCAGCTCGGGCCAATCGACGTGACCACCTCTGCGCCGGGCGGAACCGAGTCGAATTGTACGGTAACCGGTTCCGGTGCCGACTTGAATGCGTCCATGGAGAACGACGTGCAA
Source organism: Tardiphaga sp. 862_B3_N4_1 (assembly GCF_051811085.1). NCBI lineage: Bacteria > Pseudomonadati > Pseudomonadota > Alphaproteobacteria > Hyphomicrobiales > Nitrobacteraceae > Tardiphaga > Tardiphaga sp. 862_B3_N4_1. Next base: position 1,669,270 of record NZ_JBPWQB010000001.1, read on the forward strand.
CCGGCCAGGCTCAGGCCTGCCGCTGCCAAAACTATTACTCTACGCATGGGTATATCCGTCACGTTTTGCGGCTAGCCGCCATCCCCCGGCAACCATAGGAGCGTCGTACATATGACGCAACACGCAGACCGCTTATAGTTAATTGATGGTTAACGAAGTCGCCCAACAACCTGAGAAACTCAATGATGTGAACAGGCTAGGCGAGGCGGTGTGGCAACAGGCGGTCGACAGTCGTTGGTAGATCGCGGAAATGGTCGATCACGATGTCGGGCTTGAGTTCGATAATCGGGACATCAGTATAGCCGAATGTAACGCCGATCACCGGGACATTGGCCCGCCGCGCCACACCGACATCGGGGCCGGCATCGCCGACCATGACAACGGACGACATCACGCCACCGGCACGCGCTACCGTCTGCTGCAGGATGACGGGATCGGGCTTCGCGACGCCGAAGGTGTCGGCGCCGCAGATCGCCGCAAATCGGTTGGTCAGCTCCAGCTTGTCGAGCAGCAGCTTCGACAGCCATTCCAGTTTGTTGGTGCAAACCGCGAAGCGGTAGCCACGCCCCGCCATTTCGTCGAGCGCCGCAATCAGGCCCTCGAAGGGGCGCGACTCGTCAGCGATATGCTCCGCGTAATAAGCGATGAAATCCTCGGTCAGGCGTGTGACCTCGTCCGGGGTCATTTCCCGCCCTTCAAGCTCGAGCCCGCGTTCGATCAGGCGCCGGGCGCCCTGGCCGATCATTTTCCGCGCAGATTCCAACGGGACGGGGGCCAACCCCTCCTGATGGAGCACGTGATTCAGCGCGCTAATGAGATCGGGGGCGGTATCGACGAGGGTGCCGTCGAGGTCGAAAACAACGAGGGGAGGAGGGGAAGCATCTGTCATGCGGGGATCGCTACCGGTCCGCGGCCGATCCCGCAAGGGGGGCGGACGTAGCCCAGCATCCCCCTGGGAATGCAGGCCTGCATTCCCAGGGAAAGCACGTCCTTCGCCCTGTTCCTTGCCCCCAAACGTCGCTAGATATGCGGCGCATCCCGTCCGCGGGACCGTTTTTGAACTGCAAGGACCGCCGCGCCGATGAATATGGACGAGCTGAAACGACAGGCTGCCGCCAAGGCGCTCGAACATGTGCGTGATGGCATGAAGCTCGGACTCGGCACGGGATCGACAGCGAAGCACTTCGTCGAACTGCTCGGTGAACGCGTGGCGGGCGGTCTCAAGGTTATTGGCGTTCCGACGTCTGAGGCCACGCGGGCCGATGCGCAGCGTTGCGGTGTGCCGCTGACCACACTCGACGAGGTCGATCGGCTCGATCTCACGGTCGACGGTGCCGACGAAGTCGATCCGGCGCTGAATCTCATCAAGGGCGGCGGCGGCGCATTGTTGCGCGAGAAGATCGTGGCGGCGGCGTCCGACCGCATGATTGTCATCGCCGACGATTCCAAGTGGGTACCGACCCTCGGCCGCTTCCCGCTGCCTGTGGAAGTGATCCCGTTCGGCCTGTCGGCCACGCGCCGCGCGATTGCCGATGTGTTCGCCAAGTGCGGGTTGCACGGCGAAATGGCCATTCGCAGCGGCAAGGACGGCCATGCTTTCGTCACCGATGGCGGCCACTGGATCATCGACGCCCGGCTCGGGACCATTACCGATGCGCCCCGACTGGCTGGGCTGCTCGGCGCCATTCCGGGCGTGGTCGAGCACGGTTTGTTTATCGGCCTGGCAAGCACCGCCATGCTGGCAGGATCGCAGGGAATTCGCGTTTTCGAGCGTCCGTAACGGCGCAATCAAGGAGAATTGGAATGAAGAAGCTCTCGCACATGCTGCTGTCCGCTGGTCTAGCGCTCAGCGTTGCAGTGATCGCGCTGCCGGTCTCCGCGCAGCAGGCATCTCCGGAAGGACAGGCTCGTCCGATCAAGCCGGCATCGCCCGCCGCCATCGGTTACGCCAAGGAAATTCTGGCGATGAAGAACGCCAGCGCGATGTATGCCAATGCCGTGCCGAACATGGTTCAGCGCGTCAAGGATTCGCTGCTGCAGAGCAATCTGAACTATCAGAAGGATCTCAACGAGGTCGCCATCACCATCGCGCAGACGATGGCCGGGCGCGACAAGGAGATCACCGAGCAGATGGCGAAGATCTATGCCAGCGACTTCACCGAGGCTGAGTTGAAGGACCTTGCGACCTTCTACAAGTCGCCGCTCGGCCAGAAACTTCTGGTGCAGGAGCCCCAGTCGATTTCCGCCAGCATGACCTATATGCAGCAGTGGGCGCAGCAGTTTTCGGAGCAGGTCAACGGCCTGTTCCGCGCTGAAATGCGCAAGCGCGGCAAGGAAATCTAAGGGCGTAAGCTGAGGCCCGTCATCCCGGGTCTCAGCCCCCAGTTCGGAGCGATCATGGCTGACGTCGACGTCGATCTGTTTGTCATTGGTGGTGGTTCTGGCGGCGTGCGCGCCGCCCGTATCGCGGCCGGCTACGGCGCGAAGGTCATGGTGGCCGAGGAATATCGCTTCGGCGGCACCTGCGTGATCCGCGGCTGCGTGCCGAAGAAGCTGATGGTCTATGCCTCGCATGTCCAGCGCGAGATCGACGATGCCGTCGGTTTCGGTTGGACCATCCCGACGGCGACGTTCGACTGGTCGACCTTCATCGCCAACAAGGACAAGGAGATCGCCCGGCTCGAGGGCATCTATCAGTCCAATGTGGAGAAGACCGGCGCGACGACCGTCAAGACCCGCGCAGTGTTCGAGGATCCGCACACGCTGCGCCTCGGCACCGGCGAGACGGTGAACGCCAAGCATATCTTGATTGCGACCGGCGGCGCGCCCAATCATGGGCCGGCGATTCCCGGCATCGAGCATGTGATTTCCTCCAACGAGGTGTTTCATCTGCCCGAACTGCCGAGGCGCATCGTGATCCAGGGCGGCGGCTATATCGCGCTCGAATTTGCCTGCATCTTTGCAGGATTGGGCTCCGACGTGACGGTGATCTATCGCGGCGACAACATCCTGCGCGGCTTCGATGAAGACGTGCGCGCCCATGTCCGCAGCGAGATGGAAAAGGATGGCATCACCATCCTGACCGGCTGCACGGTGACCAAGGTCGAGAAACACCGGCACGAATTCACGACGCATCTGTCCAGCGGCGCAAGCATCGCATCCGATCAGGTGTTGTTCGCGATCGGCCGCAATCCGAACACCGCCAATCTCGGTCTCGAGAAGGCTGGCGTTGCACTCAAGCCCGCCCATGGCGGCATCATCGTCAACGAGTTCTCGCAGACCAATGTGCCGCATATCTACGCGGTCGGTGACGTCACCAATCGGGTCAACCTCACGCCGGTGGCGATCCGCGAAGGCCATGCCTTTGCCGATACGGTGTTCGGCAAGAAGACCGTGAAGGTCGATCACAGCAATATCCCGACCGCGGTGTTCACCCAGCCGGAGGTCGGCACTGTCGGCATGAGCGAAGAAGAGGCGCGCGCCATCTTCAGCCACGTCGATATCTACAAGACCAATTTCCGGTCGATCAAATCGACGATTTCAGGCAGCGAAAGCCGCGTGCTGATGAAGCTGGTGGTCGACGGTGCGACGGATATCGTGGTCGGCGCCCATATCGTCGGACCGGAAGCGGCCGAACTCATCCAGGTGCTGGGCATCTGCGTGAAGCTGAAGGCCACCAAGGCTGATTTCGACGCCACAGTGGCCGTGCATCCGAGTGCGGCCGAGGAACTGGTGACGATGCGCACGCCCACCGCGCGCTACGTGCGCGAAGCCGCGGAGTAACACCAGCCCTCATGGTGAGGAGCGCGCCCTTGCGCGCGTCTCGAACCATGAGATGCAACGTATCGGTGTTTGTGGCCATCCTTCGAGACGCGGTCGAAGACGACCGCTCCTCAGGATGAGGGCGGATCGATGATCTGCGGCTTCAATGATGTGCCCCTAATCTTCCATCTGGATCCATTCGGCGGCGCCGCGCCACAGTGTGTCGCGGTGCTCCGGCCGGAAGAATCCAAAATGGCCGACCTTTTTCGAGCCGGCCTCGATGGGGCGGATACTGTCGATTTCCGGCTTGATCGACGTGAAGCCGGCACAGAGCATTTCCACGGCGGCGCGTGTGGCCCATGGATCGTCTGAAAAGCTCAGGGCCCGCATCTCGCCGCGGTAGCGCGGAAAGTTCGCCAGTGCCCGCAGTTTGCTGTCGTCGAAGAAGTAGCGATCGCTGGTGACCCAGCCCGCCCATTCCAGAAACACGTCGCGTGGCAGATCGTAGCCGAGCCCGATCCTGCCGGGCGCATAGCCGATGACGCGCGCCAGCGGCGCGCCGACGAATTTCATCAGCGCATAGATGCGGTAGCCCTCAGGCGGCGTCATCAGTCGCCAGGTGCCGGCTTGTGCCGCGATGAGCAAGGCGCGTGACACCTCGGAATTGTTGGGGATCAGGCCGAGCGCCTGACCGCCGAAGGAGTGACCGACAAAGGCAAGTGGCATCGTCTTGTAGCGCTCGCGCATCCAGGTCACTGCGGCGGTAACATCGAGCGCAGCCCAGTCGGTCATGGACGCCTTGAAGCCCACCAGCGCGTTCGACCGGCCGGACAGGGGATCGGCCTTGGGCCGCGAATCCCCGGTGCCGCGGTAGTCATAGGTCAGCACGGCACAGCCGCGGCTCGCGAGGTAGCTGGCGAAGCCCCTGTAGATCTTGCGGGGAACGGCGGTGGCGGAATTGATCAGAACCGCGTGGGTGCGGGTGCCGCGGGGCAGGTACAGCGTCGCGCCCAACGAATAGCCGTCGGTCGCCTGGAAGGTGATGTCATCGGCAAAAGCGTCGTCCAGTGCAGCCTCCGACACCGCAGATTCTCCCATGGTGTCCCATATGTTCCTTACCCGGGCCTAGCAAATGCGAATTCGGCTTTGGCTGCAAGGGCTTGGGGCGCAATGTGGATTTCGAACTGGCGATCCCCATCTGTGCTGTGTATAACGCGGCCTCCGCAGCCATAAAGCGCGGTTTTCAGGAGAGAAGTGATGTCCGAGCGGTGGACGCCCGATAGCTGGCGCAGCAAGCCCGTGCTGCAAATGCCGGAATACCCGGATCTCAAGGCCCTTGGCGATGTCGAGGCGCAGCTTGCCACGTTTCCGCCGCTGGTTTTTGCAGGCGAAGCCCGCAATCTGAAGAAGTCGCTCGCCCGCGTGGCTGCGGGCGAGGCCTTCCTGCTGCAGGGCGGCGATTGCGCCGAGAGCTTTGCCGAGCACGGCGCCAACAATATCCGCGATTTCTTCCGCGCCTTCCTGCAGATGTCGGTGGTGCTGACCTATGCCGGCGCGCTGCCCGTGGTGAAGATCGGCCGTATCGCCGGCCAGTTCGCCAAGCCGCGGTCCTCGCCGATGGAGAAGCTCAACGGCGTCGAACTGCCGAGCTATCGCGGTGATATCATCAATGACATCGCCTTCACGCCAGAATCCCGCGTGCCCGATCCGCAGCGCCAGCTGATGGCCTATCGCCAGTCGGCGGCGACGCTGAATCTGCTGCGCGCTTTCGCGACCGGCGGCTTCGCCAACCTCGGCAGCGTGCACCAGTGGATGCTCGGCTTCCTGAAGGATTCACAGCAGTCGCGCCGTTACAAGGAACTGGCTGACCGCATCTCGGACGCGCTGAACTTCATGCGCGCCTGCGGCCTCAATCTGGAAAGCCACCCGGAACTGCGGTCGACGGATTTCTACACCAGCCACGAAGCGCTGTTGCTCGGCTATGAGCAGGCCTTCACGCGCGTCGATTCCACGACCGGCGACTGGTACGCGACCTCGGGCCATATGATCTGGATCGGCGACCGCACGCGGCAGCTCGATCATGCCCATGTGGAATATTTCCGCGGCATCAAGAACCCGATCGGCCTGAAGTGCGGCCCGTCGCTGAAGCCGGATGAACTGATCAAGCTGATCGACGTCCTCAATCCGGACAATGAGCCCGGCCGCCTGACGCTGATCAACCGCTTTGGCCACGAGAAGGTTGGGGAGCATCTGCCGGGCTTCATCCGCGCGGTGCAGAAGGAAGGGCGCTCGGTGGTATGGTCGTGCGATCCGATGCACGGCAACACCATCACGTCGAACTCGGGTTACAAGACCCGTCCGTTCGATCGTATCCTCTCGGAAGTGAAGTCGTTCTTCCAGATCCATGCCGCCGAAGGCACTCATCCGGGCGGCGTGCATCTGGAGATGACCGGCCAGAACGTGACGGAATGCACCGGTGGCGCGCGCGCTATTTCGGATGAGGACCTCAACGACCGCTACCACACGGTCTGCGATCCCCGTCTGAATGCCGAGCAGTCCATCGACATGGCGTTCCTGATCGCCGAATTGCTGAAGACGTCCCGCGTCGACAGGGCGGAGCCGCTGCCGGTGGCATCGGGTCTCTAAACTTGTCGCGCCTCTGGCGGGCCTGCATCAACACCTGGAATGGCCTGACCTTCGCGACGCGATCGGAGCAGGCCATTCGCGAGGAGCTGTTTGCACTGCTCCTCGCGGTGCCTTTGTCGTTTCTCATCGGGACCACCGCAGCGCGTCGGCTCGAGCTGGTGGCGGTGGTTTTGCTGCTGCTCACCGTCGAACTGCTCAACACCGCCATCGAGAAACTGGCCGACCGGCTCACTACCGAACACGATCCGCAAATCGGGCGTGTGAAGGACATGGGATCGGCGGCCGTCGGCGTCGCACTTGTGATCGCCGGCATGACCTGGCTGTATGCGCTCGGTGAGCGCATAGGCATCTTCTAATCCTGCAGTTGCGAAGGGTGAGCCGGTAGGCTTGGATGTTTCCATGACAGAATTGACGCGCTTCACCGTCACACTCGCCCAGCTCAATCCCATCGTCGGTGATATCACCGGCAATGCCGCCAAGGCGCGCGCTGCGCGGGCGCAGGCCAAAGCCGACGGCGCGACGTTGATCGTGTTTCCTGAATTGTTCATTGCCGGCTATCCGCCGGAAGATCTGGTGCTGAAGCCGGCATTTCAGGCGGCCTGCCGCGCGGCCATCGAGGAGCTGGCGCGCGAGACCGCGGACGGTGGTCCGGCTGTGTTGATCGGCTCGCCCTGGGTCGATGGCGGCAAGCTCTACAATGCCTGCGCGCTGCTCGACGAAGGCCGCATTGCCGCGATCCGTTTCAAGGTCAATCTGCCGAATTACGGTGTGTTCGACGAAAAACGCGTCTTCGCGCGCGGCTCGGTCTCGGGACCCGTCACCATCCGCGGCCTGCGTGTCGGCGTGCCGATCTGCGAAGATACCTGGATGGAAGAGTCCGCCGACTACGAAGACGTGGTCGAGACGCTGACCGAGACCGGCGCCGAAATCCTGATCGTGCCGAACGGTTCGCCTTACGCCCGGGGCAAGACGGATCTGCGCTTGTCGGTGCAGGTCGCCCGCGTTACCGAGAGCCATCTGCCGATGATCTACCTTAATCAGGTCGGCGGTCAGGACGAACTGGTGTTCGACGGCGCGAGCTTCGTGCTCAATGCCGACCGCTCGCTGGGTGCGCAATTGCCGTCCTTCACCGAGAGCATCACGACGCTGACATTCGAGAAGATCGACGGCCACTGGCGCTGCGACGGACCGATCGCACCGGTACCGGAAGGCGACGAGGGCGACTATGCCGCCTGCGTGCTCGGCCTGCGCGATTACGTCAACAAGAACGGCTTCCCCGGCGTGCTGATGGGCATCTCCGGCGGTATCGACTCCGCGCTTTGCGCCGCGATCGCCGTGGATGCGCTCGGCGCCGACCGCGTGCGCGGCATCATGCTGCCATTCCGCTACACCGCGCAGGTGTCGCTCGACGATGCCGACAAGCTCGCGAAGGCGCTGGGTTTCCGTTACGAGATCCTGCCCATCGCCGATGCGGTCAACGGCTTCGAGAAGATCCTTGCCGATACCTTCAAGGGTCTCGCGCGCGACATCACCGAAGAGAACCTGCAGGCGCGCACCCGTGGTACGCTGTTGATGGCCGTCTCCAACAAGACCGGCGCGATGGTCGTCACGACAGGTAACAAGTCGGAAATGTCGGTCGGCTATGCCACGCTCTATGGCGACATGAATGGCGGATTCAATCCGATCAAGGATCTCTACAAGACCCAGGTGTTCCGTATCTCGACCTTGCGCAATTCATGGAAGCCCGAAGGCGCGCTCGGTCCTGATGGCGAAGTGATCCCCAACAACATCATTATCCGTCCGCCCACGGCCGAACTGCGCGAAAACCAGACCGACCAAGACTCGCTACCCCCCTACGATATTCTCGATGGTATTCTCGAACGTCTGGTCGAGCGCGAGGAACCGCTGTCGGAGATCGTCGCGGCCGGTTACGAGAAAGACGTTGTGACGCGCATCGATCGGCTGCTCAACATCGCCGAATACAAGCGCCGGCAGGCGGCACCGGGCGTGAAAGTGACGCGGAAGAACTTTGGCAGGGATCGCCGCTATCCGATCACCAACAAGTTTCGCGATCTGGCCAATCCGTTGCCGAAGCCCGATGAGGACCTGGTGACGCGGCCCGGCAAGGGCATCAGCGAAGCGTTTGAATGAAGCTGTAGGGCGAATGACGCCCCACAAACCCGTCGTGTATCGGCGCGTGATCCCGTCACCGCGCCGTTTTGGCCACCGCCGCAAAGGTTGAATCGCTCAGGACGCCACCGCCCTGAAACAGGGTGACGACGGGTGAGGATGCGGCGCTGGTGCTGTTCTTGATGTCATACAGCGCCGAGAAACGGTTCAGCAGTTTGGCCAGCTTGGCGGGATCGGCGAGGTCCTTCAGATTGAGGTGTTTCTCCACCACCTTGGCCTGCCGATCGATATCCATCGCGCCGACCTCGTCCGGCAGGCTGAAGATGGTGCGGAACACTTCCGCCAGTGCCTTGTCTGCAAGCAGGTCATAGGCCGAGGTGATGCTCGGCGCCTTGCGCTCGAAGTAGAGCGCGAGCCGGACGCCCGGATTGCTTTCGCCCTGCTGCGTCTCCAGCGTCTGCTGCAGATATTTGTGCTGGATTTCCATGAACTGGTCGCGGGTCTGCGGCCCGAATTTCGGCAGCCGCGCGATCTCGCCGTCGTCGTCGAAATTGAACGAGGCCACCAGCTCCGCGAAACGCGGATCCTTCTGCGTGTTGACGAAGCTCTTGGGGTCGTTCAGGTCGGAATCGAACATCTTGCGCAGATCGGCGGTGGTCACCTTGGCGGGGTCGAGGTCCTTGGCGACGAGCGCGATGTCGATGAGCTTCCTGTCGGCGAGCAGATCCTTCACGCTCTCGATATTGGCGATGTTCTTCTGATAATAGACCGCGTCCTTGTCGGCCGCCTTGCGCAGCTCGGCCTGTTCCTTGTCCTTCGTGAAGCGTGTCTTGGCGATGATGTAGTCCTTCATCACCTGGGTGACTTCCGCCGCGTCCTGCGCCACCACGGGCGTCGTGATATTTCCGCTGCTGTCGAAATTGAATGCCCGAGCGAGCTGAACGTATCGGTCGTCGTGCAGCTTGTTCACGTAGCTCTTGGGATCGTCCGGATCGCTTTTGAGTACATTTTTGATGATCGTCGGCGAAACCTCTTCGGGATCGAGACCAAATGATTTCAGAGCAAAATTATAGACGTTTGGCGTCTTGAGAAAGGCATCGACCGTGGTCACCTTGGCTAGACCGGAGCGATACTGCTTGATGAGCGATGCCGCGTACTTTTCGTCCGCTGCGAGATAGGTCGCGCCCTGGCTGTTGACATATTTGGCATGGGTGTTGCTCAGCTGCGCGGCTGTCTGGGCAGACGTTCCGGTGGGCAATGTGCCGTCGGGCGAGAACTCGAAAGCGCCGGCAAGCGCCACATAGCTGTCGATTGTCTCGAGTGCATCCTTATAGCTGAGGATGCTGACCTCATTCATCGATCCGCGCGTGCGCTCCAGCTCGATCTTCTGGCGCAGGTCGGCCATATCGGCGCCCGGCTGTTTCAATGCCGCCATGTATGTGTCGATCTTGCTGGCGGCATCGAGCATCGCTGCCTGGGCTTTGGTGATATTCGCATTGATGTCGGCTTTCTGCGACACCCAAACGGAATTGACATAGCTGTTCGGATCGGACGGATCGCTGCTCAGCACCTTGCTGATCGTGTCGTGGGACCAGCGATTCTTGTCGATTCCGAAGGCCGAGAAAACATAATCGCGCAGCTTGTCGTCGGCGAGCAGGCCATTGACGTTGGTGATCTTTCCGATCGTGAGATTGTAGTAGTTCTTGTTCGCGTCGATGGCATCGACCCCGCGCTGCGCTACGGCCGTGTACAGACCGATCATGTCGTCGGCCTGGTTCTCGGACTGGGCGGTGTTGGTGCTGCTGCTGGTGGTCCCGAAGGGGAAGGCCGCTGCGAAATCCCGGTAGCGCTTGTCGCTCAGCTTGTTGGCAAAACTGTTGGCGTCGGAGAGATCACTTTCCAGCACCTTGCGCAGGAAGGCCTTGGCATAGGCCATGTCGTCCAGACCATAGGCCGTCGTTGCATAGGTATAGAGCCGATAGTCGTTCAGGAGATCATCGACGGTTTTCACCTTGCCGATGTTCTCCTTGTAATAGGCCGTATCCCGCGAGACGGTGGCCTGTTGCGAGATCCGCGTCAGCGATTGGGTGAGATTGCGGGAGACGATATTATAGTTGAGATAAGTCGAGACCATCCGAACACCCTCGCGGTTTGGCGTGAGCCTACCGTTCGGAGGTTGTCCGAAGCTGGACGCAAGGGCCGTGCCGTCGTCGCCCCGCCTGGCCCGGCGAGGACCCGAGGCTTAACGCGGCGCGTTGTTCGGCAGGAATTGCGGACCGACCGTGCGGATCTGGCCCGGTGTGGACGGCGCCGCCGGTTGCGCGGGAACTGCTGCTGCAGGCGCCTCCGGTGCTGCGCCCTTCTTCAAGGCGGCAGGCGTGCCCTTTTGCGGCTGCGACATCCGCTTGGCACGTTCCTCGGTGACGATGATGTCGCCATTCTCCGCTGCCGATTTGTCGTCGACATTCTTCAACGCTTCGGACCACGTCTGGCCTTGCGCCTTGCAGGAGCACGACGGATTGAATTCGGTGCGATACTTGAAAGCGTTCGGCGACGACGAATAGGGCTGTCCCGAAACCGAGACGGCCGAGTTCATGTCCTCGCCGGGATTGCGATAGGTGAACAGGTTGGCGTCGGAGGCCGGGCAGAGGTTCTTGCAGGTCCGCTCGTCATCGCCGAAACGCGCGGGGATCGTCGCGAACGAGATCGGGAAATAGAAGCCATCGCAGGTGCGCACGCAGACGGTGCGATAGGTGCCGGACGGAACGGGCGACATATTGCCGTCCAGCGGCGCCGCGCCGGGGCTTGGCTCGTTGTTGCCGAACAGATTGCTCAGGAAACCGCCGGGGCCTGAGTTCTGTGGCGCGGCGCGCTGCGCAGCGGCGGCGTATTGCGGGCCGCAATTGTTCTGCGCGAGGGCCAGCAGCACCGAGCGGCGCTGGGTATCACGGTCCGAACTGCCGGGCGTGCCGACGCGCAGGCGTTCGAGATTGCTGGTGATCTGATCTAGATTGCCGCGCATCTGCTGGATCTGATTGTTGACCGGGCCGCATTGCTGCGACTGGCCATTGAACAGCGAGAAGAAGCCGGAACTGTCGCAGCCCATCCGCTTGGCCTGTGCCGAGACGCGGTCGAGCTCGCTCTGCTGCTTGGACGCGGCGTCCTCATAGCGGCGAAGCTGTTCGGCGCGTGCGGGATCGAGGCCGTTGCCGCGATCGATGGTCGCGAGCTGCGCCTCAAGGCGCCCGCACATCGGATTGGCGGAGCCCTGCTGCTGCGCCTGGCTCGGCGGATAGACCTGCTGCGCGGGATAGCCCGGGGGCGGTCCGTTCTGCGCCGATGCAGGAGTGCCCAGCGACAGCGCACCAACCAGTGCGGCACCAACGAAAGCCCAGCGAGAAAGGGAAGCAGTCACAGTGTCAGACATATCCGGCCAATGCGCGAGTCAGAAGCGAGCGAGACAGAAACAAGCGGGGTGGTGCGGCATCGCGCGTCGATACCGCCGCCAACCTCTCGCCGACGTTGCCAGACGCGCGCGATGAAAATGCGGCGGCGAACGCGGCTTTCCATAGCTGCTTCTCGCGGCAGGGTCACGTCGTTTCCGGGGCCTCACTGTGGCCGCAGGCATGACGCAAGAAAGTCGCAGGCCGGGGGATGTCAGCGCTGGCAGGTAATTGCAACGAATTCGTCGCATTTGCCGTGATGGCAGGCGCTGCCTGACGTCGGGACCGAGCCGGTCACTTCATCGGGATCGACGCGGCGATAGGCGACTGCCTGGTCGAAGGCGCGCGATTTGCAATAGGACAGGGCGGCATGCGCGCCGCACTTCTCGCCGCGGGCGAGGCACTGGTCGATACCGTAACCGTCAGACTGGTTGGCGATGATGAAGACGCGGGAATCGGCAAAGGCCGAGGAAGCGGCCAGAACAAATGCCGCCGTCAGAACGACTGAAATGGATTTCATAACTCACCGAATGAATGAGGAAATTCGCCCTCATTCGATACGCCCAAAAGATTAATAATCATTAACCATGGGCGGGGTAGCGATGGATTGAGGCCGAAATCAGCCCTTTGCGGCATAGTTCCACACCCTTGACGGGCCACCTGGGGTTGCCCCATGGTGCCCCGATGAACGGTTCTCTCGCCATTTGTGGCATTTGCCGCGAGATTAAGAGCTAGCGATTCGCTGGCTGAGGCCGTCTTTTCTCACACGAGATCAATCTCAAGAGGGATGAGAGGACGCCCGGCCGCTAGGGACGGACATCCATGGAACTGCGCCTTTACGACACCCTGACCCGCGAGAAGCGCGTCTTCACGCCGATCGATGCCGACAACGTCCGGATGTATGTCTGCGGGCCGACGGTCTACGACTTCGCCCATATCGGCAATGCGCGCCCGGTGATCGTGTTCGACGTGCTGTACCGGCTGCTGCGACACGTCTACGGAGTCGACAAAGTCACCTATGTCCGCAACATCACCGACGTCGACGACAAGATCAACGATCGCGCGTTGCGCGATTTTCCGGGCTTGCCGCTGAACGAGGCGATCCGCCGTGTCACCGAGACCACGGCCAATCAGTTTCAGGCCGACGTCGCAGCGCTGGGCTGCCTGTTGCCGACAGTGCAGCCGCGGGCGACGGACTTCGTGCTGCCGCGACCCGACGGCAAGACCGATATGGTGACGCTGATCAGGGAATTGATCGCGCGCGGCCACGCCTATGAGGCTGCGGGCGAAGTGCTGTTCGACACCCAGTCTATGGCCGACTATGGCGCACTCTCCGGCCGCAAACTTGAAGACCAACAGGCCGGTGCGCGCGTCGCCGTCGATGCGCACAAGAAGCATCCGACCGACTTCGTGTTGTGGAAGCAATCATCCGCCGAAGAGCCCGGCTGGGAGAGCCCATGGGGCAGGGGCCGTCCGGGCTGGCACATCGAGTGCTCGGCGATGGCGGAGGCCTATCTCGGCACGATCTTCGACATTCATGGCGGCGGCCTCGACCTGATCTTCCCGCATCATGAAAACGAAATCGCCCAATCGCGCTGCGCGCACGGTACGCATGCGATGGCGAATTACTGGATGCATAACGGCTTCCTGCAGGTCGAAGGCGAGAAGATGTCGAAGAGCCTCGGCAATTTCTTCACGATCCGCGAATTGCTGCAAGATTGGCCGGGCGAAGTGCTGCGCCTGAACATGTTGAAGACACACTATCGTTCGCCGATCGACTGGACCGTGAAAGGTTTGGAAGAAAGCGCCAAGACGCTCGATGACTGGTATTGGGTCGCGGCGGATGCAACAGGTGGCGACGTCTCCGACAAGGTGATGGAGCCGATGTTCGACGATCTGAACACGTCGCTGGCTGTTGCAGCGCTGCACGGTCTTCGCAACAGTGCGGCCGCAGGCAATGACGGCGATCGCAGCCAGTTTGCAGCGTCGTTGCGTGCGCTCGGTTTCCTGTCGGAAACGGCTGCTGCATGGAATGGACGCAAACAACAGGCCAGCGGGATCGATGCAGCAAAGGTCGATGGTTTGATTGCGGATCGCACAGCCGCGCGGGCCCGCAAGGACTTCAAGGAGTCGGATCGTATTCGCGACGAACTTGCCGCCATGGGCGTCGTCATCAAGGACTCGAAGGAAGGCACCACCTGGGAGATCGCGCGATGAGCCGACCCGACACACCGTTTCCAAAGCACTGGAAATATTACATCGCCCTCAAGTGGGCATTGATCATCGGCGCCATCGCGCTGGCGCTGAAGCTGGTGGATTTCTGGTGAGCGCGATGGGCGAGGCGAAACCGGCATTGCGACCGTTCCTGCCGGATGACACCGCAATTGCGGCTGCGATCTTCGTGGCCAGCATCGAGGAATTGACGGGCGACGACTACAGCGAAGCGCAGCAGGAAGCCTGGGCTGCAACGGTCGACGACGAAGTGGCCTTCGGCAAGCGGCTGGCGTCGCAACTCACACTGATTGCGACGCTGGACGGCGTTCCGGTCGGCTTTGCATCGCTGAAAGGCGCCAATCACATCGATCTGCTTTACGTGCATCCGAATGCGGCCCTCCAGGGTGTGGCATCGCTGCTGATCGATGCGATCGAGAAGCTCGCAGGTGCACGCGGCGCCAAGCTGCTGACCGTCGATGCCAGCGACACCGCCGAGCCCTTCTTCAAGAAACGCGGATATATCCCGACACAGCGCAACAGCGTGCCGCTGAATGACGAGTGGCTTGCCAACACCACGATGCAGAAGACGCTGGGCGAATCCGGGGCGTCGTAAATCGAATGACGAAGGCGGGGGAGGAGGAAGACCGATGATCGATCACATCTCCATCGCGGTCAGCAATCTCGAACGGGCCGTAGCATTCTACGAGCGCAGCTTCGCGCCGCTTGGCATGACCCGACTGGTGACACGTCCGGCAATGGTCGGGTTCGGCAAGAGCTATCCGGAAGTCTGGCTCAATCTGCGTGCAGGCATGGCGCCGCTACCGCTTGATAGCGGTGTGCATCTTTGCCTGCGCGCGAGGACGACGGATGAGGTTGATGCGTTTTATGCGGCAGCCATCGCCGCTGGCGGGGTCTCGGAAAGTGCGCCCTCGCTGCGGCCGCATGATCGCGTGCGCTACTATGCAACTTTCATCGCCGATGCCGATGGTAATCGCATCGAGGTGGTGACGTTCCCGAAGGACGACGCCACCACGTCGTAGCAGGTCTCAGAGCCGCGTCGCGACGTCCGGAGCCAGCTTCTTGGCTTCGTCGGAGGCCAGTGCCGCAGCGGTGCGGAGCCGGGGCAGGATGTCTTCGGCACGGTCGGCCGTCAGCACGTCCAGCGGGAGTGTCGGCCGGATGAAGGCGGTCGAGCGCATGTGTTTGAGCAGCTCGAGCAGCGGCTCCCAGAAGTTATCGATATTGGCCATCAGGATCGGCTTGCTGTGGCGGCCGAGCTGCTGCCAGGTGAGCTGTTCGACCAGCTCTTCCAACGTGCCGATGCCGCCGGGCAGGGCGACGAAAGCGTCCGACCGCTCGAACATCAGCCGTTTGCGCTCATGCATGTCGTGGGTGACAATCAGTTCCTGGGCGGCGGTCAGCGCGTTTTCGCGCTTGGTCAGGAATTCCGGGATGATGCCGGTGACCCGTCCGCCATTGTCCAGCACGGACTTGGCTACCGCGCCCATCAGGCCGATGGAGCCGCCGCCATAGACCAGGCCAATGCCTTGCTCGGCCATGATCTTGCCGAGCGTGACGGCTGATTCGACGAAACTGGGATTGGTACCGGGGCCGGAGCCGCAATAGACGCAGATCGTTTTAATTGTGCTCATGAAATCCATGTGGCACTGCGGGATAACACCGTCAAGACACGGAATGAACGCGATACGGGAAATTCCTGCCCGGGACACCTCTCTACAGGGAAAAGAATGCTCCGCGAGGGTGCGACGTTCCCGCAAAGCGCCTATATGCATTCTAATGAAATCGACCTCCATTTTGAGCCGGCCCCGGGCCGCAGCTCCGTTCGTTCCAGGCGCCGTGCATGTCTGATTCCGATCCCGCGCTGAACGACGAGACAGCTCCCAATCCGGCCTATATCGAGCGCGGCACCCTGTTCGGAACGCTCGCCCATTTGTGGCCCTATATCTGGCCGGGCGACCGCGACGACCTGAAGATGCGCGTCGTCTGGTCGATGCTGCTGCTGCTGGTCGCCAAGGCGGCCACCCTGACGGTGCCGTTCACCTTCAAATGGGCGATCGATGCGCTGACCGGCGCCGATACGGCTCCGGTCCAGTCCTCGAACTGGACGCTGTGGCTGATCGCATCGCCGGTCGCCATGACCGTCAGCTACGGCGCGATCCGCGTGCTGATGGCGATCTTCACGCAGTGGCGCGACGGCATCTTTGCCAAGGTGGCCATGCATGCGGTGCGCAAGCTGGCCTATCTCACCTTCGTCCATATGCACGAACTGTCGCTGCGCTTTCATCTGGAGCGCAAGACCGGTGGCCTGACGCGTGTGCTCGAACGCGGCCGCGCAGGCATCGAAGTCATCGTGCGGATGGTGATCCTGCAACTGGTGCCGACCATCGTCGAGCTGTTGCTGGTGATGGGTGTGCTGCTGTGGCAGTTCGACTGGCGCTATGTGCTGGTCGTGGCGATCACCGTGGTCGTCTACATGTACTATACGTACCTGGCGACCGAGTGGCGCATCGCCATCCGCCGCAACATGAATGAGTCCGATACCGAAGCGAATACCAAGGCCATCGACTCGCTGCTGAACTACGAGACGGTCAAATATTTCAGCGCTGAAACGCGCGAGGCCGAGCGCTATGACAAGACCGTTGAGCGTTTCGAGCGCGCCAGCGTCAAGACCTATACGTCGCTGGCTGTGCTCAATACCGGTCAGGCAATCATCTTCACGCTCGGTTTGACATCGACGATGCTGATGTGCGCGGTCGGCGTGCGCAACGGCACCCACACGGTGGGCGATTTCGTCATGATCAACGCCATGATGATCCAGCTCTACCAGCCGCTGAATTTCATGGGCATGGTGTATCGCGAGATCAAGCAGGCGATCATCGACATCGAGAAGATGTTCGGTGTCCTGAACCGCAATCCGGAAGTGAAAGATATTCCGGGTGCGATGCCGCTGTTGGTGACATCGGGCGCTGTGCGCTTCGACGATGTCCGTTTCGCTTATGACCCGGAGCGGCCGATCCTGAAGGGGCTCTCCTTCGATGTGCCGGCCGGCAAGACCGTCGCCATCGTCGGCCCGTCGGGCGCCGGCAAGTCGACGATCTCGCGGCTGCTGTTCCGACTGTATGATGTATCGGGAGGCACGATCTCCATCGATGGCCAGAACATCCGCAATGTCACGCAGGCCTCGCTGCGCCAGTCCATCGGCATGGTCCCGCAGGACACCGTGCTGTTCAACGACACCATCCGCTACAACATTCGCTATGGCCGTTGGGACGCAACCGACGCGGAGGTCGAGGAAGCCGCCCGTATGGCGCAGATCGACCCGTTCATCCGGATGTCGCCAAAGGGCTACGAGACCGAAGTGGGCGAGCGCGGCCTGAAACTCTCCGGCGGCGAGAAGCAGCGCGTGGCCATTGCGCGGACCGTGCTGAAGGGCCCGCCGATCCTGCTGCTCGATGAAGCGACGTCGGCGCTCGATAGCCATACCGAGCAGGAGATCCAGGACGCGCTGGAGAAGGTCTCGCAGGGCCGCACCTCGCTGGTGATTGCGCATCGGCTGTCCACCATCGTCGGCGCCGACGAGATCATCGTTCTCGACCAGGGCCGTATCGCCGAGCGCGGTACCCATGGTCAGTTGCTGGCCGCGGCCGGTCTCTATGCCAGCATGTGGAACCGGCAACGCGAGGCCCAGGAGGCCCGTGAGCGGCTGGCCCAGATCGGCGATGATGCCATCGCCCCCAATCGCACCCCACCGCCGGTCGATGACGACCGGCTGATGACGCCTGACGCGGCGGAGTGATTCTTTCTCTTTCCCTCGCCCCCGAGCGCGGCGAAGCTGCGCTTGGCGGGAGAGGGTGGATCGCCCGCGTTAGCGGGCGAGACGGGAGAGGGGGGCATGGCGAGGGATCAGGCCAAAGCTTTGCGCGCCAACATGACGGATGCCGAGCGGCAGCTTTGGTATCGGCTGCGCGCCCACCGATTTCAGAGCTTCAAATTCAAGCGTCAGGTGCCGATTGGGCGATACATCGTTGATTTCGTCTGCCTTGAACGGCGCCTCGTCATTGAGGTCGATGGCGGGCAGCATGCTGACAGCAAACCGGATCAAACCCGAGACCAATGGCTTCAACAACAAGGGTTTCGCGTTCTGCGGTTCTGGAATAATGAGGTGTTCAACAACACGGATGGAGTGCTTGAGGTGATCGTTGAACATCTTGGCCATTCCGCGCCAGCCCCCTCTCCCGGCACGCCGCTACGCGTCGCGCCACCCTCTCCCGCCTGCGCAGCTTCGCTGCTTGGGGGAGAGGGGAAGAAAGATAGAGCTTAAATGTCCATCGCAAATTCCATCCGTGGCCAGATCCCGCCGATCCACAAGGAAGGCTATCCGTTCATTGGCGCCTTTGCGCTGGCGAGCCTGGTGCTGTTCTGGATCTGGACGCCGCTGGGCTGGATCGGCACGTTGCTGACCGTCTGGTGTGCGCTGTTCTTCCGCGATCCGGTGCGCGTGACCCCGACCCGCGAGGGTGTCGTGGTGTCGCCCGCCGACGGGAAAGTGTCGATGGTGCAGCCGGTGCTGCCGCCGGCCGAACTCGGCCTCGGCGACCAGCCGCTGCTGCGCATCTCGGTGTTCATGAGCGTCTTCAACGTCCATGTGAACCGCAGCCCGGTGGCTGGCCGGATCGAGCGCATTGCCTATCGGCCGGGCAAGTTCATCAATGCCGAGCTGGACAAGGCGAGCGAGGACAATGAGCGCAATTCGCTGGTTATTTCGACCCCCGGCGGCCGGATCGGCGTGGTGCAGATCGCCGGGCTTGTGGCGCGCCGGATCGTGTCCTTCGTGCGCGAGGGCCAGACCCTGAGCGCCGGCGAGCGCTTTGGCCTGATCCGTTTCGGCTCCCGGCTGGATATCTACCTGCCGGAAGGCAGCAAGGCGCTGGTGGCCGTGGGGCAGACCGCGATTGCCGGCGAGACCGTGCTGGCCGATTTCCGGATCGGTGACGGCGGCCGCACCTACCGCGTCGATTAACCCGGGTGATAACCCAGGGGTGATGGCCGCGGGGGTGATTAACCCCGATTTCCTGCCGGTTTGAGCGGCAGGACGCCACAATGGCGGAACAGCGTGGGATTTGCTAGGATCACGCCATGCAAATGCCTCCTGACCAGTCTCCCGAGACGCGCCGCCGCCGGTTCCGGACCATTCCGATCCGGATGCTGGTGCCGAACATGATCACGCTGCTGGCTATCTGCGCCGGCCTGACGGCGATCCGCCTGTCCACCGAGGGGCGGATGGAACTGGCCGTGGCGGCCATCGTGTTCGCCGCCGTGCTCGATGGTGTCGATGGCCGTGTCGCCCGCATGATCAAGGGCCAGTCCAAATTCGGCGCCGAACTCGACAGCCTGGCTGACTTCGTCAATTTCGGTGTGGCGCCTGGCCTGATCCTGTATTTCTGGCAGCTCCACGATCTCAGCAATGCCGGCTGGATCGCCGCGATGGTGTTCGCCATCGCCGGCAGTCTGCGGCTGGCGCGTTTCAACGCCACCATGGACGATCCGGACAAGCCGGCCTTTGCCGCGAACTTTTTCACGGGCATGCCGGCGCCGCTGGGCGCGCTCACCGTGATGCTGCCGATCTATCTGGGCTTCCTGGGCACGCCGATGCCGCCGGCCATCCTGACGACCCTTTACACGCTGCTGGTCGGCTTCCTGATGGTGTCGCGGCTGCCGGTGTTCTCCGGCAAGGCCGTGAACATGCGGGTGCCGCGCGAGCTGGTGCTGCCGGTGTTCGTCGGCGTCGTGCTCTTCATCGCGCTGCTGATCGGCTACCCCTGGCACATCCTGTCGGCGCTCTCGATCATGTATCTGCTGAGCCTGCCGCTGGGCTGGAAATCGTATCGCGATCAGGAACGTGCGCTCGCCGCGCAGTCGGTGGTCCCTGTCGATCCGGCGGGGCCCCATGCATCGCCGCCCTATACGCCGGGTGCACCTGAGATCGCACCGGATGATCGGCCCGCACGCCTGAACTGATTATCCATCTCGCGAACAATTCATGCAGCCGCTTTCCCCCGCGATAGCAGCCACGACGAAAGCGGCTGCATTTCGTTTTGGGCATGCACTGAAGTCGGCTATATCCGAAGTCACTCAGCGACGACGACGTCCCGCGAAGACGGGATGCGATAATCACCCACAGGAGAAACGCCGTGACGAATTCCGCGACCGGTCCGCTGCCCGCATCCGTTCTAGAAGCACTGGGCCGCTACGACACGCCGACCATCTGCAATGCGATGGAGATCGTCGCCCCCGATCGCCGGCTGATCGGCTACACCACGCGTCCGCTGGTTTGTCCGTTTCCCAATCTGCCGCCCATCGTCGGCTATGCGCGCACCGCGACCATTCGCGCGACCATGGCGTCCGGTCTGCCTGCCGCGGAGCAGAAGGCGCGGCGGCTCGCTTACTACGACTATGTCGGTACGGGCATCGGTCCGCGCATCAGCGTCATCCAGGATATCGACGGGCCCGACGCGGGCTATGGCGCGTTCTGGGGCGAGGTGAACAGCGCCGTCCACAGGGCGCTCGGTTGCCTCGGTGTGGTCACCGATGGCTCGATCCGCGATATCCCGCAATGGGCACCGGACTTCCAGGCGCTCGCCGGCACGATCGGTCCGTCGCATGCGCATGTGCATGTGAGCGAGTTCGGCAATGAAATACGCGTTGCCGGCATGAGTGTCCGTTCGGACGATCTGATCCATGCCGATCAGCACGGTGCGGTTGTGATCCCGCTCGATGTCGCCGCGAAACTGCCGGAAGCGGCAGAGCTGTGCGGGCGGCGGGAGACACCCATTCTCGATATCGCGCGCAGCCCGTCATTCACGCTCGAGAAGCTGAAAGAGGCGATGGCGCGCTCGTCGGAAATACACTGAAATCCGGGGCTATTAAGACTAACGATAAAGGTTAGATGCCGATCAACCCGAACCAGCTCCGGTTGCTTGCGCGGCCGGAGGGCTTCGGGCTAACTGCCGGTTCCGCCGTAAAAACGGACATTGGAGACGGTATTGCCTCAGACCAAGGATATGAAGAAAGCTTGGAATGAGCGTGCAAATCGTGACCCGTTCTTTTACGTCGAGACCGAGTTGTGGGATCACGATCCCGAAAAATTCTTCGCACTCGGACGCGAACGCGCGACGCTGCTGATCGACCCTGTTCTTGCAAAATATGCAGTTGATCCCGTCGGCAAGACGGCGGTCGATATCGGCTGCGGTGTCGGACGTTTCACGCAGGCGCT
Source organism: Tardiphaga sp. 862_B3_N4_1 (assembly GCF_051811085.1). Taxonomy (NCBI): domain Bacteria; kingdom Pseudomonadati; phylum Pseudomonadota; class Alphaproteobacteria; order Hyphomicrobiales; family Nitrobacteraceae; genus Tardiphaga; species Tardiphaga sp. 862_B3_N4_1. The sequence goes on from NZ_JBPWQB010000001.1 coordinate 1,690,759, forward strand.
TGGCCGGCGTTTCACCAGGGCTGTTGGCATCGATGTGTCCGACGTCATGGTGGAAAAAGCGAAGGCGGCGGCAGCGGCGTTCAGCAATCTCGACTTCGTCGCCGGCAATGGCGTCGTGTTTCCCTTAGCGTCCGAAACTGCCGATTTCGTGTGGTCATATGAGGTCTTTCAGCACATGCCGTCGCATGACGTCGTGAAGGCCAATCTGGTCGAGGTTGCCCGCATCCTGCGTCCATCCGCGCTTGGACTCATTCACTTCCGAACGGCGCACGAATATCCGACGATCCTCTGGCATATCGCCAAGTTCGTCCCGACGCCTGTCATCCAGCGCCTGAAAATGATGCTCGGTAAGGATCCGCTAACCGCGGACACGTCGTGGCGCGGTGCAAAGCCGTTGCCGAAGAATACGATCGCGGACTTCTGCGTGGCCGCCGGCCTCAAGCCGATCGAGTTTCTCGATGACCCGACCCACGCGCCGGGATCGCGTACTTTCGTGGTCGTCCAGCGCGCTGTTTGACGCCGCGCAATCGCCCTCAATCGGTCTGCTGAACGAACTTTCCGTATCGTTCCACGCGTGCACGCACGTCATTAATCTGTCGTTAATGAACCGTGAAGCGGTAACGCGTCCTTAATCGCAGTATCGCTAAGGTACCTTTGCGCGGCCTGATCTCGAGGCGTGCCGCCGTCCAGGACGGGCGTCGTTCGATACGTGTATAGCGTCGGAGTTGACATGGATATCACAACACTCGTCGGTTTTGTCGCTGGCATCATTGTGCTGTGTACCCTGGTCCTCATGGGCGGCAGCTTCGGGATGTTCTACGACATCCACGCCGTCATCATCATTTTCGGTGGTTCGTTCGCCGCGACGCTGATCCGCTTTCCGCTCTCGTCCATCCTTCATGGCATTCCGCTCGGCGCCAAATTTGCATTCACGCTGAGCCGCCTGAACGCTCGCGATCTCGTTGACGAACTCGCCCGCATCGCGGAAATCGCGAGGAAGCAGGGACCGGTCGGACTCGAAAAAGTCGAAACTGATGACGCATTCCTCGCCAAGGGAATCCGCTTCGTTGCCGACGGTTACGATCTCGAATTCATCCGCGACAATCTCGAGCGCGACCGCGACAATTTCCTCATGCATCTCGATGAAGGCTCGAAGATCTACCGCGCCATCGGCGATTGCGCGCCGGCCTTCGGCATGATCGGTACGCTGCTGGGCATGGTGCAGATGTTCTCGAACATGTCCGATCCGTCCAAGCTCGGCCCGTTCATGGCCGTCGCGCTGCTCGCTACATTGTACGGCGCTATCGTCGGCAACCTGATCTGTTTGCCGATCGCCGACAAACTGCACGTCAAGGTGCTCGATGAGGAGACCAACCGCACGCTCATCATCGACGGCATCCTGATGATCCGCGACTCCAAGAGCCCGGCGCTGGTCCGAGAAATGCTGCTGGCCTATCTGCCCGAGAAGCACCGCCATGACGAAAGTGAGCCGGTCCCAGCGTAACACACTGGAGGCAGGCTCGGAGCACGTCCGATGGCGAAGAAAAAACGCGGAGAAGCACACGGCGGCCATGGCTGGTTCGTGACCTTCGCCGACCTGATGGCGCTGCTGCTCAGCTACTTCGTCATGCTCGTGGCATTCTCCAGCCCTGACGGCGCCAAACTCAAGATCGTTGCCGGCTCGGTCCGCGAAGCCTTCGGCGTGCAATCCGATGCGCGTTATTCAGGCGTGATCGAATCCGATGGTCTGCCGACGCGCGGCCAGACGAAGAACAAGGACCATGTGTCGCCGGACGATGCGTCCAACGTTACCAGTCCGAGCGAGAAGGGCGGCCGTCCCGCGGGCGCCAAGCTGAAGATGGACCGTGAATTCGCGCTCGCCTCGGCGTCACTGCGGCAGGCGCTGCAGGACATGCCGGAGATCAACGAGATCTCCAAGAACATCATGTTCGAGGAGACCAAGCAGGGCCTCAATCTGGAAATCATCGACCAGAACGGCCGCTCGATGTTTGCTGACGGATCCAAGGTTCCCTATGAGCGCACACGTCTGTTGCTGCAGAAGCTCGCCGGGCCGCTGAAGGCAACACCGCTGCGCGTGGCTATCGTCGGTCACACCGCCGCGGGCTTCGTGCCGGCGCGCAGCGAATACGATGCATTCGATCTGTCGGCCGATCGCGCCAATGTCGTTCGGCAGATTCTGGAACGCGAAGGCCTGCCGTCGTCCCATATCTTCTCGGTGTCGGGCAAGGCAGACAGCCAGCCGCTATTCCCCGATGATCCGACCATGGCCGCCAACCGGCGGGTGACCATTACGCTGATGCGGGAAGACCCTCCGCTGCCGCCAAACCTCAAGCCGTAAAACAGTCAATTCCTTTTTTACTGCTCCAGCCTCTTTTTTTGCTGGGCAATGCCGATTTTTGCTGCGCTCCCGATAAGCGATCTGCGGCAGGATAGGCTAGTGTCCCGGTTGACTGGCATTGCCCGGCGCGCCATAGCCGGGTCCGGATTGTCCAGAGGCGTTACGAGCAGAATGGCCGTTACGGAAACAACAGGCGAGGGACCGATCGAAGTTCCGGTTCATACCGGCTTCTGGTCGCTCACGGTCGGCAGTATCGGCGTCGTGTTCGGCGACATCGGAACGTCGCCGCTTTACGCATTCCGCGAGGCGGTACACGGCGCGACTCATGGCGCGCCGGTGACGCCCGTCATCGTGCTCGGCGTGCTCTCGCTGATCCTGTGGGCGCTGTTCATCGTCGTCACTGCCAAATATGTGCTGTTCCTGCTGCGCGCCGACAACAATGGCGAGGGTGGAACACTGTCGCTGATGGCGCTCGGCCAGCGTGCCTTGGGTCGGCGGAGCTTGCCGCTGATGGTACTGGGCGTGATCGGCGCCTCGATGTTCATCGGCGATTCCATGATCACTCCGGCGATCTCGGTGCTCTCGGCGGTGGAAGGCCTCAAGCTCAAGGCACCTGCGCTCGAACCTTACGTCGTGCCGGTCACGGTCGCGATTCTCGTCGTGCTGTTCTCCGTACAGCGTATTGGCACCGCCAAGGTGGCCTCCGCCTTCGGTCCGGTGATGATCATCTGGTTCACGGCGCTGGCGCTGATGGGCGCCTCGCATATCTTCGATGATCCGACGGTGCTGAAGGCGATCAATCCGTATTATGCCGTGCAGTTCATGCTGACCCACGGGACCATCGGTCTGGTGACCCTAGGCGCAGTCTTCCTGGCCGTCACCGGCGGCGAGGCGCTCTATGCCGATCTCGGCCATTTCGGTCGCAGGCCAATTCAATACGGCTGGTTCTTCTTCGTACTGCCGGCGTTGATGATCAATTATTTCGGGCAGGGCGCGCTCGTGCTGTCGAACCCGGCCGCGATCGAAAATCCGTTCTATCGAATGGCACCGGAATCGATGCTGTTGCCGTTGATCGCGCTAGCGACGGCCGCGACCGTGATTGCGAGCCAGGCCGTCATCACAGGAGCATATTCGCTCGTGCGTCAGGCGGTGCAGCTCGGCCTGTTGCCGCGTTTCGAAGTGCGCTTCACCTCCGAGACCCATGCCGGCCAGATCTATTTGCCTCGGGTCAATCGTCTGCTGCTGATTGGTGTGCTGCTGCTGGTGCTGCTGTTCAAATCGTCGAGTGGTCTGGCCTCGGCCTATGGCATCGCGGTCTCCACCACCATGGTGGCCGATGGCATCATGGGCTTTGTGGTGATATGGAAGCTGTGGAACTGGAAGGCCGCGACTGCCGCTGCGATCATCGCGCCGCTGGTGTTCGTCGATCTGGCCTTCCTCAGTGCCAATCTCCTGAAACTGCTGGAAGGCGCCTGGGTGCCGCTGCTGTTCGGCGTACTGATGGCCGGCATGATCTGGACCTGGCGCCGCGGCGCGGCGATCCTGATCACCAAGACGCGCCGTATCGAAGTGCCGCTGCGCGATCTTATCAAGAGTCTGGAAAAGCGCCCCCCGCATATCGTGAAGGGCACCGCGGTGTTTCTCACCAGCGATCCCGAATTCGTGCCGACGGCGCTGCTGCATAATCTGAAGCACAACAAGGTTCTGCACGAACACAATGTGATCCTGACCATCGAGACTGCGCAAACGCCGAAGGTCGATCTGGCCGAACGCGTTCGCATGGAGAATATCAGCGACAAATTCTCGATGGTAAAGCTGCGCTTCGGCTTCATGGAATCGCCGAACGTGCCCAAGGCGCTCGTCGTCGCGCGTAAACTCGGCTGGCAGTTCGACATCATGGCGACGTCGTTCTTCGTGTCGCGGCGCTCGCTGAAGCCGTCGGCGCAATCCGGCATGCCGCTGTGGCAGGACCATCTGTTCATCGCGCTCAGCCGTTCGGCGAACGACGCCACCGACTATTTCCAGATCCCCACCGGACGCGTGGTGGAGGTCGGTACTCAGGTGACGATCTAAGCATCTTTTGTCATGTCCGGTTCCCCGATTTGCGCTATAACGAGTGTGATCATCGGGGCCGGGAACGGCCTCGCTGCCCCGCTGTTCAGAGACCTGCGATTCAGAAGTCTTCGAGGCCGTTTCCATGACCATCGATAGCGCATCTCCCGCCGCGGCATCCCCGGCGGACCCTACCCATGGGCACTCGACGGCCAGCTTCGGCTCGCTCGTCATGGGCAGTATCGGTGTCGTCTATGGCGACATCGGCACCAGCCCGCTTTACGCGCTCCGTGAGGCGCTGGTCGCGGCCGGGGGCCACAAGGCGCCCGGCATCGACAATGAAGCAATCCTGGGCGTCCTCTCGCTGATTCTGTGGGCCCTGATCATCGTCGTGACGCTCAAATATGTCGTGCTGCTGCTGCGCGCCGACAATAACGGCGAGGGTGGCCCGCTGGCCCTGATGGCGCTGGCCCAGCGCGCGATCGGATCGAGCGGGCCGGTGGTGGTGATGCTCGGCATCATCGCCGCGGCGTTGTTCTATGGCGACGCGGTGATCACGCCGGCGCTGTCCGTGCTCTCGGCCATCGAGGGCGTCAAGCTCGTCACCACCGCCTTCGATCCCTATGTTGTACCGCTCACCATCGTGATCCTTGTGGCGCTTTTCGCCGTGCAATCGCGTGGGACTGCGAAGGTCGCGACGTTCTTCGGACCGATCATGTGCCTATGGTTCATCGTGATCGCGGTAGCGGCCATTCCGCAGATCGTGAAGCATCCTGAAGTGCTCGCGGCACTCAATCCCGTGCACGCGATCTACTTCATGTTCCATCACGGCATCATCGCCTTCGTGACGTTGGGCGCAGTGTTTCTCGCCGTGACCGGCGCCGAAGCGCTCTATGCCGATCTCGGCCATTTCGGCAAAAAGCCGATCCAGCTGGCCTGGCTGTTTCTCGTGCTGCCGTCGCTGGCCATCAACTATTTCGGCCAGGCTGCGCTGGTGATGCATGATCCCACCGCGCTCGAAAATCCGTTCTATCTGATGTTTCCCGACTGGGCGCTGATCCCCATGGTGATCCTCGCGGCGACTGCCACCGTGATTGCGAGTCAGGCCGTGATCACCGGCGCCTATTCGCTGACGCAGCAGGCGATCCAGCTTGGCCTGCTGCCGCGTTTCGAAATCCGGCACACATCGGAGTCGCATTCCGGCCAGATCTACATTCCGCGCGTCAATATGCTGCTGTTCATCGCTGTGATCGTGCTTGTCGTGCTGTTCAAGTCATCGAGCTCGCTGGCCTCGGCCTATGGCATCTCGGTCACCGGCACCATGGTCGTCACTGCGATGATGGGCTTTGTGGTGATCTGGCGCGGCTGGAAGTGGTCGCCGATCGCGGCTGCGGCGCTGATCGTGCCGTTTCTGGTGATCGACGTCACGTTCCTCACCGCGAACCTCTTGAAAGTGTTCGACGGCGGCTGGGTGCCGCTGGTGATGGGCGGCGTGATCATTCTCATGATGTATACGTGGCGGCGCGGCAGCCGCCTGCTGTTCGAGAAGTCGCGCAAGCTGGAGTTTCCGCTGGCCGATCTTGTGGCCATGCTGGAGAAACGTCCGCCGCAGCGCGTGTCCGGCACGGCGGTATTTCTCACCAGCGATCCGCAGAGTGCGCCGACGGCGCTGATGCATAGTCTGAAACACTACAAAGTGCTTCACGAGAAGAACGTTATTCTCACCATCGAAACCGCACCAACGCCGCGCATCGATCCCAGTGAGCGGGTGCGCATGGAAGAGATCAGCGCGACCTTCTCGAAAGTGACGCTGCGCTTCGGCTTCATGGAATCGCCGAATGTGCCGAAATCCCTCGCGATTGCGCGCAAGACCGGCTGGCAGTTCGACATCATGTCGACCTCGTTCTTTCTCTCGCGCAGGGCGCTGAAGCCTGCGGTGCATTCCGGCATGCCGCGCTGGCAGGACCATCTGTTCATCGCGCTCAGCCGCACTGCCAATGACGCGACCGACTATTTCCAGATCCCCACGGGGAGGGTGGTCGAGGTAGGCACGCAGGTGACTATCTAGGCCTGATTCCGAAAAGCGGGCCTGCGGCTTTCGGGCAGGATCAGGCCCGACAATAAGCTCTTCCAACGCTTGATTTTCGCCTCGCGAGAGGCGACGTTGGCGCCCGAAAACAGGGGCGTTTCCGCCCCTTCGCATTCGCTCCGGACACCGGGGCGGCAGGAGGTTGTGGTGGCAGGCGAAGCTCATACCGTTCACGATTTGACGCCCGAGGAAGTGTCCAAGGGGATCACTGAAGGCAAGTATTTGCTGGTTGACGTGCGCGAACCCAACGAGGTCGCGGTCGAGGCCTATCCGGATGCCGTCGTGGTGCCGCTGTCGGGCTTCGATAGCGCCGATCTGCCCGATCCTGCGGGCAAGCAGATCGTCTTCGCATGTCGCTCCGGCAAGCGCTCGGTGACGGCCTCGCTGGCCGCGCAGGCCGATGGCCTTGCCTATGACAAGCACCTCGCCGGTGGAATCCTTGGATGGAAGGCCGCAGGCCTGCCGACAAAGGTTGGCTGATCGCTCGATGAACAAGATATTCTCTGAGCTGCCCGTCACGGTGTTCGAGGCGATGTCGCAGCTCGCGCGCGACCACAACGCCATCAATCTCGGGCAGGGCTTTCCCGATCATCCCGGTCCCGACGATATCCGTCAGGCGGCCGCCGATGCGGTGCTGAACGGCTATAACCAGTATCCGTCGATGATGGGCATCCCGGAGCTGCGTCAGGCGATCGCCACGCATTACCAGCACTGGCACAAGCTCTCGCTCGATCCGATGACCGAGGTAATGGTGACCTCCGGCGGTACCGAGGCGCTGACCTCGTCGATCCTTGCGGTGGTGGAGCCCGGCGACGAAGTCGTGTGCTTCCAGCCGGTCTACGATTCTTATTTGCCGATCATCCGGCAGGCCGGCGGCATTCCGCGTCTGGTCAGCCTCAAGCCGCCGCACTGGCGCCTCACGGAGGAAGACCTGCGCGCGGTCTTCAATCACAAGACCAAGGCCGTGCTGTTCAACAGCCCGCTCAATCCGGCTGCCGTGGTGTCGCCGCGCGAGGATCTCGAACTGCTGGCGAAGTTCTGTCAGGAATTCGATACGATCGCGATCTGCGACGAAGTCTGGGAACATGTGACCTTCGACGGCCACGACCATATCCCGCTGATCACCATTCCCGGCATGCGTGATCGCACTATCAAGGTTGGCTCCGCCGGCAAGATCTTCTCGCTCACCGGCTGGAAGATCGGCTTCGTCTGCGCCGCGCCGCATCTCCTGCGCGTCTGCGCCAAGGTGCATCAATTTCTCACCTTCACGACGGCGCCAAATCTGCAGGTTGCGGTGGCCTATGGTCTCGGCAAGTCCGACGATTACTTCAAGACGATGCGCGCCGATCTCGCGCGTAGCCGCGATCGTCTGGCCGCAGGTCTGGAAAGTATCGGCTTTCCCGTCATCAAGTCGCAGGGCACGTACTTCCTCACCGTCGATCTGTCGCCGCTGGGACTGAACGAGACCGACGAGGATTTCTGCCGGCGTCTCGTCTACGACTACAAGGTCGCGGCCATTCCGGTGTCGGCCTTTTATGAGCAGGACAAGGTGACCTCGGTGGTGCGTTTCTGTTTCGCCAAGAACGACGCAACGCTCGATACCGCGCTGGAACGCCTGTCCAACGCCGTTCATCGCCGCTAGGGGAAGTTGATGCGCATGGGCAAGCACGGGATCGCGTGGGTCGTCGGAGCGGCGCTGCTGTGGTCCTTGCCGGTGCAGGCGCAAGACCAGAAGGCAGAGCGTGTCGTCAACTTCTACAACTGGTCGAACTACATGGCGCCCGGTGTGCTGGAGGCCTTCACCAGGGAGACCGGCATCAAGGTCGTCTATGACACCTTCGATGCCAACGAGACGCTGGAGACGCGGCTGCTGGCCGGCAAGTCCGGCTACGACGTTGTGGTGCCAACCGCGTATTTCCTGCAGCGCCAGATCACCGCAAAGGTGTTCCAGAAGCTCGACAAGGCGAAGCTGCCGAACCTCGCCAATGCCTGGCCGGAGGTGACCAAGCGTCTCGCGATCTACGATCCCGGCAATCAGTTTGCCGCGAACTACATGTGGGGCACCACGGGCATCGGCTACAACGTCAAGCAGGTCGCGAAAATCCTCGGGCCCGACGCAAAAATCGATAGCTGGGATATCGTCTTCAAGCCGGAGAATCTTGCGAAGTTCAAGGATTGCGGCGTCCATATGCTGGATTCCGCCGACGACATTCTGCCGGCGGCGCTGAATGCGCTGGGCCTCGATCCGAATTCGACCAAACAGCCAGACCTCGAAAAGGCGGCCGATCTCGTCGGCAAGATCAGAGGCAATGTCCGCAAGTTTCACTCCTCCGAATATCTGAGCGCACTGGCAACCGGCGATATCTGCCTCGTGGTCGGCTGGTCCGGTGACATCATTCAGGCGCGTGCGCGCGCCGAGGAAGCCAAGAACGGCGTCGAGATCGGTTATGCGGTGCCGAAGGAGGGCGCGCAGATGTTCTTCGACAATCTGGCAATCCCGGCCGATGCCAAGAACGTCAATGAGGCCTATGAGCTGATCGACTATCTCTACCGGCCGGACGTCGCTGCAAAGAATTCAGATTTCCTCGGTTATGCCAATGGCAATCTCGCCAGCCAGAAGCTGATCGATCCGAAAATCCTGAACGACAAGACGATCTATCCGGATGCGGCGATGCTGCAGAAGCTGTTCGTCATTACCGCACGCGATCCGGCGACGCAGCGTGTGATCAACCGGTTATGGACGAAGGTGAAGACGGGACGCTGAGTGTTATCGCCAGCGCCGATGCAGCCACAGCCACTGCTCGGGATATTCCCGGATCCAGCCTTCCAGCACGGACGTCACCGCCTGCATCGTGCCCTGAACGTCGACCCTGCCATTGGCATCGCGCACCGGTTTCACCTCTTCGGAGACTTCGATGCGGAACCGATGATCGGGCAGGCGGATGATACGAACGCCGTGGATCGGGCAATCGACCTGGCGCAACAGTCGTGCCAGCATCGGATTGGCGTTGGTCTTGCGGCCGAAGAAGTCCACCGGGACGCCGTTGGTGAACCATTGATCCACCAGCATGGCGACGTGCTTGCCCTCGTTCAGCGCGTGCGCGAGCTTGAGCGGTGCGTCATGGCTGGCTGGAATGAGATTGCCCATGTTGATCGCGCGTGTCTGATGAATGGCGCGGTCAGCAGCGGCGCTGTTCGGCCGGCGATACAACACGGCGGCGTCGAGGCCGTGCGCGACGGCAGCAAGCGCCGGAATCTCCCAATTACCGAGATGGCTCGCGAAAATCAGCGCCGGCTTGCCGTCGTCGCGCAGCTGATCGAAAATTTCCGCCGTCCGCGCCGAGAATTCGACGTTGCTCGGTTTGGTCGGATGTGCCGGGTCGTAATCCCAGATCTGGTCGAGATGCGCGAACTCCGCGCCGACGCGCCCCATATTGTCCCAGACGCCAGCGAGGATCCTGTCGATCTCTTCCGGTGATTTTTCGGGGAAGGCGGCGGTGAGGTTGGCGCGGCCGATCTTGTCTTCGCGAAACAGCGGCCCGATACGCTGCGTGATCTTGCCGAACAGATTGGCGGTCTTCACCGGATCGAAATAGCGCGTGCTGCGCAGGATGCCGATCGTCAGCGCACCGACAGCGGCGTCGCCTGCAGGCTTCAGGGCATCGCGAATGCGGGCCTTGGTGCGAAGCAGCAGGCGGAGCATCAGAAGTGAACGATGATCTTGCCGAACACCTGGCGGGTTTCCATCCGCTTCAGCGCGGTCTCGACATCGCTGATCGGCACTTCGGTATCGATCACCGGCAGCATGCCGTCAGCCATCTTGTCGAGGCTTTCACTGATGTTCTTCATGGTGGCGCCGAACGAACCGAAGATGCGGTATTGCTGCTGGAACAGCTGCATCAGGTTGATCGTGGTGGTCGGGCCCGAGGTCGAACCGCAGGTGACCAGGCGGCCGCCGCGCTTCATCACCAGCAGCGAGCCGTTGAAGGTGTCGGCACCGACGTGTTCGAACACGACATCGACGCCCTTCTTCTTGGTGATCTTGCGGGTCTCGCCTTCGAAGCGATCCTTGCGATAGTTGATGACGTGGTCGGCGCCGAGCGCCTTGACGCCTTCGATCTTGCTGTCGTCACCCACGGTAGTGATGACGGTGCAGCCAATTTTCTTGGCCATCATGATCGCGACGGTACCGATGCCGGAGCCGCCGGCGTGAACGAGAATAGTCTCGCCGGGCTGCAGCTTGGCATTGTCGAACAGCATGTGCTGCACGGTCGAGAAGGCGATCGGGGCACAGGCGGCGTCGCGGAAGTTGATGCCGTCGGGGACGGGGATCACCAGACGCGCTGGCATGTTCATCAGTTCGCGCGAGAAGCCGTCGATGTGGAAGCCGTAGAGACCGCCGACGTTCTCGCAGAAATTGTCACGGCCTTCCTGACAGGCCTTGCAGTGACCGCAGGTCAGCGCGCCATACATCACGACTTTCTGGCCCGGCTTCAGGTTGGTGACGCCTTCGCCGACGGCAGCGATCTCGCCCGAAGCTTCGGCGCCGATCGACAGCGGCAGCTTGCGCTTGGCGAAGGCCATGCCGCGGAAGCCCCAGACGTCGATATGATTGAGGGCGACCGCCTTGACGCGGATCTGCACTTCGCCGGCAGCAGGCGGCGGGGGCGGCGGGACGTCGGCGACGACAAGCTCGCGATCGGCAACAAGATTGAGCGCACGCATGAACCGCGTCTCCGGCAAGAAAGGTTGATTTCGGATGGCCTGCGTATCGCCGGTTCACGCCATGACGTCAACCGGCGAGGGGGCCTGTGAGACCAAGGAGCCCTAAACGGGCTCGCCGGTGAGGATCAGCGAAGCATTCTGGCCGCCAAAGCCGAAGGAATTCGACATCACGGCCGTCACGCGTGCATCGCGGGCGGTATTGGGAACCACGTCGAATGGAATGGCCGGATCGGGAACATCGTAATTGATCGTCGGCGGGATCCGCTGGTGTTCCAGGGTCAGCAGCGAGAACACCGCCTCGACGGCGCCGGCGGCGGAGAGGGTGTGGCCGACCATGGACTTGTTGGACGAGACCGGAATTTCTTTGGCGCGCTCACCGAACACACTGGAAATGCCGAGATACTCCATCTTGTCGTTTTCCGGCGTGCCGGTGCCATGGGCGTTGATGTAGTCGATCTGGTCGGACGTCAGGCCAGCATCCACCAGCGCGTTGTTCACGCATCCGATGATCGGCTTGCCGTCCGGGCTGGAACGGGTGCGGTGGAAGGAGTCGGCGAGCTCGCCGCAACCGGCAACAATGCCGAGGATCTTGGCGCCGCGCGCGGTAGCGGCCTCCAGGCTTTCCAGGACCAGCGCACCGGCGCCTTCGGCCATCACGAAACCATCGCGGTTCTTCGCGAAGGGGCGCACGGCCTTCTCGGGCGGGTCGTTATGGGTCGAGAGTGCTGACAGCAGCGAGAAGCGGATCAGCGCTTCCGGGTTCACCGAGCCGTCGGTGGCCACGCACAGCGCCGCATCGGCTTCGCCGCGGCGGATCGCTTCGACACCAAGCTGGATCGCGGTCGCGCCAGAGGCGCAAGCGGTCGACAGCGAGATCGGCGAGCCTTTGGTGCCGAACGTGTCGGCGAGATGGTCGGCGACAGAGCCGAACAGGAAGCGGCGATGATACTGAACGAACTTGCCGCCGCCCGCGACGCGCAGCAGCGTGTCGTAATTGATGTCGCTATTGGCGCCAGCGGCCCTGGCCAGCACCTGGCGTTGCGGCCATTCGACTTCGACGGGCGCAACCGCGAGGAACAGCGGGCCGGGGAAGTCACCCTTGCTGCCGATATTGGCCTGTGCGATGGCTTCCTCGGTGACCAGCTCGCCGAGCTTCTCGGAGAGGTCGGTGGAGGAAAACGGCTCGACCGGCACGAAATCGATCGTGCCTGCCATCGTCGTCTTCATGCCGTCGGTGGGAAAACGCGTGATGGTGCGAATGCCGGATTCGCCGGCGGTGAGCTTGGCCCAGTTGTCCTCTTTGCCGGCGCCGAGAGATGTCGCAACACCCATGCCGGTAACGACAACGATTGGTCGGCCGAATTTATCGCGCGTTGCAGTCATGCTCTCTCCGTCGGCCGCGTCGACCGCTTAACTTGAGCATGATCCCGAAAAGCGGATGCCGGTTTTCGGATAGGATCTTGCTCAAACATAAGAAAAATCTAGAGCCCAGTTGGGTTCTAGATGGCTTCAACCAGCGCCATGCCTTCGCCGCGCCAATGACCGGCGCCGATCACCACAATCTGGGTGGGCTTGCCGGACTTTTCAATCTCGAGGCCGGTTGAATCGTTCGGCGGAAACATCGCGCCGCGCGAGATCGCAAGCGCCGCAAGGCCGAGGCCGAGCGGGAATTGGGTTTCGAGCGTATGGCCAAAGAGGGTGCCGGTGCCGCGGATGGCGACGTCGGCATGATCCTTCAGGAACGTGCGCTCTTCGGACGTCACGGGCTCAGCGCCGGTCGCACCGGTGATGATCGCCGCGTCGTTCTTCGCGCCGAGTTTCGACCACAGCCCCTGCAGCGACGCCGTGACTTCGCCGGGAGTCTTGCGACGGGCATGATCGGCAACCACGCTCTTGAGACGTGCGAGAGGCTTGGCACCGCGCGCTTCTGCATGCGCCCTGGATTCGATGACGAGGAATGCGCCGGCAGAGCCGAGCGCAAAGCCGGAATTCTTCTCGCGCGCCCAGACGGTTTCGAACTTGTTCTTCAGGTTGAAGTCGTCGAATTCGTACAGCAGCAGCAGGTCCTTGCGCTCACCATTATGTGCGGCACCGATCAGCGCGATGTCGCTCTGGCCGTCGGCGATGCGGGCCAGTGCGATGCGCGCGGCGTCCACGCCGGCGGCTTCCTCGCCCATGAAGGTGCGGGACGAACCGGTGACGCCGTGCACGATGGCGATATTGCCGGCGAGCAGATTGGAAAGCTGCGCCAGAAACAGCGTTGGCCTGAGGTCGTTGAGCAGCTTTTCGTTGAGTAGGCCCGGGGTCGCTGCGCCGTAGCCGGCCGAATTCAGGATGCCGGAATCGACGGCCAGATCGCGCTCACCGCCACCGGCGGCAACGATCATGTCCATCCTCGACAGGATGTCCTTGTTGCCTTTGACGCCAGCCGAATCCAGCGCGAGGCCGGCGGCATAGGTGCCGATCCGCTGCCAGGCTTCCATCTGACGCTGATCGCCCTTCTTGGGGATCTGCGCGTCGTAAGAGACCGGCGCGAGGGGGTGGACGATGTTCGGAGCGAAGCCGGTTTCATCGACGTTGATGCGCTTGTTGTTCAACGCATCCCAATGCGCGTCAGGGCCTTCGCCCAATGACGTGGCGAGGCCAATGCCGGTGATCCACGCTTCCACCGGCTCGGATGTCATCGGTCGGGTTTCAGCCATTGGTGATCGCCTGTAAGGGAAATCCGATGCGCTCGGCCACGATGTCCATGTGTCCGCGCAGATCCGGATGGGGGAACGGGACGGTCTTGAAGGTGAGCTGCGCGTTGCAGGTCAGCTTGCCGTCGACCTTGATCTTGACAGTGGTCATGTAGAAGCCGTCGCCTTCGTGCAGCACGCTGGCGTTGATGTCCAGCTTCGTGCCGGGCGTGATGAAGGTACGCATCTTGGCTTCCTTCACCGCGGCCAGAAACGGCATGCGTTCGAACTTCATCAGCGCGATTAGCAGCCAGCCCGAAGTCTGCGCCATCGACTCGATCAGCAGCACGCCGGGCATCAGCGGGTAGCCCGGGAAGTGGCCCTCGAAGATGGTGCTGGTCTCGGGAACGTTGGCTTCGACCGTGATCGTCCGTTCGCCGACATTGAGGTCGGTGATGCGGTCGATCAGGTGAAAATATTCGAGGTTCATGGCGGGGCGTTACGCGCCCTTGGCCGCGACCAATTCGTCGATGCGCGCGCTGAGGTTCTTCAGGACGAAATACTGCTCGGTGGTCGCCTTGCCGTCATTGACCTCCTGGGTCCATTTTTCCAGCGGCAGCTTGATCCCGAACGCCTTGTCGATCGCAAAAGCGATATCCAGGAAGTCGAGGCTGTCGATCCCCAGATCGTCGATGGCGTGGCTTTCCGGTGTGATCGTGTCGCGGGGAATGTCGCAAGTCTCGGCGATGATTGTAGCGACCTGATCGAATGTGGAGGACATTACTAAGCCTTTGATATATTGAAGATAATGTTCGATCGGCGCGCGCAAAGACAGGGCTTCGCCCCGGGGCAGTCCCGGTCCGCCGTATAGAGTCGATTGCCCGTATATCGGAGCGGGGGCGGCAGTTCAATGCAGTTGAGCGCCCGCTCACCAGCCGCTGTGGGCTGTGGAAAGAGGGTTTGGCGCGCCTCAGCCGTGCGGCGCAACAATATGGGCGCAGTCGCGGCGGCCCATCAACACGCAATCCTGGGTTTTGCGGAGATCCGCGATGCTGACCGCGAGCCAGATCCCGACACCCACCAGGATCACCGTAAAGCCGAAGGCTGCGCTATTGGCCAGCATCCGGTGGCGGAAGTCGTCGGGGTCGTCCTGTGCCCGTTGATAGCGGGACAGCTCGCTGGCGCCGGTGGTTTGGCGGCGGCGGGGGTGGTCGGCGGGAGCGGTGGGATGGTGTGGCAGCGTGTCGGAGGTGCGGGGCACGAAGCGAAGCACGCGGTGCTCGTCATCTTCTCTGATAATCGGCTGCTGGGTCTTCATGGTCGTGGGTCTGCGCATGCGATGTCGCAGTCTAACACGAGGCGGCCGCTTCGCGCAGATAAAGTCCGCATGGCACGGATGCGGCGATCGGCAGAGATGACGTGGAACTGATCCGCATCGGCGCAGCGGCCATGCCATAGTTCGTTCCGGACAGACATCAGATATGGGAGGCCATATGCCGAACACACGCGAACCGTTGCTGCATCCGGTCCCGATCTTGTCGCTGCGGCCAACGCAGATGACGGTGGGCATGCGCGAGGTGAAGGAGAAGCGCAAACGATGGCGCGCGCATAAGTCCAAGCGCAAACAGGCCGAACTGCTCGGCCAGCACATGATCCCCGTGGTGCTGGGGCCGGATCAGCGTCACTACGTGGTCGACCACCATCATCTCGCACGTGCGTTGCATGACGAAGGCGTGAAGGATGTGCTCGTCACCGTGATCGCGGATCTCACGATGGTCGATATGAAAGCCTTCTGGGGCGTGCTCGATCACCGCCGCTGGGCCTATCCCTATGACGCCAAGGGCGAGCGACGACACTTCAAGGACATTCCGAAATCGGTGACGGGCCTGAAGGACGATCCGTTCCGCAGCCTGGCAGGCGAAATTCGCCGCGCCGGCGGCTATGCCAAGGACACTACGCCGTTCAGCGAATTCCTCTGGGCGGACCTGTTTCGCAGCCGGCTCTCCACCAAGGAGATCGAGGCCGATTTCGCCAAGGCATTGGAGAAAGCGCTGGCGATCGCCAAAAGCAAAGATGCGATCTATTTGCCCGGCTGGTGCGGACCGGCGTCCGACGACTGAGGCGCATCCATCGGGATCGCAGCGGGGTCGCCTTTGCCGCCGAGCACGCGATGCAGGGCGCGTTCGATCCTTCCGCCGAGCAGCAGCACGAGGAAGGCGATCACCACCGAGACGGTGACGATGCGCCAGTGACCGGCGCCGCACATGATGCCGACACAGGCGGTCAGCCAGACGCAGGCGGCGCTGGTCAGGCCGCGGACACGGAAATGCCGCTCGGCATGAAAGATCACGCCGGCACCGAGAAAGCCGACGCCGGTGAGCACGCCCTGAATGACCCGGCTTCCCGCATCCGTGAAGCCGCCTTTGCCGAGCGGATCGGCCAGCACTACGATCATGGCAGTGGCCAGGCTGACGAGCCCCAGCGTGCGCACGCCCACGGGCTTGCCATGCAGATCGCGGTTGAGGCCGATAGCGCCGCCAACGAGGGCGGCGACGCCCAGACGCAAGATGATGTCCGACCAGTCGAGCACTGCGAGATCCTTCTAAGCCCGTGCCATTACTTCGGCAGCCGGCCCATCATATAGAACTCGTCATTGGGTTTCATGTTGGTGACATTGGCCATCCGGTTCGACAGTGCAAAGAAGGCCGAGATCGCGGCGATGTCCCAGATATCGTCGTCGCTGAAGCCGTGGCCGGAGATCTCGGCGAAATCCTGCTCGCCGATGGTCTCGGCGGACCGGCTCACTTTCATGGCGAAATCCAGCATCGCACGCTGCTTCGGCGTGATGTCGGCCTTGCGGTAGTTGACGGCGATCTGGTCGGCGATGGTCGGGTTCTTGGCGCGAATGCGCAGGATCGCACCATGCGCGATGACGCAATAATGGCACTGGTTGGCGGCTGATGTCGCGACCACGATCATCTCACGCTCGGCCTTGGTCAGCCCGCTGTCCTTGTCCATCAGGGCGTCGTGATAGGCGAAGAACGCGCGGAATTCGTCGGGACGATAGGCCAGCGACAGGAACACGTTCGGCACGAAGCCGGACTTTTCCTGCACGCCCATAATGCGCGTGCGGATGTCCTCGGGCAGCTTGTCGAGGGCGGGTGTCGGAAAGCGTTGCGCAATCGGCTGGGTCATCTGGCATTCCCGTGAACGTTTCTGTTTCACGAGACCATAGGCGATCACGCCGTCACCGCAAAGCGCTTGCGGCAATGCATGCTGATGCGATTAACGTAGTGGCTTCTTGAGCAGCGAGAAGCGATCCGGATCGAGGCCGAGCGAGGGTTGCAGCATCGGGGCTTCGACGCTGCGGCTCGGCGTTGCCAGCGGCCGCTCGATGAAGCCGGGATCGTTCGGTACCTCGCGATGCGAGGTGGCGCCGCGCCAGCGTTCCAGCACCGCGCTGACGAACTGCATGTCGTGACCGGCAGCCACCGACGGCACCGTCGCGATGGTGGCCTCGGAGCGCGGCAGCTGATGCGGCGGCACTTCCTTGAAACGCAGGCGGGTCGGCAATGCGACGCCTTCACCGAAGGCGAGCACTTCGCGGGTGCCGAGTGACGGCACGAAGGAGAGCAGGTTGGCAGCGGCATCCGACACCGCGGAGCGCAGCAGCGCCTGGTCGCGCTCGTTGGCAAGGCGCATGGCGAACAGTGTGTTGCACTGGGAAATGATGGTGGCGTCGAGTTCTGCCGGACGCTGTGTCACAAGGCCGAGATAGACGCCGTATTTGCGGCCTTCCTTGGCGATGCGCGACACTGCCTTGCGGGTCGGGCCAAAGCCGATATTGCGGTCGGCGGAGGCGTAGCGATGCGCTTCCTCGCAGACGAACAGCAGCGGCGAGGCGCCGTCACTCCACAGGCCGAAATCGAATGCCATACGACAGAGCACCGACACCACGGAGTCGACGACTTCCGCGGGGAAGCCGGCGAGCTGCATGATGGTCATCGGCTTGCCGTTGGCGGGCAGGCGGAACAGATGGCTGATCACTTCCGCCATGGTGTCGCCGCCGACATTGGCGTTGTCGAACATGAAGGCGTAGCGCGGATCGTTCTTCACCGCTTCGATGCGCGAGATCAGCTTGTGATACTGGATGCGCGACGAGCGGTTCTCGAGCTTGCCCATGCGCTCGTCGATCAGCGAGATCAAATCGACCAGGCGATAGGGCACCGGCGTATCGACGGTGTAGCCGATGGTCTTCGGATCGATGCGCTTGAGGCCGATGCGGTCGGCGTTCTGGTATTGCGTGTAGACGCCCTTGGCGATCGGAATGACTTCCGAGAGGATTTCGAGCTCTTCGGGCACGCCGGGGCGGCCGGCGAACAGCACGTCGACGATTTCCTCGAAATTGAACAGCCAGAACGGCAGTTTCAGATTGCGCGGGTTCAGCACCAGCGACTTATCGCCGAAGCAGCGGCCATATTCGTTATGCACGTCGAGCAGGAAGATGCGCAGATGCGGGCGCGACTTCAGGATTTCATTGAGCAGCAGCGACACGCCGGTGGATTTACCGACACCGGTGGAGCCGAGCACCGCGAAGTGCTTGCTCAGCATTTCCTCGACGTCGACATAAGCGGCGACCGACTTGTCTTGCTGCAGCGTGCCCACGTTGATCTGCTCGGAGCCGGACGGCGCATAGACCGTGCGCAGATCGTGATTGCTGATCAGATCGACGATGTCGTCGATGGTGGGATAGTTGGTGACGCCGCGCTGGAATTTGGCCTTGTCTCCGTGCCCTATGATCTCGCCGAGCAGATCGACCGAGGCACTCGCGATATACATGTCAGATGCATGCATGTTCTCGGCGGACACTTCCGTGATCATGGCAATGATGGTCGAGGAGGCGCAACGGATGCTGACGAAGCGGCCGACGGTGCCGCGCATCTCCGAGGGTGTCATCGGGTTCACGGCGAGCAAGCCGACCCGGGCCAGCGAGCCGCGAACTGAGATAATGCGCCCGAACGACGCCGCTGCGTTTAAACTGGTCATTGATGAATTCGCGTCTCACGCCCCGGTTGGGCCGACTATGCAGGTCAGGGACTGGACAAATTGTTAAGGCGCGTCCGCGGGCTATCGGTGGGCTCTGCTCGTCAAACTTGCATTGCGGAATTAGCTCCGCACTGGAACGCGGAAACTCCGGCACTGGATACCTTGTCGCTTGTGGCTGGCGATCTGGCTTTACGCGGTTTTAACCAGCCCGCGAGGTCGGCATAGGCTGGCGTCCTGACCTTGCATGGGTCGTCGTCGCCGCGTTATCTCAGCGCGGCCGCCTTCGGCCGTGCACGGACCTCTCATGCGCATCGATTTTCCCGGCCTGCAGGCGTTTCTGAGCATCGCGGAGCGGGGCAGCTTCTCTCGCGCGGCCGCGCACCTCAATCTGTCGCAGACGGCGCTGAGCCACCGGATCAAGAAACTGGAAGAGGATCTCGGCTTTCAGCTGCTGGCCCGCACCACGCGGCAGGTGGCACTGACCCCGGCCGGGCTGGAACTGCTGCCGACCGCACGGCGGATGATCGGGGAACTCTCAGACTCCATCGATTTGCTCAGGGCGCGAGGCCGCAAGCGGCAGGAACACATCGCACTCGGCTGCCTGCCGACCATCGCCGCCTATCACCTGCCGCGGGTGCTGAAGCAGTTCAATGCGGCGCATCCGGGAATTTCGATCAAGATCCACGACAATTCAGCCAGTGAGATCGCCACGCTGGTGCAGTCCGGCCAGGCAGAGTTCGGCATCACGATCACGGCGACCAATATATGGGATCTGGCTGTCACCCCGCTGATCAAGGAGCGCTTCGTCCTGTTGTGCACGAAGGATCATGCCTTTGCGCAGCGCAAGTTCGTGGCCTGGTCGCATCTCGAGGATATGCCGCTGATCCGTATCAGTCCGCAGGCCGGCAATAGGGCCCTGATCGACGACGCGCTCGGCCATCGCCGCGACAAGCTGAACTGGCGCTACGAGGTGCAGCATCTGCAGACGGCGGTGGGCATGGTGTTCGAGAAGCTCGGCATCGCCGTGGTCCCCAGTATCGCAGTGGCGACGCAGGGAACTGCCGGACTGGTCGCTGTGCCGCTGCGCAACCCAAGTGTCAGCCGGACGGTCGGCATCATCGTCAAGCGTGGACAGCCGGTGAGCAAGCCGGCGCAGGCGCTGATCGACCTGACCCGCAAATACTTCCAGGCTGCGGGATAATCCGCTCGGCAGGATATATGCAGGAGACTGCACGATTATCCCAGATTTCTCATTTGTTTCATATATCGGAATTGGTTACTGCGGGAGCAGAACGGTCCATAGCCTTGTCGCGATGACGTGACGGCCATGGGTACCGACATAAAAACGGCAAGGGTGGACGCATCAAGCGTCTTCAATCCATCATGACGCTCCGCTTCCCGACCAGGCTCAAGCATCTGCTGAGCGCCGCGCATTTGGCGCTTGGTGCGATATTCCTCACGAACGCGGTACCTGTGGCGCAGGCCCAGTCCGGCTATCCGACCAAGCCCATTCGCGTGATTGTGCCGTTCGCGGCCGGCGGTGTCGCTGACATCACCATCCGCATCGTGGCCGAGAAGCTCGGCGACAATCTCGGCCAGCGTCTCGTGATCGAGAACATGCCGGGCGCTGGCGGAGTCGTTGCGGCGCGCGCAGTACTGTCGTCGCAGCCGGATGGCTATACGCTGGCGCTGCTCAGCAACGGCACCGCCGTCAGCGTACCGCTGTTCAAGAACCTGCCATTCGATCCCGTAAAGAACTTTGCGCCGATCTCCAGCATCGGCTTCTTCGATTTCATTGTCGGCACCAATACGAATTCGCAACACAAGACGCTGGCCGACGTCATCAAGTTCGCGCGCGACAATCCCGGCAAATTGAATGTCGGCACCATCAGCGTCGGCAGCACCCAGAACCTGTCGGCCGAATTGCTCAAATCCACGGCCGGGATCAACTTCCAGATCGTGCCCTATCGCGGAACGCCGGAAGTCATTGTCGGGCTGTTGCGCGAAGACATCGATGTGATGATCGACAATTATGTCGGGATGAAATCCGCGCTGCAGGATGGCAAGATGCGTCCTGTCGGGACCACGGGCGAATCCCGTTCGGTGATCCTGAAAGATGTACCGACGATGATCGAGGGGGGCGTGAAGGGCTATGACGTGGTGTCATGGAATGCGCTGTTCGCACCGTCAGGTACGCCGCCCGAAGCGATTGCGCGGTTGAATGCGGGCCTGCGCGAAGTATTGGCGATGCCCGATGTGAAGCAGAAGCTGCTCGATCTCGGCATCGAGGCGAAAGCGAGTTCGCCCGACGAACTGAAGGCCCGGCTGGTTGACGATATCGCCAAATGGACCGCCGTGATCGAGAAGGCAGGAATTCCGAAACAATGACGAAGCCAACCGTTCCCGGTCCCGATCCGCATACTAAAACGCCGAAGTTCAAGCTGCCGCCGCTGGCCTGCGACGCGCATACGCATATCTTCGGCCCCGGCGCTAAGTACCCATATGTCGGCTCCTACATTCCGCCGGACGCGCCGCTGGAGGACTTCCAGGCGCTGCACAAGAAGCTCGGCATCGGCCGCGCCGTCATCGTCAATGCCAGCGTGCATGGCACGGACAACCGCGTGGCGCTCGATGCCATTGCGGTGAGCGGCGGGCGTTACCGCGCGGTGGCCAATATCGATGGCACGATCACGGAGAAGGGGCTGCGCGAACTGCATGAAGGTGGCTTCCGTGGTTGCCGCTTCAACTTCGTGCGGCATCTTGGCGGCACGCCGGACATGAAGGTGTTTCACCGCATCATCGACATGATCGCGCCGATGAATTGGCACGTCGATCTGCATTTCGATGCGGTCGATCTGCCTGATTATGCCGACCTGCTGGCGAAGCTGCCGGTGATCTACACCATCGATCATATGGGCCGCGTCAAGGCTGCTGATGGCCTGGAGCAGCAGCCGTTCCGCACCCTGATCGACCTGATGAAGCGCGACGAGAAATGCTGGGTGAAGGTCTCTGGCTGCGAGCGCGTGACCTCCATAGGTCCGCCTTTCACCGATGCCGTGCCGTTTGCCAAGAAGATCTGCGAGACCGCGCCGGATCGTGTGATCTGGGGCACCGACTGGCCGCATCCCAACGTCAAGGCGATGCCCAATGATGGCGATCTGGTCGATCTGATCCCGCTCTTCGCGCCGGATCCGGTGATCCAGCAGAAGATCCTCGTCGACAATCCCGCGCGATTGTTTGAATTCGACACCTAAGCGACGCGAAAATCCGAAGGAACATCCGATGTCCAAAGCCAAGACCGGCCTCGTGGTCTCAGCCCATCCCGGCGATTTCGTCTGGCGCGCCGGCGGCGCCATCGCGCTGCATGCCAAGAAGGGCTATCGCGTCAAGATCGTCTGTCTCGCATATGGCGAACGCGGCGAGTCGCAATTTGCCTGGAAGCAGGCGGGTATGACGCTCGACAAGGTCAAGGCTGGCCGGAAGGACGAAGCCGAGCGCGCGGCGGCGTCGCTCGGCGCCGAGATCGAATTCTTCGATGCCGGTGATTATCCGTTGCATCTGACCGAAGCACACAAGGAGCGGCTGATCGATATCTATCGGGAGCTCAATCCAAGCTTCGTACTGACGCATTCGCTCGAAGATCCCTACAATGTCGATCATCCCGCGGCGACCGCCGCCGCACAGGAAGCCCGCATCATCGCGCAGGCGATGGGGCACAAGCCTGAAGCGGAATACAGCTACTCCGCGCCGCCGGTGTTCCTGTTCGAGCCGCATCAGCCGGAGATGTGCAATTTCAAGCCGCAGGTGATCCTCAACATCGATGAGGTCTGGGACATCAAGCGCAAGACGTTCGAAATTCTCGCTGCGCAAAAACACCTCTGGGCCTATTACGAGCGGGTGGCCTTGCAGCGCGGCATGCAGGGTGGCCGCAACACCGGCGCGGCCATGACCTATGGCGAAGCCTATCAGCGCCTGTTCCCGATGACCGTGGAGACACTGGCATGAAACCCGTCGTCGTCAGGAATATTCAACGCGCGGATGCCGACGTCGTGCAGCGGCTCGGCGCGCTCGGCGTCTCCACGGTGCACGAGGCCTATGGCCGCTTTGGCCTGATGAAGACCTATATGCGGCCGGTGTGGTCCGGCGCAGAGGCCGCCGGCACCGCGGTGACGGTGCTGGCGCAGCCCGGTGACAACTGGATGCTGCATGTGGCCATCGAGCAGTGCAAACCCGGCGACATGCTGGTGGTGGCCTGCACGACGGACAACACCGACGGCATGTTCGGCGATCTGCTCGCGACGTCGCTGAAGGCGCGCGGCGGTGTTGGCCTGATCATCGATGCCGGCTGCCGCGATATCAAGACGCTGCGCGAGATGGGCTTTCCGGTGTGGTCGCGCGCGATCTCGGCGAAGGGGACGGTCAAGGCGACGCTCGGCGCGGTGAACGTGCCGGTGGTCTGCGCCGGTGCGCAGGTGACGCCGGGTGATGTCATCGTCGCCGATGAAGACGGCGTCGTGGTGATCCCGCGCAAACATGCTGCGGAGGTTGCGGTGAAGGGCGAGAAGCGTTTTGCCGAAGAGGACGCCAAGCGGCAGAAGCTGGCTTCCGGTATTCTCGGCCTCGACATGTACAATATGCGGGAGCCGCTCGCCAAAGCGGGTCTGGTTTACGTCGACGATCCCGATCAGGCCTGAGCGGGGAGGAGGCTGGCATGCGGCTTCGTATTCTGCTCGGCGATCATCCGCATACGGCTGCGTTGAAATCCGGCGCGATCACGTCTGATCTCGTCGAACTGGACTTCGCGGACTACAAGCCCACCAACAAGGGCTTCAAGCCCATGGTGCGCGACGGGGCCTTCGACATCGCCGAAATGGCCATCGTCACCTATCTGATGGCCAGGAGCTACGACAAGCCGATGGTGCTGCTGCCTGATGTGATGATGGCGCGGCATCAGTTTGGCTTCGCGGTCACGAGCCCCGGGGCTGGTATTGCCGGACCTAAGGATCTTGAAGGCAAGCGCGTCGGTATTCGATCGTTTACGACGACAACGGGCGCGTGGCTGCGCGGCATACTCGCCAATGACTACGGCGTCAATCTCGATGCGATCGAATGGATCACCTTCGAGGAGCCGCATGTCGCTGAATATGTCGACAGCACCACCAAGGCACCTGCCGGCAAGGCGATCATGCAGATGTTGTTCGACGGCGAACTGGACGCCGTGCTCGGCGAGAAGAGCGACGATCCACGGGTGGCGCAACTATTCCCCGACGTAGCCGCTGCAGAGAAAGCCTGGCTGGCCAGGCATGGCGTGGTACCGATCAACCATATGGTGGTGGTCAGCAAGCAATTGTCCGATACGCGGCCCGACGTCGTGCGCGAAGTCCACCGTATGCTGGAGGCGAGCAGGGCGGCGGCAGCCGGCAAGAGCCTGTCTTTCGATGCGGATGCCATGAATCGTTCGCTGGCTCTCATTACAGACTATTCTGCGCAGCAGGGGCTGATCCCGCGCAGGTTCAGCGTTGATGAGCTGTTCGACGACGTGACGCGCGCGTTGCGATAGCGCGCCGTCGCCCTCATCCTGAGGAGCGGTCGTCTTCGACCGCGTCTCGAAGGATGAGCGCCCAATTCCTCATGGTTCGAGACGCGCGAAGACGCGCTCCTCACCATGAGGGGATCGAGTAAGCTCGACTAGAATACTGGAGGAAACGACCAATGACTCCCGAACCCATTTTCGATCTCGCGCATCTCGGCCATCTCGAATTGCTGACGCCGAAGCCGGACGAGAGTCTCAAATTCTTCGTCGACGTGATGGGCATGACCGTGTCGGGTCGGCAAGGCGAGTCGGTCTATCTGCGTGGCTGGGACGACTATGAGCGCTATTCGCTGAAGCTGACGGCGTCGAACACGTCGGGTATGGAACACATGGCGCTGCGGGCCCGCAGCCCGCAGGCGCTGGAGCGCCGCGTCGCAGCGCTGAAGGGCTCCGGCTACGATATCGGCTGGACCGACGGTGACCTCGGCCACGGGCCGGCATTTCGCTGCCGCGACCCGGACGGACATATCGTCGAACTCTATTACGAGACCGAATGGTACGAGGCGCCGCCGGAACTCAAGCCGGCGCTTAAAAATCAGGCGCAGCGCTATCCGGCGCGCGGCATCAATGTGCGGCGGCTCGATCACCTCAACTGCCTTGCGGTGGATATCAAGGCCAACCGCGAGTTTTTCGAGCACTATATGGGGCTCCGGCTGACCGAGCAGATCGTGCTCAAAGACGGCACGGAAGCGGCGATGTGGATGACCATGTCGAACAAGAGCTACGACTTCGCCTATTCGCGCGATCACTCCGGCACCAAGGGGCGCTTTCACCACGTCACCTACGCGCTGGACAGCCGCGAAGACATTCTGCGCGCGGCCGATATCTTCCTGGAAAATGGCGTGTTCATCGAGACCGGACCGCACAAACATGCGATCCAGCAGACCTTCTTCCTCTATGTCTACGAGCCCGGCGGCAACCGCGTCGAAGTCGCGAATGCCGGCGCACGGCTGATCCTGGCGCCGGACTGGAAGCCGATCGTCTGGACCGAGGAGGAGCGCAAGAAGGGGCAGGCCTGGGGCCTCAAGACCATCGAGTCGTTCCACACCCATGGAACGCCGCCGGTGCCCCACAAGTAGCAAGCCGCTCTGCCGGGATTGGTACGCGTCTTGCTTTGTTGACCTCAGGTTGTTTCTGACGTGGGGGCGAGCATGACTAACTCTGAGTTGCGGGCAGACATCCACAGTATCGAACCGATCCCCGATGCCGACCGGGATTCCACCGGGCCGCAGCAGATGTGGATCTGGGCGGGCGCCAATATCGCGCCGGTGAACTGGGCGCTCGGCGCCCTTGGTATCATTCTCAAGCTCGGTCTGTGGGAGACGATCGCGGTCATCGTCATCGGCAATGCGGCGGGCTCCGCGATCTTCGCCGCCTTCACGGTCATGGGCCACAAGACCGGCGTCAACCAGATGGTCCTCGCGCGCTCGGCCTTCGGACGCCGCGGCGCCTATCTGCCGAGCCTGTTGATGTTCCTGATGACGCTCGGCTGGATCGGCGTGAACACCTATTTCCCGGTCAAAATCTCCATGGCCATTCTCGGCCAGTTCGGCATCGCGGATAGCTGGTTCGCCAATCTCGTGGTGATCACCATCGTGATGGTGACGCAGGTGGTGATCGGCACCTATGGTTTCTATGCGATCCGCACCTTCGAGAAATACACCGTGCCAGTCACGGTGGTGATCATGGTGCTGATGAGCGTGCTGGCCTGGAGCCAGCCCGGTGTCGTCAACTGGAATCACACCACGTCGCTGCCACCGGGCCCGCATCTGGCGATGCTGTCGCTGCTGATGACCGCCGTCGGCGTGGGCTGGGGCATTTCCTGGGTGACCTGGGCGTCGGACTATTCGCGCTTCGTGCCACGTTCGACCTCGTCGAAGGCCGTGTTCTGGTACAGCTACGTCGGCATGTTCGTGCCGTCGGTGTGGCTGGCCATTCTCGGCGCCACCATCGCGTCGGTGACGCTGGACACCGATCCGGCCAAGATGGTGTCGGCAGTGTTCGGTGGCATCGCCAGCATTCTCGTGCTGCTGCTGGTCCTGCACGGGCCGATCGCCACCAATATCCTCAACGTCTATTCGTCTGCGCTGGCGGCGCTCAGCATGGGTGTCCGCTTCTCGCGGACGATGCTGGCGCTGATCGTCGGCGTCGCCGGCTATGCGGTGACAGTGTATTTCATCTTCGCGCCGTCTTTCGCCAAGGCGTTCGACAACTGGCTGATCAGCCTGCTGATGTGGATGAGTCCCTATGCCGGGGTGGTATTGGCCGACTTCTTCGTCAGGCGGAAGAGCCAGATCGATATCGCCGAACTCTACAAGTCGCCGGAGACCAGCATCTATGGCGATATCAACTGGAGCGGCATGATCGCGTTCTTCGCCGGACTGATCGCCACCTGGCTGTTCCAGGATGGTCTGGTGCCTGCGTTGCAGGGGCCGATCTCGATCAACCTTCTCGGCGGCGCGGATCTGAGCTGGCTGGCCGGCATCGTCGTGGGCGGCGGCGTCTATCTGGCGCTCAGCAGGCGCCTGGCGCCGGAGCCTATGGCCATCCCGGTCGGTGGGCCGGGCGAATAGGCAAGGCGACCGGACAGGCCGCGTCTGCGTGGCCTGTCCATTACCAGTGGTGTCAATGAGCCGTCATTTCCGTCCAGAGGCCTTGCGCTTTGTCCGGCGGACGGGCTAGAACGCGCCCGAACGAGATGAGCATCTCTGTTCCGACCGATTCCAGACTGGATTTTTACGTAAGTCTCTGAATCGTTTGGGGAATGGTGTAACGGTAGCACAACAGACTCTGACTCTGTTTGTCTAGGTTCGAATCCTAGTTCCCCAGCCACACTAGAATTTCCCTTCGCAGATCAAAGACTTCTAACCCGCAGTCGTTTCGAGAAAATCCGGTGGTCCACAACAATGGCCCACACGAGGCTCGAATGGCGTCCGGTCGGTACCTGCGGCGGCGTGGCCATACGTGGCCTTTGGCTTCCGATGGCTTGGGGCGCTTGCCGCCTGCATATCTCGGGCCCGGAGAATCAATGTGCATCGGGGCCGGGCAGCAAGTCGTCGATCCGCCCCGTGGCTCGATAGGCAATGAGCCCAAACCATTCGCGCACCGCAATGTCGGTCCGCGACAGCCCGCCAAGGGCGAGGGTGGTGAAGGAAAGTGCGTCGCGCCGACCGCCGACCCACCAGTCGACCGGATAAGCCTCGACCGGAAATCCGGCTTTGCGAAACAGGCCAATCGATCGCGGCATATGGAACGCTGATGTCACCAGAATCCAGCGCTCGCCCGGCGTCGGCGCCACGAGCGCCTTGGTGAACTCGGCGTTCTCATGCGTGTTGCGCGATTGCCGCTCCATGATCAACCGCGATTTGTCGACTCCAAGGCTAGCGAAGAGCGCGGCGGCGTAATCGGCCTCTCTGGCATCCGACACCAGCCTCGGACTGCCGCCGGTGAACACCACGCGTGCATTCGGATATTGTCGCGCCAGCGCTGCGGCTGCGATGATGCGGTCGGGCGAGCGACGGACGACCGGCGTGTCACGCGCAAGCGAAACATCGGCGTCGATCGAGCCGCCGAGCACGATGATGCCGTCAGGCGCACGCTGTCCCGCATCCCATGGCGGGAAGCGCGATTCAAGCGGATAGAGCAGCAATCTTCCAGCCGGTGAAAACGCGGCCACCACAAGCAGCACGGCGGCTGTGATCATAAGCCCGCGGCCAAGCGAAGAAAGCCGTGTTGCCGAAAGGATCGCGCCGAGCACGCCGAGGCCGATCAGGAAATTGACCGGCGCAAGTGCGTTGCCAAGAGTCTTGGACAATATAAAAAACAACGTAAGGCCTCAGCCTCGTTGATACCAAGAGCGCCATAGCAGCAAACGGCCAAGGAAGCCATCGTCACGAATCGTTAGCCCGCCGGACAGGGTGCCGGATCGCCGCGGCCCCGTTCATGAGAACTTGAAAAGCGGGACAGGCAAATACCACGCAGCCTCGAAGTGGCCGAAGTCAGAGTGAGGTCTGCGTCGTCGGATGACCACGCAGCCGGTGGGGTGCCGCATCGCCAAAATGCGTAAGGAGCGCTGCCGAAAACAACTGCATTGCCGCTATCGGCCCATCTACCTCATTGTGACTACCGCCATTGCCACATGGACAGGGCATGGTTCTGTCCGGTGCATGATCACGCCGCATGCAACAGTTATCGCGCAACGTCCAGGCAGGGTGACCGCAATGAGCGAAGTGATCAACGTCGCCAAAGCTTACGATAAGGGACGCACACTATTTATGGGAATAGAGTTGCTGGTCGCACCCGGTGCGCTCGTCCCCCGGCCGGAAACCGAATTGCTTTGCGCGAGCGCTATCGATGCTCTGCGTCAGTTAAACGTGGCGGAGCCGCGGGTGATCGACATGTGCTGCGGCGCAGGCAATCTGGCATGCGCCATCGCTCTCAAGATCCCCGACGCAAGCGTCTGGGCGAGCGACCTAACCGATGGATGTGTCACTGTCGCACGTCGCAATGTCGCCTATCACGAACTCACGCAACGCATGTCGGTGCTTCAGGGCGATCTGTTCGACGCTTTTTCAGGTCTGTCGCTGGATGGGACCATCGACCTGATCGTCTGCAACCCACCCTATATTTCGGAAACGCGGCTCAGAGGCGACCGGGCCCCCTTGCTCGAACTCGAACCACGTGAGGCATTCGCAGCCGGTCCTTACGGACTTAGCATCCATATGCGGGTTACGAAGGACGCAGTCCGATATTTGCGGCCGGGCGGCATCCTCTTGTTCGAGGTCGGCTCCGGTCAGGAGCGACAGGTGACAACCCTTCTTGAGCGCAACAAGAGCTACGAGAGCATCAGCGTGGTGACGAACGAAACGGGCGAAGGCCGCGTCGTTATGGGATACCGCAAAGGCGCAACAACCTGAACCGCTACGGTGGCGTTCGTGACGCGGTCTGGACGCTGCAGGCAAACATCAGCTCTTCTTGCTCATGACGAAGCGTGAAATTCCCTCGATGGAATCCAGGTTCTCAGGCAAGAGCTCGCTATCTTCGACCGTGATGCCGAAGGTCTCCTCGATGAACCCGATGACCTCGAGCACTCCGGTCGAGTCGATGACGCCCTGGTCGAGTAGCGATGTATCGACCTCAAGCGAGTTCGCTTCAGCAATGTAGAAGTTCGACAGCAAGAAATCACGAACTTGCCTTCGATAGGTCTCGAGTGGTTCCCTGACTAGCAACATGTTTCAACTCCAATGCGTAAAGAAAAGTCACGATCGGATCATTCGGAAATCGACTCCTGCAGTGCTCTCTTGTTGAGTTTCGCTGTATTCGTTCGCGGCAGGCTAGGCACGACCACAATACACTTCGGCACCATGAAGCTTTCGAGACGTCGCTGGCACTCTTTCTGAATCTGCTTCTCGCTCAGTGTTGTTCCCTGCTCGATAACGACAAACGCCTTAACTGCCTGCCCGAGGAGCTCGTCGGGAACGCCAATAACCGCGGCTTCCCTCACGCCCGGAATATCCATCAGCACGTTCTCCACTTCCTTGGGAGCGATCTTCTCGCCTCGGGACTTTATGATCTCGTCGCTGCGGCCAACGAAGTAGAGGTAGCCTTCCGCGTCCATCCGGCAGTAGTCACCGGTGTACAGAACCTGCTCGCCTGGCAGCGGACCAGGCTTGAGTTTTCTGGCCGTGGCTTCTGGCTTGCCCCAATAGCCTCGCATCACCGTCGCGCCGCGAATGACAAGCTGGCCGACCACGTCGGGGCCCACGCGTCTGTCGCGCTCGTCGACAATCCACATCTCGGTATTCGGGATGGCGATCCCGACGCTGAGCGGCTTTCGATCGATATCCTCCGGGGGCAGAAAGGTGCAGCGCTTGCATTCAGTGAGGCCGTACATGGAATAAATGCGGGCATCCGGGAATAGATCCTGCAGCAGACGAATGTGCTTCATCGGCAGCGCAGCTCCGGTGTTCGTGACATAGCGGATACTCGAGAGATCGTGCTCCTTTATCGACTTGAGCCCCGACAGCGTCGAGAAGATCGTCGGCACGCCGGGCAGGCCGGTTACTCGCTCCTCGGCGATAAGCCCGAGAATCTGTGCCGGAAAGGCGAACGACCGTTCGAGGACCAGCCGCGCGCCCGTGCGAAACGCCATGATCATTTGATACAGGCCGTAATCGAAGGCAAGCGGCAGGACATTCAAAATGACCTCGTCTTCGCGTAGCGCGAGATATGAGGCGATCGACGTGCACGCGCTCAGCATGTTCCGGTGCGTTAGCATCACGCCCTTGGGATCGCCCGTCGATCCGGAGGTGTACACGATGGCCGCGAGATCGATATCGATGCAGCGGCGCGCGGGAGCTACGTCGTGGCTGGCGGCGCCTGCCGCGCTCCAGCGTACCGCATGGGGCAGCCCCGTCAGTTCGACATCGTCGACGGGCCCGGAAACGATCACTCGGCGCAATGACGGGCATGCCTGCGCGGGCTCCTTGAATATCGGCAAGAGATGTTTGTCGGTGATAAGCGCCGTCGGCTGGCAATCATTGAGCAGGTAGCCAAGCTTGTCGCGCTTGGTGAGCGGATTGACGATGCACACCACGGCATTCGCCTTCAGCACGGCCCAGAAACTGACGACGGTCTCGACAGTGTTGTCGGCGAAGATAATCACCCGATCGCCACGTTCGACTCCGCTTGCGACCAGATAATTCGCGATTGCGTTGGAGCGTGCCTCGATCTCACCATAGCTGACGCGATGCTTGCCGCACACCAGCGCCACCTTTCCACCGAGATGACGGGCGGAGTGGATGAGGTAATCGTGCAGGAGCGGTACAGGACCATGCATCAGGAAAGGGCTCCCTCAACCCGGTGCTCGCGATCGATATCGACGGTCAGCTCCAGAGCGTGGCGCCCACCAGGACGGCTTGCGATGAATTGTTGGTGCAGGAGCTGGGTCGATAGCACGCCGACCATCGCCATGTTGTCGGAGTTCGAGAGATCGCCGTTGCCGGTTGCTGCCTGTGTCCGGCACTTGCTCCGCAGGCGCGCGACCGCGTCAGGATCGAAGACGTTTGCTTCGCGAATAGCCGTTTCCGAAAGCGCGTCGTCGATATAGGCGGGCGTATCGCGGCCAACGAAACAGAGAGCGTCGGGCGCGCGGAATGGCTGCTTCTTGCGGGCGATGATCTCCGACGGCACGATCGGCTCTGCGACGCGCTTCAGAACGTGCTTCTCGTCAAGGACGCGGAGCTTGTAGGTGGGCGGCAGCGAATTCGCCAGCGCGACCACGTCCTCGTCAAGGAAAGGAAAGCGACCTTCAACCGAATGAGCCATGAGCATTCGATCGCCCTGAGAGGACAGGAGATATCCCGACAGCAGTGTTTGGATTTCAAGATATTCATCCTGCGCAAGGGAGCTCCATTGCGTGAATTCCGGAGGTAGACCGGCGATCAACTCGGAAACCGCATCGTGCCTCGCCGACTCCGCGCTCATGTCGCTGGAGAACAGTCGTTTGATGCCGCTGGTCGTTCGCCAGCGGGTGTCATGCGCGAAGCCCGGCGCGGCGTGCTCCGACAGATTGCGCCCGAAAAACTGCCGGGCCATCGCCTGCTGCCGTACCGGCGAGCGTGTGAGATAAGGGTAGAGACGCTCAAGCAGTCGCGCGCGGCGTGTCGACGCAGGTTGCCGACCCCAGAACCGGCGGACCTTGCCTTCGCGAAAGAGATCGTAGCCGGCAAACATTTCGTCGGCGCCTTCGCCGGACAGCACAACCTTGACGCCGCAGGCGCGCACCAGGCGCGACAGCAGGAACAACGGCGCCGGCGCCGTTCTCAAGATCGGACGCTCGGTGTGATAGATGACCTGCGGAAAAATCTCGGCGATGTCGCTGCGCGAGACCACCACTTCATGGTGCTCACTCCCGGTGACACGGGCAACCAGTCGCTGGAAGTCGGTCTCATCATATTCGGCGTCAGCGAAACGCAGTGAGAAAGTTTGGAAGCGTTCGCCGGCAAAGTGGCATCCCATTGCCGCAATAAGCGAACTGTCGAGCCCGCCGGACAAATAGCTGCCGACGCTTACGTCGGAGCGCACCATTCGAAGCGACGTCGCGGATTCCAAAGCGCTGCGCACCTGCTTCACGGCATCGTCGAGTGAACCGGCAAACTGGCCGTCGGGCGAACTGGACAATTGGGGATATCGCGGCTTCCAGAACGCTTTCTCGCGAACGTTGCCGTTTTCATAAATGCGGAAATGTCCCGGGACGAGCTCCTTGATCCCTTGAAACACGCTCTGCGGCGCCACAACGGTCCAGAGAGTGAATGTCTGATCGATGCCGGCTGGATCGAAGGTGCGGGGAATCGCTGCATCCGCCGCGAAGATGGCCTTCACTTCGCTGGCGAAATACAGTCGACCTTCGCGCTCGCAGAAATGCAAAGGGCAAATGCCGGTGCGATCGCGCGCCAACACCAGACGACGGGCTACCGAGTCCCAGATCGCGAGCGCCCACTGTCCGGTCATCCGCTCAAAGGCGTCCTCGCCCCAGGCTCGATAGGCGTTGACGATAACCTCCGTGTCGCTGCGGGTCCGGAACCTGTAACCAAGCAGGATCAGCTTCTCACGCAACTCAACGTAGTTGAAGATTTCGCCGTTGAACACGATCCACGTCGTGCCGCTCGCGTCCGCGAGAGGCTGTTGACCGCTCGAAATGTCGATGATGGACAAGCGGGCATGTGCCAATCCCGCGCGTTCGTCCCGGTATAGGCCGCGCTCGTCCGGGCCGCGATGGGCGAGCGCGCCGAGCATGCGCATCAAGGCTTCGCGGGAGGGGGGCCCTGCGGCGGCGGTTACTGACACTATGCCCGCGACACCGCACATGCAGGTTAGTCCTCGAACACTTGAGTGACGAGCAGGGGTCGTGCGTGGAGGTAGCGCGTGACACGACGCTTGGCGTCAATATCCCTGAATACCAAATCGACCTGGGCTGCTGTCAGTCCGATAGCCTCTGCGACTTCGTCTGACGGAATCCCGTGATTCACCGCGTAAAGGCACAGATCCATCTGGTGATAAGGTAGCGCAAAATAGAACTCCTCCTGGCTCTGCGGCATCGAGAACGTATCCGTGGTCGGTGGCCTGCGCTGGATCTCCTCCTCGACCTCGAGATATTCCGCGAGCTGATAGACCTGTGTCTTGTAGAGATGAGCGATCGGCATCACGTCCGCAATTCCGTCGCCCTGCTTGACGAAAAAGCCCAGGTCGTGCTCGAGACGGTTCGGTGTGCCGGCGACCGCGTATCGGAGGCGGTCGGCGTGGTAGTACTCCGTCATCTTGCGGACACGCTGCTTGAAATTGGTCGCGGCGACGATCTGGAGATAGGCGTTTGACGAAAGACGAACGGTGCGGGTGCTGCCGTCGCGGCTCTGAACCGTGAGACGGGTGATATTCAATCCGTTGCTCGCGAAAACCGACGGTAGCACCAGCTTGCATTTCCAGCCGTCGTCATATTCGGGAACGACAGTCCGGATTGCCTCGATCTGCCGGCGATAGGCGCCGAGCCCCTCGAGGGCGGGCGATATGTCTTCCAACACAGTATCGATGCCAAGCTGCGCCGCCCAACTGCGGCCGAGCCTCAGCGAATCGTCCGAAGAATGGTGCTCGGGCATGAAGATACCCAAGACCTTGTCGTTGCCGAATGCACGCACGCACAACGCCGCGACGACGGAGCTGTCGATGCCGCCGGAAAGACCAACGACAGCGCCGCGGCGCCCCAACACGCTCAAGACCTGTTGGCGTAGCGTCTGGACAATCTTCTCGACTTCGGCAGCGGGATCGAGCGCCAATACGTTGTTGCCAAACTCCCGCGCAGCCGGAATGTGCGCAGCAAGGGTCATGACAGCGCTTTCCGCTTGCAAAATTCGGCCGGCGTGTAGGTTTGCACGACCGCACTCTCGACCAAGGGGAGGTTGGTGGCGAGGTAGGGCTCGACGACGAGCTCGATATGCGTGCCTGCGACGGGGATCACGTCCAGGCTTGCGAGTGAGCAATCCCAGCCGAGCGATTGCGGCGCTCCATCTCGGTTGCAGCGAAACAGTGTAGCTCCGATCGGCAAAGACGGCCTGGGCGACGCCAGCCATTGGTAGAAAGCTCGCGACCGCAACACCTCTTGCAGCTCAAGCCTAATTCGGAAGCAGGTGGCGTTGAACTTCCCTCGCGCATAGCGATGAAGCATCCAGGTAAGGGGGGCCTCGCCACCGATTGCTGCCGTAACCTTTGCGAGTGCTCGGCAGGCTATTCGCGAAATGTTCACACGATTGGCGCGGAGCCGCCGCAACGTTCGGGCTAGCGTCTCCCGGTAATCGCGGCCCTCGTTGATAATCGCTGTATCGAGAATCCCCAGGAACTTGATGGACCGCCGTGCTTCCAGCAGCCGCGCCGCAACTTCGAATGCCACCACACCACCAAGGGAATGGCCGAGAAGGCGAACATGTCCGACGGGTTGGCTCCGGCGGATTTGCTCCACCGCCGCATCTGCCATGGAGGCGACCGTGTTATTTCCGGCGAGGATGCTCCCCAGGTCGGGGTATTTGATCGGGACGACCCGGGCGATCTTGCCGAGCCCCGCTGCAAAAGCGGCCATGCTCGGACCGTAACCGAGGGACCCCGGCAACAGGAACAGGATGGGACGCAGATCGGCTTGCACGCCCACGGCTTTGGCGGTTGCCTTCCCGGACACAATCGCCTTGACCATCTCCGCGGCTGTCATATCGAGCGCGAAGTGTGCGACCGAGAGCTCCAGCCCGGTGGCGCTCTCTATTTCCTGAATGCACCGCTGCAGCCTTGATAAATCGTCGGCTTCCTCCGAGGTTCCAGGCATGTTGGGGGTGTTGAAACTCGTGGACTGG
The DNA here is from genome assembly GCF_051811085.1 of Tardiphaga sp. 862_B3_N4_1. NCBI lineage: Bacteria > Pseudomonadati > Pseudomonadota > Alphaproteobacteria > Hyphomicrobiales > Nitrobacteraceae > Tardiphaga > Tardiphaga sp. 862_B3_N4_1. The sequence continues at coordinate 1,726,193 of NZ_JBPWQB010000001.1, forward strand.
GCATCCCGCACGATTTGATAGATCGTCGGCTCGCGTCCCTGCGCCCATGAGGGCCGCAGCCTCTGGTTGACGAACGGGTCGGCCGGTCGTTCCACCACTTCTGGTTGGAGATAAGTCCGAGCCATAGGTCACCTGCCGAGCCTAAAGCTTGTTATCGCCGGGCATGGAAATTTCGACATCCTGCGTTTGAAGGACGTCGCCGACAGATGGGACAACGGTGTGCCATTATGTCGCGGTGGCGCTGCCGCTGAGCTTCATTGATTTCCGCGATCATCTCGGGTTGGCACGGCGGGATTGCTGCTCATTCTCACGAGCACGCGATGATCGAGGTGGCTTGGTTCCGCGTTGCTGGAAAGTAGCAAGCCAGGCGCTGCGCTGAACACCAGCTCGATATGAATGCCCAGCGCTGTGACGACGACTGGGTGCAGTATGTCGTCCGGAACATGTTCAGAAAGGTACTTGAGGGCCGCACCTTCACCATGACCGGCCCGCTCCAAGCTGAGGCGAAGGAACTCTCTGAAAGCTGCCGGGCGATCATCAGGAGCGCTGCAACGGAGTACCGCATAGTAAAAGTTGTGGAACGGAGCAAGACAACCGGACTTGAGTCGATGACTTCACTCCGCGGAGGTATCGATGTGAGAGCAACGAAACTACCAGCAGTCAATCTGTTGCTGTGCCGCCGTTGCGGGGGGGCACGCACTCTTATCAAGATTGTGGCGCAGCCTAGAGCCAGTCTGCCCGGCGATCGTAGGACGTTCCGGTGTCCCAGCTGCATGTCGTCCCAGACCTACCAAATCAACCGGCACGGGGCGCAGCTACTATCTTCGGATTGAGATGCAATTGGGTGGCTATAATCTGACTGGAAAATATCCGGACCGGATTGCTTCTGATTCTCCAACCAGCACGCTCAGTCGTGTTCGCACGCCGCGTCGCTTCTCGCGCTGAGCGATGGATAAACTTCAGGTCGGCAATATCGGTGGCTGGAACCAAAAGTTGCGATTCTGATTCGCTGCTTTGGCCGGAGGCCATACGTCGTCGCCACACTACGCTGCTGCGCGCCCACAAGTAGTGAAATTGTAGCCATCAACCTCAGATGTTTGTCGCTAACTGGCTGATATTGCAGGCCATCGAAAAAGAGAGCTCCGATTCATTTTTGTTCAGTCAGAATGTCGCACCTTTACCAACGGTTTACATAATACCTACAAATTGCAGGAACGGGACTTGATAACAAGAAAGTCATCGACCCCCGTGTTCGTCGCTCTGCCATTGCACTTCTGCTGACTGCTTCATTTCCACGACACCCCGCACATTGCGGACCAACGGTCGAAAACCGAGGGACCCTTCGTCATGCTCGCCAGCCTGTCTATTCGCGCCAAGATCACCATTGTTCTTTCATTTTTGCTGCTTGCGATGACGGGTCTGGGCCTGGTCGCGGTTCGCAAGATGCAGGCGATCAACGCCAATGCGGTGGATATCCAGACCAGCTGGCTGCCAAGCGTGCGTTTCCTCGGCGATCTGCGCTCCGGCGTCATCACCTATCGCAACGTGATCCGTCAGCACATGCTGTCCGAGACGTTGGAGGAGAAGCTGGCCAATGAGAAAACGCTCGAGACGGTGGTGGCGAGCAACACCGCTATCCGCGCGAAGTATGAGAAGCTGATCACCTCGCCGGAAGAGCGCGCGCTCTACGAGGAATGGAGCAAGCTCTGGGACAGCTACAAGAAGGGCACGCTCGATGTGATGGATCTGTCGCGCAAGAGCGCCGGCAAGATGCCACAGGAAGCCAATGCGTTGAACACGAAGACCGTGAATCCGATCGGCCTGAAAGCTGACGAAGTCCTGAACAAGGACATCGAGCTCAATCTCAGGGGATCCGATACTGCCGGTGCAGACGCCCTCGCCAATTACGATGCTGCCTTCATGATGGTTGTCGCAATCCTCGTCGTCTCGGCGTTGCTCGGCATCGGCATCGGCATCTACCTCGTGCGGGACGTCTCCAGCGGCATCGCATCGATCGTCAAGCCGATGCAGGCGTTGGGCCAGGGCGATCTGACCGCGGTCGTGCCGCATCAGGGCATGAAGACCGAGATCGGCACGATGGGAGACGCGCTGCAGATCTTCAAGCAGGCGCTGATCGACAAGCGTGCCGCGGACGAAGCAGCAGCAACTGATGCAGAAGCCAAGATCGAGCGCGGTCGCCGCGTCGATAGCATCACCCGCGAATTCGAAACGATGATCGGCGAGATCGTCGAGACGGTGTCGTCCGCTTCGACCGAACTGGAAGCCTCTGCCAGCACGTTGACCGCGACTGCCGAACGTTCGCAGGAGCTGACAACGACCGTGGCAGCCGCTTCGGAGGAAGCCTCGACCAATGTGCAGTCGGTTGCTTCGGCGACCGAGGAGATGGCCTCGTCGGTGAACGAAATCAGCCGCCAGGTGCAGGAATCGGCCAGCATCGCCAATCAGGCCGTCGATCAGGCACGCCTGACCAACGATCGCGTCAGCGCGCTTGCCAGTGCGGCCGCTCGCATCGGTGACGTCGTCGAGCTGATCAACAACATCGCCGGCCAGACCAATCTTCTGGCGCTCAACGCAACTATCGAAGCAGCGCGTGCCGGCGAGGCCGGTCGTGGCTTCGCGGTGGTGGCATCGGAAGTGAAGGCGCTGGCCGAGCAGACGGCGAAAGCCACCGGCGAGATCTCGACGCAGATCTCCGGCATCCAGGCGGCGACGCAGGAATCGGTTGGTGCGATCAAGGAGATCGGGGACACCATCGGCCGGATGTCCGAGATCGCTTCGACGATCGCCTCGGCGGTGGAAGAGCAGGGCGCTGCGACCCAGGAAATCTCCCGCAACGTCCAGCAGGCAGCGCAGGGTACCATGCAAGTCTCGTCGAACATCACCGACGTTCAGCGTGGCGCCAGCGAGACCGGCTCGGCATCCTCGCAGGTGCTCTCTGCAGCGCAGTCGCTGTCCTCGGACAGCACGCGTCTGAAGGTCGAGGTCAGCAAGTTCCTGAACGCCGTACGCGCAGCCTGACGCTTACAAATATCAAGTCCTCGAAGCCGGCGCGAAAGCGCCGGCTTTTTCATTGTCAATTGACGCCGCTTCCACCCATTCGCTTGGTGCGCTGTTCTGTTTGCGCAGGTTATGGGCTACCGCGTGCAACGGTTATGTGGTCGCGCTTCTCAACTTTGTGCCCGGCGCTGCGCAACGTCCTGCGGCGTCTTGGCGATCTCTTAGTCATTTGCTGCAATCGTGTATTACGCGCTTTTTGCACGCAGCGGCATACCGTCGTCGCTGCAAGTTATTTGGACCGGCGTTGCGTCTTAGAAAGAGACCATGACCCCTATCGATTATGAGTATTTGCAGAAGATTCTGAAAGATCGTTCCGGATTGGTGCTATCGGCCGACAAGAAGTACCTGCTCGAAAGCAGATTGATGCCGCTGGCGCGCAAGGCCGGTGTCGCCGGGATCAGCGAACTCGTTCAGAAGATGAAAGCCGGTTCCGAGCCGATGATCTCGGATGTGGTCGAAGCCATGACCACCAACGAGACCTTCTTCTTTCGCGACAAGACACCGTTCGAGCATTTTCAGAACACGGTCATTCCCGACCTGATCAAGGCGCGCGCTGGCAAGCGTAGCCTGCGGATCTGGTGCGCCGCCGGCTCGACCGGGCAGGAGCCATATTCGCTCGCCATGATCATGAAGGAACTCGGCGCCGCGCTGACGGGGTGGCGCGTCGAGATCGTGGCCACGGATCTCTCGCCCGAAGTGCTCGAAAAATCACGCACTGGCGTCTACACCCAGTTCGAGGTGCAGCGCGGCCTGCCGATCCAGTTGCTGGTGAAACACTTCAAGCAGACCGGCACGACGTGGCAGCTCAATGCTGACATCCGCGCGATGGTTCAGTTCAAGCAGTTCAACCTGCTGCAGGACTACGCGCATCTCGGCAAGTTCGACGTCATCTTCTGCCGCAACGTGCTGATTTATTTCGATCAGGCGACCAAGACTGAGATCTTCGGCAGGCTTGCCAAAGCTAGCGAACCTGACGGCTATCTGTTCCTGGGGGCAGCCGAGACCGTGGTCGGTCTCACTGACCGCTATCGGGTTTGCTCCAATCGTCGCGGTGTCTATCTGCCGGTGAGTGCGCAAGCGTCGCCATCGATCGTGCCCGACATGGGTGCCGGACTGAAGACGTCTCCCGCCAGTATGCGGGCGTAGGAGCGGTCATGGCAGAAGAAGTTGCAACCAACGGGCGCGTCATTTTCGGGCGTGGCTACAATGTCTGGATCATGGCCATCGACGGCACATGGCGGCGCAGTTGCGTGCTGAAGGCTGTGTCGAGTCATGATGCTGAGTTGATACTCGAGACCTCCATCGAGGGCCTCAATCTGAAAGAGTTCTTCCTGCTGCTGTCATCGACCGGACTTGCCTATCGCCGCTGCGAACTGGTCAAGGTCAACGGTGCGCAGATCGATATTCGCTTCCTGAACACCAAAGGTAGCAAGAAGAAATCGCCGGCGAAGAGCGATCACGGCGATATGGCTGACGCCTGATCATGCGGCATCAAGATATCGATAATCATCACATCGAAGCTTGTATCTTCCAACACGAATAGACCGATCTCGCCACCATCGGCCGAGACGGTTTCGAAGTCCTCGCGTTCCAGTGTCAGCCTAATAGACATGGACACGAGTGGGTCGTCGTCGACGACCAGAATGCGTTTCATGGCGGCGCCCCCGCGCGCTGGAGTGAGCCTGCAGTCACTCTCCACGCAACACGCAACCATGACGCGACGAATCGCCGACGACGCCAAGTGTTTAGTCATTTCGCCGGAGGTGTCTGTCGAGATTTGCACACTTGGGGCATTTCGTTGTTGCCGGGTTGCACGCGCCATGTACATGGTTGGATATGAGCATAATGTTCGAAGAACTGGATTATCGCCCGACGCCGATGGGTGTCCTGACCCTGCGACGTCGGCGGAAGCCGGGCACGGACATCGATATCTTTGAGATCAAGCTCGGCGACGAATTTCTGATGTCGAGCGCATTCACGGCTGCCGAGATCGCGCTGGCGGATATCGGTCTGGCGTCACTAACCGGCAGCGGGCTGGATGTCGTCGTTGGCGGTCTCGGTCTGGGCTACACTGCGCAGGCCGTTCTCGCGCATGAGAAGGTCGGTTCGCTGGTCGTCATTGATGCACTGCCCGAAGTGATCGAATGGCATCAGGCCGGCCTGATCCCGATCGGCCGCGAATTGTCGGCGGACGGGCGCTGCCGTCTCGTCCATGGCGATTTCTTCAAGATGGCGACCTCGACGGGTGGTCATCTCGATCTCGACGAACCCGGTCGTCGCTTCGATGCGATACTGGTCGATATCGACCATGCGCCGGACAACCTGCTGCATCCGAGCCATGCCGTGCTCTATACGGCGGCCGGGCTGCAGCGTCTGTCGGAGCATCTCAAGCCCGGCGGCGTGTTTGCGCTGTGGTCGAACGACCCACCAGAAGCTGCATTCACGGCCGTGATGGAGAGTGTCTTCGGCGCCGTCACCGCGCATGTCGTGGCCTTCGACAATCTGAACGCGGACGAGGAAGTGTCCAACACCGTCTATGTCGGCACCAGGATCGAAGAAGCTGTATAGCGCAGTTGCGCTATTCGGCGGCCTGTTTCGCCAGCATCTGCTTGTCCGACCGATTATCGTCGTCGCGCTTCGATCGTCCCCAGCTCGACATGATATTGGAAAGCTTGTCGAGATAGACATAGACCACTGGTGTCGTGAACAGCGTCAGTGCCTGGCTGACGATCAGGCCGCCGACCATCGCGTAGCCGAGCGGCTGGCGGATTTCCGAACCGGTGCCGGTGCCGAGCATCAACGGCACGCCGCCAAGCAGCGCCGCCATGGTCGTCATCATGATCGGGCGGAAACGCAGGATAGCGGCCTTGCGGATGGCTTCTTCCGGTTCGAGATGTTCGTCGCGCTCGGCAGCAATTGCGAAGTCCACCAGCATGATGCCGTTCTTCTTGACGATGCCGATCAGCAGCACGATGCCGATCAGTGCGATCAGACTGAAATCGAAACCGAACGCCATCAGGATCGCCAGCGCGCCGACGCCGGCAGAGGGCAGGGTGGACAGGATTGTCAGGGGGTGGATGTAGCTCTCATAGAGAATGCCGAGGATCAGATAGACCACAACCAGTGCTGCGAGGATCAGCAGTGGCACCGTCGATAGCGATTGCTGGAATGCCTGCGCCGTGCCCTGGAAGGTGCCGCGCAAGGTCGAGGGCGCGCCGATATCCTGCATGGCAGCCTGTACGGCATCGGTCGCCTGTCCAAGCGCAACACCCTGCGCGAGATTGAAGCTGATCGTGATCGCCGGGAATTGTCCCTGATGGCTGATCGAGAGCGGCCGCACCGGCACCGTCGTCCATTTGGCAAAGGCCGACAGTGGCACCATGTCGCTTGTCGTCGGCGACTTGATATAGATCTTGTCAAGTGAATCGAGCTTGCCCTGCATCTCGGGCAATATCTCGAGAATGACGTGATAGCTGTTCAACTGCGTGAAATACTGCGCGACCTGACGCTGGCCGAACGCATCATACAGTGTGTCGTCGATCAGTTGCGGCTGGATGCCGTAGCGCGAGGCGTTGTCGCGATCGATGGTCAGCGTCAGCGTCGTGCCCTTGGTCTGCTGGTCGGTAGCGACGTCGCGTAGGCCCGGCAGCGTCTGCATCTTGGCCAGAATCTTCGGCGCCCACTCGTTCAGTTCGGCCAGATTGGCGTCCTGCAGCGTATATTCGAACTGGGTGCGGGTAGCCCGGCCACCGAGCCGGATATCCTGTGCCGCCTGCATGAACAGGCGTGCGCCCTGAACCTTCTCCAGCTTCGGTCGCAGCCGTGTGATGATCTGTTGCGCATTGGCGGAACGTTCGTCGCGTGGCTTCAGCGTGATGAACATGCGCCCGGTATTGAGCGCACCGCCACTGCCGCCGATCGACATGGCGACGCTGGCGACGTCGGGATCGGCCTGCACGATCTTGCCGAGTTCTTCCTGGTGGATCTTCATGTCGGCGAAGGAAATATCCTGCGACGCTTCGGAGGAAGCGGTGATCAGGCCGGTGTCCTGCTGCGGGAAGAAGCCCTTCGGGATAATCATGAACAGATAGACCGACAGGACGAGCGTGGCGAAGAACACCATCAGCGTCGTCAGGCGCCAGCGCAGCACGAGGTCGAGGCCGCGCTCATAGGCGCGCAGCAGAGCATCGAAGGCATTCTCGCTGAGCTGATAGAGCCGGCCATGCTTGGCGTGTTTCTCCTCGCGCAGAAAGCGCGAGGCCATCATCGGGGTCAGCGTCAGCGACACCACCAGCGAGACGAAAATCGTCATGGTCAGTGTCACGGCGAATTCGCGGAACAGGCGGCCGATAATGCCACCCATCAGCAGCAGCGGGATCAGCACCGCGACCAGCGAGACTGATATCGAGACAATGGTGAAGCCGATTTCACCGGCGCCTTTCAGCGCGGCAGCCATCGGTGTTTCGCCTTCCTCGATATATCTAGTGATATTTTCCAGCATCACGATGGCGTCGTCGACCACGAAGCCGACCGAGATGGTCAGCGCCATCAGCGATAGGTTGTCGAGCGTATAGCCGAACACCCACATCAGCGCGCAGGCACCGAGCAATGCGAGCGGTACGGTCACGCTGGGAATGACGGTGGCCCAGACGCTGCGCAGGAAGACGAAGATCACCATTACGACGAGCGCGATGGTCAGCAGCAGGGTGAACTGGACATCCTGCACGGCGGCGCGGATGGTCTGCGTGCGATCGCTGAGGACCTCGATCTTCACGGTCGGCGGTATCGCGGCCACCAGACGCGGCAGCTCGGCCTTGATCTTGTCGACGGTGTCGATGACGTTGGCGCCGGGCTGCTTGAAGATCACCAGAAACACGCCGCGCTTGCCATTAGCCCAGGCCGCCTGCTTGGCGTCTTCAGGGCCGGTCACCGCTTGGCCGATATCCCTGACTCGCAGCGGACCACCATTGCGATAGGCGATGATGACGTCGTTCCAGTCCTTCGATTCCGGCAACTGGTCGTTGGCGTAGATCGTGTAGCTGCGGGTCGCGCCGTCGATATTGCCTTTCGGGCTGTCGACAGTGGTGATCGCGATCTGGCTGCGGATGTCCTCGAGTTGCAGCCCCTTGGCGACCAGCTTGGCGGGATCGATCTGGATGCGGATCGCCGGCTTTTGCTGGCCGCCGATCGTAACCTGGGCGACACCGGAGATCTGGCTGATCTGCTGCGCCAGTTGCGCATCGACACTGTCGCTGACGGTTGTAATGGGAAGCGTGTCCGATGTCGCCGACAGCAGCATGATCGGCGAGTCCGCCGGGTTGACCTTGCGATAGGTGGGCGGGCTCGGAAGCGTCTTCGGCAGTTGCCCGCCAGCGGCATTGATCGCGGCTTGCACGTCATTGGCGGCGCCGTCGATCGAGCGGTTGAGGTCGAACTGGATCGTGACTGCCGATGTGCCGAGCGAACTCGTCGAGGTCATCTGCGCCACGCCGGGGATCTGCGCGAGCTGTCGCTCCAGCGGCTGCGCCACCGAGGATGCCATCGTCTCGGGACTGGCGCCGGGCAAGGTGGCGGCGACCTGGATGGTCGGGAAGTCGACCTGCGGCAAAGGCGCGACGGGAAGCTGGGGATAGGAGACCAGGCCGACGAACAGGATGCCGGCCATCAGCAATGATGTTGCGATCGGATAGCGAATGAACGGTGCTGAAATTCCTCCGTTCATGGCTATTCGCCTTTCGCAGGGCTGGCTGCGGATGTTGCGACTGACGTCGCCACCAGCGCGCCCGGCTGCACTTTATATTGCCCGGCGACGATGACGCGCTCGCCGGCGCTCAGCCCGTCCTCGACCACCGTGCGGCCATCGATGGAACGGCCGACCTTGATTTTCTTCAGCTCGGCTTTGTTGTCGGCCCCGACCGCAAAGGCATAGAGCCCGTCGGCCCCATGTTGAACGGCATCGTCGGGAATGACGGTCGCATCATTCAGGGTGGTTACCAGCAACCGTGTCGAGACCGAAAGGCCGGGCCACAGCACGTGGTCCTTGTTGTCGAATACCGCCTTGAGCCGGATCGTGCCGCTGGTCGTATCCACCTGATTATTGATGACTGCGAGCGTGCCTTCCGAGAGCGTCCGCTTTCCGTCGGTGGTCAGCGCGATCACCTTGAGCGGATGTTCCGCGAGCGACTGGCTGATGTCGATGAGGTTCTGTTCAGGCGCGGTGAAGATCACGGCGATCGGCTCGATCTGCGCGATGGTGACGATACCGGTCTGTGTCGCGGCATTGACGATGTTGCCTTGGTCGACCTGACGAAAGCCGACGCGGCCGGAGATCGGCGCCTTGATCGTGGTGTAAGCGAGCTGGGTCTGCGCATTCGAGATCGCGGCATCGTCGGCAGCGATCTGCGCGCTCAACTGCTGCACGGTGGAGCGTTGTGTGTCTGTCTGTTGCCGTGTCGCGAATTCGCCGAGTTTGGTGAAGCGCTGCAAATCCAGATTAGCATTGGCGAGATTGGCTTCGTCCTGCGCTTTCTTGGCCTTGGCCTGATCGAGCGCTGCCTGGAACGGGCGCGGATCGATCTGTGCAAGCAGGTCACCCTCCTTGACGATCTGTCCTTCGGTGAAAGCGATCGTGTCGATCTGACCATCGACGCGGGTCCGCACGACGACAGTATTAAAACCCTGCACGGTGCCTAAACCGCCGAGATAAACGGGGAAATCAGCTTTTTCGACAGATGCGATTTTCACCGGGACGGGGGCAGGGCCGCGCGGTTTGTCGGCATTCGCCTGCTGTGCTCCGGTAGCTCCGTAATGCTGCCATGCGATAGTTCCGCCGGCCGCAAGCAGCGTCAGAGCGATCAGTCCAGTCCATCGAAAACGGATAAGCGTTGTCATGGTGATCTCATCAATCTCTTGGCAGCCACTGACGCAGACATGCGCGTCCGATGCGCGCCCGCGTGGGCGGCTCCTGATCAGCTAGGTGTCGACTCAAATGCTGTAAACACACGACCGCTTGAACGCGTGCTTCATTGCCAAATCTTCATGTTCACTATGATTTACGCGTGATTTCTCGCATCGTTCCAACAGGACACTGCGCCTTGTTTTATGCGGCGTCTTGGACAATCCATCGGCGCAGTGAGAAGCGCCTGGTGTTGTAACTGCGCGTCGTATCCGCCATAGGCTCGTCGAAGCCGACATTGCGGCTTGTAATCCGGAGCGGGACATGGACGAGTTGAATGGGCGGATGATCGCCTGTCAGATTTTGATTACCGGATTGATCGCGCGGGTCGCCAATGACTCGCCGGATCCGCTGCGCTTCCTGACCGACTATCGGGACGAGATCAAAGCCGTCGTGCGTGGCATCAACATCGCCGGCATGGAGAATACGGATCGGGTGAGGCAGTCGGCGCTTCAGACCGTCGACGAGATGTTCTCGCTGATGAAGCCGCCCAGCAGTGAATAGGGTGACCGTTTCATATTACCTCTAGGTAGCTGCCGCGACCAATCTAGACATATTCAAACATAAGAACCCTGCATTCTCGCCCAATTGCGTTGACCACCCGTTCTCCTGCCGACTACGTCCATGGGACAAATTATCGCACTTGATGCGTCCTGGCGTCGCAGTTTTGGGGGAATTCGATGGGTACGGCGAAAATGCCGCGGTCTTTGCGTGCTGTTTCTGAGGTTCGTGTCGGCGAGGGCGCCGATCCCCATTCTGGCCGCAAAGTAACGGCGGTTGCGGGTCTTATCGCGGTTGCGTCGTTCAGCGGTGCCGAAGCGCAGCAATCCACCCTTCCGCCGGTCACAGTGGATGCCCCAGTTGCCCGGCCCCGGCCGGCGGCGTCGAAGCCAAGTCCGGACCAGATTCGCGCGCGCACCGCGCTCCGCCGCGCCGCCCGCCGGGCTCAACCGGTGGCAGTCGCGCCCGTACCGTTTCCGAATGCTGGCGGACTTGCCGCTGATCCTTATGCCGATCCCTCCGCGCCCTATAAAGGCGATCGGCTTGCGGGCGGCAAATTCACCGAGAAGCTGCTGGATACGCCGCGCACCGTCACGGTACTCACCCGGGAAGTTCTCGAGGACAAAAATGCGACGTCGCTGCGCGATGCCGTCCGTTCGACAGCCGGCGTGACGCTTGGAACCGGTGAGGGCGGCAACGCTTTCGGCGATCGCTTCTTCATTCGCGGCTTCGATGCCCGCAATGACGTGTTCGTCGACGGTATCCGCGACCCGGCCGTTAGCATTCGCGAAAACTTCTTCACCGAACAGGTCGAGATCCTGCGCGGTCCGGCATCGTCCTTCGCAGGACGCGGCACCGCAGGCGGTGCGATCAACATTGTCACCAAGCAGGCGGGCGACAAGAATTTCACCAATATCGATACCGCCTTCGGCACCGATGCCACCAAGCGCGTGACTATCGACGCCAATCAGGTGCTGAGCCCGACGGTCTCGGTGCGCGCCGGCGGCCTGTTCCAGGACGCCAATGTTGCTGGCCGCAACACCACGACTGACGATCGCTGGGGAGGCTTCGCGGCCATCAAGTGGACGCCGGTCGATGCCGTGAAGGTCACGGCCAACTACATCCACACCGACCTCAATTCGATCCCGGATTTCGGTATTCCATGGGACCGCGCGGCCAACAAGCCATCAACGGAAACCGGCATCGCCAACCGCAACAACTACTATGGCTTCGCCAATCGCGACTTCCAGCATGCCCGTCAGGATATCGGCTCGCTGAACACCGAAGTCGCGCTGACGCCGGATGTCACCTTCAGCAACAAGATGCGGCTGGAACGTTCGACCCTGGCCTATGTCGGCACTTTGCCGGAAGCGCCCCGCGCCGGCATTCCCGGCTATTCTCCCGATCCTGCCGGCTACGGTTTGGTGCAGCTCAACGCCGTCAGCCGCTACCAGACCACGGACACGATCGCCAACCAGTCTGACTTGAAGTTCAAGTTCGACACCGGCCCGATCAGGCACACGACCATCGTCGGCGCCGAAATCTCGCGCGAGAAGGTCGATATCGACACTTTTACGGGCCTGACGACGGAGTCACTGCCGGGTGGCAGCACCAGCATCGGCTCGGTGATCGTTCCGATCAATAATCCGTATCTGACCTATTCGGCTTTTGCGCAGCCCACCCGTGCCAACAACCCAACGGTGATCAAGGTCGACACCAATGCGGGCTACGCCATCAACACGGCGAACTACAACGACCTCGTCTATCTGAACACCGGCATCCGTTATGACGACTACAGCGTCAGCGCAGGCAAGCCGTTTGCGACCACCACCACGTTCCCGCAAAAGGCGGATAGCGGAAATGTAAACTGGAATGTCGGCCTGACGTTGAAGCCGCTACCCTATGGCAGCGTCTATGCGGCCTATGCCACGTCGACCAACCCGGTCGGTGCGGAACTGGACGGCACCGACGCGCGCTATGGCGGCTTCAACCTCACAGGCGCCTATAATCAGGTGTTTGCGCCGGAGAAGAACAAGTCGGCGGAAGTCGGTACCAAGTGGGAACTGTTCGATGGCCATTTGTTGCTGACAGGCGCCCTGTTCGAGACCACCAAGAGCAATGCGCGCGAGCAGTTGACCGTTGCCGGTACCACGCAGGTCGTGGCTGGCGCGTCATACCGAATCCGCGGCATCGATCTCGGCGTCGCCGGCAAGATTACCGATCGCTGGAGCGTGTTCGGCGGTCTGGTTCTGATGGAATCCAAGGTGTTGAACTCGGCAACGCCTGCTTTCATCGGGCGCGATCTCGCCAATATCGCGCATCAATCGTTCAACCTGATGACCAAGTACAAGTTCGACTACGGCTGGGAGCTGGGCGGGCAGGCGACCTATCAGTCGCAGCGCACCGGTGGCATTCTGTACACGACCACCACGACGGTCCTGCCGGAATTCTGGCGCTTCGACATGTTTGTCGAGAAGAAGATCGACCAGAACATCACGCTCAAGCTGTTCGTCAACAACCTGACCAACAAGCTTTACTATGACGGCTTCTACAACAGCGCTGCACCGTTCGTGCTGGTGGCGCCGGGTCGGTCGGGAACACTTGTTCTCAGTGGGAAGTTCTAGAGGATGCTGATCTGCATCCCTGATGTCTTGAGCAAAAGTGATGTGGCGGAGTTCCGCCGCATCATGGATGCGGCCGGTTGGGAGGACGGTCGCTCGACTGCCGGTGCGCAATCGGCTCTGGTCAAAAGGAACGAGCAACTGCCGCCGGACAGCGATGTGGCCCGCACGCTCGGTAATCAGATTATCTCGGCACTGACGTCGAACCCGCGGTTTCTGTCTGCAGCAATTCCGCTGCATATCTTCCCGCCGCTGTTCAATCGTTACGTCTCGTCGGATGGACATCACTTCGGCGTGCATGTCGACAATGCGGTGCGCGGCGATCATCTCACCGGCATGCGTATCCGCACCGACCTGTCAGTGACGCTGTTCCTCTCCGAGCCCGAAGAATATGAAGGCGGTGAGCTCGTCATTGAAGACAATTACGGCTCACACGAGGTGAAGCTGCCGGCCGGCCACCTCGTACTTTATCCTGCTTCCAGTTTGCACCTTGTAACACCTCTAAGGGCAGGTATGCGCGTAGCGTCTTTTTTCTGGCTACAGAGCATGATACGTGATGCTCATGCGCGCAGCATGATCTTCGATCTCGACAGCGCGATTCAGAGCCTAGTTGAACGTCTCGGAAGAGACGACCCAGAAACGGTCAAATTAACGGGCATCTATCATAATCTCATCCGCTACTGGGCCGAGGTATAAGCTTGTTTAGAACTATTCTTAAGTTGCTGGCTGTGCTGGCAGTCGTCGCATTTGCTTCGCCAATGATTGCGCAGCAGGCTGCAAAGCCCGTGGCGCCGGTGGTTACTCAGGCAGCTCCCACTGCGGCGCCGGCCCCGGTAACTGCTCAGCCGAGCAGCCCAGTGGCGAGCCCGGCCGCTTCGACAGCTCTTGCTAGCCCGGTGACGGAGGCCGCGCCCAGGCCGATGGTCGCTACCGGCGAGCACGATCTGTCGCCCTGGAAAATGTTCATGGGTGCCGACATCATCGTCAAGGCGGTGATGGTGGGTCTGGCTTTCGCATCGGTCGTCACCTGGACGGTCGGCATCTTCAAGATGATGGAACTGACCTGGGCCATGCGTCGCCTGAAGGCCGCGCTCCGCAAGATCGGTGAATCGCGTTCGCTGTCCGAGGCGCAGATGGCGCTCGGTGAGCGCGGCACGATCCTGTCGCGCTTTTTGGCAGCGGCGATGCGGGAAGGGCGGATGTCCGCCGGCATTTCGAGCGATGAAGGCATCAAGGAGCGCGCCGCGTCGAGCTTTGGCGAGATCGTTCGCGCTGAGGGCCGCAAGGTACGCACCGGTATGGGCATCCTCGCGACCATTGGCGCAACGTCGCCGTTCGTCGGACTGTTCGGCACCGTCTGGGGCATCATGAACAGCTTCATCGGTATCTCGAAATCGCAGACTACGAATCTCGCCGTCGTCGCGCCCGGCATCGCCGAAGCACTGCTGGCGACCGCCATCGGCCTCGTCGCGGCGATCCCGGCGGTCATCATCTACAATCACTTCTCGCGCGTGACGAAGGCCTACATGGAAATCGTCGGCCGTGCGCAGGGCGCCGCCGGTCGTCTGCTGTCACGCGATCTTGATCGCACGCATTCGAGTTCACACGCACGCGCAGCGGCTGAATAATCATGGGTATGTCGCTTTCCGAGGGTGCAGACGACGATGATGATTTCGGTGAAAATCACGAAATCAACGTCACACCCTTCATCGACGTCATTCTGGTTCTGCTGATCATCTTCATGGTGGCCGCGCCGCTGTCGACGGTGGACCTGCCGATCAATCTGCCGTCCTCTACGGTGACGCCGCAGAAGAAGCCGGACAAGCCGACCTATGTGAGCATCAAGCCCGACCTGGCGGTCGCGATCGGCGAGAACATGGTCAAGCGTGTCGATCTGGTGCGTCAGCTCGATGCGATGGGCGATGGCAACAAGGATCGTCCGATCTTCCTGCGCGTCGATCGCGCGGTGCCCTATGGCGAATTCTTCGATGTGATGGAACGGCTGCGTGCCGGTGGCTATCAGAAGACCAAGCTTGTTGCACTGGAAGGGGTTCCGGATGCCGCTGCGGTATCGCCGGCACCGATCGCTGCACCTGACGCGCCGAAGCCCTGACGTTACGGAAGCGCTATGTCCGAGCTCGATAGAAAGTCGTCCTGGCGACTGTGGCTGATCGCGGCGCTTGTCGCCGTGCTGCTGCATGTCGGCGGCATCGCCGCGGCTGTGTTCGAGATGCAGCAGGAAGAAGACGACGACGGCCTCGGCGCCAATGCCATCGAAGTCGGGATGGAAATGGTGTCGCCCGACGTCGAGCCGACCGATCTTCCGCAGGGCCCGGATTCGGAGGCCTCGACCGCATCTCCGGCCGTTCAGGAGCAGAAGGCTGTCGAGAAGCAGAGCGATCTCCCCAAGGAGACGCCGCACGAGAGCGAAGAACCCGATCAGGTCGTGACCGAGAGCAAGGCGACCAAGCCGGAAGAAGAGACACCCGAAAAGGCGCAAAAACAGCAGCAGGCGTCGCAGGAATCCGTCGCGTCGGAAGCCGCCGCGCAGCAGAAGCTCGATGATTCCAAGACCGGCGAGAAAGCGCAGGCGCAGCAGGGCGGCATCGGCACCGACAAGAAGCGCCTGTCGACAATCTGGTCCAAGCAACTCAGCGCCTATCTCGAAAAGAACAAGCGCTATCCGCAGGAACGCCAGCAGAAGACCGCCGAAGTGACAGTGAATTTCGAGATCGACCGCGTCGGCAAGGTCTTGGCTGTGCGGGTGGTGAAGGGCTCTGGCGACGCCGCATTCGACGAGGCCGCGGTTGCTATGGTCCGCCGCTCAGACCCGCTGCCGGCGCCGCCGCCGTTGATCGCCGACGACGGCCTGAGCTTCACCGTGCCCGTGATCTTCCGCGTCAAGGGCAAGGGCTGACGAGAAGGGCGACTTAGTAGGTCGCCCGTCCGCCCGAAATATCGAACACCGCGCCGGTCGAGAAGGCGCAGTCTTCCGAGGCCAGCCACGCAGCCATTGCGGCCAGTTCCTGCACCAGTACGAAACGTCCTTTCGGAATCTTCGACAGCATGAAGTTGATGTGCTGTTCCGTCATCTGGTCGAAGATCGCCGTCTTCGCGGCAGCAGGCGTGATGGCGTTGATGTTGATCTCGTGGCCGGCGAGTTCCTTGCCGAGCGATTTGGTCAGCGCGATCAGGCCGGCCTTCGACGCCGAATAGTGCGAGGCATTCGGATTGCCTTCCTTGCCGGCGATCGAGGCGATGTTGACGATACGGCCGTAATTCTGCTTCAGCATCACCGGTACAACGGCCTTGCAGCACAGGAACGGGCCGTCGAGATTGATGCGCATCACCTTGCGCCAGTCGTCGTAATCGATCTCCCACACCGGCTTGTTGAATCCAGTGATGCCGGCATTGTTGACCAGGATATCGATCTTGCCGAACTCTTGAAGCGTCGCAGCGCGAGCTTCATCAATTGAAGCCACGTCCGTGACGTCGACTTTGAGGGCAATCACGTCGTCGCCGATTTCGCTCGCCGTTTTTACGGCCAGGTCAATATCCTGATCCCAGATCGCCACCTTGGCGCCGGAAGCCACGAAGCGTTCGGTGATCGCGCGGCCAAAGCCCTGGGCGCCGCCCGTGACCACGGCGTAGCGGCCGTTCAGATCGATCTTGTTCATGATGCGATGTCCTCGGTTACAGCGTCCAGCCGCCGTCGATGATGTGTGCGACGCCGGTGGTGAAGGCGCTCTCGTCGCTGGCGAGATAGACGGCGAGGGATGCGATTTCCTCGGCGGTCCCGAGGCGGCCCATCGGCTGCCGGCTCACGAACAGCTCGCGGCCATTCGGGCCTGCGGCTGCGGCGCGGTCGAGCATCGACGGCGTTTCGATCGTGCCAGGGCAGATCGCATTGCAGCGAATGCCTTTGGTGATGTAGTCGACGGCCACAGCACGGGTGAGGGCGGCGACGGCGGCTTTGGTTGCGCCATAGACGTAGCGGTTAGGCGCTGCCTTGAAGACACCGGCGGCGGAGGAAATGTTGACGATCGCACCATTGCCGCGCGCGAGCATGCCGGGCAGGAACGCACGGATGGTCCGGTGCATCGATTTGACGTTCAGGTCGAACGAGAAGTCCCAGTCGGAATCGGAGCATTCCAGTGCTGCGCCGTGATGCACGAAGCCGGCGGCGTTGAGCAGGATGTCGATATCGCCGACCTTCTTCGCCATCGCTTCGACGGCAGCCGTGTCGCGCACGTCGAGCCGTGCAGTCTCGGCGATACCATCCTTGGTCAGCAGCGCCACGCCCTTGTCGTCGATATCGGTGGCGAACACCGTTGCGCCTTCGCGCGCAAAGGCCAGTGCACAGGCGCGGCCGATACCGACAGCGCCCGCGGTGACGAAGGCGCGTTTGCCTTTCAAGCGGTCAGACATGTGAAATCTCCCTGAAATTTTTCATTCACTCTCCGCCGTCATTGCGAGGAGCGAAGCGACGAAGCAATCCAGAAGCCAAGAAGAAAGACAGGATTGCTTCGCTGCGCTCGCAATGACGACCGAGGGATTAGTGATTATGCCGCGCCGTCCCGACCGTGCCGGCGATATCGCGATATCGCGTCGCCAGTTCGAGACAGGCGCCGGTGGCCTGCTGGCCGACGGTGTTGCGATAGAGCTCCTGCCACGGCGTCTGGTTGGCCGGATATTTGAATCCGCCATTGGCCATCAGTTCGGCGCGACGCCGCTTCAGCTCCTCGTCGGAGATCAGGATATTCGCCGAGCCCTTGTTGAGATCGATGCGCACCTTGTCGCCCGTTTTCAGGATTGCGAGGCCGCCATTGGCTGCCGCTTCAGGCGTCGCGTTGAGGATCGACGGCGAGCCGGATGTGCCCGACTGCCGGCCATCGCCGATGCAGGGCAGCGATAGAATGCCGCGTTTGATCAGCGCTGCCGGCGGCTGCATGTTCACGACTTCCGCGCCGCCGGGATAGCCGATCGGGCCGGTGCCGCGCACGAACAGGATGCAATGCTCGTCAATATCGAGCGAGGCATCGTCGATGCGATGGTGATAATCCTCCGGCCCCTCGAACACGATGGCGCGGCCTTCAAATGCGTTCGGATCCTTCGGATTGATCAGATAGCGATCGCGGAATTCCTTGGAGATCACCGAGGTCTTCATGATCGCGGAATCAAACAGATTGCCGCGCAACACGAGGAAGCCGGCATCAGCCACCAGCGGCTTGTCATAGGACCAGATGACGTCGTTGTCCGGTTTGGGCGAGGCGGCGCAATTTTCCCCCATGGTCTTGCCGTTCACCGTGATCACATCCTCATGGATGCGCTTGTGCTTCATCAGCTCGCGGACCACCGAGGGCACACCACCGGCGCGATGATATTCCTCGCCGAGATAGAAACCGGCCGGCTGCATGTTGACCAGCAGCGGTACGTCATGGCCGAATTTCTGCCAGTCGTCGATATCGAGTTCGACACCGATATGACGCGCCAGCGCGTTGATATGAATGGGCGCGTTGGTCGAACCCCCAATGGCGGAATTGACCACGATGCAGTTCTCGAACGCCTTGCGCGTCAGGATGTCGGACGGCTTGAGGTCCTCCCACACCATGTCGACGATACGGCTGCCCGTCTCATAGGCAATCTGGCCGCGCTCGCGATAGGGAGCGGGGATGGCAGCGCAGCCGGGCAGTGACATGCCCAAAGCTTCGGCCAGCGAGTTCATCGTCGACGCGGTGCCCATGGTGTTGCAATGGCCGACCGACGGCGCCGAGGACGCGACCAGCGTCATGAATTCTTCGTAGCCGATCTCGCCGGCGGCAAGGCGTTCACGTGATTTCCACACCACGGTGCCGGAGCCGGTACGCTGGCCTTCGTGCCAGCCGTTCAACATCGGACCGCCGGACAACACGATTGCGGGGAGATTGACTGTCGCTGCTGCCATCAAACAGGCCGGCGTGGTTTTGTCGCAGCCGGTTGTCAGCACGACGCCATCGAGCGGATAACCGAACAGGATTTCCACAAGGCCGAGATAAGCAAGGTTGCGATCAAGCGCCGCAGTCGGCCGCTTACCGGTCTCCTGAATCGGATGTACCGGGAATTCCATCACAAGACCGCCGGCGGCGGTAATGCCTTCGCGCACGCGCTTGGCGAGTTCGAGATGATGGCGATTGCAGGGCGACAGGTCGTTGCCAGTCTGCGCAATGCCGATGATCGGCTTGCCGGACTGCAATTCGTGACGCGTCAGGCCGTAGTTCAGATAGCGCTCAAGATAGAGTGCAGTCATTCCGGGATTGTGGGGATCGTTGAACCATTCGCTCGAACGAAGTTTGCGCTTGGTTGCCTTTGCAGGCGAGGTCCCCGCAGTCGGCGTGGACGAAGTCGACTTGGTCATCATTTCTCCCGCAGCGCACACTTTATATTCTGGTGCGTCGTCTCTTTTGATTGGTCACGAATGTTTGCACGCCACTGGCTGCTTCGCAACGTTTGCATCTGCGAAGTTTTTCTACGACTATGATCCAACGACACGCCGCCAGAAAATCTGGTAGGATGTCAGACAAGTAAGAACAGGCGGCTCCGGCAATCGGAGGACGCAGTCTCTAAAATGGGACATTTGGGAGGGAAATGTATGGCGTCCGTGCAGATTCACGACGTTCGTAAGTCTTTTGGCGGTTTTGAGGTTCTCCACGGCGTGTCGGTCCCCATCGAGGATGGCCAATTCGTGGTGCTGGTTGGGCCATCCGGCTGCGGAAAATCCACATTGCTGCGCATGTTGGCGGGCTTGGAGAAGATCACCTCCGGCACGATCTCGATCGGCGATCGCGTGGTCAATGATGTCCAGCCGAAAGAGCGCGACATCGCCATGGTGTTCCAGAATTACGCGCTGTATCCGCATATGACGGTTGCCCAGAATATGGGCTTTTCGCTCAAGCTGCGCGGCGCCGACAAAAGCGAGATCGATCAGAAGGTCAATCGCGCCGCCGATATTCTCGATTTGAGGCGATTGCTTGAGCGTTTCCCCCGGCAGTTGTCGGGCGGTCAGCGTCAGCGCGTCGCCATGGGCCGCGCCATTGTGCGTGACCCGCAAGTGTTTTTGTTCGACGAGCCGCTGTCGAATCTCGATGCCAAGCTGCGCGTCGCCATGCGCGCCGAGATCAAGGAACTGCATCAGCGCCTCAAGACCACGACGGTCTATGTGACGCATGACCAGATTGAGGCCATGACCATGGCCGACAAGATCGTGGTGATGCAGGACGGCATCGTCGAGCAGATGGGCGCACCGCTGGAACTCTACGATCGCCCCGAGAACAAGTTCGTTGCCGGCTTCATCGGGTCGCCTGCGATGAATTTTCTCGAAGGCACGCTGAAGGTGAATGGTGGCCAGCCCTGGGTGGAAACCGCCAATGGCGCGAAGTTGCCGATTACGGCAGCACCTGCGGCAGGGAACGACAAGGCTGTCACTTACGGCATTCGTCCCGAGCATCTCGAATTCGCCGATGACGGCATCGAGGCCGAGGTCGTGGTGGTCGAGCCGATGGGGTCGGAAACCCAGGTCGTTGCGCGCATCGGCACCCAGGACATCATCGCGATCTTCCGCGATCGGCGTCCGGTCGCACCGGGCGACAAGATTCATCTCAGGCCGCGCGCGAATTCGGCGCATCTGTTCGACAAGGAGACCGGCAAGCGCGTCAACTGACGCGCTGTTGCACCAAATCAATTTCAAAACATTGGTCGATCAACGAACCAATATTACAGGGAGAAGACGAAAGATGACTGGATTTACACCGGATCGCCGATCTCTGCTCAAGGGCGGCGCGATCACGCTTGCTGCTGCGGCGACCATGTCCGCGGATCAATTGCTGGGCTACGCAAAAGCCTGGGCGCAGGCCTCACAGTGGAAGCCGGAAGCCGGCGCCAAGATCAACCTGCTGCGCTGGAAGCGCTTCGTCGAAGCCGAAGACGTGGCTTTCATGAAGATCGTCGACGCCTTCCAGAAGGCGACCGGCGTCACCATCACCGTCTCCAACGAATCCTATGACGACATTCAGCCAAAGGCTTCGGTCGCGGCGAATACCGGGCAGGGCCTCGACATGGTCTGGGGCCTGTACTCCCTGCCGTTCCTGTTCCCGACCAAGTGCATGGACGTCTCCGACGTCGCCGACTATCTCGGCAAGAAGAACGGCGGCTGGGCCGAGTCCGGCAAGCAGTACGGCATGCATAACGGCAAGTGGATCGGCGTTCCGGTCGCTGCGACCGGCGGTCTGGTGAATTATCGCGTCGCCGCCGCTGAAAAGGCCGGCCACAAGACGTTCCCGAATGATCTCGGTGGCTTCCAGGATCTGTTCAAGGGCATGAACAAGAACGGCACCCCCGGCGGCATGGCGCTGGGCCACGCTTCGGGCGATGCCAATGGCTGGGTGCACTGGGCGCTGTGGGCCCATGGCGGCAAGCTGATCGACAAGGACAACAAGGTCACGATCAATTCTCCGGAGACCGCGAAGTCCCTGGAATACGTCAAGTCGCTCTACGATAACTTCATTCCCGGCACCGCATCCTGGAACGACTCGTCGAACAACAAGGCATTCCTGGCCGGCCAGCTGCATCTGACGACCAACGGCATCTCGGTCTATGTGACCGCAAAGAAGGAAGCCCCGGCGATTGCCGAAGACATGAACCACGCGCATTTGCCCGTCGGTCTGGACGGCAAGCGACGTGAGCTTCATCTCGGTTTCCCGATCCTGATCTTCTCCTTCACCAAGTTCCCGCAGGCCTGCAAGGCGTTCACCGCCTTCATGATGGAGCCCGAGCAGTTCAATCCGTGGGTCGAGTCAGCCCAGGGCTATCTGTCGCCGTTCCAGCTTGCTTTCGAGAAGAACCCGATCTGGACCGCCGATCCGAAGAACACGCCATATCGCGACGTGGCTTCGACGGCAACGACCCCGGCGGGCGAAGCGCAGATGAGCGAGAATGCGGCGGCGGCGATCGCCGACTTCGTGGTCGTCGACATGTACGCCAATTACTGCACGGGCCGCGAGGACGTGAAGACCGCGATGTCGTCTGCCGAGCGCGCGGCGAAGCGCATCTTCCGCGCCTGAGGACGACCTTGCCGGCGCGGAGCGACCCGCGCCGGCAACTCTCCGGAGCAGCCGTGAATCTCGTTTCACAAAAGGCTGCCTGAACGATGGGAATGGGAATGCCAGAGACCGACTACAAGACAGTTCTCCCGGAAGGCTGGACGCGGCCGCGCGGTTTTGCGCATGCGGTGGTGGCCGGCGGTACGCGGAGCGTCCGGATCTCCGGTCAGCTCGGCAAGCAGAACGGGCAGGGCGAAGTCGCCGCGGGATCCGACTTCGGTACGCAGTGGCGCTACGCGATGGAGAATCTCGTCACCGTGCTGAAGGCAGCGGGCGGCGAACCCAAGCAAATCGTGATGCTGCGCGCTTATGTTACCGACATCAACGCATTCAAGACGTCCGGCGCCGCCGTTGGCGAAGCCTGGGGCGCGACGCTCGGTAAGCATTTTCCAGCAATGACACTGGTTCAGGTTTCCGCTCTGATCGATCCGCACGCACGTGTCGAGATCGAGGGCGAAGCGATCCTGCCGTAACCGGATCATGACGCATGACTGACTGCACGACATCAGACCGAAGCCGACATCCGACTGGAGCTATCTTGCAATGACCACGATCCAGACATCGATGCCGGGGGCAGGGAAAGTGATCCCCAGATCCTCGGCCTGGGACCGGCTGCGGATCAACCGCAACTGGCTCGCATTGTGGTTCATGCTGCCGGCCGCGGCATTCCTGCTGCTGTTTCTCGCTTACCCGCTGTTCCTTGGCGTCTGGATGAGCTTCACCGACGATCGCATCGGTCGCGGCGGCGTGTTTGTCGGACTAGAGAACTACGAATGGCTGAAGGACGACAGCATCTTCTGGCTCTCGGTGTTTAATACGCTGCTCTATACGATCGTCGCCTCGGCCATCAAATTCGCCGTCGGCCTCTATCTGGCGCTGCTGCTCAACCGCCACATGCCGTTCAAGGCGCTGATCCGCGCCGCCGTGCTGATCCCGTTCATCGTGCCGACGGTGCTGTCGGCCATCGCGTTCTGGTGGATCTACGACTCGCAGTTTTCGATCATCTCGTGGTCGCTGATCAAAATGGGGCTGATCGACCACAACATTAATTTCCTGGGCGACAGCAACTGGGCACGAGGGAGCGTGATCTTCGCCAATATCTGGCGCGGCGTGCCGTTCGTGGCGATCACGCTACTGGCTGGTCTGCAGACCGTGTCGCCGTCACTCTATGAAGCCGCGACGCTGGATGGTGCCACCTCGTGGCAGCGCTTCCGCTTTATCACCTATCCGCTGCTGACGCCGATCATCGCGGTCGTCATGACCTTCTCGGTGCTGTTTACGTTTACCGACTTCCAGCTGATCTGGGCGCTGACTCGCGGCGGTCCGGTGAATGCAACGCATCTGATGGCGACGCTGAGCTATCAGCGCGGCATTCTTTCGGGTCGGCTCGGCGAGGGCGCAGCCATCGCCACCGCCATGATCCCGTTCCTCCTGGCAGCCATCGCCATTTCCTGGTTCGGCATGCAACGCCGCAAGTGGCAGCAAGGCACTGACAATGACTGATCACGCCGTCGATCACCGTACTGCCGTCGCGCCGACCGTCGAGAAAGACGATCACAGTGAGGGCATGGCCTATCTGGAGTCGCTGCCGAGGCGCATCGTCACGCTCTACATTCCGTTGTTCATCATCGTGGTGATCCTGCTGTTCCCGTTCTACTGGATGGCGCTGACCTCGATCAAACCCGACGAGCAACTGATCGACATGGAGCGGTTCAATCCGTTCTGGGTGATCAAGCCGACCTTCAAGCACATTCAAAAGCTGCTGTTCGAAACCAACTATCCGCAGTGGCTGTGGAATACGATGTATGTGGCAGCGGCTTCGACATTTTTGTCGATCGTTGCCAGTGTGCTCGCCGCCTATGCCATCGTGCGGCTGCGCTTCCGTGGTGCCGAGACGGTCGGGGCGCTGATCTTCATGGCCTATCTGGTGCCGCCGTCGATCCTGTTCATCCCGCTGGCCTCGGTCATCCAGGCCTATGGCCTGTTCGACTCGCCGCTGTCGCTGATCCTGGTCTATCCGACGCTGCTGATCCCGTTCTCGACCTGGCTCCTGATGGGCTATTTCAAGACCATCCCGTTTGAGCTCGAGGAATGCGCCCTCATCGACGGCGCCTCGCGCTGGCAGATCCTGGTCAAGATCATCATCCCGCTTGCGGTGCCCGGCCTGATCTCGGCCTTCATCTTCTCGTTCACTTTGTGCTGGAACGAGTTCATCTATGCGCTGACCTTCCTGCAATCGACCCAGAACAAGACCGTGCCTGTGGCCATCGTCAACGAATTCGTCGACGGCGACATCTACAAATGGGGCTCGCTGATGGCCGGCGCGCTGGTTGGCTCGCTGCCGCTGGTGATCCTGTATGCTTTCTTCGTCGAGCACTATGTGTCGGCGATGACGGGCGCGGTGAAGGAGTAGGCGGCTTACCCAATGTACCGCCCTCATCCTGAGGAGCGGTCGTCTTCGACCGCGTCTCGAAGGATGGCCGTAGTCTCATTCATGGTTCGAGACGGCGCCAAAGAGGCGCCTCCTCACCATGAGGGCCAGAGTTGAACCCAAGAACAAGAAGAAGGAGTTTTCCCTTGCACATCCTCATCCTCGGCGCCGCCGGCATGGTTGGCCGCAAGCTCACAGAGAAACTGGTTCGCGACGGCCGTCTCGGCAATCGCGACATTACCCGCATGACCCTGCAGGACGTGGTGGCGCCGGCAAAGCCTGCGGGTGCGTCGATTCCGATCGAACTGGTGACGTCGGACTTCGCCGACCCCAAGACGGCTGCGCCGCTGGTCGCCCACAAGCCGGAGGTGATCTTTCATCTCGCCGCCATCGTGTCGGGGGAGGCGGAGGCTGATTTCGACAAGGGCTATCGCATCAATCTCGACGGCACCCGCTACCTGATCGACGCTATCCGCGCCATCGGCGGCGGCTACAAGCCGCGGCTGGTCTTCACCTCGTCCATCGCCGTGTTCGGCGCGCCGTTCCCCGACAAGATCGGTGACGAGTTCATTCACACGCCGCTGACCTCCTATGGGACGCAGAAGTCGATCTGCGAAATGCTGATCGCCGACTACACCCGCAAGGGTTTCCTGGACGGCATTGGCATCCGCCTGCCGACCATCTGCGTCCGTCCGGGCGCACCGAACAAGGCCGCCTCCGGTTTCTTCTCCAACATCATCCGCGAGCCGCTGGCCGGCAAGGAAGCCATCCTGCCGGTGTCCGAGGACGTCCGCCACTGGCACGCGTCGCCGCGCTCTGCGGTGGGCTTCCTCGTCCACGCCGGCACGACGGATCTTCAAGCGATGGGCCCGCGGCGTAATCTCAGCATGCCCGGCATGTCGGTGACCGTCGGCGAGCAGATCGCCGCACTGGATCGCGTTGCCGGCAAGAATGTCGTCGCCCGCATCAAGCGCGAGACCGATCCGGTCATCACTGGCATCGTGTCAGGCTGGCCGCGTGATTTCGATACCGCACGCGCGCTGAAGCTCGGCTTCACCACGGCCGAGAAAACCTTCGACGACATCATCCGCATCCATATCGAGGATGAACTCGGCGGCAAGTTCGTCGATTGAGGCCACCATGCGGATCGCCAGCATCGGCGAATGCATGATCGAGCTGCGTCAGATGCCGGGTGGGCACCTGACGCGGTCCTTTGGCGGCGACACGCTGAACACTGCGGTCTACCTTGCTCGGCTTGGCGCGGAGGTCGATTACGTCACCGCGCTCGGTGACGATCCGCTCAGCGACGAGATGATTGCCGGCTGGCAGGCCGAGGGCATCGGCACTGAGCGGGTGATGCGCCTCAAGGGCAAGCTGCCCGGCCTGTATATGATCGAGACCAATGAGGCGGGCGAGCGCCGCTTCTATCACTGGCGCGATGCGTCAGCTGTCCGCAGCTTGCTAAGTCTACCCGAGACTGACGCGCTGCTGTCCGCACTCGCGGACTATGATCTGATCTATCTCTCGGCCATCACACTGTCGCTGTTCGACATCGCTGGACGCGACCGCCTGATTGCGGCGCTTCAACAAGCGCGCGGTGCAGGCGTCCGCGTCGCTTTCGATACCAATTTCCGCGCGCGGGGCTGGCCCGATCTCGATCTGGCGCGCGCCGCGTTTCAGGATGCTTTTGCGGTCTCCGATATCGTGCTCGCCTCGGTCGAGGACTTGTTGCCGCTCTATCCCGGCGAGGCCGAGGACAAGCTGCTGTCGCGTATTAAAGCAGATGAAGTGGTGCTCAAGCTCGACAGTCCCGCGAGCATCATACGGCATAACGGCCAGCCGCAGCGTATCGAGGCCGAGCCGGTCAGGGGCGCGGTGGTCGATACCACCGCGGCCGGCGACAGTTTCGCTGCTGCCTATCTGCACGCACGTCTGAGCGGCGCTCAGCCCGTCGCCGCCGCACAGGCAGGTCACTATCTCGCCGGCACTGTCGTCTGCCATCCCGGTGCGATCATCCCGCGCGAGGCGATGCCCGATATGATCGCGTTCGACACACCCTCATGAGAGGACCATCCGCATGAACAAGCCTCTCGATATCGGTCAGCGTCAGGATCATCTGCGAAAGCTGCTGAAGGCAGCATTCGTCGTTCCCGTGCTCACGATCGAACGTGTTTCCGACGCCGTGCCGCTGGCGCGGGCGTTAGTCGCCGGTGGTATCCGCACGCTGGAAATCACCTTGCGCACCGATGCTGCCGTTGAAGCGGCGAAGGCCGTCATCGCCGAAGTGCCGGAGGCCATCGTCGGCATCGGCACGGTGCTCACGCCGGCGGATTTCCAGAAGGCCTATGCCATCGGGGCGCGCTTCACGGTCAGTCCCGGCGCGACGCGCGAATTGCTGGACATTGCAGCTTCCAGCGATCTGCATTTCCTGCCGGGCGTCGCCTCGGCCTCGGAACTGATGCAGGCGCGCGAACGCGGTTTTGATGTGCTCAAGTTCTTCCCCGCGGAACAGGCCGGTGGCATCGCGATGCTGCGCGCCTGGGCGGGACCGTTTCCTGACGTGAAATTCTGCCCTACAGGCGGGGTCGGCGAGGCCAATGTGGCGAGCTGGCTCACCGAGCCGATGGTTCTGGCGGTCGGCGGGTCCTGGATCTGTCCGTCCTCAATGATACGTTCTGGCGATTGGGCAGGCATAACGGCCATGTGCGCGCGGACCATGAAAAGCCTGCAAGCGCCATGAAGCCGGGCTATAACGGGCTCAATATTTGAAATCGATCAGGGAGACGACCATGACTGCCAGCATCGTTGGTTGGGCGCATATGCCGTTCGGAAAATTCGACGCCGAGACCGTCGAGAGCATGGTGGTTCGCGTCGCGACCGAAGCCATGGCCGATGCGGGCATCTCCGCCAGTGATGTCGATGAAATCGTGCTCGGTCATTTCAACGCCGGCTTCTCGCCGCAGGACTTTACCGCATCGCTGGTGCTGCAGGCCGATCCCGCTTTGCGCTTCAAGCCCGCCACCCGCGTCGAGAATGCCTGCGCCACCGGTTCGGCTGCCGTGCATCAGGGTATCAAGTCGATCGCCGCCGGCGCTGCCAAGATCGTGCTCGTGGTTGGCGTCGAGCAGATGACCCGCACGCCGGGACCTGAGATCGGTAAGAACCTGCTCCGCGCGTCCTATCTGCCGGAAGACGGCGAGACGCCTGCGGGCTTCGCCGGCGTGTTCGGCGGCATCGCGCAAAAATACTTCCAGAAATACGGCGACCAGTCCGATGCGCTGGCGATGATCGCCGCCAAGAACCACGCCAATGGCGTCCACAATCCCTATGCGCAGATGCGCAAGGATGTCGGCTTCGAATTCTGTCGCTCCGAAAGCGACAAGAACCCGTTCGTCGCCGGCCCCTTGAAGCGCACAGACTGCTCGCTGGTGTCCGACGGCGCCGCGGCACTGGTGCTCACGGATTCCGAGACCGCGAAGACCATGGGCAAGGCGGTCAACATCAAGGCCACCGGCCATGCGCAGGATTTCCTGCCGATGTCGAAGCGCGACATCCTTCAATTCGAGGGCTGCACCGTGGCCTGGCAGCAGGCGCTGAAAACCGCCGGCGTTGAGATCGGCGATCTCTCTTTCGTCGAGACGCATGACTGTTTCACCGTCGCCGAACTGATCGAATATGAAGCCATGGGCCTGACGCCGCGCGGGCAGGGCGCACGCGCCATCAAGGAAGGCTGGACCCAGAAGGACGGCAAGCTGCCGATCAATCCGTCCGGAGGCCTCAAGGCCAAGGGTCACCCCATCGGCGCCACCGGTGTGTCGATGCACGTGCTGAGCGCAATGCAATTGCTGGGTCAGGCGCCCGAGGGCATGCAGATCAAAAATGCAAAACTCGCCGGCATCTTCAATATGGGCGGCGCCGCAGTGGCGAACTACGTCTCCATCCTCGAGCCGGCGAAGTAACGCGCAAGCGAGGGCGACACCATGAATGTCGCACAATGGCTGGCATCGTCGGCGCGTCTGCATCCGCAGGCGCCGGCGCTGCTGACCGGCACCACGGTCCAGGCTGACTACAAAACCTTTGCGCGCCGCGCCGCGGCCATCGGTGCTGGCCTCGTGCGCGATTACGGCATTCAGCCTGGCGACCGCGTCGCACTGTTCGCGTCAAACTGCACCAAATATCTCGAATGCATGTACGCGGTGTGGTGGATCGGCGCGGTGGTGATCCCGATCAATGCCAAGCTGCATGGCCGCGAAGCGGCATGGATCTGCGACAATGCCGGCACGAGGCTGGCCTTTGTCGACGACGACAGCCGTGGCGCGCTCGTTCAGGTCGAGGAAGACCTGCCGACCGGCATGCAGATGCTGTCCATCGACAGCGCAACGTTTCATGAATTGCAGCATGGCGAGCCGGTGTCCGCGGTCCCGCTGTCCCGCGAAGACAACGATCTCGCCTGGCTGTTCTACACCTCCGGCACCACCGGCCGGCCCAAAGGTGTGATGCTCAGCCACGGCAATCTGGTGGCCATGTCCATGTGCTATCTCGCCGATGTGGATCAGGTCCATCAGGAAGATGCGATCCTCTATGCCGCGCCGATCTCGCATGGCGCCGGTCTCTATAATTTCATCCATATCCGTATGGCTGCCCGCCACGTCGTGCCGGAGAGCCAGGGCTTCGAGCCCGACGAAGTGCTCGATCTCGGCAAGCAACTCGGCGATGTCGCGATGTTCGCGGCGCCCACCATGGTGCGCCGTCTGGTCGATGCGGCGAAGAAGCGCGGCGAGACCGGCGAGGGGCTGCGCACCATCGTCTATGGCGGCGGGCCGATGTATCTGGCCGACATCCGCGATGCCATTGCCACCATGGGGCAGCGCTTCGTGCAGATCTACGGCCAGGGTGAATCGCCGATGACGATCACCTCGCTGCCGCGCGCCTTCCATGCCGATACCGAACACCCGCGCTATCTCGAACGGCTGGCTTCGGTCGGTCCGGCGCAGAGCGTGATGTCGGTGCGGATTACCGATGCCGATGGCAAGCCTTTGCCGGTTGGCGAGACCGGCGAGGTCGAGGCCAAGGGGCCGGCTGTGATGCTCGGCTACTGGAACAACGACAAGGCCAATGCCGAAACGCTGAAGGACGGATGGCTCCGCACCGGCGATGTCGGCCGACTCGACGACGACGGTTTTCTCACGCTGTCCGACCGCTCCAAGGATGTCATCATCTCCGGCGGTACCAATATCTATCCGCGCGAAGTCGAGGAGGCGCTGCTGACCCATCCCGCCGTGCGGGAAGTCTCGGCGATCGGGGTGCCCGAGCCGGACTGGGGCGAGGTCGTCGTCGCCTGTGTGGTGCTGGAGCCAGGCGCATCCGCCGACGATGCGGCACTCGACGCGCATTGCCTCGCCAATATCGCCCGCTTCAAGCGCCCCAAGCGCTATGTTTATCTCGATGCGCTGCCGAAGAACAATTACGGCAAGGTGCTGAAGACCGAGCTGCGGGAAATGATGCGCGCTTCGGCGTCGGCGGGGGCCGGCTAGTCGTTACCACTTTGACGCGTACCGGCATCCCGCGCATACGGCCCCGCGTCTGGCGCCCTTGCGTCCGCAAAGCCGCTCCCGCTAAGACGAAGGCAACAGGGGCGCACTGGCGCCTGACCACACGCTTTTCGGGAGCAAACGACTTTGACGGGACCACTTCACGGGATCAGGATCATCGACATGACCTCGGTGATGATGGGGCCTTATTGCACCCAGACGCTGGGTGACTACGGCGCCGATGTGATCAAGGTGGAGTCTCCCGATGGCGACGTGGTTCGGTCAATCGGGCCGATGCGTAATCCCGGGATGGGCCCGATTTTCCTGAATACCAATCGCAGCAAGCGCTGCGTCTGCATCGACCTCAAGAAGGAAGAGGGGCGTGCGGCGCTGCTGAAACTGGTCCAGACCGCCGACGTGCTGGTCTACAATGTCCGCCCGGCGGCGATGGCGCGGCTCAATCTCGGCTATGAGGTCATGGCCAAGATCAATCCGCGGCTGATTTACGCGGGCGTATTCGGCTTCAGCCAGGCCGGCCCCTATGCCGCCAAGCCCGCTTATGACGACCTGATCCAGGGCGCCACCGCGCTGCCCGCGTTGAATGCGCGCATCAGCAGTGACGGTGTGCCGCGCTATGTGCCCAATGCGCTGGTCGATCGCATCGTCGGGCTCACCGCGCTTGGCGCCATCCTTGCCAGCGTCGTGCATCGCGACAAGACCGGCGAGGGCCAGCGCGTCGACA
This sequence comes from Tardiphaga sp. 862_B3_N4_1, assembly GCF_051811085.1. Taxonomy (NCBI): domain Bacteria; kingdom Pseudomonadati; phylum Pseudomonadota; class Alphaproteobacteria; order Hyphomicrobiales; family Nitrobacteraceae; genus Tardiphaga; species Tardiphaga sp. 862_B3_N4_1. Next base: position 1,757,186 of record NZ_JBPWQB010000001.1, read on the forward strand.
TCCCGATGTTCGAAACCATGGCGAGCTTCATGATGGGCGACCACATGGGCGGCCTCACTTACGATCCGCCGCTCGACAAGGGCGGTTACGGCCGACACCTGTCGCCGGATCGCCGGCCGTACCAGACCTCGGACGGCTATATCTGCGCGATGGTGTATAACGACAAGCAGTGGAAGAGCTTCCTCAAGCATGTCGGCCGCGAAGAGCTGTTCGACGATCCGCGCTTCGCGACCTTCCCGCAGCGCATCCAGCATATCGACACGGTGAATGCCGAACTGTCGCGCATCTTCAAAACCAGGACGACGGCGGAATGGGCCAAGCTGCTCGATGACGCCGACGTGCCGTCGACCCCGATGCACACGCTCGAAAGTATGATGCAGGACCCGCATATGCTGGCGACCGACTTCTTCCAGCAGGTCGTGCATCCGACCGAAGGCGCGATCCGCAGCATGAAGGTTTCGGCGACCTGGTCGAAGACTCCGGTCAATCCGACGCGCCTTGCCTCGCATCTCGGCGAGCAGAATGCCGAGGTGCTGGCCGAGGTCGGCTATACGGCCGAGCAGATCGAGAAAATGCACAAGGATGGCGTGCTCCGACAGGCCGCTATCCCAGATACGTCGGAGCTGTGACGCATGGATTTCGCCCTCGACGCCAACCAGGAATCCATCCGCGACGCCATCGAGAAGATCTGCGCGCGTTTCGACGATGCCTACTGGCTGAAGAAGGACAAGGAGGGTGGTTTCCCCATCGACTTCCACAAGGCGATGGCCGATGCCGGCTGGCTCGGCATCTGTATTCCCGAGGAATATGGCGGTTCGGGCTTGGGGATCACCGAGGCCGCGATCATGATGCGCGCGATTTCGGAATCCGGTGCCGGCATGTCGGGCGCGTCTGCCGTGCATATGAATGTGTTCGGCCTCAATCCGGTGGTGGTGTTTGGCACGCCCGAACAGTGCGCGCGCATGCTGCCGCCGATCGTGGACGGCACCGAGAAGTCCTGCTTCGCGGTGACCGAGCCGAATACCGGCCTCAACACCACGCAGCTCAAGACCCGTGCCGTGCGCAAGGGCGATCGCTACATCGTCAACGGTCAGAAGGTCTGGATCTCCACCGCGCAGGTCGCCGAAAAAATCCTGTTGCTGGCGCGCACCACGCCGCTGGAAGACGTCAAGAGCCCGACCCACGGCCTCAGCCTGTTCTACACGGATCTCGACCGCTCCAAGATCGCCGTGCACGAGATCGAAAAGCTTGGCCGCAAGGCCGTCGACTCCAACGAGCTGTTCATTGCCGATTTTGAAATTCCGGTCGAGGATCGCATCGGCGAAGAGGGCCACGGCTTCGAATATATCCTGCACGGCATGAACCCCGAGCGCATCCTGATCGCGGCGGAAGCCGTCGGTCTCGGCAAGGCTGCACTGAGGAAGGCGGCCGACTACGCCAAGGTGCGCAACGTGTTCAACCGCCCGATCGGCCAGAACCAGGCGATCCAGCATCCGCTCGCCAAGAACTGGATGGAGCTCGAAGCCGCCTGGCTGATGGTGCTGTCGGCCGGCTGGCAATATGACCAGGGACTGCCCTGTGGTCCTGCCGCGAATTCGGCGAAGTATCTCGCGGGCGAAGCCGGCTATCACGCCTGCGAGCAGGCGGTGATGACCCATGGCGGCTTTGGTTACGCCAAGGAATATCACGTCGAGCGTTATTTCCGGGAGTCACTGATCCCGCGTATCGCACCGATCAGCCGCGAACTGATCCTGAGCTTCATCGCCGAGAAGGCGCTCGGTTTGCCGAAGTCGTATTGATGCGTGACAGCGCCAACACGCTCCGCATGTCGTCCCCGCGAAGGCGGGGACCCATAACCTATAATGTTGTGGAGGGGCGCTGTGGCGATGGCTGTGTGTTGATCTTGTCTACCGAGGCTATGGGTCCCCGCCTTCGCGGGGACGACAATCGAGTTTGGAGCGACGCATGAGCTACATCACCGGCGTCGGTCTCCTCCCTTACGGCAAGCACGAGGGCTCATCGACCATCGACCTGATGTCCCGCGCCGCCGAGCTGGCGCTCACTGACGCCGGCCTCAAGCGCGGCGACATCGACGGCTTCCTGTGCGGCTATTCCACCACCATGCCGCACATCATGCTGGCCACCGTATTCGCCGAGCATTTCGGCATCACGCCATCCTATGCCCATGCCATCCAGGTCGGTGGCGCCACCGGCATGGCGATGGCCATGCTGGCGCATCAACTGGTCGAGGGCGGTGTCGCCAAACACGTACTTGTGGTCGGCGGTGAGAACCGACTGACCGGTCAAAGCCGCGACGCCTCGATCCAGGCGCTGGCGCAGGTCGGTAATCCCACCTATGAAGTGCCGCTCGGCCCGACCATCCCGGCCTATTACGGCCTCGTTGCCAACCGCTACATGCACGAATACGGCGTGACGCAGGAAGACCTTGCCGAATTCGCCGTGCTGATGCGCAAGCATGCACTGACTCATCCCGGTGCGCAGTTTCACGAACCGATCACCGTCGCCGACGTGATGGCCTCGAAGACCATTGCCACGCCGCTCAAACTGCTCGACTGCTGCCCGGTGTCCGATGGCGGCGCGGCCTTCGTTGTCAGCTATGAGCCGACCAGCCCAACGAAAATCCGCGTGCGCGGCGCTGCGCAGGCGCATACCCACCAGCACATCACCGCCGCGCCGGCGCTGTCCGAACTCGGCGCCGAGATCGCCATTGCGCGCGCGAAGAAGGCGACGGGCATCGAAATCTCTGACGTCCGTTATGCCGCGGTCTATGACAGCTTCACCATCACACTGGCGATGCTGCTGGAAGATCTCGGTCTCGCCGGCCGCGGCGAGGCAGCGGCGCAAGTGCGTGCCGGCCATTTCGGCCAGCACGGCACAATGCCGCTCAACACCCATGGCGGTCTTCTGAGCTACGGTCATTGCGGCGTCGGTGGCGCCATGGCGCATCTCGTCGAAACACATCTGCAGATGACAGGCAGGGCCGAGAACCGTCAGGTCAGGGATGCTTCCGTCGCGCTGCTGCACGGTGACGGCGGTGTGCTGTCGTCCCATGTCAGCATGTTCCTGGAGCGCGTATCATGAGCGAGCTCAAGCCTGCCGCCGACTGGACCACCGGGACTGAAGCTATCGGCTATCAGTCCTGCCGTGCCTGCCAATCGATCCAGTATTTCCGCCGCAGCTTTTGCGCGGCCTGCGGGTCGTCCGATCTCGACGACAAAATCGCGAGCGGCGAGGGCACCGTCTATGCGGCCTCCCTCGTGCTGCGCGCCGGTACGCCGGAAGCGCGCGAGCATGTGCCCTACAATATCCTGCTCATCGACACCGTCGAAGGCTTTCGCATGATGGCCCACGGCGCCAACGATCTCGTCATCGGCGACAAGGTAAAAGCCGGCTATCGGCGATTCACCGGCCGCCTCGTACCGTTCTTCGAAAAGACTCCTCAATGAGCCGTCTGCACTTCGCCCTCGATCCGAAATCTGTGGCCATCATCGGCGCCTCGGAAAATCCCAACAAGGTCGGCGGCCGTCCGGTCCACTATCTCCAGAAGTTCGGCTTCAGGGGCAAGATCTACCCGATCAATCCGTCGCGCACGGAGATCCAGGGTGAGAAGTGTTACAAGAGCCTCGCCGATCTGCCGGAAGCGCCGGAAATGGTGATCGTCGCCGTCGCCGGCGACAATGCCATCGGCGCCGTCGAGGATTGCGCCAAGGCTGGCGTCAAGATCGCACTGGTGATGGCCTCGGGCTTTGGCGAAGTCGATGCGATCGCCGGCAAGGCGAAAGAGCGCCGCATGGTCGAGATCGCGCATAAGCACGGCATGCGCATCGTTGGCCCGAATACACAGGGCCTCGCCAATTTCGGCACCGGCATCATCGCGTCCTTCTCCACCATGTTCATGGAATTCGAGCGCGTTGAAGGCCATGTCGCCATGCTCAGCCAGAGCGGCGCGCTGTCCACGGTGCCGGTCGGCTTCCTCAATCCGCGGGGCATCGGCGTCCGTCACAGCCACGCCACCGGCAATGACTCGGACATCACCGTCGGCGAACTTGCCATCGCGGTGGCCGAAGATCCGGAAGTGAAGCTGATGCTGCTCTATCTCGAGAGCATTCCGGAGAAGAAGTATCTGGAAGAACTCTCCGAAGTCGCGCTCCATCGCAACCTGCCGATTATCGCGCTGAAATCCGGCCGCACCGATGCCGGCAAGGCGGCAGCGCAGTCGCATACCGGCGCGCTCGCCAATGAAGACCGCGTCGTCGACGCCTTCCTCGAACATCACGGCATCTGGCGCGCGCCGGATATGCGCGGCCTCGTCGAGGCCACCGAGCTTTATCTCAAGGGCTGGAAGCCGCAGGGCCGTCGCCTGGTCGCGATCAGCAATTCCGGCGCGGTCTGCGTGATGACCGCGGATGCTGCTTCGACCGTCGGCATGCCGATGGCCAAGCTGGCACCCGAGACCGACAAGAAGCTGAAGGGCATCCTGCCAAGCTTCGCCACCACGACCAACCCGATCGATCTCACCGCGGCGCTGCTGTCGAACAGCCGGCTGTTCGGCGACATCCTGCCGGTGATCGCCGAAGATCCTGCGGCCGATGCTTTTGTCATTGGCGTGCCCGTGGCGGGCCCGGGCTACGACGTCCCGGCCTTCGCGCGCGACAGTGCCGCTTTCGCTGAGCAGACCGGCAAGCCGCTGGTGGTCGCGGCGACGCAGCCCAGCGTCGCCAAGGAGTTCCAGGCGCAGGGTGTCTCGGTATTCCCGACCGAGGTCGAGGCGGTCACCGCGCTGAATCAATATGTGTCGCATCATGAGCTGATGGCGCGCGTGAAGGCGCGCAAGCGCGTTCCGTCGTCCACATTGATCTCGGCCGACAAGACCGTGATGATGAATGAAGCCGACAGCCTCGCTCTGCTGGCATCGCGCGGCATCCCGGTGGTGCCGTATCGGCTCGTGCATTCTCGCGCTGAAGCCGAGGCGGCATTCGATACCATAGGCGGCAAAGTGGTGGTGAAGGGCTGCTCGGCCGACATCGCCCACAAGTCGGAACTTGGACTGGTCAAGCTCGGCGCCGCCTCGCGCGAGGCGGTCGGTGAGGTCTATGCCGAGATGGAAGAGATCATCCGTAAGCAGGGTTCGCGCTTCGACGGCGTCATCGTCGCCGCCATGACCGGCGGTCGCCGCGAGATCGTGATCGGCGCGCATCGTGATCCCGTCTTCGGCCCGGTGGTCATGGTTGGCGACGGCGGCAAATATGTCGAGGTGTTCAAGGACACCACACTGTTGCTGCCGCCTTTCATCAGGGACGATGCCAAGCGCGCGCTGGCGAAGCTGCGCATCGCGCCACTGTTCGAAGGCGTCCGCGGTGAGCCGCCGATGGATGTGGATGCGCTGGTCGATGCGATGGTGAAGATCGGAGAGTTGATGGCGGATACGTCCGCCAAGGTGATGAGCATCGACCTCAATCCGGTGATGTTGAATACGAACGGCTGCGTCGTGGTGGACGCCGCGGTGTTCAAGGGCGAGTAGGGCGCCTGGACAGATCGGCCAGCCGGAGAGAAGGACGATCCGTCAGCTCTGCCGATCGCGCGGACCGGCCCAGTTCATGATGGTCGTAGCGAGCGCTTCGACGGCAGGTGGTGGGTGGTCCGGTAAGATCACCGCGAACTGAATGTCGGGCAGTTTCGGAAGGCCTTCACGAGACGGCAGGATCGTCAAACCGGGCGGCATTAAACGGACTGAATGTGGCAACAGGCCGATGCCGGCACGCGCCGCAGCGCTCAGGCCGGAGACGTTGGCGCTCGTGAATGCGATACGCCATCGTCGCCCCGCCGCTTCGAGAGTCTCCAGCACGCCGACGCGCGTGATGCTGGGCGGCGGGTAGAGGATGAGCGGCAAGGGACTGTCGGGATCGAGCCGGAATTCGGGATGCGCCATCCATTCGATCGGCTCTTTCCATGCAATCCTGCCCCGGCTGTCGCCATCTCGCCGCTTCACCAGTGCGAGATCCAGTCGACCCGCATCGAATGACGTGCGCAGATCCTCGCTCAGTCCCGAATGCAGTTCGATATCAAGCTCCGGATGCCGGCGCGCGAAAGCGGCGAGCACGTTCGGCAATGCCGACAACACGAAATCTTCCGATGCGCCGAACCGCAACCGGCCGCGCAGCGGCGCAGCCGACAGGTACTGCTGCAGATGGGCATAGCGTTCCAGGATCGAGCGCGCATGATCGAGCAGAACATCGCCATCTGGAGTGAGGCCCACCCGGTGGGTGCTGCGGTCGAACAAGCGACGGCCGGTCTGCTCTTCGAGGCGCCGGATGTGCTGGCTGACGGTCGATTGTTGCAGCCCGAGGAGACGGGCCGCGCCGGTGAAGCTCCCGGCATCGGCAACCGCGACGAAGCTTTGCAACAGGTCGACTGGCACATGATCCATGATCATCACGATACATGATGATTGATATCGCTGTTATGGGGATTTTGCATTAAGGCGGAAGAAATTAGATCTGGGCCATCAACCAGAGGCTCATCGCTATGATCACACGCCGCCATATCAAATTACCGGTCGATCAATTCCTGTTGTGGCTGACAGCAACAGTCGCGCTGGCTGCCGTGCTGCCCGCGCGCGGCGATGCCGCTGTCTATGTCGATCACACCGTCACCGCTGCTGTGGCGCTCCTCTTCCTGCTCTATGGCGCGCGCCTGTCGCCGACCGCCGTGAAGGAGGGCCTGCTGCATTGGCGGCTGCAGTCGATGGTGTTCTCCAGCACCTATCTTCTGTTTCCGCTCGTTGGCGTTGCGGCGAGTCTCGCGCTGCGTCCGTATTTGCCAGCCGACCTCGCCACCGGTCTTCTCTTCATGTGTCTGCTGCCGTCCACCGTACAATCATCTATCGCCTTCACCGCGATCGCGCGCGGGAATGTCCCGGCGGCGTTGTGCAGCGCATCAGTCTCCAATCTTCTCGGCGTCGTGCTCACGCCGATCCTGGTTGCGCTGTTGCTGTCTTCGGCAGGCAGCGGATTCTCCATCGTGGCGTTTGAGGAGATTGCCGCGCAGATCGTCGCGCCCTTCGTGGTCGGGCAGTTGATCCGCCCCTGGGTCGGTGCGTGGTTGCTCTCCCATTCGCGTCTCACCTCGGCGGTCGATCGCGGCTCCGTGCTGCTCATCGTCTATGCCGCCTTCAGCGCCGGCATGGTCGAGGGAATCTGGGGCCAGCTCTCGGTCGGCACTCTCGCAGGGGTTCTCGCCATCGATCTGGCGGTGCTTGCAGTTGTGATCGTCTCGACAATGCTGGCTAGCCGCTGGATGGGCTTCTCGACCGAGGATGAGATCGCCATTGTCTTCTGCGGATCAAAGAAGAGCATGGCGAGCGGCATTCCGATGGCCGCGATCCTTTTCCCGGGTCACGCCCTCGGCCTGATCGTGCTGCCGATCATGCTGTTTCATCAGGCTCAATTGTTCGTCTGCGCGATCCTTGCGCGGCGCTATGCGAGGCGCCGGGCTGAGCAGGGTATCGAAGGCGAAGCCGCGATGCTGCCGACGTGAGGCGTCGCTCGCTGGGTTGATGATGGCGCGCGAAGCTCGTTGGCTGCGTGCGCCATCCTTATTCAGAGCGGCAGATGCGCTTAAAACGTCACCACACCGCGGATACTCTCCCCGCGCTTCATCAGATCAAACCCCTTGTTGATGTCACTGAGCGGCATCACGTGGGTGATCATCGGGTCGATCTGGATCTTGCCCTGCATGTACCAGTCGACGATTTTCGGCACGTCGGTGCGGCCGCGGGCGCCGCCGAAAGCCGAGCCGCGCCAGACGCGGCCGGTCACCAGCTGGAACGGGCGTGTCGAGATTTCAGCGCCGGCCGGCGCCACGCCGATGACGATGGATTCGCCCCAGCCGCGGTGGCAGGCTTCCAGCGCCTGACGCATGACCGTGACATTGCCGGTGCAATCGAAGGTGTAATCGGCGCCGCCGATCTGGTCAGCGCCGCGTTTGGTCATGTCGATGAGATGTGGGACCAGATCCTTGCCCAACTCCTTCGGGTTAACGAAGTGAGTCATGCCGAAGCGCTCGCCCCAGGCCTTTCGGTCATTATTGATGTCGACGCCGATGATCATGTCGGCGCCGGCGAGCCGCAGGCCCTGCAGCACGTTGAGGCCGATGCCGCCGAGGCCGAACACGATCGCCTTGGCGCCTTGCTCGACCTTGGCGGTGTTGAACACAGCGCCGATGCCGGTGGTGACGCCGCAGCCGATATAGCAGACCTTGTCGAACGGCGCGTCCTCGCGGATTTTCGCCACCGCGATCTCGGGCAGCACGGTGTAATTCGCGAAGGTCGAGGTACCCATATAGTGGTGAACAGGCTTGCCCTCGAGCGAGAAGCGCGAGGTGCCGTCGGGCATCAGGCCCTGACCCTGCGTCGCGCGAATGGATGTGCAGAGATTGGTCTTGCGCGACAGGCATGACGGGCACTGGCGGCATTCCGGCGTGTAGAGCGGGATGACATGGTCACCCTTCTTCACGGAGGTGACGCCGCGGCCGACATCGACGACGACGCCGGCGCCTTCATGGCCGAGGATCGCCGGAAACAGACCTTCGGGATCGGCGCCCGACAAGGTGAACTCGTCGGTGTGGCAGATGCCGGTGGCCTTGATCTCGATCAGCACTTCGCCGTCGCGCGGACCTTCGAGCTGAACGGTGGTGATCTCCAGCGGCTTCCCGGCACTGATGGCAACGGCGGCGCGAACGTCCATGGCAAATTCCTTCGGTAATGGTCTCGGTGTCGTGATGTCAGGCGGCAGGTCCGCGCAAACAGCCATTGCCGCTTAGCACATGATGGGGCACTGAGCAGCCCATGAAACAGGTTCAGAAAAGCGATCTTGAAATCCTGATCGGACGCGCCGCACCCATCGTCTTCGTGCTGCTGTGGAGCACCGGTTTCATCGGCACCAAGTATGTGCTGAACGGCGCTGAACCTCTGACCTATCTCACCGTGCGCATGATGCTGGTGGTCGCGATCATGGCGGTGATCGTCGCATGGGTGCGTCCGGCGTGGCCGGATCGCGCGGTCATCGGCCACAGCATCATCGCCGGGCTGCTGGTGCAGGGGCTTTATCTCGCCGGCACTGTGTTTGCGGTCGCGCACAAGGTCCCGGTCGGTCTGTCGGCGCTCATCCCGGGCCTGCAGCCGATCCTCACCTCGATCCTCGCCAGTCGGTTTCTCGGCGAGCGCGTCACGCCGCTGCAATGGGGCGGGGTGGCGCTCGGTCTCGCCGGCGTGTTGCTGATCCTGCATGGTCGGCCGATGACGGGCGAGGCGGGCTGGGGCTGGTTCGCGTCCGCCATTTCGCTGATCACGATCACCGTCGGCACGCTCTATCAGAAGCGCTATTGCGGCGGCATCGACTGGCGCACGGGCAGCTTCATTCAGCAACTCGCAGCAATGGTCATGCTCGGCATCGGCGCGTGGGCCCTTGAGACCAATGTGATCCACTGGTCGGCGGAGTTCGTGCTGTCGGTGGTGTGGCTCGCGGTGGTGCTGTCGATCGGCACCGTCGGGCTGCTCTACTGGCTGCTGCGGCGCCAGGCCTCGAGCCAGGTGGCGAGTCTGTTCTATCTGGTGCCGGCCGTGACGGCGCTGATGGCGTTCGTTCTGTTTGGTGAAAAGCTCGATGCCGTTGCCATCATCGGCATGATTGCCTGCGGCGCTGCGGTATTGCTGGTCAACCGCGCCAGGGCCTGACGCCATCCTGCGTCAATCCAGACCCCGGACATGAAAAAGCCTCCGGGCTTGGACCCGGAGGCTTTCACATCTGCGAAGAAGCTTACTTCTTCTTGGCAGCCTTCTTGGCCTTCTTGGCCTTCTTCGGAGCGGCCTTCTTGGCGGCCTTCTTCACGGTCTTCTTGGCAGCCTTCTTCACGGTCTTCTTGGCGGCCTTCTTGACGGTCTTCTTCACTGCTTTCTTAGCCATTGGTCTCGCTTTCTGGGTTTTCTTCTTTGAAGATTTCTTCGCAGAAGTTTTCTTGGTGGACTTCTTCGTCTTCTTAGCCGGGGTCACTTTCTTTGCGACTTTCTTTGCGGCCTTCTTGACCTTCTTCGCCACCGAGGTGGCGACTTCCTTAGTCGCGTCGGCTGCGCTGCTAAGCGCGTCCGTCACTTGCTCCAGGACTGGAGTGTCGTCGTTCATAGCATCCCCCAACATTGTCGACTTTTTCACGTTAGTCCGATTCGGGCGCGTGTTGAAGAGTGTGTCATCGACAGTCAACTATTTCGTATCGTTGTGTACGCCTTTAATGCGCGCTCGCGACCGACTTTGTGATCGACGATCGGCGACGGATAGTCTTTGCCTAAAGTGATTCCCGCGTTTTTGAGTTCGAGCGGTGAAGCCGTCCAAGGCTGATGAATCTGTTTTGTGGATAGTTCTGTCAGTTCGGGTATCCAGCGCCTGACATAGACACCACCGGGATCGAACTTCTCACCCTGCAGGATCGGATTGAAGACGCGGAAGTAGGGTGCTGCGTCCGCGCCGGAGCCTGCGACCCACTGCCAGTTGGCGGGATTGCTGCCTGCATCGGCGTCGACAAGCGTATCCCAGAACCACTTCTCGCCCTCGCGCCAGTCGATGAGCAGATGTTTGACGAGGAAAGATGCGACCACCATGCGTACGCGATTGTGCATCACACCGGTGTGCCAGAGCTCGCGCATGCCCGCATCGACGATCGGATAGCCGGTCAGACCGCGTTGCCACGCGCGCAGCGCCTTGCGATCGGTCTTCCATGGGAACTCATCGAACGATGATTGCAGATTGCGCGTGGCCAAATCGGGAACATCGAATAGCAGATGGCGGCAGAACTCGCGCCAGCCGACTTCACTCATGAACTTTGCGATGTCGCTGCTGTGCGGCGGATGTTCTGCAGCTGCGAAATGCGCGGCAGTCCAGATCTGTCGCGGACTGATCTCGCCGAAGCGTAGATGCGGCGACAGGCGCGACGTGATCTCCCGGTCGGGCCGATCGCGGTCGCTGCTATAGCCCGCGATCTCCTTGAGGAAACGCTTGAGATGTTTCTGCGCCGCAGCTTCGCCGGGCCTCCACGTCTCACGCAGACCGCCGGCCCAGTCGGGCTTCGATGGCTCTAGCGCCCAGTCGGCGAGCTTGTCGCTCTTCACTTTCGGTGCGGGTATGAGTTTCTTCGGCGCCGGTACCGGCTTCGCCGGTTCGCCCATCGCCTGAACGCGCCGCCAGAACGGTGTGAACACGCGCAGGCCGCGGCTCTCCTTGCTGCCGGTCTCCTTGGCGCGGATTGTCGCAGGATGCGCCAGCAGGTCACCCGGAAAGCTCTGCGTGCCGATATCGAGATCGGCAAGCGCTTCGGTAACGCCATCGGCGACCGCGAGATGCGGCGCCTGCGCGATCTCGTTCCAGAAGACGTGGCTGGCATCGACTGCGCGCGCCACATCGACAATGACGTCGGCCGCAGCGCCCTTGCGCAGCACCAGTGTGCCGCCGATGGCGTCGAGGCTTGCGCTGAGTGCGCGCAGCGACTGCGCCAGCCACCACCTCGTCGCGCCGCCCATCGGCCGCGCCTGCGGTGGCTTCAATGCCTTGCTCTGTTCATCGAGGATATAAAGGCAGATCACCGGCGCATTACGTCTGGCTGCGGCATGAAGGGCAGGGTGATCGGACAGACGAAGGTCGTCGCGAAACCAGACGACGATAGGTGCCTGCGTCGGTGTTGAGGTCGAAGATTGATCGGTCATCACTCATCCAACGCGGATGTCGGGTGATTGATCCGGCCGCGAATACCGCGAGAGGCTTTGCAACCCTGCGCGTGCTGGCGCGTAGTATCAGGACATTTATTACCGAATTGGTACTGGAAGTTATTTCGAACCGATACGCCGTTCTCTGGGTGACGACGTCGATCGTCATGCCGCCGCTGGATCTGCTCTTCCTCGGTTTCGTCGCGAGAGCTCCCCGCAAGGACGTGGAGAAGGCGCCCCCATGACGACGGAGAGTGCCTGCAGCATCGATTCGACGGGGCAAAGAAAAGAGGCGCCGCGATCTCTCGCGACGCCTCTTTCGTTCTTGCAAATCAGTCGCAGCGTTACTTCGGCTGCGGCACGATGCGGATATAAGGCTTCGGTTCTTTCCAGCCATTCGGATAGATCGTCTTGGCTTCGTCGTTGGTGACGGAGCCGGCGATGATGACGTCCTCGCCATGCTTCCAGTCGGCCGGCGTAGCGACGCGATGCTTGGCGGTCATCTGCAGTGAATCGATTACGCGCAGGATTTCCTGGAAGTTGCGGCCGGTGGTCATCGGATAGACCAGCACCAGTTTGATCTTCTTGTCCGGTCCGATGATGAAGACGTTGCGCACGGTGGCGTTGTCCGCGGCGGTGCGGCTGTCGGCATCGCCCGCCACGTCGGCGGGAAGCATGTTGTAGAGCTTCGAGACCTTGAGGTCGGTGTCGCCGATCATCGGGAAGGTCGGGCGGGCGCCCTGGGTTTCGTTAATATCGTCGACCCACAGCGCGTGCTTGTGCACGGGGTCGACGCTGAGGCCGATCAGCTTGACGCCGCGCTTGTCGAATTCCGGCTGCAGCTTGGCAAGCGCGCCGAGCTCGGTGGTGCAGACCGGGGTGAAGTCCTTCGGATGCGAGAACAAAAGAGCCCAGCTATCGCCGATCCAGTCATGGAACTTGATGCGGCCAGCCGTGGTTTCGGCCTCGAAATCGGGGGCGACGGCGTTGATCTGGAGCGTCATGATGGACCTCATGTCATTCTGATTACAGATGAATTTCGTGGGCCATTATAAAGGCGCACGCTGGTAAATGGAACTGTCCGGCAAAAAGGACAAGAACTTTCTTCAAATTTGGCGCGCACTGGCATTCAGTTTCACGCAAGGCGGCTGCGGCAAAATACCCACGCAACATGATGTTATCGGATGCCGTGATGTTGCCTCCCGCGCGGCGCAATCCCGCCTGACCGCATCGCCACATCTGATCGAACCCAGCAGCGTCTCGGCGCGACTGAACTGCAACGGTTAGGGATAAGAAGAACTCCTGTCCATCTCTTAACCGAGCGTTAAGTCGCCCATGGAATTGCTGGGCTATGTTGAGAAATATGCTGCAAACAGAAGAGCTTGAAATGTCATCCGCTGCCGCTGCCGACGTATTCGGCGCCATCGAAACGTCCTCCATCAACGATCATCGCGCTGCGGCGCAGGCCCTCGCCGTCGTGCGCGACGGCGTCATCACCGGCGAAGGCCCGACCACCCGTGGCCGTATCCATTTCTCCCGTGCGCTCGATGCCGATGACGCCGCCTGGTGCGAGCGCATCCTGGGTGCGTCGGCACTGGCCAGCCAGCCGGTCAGCCGCGACGAGGCCGAGGCACTGTTTGCGATCAACGAAGCGGCGGCCGAGCGCAGCGATGACGGACGTTTCGATGACCTGTTCGCCAAGGCTGTCGTGCATCACGCTGCGTCCGCGTCGGGCCTGCCGGTGCCGCCGCGTGCGGTGGCGCTGTCGCCCGATGTTGCCATCGAGACCTGGGCGCCGACCAAGGCCGTTGGCGTGAATATCGAAGTGCTCGAATGGATCGCGTCGCAGATGCGCGCCAAGCGCGTCAGCAATGCCGCCGTCATGACACTGGTCACGACCGTGGTCGGCGCCGCGACGCTGCAACTGCCGAACGTGTTCGACATCGGCATGTAAGCCGGTCGAAGATCGTCAGAATACGAAAACGGCGGAGCGTGGCTCCGCCGTTTTTTTGTTGCGAGGTTCCCGTTTTGGGAACATAATTTATAATCATGAGGATCATTGCGTGGAGCGTTCTTGCCTCATATGCGCAAACGCATCCCGAGACCAAGGCATCGCTGCACCGGTGGAGATCGCTGGTGCGTGCTGCCGCATGGGGCTCGATGGAGGATGTCCGGTTGGCAGCTCCGGGCGCGAAGATTCTAAATGGAGAACGCGTCAGGTTTGAAGTTGCTGGCGGCAATTTTCGGATGATCGTCGCTTTCGATTTTCGCAGATGCATCGCGTTCATCAAATTCATTGGTTCGCACGCCGAATATGATCGCATCGATGCTTTGACAGTTTCGCAGTTCTAGGAAGCAGGCCATGGATATCCGCCCCATTCGGAATGACGACGATCATATGGCCGCCTTGCGCGAGATCGAGAGACTGTGGGGCGCTGCCACAGGTACGGATGACGGCGATAAGCTCGATGTCCTCGCAACACTCGTCGAGAAATATGAAGAGACGCGCTGGCCTTCTGTCGACGCATCCGATCCCGTCGATCTGTTGAATTATGCGATCGATGAACTCGGTCATACTCAGGCAGAGTTGGCCGAACTGCTCGGCTCGCGATCACGCGCGTCCGAATTGCTCAATCGCCGTCGACCGCTGACGGTCGAGATGATCCACAAGATCAGCGAAGCGTGGAAGATTCCTGCCGAGCTTCTGGTGCGGCCTATCCGATCTGCCGCTTGACAGAAAACGGCGGAGCGTGGCTCCGCCGTTTTTTGTTTGGGCTGTCGATTACTTCGCGTCGAGGCCGACAGTCCGGCCCGGGAAACCGGCGACATCGAAATATTTGTGCTCGCCGACCTTCTGCAATTGCAGCACCGTGACCAGACCCTGATCGTCAGGCGCCGAACGCATCACGTCGGTCGTTGCCGTCGGCGTTTCGCCAGTCACCGTCGCTTCACTCATCACGCGGCCGATCAGGCTGCCTTTGGACTCGCGCTTGAGGCCGAGCAGATGCGCGGCAGTCATGCCGGTATCGGCATTGCTGACCGGCAGGGGATCGACGAAGCCGGCTTTGAAGTCCGGACCGATCGCCGCCATGAAGTTGTGGGTATCGCCGCGCCCGAACGAACCATGCATGCCCTGACCCTGACGCAGCACGGTGTCTGCGATCTCGACCTGGCACGCCGCCGGCTCTTCGCAGCCCTCCGAATAGGAGCGGAATGAGACGACGATCGCGGGATGCGGCGTGACGGCTTTGCCGGACAGGTTGATCGACGACAGTGGCAGCGCGCCGGGGAAGGAGCCCAGCGAGTCCTCCACGAAGATGCCGCTGATGTAATCCTGCTTCAGCAGCGCCTTCACGGTGCGGCCGGCGAAGACCTTGTCGCCGGTCGGCAGATAGATCAGGTCGGAGCCGCCATTGGTGGCGATGATCAGCTCGGGCTTGTCCTTGTCCTTGCCGATATAGGCGTTGCCGGCCTTCGGATACGCATTGTCGGCAACGGCGGCGAATTTGTCGTTGGGATCGAACAGCGGCAGGTCGAGCGACTTGGCGAGATCGATGGCCAGGAAGCCCAGCGGCAGGAAGCCTTCCGGCGTATCCGCATAGGTGCCCTTGATGGTCGCCGAGGTCTTGCTCTCCTTGGAGATCGTCGAGAAGCCGTGATCCGCCGAGATCATGATGTTGGTATTGGCACTGAGCCCAAGATCGTCGAGCGTCTTGCGCAGCTGCGCGAGATTGTCGTCGGCGTTCTTGATCGAGGCGAGTGAGGAAGGGCCGTTGATGCCGGGCGTCACCTTGTTGAGGCTGTCGCCCTGGTTGTGCTGGGTGCCATCGGGATCGCGCGACCAGAAGATGAGCACGAACGGCTTGTTGCGCGCCTTGAACATCGGCAGCACCACTTTGCTCGCGACATCGGCCATATAGGCCTGCTGCTTGATATTGGCTTCCGTGGTGCCGGGCGTCTTGGCGTCGCCCGCCTTGCCATTGTCGCCGCGGCCGGGTGTTTCCACCGCGAGGCCAGCCTTCGCGAGAGCGTCCTTCATCTCATCCGACAGGGGGATGCCGAGCAGCTTGCCTGCTTTGTCGATGCCGCCGGTCTGGTCGTCGATGGTGATCGTCTCCTTGCCGGTGCGTTCGGTGTGATCGAACATCAGCGTCGGGCCGACCTTGCCGATCGCGGCGGTGGAATAGCCGGCCTTGCGCGCGGCCTTCAGCAGCGTTTCCTCATTGAGGTAGTCGCCGTTGAACTGCTCGTCGAGATCGCCCAGTACTTGGTCGTGTTCGATGAAGGGGATCGGGCTGTTGTTCTGCACCGGGGTGGGGTGGCCGGTATAGATCGAGTTCGAGAACACGCCGGTATCGCCGAGATAATGGCCGGACGCCATGCCCGACGCATTGGCCATGGTGAAGGTCGGAAACAGCGAATGCGAGTTCCGGAAATTGACGCCCTTATCCCGCACTGCGGACATCGCAGGCGCCGTTTCCGGCGTCACTTTCAGCGCCCGAAGCCCATCAGGTACGAACAAAATGAGGTTGCGGGGAGGGCTGTTTTGGGCGAAAGCCGTTGTTGCGGATATAAGAGTAAGACTGAGGGAGAGGATGGTGGCGCAGCGCATGAAAAACCTCGCTTCGAAAGAACTCGGCCGATCCGGTCCAGACGTCTTCTCTAGTTTTTGTCCGCGACAGAATTGTTACGACTGCGGCGCCATGCCACATTGTACCGTCGACCCCATCTTTCCGATCCCGCCTCAAGGTTGCAAGTAAGACAGCTCATGTTCAAAAAAATTCTGATCGCCAATCGCGGCGAGATCGCCTGCCGGGTCATCAAGTCCGCCCGCAAGATGGGTATCAAGACCGTCGCCGTCTATTCCGAAGCCGATCGCGATGCGCTGCATGTCGAGATGGCCGACGAGGCTATGTTCATCGGACCTCCGGCCGCGGCCGAGAGCTATCTCATGATCGAGAAGATCGTCGAAGCCTGCAAGAAGACCGGCGCCGAAGCGGTGCATCCCGGCTACGGCTTCCTGTCCGAGCGAGAAGCCTTCCCACGCGCGCTGGAGGCCGCCGGTATCGTGTTCATCGGCCCCAATCCCGGCGCCATCGCCGCCATGGGCGACAAGATTGAATCCAAGAAGGCGGCAGCCAAGGCCAACGTCTCAACCGTGCCGGGCTATCTCGGTGTCATCACCGACGACAAGCACGCCGTGAAGATCGCCGACGAGATCGGCTATCCCGTGATGATCAAGGCCTCCGCCGGCGGCGGCGGCAAGGGCATGCGCATCGCGCATTCGACTTCGGAAGTGGTCGAGGGTTTCAACCTCGCCAAGGCCGAGGCGAAGTCGTCGTTCGGCGACGACCGTGTCTTTATCGAGAAGTTCATCGTCGATCCCCGCCACATCGAAATCCAGGTGCTCGGCGACAAGCACGGCAACGTGATCTATCTCGGCGAGCGCGAATGCTCGATCCAGCGCCGCAACCAGAAAGTCATCGAGGAGGCGCCGTCGCCGCTGCTCGACGAGACCACCCGCCGCAAGATGGGCGAGCAGGCCGTGGCTCTCGCCAAGGCCGTGAATTACGACAGCGCCGGCACGGTGGAATTCGTCGCCGGCCAGGACAAGAGCTTCTACTTCCTCGAAATGAACACCCGTCTGCAGGTCGAACATCCCGTGACTGAGCTCGTCACCGGCGTCGATCTCGTCGAGCAGATGATCCGTGTCGCTGCCGGCGAGAAGCTGCAGCTTGCGCAGAAGGACGTCACGCTGACCGGCTGGGCTGTGGAGTCCCGCGTCTATGCGGAAGACCCGTTCCGCAACTTTCTGCCGTCCATCGGCCGCCTCGTGAAGTATCGTCCGCCGGCCGAGAGCAAGTCCGACAACATCACCGTGCGCAACGACACCGGTGTGCAGGAGGGCGGCGAGATCTCGATCTATTACGATCCGATGATCGCCAAGCTTGTCACCCACGCCCCGTCGCGCGCCGCCGCCATCGAGGCGCAGTCTCATGCGCTCGACGCGTTTTATATCGACGGTATCAGACACAATATTCCGTTCCTGTCGGCGCTGATGAGCCATCCGCGCTGGCGGGAGGGCAATCTCTCCACCGGCTTCATCGCCGAGGAGTTCCCCAAGGGCTTCGCCGCCAGGGCGCCGGAGGGCGAAGTCGCCCGCCGTATCGCCGCGGTGGCCGCGGCCGTCGACTCCATCTACGGCGAACGCAAGCGGCAGATTTCCGGCCAGTTGATCGGCCGTCCGGTGACCCGTGCGGGTCGCCGCGCCGTGTGGTTGGAGCGCGAGGAGATCGCGCTCGACGTGGCCCGTGACGGCGATGTCGTGACGGTGGCCTTCGTCGGTGCTGACGGCAAGACGGGTGCGCCGCATAAGCTCTCGTCGTCCTGGAAGCCGGGCGTGCCGGTCTGGGAAGGCACCATCGATGGCCATAACGTCGCCATGCAGGTGCGCCCTCAGACGTCGGGCATCCGCATCGCGCATCAGGGTTATGAAGTCGCGGTCAATGTCTTCACCGAGGCGGAGGCTACCGCTGCGCGCCTGATGCCGGTAGGCGTCAAGGCCGACACCGGCAAGAAGCTGCTGTGCCCGATGCCGGGCCTCGTCGTCTCGATTGCCGTGACCGAAGGTCAGGACGTCAAGGCCGGCGAGACCCTCGCCGTTGTGGAGGCGATGAAGATGCAGAACGTGCTCCGCGCCGAACGCGACGGCACCGTCAAGAAAATCCATGCCGCTGCTGGCGCAACGCTGGCGGTGGATGCGCTCATTCTTGAATTCGCGTGACGACCTTCCGGCAACGCCGTTACGGATTGCGGGCGATCCTGTCCGGCGATCGCTGCATGCGTCCGGGATCGGTCTATGACGCGATATCGGTGCGCATCGCCGAAGACCTCGGTTTCGAGGTCGGCATGTTCGGGGGCTCGGCGGCGTCGCTCGCCATTCTCGGCGATCCCGACATCGCGCTGATCACGCTGTCCGAACTCACCGAGCAGATGCGGCGGATGTCGCGCGCCGGCTCGCTGCCGGTGCTGGTCGATGCCGATCACGGTTATGGCAACGCGCTTAATGTCCGCCGCACGGTGGAAGAGCTGGAAGCCGCCGGCGCCGCCGGCCTGACCATCGAGGACACGCTGCTGCCCGCCGCCTTTGGCGAAGCGAAGGCGCAGCTGATCTCTCCGGAAGAGGGGCTCGGCAAGGTCAAGGCTGCACTGAATGCGCGACAGGATCCGGCGCTGGTGATTGTGGGCCGCACCGGCGCCGCCTCCATCACATCCGTGGATGACGCGATTGCGCGTGCCAAATCCTATGAAGCCGCCGGCGTCGATGCAGTGATGTTCACCGGCCTCAAGAGCCGCGCCGAACTGCAAGCGGCAAGCGCTGCGACCACGCTGCCGATCGTGCTCGGCAGTCCCACTGACGACATGGATTGGGATTTCCTCAGCGCCCAGCGCGTCCGCATCGCCATTCAGGGCCATGCGCCGATCTCCGCGGCGACCGCTGCCGTCCATGCGACTCTTAAAGCAGTACGCGAAGGTGCGGGGCCGAAGGAGCTGAAGAATCTTGCCTCAAGCGAGTTGATGGAGAGCGTCACCCGCGGTGCCGTCGTGAAACAGCGCGGCATCGATTTCCTGGGACTCAAGAAATAGATGTGTGGCGTGATCCGTCACGTGATGATCCTCGGCCGCGTGCAGGGCGTTGGCTATCGCTACTGGGCCGGCCAACAAGCCTCGTTGCTCGGCCTCGAAGGCTGGGTGCGCAACCGCCGTGATGGCAGCGTGGAAGCGGTGTTTGCGGGACCCGCCGATATTGTCACTGACATGATCGAGGCGTGTCGCCGTGGTCCAACGGCCGCCCGCGTCGATAGCGTCGTGACAAGCGATGCCACGCCAGACATGCTTGCCCTACGCGTCAACGGCGAGGTGTTCTCGCAATTGCCGACGCTGTAATTCGGATTGCGTCGCTCAGACCGCCGCTTCTGCCGCGAACTGCTCGCTCTCGCCGAACACTTCCCCAAACGCATGCCGCAGTGCCACGTCCACATCCGTCATGGCTACCGGCAGGCCGAGATCGACTAGGCTGGTGACGCCGTAGCGCGGATCGACCACGCCGCAGGGCACGATGGCGTCGAAATGCGCGAGGTCCGGTTCCACATTGATGGCGATGCCATGGAACGAGACCCAGCGCCGCAGCCGCACGCCGATGGCGGCGATCTTGTCCTCATATCCTGCGCCCTTGTCGGGCCGGGCGACCCAGACGCCGACCCGGTCCTCGCGCCGTTCGCCCTTCACGTTGAAGGCGTCCAGCGTCCGGATGATCAGGTCTTCCAGCGCCGCCACATAGGCCCGAACGTCCGGCCGGCGCGCCTTCAGGTCGAGCAGCACATAGGCCACCCGCTGGCCGGGGCCGTGATAGGTCACCTGGCCGCCGCGGCCGGTCTCGAACACCGGATACCGGGCATCCAGCAGGTCGTCAGACTTGCCTGACGTGCCGGACGTATAGAGCGGGGGGTGTTCCAGCAGCCAGACCAGTTCCGGCGCGGTGCCGTCGGCAATGGCCGCCGCCCGGGCTTCCATCTCGGCCACGGCGTCCGGATAGGGAATCGGACCATCGGATACCCGCCATTCCACCGGCCGGCCGGGGAGGCCGCGAGAAAACACTGTTAAATCGAGGGTTTGGCGATCATTAACCATTGGCTAACCATAACATGTTGATCTCGCAGGCACCGCAATCTTGCATCTGTGCGATCCTGCATCTGGGAATTTGAGGCCGACGTGCCAACCCTCGATAAAATTACCGTCGATATCATGGTGGTCCTCGGCACCACGTCGATGCCCGTTCATCAGGTGATGCGGCTGAGCCGGGGCGCCATCATCGAACTGGATGCCACAGAGCAGGACGAGGTCAAAATTCTTGCCAATAACCTGCCCGTTGCGTCAGGCGTGGTGATGGTCGATCGCAACCGGATTGCGGTCGAGGTCAAGCAGATGCTGCCACGGTCGCCTGACCACAGATAGGTAGCCCGGAGAGGCCAAGAGGCCTTGTCTCCCCATCATTGGTTTGTTACATCGGCGCCGGTTGATCCGGCCGGGCGATTTGCCCTCGCCGGATTTCTTTAGCGCTCGTGGCGGAATTGGTAGACGCGCTGCCTTGAGGTGGCAGTCCGTAACAGGGTGGGGGTTCGAGTCCCTCCGAGCGCACCACACCTCACACACATCAAAAGACTGCTGCCATATCGGGTAAACGAGCCGGCTTTTCTCATCGTAGGATGATAAGCTGAGATTTGTATTGCGCCCTGACAACTCCGTCCGGGCGACGGCCAGGACCTCGCGCCGTCGGAGCAGGAGCGAACATTCGGTGGTGGTGTGACGTCGCTGTAACTACTAGCGATAGTTTATTAGGACGGAATCGTATAGGTTGGGGATTGGGAGTTTCGTAATCGGAAATCCTTAAAATCGCCGTTGTGGTGATTTGTTCTGCAAACACTTTGAACGTGTACTGTTGCAAGAAAGTGACAAGACTGGACGGATTCTTGCTTTAATCTAGGTTGTGGCTCTGAGGCAGGTCGAATGCAACTTCCGCACAAAATGATTCGAGACCGAGCCTATTTCATCGCTGGTCGCCCGGCCGCCAGTCGCAAATCTCATGATCCGAATATCGAAAGCGCGATCAGGGACGCCGAGTACTATCTCGATAGCCTTCCCGACAATTTCTATCGCCCGTTGATTTCAGGGGCGACGGCAGCGTCACAAGAACAAATATTGGTTCTGACGTGGCTCGTCCAAATGCATGATGAGATGAAAGCGGTCGAAGTGGCTTTTTTGGGAAATGGCATGTGCCGCGTGATGTGGCCGAGCGCCTCATTGACCCGAGAGGTTGAACGGCTATCGGTGAAAGACCTGCTTTCCTTGCATCTTGAAGAAATGGTCAGTCAGTATCGTACTGCTCGTGATCCGGATGAGTGGCTTGTGCAATGAAGGTTTGCTTGAGCTAGTCGCAAAAGGCTAGTTGCAGCCATAGGCCTTCCACAAGTCGCGAAGCGTGCCCTCTGGTAGCTTCCCGCTATTGTGCAGCTTGATGCTGCCCAAGCCGCTACACACACATACTGCCGCGGCACGGTCGGCCTTGTCCTTGCCAGCCTGATTCTTGGCTTTCTTGCGTGCTTCGACCTGTCGGTCCACGCAGCCATTGATCTCGGACACGAGTTGATCAAGGAGTTGGCCTGGGATGATGACAATCGATTTGATTGCGCTGTCGCTCCCCTTCATCGCCAGCACCTCTGCGTTGGTCCCGGATGCGTTTCCCTTAAATTTGTCCAGTGCCTGATCTGTGCTGAGGTTCTGGGTGGCCATCAGGTCTTTCACTGAACGCCCGATGCTGAGCAGCGATGCAAGTATTGAAAGTCCCGAAGCTGCAATGGGCAATTCCAGCATTTCCGTCCTCCAAAAGATTGTCGCTTAAAAGTGTACCTCTCCATCCAATATCAACCAGAAGGAGAGGGCAAGTGCGGCTGTCGATCTTGAGGGGACGGTTGATGCGCAAATGCCGTGCGAGCTCTCAGCCTGACATTGCCAGCACCAGCGCGCAGATCGCCGCGACGGCGCCGATCAGAAACGCCGTCCCATACCCGAAAACGCCCGCCGCATATCCAACTGCCGGCGCGGTCAGCCCGATCGCCAGATCGAAGAAGGCGATAAAATTCGCCACCGCGCGGCCGCGCTGTTCGATGGGCACGCGGCGCGTGGCCTCGACACCCATCGACGGGAAGATCAGCGAGAATCCGATGCCGGTGACCAGCGCGCCGAGCAGCGCCAGCATCGGATTCGTGGACAGCCAGATCAGCGCCTGGCCCAGCGCCTCGATGGCCAGCGATGTCATCGCGACGCGCGCGCCGCCGAACTGGTCGGGCAGGTGGCTGCCGACCAGGCGCACGAAGATGAATCCGGTCGAGAAGGCGGCGAGGGCGATGCCGGCGCCGGACCAGCCGCGTTCGACATAGGTCAGCGCCAGAAAGCCGGTGATCCCCGCGAAGGGGATGGTGGCCAGAAACAAGACCGTGCCGGAACGCCAGATCAGTCCGATCACCTTGTAGAACGGCGTGCGTTCGGTGCTGCCCGACACAGGCACGTCGGGGATGGCGTAGGCGATCCCCAGTGCGATCAGTGGCGAGATCGCCGCCAGCACGCCGACGCCGGCAAAGCCGATCGATGCATAGACCGCGAGGCCGATCGGTGCGCCCAATCCAATCGCCGAATACATGGCGATGCCCTGCCATGACATCACCAGACCGGTGCGGTGCGGGCCGAGCCGTCCGATGCACCAGCTCATGGCGCCGGTGATGAACAGGCTTTCGCCGAAGCCGAGCGCGACGCGGCCGATCAGCAGCAGCGTGAGCTTGCCTTCGCTCGGCAGCGGCAGGGCGGCAGCAAGCAGATAGAACAGGCCGGCCAGCGCCGATAGCGGCAGGCCGAGCCGGATCGCGTAGCGCGCGCCGTGATGGTCGCTGAGCGTGCCGGCGCGGTGGCGGGTGAGCACGGTCACCACCGACTGGATGCCGATGGCGAAGCCGATCACGCCGGCTGAGAAACCGAGCTGGTCATGGATGTAGAGCGAGATCGGCGGCAGCGGCAAGCCGACCGAGAGGAAGCCGAAAAAGACGATCAGCACCTGCTTGATCAGGCTCTTGCGGTCGTCGCGGTTGAGCGGCGCAGGTTTGGACGCGGTTTTGAATTTTGGGGGAGCGTTCTGATTCATGTCGACGTGCTTTCGAGGCGGCCAGCCACATTGGGGCTGTCCGGAGCTGAGCACGTTGAGTGACGTTAACGCTTACGGCTGGGAGATACCCTGCAAGCGGCTGGTTACGGCGAAGCAGGTTCCTCTGTCAAGGTTGTATAGCGCGGGAAGCGCTGCCGCACGGTCGCGCTATCGCACCGTGTCCGAGCGGGACGCTGTGATCTTGCTATCGAAGCCGCCGCAGACATCATCGCGCCGGGCCGAGCATGCCAGTCGCTCCTCGGCCGGCCGTACCGCGCTGATTGACACGCGCCGTCGTTTGACAAAAGTCCGTTGGCGCGTTGCGGGTAAATCTCCAGATGCATTGCAGTTGTCATCATCCTTTAGCGCTCGGGTAACGACTTGCCAGTAGCAACGCCGCCGTCCGGCAGCTAGACATGGCCGGTAGCGTCGATCTTCCGGAGCGGACATGAAATATCTGAGCTATGCCTACCGTTTCATCTCCAACTTTGCCTTTCTGGCGCTGGTCTATTTCAGCCTGAACTTCGTCGGCGCCTATCAGCAGCGCGCCATCGTGGCGGCGCTGGTGCTGGCCTATGCCGGCATGCGGGCGATCTCGGCGCTGCGCTCCTTCGTCTTCTTCAAGGCGATCGAGAAGCTCGAACTCGAAGCACGCCGGCTTGGTGGATTGGCCGGTGAAGGCCCTTCTGCCGTGTCGTCGCGCAAGGCTGTCGTGAAGGACGTGGTCGAGCAGCGCCAGGCCGGCGAGATGAAGTCCTATATCGACCTGCTGTTCCTCGGCATCATCGTGGTGCTGTGCATCGCCAAGATCGTGGCGAACTAACGCGATCTTTTTCCGTGACGGCGACCTAACGCTTCGCCAGCAGGGCCGTAGCGCAGTCCGCTACCTGATCGAGCTGCGCGCGTGAAGCACCGTCGCTGGCCTCGATCGACATGCCCTGCAACAGCGTGTTGAGCGTGTTGGCAACCGCTTCGACGTTGGTGTCTGCCGGCAACTGACCATCAACGACGCCGCGGCGCAGGCGCTCGAGGAACAGCCGGCGCCCTTCATCCCGCAATGCCTTAAGTGCGTCGGCCACGTCACGCGCCTCGGCCGGCACGTTGATTGCACCCAGCACCACGATACAGCCACACGGCGCCTCGGGTTTGGTTAGAATGGCGGTGGCCTCTGCGAAGAAGGTGGTAATCGCCCGGCGTACGTCGGGTTCGCCGTCCATCGCGTCCCACGTCTCGTCCCAGAACACCCGCTCGTAATGGCCGACAGCTTCCAGGAAGAGCTGGGCCTTGTTACCGAAAGCGGCGTACAGACTGGGAGGGTTGATCCCCATTGCCGTACAAAGCTCAGCGATCGACGCTGGTGCGAAACCCTTTTCCCAGAACACTTTCAACGCTTGTTCCAGCGCGGCTTCGCGATCGAAGCTGCGCGGCCGTCCCTTGGTACGGTGCGGCGAGATTTTCGGAGCTGGATCGGAAGCAGGCATCTTTTCGGAATCCGGATTGACTTTCCGTAGCGATCGCTACATATATGTTTTGTATCGATCACTACAATATGTCTGCCGTAAGTGTCACGTGATTTTTACGCGGCAGATCAATGCTTTCAAAGGAGATCAGTCATGACCAGGAATATCAAGACCGTCCCAACCGCCGACTTCGACGCCGTTGTTGCGGTCGCGCAAAGTTATGTGGACGGTCTTCGCGTCGGCAGCGCCAAGGATGTCGGTGGCGCGTTTCACGAAGATGCCGTGATGTACGGCTTCACCAATGGTTCGCCGATGGCCGGCACGATCCGCAATCTCTACGAGTTCGTGGACAAGAGCGGCAAAGCACCAGACATCAAGACGCGGATCGACGTGCTGGCGATCACGCCCACTACGGCGGTCGTCCGGGTCGACATGGAGAAGGACGCGATTGGCGCCGACTATACCGACTTCCATACACTGCTGAAGGATGCAGGCGGCTGGAAGATCGTCGCGAAGGTCTATCACCAGTACGAGGGCTGATCATCGATGCGGCGTCGCTGCCGATTGACGATTGTCACCCCACCGTGAGCCTCGTGCCGATCACCGGCACGCCGCGAAGCTTGATGCGCTGAACTGCACGTTCGACGTCCGGCTCGGCCACGATTGATCTGAACAGCTTGAGATCATTCGCGGCCGGTGGCCGCATACGCTGACTGATGTCCTGACCCGCCTTGAACCAGATTTTGAAAATGAAACCGATAACCGACAATTCGATCTGCACCGACCTTTTTTCGCCCGTCAGTCTGGGCGACATCAACCTTGCCAATCGCATCGTCATGGCGCCGCTGACCCGCAGCCGCGCGGGTGACGATGGCGTACCGACCGAACTGCACGCCACCTATTATGCGCAACGCGCCACCGCCGGCCTCATCATCGCCGAGGCGACGAACATCTCGCCGCAGGGGCGCGGCTATGCACTGACGCCCGGCATCTGGAGCGACGAACAGGTCGCGGGCTGGAAGAAGGTGACCGAAGCCGTCCATGCTGCCGGCGGCAAGATCGTCTCGCAGCTCTGGCATGTCGGCCGCTTCAGCCATGTCGATCTCCAGCCGGACGGACAGGCGCCTGTCGCGCCTTCCGCGGTGAAGGCGGAGGGGCAGACCTACACGAATGACGGCATGGTCGATGTGTCGATGCCGCGCGCGCTGGAGACTGACGAGATCCCCGGCCTGATCGCCGACTATGTTCGTGCTGCAGATAACGCCAAGCGCGCCGGATTCGACGGGATCGAAGTCCATTCGGCCAACAGCTATCTACTGGATCAGTTTATCCGCGACAGCACCAACAAGCGGACCGATCGCTATGGCGGCTCGATCGAGAACCGGACACGCCTGACACAGGAGGTGGTGGAGGCCGTGCTGCCCGCATGGGGCGCGGGCCGCGTCAGGATACGCCTGTCACCGACCACACCAGACGCCGGCAACACGCCGATGGATAGCGATGTGATGGCGACCTACGGCCATTTGATCCGCTCGCTCAATCGCTTCAATCTCGCTTATCTTCACTTCGTCGAAGGCGCGACCGGCGGTACGCGCGAAATTCCGGCGGGCATTGATCTCGATGCGTTGCGGGCTCAGTTCGAAGGGCCGTATATCGGTAACAACGGCTACGATCTCGATCTCGCGATCGATCGCCGCAGGGCGGGCAAGGTCGACGCAGTCGCCTTCGGCCGTCCCTTCATCGCCAATCCCGATCTGGTTGCGCGGCTGCAATATGATGCGGCGCTCGCTCAAGCGCCGCGAGATGCATATTATGGTGGCGGTGCGAAGGGGTATATCGATTGGCCGATCAGCGCATCGTAATCGGAACGTGAAACCATATCGTCGCGCTCAGCGCGGGGCGGCAACTGCCGTCGGATGCAGGCCCGGCGGAATGGCGCCGGGGATGGTGCGTCTGGCGGCGCTGGCGTCGATCGAGATCAGTTTCGCAATCGCATCTGAATCGCTGCCGCGGGCAGGCGCCGTCTGTTGTGCATGATGTGGTAGCTGCACGAGTGCCTTGATCGGCTTGCCGTGACGTTCGGCGAGCTCGAACAGGTCCTGTGCCGGTACCGGCAGCGAGGCACTGCTGGTCATCGCATGCAGCGCCGCGGCGCGCGGCCACGGAGCCTGTTCGGGCAATGGCACGGCATTGCGCGGCCGGCGCATGCGATCGAAATTCTCGGTCAGCGACAGCATCTGGTCGGAGGCCGAGATCGCCGGCGCCGGCAGCATGTCGTCATGGGCAAAGGCGAATGTCGGCACCTTGTGCCAGCGCGTGACGGCCACGGTCTCCGACACCGGATGCAACTGCCACTGCTGCGGCTCCGTGGGGGTCTTGGGCTTGTCGGGCGTGGCCGCCTCGACATGGACGATGCGATAGCCGCCGGCCTTGAGGTCGCGCAGGATGCCGGGCAGAGCGGCGACGGTCCGCGGCTGGATATCGTGCAGCAACAGGATGCCCTTGCCCTTGGCGGCGATGCGCGAAATCGCGAGGTCATGGACCTTCTGCGACGACACATGCCGCCAGTCGTCGGCCGGGAAATCGGCGCTCCAGGTCTGGATCCCGCGTGACGCGAGATAGTCTTCGACGACGCTGGCGCGCAGCAGGCCGGGAATCCGGAAGAACGGCGACAGCAGTGCGGGATCGCCGAGCGCCGCCGTGGTATTGGCGATGCCGTCCTCGATCTCCTGCTGCGCCTTCTCGATCGGCATGCGGTTCATGCTGAGCGGATGGTTCTGGCTGTGGGTGCCGACGGTGTGGCCGAGCGCGATCAGCTTGCGCACGCCTTCGGGATGTTCCTTCGCCATCCGGCCGATGATGAAGAACGTCGCCTTCACGCATTCGGAGGCCAGGATATCGAGGATCGCATTCGAGTGTTTCGGGATCGGACCGTCGTCGAAGGTCAGCACGACCTCCTTGTCCTGGAGCGGCAGCGTCTCGGCATATTGCATGGTGCCGATCTTGGGGTGCTCGCGGGGATCGACCACGATGGTGCGCGAGGTGCCGAGCGCGCCGGGATTGCCCGGGCACGCCTCGGCCGACAAAGCGCTGGTGGTGGAGGCTGCGGCGGCGGTGAACAGGGTCAGGCCGGTGAGCAGGCTCAGGCACAGAAGGCGTTGTGCCCGGTCAGTCGTCGCCTTGTTCATTGGTCGATCCGTCACTCGCTTTGATGTCGGCTGTGAAGTTACCGGGGCGGCTGTGAACGCAATGTTAATCATGTCGGCCCGCCGACGGTATTTTCCGCATCCTGATGATCGCGCGTTCTACTGGGAACTGGAGCGGGCGGACACTGCGGCCGGCGGCACGATATGCACGACCCGGTAGCGGTTCTCCCGGAGATAGCGCAGGAAATCGGGCAGCATCGCGGCAGTCTGCGCCTTGGTGTCGTGAAACAGGATGATTCCCCGCCCGGCGGCCTTGAGCCGGCCGGTAATCAGCTCCAGTTGCTGCTGCGGGGTCATGGGATTCCAGTCGCTGGCCCAGAAATCCGCGCCGAACACCGCGATCCGGCGGGATTGCAGCATGTCCAGCAGGGCCGGGGTCGACTCGAAATAGGGAAACCGGAAGAACGGCGTGGTCGGCACGGTCGTCGCCTTGCCGTTCAGGGCCATTTCGTCGGCGCTGATGCCGCGGTCGATCTGTTCGACGGCAGCCGCATTGCTGATCTTCTTGAGGTCGGCATGGGCGAGGGTGTGATGGCCGATGGTATGGCCCTCGGCGGCCATGCGCTTCACCAGCGCCGCATTGGCCGTCGCGCTGTTGCCGATCAGGAAGAAGGTCGCGCGAACACATTCGCGCGACAGCGCCGTGAGAATCTTCGTCGTGGTCGGCGCGTTCGGGCCATCGTCGAAGGTCAGCACAACCTCGCGGTCTTCCAGCGGCAGCGTATCCGGAAAGCTCTGGGTGCCGACGCGTGGATAGGTCTTCGGATCCACGGTGAGAATGCGTGCGGTCCCGAGCGTATCCTTGCGCGGGCAATCTTCGGCATGTGCGACGACGGTCGATGCAATCAAGGCAAGAATGGCGGCCTTCAACACGATCACGACACTTTCCCGGCCGCTGATTTCGCGCACCGCATTTTTCCGATTGCATCAGGCATTGCGCATTGGGTAATGCCTGATGCGAGCTTCCGTTCACAGATGGATTAGCGCATTTCCGACAGGATAGCGCTAGCTCCGTCACCCCCAAACAAGCAGGCGAGGTGCGGCATGGCCGATGACGTCGATCTCGCCCAATCGGTCGCTCCCGAGGAATTGTCGGCGCTCGACAAGATGCCGATGCGCGATGCCGAAGGCGACATCCGCCCCGAATTTGTTGAGGCGATCTCGCACGCGGTTCAGGTTGCCGATACCGCATTTCTCAAGGAGATCGTCGGCGAACTCCACGAGGCCGATCTCGGCGACCTGATCGAAGCCCTCGATGCCGACGAGCGCGCGCCCCTGATCGAGCTGACCGGCGCCGATTTCGACTTCTCGGCGCTCAACGAAGTCGACGACGCCGTCCGCGAGGAACTGCTCGAGGAACTCGAGCCGGAGACCGTGGCCGAGGGCGTTCGCGAACTCGATTCGGACGATGCCGTCGAACTGCTCGAAGGCGTCGACGAGGAGGTCCAGGACGAGATTCTCGAGAAGCTGCCGCTGTCCGAGCGCGTGGCGCTGGAGCGGAGCCTCACTTACCCGGAAAACTCCGCCGGCCGGCGGATGCAGACCGAGTTCATTGCGGTCCCGCCGGACTGGAATGTCGGTCAGGTCATCGACTATATGCGCGAAACGCCGGACCTGCCGGACCGGTTTTACGAGATCTATTCCGTCGGCGCCGATCAGCGCTGGCAGGGCGCAGTGTCGCTGGACGCGCTGCTGCGCGCGCGCCGTCCGGTGCTGCTGGCTGATCTGATCGATGAGGACCGCCGCCGCGTCTCGGTGTTGGACGATCAGGAGGAAGTGGCGCGGATGTTCGGCAAGTACAATCTTGTCGCGGCGCCTGTGGTCGATACCGATGACCGGCTGGTCGGCGTTATCACCATCGACGACGTCGTCGACGTCATCGAGGAGGAGGCCGACGAGGACCTCAAGGCGCTCGGCGGCGTCACGTCGGACGAAGAACTGTCGGACAATTTCTGGACCATCGCCAAGGGCCGCTTTACCTGGCTGCTGATCAATCTCGCCACCGCCTTCATCGCGTCGTCGGTGCTGGGCCTGTTCGAGGATCAGCTGCAGCAGATGGTGGCGCTGGCGGTGCTGGCGCCCATTGTCGCCAGCCAGGGCGGCAATGCCGCAACCCAGACCATGACGGTTGCGGTGCGCGCATTGGCGACGCGGCAGCTCAACCCCAACAACGCCATGCGCATCGTGATCCGCGAAGGCCTTGTCGGCCTGATCAACGGACTGGCCTTTGCCGTGATCACCGGCATCGCCGCCTATGCCTGGTTCAGGACGCCCGGTCTCGGCATCGTCATCGGCCTTGCAATGATCTGCAATCTGATCGCCGGCGCACTCGGTGGCATCCTGATCCCGATGGTGCTCGAACGCGTCAAGGCCGATCCGGCCGTGGCCTCCGGTACCTTCGTGACCACGGTGACCGACGTCGTCGGCTTCTTCGCTTTCTTGGGGATCGCGACGCTGTGGTTCGGGCTGAAGTAGGGATCATTCGCGACGTTTCAGCCGTCTTGATCCATCTTATGCTCAATTGCCCTTTGCGACTGCCGTGCCATCGGGCTGCGCAAGCCCGATGTCCAGATAAGCCTCTACCTGCTTCACGAGCTGTGCCCTCTTGAATGGGATAGCCCTCATGCTCACAAAGCGGTGCACTCGGGGTGATTTTCCTGTAAGCGCTCGCTTCACACGTTCTCCGTGGCCGACGTGACGAATGAACATAACAGGAGGAATACATGCCGGCTCTGCCGCTCTCGGGCATCAAGGTTATCGATATGACGCGGGTGCTTGCCGGCCCGATCGCGGGTCAGATGCTTGGCGATTTCGGCGCCGAAGTCATCAAGATCGAACGCCCTGGAACCGGCGACGATTCCCGCGCATTCGGCCCTCCTTATCTGAACGATCCGGACGGTAGCAGGCGAGACAACTCCTTCTATCTTTGCGCCAATCGCAACAAGAAATCGGTCACCGTCAATGTGGCCAAGCCTGAAGGCCAGGAGATTATTCGCGAACTCGTCAAGACCGCCGACGTGTTGCTGGAAAACTACAAGGTCGGCGACCTCAAGCGTTATGGCCTCGACTACGACGCGATCAAAGCCATCAACCCGCGCATCGTTTACTGCTCGGTGACGGGCTTCGGACAAACCGGTCCCTACGCCACACGCGCCGGCTATGATGCGATCCTGCAGGCGATGGGTGGTCTCATGAGCGTGACGGGCCATCTCGATGGCGAGCCGGGCGAGGGCCCCATGAAGGTCGGTCCCTCGATCGTGGACTATATGACCGGCTTGAATGCCACCATCGGCGTGATGTCGGCGCTCTATCATCGCGATGCCGGCGGCGGCGAGGGACAGCAAATCGATGCCTGTCTGTTCGATACGGTGATCGCCTCCCTTTCACATTGGCTCCAACCCTATCTCATCAGCGGAAAAGTCCCGCCGCGGCGCGGAACCTGGGGCAATGGCGGCATGCCTGCCGGTGTCTTCCGTTGCACCGATGGCGAGTTGATGCTCGTGAATGGCAATGACGGCCAGTTTCAGCGGACCTGCGAAGTGCTCGGAGAGCCGGATTTGGCCAAGGATCCGCGCTTCTTGAAGAACAACGACCGTGTCGTTCATGGGAAGGAGATCATGGCCATCTTCGCCGGTCTTTTCCTGAAGCAGCCCGTCGCCTACTGGCTGGAGCGTCTGGAGGCGGTCGGCGTACCGTCCGGCCCGATCAACGACTTCGATCAGGTTTTCGCGGACCCTCATGTGAAGTCCCGCGGTATGCGCGTGAGCTCAAACCATCCCTTCGAGCCGGCGCTTTCGCTCGTGCGAAATCCGCTGATGTTTTCGGGCACGCCGATCACCGAATATCACGCGCCGCCACTTCTCGGCTCCAACACGGACGAAATCCTGTCCACCATCGGCTACGACGGCGAACGGATCGCCGCGCTGAGGACGAAGGGCATCGTCTAGGCCGGTCGGGGCAGGCGATCGATGGCGTCACACCTGTATTCGCTCTCATCTCCGACCGACCGCAAGTCGGTCGGAGAGCCAATTAAAATTTAGCTGTTCGCTCGCGCGTTCATGCTTAACGTTCGACCATCGGATAGCCACGAACACACCGCGGCTGGTAGTCCTCCGACGAGCCCAACCATCAAGATTGGCCATAAGTCGTTTGATCCTCCCCACATGAAAAGCATGATCAAGACTGCAGGGAGTGCTGCCGTCACCGCCGTTCCCATAACTCGGAGTGGCTTTGCAGAAAGCATCCAATCGACCCAAGCCAGCAGCAAGGCCGGGATAACCGCGATTGCGTAGGACTCAACCGTCCAATCGAGAAGATTCTTAAACCCATCAGGTGCCGTGAATACGACCAACGCAAGAGGCGGAAAGAGAGCCGGGAAAATCAGAAAGCGTTTCATGCCACCTTCGTCAGTGTTCGTGGCGATCTTGTTCAATTTTGAAGTCTCATAGTGTTGCCAGCGGCGTAGCCGGGTAGCCGGTGGGTGCCCCAAACCGGTCCTGCCGTCGTTATCCGTCAACGTAGCAGCGTGCTCAACGCAACAATTGCAGCACCAAGCCCGGGCTTGCGGCGACAACGGCACTCAAAGCGAAGCCGACAGGGCCTAGCGCGAGAGCGCCAACAAATCCGTGCTGCTGCCAGCCATAAGGAGCACTGAAAATGTGGCCGCTCCAACTGCAGATATCGTCCATACAACTTGAATTGCGATCTTCAGAGTCGCCACGTCGGCGCTCCTATTCCACATTCAGATGAACCAATGCTGGGCCTTCGATGACCAAAGTTGCATGCGTCACTTATTGTCTGAAAATCTCGTGAGCCAGGTCAAGGCATATTCAAAGGCATTGATTGAAGAGAGCGTAGCGAAAGCCGCGTACCCGCTCGTTTCGCTTTCTCACTCGACGTCCGGCCCTTCCGCCACACCCGCCGGTGTACCGGCTCGCGGGGCTTCATTTGCTCACAGTGGTATTGCGTTCCATATTTTCGATGCGCCGAACGGAGATCTCAAATGAAGCTCAAACTTTCCGCCGCGCTGCTCGCCGCAAGCCTCGCGCTCTCATCGATAGCTTTCGCCCAGGGCACCGCGCCCGCCGACGTTGCAGTGATCAATGCTTGCCTGACGACCGCGGAGGAAACCGGCGGTTTCGGCGGCGCGTGTGTCGGGCTCGTCGCCGACCCCTGCATCAAAAAGGCGGAGGGCGTGAATGACGACGTCGCCAAATGGAAAGCCTGCGCGGCGCGCGAACTCGCCATTTGGACGCAGAAAACCAATGAGGCGCTAAAGAAGGTTGAGGCCGGCGGGTTCGCCGACAAGATCAAGGCGGTCAAGGACTCGCAGACAACCTTCGCCGCGTCGCGTGATCGCTTCTGCGCGGTCTTCGACAAAGTCGAGCCCGGCATGTACCGGGGCGACGCGAACTACTGCCGCCTGCGCGAGACCGCGAACCGCGCGCTGAGCTTGATCAAGCTCGGCGCTGCGGTCAACGAGCACTGAGACCTCTTAGTCCCACTCTCGATTGTCTCTCGCATAGGCGTATCGTCGATGTGGGGGCAGAGCGCGAGAGCTTTCCGCTGTTTTTGCAAACGACGTGACAGCCCTTCGAACAAAACCTGAAGTATTCCTCTTTCGTCACGATTTTATTTGGTTCGACCATCGTTGTTAAACGAGAGAAGCTATTGCAGATGCGCTCAATTTCTAATGTAAGCCAATACGGAGTTGATGGTCGAAAGTCGCTCTTCTTGCTCCTGCTTTTATTTGCGATCCCCTCGGATGACTGCTCCGCGCAGACACCGCCGCCCCCAATCAACGAACGTGCGTTCGAGCGCGTGCCGCCGACAGTCGTAACGAGGTTGGCGACCCGCTTTTCGCTAGGCTCATTTGCGGGCCGCTTCGAGGAGACGCGGCTCGACGCGGTTCGCGAAGCCCTGGGCGAAGGGACCATCCAACACCGAGGCGACGCTGGAGATAGTATCTATTGGCTGTGTTATCGGCGCGCGCAGCATCGATTGTGGGTCGTGTCCGGCGGGGAGATAGGCGGCCCGGATCATCTCGTCACGGAAATCGTTGAGGAGCTCACCGAGAAAGACGCCGGGGCTTCGACCGATTGCGGCATTATCCCGGAAAAATTCTCGCCCGTCATCGTCGACGGCAAGCTGCATTTAGGTATGTCGCGTCAGGAGGTAATCACGGCGTTGGGACCGCCGTCGAAGTCGGAAGCTGCTCAGATCGTGTATTCGCACGAAGGAAAGCTCGCAGACGGTTTCGATGAGACCGCTTGGCTCATTCTCCGATTTCGTGAAAACAAGCTTGTGTCCATGCG
The DNA here is from genome assembly GCF_051811085.1 of Tardiphaga sp. 862_B3_N4_1. Lineage (NCBI taxonomy): Bacteria > Pseudomonadati > Pseudomonadota > Alphaproteobacteria > Hyphomicrobiales > Nitrobacteraceae > Tardiphaga > Tardiphaga sp. 862_B3_N4_1. The sequence continues at coordinate 1,791,688 of NZ_JBPWQB010000001.1, forward strand.
CGGCGGCAAGACCACAACGAATTGAAGTGGCTGCGAGCAGCGTTCGCGTTTTGCGACGGATGGGAGCGAGCCATGCCCGCTCCCGCACGACCTGCATCACATACCCGAGCCGAATGCCTATCGATGCCCGGATGGCGGCTCATGGTTCAAAGCGGCCTCGCTCGCCGAAGCATGTTTCACGCGGTTTCAGCAACAAGGGTGCCCGGCCATCCCGCATCTCTTGGGGCCGACGATCGCCAACACCGGGATCGCCGGCTCACTTGTCTTCACGGCTCCTTAACTGCAATCGACGACCATCACGCGCAATGAGGTCGAACATGCGCTTGCGGTTGAAGGCTGACGGACGGATCGTCGAATTGCGGGACGGGCACGAGGTGCCGTTAGTGCCCGATATGCCTGTCGTGCCGGAGCCGGTCGCGGTGCGACCCGGCGAGGCCGAAGTACGAGACCTGCGCCGCCGCGCGCAACTGACCCAGATGGAATTTGCCGCGCGTCTTGGCGTTCCCGTCGAAACGATCCGTAATTGGGAGCAGGGTAAGCGCATGCCGCGCGGTCCGGCCCGTGCCTTGCTGGCGGTGATCGCACACGCACCGGAGACGGTGTTCGCGGCGCTTGCACCGGTTGCTGCAGACGCCTGAACGATCGTTGTGGATTATCGCCTGTGCTGACGCGCCGGCGATGTCCGGGAAAAGCTTGTCGGCGTTCGTATCGTTCCTCCGTCAGAGGAGAAGATGATGCAGTTCGTGGAAGCAAACGGCGCCCGCATCCCGGCCATTGGCCTCGGGACATGGGAGTTGCGCGGCCGCATTTGTGCACGCGTCGTCGAGCAGGCGATCCGGCTCGGCTATCGCCACATCGACACCGCACAGGTCTATGAGAACGAGCGCGATGTCGGCGAGGGCATCCACGCGTCGCACGTTCGCCGTGACGAGATGTTCGTGACGACCAAGGTCTGGACCACGCATTTCGCGCCTCACAATCTCGAACGCTCCGTGAAGGAGAGCCTGACCAGGCTGCGGATGACCGAGGTCGATCTGCTCTTGCTGCACTGGCCGAACCCGCAGGTGCCGCTGGAGGAAACGCTCGGTGCGCTGGCGCATGCCAGGCAGATGGGCCTGACGAGACATATCGGCCTGTCGAATTTCACCGTGGCGCTGATCGAACAGGCGGTGGCCGCATGTCCCGCGCCGCTGGTCTGCGATCAGGTCGAATACCATCCCTATCTCGACCAGGCGAAGGTGCAGGGCGCCTGCCGGCAGAATGGTCTGGCCATGGTCGCCTATAGCCCGATCGCCCAGGGCAATGTCCGCGGCGATGAAACGCTTGCCGAGATCGGCAAGGCACATGGCAAGAGTGCAGCACAGGTCTGCCTGCGCTGGCTGGTCCAACAGGGCGCGGTGGCGATCCCGCGCACCTCCAAGGTCGAGCGTCTGTCGGAGAATATCGATGTGTTCGATTTCATGCTGTCCGAAAACGAGATGTCCCGGATTTCGCATCTGGCGCATCCGAAGGGGCGGCTGACCGACTACGGCTTCGCGCCGAAATGGGATTGATCCATCAAGCCAGCCGGCATTTGCCGCATTGATCTTGTGGGCAGGATGGCTCATGCAGTGACACCGTCGGCAAGCCAAGGGCCTCATGTTTTTCACGTTCTCCAAGATGCTCGGCTTCTTCACGGAGCCGTCCAATGCGATCGCCATAATCTGCGTGATCGGCATTGTGCTGGTGCTGCTGCAGCGCCAGCGTGTCGGAACATTGCTGGTGACCTTTGGCATCCTGTTGCTGCTGCTGTTCGGCTATTCGCCTGTTGGCAATGTGCTGATGCTGTCGCTGACCGAGCGTTTTCCGAAATGGCAGGACGATGGCCGTGCACCCGACGGCATCATCGTGCTCGGCGGCGCCATCGATTCGGATTCGTCCGCGGCCCGCGGCTCGCTGGAGATCAATTCGGCCGGCGAGCGGATAACGGCGATGCTGGAGCTGGCGCGCCGCTATCCGCAGGCGCGCATCGTCTTCACCGGCGGCGCCGGCAGCCTGATTGAAAAGTCGCTGTCCGAAGCACCCGTCGCCGGTGAGCTGCTACGGCGTTTCGGCGTGGCGTCCGAGCGCGTCACGCTTGAAACCGCCTCCCGCACCACCGACGAAAATGCCGCCTTCACCGCGGGCCTGGTGTCGCCGAAGCCCGGCGAGCGCTGGCTGCTGGTGACGTCCGCCTGGCATATGCCGCGCGCGATCGGCGCGTTCCGCAGGGTCGGCTTCGATGTCGAAGCCTATCCGGTGGACTGGCGCACGCGCGGCTGGATCGATGCCACCGAGACCTTCGATTCCGCCAGCGCCGGCCTCGGCCGGAGCGATATCGCGGTTCACGAATGGGTCGGGCTGATCACCTACTGGCTCGCCGGCCACAGCAGCGAGTTGCTGCCGGGGCCGAAGAAGCGGTGATGCGTCACTCCGCCTTCGGCAACCCCAGCCGATACACGCCGCGGAAGTCGTTGGGATCTTCGACCGGCTTGCCTTTGCGATAGATCACGAGGCGGTCGGCGAGCGCTAGCGTCACGGCGGCGCGGCGGATCGGCATCAAGAGCGCGTGCCAGTCGCCCTCCGGCTCGATCACATGCGCAATCTCAGGCGGGCTCAGCGTGCCCGCGCCGTTGCGGGTGAGCGCGTCGAGGATGGCCTCGTCGAGCGGCAGGGGGGTGGGCTTCGGGGCGGCCGGTTTGGCGGCAGCCGGCTTCGGGGTCTTCGAACTGGGTTTGGACATGCTCTGCCATGACCCATCGTACCGCATGACGCAAGCTGTGGCTTGGCGGACATGGCGCGGGGCAGGGCACGACGCTATGATCGGGCCAGTCGGCGTACAGAAGTCTCATTAGCCCCATGGAACCAAGGTACCTCATCCGCGCAGCGATTGCCGTCTCGGTGGTCGGCCATCTCGCTTTGGCGGCGGGGGTCTATTTCGCCGATGCGCGTCCGATGGAGCAGCACGAGGAGAGCGTTGCCGTCGATCTGGTAACGCCGCAGCAGCTCGCAGAGGCGGAGAAGAAGGCCGAGGAGACGCCGCCGGAGCCCGAGAAAAAGCCAGAGAAGAAGCCGGAGCCGGAATTTCGGCTGCCTGATTTGACCAACAAGCCCACCCTGGAAGAGCAGAAGACCCAGGCCATCGCCGCCAAACCGCAGTCATCGGCGCAGAACACCCCGCCGCAGCCGCAGAAGACGTCGCCGCAGCAACCCGCGCCGTCACCGCAGCAGCAGGCCGCCCAGCAACCGCCGCCGCCTCAGCAGCAAGCCCAGCAACAGCCGCAGGCCACACCCGCAACGCCGCCTCCGTCAGCGCCTCCCGCTACGCAGCCGCCGTTGCAACAGCAGGCTGCGCTGCAGGCTCAGCCGCCGGCGCCGCAGCCCGGCCCGCAGCAGGTGCCGCCGCAGCCCGAGGCCGATATCACCGTGAAATACGGCGTCATGCTGGGCTTGCCCGAAGGCTTCGGCGGCGGCGCCGCGTCAGAGCAGGCGGACCTGTCCAAGCTGGATATCGCCGCTTTCCGGCGGCATCTCAAAACCTGTTCGAAGCTGCCCACCACCGTCGCGCGCGGCGATGACGCCAAGGTCAAGCTGCGCGCCGTGTTCTCGCCGGATGGCCGGCTGGTCGCGGAGCCCACGGTGATCGAGGTGCGGCGGCCGGCCAAGGCCGCGCTACTGATGCAGGCCGCCAAACAGGCGCTCGAAGCCTGCCAGCCTTATGCGATGCTGCCGGCCGACAAATACGACGAGTGGAAAGTGCTCGATCTCGATTTTACGCCGCAGGATTTCGCGGGGTAACCCTGATTTCGGCATCCGGCGCCATGGCCTGCCAGGCATTGGAGGCGAACTGCCGGCGCCAGGTCACGATCACCACGGCTGCCGTCGAGACCAAAAACACCCAGGGGCTGACGAACCAGCCGAGATAGCCGAGCGCGAAGAAGAAGGCGCGCTGCCCGCGGTTGAAGTGCCGGGCCGCTGCGCCAAACATCCGCGTGGTGCGCACCACATGCGCTTCGGCCTCCGGCGTGTCGCGCTTCGAGGCCAGCGGCATCGCCCCGATCAGGATCGCGACGTAGTTGAACAGCCGATACGACCAGGCGAATTTGAAGAACGCATAGACGAAAATCAAAATCAGCCCGAAGCACTTGATCTCCCACATGCCGGGCGTGGTGTTGAAGCCGAGCGGCAGGTTCTGCATCATCGGCATCACTTCGTTGGTGGCGCGCAGCAGGGCCAGCGAGCCACCGATGGCGATTAGCGTGGTCGATGCAAACCACGCGGTACCGTTCTGCAGCGAGGTCATGATGTGGGTATCGACGATGCGCGCCTCGCGCTCCAGCAGGCGGCGCATCCAGACCTCACGATAGGTGTGCATGCGTGCCGACAGGCTGTCGCGGCCGTATTTGGTGTGCTCCAGCGTGATCGCGTAGGTCGTCCACTCCAGGATGAAGAAGCCCAGCGCGAAGACGTCGACCCAGGAATAGTTGATCATGAAGCACCTATTGTATCAGTTGGCACTTCTGCCACGCATGCCGTGATGCAGCAACAAGCCTGTGCACGCGGCTTGCTTGCAGCGGCGTATGCGTGGCAATTTACCGGTCTCGCAAGGAGTGGTTGATGTCGCTGTCGCTGGTGATCGGAAACAAGAATTATTCGTCCTGGTCGATGCGGCCATGGGTTGCGCTGAAGGCCTGCGGCATCCCCTTCGCGGAGGTGTTTGTCCCGCTCTACACGGATGCCGCCGACAAGCAGCGCATTCTCGATGTGACCCCGTCCGGTAAGGTGCCGGCGCTCGTCGATGGCGAGATCACGGTGTGGGATTCGCTGGCGATCATCGAATATGCCGCCGAGCGTTTTCCGGATGCAAAGCTCTGGCCGGAGGACCGGGCCGCGCGCGCTCATGCGCGTTCGGTATCCGCCGAGATGCATTCCGGTTTCATGCCGCTGCGCAACGAATGCGGTATGAACCTGCACCGGCCGGTCCGCGCGAAGGCGCTGTCCGACGATGCCAAGGCCAATATCCGGCGTATCCAGCAGATCTGGGCCGATTGCCGCGCACGCTACGGCAAATATGGACCGTATCTGTTCGGCGCCTTCAGCGGCGCGGATGCCATGTATGCGCCGGTGGTGCACCGGTTCCTGACCTACGACATCGATGTCACGCCGGAAGCACGTGCGTATATGGATACGATGCAGGCGCTGCCGGCGTTCCGGCAATGGACCGACGAGGGCCTCGCGGAAACCATCGTCATTCCGCGCTTCGAGGATGACTAAAGCGTTTTCGAGCGAAGTGGACAGCGGTTCGCGTCCAGAAAACGCGTCAAAATAAAAGATCGGGCCAAGGTTCTGATTTCATCAGAATCCAGGCCCGCGCCGCCACGATTTCGTCATGACCGGGGCCGTGCCATAACAACCGCATATTGCGGGTTCATGGCAGCCGGACTTTCTTCGGGAGCATTTTCTTCGGAAGAATATGGCTTCCACATATGCGGGGACGACTCGATGAACGGGGTATGGGCGAATTCGCTCGATCAAATCTGGCGCGCGCCGACGCTTCCGATGTGGCTCGCGCTGGCTGCCTCCATCTTCTTCGCCCTGATCGTGCTGGCGACGCTGCTGCGCGCCGAGAAGTCTGTCGCCAATGGCGCGCTGACCGTGATCACGCTGCTGGCGATCGGCGTTGCCGCTGCTGCGACACTGCGCAAATCCGAAACCGCCGGGCAGGACGCCTCGCACGCCGTCGTTGCAATGCCTCAGGTGAATGCCTCGCTGCCGGCGCTGTCCTGCCTCGACGATCTCGCCGGCGATATGGTGCTCGCGGGCTGCGAGAAGGTGCTGTTTGGCTCCGCGGATTCGGTGGCGGCTGCCGTATCGGCCTCGGCTGCGCAGATCAATCGTTTGACCTCCTATGGCGATGTCGCGGCAGCGAATAAATCCATGACGCCTGAACTGGCCGGGCTGCGCCGCGCGATCGAGCGCGATCGCTACGGTCTGATTGCCTATGTGCTGCAATCGCGCGATCGCTGCATGCCGGAGAGCTGCGCTGCCTATGCCGCGCTGACCGATCACAAGCGGATTGCCGCGAATATGGAAGAGCGCACCTATGAGGGCCTCGTGACGCGCTATGCGCCCGGCTGGAATGCGCCGCCTGCGGCTGCAGCCGCTGCGACGGGCGCGCTGGCCGGATTGCCGGCGTCGGTTCCGACCGGCAAGCCGACCACGGCCGATTTCCCGTCCTCGTCCTCGATTCCGCCGATCTCGATCATGACGGAAACGCCCGTGAAGCCGCCGGCCGCCGCCAATGCGCAGGCGCCTCCGCCGCGCGCGGCGTCGACAACGCCGCCACCTGCGGCCGCGAAGAAGCAGCCCGCACCGAAGACCGCCGCTCGTCCACAGGCGCCTGCCGCCCCAGCGCCCGTGCAGCTTGCACCGGAGGCTCCGCCGGCCGATAACTGAGCGGTGGATAACGCCTTGTAAAACCGCGTCGCACTGCTGATTTCTGACCCATGCCCCTGCATCTCATCAAGCTCGCCGTCGGCTGCGAATCCATCGCGGATTTCAAGAGCTATCTCGCTGAACGGATGCGCGCAGCAAAAGCGCGCGGCGCGCCCCAGCATCACATCCACATCACCCGCATGGTGCCGAAACGCGATGTCGAACTGCTCGATGGCGGTTCGCTCTACTGGGTGATCAAGGGCGAGATCGCCTTGCGCGAAAAGATTCTTGCGATCGAACCGTTCCGCGACAGCGACGGTATCAATCGCTGTCGCCTGGTGATGCAGCCGAAACCGGTCACGGTCGCGCCGCGCCCGCTGCGCCCGTTCCAGGGCTGGCGCTATCTCACCGACAAGGACGCCCCGCCGGATCTCGGCAAGGCTGCCGCGAGTATCGAGGCAATGCCGGAGCCGATGCGGCGCGAGCTGCGGGAACTGGGGCTGCTGTAGGGCAGGGCTCGCTCGTCATTCCACCCATACTCGTCATTCCGGGGCGCGCGAAGGCGGCAATGCCGCCGAAGCGCGAACCCGGAATCTCTAAGTGTTCGGCGTGATCGGAGACTCCCATGCTGGGATTCCGGGTTCGCGCGCGCAAAGATGCGCGCACGCCCCGGAATGACGAGTGGGGGCGGTAAGCTCATCCCTAAACATTTATTCCTACATCCCGTTGACAAGATCTCCATCAGGTTTATATTCCCCGTTGTCCTGCCCCGCCGAGAGGGGCGATCGCGATCGTCACGTTCGCGGGGTGGGATGCGGTGGACGCCGGAGATGCGGCGTCACGCGGTTCATGGGGGAACGTCTGTCTTCGGGCAGGACGGATCTGCGCCAGCACTGCCACTGGCAAGGAGACGGCCGGCCTTGGGATCGACAGACCCCTGGACAGTGTGACGGACGACCAAATCGAAACGCGTTCGGCCTAGTCGCTTGAGGCTCCCTTCCCATCGCCTTGGGACTTTAATTCGCGATCGGAGCGTTCGTCGAGGCAAAGTGCAAGCAACCGAAAAACACCGCAGGCGGAACGTCGGGCACTTGCTCGGCGCCTCCGAAAGTCCTGATGCATTCACTTGCGGAAGACCGCATTCGCATCAGGCCCAAGGGTGCAACGGGCACCCGGCGTTCCGCACGCCCTCTCACAAGGGGCGGGAATGCAAGAGACGACGGCGCCCCCGCGCCGCAAACAATGGGGGCGATGACGCATGTCTGAAGGGCAGTGGCTGTTTGACAGTTGAATCCGCATCGAACGTCGCGGCCTGCGCGTAACGCGCGCTGTCGTCGGCACCGGCCAGCCCACCACTTCCGGAAATCCTGACCTCCGCTTTTGTCAGAGCTCGCTGACCAGATTGGTAAACAGCTAAATCAATGGCGAAAAAGCTCCCCGGCTGTGTTGCATCCATTCCGCTCTGTGAAATTTACGTCCGCAGCGTGAAATGTTGTCGCTTGCCAAGGCTGCCGTGAAAGGTCACAAAAAACTGAACTGGGACGAAACACCAATCGGAGAGACGTTTGAGCATCAAGGGCAAGGCATATATCGCCGGCATCTACGAACACCCGACCCGGCACGCGCCGGACAAATCCATCGCGCAGTTGCATGCCGAAGTCGCCAAGGGCGCGCTCGAGGATGCGGGCCTGACGCACAAGGACGTCGACGGCTATTTCTGCGCGGGCGATGCGCAAGGGGGCCTGTGGCCGATGGTCGACTATCTCGGCCTCAAGCCGCGTCACGTCGACTCCACCGAGACCGGCGGCTGCTCCTACATCATCCATCTCGGCCATGCCGCGCAGGCGATTGCCGCCGGCAAGTGCTCGATCGCACTCGTCACGCTGGCCGGCAAGCCGCGCACCGGCGTGATGCCGCCGCGTCTGCAGGGCGCCGAAGCCGATTTCGAGACCGCTTACGGTGCGACCACGCACAATGCCTATGGCATGTGTGCCATGCGTCATATGCACGACTACGGTACGACCAGCGAACAACTCGCCTGGATCAAGGTCGCGGCCTCGCATCACGCGCAATACAACCCGCACGCGATGCTCAAGGACGTCGTCACCGTCGAGGACGTGCTGAACTCGCCGATGATCTCCGATCCGCTGCACCGCATGGATTGCTGCGTCGTCTCCGACGGTGGCGGTGCGATGATCGTGACCACGCCGGAAATCGCCAAGAGCCTGAAGAAGCCGCTGGTGCGCCTGATCGGCCATGGCGAAGCCATGAAGGGTCCGCGCGGTGGCAAGGATCTCGACCTCACTTACTCCGCCGGCGTGTGGTCCGGTCCGCGTGCTTTCGAGGAAGCGGGCGTGACGCCGCAGGATATGAAATACGCATCGATCTATGACAGCTTCACCATCACCGTTCTGATGCAGCTCGAAGACTTGGGCTTCTGCAAGAAGGGCGACGGCGGCAAGTTCGTCTCCGACGGCAACCTGATCTCGGGCGTCGGCAAGCTGCCGTTCAACACCGATGGTGGCGGCCTCTGCAGCAATCATCCCGTCAATCGCGGCGGCATGACCAAGATTCTCGAGGCCGTTCGCCAGCTGCGCGGCGAAGCCCATCCCAAGGTGCAGGTGCCGAATTGCGATCTGGCGATCGCCCATGGCACCGGAGGCCTGCTCGGCGTACGTCACGCCGCATCGACCGCTATTCTGGAGCGCGTGTAATGACTGAAGCCAAGAAGTATCCGACGCCCGCCGGCAATCCTGAATCGCAGCCGTTCTGGGATGCGGCCAAGGACGGCAAGTTCATGATCAAGCGCTGCACGACCTGCGGCGAAGCGCATTTCTTCCCGCGCGCGATCTGCCCGTTCTGTTTCTCCGACAAGACCGAATGGGAACAGAGCTCGGGCGAGGGCGAGATCTACACCTACAGCCACATGCGCAAATCGGCGACCGGTCCCTACGTGATCGCCTATGTGACGCTGAAGGAAGGCCCCTCGGTGCAAACCAACATCGTCGACTGTGAGCCGGACAAGCTGAAGATCGGCCAGAAGGTGAAGCTGGTGTGGAAGCCCACCGACGGCGCGCCGCTGCCGTTCTTCACGCCGGCGTAGCGCTCGCTTTCTTCCCCTCTCCCCCAGCGCGGCAAAGCCGCGCGCCGCGGGAGAGGGTGGATCGAACGCTCTAGCGAAGCTTCGCTTCGCAGGGGCGTTCGAGACGGGAGAGGGCGGTGCTTTCCGCTACCCCTCTCCCTGCAAAGTGTGGAGTGGGCGCCTGTGCTGCCCTCTCCCGCAAGGGGAGAGGGCGCAATTATCGGCGCCGCAAAGCAAAAAGAACAATCGAGGAGCGAACTCAAATGCCCATCAACTACGAAGCCCTGATGGCGATGAAGAATATCGGCCAGAAGTACTCCTGGACCGATCGCGAAGTGATGCTCTACGCCTACGGCATCGGCATGGGCGCCGATCCGATGGACGAGCGTGAACTCGCTTTCGTCAATGAAGGCACCTATACGCCGCGTCCGCTGAACGTCGTTCCGACCTATGCATCGGTTGCCGCATGGGGCTCGGGCCCGGGCGAGATGGGTCTCAATAAGCTGCTCGTTGTCGATGGCGAGCGCGACATCACCTTCCACAAGCCGCTGCCGGTCGCGGCCAAGATCACTGCCGATAGCAGTGTGCTCGGCGTGTTCGACAAGGGCGCCGACAAGGGCGCGGTGATCCTGCACCAGACCATTCTGCGCGATGAAGCTGGGGAGGCGCTGGCGACTTTGGTAGCCTCACGCTTCGCCCGCGGCGATGGCGGCTTCGGCGGCAAGTCCGAAGGCCAGCCCGAGCCGCATGCGATGCCGAAGCGCGCGCCGGACAAGACGGTCGATATCACCACGCGGCCCGATCAGGCGTTGATCTATCGCCTGTGCGGCGACCGCAACCCGCTGCATTCCGATCCGGAATTCGCCAAGCGCGCCGGCTTCCCGCGGCCGATCCTGCACGGCATGTGCACCTATGGCATCACCTGCCGCGGCGTGCTGCAGACCTATGCCGATTACGATCCCTCCGCCTTCAAGCAGCATGCGGTGCGGTTCTCGTCGCCGGTGTTTCCCGGCGAAACCGTCAGCATGGATCTGTGGAAGGACGGCAACGTGGTGTCGTTCGAGGCCAAGGTGAAGGAACGCGGCGTCACCGTGATCAAGAGCGGCAGGACGGTGCTGGCTTAAACCTCTCGGCTGTCGTCCCCGCGAAGGCGGGGACCCATAGCCTCAGGCAGCGCGGTCGAAACGGCGGAGCCACCACGACCTCGCTTCAACTAGCGCTACGGCGTGTATGGGTCCCCGCCTTCGCGGGGACGACAAAACAAACGCAACGTCGATTGCGTAGTAGAAGACAAAAAACCACGCAGGGAGAACGTCATGGGTCTTCTCGACGGCAAGGTCGCCATCATCACCGGCGCCGGTGGCGGCCTCGGTGAAGCCTACGCAAAACTGTTTGCGAGCGAAGGCGCATCCGTCGTGGTCAACGATCTCGGCGGCCCGCGCGATGGTTCAGGCTCTGATCTCTCGATGGCACAGCAAGTCGTCGACGCCGTCACCAAAGCCGGCGGCAAGGCGGTCGCCAATGGCTCGGACATCTCGACCATATCAGGCGGCCAGTCGGTGTTCGACGATGCCATCAAGGCGTTCGGCAAGGTCGATATCCTCGTCAACAATGCCGGCATCCTGCTGGACCAGACCTTCGCCAAGGCGTCCGAGGCGGCGTGGGACAAGGTGATGAAGGTGCATCTCAAAGGCACGTTCTGCGTCACCCAGCCGGCCTTCAAATGGATGAAGGAAAACGGCGGCGGCGTCATCGTCAACACCTCCTCGACTTCCGGCCTGATCGGCAACTTCGGCCAAAGCAATTACGGCGCGGCCAAAGGCGGCATCTGGGGCCTGTCCAATGTGCTGGCCATCGAGGGTCGCAAATACAATATCCGCGTGTGGACGCTGGCGCCGGGCGCGCTGACGCGGATGACCGCGGACCTGCCGCGCTATATCGAAAATCCCGGCGCGGCCCTGGGTCCGGACGGTATCGCGCCGGCGGTGCTCTACATGGTCAGCGATCTCTCCGGCAGCCAGACCGGCAAGGTTCTCGGCGTGTCCGGCCCGCGCGGCGTTCGCGAGATGAAGATGATGGAAATGGAAGGCTGGAAGCCGCCCCATGACGGCTGGAGCGCGCAGGACGTGGTGACCCATGCCGGCGAGATATTCTTCTCGGAGGAGGCGAGCCAGCACGGGGCACGGCGTTTTTGAGGGGCAGTTGGGTCCGGTTCGGGCGGACAGACCGGATATTTCCCGGTAGAATGCCGGCATCCATTCACAGAGGCCCATGATGAAACTGACCGCCAAAGCCGCCGGCACCTTCGCCATCGCACCGACCCCGTTCCTCGACGACGGCCGCATCGACGACAAATCGATCGACGGCCTGACGGATTTCTATGCCCGGGTCGGCTGCAACGGTGTGACCGTGCTCGGCATCATGGGCGAGGCGCCGAAGCTGGAGGGGGCCGAGTCCGAGGCCGTGGCCACCCGCTTCATCAAGCGTGCTGGCGACAAGATGCAGATCATCGTCGGCGTTTCCGCGCCGGGCTTTGCCGCCATGCGCTCGCTGGCGCTGAAGTCGATGGATGCCGGCGCTGCCGGCGTTATGATCGCCCCGCCGCCGCATCTGCGCACCGACGATCAGATCACCAACTATTTCAAGGGCGCTGTCGAGGCCATCGGCGACGACGTTCCGTGGGTGCTGCAGGATTATCCGCTGACATTGACCGTGGTGATGACCCCCGCCGTGATCCGCAAGATCATCATGGACTCCAAGTCCTGCGTGATGCTGAAGCACGAGGACTGGCCGGGCCTGGAGAAGATCACCGCGCTGCGCAACTTCCAGAAGGACGGCAGCTTGCGCGAAACCTCGATCCTCACCGGCAATGGCGGCGTGTTCCTGGATTTCGAAATGGAACGCGGCGCTGATGGCGCGATGACGGGTTATGCCTTCCCTGAACTTCTGATCGACGTCGTCAATCTCTCGAAGAAGGGCGAGCGCGACAAGGCGCACGATCTGTTCGATGCTCATCTGCCGCTGATCCGCTACGAGCAGCAGCTCGGCATTGGTCTGGCAGTCCGCAAATACGTGCTGCAGAAGCGTGGTGTTATTGCATCAAGCGCGCAGCGCAAGCCGGGTGTGGCGATCACGGCGCAGGCGAAGGCGGAGGTCGATTATCTCCTCTCGCGCGTCGCGCGCTACGACAAACGCGCGAACATCGCGCCGCAGTCGAGTGCTGCGGGTTAATAACTCCCCAGAGGTGTCATGGCCGGGCTTGACCCGGCCATTCATCTTCAGGGTTGCCAAGTAAAAGATGGATGCCCGGATCAAGTCCGGGCATGACAAACGAGAGGTCGGCGATCGCCGGCACAACAGGCATCAAAGAATGCCGATCAGGGAGAAACTGAATGCCAAGCGAGCCCGGCGTTGTGCGTCCTGCTTCCACCATCCTCCTGCTGCGCAAGGGTGCAACCGACGCCATCGACGTCTTCATGATGGTGCGGCACTATCAGATCGAATTCGCATCGGGCGCACTGGTGTTTCCCGGCGGCAGCGTCGATGCCGGAGATCGCGAGATCGGTACGCAGCCGAACCTATATAGCGGCGGTGACGGCCTCGATCCCGACATGCTGGCATTCAAGATCGCCGCGATCCGCGAGACGTTCGAGGAAAGCCGCATCCTGCTGGCGCGACCGCGCGGCTCTAACGACCTGATCGCTGCGACGAAGGCGAGCACCATCGCCGATCAGCATCGCGATGCGTTGAATGAGGGCAAGGTCAAATTCGCCGATATCATTGCCGAGAACGATCTGGGGCTCGCGCTCGATCTGCTCGTGCCCTATGCGCACTGGATCACACCGGAGGGCATGAAGAAGCGATTCGACACCTGGTTCTTTCTCGCCGAGGCGCCGCCTGAACAGGTCGGTATGCATGACGGCAAGGAGTCCACGGATTCGATCTGGCTGTCGCCACGCGAAGCGCTGGAAGGCGGCGCATCGGGCCGTTTCACGCTGCCGTTCCCGACCACGCGGAATCTGATCAAGCTCGGCAAGCAGCCCAGCGTCGCGGGGGCACTTGACGACGCGAGCCGCAGTACGATCGTCAGCGTCACACCCATCGTCACGCGCGATGGCGACAAGCGCCAGTTGCGGATTCCGATCGAGGCCGGCTATGACGGCGAGGTGTTCGAGCTCACCGGTGCGCCGTAGAGTTCGGGCCTATCCCGCCCTGGCTTGCGGCGCCGCTGCGGCATTCTCCCAGAATGGCCGCCGCAACTCGCGCTTCAGCACCTTGCCGGCACCCGACAGCGGGAAGGGCTCGCTGCGGACGTCCACGCTGCGTGGGCACTTGTAGCCGGCGATCTTCTCCTTGCAGAAAGCGATGATCTCGCCGGCATTGACACTCGCACCGGGTTTCGGAATGACGAAGGCGTGTACGGTCTCGCCCCATTGCGAATCGGGAATGCCGATCACGGCGCATTGCGCCACGGCCGGGTGTTGTGCGACGACATTCTCGACCTCGGTGGAGTAGACGTTCTCGCCGCCTGAGATGATCATGTCCTTCATCCGGTCGACGAGATAGATGTAGCCTTCATCGTCCATGTAGCCGCCGTCGCCTGTATGCATCCAGCCATCGATCACGGCCTTGGCGGTTTCCTCCAGTCGCTCCCAATAGCCCATCATGACGTTCTGGCCGCGGACCGCGACCTCGCCGACTTCACCATTCGGCACAGGCTTGCGATTGGCGTCGACGATACGCGCCTCGCAGCCGATCGCCGCGCGGCCACAGGCGCGTTGACGGTTCTTGGCGGTGGCTTCCTCGCCGAAATGTTGATCCCACGGCAGGTGCGTCGCCAGCGGCGACAGTTCGGTCATGCCGTAGAGCTGATGGAATTCGGTGCCCGGCATGCCCGCCATCGCACGCTTCAGCAGCGCGTCGTTGATCGGCGAGGCGCCATACATCATGATTTTCAGCGATGACAGATCGGCGGTCGCGAAAGCGGGGTGATCGACCAGCATCTGGATCATGGTCGGGACGATCAACGTCGCCGATACTTTCTCGCGGGCGATGGTCTGCATTACCAACTCCGGATTGAACATCCGGACGATGACATTGGTGCCGCCAGAGGCCAGCGAGGTGAACATCACGCCGCCATTGGCGACGTGAAACATCGGTGCGGCGTTGAGATAGACCGAGCCATAGGGCAGCAGGCCTTCGCTCATCATGTGCAGCGAGTTGCTCATGATATTGCCGTGGCTCAGCATCACGCCTTTGGAACGGCCTGTGGTGCCGCCAGTGTAAAAGATACCCGCCAGATCCTCGCGTGTCCGCATCGCATCCAGCACGGGCTCTGTCGATTGGACCAGCTCATCGTAGTTGTGCGCTTCCGCGGGACCTTTTTCGTCGTCCGCATAGACCAGCGTGAGCGGCATGGCCTTAGCGAGTTCGACGCCCATGGCGGCGAAGGCGCTGTCGACGACGAGCGCCGTGGCACGGCAGTCGAGCAGGGAGTCGAGAATTTCGGCCTGACTCCAGCGCACATTGGTCGGCACGATCACAGCGCCGGCCCAAGCGATACCCAGATAGAGTTCGAGATAGCGGTCAGAGTTCAGCATCAGCACCGCCACGCGGTCGCCATGCTTGACGCCAAGCTTTTGCAGCGCACCGGCGAGCCGCGCGACGCGGTCTCCAACCTCGCGCCATGTCCGGCGGCGATCGCCGTCGATAGTAGCTATTGTCTGCGGGCTGGTTTGCAGCGCACGGCGCAGGCCCTGCGTGATGTTCATGGCGTTTCCCCTCGATACTGCGGATGCTGTGCGCATCTCTGTCGAGCGATCATAACGATGGGTGAGGGGCGGGCAAGCGCGGTTGATCGCTTATATCTCACCAGATGGTTCAAAAGATCTCCGCGATCTTTGCGATGCAAAACGCGTCAGAGAAAAATCTGGAACTGTTCTCATCTGTTGACGATTCAACTCCTGCGCGTAACATCGCGACAGGCCCGCCAGAGGCCATTGGGAGTGAAATGCATGAGACAGCTTGCTCGTCGGGGCGCGCCCTTGCGTCCATTTTTCAACGGGACACTCAACTCACATAGAATACTGCACCGTTGGCTCCGAACATCCATCGCAGTAGCGCTCGGCGCGACGTTGTTGGGCGGTGCCGCCAACGCACAGACCAAGGGCACACCGGATCACATAAAGGCGGTTACATCGGCAATCGATAGTGCCGCGATCACAGCCAATACGGCGACGTCCAAGGACTGGCCGACTTACGGCCTTGATTATGCCGAGACGCGCTTCAGCAAGCTCAATCAGATCACGGCCGAGAATGTCAAAGATATCGGCTTGATGTGGACGTACAATCTGGAATCCATCCGCGGCGTCGAAGCGACGCCGCTTGTGGTGGACGGCATCATGTATGTGTCGGCGCCATGGAGCGTGGTGCATGCCGTCGATACCCGGACCGGCAAGCGGCTATGGACCTTCGATCCCGGCGTAGATCGCGAGAAGGGCTATCGTGGCTGCTGCGATGTCGTGAATCGCGGCGTCGCGCTCTACAAGGGCAAGGTGTTCGTGGGGGCTTATGACGGCCGGCTGGTCGCACTGGATGCCGCGACCGGCACGAAGGTCTGGGAGAAGGACACGGTCATCGACCGCAAGATGTCCTATACGATCACCGGCGCGCCGCGCGTGTTCAACGGCAAGGTGGTGATCGGCAATGGTGGCGCCGAATATGGCGTGCGCGGTTACGTTACGGCCTATGACGCTGAGACCGGCAATCAGGCATGGCGCTGGTTCACGGTGCCCGGCGATCCGGCCAAGCCGTTCGAGGACGACTCGATGGCTGCCGCGGCGAAGACCTGGGATCCTGCCGGCAAATACTGGGTCAATGGCGGCGGCGGCTCGGCCTGGGATACGATCACCTTCGATCCCGACCTGAACATGGTCTATATCGGCACCGGCAACGGCTCGCCGTGGAATCGCAATCTGCGCAGTCCGGGAGGCGGCGATAATCTCTATCTCGGCTCGATCGTCGCGCTGAATGCCGATACCGGGAAATATCTCTGGCACTATCAGGAAACGCCCGGCGACAACTGGGACTATACCTCGACGCAGCCGATGATCCTGGCCGATCTCACCATCGACGGCGCACCGCGCAAGGTGGTGCTGCACGCGCCGAAGAATGGCTTCTTCTTCGTCATCGACCGCACCAACGGCAAGTTCATCTCTGCCAAGAACTTTGTCGATGTAAACTGGGCCACCGGCTACGACGCCAGTGGTCGTCCGATCGAGGTCCCGGAAGCCCGCTCGCCGGACAAATCCTTCGACAGCATTCCCGGACCGTTCGGTGCCCATAACTGGCATCCGATGTCGTTCAATCCGCAAACCGGGCTGGTCTATCTGCCGGCGCAGGGCGTGCCTCTGAACCTCACTGGCGAGAAAACGCTGGTGCAGAATGCGCCGGGCTCGAACAAGTTCGGCGGTACCACCGGCTGGAATGTCGGCTTCTCGCTCAATGCCGCGCCGCCGAAGAACCCGCCATTCGGTCGCCTGATTGCGTGGGATCCGGTGAAGCAGAAAGAAGCCTGGCGCGCTGAGTATATCGCCCCCTGGAATGGCGGTACGCTCACGACGGCCGGCAATCTCGTGTTCCAAGGGACCGCGGACGGCCGCTTCATCGCCTACAACGCCAAGACAGGTGAGAAGCTTTGGGAGACGCCGGTCGGCACCGGCGTGGTGGCCGCACCTGCGACCTATATGGTCGATGGCGTGCAATACGTCTCGGTGGCGGTCGGGTGGGGCGGCGTATTCGGCATCACCCAGCGCGCGACGGATCGTGAGGCGCCCGGCACGGTCTACACCTTTGCCATTGGCGGCAAGGCGCCGTTGCCAGCCTTTACCAAGTACCAGATCGGCAATCTGCTGACCGGGGTCAAATACGATCCCGCTCACGTGCCGGAGGGGACTTCGATCTACGTTAATGCCTGTGCGACCTGCCACGGCGTGCCCGGCGTGGATAAGGGCGGCAATGTGCCCAACCTGGGCTATGTCCCCACCGAGACCATCACCAACCTGAAGGACATCGTCTTCAACGGGCCATTCAAGGACAAGGGCATGCCTGATTTTACCGGCAAGCTCACGGAAGCGGATGTGGTCAAGATCCAGGCCTTCATCCAGGGTACAGCCGACGCGATTAGGCCGAAATAAACACCATGCTGGACGGTTCGGCCCGATCGGGCCGTCCAGCATGTTCCCCCGGCGGCTGAAGTCGGGATATATTGGGACGCTCTGAAGTCCGGTCCCACAACCATGTCCTCTGCCATTGCGGCATTCTTTCAGCGGGTCCGATCGTCCTCGCTCTCGATCGGCCAGCTGACTTTCAGCGGGTTCCTGCTGGTGTTGACGGTGATCCTCATCACCAGCATCGCCAGCGTGGTTGCGATCCGTCATATTGACAATACCTTCGCCGAGCTTGAGCGGCTGCAGAGCGTCGGCGATCTGGCCGAAAACATCGACCGCCGCCTCATCAGCCTGCGGCTGGCTGCACGCGATTTCGTCACCGATCCCGATGCACAGCCGGAAAAGGTCTCGCAGGCTGCCACGGCGCTCGGCGATCTCCTGAAGAAGACCCGGATCGAGCTTGCGCCCGAGCAGCGCGACATGATCGACGGTGTCGACGCGCGGTTGACCAAGTACCGCGAAGGGATCGAGCGCGTCTCATCGCTGATCGCACGTCGCTCCGCTATGCTGGCGACGCTCCCGCCGCTCCGCGAGCAATTCGAGAACGCCGTTCCGGATGTGACGAATTCAAATGCCGCCAAGGCCATGTTCCGGGCGCAGAACGAGATCGCGGCGGCTTTGCTGGCGCGCGATCCGATCGGAGCCGAGCAGGCCGCCCAGCGCATGCGTGCGCTGCCGATCAGCACGCCCGCGCTTCGTGCGGCCGCCGATGCCTACACCGATGCAATCATATCGATTTCGGAAACCGAGAGCGAGATCGCCGATCTCGACAGGGATGTGCTCGGGGCGGAAGGCCGCCTGATCGGCCGGGTGACCGAATTGTTGCGGGAGCTTAGCGCCCGTCGTGGCCGGGTGCTGTCGCGCGAGTTCGCGCGCACGCTGACCGAGGCAAGATGGCAAAGCATCATCCTTGGCACGGCGGGCGTTCTGGTCGGGCTGTTGGCGGCACTGTTCGTGGTGCGGCGGATCGTGAAGCCGCTGAAGGCGATTGCCAAGTCGATCCGTGCACTAGCTGGCGGCGCCAAGCACACGCCGATCCCGGCCATGGATCTGGAGAATGAAATCGGTGACATTGCGCGCGCCGCGGAGGTGTTCCGCAAGACGCTGGTCGATGCCGATGCCGCGCGCGAGGCGGCCTTGCATGCGTTGGCCGAGCAGAGGCTGGCGGAAGAGAGTTATCGCAAGCTGTTTGAAGGATCCGTCGATGGCATCTATGTGACGACGCCGGCAGGTGCGTTGCTCAATGCCAATCCGGCACTGGCGCGGATGATGGGGTATGATTCACCGGAAGACCTGATCCGCGCCACGCTGGATATCTCGCGCAACATCTATGTCGATCCCGCGGCGCGCGCCGAGTATCAGCAGCGCATGGCAAGCGACGGAATGGTGCGCGAATTCGAGTATCAGGTCCGTCAACGGCACGACACGGTCCTCTGGCTGTCCGACAGCGCCACGGCGGTCCGCGACGAGAATGGCGAGGTTGTGCGCTATGAGGGAACAGTTCGCGACATCACCAACCAGAAACATGCCGAAGCCGCGATCAGGGAAGGTCGCAGGTTGCTGCAGCAGGTCATCGATACCGTTCCTGCCGTCATCAACGTAAAAGACACCGATCTGCGATACGTCTTGATGAACCGGTATATGGCGGGGATTTTCGGCATCGAGCCCGGTGAGGCGATTGGGAAAACCACTGGCGAGTTGATGATGCGCTTTGGCGCGTCGAAGACCGACTCGCCTGACAAGATGGTGCTGGCGACCAGGAAGGGCCTCGGTTTCTACGAGGAAGAGTACAAGGACGCTGCCGGTGTGATGCGGCAGTGGCTGGTCAACAAGCTGCCTTTGCTGACGACCGATGGTGATATCCAGAACATCGTGACCGTGGCGCTCGATATCGGCCAGCGCAAGCGCAGCGAGCAGGAGATGCTCAAGGCCAAGGACGCCGCCGAAACGGCGCTACGCAATCTGCGTGAGACGCAGAATTCGCTGATCGAGGCGGAGAAGCTCGCGGCGCTTGGGCGGCTGGTTGCCGGCGTGGCCCATGAGGTCAACAATCCAGTGGGCATCAGCCTGACCGTGGCGTCATCGCTGGAACGCAAGATCGCGCTGTTCGGCGAGGAGGTTGCGCGCGGCGAGCTGCGCCGCTCGACCCTGACTGAATTCATCGAGTCCAACCGCGACGCGGCGGCACAATTGGTCGCCAATCTTAATCGCGCGGCTGAGTTGATCCAGTCGTTCAAGCAGGTTTCCGCTGACCGCAATTACTCGGACCAGCGCGTCTTTGATCTCGCCGATCTCACCGAGCAGGTGGTGATGAGTTTGAAGCCAGGATTACGGAAACAGAAGCTGGCGCTTTCGGTCGACTGCAAGCCGGGATTGACGATGAACAGCTATCCGGGTCCGTATGGTCAGGTGCTGACCAATCTGTTCCTCAATTCCGTCGCTCATGCTTTCCCCGATGGCAATGGTGGCTCGGTCGAGATCAAGGTGCAGGAAGCCGGCAACGATCATGTGGAAATTCTTTTTGCGGATAACGGCGTCGGCATGAGCCCGGAGGTCCGGCGGCGTGCTTTTGACCCGTTCTTCACGACGCGCCGGGATCAGGGTGGCACAGGCCTGGGTCTGCACATCGTCTACAGCATCGTCACCAGCCGCCTCGGTGGTCGTCTGCATCTGCAGTCCGACCCGGGGCAGGGAACGCGCATCCAGATCATCCTGCCGCGCGTCGCGCCGCTGGAGATGGCTGCGGAATAGCGGACGCTGCTACTGCTGAAATTCCGCAAGCTTGCGCAGTGTCGCGCGGAATATCTGGCTGTGCTTGCCGACGAGCGCTGTGCCGTTCATCGTCGCCGACGTATCCGTGAAAGTACCCGACAGACCGATGCCGACCGGTTGGCTCTGGCCACCGAACAGTGGACTCATGTCAGGGCTGGGCGTGTGCTGCATGACGGAAACCTCGCCCTTGAAGGTGCCGGCTTCCTTGTTGAGAACATAGGTACCGACGTAGAACAGGTACGCGTCGCCGCCGAGCAGTTCGCCTTCGCGAAAGGTTACAACACCGCTGCCCTTGCCTGAACGCCCGTCGAGAAGCTCGACATGGATCGAGTAGAGTCCATTCTTCATAATAGCCCGATGGCGCAAACCCGTCCCTTGGTTGCGCAATCAGAAGTATTGCAAAGACCGTATACCAACGTCAACGCATTCGCGGGCGCTGTTGGTGCACGAGCGAAAGACCGAGTGACGCAGGTGCGCTCGCTTGCCGCCTTGGCACTTCGCGACGAGGGCGTTCTTAAATACCTCTGCCATTGAAGTTATCACCACAAATTCGCTGCAGTGCGAAGAGAGCCTGCCGGTGCTAATGGAGAATCGCCTATCGTTTGATTGGGCGTCTGTCGCGAAGTTGAAGCGCAGCCGTTCTTCGATAGTCGTATGATGCGCTTTGCGTGAGTGACTACGGAAGAGGCGGGCACGTTGCCCGCGACAAACCTGAACATCATTGTGCCGGCCGGGGGCTGGAGCAAGCAAATGAGCGACTGGATGACTTCCGGCGCCGACGCGCCGTGTTCGCCAACTACTATCTCTCACGATCGACGCGTCCGGCGTCGTGCAGGCAGGCTGAAGCTGAGAGTGCCGACCTTGTGTGTTGCGGCTCTGTTATCTGTGCCGCTGATGCAATCGGTCGCAGCGCGCGATCGCGGACAATTCGCCAATACCAGCCCCGATCTGAAAGCCTGGTTCGATAGTCTGCGCAGCGGCAAGGGTCCGTGTTGTTCCGATGCAGACGGCAGCGCCGTCAGCGATGTGGATTGGGAATCCAACAGCGGGCACTACAAGGTGCGGATCGACGGGATGTGGCTCGACGTACCTGACGAAGCTGTCATCACGGTGCCGAACCGCGTCGGTCGCACCATGGTGTGGCCGATACAGGGTTCGTCCGGCACAGTGATCCGTTGTTTCATGCCAGGTAGCATGACATAGCCGGTCACGACGCCCGGCGGCTCGATGCGAGTGCGGCGATCAGCGAGATCGCCGCGAGGACGATCACCACTGCGCCATAGATATCAAGCGTCAGCGGCAGGCCGAGTGTCGGGATTGCCAAGCCTGCGACGATAGTCGGCAGGCTGAAGGCGAGATAGCAGATGATGAAAATTACGGAGAGCAATCCAGCGCGTTCATGCGCGGGGACAAGCGGCACAACGGTCCGGATGCTACCGAAGAATCCGGCGCCAAAGCCAAAGCCGGCAATGATCGTGCCGACCAATAGTTGTGGGACGCTTTGTGTGTAGACCCCGCCCAGCGTGATCAGCACGCCGAGAATAAGACACGCCATGCTGCGGACCAGAATGGTGGTGCCGGGCCATTTGTGTGCCACCAGCATCGAGGCGGCACCGCTCAAGGTCAGCGCTGTCACGGCGAGTCCACCAAGGAGAGGCGAATTCGATCCGGTGATGAGCCGGAGCAGCGAGGGCATCAGCGACAAGTAGAACCCGCCCAACGCCCAGACGGCGATGTTGCCCGGCGAGACCAGGGTCAAGGGTTGTCGCACGTGAGGCGGTACGGTCACGATCGGTCGGAGCGACGCCCATGCGCCGGGACGACGCGCAACCGTTTCCGGCATCCACCACAGCAGAATGGTTTGTATGAGCGTTGCTACGAGGAGCAGCAGATAGACCAGTTGCGTCGGCATTGGCGCGTAGCTGACGAGTACGCTGGATAGCAACGCGCCGATCCCTGTGCCCGTTACAGGCGTCAGGCTGTTCATCAACGATCCGTGCGCGCGATTCAGATCGAGCATGGCAGCACCGATGGTGCCGAAGGCAATGCCGGTTGCAAATCCCTGAATGGTGCGGGCGGTGATCAGTGCCACGACGGAATCTGCGGTAATGAAAACCAGGAGTGCCACGACATTCAGGATCAGCGCCGAGAACATCACCGGTCGGCGACCGATATAATCCGACAATCCCCCGACCGTCAGCAGCGCAACCAGCAGACTGAGCGCATAGGCGGAGAACACCGTCGTGACCATGACCGGCGAGAGGTGCCAGTGGTCCTGATAGATCCGGTAGAGTGGTGTCGGTGCGCTGGCGAACATGGCGACAGTGCCGAGGGTTGCGATCTGAAAAATAATGGCAGCGCGACGCGTCATCACGCCTTTCGGCCGGGCGTCGAGATTGCTGGACATCGGGGAAGGGACCTAATGGACAAGGTGGGGCAAGCCCAATGGTCGCTTCCGTCCTTGATTGATTTTACCGCTGTCCAATGCTCGCTCAGGTGATGCGCGGAGCAACAGCAGAGAAAGATGATGCATGCATGGCCAAGCCTTCACAACGGCGGCTGGCTCGCGCGCCCTGTGCGAGATTGCATGGCTCGTCTGGATCGCGCCCCTTAACACGGCGCGAATCTTTCCTATACTCAGGCTGTCACGAACAATGAAAGGAGGTGGTCCAGTGTCTAATTCCAAGCGCTGTCACCTCGCTGAGGCCGCCCGCTAGGCTCACTCTTTGAGCTTCGGAAGGGCGTCTCGGCGCCTGGTTCAGCGAGAACAGGGAAGGGGCGCGCCGAGTGATCGGTGCGCCCTTTCTTCTGAGCGCAAACCTGTCGCGCCGTGAAACATGACGCTTGATCTGCCGGTCATCCGTGACAATCTATCAGACGTTGCTTGTGTCCGGAGTAGCAGCAATGCCGGGAACACCGCGCGATCTGGCGGAGAGAATGGCCGCGCGCCAGCAGCGGCGTGCCATCGATGACGGCTATGTGCGCGAGAGCTTCACACAGCCACGCGAAAACGCCCGCAAGACGGCGCGGGCGTTTTTGGACCGGTTTCCGAAGCAGGCTTACATGAGTGAAGTTGAGCGCTGGCGCGAGCTGCCAGACGGCGACATTGAATTTACGATGCGGCGGCTGCGGACCGCTGATTGAGCTGACAGGCGGCAATCATCTGGCTGATGTCGTGCTCGCTCATGCCTGTAACGGCCGATTTCTCGACTGGATCGGCAGCACATGCGTGGATCGCATAGCCGATATCGAGAAGACGACGCGGCGGATCTTCCTCGCCCAGGCCGACTTCCATCACCAAGCCACTCTCGACGGCATGCCGCCAGACATCGGATTTGTTGGGGAAGGCCTTACTGACTTTGACCGAATTTGAAAACAGCGCGTAGGGCATGCGGCAACCTCCGTGATGAGGCGATAACGCGGAATATGGCATCTGGTTGCGCTGCAGCAAGCCCCACTTTCGTTATCCACGAGGTCGTGATGATCGGTCGGCCGTCAGTCCCGCTGGGTAATCCGCAATTCCAGCAGCGCCATGGTCTGGAGCATCGTGGGATCGCGTTCACCCTCGCTTGTGGTGCGCAGGATGCTTTCGGCGATGGATTGCACGTGAGCGGAGTTGACGGGATGCGGCAGCGTTGAAACAGCTCCGTCCAGCGCTTGTTTCATCACTGAGATTGTGTCTGGCGGAAACGCGGCATGGGAAAAATTCTTCACGGTGGCTCCCGGGTTCAAACGGATAAACGCACCCAACTGTTCACGGGATAACAAGAGTTCGGGCGCGCGAATGTTCCTGCCGCAAAGTTGGGCAGATCCGTGGAGGGGCGTCAGCGCTGCGTGTCGGGTGCCAGGTTCCGGAAACGGTCGCAGGGATGTCAGGATTCGGTGTCGGCCGGCCGAGCGGCTTTCTTCTTGGCGCCCTGTCGCAGAAATGTCGCGCCGATTTCCTCGCCATTGACCCAGGCCAGCTCGCAGCGACGGAACGCCAGTCCTGTGGACGACAGCAGCAGGAAGAATTCCTTGAGATTGATGCCCTCAATCGAACTCTCGACGATAAGGCGTGCGCCCGTCTCGGACACGTCCATGATGCGGCAACTGCGGCGCCATGTGCCGTCAATGGCCATGAGCCAGACAGGGAAACCGCGCTCGAACGCGACGCGGCCAGCATTTGGTTTTTCAGGGGTCATCGACGCTTCCTTGGCGCCGGGGATTTTAAATTGGATGGTGGTAACGGCTGGTAAATGCCGCTGACGGCAGACTTTGCGGTTCAGCACGCCATCGAGATGTTGTTTTCAAAGAGCGCCGTGGCGCACAGCCTTATTCGGTTGAATCGTGCAACCGCAACGACGGGTTTCAGACGCGGCGGTTGTGGAGGTGCGCGTTAACGGAATGGTTACAAGCTGGTGCAATGTAAAGTGGAATCCCTGGCTTGTTGAAGGGCCTCGGCGGAGCACGTTACTGCATGAACACGCCAGCTGCCCTGATATCTGCCGGCGTGGGTGCAGCGTTTTTTGCGGCTGCATCCGTGTTCTATTATCAGCCGTCCTTCATTCGGCCCGACTATGCGCTAGATGCCATCCTGACAACCAATAACTCGAAGGCGCGTGCTGCAGTCACGCGACTCTTGCTCAATCCGTCATCTGCGCAATTCGATGGCTTGCGGTCGGTCCAGGTCGATAACAGGAAATATGTTTGCGGCAGCGTGAACGCCAAGGACAAATCGGGAGCTTACACCGGGCATCGAGCTTTCGTTTACACGGTCGCCATCGACTTTGCGCGTATCGACGACGATGGAGAGATCGCGCAACGGCACGATGCGTACAAGGCTTGTCCGGTCTCTGAAGAAGAAGAGAAGCTGGCTCAACAGAAGATCGGCATATCACCCAGTGCGCTCCAGGCGATCAAGCTGGTTCAAAAGACGCTGCCGACAGCCGATCCGTCAGTGCTTACGGATATGGCGTCGCAACTATCACCTGCGGGCAGTGGACCGGCCGGGACGACCGAGCAGCAACTCGGACGTCTGGCAGGCCAACCCGGCTCGGGCGGGCAGCAATCGGGAAATCAGACATTCAAAACCACGCCCGGCCCCGAATCCAACTGGCGTGCCGACAAGCCGCCGACCGCGTGGCCAGTCTTTCCGCCGGACCACGTGTTGGCAAAGCATGTGCAGAAACGAACGAATGCCGAGGCGTTGGTGCTGGCAAAATCGGTTGAAGATCTCTGGGCGAAGTCCAAAGCGGGAACCTCATCTCAGCGGCCTTCG
This sequence comes from Tardiphaga sp. 862_B3_N4_1, assembly GCF_051811085.1. Taxonomy (NCBI): domain Bacteria; kingdom Pseudomonadati; phylum Pseudomonadota; class Alphaproteobacteria; order Hyphomicrobiales; family Nitrobacteraceae; genus Tardiphaga; species Tardiphaga sp. 862_B3_N4_1. The sequence goes on from NZ_JBPWQB010000001.1 coordinate 1,817,483, forward strand.
CCGGACGAAATTCGGGAAGCCCTCCGGGCTCTGATGGCCATTGATGCCAAGAGTGCCGAGTTTCCCCAAGCTTGGGCGGCATTCGTGCGGCTGCGGACGATCGAGCGCGAAGCGAGCGCCTAGTCCCTGGAAAAGCCGAATGGACACAGGCGTTTAAGGGCACCTGTGATGGTGCACTCGGAGCGATTCGAACGCCCGACCCTCGGAATCGAAATCCGATGCTCTATCCAGCTGAGCTACGAGTGCGACGGCGGCACCATAGCGGCGAAAGTCGCAAAAGCTAGCCCCGCGATGGGGGAGCGCAGCGGTTTTGCCTAACGTCGGGGAGGCTGCTCGCTATAGTCTGCCTTTATGAATCAAGGCCGACTCAAATCCGGTCCGGTGGATTTCGTCCTGTCCGGGTGGCTACCGACTGCGCTGCTTCTGATCGTGACCTTGGTGGTCGGTCCCGCGCTGGGCGGATTGTCGCGTCCGCTCTTCGTGGTCGGCTGCGCCGCTGCCGGCTGGCTGGCCTGGCAACGCAGCACTGCGGCCCATATCCAGTCGGCCATCCTGCTGTTTGCCTTCGCACCATTCGTGCGGCGCGTGGTCGATGTGTCGGTCGGCTACGACGCGGCCAGCATCATGCTGATCGGGCCGCTGTTGTTCATCCTGACGCCGTTACCGAGCCTGTGGACGTTGCTGTCCTCCCGCGAGCAGTTGCGCGATCCCTGGCTGATCGCGCCGGCCATCGTGCTGGCCTGCATCGCTTACGGTGCCATGCTGTCGGTTTTTCAGAATGACTGGATGAGCGCTGCGACAGGTGCGTTGAAGTGGGCGGCGCCCGTGCTTTACGGCATCGCTCTGCAGCAGCGCGCAAGGTCCGATGGCGAGCTCGTCAATGCCATGGCGCGTATCTTTCTGGTGGTGCTGCCGCTGACGGGTCTCTACGGCATATGGCAATATGTCGATCCGCCGAGTTGGGATCGGTTCTGGATGAACTACGCCTCGATCCTGTCGGCAGGGTATCCGCTGCCCTATATGGTGCGCGTCTTCAGCACGATGAACGGGCCCGCCACTTACGCGACCTTCACCGCAACGGGACTGCTGTTGCTGGGCTTCCTGAGACCGGGATGGCAGTCGCTGATTGCCCTGGCGCCCGCTGCACTGGGCCTGTTGCTGTCGCTGTATCGGACCGGCTGGATCGCGCTCGCGCTGGCCGTGGCGTTCTGCATGGTGTTTCAATCCACACGGCGGCGGGCGCTTGCGACCGGACTTGGCATCGTCGGCGCAGCCATGGCGGCGGTCCTGTTCACGCCCTTCGGCGATGTGATCACCGAGCGGCTGCAGTCGCTCGGCAGCGGTTCCGAGGATGGCAGCGGCAACGAGCGTCTCGAAGAATTCGTGACGCTGTGGAATACACCTGACAGCATGGTGGTGGGGTCTGGCTTCAGCTTCACCGATATCGGTGTCGCGGGCACTATGCCGGTCGATGGCCAGATCATTGCGAGCTGGCTCACGCTCGGCATTCCCGTCGGACTGCTCTGTTTGGCAGCCTATATCTGGGTCGGGGTCTGGAGCACGTCTGCGGCATGGCGGATGCCGACCAAAGAAGGCGTGGTGCTCGGCGCTCTGTCGCTCGGCGGTATCCTGATTCACTTGCCCCTGACCAGTATCTCGTCAGGTGAGATATCCGCTCTGTTCTGGATGATTTTCGCGATGGCCTGTCCGCACGACCAAACTGTCAGACCTGCCGAGGATGCCGCGATGCCCCTGGAGCAGGTGCGGACCGGCAGAGTTTAGTCCGATCGGGCCGCCTGGCTGACAAGCGGAGCGGGTGCAGGTTTGCGCCTCGGCAGTGGCGCAAGCCCGAGTGGTGCCAGCAGGTTCAGTCGCTGCAACACGACATGGGTTACCATGGGCAAGATCACGCCGGCCGCGGTGCCTGCGAGGAGATAGACCCATGGCATTGGCGGCATGTGCAGCATCTGCATGATGATCCGCGTGCCGGATCCCGCCATGATGTGCAGCACATAGATCGTCATGGACATCACGCCGACCAGTGCCAGCCAGCGGTGCCTTGTTTCGTCGAGCAATTTGCAAAGTAACACGGTGCTGGTGATGCCGAGAATACAAGCCGGAAACGATGCTATGCCATTTGCGTCGAAGCCGGAGAGCTGTCCTCCAACGGCGACCGCAGCAGCGAAAGCAGTGGCGATCACGGTCAACATGGTCCAGCCCGTTCGCCCATGAGGCTGCCACGCCATCACGATGCGGGTTGCATAGAGTCCCGCGACATAGAACGGCAGGTGATGCATGGTGAGCGCAAGATCGGGGCGGATCGGCAACAGCATGAACACGATCAGGCCAGCGAGCGCGACGACAATCATGATGGTGCGATTGGGAATGAGCACCGCCAATATGTGGCAAATCATCAGGGCATATAGAAACCAGAATTGCGCCATCGGCCGATACCAGATCGCCACGAGGTCGCTGGCGGTGATGGGAATATTGGCATTGCGTGATATCAGCATGATCACGCTGCCCTGGATCAGCGACCAAAGCACATAAGGGTAGGCGATCGTCCATGCCTTGCTGGTGAGGAACGCGCGAGTGCCGCGTGTGAGGCTGTGCTGTACGTTCAGGCCCGCGAGAAAGAAGAACAGCGGCATGTGGAACGTATAGAGCGTATAGCTCATCCACTGCGCGAGCGGTCCGTCAGGAAACAGATGTGGCTGTATCAGGCCGCCGAGTACGTGGCCATAGACCACGAGAATGACGCCTATACCGCGTGCAAAATCAATCCAGACCTGACGCGTGCGATCGGTCCGCGATCTTGGTGCTTCTGCATCTTCGGCTGGCGATAGTTGCATCGTAGGACATCGCTGGTTCTGAATATCTGGATCAGCAAGACAACATACGCCGAGAGCCGTACACCATCGTTAACGCCGATCCATGAAATGGCGGTCGGGCGTTCATAGGTGCTTTTCTGGAGAACAGGCTTGATTTCTCGGTCATTTCGGTGCCCATCTGCGCCGACAAGCTGTCGGCAAGCCGTTCTGTGGCCAGTTCGGTCTCTGCCACATGTTCGAGGGCTACCTGTGACTGACTACGTTCGCAAAATCCTGGACAGCCGCGTCTATGACGTCGCGATCCAGACGCCGCTGGACCCGATGGTTCGGCTGACCGCGCGCATGGGAAGCCCCGTGCTGCTCAAGCGCGAGGATTTGCAACCGGTGTTCTCGTTCAAGATTCGCGGCGCGTACAACCGCATTGCGGGGTTGTCCGCGGAGCAGCGCGCGGCCGGCGTGATTTGCGCGTCGGCTGGCAATCACGCGCAAGGCGTGGCGCTGTCAGCGCAGCGGCTGGGGATCAAGGCAACCATCGTGATGCCGGTGACCACGCCGCCGATCAAGGTCGATGCTGTCAGATATTGGGGCGGCAATGCCGTGCTGTTCGGCGACACGTTCGACGAAGCAGCGGCGCATGCGCGCAAGCTCGAGGCCGAGCAGAAGCTGACCTTCGTGCATCCCTATGACGATCCCGACGTGATCGCGGGGCAGGGCACCATCGGCATGGAAATCCTGCAGCAGCATCCCGATCCCATCGAGGCGGTGTTCGTGCCGATCGGCGGCGGCGGGCTTGCGGCCGGCGTTGCCTCCTTCATCAAATTTCTGCGCCCGGAGACCAAGGTCATCGGTGTCGAGCCCGTCGATGCCGCATCGATGAAAGCCGCGATAGATGCTGGCGAGCGCGTCGTCCTCAATCGCGTCGGTCTGTTTGCCGACGGCGTGGCCGTGCGCCAGGCTGGCGTCGAAACATTCCGTCTCTGCCGCGAATTGCTCGATGACGTGATCACGGCGGACACCGACGAGATGTGCGCTGCCATCAAGGATATTTTCGAGGATATGCGCGTGATTGCGGAGCCGGCCGGCGCCTTGGCGCTGGCAGGATTGAAGAGCTATGCCGCGAACAATCCTACGCGCACCGGTGCGCTGGTCGCCATCAACAGCGGCGCCAACATGAATTTCGATCGTCTGCGCCATGTTGCCGAACGTGCGGAGGTGGGCGAGGCCCGCGAGATCCTGCTGGGCGTGACCATTCCGGAGCAGCCCGGCAGCTATCGCCGCTTTATTCAGACCATCGGCAATCACAACATCACCGAGTTCAACTATCGCTATGCCGATGCCAAGGAAGCCAATGTCTTTGTCGGCCTGAAGCTGAGTGGCGCCAAGAACGACAAGGGCGAGCTGATCGGGCAGTTGCAGGCGCTCGGCTACAAGGTGCTGGACATCAGCGCGGACGAAACCGCCAAGCTGCACATCCGCTATATGGTTGGCGGGCGAGCACCGCCGGCTTTGCGGGACGAGGTTATCCTGCGCTTCGAGTTTCCGGAGCGTCCAGGCGCCTTGCTGAAATTCCTCGATCAGATGGGGGCGGACTGGAACATCACGCTGTTCCACTACCGTAACCACGGCGCGGATTACGGCCGGGTGCTCGTTGGGATTGAAGTCCCGCAGGCCGACCGCCCGACCCTGACGCAGCGGCTGACGTCGCTCGGCTATCCCTATGAGGATGAAACGCAAAATCCGGTCTACCGGATGTTCCTGAACGGCTAGGCCGGGTGGGGCAGAGAGTGAGGCAGGGCCGGTTTCTGCCTTTTTTTCGCTCAAAGGCGATGCTTAACGGAATACTAGCACTGTCCGGCCAGAGTCGGGCGGTGTGCTGACGCCGGAAAAAGGGCGTTGGCTTGGGGTCCCTTACCGGTTTCATCACGCGATGCGTCTTTCGCTGCTGCCTGTCCTGTTGTCCCTGCTGGTGCTGTCTGTGGCCCCGGCACGGGCAGATTTGCGCATCACCCGGGACCACGGCGGCTATGTCGAAGAATACAAGGCCAAGTATGAGCGCATCCGCGACCGCAAGGAGCGGGTGATCATCGACGGCATCTGCAATTCGGCCTGCACGCTGGTGTTCGGAATCGTGCCGATGAACAAGGTCTGCGTGACTCCGCGCGCCAGTCTTGGCTTCCACCAAGCCTATTACGACAAGGCTTTCACCTTCGGCATGAAGGTGATCAGCTACGAGGGCACCTCGGACCTGATGGCCTATTATCCGCCGCCGGTGAAAGACTGGCTTGCGCGTAACGGCGGTCTCACGCCGGAAATGAAGAAGATCAAGAACGGCATGGATCTCTGGAAGATCGTCGATCCCTGCCCGGAAGAGTTCTTCTAGCTTTCAATCTTCAATCGACCTGAATGCCTTCGCGATTATAACACGGCGAGCCGCGCATCGCCGCGCCTGATCAGCGCCAGCGCGATCAGCACCGTCGGTGCGAGAATGCAGGCGGCGAGGGCAATGATCTGCCACTGCGACAGCGGATTGATGCCGCCTCCGGGTGTCGCCATCACGAAGCCACCGATCACCAGCAGCACACGTAGCGGCCATTCCATTGCGCCCGCACGGCGCAGATCGCCCACATAGGCCTGATAGCCCTGAATGCCGCCGCAGATGAAGACGATGCCGAGACAGGCAAGGCCGGTAAGGCCGAACGCTTCGAGGTAAGGGCTGTCGCCCTGCAGTAGGAGCGCCGGATTCAGCACGAAGAAGAACGGGATAAAATAGATGATGCTGCCGACCCACATCGACTCCCAGCCGGTCTTCATCGCCGGCGCGCCGGCGATGCCGGCGGCGGCAAAGGAGGCGATGGCGACCGGTGGCGTGATCGAGGACAGCATGCCCCAATAGAAGATGAACATGTGCACGGCCATCTTGTTGAGGCCGAGCTTCTCCAGCGCCGGTGCGACAAGGATAGCGAGGAAGATGTAGCAGGACGTCGTCGTCAGGCCGAGGCCGAGGATCAGGCTGGTGAAGGCGCACATGATCAGTAGCAGGAAGACGTTGCCGCCGGCGATCGCCAGAAGGTCGTTGGCCAGGCTCGAGATTACGCCGGTGAGCGAGAACGCGCCGATCAGCAGGCCACAGCCGGCGAGAATGGCGATCAGTTCGACGAAGGTCTTACCGTTGAGTTCGAGGAAGTGGATCCATCGTGCGCCGCCCCAGTTCTTGCCGGGGAAGAATTCATTGAGCGCTGCGAGGATGCACATCCCCCACAGATAGGCGTTCTGCAGATCGAGCCAGACCATTAATCCGGTCAGCACAATCGAGAGCGCCAGGACGGCGGTGTTGCCCTTCTTCCACGGTGCCGGGCCTGACCATTGATGCAGGATGACCAGCAAAGCGGTGGCGTAGAACGGCGCGTGGCTCTCGCGTTTGAAGTACAGCAGCATCACGACAAGGATCGCGATGACAAAGAGATAGTACCAGCCCTCCTTGAGCGCGTCCATGAAGCGAGGCAGTTCCTCGCGCGGGATGCCTTCGAGCTTGTGACGCGCGGCGTAGCTGTCGACCTGCGCGAACAGACCGAAGTAATACAAGATCGACGGAATGGTGGCGGCGAGGGCGACGTCGGCATAGCTCGTGTTCATGAACTGCGCCATGACGAAGGCCGTCGCGCCCAGCACCGGTGGCGCCAGCACGGCGCCGGTGGACGCGCAGGCTTCGATCGCTCCTGAATAGGACGGCGTGAAGCCGGTTTTCTTCATCGCGGGGATCGTCATCGTTCCGGCGGTGAGCACATTGGACACGATGCTGCCGCCGACGGTGCCGAGCAGGCCGGATGCAAAGATGCACACCTTTGCCGCGCCACCACGGAAGGTACCGCACATCGCGAAGGCAATGTTGATGAAGAACTTGCCGGCACCGGTCATCATCAGCGCCGTGCCGAACACCAGGAAGCCGATCACGGTGTCGGCAAAGGCCTGGATCGGAATGCCGAGCAGGCTCTCCCCAGATAGCACGTGATAGGCCGTGGTCTGCTCCAGCGTCGACTGGGTGCCGCGGAACGGTCCGAGCCATTTGGCGTCGGCAAACAGTGGATACAGCGTGAAGGGGAAGACGCTGAGCAACAGGCTCCAGCCGCCGGTGCGGCGCAGCGCCTCCATCAGCACGAACCACATCACGAGGCCTGCGGCGATCACGGGTTTAGGTGCGCCGTCGAATTCCCAGCCAAATTGCGCGGCCTTGCGGATGTTCATCATCAGGAAGATCGCGGCCGCGAAAGTGGCGACGAACAATACGACGTCGTACCATGGCACACGGTCGAGATCGGCCTTCGACGTTCCCGGAAAGATCAGGAACGTGAACGGCAGCATCAGCGCGATTAGCAGATAGAAATATTCGGTGTTGAGTTGCGTGACATCGACAAAGAAGCGCAGCGAAAATTGCTGGTTGATGCAGAGCAGGATGGTTGCGAGCGTGGCCAGTATCAGCGCCCAGCGCCACACGCCGTGCAAGGCGCGAACGCGCGAGACCTCGGACTCCTGGAGGTCGGCGACTCCATGGGGATCGTCGAGTTCCATTTTTACGGGAATGTCGGATGCGGGCCGCGCATGATCGGGTGACGAAATTGACATAATGGCCCCGATTATTGTTCGCGGTTACAGCTAAAAATAACGACGTTATTCGAAGCCGTTCGGCATGCCGGCCTTCTTGAGCGCAGCCGCGCGGGCAGTCATCCAGCCGTCGAGAAACTCCTTTTCACCGGCTGATGCACTGGCCTTGGCGTATTCGCTCCATGCGGCCTTCAAGACGTCCTGCCGCTTCAGCAGTCCGTCATTGTGTGTCTGGTCTTCTGGCGTCCAGTTGCCGGCTTCCTTGAGCGCTTTCACGGCGCCGGGATGAAACGGAACGACCCATTTCATGGACTGCGCCTTTACGGCGAGGCCTAACGCGCCTGGTGCGTTGTCCTTGTAGGCGTCAAAGTTGACGATCATCGCCTTGGTGATCGCGTAGATCTGATCTTCCGCCTGCAAGCCGTAGACGGTCGCGACGGGGTAGGGGTAGGTGCTCATGTTGACGGGCGCTGATGCCGTGATGCCCGCGCCGCAGGTCGCGACATGTGGATTGAAAAACGGTGCCACACGCTTGACGCGCTCCCAGCCGGCCTTGTCTTCCGCGGGGAGGGGCGGCCAGATGATGCCGCGCGGCGATGTCTCAACTTCCTTGGCCGGGCCAGTGATGGTGGTAGCAAAGGCGGCGTCGACGTCGTTGTTCACCATGCCTTTCCACATTGCGCCGTAGCTTGCGAACTCGATCGGCTTGATGTCTGCCTTGGTGAGACCGCCGAACGCCATGATGGCAAGCGAGTTCTGGTTCAGGGCAGGTGAGCCGACGACGAAGCCGACGCGTTTGCCGCGTAGATCCTTGATCTCCTTCACGCCGATATCGCGAGCGACGCCGAGCGAGGCGCCATTACAGTCGATGGTCGACAGCGTGACCTGCGCTGGCTGAGGACCCCATTCCTTGACGCCGAATTCGAACACGCCTTCCTGCGCGAAGTAGATGCCCGAGCCCATCCAGGCGATCGTGGCGCGACCGGCGCGCAATGGCGCCAGCCGCGCGACATCATTGCCGGCAGGCAGCACACGCACATCGGTGGAGTATTTGTCCTTCATCATCTTGCCGACAGCGACGGCGATGTTGAAGCCGGCGGTGCCGGTGTCGTAGGCGGTGACCGCCATGGTCGGTGGAAGCTTGATATCCTGTGCGCATACAGCGCCGGTCGAACTGAGCACGCCAACGGACGCCAGCGCGATAAGCCGGTGAAGCATTTTCCCCTCCAGATGCATTCGCTTTGCGAATTGCTTTTTATTGTTCAGCGATCATGTCATCGCCGTCAGGCGCTGGCAATGTCCTGAGGCCGTTCGCTGGATGATGGGAGCGGTCACCATCTCAGACAGAATGCCGCAGCACATTGGTAAGGCAGTCGAGGTCGTCAGTGCATTCTGCTCACGTCTCGACTGTGCCGAGCAACTGTCCTTCCGCGACCACGTCGTCGACCGCGACGATCATCGATTTGATTTTACCTGCGGCAGGAGAGGCGACCGGAATTTCCATCTTCATGGCTTCGACAAATGCCACTTCGTCGCCTTCATTTACGGAATCGCCGGTTGCGAGCGGCAGTGAGCAGATGCGGCCGGCGACTTCGCTGAGGATCTTGATCTCTGGCATGGTGTTCTCCGCGATCACGCGGGCGGCTGCTCGCTATAGGTGTAGCGCCGACGCGACCGGACAATCCCTAAGAATGAGAAGAAACGAGCAGCTTGGTGTTGTCGCCGCAGATTGCCTGAGGTAGCGTAGCCCGCAAGTGGAATATAATTCCGCAGAGTGGAACGGGACGGCGGCGCACATCGGGGCAATCCAACGGATTGGCTCCCCGTGAGATGCGTCGTTTTAAGGGAAACGCATCATGGGACGACGTTCGGAACGGCTCAGCAAACAAGGCATGCTCGCCAGCGATCTGGCAGGCGACGGCGATGTGATCCAGGTGGTCTCGCGCGCCTTTGATATTCTTCGCTGCTTCGAGGGCCATGATGCCCGGCTTGGTAATCTCGAAATCTCCAATCGTTGCGGCCTGCCGCGCTCCACCGTATCGCGCCTGACGCATACGCTGACGCGCATGGGCCAGCTCGCCTATCTGCCGGCAGATCAGAAGTACCGCATCGGATCGAGTGCGGTCGCGATGAGTGCTTCGATGATGCGGGGACTTCAGGTGCGCAACCTGATCCGCCTGCGTTTGCAGGAAGTGGCGGAGCAGGTACCTGGCACGATCGGCTTCACGATTCCCGATCGTTTCCACATGGTCTATCTCGAATATGCCCGCGCCGATCACGCGCTCGGATTGCATTCGACCACCGGCAGCCGCATTGCCATGGGCCGGACTGCAGCCGGTCATGCCTACACCGCAGCGCTCGACGAAGACGTGGGCAATGCTCTGATCAACGATATTGCGCGCGAAATGCCCGAGGACGCCAAGATCCTGCGCGGCAAGATCGTTGGGAACCGTGAATGTCTGCGTGACAACGGCTACGTCCTCGCAGGTGGCCTTTGGTCGCCGCATATTACCGGCATTGCGACGCCGATCTGGTCGCCGCAGTATCAGACCTATGTGGTCGTCACCATCGGTCTGCTTGCCGCCATGTATGACGAGCAGCGCCTGCAGGACGAGATCGCTCCGATCCTGCGTCAGCTTAGCGGCACGATCAGCATGATGGTTCAGAATGCAGATAGCGGCCTGACCAGTGCGCCCGTTCCAGATGCGCCTCCCGCGCCAACAGCTCAGAAAAAAATGCTCCCGGAGGGAATGAATGAACTGGAAGCCGGAACTCGACGACCTCGCCCGGCGCGAAGCCTTCGCGCGGGAGATGGGGGGCGCTGACAAGGTCAAGCGGCAGCATGACCAAGGCCGGCTCACAGTTCGTGAACGTATCGACAGACTGATAGATGCAAAAAGCTTTCACGAAGTCGGGGCAGTCTCCGGCATTGGTGAATACGATGCGTCTGGCGAGCTGAAGCATCTGACGCCGGCGAATTGCGTGTTCGGTCGTGGCAAGATCGACGGCCGGCCTGTCGTCGTTGTTGGCGATGACTTCACCGTGCGCGGCGGTTCGGCTGATGCGTCGATCTCGGCCAAACCGCTGATGGCCGAGGAAATGGCGCACGACTTCCGGCTGCCGATCATTCGCGTGATCGAAGGTTCTGGCGGCGGCGGTTCGGTCAAGACCATCGAGACCAGGGGCGCAGCCAATCTGCCGGGCGGTGTCGGGGGCACGCGCTGGTACTGGTACACGACGTCCAATCTGGCGCAGGTGCCGGTCGTTGGCCTTGGCCTTGGTTCAGTCGCCGGCCTCGGCGCTGCGCGGCTCGCAGCCAGCCATTATTCGGTGATGACGAAGAATTCCGCGATGTTCGTCGCCGGGCCTCCCGTTGTCGCGCGCCTCGGCCAGTCGCTTGAGAAGAAGGAACTCGGCGGCGCCGATATCCAGACGCGCGCTGGCGGCGTCGATCACGCCGTGGAGACAGAAGAGGAGGCCTTCGCCTGCGCGCGACGCTTCCTGTCCTATCTGCCATCGTCCGTCTATGACTTGCCGCCCACGATCGCCTGCAATGATGATCCCGAACGTGCGGAAGAATCTCTGCTGAAGGCCGTGCCGCGCAATCGTCGGCAGGTCTACAAGATGCGCCCGATCATCGACGCCGTCGTCGACAAAGGCTCGTTTTTCGAGATGGCGGCGAATTTCGGCCGGCCGATCATCACCGGTTTTGCGCGTCTCGAAGGCCGTGCGGTACTGCTGCTTGCCAGCGATCCGTTCCACTATGGCGGCTCGTGGACCGCGGAAGCCTGCCAGAAGGTCGTGCGCTTCGTCGACCTCGCTGAGACGTTCCATCTGCCTGTCGTCTATCTCATGGATTGCCCGGGTTTCATGATCGGGCTCGATGCGGAGAAGGCAGCGACCATCCGTCACGGCGTGCGCGCCATGGCCGCGGTCAATCAGACCACGGTGCCGTGGTGCACGATCATCATCCGCAATGCGTTCGGCGTCGCTGGCGTGGTGCATCAGCCGGCCGACCGGTTCTCGATGCGTTACGCATGGCCTTCGGCCTATTGGGGCTCGCTGCCGCTGGAAGGTGGCATCGAGGCGGCCTATCGCGCCGAGATCGACGCGGCGGACGATCCAAAGCTCAAGCAGCAGGAAATCGAGGAGCGCCTCAACAAGCTGCGCTCGCCATTCCGTTCGGCCGAGAAGTTCTGGGTCGAGGAAGTCATCAACCCCACGAAGACGCGCTCGCTGCTGTGTGAGTTTGCACGTCTTGCCGAACCGCTCCGCACGGCAGGTCCGTCACGGCTCGCGATGCGGCCGTAAGCTATATTCGCCGCAGTAGCACGCTGGCGTTGACGCCGCCGAAGCCGAAGCCATTCGAGAGCACGTGCTCCATGGCCATCGGCCGCGCCTTGCCGCGGATCAGATCGATGCCATCGGCAGACGGATCGGGATTTTCGAGATTGAGCGTGGCCGGAGCGATCTGGTCACGCAGCGCGAGGATTGCGTAGACCGCCTCAAGCCCTCCGGCTGCACCGAGCAGGTGGCCCGTGGCGGATTTGGTCGAGCTTACAGCGACTCCGCCGTTCGTTCCGAAGATCGACTTGATCGCTTCGAGCTCGCCGTGATCGCCGACCGGAGTCGATGTCGCGTGGGCGTTCAGATGCTGGACATCGGCAGGCGTGATGTTGGCCTGTGCCAGAGCGATATCCATCGCGCGCCTGGCGCCGTCGCCGTCCTCGCGACCGGCTGTCATGTGGAACGCATCGGACGTCGTGCCGTAGCCGATCAGTTCGGCGATCGGCTTCGCGCCACGCGCCAAGGCATGATCCAGTTCCTCAAGCACCACGACGCCGGCGCCTTCGCCCATGACAAAGCCGTCGCGGTCGCGATCGAACGGGCGCGAGGCGCGCTCCGGATTGGCGACGAAGTCGGTGGAGAGCGCGCGAGCGGCGGCGAAGCCGCCGAGGCTGACACGGTCGATACAGGCTTCGGCACCCCCGGCGATGGCGACATCCGCTTCGCCGGAGCGAATGAGACGTGTAGCGTCACCGATCGCCTGCACACCGGCGGCGCAGGCTGTCACGGGCGCGCCGAGTGCACCTTCGAAGCCGTAGCGGATCGAGATATGACCGGCCGCAAGATTGACCAGGAACGAGGGCACGGTGAACGGCGACAGCCGGCGGATGCCCTTGGTATCTGTCGTGCGGACCGCGTCGGCAATTGCCGGAAAGCCGCCGATGCCCGAGGCGATGATCGTGGCCGTGCGCTGCCGTTCTCGCGCATTCTTGGGCTGCCAGCCCGCCTGCGCAATGGCTTCATCGGCAGCCATCAGCGCAAACAGGATGAAGCGATCCATCTTCTTCTGATCCTTGCGCGGCGCAGCCTTGTCAGGATCGAAACCGCCTTCCGGATCGTTCGCGATGTCGGGTACCTGGCCGCCGACCTTGGCGGCGAGATCAGTGGTCATGGCTTCCGGCAATAGACGAATACCGGATTGACCGGCGAGCAACCGGGACCAGTTGATCTCGACGCCGCAACCGAGCGGCGACACCGCTCCCATCCCCGTAATGACAACGCGGCGCATGATGAATTCCCGTTCTGATATGAGTGGCGAGCGGCCTGATCCCGCGGGGATCAGGCGGTCGCGACCTTCTTGTCCTTTGAAATCGCCAGCACGATCAGCGCTGCAATAATACATAGCGCACCTGCCGCGAAAAAGGCAGGCAGATAGCTGAGCAGTACCGTGCGCGACAGGCCAGCGCCGAATGCCGCCGTTGCTGCGCCTAACTGATGGCCGGCGAAGATCCAGCCGAACACCAGACCCGCGCGTTCGGGACCGAACTTGGACGCGGTGAGGCGCACGGTCGGCGGCACGGTGGCGATCCAGTCCAGGCCATAGAACAGCGCGAACAGCGACAGGCCATAGAACGAGAAGTCGGTGAACGGCAACGCCAGCAGCGAGAGGCCACGCAACCCATAATACCAGAACAGCAGATAGCGATTGTCATACCGGTCGGATAGCCAGCCCGACGCGATGGTACCGACGAAATCGAACACGCCCATCGCCGCAAGTAGGCCGGCCGCCTGAATCTGCGGGATGCCGAAGTCGAGGCACATCGGGATCAGGTGCACCTGCACGAGCCCGTTGGTGCTGGCGCCGCAGATGAAGAACGTGGCGAACAGGATCCAGAACACCTTGGTCTGGGCAGCATCGCGCAGGGCACCGAGCGCTGCCGCCATGATCGGCGAGGTGTTCGGTGGTGGAACGGCCAGCGGTTCGGTGCTGGTGTCGCCATAGGGGCGAATGCCGATGTCGCTGGGACGGTCCCGCATCACCAGCAGCACACCGAGTGCGGCTATGGCCAGCATCACGCACATCAGCGCCAGTGCCCAGCGCCAGTTGCTGTGCTCGGTGATGCTGGCGAGGATCGGCAGGAAGATCAACTGGCCGGTGGCCGCGCTCGCGGTGAGGATACCCACGACGAGGCCACGGCGTGCGCTGAACCAGCGCGCTGCGACGGTGGCGCCGAGCACCAGCGCCGTCATCCCAGTGCCAATGCCAACGGCGACGCCCCAGAGCGCCATCAACTGCCAAACCTGCGTCATCCCAAGCGACAATATGAGGCTTGCAGCAACGACGAGCAGGGCAATCAGCGTGACGTTACGCAACCCATAACGGTTCATCAGCGCCGCGGCGAACGGCGCCATCAGGCCGAACAGCACGAAGCGGATCGACATGGCGGAGGAAATCTCCGCGGTGCTCCAGCCGAATTCCTTCTGCAGCGGCACGATGAACACGCCGGGCGCGCCAACCGCGGCAGCGCTGACCAGCGCCGTCACGAAGGTTACGGCGATCATCGCCCATCCGTAATGGATATTGCGGCGGGCGAGGGCAGTCGAGAGCCATCCGGAAATCATCGGGTTTCCTGCAATCAATGAGAAAAGGCGTCGCGACGACCATCGCCGCGACGATCATATCTGGGAAAGGCGGTTCAGCGAACGATGCGTTCGATGGCAATCGCGGTGGCTTCGCCGCCGCCGATGCACAGTGCCGCGACGCCGCGTTTCAGGCCTCTGGCTTCCAGTGCATGCAGCAGCGTCACGATCAGCCGCGCACCGGTGGCGCCGATGGGGTGGCCCAGCGCGCAGGCGCCGCCATTGACGTTCAGTTTTTCGCGGGGAATTCCAAGGTCGCGTTGCGCGGCCATCGGCACCACGGCAAAGGCCTCGTTGATTTCGAACAGATCGACATCGCCGACGCTCCAGCCGACCTTGTCGAGCAGTTTGCTGATTGCCGGAATGGGCGCAGTCGTGAACCATTGCGGTTCCTGGCTGTGCGTGGCGTGGCCATGGATCACGGCCAGCGCGGGCAGGCCCTCACGATCCACGAGGGAACGCTTGGCGAGCACCAGGGCAGCAGCGCCATCGGCATTGGCGGACGAAGCAGCGGGCGTGATAGTGCCGTTGCTGCGGAAGGCTGGTTTGAGGTTCGGGATCTTGGCGGGATCGACCTTCAGCGGATGTTCGTCATTGGCGATCTCGCGAGCTCCGGACTTCTCGACGACGGTCAGTGGGGTGATCTCCGCCTTGAAGGCGCCGCTCTCCACCGCCTTGCGCGCGCGGGTCAGCGTCTCGATCGCATAGGCGTCCTGATCTCCACGCGTGAACTGATAGGCCTCAGCGGTGGCTTCGCCGAAGTCACCCATCGAGCGACCGACCTCATAGGCATCCTCAAGCCCATCCATCAGCATGTGATCGATGATGCGATCATGGCCGACGCGGTAACCGCCGCGCGCCTTCTGCAGCAAATAGGGCGCATTGGTCATGCTCTCCATGCCGCCGGAGACGACGATCTCGGCCGAACCGGCATGGATGATGTCGTGGGCAAGCATGGTCGCCTTCATGCCGGAGCCGCAGACCTTGTTGATCGTCGTGGCCCCGGTGGCATCCGGCAGCTTGGCACCTCGGGCGGCCTGGCGGGCGGGCGCCTGACCCTGGCCGGCGGGAAGCACGCAGCCCATGAAGACTTCGTCGATGCGCTCGGGTGCCAGTTTCGCGCGTGCCACGGCGGCACCGATGACGTGGCTGCCGAGCTTGTGGCCGGAGAAGGGCGATAGTTCGCCCTGGAAGCGGCCGAGCGGGGTGCGGGTGGCCGAGACGATGACGACCGGATCTGAAGCTGCGGACATGATGG
This sequence comes from Tardiphaga sp. 862_B3_N4_1, assembly GCF_051811085.1. NCBI lineage: Bacteria > Pseudomonadati > Pseudomonadota > Alphaproteobacteria > Hyphomicrobiales > Nitrobacteraceae > Tardiphaga > Tardiphaga sp. 862_B3_N4_1. The sequence goes on from NZ_JBPWQB010000001.1 coordinate 1,833,098, forward strand.
AGGCTCCTTCGCGCAAGCGCGGGTCATTTGGATGACACTCATCATATGATGCGCTGCAAGATACGCAATGCCGGCCTGTGCAAAATTCTCGTGAGGTCGAGCTGCTAGCGTTTGCGGTTGATGAAACCCTGCATCAGTCGCTGCGGCTCGCCGGTCAGATAGGCCTCGCCGAACACGCCGACGCTGAGATTGACGGATTCTTTCAGCGGCAGCTCTTCCCACTGTTTCAGCAGGGCTTTTTGCGACCGCATGGCTTCGGGTCCACACTCGAGTATGGCTTCGATCGTCTTTTCGACTTCGGCATCGAGTGCGCCTTCGGCCGCAACCACATCGACCAGACCCCAATTGAGCGCGGTCGGTGCATCGATGGTGGCGGCAGTCATGATCAGCCAGCGCGCACGGCCCCAACCGATCAGGCGCGGCAAGAGGGCAGCGTGAATCACCGAGGGGATACCGACCCTGACCTCGGGCATGGCGTATTTGGAATCATGCGAAGCGATCCGGAAATCGCAGGCGGCAGCAAATTCGAGGCCGCCGCCAAGGCACCAGCCGGGGATGCGGGCGATCACAGGCGCGGGAAAAGCGCGGGCGGCTTCGCAGAGATCGCGCAAGCCGGAAATGAACTTCTCGGCGGAGGCCTGATCCAGCGTCGCCATTTCCTTGATGTCGGCGCCGCCAATCATGCTCTTTTCGCTCTGGCCGGCGATGACAAGCGCGCGAATGGCGCGTTCCGTGGCCAATACCTCAATGCCTTCGCGAACACCCTTGATTGCGGCTGAATTGAGAATATTGAGTGAGCCGGCGTTGCAGATCGTCAGCCGAACTATACCTCGCGGGTCACGTTCGACACCGCAATGGGGATTGAGCATATGCATGAAATCGTCTCGTCCCTTGGCATTTCCTTGGGCCGGCGCGGATCGCCGGTCTTGCTCCTATCAATTCCGCGTCAAACTGCGGTGTTGTCAAGGCCTGCGGCCAGGTGTGCGTTGCGCATGCGGAGCAGCGTGAGTAATATGATCGACATCATCTATTTGTTTTGAATGGACCGCCGATGCGCTATTCGAAGGAACACAAGCTCGAGACGCATGCGCGGATCGTGAAGAAGGCTTCCGTGCGTCTGCGCGAAAAAGGCGCGCATGGCATCGGCGTGGCTGACCTCATGAAGGACGCGGGTCTGACCCATGGCGGCTTCTACGCGCATTTCGATTCGCGCGAGGCATTGGTAATCGAAGCCTTCGCCTATGCAATGGACCGCTCGACCGATCGCTGGCGTCAGTTGGCTGGGCAGGCGGCGCCGGATCAGCGCCTGGCCACGATCGTGGATTCTTACCTGTCGCCGCAGCACCGCGACAATCCGGGCCATGGCTGCGCCGTCCCGGCGCTGGGCGCTGAGATCGCGCGCGAGAGCCCCAAGACGCGCAAGGTGTTTGCCACCAAGCTCGATCAGATGATCGAGATGATGTCCGAGCAGTTTCATGGCGGACCGAGCAAGTCGGCGCGCAGACAGGCGATGGCGGCGCTTGCCACCATGATGGGCACCATCGTGCTCGCCCGCGCCGCCGGCAACGGCGAGTTGTCCGAAGAGCTTTTGAGCGCTGGCCGCGAGGCGGTGCTGGGCCGTGCTGCAGCGCCGAAGCCTGCAGCGTCCAACCCTGCTGTGTCCAAGGCTGTGGCTCCCAAGAGCACGGCTAGAAAGCCGACTGCGAAGAAGGTGGCAACCAAGGCCGTATCAGCCGCCAAGAATTGATAATCGGCGCACTGCCTGCGACATTGTCGCGGCGGTGACATTCTGACAGGGCTAAACGGCAGCGAGCCTGCAATTTCGCAAATCCGCCGCGCGTGCAGGGCCTTTCCAAACGCCATAAAGCCTGATCAACATCGGGCCAAATTTGGCTCCCGGGAGGAAACGCATGCGCACGATCGGACATTTCATCGGCGGCCGTGAGGTCGAGGGCAAGTCGGGGCGTTTCGCCGACGTTTTCGAGCCGATGACCGGCGAGGTTCAGGCCAAGGTTGCGCTGGCCTCCAAGGCCGAAATGCGCGCCGCTGTTCTCAATGCTGCCGAGGCGCAGGTCGCCTGGGGCAACACCAATCCACAGCGCCGCGCCCGCGTGCTGATGAAATTCCTCGAACTCGCCAATCGCGACTACGACAAGCTGGCCGATTGCCTGGCGCGTGAGCATGGCAAGACTGTGCCGGACGCCAAGGGCGATATCCAACGCGGCTTGGAGGTGATCGAATTCGCCTGCGGCATTCCGCATCTGATGAAGGGCGAATACACCGAAGGCGCAGGTCCCGGCATCGACATCTATTCGATGCGCCAGTCGCTCGGTGTCGTCGCGGGCATCACGCCGTTCAACTTCCCGGCGATGATCCCGATGTGGAAATTCGGTCCGGCCATCGCCTGCGGCAACGCCTTCATCCTGAAGCCCTCGGAGCGCGATCCGGGCGTGCCGATGATGCTCGCCGCACTGATGATCGAAGCCGGTCTGCCGCCGGGCATTCTGAACGTCGTCAATGGCGACAAGGAAGCCGTCGACGCAATCCTCGACGACGAAGACATCAAGGCTGTCGGCTTTGTCGGCTCGTCGCCGATCGCCCAGTACATCTACGAGCGCGCTGCGGCGACCGGCAAACGCGCCCAGTGCTTCGGTGGAGCGAAGAACCACGCCATCATCATGCCCGATGCGGATATGGACCAGACCGTCGATGCGCTGATCGGTGCCGGCTACGGCTCGGCTGGCGAGCGCTGCATGGCGATCTCGGTGGCCGTGCCTGTTGGCAAGACCACGGCCGACCGTCTGATGGAAAAGCTCATCCCGCGCGTCGAGAGCCTGAAGATCGGCACCTCCGTGGATCCCTCGGCTGACTTCGGTCCGCTGGTGACCAAGGAAGCCGTCGACCGCGTCAAGAACTATGTCGATATCGGCATCAAGGAAGGCGCCACGCTCGCCGTCGATGGCCGCGGCTTCAAGATGCAGGGCTACGAGAACGGCTTCTATATGGGTGGCTGTCTGTTCGACAACGTCACCAAGGACATGCGCATCTACAAGGAAGAGATCTTCGGGCCCGTGCTGTCGGTGGTGCGTGCCCACGATTACGAAGAAGCTCTCGCGCTGCCGTCGGATCATGACTACGGCAACGGCGTTGCGATCTTCACCCGTGACGGTGACGCTGCGCGCGATTTCGCCGCCAAGGTCAATGTCGGCATGGTCGGCATCAACGTGCCGATCCCGGTGCCGATTGCTTATTATACCTTCGGTGGCTGGAAGAAGTCCGGCTTCGGCGATCTCAACCAGCATGGTCCGGATTCTATCCGCTTCTACACCAAGACCAAGACGGTGACCGCGCGCTGGCCATCGGGTGTCAAGGAAGGCGCCGAGTTCTCGATCCCGTTGATGAAGTAAGAATACGCAAGCGGCCCGGCGCTCCCAAAGGTGGTGCACCGGGCCGTTTCATTTTCCCGGCTGATCAACAATCAACAAGAAGGGCGTGATGCAATTCGCTCTCGATGAGGAACAGACCGCTATTCGCGACATGGCGCGCGAATTCGCTGCGGAAAAGATCGCTCCCTTTGCGCTCAAATGGGACGAGGACAAGCATTTTCCGAAAGAGGTGATGCGCGAGGCGGCGCTGCTCGGCATGGGCGGCATCTATATCCGTGACGATGTCGGTGGCTCCGCGCTGACGCGTTTCGATGCCGCGCTGATCTTCGAGGCGCTGGCGACCGGCTGCCCGACCACCTCGGCCTTCATTTCGATCCACAATATGGCGTCGTGGATGATTGATTCATATGGCAGCGAAGCGCAGCGCCAGAAGTGGCTGCCGCGACTTTGCACCATGGAGCTGCTGGCGAGCTACTGCCTGACCGAGCCCGGCTCGGGATCGGATGCAGCGGCGCTGCGCACGCGTGCTGTCGTGGATGGCGATCACTACGTCCTCGATGGTCAGAAGCAGTTTATCTCCGGCGCTGGCGACACCGATGTCTATGTCGTGATGGTGCGCACCGGCGGAGAGGGCGCTGGCGGCGTCTCCACCATCGTGGTGGAGGCGGGCACGCCGGGTCTCTCTTTTGGCAATAACGAACGCAAGATGGGCTGGAACGCGCAATCGACACGCGCCGTGATCTTCGAAAATTGCCGCGTGCCGATCGCCAACCGGCTCGGTGACGAAGGCATCGGCTTCAAGATCGCCATGTCCGGTCTTGATGGTGGCCGTCTCAACATCGCGGCGTGTTCGCTCGGTGGCGCGCAGTCTGCGCTCGATAAGTCGCTGAGCTACATGAAAGAGCGCAAGGCGTTCGGCAAGCGCCTCGACGAATTCCAGGCGCTGCAGTTTCGTATCGCCGACATGGCGACCGAACTGGAAGCCGCACGCACCTTCCTGTGGCGAGCGGCGGCGGCACTCGACCGCAAGGATGCCGATGCTGGCATGCTCTGCGCGATGGCCAAGCGCTTCGGCACCGATATCGGTTTCGAGGTCGCCAACGACGCGCTGCAGCTGCATGGCGGCTACGGCTATCTCGCCGAATACGGCATCGAGAAGATCGTGCGCGATTTGCGGGTGCACCAGATCCTCGAAGGCACCAATGAAATCATGCGGCTGATTGTGTCGCGCAAATTGATCGAGGGCGCGCGATGAGTTCGGAGGTAGCGACCGAGGCCGGCGAACTGATCGTCGCGCGCGAAGGCGCGGCTGGTGTGATCCGCCTGAATCGGCCGAAGGCGCTGAACGCGCTGACGCTGGAGATGACCCGCGAGATCGCAACGGCGCTCGACGCGTTCGAGAAAGATTCGAAAGTCGCGCTGATCATTCTGGAAGGTGCAGGCGAACGCGGGCTTTGTGCCGGCGGCGATATCCGTGGCCTCTATGAGAGCGCCAGGGTCAAAGGCGATCTCGGCAAGATCTTTTGGCGCGAGGAGTATATCGTCAACGCGCGGATCGCGAAATTCCCGAAGCCCTATGTGGCCTATATGGACGGCTTCGTGATGGGCGGCGGCGTCGGTCTGGCCGGCCATGCCAGCCATCGCATCGTCACCGAGAAGACCAGGATGGCGATGCCGGAAGTCGGCCTTGGCTTCTTCCCCGATGTTGGCGGCACCTGGCTGTTGTCGCGTGCGCCGGGCGAACTCGGGACGTATTTCGGTCTGACCGGACTGACGGCAAATGGTGCCGATGCGCTTGCTGCACATATGGCGGACGTCCTGATCGACACCGCCAATTGGCCGGCATTGCGCGAGGCGCTCACAAAGCTGTCGGCGGGTGCCGATGCGGCGTCGGTGATGACGACACTCAAGAAGTTTGCAGCTCCGGAACAAACCGGTCCGGTCACGGCGCAGCGTGCGCTGATCGATCGCGCTTTCGCCCATGACAGCGTCGAGGAGATCGTGGCTGCGCTTGAGCAGGACGGTTCAGATTTCGCGCTGGCGACGATCAAGGCCATGTCCGACAAATCACCGCGGGGGCTCAAGGTTACCCTGAAGCTGTTGCGGCTAGCGCGCGCGTCGAAGTCGCTCGAGGAATGTCTGTCGCGCGAATATCTCGCGGCGCTGGAGGTGTTTGATAGCGCCGATTTCGTCGAGGGCGTGCGTGCGGCCATCATCGACAAGGATCGCAATCCGAAATGGCAGCCACCGGATCTCGAGGGCGTGACACCGGAGATTGTCGCGCGCTATCTGGCCAAACGGGATGTTGAGCTGACCTTCTGAAGGTCGAGCGTTCTGAACGAAAGTTGGATTTCGCCGTTTTCATCAGGCTTTAAAAACAGACAAACGATCACGAGGGCAGGACATGACCAGCATTGCATTCATCGGTCTCGGCAATATGGGTGGCCCGATGGCCGCCAACCTGGTCAAGGCGGGCCACAAGGTGACGGGCTTCGATCTCGTCGAGGCGTCCCGCGCGCAGGCGAGGGCGGATGGCGTGACCATTGCTGACAAGGCGGTCAATGCCGTGAAGGGCGCCGAGGTCATCATTACCATGCTGCCGGCCGGCAAACACGTGGTGTCGGTCTGGAGCGAGGTCATTCCCGTTGCCGCCAAGGAGGCGCTGATGATCGATTGCTCGACCATCGACGTGGAAAGCGCACGCAAGGCGCATGAACTGGCGGCTGCGCAGAAGCTGCCGTCGGTCGATGCGCCGGTCTCCGGTGGCACTGGCGGCGCCAAGGGCGCGACGCTGACCTTCATGGCTGGCGGCGATGCCAAGGCGTTCGCGTCGGCCAAGCCGGTCCTCGAAGCCATGGGCAAGAAGATCGTCCATTGCGGCGATGCCGGTGCGGGGCAGGCGGCCAAGATCTGCAACAACATGATCCTCGGCATTTCGATGATCGGCGTCAGCGAAGCCTTCGTGCTCGCCGAGAAACTCGGCCTGTCGCATCAGGCGCTGTTCGATGTGGCCTCGACCTCGTCGGGCCAGTGCTGGTCGCTGACCACCTATTGCCCGGTGCCGGGACCGGTGCCGACATCGCCGGCCAACAATGAATACAAGCCGGGTTTTGCCGCAGCACTGATGCTCAAGGATCTCAGGCTGTCGCAGGAGGCCGCCAAGGCCGCCGGCGCCAGGACGCCGCTCGGCGCTCATGCCGAGAGCATCTATGAGACCTATGAGAAGGAAGGTCACGGCGGCGATGACTTTTCCGGGATCATTCATCATCTGCGGCATTTGATACCGAAATAGCGGGAGCGTCGGCATGACCACGTTCAAGCAGGCCCGCGCCTTCCTCCTCGAACACCGCACCGACTACGCCGCCGCCGTTGCCGGCTTTCGCTGGCCCGATCCGGTCGACTTCAACTGGGCGCTCGACTGGTTCGATGCCGAACTCGCCCATGATCCCGTCAGCAAGGACCGGACCGCGCTCTGGATCGTCGATGCGGCGGCCAGCCGCGAGACGAAGCTGTCGTTCGAGGTGCTGTCACGCCGCTCCAATCAGGTTGCCAATTTCCTGCGCGCGCAGGGGCTGCGGCGCGGCGATCATCTGTTGCTGCTGCTCGGTAATGTGGTGCCGCTGTGGGAGACCATGCTGGCGGCGATCAAGCTGGGCGTTGTCATCATTCCTGCAACCACGCTGCTAACGCCGGATGAGTTGCAGGACCGGCTCGACCGTGGGCGCGCCAAGCTTGTTGTGGCGGCAGAGGATCAGGTCGCCAAGTTCGGCAGCCTGAAGACCGAAGGCATCGGGCAGATCGTCGTCAACGCCGGATCGTCTCACGACGGCTGGCTGGCTTTCGAGACCTCGGCCGAATTCCCTGACACATTCACGCCGGATGGCCCGACCAGGGCTGACGATCCGATGCTGCTCTATTTCACCTCGGGCACCACGGCGAAGCCGAAGCTCGTGCGGCACAGCCAGCGCAGCTATCCCGTCGGCGGACTCTCGACGATGTTTTGGATCGGACTGCAGCCGGGCGACGTCCATCTCAACATCTCTTCACCGGGCTGGGCCAAGCATGCCTGGAGCTGCTTCTTTGCGCCATGGAATGCCGGCGCCACCGTGTTTGTCGTCAATCAGCCGCGTTTCGACGCCAAGGGCCTGCTTGCCACCATCGGCCGCTGCGGTGTGACGACGCTGTGCGCGCCGCCGACCGTGTGGCGGCTCTTCATTCAAGAGAAGCTGGCGACCTTCAAGGTCGCGCTGCGCGAGGTCTGCGGCGCCGGTGAGCCGCTCAATCCGGAAGTGATCGATCAGGTCAAGGCGGCCTGGGGCCTCACCATTCGCGACGGCTACGGCCAAACCGAGACCACCGCGCTGGCCGGCAATTCGCCGGGCCAGACCGTCAAGGTGGGCTCCATGGGCCGTCCGCTGCCGGGCTGGAAGGTTCGCGTTGTCGATGCCGATGGCAATCCGGCGAAGGAGGGCGAGGTCAGTCTCGTGCTTGGCGTCGATCGCCCGGCAGGATTGATGCAGGGCTATCAGGCCGAAGACGGTAGTGTCAGCGGTGCAAGCGGTGAGATCTATCGCAGCGGCGACGTCGTATTTTCCGATGACGATGGCTATCTCACTTTCGTCGGTCGCTCCGACGATGTGTTCAAATCCTCGGACTATCGCATCGGCCCGTTCGAGCTGGAGAGTATCCTGCTGGAACACGATGCCGTGGCTGAGGCCGCCATTGTGCCGAGCCCCGATCCGATCCGGCTCGCCATCCCCAAGGCCTATGTGTTGCTGATCGGCGATACCGCGCCGTCCAGGGCGACGGCGCTGTCGATCTATCAGCATCTGCATGTGCGTCTGGCGCCGTTCAAACGCATTCGCCGGATCGAGTTCGTGACCGAGCTGCCGAAGACGATTTCGGGCAAGATTCGCAGGGTCCATCTGCGTCGGCTCGAACAGGCCGACGATCGCAGCGATCCCTTGCGCGGTGTCGAGTTTCGCGAAGAGGATTTCCCCGAATTGCAGGCGCTCCGCGCGGCGGGATCGCAAGAGGGCGAGCGGTAATTTGTCGCGCTTTGCATGGCTGCAGCGCACAATTTCGCTTGGCGTCAGGGTGTGCGCTGTGGAATCTGCGCCCGCAACGCAACTGGATTTTGAGGACTGAGACTGAATGAGCGCGATGATTGAACGTGATGCCTATATCGCCATGGTAGGCAAGGAAGTCGGCGTGTCGCCCTGGCATGTCATGGACCAGAAGCGCATCGATGCGTTCGCCGCGGCGACGGAGGATTTTCAGTTCATCCATGTCGATCCCGCGCGTGCGCGCGAAACGCCGTTCGGCACGACGATCGCTCATGGCTTCCTGACCATGTCGATGCTCTCGGCGTTTTCCTATGAGGCGCTGCCGCAACTCGCCGATGTCGCCATGGGCGTCAATTACGGCACCGACAAAGTGCGCTTCGTGTCGCCGGTCAAAGCAGGATCGCGCATCCGCGGCCGCTTCACGCTGACCGAGGCGACGTTGCGCAAGCCGAAGGAATTGTTCACGCGCACCAGCGTGAGTGTCGAGATCGAAGGCGAGGACAAGCCGGCATTGGTCGCCGACTGGCTCGGCCTTGTCTATTTCAATTGAGGAGCATGCCACATGACCATTCGATTTGACGGCCGCGTTGCCATCGTCACTGGCGCCGGCAATGGACTGGGCCGCGCCCATGCGCTGGGCCTTGCGAAGCTCGGCGCCAAGGTCGTCGTCAACGATTTCGGCGGCGCGCGCGACGGCACCGGCGGTTCGCTGACGGCGGCGGAATCCGTTGTCGAGGAAATCCAAGCGGCCGGCGGCACGGCGGTGCCCGATGGCGCTGATGTCTCGAACTTCGAACAGGTTAAGGCGATGGTCGACAAGGCGACCAAGGAGTGGGGCAGCGTCGACCTGATGTGCGCCAATGCGGGTATCCTGCGCGACAAGTCCTTCGCCAAGATGGAGCTCGCCGACTTCGCCAAGGTGCTCGACGTGCATCTCACCGGCACTTTCTATTGCTGCAAGGCCGTTTGGGAAGGTATGCGCGCGCGCAACTACGGGCGCATTGTGCTCACCACCTCGTCGTCCGGCCTCTATGGCAATTTCGGTCAGGCCAATTACGGCGCGGCCAAAACCGGCATGGTCGGCCTGATGAATGTGCTCGCCGAGGAAGGTCGCAAGACGGACATCCGCGTCAACATCGTGTCACCCACGGCAGCCACGCGCATGACCGAGGAACTGTTGCCAGCGCAGGCGCTGCAGTTGATGAAGCCGGAAGCGATCACGCCGGCGGTCGAATATCTCCTGAGCGAGAATGCACCGACCAAGACCATCATGGGCGCCGGCGCAGGCTCCTTCGCGGTCATCAAGATTCTCGAAAGCGAAGGTGTCAATTTCGCCGAAGCTGACTGGAGCCCGGATACGATTGCCGCGCATTTCGCGGACATTAGTGATATGTCCAAGGCCAAGGCGCTGGAAGGCGCTTTCCATCAGACCCAGAAGTATGTCGAGCAGGCCGCCATTCGCTTGGGCGTGAAGGCCTGATCGGCGGCTTCGCCACTGCGTGTGACCTTGACTGAGCCTGTGAAGAACCAAGTTGCGGTGATCGGTGCCGGCCCTGCCGGGCTGATGGCGGCCGAGGTTCTGAGCCGTGGCGGCGCTGCCGTCACGGTCTATGACGCGATGCCATCGGCTGGTCGCAAGTTTCTGATGGCCGGACGCGGCGGACTCAATCTCACTCATAGTGAGCCGCTGCCGGAATTCCTCAAGCGCTATGGCGCGGCGGAGGCGCAGCTTGCGCCGTCGATCTCGGCTTTCACGCCGACCGCGCTACGCGACTGGAGCGAGGCGCTTGGGCAGCCGACTTTTGTTGGGTCCAGCGGCCGGGTGTTTCCGCAGGCCTTCAAGGCATCGCCATTGTTGCGCGCGTGGCTGCGGCGGCTGGATGAGAGTGGCGTGCGGTTTGCCTTTCGTCACCGCTGGACAGGATGGGACGGCGATGGGCGTTTGACATTCCAAACGCCGGACGGGTCGCGGGCGATCGCCTGCAAGAGCGCGATTCTTGCGCTTGGCGGTGCAAGCTGGCCGCGGCTTGGCTCGGACGGCGCATGGGCCGGTGTGCTGGCTGCGAAGGGCGTGAGTATCGCACCGCTGCGCCCGGCTAATTCCGGTTTTACGATCGCGTGGTCGGAGATCTTCAAGGACCGTTTCGAAGGTCAGCCGCTGAAGGCTGTTGCGCTGTCGTTCGGTGCACACAGCGTGCGCGGCGAGGCGATGGTCACGCGTGGCGGTATCGAAGGCGGTGGCATCTATGCGCTGTCGTCTCTGTTGCGCGAAGCGGTCATTGCGGATGGCAACGCGACGCTGTGCGTTGCTCTTAGACCGGACCTCGATGCGAAGGAGCTGACCACGAAGCTGGCAGCATCGCGTGGCAAGCAGTCTTTCTCCAATTTCCTGCGCAAGGCGATCCATCTGTCGCCGGTGGCCATTGGGCTGCTGCAGGAAGTCGCTGTCCCAGAGGGCATTCAACTGGCGTCATTGCCGCCGGAGAAGTTGGCTGCCTTGATCAACGTCGTGCCGGTGACGCTCAATGGCGTCGCGCCGATCGCGCGTGCTATTTCGACGGCGGGGGGCGTCTCGTTCGATGAGATCGACGACGCCTTCATGCTGAAGCGTATGCCGGGCACTTTCGTCGCCGGCGAGATGCTCGACTGGGAAGCGCCGACCGGCGGCTATCTGCTGCAGGCGTCGTTTGCGACAGGCGCTGCAGCGGGCGAGGGCGTTTTGAGGTGGCTGGCTTTTTCGCCCCGATAGAACGCCGACCTCATGGTGAGGAGCGCGCTCTTGCGCGCGTCTCGAACCATGAATGTGTGTCCATCCTTCGAGACGGCGCCAAGCGGCGCCTCCTCAGGATGAGGTCCCGAGTGTAAGCGCTGTCGCGTTACCGCAGCTTCCCACGCGCGGCTACCGGGAGCGTGCCGATGATCTCGTCACCGCGCACCATCACCACTTCGTCGAACATGTTGACGACCACGCAGACGTGGTTCGGCACGATGCGGACGACATCGCCGACATTGGGTCGGGTGTTGCTGCGCCCGAGGTCGAGAAAACCATGCTCCTCGGCGAAGCGCGCGATCTTCGCTTCGGGATGTTCGAGGATCAGGCCGTAGCCATCGAGACCGCCGGTGTCGGGCGTCAGCGTCTTGGAGCCGGCATCGAGAATGCCACGTTCCGGGCCGGCGCGGCTGACCACGGTCGAATAGACATTCAGCGCGCAATCGTCCCAGGTCGCGGAGCCGGCGGCGACCTGCATACGGTCGTTATAGATATATGTGCCGAAGCGATGTTCGGTGGCCCCCTTGAGCTTGCCGACGTTCTTCAGGTTTGGCGTGCCGCCGGTCGAGACGATCGTGGGCTCCAGACCGAGTGCGCGAACGCCGGCCAGCGCTTCGTCGTAGAATTTCTGTGCGTCCGGCCAGCCGGTTTCCGTTGGGTACAGCATGAAGCCTGCGAAGGTGAGGCCTTTCGAGGCCGCGATCTCCTTGGCGAGAGCGATGGCTTCCGCGGGCGTCTCGACGCCGGCGCGCTTGCGGCCGGTATCGCATTCGACCACGACGTTGACATTCCGGCCCGAAATCGCGGCGGCTTTCGGCAAGTCGCCGATGACGACGGAATTGTCGGCGGCGACGGTGACATTCGCCTTCGCCTGCAGTGCGCCGAGCCGCGCCATCTTCTCGTCGCCGAGCAGGTTGTAGCTGATCAGGATGTCGTCGATCCCGGCATTGGCCATGATCTCGGCTTCGCCGAGCTTCTGGCAGGTGATGCCTTTGGCACCGGCTTCGATCTGCATCTTCGCGATGACCGGGCTCTTATGCGTCTTGATATGCGGACGATTGGCAACGCCGGCATCGTCGCAGACCTTCTGGATACGCGCGATATTGCGCTCGACGCGGTCCATGTCGATGACAAGGGCGGGCGTGCCGTAGTCGTTGGAGATCTTGGCGGCGAGTGTGGTGGTCATTGTGTCGTCTCCGGCATTTCCACCGTCATTGCGAGGAGCGAAGCGACGAAGCAATCCAGTCTTCGCTTGTTGCCTCTGGATTGCTTCGCTTCGCTCGCAATGACGACTGACAGTTACGCGTTCTCGATTTCTTCGCGGAGCATCTCCAGCTCCAGCCATTGCTCTTCCGAATCCTGCAATTCCTTCTGTGCCTTTGACAGCGCAGCGGTCGCGGTATCGAACTTCTTGCGATCCTTCTTGTAGAGGTTGGGATCGTCGAGATGGCGCTGCTGCTTGGCGATTTCGGAGCGCAGATTGTCCATCGCCTTCGGCAGGGTTTCCAGCGCGTGCTTGTGCTTGAAGTTCAGCTTGCGCTTGCCGGCGGGCTTCGACGCGTCCGACTTGCTGCCGTTGCTCTTGGCAGCCACGGCTTCGGTCTTCGCCTCGCGCTTCAGGTCGGCGCCGCGCTGCGCCAGCATGTCGGTATAGCCGCCGGCATATTCCATCCACTTGCCGTTGCCTTCCGGCACGATCACCGAGGTGACGACGCGATCGAGGAAGTCGCGGTCATGGCTGATCAGGATGACGGTGCCTTCGTAATCACCGAGCATTTCCTCGAGCACGTCGAGGGTTTCGAGATCGAGGTCGTTGGTCGGTTCGTCCAGCACCAGCACGTTGGATGGTTTGGCCAATGCGCGGGCCAGCATCAGCCGGCCGCGTTCACCGCCGGACAATACTTCGAGCGGCGTGCGCATCTGTTCCTGCGAGAACAGGAAGTCCTTCATGTAGCTGACCACATGCTTGGGCTGGCCGTTGACCATCACATGGTCGCCGCGGCCGCCGGTGAGGGCCTCCGCCAGCGTGGTCTTCGGGTTGAGGCTTTCGCGATGCTGGTCCAGCGTCGCCATTTCGATATTGGCGCCGAACCGGATGGTGCCTGAATCCGGCGGCTCGGTGCCGGTCAGCATGTTGATCATCGTGGTCTTGCCCGCACCGTTCGGGCCGACCACACCAATGCGATCGCCACGCTGCACGCGGATCGAGAAGTCGTCGACGATCTTGCGGTCACCATAGGTGCGGCAGATGTTCTTGGCCTCGAAGATCAGTTTGCCGGACTTTTCCGCCTCGGCGGCGGCGAGCGTCGCGTTGCCCGCGGCGCCGCGATAGTCCTGGCGCTGTGCGCGCAACTCATGCAGGCCGGCGAGGCGCTTGACGTTGCGCTTGCGGCGGCCGGAGACGCCGTGGCGCAGCCAATGTTCTTCATTGACGATCTTGCGGTCGAGCTTGTGCTGGTCGCGCTCTTCTTCCGCGAGCACGTCATCGCGCCACTGTTCGAAAGCCGAGAAGCCGCGATCGATCTGGCGGATCTGGCCGCGATCGAGCCAGGCGGTGGCACGTGAGAGGTTGCTGAGAAAGCGGCGGTCATGGCTGATCAGCACCAGCGCGCAGCGCCGGCTGGCCAGTTCGCCTTCCAGCCACTCGATCGTCGTGAGATCGAGATGGTTGGTGGGCTCGTCGAGCAGCAGGATGTCGGGCTCGGGCGCCAGCACGCGGGCGAGCGCCGTGCGGCGCGCTTCACCGCCGGACAGATTGTTCGGATCTTCGTGGCCGGTGAGCCCGAGCTGTTCGAGCAGATACTGCGCCTGATAGATGTTGTGGCCGTCGCCCATGCCGGCCTCGACATAAGCGAGCGTCGTCGCATAGCCGGAGAAGTCCGGCTCCTGCGGCAGATACTGGACGGTGGCACCGGGCTGCACGAAGCGGCTGCCTTTGTCGTTTTCAACGATCCCCGCCACGATCTTGAGGAGCGTCGACTTGCCGGAGCCGTTGCGGCCGATCAGGCAGACGCGCTCGCCCTGCGACACCGACAGTTCGACGCCGTTGAGCAGCGGCGTGCCGCCGAAGGTCAGGAAGATGTCTTTCAGCTGGATAAGCGGAGGAGCCATAAGGTCAGTTCAACTTTGTTTCGGCGCGGGCGCAAAGGCCGGGTCGCGCTGGATGCGGCGGATGGTTTGATCCAAGGCCGACAGGAACGCCGAGCGATCGCGCGGCGCGAATGATTTGGGACCACCGGTGATTTCGCCTGACGACCGCAAATCGGTCATCAGGTTGCGTACTGCGAGCGTCATCCCGATGGATTGTTCTGTGAACGGCTTGCCGTTAGGGGCAATTACCGCGGCGCCCGCCTTGACGCAGCGGCTGGCCAGCGGAACGTCTGCCGTGATCACGATATCGCCCTTCTGGGCGCGTTCCGCAATCCAGTCATCGGCCGCATCCATGCCCGAACCTGCGGCAATCCGCTCGATCAGGGGATCGTCAGGCACTCGGATGAAGTTTCCGGCGACCACGCTGACGGGCAGGCTGAAGCGGGCGGCGACGCGGTAAATCTCGTCTTTGACCGGGCATGCGTCGGCGTCGATATAGATGCGTGTGGTCAAGGGAGCACAAGTTCCACGAAAAGGCAGTCATTTGCGGGTGGGCGATGTGGCGCTGACGCGGGACAGTTCCCCGCCCGTCGCCTTGCCTCGAACATGGTGACGGGTATCATCTCCTGCCAAGGCGAACACTCAATTTCGCGCAGTTTTCGGGAGGAATCATGACCAAACGGCTCGAACCGTATCGTGTTGAGGCGTTTAACACCGCCAAACAGTCCGAAAACAAGATGCATGACGATTCTGTCGCCCGGAAATTCGGTTTCAGCGGTGGATTGGTGCCTGGCGTCGACGTGCTGGCCTATATGATCCATCCGCCGGTGCAGCACTGGGGACGGGACTTTCTGGAGCGTGGCCTGATCGAGGCCCGTTTCACCAAGCCGGTCTATGACGGCGAGACAGTCGAGGTGATCGCCGAGGAAGCCGGCGAGGGGCTCGCGCTGAGTGTTGAGGGCGGCGGCGAGATTCGTGCGGCCGGGACCGCATCGCTGACGGCCTTCCCGGTGGTGCCGTCGCTGGATAAATTCCCGGATACGGCGGCTGTGTCGAAGCGGCTGCCGGTGGATGCCAATTCCTACGCGCTCGACAAGTGGCTCGGGACGGCGCCGCGGGTCTGGCCGGAGGATGGACTTGCCGAATATCTGGGTGAGGTTCGCGAGGCCGACGATCGGTATTTGCGCGAGGGTATCGTGCATCCCGGCGTGCTGCAGCGGATCATGAACAAGGTGCTGGTGGACAATGCGCTGCTCGGGCCGTGGATTCACGTCGGCAGCAGGATGCAGTTGCTGGCGACCGCGAATACCGATGACGAGTTGATCGCGCGGGCGAAGGTGACCGCCAATTACGAGAAGAAGGGGCATCGGTTCGTCGAGCTCGATGCGATCATCGTGGCCAACGGCACGACACCCGTAGCGCATTGCCAGCATATCGCGATCACTCAGCCGCGCGAGGTCGTGGCGGCGTAAGCGAGGCTCGTCATGGCCGGACTTGTTCCGGCGATCCACGTCTTCCTTTGTCGCCAAGACGTGGATACGCGGGACATCTAGTGAAGCTAGCTTCGCGCTGCCCGCGCATGACGGCGTGTGTGGCGCCGATAGCGCGTCACGTCTTCACGGATTCAACTGTCAAACAGCCACTGCTCATCAGACATGCGTCATCGCCCCCATTGTTTGCGGCGCGGGGGCGCCGTCGTCCTTTGCATTCCCACCCTCCTGTGAGAGGGCGTGCGGAACGCCGGGTGCCCGTTGCACCCTTGGGCCTGATGCGATGCGGTCTTCCGCAATTGAGAGTGCATCAGGACTTTCGGAGGCGCCGAGCAAGTGCCCGGCGTTCCGCCTGCGGTGTTTTTTCGGTTGCCTGCACATCTGCCATGGCGAACGCTCCCATCACCAAAATTAATGTCCCAGGGCGGAGGGACAGGGTAGCCGCAAAGCACTTGGCCGAACGCGTTTCGAGTTGGTCGTCCGTCACACTGTCCAGGGATCTTTCCATCTCAAGGTCGGCCGTGTCCTTGCCAGTGGCAGTGCTGGCGCAGATCCGTCCTGCCCGAAGACAGACGTTACCCCCAAACCGCGTAACGCCGCATCTCCGGCGTCCACCGCATCCCACCCCGCGAACGTGACGATCGCGATCGCCCCTCTCGGTGGGGCAGGACAAAGGGGAATATAAGCCTGATAGGGATGCTGTCAATGAGAGATAGGAAAAAATGTTTGGGTGCTGTCTTGCCGCCCCACACTGTCATTCCGGGGCGCGGGCGCACCTTTGCGCACGCGAACCCGGAATCTCGACATGGGAGTCTCCGACAGCGCAAAACACTTCGAGATTCCGGGCTCAGTCCGGCCCGCTGGGCGGTCCGTCCTGCCCCGGAATGACAGCTTAGGCGGTACGTTGTCGCCCGCTGCTGTCGGATGGGCTATGTCAGGGGCGAGATGATGAAGAGGCAGAAATGATGACGGATGTTTTTCGGCTGGATCGCTATCTCGCGCGGATCGGCTTTGGCGGATCGGTTGCGCCGGATCTGGCGACACTGACGGCCATTCATGTCGCTCACATCAATGCACTGCCGTTCGAGGGTCTCAATCCGTTTCTTCATCTGCCGGTCAAACTGGACATGGCGTCGCTGCAGCAGAAACTCATCGATGGCCGACGTGGTGGCTATTGCTATGAGCTGAACGCGATGCTGCGGGCCGCGCTCGAGACGATCGGCTTCAAGGTCACTGGCCTCGGTGCCCGGGTGCGCTGGAATGCGCCGCCGGACAGTTCACTTGGCCCCAGAACGCATATGCTCCTGAAGGTCGATCTTCCGGACGGACCCTATCTCGCCGATACCGGCTTTGGCGCCTGCGTACTCGATGCACCTCTACGGCTCCTCGCGGGGACCGAGCAGCAAACGGCGATGGGGACCTATCGGCTGATTGAAACAGATGGCCTGTTGTCGCTGAGCGCGAAGCGGGCAGACGGCTGGCGGACGATGTATGTGTTTGACCTCGCGCCGCAACTGCCGTCGGATTACGAGCTCGGCAACTGGTACACATCGACCAGTCCCTTCGTGCCCTTCACCTCGACGCTGGTGATGGAGCGCGTCAGCAACGGCCGGCGTTATAAACTGGTCAATCGCCACCTGATCACGGAGGGACGCGACGGCGAACCGGTGTCTGAACGCGTGCTCGGCAGCGCTGCGGAGTTGCAGCAGGTTCTCGACGAGACCTTCGGCGTCACGCCGCCGGCATCCGCCGACGAGATTTTCGCGGTCATCATCGCAAACGCAGGGCGCCGTTGACTGCTGCGTAATCTCTCCATTTCGACCCGATTGCAGCGAATGACGCCTTCGGCTAATTCGCCCCCGGGATCATCACGAGGAACGTCAAATGTCGCTGTCATCCGCCAAGAACTACGCGCTGCGCGCCGCCAAATCGCAGGACCAGAAGGAGGCCACCGAGCTTTTGTCCAAGGCGATCATGGAATTGACACTGGCGATCGAGGCGCAGGACGCCAAGATCAAGAAGATGAACAAGGGCGCATGATCGGGACGCCGATCTCACCGGATCGCGATTGAACCTATTGCGCAGCCGTACGTTCAGTATTCCCCACATAAGAGGATACGACATGAGCGCGCTCAGCAAGATCAAAGAACATATGGAAGTCATCGGCGCCGACGGCGTGCACGTCGGCACGGTCGACAAGGTCGAGGGCAACCGCATCAAGCTGACCAAGAAGGACAGCGGCGAGGGCAGCCACAAGGGTCATCATCACTTTATTGATGGCGGTCTGGTCGCCGAGGTTGAGGGCGACAAGGTGCGGCTCTCGGCCAATGGCGACGTCGCCTTTGCCATGGAAGAAGAGAAGTAAGACGGAAAAACCCCGCGGTGTGAACCGCGGGGTTTTCGTTCAGATCACTCAGATGGAGCGAGGTGAGGCGCGCCTCACTTCACCTCCATCTGCAGGCCTTCCTTGTCGATGATGGTCTTGAACTTGGCCGTCTCGGCCTCGACGAAGGTCTGGAATTGCTGAGGTGTGCCGTAGTCCGACACGGCGCCCATGGCTGCGATGGTCTTCTTGGTCGCGTCGGTGCCGAGCAGAACCTTGATCTGCTCATTGAGCGAGGTCACGGCTTCGGTCGGTGTGCTCTTCGGATAGAACACGCCGAACCATGACGCGACGTCGAACTTCTCCAGCTCGGGCGCGGTCTCGCGCATCGCTGGGACGTTTGGCGCCTGCGCATTGCGCTGCTGCGTGGTGACGGCGAGGCCGGTGAGCTTGCCGTCGAGCACCTGCGGCAGTGACGGATAGAGATTGTCGAACAGGATCTGGATGTCGCCAGCGAGCGCGGCCTGCAGCGCGGGGCCTGCACCGCGGAACGGCACGTGCTGCATCTTCAATCCGGTGAGTTGCAGCCACCATGCGCCGGTGAGATGCGGGCTCTGGCCGACGCCCGACGAGCCATAGTTCAGCTTGTCCGGATTGGCCTTGATATAGGCGATCAGCTCCGGGATCGTCTTGATCGGCACACTCGGATGCGCGCAGACGATGTTCGGAATCTTGATCATGTTGGAGACCGCCTGCAACTGATCGCTCTTGTAGGTGAGGTTCTTGAAGATGCTGTAGGCGATGGCGTTGGGGCCGGGATTGCCGAGCAGAATGGTGTGGCCGTCGCCCTTGAGGCGCGCGACTTCGGCGGTGCCGATGGTGCCGCCGCCGCCCGAGCGATTTTCCACCACCACCGACTGGCCCCAGACCGGCTGCAGATGCGCGGCGAGCATGCGGCCCATCACGTCGGTGGAGCCGCCGGCTGCGGCAGGCACGATGACGCGGACGGTTTCGGTGGGCTTCCATTCGCCGGCGCCGAGACTCGCGCGCGGCAGGATCGCGGCGCTGGTGATCGCGGCGGCGCCGGTGAGTACATGGCGACGGGTAACCAGATTGGTCATAGCTTCTTCCCTCGATGGTGTCGTTTTGGTTTTTGATCTTGCTGAAATCGTAGTGAGGCAGATGGTGGCGGGCAAGCCGACCTTGGCCACAGCGTAAAGAAAAGCCCCGCAGCGTGTGCTGCGGGGCTTTTGCAATTCAGCGATTTGATAGTTCCGCCTAGCGGAAGCTGATCAGCTTGAACAGCGGCGTGAGGTAGCTCATTTCCTGACCGGAGGTCGGCGTGGTGCGGCTGATGAAGTCGAAGATCTTGCCGTCCTGCAGGCCGTAATTGGCGAGCCGGATGACCTTGCGGTTCTTGTCGAAATAGATCGCGATGACGCGCTGGTCGGTGACCTTCTGCGGCATGAACGCCACGGCGCGTTCGGCGCGCTGCGAGATGTAATAGAACACTTCGCCCGATAGCGTGGCGACGGTGGAGGGCGTGCCCATCACGATCAGGACCTGATCCTGGCTGGCGCCGATCGGGATCTGCTCCAGCGCACCGGGGGGCAGGATGTAGCCCTTCTGGAATTGCTCGGCGCAGGCGCCCAGCGTGACGCAGAGGGCCGCGACCGCGAGTACGGCGCGCATGCCGCGCCAGCCACGTGTCAGCCGCGCCTTCGCGCTGATGGAGGTCGAAATTGTCATAGCGGAGGGGGTCCCATCCTCTTGATTCTCGGGAAGGCCTTGCTTCCGAAAGACTTGCATCCCGGAAGGCGTTGACGTACCGGGCAGAACCTCTGAATGCAACATGCGCGTGCCCGAGGGGCCCGCCTGAGGAACCCAAGATGGTCTGGCCGTTCAGTCACTTCAGAAAGCCCCCGGCGCCGTTGCGCGGCACCATTGAAGCCATCTATGGCATGATCGTGGCGCAGGCGCGAGAACCCTTGTTTTATCGGGACTTGGGAGCACCGGATACGGTAAACGGGCGTTTCGATATGTTGCTGCTGCACCTGTGGCTGGTGCTGCGCCGGATGAGTCCGAAGGATGAGTTGTCGCAGGGACTTTTCGACAGGTTCTGCGGCGATATGGACGATAACCTGCGCGAACTCGGCACCAGCGACATGAAGGTGCCGAAGAAAATGCGGGAATTCGGCGACGCGTTTTACGGCCGGACAGGCGCCTATGACGCAGCGCTTGGCGCAGGCAGGGAGCCTCTGGCGGCGGCGCTGTCGAAGAATATCTATTATGGCATGGACATCGAGAACGCCCGGCGTCTCGCTGTTTATGTCGAAGCGGCGAATGCCCGTCTGGGCACGCTGGATGCAACGACACTGACATCAGGCGCGTGGCATTTCCCGTCGCCTGCGGAGACCTTGGTAACGACATGAACAAACCCGACCGCACCGTGGATCTCACGCCGCCCTGGAGCGTGCCCATCGCCGTGATCCAGATCCCGGAAACGGGGCTGGCGCGCGACATCGAGGCCACGCCCGAGGAGCGCAAGCGGATCGCCGAACTCGGCGGCCTCGTCAGCGTGGGCGCCGTGAAAGGCGAACTCCTGCTGAGCCCCGTGAAGGGCGGTACGGTGCATGTGACCGGTCGCATCTGGGGCAAGGTCGAGCAGACCTGCGTGGTGACGCTGGACCCGCTGGCTGCCGATTTCGAGGAAGAGATCGACGTGATTTTCGCGCCGCCGTCGCAGATTCGCGAACTCGCCGAATCGGTGGACGAGGACGTCGAGAGCGACGAGGAGACCCCGGATCCGCCGGAGCCGATCGAAAACGGCTTCATCGACCTCGGCAAACTGGCGACCGACGCGCTGTTTCTGGGGCTGGACCCGTATCCCCGTAAGCCCGATGCCGTGTTCGAGCCGGTGGTCGAGGTTCCGGACCCGGAAGAGCACCCGTTTGCGGCCCTGAAAGCGCTGAAAACCGCCCCTGAGACGCCCAAATCCAAAAAGCCCGGGAAGGGCTGAGACCGAGGTCCGATTCCACGCCCCGTGCGGCTGGCGGGACAAAAGCGACCGGTCAAGATGTTGTATCGGGTCACGGAAACGCTATTGTCCCCGGCCGAAATCGGGTTAATGCCATAACTTCGCCGTCTGCTGCCAAATGCGGCAGACTTCGTCCGCGGCCACGAGCGTCACAGGCCGCAAGAGACAGGTTTCCGGAACGTCCATGCCGAAAAAGGTTCGCATCGCGCTAGACGCCATGGGTGGCGACATCGGCGCATCGGTGGTCATTCCCGGCGCCGCGATTTCGTTGACCCGGCATCCCGACAGCGAGTTCCTGCTGTTCGGTGACAGCGCGCTGATCGAGAAAGAACTCGCCAATCATCCGGCACTGAAGGCTGTATCGAAGGTGATCCATACCGACGTTGCCGTCAGCATGCATGACAAGCCGAGCCAGGCGCTGCGCCGTGGCCGCAAGGTCTCGTCGATGTGGCTGGCGATCGAGGCGGTGAAGAAGGGCGAGGCCGATGTCGCGATCTCCGCCGGCAATACCGGTGCGCTGATGGCGATGGCGCGCTTTTGCCTGCGCATGCTCGACGGTATCGAGCGTCCCGGCCTGGCCGCGATCTGGCCGACCACGCGCGGCGATTCCGTCGTGCTCGATCTCGGCGCCACCATCGGCGGCGACGCCAACCACCTGAAGACTCTCGCTGTCATGGGCAGCGCCATGGCCAGCGCGCTGTTCGATCTGGCCCGGCCGACGGTCGGTCTGCTCAATATCGGCGTCGAGGAAATCAAGGGCGGCGACGAAATCCGCGATGCCGCCGAACTGCTGCGCACCGCCAATCTGCCGCAGCTCGAATTCATCGGCTTCGTCGAAGGCGACGGCATCGGCCGCGGCGATGCCGACGTGATCGTCACAGAAGGCTTCAGCGGCAATATCGCGCTCAAGGCGGCCGAAGGCACGGCGCGGCAGTTCGCCGAATATCTGCGCAATGCCATGGCCCGCACCTGGCGCTCGCGTATCGGCTATCTATTCGCCAAGAACGCCTTCAAGGCGGTGCGCGACAAGGTCGATCCCAACAAGTCCAACGGCGCGGTGTTTCTCGGCCTACGCGGCATCGTGGTGAAGAGCCACGGTGGCACCAATGCTGATGGTTTCGCCTATGCGGTGGATGTCGGTTACGACATGGTCCGCTACGACCTTCTCACCAAGATCAATCAAATGCTCAACCGCGACGGCCAAGCGCTCCCTGCGAGCCCGGCTGCGCAGGAGGCTGTCTCGTGACTGCGATACGTTCGGTCGTGCTCGGCTGCGGCTCTTACCTGCCGGAGCGGATCCTGACCAATGCCGAACTGGCATCCAAGGTCGACACGTCGGACGAGTGGATCGTCCAGCGCACCGGTATCAAGCAGCGCCATATCGCTGCGGACGGCGAGTTCACCTCGCATCTGGCGATCAAGGCCGCGCAGGCGGCGCTGGCCAATGCCGGCGTTGACGCCCAGTCCATCGACCTGATCGTGCTGGCGACCTCGACCCCGGACAATACGTTCCCGGCAACGGCCGTTGCGGTGCAGAACGCGCTCGGCATCACGCACGGCGCGGCATTCGACCTGCAGGCGGTGTGTTCCGGCTTCATCTTTGGGCTGACCACCGCCGACAGCCTGCTGCGCACGGGCGCCGGCAAGCGTGCGCTGGTGATCGGCGCGGAGACGTTCTCGCGCATTCTCGACTGGACCGATCGCGGAACCTGCGTGCTGTTCGGCGACGGCGCCGGTGCAGTGGTGCTGGAAGCACAGACCCAGCCCGGCGAAGCCAGCGATCGCGGCGTGCTGACCACGCATCTGCGCTCGGATGGCCGGCACAAGGAAAAGCTGTTCGTCGATGGCGGCCCGTCCTCGACGCAGACAGTGGGTTACTTGCGCATGGAAGGCCGCGAGGTTTTCAAACATGCGGTGGGTATGATCACCGACGTGATCGTCGATGCATTCAAAGCTACCGGCGCCAGCGCCGAAACCATCGACTGGTTCGTGCCGCATCAGGCCAACAAGCGCATTATCGATGCGTCGGCGCATAAACTGCATATTGCACCGCAAAAGGTGGTGCTGACCGTGGATCTTCACGGCAACACGTCGGCGGCGTCGATTCCGCTCGCATTATCGGTGGCGGTCAATGACGGCCGCATCAAGAAGGGCGACCTCGTGCTGCTCGAAGCCATGGGCGGCGGCTTCACCTGGGGGTCTGCACTCATTCGCTGGTGATGCGCTGGTGCTGATGCAGATCGACAACATCTCAAATTGTCATGATTTTCCATGCCTTTGCATCGATGGTGACTGTTGACCGGAGCGCGTTAACCTCCTAATTTCTGACGCGAATTTGGTTCGCCGAGAGTAGTTGGGGCAGGCGATGACGGGCACGGGAAAAACAGTCACACGCGTTGATCTGTGCGAAGCGGTCTACCAAAAGGTAGGTCTCTCGCGCACGGAGTCGTCCGCGTTTGTTGAACTGGTTTTGAAAGAAATTACGGATTGTCTGGAGAAGGGCGAGACAGTGAAGCTGTCGTCGTTCGGCTCCTTCATGGTGCGCAAAAAAGGCGAGCGCATCGGCCGCAATCCGAAGACGGGCACAGAAGTACCGATCTCGCCGCGGCGGGTGATGGTATTCAAGCCGTCGGCGATCCTGAAACAGCGGATCAATGGCGACAGTACCGCAGTGGGCAACGGTAAAGATCACGACGACTAACTAGAGAAACACAGGGCGAACCACAGGGATCCTGCACTTGGACAAAGCGCCGGATGCGTTTCGAACCATAAGCGAGGTCGCTGACGATCTCGATATACCGCAGCATGTTCTGCGGTTCTGGGAAACGCGGTTCACTCAAATCAAGCCGATGAAGCGATCGGGCGGCCGGCGATATTATCGTCCGGACGATGTCGATCTGCTGCGCGGCATCCGCCGGTTGCTCTACGGCGAAGGTTATACCATCCGCGGCGTGCAACGAATCCTGAAAGAGAACGGCATCAAGTCGGTGCAGGGGCTGGTCGATGGCCACGCTGCGCCGAGCTTCGCGCCGACCTCTGCCGCTATCGCGCCGCGCGTCCAGGCGAAGCGTCCCGTGGCCGAAGAGGATCATGAGGAAGAAGAAGCCGAGGACGAGGCTGAACGCGACGAGGAGATCGAGGAAGAAGCCGAAGACGAGGCTGACGCCGAAGGCGCCGAGGACGAGGAAGAAGAAGAGGGCGACGAAGACGACGGCGAAGAGGGTGAGGACGAAGAGGCTGAGGAAGAAGACGAGGAGGAAGCTGCTGCTCCCGTCGCCGGCCGCCGCGAACCTCCGATGACATCGACGTCGCCGCGTGTGGATCCACAGCTGCAGCGGCCGCCGTCGCGGGCAAACCCCGTATTGGCAAATCCTGTTGCGGGGCGGCCCGAACCGGCGATGCCGGCTCCGACGCAGAGCGCAAGACCGGCTGCGGTCGCGAGCCCGAGGCCGAACCCGCAGCGCCGGTTGGAGCGCGAACGGCTCGAAGCCGTGCTCGAGGAGCTGCTGGCGGCGCGCCGGGCGCTCGATACGGCGATGAAGGACGGCTAGCCACCGTCCCACAACCAATCCGTTTCAATCCGCTCAGCCTTCTTGCGCCTCGGACGGATCGAAGCTACACGATGCCCCATCGGAGCGTAGCGCAGCCCGGTTAGCGCACTAGTCTGGGAGACTAGGGGTCGGAGGTTCGAATCCTCTCGCTCCGACCATATAAATTACTGATTCCATTGTATTTTATCCGATCTCTGTGAGGTCGATAAGCTTGGAAATCCCTTCGGGGAAGCACCGGGGAAGCACGGGACCTATTTCACGGGCGCCTTTAGCCTCGTGACACCTTCTCCGCGATCGTAAGAAAACTCAATCCGAGCTTTCGAGAACGTCGCTTCGAGTGCGGCGGCGGTGGCGCGCGTGCCCGGAATCGGCCCGCTTTCCTTCTCAAGGCGCTTGACCGTTGCGAGCGAAAGACCTGCTGCTTCAGCAAGATCAGTTTGCTCCCATCGGAGCAGGGCACGCGCCGCTCGGATCATTTCGCTAGTGAGCATCATATTCTCAAATCTCCAATTGACACCTGAGGTATTATAAATTAATACTCTGGGTGTCAATAGCGACGCGAGCTGAGTCGAAGCGGCAACTTCGACCCAGCTCTAACCCTCAAAGAGAAGGACTTCTCCCGATGGCTAGGCAGAACGGTATCACCCAGAGCGCTCACCTCTCAAATGAACAGGATATTGCCGCTGCAGCTTTTCGTCGCGTGCAGCTCGCTGGCGAAGACGATGCAGCTTACGAGCTGGCAATCGTTGCGCTCGAGACTGCGCCCGCGACGACGGCAACAGGAGTGCAGGCGCTATTCGATCTTCTCCACTCTCGCTTGGATGGTGCGCTCGACGGCGACGAGGTTGATCCGGAAGTGATGAGGACGTTGGCGCGCAACATTTCGGCGGGGCTTGCTCATCTGGTTCGCAAGGCGGGTTAAGGCGGCGCGGCAGCGGTGGCTGAGGGCGACGAGCTTTCCGACCACCGCGGCTCCCCATCGACACAGGACACCGACCCCACCCCTGGGCGGGGGCTGCGGCCGCGGCGTCCAGACGTCGCAGGGCGCTCCGACTAAATTTCTAATTTCTGAAAAGGTCTGGCTTTTTTGTATCAAAGGCGCCCGCGATGGTGCGCCTGTTGCAGACTGTAGAAAAGTCGTTGGCGATCATGAGCGTCGATGATGTCGGCGCGCGTCGATTATTCGAGGATATGCAGTGAGGTTTGGGCTCGATTGTCGCAAGGAAGAGGTGAGCGGATCGGCGCCGCGGGCGATCGCTCCGACATCATGTAGGCTTCTGACGGAGCCTACATCTGTGAAAAGAATCCAACCGGCAAGCTGAAGGCGCGAATGTCTATGAACAACGCGGATGGCACCGAAAGACCGCTCGGGGCATTTAGGATATCGAGGTCCGGTACTGAGAGGCGGCTATAGGTTGTAGGTCGGAACGCTTGAATTTGACCGAATCAAATGGACGCAAATAGATCGTCTTGGTAAGTCTTTGATTTTTCAGCACATAAACGAGATATGAACGAATCGTAAACAAGCGATCAAATAAACCCTCACGCCCACGATGGTAGATAATGCCCAGATCTAGGGCTCCAGTTGTCAGATTTTCTAATGACACCTGCCTCCAGAGCTTGGCCTATAAGGCGCGAGATCTGTGACGCATTTCGCTCAGCGACTCCAAAACGGATCCGCAATGAGGCATTGGTCATTCCGCCTTCGTTGTTGATGAAACGCATCACCGCGTGCTGGTAGGCGCCGCGGATCCTTTCGTCCATCGACATGTCTGAAAACGATCGCCGGCCGAATATCGTTACCTTTGTGTTTTGGCCATCTGCGCGAAACTCAGGCGGAGGTAGCATCGCAGCTTCAATAACCTCGATGACTTTGTCGATTCCGCTGCCTTGCTCCTCGCAAACGCCGATCCGGCGCATCAGCGACGCGAGTGACTCGTTCCTTGAACGAGGTGGTAGATCGATGAAACGGTCTGTTGCTACCAGAGGCGTGCCCGGGTTGGTAATCTCTACGCGATCATCGAATATCTCAATCACGGGGCCAGTACCGGAAATAGTCATGTCCTGATGAACTAGCGCATTGGCGATCAACTCTCTAATCGCAAGTTCTGGATATTCTGCTTTGGTGGTTCGGAGAGCTTTTCCGATCGAGGAATGCTGAGGTAGCTGGCGGTTCACATAAGTAACAATGCCCTCAAACGCGTAGGCGTATCCTCTGACGCCGGTTCTTTCCTGCGTATCTGCTGTTCGTGAAGTGCCGTCATATCGAATGATACGAAGGGCTTTTCGAGAAATCGTGTCAAACTTGGAGATATCTTTGGCAAAAAGGACGGCACCTAGGTTCAGAATATTCCAGCGTCCGCCAACATCCTGAGCAATAAGCTTGTCGTGTGCTAAAATTCGCGCCACCTCCTCATCGGTACCCGGAAGCGATTGTGATGTCAGTGCGAAATAGGCACTGCAATCAAGCAAGTCGAGAACGTTTGAAGTTGTTGCAAAACTAGCGGCAATACCCTGTTCCCAAACGAAGGGGCGCAGCTTTGCCAATAGGCTGGCCTCATGGGCCGGATGATCCGCTAACTTAGGCGTGGCTGCTCCAATTCGGGTGTAAGCGATATTCTGAAATCGCGTCGGGACACTACTTGCCGCGGGGATCTCGAGCATTACTAGACGTCCATCCGGGTGGTGGATCTCGTGGAAACTGAAGTGCAGACTGGGCGAAATCGATTTGCTGAGCCATAGCTCTAGAGGTTGCCCTTTTGCCTGCTCGGCTACAGGGTTGAACGCGGTCCCAATGACACGGTGGTCGTCGTTGTGGATACCCCAGCACACGTAACCGCAATTCTGATCACCGGCCCTGGCTGCATTCGATATTGCCGAGATAAGCGTTCCAATTAAATCTGGAGCGTGATTATTGACCTTAAATTCCACATGGGCCAGCTCGCTGTCATTGCGGCGTAGGTCGTCCACTAGTGCAATGAGGCGTTCAGAATTGATCACCGCGCGTCTTCGATCTTTTTGGGGTTGCCTGTGCGGCAAATGCCTAAGTTATTCAGACTGCAGCGCTTTCGATCGCATTTACAGCAACGAGCCAGATGCAGTCGTACCGTCTTAACCGCTAGGAGTGGCGATGTCATCTGGATAGGCGTTCTCAGAAGGCTAAGCCCGCAATCGAGCGCTGTTTCATCTAGAGGCGTTCTGCTTGGGCCGACCGCTTGGATGAGAGGCCTCAGTAGCGCGATCCGGTCGTTCCGCTTGCGCATCAGCCGGCGTGTGGCGTTTGAGAGCGTCCAGCTCCTGCATCTGCGGCCCGAGAGGCCGCGACCACATGATATCTGCTGGCGTCATTGAGATGCACGAGTGCGGCGGAATGTTTATGCGGAAGAATCTTCCCGGAAGCACCTGACTGAGTGAGTGCCGCGCGTTTCATCTCCTCGATGTTGAGCGAACTCAGGGGGCGGTCGACAATCTCATTCCGACTTCAAGGCAAAACAAAACGTCCGAGGCCAAAGAGCCTCGGCTGCCTCGTCCCTAAGACCTTCTCGTCTCAACTCGTTCGTAGTCGTCCGGATCCAGACTATCGCGATGCCTGCGCTCGACCTCAAGCGCGCTCAGTCAACATTCTCCCTCGCTCCATTGTCCGCTGCGATCAGCCGCCGCAGGTTGATGTTGTAGGCTGGCACATTCGCATTCTTGATCGGTCGCTCCAGCAGATACGCCGCCACGTCCGGATTGAACCACGCCATCTGCACGATCTCGTCAGCGCTCTGCCTGTTTGTCGGCAACTGCTCTAACAGGAGCTTGAAACGCTTGATCAGGCCGCCGCCGGCGAGGTCGCCCTTGAAGTGCCGCACGGCCAGCTGTGCCCACCCCGGGACATTCCACTTGTCAGCTGTGTTTGAGCCGGAGGTGCCGCGCTTCTCCGCCTCCTTGAAATAGCCAAGGAGCTTATGCGCCTGACGCAGGCCGTTCATCTCCTCGGGGGAGAACGTCTTGGCCAATAGCGCTTCGTTGTCTTTGAACTCCTTCGAGAGTCGCGAGAGTTGCACCTCAGGCGCTTCGCCGACCATGCGCGAGCCCTGAACCTTGTCGGTGAGCACCTCGGCAACCGCTGCCTTCCAACCACGGCGCGCCGGCGCATCGTGTTTCACCAGCGCGATGATCTCGTCGAGTTTCTTCTCCGAGCCATAGCCACCGTTCAGCAGCTTACTGGCGACGTCCCTCGGATCCTCACGGATGAGGGTGCCGACGGCTGAGCGGTCAATGTCAGCCTCGGTAACCTTCAGGCTGGCTCGTGCCTGCTCGAGGCTCGCCCGCGCGTCGGCGGACAGTTGCTGGCCTCGCTTGGCTGCGACCGTGATGCTGTTGAACTCCCGCTGCACGTTAGGGAATGCAGCCAGCACGGACGCGTTATGGTTGGCCCAGCTCGCCGATTTGGCTGGGTTCAGCGTTCCGTCGGGATTGAGGGCCTTCATTGCAAAGTCGGACCGCAGATAGTCGCGCACCGCCTCATGCCCGATGGCGGCGTTAGGCGCACCGTCGAGCAGGCGCTGCAGCACGGCGGAAGTCTCCGGACCGGACAAGAACCGCTTGGCCGTCTCGCTCGGTGGCGTGCTCCCGCGGTTCGGTAACCCGTCGATACTGCCGCTGCGGTCCAGCTCCTTGGTGAACTTTGCGGCCTCGTCGCCGGGAGCAGGGCGGTAGCGATCGGCAAAGCTGCGGTAGTTGGCATTCGCGTCGGCGTACCCTGGAGCATCGTTGAGCGTCCGGTTGATCGCCGCTCGAAGCTGACCCACGTTCGATGCTAGGTCGAAGTTACCGTCCTTCTGCGCCTTGCTTTGCGCAAAGCTCAGATATTTGCGGACATCTGCGAGGTCCGCGCCGCTCGCCGTGCCAGTGCCGCCGACGTTCTCACCATCGACCATGCGCGGCCGCAGCCGCTCCAGACGATTGACAAGTTCGCCGGGCAATTGCTGCTCCATCGGGGCGAGGGGATTAGTGCCGGCTCGCAGGCGATCGATCGCGGCGAAGACATCATCCGCCGGCAGTTGCTCAGTGCGGCCTGGCGCTGTGTCGAACTGACGGTTCTTCTCGGCGCGGGCAGGGACGTATCCATCGTTTACGATCGTCCTGTCGAGGCGCCGCGATGCGTTGGACTTGAAATCCGTATTCGCAATGGCGCCGAACTCAGCACCTTGCTCCTGTGCCCCAAGGTTGAGGTTAGTGACCTCGTCGGACCGCTGCTTCACGGTCGCATCCGCCGCGTTCATTCGCTCGTTGCGATTCTGCTCCGCACGTCGAAATACAGCGCCAAGCTCTGCCTCGGGATCGCGCAGGCTATCGATGCGCGTTGCGGCGGCTTCCTTGACGTTCTGGTCGCGCTGGATGAACTCGGGGGCGGACCTGGAGCGCGAGCCGGCCTCCATAGTCACGAGGCCTGGATCTCGTGACAGCAGCGCGCTTGTTGGCAGAGCCGATGCATCGACCGGGCTTTCGCCGGCAAGTTTTGGATTGGTTAGCTCAGCAGCGTTTTCGCGGATGTCCTGGGCGATGGCCTTCGGTGAACCCGTGGCGCCGGCCTGCAACGTGGTCGCGGCGCGATCGACTTCTGCGTGGCTGTAGGGTGTTTTGTTCGGGCGGAGAGGGATCTCGGAGGGGGCCGAGGTGAACGCGCGATTAGCGGCATTCTTCAACATGCCACCAAGGCCCTCGACAATACCTTGCGCCGCGTTCGCGCCGATGCCGCCAGCCAGAGGCGCTACGACGTTTGCGGTGTGCTTGACCCAGTCGCCGCCCGCCGGATGGTCGGGAATGGCGTCCGCGGCATTGACAGCCACGCCTGCACCGGCGCCCGCGATGGTGTCGCCAACGACAGTGCGCGCCGGTGCATCCTTGTAGGGGCGGGCGAGGGTGTCCAGCACGCGCCCGCCGAGCGTTGGCGAGCTAGTCACTGCCGCGGCTACCTGCGGTGCACGTGCGGCCAGCATCGCACCCATACCGAGACCCTGCGTGCCGAAGCGGTTGATGTCGTAGCCAAGTTTTTCTGCGCGAGACATTTCCTTCTCGGAAATCGTGAAGGGTTCGGCGATCTGCTCGACCATCTTGGACGCCGGCGTTGCCATCGGAATCTTGGTGCCGGCGACCTTGTTGATGCCGGCGGTGATGATGTTTTGCAGGCCGGCCATGAGGTCGACTGGCGAGAGCACAGTGTCCGCGAGGCCTTTGCCGACACCTTGTGCGCCAACTGCAAGGCTGTGAAGCGCGCTGGGGGCCGCCGATGGAGCAGGGCTAGGCGGTTTACCGTCGATATAAACGCGCGGACGACCGCTCGCCGGCGGCGCGTCGGCAAATTGCGCGAACGGGTCGTGATCGACGGGAGTATAGGTCGGTCCTTTGGATGCCGGCGGCGCATCTGCAAATTGCGCAAATGGATCGTGGTCAACGGGAATGAGTTTCGGGCCAGGTGCGGCGGGCTGCTGGATCACGAAGCCTGGCGGCAATTCGGCCGTACCAGCACTGGCAGCTTGCGGACGGTCGTCGAGCTGGGCGATCAGCGCCGGATCAGTGACGGGTTTATCGAGTTTGAAGCCGGGAGGCAGAGGAGGTATCGCCGGCTTGTCCAATACAAAGCCCGGCGGCGGTGCCGGTATCAGATCGTCGAACATTCCGGGCTTTGAGGGAACGAGGTCGTCAAACATGCCGCCGCGAGGCGCAGCCACTTGCGGCAGCGTTTGGCTCGCAAGCGAGAATCTGCGCTCCGACGAGGTGACATCAGGGAGAGGCGGTGTCGGTTTATACTCACTGAGCGCCCGTAGTATCTGGGGCTCTGTGAAGTCGTCCGGAAATGTATGGAGCTGGCCTTCGTATCGGTATTGCTTGGGCATTGATCGACCACGTGCCTTTTGATTTGTGAATGACGCGCATGGCGTTCGGCGTGCCATTCACGGATGCATATCGTCGTATCGTCGGCATAGACGCCGACGCCAACGACATCGTTTTCCGATCATTGCCTACCGAAACACGTAAAAGACAGATTGATGGGATCAGTAAGTGTGTTCGCAGTATTGTAGGTGGCGATGGTCACTGACGAAGCGGTTTTGCCTGAAGCAACCACACTGAACGAACCGCCGCCGAGGCCAGCTTCGCAAGTAGTTATCGTTGAGTAATTGGCGGAGGCGAAGGGCACCGTGAAGGTGACCACGAAAACGCCGGTGCCAGTCCTCGAAACGCTGAAATTATAACCGGCCAGGATTGCGCCCGACGACCCCACAACCGAACCCCAGGCCTTCGCTGCGCTGTCGTGATCCTGCTGACGGGCCGGTGTCACAGCCACGATGTTACTCGTTCCGGTCTGCTGTTCCGACTTCGTGCCTGCAAGAACCTGCAAAAGGTTGGTGGCGCGGCTCAGCAACCCGCCAATAGTGAACGCACCTGTCTGCCCATCGATCGACGACACACCCGACGCCACGCCACCAATGACTTCGGCCCACGTCGCGTATTTCAACGCACCGGATGCCGCTTGGTCTTGAAACATCACAACGTCGCTGCCCGCGGGCACCGTCTTGTGCGGGAGACTACCGATCGTAAAGTCGGCTTCATTGGCCAACGAGCCCGTGATGTTGCCCTTCAGCGTAAACGCGGCCATTTGCGCGCGCATCGCATTCGTGATGCCGTTCGTCGTGATCGAGAACTGCGTACCCGTCAGCGTGACGCCGCCAGTCGCCGAATACGTGCCTGCACCCGAGAACTGGGCGAAGGTCACATTCGTCGAGCCGATCGTGCCGCCGGCGTCGACCGTGCACACGAAGCCGCAATCGGCGTTGATGGTCCCCTTCTCAACGAAGACGAACGCGCCGGGCAATTCCGCCCATGCGTCCGCGTCGGTCGTCCGGGTCCATGCGCCAGCCGCGACCAGATAGATGCCGTTCTGCGACGCCGTGCTCTGGTTCTTCACCAGCACCCGGTCGCCGGCGATCACGGCGATGCCATCGATCGTCTGTGGCGCTGAAAGCGTGATATTGGCCGTCGTGGCTGCGATAACGCTCGCTTTGGTGTCCAGCCCCTGAGCGACCGCGTCCACATACTGCTTGGTTGCCGCCTGGAGGGGCGCTGCGGGGTCAGCCGCGAGCACCAGTGCGCCCGTCATCGTGCCGCCCGCCTTGGGAAGCGCGCCGATCGTGGTCATGACAGCGGCGCCGTCAGCGTCATCCAGCACGGTCTTCACGAAAGTCGACACGCCGAGCGTGGTCAGCGCGGTAGACGCGTCCGCTGCCCCCGACAGTGACCGGCCATATGCGCTCAAATCGAACGTCATGGCCGTGCCGGCGCCGGTGAAGACGATTCCCTTGTCGGCGGCCGACGTCAGCAGCGAAATCGCGTGCAGGTTCGGGTCGCTGTTGATAGCGGCCAATGCAGCTTCGTCGGCGATGGCCTGGAAGTCCGCGATCAGAACCCATTTCGATGGATCGAACGACCCGGCCGACGTGTGGGTGACCAGCGCGCTGTAGAACGCGTCGCCATAGAACACGGTCGACGTGTTCGCGGTGTAAAGGACGCCGGCTTCCCATTCCGTCGGCGGCGTGAAGCCAAGATTGACCGACGGGTCGATCTGATCGCGGCCAATGGCGGCGTTCATGATCTTGCCGTCGGCGCGGATCGACTTCTTCAAGAAGTCGATGATCTCGGTCGTCGATTGCTGAACGAAATTCAGGTCGGCGTTGACCTTCGTCGCCGGCAGCGGGCGCGTCGGATTGGAATTCTGGTACGAAACGTAGTCGTACTGACGATTGTATTTTGTTGGGTAAGACATTGGTCAACCACGGCTGGCGCGAAGGGGTTTGCGCAGGTGCCGGTGGCGAAGCGGCTAATGGGGTCGACCAAGCCAAAACCATACTATGAAATCGTGGATTTTGAAAGAGGAATGCTAGTTAGAAGTGATGCGTGCTTTGCTATCCTTGGAGTCGCACCGATGCCGCATGTAGTCGGCGGCCAGAAACTCCCTCGTTAGCGGAGTGTCAAACATATGGACTGACCCGCTTGCCGGCGGCCGCTGCGAGCGTCCGGGTACGCGATACGGATCTGTCGAGATCGCGCAGCCCTTATCTACCTAAGCATCGGCCACCGCGGAACTGCTCATAAACCTGAGTGTGACCGAGCAATCTCCCAGCATCGGCACAGGACCGGGGGCCACCCATCCTGCACATCCGAACGGGCGATCGGAGTGTGGGGGGAAGTGCCCCCGATAGTGTCATTTTTGTACGCCTTAAACTTGAATCGAAGTTCCCGGGCTCTAATGGCCTTGGCGGTCCGATCTCGCTGTGCGAGAAGCGTGTTGTGCCTCGCAACCTGTGCGGGATTTGCCACTAAGCTTCGAGTTGGTAGGACATGCGCACTTATTTTTATGAATTGCTACGTTACTATTTGTCTTTGTTCATTTTGCCCCAAAACACTTCGGTTGAAATCGACCCGGCTAATGCCCTGCTCGGCGTGTTGTTGACAAACGGCAAAGTGGCGTTCACTGGCCGGCGCGATGTCGCGGATCAGCATATTGCCGAGGATCGCATTGTCGAGCTTGATGCCATAAGGGAGATACGCCCGGATTACATCGTCGTGAGCGGTGGTGTGCATCACGAGCGCGACATTCAGGGTTTACTGCGATCTCTCCACCAAGTTTCGCATCCGCAGTCGCGGCTTATAATGACGTATTACAGTAATGTTTGGCGACCGATTATGGGTCTTGCTGCGACGCTAGGCTTGCGAAAGAAGACGCCCGAGGTGAATTGGCTTTCGCACGGAGACGTCGAAAATTTGCTTTTGCTAGAAAACTTCGAGCTTATCAGGCGTGATAGCAAAGTTCTAATGCCGCTCTACATCCCGCTGCTTAGCGATTTGATCAACCGATACATTGCTCCGCTTCCGTTGTTCCGGGCGTTCTCGCTAGTAAACATTGTGGTCGCGCGTCCCGTTATGCAGACCATTCCCCAAGCGTCGGCTTCGATAATTGTCCCCGCGCGCAACGAAGCGGGAAACATCGAGAGTATCGTCGAACGCATCCCACGAATGGGGCCCGATGATGAGATCATCTTCGTCGAAGGCAACTCTACGGATAATACATGGGAGGTGCTTCAAAGGATTCAGCAAAAGTATGGCGCAGAGCGCAGGATCGTCATTACCCAGCAGGAGGGCAAGGGCAAGGGCGACGCTGTGCGCAAGGGCTTTGGCATGGCACGCAACGAAGTTCTGATGATTCTCGATGCCGATATGACCGTGCCGCCTGAAGATTTACCCAAGTTCTACGAGGCGATCATGTCCAACAAGGGGGAGTTCATAAACGGCAGTCGATTGGTCTATCCTATGCATGCGGGTGCCATGCGTTTCATGAACCTGATCGGCAACAAATTCTTCGCTTTGGCCTTCTCGTTCGTTTTGAGTCAGCGATTTAAAGATACGCTTTGTGGAACAAAGGTTCTGACGAAGAGCAACTATGAAAAGCTAGCTAGCAACCGCTCTTACTTCGGCAACTTTGACCCGTTTGGTGATTTTGACCTGATCTTTGGCGCCGCGCGAATGTGCCTAAAAATCGTCGAGGTCCCTATCGTTTACCGCGAGCGAGTTTACGGCGAGACCAACATCTCTCGGTGGCGTCATGGCATTATTCTTTTGGCGATGCTCATGTTCTCCGCGCGACGCATAAAATTCCTCTAGACAGTGTCAATCCAATGGTCGAGCGACCCGTACTGTATGACCACGATCTGCGCCAAACGTTGCAGAATAGGGTGCGGCTTCGCAAGAACCCGAACCTATTGTACTGGTACGAAGAACTCTACCGCGGAATATTTGGCGATGCCGAGGTAGCCGATCGTGCGATTCTCGAGATTGGGAGCGGGGCGTCGCCGCTCAAAATGTTCTTTCCAGATGTGATGACCTCGGACGTTCTTGATCTTGAACACCTAGATCACGTATTCGACTGCCAAAAAATTGAAGAATACGATGGGATTCCGCAGGAATCCTGCGACGTGATCACGATGACAAATGTTCTGCACCACCTGCGGGACCCAATAGCGTTTCTGCAAAAAGCAGCCTCAAAGCTGACCGCGGATGGTGAGGTCATTATGGTCGAGCCCTATTTTTCCGCACTGTCATTACCGATCTACAAATTGCTCCACCATGAGCCAACGGACTTCTCAATTAGTCGGCCGGTTCTCGATCGGGTCGAAGGCCCGCTATCCTCCTCCAATCAAGCGATCCCGTACATGCTGTTCGTTTCGCGCCCCGATTGGTTGCGGGAGCTATCGCCTCTGTATGACACGGACCAGGTCCGGTTCGATTATTTCTCGAGCTTGTCTTACATGGCCGCTGGGGGAATCGCGCGAAAGTCGTTGGTCCCGAGATCGGTTTATCGCGCCTTGTTTCCGGTGGATAGTATGATGGCCCGTGTTGCTCCGCGCTTGTTCGCCTCGTTTTTTGTTGTGCGGCTAAGAAAGCGAGCTGTTGCATGACATTCTTGCTTCGCTTCGGTGATTTTCTCTTTCGCCATACCTATTGGCTATATTTGCCAATGTACTCAGCTTACAAAGCAATGTCTGATCGCAAGGAACGGGCAATCCTGCGGAGCATTCTCGCGCCGGGTATGGTTGCGGTTGACGTTGGAGCCAATGTCGGAATCTACACCAAATTCCTCGCTCGACAAGTCGGTCAGAAGGGCGCGGTCTTCGCCTTCGAGCCATCGCGGCTCAATTTTGACAGGCTGCTCGATAATGTCCGTCATTTGAATGTGACGACCGTCGAGGCGGCGGTTGGCGAAAAGAGTGGTTCAGCCAAATTGTATTTGTCGGAAAGTGCAAACATCGATCATCGCATGTACGACAGTGGAGACGACCGATCGGTCGTCGAGGTGAAGCTATTCAGCTTGGACGACTACTTTCCAGCTGGGAGCCGTGTGGATTTCATCAAGGTCGATGTCCAAGGCCATGAACTCAGCGTGCTGAACGGGGCACGCCGCGTGTTCCTGGATAATCCCCAGATCTCGTGTCTTATAGAATTCTGGCCATTTGGGCTCTCGAAGGCGGGGGTCTCTCCTTCCGACCTGCTAGTATTTATAGCTAAGTTGGGATTCAGTTACAAAATTGTTGGTGGATCCGAGGATGCGGTTGCTCGACCAGAACATAACATCGATCTGGAATTTGCTTATAGCAATCTCATAATCTCACGAGCGAAGTGATCGCGCAGCTAGCCAAATGGCGTGAAGGCAAATGCTAAATACAAGCCAAAAGATATCGATTGCACGTTTCCTCTCGAATGCAACGGTGGCGGCGCGGGGCCTATGCGGACTTTCGCTGGCTCCAGTCGTTAAACGGGGTGGCATCCATTGGTCACTTGACCTTAAGGAAGGGATTGATCTTTCGATCTACCTTTTAGGCGGTTTCGAGCCTCGAACCCTGCATCGCTATAAGACATTGGTCAGCGATGGGTCTGTCGTGCTCGACATCGGTGCGAACATCGGTGCGCACACGTTGCCACTGGCACAGTTGGTCGGCGAGGGGGGAAGTGTTATTGCGTTCGAGCCGACGCAGTATGCATTTGAGAAGCTGGCAATCAATATGGCGCTCAACCCACAGCTTTCCGATCGCATCACTGCAAATCAGAGCATGCTTGTGAGATCATCCCAGGATGATCTGCCTGATGCGATTTACTCGAGTTGGCCTCTGGAGAGTGCCAATGATCTCCATAGTCAGCATCAAGGTCGGTTAAAATCAACGCAGGGAGCGAAAGCACATACGCTTGATGAGTACATTGAGGCACGCGGCGTTAAACGCGTCGATTTCATCAAATTGGACGTAGATGGGCACGAAAACGATGTCCTCCAAGGTGCATTGTCCACGTTGAGGCGCTTTAGGCCGTCGATCATGCTCGAGCTCGCGCCCTATGTCTATTCGGATTGCCCGCAGGAGTTCGACGGCTTCCTACAACTGCTTTGGAATATGGACTACGCGCTAACGGATCTCGCTACAGGCGCCGCATTGCCTCGAGATGCTGCAAAGGTGCGGGCGATGATTCCCGATCAGGGGGGAATGAACGCGCTGGCTCGTATTGCACCGTAGTATTAGTAGTGCGTTTCTGGATTGCTGCGCCCAGTAATCATGGAACCCTAACTCAGCCCCCGCACGCTTTGGTTACAACGATTGTCCTCCGGAGCACAGTTATCCCATCGCATGCTCGGTGGCGGACGTCTATCGATTGAGTCGGTTCGAGAGAGCCCTTTGCACTCTTAACCGACTCTTCAGTTGGGAAGTAAGCGCGGTCTAGTACAATGTATCGATACTCACCTTTGAATGGCGAAGTGGGAGATACCTCCCCGGATTGACCTAGCTCTTTTTTTAGTCGCGGTACAGCAGAATACTCGATAACGAATCCTTTGGCAAAATAGATGCTTGGAATTCGATAAGTCCAGAGTCGCGCTTCGCCACTAGCAAGCGGCAATGAAGCGATGGAGTCTTCGTCCAGTTTAATTTCGTGTGCGAGTGCTTGATCTCCAGCAAATTCTCTTTGAGCCATTGTTGCGGCGTAAATAATACTAGCACAAACGGCGATCGTTGCAGGCCAGCGCAGCCACCTGCTGCCCAATATCGGAGCGACAACAAAAGGGAGAACCGAACAAATTGCTGGAACGTAGTGGGAATGGTAGTGCTTCAGAACGGAGATCGTGACAAAAGCGAATGCGACTAACATGCTCGTCTTCGTGAGCGAGTCTTTTCGTTCGATCCAAGCTAACACGGCTCCGCATGCCAACAGCACTGTCGACAGATATAGCAGTGCGCTAGTCGCCGTGATCGCGGTCGCCGCTTCACTAACCTGATTGGCTGATAGGATTCCGACTTCGCCGTTACCATATGTCTTCACATGGAACATGATAGTCAAATGGAGCTTGATCAAGTTGAACAGCCCGCTCAACCCGAGAAGTGGCAAGAATAGTACGATGAGCACGCCGACAGCGCCAACTGTGAGATAGATCAGCCTGGATGTCAGTGCCGACAACAGTGTCGTCTTGCCGGTGCGGTCGAATGCGTCGAAGGTGACAGCAGCTAAACTGGCGACGAGCACATTCAAGTAAAGCAGTTTTACTGAATAGGCCAAGGCGCAGACTGCGCCTAAGACTGCCCAAGAGCGAGCGGAAAAGTGGTTTTGATCGGCAATCCTCTTCAAAGCCCAAAATAGTATGACCATCAAAGGTAGTGCGAAACTCTCATTGCTCAGGATGGTCAATCCATAGCGAAAGGAAGTTGGGTCCGCAAAGAATGCTAAGACCGCGACGACGCGCAAGGGAAGTGCGAGTGGTCGCAATACAAAGAACGCGGCTGCAATGCCACCGGAGGTCAGAAGCCCAGCGACTATGCGTGTCGCAAGGAAGAAAGGCTCAGGATTGGAAAGAGAGAGCTCGATCGCGTCGCTGTGGCCGGTGAATAGGGCCGCCGCGCGCATGCACAGCCAACTTATGACGTAGAATGGGATGCCTGGATGGGTCTGCAGGCCTGGATTTGGGTAGACTACCCCATCCCTCAGGGAGCTCTCGAAGTTCAAAGCGTGGGCGAGGGCGAGGTACGCGTAGTCGTCGTGACTCTGCCAGAACGGAACGGGCCAAATTTGAGTGATGGCGAACCAAGTAGCGGCAAGGGCGATGAGGAGGGTCGCGATCGTTGCGTGTTCTGCGTAACTTGTGCAGTCACGCTGGTCTTCTCGATAACAGCTTTTGGCGGTTTGCAACACGAATAAGACCTCAGCTCATGAAGCTAAACCACTAGCAGGCTGGGTGTGTTCAAACAATCGCTGCTATCCGAAGGCGTTGCGCCGAACTGTTTACAGATGCCCTGAGTGACGACCACTATCGCTGCCCTTGTGGCGGGCGGGATGGCATAGCGGTTACTTCCCTGCACGCGCAACCAGCGCCTCGCTAACAGCTTGAGCCTGTTCCTTATCTAGCAGGAACCCTAACCAGCCATAGCCTGGATGTCGAAAGGTCAGCATCACCTGATCTGCTGGGCCGTTGTGAACATCCGGAACGAACCATTCGGGCGCCGGCAGAGTGTCGATTCTAGAGCCGGGGTCCAGAGCGGGGGCTACTTGTTCGGGTAATTGTTCACGCGCCTTTGCCAGGGCGCGGATCAGGCCTTCGAGTTCTGGCCCATCGTAAAGCACGTGAGCGAGCGGTGCGCCATCTTGTCGAATTTCAACGACGGCTTGTTGTCCTGTCTCCGTCAGCCCCACCACCACGCTCATAGCCATCGCATAACCTCCGGTTGAGTGCGGAGAATACGTCAGATCCCATGAATGGAGAGTATCTGACAATCGCCGGAGTCGTTGCGTCGGGACCGTTACGCATGAGCGCAAGGGGGGCAGCCGTGACTTCCGTTCAGCTCGCTTTGCGCAATGCGGGATACGACCTTGAGGCCGACGGCGGCGTCGGAACGATCACGCAGACGGCCCTGAGGCCTTCGAGGCGAGCCCACGGATTGGCGCCGGATCGCCATCACCGGCACGAAGGGAACGTCGTCCTCGATGGACAACCCATTCATCATAGATAATGGCTCATGAGATCGTGCGGGGCTATCCGGACCTAAAGGACAACGTCGGCTTGCCACTTGGGGGAAGACCGCTTCGTCCAGCCGATTAAGGTGCCTCTGCGCTGGGACAGGAGGCTCGGCGGCCTTGGAGGTGAGGGATAAGAGATCCGCCGAGCCCGGCCGACAGCCACTGCGAAACCGCCGACCACGAGAAAAATTGGCAATAACAAGATTCGTTCCAGCTAGGCCCGGCAATGAAACGGCCCGACGCCCAACCGAATCCATGAGCGCCGGGCCTGCCTAGGGCGATCTGGAATCAATCCTCAGCCCTGAATTTCTGCATCACAACCAAAGGAAACTCAATGATCCGCCTGCTTTCGGCGAGCGTTTTGCTGTGAGCATTTTTCATTTCGCCCGCATCTGCCCAGAAGTTTCTGGACGGCGAGCCGCCATGGTCGCGCTGGAATGCTAAGCATTCATGCCAACGAGTAGCGCTGCTAGAAATGCGAAACTGAACGCTCCGATCAGCACGGAGACCCCGATGCCAGCGACAGCAAAAAGCGTAATCATGATAGCCCCTGCGCTGCCCAACCGATGTGGGACATGTTTCGGGGACTAAAAACTCACAGTTGTTCGACCAAAATTCGGCCGCTGCGGGACCTCGTGAGGGCGGTTTGTTTCTGAATGCGTCGTTGCGGTGCTGCTTTAGCGCAGCACGGGCTCGAATTACCGCGGGCCGTTCATCAAGGGGCGCTGCTTCGACCTCTGCTGAACCGCAGCTAACGCAATCGGCGCGGGCGGCACTACGTTCGTTTCACTGCGCAAACTAGGTGATCGAAAGGAAAAGGTTCGAAGAGAGCGGGCCCATCTTCAAGCCAGAATATCCTACGGCAACATTGCGCTCTATATTCCCGACCAGGCGCCAGAGCTTTTTTCTGGTCATCAAGATCAAGTTCTCACTTTCAGCCCACGTTGACTTTCCGGTAACGGCACAAGCTACACGGAAGCTCCGATCAGTGTAGTGCAGGAGTGGGATAGCCGTGTGATGCTCGATTGGAAAGAAACGATGAGGTACGCTAACGAATACCGACTTCGCCACGCGCATTAATTCGCTTACGAAGTAGACTTGGTTCTCGTGGCTTCCGACGTGCTCCAAGACCGCATTGGCCGTGGCGATGTCAAACCGTCCATCTTCGAAAGGAAGGCGTGCGTTGGGCTCGATTTGGATATAACCAACTGCTGGAAATGCTTTGCCAAAATCCCTAGCTTCACCAATACCACACGCGGTGACTTTATTGAGATGAGGATAGCTGCGTTCCAGCACATTCGCGCCGTCCGAAATGACATCGGATACACCAACGTCAAGAATTGTACTGGCAGGAGTGGGCGACATGCGAGCGAGGAAGTCTTTGTAGATCTGATCTCGCGCCAAGATCAACAAGCGCTCTGCCGACGTCGCAGGTTTAACTACCTCATAGTATTTCTCATCAACTCTCGGTTCCATTGGAAACTCCAATAAGGCAGTTGCCTGCCGCAAGCGTGACGCTCTTGCGACAATCGCAATTGTCGTTCTCTGGTGCTTTTTCGCGATAACACGCGGATGCTCGGTCTTTAGCTCTTCGAGCAGTTGTGCATCCTCTTCTGCAGTCCAGCGCTGCTCGTTCTGCACCTTGCTAAGGTCCACCTATGACAAACGATCCGTCACCTGGTGAACGCCAAACATGAATGCGCCCATCCGGCAACTTTGGATCATGAATCATGGCCGCACTGTTTGTCTTCGGATCGTAACCGACCGACCAAATCCCAAGGTTTGCGTTATAGTCACCAATTGAATTTGCGTGTTGGCGAAAGTTAAAAGTTGTTGGCGTTTGAAATGTCTTTTCTCGTGTTGAAAAATGAACATGCACGTATGGATCGACGCCGCGCACGTGGATAACCAAATGAGCAAGGTCGGTAAGGCCGTCCGCGTTAAAGTCGCCAGCAATCCAAGTCCCGAGACTGGCGTTGTAGGCAGGGTTGTTCTCGGG
Source organism: Tardiphaga sp. 862_B3_N4_1 (assembly GCF_051811085.1). NCBI lineage: Bacteria > Pseudomonadati > Pseudomonadota > Alphaproteobacteria > Hyphomicrobiales > Nitrobacteraceae > Tardiphaga > Tardiphaga sp. 862_B3_N4_1. The sequence continues at coordinate 1,875,395 of NZ_JBPWQB010000001.1, forward strand.
AACGATGGCTTGACCGCCGCTGCCGTACTTCACGACGACCTTAGATCCCTCGATCGAGAAGTTGTCTCCGCAAGATGAGCCGTCAAAATTATAGGTGCCCTTCTTCTGTTGGCATGGTGATCGAGTGACGACTTGAGGGGCGGGTTCAAGAGTGATGCTGTCACCACCCAGGTCTGAGTTAATTGCTATCTGCTGTTGAGTGACAGGCCTATTGAATATGACGACGATCGGATTGCCAATATTGATTACCGATGGGAGAGGGTCGGTGGATCGCCTTCGCAGGCTTGTGTCCCATCTTATCCTAATCGATTTTGGGTCATTAATGCTCCCAGGGCGGTAGCCGACTTGAACGGAAATATCTGACTTAGTGGCTGATTTGATTGCCAGTCGCACGCCAGGGGTTGAGAAAATAGTTGCATTCAAACACGCCTGATAAGTTGTCGTCGACGAAGGGTCGAGCCCGGTCCAAATCAAACTAAGCGTTTGATTTCGATTGAGCGACGTCGAGTCACTCTTCGTGCTACTGTTTCCCCTAACGCGCTCTTTGTAATCTGAGTAGGAGGCTCCGACTGGAACGCCATAGATCACAGCGTTACCGTCGCCCTTATGGCTATTTTTTAGGTTATTGTACGCAGATTCAGAAACGAACGACGCCAACCTATAATCTAAGTTGTCCTTAGACATAGACTGGTAGGTCGACATTACTAGCGCATCATCGCAATCCTTAACGTCGCCCGCATACGCAGCTGGTGAGATAAGGGACAGGAGTAAGATTATCTTGGTACATTTCAACATGCGCTAAACTCCTACTGAAAAGTGGCGTTTCTAGTCGCGACATTGATCTGACAGAATATCTCGGTTCTTGGATCGCGCTTTGGCCATCCGTTTCATACTCACAATCCAAACACTTGCTTGTGTATTGGTCAATGAAGATGGACGCTGCAGTACTGATTACTGCTGAGCGGATATGTAGGCGCCCGGCTGCAGCAAACCCTTGGTCACGCGGGATTGCTGCCGGTCAAAGCTATGAAGCGACGCCTTGACGGCCGCGCGCCGCACCAGGCGCTTTGGCAGCCACGTCAAAGGCTAACGGCCGGTAGGTCCGGGTGCGCATCACGGACCGCGGCCCGTTCATCAAGGGGCGCTGCATCGACCTGTCTCGAGCAGCAGCCTATGCCCTCGGCATGGGCGGCACGGCGCGCGTAACGGTCCAATGACACTCTGGCTGTGCGTGGCCGCGGCCGGTGCCCTTGCCGTCGGCATCTGGGCGCTGATCCGATGGGCTGATCGCCAGCACGAAAAGTAATTCGGGCTAGGGCCCGTCATGAGGCCAAAATGGCGGCTGGAAAACGGTTCCGAGCGCAACCCGACGTCCTGGTGTGAAGTATGTCACAGAACGGTAGAGGGTTTTCCTGTACGGGTAGCCAGCCGAAATTGGCCATCTGCAAGGTCGACTCCCGGTCGGACGATGTGGCTTGAAGTGTACTCTACGGTGAACTGGTGGGGGCGGTGTGCATGGGTGTTGGGGATCCTGAATACTCAATTCGCCGACTGGCTGACGATCGATTTGCGATCGAAGCCCGTTGGCCGACGGGTAAAACTAAATTAATGGCTGGATCTTTTGCTCGGCAAGCGGACGCAACGCGGTTTGCTAGTCGATTGCGCTCCAAGCCAGCAGCTTTGGCCCGCGACGAGATTGTGGAGACGGACTCTGACTCCGGATACACCGTCGACTTCTTGGCCTTCAAACATGGTCTCACGCTAGAGCAGGCGAGCCAGCTAACTCGCGAGATCGGAAACTCTCGTAGAAAGCTGGATGCAGCAGTCACGGCATTAAAGCTGAAGCTTTGAAACCAAGGCTCATGCCGTGGGCACCTAGGCCAGCGCGGCAGCAAAATCGGCATGGGCGGTATCTCGCGCGTCACCGTCGAGTAGCCCCACGTAAACTGGCCCGGCGCCAGCCATGGTGGTCGGTTTTTTCATTTTTCAAGACGAGGGCGGCGCCCTCTCCGCAAACTGAACGAAGGCCGGTCGTCAGGATCGTCTACACTTGAGCACAGACCGGCACGTTCCTCGACCCTCCGAGCTTGTTTTTGGTATCTCACCGCCAGAGCATTCAGCCGATCGGACATTGATCGATAACCGACGAGTTTGGCAAATTGCTTGCACCTTCGAGATGTCGCTCTCAGTCCAGCAGCCGCTGCGATCGCTTCTCGCTGGAGCTTTGTCAGAGCCATTGACGTCCTTGATTTCAACTCGCGCCTACTATTCTAAGATAGTAGTCGAGGATTCAAAAAGCGGAGTTCCGCAATGGTCTCGGCTTTCATTTATCAGCCGATGATCGTTCGCCACGTGGACAAGTGGCCCTAATTCGCCGGGCCGCATTTCTGAAAGATGATCTGTCCAGTAGTATCAAACTCAAAGTCAGCGCGGACGTTGGAGTCCTGGCAAACGTAGGTAATGGCTATGCCATCACGAGCAGGTTGAAGATTTTCCAATTCCACAGCGGGAGCATCTCTTAAGCGCTGCTCCCAATAAGCTCGCAAAGCCTCGCGGCCGTTGATAGTCGCCGCGCCGCCGCAACCGCACTCGATAGTCGCAATGTCGGAATAAAGACCGAGAATACTTTCAAGGTCGCCGGAGCGATAAGCATCGAGCCAATCCACTACTGCGGCCATCGGGTCAAAGGACATCTTCTTTACCTACTTGCCGGACTAAGGCGTCTGACAAGGGATTTAGAAGCAGTCTAATGAATGCAGACTGAATGGATATAAAAACACATTCTCAGCAGGTGAGAAATAGGGGGAGAGGCTGTTTTACACAGCGCCCGATTTCGCCAGATTGGCTCGCACCTTGCGGACGCCCGGCGAAACCCAAGGCAAGATTCCATTTTTGGAGCAGCGACACGAAGCACGTTGAGTAATCTCGGAGGCCGAGACGGCTAAACCTTAAAGTACCATTTTACTAATCGATAGATCACAAATGTCCAAAGGGCGATCGCAGTCTCCCGGTCGAACGACATGTGTGTCCTCCCGCCAATTCTGGCAGAGAGCGCCTCGTGTCTCAATCACATGCCGCCCAGTGTCATGCCCGGCCGGGCAGTTTTGTTACGTTGCGGGACTTTCCGGTAATCCCTTGGGCTTCGGTTTGTCGGCGCGAGCGATATACCTTCACGGGTCGCCTTGCCGTAGACCGAGGTAACAGTCCGTTCGAGTTTCGTTGCGATCAGTCGCGTCGGGTATTCTGCTTCACCAGCGTCTTCATGTTTTTCAGCTCGGCTTCGGTCCAATCCCGACGAGGTCCGGCGGCTGACGCCTTCTTCGCGGTTTTCTTTGCGGTCTTCCACGCGCCTCTCCCTTTTGTCTAGGTTATTGTACAACTCTCAGGCACCCATAAATTTTGTTCAACCGGTCCTGCGCGGCGATCACGTCTTCCTGGTCCAATATCTCCAACATGCTCTGCAAGATCGCCTCTGGATCGCGTGGGCCGGGCTCGATGTATGCGCCCAGTAGTGCCTGGGCGTCGTGCATGGCCTTCATGATGATGTCGATGTCGCGCATCACCGCGCCTCCTATGACAGCCGCAGCCCGACAGTGGCCTCGAGTCGATCGACCGCCTCGACAAGGTCAGTGCGGGTCAGCAGAGCTTTTAGTTCTTGGATGATCTTCTCCGGATTAAGTGAAGTGTCCTGATCACCGTCCGCAAGAATAAGCTGCGCCTCTCGTAGGGCGTAGAGAGTTAACTCTTGGTCGGACAGGTTCATCGATCCCTCGAAAGCTTGGTGCGGTTGCGCCACTTCGGGTCTTTGTCGACCGAGTGATAGACGGGCGTGCCTTTGGGGTAGAGCGCCTGCATCATACCAAGGCGCGCGAACTCGATCGGCCCGCCATGATCCGCTGCCTGGATCAGAACATGCATTGCATTCTGCCATGGCGCACTGTCGTGCTGAGATTTTGGAAGGTTGGTGATGTATGCTCCAGCGTCTCGAAGCGTGACGATCTCGGTGCCATCTGGCAGGACTATCGGGCCGGGGAACGGGGTCGACCAAGGCATCATGCCAGCCTCAGGTTTAGCTGGCGCTCACGGCCAGCGTGGCGGACTACGAAGTCCTCGATTGAGGAGCTGACGTCCTCGTGACGAAGATCCGCACGGCGCCTGATCTCCCGGGCGACGTCTTCGGACACGTCGTCCGCCCAATGCTCGAAGATGTTGAAGGCGATGACCCGCTGAGGGTCGTTGTACTGTCCGGACATCAGATCGTTGATGACTGTCTCTAAGTCAGTCTGACCGATGTCAGCCTCGCGCCATGCGCACCCCGATCGCTCGAAGCAGTCCAGAACGAGATAGACGTTCTGATCGCCAACATTCGGCACAATAGAGGGTGTCCAACGGGACTGACGCATCCTGGAACTCCAACGCAACTGACGGCGGATTCAAGCTAGCTGCTGGTGATTCGTTCCGAAGCTGCCGGGAACTAGTTGATAGAATTCTCGTTTTCAGTTCGCCGCGGTATTGCGGTGCTCGGGAGGCGACAAGAATGGCTACGAACAAACCGACGGGCGACAATGCCCGCAAAGGCGCCGTGAAAAAGCGCAGCCAGACCAAGACAACGATGGGCGGTGCCACTACCTGGACGAAGCGGGACAAGACCTCCGGCGAGTTCATGGCCGTCAAGAAGGCCAAGACAGCTGCCCCGAAGAAGGCCGCCGCCGCTAAAAAGAAGACGGCTAAAAAGACGACGGTGGCGAAGAAGTTTAAGGGGGTTAGGCGGGAGAAAAAGTAGGTGGCGAGCCCTACCGACTCGGCAACTCCTGTCCGTAAGCGGTCGGTCATGATTGACGGACACAAGACAAGCGTAAGTCTGGAGGATGAATTCTGGGATTCGCTCAAGGAGATCGCTGCCGAGCGCGAGCAGCGACTGACGGAGCTTATCAATGTCATCGCTGAAGGCCGCGATAGAGCAAACCTGTCGTCGGCTCTGCGAATTTTTGCACCAAAGCATTATAAGCAGACGGGAAGGCGATGAGCAGAGCTACGGGTTGTTTGGCTTAGACCGACGGCTCAGCCAAACAACCCAAAGACCCATCCCAGCACACCGAGTAGCGGAATTAAGGCAATCCCGATCAGTATCAGGGGCGCAGGCTCATTCCCGTCGTCATTCGGTTTGAAAAACTTCATGAGTAGTTCCACCTCAATCTGAAGGCCGACGGCCAGTATGGGAGTTGAGCGGACCTTTGCGCTCGCGGAGCAGCCCTTCAGGGATGGGATCGTCAGCGCCCGGTAACGGTTGGCTTCTTACATCGGCACCATGCTGAGCGGCTTCATGGGCCGTCGGGGCTTCCTTCACTTGATGAGGTTGCTGCTTCCCCGCAGGAGAGATCGGGTCGTGGGTGCCGCTGCGCAGGTCCCGGCCGTCGGTATGCATGTCGTTTGCCATGAGAGCCTCCTTTTCCAGGGCCCAATGATTGGCGGCCGGTGTCGTTCCGTGGCTATGCGACCCTAGGCGTCACGAGAGGGCCCTGCGGCGTATCGCAGCCCGGAGGCGCGGAACATCGTGCGCGCGGACGTGTTCGATCTCTAATCCGAAACGAAAGAGTTTGATGTCGACAGGTCAGGCAACGCCGCCACCGCGCGGAGCAGGGAAGTTCGCCGTCATCGCTGCGGCGATCGTCGGGATGATAATCATCGTCACGTTTGTTGGCATGAATATGCAGCACGCGCAGACTGCAAGGGAGCAGGAGGCGGGACAAGTCAAACCCGGCGATGCGCCTATGACTGAAAAAGACCTTGGTAAATTGCCCGCGAAGCCGAATTAACTGCGGTCAGGATGTCCCATGTGGCAAAGACCATATTTAATAGCTGCCGTATTTCTGCTTTTGGTGCTCGGAGGGCGCTGATCTTGCGCAACTCTGGCAGCCGCGCGCCGCCCGACCAGGCTTTCAAAGCACAGCGAGAGTAAGCTAGGCGTCCTGCAGTTGATCTGTGCCGGGAAGTTCGCCTTCGGGCGTTTGGTACTTCCACATGAAGAACCCGCCGCACTCGTGCATTTTGATAATGCCGTCGGCTATGAGCTTGTCGCGGCCAAGCGTGTATTCCGCGACGCTCGCCTTGTCCTTCCATATGAAGGTCGAATTCCATTCCCCGACCGGCATGCGGCCTTCGTCGATTCGAAGCGTTTTGGCGATCTCAAGCAGTCTGGCGGCGGCGTTGGCGGGCTCAGCGTAGGGGCGGGCTTTGACGAAGTTCATGGAGGAGGGGCACCATCGTATTTGGAGGCGCCTTGTGCCACGATTCTCAGGGCGTCGTCAGGCAGAGGCCGCTGAAGCGCCTTCGCTTCGTCCCACGGCGCGCGCATCCAGACTTCTACATCTTCCGGCTCGGTGAGAATAACGGGCATCGCCTTGCCATGGATCGGCTTCATGAAGTCGTTGGCGTCGGTGGTGAGGAAACCGAATAGGTCGTTGGTTGTCTCGCCTTCCTTGACGAGGCGGACCGATGTCCAAGCCGGCAGCCAAAGGCCTGCGAAACATGTCAACGGCCGACTTTCGTCCAGCGCAATCCAGACATTTCCGCCATAGTTGGCATTGTGCTCGCTGAACGATGTAAATGGCACGATGCATCGATGCTGGACGCCGGTCCAGCGCAGCCAATGCTTGCTCTGCAGCGTGCGGATGTTGGTCACTCCAGCGTCCGGCTCCATGCGTAGCAGTTCCTTGAAATCGAATGGCTTGCCCTTGGCTTCGAGCTTCGCCGCGCGCGTCTTTGCGTCCTTGAGCTGGACGAAATCAGGTGACGGCATGCCCCATCGCACCATCGCGAGTTCGCGTTCGCCGTCAGCGTTGCGCACGATCGGTGCCATTCGGTTCGGGAAAATGCCGGGCATTGGCGGCAGGTTGCCGACGCTGTCCCTCGTCACGCCGAACAGGTTGCGGATCGCGGCCTGGTTCTTCGTCATCGAATACAGATTGCACATACAGCATTCCTGTCCGTTATGTGCCCGGTGCTCGCCCGGTGATGTGGCCGATATGGGCCATCGTCTGTTCATGGAATCGAGGGTTAAATGTCTTGCCGCACGGGCAGTGGATCTCGCCACGCCGGATTTGCTCGGTATAACCGGCATCCCATAGCGCGTATTTGTTGGCAGTCCACTGTTTGTCGCGGCGCGAGGCCTCGAACTCGGCTTCGGTGCGCGTCGTCAGGAACACGTTCCAGGCAGCATCAAAGGCGGCTCGCGCCGTTTCGAAGTCCCGTGCGACGCCTCTGAAACATTGATCCCGATGGAGCGGGTAAAAGCCGCAAGACCATTGGCAGACGCCAGATCGCTCCGGGTTCGGATCCCAGTCTTGCTGAGCGATGGCGCCGACCTTCAGGTCGCCGTACCAGATTTCCCATGTCTCAGAACGATCGTCGGTGCGTCGCCGTGTCAGCTCCGGCATCATGGTGCCTCCACAGCATGGCGTCGCTCAGGTGCCAACTGCAGCAATGTCGCAAGAGGGCGCTTTTTTGCTTTCGCGCAACGCTCACAGCGCAGGCGAGTGGCGAGATCGTGGATGCAGGTCGTGTCGACATGAGGGAGTTCAGCCAAGCTTACGTCGCGTTTAATCCGACATCTTGAGCATTCGATTTCGAGCCACGGAAAGCCGCCATTGAGCGCCTGGTCGACGGTCGGTGACGGATCGATCGGCTCGCCATCCGCCCACATGCGCTCGTTCCAGCTTTCGCAGGACAGCCTGTCGGCTTCCCGGATCAGCGCTTCACCCTTGGCGCGCAGCTCGTGCGACTGGCGCGCAAGCATCAGCGTCACGCCGCGCGCCTTCGTCAGCTCCTTGTTCAGAGCCTTGCGGTCGCCGCCGGATAGGGGCGTGGGGTGATATTTCGGAGCCATAGGGGCGTCCAAGCGTCACGGTCAAAATGCAAAATCAAAAATGCTACGTCGTCTCAAAGGACGGCCAGCAGCCATCCTCCTCGAGGCGTCCTGTGCGTTCTTGGCAGCCGGTGTCGAGCAACTTCATGCCCACGTCTTTCCAGACTGCATGGGCTCCGTAGAGACGCACTGCATCAACGGTTTGGATTTCCACGATGCGGTCGCAGCGACGACAGGTCACGCGAAGAATGTGCCGGGGGATCTCGGATAAGCGACGCTGTTGGACGGGCACGCCGGTGCGGATCTGGCCGCGAGGGTCTCGGACAACGGAGTCCCAATACGCCTCCGGCAGATCGTCCGCAGGCCCGGGCACCGGAATAGGCGGCTCGGGTACGCGGCTCGGCTTGGAAGCCAGCTTTTCCATCTGTTTGGGCGTAGGCATGCGCCAGCTTGCGGGTCTGTCACTCATGCCCTCAGTTAGAACATAAGGAGAACAAAAGTCGAGTCCGGTGAGGTTGAACTTCCGGCCTAGGAAACCGTCGCTGGCGCGAAGGTCACTAGTTTTAGTAGAGCCCAATCGCGTTATGCAACCTTCGGGCGTTTAGGCGGTTGTTGTATGCCGACATCGGAGCGGCCAACAATGAACGCCTCAAATCCAATCGATATAAATCGAAAGATTAGGCTCAGCGGCGTTGCCACCGATCTAAGGCGATCCTCTACCAGTAGGCATGGAAACATCGAGGGATGGAAAATATCTCATCTGCTTCGTGACGCCCAGACGACTGCACAAGCCGATGAAGCTGAGCGGCGGTTGGAGATTTGGCGAGCGAAGCCGATCGCCGGATGATGGGAAAGATCCGGCGGCGCTGGCGCTTGGCAGCAAGGGGCCACCTGACATCAAAGCGGTGTAATGAACTGACGCTAAGTGGGTCACTTCGCTCTTTCGGCCAGGGCGCAGAGCGTCTCCTATGACGGCTTCCAACCCTTCAGATCTTCAACGATTTGCCGGAAGGCCATTTTTACTTCCGAAACCTGCGCCAGGTTTGGCAGTACGATTTCACCGGGTAGATCACCGCTGCTGGCGCTGCCATGCACCGCGAGGATCGCGTTCTCGAAGCCGCCGACATCGGGGTCTCCGGCAAGAAATTCGTGTTGGGGGAAGGCGGCGTCCAGCTCTGCTATGACCCGCTCGAAAGCAGATGCAGATGCGTCAGGCGTGAGCGTGAAGATGAACGTGGTCATTGCGCCTCGGTTATATCCCCAAGTCCCCCGGAAGAGGCTCGCGTCACCGTTGCGCCGCCATCTGCAAGTCTAGTCAATCGAGCAATGTCTTCTGGTGTCCAGGTCTTGTTAATCGGGCGTCTTGCCATGACAACACCTCAAGCAATCTTCCGATACCCTCTCTCGGTCAGCTTCACCTGGTCGTCGACGACCTCGGCCAAGCCCATCTCAAGGAGTTCACTCAACTGATCTTCGGTAATCGGCGACAACTTTAGCCGGTTGGCGTAGATATCGCGAAGCGTCCAGTCGAGACCAATATCGTCTTTCCAGTTTCTCATCGTCACCACAGTCATTCTAAGTCGACCAACGGCGTTCCGCATCCCGCCCATCAGTAAGAGCCGTCCCTTGGCTCCTCGTGCGTCTGAAGGATCAGCAATACGCCGAAGAGAAAGATGCCCAAAGTCATAAGATCGAAAAGATGGTCCTGCATCCCGCCAGTTTACCCGATGGCGGGGAGGGCGTCACCGCGAGAGGCGTGGTGTTCTCGCCAGAGTGCTGAAGCCATAGAAAATAACAGGGCATCCGCGCGCTCAGCTCCAGTTCAGAAAGGAACAGGTAAGTGGTGACCGGGGCTTTTGAATACGGGAAATACCAGATGAAGTTAAAGTTGGCTGTTTTCGGGCTGCTCGCTCTAGCAGGCACGGCAGTATCAGGTGCGGCATCGGCGATGCCGCTCGGTCTGGCAACCGGCGCAGGTGTCGGACATAACACTGAGCAGGTGAGGCTAGTTTGCGACCGCTTCGGACGTTGCTTCCGCACCCCCGGCTATGCGCCCCGATACGGATACGGTCCACGGTATGGATACGGTCCACGCTATGGCGGGTGGGACCGGGGCTGGCGTGGCGGGCGCCGCTGGTAAATCATATCAGGGGCCGCGAAAACGCGGCCCCTATCGTTTTTTGGGCTCCAGCCGGGACCACTTCCAACGATCATTGCTCACGAGTGCCGGAGAGGCTGGCCGCTCCATCCAGTGCGTCGGGCTATAGAGGGCATCCCTATGTGGATCGCACCAACCGAAGGCGTCATCCCAAATCATCACAAATGGCAAATACTCTTCGGCCATGTCGCAGCCGAGCAGCGTCCGGTCTTTTGGGGTATCCGCGGTTAGGAGATGCCAGTCATTGACGTCTTGCTAAAAAACACAGTTAGCGAAACGTAAAGGGGAAATTTAACGAATCTCGCCGAAGCTGCGCCCAATCTTGATGCGGGGTTCGAGTGGGGTACATGACGAGAGTATCTGTTGTCGTCGCTTCTCTGCTGCTTGGCGCAAGCCAGGCGGTCGCTGCGGATTTGCCGGAATACGGTCAGCCTTATCCCCTCGCGGTTTGGACATGGGCCGGACCTTATCTCGGCGTCCATGTCGGCGGCGGATTGGGACAATCCAGATTCACGGATAGCAACGGCCCGGCCGTTTATGGCGGCGATGTCAGAACGCCGACGGCTTTGGGAGGCGCGCAGGTAGGCTTTAATTTTCAGCCGAGCCGGAATCTGGTGCTGGGCGTCGAGGCCGATATTAGCGCAGTCGGTTCCAATGGCACCAATACGTGCCTTGCGTCATCCGGCTATTTCCTGTCGGCCAATTGCCGGGTGCGGCAGAACGCACTGGGCACCGTTACAGGGCGCGTTGGCTTGGCGACTGGCGAGGCCGGACGCACCTTGCTCTATGCCAAAGGTGGCGTCGCCTGGCTCAATCAGCAGATTGATATCAATACCAACCCGATCGACCTCTCGACTGGCACAAAAAACAGCCAATGGGGCTGGACCGCAGGCGTCGGCATCGAACGGGCGGTGGCGCCAGCTTGGTCGGTGAAGGTGGAATACGACTATGCCGGTTTCAACAGCTTCGGCATGTCGACGCCCGGCAGCTATTTCCAGCCGTTTCCGCCCTTTGCGCTGTATGGGACGACGCCACCAGGCAGCACCAGCGTTTCGCAGAACATCCAGACTGTCAAAGTCGGGCTGAACATGAAGTTCGGCGGCGATACCGATGCGCGATGGGACGATGCCGAGAACATGCATCTGCGCGGCTCCCAAAGTGTTGAAGATCCGAGCATGCGCGGCGACATCGAGATCGGCGGACGCGTCTGGTATTCGTCGGGTCGTTTTCAGAAGGATCTCGGTGCAGGCACCCATCCGGCACAGCAGAACATCCTGAACTCGCGACTCACTTATGAGAGTCCGGCAGTCTCCGGCGAAGTGTTCGGTCGTGTCGATGGCCTGGCCGATTTCTTCCTCAAGGGCTTCATCGGCGGCGGCAAGTTGCTAAGCGGCAAGATGAACGACGAGGACTGGATGCCCGGCTACGGTGTTCCCTATTCGAACACGGTGTCGGACCCCGTGCAGGGCAGCATCGCCTATGCCACAGTCGATGTCGGCTATGCGTTTATTCGCGGCCCGGGAGTCAACGTGGGGCCGTTCATCGGCTATAATTATTACCGCGAGAACAAATCGGCCTATGGCTGCACGCAGATCGCCAATGCGACCGTCGCGGCACCATGTGTGCCAGCGATCCCGGGATCGACGTTGGCGATTACGGAGGACGATACGTGGCATTCCTTGCGAGTCGGCCTTAACGGAGTCGTCATGTTGAACGATCGGCTGAAACTCACCGGCGATGCGGCCTATCTGCCCTATGTTCGCTTCTCGGGCGTCGACGACCACGTGTTGCGCAACGCATATGATACCCGCTCGCCGGAGAGCGGCGAAGGCAGGGGCGTGCAGCTGGAAACGATCCTCTCATATTATGTGACGCCGTCATTATCCGTCGGTGCAGGCGCGCGCTATTGGGCGATGTGGGCCACGGAGGATGCCAAGACCAATTTCTTCGGCACGCCATGTCCGTGTCAGACCCTCCCGGCCCGCACCGAGCGCTATGGCGGCTTCCTGCAAGCGGCCTATTCGTTTAATACCGACTAAGAGCAATCCCAGTATTTCTCCACCATGATGCACGCTATCAAAATAGAGAAACACACGAGACAAAAGACTGCTAGCCCGTCTGCTTCATCCCGCCATTTTACCCGATGGCGGGGAGGGCATCACGGGGATTGGTCAGGATCGCGCCACTATAGGCGCTCGTACTGTAACTTCATGCACCAATGCGCGTGTCCAACGTGGCGTCATGGGCCCTGAACGTATTCCTGATTCGCAAATGCAACGCTAAAGTCTGCGTATCAACAGATTCGGAGACTGGAATGCAGACGACCACGGTTCGCGTCACCACACCAATGCCATCGGGCAAGGAGCCACTGGTTTGGCACTTCGATCTGATGACAGCAAACCCCGCAGAGGCCATCCGTTGGACAAAGGCCACGCCTCAGGTCCTTCCTCACGCGATCGTCGAAGTTGTCGAGCGCGCTTCTAACTGATCGTTATTCGTCAGTGCGGGAGGGGTGGATCTCGTCGCGCTGCGCCTTGTAAAGCACGGCAAAGGCCCAAACGAAGATCAGGAAGAAGACAATTCCGCAGATGAGGCTCGCTTCGCGGTTAGCCTCCCATCGTTCGAGCCAAACCACATCTCCGTTAGGATTTGCACGTATGCGAGCAGCCTTGTCGAGGCCGGTCGAAGTGACGAAGAAGCAATAGCCAGACCATAGCGTCGCGAGCCCGGAGATAGCAGCGATGACCGCCGATGTGCGCATTGTTTTCCATCCTATTCCAGGAGCGCACTCGTCCCTGCATTCTGTTCTCACTGACTCGGTCGTTTTCGGTAAAGCGCTCTGGCGGCTTTAAGGAAGCCAAGACCAAGCATAAGGAGCGGTGGAGCAGCGATCACGAAAAGCAAAAGGAGGATAGGGTTAGCCGCACGGATCGTCACGTAAGCCAATGATCCAAGAGCGCAAAGGGCTACAACCGATCCGGTGGTCAGAAGTAGTATACGAACGCCGAGCATGTTCACGATCTAATCCAGCCAGCTATCGAACAAGGTGCCGGCCTCCGGGGAAGCACTTATAGTTCGGCCCATGCTGCTGTCGGCAGTCATTGTACGCATCTGCCACGAAAAAGGCGGCCATCAAAACCACGAGAATTAAACACGCTAAGGCTATTCGCGGGTTCGTCATCGCCACTCGCAGATTCCAAGTAAGCCACTGAATTCAGTAAAGACCATATTCCATTTTCCCCGATGGCGGGGAGGGCGCCACGGAGACTATCCCGAATAGGCGAAGATCACCTTGCGAAGCGCTCGCGACACGACCAGCAATCGGCCGCCGGAGCCGTAGCTATAGAAGTTGCCGGGCGCGTTCTTGGCCTGATCGGCCATCGCGATGAAGCGTTGATCGAAATCTAGTCCAAAGCCGTATCGGTTGAGGAACAAATTGATCGAAGCGGGCGTGCGGCCGTCGCCTTTCCATCCGGAGTTGGGCACGACGGGCGTCGGGTACCAATCGAAATTCGGAACCAGTTGCTGGCGCGCTTTCAGCGCATTGTCATTGTCATTGAGGAACGGCAGCCCCTTGCTGGCGATCGTCGCAGCGACATCAGCGGGAAGTTCATAGACGAGGAGACCTGTCTCGTTCCCGCCGGGACCAAAGCCCCAACTCTCCTCCTTGACGTAGAGAACCTTCGATACCTGGAGATATGCCGGGACACGCTTCCTCGGATCGAGCACCACGACATGCCAGACCGAATAGGTCGCTGAAAAGAACAGCACCGCAAAGAGCGCGATCCCCAGGCAGCCAAAAAGGCCCTCAAAGGCTTTTACACCCCTTGCAATATTTGGTTCTCGCTGCATCGTCATCTTCGTGCTGCCAGCGAGGTTAGCTGTTGAAGCATAATAGCAGGGCGCTTCTCGCCTGCTGCTGTATCCCGCCCTTTTAGCGGATGGCGGGGCGGCTCGCACCAGGCGTCGCCGTTGATCATCCACGAATCTTCCTGCCGAGCCAGAAGCCGACCAGAGTCGTCGCTGTTAGTGCAGCCGCCATGCTTCCATAGATTTGGAACGTCCTTTCCTGTTTGGTGGTAAAAAAATAAAATAAGCCGGCGCAGATTGGACTGGAAACTATAGAGGTGAGGAAACCCGTCTGACCGTCTTCAACAAATACGCCGATCATGCCGCCCAGAAACAAGCCGGGAAATAGCGCCACCCCGAGATAGACGATGACGATCATCCAGATGATCAGATCCCCTTGACCCTGCGTCATCGGTTATCCCGTTCCTTATTCGGAAGCGCTGGAGTGCGATCTGCGGCGGCGCTCAGCGGACAAATCCGCCGCTTGTGATCTCCAAAGCATTACATAAGAAACGAGTGATGTAAGCGTGAACACGCAGATAAAGATAAGGGTAATGGCGCGGTCTGCTTGCCATTGTTGCAGCCAAAAAAGATCGCCCTTTTGCTGAGTTTCGATCGATAGGCACCAGTAATTCCAGCCTGCGACGGCCAGCCAAAACAACGATGCGATGAAGGCCCACGCAGACGGACGCATCAATGCTCCTATTCCATGACCGAGGGAGGGGCTGTCTCGCTGGCAGCGGGGCCAACCAAGCTGCGACAGACGTCGCCCTTTTTGGTACCGGTGAGTTCGAGTGCACGAATGCGCATTCGAATTCGATAGTAAATGTGTCTGGTTACCACGCGTCTTTCCTTCGGCACCGTTCGGATCAATTGAAGCGAGAAAGAAGGAACTGAAGTTCGCACCGTAGGTTTGCAGACGGCTTTGTCAGTAGTCGTCCATTTCTATGGAGTTGATTATGTCGAGAGTCGCATTGTTGGCTTGCGCCATTATTTTCATCACTTCTTCAGCGGAAGCCCGAAAAGGAAATCAACATAGAGCCCGAGCGTGGTGCGGAACGTATCTTAGCAAGTATCTTGGTCAATCTGATCGACGTCTTGCGCTAGCTCGCGAGTGGGCTCGAACGGGTATGAATGCCGGAGGCCCAGGCATCGGAGTGGTCGTCGTATGGCCGCATCACGTTGGCATCATTACGGGGCAGGCATCGAACGGCGAATGGATAGTGCACAGTGGGAATGATGGCGGTGCGATAAGGACCCGTCCGAGATCTGTTGCTCGCGCTATAGCCTTCCGTCGCGTTTGAGGCGCCGGCCGTCGGTCTCTCTGTCGACGTCCCGTGCAACTTTGTGGCCGCAAGGCCTTGCAGGTTCTGTTCAAGCGTCGTGAAAAATTGGTCCGGCATCTCGAAGGCGACGTCGGTTAATACGTCGCCTCCGAGCGCAATTTGTTCGCAAGCGTAGGCAGTACCGGCCCGACTTCATCGGGCGATGCGTATCGACCTTAGAAAATACGTCCGACGCGCAAACGACAGCGCACGCGAGAGGTGGAAGCCACAAGGTGAATTCCCTGGTCGGCATGCCGGTTAGGTCTCTAGAGCCACGCGACAGACAGCAGGAATACTGCGGTCGCAATCAATGCCCCAGCCGTCACCGCCGCTATCGTCATTGAAAGCCCGCGCATTCCGTAACGAAGCGGATGCGCACTCACACATCAAGAGCATATTGCCAGGGTCAGGAAAGATCACTCAGTTACGCCTGTCGCGCGTTTCAGAGTCACCACAGCAGTACCCCCGCCAGTTGCCGGTGTCGGATTCTTGTACGTTAGCTCATCGTTGCTGATCGCGATGAAACGCTTCTTATTCGTGTTGTCCCATGCGGGAAAGCTGCCGCCGATAATGTGCAACGATAATGAATTGTCAGCTTCATTGACCTTATAGTCGCCAAACATCACGATCATTCCCTCCAGAGCGGCTCTGCCTTCGCCGGTCGTCGGAAAGTCGCGGTTGCCGAATTTTGGTCGTCGCGCACGGATGAGATTGATTGAGAAGTGCCCCCCTGCGTCGAACATGAAATATCCTTTCGGATCAGAACCAAATACCTTAGTTGTTTTCCCGGTCCTTTCATTCTCGTTTACAAATGAAATGACGCTCCAAGTGCCTACCAGTTGCTGTTTGAGCGGCTCTGCTGCTCCAGCGGGCAAGGTGAAGCATGTGAGAGCTGCGACTATCGGAACTGATAACAGTGCTTTCATGGGTGCTCCCTCCGATTTTCGGGCACGTTCCATTTTAAGACGAGTTCTGCGCTGGCCTACCAGTTTGGTCAGAGCCTCGAAGTCATTGTACCGGACACTCGGCGGTCAGTGGGGGCAGTTCACCCCACAACATGGCACCGACGGCAGTGCTGGATCGACCAACACCAAAACGTGGGCGTGCGTTCGAAAAAGGCAAAAAGCCAACCCCGACTTTTCAAAAAGTAGAAATTTAGTCGGGCGGCCCTGCGACGTTTGCGCTCCGGTGGTGCGGCCCCCGCCCAGGGGTGGGGTATGGGCCGCCGTTTCCTTAGGATTTCCGCTTCTGTCGCGCGAGGTAATCTATGCCTTCATCGATTGATCGCTCGTTTTATCGCGTCTGTCCGGCAATCGAACGGGCCGTCTTTACCGGTGCCTTTGATGTTCGCGTTGAAGTACTGGCCCATCGAGCTCGCTGCCAGGAGCGCGTTGAGGGTCGGCTCGGGCATTTCGCAATAGTGATAGTAGATGCTCTTGAGCCGAATAATCATGTACTGATTTGGCTTATCGTAGCACACCCGCTCGACGAAACTGCTGCGGGGAGTGTCGGTGCAGCGGAACGGCGTGAGATCGACGGCACCTCGATACATCACGTCGACCGTTTCCGCCTGGACACCGATCGACCAGATTGAAAGCGCGAGGGCGAAGCAGAGCTTGATCACGGTTTACCTGCACTCCCATTTACGAGCCGCGTCGACCGGCGCGAAAGCCAGCCCCAAAGCGAAGGTTGTGATGAACAACCTCACGAATGCCTCCGTTCTTATGCGCCTGCCGGTCCTTGCGCGACCTCCACAACGTGGCGGTCTGATCCGACCGTTATGATGATGGTGTATGATTTCTGGCCACCGGCCTGATCCGTCGGCGGGGCCAGATGCAGTTGCCCGCCATACCACTCGCCAGGCAGGAGGGTGTTGTCCTTTATGACGGCTTGCTCAAGCTGTGCCATGTTGCGCTGACCTTGCTCGATTGTCGAAGCAACCATGGCTTCGTTTTGAGCGGCAGCATTGCCCTGTGCGATCGCGGCGGCCGTTGGGCTGTAGAATGTGCCTGTCCGGCCGCTGGGCGTCGTATAGGAGCCGTGGCCAGCGCGCGAGGCGCTGTAAGCGTTCGCTGCGCCGGCGACGCCAGTGAGGATCGCCGCGGCGACTTGGCGGTTCTTTTCTTCCTGCTGCAGCATTTCGAAGGTGACGACCTGCATCTGGAAATCAGATGCGCCGACATGCTGGTTTGCTTCGACCTGAGCAACGCGGAAGTCGATTGGGCCGCGGCCGAGATTGTTGATCCCGACCACGAAGACGGGCCGGCCATTGGCCTGGAGCTGGCGAGCTGCGGGTCGAACCAGGACGACCGAACTCTTCTGACGCGAGACGAGAGCGGATTGCCCATCGCGCATCATCGTTTGCTGGTTAGGATTAGAGCTTTTGAACTGAACCGTCTCGTTGTTGGTGACGCAACCCGAGAGCGCGGCGCCAAGCGCCACGATATAGAAAACACGCATATTGTGGATCTCCCCAGACCAGCGGTGATCCAAGCCCAACCAGGGGGCGAGATCAAGGGGGCATGCCCGGGCCATTATTTTAGCGCCTCTCCGGAAACGCCGGGAGTGGCGTGCGGGGAGGGCGGTCGACCGGGTCTTGGAAATTGAAGTACCCGCGCGGCGGCGTTGGGATGCAGCATTCATAACAGAGCTGCCGAAGCGGTGTCTCCGTCATGCCGACCTCCGTCGCCGCCGGGTCCATGGGTTTGAGCCAGATGAGGTCGTAGAGCTGCTCGCGTGTAATTTTCGCCGCAGCGCGGACCCGCGCGTCCGGATCGAAGTAGCAGGTATCGTTAAACACCTGCCGCGCGGCCCGCTCGTAAACGCGCATGACCGCGTCAATCTCCCGCCGCGCCTCCCGACACCGCCAGAGGCGTGACGCAAGCTCCTGTCGCCGGCGCGCCCATGCGGCTTGGCCAGGTGTGTCGTATGGATAGTGTGGAGTAGGGCGCTCTTTGACTCGGTCCCGACTTCCCCGGCGAGCGCCGAACCTTCCGAAGTTGTCTGAAATCACCGCACGCAGTTGCTCGTATTTCGAGGGATCGCGCCTCAGGTCTTCCACCTGATTTTTGCTGAACCTCGGCTGGCCATCATCGCCGTAAGCCACTGCCGCCAAAAATCCGATTTCGACGAGCGCCTTGAAATGCTCGTGATGGAATCCGAGCACTCCGATAGCGTCTGTCGATGTTATGAGGCGATCACTCCACATCGTCGGAAATCGGGACGCCGGGCCCGAGCCGTCCCTCGAACGGATAGTCGTTTGTCGGAGCGATGGGCACGATTCTAAGCTCAGGTGGCGTCGCCCAGTATTCTTCGTCAGGGCGGTGCACGTCATACAGGGTACAGATTTGTTGCAGACGCTGAACAGATATGCCGAGGAACGCTGCGACCTTATGCTCGCGGCGCTGATGCAATTCAACTGAAAGCGCCTGGCGATCAACGCCGATGAGATTTCGCAGAGCATCGTCGAGCAGAGCATTAAGCTGCTCGATCGAACCTTTATCCGGGCCAGCGGCAGCTTTGGCCGCCACTATTTGGGCTGATAGGTTGAGCGGACCAAGGCCACGCACCTTCATCACGCGCCTCGGTTGCTGATCAGTCTCCACGGGCACAAGCGAACTCTCAACGGGCCCTGGTCTGGGTTCAGGCCGCAGCAACGGGTCCCTCGGAAAGCCTTCACGGTCTCTGACCATTTGCACTTCGCGACCGTCGTAGCGGTTGCCGCGAGAACCTACCTGGGTGGGCGACAGCAGCCCTCGCTTATCCCAGAGCTTGATGACGTATGGCGATATCCCGAATTCGTGCAAAATTTCCTCGGGAGACATTCTTCGGTCATCGCGCATTGTCCGCTCCTTCGCTTTGATCGGGAAACGGATCAAAGAGAAGGATGTCGGTCAAGAGAGCGAGTTTGTCGGGTATTGTGAGTGATTTCGCTAATCGATGGCACTCTCAAATACGTTGGAAATGAGCCTTCGCATCGCAATTGTCTGGTTTGTATAGTTACAACCTTCTCCACTCGCATTTTGAAATCGCGCAGGGAGTGATTCGCGGGATCTCCAGCGCTGGGCATGTCGCGGATGTCGCATACCCGCGCTCACTGGGCAGAGAACTCAAATCGACGGCGATGCGTAGGCCGTTGCTGATATGTTTCTTCTCTGTTCCGAGGACTCAAACACTAGAAACGCTTATTCTGCGCCGGCTGTGTCGATTTAGGGGACTATTGCCGCGGCAAAACTCCGCCGGCGCGCATCGCGTGAACCATCTCGTTCTTACCGAACAAATTGAAGTGGCCCGCCTCGCCACCGAGCATGGCGAGGGCTTGCTCCTTCATTATCTCGTCAGCTCTTTCGGTGCCTACCTGCTGCGCGAGTACGCGGTATTCAGCATTGAGCCGGGCGATCTCTCGATCTCCGGACCAATGGACGATCGCCTGTTGCATCTGCACGATCCAGTAGCCGGCGAATACGCCAGAAGCCGCCACTATCGCCGAGAAGATCGATGGCGTGAGCCATGTGGCCGGGCGGCCTGGTGCTCCGATCGCCATGGAAGCCCACGCGGCGGGCGCGGGCCAGTACCAGCACCCGATAGCGGCGATGATCCCGAACAGGCCAAGTGCTGTCGCGAAGCCCATCGTAAAGACGGTGTAGAATTGACCTCGAGGCATATTCCGGTCCCCCAGCTACGACGGCGAGGAGATCGCCGCGCAACCAGCACCGCGGCAAGCTCATCCTGAGGTAGATGTCGCATTTGTCGCGTTTTAACTTGAGACCGACGCTCGTTTAGCAGTGAAGGGCGTTGGTGGTGACTTAGTTTGTTGTGGCGCTGGCCTTATTCAGCGTTTCGAGATCCTGTGCTTCAGTTTTCCCGCTCCAGCTCGTTGCGGGCGCATTCAGACGTCTGTTCGGCAGTTGATCCGGCATCCGACGTTTTCTGATACAGGAATTCGCATTCGGCGCCGCCCTGGCGCTCCCACGCTGGATTCTTGGTTCGCGTGAGCAGTCCCAAGCTCTCTGCCCTCAGGATTGCCGTAGCGACTGTGCCGCGCTTCAGGCCTGACAAGTGCTGGATATCTGTCCGCCCGTACCAGGCATCTGTTTCCATTGATCCTAGCAGCACCTCAACAGAGTTGATGCGCAGCCGTTGCCGGACGGGCGGACGAGGGGGCTTCTCCTTCGCCCTTGCTTTGCGCTTAATCGCCAGATTGCGTTTCTTGGTCGCCGTGAATCGTTTGATGGTGGCTGGCGTGTGCCGGTAGCCGTGCTGCTCCGCTGCAAGGAGTGCCCAGTCGATCGGCGGCATGTCCGATATCATCCGCCAGAATGCTTTGTTCTTCACTCGGAGGTCCCTTCAATCGAGATAGGAAGGCCGCTCAGGCGGTTTTGGTGCCCGCGGCCCCAGATCGCGCTTGTGACGCGGCAGAAGCCTCTCCGGCGTCTTGCGAGCCACCGGCTTAGCTTTCTTCTTCTGCCGATCACCAACCGGGCTGCCGGGCGCCTTGTGCCACGCGCAGCGGCGTCTTACCGCGCGCTTGTTGATTGCAGTCTTGGTCGCGGCGGCGCGGAAGACACGGCTGCACCCCGGGTGCGCACAGACGGCCTCGATGGCATGCAGTTCGATATAACGGTCCTCGCGCCAATAGCCTTCGACGCCAACGATCCTGTATTCCTGCTCGCCGACTTTGAACCAACGTGGCGGGTTGCTCGGTTTGCTCATTGGTTCGGCCCGCTGCTGTGAAGTGTAGGCCTGCCGATCGCCCAAGCCCGCGCATTCGCTCCGCCTTTGGGGACCTCGGGCGGGCGCTTTGCGGAAAGCGCAACGCCCCCCGTAGGGGTAGGTTTTTCCGCAATAGCCATCTCATTGGGAAAATTGGGCTTTCGACCGATCGCGGAAAGTGTAGTTCGAAATATTTTTCCGCAATGCCGGGTCCAACGGCTTAAGCTGTTGATCTTCATGGAAAACCCGTTGCTGGAGGAAATATTGCGGAAGTCATTTCGATTTTTCCGCAACGTTCAGGGTGAGGAAGGCAGAACGACCATTTTTGCCCTTCACGCTGCGCGTAGCCCGATCGATTATGTCGCCGCTCTCGTATTCGAGGGGAGCGGCAAAAATCTTATCGAGGCGCTTCCGGAGCGTGTCTTCCGACATCAGGTCGATGGTGTTGTTTTCGAGCAAGGTTTTGACGATCTCGAGTAGCGGCATTGTATGCCCGTCCGTGATGCGGAGCATGGCCCGCACCGACTCCTTGATCGTCGCGTCGTCGTCCGCTTTTGCCTGGGCCGGCGTCTTCACGCGGCCGAGGGTCACCGGCCGTAAGACGCCGACCTCCTCCCCGCCAAACCCACCGATCATGACGCCCTCGCGTTTGAAGAATGTTGGCGCGTCAGAGATCAATGACATGTTGGCTTTGCCGTCATCAAATCGGACGTAGTGCCTGTGCTCCGCGTCGGAGAGGCCGTATTTTTTGGCCGTGACGGCATCCAGAGTATAAAGAGTCGCAACCATACGGGCGACGCCGTTGAGCGAGCCTGCGCCGCGGCCGGCATCCATATCGCCGGCGTAGGATTCCCGGTTCGCAGCGTTTGGCGGTTTGCGGGTGTGATGCGCCAGGACAACGGCGCATTCTCCGCGCACGGCGATGGCGCGGAACATGCGCGCGACGGTCGCAATCTCCACGTTGTCGTTCTCGTTGGCTGGGTGAAGCTCGACAAAAGGGTCAAAAATCGCCAGGCCGATTTCATTGTCCTTGATCAGGCCCTCGATATAGGCGGCGTCGGGTGACGCCTTGATCCTGTCATTGTCCCGCTTCGCGATCATGAACGGCTGATCGACTCCGGAGCCCAGGATCAGCCCACGCTTGCCGTCGATGTCTAGATCCTTCCATTTCACGTCGAACGCAGTCATCACGGCAAGCAACCGGCGATTTAGCTCGTCGTGTTCGTCCTCTTGGTTCCAGAGGAGAACGCGGGTGCGTTCGTGGATCTTGAAGCCTGTGATATCGGAGCGGCCGGTGACTACGGCAACTGCCAGCATCAGAAGGAACGTGGTTTTGCCAACGCCCGGCGGCGATATAAGCGCTGAAAGATAATGCCGAGCGGCGAAGCGACCGATAATAAAGCGGCGCTTCGGAATAGTTGACGCTTCGAACGGCTCGACCCACCTCAGTGGAAGAGAAAAGCATTCTTCGAACTCTTCGGCGGCCGCGGCAGCGTTGCTTCTTGCCCAGGCGCGCGCAATCTGACGCTCGTCGATATTTTCTGAGCCGTGCTCCCAGATACCGAGAAGTTGCCCGTACTCTGTTGGAGTGAAATTTCCAGTTCGGCGAAGGAGCACTGCCAGTGCAAAGCCGAAGGCGGACCCGCTCGTGTCAGACCCCCCAAGCGCGGACTTATCGCCGTGCCACAGCCGGTTCAGCTTTTCGTCAGATGCGATATGGCGATCTAGCTTTGCCCGCAGTCCTTCCGGGACGTCACCGGTAGCTGTGGCGTCGTCGACCGCCGCCATATCGATCGACAGATCGAGGTCTCGCTTCCCGACGCTGACGGTGGAACGCGATGGGGGCACTGGGGGCGCCCATTTTGCCAGCTCTTCTAGGGTCGTTGTACTGTCGTCGATGTATCCGAGTAGTTTAGCGGGAACGACACTCGTTCGCCCCTGTTTGCGCTTCGCAGCGCCCGGAAAATTGTACGTACCCGGCGCTCGCAATAGCCGCGTAATGTCGGCGGTCGACTCCGGTGCACCCAAACGTCGCAGTATGCCGCGCGTGAGGTTTTCGGCCTCATCGGTGAAACAGTCCGCCGGCACCTTTTCCTTTAGATACCAGCCGAGTTGAATTCCCGCACCCGAGCTAACGGCAAACGAGTAGAAGGCTTCATCTTCCTTTTCGACCTTCTCCCGGATCGCGTCCAGTTTCGCGTGCTCTGCCGCCAGCACATCGGGAGTCAGCATGATGCCCTTCGGCGGGTCCAGATCGGCGCCGATCATCCTGATGTTCAGGATGTCCTCTTTCGTGGCACGAGCGTCACCGAGGTCCGGCCGGACCTCGTTTGCTGAATAGTAGATGTTGTGGGTGCTGCCATATTCGCGCAGGAACGCTCTGGCGCGATCTCCTTCGTTTAAAGTAAAGGAGACAAATGCTTTGCTCCTTGCATCTGCGTCGATCGCAGCCAGTTGATGCATCCCTGTATCATCAAGCCGTCGCAAGTGTTCAAGGACTGCATCGGTATCTACTGGCTCAGCCACGAAATTGGTGCTACTATCACTCATCGGAACATACTTTCAGCCTCGTTGGGCCTGCAGCCTTTCGGGGCTGTTTTTTTCTGACTGAGTTGGCCACGCTTGAGCGCACCCGGTGCGTCCTCCGCCGTTTTTACGTCCGGGAGCCCGCACGCGGTTGACGACGCCAACGTGCTCGAACGAGAGATGTCGAGAAGGAGCGCGCGCCAAGGCGCGCAATCAAGCAGCTTGATTTTCCGAGGTGGAAAGCTGTCGGCGCCCGCGCATCCAGGCGTCAAGATCTGCGACGTCGTAAAGAACACGGGTCGGAATCGGCTTGATGAAATGTGGGCCGCTACCGGTTACCCGAAGGCGTTCGAGTGTCGCCGTCGAGAGGCGCACGTGCTTAGCGGCTTCCTTGGTATCGAGAAATTGCTGCATGATAATCCCTTGGATCGGGGGCCGTTGATGTGCGAGCCGGTTATCCAAGGAATGAGAGAAACTCGGCGCTGCCCTTAGCGCCATCATCTTAGCTTTGCACCAACCAAGAGTATCATGGATCTGCTATGAAACAAGGGGGGGCCGCAGCACATCGCACCGGCCATCTACCCTTGTAAAGCGCAACGACTCAAATGCGTGCACGCTGTGTAGTTAGCTGGCTTCTCTCATTTCGGCCGTTCGCAGGTAAGGCAGTTGCTCGCGAATTATTTTGGCGTCGATTGAGTCCGGTCTGCCACTAATAATTTTGCGCAGCTCGGAAGCGAGGATATTTGCCACGGCCCGCTTTTCTGCAAGCATATCGTATTTGTCGTAAACCGCAGTGACGTCTCCATCGACGTGGTCGAGTGTTGCCTTCACATCAGTGCGGAGAGCTCCGCCACGCCGCGCGATGGTGGCAGCAGTCCGCCGTAGATCATGCGGTGTGAAGTGTTCCATTCCTAAGAACGTCCGAACACCGGTGCGCCCCTCCGATGGTTTGTCATTGAGGGCTTGAGAAAGTGCCGATCGTTTGATCGGTTGCGGCTCCTCGCCATACTTGGAGGGAAAGACCGGTACTTGGTTCTCGCTGTTCGTCAGGTCGATTACTTCTAGCGCGAGCGGGGATAGTGACACGACTACTTCACGCCGGCCTTTCACCCGGTGCGGCGGCATATGATATTCCGGCGCGGCAGTTCGGAGGCCATGGAGCTCGGCTCGAAGGGCTCCGGCCGCCTGGTAAGGTCGGACCATCGTTGTCAGGACCAGCTTTAGGGCCAGACCGACTTGCCGATCGCACGGCACATCTGGCTTTTCGAGACCCCACCAAAGCGTTCGGATTTCCTCGTCCGAAAGAACCCGCTTCCGGGACGTCTCCTTACCGCCGCGGCGCTCCAGGCCCCTTATTGGGTTGGCTGAGACGTATTTGCGGCCTGGCTGCCGAGCCCATTCGAACATTTTGTGAAGCACCGATTGGGTGCGATTGGCGCTTACCGGCGCCTCATCGGCGATTTCGTCGAGTACGTCGGCTATATCATCATCGGTTACGGTGTTGGCTGGCGAACGGCCCAAGGCGGCGCGTGGCCGCTTCAGGTAGCCCTCATCGTTCTTCCAAGATGACTTATTTGGCTTGGCGTACTCGTCCAAATACAGTTCGCAGAGCCTCTCGAACGAAACATCTTCCGTCTTAGGACGCTTGGCGCGCTTTTCTGATGACGGATCTGCACCGTTGGCGATCGAGCCGAGGAGCGCCTTGGCCTGAATTCGCGCCGCGTCGGGTGCGATTTTCCCAACGGCGCCGATCGTGTACCGCCGAAACGGCGCGGTGCGGCCCGTGCCGGCGCGATAGACGAGGAGGAACGTCTTGGCGCCGGTTGGTCGAACACGGACGCCGAAGCCGGTAAGCTTAGCGTCCCAGACGGTATATTCGGCGCCCCTGGTTTCGAGCCCGTCCACGAGGGTCTTGGTTATGGTCTGAGCTGTCATTTGCGCCTCGGGAAGCACCGGGGAAGCACGGCAATGACAAGCGTAGAGGGCTCAGGCAAAACCAAGCCTAATGCGGGGCGACATTTCCCTGTCCAACGAAGCGTATGATGGCGCTTGAGGGACGGGGAGGGCTTAGCTGATATGTCTGGGAGACTAGGGGTCGGAGGTTCGAATCCTCTCGCTCCGACCATTTATTCAAAGCATTTCAAGATATTAGTAGTCTCGCACGCGAGCGGTGCCGCCTGAATAGGGTGGCCTCGATCAAGCGCCCGCGACGCCAGCCTTACGATTTCGGTTCGACGAAATCACCGTGAATCACGTCGTCTTTCCGTCCGGCGAACCAGAGAAGCCCGACATAGGCCGCTGCACAAATAAGGAAGCCGAGGACAATAATCTCTAACATAATATCTACTCTACGCTGAAAACATTAGACTTCTCCCGGCTCCGGGTTCCGTCAATTGCCCCGGCCGCACTCCTTAATGAATCCTTGCCGTCGTGACTCTTTGGCCACAGATGCCGGTGACCACGAATCCGATGTCGCCTAAGGGCGGCCAGGCAGGTGGCGCCGACATGTCTTTTTTGCGCCAATGGAACTCTTGGTCATCGGGCCGATTATCCTGAAAACAGGAGGCTCGCATGGCAAGTCACTGGCATACCGCAGATGGCCCATCGGAGATCCGGCATGACGATGATATCGGCTACTACGGTGGCTGGACCATCAGCGGGTTAGCGGTGGTTGCGACCATCACGGCTGTTTGGCTGTTTGGTATCTAGCCCACTGCGTAACTGAAGCCCTTGCGACAACGCAGCAGCGATGCGCGCGAACGCTGAATGATGGTGACGAAAAAGGCCCGGAGCATATGCTCCGGGCCTTCGTCAATTCAGTCAGCCGCGGTTAGTAGTAGCCGTAGCTGCGATAGTAGCGCGGACCGCCATAGTAGCCGTCGCCGTAACCGTAGCGCGGACCATAGGCATAACGCGGGCCGTAATGGCGCGGGCCATAACCATATCCGTAACCGGGGCCGTAAGCGCCATAGGCACCGGCCGCCAATGCGCCGGCTGCAATGCCGAGTCCGATCGCGGCGCCGCGACCGCCACGGGCCTCTGCGGGTTTCGATGCGATCGACGCCGCGCCGACGGCAGCGACGGTGGCAAGAATAAGTGCTGTCTTCTTCATGCTGCTTCTCCTTCGTATCGAGAAGTCAACGTGTCGGTGTTTTGAAGGTTCAGTTCCAATTCATGGCATATCGACCACAAATTTTGCCGCGATAAGGGAACGAATAATATTGCTCGATCAGCGAGCGGCGTTCCGCTTTACGTGTTGCAACCGAAAGCGAGATGCGCGTGCAGCGTCGATCATCTCGCAGCTCATGGTGGTCCAGAAAAGATAATGGCCCGGAGCGAACTCCGAGCCATCAAACGCAGACGTACATCCGGTCTGCGCTTCCTTGACTCCACAGTGAGTCGAGAAGGTTAATAAATGTCTAACGTCGATGCGTGACGACATGATGACCAATCGCGGTCATCCCGTCGGGCCTTCAACTTCCTTGTGATCCTTGTCAGGCAAGATGCCGCTGCCTGGCGTCTTGGTCTCGTCGGTCAGCTCCGGCTTGTCGTGCGGGCCGGCCGGCGGAATCTTCTGATCGGGCTTCGGCTGTTTGTCGAAGGCGCGGTTCTTTGCTTGCTGTGTCATGCAAAGAGAACGGCTCAGTTCCTCGCGTGTTCCCTGTGGTGATGATGTCCATCGAAAATCACAAGAGAATCTGGCACGGCTCGAACATGCGCGGGTCCTTTGTCGATGTGCTTCATTTCGCGCGGAACCTTCCGGGCGGTAATGGCTTGTCCCGCGATACTTTTAAAGGAAGGAATAAATTGTCATGATCAAGAAACTGGCTTTGCTGGCGGCTGCGGCCGTTCTCTATGTCGCAGCACCTGCAGGCCCCGCGTCTGCGCAGGGCATCAATGTGCAGATCGGCGGCGGTGGTTATCACCATCAGGATCGTGGCTACCATCGCGGCCATGGCTATCGCCAGAGCCGCGCCTATGTGCGCCGCGACTACGGTCACCGCCATCATGGCTGGGATCGCCGCGGTTCGCGCACCAAGACTGTGATCGTTCGCTAACAGCAATCGGTCGTCTTAACGAGGCAGCCTCGCGCAAGCGGGGCTGTTTTCGTTTCTGAGCTTGTCAGACGCTGCCTGGCTGTCCGGACGCCGCACGCAATTGCGCCGTTGCCATATATTGCTGCGTGGCGACGAACATGCCCCACATGATTCCGAGCATCATCCAGAAATGGCGCCAGTGATCGGTGTCGATGATGAAGGCCTCGCCGACCGTGCCGAGATAGGCTGCGAACACCGCGAGATAGGCGCGCTGCCATGGCACGCGCACGAAGATGTAGCGGAAGCCGAGCAAAGCGGTGATGAACACCAGCGCGGGATAGCATACCCCTGAAATCCAGCCGCCGGACATGAAGGCGTTCAGATAGGAGTTATGGGTGTCTTCCGGAAAGAAGCGCGTGAATTGCAGCGGGCCGATGCCGAAGGGCAGATCGAGCGCCATCTGCGCGCCCAGCACATGCCGGCCGAAACGGCCGAAGCGGCCTTCGTCATATTTCTGATCAAACGAGGCGCGCTGCTTGAACATGTCGGCGATGAAGTCGAACTGCAGCAGGATCACGATCACCAGCGCGACGACGGCCACGGCCGCCAGCGCCATGATGATGATGCGCGAGCGCTGTTTGTTGGACTGGCTGGTCAGCACCATCAGCATCAGCATGAAGGCCGAGGTGATCGCCAACAGGCCCCAGGCGGCGCGGGAGAAGGCGAGCAGGACGGCGAGCGCAATGATGCCGAGCGCGATGGCACTGCGGAGCGAGCGACCGAAACCGTCGCTGACGACGCTCTGCAGACAGAACAGCGCCGGCAGGACCAGAAACGCGCCCAGCACGTTGGGATCCTTGAACGTGCCGGCGGCGCGGCCGTAGAGCGTGAACATCTCCGCGCCGGGGATCAGGTGCAGATAGCCTAGGATGCCGGCCAGCGATGCCACCAGTGCGCCGACGATCAGGCCGCGGCGCAAGAGGTCGATGCGCGCCAGCGTGTCTTCGGACATCACAAGCGCGACGAAGATCGCCATGATGGCCATGTACCAGGAGGTCAGGATCCAGTTTACGATTGGCGCCTTGTCGAGCAGATAGGCGGCGCAGATCGTGTAGCCGAGATTGACCAGGAACAGCATGAGCAGCAGCGGCATGAACACCAGCCGCATGCGCAGGCCCGACGCGAAGAACACCACCATCGCGGTGAGGGTGGCGATCTCGAAGGGGCTCGGCTCGATGAAGACGATGGCGCCGCCAAAGCCCATCGCCCACAGCAGTGCGCGCTGCAGCGTCACCACGGCGGGAGGCGCCGCGGGCGAGGCGATGTAATGATCGGCCGAGGCGTGAGTGCTCATCGTGGCATCACTCTACGCAGGCAGGGTTGACGAGTGGTGTAAGGCAGAGGCTGAGGCCTGCCTCAATACGCGTTCTCGTTCTTCGTCAGCATTGAAACCGGCGTTTTCAGCATGATGTAGACATCGAACAGCACTGACCAGTTCTCGATGTAGTAGAGATCGAACTCGACGCGCTTCTGCAGTTTCTCCTCGCTGTCGACTTCGCCGCGCCAGCCATTGACCTGCGCCCAGCCGGTGATGCCGGGCTTGACGCGGTGGCGAGCGAAATAACCGTCGACGGCCTCGTCCAGCAGCTGGCTCTGCACCCTCTGCTGAACGGCGTGGGGGCGGGGGCCGACCAGCGACAGGTTGTTCTTGAACACCACGTTGAAGAGCTGCGGCAATTCGTCGATCGAGGATTTGCGAATGAACCGGCCGACGCGGGTGACGCGCTTGTCGCCCTTGGTGACCACGGTCTTGGCCAGCGGGTCCGCCTGGTCGTGATAGAGCGAGCGGAACTTGAAGACGTCGATGCGCTCGTTGTTGAAGCCGAAGCGCTTCTGCCGGAACAGCACCGGGCCGGGGCTGTCGAGCTTGATGGCGATGGCCACCAGCGCCATGAAGGGCAATGCAGCGAGCAGGATCAGGCCGCCGACGATATGGTCGAACAGCCACTTCATCACCAGATCCCAGTCGGTGATCGGCGCCTCGAACACGTCGAGGGTCGGCACCTTGCCCAAATAGGAATAGGAGCGCGGGCGGAAGCGCAGCTTGTTGGTATGCGCGGACAGGCGGATATCCACCGGCAGCACCCACAGCTTTTTCAGCATTTCCAGAATGCGCGTCTCGGCCGAGATCGGCAGCGCGAACAGCACGAGATCGACGCGGGTGCGCCGCGCGAATTCGATGATGTCATCGACCTTGCCGAGCTTCGGCGCGCCGGAGATCGTGTCCATCGAGCGCTTGTCGTTGCGGTCGTCGAACACGCCAAGGATCTGGATGTCGGAATCTTCTTGTGCATTGAGGTCTCTGATCAGCGTCTCGCCATTGGAATCGGCGCCGACGATGATGGTACGGCGGTCGAGACGGCCCTGATGCGCCCAGCGCTTGATCAGCGCACGCACGACAGCACGTTCCGCGATCAGGGCGACGAGACCAACGAAGAAGAACGAGGAGAGCCAGACACGCGACACCGCGCCGCCGACCTTGGCGAAGAACGAGACGCCGATGAACAGCAGGAACACGAAGGCCCATGCCGACATCATGCGCGTGAGCTGCTTGATGTGGCCGCGGAACACCTGCACCTGATAGATATCGGCAGACTGGAAACACACCACAGCAGCAGCCGCCATCGCGACGATCGCAGCGAAGTATTCCCATCTGAAGCCAGCTTCTGGCGCGACATAGAGCAGGTTGAGCGCAATGCCGATGATGCTGAGCATCAGGAAATCGACCACGCGTACGACGCCGGTGATGACGACGGGCGAGTAGGCGGCGCGCACCTTCTGATCGGCGACGGCGAGAGCCGCGGGCGTCAGTCTGCGACGACGTTCGAACCGGCGTTCGCCGGGCGCGTCCGTCGCGGCCGCGTCGATCATTGAACGTGCGTTGATCGGGTCCAAGGTGAAATGTCCGTTGTTGCGCTGGCATGCGATGTCGCACGTCAAGCCTACCGCTTTTCGTGAGAATTACCGGACAAATCGGAAGATTTGGTTACAGGTTAAGGAGAGTTAACGTTTCGCAAATGCGCTGCGATAGCCTTCGATGACACCCTCGACCATTGCGTCCTGCGAGAAATGTTCCGCGATGCGCTCACGGAGCAATTGTGCACGGGCGCGCGCAGCGGCGATGTCATCGAGAGCAGTTTTGATCGCCGCGGCCATGGCGTCGACATTGTTCGACTGGAACAGAGCGGAGGTGTGCGATCCGAAGATTTCCGGAATGCCGCCCACATTGGCGGCGATCATCGGAATGCCCGCAGCGGCGGCCTCGATCACGACATAGGGCATCGAGTCGCCGCGCGATGGAACCACCAGCAGGCGTCCTTTCGAAAAGCCGTAACGCGGTTTGACATGGCCGATGAAGTGGACGGCGTCGGTGAGACCGAGGCGCGTTATCTGAGCCTTCAATGCGTTGGTCTCTTCGCCGTCGCCGCCCAGCGTCAAGGTGACTGGCTGGCCGTCGGCACGCAGGCGCGCGACGGCATCGACCAGCAGATCCGCGCCCTTGATGCGGCGGAACTCGCCGACATAGCAGATATCGGTGGCGTCATCGGCGGGCTCGACGGGGTCGAATTCGCCAGATGTTACGCCGTTGAACACGCATTTCACGAGGCCTGACGGTGTGCCGATCATGCGCTGATAGGTGTCGCGGGCGAATGCGCTCTCGAACAGGAACAGTTCGGTGCGGTTCATCAGCGCGCGTTCGAGGCGGCTGTAGAAGGCGCCTTTCGCCGTATTTTGCGGATAATGCAGCGAACCGCCATGCGGCGTGTAGATGCGGATGACGCTGTTCGACTTTGCCTTCAGGCGCACGAAGGCGCCGGCCTTGGCGCCGTGGCCATGCAGCACGTCTGGTTTCAGCCGGCTGACGAGGCGCATGAACTGCATCCAGACCAGAACGTCGCCCGGATGTGGCTCGCGGTGGATCGGCAGGCGATAGGTGCCCAGTTTCAGGCGTGGGGCGATCTCGGCCAGTGCATCGCGGGCGCGGTCGCCGCCGGTCAGACTGTCGGCGACGATGCCGACTTCATGGCCGCGATCGGCCTGGCCGTTGGCGACATCGATGATGTGGCGAAAGATGCCGCCGACCGGCGCGCGGACAGCGTGCAGGATGCGAAGCGGCGTGTCCGAAGGTGCGCTCATGATCAGAATCGGCATTCACTGACGAGGAGGGCGTCGCCGGGAGCTGGGACGCACATCGGAAAAATCCCTGAAGCAATTGAATCCAATAAGAGCCTTCGTCGTTAAAAAACCGTGTGGATTCAGGCTTCCGCTGCAACGTCCCGGTATCAGCCTGCCAATTAACCGCGCGGCAACCTTAATCGTCTTTAATCGATTCCGTTGAGTAGACGCAGTGGCGTTTGGGTGGGGTAGGCGATGCGTTTGGCATTCTGGCGTGCAGGCAAGGGCGATGCGTCGGTCGAACGGGCCATCAAGGCGCCAACCATGCCAAACCCGGTTTCTCGCAAAAATCCGGAGAAGAAAGCAGAGCGCGTGATCGCTGCGCCGGCGCCCGATCTCGGCGACCTCGATCTGCGCGCGCTGTGGCAGGCGCTCATCCGCCGCAAGATGTGGATCCTCGTTCCGACGCTGCTGGCACTTGTCGGCTCGCTCGTCATCGTCAACATGATCACGCCGCGCTTCAAGTCGGAAGCACGCATTCTGATCGACGGGCGTGAAAACGTTTTCCTGCGACCCAGCGGCGAGCGCAACGAAGAGCGTACCTCTCTCGACGCAGAAGCCGTGACCAGCCAGGTGCAGCTGTTGCTGTCGCGCGATCTTGCCCGGGAGATCATCAAGAAGAACAAGCTCGCGGAGCGCCCGGAATTCGATCCGGTGCTGCAGGGCGCGCAGCCATGGCGGTCGTTGCTCGGCCTGATGGGCATTGGCCGCGATCCGTTCTCGATGACGCCCGAAGAGCGCGTGCTCGATGCGTATTACGAGCGCCTGACGGCCTATGCGGTCGACAAGTCGCGCGTCATGGTCGTCGAATTCCAGTCGCGCGATCCTGAACTCGCCGCGCGCGTCGCCAATTCGATTGCCGACGGCTACCTAGTGATGCAGCAGAACGCGCGGCAGAACCAGGCGCGATCGGCCGGGCAATGGCTGTCCGGCGAGATCGATGACCTGCGCAAGAAGGTCGTCGAGGCGGAAGCGCGCGCGGAGGAATTCCGCTCCAAGTCCAGCCTGTTCATCGGCACCAACAATACGTCGCTCTCCAACCAGCAGCTCGGCGAGATCAACAGCCAGCTCAACAATGCGCGCTCGCTGAAGTCCGACGCCGAATCGAAGGCGCGGCTCATCAAGGACATGCTGCAGACCGGCAAGCCGATCGAATTCTCGGAAGTGCTGAATTCCGACCTGATCCGCCGCCTGTCCGAGCAGCGCGTGACGCTGCGTGCGCAGCTCGCCGAACAGTCCTCGACGCTGCTCGACGCGCATCCGCGCATCAAGGAGCTGCGGGCCCAGCTTGGCGATCTCGACAAGCAATTGCGCGACGAAGCCGCGAAACTGTCGCGCATCTTCGAAAACGATGCGCGCATCGCCAGCGGCCGCGTCGATGGCCTCACCAACAATCTCGAACAGCTGAAGCGTCAGGCGACATCCAGCAACGGCCAGGATGTGCAGTTGCGGGCGCTGGAGCGTGAGGCGAGGGCGCAGCGCGATCTGCTCGAATCCTATCTGGCGAAATACCGCGAGGCGTCCACGCGTGAGAATATCGAGGCGGCACCGACCGATGGTCGCATCATCTCTCGGGCCATCGTGTCCAATACGCCGGCCTATCCGAAGAAGCTGCCGATCGTGCTGATCGCAACACTGGCGACGCTGATGCTGACCGCCGGTGGCATCGTGACCAGCGAGCTGCTGCGCATGACCGCGCCGCGCGGCGCTGCGCCGATGGTGCCGGTCGCGCAGGCCCGCGTCACCGAGCCGGCGTTCAAGCCGTTCGTGGATCAGGTGCCTGTTGCCGTGCGTGAGCCGGAAACTGTCGTTGCGCCGGGCATCGTGCCCGAGCCGGCTCCCGTTGCCGCGCCGCAACCCGTGGTGCGCGATACCCATCCCGAACTGGCCGCCGGCGTCAGCGAAATCGAACAGCTTGCGCAGGAGTTTCGCGCCGCCGGGAAATCGGCGCGGAAGATCACGATCCTCGGCACCGGCCACAACGACAACATCGCGCTCACCGCGCTGACGCTGTCGCGCATCCTGTCGCGTGACGCGAAAGTCGTTCTGGTCGATCTGGCCTCGTCGTCGCCGACGCTGGAAGCCGTATCGAACGATCCGCGTGCGCCCGGACTGGCGGAGCTGATGCTGGGCGAGGCGACGTTCGGCCAGGTCATCACCAAGGACCGGATGTCGGGCCTGCATATGGTCGCCGCCGGCCGCGCCGGCGCCGATCGTTCGCTGTTGCAGTCGCCGCGCCTGACAATGGCGCTCGATGCGCTGCTGCGCGTCTATGATCACGTGCTGCTGGATGCCGGCACCGCGGCCGATCTCCCGGCGGGACTTCTGACCGACCAGGCCCGCGCCGTGGTGGTGCCGGAAGTCACCATGAGCATGGATGCACGCGAGCTGATGGCCGAACAGCTCAAGGCCGTGGGCTTCGCCGACGTGAAGATGTTGCGCTCAACGCCGCCGGCCAACGACCCGGTCGGGCCGGGCGGCCGCGTGTTTGCGGCGTAGTCGACGAACCCTCGTCATGGCCGGGCTTGACCCGGCCATCCACGCCTTCGCCTCAACGCAACGACTAAGACGTGGATGCCCGGGTCAAGCCCGGGCATGACGTCGTTTCAATTGCCAATTGAAGGTATTCGTTACCGCTGAAACGCGTGGCGCAGCATCTGCGCCATCTGCAGCAGGGCCGGGGTCTGTTTCACGATCCGCTTGGCATGGGCGAAGGACGACAGGCCCATGGCGCCGAGCCTGCCGCGCGTGGTGAGCGGCACGAAACTGTCGAAGAT
This sequence comes from Tardiphaga sp. 862_B3_N4_1, assembly GCF_051811085.1. Lineage (NCBI taxonomy): Bacteria > Pseudomonadati > Pseudomonadota > Alphaproteobacteria > Hyphomicrobiales > Nitrobacteraceae > Tardiphaga > Tardiphaga sp. 862_B3_N4_1. The sequence goes on from NZ_JBPWQB010000001.1 coordinate 1,909,879, forward strand.
CGGCTCGTCATCCTTGCAGAACATCCGCTTGTAGTCGTCGCCACCGATGCCGAGATCCAGCGAGGTCACGCCGCGCTCGGCATAGGCGTCGACGATGGTGCGCATCAGGATCAGGCCGGGGCTGTATTTGGCATTCTCCGACATGGTGTAGGTGTTGAACATCATCGAAAAACGGCTGTCGTCGGCGACACCGGCGAACATCGCGATCACTTCCTCGTCGCATGCGAGCGCGTGGATATCGATGGTGTAGCCATCCGAGCGCGGCGTCATGCAGGCCTGGCGGATGAAGGCTTCGACGCCGGGCTCGGCGAATACGTTGGGCAGGTTCTGTTCGGCCATGCGCAGCGGCTTGATGGCGAAGAAGGCGTCGAGCACGCGCTTGACCTCGGCGTCCGTCTTTGCGTGCATGTAGCGATAGCCGGCAAGATTTCGGTACTTGCCTTCCTTGGTCTTCAGGCGCTTGCGGAACGAACTGCTGATGCGATCTGTCGCCGCTTCGCCGGGCACCATCTTCAGCACTGGACAATCATTGGTCGAGGCCTGGCTTGGCAGCAGCGCGAGCGGATTGTCGATGCCGATCCAGCTTTTTGGCTGACGGACCAGCGCGAGGACGTCGACTGTCTCGGTGTGCTTTTGAATTCCGCGCAGTAAGGCGTCGATATCTGCCTTTGTCGCCTGCGCCGCGAAGTCGCGGCGGAACAGCGGCATGTTGAAGGTGACGTGCTTGCCGCCGAGGTAGCCGGCGACGCGCATGCCGTTTTCGCGGCTGACGGCGAGTGGCAACAACATCAGCGGCTGATGTGCGGCGTCATAGGCGACGATGATGAAGGGCTTCAAGCCTTCCTGGACGCCGATATGGGTCTGCCAGGCCGACTGGAAGTCGAAGCGCTGATAGGGCGTGGAGAGCTGTTCGGACGTCTCAAGGCTGCGCCAGATGGCTTCGGCGGCGCTGAAATCGCTGATCACATCGACGCGCGCGATGTGGCTCGCAGTTGCCATCGCCACAGGTGTTTCCATCACAGCAGCCATGGTCATCGCGAGCCTGTTTCAGATTTTGTTTAGATTTTTAGGTTTGGGGCGACCTTTGCAAAGAAATGTCAACAAACAGTAATGACAATAGCCGACTGGCGAGAGGCATGACGCCGCTTGGGGGAATCTGCGGTGTCATACAAGACCGGTTGGCTGTTGGCGCTGGGCTTCGAGCTGACTTATCTCAGCGGCATGCACCGTCTGCTGGAACGCAGCCGGGGCGGTGCCGGTATCATCCTCAAATTCGAACGCGTGCGACCGCCCCGGCAGGATGCATTCCAGCCGCTGAAAGCCCACGAGATCACGCCGTGGTTTCTCGATCGAACGATCCGCGCGCTGAAGCGCTGGCCCGTCGATATCGTGGGCATGGACGAGGTGTGTCGCCGCGCCAGCTTACCCCGCACAGGACGGCGCTTCGTTGCGCTGACCTTCGATGGCGGCACGCGCGACTTCGTCGATTTCGCCTATCCGCTACTGGCGGCGCATGAGGTGCCGTTCACGCTCTATCTGCCGAGCGCCTTTGCCGACGGGCTCGGCGCCATGTGGTGGCTGGCGCTGGAGCAGGCGATCGCAACGCATGATCGCATCAGCCTGATCATCGATCACCGGCAGCGGCATTTCGAGACGGCCACTATCGCCGACAAATATCGCGCCTATTACTATCTCGATAGCTGGCTGCGGACGTTGCCGCCGCACGAACTGGCCGTTGCGGCGGACGATCTCTGCAAACGCTATTCGGTCGATACTGCGACCCTGTCACATCATGCGGCGATGCATTGGGACGATGTGGCCACGTTTGCTGGGAATCCGCGGGCGACCATCGGCAGCAGCACGGTTAACTATCCGGCGCTCGCCAATCTCGGTGATAGCGCGGCGTCGCGCGAGATCGCCATGGGGCGGGCCGTGGCGCAAGCCGCGCTGCCCTATGAGCCGCGACATTTCGCCTATCCGTTCGGCGATAAGGCCTCATTCGACAGGCGTCACGTCGCGATGGTGACGCAGGCCGGGTTCGCCAGTGCCGTGACATCGCTCCCCGGTATCATCGAGGCCAATGGTGGATCGGATCTGCATGCGCTGCCGCGGCTGGCCTGGGACGGCCGCCGACAATCGTTGCGTGCCTTGCGGGTGATGGTATCCGGCGTGATGCTTGGTGCGGGCGCGCAGCGCTAGCCGACCTCGGGATCCACAGGATCGGCCTTGCCCATCCAGCTGATGATCGGCATCGCCGGCAGCACCCAGCCGAGACCGGCGATGACATAGAAGGCTGCCTGCAGCCAGCCGTTATTGGCCAGCCAGGGGGTCTGCGCGATGGTCATGCCGAGCAGCGACCACACCACCACGAGGATCAGCAGAAAGATGGTTCCGAAGAATTTGCGGGTGCGGATGGTCATGACGGAAATGTGCGGTCCAAAGTCGGCTTGAGATCGGGTTAGGCAAAGTGCCCAACTTTGCAGGCCTTCGCGGGCGGACTATAAGGGGCTCGAAATTTCATTCAAGGCGCTGATTTTGGCGCTGATTTTGCGGCTGTTCCCGAGACCCCTGCGATGACCGCTTTGTCCCAAACCCGCCCCAAGGAATTACGCCCGGTGCGCTGGTGGCTGATTGCCGTCGCCGCGATGATCGTGGCGATGGTGCTGGTCGGCGGCGCGACACGGCTCACCGAATCCGGCCTGTCGATTGTCGAATGGAAGCCGGTGACCGGCGCCATTCCGCCGCTCGATGAATCGCACTGGATCGCGGCCTTCGAGGCCTACAAGCAGATCCCGCAATATCGCGAACTGAATAGCGGCATGACGCTCCATGAGTTCAAGACCATCTTCTGGTGGGAATGGAGCCATCGTCTGCTCGGCCGCGTCATCGGCATGGTGTTCCTGTTGCCGTTCCTCTGGTTCCTGTGGCGCGGTATCCTGACCTCGGAACTGAAGAAGCGGCTGTGGGTGATCTTCGGTCTCGGCGGCCTGCAGGGCGCGGTGGGCTGGTGGATGGTGGCCTCGGGCCTGACCAAGCGCGTGGAAGTCTCGCAATATCGTCTCGCGGCGCATCTGATGCTGGCACTGATCATCTTCGCCGCCATCGTCTGGACGCTGCGCCGCCTGAGCGACCGTGCGCCGGTGCTGGCGGCAAGTCGCTTGCGCGTGACGAGCTGGGTATTGTTGGGGCTGACCTTCCTGCAGATCTATTTCGGTGCGCTGGTTGCGGGTCTGCGCGCCGGTCGCGTCTTCAACACCTGGCCGGAGATCGACGGCGCGCTGATCCCGTCTGCGTCGCGGCTGTTCTTCGAGGAGCCGTGGTGGCGCAACATGTTCGACAACACGCTGACGGTTCAGTTCCAGCATCGCATGACCGCCTATGTGTTGTTCGTACTCGCGATCTGGCATGTGATCGATGCGATCCGCGCGCGGGCAGGGACTGCCGTCGTCAATGGCGCGCTGTGGCTGGCGGCATCGATCGCGATGCAGGCCGCGCTCGGCATTCTCACGCTGCTGCATCAGGTGCCGATCGATCTGGCGTTGACCCATCAGGCGGTCGCGATCGTGGTTCTGACGCTGGCGATCCTGCAGGTGGAGCGGATGAAGCCGCGCGGGGCGGCATTGACGGAGCGTCAGCTCGACCTCGCGGTCGGCAAGGCCGCCTAGCTGTTGCGCGTTACCGACTAGAACGATTGTAACGGAGTTGACGCAGTCGTGTGGCTGTGCGGCTTTCGCTCATGCGCACCGCGCAATAGATACTACGCACCACCACACGGGATTGGGTCATGTCCTCCGCATTCATTCAGGCTGCTGTCATTCTGTTGCGCGAGGGCCTTGAGGCCATGCTCGTGATCGCGGCGCTGGCCGGCTATCTCAGGAAATCCGGCGGCGACCATCGCGTGACCGCGCTCTATCTGGGCGCGCTGGCGGCAATCCTCGCCAGCCTGGTCGCAGCATGGGCGTTCGCAGTGTTCAATTCCGGCGATCACAGCGATGTCTTCGAGGCCATCGTCATCCTGTTTGCGGCGGGCCTGATGCTCTATGTCAGCGGCTGGTTGATGGTGAAGCAGGATCCGCGCGGCTGGCAGGATTATCTGGCGGCGAAGGCAGATCAGGCGCTCGCGCAGGATACCGGTCTGGCCGTCGCGATGCTGGCATTTCTCGCGGTGTTTCGTGAGGGCGCCGAGACGGTGCTGTTCATCAACACGCTCGCGACCACCGAAGGCGGCTGGAGCGTCGGACTGTTCGGGGGTCTGGCGGCGGCGACCGCCGGTCTCGTCGTGCTCTTTTATTTCATCAACATGATCGCCCAGCGCATCCCGCTGCGACCGCTGTTCATCATCACCTCGGCCTTCCTGTTCGTGATGGGCATCAAGTTCATCGGCGAAGCGATCCAGGAATTCCAGGAACAGGCGATGATCGGGGTCACCGACGCGCCAGGCAGCGCATTCCTGACGGCGATCGGTTTCAATCCGACGCTGGAAGCGCTGTCGATCCAGCTGCTGGTGGTGCTGTTCGCGCTGGCGACCTATTCGGTATTCCAGCGCAATGCGCGGCTGGTGCGGGAAGACAAGGCGATGCGCGGTCAGGCCTAGCGCTTCTTAACCTCGCCCCGCTTGCGGGGAGAGGTCGGATTAGGAGCGAAGCGAGTAATCCGGGTGAGGGGGAGCCAGTGAGTGAAACACTGGCTCCCCCTCACCCGACGCGGACTGCGTCCGCGCCACCCTCTCCCCGCCCAGCGAAGCTTTGCTTCGCCTGGCGGGGCGAGGAAAGAACTTAAGCGTTCAGCGCCTGTTCGAGATCCGCGATCAGATCTTCCTTGTCTTCGATGCCGACAGACAGCCTGACAACGTCGGGTCCGGCGCCGGAGCGCGTCTTGGCTTCGTCGTCGAGCTGGCTGTGGGTGGTCGACGCCGGGTGGATCACCAGCGAGCGGGTGTCGCCGACATTGGCCAGATGCGAGAACAGTTTCAGGTTCGACACGAGACTCACGCCGGCGTCATAGCCGCCCTTCAGGCTGAAGGTGAACACGGCGCCCGCGCCCTTCGGTGCATATTTGCGCGCGAGGGTGTGATAGCGGTTATCCGACAATCCCGAATAATTCACCGCCGCCACTTTCGGATGGGCCGACAGCCATTCGGCGACCGCCTTAGCATTGTCGCTGTGGCGCTGCATGCGCAGCGGCAGCGTTTCGATGCCGGTCTGGATCAGGAACGCGTTGAATGGCGACAGCGCCGGGCCGAGATCGCGCAGGCCGAGTACGCGGCAGGCGATGGCGAACGCGAAGTTGCCGAAGGTCTCCTGCAGCTTGATGCCATGATATTCCTGGCGCGGCTCTGACAGCACCGGATATTTGTTGCCTTTCGACCAGTCGAAGGTGCCCGCGTCCACGATGATGCCGCCGAGCGAGTTGCCGTGGCCGCCGAGAAACTTGGTCAGCGAATGCACGACAATGTCGGCGCCGTGGTCGATCGGCTTGATCAAATAGGGGGTCGCCAGTGTGTTGTCGACGATCAACGGAACGCCGGCCTTGCGGGCGATGGCAGCAACCGCCTCGATGTCGGTGATCGAGCCGGCAGGATTGGCGATGGACTCGATGAAGATCGCTTTGGTCTTGTCAGTCACCGCGCGCTCGAACGACGGGACGTCATCGGGATCGGCCCACACCACGTTCCAGCCGAAGCTCTTGAAGGCGTGGCTGAACTGGTTGATCGAACCGCCATAGAGTTTGCGCGAGGCGATGAATTCGTCGCCGGGCTGCAGCAACTGCTGAAACACCACCAGCTGCGCGGCATGGCCGGACGCGACGGCGAGGGCGGCCGTGCCGCCTTCCAGCGCTGCGACGCGCTCTTCCAGTACGGCCGTGGTCGGATTGGTGATGCGCGTATAGATGTTGCCGAAGGATTGCAGGCCGAACAACGAGGCGGCGTGATCCGCATCGTTGAAGACGAACGAAGTGGTCTGATAGATCGGCGTCGCGCGGGCACCGGTGGTCGGGTCGGGCTGCGCGCCGGCATGGACGGCGAGGGTGCCGAAGCCTGGAATACGATCGTTCATCATCACTCCCTGTCGAATAGCGGTTTGTTGGCGCCAACCTGATCGGGCGCAGCGCTGCCGTCAAGGCGAGGCGGCATTTTGCCCTGACTTCGCAACAGTCGTGCTGCGCTGTGTCATTTCAAAGGAAATAAAATCGCGAAACGCACCGTCAGGCGGTGTCGTTCTTGTCCTTGTTATTTTGCTGCGCAACGCGATCGGCCGCAGCGGTGCTACCACCGCCAAGGCTGCTGCGATTCAGCGACAGCCGCATGCCCTGGGTCGGGATTGGCGCGCGCTTGGAGCTGAGCGTGCGCGAATTGACACCCATCCACTGGATCTCCGACGACAGCCGGCCATATTCGATCTTGGGGCAGCGGTTCATCACCACCTTGATGCCTGCGGCTTCAAGCTTGGCGGCGGCCTCGTCATGGCGCACGCCGAGCTGCATCCACACCACCTTGGGCAGCGGATTAAGCGTCAGCGCGAGTTCGACGATCGGCATCACGTGATCGGCGCTGCGGAAGATGTCGATCATGTCGATAGGGCGACCGATCTCCTGCAGCGAGGCGACGAACGGCTTGCCGAGCAGGCTCTTGCCGACCTGGCCCGGATTGATCGGGATCATGTCGTAGCCGCGTTCGGCGAGATACTTGAACACGAAATAGCTCGGCCGCACGTTTTGCGGGGAGGCGCCGACCATCGCGACGGTTTTGACGGTGTTGAGGATCTCGCGGATATAGGCGTCGTTATAGCTGTCGTGGTTCATTTCAATTACCGGTCTTCCCACTTCGGCTCGCGCTTTGCGATGAACGCGCCGATGCCTTCCTCGGCATCGCGGGCCATCATGTTCTCGGTCATCACTTCAGCGGCGAAGCGATAGGCATCCGCGAGATTCATCTCGGCCTGGCGATAGAACGCTTCCTTGCCGATCTTCACCGTATGCGCCGACTTGTGCGCCACTTGTTCTGCCAGCGCGATCGCTGCATCGCGTTCGGTGCCGGCGGCCACCACGCGGTTGACCAGGCCGATCTCGCGGGCGCGTTCGGCGGAGATGGGCTCGCCCGTCAGCAGCATTTCCATCGCCTGCTTGCGCGGCACGTTGCGCGATAGCGCCACCATGGGCGTCGAACAGAACAGGCCGATATCGACGCCGGGCGTCGCGAATTTTGCGTGTTCGGAGGCGATAGCGAGATCGCAGCTCGCCACGAGTTGGCAGCCTGCAGCAGTGGCGACGCCTTGCACGGCGGCGATCACCGGCTTCGGCAGCCGCACGATGGCCTGCATCATGGCGCTGCAGATCGTCATCATATGCGCGAAATAGGCGCGGCCACGATCGGCATCAGTGCGGCGCGCGGTGAGTTCTTTCAGGTCATGTCCGGCGGAGAAGACCGGGCCGCTGGCGGCGATCACCACGGCGCGCAGGGTCTTGTCGCCGGCCATGTCATCGAGGGCGGCGTGCAGCTCGCCGATCAGTCCTTCGGAGAGGCTGTTGCGGGCAGCCGGACGATTCAGCGTCAACACGCCGATGCTGCCGACCGTTTCACGCAGAAGAATGGATGGCCGCGCTGTTTCCGCGCGTGCTGGTTGAACCATGACTTGAGATTCCATCGCTGGGCAGGACCGTCACCATATTGTAACAGGACGGCACAAGCGAGAGCAGGGTAGAGACATGGCGACTGCGAAAATGAGCGTGGCTGAACTCGAGGCGTTTCTGAAGCGCGAGTTCCCGCAGGCCTTTGGCGCCGGCGATATCGCGATTGAAAGCGCTGATGGTACCACTTGCCTGCTGCGCCAGACCTATGGCGAACGCATGCTGCGGCCGGGCGGCACGGTATCGGGTCCGACCCTGATGGCTCTGGCCGATTTCGCCATGTACGTCGTGCTGTTGTCGGCGATCGGCCCCGTGGGCCTCGCAGTGACCACCAGCCTGAACATCAATTTCCTGCGCAAGGGCTTGCCGGGACAGGACGTTCTGGCGGCCGCCAAGCTGCTGAAGCTCGGAAAACGCCTCGCCGTGGGCGAAGTGACCCTGTTATCAGGCACTTCGGCAGATCCGATCGCCCATGTGACGTCGACCTATTCCATTCCGAACGTTGGGTAATTACTAAGGTATTATATAACCGTAATTATAACGCGATGATTTAATTGATGAATTCTGTCGTATTTGGCATTGACGGAATCCGGTCGCTTATTTAGAAACGCCCTCAGTTCGGCGGATCACCGCCGATATCCCCTTTTCATGGATATTCACAATGAAGACGTTTTCGGCAAAGCCCGCCGAGATCACGAAGAAGTGGATCGTCATCGACGCCACTGGTCTCGTGGTGGGCCGGCTGGCCACGCTGGTCGCAATGCGGCTGCGCGGCAAGCACCTCCCGACCTACACCCCGCATGTTGATTGCGGCGACCATGTCATCATCGTCAACGCGGACAAGGTGGTTTTCACCGGCCGCAAGCGCGACGACAAGGTCTACTATCACCACACCGGCTTCATCGGCGGCATCAAGGAACGTACTGCGAAGTCGATCCTCGAAGGTCGTTTCCCGGAGCGCGTTGTCGAGAAGGCTGTTGAGCGCATGATCCCGCGCGGCCCGCTCGGTCGCGTCCAGTTCGGCAATCTGCGTGTTTATGCCGGTGCAGAGCACCCGCACGAGGCCCAGCAGCCGGAAGCATTCGATGTCGGCGCTTTGAACCGCAAGAACAAGAGGGCCGCATAATGTCGGATACCATGCAGTCTCTCGATCAGCTGGCGTCGCTGAAGGTGTCCGCTCCGGATGCCCCGAAGTACGTCAAGAAGGTCGACAAGCAGGGCCGCGCCTATGCGACCGGCAAGCGTAAGGACGCTGTCGCTCGTGTCTGGATCAAGCCGGGCGCCGGCAAGGTTGTCGTCAACACCCGTGAAGTCGAAGTGTACTTCGCGCGTCCGGTGCTGCGCATGCTCATCCAGCAGCCGCTGGTCGCTGCAGCCCGCGCTGGCCAGTACGACGTGATCTGCACCGTTGCCGGTGGCGGTCTGTCGGGCCAGGCCGGTGCCGTGCGTCACGGCATCTCCAAGGCTCTGACCTGCTTCGAGCCGGATCTGCGCGGCGTCCTCAAGAAGGGCGGCTTCCTGACCCGCGACTCGCGTGTCGTCGAGCGCAAGAAGTACGGCAAGGCGAAAGCCCGCAAGTCCTTCCAGTTCTCGAAGCGCTAATTTCTGCTTCGATAAAATTTGCTGCAAATGCGGTGAATACAATTTTGAAAAGGGCGCCTTCGGGCGCCCTTTTTGCGTTCCGGGACATTCCGGATACCGACAGATTGATGCAGTTTTTCGTGAAAACTTGTGCAGGCGCGCAAACGGATTTCCAATCGGTACACTCGTATGTTCGATGATGGCGAAGAGGCCACTCCGAATCATGATGGTTTGGAAATCTCGCAACAATTGCCGGTGCTCAAATATGTCGCTCGATTCTTCCACGCTCTATTTGGTGGCAACCCTGGTTGCGGCGATGTTGGGCGGGATGCTGCTGTTTTTCGGACGACAGGAAAAGATCGCGGCCCTCAACTGGTGGGGGCTGGCTTACCTGCTCGGCGCCGTATCGGTCGCATTGTGGACACTTGCCGCGTCGCTCCTGGGCGACGTGCTGTCTTTGGCATTCAATGCCGTGGGCTTCGTGGCCTGCGGCATGGTGTGGAACGCTGCGCGCGTGTTCCACGGCCGCAGCCCGAGCTGGGCCGGCCTGTTTCTCGGCGCCATCGCCTGGATCGCGGTGATCTTCTCCCTGCCGGCTGAGGCTGCGTCGCTGCGCATGACCATCGGCGCCGGTATCGTCGCGCTTTATGCGATGCTGACGGCGCATGAATTGTGGAACGAGCGTCGCAAGGCGGTGCAACGGCGGTGGCCGACCATTTTGGTGCCGATGCTGCATGGTTTCGTCCTGATGCTGCCGATCCTGCTCGGCGATCTGCTGCATGGCGATCACAGCAATTTCGGCAACAGCATCTGGGTCACGGCCTTTGCCGTCGAACTCGTGCTTTATGCGGTCGGCACGGTGTTCCTGATCTTCATGCTGGTGTCCGAGCGTGCGGTCACGGCGCACAAGGTCGCCGCGTCCTGCGATCCGCTCACCGGCCTGTTCAACCGCCGCGGCTTCTCCGAGGCGACGGCGCGGATGATCGAGCGCGAGGCGAAGGCCGGCCGCCCGGTCACAGTCATGATCTTCGACATCGATCACTTCAAGTCGATCAACGATCGCTTCGGGCATCCCGCAGGCGACGAGGTGCTGAAACTGTTCGCCACGGTCATCACGCATACGCTGCGGATCACCGACCTGTCGGGCCGCATCGGCGGCGAGGAGTTTGCGGCGATGTTGCCCTGCAGCCTGGACGAGGCGATGCAGGCGGCCGAGCGCGTGCGCGAGGCGTTTGCGACTTGCGGTATCCAGGTCGACGAGGCACCGGTCGCGACCACCGTGAGTATCGGCGTGGCCGGCGGACCGGCCGGCACTGAACTCGACGTCCTGCTGGCTGCCGCGGACACCGCGCTCTACCAGGCCAAGCGCAGCGGACGTAACCGCGTGCAGGCCGCGGAAGAAGAACCGCTGTCGCTGGAGCAGGGGCGCCGCGCTGCGGCGATCGGGCAAGCGGCGAAGCCGAGCGTCGTGCGGGCTGCGGTCACGATGACGGCAAGCGGCGCGCGATAAAGGATCCGTTTACCATTCGATCCCTATGGTCATCGCATGATGACCTCGCCTGACTCGACTTCCAATACTGCTTTGATGTCGCTCGAAGCGGCTGCCGCTTCGGCCCGTGCGGGCTTTGCCTGCATGTTTTCGAGCTCGGACGAATACGAGACCGCGCTGATCACCGAGCGTCGTGCGCAGGGGCGCTACGGCGCGCAGCACGGCAAGCTGCCGGTCATCGCTTTCATCGGCTGCTGCGTCATGGTCGTCGGCACGGTTCTGCTGTTCGCCTGATCACTTTTCGGCGGCTCCTTCACCGAACCCCGACTTTGCGGTAAAGACACCGACCGCAAAACAAAGGGTCGGGAAACCATGATCACTGAAATCGCACAGATCGACGTCAAGCCGGGCACCGAGAAGGATTTCGAGGCGGCCGTCGCCAAGGCGAAGCCGCTGTTCCTCCGCGCCAGGGGCGGCAAGGGCTTCGAGCTGCACAAGTCGGTCGAGATGCCGTCGCGCTACCGTCTCGTCGCCAAGTGGGAAACGCTCGAAAACCACACCGTCGATTTCCGTGGTTCGCCCGATTTCGCTGAATGGCGCGCGCTGGTCGGCCCGTATTTCGAAACGCCGCCTTATGTCGAGCACACCGAGACTGTGCTGACCACGTAGGGGTAACCCAAACTCAGTCCCTCATGGTGAGGACGCGCTTCTTCAGCGCCGTCTCGAACCATGAGCTGACTTGGCTCGAAGCCTGTGGCCGTCCTTCGAGACGCGCGCCTTCGGCGCGCTCCTCAGGATGAGGGATCAGGTTAAGCCGCCATCGCCTTATCCTGCGCGGAGGCTTCGTCCTCTTCGCGCATGAAGTCGATGACGACCTTGACGATCGCCAGCACCGGCAGCGCCAGTGCGAGGCCCCAGACGCCGAAGACGACGCCGAGCAGGATCTGGAACGCGAACAGCGTGGCCGGCGGAATGTCGAGCGCCTGCCGCTGCAGGATTGGCGTCAGGATGTAGCTCTCCAGCGCATGCACGCCCATGAACAGCGCAAAGGCTGACGCGGCGGCGACCCAGCCCGAGGCGAGGCTGGCGAGCACGACGATCAACCCGCCGAGCAGGGCGCCGACGGTGGGAATGAAGGCGAGCAGGCCGGCCTGAACGCCGAGAATGAAGGCGCTGGGAATCCCGATCAGCTTCAGCCCGATCCAGGTAATGGCGCCGACCACCACCATGGTGAGCATCTGCGCGATCAGCCAGCGCTGCAGCGTGTCGCTGATGCGATCGACGATGACCGTCATCGGCCCGCGATGTTTTCGCGGCGTCAGGTGCAAGAGTCCTTTGCGATAGACGCTGGGCTGTGCGGCAAACGACAATCCCAAGAACAGCACGATGAAGAAGTTGCCGACCGCGCCGACGGTGCCGAGCAGGATCTTCAGTGTCTGGCTGACAATGGCGCCACCTGATGATGCGATGGTGCCGGCACTCGGCAGGCCGCTGCTCGACTTCGGCGTTGAGGTGGCGGGCGACGTGCCGGGCTCGGCGGGCGGATCCGACGTGATGCTGTTGAAATCGAAATAGCTGGTGTCGACACCGTGCTGCTCGAGATAGGTCTTTACGTTGACGACCTGTGACTTGAGGGTGCCGGACAGCGTCTTGGCCTGATTGGCGATGGTCGACCCGCCCAGATACATCACGCCCACCAGCATCGCCGCGAGCACGATGCAGATCATGACGAGCCGCATCGGATGCGGGCCGCCCATGAAGCGCCCGAATAATTCCGTCAGCGCATTGAGCGCTACACCGAGCAGAATGCCTGCGAAGATCAGGAATAGCGTTCCCGAGAAGTACCAGGCGAAGCCTATGAGGATCGCAAAGGACACCGTGGCGATGCCGCCCGCCGTGATCGCCCAGGTCAGGTCGCTGCGCGTCTGGACATTGGCTTCTGCGGGCACGGTGGATCCTCTGCATCGATCGGACTTTCACTGTTCCGTCAATTGCATCGGGGATCAAGACATATCGCCGCTTTGACGTCTCCGTCGCGATCGTGCATGGCCGATGGGGGAGGCCAATAATAATGAACATGCTGAAATGGGTCGGTCCGCTCGGACTGCTCGCTGCCCTGGTGATCGGCGATCAGATCCGGATCAACCGGCCCGCGCACAAATATCGGCTGACCATGGAGGTCGAGACGCCGGACGGCGTGAAGTCGGCCTCGCATGTCGTCTCCGTGCATCCCTATCGGGGCTACCAACCTTCCGGCAAGGTGACGTCACGGGGCGATGCCGTGGTCGTCGATCTCGGCGGCGGCAGGAATCTCGCCGCGCTGATGTTGCACGACGACAAGGGCAGCGCCGATTTCGACGGCGCCAATTTCGTGGCGATGCGCGCCTATCAGGCGGCGGGGCGCAAGATCGCGTTCCGCGACGTCAGCAGCCAGACCGGCGCCGTGCCGGTCACCGGCGAATTGATGCCGGTGCTGGCCAGTTTCACAGACCCCCGGGATGCATCGACGGCGCGGCGGCTGCAACCGGATGATCTGTCGCCCCTCGGCGCTGGCACGCGGCTGCGCGGAGTCACTGTGGAGGCGGTGCCGAATGGTCTGTGGCCGATCGATTTCGGCGGGGGTCTCGGCGAACCCGTCACGCGGGGCGTCACCGCGAAGCTGCCGTGGGCCGCCAGCGAAGGGGAGGCAGCCAGGGCGCTTGCGGCGATAGGCTTCCCGAACGCGCCCGAACCGGTGATGGCGCTCGCCCGCAAATAGGCGCCATGCGGCCAACGAAAAAGGCGCCCCGTTGCCGGAGCGCCCTGATCGTTCGTGCAATCCCTGACGGGATTACAGCGAGTAGTACATGTCGAATTCGACCGGGTGCGGCGTCATTTCATAACGCATCACTTCGGTCATCTTCAGTTCGATATAGCTGTCGATGAAGTCGTCATCGAATACGCCGCCGTTCTTGAGGAAGCCGCGATCCTTGTCGAGGTTCTCGAGGGCTTCGCGGAGCGAACCGCACACCGTCGGGATCGACTTCAGTTCTTCCTTCGGCAGATCGTAGAGGTCCTTGTCCATGGCCGGACCCGGATCGATCTTGTTCTTGATGCCGTCGAGACCGGCCATCAGCATCGCGGCGAAAGCGAGATACGGATTGGCCATCGGATCCGGGAAGCGGACTTCGACGCGCTTGGCCTTCGGGTTGGTGGTGTAGGGGATGCGGCAGGAGGCCGAACGGTTGCGCGCGGAGTAGGCGAGCAGCACCGGGGCTTCGTAGCCGGGGACCAGACGCTTGTAGGAGTTGGTCGACGGATTGGTGAAGGCGTTGATCGCCTTGGCGTGCTTGATGATGCCGCCGATGTAGTGGAGGCAGGTCTCGGAGAGATCGGCATATTTGTTGCCGGCGAAGGTCGGCTTGCCGTCCTTCCAGATCGACTGATGCACATGCATGCCCGAGCCGTTGTCGCCAAAAACGGGTTTGGGCATGAAGGTGGCGGTCTTGCCGTAGATGTGCGCGACCTGATGGATGCAATACTTATAGATCTGCATCTGGTCGGCCATGTAGGTCAGCGTGTCGAACTTCATACCGAGTTCGTGCTGGGCGGACGCCACTTCGTGGTGATGCTTCTCGACCTTGACGCCCATGCGCGCCATCGCGCCGAGCATTTCCGAGCGCATGTCCTGCACCGAGTCCTGCGGCGGGACGGGGAAGTAACCGCCCTTGGTGCGGATGCGGTGGCCGAGATTGCCGCCTTCATATTCGGTGCCGGAGTTGGTCGGCAATTCGGACGAGTCGAGCTTGAAGCCGGTGTTGTATGGGTCGCTCGAGAAGCGGACGTCGTCGAACACGAAGAATTCGGCTTCCGGACCGACGAACACGGTGTCGCCGATGCCCATGGACTTGACCATGGCTTCGGCCTTCTTGGCGATGCCGCGCGGGTCGCGGTTATAGGGCTCGCCGGTGGAGGGCTCGAGAATATCGCAGGTGATGACCATGGTGGTCTCTGCGAAGAACGGATCGATCGTCGCCGTTGCCGGATCCAGCATCAGCATCATGTCGGACTCGTTGATCGCCTTCCAGCCGGCGATCGAGGAACCGTCGAACATGGTGCCTTCGGCAAACATTTCTTCATCGACCATCGAGACGTCGAAGGTCACGTGCTGCCACTTGCCGCGGGGATCGGTGAAACGCAGGTCGACGTACTTGACGTCATTGTCCTTGATGGACTGCAGGACTTCTTTGGCGGTCGTCATGGGGCTCCCTACCTTTTTTGCGGGCCGATTTCCGGGACGTAACAATCTGTCGTGACGATCAGGTCACAACGGCACGTTTTCAACAAGACAAACCGTCAACAACAGAAGGCTGCCGAAGCAGCCTTTTTGGTGACGCCTTGAAGCGTTGAATGTCGGATAGCACCCGGCTTGGAGAGCGTCCAGTCCGTCAGATCGCGTCGAGTCCGGACTCGCCGGTACGGATGCGCACGGCTTCCTCGATGTTCGACACAAAGATCTTGCCGTCACCAATGCGGCCGGTTTGTGCGGCGCGACGGATGGCATCGATCGCCTTTTCGACGAGGTCGTCGCCAATCACGATCTCGATCTTCACCTTGGGTAGAAAGTCGACAATGTATTCAGCGCCGCGATAAAGTTCGGCGTGGCCCTTCTGACGGCCGAAGCCCTTGGCTTCCGTGACGGTAATGCCTTGCAACCCGACTTCCTGAAGAGCCTCTTTCACCTCGTCCAGCTTGAAGGGCTTGATGATGGCTTCGATCTTTTTCACTGAACGTCTCCCCGGCACTTACAATCAGGCCGCAAGTTATTTGCCTCAAGTAGCTTTGACCATTGCGCGTTGTGCGCACACTGTTCGATACCCAATTTCGGGCGTTATTGCGCTGCCGCCACGCCGCACAGACGAAATCTCGCCCGATGCGGTAGACGGTCGGCCACCCCTGTCTCTTAAACAGGTGTCTTTCAACATTTGCCGGTGAGCGCGACGGACCCGAAGCTGGCTTCCCTAAAAGCAGGGTCCGTGCCAAGTTCGCTCCTCGGCTATTTTTGAAGCATTATCAGGTTATTACATCGCACCTGACGAGGTTCGCATCAAGAGTATTCGATTACTTTTGCCTACATAGTGATCAAAGTGATCGCATGATGTGCAGTTTTACTCTGCTGCGTTCGCGTGTGACGCGAGTGCCTTCCAAAAAGGCGTAGTGAGAAGCGAGATGGATATTCTAACGACCGACGAGATGGCGCGCGCCGATCAACTCACGATTGCGTCGGGCACGCCAGGCTTCAAACTCATGCGCGCCGCCGGACGGGCGGTCGCGGACGTGGCGGGCGAACTGGCCGAGGAGGGGGTGATCCTGGTCGTTGCCGGTCGTGGCAACAATGGCGGCGATGGCTTCGTCGCGGCGGCCGAGCTCGCGGCGCAGGGGCGTGACGTTTCGGTGATCCTGCTCTGCGACCGGGCAACGCTGAAGGGCGATGCGGCGCTGGCTGCCAAGGGATGGAAGGGCGAGGTGCTGCCCTGTGATCCCTCCTTGATCGGGCAGCCGGCTTTGATCATCGATGCGTTGTTCGGCGCCGGGCTCAATCGTCCGGTCAAGGGCGATCCGCTGATCATGATCGACGCCATCAATGCGGCCGGCGTGCCCGTGCTGGCTGTCGATCTGCCGAGCGGTATCAACGGCGATTCAGGGGCCGTGATGGGCGGCGCTATCAGGGCGACCGAGACCGTGACGTTCTTCAGACCCAAGCCGGGCCATCTGCTGGTGCCGGGCCGGGTGCATTGTGGCCGGCTCCGGGTGATCGACATCGGCATCGACGAGGATGTGCTGGCGGAAATCCGCCCGCAGACCTTCGAGAACAATCCGGACCTGTGGGCCGACGCGTTTCCGGTGCCGAAAATCAACAGCCACAAATTCTCGCGCGGCCATGCCGTGGTGGTCTCCGGCGACATCGCCGCCACGGGCGCTGCCCGGCTGTCCGCCCGCGCAGCGCTGCGGGGCGGGGCGGGGCTGGTGACTGTGGCGTCGCCGCGCGATGCGCTGGCGGTCAATGCCGCCGCGCTGACGGCGGTGATGGTGCGGCCGGTGGATACGTCGGCGGAGTTCGCCGCGCTGATCGGCGGCAAGGTGTCAGCCTGCGTGATCGGGCCGGGGGCCGGTGTTGGCGAACGGACGCGCATGTTCGTGGAGGCCATCCTGGCCACGAAGCGACATGCGGTGCTCGACGCCGATGCGCTGACCAGCTTCGCAGAGGCGCCCGAGCAGCTGTTCGGTCTGATCAAGGCCAGCCCGGAATCCGGCGTCGTGTTGACGCCTCATGAAGGTGAATTTTCACGCATCTTCAGTAAGGTGGACGGGAAACATCCAGCGTTATCTAAACTGGAGCGGGTTCGTCTGGCGGCGCAAGAGTCGGGTGCTATCGTGCTGTTGAAGGGGCCGGATACAGTCGTGGCATCGCCGGATGGCCGAGCCGCCATCGCTGCCAACGCGCCGCCATGGCTGGCGACTGCCGGTTCCGGCGATGTGCTGGCCGGCATCAGCTGCGCGCTGCTGGCGCAAGGCGTTCCTGCCTATGAGGCCGCCTGTATCGGAGTCTGGATGCATGGCGAGGCGGGCAGCGAAGCTGGCCCCGGGTTGATCGCCGAGGATCTGACCGAGGTGCTGCCGGCGGTGTTCCGTCGGGTCTACGACCAGCTCGGTATCCAGTACTGACGACCTCTCAGTCGACGCCGTACCAGCGGACCTGCCGCGGGGCGGCCCAGTCAGCGACGAAGGCCTCCATCAGCCAGCGCCCGACATTGTTGGCGGCAAAGGCGATGCGCTGGGTCTGGCCGACGTCCAGCGCCAGGGTGTCGAGCCAGAACGGTTTCCAGCCGTCATCGAGCCTGTCGAGCAGGCGGACGTGATGGCCGTGGATCTGGAATACCATCGGGCTGGTGGCCCGGTTGGTCAGCGCAAGCACCACGGTGCGGCCGGGCTTGGTCCGGAATGCCGGCGGCGTGCCGGCGGACAGGTCGACCGGCTTCACCCATTCGGGACTGACGGCGCTCAGGGCCATATCGACGCGCAGCGCGCCCTTGAGATCGAGCTGAGCTGGCAAACCGTTGGAGGGCAGCGGCGCGGCGGCCGGCAGGGGCGTGGCCCGTAGCGGTGGATCGTTGGACATTTGGATCTGGCCGATCGGCCGGGCTGTCTTGCCGTCATGGAGCAGGATCGCCGAGGTCGATCCCGCCGGCCTGACGGCGTCGAGGAAGACGTCAACCCGCGTTCCGGGCGCCAGCACCACCTGATTATTACGGGCAGGGAATGGCTCCGAGGGCTGACCGTCGATGGCCATCACACGGACCTCGTGATCGTCAAATTTTATAGCAACCACATTGCGTTGGCAGCCATTGATGAGACGGAGCCTGAGCCGTTCGTTGACGCGGGCCGACAGCTCCAGCGTGGATTTCCGGTTGATCAGGAACAGCGCCGCGGCGTCTTTCGGATCACTGGCGGGGGCGAGCAGACCGCCGTCCGGCCTGAGGCGGAAGTCCTCGATCAGCAGCACCTCGTCGCGGTCCACCTCGACCGGATCGCTCTCCTGGACGACCACGCTGCGGACCTGAGACGGCAGCGCCTGACCGTCGCCGAGCAGGCGCATGTCCAGATACGACGTTCCGGCGCTGCGCATCTGCAGCTTGAACGCGTCCTTGGCCCCGGCCGCGACCGGCTTGCGGTCGAGCAGCGGGCCGATCCCGGACGTGCCGTTAATGCCTCGGCAGTTCAAGACGATAGGGACCGGCAGCTGATTGGCGAGTTGAACTGTGATCTCGTCGCCGCGGTTGAAGCGCAGCGGCCCCTTCTGGGCCGAATGGAGCGTCCAGGCCTCGGTGGAGGCGCCGGGCTTCACCGGGAAGGGATCAGCCTTGGCCTGTAGTTCCAGCGCGGCGACGGCTTGCGCGAGGCTGACCCGGGGCAGAATCGGGGCGATCAGCGCGCTTCCGGCGCCTGCAAGCAGGGTCCGGCGCGTGAGGGGGAGAAAGCGGTTCGTCATGCCCAAATCCCGACCATTTTGCCGCGCCAAAGTCCAGTTGCCGGGGCTGCGGCAAGTAAGCCGCTATGTGACCATTTTTTTGCTGCGAACCACGGTCCCCATGTTATAAGCCCGCCGCTCGCGACATCGCGGCCGGACATGATGTTTTTCGCGGGCGTGGCGGAATTGGTAGACGCGCTGGATTTAGGTGTTGGTGCCAAATCCTCTAGCTTTCGCAGGTGATACGCCCCGTTTCGCCGACTTCCCAAGTTGCTTCAATCACATCAGTAGATCAGTAATCTACTGCGCTTGGCAGGTTATTTTCCTGACAGGTCAAAAGGTGACAATAAGAGGTGACAAATTCACCTATCGACGAGCGCTTCTGGCTGATTTGTGGATTTGGCCAGTCGCTTCAACTCATTGATCGTTTCGATTACTCGATCCATCGGCTCGACGACTGTGTATCCTGAGTTGTGTCGTCGTTGACTTACCTCTTGACGATCAACTGAGCTATACAGCTTCTCGACAAATCCGATATTTCTGATTGCGACTCCGACGGAGTGTCGATCCTCGGCCCTCAGCACCAAGCCACCACTGTTACCGGGATAGGTTGGACAATCGATGATGATCTTGTTGCTCGGCGGCTTGCCAGCTACGATACCCGAGCGCAGCAGCGGGTATCCTCGGTCAAGCGCATCTTCCTTTTCAGCGAGTGAGGTTGGGTAGCCCATCATGAAGATCGGCTCCCCCGGTATCACCGACGCATACAAGGCGGTCATGCTAAGAGGCGTACCTTGCAGGTATGTCGCCGGGTCGTAACCAATTTGAGTGACGCCTTCGACGAGGTCCATTCGATACCGATTAACCCCCGCATCAGGCTGAGGTCTCATCGTTCCAATTCGACAGACGGCCACATCGGTGAGACCATCGGGATGCCTGCAAAAATTACCGTCTGCAAAAAGCCTCGGACTGTCGAGCGAATGCTTGACTGTCTTAGTGAGCGTTACACTATCGAGTGCGGTGATTATCACCGGATCAGTGAAGAGTTCTAATTTGTTTTTTAACAGAACATGCGCTGCCGAAACGAGATAGACGTTCTCGTTGTCGTAGAGATGGAACCCGCTTCCTGTTGTGCCTTTTATCTCGATGAGGGCTGGGTAAGATAAGTAGTTGAGGTCCCTATTCGGCACGAGTACGCCCCCAAAATGGTGCCCGGCGAGGGACTCGAACCCCCACACCTTTCAGCGACGGTACCTAAAACCGTTGCGTCTACCAATTCCGCCAGCCGGGCACGGGGCATTCCGATACACAATTGAGCGGTGGATGTCTCGACATAATCCACTGTTCGTCGTATTGGCGTCACCGGGTGACAAATCAGGTGTGAAATGGGTGACATTTTGCACCTGATGATGACAGTGCAGGTATCGCCGATCTAAATAAGCTCAGCGATTACGGGAGCTTAGGCGTCTCACGGTTTTGCGCCACGAGATTTAGGTTCCAGTGACGAAAGTTGTGGGGGTTCGAGTCCCTCCGCCCGCACCAAGCGCACATAGCGTTTGACCATGACGATTTTCGGACGTGTTTCCGCAAGGTTGGCCTTGCAGAGACAGTTCGCACCACCGGCGCAGGCTCTGGCCTGATGCCGCACAGATTTACAATGTCCGGGCCATTGGGCCGGACCAAGCGGGAAGAAGATTGACGCCATGCAGGTGAATGAAACCCTCTCCGAGGGATTGAAGCGCGAGTTCTCGGTCAACGTGCCGGCTGCCGACATCGAAGCCAAGGTCGATGCGCGCCTCGATGACATGAAGGGCAAGGTCAAGCTCAACGGCTTCCGCCCGGGCAAGGTTCCCGTCGGTCACCTGAAGCGTCTCTATGGTCGCTCGGTTGCCGCCGAGACCGTCGATGAATTGATCCGCGACACCAACACGCAGATCTTCACCGAGCGTGGCTTCAAGCTCGCTTCCGAGCCGAAGATCACGATGCCGACCGAGCAGAAGGAAGTCGAAGACATCCTGTCGGGCAAGTCGGACCTGAATTACACCGTCGCCATCGAAGTCGTGCCGCCGATCGCGCTCGCCGACTTCAAGAGCTTCACCGTCGAGAAGCCGGTGGCCGAAGTGACCGATGCGGACATCGATGAAGCGATCAAGCGCGTCGCCGACC
This sequence comes from Tardiphaga sp. 862_B3_N4_1, assembly GCF_051811085.1. NCBI lineage: Bacteria > Pseudomonadati > Pseudomonadota > Alphaproteobacteria > Hyphomicrobiales > Nitrobacteraceae > Tardiphaga > Tardiphaga sp. 862_B3_N4_1. Next base: position 1,930,749 of record NZ_JBPWQB010000001.1, read on the forward strand.
AGAACCGTTCGTTCACCGAGAAGACCGGCAAGGCCGAGTCGGGCGACCGCGTGACGGTCAACTTCAAGGGCACCATCGACGGCGTCGCCTTCGAGGGCGGCACCGGCGAGGAGATCCCGGTTGCGATCGGCTCCAACACCTTCATCCCGGGCTTCGAGGACCAGCTGATCGGCATCGCCGCCGGCGAGACCCGCACCCTCAAGGTGTCGTTCCCGGTCAACTATGCGAGCGAGACGCTGGCCGGTAAGGCCGCCGAGTTCGAGACCACTGCGGCCAAGGTGGAATCGCCGGTCGACACCGTGATCGACGACGAGTTCGCCAAGACCCTCGGCCTCGAGTCCCTCGACAAGCTGAAGGAAGCTGCACGCGAGCGTCTGGTTGCCGAATTCGCCGGTGCGACCCGCCAGCGCGTCAAGCGCCTGCTGCTCGACCGTCTCGACGAGACCCACAAGTTCGATGCGCCTCCGTCGCTGGTCGATGAAGAGTTCAAGCTGATGTGGAATTCGATCCAGCAGGAGATGGCATCGTCGGGCAAGACCTTCGCCGACGAGGACACCACCGAAGAAGCCGCGCAGGAAGAGTACCGCAAGATCGCCGATCGCCGCGTGCGTCTCGGTCTCGTGCTCTCGGAGATCGGCGAGAAGAACAAGATCACCGTCAGCGATGACGAGGTCAGCCGTGCCGTGATCGAGCGCGCCCGTTCGATGCCGGGCCGCGAGAAGGAAGTGTGGGACTTTTACCGCAGCAATCCCAACGCGCTGGCCCAGCTTCGTGCACCGATCTACGAGGACAAGGTCGTCGACTTCATCCTCGAACTGGCCAATGTGACCGAGAAGAAGGTGTCCAAGGACGACCTCTACAAGGACGAGGACGAGAAGACTGCGGCCTGAGCCGCTTCTTCTTAGAAGACGTTAAAAGAAGCGCCGGCCGGGTCCTCCAGCCGGCGTTTTGACGTTAAGGATACCGCTCGAAACAGGTTCCAAAAGGGCTCCAGCGCTTTGCGGTGGCCGTCCGAATCGGCTTGAACTGAGGTTCAGGGTGGCATGTGGACCGGTGGTCTTGTTGCCGCTCGATTGGTCCATATCTGTGGGCTCTGTTTGTTGTTCCTGCATCACGGGACGTTCGTCCTCTCCCGGCAAACCGTAACCGGTTCCAGTCTTGCCGATGGACGTGTGTCTCCTCCAACCTTTCGGGTGATCAATGCGCGATCCGGTAGAAACCTACATGAACCTCGTCCCGATGGTGGTCGAACAGACCAACCGCGGCGAACGGGCTTACGATATCTTTTCGCGCCTTCTGAAGGAGCGCATCATCTTCGTGACCGGTCCGGTCGAAGATGGCATGTCGACGCTGACCGTTGCTCAGCTTCTGTTTCTCGAAGCCGAGAATCCGAAGAAGGAAATCTCGATGTACATCAACTCGCCCGGTGGCGTGGTGACGTCGGGTCTGGCGATCTACGACACGATGCAGTTCATCCGTCCGCCGGTGTCGACGCTGTGCGTCGGTCAGGCCGCGTCGATGGGCTCGCTGTTGCTGACGGCTGGCGCAAAGGACATGCGCTTCGCGCTGCCGAACGCCCGCATCATGGTTCATCAGCCGTCAGGCGGCTTCCAGGGCCAGGCCACCGACATCCTGATCCATGCCAAGGAAGTCGAGAGCCTGAAGCGCCGGCTCAACGAGATCTATGTGAAGCACACGGGACGTGCTTACGAGGACATTCACAATGCGCTCGAGCGCGATAACTTCATGACCGCGGATCAGGCGAAGGATTTCGGGCTGATCGACAAGGTCATCGACAAGCGCGCTGAAGAATCGACCCCGGCGAAGCCCGCCTAAACGACGCCGTTTCGGCGAACATATCGAGACCGAGACAGACGGCGCCCGCGCGCCGCCTGTCCCAAGCCAGCCATATCGATCAAGTTATTCCCGAATTGGTACTATGTGCCGACGCCAGCAGACGCGAGAGTTCCGCTTTCGTGCTGGTCGGGTGGTGTCATTCACGCAACGTTCCCCCAATTTTCGGGGTTCTCCCGCGCAAATGCCGCAAATCACGCTATTGTCACGCTCCAGGCGATGGAGCCGATTAGCGAATTCTTGATCATCGGCTGTCAGCATGGTTCGCTGATGCGGATCGGTTAGTATCGCGGGGATTCGAGTGAGCCGTGATTCGAGCGGCATTCTGGAACGAGGTCTTTTTTGGTACGGATTTTGCTCTATCTACGGGATATGTCCCGTAACTGGGCGACCGGCAGACAAAGATCGAACGGCGGACGGAGATAGGAATGAGTAAGGTCGGTACCAGCGACTCCAAGAACACGCTGTATTGTTCGTTCTGCGGCAAGAGCCAGCACGAAGTTCGCAAACTGATCGCGGGTCCTACCGTCTTCATCTGCGACGAATGCGTTGAACTCTGCATGGACATCATCCGCGAGGAGAACAAGTCTTCGCTGGTCAAGTCGCGCGACGGCATTCCGACGCCGAAGGAAATCTGCAAGGTGCTCGATGATTACGTCATCGGTCAGTTCCATGCGAAGAAGGTTCTCTCGGTCGCGGTGCATAACCACTACAAGCGCCTCAACCACCAGACCAAGCACAACGACGTCGAACTCGCGAAGTCGAACATCCTGCTGATCGGTCCGACCGGTTCGGGCAAGACGCTGCTCGCGCAGACGCTCGCCCGCATTCTGGACGTGCCGTTCACGATGGCCGACGCGACGACGCTGACCGAAGCCGGTTATGTTGGTGAGGACGTCGAGAACATCATCCTCAAGCTGCTGCAGGCTGCCGACTACAATGTCGAGCGTGCGCAGCGCGGCATCGTCTATATCGACGAAATCGACAAGATCTCGCGCAAGTCGGACAATCCGTCGATCACCCGTGACGTGTCGGGTGAGGGCGTGCAGCAGGCTCTGCTGAAGATCATGGAAGGCACCGTTGCCTCCGTGCCTCCGCAGGGCGGCCGCAAGCATCCGCAGCAGGAATTCCTGCAGGTGGATACGACGAACATCCTGTTCATTTGCGGCGGTGCGTTCTCGGGCCTCGAGAAGATCATCTCGTCGCGCGGACGGACCACCTCGATCGGCTTCGCAGCGCAGGTTCTGGCACCCGAAGATCGCCGCACCGGTGAGATCTTCCGCCACGTCGAGCCGGAAGATCTGCTGAAGTACGGCCTGATCCCCGAATTCGTCGGCCGTCTGCCAGTGGTCGCGACGCTCGAGGATCTCGACGAGACCTCGCTGAAGAAGATCCTGATCGAGCCGAAGAACGCGCTGGTCAAGCAGTACCAGCGCCTGTTCGAGATGGAGAACATCGAGTTGACCTTCGCCGACGAGGCGCTGGGTGCGGTGGCCCGCCGGGCTATCGAACGCAAGACCGGTGCACGTGGTCTGCGGTCGATCCTGGAGAGCATCCTGCTCGAAACCATGTTCGATCTGCCCGGTCTGGAAGGTGTCGAGGAAGTCGTCATCTCCAAGGAGGTTGTGGATGGGACGGCTCGCCCGCTCTACATCTACGCCGACCGTTCGGACCGGACGGCGGAGAGCAGCGCAAGCGCCTGATCGGGCGGCTTTCGGGCCCATCGACTTAAGTTCAATAGGCGGCTGCCGGTGATCGGCAGCCGCCTATTTTATTGCTGCTACGCTCTGTAAACCGCCCTTGTTCATGGGTATTTCCGCGACTTGACACCCCCCCGGCCCATAGCCACCTAATGCTCTCGGCGAACACAAAATCTCCCTCAAGATTCGCCATAACGATCCGGACACGTAGAGCCTGAGACGGCCGAGCAAAGACGGAAAATCGGCACCTTGTGCGGTTGCGCCATCGGGCGGACTGCTTGCAAGGGGGCACAGCAAAAGGAATGGGCCATGACTGCCTCCAAACCCCGGCCAACCATTGTTCACGGCGAAAGCCACTCCTATCCGGTGTTGCCGCTGCGCGACATTGTCGTCTTCCCGCACATGATCGTGCCTCTCTTCGTTGGCCGCGAGAAATCGATCCGCGCGCTCGAAGAGGTGATGAAGAATGATGCGCTCATCATGCTCGCCACGCAGAAGAATGCGTCGGACGATGATCCATCGCCGGACTCGATTTACGAGATCGGTACGCTCGCCAGCGTGCTGCAGCTTTTGAAGCTTCCCGACGGCACCGTGAAGGTGCTGGTGGAAGGGCTCGAGCGCGCCAAGGTCGAGAAGTATTCCGATCGCACCGAATATTACGAAGCGACGGCGGTCGCGCTGGCCGATACCGATGCCAAGAGCGTCGAGGCGGAAGCGCTGTCGCGTTCGGTGGTCTCGGACTTCGAGAGCTATGTGAAGCTCAACAAGAAGATCTCCGCCGAAGTCGTCGGTGTCGTGCAGGCGATCACTGACTTCGCCAAGCTCGGCGACACGGTCGCGTCGCATCTCGCCGTCAAGATCGCGGATCGCCAGGGCATCCTGGAAACGTTGTCCGTCACCGCGCGCCTGGAGAAGGTGCTCGGCCTGATGGAGAGCGAGATCTCGGTGCTGCAGGTCGAGAAGCGCATCCGCTCGCGCGTCAAGCGCCAGATGGAGAAGACCCAGCGCGAGTATTATCTCAACGAGCAGATGAAGGCGATCCAGAAGGAGCTCGGCGACGACGAAGGTCGCGACGAGCTGGCCGACATCGAAGAGAAGATCGCCAAGACCAAGCTGTCGAAGGAAGCCCGCGAGAAGGCACAGCATGAGCTGAAGAAGCTGCGCCAGATGTCGCCGATGTCCGCGGAAGCGACCGTCGTGCGCAACTATCTCGATTGGCTGCTGTCGATTCCGTGGGGCAAGAAGTCCAAGGTCAAGAAGGACCTCGCCGCGGCGCAGGCCGTGCTGGACGACGATCACTACGGGCTCGAGAAGGTCAAGGACCGCATCGTCGAGTATCTCGCGGTGCAGACCCGCGCCAACAAGCTGAGCGGGCCGATCCTGTGCCTCGTCGGTCCTCCCGGCGTCGGCAAGACCTCGCTCGGCAAGTCGATCGCGAAGGCGACCGGACGTGAGTTCGTGCGCGTGTCGCTCGGCGGCGTGCGTGACGAGGCGGAGATTCGCGGACATCGCCGGACCTATATCGGTTCGATGCCCGGCAAGATCATCCAGTCGATGCGCAAGGCCAAGACGACGAATCCGCTCTTCCTGCTGGATGAGATCGACAAAATGGGCGCCGATTTCCGCGGCGATCCGTCGTCGGCTCTGCTTGAGGTCCTCGACCCCGAGCAGAACGGCACCTTTGCCGATCACTATCTGGAGGTCGACTACGATCTGTCGAACGTGATGTTCATCACCACGGCGAACACCCTGAATATTCCGGGCCCGCTGATGGATCGTATGGAGATCATCCGGATCGCCGGCTACACGGAGAACGAGAAGGTCGAGATCGCCCGCAAGCATCTCATTCCGATCGCGCTCTCGAAGCACGGTCTGGATGCCAAGGAATGGTCGATCGACGACGACGCCTTGCTCTTGATGATCCGCCGCTACACCCGCGAAGCGGGCGTGCGTAATCTGGAGCGCGAGCTCTCCACACTGGCCCGCAAGGCCGTGAAGGAGCTGATGCTCTCGAAGAAGAAGGTGGTGAAGGTCACCGAGAAGAATCTCGAAGAGTTCCTGGGCGTGCCCAAGTATCGCTACGGCGAGATCGAGAGCGACGATCAGGTCGGTGTCGTCACCGGTCTGGCATGGACGGATGTCGGTGGTGAATTGCTCACCATTGAAGGCGTCATGATGCCCGGCAAGGGCCGCATGACTGTTACCGGCAACCTGCGTGACGTGATGAAGGAATCGATCTCGGCGGCGGCATCCTACGTCCGCTCGCGTGCGATCAACTTCGGGATCGAGCCGCCGCTGTTCGAGCGGCGCGACATCCACGTCCACGTGCCCGAGGGTGCAACGCCGAAGGACGGTCCGTCCGCAGGCGTGGCGATGGCGACGACGATCGTGTCCGTGCTCACGGGCATTCCGATCCGTCACGATGTCGCCATGACCGGCGAGATCACGCTGCGCGGCAGGATCCTGCCGATCGGTGGTCTGAAGGAGAAGCTGTTGGCAGCGGCCCGCGGCGGCATCAAGACGGTGCTGATCCCCGAGGACAATGCCAAGGACCTCACCGAGATCTCCGACGCCATCAAGGGCGGGCTGAATATCATCCCGGTCGCCCGGATGGACGAGGTGATCGCCAACGCCCTGGTGCGGGCACCGAAGGCGATCGTCTGGGAAGAGGACACCAAGCTGCCGGTGAAGGCCGACGGCGCGGAAGAGGCCGGCAGCGGCCTGACGGCTCACTAAGGCCGACATCCTCGATAGCAATCAGCGGCGCCCTTCGGGGCGCCGTTTTTTTGTGGCATCATGGCGGCGGGCAAAGACGTAGCGAAGGAAGGCGCGATGCAGATCGACGGCCAATGCCACTGCGGCTTCATCAGCTATCGCGCGACAATCGATCCCCAGCGGGTGTCGATCTGCCATTGCACGGATTGCCAGACCATGACCGGCTCGGCCTATCGCGTCACGGTGCTGACGCCGGCCGACACGATCGAGATGACGGGCGGCGCGCCGAAGGTCTACGTCAAGCGCGGCGACAACGGTCTCAACCGGCTGCAGCATTTTTGCGGGGACTGCGGCACGCCGATATTCGCCAGTGGCGAGGCGGCTGAGGATAACGAGTGGGGTATTCGCTGGGGCAGTATCCGCCAGCGCGCCGAGCTGCCGCCACGACGACAGATCTGGTGCCGGTCAGCCGCGTCCTGGATTCATGATCTTGCGGAACTACCAGCGCGGCCGAAGGGATCGAACGATCCATAGCGGCCCATGGAGGTGGTGGTAGGCGGCGAGAGATTCGAACTCCCGACCCTCTCGGTGTAAACGAGATGCTCTAACCAGCTGAGCTAGCCGCCCTCGGGCAATCACCCTCACGGCCTCTCTTTAACGCCAGCACTCCGTCGCGGCAAGGCGTTCCCGCGCGGATATTCCGATCTCGCCCTCAGGTGTTTCGCCTAGCGCGCCGCCAGCACCTTGGCGAGCTGAACGCCTTCGTTCAACAGCGCCATGCGCAGCAGATCATAGGTCGTCTCGGACCCGCATGCGTTCGCCAGCCGCAAAGCTTGCAGCATTGTGACGATCAGCTCGTCGCTGTCCTTGCCGCCCTGAATGACCTGGAACTGATTGGGGGACATCGGCATCAGGCGATCCGCCGGGATGTCTGAGGCAGTGCAAAGACGCTGTCTTTGATGGCGACACTCTTGCTGACGCGAGCGAGACACTTTTCGCTAACATGAAACAGCACGGCGATGGTGGCCTCGCCATCGATCATGGCTGGCAATCCCAGCGGCTCGATCTCCAGTCCGAAGCCCTGAAGAATCGGGATGCGCAAGGGATTGATGACCGAGGTGAAACCGGACAGGCCTTCCATCAGGCCATATTCCTGAATCGCGAGCAGCAGTTCGAAATAGTGATGGCTGCGGCGTTCGGATTTGCGCATGGCAAAGCGTGTCAGCTCGAACACATCGCGGCGCTGGATCAGCGCGCCATCGACAAGCTGCGCAAAATTCTCGCTGAGCATGTGAGGCAAGACGGTTGGATAGAGCCGGAAGCCGCCTGCGACAGTGCCTGCGTCGTCGGCCGCGACCAGATAGACGGCGGCATCATCGTCATACTGGTCTTTCTCGTGCTCGCCATCGACATCGAAGGCGGTCCAGCCGCGCTCTCCGACAAAGACCTCGTGCCGTAACCGAAATTGCTTGTCCAGGAGATCGCCGAACTGCCCAGCATTACCGCTGTGAATGACCTCGATCATAAAAAGCTCTCCACGCTCGTCTGCGTGGAGGGTTCTCATGATGAGTTTGGTCGCGATATTCCGTGGGCAGGGGATTGACAATTCAGAAAGCGATCAGTCCTTGTGTGATCGCTTCGGCCACGGCCTGCGCGCGCGTATGCGCATTCAACTTGTGCATGGCAGCGGTGACAGTCTTGTTCACCGTATCCTCGGAGATACCGAGAATGACGCTCGTATCCCAGGCGGTCTTTCCGGCAGCGACCCAGCTGACGACCTCGCGCTCCCGCAAGGTGAGGGCGATCAACTTCGCACGCTGATGAGAGCGAAGCGTTGCAAAGCGGTTGAACGCATACATCGTGACGAGCTCGATGGCGCCGTGCGCGTCCTCGGTATTTTCGACTTCGTAGCCTGCCAGCGAGAGGCCGGCCTGATAGCCGTTCATGCCGTGCACCGGTGCGCAGAGGCCGAACTTCAATCCGTAATCGACAGACGCGATCTCCATGATGGTCCGTGATATCGGGCTGACCTCATCGAGCCGGATGTCGGACCAGGTGAACAGCTCGGGTTGCCGGCGGATCCGCGGCGCAACGGGATCCGAGGCATAGAAATTGGACGCGCTATATTGTTCGGCCCATGGCTTGGGCCATACTTTCAGCAACACGCGATCTTCGAACGGTTGGTTGACGCCGGTCGAGGCCAGAAAGCAGATGTGGTTGTAGCCGAACGATTTGGCCGTAGCGGCCACGACATCGCCAACCGCAGACATGGAGGCGGCATTGGCAATGCTTTCGATGGCCGACAACGCGGTCTGAAAATGCTTGCCTTTGAATGACCCCATGGCGCGCCTGCATATCAGCTGAAATGGAGCTATGTTTTTGGGAAATTATTCTTGTTATAATTTATAATATGTACTGGGGAGGATATCGTCGCCGTCACGGCGCGCAATTCGCCATTCGATTGACAGTACAACTATACACCGTTCCGTCACTGCCGGAACGCCCGTCCCTCGCTGCTTTGTGCCGCGAATGGTTCTTTGTTACCACTACGCCCTTTCTTCCCAGATCATCGCGAGATGCACGATGGTCTGCACGGCTTTTTCCATGTCCTGAACGCTGACCCATTCGGTACGGCCATGGAAGGCGTGTTCGCCGGCGAAGATATTGGGGCAGGGCAGGCCCATGAAGGACAGCCGCGATCCGTCGGTGCCGCCGCGGATGCTGCTGCGGACGGGTTTGAGCCCGGCGCGCTGGATCGCTTCCACGGCGTATTCGACCATCTGCGGATAGCGGTCGATCACCTGCTTCATGTTGCGGTATTGCTGCTTGATTTCGAGTGTCGCCGTCGAATGCGGATAGGCCGTCATCACGTCGTCGACGATGGATTGCAGCAGCGTTTCCTTCTCGGCAAGGCCGTCATCTGTGAAGTCGCGCACGATCAGACTGAGCGTCGCTTTTTCAAGCGCGCCAGAAATGCCGATCGGATGCAGGAAGCCTTGCTTGCCGTCGGTGGTCTCAGGCGAACAGGTGTCTTTCGGCAGTCGCTCGACGATTGCGGCGGCGATCTTGATGGCGTGCTCCATCTTGCCCTTGGCAAAGCCGGGATGCGCGCTGACGCCTTCGATGGTGATGACGGCACCGTCGGCCGAGAAAGTCTCGTCTTCGACATAGCCGGCGGTCTCGCCATCCATGGTGTAGGCGAAGTCGGCGCCCAGCTTTGTCAGGTCGACCTTGTCCACGCCGCGGCCGATCTCTTCATCGGGCGTGAACAGGATCTTGATGGTGCCGTGCTTGATCTGTGGATTGGCAACCAGGAAACGTGCCGCGTCCATGATCTCGGCAAGGCCAGCCTTGTTATCGGCACCCAGCAAAGTGGTGCCGTCGGTGGTGATGATGTCATGGCCGATCTGGTCCTTCAGCGCCGGATTGTCGGCGACGCGGATGACCTGCGTTGTGTCCACCGGCAGCACGATATCGCCGCCCCGATAGTTCTTGACGATCTGCGGTTTGACGTCCTTGCCACTGCAGTCGGGCGAAGTGTCCATATGCGAGCAGAAGCATATCACCGGCACTTTCTTGTCCGATGTCGCGGGGATCGTCGCATAGACATAGCCATGCTCGTCGAGATGCGCGTCCCTGAGCCCCAGGTCCCGCAGCTCCTGCGCGAGTACGCGGCCGAGATCCTTCTGCTTTTCGGTCGATGGGCAGGTGGGGGAGGCGGGGTCGGACTGGGTGTCGATCACCACATAGCGCAGGAAGCACGCAGTCACGTCATGGGCGAAATCGAAGGGGAGAGTTGCTGTCAAAGGTCACCATCTGATTGCAGAAGTCCTCACAGCTTAGAAGTTTCATTCCGGGCCGTCACGAGGACGCGGCCCGGAATGAGAAGTTCAAGCGGTCGATCAGACGGCTTCCTTGAGTTCCTTGGCCGGCCGGAACGCGACCTTCTTGCTGGCCGCGATCTCGATCTGCTCGCCGGTCGCCGGGTTGCGACCCATGCGGGCGGCGCGCTTGCGGACCTGAAGGATGCCAAGGCCGACGATGCGGATACGCTCGCCATTCTTGAGGTGGTTGGTGATGCGCTCCACCATGTCACCGAGGATTTCTTCGGCCTTCTTCTTCGACAGCTCGTGATCTTCAGCCAGGGCCGCGGCGAGATGCTTCAGCGTGATGGTGGGAGGAGTGGCCGCTTTCGCGGCGGTGGTGGTTGCAGCTTTTGCCATGAATCTGGCCCTTCTCGTTGGTGGTCTGTCTTAAACCTGTGACGCAGCAGGGCTTAAACGATTCGGAGCGATGCCGCCCCGCTGTTTTGCCTGCAAACAGGGGCTTATTTGCATTTCCGGCCTTAAAATGGCCTTCTCGCAAGCCTGCAACGACGCCTTCTTGTGATGTCCCCCGGAATGGTTCTGCAACGTCCTTGACTTCAAAAGGACGTCCCTTTATGTCCAGCCCCACTGCGGGATTGCAGACGATCCACGCGGGAGTAGCTCAGTTGGTTAGAGCGCTGCCCTGTCACGGCAGAGGTCGCGGGTTCGAGTCCCGTCTCTCGCGCCATTCCATCGGGAATGGCGGGATTCAGGTCCATCCGCGGTTGTCCCAACAAGTTTCTTCAAGAGAACTATAGAGTTGCAGACGTCTCGCGCGGCATTTGACGTGCCAGCGCTCAGAACGAATCTGCGAGCGCGATTTCCTGCTTCAGCGCCTCGATTCGCCGCGCGGCTTCAGCGCGCGTCAGGTCCTTTTCGAATTGTTTGGGCTGATAGGCCTCGATCGCCAGCGATTTCAGCGTCAGCGCCTGGCCGCGGGTCATCGGGCCGGAGAGGCGATCCGGCAGGCTCTCATACGACGATACCGATGCGGCAATCGCGGGGACGACGATCTCACCGCGGGCGTTCAAAGCCGGGGTCTTCAAAGCCAGGGCCTTCAAAGCAAGGGTCATGGGAACCTCCAAAAATCCGATCTGGGTCGAAACAATGGCTTGTCAATTTGTTCTCTTTTTGTTCTATATCGCAAATGACCAAGCTTGCCAACCTGAATTTCAGAATCGCCCGGCTGCGCTACCAGATGAAAGGGGTGCAGTCGGATATCCGGCTGCTGACCAATGCCGGGCTGGACTGTGCCAATGCCTCCATGCGCCTGCGGCGGATGCAGGCCGACCTGCTGGCGCTCATTGCGGAACGTGAGGCGCTGGCATGTCCGGCGTGAGCGAGCCGCCGCAACTCAGGATCATCACATTGCGGGCGCAGATCGCCGAGCTCGGCGCGGCGATCCGCCTGTTGCGACAGGCGGGCATGGACAACGCCGCCGCGGAGTTGCTGCTGGTACGGAAACGCGCCGAATTGGATGGCATGTTGTGGCAGGGAAGGAACGTCAGGTCCGCCCCGCCGACGGGCGAGGTTTGACGGTCCCGGCGGTTGAGAAGTCATGCCGGATTTTTTGAGAATCTGCGGGAGGTTTGTCGCAGCCGGCGATGCATCGGCAAGGTTGCGTTTCAATCGTCGCGCCGCGCATGGCAGGGCATAAAACTGTCAACATCCCTTGTCTTGCATGGCTTGTTGCGCTGCGCTAAGCCTCAGAACCATTCCAATGTTCGAATCTGTGGCAAAGTCAGGGCCGCAGGAGTAAGGCTCGCCGATGAACGGCATCTTGCATAATTATCTCCCACTTGTGGTCTTTATCGGCATCGCATCCGTCATCGGTCTGGCCTTGCTGATCGCGCCATTTCTCGTCGCCTACCAGCAGCCAGATCCGGAAAAGCTGTCCGCCTATGAATGCGGATTCAACGCTTTTGACGATGCGCGCATGAAGTTCGATGTGCGGTTCTATCTGGTGGCGATTCTCTTCATCATCTTCGATCTGGAAGTCGCCTTTCTGTTTCCGTGGGCAGTGGCCTTCGGCAAGCTTGGCGCAACCGGCTTCTGGTCGATGATCGTGTTTCTTGGCGTGCTCACCATCGGTTTCGCCTACGAATGGAAGAAAGGCGCGCTCGAATGGGATTGAGCCCAGTCATTGCCTCGGCTCCCGCCATCGCGCAGGCGCCAAAAGGCATCATCGATCCGTCCACCGGCAAGCCGGTCGGCGCGAACGATCCGTATTTTCTCGAGGTCAATGCCGAGCTGTCCGACAAGGGCTTCTTCGTTGCTGCGACCGACGATCTGATCACCTGGGCGCGCACCGGCTCGCTGATGTGGATGACCTTCGGTCTCGCCTGCTGTGCGGTCGAGATGATGCAGGTGTCGATGCCGCGTTACGACGTCGAGCGCTTCGGTTTCGCGCCGCGCGCGTCGCCGCGTCAGTCCGACGTGATGATCGTCGCCGGCACGCTGACCAACAAGATGGCCCCGGCGCTGCGCAAGGTTTATGACCAGATGCCGGAGCCGCGTTACGTCATCTCGATGGGCTCCTGCGCCAATGGCGGCGGCTACTATCACTACTCGTATTCGGTGGTTCGGGGCTGCGACCGTATCGTGCCGATCGACATTTATGTCCCGGGCTGCCCGCCCACCGCAGAAGCGCTTCTCTACGGCGTGCTGCTGCTGCAGAAGAAGATCCGCCGCACCGGCACGATTGAACGCTAAGACTCGCGAACGCTTAAGGCTTTGTCATGGACGATGTGAGGCTCGACACACTGGGTCAGACGATTGTCGGCGCCCTGCCGGGTGCCGCACTCGCGCATGAGGTGGCGTTTGGCCAGCTGACGATCGCGGTGGAAACATCGAGGATCGTCGAGGTCGCGCAGTTCCTGCGTGACGATCCGCGCTGCCGCTTCGTCAATTTCACCGATGCGACGGCTGTGGATTACCCGGGGCGCGAGAAGCGCTTCGACGTCGTCTATCATCTGATGTCGCCGACATTGAACACCCGCATCCGTCTGAAAGGTCTGGCATCCGAAACAACTCAGGTGCCGTCGATCATTTCGGTGTTTCCCGGCGCTGACTGGTTCGAGCGCGAAGCCTATGACCTCTATGGCGTGATCTTTGTCGGCCATCCCGACATGCGCCGGCTGCTGACCGATTACGGTTTCGACGGCCATCCGCTGCGCAAGGACTTCCCGCTCACTGGCTTCGTCGAGGTTCGCTACGACGACCAGGAGAAGCGGGTGGTGTACGAGCCGGTCCGGCTCAACCAGGAATTCCGCAAATTCGATTTCCTCTCGCCTTGGGAAGGCGCGGATTATCCCGTGCTGCCGGGTGACGAGAAGGCAGAGGTCAAGCCATGACCGAACAACCCAACGTTCGCAATTTCACGATCAACTTCGGACCGCAGCATCCGGCCGCGCACGGCGTGCTCCGCCTTGTGCTGGAACTCGACGGTGAAGTCGTCGAGCGCGTCGATCCGCATATCGGCCTGCTTCACCGCGGCACCGAGAAGCTGATCGAGCAGAAGACCTATCTGCAGGCGATCCCGTATTTCGACCGGCTCGATTACGTCGCGCCGATGAACCAGGAACACGCATTCTGTCTGGCCGCCGAAAAGCTGCTCGGCGTCACCGTGCCGCGCCGCGGCCAGTTGATCCGCGTGCTGTATTCCGAAATCGGCCGCATCCTGTCGCATCTTCTCAACATCACCACGCAGGCGATGGACGTCGGCGCGCTGACCCCGCCGCTGTGGGGCTTCGAAGAGCGCGAAAAACTGATGGTGTTCTATGAGCGCGCCTCGGGCTCGCGCATGCATGCCGCGTTCTTCCGCATCGGCGGCGTACATCAGGATCTGCCGCCCAAGCTGATCAACGATATCGATGCCTGGTGCGATGCCTTCCCGCAGGTGCTCGACGATCTCGAAACGCTGCTCACCGGCAATCGTATTTTCAAACAGCGTAACGTCGATATCGGCGTGGTGTCGCTGGAAGACGCCTGGAAGTGGGGCTTCTCCGGCGTGATGGTGCGCGGCTCGGGCGCTGCATGGGATTTGCGCAAGTCGCAGCCTTATGAATGCTACGCCGAAATGGACTTCGACGTTCCGATCGGCAAGAACGGTGACTGCTACGATCGTTACTGTATTCGTGTCGAAGAGATGCGACAGTCGACCAAGATCATGAAGCAGTGCATCGCCAAGATGCGCGCGCCGGACGGGCAGGGCGCCGTTGCGGTCGAAGACAACAAGATTTTCCCGCCGCGTCGCGGCGAGATGAAGCGTTCGATGGAATCGCTGATCCATCACTTCAAGCTCTACACCGAAGGTTTTCGTGTGCCGGAAGGCGAAGTCTATGCTGCCGTCGAAGCGCCGAAGGGCGAGTTCGGCGTCTATCTCGTCTCCGACGGCAGCAACAAGCCGTACAAGTGCAAGATCCGCGCGCCGGGCTTTGCTCATCTGCAGGCCATGGATTTCATGTGCCGCGGCCATCTGCTCGCCGACGTCTCCGCCATTCTCGGTTCGCTCGACATCGTGTTCGGAGAGGTCGATCGGTGACGCTGACGCCTCCCATACAGTTTGACCGGGCGTCCGGCGTTCTCCAGAGCGTGAATCTCTGGGAACGTGCGATGGCCTGTGCGCTGGTGGTTGGCTCGAAGATCTCGTCGTCGTTCTCGCATCGCGGCTACAACATGTGCGCCAATCTGATGCGCAGGACTGTGCTGCCGGCGCGCGATCTCGTGGTGAAGCTGAATGCGGATGCGCTGTTCGCATTCCCGTTCGGCGATGGCTACTGGAGCAAGTTGCTCAACCGCACGTTCTCCTATGAAGACGAGCTTGAGGTGTTGTTCCGGAACTCGATCGATGTCGATTACACGCTGCTCGATTGCGGCGCGAATTACGGATACTGGTCGGTGCTGGTGTCGAGCGGGCCGTTCGGCTCGCACAAGGCGATTGCGATCGAGCCGTCGTTCGACAATTTCGCCAAGCTCGCTACTAACGCCAGGATCAATGGTGACCGGTTCGACGTCATCAAATGCGCGATCGGCTCGCAGCGTGGTACGGCGCATCTGTCGGGCACCAAGCACGAAGCTTTCAGCATCGCCGGCGATCCCAATGCCGGCGGCGAGGAAGTGCCGGTGATCTCGCTCGACAATCTGCTCGACGACGGCAAGGTGTCGATGTCCGGCAAATATCTGATCAAGCTCGACGTCGAAGGCGTCGAGATCGAGGCTATCAAGGGCGGCGCACGATTGCTGCAGGGCGACTCGGTCATCATGTGTGAAGAGCACGGCAATGACCCGTATCACACCGTCTCACGCTTTATCCTGGATCAAACGCCGCTCAAGCTGATCGTGCATGATCCCGCCACCAACCGTTTCGAAACCGTGACCGAGTTGTCGATCCTCGATCGCATCAAGGTGTCCACACATGTTGGCTACAACGTGTTTGGCACATCGAGTGCGTTCTGGCTCGACCGCATCAACAGCCTGAATGCGAGCGCGGCGCGCCGCACTCATTGAGAGACTAGACATGTCCGTCCGCCGTTTGGCTCCGAAAGAAGTTCAGCCCGCTTCGTTTGAATTCACGCCTGAGAATCTGGCGTGGGCGAAAGAGCAGATCACGCATTATCCGCCCGGTCGTCAGGCATCCGCCGTGATCGCGATCCTGTGGCGTGCGCAGGAACAGCAGGCTGGCTGGGTGTCGGAAGCCGCGATCCGCGTCGTCGCCGACATGCTGGAAATGCCATATATCCGCGTGCTCGAAGTCGCGACCTTCTATACCCAGTTTCAGTTGCAGCCGGTCGGCAAGAAGGCTCATATTCAGGTCTGCGGCACCACGCCTTGCATGCTGCGCGGCGCCGGCGATCTGATCGACGTCTGTCAGCATCGCATCCATCACGACCCGTTCCATCTGTCCGCAGATGGCGACTTCTCGTGGGAAGAGGTCGAGTGCCTCGGCGCCTGCGTCAACGCCCCGATGGCGATGATCTGGAGCGACACCTACGAAGACCTCACCAAAGAGAGCATGAACAAGCTGATCGACGGTTTCGCTGCCGGCACGCCGCCGAAGCCGGGTTCGCAGATCGGCCGTCAGTTTGCGGCGCCCGAAGGCGGCGCGCGCGTGATGACGAGCGGTGGCGCCGCCAGTTACACCAAGGTTCTGGATATGCCGAAGGAACCCGCGCTCGCCGATGCCGAGCCGAAGAAGCAGACCGAGTCGGCCAATGTGCAGGAGCGCCCGGCGCCGAAGCCGCCAGCGGCTGATGCGACCAAGGCTAATCCGCCGAAAGCTGGCGCTCCCAAGGAGCCGAAGACTCCGAAGGAGCCGAAGAAATGACGCGCGCACTGTCGATGAAATTTGCAACGCAGTCGGGGGACGCGGCAATGAACAAGTGGCTCTACATCGCACTGCATACGATGGTCGCAGCTGCGTTCATTTTCTCGCTGCAGCGTTTCTTTTTGAACGCCACGCTTGAATCCAGTCTGTTGTGGGCCGTTGTGTTCGGCGGTTGCGCCGCGATGCTCGCCTACAAGCAATCCAATCGCTGATCGAGGAAGCCATGCTCGACGACAACGACCGCATCTTCCGCAATCTCTACGGCCTCGACGACTGGGGCCTCGCCGGCGCACGCCGCCGCGGCGGCTGGGATGGCACCAAAGCCATCATCGACAAGGGCCGCGACTGGATCGTCAACGAGATGAAGGCGTCGGGCCTGCGTGGCCGCGGCGGTGCAGGTTTCCCGACCGGCATGAAGTGGTCCTTCATGCCGAAGGACAATGCCGACGGCCGCCCGAGCTATCTCGTCGTCAATGCCGACGAGTCCGAGCCCGGCACCTGCAAGGACCGCGAGATCATGCGGCACGATCCGCATACGCTGGTCGAAGGCTGTCTGATCGCCGGCTGCGCCATGGGCGCTCATGTCGGCTACATCTATGTGCGCGGCGAATTCATTCGGGAGCGCGAACATCTGCAGGCGGCGATCGATCAGGCCTATGAGGCCAATCTGATCGGCAAGAACAACATTCACGGCTTCCCGTTCGACCTCTATGTCGCGCACGGTGCCGGCGCCTATATCTGCGGCGAAGAGACCGCGCTGCTCGAAAGCCTCGAAGGCAAGAAGGGCCAGCCGCGCCTGAAGCCGCCATTCCCGGCCAATGTCGGTCTCTACGGCTGCCCGACCACGGTGAACAACGTCGAGTCGATCGCCGTTGCGCCGGACATCCTGCGCCGCGGCGCGGCGTGGTTCGCCTCGATCGGCCGTCCGAACAATGTCGGCACCAAGCTTTACGGCATCTCCGGCCACGTCAACACGCCCTGCGTCGTTGAAGACGCCATGAGCATTCCGTTCCGTGAACTGATCGAGAAGCACGGCGGCGGCATTCGTGGCGGTTGGGGCAATCTGCTCGCGATCATCCCGGGCGGCGCATCGTGCCCGCTGATCCCGGCTGCGGATTGCGAAGAACTCATCATGGATTTCGACGGCACCCGCGCGGTGAAGTCGTCGTTCGGCACCGCCGGCGTCATCGTCATGGACAAGTCCACCGATGTCGTCGCAGCGATTGCCCGCATCAGCTACTTCTTCAAGCATGAGAGTTGCGGCCAGTGCACGCCGTGCCGTGAAGGCACCGGCTGGATGTGGCGCGTGCTGAGCCGCATGGTCGAAGGCCGCGCTCACAAGCGCGAGATCGACATGCTGCTCGAAGTCACCAAGCAGGTTGAAGGCCACACCATCTGCGCACTCGGCGATGCCGCCGCGTGGCCGGTGCAGGGCCTGATCCGCGCCTTCCGCCCGGAGATCGAACGCCGCATCGAAGAGTTCAGCCGCAAGGCCACGCTCGATGATCAGGGCATCCTCGATCCCGCGCATCTGGTCGCGGCGGAGTAGGGCGCATGGCTATGACGAAACTGATCATCGACGGCAAAGAGATCGAGGTCCCCGCGGAATACACGCTGCTGCAGGCGTGTGAAGCCGCCGGCGCCGAAATCCCGCGCTTCTGCTACCACGAGCGCCTGTCGATCGCCGGCAATTGCCGCATGTGCCTGGTCGAGGTGAAGGGCGGACCGAAGCCGGTCGCGAGCTGCGCCTGGGGCGTGCGTGATTGCCGGCCTGGTCCCAAGGGAGAACCGCCGGAAATCTCGACCCGTTCGCCGATGGTCAAGAAGGCACGCGAAGGCGTGATGGAATTTCTGCTGATCAACCACCCGCTGGATTGCCCGATCTGCGATCAGGGCGGCGAGTGCGATCTTCAGGACCAGGCCATGGGCTATGGCGTCGACACGTCGCGCTTTGCCGAAAACAAGCGTGCCGTCGAGGACAAGTATCTCGGCGCGCTGGTGAAGACCTCGATGAATCGCTGCATCCAGTGCACGCGCTGCGTCCGCTTTGCTGCAGAAATCTGCGGCGTGCCGGAAATGGGTGCCACCGGTCGCGGCGAGGACATGGAAATCACCTCGTTCCTCGAAACGGCGCTGACCTCGGAGCTGCAGGGCAACCTGGTCGATATCTGCCCGGTCGGTGCGCTGACCTCGAAGCCTTACGCTTTCGCCGCGCGTCCGTGGGAGCTCGGCAAGACCCAGTCCATCGACGTCATGGATGCCGTCGGTTCGGCGATCCGCGTCGATACCCGTGGCCGCGAAGTGATGCGCATCCTGCCGCGCGTCAATGAGGCCGTGAACGAGGAATGGATCTCCGACAAGACGCGCCACATCGTCGACGGCCTGCGCACGCAGCGCCTCGATCGTCCGTATATCCGCGACAACGGCAAGCTGCGCGCTGCGACCTGGGCTGAAGCGTTCAGTGCCATCGCTTCGAAGGTTGCCGGCAGCAAGAAGATCGGCGCCATCGCTGGCGATCTCGCCGCCGTCGAGGAAATGTTCGCGCTGAAGCAACTGCTCGCAAGCATGGGTTCTGCCAATCTGGCGACCCAGAGCGCGGGCGCGTTCGACACGGCCACTGGCCGCGCGTCCTACATTTTCAACCCGACCATCGCCGGCATCGAGCAGGCCGATGCGCTGCTGATCGTGGGCGCCAATCCGCGCAAGGAAGCCGCCGTTCTCAACGCGCGCATCCGCAAGGCATGGCGCACCGGTGCATTGAAGGTCGGCGTGATCGGCGAGAAGGCTGATCTGACCTATCGCTACGACTATCTCGGCGCCGGCACGGACTCGCTGGCCGAACTCGCCGCCGGCAAGAACGCCTTCGCCGATGTGCTGAAGAACGCCAAGCACCCGATCGTGCTGGTTGGCGCCGGTGTAGCCGCACGTGCCGATGGCGCTGCGGTACTGGCGGCGGCTGCCAAGCTCGCGTCGGACTTCGGCGTGATCAAGGACGGCTGGAACGGTTTTGCGGTGCTGCAGACAGCAGCCTCGACGGTCGGCGCGCTCGATATCGGCTTCGCGCCGACCTCGGGCAGCCTGAGCCTCGCGCAGATGACGTCGGCCGGTTCGCTCGACGTGCTGTTCTCGCTCGGCGCCGACGACGTGAAAGTCGCCGACGGCACCTTCGTCGTCTACATCGGCACCCATGGTGACCGCGGTGCGCATCGCGCCGACGTGATCCTGCCGGGTGCGGCCTATACCGAAAAGTCCGGCATCTTCGTCAACACCGAAGGCCGCGTGCAGATGGCGGAGCGCGCCGGTTTCCCGCCGGGCGATGCCCGCGAGGACTGGGCAGTGATCCGCGCATTGTCCGACGTGCTCGGCCACAAGCTGCCTTACGACTCGCTGGCTGCGCTGCGGCAGGCGATCTTCAAGGCTGCACCGCACCTGATGCGCATCGATCAGATCGAGGCCGGCGATGCCGGTGCGATCAAGACCCTTGCGGGCAAGGGCGGCACCGTCGACAAGACACCGTTCAAGGCCTCCGTTGAGGACTTCTACCTGACCAACCCGATCGCGCGTGCGTCAGCCATCATGGCGGAATGCTCCCGCCTGGCCTCCGGCCAGATGCTGACGGCGGCGGAGTAAACCGATGGCTGAATTCTGGACAAGCACCCTGTGGCCGCTGATCATCATGGTCGCGCAGAGCCTCCTTGTGCTCGTGGTGCTATTGATTGCGATTGCCTACATCCTGCTGGCTGATCGCAAGATCTGGGCGGCGGTACAGATCCGCCGTGGCCCCAACGTGGTCGGGCCATTCGGCCTGCTGCAATCCTTCGCGGATTTGCTGAAATTCGTGTTGAAGGAGCCCGTGGTTCCTTCCAGCTCCAACAAGGGCGTGTTCCTGCTGGCGCCGCTGGTGTCCTGCGTGCTCGCGCTGGCGGCCTGGGCGGTGATCCCGATGGATCTCGGCTGGGTGATCTCCGACATCAATGTCGGCGTGCTCTATATCTTCGCGATCTCGTCGCTGTCGGTCTACGGCATCATCATGGCCGGCTGGTCGTCGAACTCGAAATATCCGTTCCTGTCGGCGCTGCGCGCCGCCGCGCAGATGGTGTCCTACGAAGTCTCGATCGGCTTCGTCATCATCACCGTCCTGCTCTGCGTCGGTTCGCTGAACCTGACGGCCATCGTCGCCGCGCAGGATTCGAAGTGGGGCATTCTCGGCTGGTACTGGATCCCGCTGTTCCCGATGTTCGTGATCTTCTACGTCTCGGCGCTGGCTGAAACCAACCGTCCGCCCTTCGACCTCGTCGAAGCGGAATCGGAACTGGTCGCGGGCTTCATGACCGAATACGGCTCGACCCCGTATCTGCTGTTCATGCTCGGCGAATATGTTGCCATCGTCACCATGTGCGCGCTGGCAACGATCCTGTTTCTCGGCGGTTGGCTGTCGCCGATCCCGTTCGCGCCATTCACCTGGGTGCCAGGCATCATCTGGTTCGCCATCAAGGTGATGTTCATGTTCTTCCTGATTGCGATGGCGAAGGCGATCGTGCCGCGCTACCGCTATGACCAGCTGATGCGTCTGGGCTGGAAGGTGTTTCTGCCGCTGTCGTTGGCGTACGTCATCATCGTCGCTGCCGTGCTGCAATTCGGGGGCCTTGCTCCGAAATGAGGTCACTATGAATATCAGGGCAACAGCTCATTCGCTTCTGCTGGCGGAGTTCGTTTCGGCGTTCGTCCTCGCCATGCGGTATTTCTTCAAGCCGAAGCCGACGCTGAACTATCCGTTCGAGAAGGGGCCGATCTCGCCGCGTTTCCGTGGCGAGCACGCATTGCGCCGCTATCCGAACGGTGAAGAGCGCTGCATCGCCTGCAAGCTCTGCGAAGCGGTGTGTCCGGCACAGGCCATCACCATCGAAGCCGGCCCGCGCCGCAACGATGGGACGCGCCGTACCGTGCGCTATGACATCGACATGGTGAAATGCATCTATTGCGGACTGTGCCAGGAGGCCTGTCCGGTGGATGCGATCGTCGAGGGACCGAACTTCGAGTTCGCCACCGAGACGCGTGAGGAACTCTACTATGACAAGGCGAAATTGCTCGCCAACGGCGACCGCTGGGAGCGCGAGATTGCGAAGTCAATCGAACTCGACGCGCCGTACCGGTAAGGTGACCAGATGATCCTTCCCGCATTGTTCTTCTATCTGTTCGCCAGCATCTGCGTGGCTTCCGCGGTCATGGTGATTGCCTCGCGCAATCCCGTGCATTCCGTGCTGTTCCTGATCCTGGCCTTCGTCAACGCCTCGGGCTTGTTTGTGCTGATGGGCGCCGAATTCCTGGCGATGCTGCTGATCGTCGTCTATGTCGGCGCCGTCGCGGTGCTGTTCCTGTTCGTCATCATGATGCTCGACGTCGACTTCACGCAGCTGCGCGAAGGCTTCATTCAGTATCTGCCGTTTGGTCTGGTGATCGGCGCGATCTTCCTTGCCGAATTGCTGCTGGTCGCAGGTGGTTGGGTGATGAACCCGAACGTCACCAAGTCGATCACGGCGGCCATCCCGACGAATGTGAGCAATACCGAGGCGCTCGGCCTCGTGCTCTATACGAAGTACATCCATTACTTCCAGCTGGCCGGCATGGTGCTGCTGGTGGCGATGATCGGCGCGATCGTGCTGACGCTGCGTCACAAGGTCAAAGTCCGGCGCCAGGACATCAATGTGCAGAACGCGCGCAATCCGGAACTGGCGATGGAAGTGCGCAAGGTCGCGACCGGGCAGGGCCTGCAGGACGCCGACGCGGGGAGCTGGGTCAAATGACGATCGGTCTCGGACACTATCTGGCGGTCGCAGCGATCCTGTTCACGCTGGGCATTCTCGGCATCTTCCTGAACCGCAAGAACATCATCGTCATCCTGATGTCGATCGAGCTGATCCTGCTCGCCGTCAACATCAACATGGTGGCGTTCTCGACCTTCCTCGGCGACATCGTCGGGCAGGTGTTCGCGCTGCTTGTGCTGACCGTGGCCGCTGCGGAAGCAGCGATCGGTCTCGCCGTGCTGGTGGTCTATTTCCGCAACCGCGGCTCGATCGCGGTTGAAGACGTCAATCTGATGAAGGGCTGAGCCAGTTATGATCCAGGCTCTTGTATTCCTGCCGCTGATCGGCGCGCTGATCGCAGGCTTCATCGCCATTCTGGGTGCGCATGGGCGTAACCCGAGCGGCGACGAGATGGACCATGCGCATGACGACCACGGTCACGGCGATGCCAGCGCGCATGCACATGCTGCGCATGGGCATGACGATCATGGTCACGATGATCACGACGACCATCACCACGTTGCCGAGCCGGCCGCGCTCGGCTCGCGTGCAGCCGAGCTGATCACCGCCGGTCTTCTGGTGGTGTCGGCGGTGCTGTCCTGGATGACCTTCGTCGATGTCGCCTTCATGCATCACGATGCCCGCGTCGTACTGCTGAACTGGATCAATTCAGGCGATCTGCAGCTGTCCTGGACGCTGCGCGTCGACACGCTGACCGCCGTGATGCTCGTCGTCGTCACCACGGTGTCGTCGCTCGTTCACATCTATTCGCTCGGCTATATGGAAGACGATCCGAACCGGCCACGCTTCATGGCGTATCTGTCGCTGTTCACTTTCATGATGCTGATGCTGGTGACCGCGGATAACCTGCTGCAGCTGTTCTTCGGCTGGGAAGGCGTGGGTCTGGCCAGCTACCTGCTGATCGGTTTCTGGTTCAAGAAGCCCTCGGCCAATGCGGCGGCGATCAAGGCCTTCGTGGTCAACCGCGTCGGCGATTTCGGCTTCCTGCTCGGCATCTTCGCGCTGTTCATGCTGGTCGGCTCGACCGATCTCGACACCATCTTTGCCAGCGCGCCTAGCCTGACCGGCAAGACGATCAACTTCTTCGGCTGGCACGCCGATGCGCTGACACTGACCTGTCTGCTGCTGTTCGTCGGCGCGATGGGCAAGTCGGCCCAGTTCCTGCTGCACACCTGGTTGCCGGACGCGATGGAAGGCCCGACGCCTGTGTCGGCGCTGATCCACGCGGCGACCATGGTCACCGCGGGCGTCTTCATGGTGGCGCGCATGTCGCCGCTGTTTGAACTTGCGCCGAACGCGCAGGCCGTCGTGATGCTGGTCGGCGCGACCACGGCATTCTTCGCCGCGACCATCGGTCTGGTGCAGAACGACATCAAGCGCATCGTCGCTTACTCGACCTGTTCGCAGCTCGGTTACATGTTCGTGGCGCTAGGGACGGGGGCTTACTCGGTCGCCATGTTCCACCTGTTCACGCATGCCTTCTTCAAGGCGCTGCTGTTCCTGGGCTCAGGCTCGGTGATCTACGCGATGCATCACGAACAGGACATCCGCAAGATGGGTGGCCTGTGGAACAAGATCCCGTTCACTTACGCGATGATGACCATCGGCACGCTGGCGCTGACCGGATTCCCGTTCACGGCCGGCTACTTCTCGAAGGACGCGATCATCGAAGCGGCTTACGCCTCGCACACCCAGTTCGCCTTCTACGGCTTCCTGATGACCGTGGTCGCTGCGCTGCTGACCTCGTTCTATTCATGGCGTCTGGTGTTCAAGACGTTCCATGGCGAGCCGCACGACAAGAAGCATTACGATGCAGCGCATGAAGCGCCGCTGTGGATGCTGGTCCCGCTGGCCGTGCTGGGCATCGGATCGTTCGCCGCAGGCTTCCCGTTCAAGGAGCTGTTTGCCGGTCATCACGTCGGCGAGTTCTTCCGGGAATCGCTGAAGATGAACCCGCACATCATCGAGGAGATGCATCACATCCCGGGCTGGGTGCCGTATGTGCCGACCGTGATGATGGTGCTCGGTTTCCTGATTTCGTACCTGTTCTATGTTCGCAAGCCGTATTTGCCTGTCGAGCTCGCGAACCAGCATCCGCTGCTCTACAAGTTCCTGCTCAACAAGTGGTACTTCGACGAGTTCTACGAGATCATCTTCGTCCGCCCGGCCAAGTGGATCGGCCACTTCCTCTGGAAGAAGGGCGACGGCATGATCATCGACGGCCTCGGGCCTGATGGTGTCTCGGCCCGCGTGCTCAATATCACGCGCGGCGTGGTTAAGCTGCAGACCGGCTACCTCTATCACTATGCCTTCGCGATGCTGATCGGCGTCGCCGGGTTGATCACCTGGTTTATCTTCGGCCTGGGGGGCCAGTAACAATGGCGTCCGTCATGACATGGCCGGTTCTTTCGGTCGTCACCTTCTTGCCGATCGTCGGCGCGATCCTGATCTATCTCAGCCGCGGCGACGACGAGGCTGCGCAGGGCAATGCGCGCTGGATCGCGCTCTGGACCACGCTGATCACTTTTGCGGTCTCGCTGATCCTGGTGATGCGCTTCGACCCGTCGAACGGCGACTTCCAGTTTGTCGAAAAGGCGCCCTGGCTGGCCGCGACCATCAACTACCATATGGGTGTGGACGGCATTTCGCTGCCCTTCGTGATCCTGACCACGGCCCTGATGCCGTTCTGCATCCTGTGCAGCTGGAAGTCGGTCACCAAGCGTGTCCGCGAATACATGATCGCGTTCCTGTTCCTGGAAACGCTGATGATCGGCACCTTCTCGGCGCTGGATTTGGTGCTGTTCTATCTGTTCTTCGAAGGCGGCCTGATCCCGATGTTCCTGATCATCGGCATCTGGGGCGGCCCGCGCCGGGTCTACGCCTCGTTCAAGTTCTTCCTCTACACGTTCCTCGGCTCGGTGCTGATGCTGCTGGCCATCATGGCGCTGTATTGGAATGCGGGCACAACCGACATCCCGACGCTGATGCACACCGCCGTGCCGCGCAGCCTGCAGACATGGGCGTGGCTGGCATTCTTCGCATCCTTCGCGGTCAAGATGCCGATGTGGCCAGTGCATACCTGGCTGCCAGACGCACACGTGGAAGCGCCGACGGCAGGTTCGGTCGTGCTGGCCGCGATCATGCTGAAGATGGGCGGTTACGGCTTCCTGCGCTTCTCGCTGCCGATGTTCCCGGATGCCTCTCTCTATTTCGCGCCGATGGTCTGGACGCTCTCCGTGATCGCGATCGTCTACACGTCGCTGGTCGCGCTGATGCAGGAAGACATCAAAAAGCTGATCGCCTACTCGTCGGTCGCGCATATGGGCTATGTGACCATGGGCATCTTCGCCGGCACGACACAGGGCGTCTCCGGCGCAGTGTTCCAGATGGTGTCGCACGGCATCGTGTCGGGCGCGCTGTTCCTCTGCGTCGGCGTCGTCTACGACCGCTTGCACACCCGCGAGATCGCGGCCTATGGCGGCCTCGTCAACCGGATGCCGATCTATGCGGCGCTGTTCATGGTCTTCACCATGGCCAATGTCGGTCTGCCCGGCACCTCCGGCTTCGTCGGTGAATTCCTCACGCTGATCGGCACCTTCAAGGTCTCGATCCCGACGGCGACATTCGCCAGCATCGGCGTGATCCTGTCGGCGGCCTATGCACTGTGGCTGTACCGCAAGGTCGTGTTCGGCGAACTGACCAAGCCTGCGCTGCAGGGCATCAAGGACATCACGTTCCGGGAAGGCCTGGTGCTGGTGCCGCTGGTCATTCTCACCATTCTGTTCGGAGTCTATCCGAAGCCGGTGCTCGACATGTCGGCGGCTTCGATCCAGCTCCTCGTTAACAATTACGCTGCTGCAACGTCTGCCGTGAAGGCAGCCGCGCTGCTGCAATGACCGCAGCAGATCAGGATAACGCGCAATGACGATTACGACCGCCGGATATTCCCTGCTGCCCGTACTGCCGGAGCTGATGCTCGCGGTTGGCGCCATGGTGCTGCTGATGATCGGTGCCTTCAACGGACCGAAGGTCACGGGTCTCGTCACGACGCTCGCCGTCTGCCTGCTGGTGGTGGTCGGCGCGGCTGAAATCATGCTGCCCGCGGGCAAGCATGTCACTTTCGGCGGCAGCTTCATCGTCGACGATTATGCGCGCTTCCTGAAGGTGCTGGCGATTATCGCGTCGGCCGTGACGCTGATCCTGTCCCGTGAATTCCTCGCGGACCAGTCCCGTCGCATTTTCGAATACGCCATTCTGGTGCTGCTCTCGACGCTCGGCATGATGGTGCTGATCTCGGCCGGCGACCTGATCATGCTGTATCTCGGCCTCGAACTGATGAGCCTTGCGCTCTACGTCGTCGCAGCCTCCAACCGCGACAATGCAAAGTCGACCGAAGCCGGCCTGAAGTATTTTGTGCTGGGCGCGCTGTCGTCCGGCATGCTGCTCTACGGCGCTTCTATGATCTACGGCTTTACCGGCACGGTGTCCTTCGCCGGCATCGCCGCCGAAGCCAAGACCGGCAATATCGGCCTGGTGTTCGGCCTGGTGTTTCTGCTTGCCGGCCTCTGTTTCAAGGTTTCGGCCGTGCCGTTCCACATGTGGACGCCCGATGTCTACGAAGGCGCACCGACGCCCGTCACCGCCTTCTTCGCCTCGGCCCCGAAGGTTGCGGCACTCGCTGTGTTCACCCGCGTCACGCTGACCGCGTTCCCGGGCATCGTGGTGCAATGGCAGCAGGTCGTGGTGTTCGTGTCGCTGGCCTCGATGGTACTGGGCTCGTTCGCCGCCATCGGCCAGACTAACATCAAGCGCCTGATGGCCTATTCGTCGATCGGCCACATGGGCTTCGCGCTGGTCGGCCTTGCCGCCGGCACGCAGGAGGGTGCGCAGGGCGTGCTGGTCTATATCGCGATCTATGTCGCGATGACCCTCGGCACCTTCGCCATCATCCTGACCATGAAGCGCAATGGCCAGCCCGTTGAGACGATCAAGGATTTCGCTGGCCTGTCGCGCACCAATCCGATCATCGCCTTCTTCTTCGCGATGTTCCTGTTCTCGCTGGCAGGCGTGCCGCCGCTGGCCGGCTTCTTCGGCAAGTTCTACGTCTTCATGGCGGCCATCAAGTCGGGCCTGTTCGTACTGGCCGTGGTTGGCGTGTTGGCCAGCGTGGTGGGCGCGTTCTACTATCTGTCCATCGTGAAGCTCATGTATTTCGACGAGCCGGTCGGGAAGCTCGATCCGATGCGCGTTGAACTGCGCACGGTGCTGGCAGTGGCGGGTCTCTTCAACGTGCTGTTCTTCGTCTATCCGGCGCCTCTGGTCAGCGCGGCGGCATTCGCAGCGAAGTCGCTGTTCTAGATGGCATTTTCGCTCGGTCCCCGAGCCCTCGCGGCGGGCACGAAGCTCGCCGCATTCGACACAACCGGTTCGACCAATACGGAAGCCATGGACCGCGCGCGCGCAGGCGAGCGCGGTCCGATGTGGTTTGTCACAACGGAACAGACCGCGGGACGTGGGCGACGGCATCGGCCGTGGGTCGCTCCCCGCGGGAACCTCGCCAGCTCGGTGCTCGAAGTTCTTGATGTGACGCCCTCAGTTGCGGCGACGCTGGGCTTTGCGGCCGGTGTCGCCGTTGAGAAGGCGCTCCGACAGATCAGCGTCGAAGCCGCGATGCGGGCGCCGCAGTCGGCCGCGAATGATTATCGGCTGAAATGGCCGAACGACGTTCTGGCAGGCGGGCACAAGCTGGTCGGAATGAATCTGGAGGCGGAGGCAGCGCCGAACGGCCAGCTTGCTGTTGTCGTCGGCATCGGCACCAATGTGGTGGCGGCCCCCGACAATATGCCTTATCCGGTTGCTTGCCTGCATGCGATGGGCGTCAGCGCCAGCGCCGAAGACCTGTTTGCGGCGCTTTCGGACACCTGGCAGGAGATGCGCGGCATCTGGGATTCCGGCCGCGGGTTTGCCGAGATCCGGCGACAGTGGCTGGAGCGCGCAGCAGGGATCGGTCAGCCGGTGTCCGTGGACAACGGGGTACAGACGATTTCGGGAATTTTCGACACCATTGATGAGGCCGGTTGTATGATTGTCGCGACAGCGGATCGCCGGCGAATCCCTATTACCGCCGGCGACGTTCATTTCGGATCGGCCGCGTCGACAAGGACAGTACGCAAATGACGCGACCCAACGAATTGACCTTCGCACCGCTGGGAGGCGTCGGCCAGATTGGCATGAACCTGTCGATCTATGGCCTGGCCGGGAAGTGGCTGGCGATCGACCTCGGCGTCTATTTCGGTGACGAGGAGCATCTGCCCGGCATCGATCTGGTGATGCCCGACGTGCGCTTCCTGGAAAAGGAAAAGAAGAATCTCGTCGGTCTCGTGCTCACCCACGCCCATGAGGACCATTTCGGCGCCATCATTGATCTGTGGCCCAAGTTGAAATGCCCAATCTATGCGACGCAGTTCAGCGCCGCATTGTTCGAAGCCAAATGCGCCAGCGAGCGCAACCCGCCGAAGATCCCCGTCACCGTGGTGCCGTCGGGCGGCCGCATCAATCTCGGCCCGTTCGATATCGAGTTCATTCCGGTCGCGCATTCGATTCCGGAATCCCATGCGATCGCGCTGCACACACCGCTCGGCACCGTGCTGCATACCGGTGACTGGAAGATCGATCCGACACCGATCATCGGCCTGCCAACCGACGAAAAGCGGCTGCGCGAACTCGGTGATGCCGGCGTACTGGCCATCATCGGCGACTCCACGAATGCGGTGCGCGATGGCCGCTCACCGTCCGAAACGGAGGTTGCCGCGACGCTCACCAAACTGGTGAAGGCTGCCAAGGGCCGCGTCGCCGTCACGACCTTCGCATCGAACGTGGCGCGGTTGCGGGCCGTTGCCGAAGCGGCGCAGGCCGCGGGCCGCGAAGTGGTGCTGGTCGGCCGCGCTATGGAGCGCGTCGTGCAGGTGGCCCGCGAATGCGGCTATCTCGATGGACTGCCGGCTTTCCGTAACGCCGACTATTACGGCCATTTCCCGCCGGACAAGGTGGTGGCGCTGTGCACGGGCAGCCAGGGTGAAGCGCGCGCGGCGCTGGCACGTATCGCCAGCGACGATCATCCGATGGTGACCCTCAACAAGGGCGATACGGTGATCTTCTCGTCGCGGACCATTCCAGGCAACGAGAAGGCGGTCGGCACCATCATCAACGGTCTTGTCACGCAGGGCATCGAGGTGATCACCGATCGCGATGCGTTGGTGCATGTGTCGGGCCATCCGCGCCGCGACGAATTACGCGACATGATTTCCTGGGTGCGGCCGCAATTGTTGATCCCCGTCCATGGCGAGGCGTTGCATCTGCATGAGCATGCCAAGCTCGCGCGCGCCTGCGGCGTGCCGCGCACCATGATCGTCAAGAACGGCGACCTCGTGCGCTTGGCGCCAGGCGATGCTGCCGTCATCGACGAACTGCCGTCGGGCCGCATGTTCAAGGACGGCCTCATCCTCGAGGACTCCAAGTCCCGCGCGGTGAGCGAGCGGCGCCGGCTGTCCTTTGCCGGCTGTGCGTTCGTGGCATTGGCCGTGACCATGAAGGGCGAACTGGTCGATGACCCTGCGGTCGACCTGATCGGCATTCCCGAAAAGAACCTCAAGGGCGAGGTGATGGAGGATGTCGTGTTCGACATCGTCGTCAACATCGTCGAGAACCTGCCCAAGGCGCGCAAGCGGGATCCCGATGCGATGGCGGAGTCGGTGCGACGCGCCGTCCGCTCGTCACTCGCCGATCAATGGGGCAAGAAGACGATGTGTTACGTTCACATCCTGCAGGTCGAAGACTAAAAGCAAAGAAACAAAGACTACGGAGGACACCATGCTGGGCCGGCTCAATCATGTGGCGATTGCCGTCGCCGATGCGGAGAAAGCTGCGAAGATCTACGGCACCGCCTTCGGCGCTGAGATTTCCGCGACCGTGCCGCTGCCGGAGCATGGCGTGATCACGGTATTCGCGACGCTGCCGAATACCAAGCTCGAATTCATCCAGCCGCTCGGCGCGGATTCGCCGATCGCCAAATTCGTCGAGCGCAACCCTGACGGCGGCATTCATCACATCTGCTACGAAGTGCCTGACATCATCGCGGCACGCGACAACCTGATCAAGGAAGGCGCGCGCGTGCTTGGCGACGGCCAGCCGAAGATCGGCGCCCATGGCAAGCCTGTGCTGTTCCTGCATCCCAAGGATTTCTCGGGCGCGCTGGTAGAGATCGAACAAGCTTCCGAAATCGAACAGTCCTGAGGACGCGATGGCCTATACGATCTCGACGTCGCTCGCGGTCTATTTCGTCATCTGGTGGATCACGTTGTTCCTGACGCTGCCATTCGGCGTGCGCAGCCAGCATGAGGACGGCGAGGGCACCGACGGCACCGATCCCGGTGCGCCTGTGCTGGCCCGGATGGGGCGCAAGCTGATCTGGACCACGGTGATTTCCGCGGTGCTGTTCGCGGCCGGCATGTATGCGTATCGCATGGACTACTTCAACATCGAGAGGCTCTCGAAGCTGATGGGTGTGCCGATCTGAGGCAATCTTTAGCCTGCGGAATCTGTCCTTTCAGGTGTCGTGACGGAGCTGACGCATGAAGCGCTTTCTGCTTTTTCTGTTGCTTGGGCCGGCTGTCGGCTTTGCGGTTTTCGAGCTGCGCGAAATTGCCAGCGGCAGGATCATCGGCGGCTTTCCCGGCTTCATCATGGGATTGCCTTTCGCTTATTGGTTCGGCCTCATCCCGTCCTTGATCATGTGGCTCGAGGACTGGTTCCTCGAAGATAAGATGCGGCTATGGCCGAAGGTGCTGACCTCGGCGTTGACTGGCTATGTCGTGAGTATCGGGATGATGTTGATCTGGACGTCGGTGTCGATTCCGCTGCGTCAGATTCTTACATTCGGGATCGTCGGCGCGGTGCAGGGCCTGGTCTGTTCGTGGCTGTCGGGCATCAAGCCGAAGGGTGGTGCGCTGTAGGACGCAGCGCGTTGCATCTTCGAAAAAAGGCCGGCATGGATGCCGGCCTTTTTTGCGTCTCGGACGATATGAAGCGTCGCTATCGTTGTCGGGAATCTGTCGAAAAAAAAGAGCAGGGCCGCAGCCCTGCTCGGAAAATTGTGTCGACCCTATTACCCCAAACTTTGGATTTTATCCTTGCTTAGCGGGTTGACGCTGCTTGAGCGCGTCAGGGCTCCTCCCGAGACTTGGACCACCAGACTCTGTCCTTACGAACCGCCTGAGGCGTGAGTCGTAGCTTAACTTTTTTTGTTTGTCACCAATTTCGGCAATGTGTGTTCAAAATTTAGGCCAAGGGTAGAATCGCGACCTTTTACGCGATTTCCGGTCCCGCTGGGGTCGCCCTGGCCGGCATCGGAAATGGAGATATTTGACAGCCTGGGAGGCAATTCGCCAGGCGAACGGAATTAAGCCCCGATTGCCGGCTCCATGTCCTAGACTGTCCGGCGTCCGACCTGTCGCCCTTGTATTTTGGCGGCCGATCCGGTTTCACTCGCGTTCTCCCGTGTCCCTCCGATTCCCAGGCCTAACCATGCGATTGTCGCGCTATTTTCTGCCCATTCTCAAGGAAACGCCGAAGGAAGCCGAGATCGTCTCGCACCGGCTGATGCTGCGCGCGGGCATGATCCGTCAGGAAGCCGCTGGCATCTATGCCTGGCTGCCGCTGGGCCTGCGGGTGCTGAAGAAGATCGAGGCGATCGTCCGCGAGGAGCAGAACCGGGCAGGCGCCATCGAGCTCCTGATGCCGACATTGCAGCTCGCCGATCTCTGGCGCGAAAGTGGGCGCTACGACGCCTATGGGCCGGAGATGCTGCGCATCGTGGACCGCCACAAGCGGGAGCTTCTCTACGGGCCGACCAACGAGGAAATGATCACCGAGATCTTCCGCGGCTATGTGAAGTCCTACAAGAGCCTGCCGCTGAACCTGTACCACATCCAGTGGAAGTTCCGCGACGAGCAGCGTCCGCGTTTCGGCGTGATGCGCGGCCGCGAATTCCTGATGAAGGATGGCTATTCGTTCGACATCGACGAAGCCGCGGCGAAGCATTCCTACAATCAGATGTTCGTCGCCTATCTGCGCACCTTCGCGCGCATGGGCCTCAAAGCGATCCCGATGCGTGCCGAAACCGGACCGATCGGCGGCGATCACTCCCACGAATTCATCGTGCTCGCCGAGACCGGCGAGTCCGGCGTGTTCTGCGACAAGAACGTGCTCGATCTGCCGATCCCGCCGGCCGATGTCGATTATAGCGGTGATCTCACGGGCATCATCGATCAGTGGACCTCGATCTATGCGGCGACTGAAGACGTCCACGACGCCGCGCGGTTCGAAAGCGAAGTGCCGGCCGAGCGGCGGCTCAACACCCGCGGTATCGAAGTCGGCCAGATCTTCTACTTCGGCACCAAATATTCCGACGCGATGAAGGCGACCGTCGCCGGCGCCGATGGTGCGGAGACGGCGATCCATGGCGGCTCCTACGGCGTCGGCGTGTCGCGTCTGCTGGGCGCGATCATCGAGGCCTGCCACGACGAGAACGGCATCAAGTGGCCCGAGGAAGTGGCGCCGTTCCGCGCCGCCATCCTCAACCTGAAGCAGGGTTCGGCCGATACGGATGCGGCCTGCGAGGCGCTCTACAAGGAGCTCTCGGCCAAGGGCGTCGATGTGCTCTATGACGACACCGACCAGCGCGCCGGCGGCAAGTTTGCCACCGCTGACCTGATCGGTGTGCCCTGGCAGATCCTCGTTGGCCCGAAGGGGCTGGCCGAAGGCAAGGTCGAGCTGAAGCGGCGCGATGACGGTTCGCGTGAGAATATCAGTGCCGCTGAGGTCGTCGCAAAGCTGACGTCCTGACGACTTATCCACTGCGTGGTCGCCGCATCACTCACGATGCGGCTAGAATAAGCCCGATTCGTATGGGAGTCGGGCGATGGATGATGCCATGAGCGAGCCAGTTCGAACCCCACCCTTCGCCGCCTTCGAATGGCTGCTGTCCGGACGCTATCTCCGTGCGCGCCGTAAAGAGGGATTCATCTCTGTCATTGCCGGCTTCTCGTTCCTCGGCATCATGCTCGGCGTTGCCACGCTGATCATCGTGATGGCCGTGATGAACGGCTTCCGCAAGGAACTGCTCGACAAGATCCTCGGCCTCAACGGGCATCTGCTGGTGCAGCCTCTGGAAAGCCCGCTGACCGACTGGAAGGATGTCGCCGACCGCATCAGCGGCGTGAATGGCATTCGTCTCGCGGCGCCGGTCGTGGATGGCCAGGGACTGGGATCATCCGCGTTCGGTGCTGCCGGCATCTTTATCCGCGGTATCCGCTCTGGCGATCTCAATAACCTCACGTCGATCGCCAAGAACATCAAGCAGGGCACGCTCGAAGGCTTCGATGACGGGCAGGGTGTGGCGATCGGTCGGCGGCTGGCAGATCAGCTCTCGATCCATGCCGGCGACATGATCACGTTGATCTCGCCGAAGGGGGCGGTGACCCCGATGGGCACGACCCCGCGCATCAAGCCCTACAAGGTTGCTGCCGTCTTCGAGATCGGCATGTCGGAATATGACTCGACCTTCGTGTTCATGCCATTGGCCGAGGCGCAGACATACTTCAATCGCCCCTCTGACGTGACCTCCATCGAGGTCTACACCAACAATCCCGACAGGATCGACGAGTATCGCAAGCTCGTGACCGAGACGGCCGGGCGGCCGATCTTCATCGTCGACTGGCGGCAGCGCAACTCGACCTTCTTCAATGCGCTGCAGGTCGAGCGCAACGTCATGTTCCTGATCCTGACGCTGATCGTACTGGTGGCGGCGCTGAACATCGTCTCCGGCCTGATCATGCTGGTGAAGGACAAGGGCAGCGACATCGCGATCCTGCGCACCATGGGCGCCTCTCAAGGCTCGATCATGCGGGTGTTCCTGATCACGGGTGCTGCGATCGGCGTGGTCGGCACGCTGGTCGGCTTCTTCGTTGGACTACTGGTCTGCTTCAACATCGAGACGATCCGGCAATTCATCTCCTGGATGACATCCACGGAGCTGTTCTCGCCGGAACTGTATTTCCTGTCCAAGCTGCCGGCCGAGGTCGACGTCGGCGAAACCAGCGCGGTGGTCATCATGGCGCTGACGCTGTCGTTCCTGGCGACCCTCTACCCGTCGTGGCGCGCCGCGCGCCTCGATCCCGTCGATGCGCTAAGATACGAGTGAGTGACTGATATGGCGCAAGGGGCAGATGATGTACCGGTGGTCTATCTCCACGACATCAAGCGGCAATACACCCAGGGCGAAAGCGTTCTGACCATTCTCGACAATGCCAAGCTGGCATTGTGGGCGGGGCAGTCTGTCGCGCTGGTGGCGCCGTCCGGCTCGGGCAAGTCGACGCTGCTGCATATTGCCGGCCTGCTCGAGAGCCCGGATGACGGCGAGGTCTATGTCGGCGGCACCGCGACCTCGGGCCTGTCGGACACCGAGCGCACCCAGATCCGCCGCACCGATATCGGCTTCGTCTACCAGTCACATCGGTTGCTGCCGGAATTCACCGCGCTGGAAAACGTCATGCTGCCGCAGATGATCCGTGGCTTGAAGCGCTCCGAGACGGTCGCCCGCGCCAAGGAAATCCTGGCCTATCTGGGTCTGGCCGAACGCATCACCCATCGCCCTGCGGAGCTGTCGGGCGGCGAGCAGCAACGCGTTGCGATTGCCCGCGCGGTGGCCAATGCACCGCGCGTGTTGTTTGCCGACGAGCCGACGGGCAATCTCGATCCGCACACCGCGGATCACGTCTTCAAGGCGCTGATGCAGCTGGTGAAGGCGACCAAGGTGGCGATGCTGATCGCGACCCACAACATGGAACTGGCCGGCCGTATGGATCGGCGGGTGTCGCTGGAAAACGGCAAGGTCGTCGAACTCGACTGACCCCGCCACTCGTTTCATTTGAGAGGGAAAAAGCGAGGCGCCGCGGACGGCGCCGTCGCTCAGTAGCTGCTCTTACGCTTGCGCTTCACGCGCGGCTGCTGCGGCGCGTAGGTCTGCGCATAGGCCAGCGCCGGATTGGCAAAGCAGGTCAGGCCGATGCCCGATGCCGTCGCGGCGCACTGCGCATAGGTGCGGTAGCTGCAGTCGTCGTCATCATAGAGGGAGCGCATGCAGAACGGATAACCGCTCGGCGTGTTGAACGAGAACGGGCCGGGATCGGTGCGCTGTGCTGCGGCGGGCGTAACGGTGAGGGCCGAGAGGGCGCCGAGGGCGACCAGAGCAAGCAGGGCTGCGCGCATCGAATTCTCCTGCCGACTCAGATGGCCGGCTGCATGTGATCTCTGACCGGCACAAAGCCGGTCCGAGAGGTATTCGTCAACTCACAAAGCCGGATTCCGCTCCGCATCTGGCGCCGGAAACATGCCGTAACAGGGCTTGTTCGGCACAGGCGACGCAATACGGCGCAGGTGATTCCGGCGAGGAGGGAATTGGCTCGCTGGGCGCAAAGCGTGCCGGCTCGCCGTCTTAACCATTCGGAATATGAGGCGCGACGCGCCCGGATCGGCTGCTTGACTCAGGAACAGAATGAGAACAGTGTTCTTCATATGTTCCAGAGATCACGGAGGCCACCATGTTGAAGACCTTTGTTGAAGAAGCCGCTGCACTGGCATCGATCGTTCTGTTCGTCGGCATGATCGCAGTTTGGGCGCAACTGATCCCCCAGCTGTGATCCTGCTCCCGGACGCTGGCTGCGAAGCTGGCGCCGGAACACCGGGGAAGCACTCTCCGGCGGATACGGGAACGCTCCCGGGGAATGACAAGTATTCCCTAGGAAATGACAGGCATTCCCTTGGGAATGCGGGGACGCTTCCGGGCCCGAGCGGGTTTCACATGGACTTGGCCGGGGGCAGGCATCACCATAGGGCAGCGAGTCGGCCTGAACAGGCTGCCGCGATCCCCAGTGTCGATGACTGCCCAGATCGGGCGCTGCAAAGTCCGGAACGCCCCACGCCATGAGTCAGAAGCCCGCCGCCGCGTCGAATGCCGGATTTGTCCATCTGCACGTGCATTCGGCCTATTCGCTGCTGAAGGGCTCGATCAAGATCCAGAAACTGGCGGAACTGGCGAAGGCCGACCACCAGCCGGCGCTGGCGCTGACCGACAGCGACAACATGTTTGGCGCGCTGGAATTCTCCGAGAAGCTGGTGGGCTACGGCATTCAGCCGATCACCGGCTGCGAGGTCGCCATCGATTTCGGCGACCAAGATCCCAACGCCCGTAACGCGCTGAACGCCGTGATGCCGCGCATTGTGCTGCTGGCCGCCAAGGAGCGCGGCTATCAGAGCCTGATGAAACTCAACTCGCGCGCGTTTCTGGAAACCCCGGTCAATCATGCGCCCCACATCAAGCTGGAATGGCTGCTGGAGGAAACAGAAGACCTGATCGCGTTGAGTGGCGGTCCTGACGGTCCGATCAATCAGGCGCTGCTTGCCGATCAATCCGCGCTTGCCGCTGCGCGTTGCGACCGACTCGCATCGCTATTCGGCGATCGGCTCTACATCGAACTGCAGCGTCATGGCGCAGAGAAGGAGCGCCGCGCCGAAGCGGGTTTGATAGACTTGGCTTACGCCAAGGGTCTGCCGCTGGTGGCGACCAACGAGCCGTACTTTGCTGCGGCCGACGATTACGAGGCCCATGACGCACTGCTGTGCATTGCCGGCGGCAGGATCATTGCCGAAACGGACCGCGAGCAGCTCACCACCGATCATCGTTTCAAGACCCGCGCCGAAATGGCGGTTCTGTTTGCCGACATTCCCGAGGCATTGGCATCAACCGTCGAAATCGCCGAGCGCTGCTCGTTCCGGCCGAAGACACGCAAGCCGATCCTGCCGCGCTTCACGGTCGGTGCCGGCAGTAACGCCGAAGGCGCGGCCCAGGAGGAATCCGACGAGTTGCGCCGTCAGGCCGAGGAGGGGCTGCGCAAGCGTCTCGAGATCCACGGCGTGTCACAGGGCAAGAGCGAGGAGGAATACCACGCGCGGCTCGACTTCGAACTTAACGTCATCTCCCGCATGAACTATGCGGGTTACTTCCTGATCGTGTCCGACTTCATCAAATGGGCGAAGGCACAGGGCATTCCGGTGGGGCCGGGCCGCGGTTCGGGCGCCGGCTCGCTGGTCGCCTGGGTCTTGACCATCACCGATCTCGATCCCTTGCAGTTCAATCTTCTGTTCGAACGCTTCCTCAATCCGGAACGCGTCTCGATGCCGGACTTCGACATCGACTTCTGCCAGGATCGTCGCGGCGAGGTGATCTCCTATGTGCAGCAGCGCTACGGCCGCGATCAGGTCGCACAGATCATCACCTTCGGTACGCTGCAGGCGCGCGGCGTGTTGCGCGACGTCGGCCGTGTGCTGCAGATGCCCTATGGCCAGGTCGACAAGCTGACCAAGCTGGTGCCGCAAAATCCTGCGGCCCCTGTGACCTTGGCTGCGGCGATCGAAGGCGAGCCGAAGCTGCAGGCGCTCCGCGACGAGGATCCAATCGTCGCCAAAGCCTTCGATATCGCCCAGCGTCTCGAGGGCCTGACGCGCCACGCTTCGACCCACGCCGCAGGCATCGTGATTGGCGACCGGCCGCTGTCGCAGCTCGTGCCGATGTATCGCGATCCAAAATCGGACATGCCGGTCACCCAGTTCAACATGAAATGGGTTGAGCCAGCAGGTCTCGTGAAGTTCGACTTCCTCGGCCTGAAGACGCTGACGGTGCTCGATGTCGCCGTGAAGCTACTCAAGCAGCGCAATATTGACGTCAATCTTGCGACCACGCCGATTACCGACGCCAAGAGCTACGAGATGCTGGCGCGCGGTGAAGTGGTCGGCGTGTTCCAGGTGGAAAGCCAGGGCATGCGGCGCGCGCTCGTGGACATGCGGCCCGACCGTTTCGAGGACATCATCGCGCTCGTCGCGTTGTATCGTCCGGGCCCGATGGCGAACATCCCGACCTATTGCGCGCGCAAGCATGGCGATGAAGAGCCGGAATATCTGCATCCGATCATCGAGCCGATCCTGAAGGAAACTTTCGGCGTCATCATCTATCAGGAACAGGTGATGCAGATCGCGCAGGTCATGGCCGGCTATTCGCTCGGTGACGCCGACCTGCTGCGCCGCGCGATGGGCAAGAAGATCCGCGCCGAAATGGAAAAGCAGCGCGAGATCTTCGTTGCAGGCTCTGTCAAGAACGGCGTGCCGAAGGGGCAGGCCGATACGATCTTCGATCTGCTGGCAAAATTCGCCGACTATGGCTTCAACAAGAGCCACGCGGCGGCCTATGCCCTGGTGTCGTATCACACCGCCTATATGAAGGCGCATTATCCGGTGGAGTTCATTGCGGCGTCGATGACGCTCGACATGGGCAACACCGACAAGCTGTCGGAATTTCGCGCCGAGGCGCAGCGGCTCGGTATCAAGGTCGAGGCGCCAAACATCAATCGTTCGGGCGTCACCTTCGAGGTCAGCGACAACACGATCTATTATGCGCTGGCCGCGTTGAAAGGCGTCGGCGCTGGCGCCGTCGAGCTGATCGTCGCCGAGCGCAACAAGAATGGTTTGTTCACGTCGCTTGCCGACTTTGCGTCGCGCGTGAGCCCACGCGCCGTCAACAAGCGCATCATCGAAACACTCGCTGCGGCCGGCGCCTTCGATACGCTCGATCCACATCGTGCCCGCGTGCATGGCGGCGCGGATGCTATTTTGGCCGCCTGCCAGAGCGCCCACGTGGATACGACAATCGGTCAGGGAAACATGTTTGGCGGCGCGGCCGATGCGCCGACCATCATGCTGCCGCAGATCGACAACTGGCTGGCGGCGGAGAAGCTGCGCAAGGAATACGACGCTATTGGCTTCTTCCTGTCCGGCCATCCGCTCGATGACTATGCGACCGCCCTGAAGCGACTGCGGGTGCAGAGTTGGGCCGAGTTCTGCCGCGCGGTCAAAACCGGCGCTACGGCGGGCAGGGTGGCGGCTACCGTCGTGTCCCGCATGGAGCGGAGGACCAAGACCGGCAACAAGATGGGCATCATGGGTCTGTCCGACCCGACCGGCCATTTCGAGGCGGTGCTGTTCTCCGAAGGGCTCGCCCAATACCGCGACGTGCTGGAACCAGGTACCGCGGTGCTGCTGCAACTCGGTGCCGAACTCCAGGGCGAGGACGTTCGGGCCCGGGTTCTCCATGCGGAACCTCTGGATGCCGCCGCTGCCAAGACCCAGAAGGGGCTCAGGGTGACCATGAAGGACACCAAGGCACTGGATTCGCTGGTAAAACGCCTCCAACCGCAGCCGAGCAATGCCGCCGGTGGAGGCGACGTCTCGCTGATCCTGCGCCTCGACCTGCAAACCGAGGTCGAATTCAAGCTCGAAGGCCGGTTCCAGGTGTCCCCGCAGATCGCCGGAGCCATCAAGGCGGTTTCCGGGGTGGAAATGGTCGAAACGCTTTGAGCTGGCAACCCGCGCGGTAAACCGGCCGAAGCCACCAGATTTCCTTGCTTATCCCGGGAATCCGGCTATAAGCCGGCCCATCTCACACGGAAGCATGGCTTAATCGCCGTCCGGTGGCATCCGGGCTGCACGGCAGAATCCTCTGCCCGAACGCTCGTTTGCTCACACGCTTCCGGAGGAAACAACCGGAGAATTGATACTATGGCACTACCCGAATTTTCTATGCGTCAACTGCTCGAAGCTGGCGTCCACTTTGGCCACCAGTCGCATCGCTGGAATCCGAAGATGGCGAATTACATCTTCGGCGCACGCAACAACATCCACATCATCGACCTCGCGCAGACCGTGCCGTTGCTGCACACCGCGCTGAAGGCTGTGAGCGACACCGTCGCCAAGGGCGGCCGCATCCTGTTCGTCGGCACCAAGCGCCAGGCGCAGGACGTCGTTGCCGAAGCTGCGAAGCGCTCGGCGATGTACTTCGTCAATTCGCGCTGGCTCGGTGGCACCCTGACCAACTGGAAGACCATCTCCGGTTCGATCAAGCGTCTGCGTCACCTCGACGAAGTGCTGAACTCCGGCGACGCGTCGGCCTACACCAAGAAGGAGCGTCTGACGCTGCAGCGCGAGCGCGACAAGCTCGATCGCTCGCTGGGCGGCATCAAGGACATGGGCGGTCTGCCCGACCTGATCTTCGTGATCGACACCAACAAGGAAGACATCGCGATCCAGGAAGCCCAGCGTCTGGGTATCCCTGTCGCGGCGATCGTCGACACCAACTCGGATCCGAAGGGCATCACCTATGTGGTCCCGGGCAACGACGACGCCGGCCGTGCGCTGTCGCTGTATTGCGATCTGATCGCACGCGCTGTCATCGACGGCATCTCGCGTGCCCAGGGCGACTCGGGCTTCGATATCGGTGCATCGGCTGCCCCGGTGGCTGAGGCCATCCCGGCTCCGGAAGCAGGCTTCCAGGGCCTGGCCGGTCCGCGCGGCACCGCCGACGATCTCAAGAAGCTCACCGGCGTATCCGGTGCGATCGAGAAGAAGTTCAACGACCTCGGCATCTTCCACTACTGGCAGCTGGCCGAACTCGATCACGACACCGCCCACAAGATTGGCGAAGAAGTTGGTCTTCCGGCCCGTGCCGACGGCTGGGTCGCCCAGGCCAAGGGTCTGACGGCGGAAGCTGAGTAACGCGCAGGCGTGATCCCGGAACCGGTGTCCCGGTTCCGGACAAAATCATGCCGATGCGACAGCCAAGAAACTATTGTGCGGCCGTCATCCCGGCCGCACTTTCCATCTCTACACTTCTCTCGATGATAGTTCCTGCGGCGTAACGCGATTGACCAGCACCGGCTGGCTCGCAGGCGCCCTGACAGGCAAAGGGTTCAACGATGGCAACG
Organism: Tardiphaga sp. 862_B3_N4_1; assembly: GCF_051811085.1. Classification (NCBI taxonomy): domain Bacteria; kingdom Pseudomonadati; phylum Pseudomonadota; class Alphaproteobacteria; order Hyphomicrobiales; family Nitrobacteraceae; genus Tardiphaga; species Tardiphaga sp. 862_B3_N4_1. The sequence goes on from NZ_JBPWQB010000001.1 coordinate 1,971,960, forward strand.
ATTACTGCAGCGATGGTCAAGGACCTCCGCGAAACCACCGGCGTCGGCATGATGGATTGCAAGAACGCACTGGCTGCCAATGACGGCGACATGCAGGCGTCAATCGACTGGCTGCGCGCGAAGGGTCTGTCCAAGGCCGCCAAGAAGGCTGACCGCGTCGCGGCCGAAGGCCTGATCGGCGTTCTCACTGCCGGCAACAAGGGCGTCGTGGTCGAAGTCAATTCCGAGACCGACTTCGTCGCGCGCAACGATCAGTTCCAGGGCCTGGTCAAGATGATCGCCCAGGTCGCGCTCAAGGTCGGCTCCGATGTTGAGGCCATCAAGGCGCACAAGGTTGGCGACGTCACTGTCGAGACCGCGATCACCGAGGCCATCGCCACCATCGGCGAAAACATGACCCTGCGCCGCGCCGCGACGCTGGAAGTCTCGGCCGGCGTCGTGTCGAGCTACGTGCATAACGCCGTGATCGAAGGTCTCGGCAAGATGGGCATCATCGTCGCGCTGGAATCCACCGGCAAGGCTGACGAGCTCGCCACCCTCGGCAAACAGATCGCGATGCATGTCGCTGCTGCCAATCCGCAGGCGCTGGACTCCGCCGGCCTCGATCCGGCCGTCGTTGCTCGCGAGAAGGAAGTGATGGCGGACAAGTATCGCCAGCAGGGCAAGCCGGATGCGATGATTGAGAAGATCGTCGAGAACGGCCTGAAGACCTATTACAAGGAAGTCTGCCTGCTGGATCAGGCCTTCATCCACGACACCGGTAAGTCGGTGGCGCAGGCCGTCAAGGAAGCCGAAGGCAAGGTTGGCGCGCCGATCAAGCTCGCTGGCTTTGTGCGCTACGCGCTCGGCGAAGGCATCGAGAAGCAGACTTCGGACTTCGCTGCCGAAGTTGCCGCCGCCAGCGGCCAGAAGTAAGACGAATTGGAATACCTCCCGGCGATCTACGCCGGGAGCTGCCGCCTCGAAAGGAAGCGATCGCATCATGGGTGAGCCGCTCTATCGTCGCGTCGTGATCAAGGTCTCGGGTGAGTCTTTCGCCGGAGGCCAGTCATTCGGTATCGATCAGCCGACCATCGACCGCATCGCCGTCGATCTCATTGCAGCCCAGAAACTTGGTGTCGAAGTCGCGGTCGTCGTCGGTGGCGGCAATATTTTCCGCGGCGTCGAAGTCTCCTCGCGTGGTGTGTCGCGCCCGACCGGCGATAGCATGGGCATGCTCGCTACCGTTATGAACTGCCTGGCACTGGAAGCTGCGATCGAGCGCCACGCCGTGCCGGCCCGCACGCTGTCGGCGATGGTGATGCCGCAGGTCTGCGAACTCTTCACACGTGCTGCCGCACACAAATACCTGTCCGAGGGCCGGATCGTGCTGCTGGCCGGCGGTACCGGCAATCCGTTCTTCACCACCGACACGACCGCAGTGTTGCGCGCTGCCGAGATCGGCGCATCGGCCGTGCTGAAGGCGACCAATGTGGACGGCGTGTACAGCGCCGATCCAAAGAAGGATCCTAACGCGACGCGCTTCGAGCGTCTCAGCCATTCGCAGGCGGTGGAGGGGAACTACAAAGTCATGGATGCGACGGCTTTCGCGCTTGCCCGCGAGACCTCGCTGCCTATCATTGTGTTCTCGATCGCCGAACCGGGTTCGATCGGCGCCATTTTGACTGGTACTGGCCGCGGCACCATCGTCGCGGGCTGATTTTAGACGGGTTCGGAGCGCCATACCCGCTTCGCACCAGCAGGATACAAGGGAGAGCTGCATGGCCACCATGGCCCCATTCGACATCAACGACCTCAAGCGCCGTATGCAGGGCTCGACCCAGTCGCTGAAGCATGAGCTTGGCGGCTTGCGCACCGGACGTGCGGCAGCCTCGATGCTGGAGCCGGTCCAGGTGGAAGCCTATGGCAGCCACATGCCGCTGAACCAGGTTGCGACCGTCAGCGTTCCCGAGCCGCGCCTGCTGTCGGTGCAGGTTTGGGACAAGTCGATGGTCAAGGCGGTGGAAAAGGCGATCGTCGATTCCAATCTCGGCCTTAGCCCGGCAACCGAAGGCCAGATTCTGCGGCTACGCATTCCCGAATTGAACACCGAGCGCCGCAAGGAACTCGTGAAGGTCGCGCATAAATATGCCGAGGCAGCCAAGGTCGCCGTGCGCCACGTCCGCCGCGACGGTCTCGACATCATCAAGAAGCTCGAGAAGGCTCACGAGATTTCCGAGGACGACCAGAAGCGCCACGATACCGAAGTGCAGAAGGTCACGGACAGCATAATCGCTGAAATCGATCAGTTGCTGGCGGCTAAGGAAAAGGAAATCATGACGGTTTAAGCGTCAGAAGCCGCTTTTAAGCTGTTGAAAAGCGTATGGTCCGCAAATTGGTCACATATGTGCCGGACCATAGGCTGGGGATTTTAATCGATGTCGAATGCCGCCGCGCCCGCAAATGATGGATCGGACCGATCCACGCCTTTGCATGTCGCGATCATCATGGACGGCAATGGGCGCTGGGCTGCAGCGCGGGGGCTTCCGCGCGCCGAAGGCCATCGCCGCGGCGTCGAGGCACTTCGCCGTGTGGTGCGGGCATCCAACGAACTCGGCATCCAGTATCTGACGATCTTCTCGTTCAGCTCCGAGAACTGGTCGCGGCCCGCATCCGAGATCAGCGATCTGTTCGGCCTGCTGCGTCGCTTCATCCGCAACGACCTTGCCACCCTGCATCGCGACGGCGTGCGGGTCCGTGTGATTGGAGAGCGCCAGGGTCTCGATTCCGATATCGCGTCATTGCTGAAAGAGGCCGAGGACCTGACGCGGGGCAACACTCAGCTCAATCTCGTGGTCGCCTTCAACTACGGCTCGCGGCACGAGATCGCCACGGCAGCGCAGCGCCTTGCGCGCGAGGTTGCCGAGGGCAAGCGGACGCCCGAAAGCATCAATGTCGATACGCTCGGCCAGTATCTCGACGCGCCTGATATTCCGGACCCGGACCTGATCATCCGCACGTCGGGTGAACAGCGGCTATCGAACTTCCTGATGTGGCAGGCTGCCTATAGCGAGTTCGTATTCGTGCCGATCCACTGGCCGGATTTCGATAAGGCCGCGCTGGAAAGCGCCATTGCCGAATATGCCCGCCGCGAGCGGCGCTTCGGTGGTCTCGCCGCGAAAACCGGTTCGTGACCGGCGTGCCCCAGGACGACAGCACGCCGAAGCAGGCGGATGACCGGGGGCTGCGCAATCTCTTGATGCGCATCCTGGCCGCGCTGGTGCTGATCCCCGTCGCGATTTTCGCCGCCTATACCGGTGGCTGGCTGTGGTTCGGCCTCGTGACGCTGGTGTCGGTTGGTCTCTTCCTGGAATGGCGGACCATTGTCGGCAATCATGTCGGCTGGATTGGGCTCGGCGTCGTCTATGCCTTGGCTGCGTTTGCGGCGTCCATTGTCGTGCGCCTCGATCCTGTCTGGGGCTTCTCGGCCCTGATGTTCATTCTGTTGGTGGTCTGGATGACCGATATCGGCGGCTATTTCGCCGGGCGCGGCATCGGCGGCCCGAAACTGTGGCCGCGCGTCAGTCCGAAGAAGACATGGGCCGGCGCTATCGGCGGTTTTGTTCTCAGCCTTGCTGTGGCTGCCGGTTTTGCCATGAATGGTTTGGGCAGCCTGCTGCCGCTGCTCATGATCGCAACCGTGCTGACGGTGCTGTCGCAACTTGGTGATCTCTTCGAGTCCGCAGTGAAGCGCAAATTCGGCGTCAAGGACTCCAGCCAGATCATTCCTGGCCATGGCGGTCTGCTGGATCGCCTGGATGGCTACGTGTTCGCGGTGGTTGCTGCCGCGGTGATCGGTCTTTTACGCGGCGGCGCAGATGGCGTCGGCCGCGGTCTTATGGTTTGGTGATTTGATGAGCGCTGTTCCCCTGCGAAATAACAAGCCCGCCGCGTCCAGTCTGCGCAGCATCACTGTCCTCGGTGCGACCGGTTCGATCGGCGACAGCACCATGGATCTGCTACGAGCCTCGCCCGAGCGGTACCAGGTGGAGGCTTTGACGGCGAACGGGAACGTCGAAGGCGTAGTCAAGCTGGCCAAGGAGTTCAACGCGCGCTTCGTGGCCGTCGCCGATGAATCCAAGCTGGACGAACTTCGCGCGGCACTCGCCGGCACCGGCATCGCCAGCGGGGCAGGGGATAGCGCGATCGTCGAGGCTGCGGAGCGGCCGGCCGACTGGCTGATGGCCGCCGTGTCAGGCGCCGCCGGCTTAAAGCCCGCGCTCGCCGCCGTTGATCGCGGTGCCACCGTTGCACTGGCCAACAAGGAATGCCTCGTTTGCGCCGGCGATTTCTTCATGGATCGCGCCGCCAAGGCCGGCGCCTGCATCCTGCCGGCGGACAGTGAGCACAATGCGCTGTTCCAGGCGCTGGCTTCCGGCAGCCGCGAGGAACTGACCCGCGTCATCATCACCGCCTCGGGCGGACCGTTCCGCACCTGGGCTGCTGCCGATATCGAGCAGGCAACGCTGGCGCAGGCGCTGAAACATCCGAACTGGTCGATGGGGCAGAAGATTACCATCGACTCCGCGTCGATGATGAACAAGGGTCTCGAAGTGATCGAGGCGTCCTATCTGTTCGCGCTGGCGCCGGACGAAATCGACGTGCTGGTGCACCCGCAGTCGATCATCCACGGCATGGTGGAGTTCCGCGATTATTCTGTCATGGCGCAGCTCGGTTCGCCCGACATGCGCACGCCGATCGCGCATTGCCTGGGTTGGCCGGACCGCATTCCGGGCCGGGCGGCGCCGCTCGACCTTGCCAAGATCGGGTCGCTGACCTTCGAGGCACCGGATTACGCGCGCTTTCCTGGCCTGAAGCTGGCCTATGACGCGCTGCGCACCGGCAGCGGTGCGACCACCGTCTACAACGCGGCCAACGAGATTGCCGTGGCTGCCTTCACCGCCCAGAAGATCCGCTTTGGCGCCATTGCACGGCTGGTCGAAGCCACCATGAATGAATGGGTGCGGGCAGGGAATTTGGCGCCGTTGTCGTCGGCGGATGACGCCATCGCTGTTGACCATAAAGCGAGAAAAATGGCTGCCACCCTCTTGCCTCAAATTGCCGCAAAGGCATCCTAGAGCATTGGGGACGAGGCCTTTGGCCTCGCGTTAGGGGATCGGGATGCTTGAGTTTTTCCAACATAGTTTCAATACGTTAAGCCACGGCTTTATCGGCTATATCATCCCCTTTCTGTTTGTCCTGACGATCGTGGTGTTCTTCCACGAACTCGGCCACTTCCTGGTCGCCCGCTGGAACGGCGTTAAGGTCCTAACGTTCTCGCTCGGCTTCGGTCCTGAACTCGCCGGCTTCAACGATCGCCATGGCACGCGCTGGAAGATTTCCGCGATTCCGCTTGGCGGCTACGTGAAGTTCTTCGGCGACGAGAGCGAAGCCTCGACCCCCTCAAGCGCCGCGCTGGAAGGCATGACGGCGGATGAGCGCAAGGGCAGCTTCCATCACAAGCGGGTTGGCCAGCGTGCGGCCATCGTGGCTGCTGGTCCGATCGCCAACTTCATCCTCGCGATCGTCATTTTCACCTGCCTGTTCACGTTCTTTGGCAAGCCGAGCACGACCGCCAAGGTCGACAGCATTCAGGCGGGCAGCGCGGCCGAGAAGGCTGGGTTCCAGTCGGGCGACATCATCAAGGCCATCGATGGCAAGGTCATTGGCAGCTTCTCTGACATGCAGCGCATCGTCGGCACCAAGGCTGGCGAGCAGCTGGCCTTCAGCGTCAAGCGCGGCGAAGCCACGGTTGAGCTGAAGGGCACGCCAGAACTTCGCGAAGTCAAAGACAGCTTCGGTAACGTCCATCGTCTCGGCGTCCTCGGCATTACCCGCGCGACAGCGGCTGGCGAAGCGACCACCGAGCGGGTCAATCCGGCGACCGCTTTCGTGCTGGGCGTCAAGGAAACCTGGTTCGTCGTGGACCGCACCATCGCCTATATCGGCGGTGTATTCACCGGACGCGAGGCGGCCGACCAGATCGGCGGTCCGATGCGAATCGCCCAGATCTCGGGGCAGGTTGCGACAATCGGCCTGACCGCCCTGATTCACCTGGCGGCGGTTCTGTCGATCTCGATCGGCCTTCTCAACCTGTTTCCGGTGCCACTTCTCGATGGCGGTCATCTTTTGTTCTATGCCGTCGAAGCCGTTCGTGGGCGTCCGCTGTCGGAGCGCGCGCAGGAGATGGGCTTCCGCATTGGCCTCGGTTTAGTGCTGATGTTGATGGTATTTGCGACCTATAACGACATTCTTCACCTGGCTTCGTCATGATCGAGGCTGGGGGTAACGTGGCCGATGGGCAACGTCTTGGAATGAAATTAGAATTGCAGCGCGAAAGGTCGTTTGCCAGTCAGGTAAAATTGGCTACAAGCTGGGCCACTAAAGGGATTCTGTCAGACCGTAGGGGTGCGGGCTGGCGATGGAATGATAAGGGCGCTTTGCGCATGATTTTTGGTTTGCGGGGTTTCCGGGGCGGCCTTCTTGCTGCTTCGATCTTGGTCGCCATGCCGGTCGCCGTTACAGCGACTGCTGCGCTCGTTTCTTCGACTGCCGTGGCTCAGACCGCCGCTTCGATTGTTGTTGAAGGCAATCGTCGCGTGGATGTGGAGACCATCCGCTCCTATTTCCGTCCGGGCCCGAGTGGCCGGCTGGATCAGGGCACCATCGATGACGGCCTCAAGTCGCTCATCGAGACCGGCCTGTTCCAGGATGTGAAGATCAATCAGGCCGGTGGCCGTCTGGTCGTCAGCGTCGTCGAAAACCCGGTCATTGGCCGTGTCGCCTTCGAAGGTAACAAGAAGGTCAAGGACGACCAGCTGAACGCCGAAGTGCAGTCGAAGCCGCGCGGGACGCTGTCGCGCCCGATGGTGCAGGCAGACGCGCAGCGCATCTCCGAAATCTATCGTCGCTCCGGCCGTTATGACGTCAGCGTCGTTCCGGAATTCATCGAGCAGCCGAACAACCGCGTCGACCTGATCTTCACGATCAACGAAGGTGCGAAGACCGGCGTGAAGTCGATCCAGTTCATCGGCAACAACTATTACTCGTCCTACCGCCTCAAGGACGTCATCAAGACCCGTGAATCGAATCTCCTGAGCTTCCTGGCTTCGGGCGATATCTATGATCCGGACCGTATCGAAGCCGATCGCGACCTGATCCGCCGCTATTACCTGAAGAACGGCTTCGCCGACGTTCAGGTCGTCGCCGCGCTCACCGAATACGACCCGAACCAGAAGGGCTTCCTGGTCACCTTCAAGATCGAAGAAGGCCAGCAGTACCGCGTGTCGTCGGTCGACTTCTCGTCCACCATTCCGCAGTTCGATCCCAACTCGCTCCGCAGCTTCTCGCGCGTTGGCGTCGGTTCGCTCTACAACGCGGAAGCGCTGGAGAAGTCGGTCGAGGAAATGCAGATCGAAATGTCTCGCCGCGGCTACGCCTTTGCCGTCGTGCGTCCGCGTGGCGATCGCAATTTCGAATCTCACACCGTCACCATCGGTTTCACGGTGGAAGAGGGCCCGCGCGTCTATATCGAGCGTATCAATGTGCGCGGCAACACGCGTACCCGTGACTATGTCATTCGCCGCGAATTCGATCTGGCAGAAGGCGACGCTTACAACCGCGCGCTGGTTGATCGTGCCGAACGCCGCCTGAAGAACCTCGACTTCTTCAAGAGCGTGAAGGTGACGACCGAGCCTGGTTCATCCAGCGATCGCGTGATCCTGGTTGTCGATCTGGAAGAAAAATCCACCGGCGACTTCTCGGTCTCGGGTGGTTACTCGACCACCGACGGTGCACTCGGCGAAGTCAGCGTCTCGGAACGTAACTTCCTCGGTCGTGGCCTGTTTGCCAAGGCGTCGGTCCAGTATGGCCAGTATGCCCGTGGCTACTCGCTGTCCTTCGTCGAGCCTTACCTGCTCGACTACCGCGTGGCCCTTGGCCTCGATTTCTATCAGCGCGAGCAGCTGTCCAACAGCTACATTTCGTACAACACCAAGACGCTAGGCTTTAGCCCGCGTCTCGGCTTCCAGCTGCGTGAAGATCTCGCGCTGCAGCTGCGCTACTCCGTCTATCAGCAGGAGATTTCGCTCCCGGCGACGTTGAGCAACTGTAACAACCTGCCTGGCAGCCCGACAGCGACCAATACGCCTGGCTATCTGAATTCGTTGTTTGGCAACGGCTTCGTTAACGCGGCCAATTCCGGAACTTGGGGCTGTTACGCCGATGGCGAGTCGTCGCTGCCGGTTCGCCGCGAATTGGCCAGTGGCAAGACGCTGACCTCGGCACTCGGCTACACGCTGAACTACAACACCCTCGACAACAACAAGAACCCGACCGACGGTCTGTTCCTGGAGTTCAAGCAGGACTACGCTGGCGTCGGCGGCGACGTGACCTACCTCAAGACCACGATCGATGCGAAATACTATACCCCGTTGGTGGCCGACATCGTTGGTTTGCTGCGTGTCCAGGGCGGTATGCTGAACAAGGTCGGCGAAGACATCCGCATGCTGGATCACTTCCAGATGGGTCCGAACCTGGTGCGTGGTTTCGCGCAGAACGGTATCGGTCCGCGTGACATCAGCTACGTTGCGCTGGGATCCTACGGTGACGCGCTTGGCGGCACGAAGTATTGGGGTGCTTCGGCCGAATTGCAGATGCCGTTCTGGTTCCTGCCCAAGGAAGTCGGCATCAAGGGCGCGGTTTATGCCGATGCTGGCGGCCTCTGGGATTATCAGGGACCGACGACTTGGGCGCAGACGGGTGAACTGCAATCGTTCAAGGCTGGAAGCATGCCTGGCGTTTGCGCTCCGGCATCCCAGACGTCGGTCGGTAACTGCAGCGGTATGACCTATGACGACGGCAATGTCGTCCGGTCGTCGGTCGGTGTGGGCCTGATCTGGCAGTCGCCGTTTGGTCCGCTGCGCTTCGACTACGCAGTGCCGATCACCAAGGGCGCCTATGATCGCGTGCAGCAGTTCAAGTTCGGCGGCGGAACTTCGTTCTGAGTTTGATCTCCGGCCGGACCGCGACGGGTGGAATGGTTCTGCCGACGTTCTTCAAGCAATCGCCTTCGTTGACGCTGGCTGAAATAGCCGCGTCAACGAAGGCACGACTGGTCGACCCGACGCGGGCCGACCAGGTCGTGACTGGCGTAGCCTCGCTCGACGAGGCCGGCCCCCATCACCTGACCTTCTTCGAAAATCTCCGCTACATCGACCAGCTCACCCACACCAAGGCTGGTGCCTGCCTGGTCAGCGAGAGCTTCAAGGGCGATATTCCGGCTCACGTGGCGGTGCTGCGCGCCAAGCGGCCATTTGCGGCTTTCGTGGAATTGGCGCGTGAACTGCACGCGGACACGCTGCGTCCGGTCTCCGGCTTTGACATTACTGGCATCGCCGCATCCGCCGTCATCCATCCCTCTGCTCAGCTCGAGGATGACGTTACGGTAGATCCGCTGGCCGTGATCGGCCCGGACGTGGAGATCGGTTCCGGCACCGTCATCGGCTCGGGCGCGGTGATCGCGGCCGGGGTCAAGATCGGCCGCGATTGCAATATCGGCGCTGGCAGCACGCTGCAGTTCACACTGATCGGCAACAACGTACTCGTTCATCCCGGCTGCAAGTTCGGCCAGGACGGCTTTGGCTTCGTATTCGGCCGGGACAAGCACATCAAGGTCCCGCAGACCGGTCGTGTCCTGATCCAGAACGACGTCGAGATCGGCGCCGGCACCACCATCGACCGCGGCAGCCTGCGCGATACCGTGATTGGCGAGGGGACCAAAATCGACAATCAGGTCCAGATCGGCCACAATGTGACAATTGGACGGCACTGTGTGATCGCTGCGAAATGTGGCCTTGCAGGCAGCCTGACCATCGGCGACAACGTCGCGCTGGGCGCCATGGTGGGCCTCAACAATCACATTACGATTGGCGATGGCGCGCAGGTCGCCGCAATGGCCGGAGTGAAAGACAGCATTCCGCCGCGCGCGCGGTGGGGTGGCATCTTTGCCCGGCCGACGAAGCAATGGTTCCGCGAGATCCTCGCGGTTGAGAAACTCGCCCGCGAGAGCATGCCGGGAACGGATGCGGCGACGCAGGATACGAAAGACGAGGGGCGGGAATGAGCCAGGATTTACCAAGCGATGGCGCATCGCCGATCATCATCGAGACGGTTGACATCAACACTATCCTCAAGACCCTTCCGCATCGCTATCCGTTTCTTCTGATCGATCGTGTCGTCAACATCCGCAAGGACTTCAGCGGCATTGGTATCAAGAACGTCACGATCAACGAGCCGGCATTCCTCGGGCATTTCCCTGATCGCCCGGTCTATCCCGGCGTGTTGATGATCGAAGGCATGGCGCAGACAGCGGGCGTGATCGGCATCTCGTCCGTCGAAGGCACCGAGAAGCCGCGTGCGGTGTATTTCCTCACCATCGACAAGTGCAAGTTTCGCAAGCCGGTGATGCCTGGCGATACGATCGAATATCATCTGCACCTGATCGGCCGGAAAAAGGCGATGTGGTGGTTCCATGGCGATGCCAAAGTAAATGGCAAGGTCGTCGCCGAGGCCGATGTCGGTGCAATGCTGACAGACTGATTGGCACCTACCTGAACGCGCATGATGCCATCGAAGACCTCGATGGCATCATGCGTTTGTAAGTCATGGTATGAGACGTGTCGTAACAGATCGCAATCAGACGTCACTGGACAGGCTCGGGAACCCACGTTAACCAACGGAAAAACCTAGATATTTGTAGGCAGCTTGATGGCTGGGATTGGACTGTTTCGATGAGCAAGATCGACCCGACGGCGCGGATCGAGGATGGTGCTGTCATTGGCGAGGGCGCCGAAATCGGACCCTTCTGCATTATCGGACCGCATGTCACGATCGGTGCAGGCACAAAGCTGCTGTCGCATGTCAACGTGACGGCGCAGACGAGCATCGGCGAGAACTGCACAATCTATCCGTTCGCGTCATTAGGCACGCCCCCGCAGTCGCTCAGCTACAAGGGAGAACTGACCAGGCTGACCATCGGCAATGGCTGTACCATCCGCGAGTCCGTGACCATGAATGCGGGCACTGTCGCCGGTGGCGGCATTACGTCGGTGGGCGATCGCGGCTACTTCATGAACTGCGCCCATGTCGGCCATGACTGTCACGTCGGCAACGACGTGATCTTCGCGACCTCGGCGACGCTTGGCGGTCATTGCGAGATCGGCGATTTCGTTTTCATGGGCGGGCTGTCGGCCGTGCACCAGTTCACCCGCATTGGCTCCCAGGTCATGGTCGGCGGCATCTGCGGCGTGCGCGGTGACATCATCCCGTTCGGGCTTGTGAATGGTCAGTATGCGGCGCTGGAAGGCCTCAACATCATCGGCATGAAGCGCCGCAAGTTCACCAAGGAGCGCGTCGCCGCCGTGCGCTCGTTCTATCAAAAGCTGTTCCATGGCGCGGGCGTCTTCGCCGAGCGGCTTGAGCGCGTGCAGCCCTTGGCAAATGACGATCCGGCGATTGCAGAAATCCTGACATTCATCGCCGGCGCCAAGCACCGCGCGCTGTGCCTGCCCGAGGATAGCAAGAGCAGTTCCTGAATTCGAGTATCGCGGGGCGAAGCATGACTGACCAGGCTCAAATACAGCACCCGCAATCACATCCGCCGATAGGCTCGCCGTTCGGCATCATCGCCGGCGGCGGCTCGTTGCCCTTCGCTGTCGCGGACTCGCTGCAGGCGCGTGGCATCAAGCCTGTCGTGTTCGCGCTGAAGGGGTTCTGCGATCCGGCGCTGGTGGCGCGATTTCAGCACCACTGGATTCCCATCGGCCAGTTCGGCCGTTTGCTGAAGCTGATGCGCAGCGAAAATTGCCGGGATCTCACGTTCATCGGCACGCTGGTACGGCCGGCAATCTCCGAGATCAGGCTGGACTGGGCAACGCTTCGCGTGATGCCGAAAGTGTTTCGCGCGTTTCGCGGCGGTGACGATCATTTGCTGACGAGTATCAGCCGCCTGTTCGAGCATGAAGGTTTTCGTCTGCTGGGGATCAAGGACGTCGCGTCCGATGTGCTGATGCCGGAAGGCAGCGTGACGCGTGCCGTACCGGATCAAGATGCTGAAGCCGATATCGCGCGTGGGCGCGACGTCTTGCGCGCCTTGAGCCCGTTCGATATCGGCCAGGCGACCGTGGTGATCGACGGCCATGTGGTGGGGATCGAGGATATCGAAGGCACCGATGGATTGCTGGCCCGCGTGGCGCTCTTGCGTGAGCAGGGACGTATTCGCGCCAAGGCAGGGCGGGGTGTACTGGTGAAGGCGCCGAAGAGCGGTCAGGATCTGCGTTTCGATCTGCCGACATTGGGACCGCGGACCATCGAGCGTGCTGCCGCTGCGAAGCTCGCCGGCATCGCCATCGTCGCAGGCAATACGATCGTCGCCGAACCGCAGCAGATGATTGTCGCTGCCGATGCCGCAGGTCTTTTCGTAACGGGACTTCCGACGTGACGGAGACGATCTATCTCATCGCCACCGAAGAATCCGGCGACCGTCTCGGCTCCGCGCTGATGAAGGTGCTACGCCAGCGGCTCGGCGACGATGTGCGCTTCGAAGGCGTTGGTGGTTCGTCGATGGCACGTGAAGGTCTGCAGTCACTGTTCCCTATCGAAGAGCTTTCCATCATCGGCCTTGCCGCCGTCCTACGGAAGTTGCCGTCGATCCTGAAGCTCATCACGCTCGCGACCGAGGACGTCTTGCGGGCCAGACCCGACGTGCTGGTCATCATCGACAGCCCGGACTTCACCCATCGCGTCGCCAAGCGTGTGCGCCAGCGCGATCCCTCCATTCCCGTCGTCAACTATGTGTCGCCAACGGTGTGGGCGTGGCGGCCGGGGCGCGCGAAGGCGATGCGTGCTTATGTCAACCATGTGCTGGCGCTGCTGCCATTCGAGCCGGAGGCGCATCGGCGGCTCGGTGGTCCACCATGCACCTATGTCGGTCATCCCCTGATCGAGCAGATCGATGCGCTGCGTCCTAATGCGGAAGAGCAGGCGCGTCGCGAAACGAAGCCGCCGGTGCTGCTGGTGCTGCCGGGTAGCCGTCGGAGCGAGATCCGTCATCACATGGCGACCTTTGGTGCCACGCTCGATCTGCTGCAAAAGCAGGGCACGCAATTCGAACTGATCCTGCCGACCATGCCGCATCTCGTCGAGGTCATCGCCGAAGCGCTCAAGGCGTGGCCGGTGCAGCCGCGAATCGTTGTGGGCGAAACAGAGAAGCGCGCCGCGTTCCGCATCGCGCATGCGGCCTTTGCCAAATCGGGGACGGTGACGCTGGAGCTTGCCTTGTCGGGCGTGCCGATGGTCACCGCCTACAAGGCCGGCAGTGTCGAGGCCTGGATCATCCGCCGCCGCATCACATCATCGTCGGTCATCCTAGCCAATCTGGTGATCGGCGAGAACGTCATTCCGGAGTTCATCCAGGAAGACTGCACGCCGGAGAAGCTCGCGGCGTCGTTGCAAGAGGTGCTGGCAGACACACCCATGCGGCGCCGTCAGATTGAAGCCCTGGCGCGGCTCGACGGGATCATGGCGACGGGCGAAGCGTCGCCGAGCGTCGGTGCGGCCAATGTCGTGCTGGCTACGATGCGGAAGAGTTGAAGACCTCAATTCAAGAGATTGCAGCGAAATAAACAAAAACGGCGGATCTTGCGATCCGCCGTTTTGATTTTCGCACTCTGCGAAACGAGGTCTTAGGCGCGCTTGGCGATATCTACGTAATCGCGGCGGGCAGCACCCGTGTAGAGCTGGCGCGGACGACCGATCTTCTGCTGCGGATCGCCGATCATCTCGCTCCACTGGCTGATCCAGCCAACGGTGCGGGCAACCGCGAACAGCACGGTGAACATCGAGGTCGGGAAGCCCATCGCCTTCAGCGTGATGCCCGAATAGAAATCGACATTCGGATACAGCTTGCGGTCGATGAAGTACTGGTCCGACAGCGCGATCTTCTCGAGCTCCATCGCAACGGCGAGCATCTCGTCGCCACCGTGACCGGTTTCCTTGAGAACCTCGTGGCAGGCCTGCTGCATCAGCTTGGCGCGCGGATCGTAGTTCTTGTAGACACGGTGACCGAAGCCCATCAGGCGGACGCTGGAATTCTTGTCCTTCACCTTGGCGATGAATTCCGGAATCTTGTCGACGGTGCCGATCTCGGCGAGCATCTGCAATGCGGCTTCGTTGGCGCCGCCATGCGCCGGACCCCACAGGCAGGCGATGCCGGCGGCGATGCAGGCGAACGGATTGGCGCCCGATGAGCCGGCGATGCGGACCGTTGAGGTCGATGCGTTCTGCTCGTGGTCGGCGTGCAGCGTGAAGATCTTGTCCAGCGCCTTGGCGAGCACCGGATTGACCTTGTACTCCTCGCACGGCACGGCGAAGCACATCTTCATGAAGTTCGCTGCGAAATCGAGCGAGTTGGTCGGATACACGAAGGGCTGACCGATCGTGTACTTGTAGGCCATCGCCGCGAGCGTCGGGATCTTGGCGATCATGCGGATCGACGCGATGTCGCGCTGCTTCGGATCGTTGATATCAGTTGAGTCGTGGTAGAAAGCGGCGAGGGCGCCAACCGATGCGACCATCACGGCCATCGGATGCGCGTCGCGGCGGAAGCCCTGAAAGAAGCGGCTCATCTGGTCGTGAACCATGGTGTGGTTCGTGACCAATGCGTCGAACTTTGCCTTCTGCGCCTTGGTCGGGAGTTCCCCGTATAGCAGCAGATAGCAGGTCTCGAGGAAGTCGCCCTTCTCGGCGAGCTGCTCGATGGGGTAGCCGCGGTATTCGAGGATACCGGCATCGCCATCGATATAGGTGATCTTGGACTGGCAGCTGCCCGTCGAGGTGAAGCCGGGATCGTAGGTGAACATCCCGGACTGGGCGTAGAGCTTGCCGATGTCGATGACATCAGGGCCGACGGTCCCGCTGTGGATCGGCAGTTCGAAGCTCTTGCCGTCGACTGTCAGCGTTGCGGATTTGGTATTGGTTTTTGCGTCCATCGCGTGGTCCCCGATGAGATCGTTGAGGGGCCGGCAAGCCACCGACATTTCAGGAGAAATGGGGAGGCTAGCCGGGAATTCCAGAGCATTCGCCAGAATGCGTAGCGTATTGCTGTGTGCGCTGCAAGGCGGGCAAAAGCAGCCTACAGCTATGCTAAATAGATGCCTGATCGGCGAGCCGGTCCAGGCATTCCTGCCGTCCCAATACCGCCAGAACATCGAAAATGCCGGGCGATGTGGTCTTGCCGGTCAGCGCCACGCGAAGCGGTTGCGCAACCCCGCCAAGCTTGATGCCAGCTTCCTCGGCAAAGGCGCGGGTGGCGGCTTCGGCATTTGCTGCGGTCCAGTCGGTGACGGCTTCCAGTGCCGTGCGCAACTTGCCAATCAACACACGGGTTTCCGGCGTCAGCGCGGCCTGCGCCTTCGGCTCCATCGCCAGTGGGCGATCGGCAAAGATGAAATTGGCGCCGTCGATCAGTTCGATCAGCGTCTTGGCGCGTTCCTTCAGGCCGGGCATGGCGCGCAACAGCTGGGCGCGCGTGGTGTCGTTGAGCTTCGCCTTCAGTTCGGGGCCGCCGGGCACGTAATTCAGCACGTCCTCGAACATGGTCACGAGGGATTGATCGTCGGTGTGACGGATGTAGTGACCGTTGAGATTTTCGAGCTTGGCGAAATCGAAGCGCGCGGCGGAACGGCCGATCCCCGACAGGTCGAAGGCGTCGATCATCTCCTGGGTCGAGAAGATTTCCTGATCGCCATGGCTCCAGCCGAGGCGTACCAGGTAATTCCGCAGGGCAGCCGGCACATAGCCCAGCGCGCGATACGCTTCGACGCCGAGCGCACCGTGGCGCTTCGAGAGTTTCGAACCATCAGGCCCATGGATCAGCGGAATATGCGACATGCTGGGCACGGTCCAGCCGAGCGCGTCGTAGATCTGCTTCTGGCGCGCGGCGTTGATCAGATGATCGTCACCGCGGATCACGTGCGTCACGCCCATGTCATGGTCGTCGACGACCACCGCCAGCATATAGGTCGGATTGCCGTCGCCACGCAGCAGCACGAGGTCGTCGAGATTTTCGTTCTGCCAGACCACACGACCCTGTACCTGATCCTCGATCACGGTCTCGCCGGTGAGCGGCGCCTTCAGGCGGATCGTCGGTTTGACGTCGGGGCGCGGATCCGACGGATCACGGTCGCGCCACAGTCCGTTATAGAGCTTGGACTTGCCCTCGGCGCGGGCGGTCTCGCGCATCTGTTGCAGTTCCTCGGCGCTGGCATAGCAGTAATACGCCTTGCCCTCGGCGAGCAGCTGTTCGGCGACTTCGCGGTGCCGGCCGGCACGGGCAAACTGGAAGACGGTGTCGCCATCCCATTCGATGCCCAGCCACTTCAACCCGTCGATAATGGCGTCGATCGCGGCATCCGTTGAACGCTCGCGGTCCGTATCCTCGATCCGCAGCAGCATCTTGCCGCCGGTCTTTTTGGCATAGAGCCAGTTGAACAGCGCGGTGCGTCCACCGCCGATATGGAGGAAGCCGGTCGGCGAGGGGGCGAAACGGGTAACGACGGGAGCGGTCATATCAGCGGGTTCGATCGAGTTCGGTGTGAGTGTTGGCGGGCGTTTATCACAACGACAGGGCGCTGTCTCACGGCGAATAAACGCGGATTTGGGGCCGGAACCGCATCGGAAAAGGCCCTTTCGCGGGACCCGGCCCCTGATCCGGCCTTGGCGCGGCCTTCCGGATTTGGCACATAGGGCGCAGCTTGAAAGGCAGCAAATGACAGACGAATCGGTATCCGACGCAGGCCGTGACTTCATCCGCGACATCGTTGCGGCGGACCTGCAATCCGGCAAACACAAGAGCGTGGTGACGCGCTTTCCGCCGGAGCCCAACGGCTACCTGCATCTCGGCCATGCCAAGTCGATCTGCCTGAATTTCGGCGTCGCCGAGGAATTCGGCGGTCACTGCAACCTGCGTTTCGACGACACCAATCCGACCAAGGAAGAGCAGGAATATATCGACGCCATCCAGCGCGATGTGCGCTGGCTCGGCTTCGAGTGGGGCGAGGGCAACCTGCATTACGCCTCGGACTATTTCGAGCAGCTCTATGACTGGGCGGTACATCTGATCCGCGCGGGCAAGGCCTATGTCGATGACCAGTCGCAGGAAGAAATCCGCTTTAAGCGTGGCACCCTGACGGAGCCCGGCCAGAACAGCCCGTTCCGCGATCGCCCGGTCGACGAGAACCTCGATCTGTTCGCGCGGATGCGCGCCGGCGAATTCCCGAACGGCGCCCGCGTGCTGCGCGCCAAGATCGACATGTCGTCGGGCAACATCAACCTGCGCGATCCCGTGATCTATCGCATCCTGCATGCGCACCATCCGCGCACGGGCACCGCTTGGAGCATCTATCCGAGCTACGACTTCGCGCACGGCCAATCCGACGCCATCGAACACGTGACGCATTCGATCTGCACGCTCGAATTCGAGGATCACCGGCCGCTTTACGACTGGTGCCTGGAAAATCTGCCGGTGCCATCGCGGCCGCATCAGTATGAATTCGCGCGCCTCAACATGACCTACACGCTGCTGTCGAAGCGCGTGCTGACCGAACTTGTCCGCGGCGGCCATGTCACCGGCTGGGACGATCCACGGATGCCGACGCTGGCCGGCCTGCAGCGCCGCGGCATTCCTGCCGAAGCACTGCGCGAATTCGTCAAGCGCATCGGTGTCGCCAAGGCCAACTCGACCGTCGATATCTCGATGTTCGATTTCGCCGTGCGCGAGACACTGAATCGCACGGCGCAGCGCCGCATGGCGGTGCTGAAGCCGCTGAAGGTGGTGATCGAGAACTACCCGGAAGGACAGACCGAGCAGCTCGAAGCCATCAACCATCCCGATGATGCGTCGCTCGGCAACCGGCAGATTTCATTCGGCCGCGAGCTCTACATCGAGCATGACGACTTCATGGAAGAGCCGCCGAAGAAGTTCTTCCGCATGGCGCCGGGCCGCGAGGTCCGCTTGCGTTACGGCTATTTCATCACCTGCAAGGACGTGATCAAGAACGCTGCCGGCGAGGTGGTCGAACTGCGCTGCACCTATGATCCGGAAACCCGGGGCGGCAATGCGCCGGACGGCCGCAAGGTCAAGGCGACGATCCATTGGGTGAGCGCTGCAGATGCCGTGCAGGCGGAAGTGCGCGTTTACAATCAGCTGTTCGCCGATCCGCAGCCCAATGCGACCGAGTTCGCATCGCAGCTCAATCCGGACTCGCTGGAGAAGCTGACCGGCGCCATGCTTGAGCCAGCGCTGGCGAGCGACAACACAAGCGATGTCGTGCAGTTCGAGCGCCAGGGTTATTTCTGTCGCGACAAGGATTCAGCGCCGGGCAAGCTGGTCTTCAACCGTACCGTCGGTCTGCGCGACAGCTACGCCAAGCTCGCTTGAGCAACCCTAGGGATTAGTTTTCGTATTCTGCATCCGTTCCGCTAGCCGCCGCTTGCCCTTCCGATAGCATTCGGAAGGACAAGCTTGGCGTGCGGGCGTTCGATGGCGCGGGGCGGGGATCAGCAACAGCGGCGGGGCCGATCCGGCACGGCGACCACATGGCCGCCGCCGGCCACGGCAGGCGTCGCTCTCCCGTCACCGACGTCATCAACGTCGGGCTTCGAGACGCTCTGGACGTGGGTGTGGGCCGAAGCTGGTCCCGGTCGCTTGCTGCCTTGGGTGCCGATCGCTTTCGGGACCGGCATCGCGCTGTATTTTGCCGCTGAGCATGAGCCGGTGGCCTGGGTTGCCGCTGCGACGGCAGGCCTTCTTTGCGTGGCTGCGTTTTTGCTGCGGCGGCAGCGATGGTTTCCCTTGATCTTGCTCATTGCGGCAATCGCGGCCGGCTTTGCGATGGCTGCAATGAAAACCGCGCGCGTGGCTCATGAGGTTCTGGCGAAGCCGCTCTATTCCGTCGCGCTGACCGGCTTCGTTGAAACTCACGAGGAACGGGAGCGCACGGATCGCTTCGTGCTGCGCGTTGCCACGATGGACAGCCCGCGCGCCGCACCGAAGCTCACCCGTGTGCGGCTGTCGGTGAAGAAGGGCATGGCGCCTGCCGTCGGCAGCTTCGTCGAATTGAAGGCAAGGCTGCAGCCGCCGCTGCCGCCGCTCCGGCCGGGGAGCTACGACTTCGGACGGGATCTGTATTTTCAAGGGATCGGCGCGTCCGGTTTTGTGATGGGCGGCATCAAGGCAGTCGATCCGCCGATACAGCCGAGTGTGGCGCTACGCTATTCGGCGACCATGCAGGGGCTACGCGACGCCATCGACGCGCGGATCCGCACCGTGCTCTCGGGTGATAGCCGCGCCATTGCCACGGCGCTGCTCACGGGCCGCCGCGATGCGATTTCGGCTGACGTCAATGATGCGATGTTCATCTCCGGCCTCGGTCATGTGTTGTCGATCTCCGGCTATCACATGGCCGTTGTCGCCGGCGTCGTGTTCTTTGCGATCCGCGCGCTGCTGGCACTGATCCCCGTGCTGACGGTGACGTTCCCGATCAAGAAAGTCGCTGCTGCTGCGGCATTGCTGGCTGCGCTGTTCTATCTGCTGCTGTCCGGCGCCGAGGTCGCCACGCAGCGTTCGTTCTTCATGACGGCCGTCGTGCTAATCGCTGTCATGGTCGATCGCCGGGCGGTGACGTTCCGTACGCTGGCGGTGGCAGCAATGGTTGTGCTGATCGTTTCGCCGGAAGCGTTGGTGCATCCGAGTTTTCAGATGTCATTCGCGGCGACGCTGGGGCTGGTCGCATTGGTGCAGATAGGCATGCCCGCGCTGTTTGCCTCGCCCGATCATTCCGCGACCGCGCGCGTGGCGCTATGGGGCGGACGCGAGATCGCGATGCTCGTACTGGCTTCGCTGGTCGCGGGCCTTGCCACCACGCCCTATGCTGCCTTTCATTTCCATCGCGTCACGCCTTATGGCGTCGTCGCCAATCTCCTGGCGATGCCGGTGGTCTCGGCACTGGTTATGCCGGCGGGCATTCTCGGTTTGGTGGCCATGCCGTTTGGCTTTGACGGTGTGTTCTGGCGGCTGATGGATGTCGGCATCCAGTGGATGATTGTCGTCACGCAATGGGTGGCAGCCTTGCCCGGCGCCATCGGCCGGATGCCGGCCTTCGGGACGGGACCGCTGATATCAGCCAGTATCGGCATCATCGTGCTGGGATTGCTGCGCACGCCGTTGCGCCTCGCAGGGCTTGGTGTGCTTGCGCTCTCGATTGTCTGGGCGTTGCTGGTCAAGCAGCCGGATGTCCTGATTTCGGGTGACGGTCACAGCGTTGCGGTACGGGGCAGGGAGGGGCGCCTGCATATGATGCGCAGCGCCAAGGATGCGTTTCTCGCGAAGGAGTGGCTTGCCGGTGATGCCGACGCCCGGCTGCCAACGGATGCCTCCCTCAGCCACGGTGTGTCCTGCGACCGCGACGGGTGCATCACGGCGCTGGCCGATGGGGCTTTGGTGGCGCTGGTCTTACAGCCGGATGCCTTCGCAGATGATTGCGAGAAAGCGGCGCTCATCGTCACGGCGCGACAATCGCCGAGGGATTGCAGGGCGCTGGTGATCGATCAGGATCGCTTGCAACGAAATGGCGCGGTGAGCCTGCACCGAACTGCGAACGGCTTTACCATCGATGCCGTCCGGCCACGGGGCTTGGACCGTCCGTGGTCGCGCGCCATTCCTGATGAGCCCCAGCACGATCTGATCCCGAACAGTCGTACGCCACAAAATCGGCCGGTGGATGCGACGCCGGCGGAAGCCGATCTTCAACCCGAAGATCAGTAATCCGCCGAGGCGCAAATCTCAGTAGCGGCGATACAGGCCGATCAGCTTGCCCTGAATGCGCACCCGGTTAGGCGGCAGGATGCGAACTTCGTAAGCGTCGTTCGCTGGCTCTAGCGCGATCGACGCGCCGCGGCGGCGGAAGCGCTTCAACGTGGCTTCCTCGTCGTCAATCAGGGCCACCACGATGTCGCCGGTGTCGGCGCTTTCGTTGCGCTGGATCAGCACCGTGTCGCCATCGAGAATGCCGGCGTCCTGCATGGAATCGCCGCGCACTTCGAGCGCGTAATGTTCGCCGGAGCCGAGCATGTCGGCGGGCATGCTGATGGTGTGGCTGCGGGTCTGCAGCGCCTCGATCGGCGTACCTGCCGCGATCCGGCCCATGACCGGGATGGCAACCGTGCGGCCATTGTCATCATCGCCGCTGTTGCTGGCGATGCTGGCGGCCGAACGCACCTTGCCAAGCGTGCCTTCGATGACGCTGGGCGTGAAGCCGCGGCGCCCGGTGCCGCCGGTGACCGGCGCGCCGAGCTCTGGCAGCTTGATGACTTCGATGGCACGGGCGCGGTTGGGCAGACGGCGTATGAAGCCGCGTTCTTCCAGCGCCGTGATCAGACGATGGATGCCGGACTTCGAGCGCAGGTCGAGCGCATCCTTCATCTCGTCGAAGGACGGCGGGACGCCGGCTTCCTTCAGCCGTTGATCGATGAATCGCAGGAGTTCGTATTGTTTGCGCGTGAGCATCTGAAGCCATCCTCAGTTGACGGTGTCGGCCGCCGCGTGCGTTTCAAAGGGCCTTCGAACGGTGAGTCTCAATCCTGAGACGATCGTTCGAAGATCGGTTGCGCGAGTTCGGGCACTCTCAAACTACTCAAAGCCACAGAATCTCGAAACAAATCATGAACGAACACTATATGTTCCATATGTGTTCTGCAATGCTTAATTTGCCGTCAACAGAACGCACGTTGAGTGAGGTTTGAGGAGGCTGTTCCTCACCAGTCGTCGATCCTCGACGGACATGGAAAATGCTTCCGCGGTCGCTTGGGCTACGCGGACGTCACGCGCCCAATGGGCGGCGGCGGAGTCGTGGAGCCGGTCGCCAGCGAGCGCTGAACCATGATCGTGTCGGCCCAGCGGCCGGAGCGATAGGCGACGCCGGGCAGCAAGCCGACGCGGGCAAAGCCGAAGCTCTCATGCAAGCCGAGCGAGGCCGTGTTGTCGGCATCGATATAGCCGATGATCTGCCGGAAGCCGGCCGCCGCGCAGACATCGATCAACTCGCGCATCAACAGCCGGCCGATGCCCCGGCCGACATGTCCGTGGTGGATATAGATCGAATGCTTGACCGTGTAGCGATAGGCCGGTCGCTTCCGAAACAGCACCACATAGGCGTAGCCGACGACCTCGCCGCCTTGCGTGGCGACGAGATGCGGGAACCGTTTGCTGCGCAGGTTCTTGCGCCGGTCTCTGAGATCGTCGGGCTGCGGCGTGTCGGCGTCGCTGACGCCTTCCTCGACGCCTTGCCGGATGTGCCGGCGATAGATCGCCAGCATGGCATCGACGTCGGTGTCGCGTGATGGTCGGATGACGACCGGCTGTTCGAGTTCCGTTGGCAAATCAGGCTCCTTACGTGCTCCCTATTCGGAGACCACGTAAGTGTAAAGTCGGATCCGGCCATTGGCGTCGACCTTGCGGTAGATGCCCTGGATTTCGACGTCGAAGCCCGGGAAGGTGTTGAAGCAGGTCTCGAACATCCTGAGATAATCGATCATCGGCTTTGACCGTTCGGTGAGCCGTTCTCCGGGGACGATCGTGGCGATGCCGGGCGGGTAGACCACGAACGGCGTCGTCGCGACGCGCCCGAAGATCTCATCGATCGGGAGGTAATCGACGTCGTTGCGCACCAGACAGCGCGCGGCATCATGGGGTGACATGGCAATCTCCGGCAGATGGTCAGCGGAGAATTGCCTGGTCTGAAGTTCGCTCACATTGGCCTCGCGGAAGAACCGGTGCATGTCGCCGCATAGATCCCTCAGGCGTATGCCCGCGTAACGCGCGGGCCTGCGCCGTGCGAATTCCGGGATGACGTCTTCGAGCAGGGCGTTGTCGTCATGAAGCTTCTTGAAGGCGACGAGGCCCGATATCAGCGTGCCGGCCTTGCTGGCTTCCACGCCGGGCGTCAGCAGGAAGAGCAGCGAGTTAAGGTCGTTTTTCTCCGGCACGATGCGGTTCTCGCGCAGGAACTGCGCCACCACGGGCGCGGGGATGCCGTGTTCCGCATAGCCGCCGGTGGTGCGGTCGAAGCCGGGTGTCAGCACCGTCAGCTTGTTGGGATCGGTCATGGTGAAACCGGCTTCCATGCCGGGGAAGCCATGCCAGGCGGCGTCCGGCGCGAGCTGCCAATAAGCCGGATTGGTGGCCAGCTGGTCAGTGCCGATGCTTTCCCAGGGCACATTGTGAACAGCACCTTCGCTGGCTGCGTCGGGAATCGCGACGCGCTCGGGCACGAAGGGTTCGAAGAACCAGCGACGCTCGGCGCGGGTTTCCTTCTCCTCGAATTCGCGGCGCACAGCGCGCATCTTCTTGCGCAGTTCGATGCCGAGGCGGATCGTGTCGTCCCACAACACTTCGCCCGAGCGGCCCTTCATCATCTGCGCGCCGACATCCAATGATGCGAACAGCGGATAGAACGGCGAGGTCGAGGCGTGCTGCATGAAGCTTTCGTTGAAGCGCCGATGCTCGACGCGGCGTTTCTGGCCGCGGATATGACGATCCTTCATGTGGATCTGCGACGCCTGCGAGAAGCTCGCGAGCTGCTTGTGGGTCGACTGCGTCGCGATGATACCCGGCGAATCCGGGCCAAGGTCCTTGAGTCCCATGGCGAACCGGCCGGCATAAAGCGGGTGGAATTTCATGAAACCCGCCCAGGCTTCGTCGAACAGGATGTAATCGCAGAGATGGCCGATGCGCGCGATGATCATCTCGGCGCTGTAGATGGTGCCGTCATAGGTGCACTGTTCGACCACGGCGACGCGGAACGGGCGTGGACGCTTCCAGGCCTCGGGATCCGTGACCAGCGGATTGATACGGATGCGCTCGCGCAGCGCGTCCTCGTCGAGCGCATCCCAGTTCATCGGGCCGATCAGGCCCCAGGGATTGCGCGTCGTTGGCACATAGATCGGCACACCGCCTGAAATCATCAATGCGCCGTGCAGGGCCGCCTTGTGGTTGTTGCGATCGAACAGCACCAGATCGCCATCGGTGACCAGAGCCGATAGCGCGACCTTGTTGGAGGTCGAGGTGCCGTTGAGCACGAAATAGGTTTTCTCCGCGCCAAAAATCTGCGCGGCTTCCTTCTGCGCCTGCAGCGCAGGGCCCTCATGAGTCAGCAGATCGCCGAGATCGAGCACGGAATTGTCGAGGTCGTCGCGAAACACGGCTTCGCCGAGATGTTCCATGAACACCCGGCCGATCGGGCTGCGGCTGTAGAACACGCCGCCATTGTGGCCCGGGCAGGTCCAGAGCTGGTTGCCTTCCTCGGCATAGTCGACCAAAGCGCCGAAGAACGGCGTCTTCAGCGTCTCGGCATATTGCTTCAACCGGCTGATGAGATTCTTGGCGATGAACGGCGGTGTTTCCTCCGACAGGAAGACATAGCCGTCGATGAAATCGAGCACCTCGACCGGGACGTCTTCAAACCGCTTGCGACGGATCAGCAGGATGATGGGGAAATCGAGGCCCCGTTTGCGCATCAGGTTGATCAGCGCCGCGGTCTTGCCTTCGAGGCCCTTCTTGCCCCAGTCGACCACCATGCAGCCGATCGCCGCGTCGGTCTGGACCGCGATCGTGGCGTCTTCGAGCTTGCGCGCCTTGACGACCTCGAAGCCGGAACGCTCGATCTCATCGACGATCTGATTGAGGCGAATGCCCTCGAGATCGTCGGCGTCGAATGTTGGCATCGCAAACAGGAAATTGAAGCGTTTGAAATAGTCCATTTGTGCACCGATCTTGTTTCGCAGCGATGTCTCGCTGCGTTACGTGACAATTCAGTGACTGAAGCCGCGTTAAGGTATCTCAGTCAGAAAAAAGCTCAGAGAACATGCCGCGCGGCGGAAGTTCCGGTGGCCCGGCATCCCATCGCGCATCTCGGCCTTTAAACAGGCAGTCGCATGATCGCGCAGGAATCGCCAGCGGCGGCGGCGGGAGCGAATGGCTTGCGGATCAGAAGTCCTTCGGCAACAGCCAGATTTCCCAGCAGCGACGAGTCCTGTTTCATCACCGGCGTCGCCACCACGGTGCCGTCGGCGCGGGTTTCCAGACGCGTGCGCAGATAGTCCTCGCGCTGGTCGTTGGCGGCGAGGTCGCGGCCAAGCACCGCGGGTTCGAGCGCGTGAGCGACCTCGATTCGGCCGGATAGCGCGCGCAGCAGCGGCACCATGAACAGGAAGCCGCAGACATAGGACGAGACGGGATTGCCGGGCAGGCCGATCACGCGCATGCCCTGGCGGCGTCCGTGCATCATCGGCTTGCCGGGCCGCATGGCGATGCGCCAGAACGCCATCTCGACGCCGGCATTGATCAGGGATTGCTGCACGAGGTCGTGGTCGCCGACCGACGCGCCGCCGGTGGTGATCAGCACGTCCGCCTTCAGATCGATCGCGCGCTGAATGGCCGATGTGGTCGCCTCCAACGTGTCGACGGCGATGCCGAGATCGATCACCTCGGCGCCTTCGGCACGGGCCAGTGCACGCAGCGCGAAGCCATTGGAGAGCACGATCTGGCCGGGGCCGGGGACCGCGCCGGGCATGACCAGTTCGTCGCCGGTGGCGAGCACGGCAACGACCGGCCGTCGCCGCACGGGCAGTGACGGATGGTTCATGCCGGCGGCAAGCGCCAGATCGCGGTCGGTGAGGCGGGTGCCGGCGCGCAGCAGTACATCGCCTTCATTGAAATCGACGCCGGCCGGGCGGATATGCTTGCCGGAAATCGCGGCCTCGTTGATCCCGACGATATCGCTATCGCGCGTAGTATCTTCCTGGATTACCACGGCGTCGGCGCCAGCGGGCAAAACGCCGCCGGTGAAGATTCGCAGGGCTTCGCCGGTCTGCAGCGGGCGGTCGAATGGCTTGCCTGCGGCGATCTCGCCGATGACGCGGAGCTTGGCGCCCAACGTCGCATCGGCGGCGCGCACAGCATAACCGTCCATCGCTGACATGGGCTCCGGTGGCTGGGTGCGCAGCGAAGCGATGTCGCGGGCGAGCACGCGGTGGAACGCGTCTTCCAGCGGCACCATCTCCTCAGGCAGCGCATCGGCGCCCGCGAGAATCGCGGCCATGGCATCGGTAACCGGCATCAGGGCCATCGCGGGGATCTCCGGCAGTGTGGGCGCCCGTCATAGCGGAGAGCGGGAGCGGACGCAAAACCACCGGCGCTTTGGCAGGGCAGGGAAACACGGTAGACATCGGCGATCATGACCGACAACCACGCCGCAACCGCCGATGAAGCGCCTATCTGGCGGGCGGATGTGGATGCGCTGGCGTTCCGGCCGTCCGGCCATCGCGGGCTATGCATGGTGCACCGTCATGCGTTCCGGACGCTGCTCCGGCGCTACCCGTCGCCGGAGGACTGCGCGGCCTATTTTCAAGACCACAGAGCGGTGTTCCAGGCGGCGGCTAGCGCCAAGCTCGTGCGTGCGTCGGTAGCGGCAGATGCGAACTTTCATCTGACCAGCCGCGATCTCGCCCGCGCGATGTAAAATTAACGGTCGCGCCGCCGGAGCAACTCGGCTAAATTGGCCCTCTATTTCGCGAGGATTCCGATGCAACAGACCCAGACCGCCCAGATCTCCGCCGTCACCACTGACGTTAATGTCGTCGTGCAGGCCGTTCTGGCCATGGCGCTCGGTCTGTTTATCGTCGGGGTGGTCGGTTTCTCGCATATCAGCGCGGTCCATAATGCGGCCCACGACACGCGCCACGCCAACGCATTCCCCTGCCACTGAGACATGTCCGTCTTCAGGTCGATCGTCTTCTCGGCAGCGCTGGCTGGCGTGATCTCTGGCGCTGCCATCACCGGCGCCCAGATGGTCGGGACCATTCCCCTGATCCAGAAAAGCGAAGTTTATGAGCGCAAGGCGGAAGCTCCGGCCGCTGTTGCGCCGACGGCTGCTGCCCAGCCCGCCCATACGCACGACCATGGCGCCGCCGCCCATAGCCATGAGGCTGAATGGGAGCCTGCCGAGGGCTTGCAGCGCAATGCCTTCACCACCGGCGCCAATATCCTGACTGCCATCGGCTTCGCGTTGCTACTGGCCGGCATCTTCGCGCTGCGTGGCCGGGCCGTGAGCTGGCGGGAAGGGCTGTTCTGGGGTCTCGGCGGTTTCGTCGTCTTCACGGCGGCGCCCGGCCTCGGCCTGCCGCCGGAGCTGCCTGGAATGCCTGTAGCCGACCTCACACTGCGCCAGACCTGGTGGATCGGCACTGCCTGCGCCACCGCGGCGGGGCTCGGCCTGCTGGTCTTCCGCAAGGCGTCATGGGCCGCCATTCTCGGCCTTGGCCTGATCATCCTGCCGCATCTGATCGGAGCCCCGCTGGCGCCCGCTGGCCATACGGATGTCCCGGAAGCCCTGTCGCACAGTTTCGTCGTTGCAGCGGTCCTGACCAGCCTGCTGTTCTGGGCACTGCTCGGCGTCCTCACCAGCATCGCCTTCCAGCGCATCTCGCGGACCTAAAGCCCGAGTGCCTTGAGCGCCTCGGCGACCGATGTCGGCGAGGTGACGTGAACGGCCTGCAATCCGCAAGCACGGGCGGCCTCGATATTGTCGGCAAGATCGTCGAAGAACACGATGCGGTCGGCGGGGATGCCGATTTCCGCGATGACGTGCTCATAGGATTTTGCATCGGGCTTGCGAAGCCCGATCGAGGACGACAGAAACACCGTGCGGAAGTGACTGAGCAGATCGGCATGGTGTTCCGAGAAATGCGTGACATGCGCGACATTGGTGTTTGAGAACGCGTAGAGCGGCCAGCGCTTCGAGGCATGCGCGAGGAGTTCGGCGATGCCCGGCATCTCCCCGACGAAGATCGCATTCCAGCCTTCGAGAAATTGTGCCGGCGTCAGATCGATACCGAGCGTGTCGTGCAGATGCGCAAAGAATGCGTCGTCGGAAATCTCGCCGCGCTCGTGTCGCATATAGACGTCGCCGCGCGCAAACCGGCTCACGATGTCGTCCGGTGTACACTGCGCGTAGTCCGACCAGACCTTCAGCACGCGCGTGAAATCGATATCCAGCACGACGCGGCCGAGATCAAACAGCAGGGCGTCTGCGGAATTTGGCGTAAGCGACATCGTCATCTGTATCTTTTGGCTCAACGATTGAACATGTGCGGCGCAGGTTAGCGGATGGTGGCAGAAAATCCTTGCCTCCGCGTGACAAACCGCCCCGATATTTCTGTTGCCTAGGCAACTAATTCGTGAGAGCCTTTCCAAAGAGGGCGCTACTTAGAGCAGTCAACTGCCGGGCCCTGCAGGGAGAGAAACGATGGTGGACCGCTTGTGCGGGACGGCGATTGATGACGCGCGAGTAACGCGTGGTGGTCTAGCCGGTTACCGCGCCGAGATTGCCGTGAATGCGTCGCAGCAAGTCGATCAGCACTTCGCGTTCGCTTTCATCCAGACAGGACAGCAGCTTTCGCTCGCGTTCCAGCGCGGTCACGATGACGGCGTCATGGGTCGTGCGACCCTTCGTGGTCAGCGTAATCGAATGGGTGCGTGCGTCGTCCGGGTCGGCGTTGATGGCGACCAGGCCGCGCTCTTCCAGCATGGCAAGCGTGCGGCTGACCGGTCCCTTGTCGAAGCCGATGACGTGGCAGATGCGCGAGGCGGGAATGCCGGGCTCGATGGCCAGCAGCGACATGATGCGCCACTCGGTGACATTCACGCCAAAGCGCTTCTGATAGAGCGCGGTCGCGTTGCGCGACAGCTTGTTCGCAATGAAGGTGATGAAGGCCGGCACATAGCGCTCGAGATCGAGCAACTGCCCGCCTTTGGAAGCTGGCGCTCTCGCGGCGACAGTCCTGACATTGACCTTTGTCGCTTTCGCCTTGGCGGGCTTTCGAACCGTTTTTCCCGATCCATTCTTGCTCATGCACCACGATCCTGCCTGCCAGCGTGACGTCGTCGAAATCGGCGAGATCACGTGGTCCTGAGGAATAGAGACACGCAGCCGCAATTGCCAACAAGAAAATATGGGAGATTCACATGGTTGCCACGGTCACGACGGCATCGCCCCACACCCCGCCGGTGCTGTCCTTCGGCGGAGCCCTGCCGAACGACTTATCGTCTCAGCCCGTCGTCCACCTCGACGTCGATCCCTTCGCTATGGACTTCTTTGCCGATCCTCACCCCACCCACGAGGTGCTGCGTGAAGCCGGGCCCGTGGTGTATCTCGACAAATGGAACGTCTACGCGGTCGCGCGCTATGCCGAAGTTCATGCAGTCCTGAACGATCCCGCGACGTTCTGCTCGAGCCGCGGCGTGGGCCTCAGCGACTTTGCCAGGGAGAAGCCGTGGCGCCCGCAGAGCCTCATCCTCGAAGCCGACCCGCCGGCGCATACGCGCACGCGCGCCGTGCTCAATAAAGTGCTGTCGCCCGCGGTGATGAAGCAACTGCGTGATGGCTTTGCCGCGGCCGCCGATGCCAAGGTCGACGAACTGCTGGAGCGGCGCAGTTTCGACGCGGTCGCGGATCTTGCCGAAGCCTATCCACTCTCGGTGTTCCCCGATGCGATGGGACTGCAGAAGGAGGGCCGCGAAAACCTGCTGCCTTATGCCGGTCTTGTCTTCAATGCTTTCGGTCCGCCGAACCAGCTGCGCCAGGACGCCATCGAACGCTCTGCGCCGCATCAGGCCTATGTCGCTGCGCAATGCCAGCGCGACAATCTCGCGCCCGGCGGTTTCGGCGCCTGCATCCATGCGCGGGTCGACACCGGCGACATCACCGCCGACGAGGCGCCGCTGCTGGTGCGCTCATTGCTGTCGGCAGGGCTGGACACGACGGTGAACGGTATCGGCGCTGCCGTTTATTGCCTGGCGCGCTACCCGCAAGAATTCGCGCGGCTGCGCAGCGACCTGTCGCTGGCGCGCAATGCTTTCGAGGAGGCCGTGCGTTACGAAAGCCCCGTGCAGACCTTCTTCCGCACCACGACGCGCGACGTCGAGATCAGTGGATGTCGTGTCGGTGAGGGCGAGAAGGTGCTGATGTTCCTGGCCGCCGCCAACCGCGATCCGCGCCGCTGGGCCGATCCCGAACGCTACGACATCACCCGCAAGACGTCCGGCCATGTCGGATTCGGCTCCGGCATCCACATGTGCGTCGGCCAGCTCGTGGCACGTCTGGAGGGTGAGGTGATGCTGTCCGCATTGGCGCGCAAGGTCGCATCGATCGAGATCACCGGCGAGGTCAAGCGCCGCTACAACAACACGCTGCGCGGGCTGGAGAGCCTGCCGATTACCTTCACGCCTGCCTGAGGATCCTATGCCGAGCATTACGTTCATTCATCACGACACCCGTGCCGAGACAGTCCGCGCCAATGATGGCGATAGCGCCATGTATACGGCGCTGCTGCATGGCATCGACGGCATTACGGGCGAATGCGGCGGCGGCGCGGTCTGCGCCACCTGCCACGTCTATGTCGACGACAACTGGCTGGGCAAAGTTGGCGCAGTCGGTGCCGACGAGGATGAGTTGCTGGAAGGTGTCGCCAGCGAGCGGCTGCCGAACAGCCGGCTGTCGTGCCAGATCAAGATCACCGAGGCGCTCGATGGCCTCGTGCTCCGGCTGCCGGAGCGACAGGTATAACTCGCAAGCAAGACCGCGACCGGCAACGTCCGGACCCGCGCAATCAAGGTAGAGGGGAGAGACGACAATGAAGGGCTTCAAGACAGTTTTGGCTGCTGCGGCATCCTGCGTGATGGCGACGGCAGTGCAGGCGCAGGTGTCCGACGATGTGGTGCGGGTCGGCGTGCTCAACGATATTTCCGGCGTGTTTCAGGATACCAACGGCATGGGCTCGGTGGAAGCCGCGCGGATGGCGGCCGAGGATTTCAACGGCGGCGGCAAGAACATCAAGGTCGAGATCGTCTATGCCGACCATCAGAACAAGGCGGATGTCGGCTCCGCCATCGCGCGCAAATGGCTCGATGTCGAAAAGGTCGATGCCATCGTCGACGTGCCGAATTCATCGGTGGGTCTCGCCATCAACAATATCGCCCGCAACACCAAGATGACGTTCCTGGCCTCGTCGACAGCGACCTCGGACCTGACCGGCAAGGACTGTTCGCCGAACACCATCCAGTGGGTCAACGACGCATGGGCCACCGGCAACACCACCGCGGCAGCGATGATGCAGCGGGGCGGCGACGACTGGTACTTTCTCACGGTGAATTACGCGCTGGGGCAGGGCATCGAAGCCGAAGCCACCAATTATATCACGAAGAACGGCGGCAAGGTGCTGGGGTCATCGAAGCACCCGCTCGGCACCTCCGATTTCGCCTCGCTATTGCTGCAAGCGCAGAGCTCCAAGGCCAAGGTGATCGGCCTGGCTAATGCCGGCGCCGATGCCATCAATGCGGTGAAGCAGGCCGGGGAGTTCGGCATGCAGGACGGCCCGCAGAAGCTGGTCGCGTTCCTGATCTTCATCAATGACGTTCACGGCATGGGCCTGAAGACCGCGCAGGGTCTGCTGCTGACGGAATCCTTCTACTGGGACATGGATGATGACACCCGCGCCTTTGGCAAACGCTTTGCGGCGCGGCCGGGCATGAACAGCAAGATGCCGAGCGCCAATCAGGCGGGCGTTTATGCCTCCACGCTGGCCTATCTCAATGCCGTGGCCGCCAAGGGCAGCGACGATGCCAGTGTCGTCGTACCGCAGATGAAGACCTTCAAGGGCAAGGACAAGCTGTTCGGTGAGGTCACGATCCGCGCCGATGGCCGTGTCATTCATCCGATCTATCTGTTCGAGATCAAGAAGCCGGCAGAGTCGAAGGGGCCGTATGACTATTACAAGCTGCTCTCGACGATCCCAGCCGAAAAGGCGTTCCGGCCGATGGCCGAGGGTGGTTGTCCGATGATCAAGTAGCCTATCGCGCATCGATACCGGCAACATCAGTCGTTCCCGGTATCGATGTGGGTCCAGTTGCGGGAGTTGGCGGATTGGTAGGTAACTTGCTGCTCCGCAGAAAATACATGCGGGCTATTTCAAACCTAAAAGGCTATTCCACGTACCTAATGACATCGAACCCCTTTGATTTAAAGGATTTGGAATGTCGATTATGGTTGGATGGATGGTCTTGCTGCTGCCGCCTGCTGCGTGGTTGCTGGTCAAACGATATGAGCGTCATCTCGATGCGCAGATCGGGCCGTGGATCGTCAGTGAGATGAAGCCGCAGCGCAGCCGGCAGCGTCTCGTGCGCGAGCACCGTGATGACAGCGATTGCTGAAATCCGCCCCTATTCAGGTTACCGCAAAACTTACAATGCGCGCGCGTAACTAAGTAGTGCGCATTCACACTTGGCCTCGCCCTGCTTGGTAGTGCTGATCCCGCCACGAGCACCAGCCTGGATGTCTCATCCGTCCGGTTGGTTGCTTGATGTGGCCCGGGACCGCCGCCAAACACCCCCCATGTCGCGCGCGGTCCCGGTTATTGTTTGTAAACAAGAACATGAGGGATCGATGATGGCGCAGGATCACGATTTCACAGTGATGTCGGTGGACGCGCTCTGGGACCTTCATGAGAAGTTGCGCGTCGTGCTCGCCGCGAAGATGGCTGAGCAGCGACAGGAACTCGACGAGCGTCTGCGCGATCTCGAGCAGTTCTCAACCTCATCGAGGCGTGCTGTCGCAGCATTGCGGCCGAAGGCCGGTCCGGTCTATCGCAATCCGGAGCAGCCGTCGCAGATCTGGTCGGGCAGAGGTCTGCGTCCGCGCTGGCTGGTGTTTCAGCTCACCGCGGGGCGCTCGCTGGATGAGTTTCGGGTCGAGCCTGACAGCATCTTCCGAATGCCATCGAATGTACCGCAGGCGCACAAGAGCGCCTGATCGCAATCAGTCGGCGGCGTTGTCCGTCACCAGATAGTGCCCGGACTTGCCACCCTTTTTCTCGACGAGGTGGATGCCCTCGATGCGGACACCGCGCTCGACGGCCTTGATCATGTCGTAGATTGTCAGGCATGCGACGGAGACGGCCGTCAGCGCTTCCATCTCGACGCCCGTGGGGCCCGTGACCTTGACTGATGCACGTACGCGGCAGCCCGGCAGTTTCTTGTCGGGCGTGATGTCCAGCGTGACTTTGGATAGCGCCAGCGGATGGCACAGCGGGATCAGATCCGATGTGCGCTTTGCCGCCATGATGCCGGCGATACGCGCCGTGCCGAGCACATCGCCCTTCTTGGCATTGCCGGAGACGATCATGTCGAGCGTCGCCTTGCTCATGATCACCAGACCTTCGGCAACCGCGATGCGTTCGGTCGCCGGTTTCTCCGACACATCGACCATGCGGGCCTCGCCCGAGGAATCGATGTGGGTGAGGGCCGGGGCCTGCTTCGATTTTTTCGTCTTGCCGGACATGATCAATGCGTTCCGTTCGCGCGCTTGAGCAGCGTTTGCGTTGCAGCCGTCACGTCCGCCTGCCGCATCAGGCTTTCCCCGACCAGGAAGGTGGAGATGCCGACGCGCTCGAGGCGTGCGAGGTCGTCTGGCGTGAAGATGCCGCTTTCGCCGACCTTGAGACGATCCCGGGGGATCATCGGCGCCAGCGTTTCGCTGGCGGTCAGCGTGGTCTCGAAGGTGCGCAGATTGCGGTTGTTGATGCCGACCATCGGCGAGCGCAGGTTCAGCGCGCGTTCCAGCTCCGGCTGGTCGTGGATTTCGATCAGCACATCCATGCCGTGGTCGATGGCGGCGTCTTCGATGTCACGCGCCTGCGCATCGTCGAGTGCAGCCATGATGATCAGGATGCAATCGGCGCCATGGGCGCGGGCCTCGACCACCTGATAGGTGTCGAACATGAAGTCCTTGCGCAGCACCGGCAGTTTGGTCGCGGCGCGCGCCGCGACCATGAAGTCGAGATGCCCTTCAAACGACGGCGTATCGGTCAGGACGGAGAGACACGCGGCGCCGCCGGCTTCATAGGCCTTGGCCAGCGTCGGCGGATCGAAGTCCTCGCGAATGAGCCCTTTGGACGGCGAGGCCTTCTTGATTTCGGCGATCAGCGCGAACTCGTTCTTGTCGAGCTTTTTGTGGATCGCGGTCATGAAGCCGCGCGGCGCCGGCGCAGCCTTGGCCAGCGCTTCGATGGAAGCGATGGGATGGGCGCGTTTCGCCGCCGCGATTTCTTCGCGCTTGTAAGCTTCGATCTTGGTCAGGATGTCGGACATCGTCGTCTCACAGGTTTGCGTTGGAGACGGCGACCAGTCGCTTCAGCTTCTCCAGCGCTGCGCCGCTGTCGAGCGACTTCTGACCGAGTGCCACGCCTTCCTTCACGTCCTTGACCTTGCCGGCCACGATCAGCGCCGCGGCAGCATTGAGCAGCGCGACGTCACGGAAGGCACTCGGCTTGCCATCGAGCACGGCCTGCAGTGAGGCGGCGTTCTCCTGGGCGTCGCCGCCCTTCAGGGAATCCGGACCGGTGCGCGGCAGGCCCGCATCCTCGGGTGAAATCTCGAAGCTGCGGATATTGCCGTTTTCCAGCGCTGCCACGAAGGTCGGGCCGGTGAGGGTGATCTCATCGAGGCCATCGGAGCCGTGCACGACCCAGGCGGATTCGGAGCCGAGATTCTTCAGCACCTGTGCCAGCGGAAGCACCCATTGCCGCGAGAAAACGCCGACCATCTGCCGGGTGACGCCGGCGGGATTGGACAGTGGCCCAAGTAGGTTGAAGATGGTGCGGGTGGCGAGCTCGACGCGGGTCGGGCCGACATTCTTCATGGCCGGATGATGCGCGGGCGCGAACATGAAGCCGATGCCGGTCTCCTTCAGGCAGCGGCTGACATCGTCGGGCGTGAGGTCGATCTTGACGCCGAGGGCCGCCAGCACGTCTGCCGCGCCAGAGCGTGACGACAGCGCACGATTGCCGTGCTTGGCAACCGGTACGCCACAGCCGGCGACGATGAACGACGCACAGGTCGAGACGTTCACGGAACCGGAGCCGTCGCCGCCGGTACCGACCACATCGACAGCGCCGGCCGGTGCGTCGACCCGCAGCATCTTGGCGCGCATCACCTCAACCGCGCCGGTGATCTCGTCCACGGTCTCGCCGCGCACGCGCAGCGCCATCAACAGGCCGCCCATTTGCGAAGGCGTGGCTTCGCCCGACATCATGCTGTCGAAGGCCGCCGAGGCTTCCTCACGCGAGAGGGAGGCGCCGGTCGCGACCTTGGCAATGATTGCCCTGAGATTGTCCATCGGATGCTTTCAGAGTGATGCACATCGCATTGCAGGCGACATCTGCGACGAAGCCATCCAGCCTTTGCTTGTTGCTTCTGGATGGCTTCGCTGCGCCCGCAATGACGACGTGGGTTTCCTAATTGGTGTTGCTGTTCGCGGCGCCGGTGGCGATCGCAAGGGCTTCCGCGTTGATCTTGGTGCCGATCTGCGTCTCGAGCCTGGTGACATACTGTGCGACCTGTTCATCGGTCAGCCCGCGCTGCAATGTCTCCTTCAGCTTCTTGGCGTCTTCGGAAGCCATGTCGACCGCGGGTGCAGTGACATCGGTGATCCGGTAGACGATCCATTCCGACGGCGTGGCGCCCTGGGCCTGTCCGGCCGAATCCTTGACGCCGCGGAACACAGACTGGATGACGCCGGCCGAGAGAGCCGGATCGCTCGCGTCGCGCTTGAATGGCGCGGAGGTCACGACCTTGAGTCCGGCTGCCGCGGCTTCGTCGGCGAGCTTGGCACCGCTTTCGAGCTTCTTCGCCATGTCGACAGCCTTGTCGCGCAGACGCGTGGTGATCTGCTCTTCGCGCCAACGTGCCTCGACCTGCGGCTTCACTTCGTCGAGCGTACGGTCGCGCGCCGGCGTGACGCCGAGCACGTCGTACCAGATGTAACCGCCGCCGGCCTGCAATGCGTCGTTGTCGACGCCGACATCGCTGTTGAAGGCCTGGGTCACGACGTCCACACCCGTCGGCAGGCCGGCAACGGGCTGGCCGTCCGGCGTACGGCCGGAGCGATCGACGGCCTCGATGGTGACGGCGGTGAGGCCGAGCTTCTTGGCGGTATCGACGACATTGGCTCCGCCACCGCGTTCGTCTTCGATCTTGTTGTGCATGTCGGACACGACGGCACGGGCGCGCTCGATGGCAATATCGCGCTTCAGGTTGGCGGCAACGCTGTCATAGCTCGGCGTCGTGCCGGCCTGAACCTTGCCGACCTTGACCAGCGTCACGCCGAACCGTCCGGTGATCGGCTGGCTGATGCCATCCGGTGCCAGCGAGAAGGCAGCATTGGCGACGGAAGGATCGATAATGCCCGCTTTGGCAACCATGCCGAGATCGATGTCGGAGGCGGACAGCCCGCGTTCCTTGGCGAGGTCCTCGAACTTGAACGTATCGTTCAACTTGGCGCGGCCGGCTTCAGCGTCCGCCACGTTCGGGAAGACGATCTGCGAGATCTGGCGCTGTTCCGGCGTGGAGAGCTTGTCCTTGCGCTCCTCGAACACCTTCCTAGCGTCGTCGTCCGACACCGTCGACCACTTCGCCATCTCGTCGGGCGTCAAAGCGAGGAAGGCAATCTTGCGATATTCGGGGGCGCGGAACTGGGTCTTGCGCTCGTCGAAATAGGCGGCGAGGGCTTCGGGCGAGGGCGCCTCAATGGTCCCGGCCTGTGCAGCATCGAGCTTCACGTAATCGATGGTGCGGGTCTCGTTCTGATAGCGGCTCAGCGCCTCGATCATCGTCTTCGGTGGCTCGACGCCTGACGTGACGGTGCCGGCGATCTGGCGGCGCAGCGACACCTTGCGCTGTTCGGCGATGTAGCGCTGTTCGGTGAAGCCCAGCGAGCGGATCAGCTGCTGGAAGCGCGGCGCATCGAAGCCGCCGGTCGGGCTCTGGAAGTTCGGGTCCGCAATGATCTGCCGCATCACCTCGGCGTCGCCGACACCGAGACCCTTGCGACGCGCGTCTTCATCCAGGGCCGCTTCGGCGACGACCTGCTGCAGGACCTGGCGGTCGAGGCCGAAAGCACGGGCCTGATCCGAGGTCAGCGGGCGGCCGAACTGGCGGCCGATCTGCTGCAGCTTGTCGTTATAGAGCTGGCGGAACTGCTCGGTCGTGATCTCGGTCGAGCCGATGGTGGCGAGCTTGGACTGTCCATAGCCCTTGAACGCGTCGGCGATGCCCCAGATGCCGAAGCTGACAATCAGCACGCCCATCACGACGGCCATAATCGTCTTGCCAATCCAGTTGGATGAGGCTTTGCGCATTCCTCGAAGCATAGGGTCTTCTTATCTGTCAGGAGGGGAATCGGCTCGCACCAGCAGCCCATGGGGCCGGAGGGCGTCGCCAAATAGGAGGCGCATCATAAAGTGGCAAAAGCCGGGTCGCAACCGGCTGGGGCGGGGCGGATTGAAGCGGTTTCCGGCGCTACCGCGAGGCATTAACGGCAGATGGAACTTTCCGGCCCGCTGCTGCTTTGTTGAGCGGGCGTTCAGGCCTGCCGGGAGACATCATGCGCATCGGTTGGCGATCGGGAGTTGCCGCCTGCGGCATCTGGATGGCGCTCGCGCCGGCAGGCGCGCAGCCAAATCCGGCGATGCAGAATCCCACGGTGACGAAGTCGACGAATTCGCAGCCGACAACAGAAACGCCGCCACTTCCCGGCGCCAATAGTTTCACTGAAGGTCAGGCTCGCAAGTCGTTGGAGTCACAAGGCTATGTCGACGTGTCGCCGCTGGTGAACGACAGCCAGGGGATCTGGCGCGGCACTGCGATGAGCGGATCCAAGAAGGTCCATGTCAGCGTCGACTACAAGGGCAACGTCTCGGCGAAGCCGGAATGACCGTGGGGATAGCGCGATGAGCAAGGTGACGGTCTCCCGGCTGTTCGACGACTACGCCGACGCGCAGAAGGCCGTTATCAACCTTCGTGAAGCCGGTGTGCCCGAGGACGACATCAGCATCATCGCCAACAACGCCGACAAATGGTACGCGCCCGACTATGCCGCGGGCGCCGGCAAGGGCGCCGCGATTGGTGCGGGCTTCGGTGGTTTTGGTGGACTTCTCGCAGGCCTTGGCCTGTTGGCGATTCCCGGCCTAGGGCCGGTGGTCGCAGCCGGATGGCTCGCCGCTGCAGCGGCGGGCGCGGTGGCTGCAGGCGCGGCCGGTGGCGTGATCGGGATGTTGGCGGAAGCGGGGGTCGCCGTGAACGATGCCGAGGTCTACGCCGAGAGCATCCGCCGCGGCGGTAGCCTCGTCAGTGCCAAGGTCGAGGCGGCCGACAAGGACCGCCTCGAGGCGTTGCTGCACCCATCCTCGGTCGATATCGCCAAGCGCCGCAGCGACCTCGCGTCCTCGGGCTGGAGCAAGTTCGATCCCTCGGCGCCTGACCTCACCGCCGATGAGATCAAACGGGAGCGGAGCCAGCGTGGCGCCAAGCCAGCTTGAGCTGATGGATCGCCTCTGTTAGCTCAAATAACCTCTTTCAAATGACAGGATATCCTCATGACTGATGCCGTTCGGCCGCTGATCGCGGGCAACTGGAAAATGAACGGCCTCAAGGCGTCGATGACCGAGTTCGAAGCGATGCTGCGCGGCGCGCCGGATGTGCTGGACAAGGTCGACCTACTGGTCTGTCCCCCGGTCACGCTGCTGGCGAGTTTCGCGTCGAAGGCATCGAGCTTCGGGCAGGAGGGCCGGCACGTCGTCTCAGTCGGGGCGCAGGATTGTCACAAGAACGTCTCAGGCGCGCATACCGGCGATATTGCGCCCGAAATGCTGGCTGATGCCGGCGCGACCGCTGTTATTGTTGGACATTCCGAGCGCCGCGCCGATCACGGCGAGACCGATGCCGTGGTTCGCGAAAAGGCGCTGGCCGTCTGGCGCGCCGGGCTCACCGCGATCGTCTGCATCGGCGAGACCCAGGCCGAACGTGATGCCGGCAAGACGCTCGATGTCTGCGGCACCCAGCTCCAGGGCTCGCTGCCGGACGATGCCACCTCAGGCAACCTGATCGTGGCCTATGAACCGGTCTGGGCGATCGGCACCGGACTGACGCCGACAGCTCAAGATGTCGAGCAAGTTCATAAGTTTATCCGGGATCGTTTGACTGAACGCTTTAAGAACGAGGGGGCCTCGATCCGGATACTCTATGGCGGTTCGGTCAAGCCATCCAACGCCACGGAGTTGATGGCGGTTCCTCATGTGAACGGTGCGCTGGTGGGCGGCGCCAGCCTGAAGGCCGCCGATTTCCTTGCGATCGCGGCGGGCTGTCCCTAACTCCCACGGAATGCTGGAATTTGCGGTCCAGACCGGTCGGCGCGGGGGTGACAATCCCCCGGTCGATCGTGTAGACACCGCTGGATTCAAACCCCGCAAGCCATGACTGCAGCCGGCGATCGGCGCGGCGTGCTTGCGATGGAAGGACACGATGCAAAGCGTCATTATCGTTATCCACCTCATGATCGTCGCGGCTCTGATCGGGACGGTGCTGCTGCAGAAATCCGAAGGCGGCGGCCTGGGCGTCGGTGGCGGCGGCGGTGGCGGCTTCATGTCCAGCCGCGGCACGGCGAACCTTCTGACACGCACCACCGGCGTTCTTGCGGTGGGCTTCTTCCTGACCAGTCTGTTCCTGTCCTGGCTGGCCACCTATGAGCGCAAGCCGACCTCGATCCTGCCGGGCAATACTGCGCCGGTGTCGCAGCCGGGCTCGCCGCTGGCTCCGCCAACCTCGGGCGGCCTGCTGGATACGCTGAAGAAATCCGACGAACAGCAGGCTCCTGCAGCCCCGGCACCGCCACGCTCGCAATAAAGCAGAGGCGCCATGCAGGACGGGGACTACCGTCCTGCATCAGCAGATCCCATCAAGGGGCTGCAATCATTTCGTTTTTCAAGTCACCCACAGCCTCACCGATTCTCGGCTGACGGCTGCGATTCGTTTTGGCGAATCGGTTTCGGAGCCTTAAAGGTTAAGTCCCATGGCGCGGTACATTTTCATCACCGGCGGCGTGGTTTCCTCGCTCGGTAAAGGTCTGGCTTCAGCGGCGTTAGGCGCGCTGTTGCAGGCGCGTGGCTACAAGGTCCGGCTTCGCAAGCTTGACCCCTATCTCAATCTCGATCCCGGAACGATGTCGCCGTATCAGCACGGCGAAGTGTTCGTGACCGATGACGGTGCCGAGACCGATCTCGATCTCGGCCATTATGAGCGTTTCACCGGACGGCCTGCCACCAAGCAGGACAACATCACCACCGGGCGAATCTATCAGGACATCCTCACCAAGGAACGCCGCGGCGACTATCTCGGCGCTACCATCCAGGTGATCCCGCACGTCACCAACGCCATCAAGGACTTCGTTCTGTCGGACAATGACGGCTACGACTTCGTGCTGGTCGAGATCGGCGGCACTGTCGGCGACATCGAAGGCCTGCCGTTCTTCGAAGCGATCCGCCAGTTGCGCAATGATCTGCCGCGCGGCGACACCGTGTTCGTGCATCTGACGTTGCTCCCTTACATCCCGAGCGCCGGCGAGCTGAAGACCAAGCCGACCCAGCACTCCGTCAAGGAGCTGCGCTCGATCGGTATCCAGCCGGACATTCTGCTGTGCCGCTGCGATCGCGATATTCCCAAGGAAGAGCGCCGCAAGCTTGGCCTGTTCTGTAACGTCCGCGAAAGCGCCGTGATCGAGGCCCGCGACGTCGACAACATCTATGCGGTGCCCGAGGCCTATCACGTCGCCGGGCTCGACGACGAAGTGCTGGCCGCATTCGGCATGACGCCGAAGGCGCTGCCCGAGCTGAAGACCTGGAACACCATCAACGAGCGTATCCGCCATCCGGAAGGCGCAGTGACCATCGCGATCGTCGGCAAATATACCGGCATGAAGGACGCCTATAAGTCGCTGACC
This sequence comes from Tardiphaga sp. 862_B3_N4_1, assembly GCF_051811085.1. Taxonomy (NCBI): domain Bacteria; kingdom Pseudomonadati; phylum Pseudomonadota; class Alphaproteobacteria; order Hyphomicrobiales; family Nitrobacteraceae; genus Tardiphaga; species Tardiphaga sp. 862_B3_N4_1. The sequence continues at coordinate 2,012,996 of NZ_JBPWQB010000001.1, forward strand.
GAAGCGCTGTCTCATGGCGGCATCGCCAACAAGGTGAAGGTCAATCTCGACTGGATCGAAAGCGAAGTCTTCGAGAACGAGGATCCGGCGCCGTTCCTCGAACACGTCAACGGCATCCTCGTCCCGGGCGGCTTCGGCCAGCGCGGCGCCGAAGGCAAGATCCGCGCGGCGCAGTTCGCGCGCGAGCGTAACGTGCCTTACTTCGGAATTTGCTTCGGCATGCAAATGGCGGTGATCGAGGCGGCGCGAAACCTTGGCGGCATCAAGGACGCCAACTCCACGGAGTTCGGCGAGACCAAGGAGCCAGTCGTCGGCCTGATGACCGAATGGCTGCGCGGCAACGAACTCGAGAAGCGCCACAATGCCGGCGATCTCGGTGGCACCATGCGGCTCGGCGCCTATCCGGCGACGCTGACCAAGGGCAGCAAGGTCTCGGACGTCTATGGCGGCGCCACCGAAATCTCCGAACGCCATCGCCATCGCTACGAGGTCAACACGGCCTATAAAGACCGTCTTGAAAAGCATGGGTTGAAGTTCTCCGGCCTGTCGCCGGACGGCGTGCTGCCCGAAATCGTCGAATACGAGAACCATCCGTGGTTCATCGGCGTGCAGTATCATCCCGAGCTGAAGTCGCGCCCGTTCGAACCGCACCCGCTGTTTGCGTCGTTTATCAAGGCTGCGGCGGCGCAGAGCCGGCTGGTGTGAGACCGGAGGAGCGGATTTGGCGAATCTGTAATCCGCCGTCGGCGTGTGTGGGACGGAAGGATGGCGGATCACGCTTCATCAATCCGCCCTACGACCGAGTTGCCCATGTCGCTGCGCTCATAAGGGCTGCGCAGACTGCCGATTGATCGGCAGAAACCAATCATGCGAATGATCCCTGAGGCGTCGGTCTTCTGACCGGCCGAACGGACAGAGGGATGATCCATGCGCGCTTTCTATCACCCGGATCAGGCAATTCATTCGCCGCAGCAATTCATGCGTTACGGCCGCTTCGTGCCCATCAAGGATTCGCCGGTTCGCACCGAACGACTGATCGGCGCTTTGGCGCGGCACGAGATCACGCCTGAAAAGCCGGCGGAGTACGGCACTGCGCCCGCGCTGACGGTGCATACGCCGGCTTACGTACGCTTCTTGGAAACCGCGTGGGATAATTGGGCGCAACTGCCTGACCACGGACCGGAAGTGTGGCCGCAATATTTCCCGTATTGGAGCGGGCGCCCGGAAGAGGCTGCACGGCGGGATTGCCCGGCAACCGGATTTATCGCTCAGGTGGGCTGGTATCTCGGCGATCTGTCGGTGCCGATGGGCCCCGATAGCTGGCGTTCCATCCTGCGCTCATCAGAAACAGCGGTCACTGGCGCAGACGCTATCGTCGGCGGGGACCGCGCTGCCTATGCGCTGTGCCGGCCGTCGGGCCATCACGCGCGCGCCGATCGCGGCACAGGCTTCTGCTACCTGAATAACAGCGCGATTGCCGCGCAGCGATTGCGCAGTCGCTTTGGAAAGGTGGCGATCATCGATGTCGATGTTCATCACGGCGATGGCACGCAGCAGATTTTCTATAATCGTCCAGATGTGCTGACGATCTCGATCCACGGCGACCCCACGAATTTCGTGCCGTTCTATACGGGCTATGCAAGCGAGACCGGCCATGGTGCCGGCGAGGGCTTCGATCTCAATCTACCCTTACCGCCCGGTGCCGGTGGCGCTGAGATGAATGCAGCGCTCGACACGGCGATCGAACGCGTTCGCGCATTTGGCGCCGAGGCCCTTGTGGTGGCGCTCGGCTTCGATGCCCATCGGGATGATCCGATCGGCATCCTGAAGCTGCATGCAAAAGACTTCGGAAGCGTCGGGGCCAAGATGCAATCGCTGGGTCTGCCGACGCTCGTCGTTCAGGAAGGCGGATACGGCATCGATGCGATCCAGGACTGCCTCGATTCCTTCCTGACTGGCTTCAGGCAAGCGTAGTTCGGATGGGATCACGTAGGGCGGATTATGCTTCACCCTACGGCTCAGCCACAGGTTTCAGCTCTCGAAGAATACAAACGCCGCCCAGACCGACGGGTCTTTGGCGGCCGTGATCTTGCCCTGGATCGCTTCGATGCGGACCTTCCGGAGCGCGCTGGCGTAATCGAGTTTCTCGTCGGCCAGCACCTGATAGAACCGCGCCATGAAGTTGGCGGTGCCTTCGTCTGCGACCTCCCACAATGTCAGCAGCGAACGCCGGGCGCCGGCGATGGCAAGGGCGGTGGGCAAGCCGCGCACGCTGCCAATCCGGCTGGGATCGCCGAGCGCGGTTTGGCAGGCGGACAGCACGACAAGGTTGGCCGACGACAAATCCCAGTTCATCAGCTCGTGCGCATAAAGTACGCCGTCATTGTCGTCGCGCTGCGGCGGGCGGCTGAGATTGGGGCGCGAGGCAACGAGGCCGCTGCGCCAGAGCGCGTCGGTGCGGTTAGAGGCGGTCTTGTAGAAGCCGTGGGTGGCGAGATGGATCAGGGACGCGCCTTTGGCGTCGGCGCGGATCGTCGCTTCGCCGCTGTCGCTGCCCGAGAGGGTGGTAACGACAAGGTTGCGCTTCTTCAGGTCGGCGCTGACCGTATCGACTTCGGTCTTCGTCGAGGGTAGCTCATTGGCGGCGCCGGCATAGTCGAGCCCGCCGACCAACAGCGCCTTGTCGCCCGATGCAAGCCTGTTGTCGTTGTTCGCAAAGAACAGCGCGTCGGCGCGCGTCATGATCCGGGTGTCGTAAATCTCGTCGAGATAGCGGCCGCCCGCATCCTGCAGCATCGCGAAGGGCAGGCTGTAGAGTTCGGCATCGGGGACAAGAAACAGTCGTCTCACGTCGGCGAGCTGCGGCTTCAGCGGTTCGAGCAGCGTGTCATGGAGGCGACGGAAGAGCTTTGCATGATCCGGCGACGTCGCATCGACTGCGAGGAAGCTGTCGAGCGGGCCGAGATCGAACAGTGCTGGCGCGGTGTCGTGGCGGCGGATCACGGCCTGCAGCCGCATCTCCGGTTTTGGCGCGATCGGATTGACGCGGTTACGGCGGCCGCTGACGAAGAAGTCGACCAGCGCGTCGCTGCGTTCGAGCCTTTCCTCGATGGATGGGAGCTGGAGATCGGTCGGCGCCTTGTTACCCATCTTCGCCGCAAGCGCCTGCCGCGCGTCCTGCAACTGCCTGAGCACGTCGCGCGCGTCGTCATCGATCTTGCCCGACGACAGCAATTCCTGCTGCTGGCCGGACAGTCGCAGCACGGTCTGTGCCAGTGCCTTGGTGGCGTCGTCAGGCAGCCGGTCGGCCGTCAGGCGCAGCATGGTGCGTTCGCCATCTTCCATCGTCTTCCAGCGCGACACTGCGTCGGCATAGGCGATGGCGGCGGCTGGTTCGACCAGTGCGTAGCGGCCGAACTCATACAGGATATCATCGGCCAGTTTGCGCATGGTCTCGGCGACGTAACGGTTGCCGGCAGTGCCGACCTCACGCAGCATCCAGCGGAACGCCTGCTGCTCGACGTCCTTGAAGGTTGCCAGCGTGTCCTTGTCGCCGCGCTTCATTCGAGTCATCGCGACACCGAGCAAGGCATCAAACGTGATCGGATGCTGACGCGCAATGGTCGTCTGCGAACGGTGATAGGCGTCGATCCGCAGCGCCAGGGCGCGGTCGGTCTCGCCATGTGTCTCATACTGATCGGCAGCGAGTTGTGCCGCCTTGATGCGCAGGAGATCCGGTGCGCCGTTCCAGTCCTTGACCTTGGCCATGGCTTCCAGATCAGGGCGGCTCATCTGCTGGTCGGGATGGAAATAGGCTTTTGTATAGGCGATCCAGACATTGGCCTGCTGGACATGTTCAGAGCGGGGATCGGCGAGTTCGGTCGCGCAGCGCTTTTGCAAGTCGAGCGCGCGGAGCGTTTCGGCTTCGTTGCCCATGGCCAGATGGTTGAGCGCGAGATTGCTGGCGCTCACCAGCGCCTGGATGCTGCCATAGCCGTAATGCGCGATGCGCTTGCGCAGCAGTGGTTCGTCGATCCCCGCGGCGACGTCGGGATGCCCGACCATGCGCAGCGCTTCGGCATAATTATTCTCGGTGCGCCACGTCAGCGGCTCCCTGTCGCCAAGTGCCTTTCGTGCGTTGAGGTAAGTCTCTTCGGACAGATTGAGGCCGGATGCGACGGCGCCGTTATTGGTCAGCAGCGTCGCGAGGATGTCGCCCCCGGCAATGTCCTGCGCTGAGTTCGGGCCGTATTCCGCGCGCATGCGCTTGCGAGCTTCGGTCGCCACGGGGATGCCGAGATCGTATTGATTGCTGCGTTCGAGGAAGCGCGCATATTCGAACCAGAATGTAACCGCATCGCGGCCGCCGTCGCGTGCGGCACGGGTCTTGGCCGCTTCGGCAAAAAGCTCCGACGCGGTCGCGTTGTCGCGCCGCCGCTCGAACGAACTGGCGGCATTGAGATAGGCCGTGATCGTGAGGCTGTAATAGTTGCTTTGCGTGACCTCGCGCAGTGCATTTTTGAGCCGTTCGCGGCCACTACCATCATTGCCTGCGCGCAGCGCGTTGAACGCATCCTGGATCTTCGCCGTGAGTTCACGCTCGCTGGGTGCGCGGCTGTTTTGCGCTTCGGCGACAGGGGGGAGGACTGGCAGCACGATGAGGCCACCGGCGATAGCGATGGCCAGCCGGCCGGCAACGCCGGCTGCCCATTGCACCCGGGATGACAAAGACATGTCCGGCAAGTCCTACTTGCAGCCCGATGTGCTATCTCCGGCACGGGCCATCGGCTTGCCGTTGATGAACACGCCGTTGCTGCCCGAGATGGTCTTACCGCCGCATTCGGTGCTGCCGCCGACGACGGCTGCAGGCTTGCCGTTAATGTAGACGCCCTTCGCACCCTCGATGATCTTGCCGTCGGTGGTGGTGTCACCGACGCGTGCCGCCGGCTTGCCATCGACCATCACGCCGGTGGCGCCCGACGTGATCTTGCCGGGCTGTTGAGCGGTGGCAGACACGGTCAGTGTCATCAGGGCGACTAGCGACAAAAGGGGCTTTTGCATCGTGGATCCAAGTCGGTTGCGTCACAGGCGGCATGATGTAAGCCTGACGTTGCGCAGGCAAGGGACGATGCCGCAACAAGCCATGCGTTAGAGTCTTTCAAGGCTGACAAAAAGGGAAGGAACCAAAGCCGATGATCTATGAATTACGCGTCTATCGCTGTTTGCCGGGACGTTTGCCGGCGCTGATCAAGCGATTTGAATCTGTCACATTGAAGCTCTGGGAGAAGCACGGCATCCGGCAGTCCGGTTTCTTCACCACGGTGATCGGCGAATCCAATCAGGAACTGACCTACATCCTCAAATGGGAATCGCTCGCCGAGCGCGAGAAGGTGTGGACCGCCTTCATGTCCGACCCGGAATGGATGTCGGCGCGCGCCAAGTCCGAAGAGGACGGCCAGATCGTTGGCAATATCGTCAGCCAGCTGCTGGCGCCGACGGCCTTCTCGGCGCTGAAGTAAGCCTGGTCCCGGGGCAGGCCGGTCCGCCCGGTGCGGAGGCCGCCCTGGTCAGTTTGGAGGCGGCTCCCGCCGCAACCCTGATATTCCGACCGGCGGGATGGGCCTGATCCGGCTTGCATCCCGCCCGGTCCTGCGGTCATGGTCGCCGGCATAAGGAGACCATTTTGACCGCATCCTCCACAGCCGCGCCCGTCGTCGCTCTCGGCACCGTCCGCTTCGGCAATGCTCTGCCGATCTCGGTGATCGCCGGGCCATGCCAGCTGGAAAGCCGGGCTCATGCGCTCGAAGTGGCGCAGGCACTGAAGGAGATCGCGACGCGGCTCAAGATCGGTCTCGTCTTCAAGACCTCGTTCGACAAGGCCAACCGCACCAGCGCCTCCGCCGCGCGCGGCATCGGCCTGGACGACGCGCTGCCGATCTTTGCCGAGATCCGCGAGACGCTTGGCCTGCCTGTTCTCACGGACGTGCATGAGAACGATCAATGCGCCCGCGCTGCCGAGGCAGTGGACGTGCTGCAGATCCCGGCCTTCCTGTGCCGGCAGACGGATTTGCTGCTGGCCGCGGCTGCCACCGGCAAGGTGGTCAATGTGAAGAAGGGCCAGTTCCTGGCGCCCTGGGACATGGCCAATGTCGTCAGCAAGCTGACATCGTCAGGCAATGACAAGGTGCTGGTCACCGAACGCGGTGCGTCCTTCGGCTACAACACGCTGGTCTCCGACATGCGCGCACTGCCGATCCTGGCGCGGACCACCGGCGCGCCTGTGATCTTCGACGCGACCCATTCGGTGCAGCAGCCGGGCGGCAAAGGGACATCATCGGGTGGCGAACGCGAATTCGTGCCGGTGCTGGCGCGTGCGGCTGTGGCCGTCGGTGTCGCCGGTGTCTTTATCGAGACCCATCCCGATCCGGATAATGCGCCGTCCGATGGGCCGAACATGGTGCCGCTCCGCGATTTCGAGGCGCTGGTGAAGAACCTGATGGCGTTCGACGCGCTGGCCAAAGAGACGGCGGCCAAGGCCTGATCATGCAGCCCTCTGCCGCGGCGCTGGTGGCGCGCTGATGCCTCCGGTCCTCAATATCATCGCATTGGCATCCTTTGCCGCCGCGTTGTCGATGCGCGCGCTGGATCCGGTGCTGCCGCATGTCGCCGACGATTTGTCCATTACGGTGGCAATTGCCGCCGGTCTGGCATCCGCACTGGCCTTTACCTTCGCCATTGTGCAGCCGGCGCTCGGTGCTGCCGCCGACCTGTTCGGCAAGCCGCGTTTGATGATCGTCTGTCTGGTGCTGCTCGGCGTCGCCAATATTCTCGGCGCCATCACAACCGACTATCCGCTGCTGCTGGCGACACGCGTGCTGGCCGGCATCGGGGCAGGCGGGGTGTTTCCGGTGACCCTCAGTCTCACCAGCGATCTGGTCGGGCCGAAGCTGCGTCAGGTGGCGCTGAGCCGTGTGATGGCCGGCGCCATGACCGGCAATCTGCTGGGTTCGACTGCATCCGGCGTGATCGGCGATTTCTTCGGCTGGCGCGGCGTGCTGGTCATCCTCGGCGGCCTCGCGATCGTCGCATCGGTCGCGGTGGCGTATGGCTTCAAGGGCGCCGCGATCATCAAGCCGACCGTGAAGGCCGACTTCGGCAAGCTTGCCCAGGGCTACAAGGTCATTTTCCGTAATCCGAACACGCTGATCGTTTACAGCGCCGTGTTCGTCGAAGGCTGCTGCATCCTCGGCCTGTTTCCCTATATTTCGTCGTTCCTGTTCGACCGCGGCGTCACAAGTCTCTCGATCGCGGGCCTCGTGATCGCCTGCTTTGCCGTCGGCGGCCTGTTTTATACGGCGACTGTGTCGCGCATGCTGGCGCGCCTCGGCATCAACGGCATGATGATCTATGGCGGCATCGTGATCGCGATCCAGCTTGCCGCCACCGCCTTCAGCCCAAACTGGCAGATCCAGGCACTGAGCCTGCTGCTGATGGGCTGGGGCTTCTACATGCTGCATGGCTCGCTGCAGATCTTCTCGACGGAGCTCTCGCAGGAAGCCCGCGCCAGCGCCATGTCGCTGCACGCCTTCTGCTTTTTCATGGGCCAGTCGGTCGGCCCGATCGCCTATGGTTTCGGTCTGGCGCACGCGGGCAAGATGCCGACGCTGCTGATCAGCGCCGCGATTGTCTTTGCGCTCGGTTTCGCCGCCGCAAAACTGCTGAGGCCGATGAAGCCCACGGACGCGAAGGCCTAGCCCCGCCCACGATACGGCGCGACACCTTGCTCGGGCACCCAGACGCCCTTGGGCAGCGTTCCGGTCTGCCAGAACACGTCGATGGGGATGCCGCCGCGCGGATACCAGTAACCGCCGATGCGCAGCCATTTCGGCTTAATGGTGGAGGCGACGCGCTTGCCGATCTCCACGGTGCAATCCTCGTGGAAGGCACCGTGATTGCGGAACGAGGCGAGATACAGCTTGAGCGACTTCGACTCGACCAGCCACTGGCCGGGCACATAGTCGATCATCAGATGGGCGAAATCCGGCTGGCCGGTGATCGGGCACAGCGAGGTGAATTCCGGAGCCGTGAAGCGCACCACGTAATTGGTGTCCTTCTGCGGGTTCGGTACACGGTCGAGCTTGGCCTGTTCGGGGGAGGTCGGCCATTCCACAGCGCGGCCGAGCTGCAGGTCATCTGGCAATTTCGGGGATTTGCGGGGTGTTTTTGACATAAATATCTCCGTTATGGCGGTTCATAGCCAATCCCGGGCCAGTCGTCACGTCAGGCGGGGTTTTCCCGCCGGGAGGCTTGCTGTAGAAGCGGCGCCAACGACCCACCCCCAGCACAAAGAGGGCATTCATGACCGCCATCGTCGACATCATCGGCCGCGAAATTCTCGATAGCCGCGGCAATCCCACGGTTGAAGTCGACGTCGTCCTCGAAGACGGGTCGATGGGCCGCGCCGCGGTTCCGTCGGGCGCCTCCACCGGCGCCCATGAGGCGGTCGAGCTGCGCGACGGCGATAAGTCCCGCTATCTCGGCAAGGGCGTGCAGAAAGCGGTCGATGCCATCAATGGCGAGATCTTCGACGCCATCGGCGGCATGGACGTGGAGAACCAGGTCCAGCTCGACGAGATCATGATCGAGCTCGACGGCACCCCGAACAAGTCGCGCCTCGGCGCCAATGCGATCCTCGGCGTTTCGCTGGCCGCTGCCAAGGCGGCTGCTGAATCCTTCGATATGCCGCTGTATCGCTATGTCGGCGGGACGTCAGCCCGCACGCTGCCGGTGCCGATGATGAACATCATCAATGGCGGCATGCATGCCGACAATCCGATCGACTTCCAGGAATTCATGATCATGCCGGTGGGCGCATCCTCCTTCGCCGAAGGCCTGCGCTGCGGCGCCGAGATCTTCCATACGCTGAAGGGCGAGCTGAAGAAGGCCGGCCACAACACCAATGTGGGCGACGAAGGCGGTTTCGCGCCCAATATCGGCTCGGCCGAAGCAGCACTCGATTTCGTTATGGCCGCCATCGGCAAGGCCGGCTACTCCGCCGGCAAGGACGTGATGCTGGCGATGGACTGTGCGGCCACCGAATTCTTCAAGGACGGCGCTTACGTCTATGGCGGCGAGAACAAGACCCGCAACATCTCCGAGCAGGCCAAGTATCTCGCCCAGCTCGTCGCAAACTATCCGATCGTCTCCATCGAGGACGGTATGTCGGAAGACGACATGGACGGCTGGAAGCAGCTCACCGACCTGATCGGTTCGAAGTGCCAGCTGGTCGGCGACGATCTGTTCGTTACTAACGTCACGCGTCTTGCCGATGGCATCAAGAACGGCCGCGCCAATTCGATCCTGATCAAGGTCAACCAGATCGGCTCGCTGACCGAAACGCTGAGCGCTGTCGAGATGGCGTACAAGGCTGGCTACACCGCGGTGATGTCGCACCGTTCGGGTGAGACTGAAGATTCCACGATCGCGGATCTCGCCGTCGCCACCAATTGCGGACAGATCAAGACTGGCTCGCTGGCACGCGCGGATCGTACCGCCAAGTACAATCAGTTGCTGCGCATCGAGCAGCAGCTCGGCACTCAGGCGAAGTATGCCGGCAAGGCCGCACTGAAAGCTCTCGCGTAAAGCGCAAGCGCGGCCTTCGGCCGAGCAAGAAACTACGCGATCAACGCCGTTCGCTGAAATAGCGGGCGGCGTTTTTCATTGAATGACCCTGACCGCGTAAGCCTACAACGAGGTTCAATTTGTAGACGTCACCATGATACCCCATTGCGGTCGCGAAGGTATCACGTTGCGGGTTCAGGCTTCTCCAGGCAATGCCGATGGAGAGCGCGAATGCCCAACATCTTTAAGGTCCAAGGTTTCGGTGCACTATCGGAGTGGAATGGACAGTTCTCCAGTGCGTCGGCCGATCAGGCGTTTCAGGCCATGGCGTCCCTCGGATCGAATTCGATCGCGCTGACGACGCGGATATGGACCGACAGCCGTACGGGCAATGACGTGCTCGCCGTGCCGGACAAGACCGAAAGCGATGCGAGCCTGCTGGCTGGCTTTCAGAAGGCCCATGCTGCGGGGCTGGATGTTGTCTTCAAGCCCGGCATCACAGGTCTCGACGGCACGATCTCGCACAGTCTGGCGCCGTCGGACGTCGATGCCTTCTTCGCGTCCTACAAGGCCGAGATCGTGCACCTGGCTGAAATTGCAGAGCAGGGCGATGTCGCCAGTTTCGCCATCGGCAACGAGATGAGCAGCCTGTCGGGCGACGCCTATCGCAGCTACTGGGTTGATATCATCTCGGCCGTGCGCGGCGTCTATCATGGCGAAGTCACTTACGCGGCGGCAACCGACGAAGCATCCAAGGTCAGCTTCTGGGACCAGGTCGATACGATCGGCATCAACGCCTATCCACCCTTGACGGCTAGCACGACGCCGACGGTAGACGATCTCGTACACGCCTGGAACGAGGTGCCGTACAATCCGTATTACGCCAAGGCCTTCGGCTATCAGTCGCCCGTCGATTTCTTTCATTCGCTGTCGATGGATTACGGCAAGCCGGTGCTGATGACCGAGGTCGGTTATCGCAGCATCGACGGCACGGCTATCAATCCGGGCGGTGGATCATCCAAGGCGCCTGCGGATCTCGCCGAACAGGCCGATGCCTATAATGCCTTCTTTCAAGTCTGGAGCGCGCATGGCGGCAGCTGGCTGAAGGGCGTCGAGTTCTGGCAGTGGGACCTCAACAACTTCTACTCCGAGACCGGCTATTCGGTCATGGACAAGCCGGCGCAGGATGTGGTGGCGCAGTATTTCCATGGGACAGGAGTAACGCCGGGTATCACCGTCACGGGCTCGTCGATCGGCGATACCATCGATCTCGGAGGCGGCAACGACGTCATCTTCGGTGGGCTCGGACACGACGAGATCTATGGCGGCGCCGGGAATGACACGATTGTCGCCGGGCCCGATACTGCGGGAAAGCTCGCAACAACCACCATCAGCCTGACAGGCTATGGTTCGGTGGTGAACGGCATCGGCGCGCAGGCGCAGGTTCTGGTCAATGGCCAGCCGGTTTCGGGCGTGCTTGAATTCACGCCCGCGAGCGATCCGTCGGGCTACCAGACCTACACGATCACTTTCGACAATCCCGCCAGCATCTCCAGTGTCGCGATCAATCTCGCAAATTCCGAGCCCGGGCGCGCGCTGCATTTCAAGGACATTGCCATCAATGGCGTCGATCTGGTGCCGGCCGACGGCACGAATGCCAGTTCACCCGGCTCGTTCGATCTCTATGTCCGCAGCATCCAGTTCGACACGGCCAAGCATCAGGACTGGTTCTTCGGCGCCTCGAGCGACAACGATGTCGTCCGCGGCGGTGACGGCGATGACTACATTGCTGGCGGGATCGGCAACGACATCATCAATGGCGGCAACGGCACCGACACCGCGGTATTCTCCGGCAACGTGGCCGACTACAGCATCAGCCGCAGTGGCGCTCAGACGATCGTCACTGACAGCGTCGCCGGTCGCGACGGCACTGACTATCTCACCAATACGGAATTTCTGAAGTTCGCAAATGCCAGTATTGCCGTCGATACGCTTGGACAAGCACTTGCGAGCAGCACTGGCAGTGAGAACTTTGCTTTCAGTCTGACGTCCGGCCACACGATGTCCGGGCACGCGGAGGTGCAGAATAGTGCGCAGGGTGAGGGCGCTGCGGAAGTCGCTCTTGCTCAGGTCCTGACGGCGTCCAGTCATCCCGTCGCGGCCGCGCCGGCACCGGACGACGCTCTCGGCACACCCGATGCCGCGCTCGCGCCGGTGACGCCTCCGTCACATCATGACGTGCTGATCGTCTGAGGATTCCGGATGGCCAAAACAATTCAGCCGAGGTGACGATCACCTCGGCTGAATGCGTTTCGATATTGGCTGCGTATTATTGCGGAGCAGCCGAGACCTGTGCAGGCTTCGGCGCCGCCGGCTTGCGGCGAATACCGCCACCGGTCACGGCCATGACACGGGCAATGGCCTGACGCTGCAGGCTGTCGTCCTTGTCGATCGAGAAGTGGTTGGTGGTGGCGTTCTCGTTGACGTTGGCAAGCTTGCCCTTGAAGCGGGGATCCGCAGACACCGCGCGCCCCCAGCCGGCGGGTACGTAATAGTTCACGATCTGCTTCACATTGTTGGGGACGGCATCGGGCGCCACCGGATCGAAGTTCACGATCAGCGCCACCGGGATGTTGTACTGTGCGAGCTTGCGGGCAATCGAGATGGTCACGTCGGCACCGGCCGAGTGGCCCATCAGGATGATCGGTTCGCGGTTACCGGCCTTGTACCGGGCGATCATGTCGTCTGCCTGGCCGCTCCACAGCGTGTGATTGCTGACCGAGGAGGCGACGCCGGCGGCTTCGAGCTTGTAGGCGATCTGATCCATGCCGAGCGAGAACACGTTCATGAGGCCACGATAGAGATAGACATGGCCGGGGCGACGGCCGGGCGCCGCATCGGCATCCCCGGAACTCGCGAGTGAGGCCACAAAGAGCGACGACAGAATCAGCAAAACGGCCGCTGGAGAGGTCCACGACGGCCGTTTGAAGCCCTTGAGAGCAATCGACATAGTGCTTTCTTTCTTCGAAAAAACCCGCGACATGTTCAGACATAAGACCCTGCCGTCAATCACAGTCCTGCCTCGATTCCCGGAATTGTGATGAAGGGGGTTGCGAAAGAGCGGCTGTGTGACCTGAGGGCGACAAAATCCTGCCGGACGCTAGCGTTTTGGGCATGGGCAGGTTTGTCGGCGCGGGCGAATTTGCTATGCACCGGATCAGAACGGTGCGTGATGCACTCGGGAGCGAACGGACGATGATCGCGCGGCGACATGTCTTTCACATTGGCGGCTACGACCCGATTCTGCCGGACACGCAGCTTGAGCGGTTCCGCCGCTCGCTGTCGAGTTTCGAGAAGACGTGGAGCGTGTCCGCGAAGGCGTCTGGCGTGCTTGACGCTACGGATGTGAGCGCATCCTGGCGGGCCGAGACCTCCGGACCTAACTGGAAGACCGAAACCACCTACGAAATGCTGCGCTGGGATGACCTGATCCTGCAGGATCACACCCGAAGCATGCTGTCGCGATTGGGCGCCGCCTTTGTCACGCTGGGCGACTGGCTGGTGACGGGAACCCTGTTCCGCTTCTTCTATGCGAGCTGGAAATATGCCGGCTTCTTCCTGTTCTCCTATCTGTGGATCGCGGGCTTTGCTGCATCTGGCGCAGCAGTAGGCTATGGGCTGACCTGGCTGCTTGGCATGAATGGTGCAGCCGCATGGATTGCCGGCGCGATTGTCGCTGCGGCCGTCTTCACAGCGCTGTTGCACCATTACGGCTGGCGGAAGCCGATCAATCATGTGTTCGACGACTGGATTTTCTCGCGGCAATATGTCCATGGCCAGCGCCCGAAGATGACGGCGCGCGTCGATGAATTCGCCAGGGTAATCGTGGCCCGCGCGCAGAAGGCCGATGTCGACGAGATCGTCATCGTCGGGCATTGCCTTGGTGCGGCATTGGTGATGGAGGCGGTGGCCCGCGCACTCGCGCTCGACCCGGATCTCACCAAACACGGCCCGACCATCTGCGTGATGACGGTGAGCGCGACCATCCCGAAATTCGCGTTGCACCCCGCCGGCAAGAGCGTACGCGCAGCAACGCGCCTCGTCGCCGACACGCCGGCGATCCGCTGGACCGAATATCACGCCCGCGACGACGTCATCAGTTTCTACCGCTTCGATCCCGTGACCTTGAAGCGCCGCAGCCGCGACCGCGACGAGGGCAGGCCGAACATCCGGCGCGTCCAGATGCATGCGATGATGGGCATGGAGCAGTTCAAGCGCTATCGCTTCAGCTTCATGCGCATCCATTATCAGATGGTGATGGGCAACCAGTGCCGCGCGCCCTACGACTATTGCATGGTGATTTGCGGTCCTCTGCCGTTCGACGAGATCACCGCGGGCGAAGGCGGCCTCAAACGCTTCGGTGCGGATGGCGCGCTGCTGGACATGCCGCTGTCCAAGATCACATCCTCTCAATCGCAAGCCGGGGCATCCGTGAATGCCGCATGATGGCCTGATCGGGCGACAATGACCGCGTCACTTCTTGGAACATATGTCTGGGCGATCGGTCTGATCGCCTGGTTCATCATTCGCTACCCCTATGCGCGCAAGGCTCGCCGCACGGCGACGCTGCGCGCGGTCGGCTGGAGCCGTGAACGCATCCTGCTGGCGATCGCCACCATCGGCCTATTCGTGGTACCGCTGATCTGGCTGGTGACCGGCTGGCCGGCCGCGCTGAACTATCAGCTGAATTATGCGGCGGTCGTGGTTGGCGCTGCACTCTATGTGCTGTCGCTCTGGCTGTTTCGCCGGTCGCACAAGGATCTCGGCCGGCAGTGGTCGGCCAGCCTGGAAATCCGCGAGGCTCACCAGATCGTGCGTGCCGGCGTCTATCGCAGCATCCGCCATCCGATGTATGCCTCGTTCTGGTTGTGGGCACTGGCGCAGGCATTCCTGCTGCCGAATGCCATGGCCGCGCTGGGCGGGCTGGTCGCGATCGCGATCCTGTTCTTCACCCGCATCGACTATGAAGAGCGGATGCTGATCGAGGCATTCGGCGACGACTACCGGGCCTATATGCGTGAAACCAAGCGTATCATTCCGGGCATCTACTGACGCGGCACCAGACCGCCGGACAGATTGAGGGGACCGACCATGACTGACATCACATCCGGACTTGAACTGCGCTCGCTCATCAAAAGCAGCGGAGAACTGGAAATCTCGTTGCAGCAGGTGTCGATCGCGGCGCCGGGCCCCGACGAAGTCGTGGTGCGCATCGAGGCTGCGCCGATCAATCCGTCGGATCTCGGTCTCCTTCTCGGCGCGGCCGATCCGGCCAGCGCGAAAGCCTCCGGCTCTGGCGCGTCCTCGATCGTCACAGCAACCGTTCCGCAGGCCAATATGAAGGCGATGGGCGGCCGTCTCGACGAGTCGATGGCGGTCGGCAATGAAGGCGCCGGCACGGTGGTGAAGGCCGGATCGTCCGAGGCCGCGCAGGCGCTGCTTGGCAAGACCGTCGCGATGATCGGCGGCGCGATGTATGCGCAGTATCGCGTCATCAAGGCCAAGGAATGCCTGCCGCTGCCCGAGGGCACGACGGCCACCGAGGGCGCATCCTGCTTCGTCAATCCGCTGACCTCGCTCGGCATGGTCGAGACCATGAAGCGGGAAGGGCACACGGCGCTGGTGCATACGGCCGCCGCGTCCAATCTCGGCCAGATGCTCAACAAGATCTGTCAGAAGGACGGCATCGATCTCGTCAACATCGTCCGCAGCGAGGAGCAGGAGAAACTTCTGCGCGGCATCGGCGCGAAATATGTCTGCAACTCGACGTCGCCGAGTTTCATGGAAGATCTGACAGCCGCGTTGATTGCCACCAATGCCACGCTGGCCTTCGATGCCACCGGTGGCGGCAAGCTGCAGGGCCAGATCCTGCAGGCGATGGAAGTCGCCGCCGTCAAGGCGATGAAGGTCTACAGCCGCTATGGTTCGACGACTCACAAGCAGGTCTACGTCTATGGTCGGTTGGATCTGCGCCCGATCGAATTCGTCCCTGCCGGGATGGCCTGGGGCATGGGTGGCTGGCTGCTGTTTCCGTTCCTGCAGAAGATCGGCGCGGCTGATGCCGCCAGGCTTCGTGCCCGCGTGGTCGCCGAACTCAAGACCACCTTCGCCAGCCACTACACCAAGGTGATTTCGCTCGAAGGCGTCTTGCAGCTCGACAATCTCCGGGCCTATGCGAAGCGCGCCACCGGCGAGAAGTATCTGATCAATCCGAACATGCCGGGATGACACTCGCCGATCAGTCTGCCGGCGTGGTCACGGATGGCGCGCGGCTTTTGCTGCGCCATCCGCCGTATCTGTACTACATGGTATCGCGCAGTTTCTCGCGCTTCGCCTCGCAGATCGCCGCGGTTGCGGTCGGCTGGCAGATCTATGATCTGACCGGCAGCGCGTTCCAGCTCGGCATGGCCGGCCTCGCGCAATTCGTGCCGATGCTGGCGCTGGTCTTCGTCGCCGGCCATATCGCCGACCGCTACGACCGCCGCCGCGTGGTGCAGATCTGCCAGATGCTGCAGGGGCTGACGGCGATCCTGCTCGCCTGGGGCACTTATGCCGGCTGGATCACCGTGCCGCAGATATTCGTGGCGTTGGTGGTGATCGGCGCTGCCACGGCCTTCGAGGCGCCGGCCGGCTCGGCACTGCTGCCCGGCGTCGTACCGGAGGGGCGCCTGCAAAAAGCGACGGCACTTTCCACCGGCGTGTTTCAGGTTGCGATGATCTGCGGCCCGGCGCTCGGCGGTATTGCCTATGCGCTATCTCCGTCGACGCCCTATGTGCTGATGGCGGCATTCTGGCTGATCGGCGGCGCGCTCAACAGTGCCATCAAACTGGCGCGCGATGTGGCGGTGAAGGATCCGCCGTCGCTGCGGACTTTGTTTGCCGGCGTTGGCTTTGTGCGCAGCAATCCGGCGATCCTCGGCACCATCTCGCTCGATCTGTTCGCGGTGCTGCTCGGCGGCGCCACTGCGCTGCTTCCGATCTATGCGCGTGATATCCTGCAGACCGGTCCGTGGGGCCTTGGCCTCATGCGTGCGGCGCCGGCAGTCGGCGCGCTGCTGACGACCATCGTGCTGACGCGCTGGTCGATCAATCGCCGGGTCGGCATGCGGATGTTCCAGGCCGTCATCATCTTCGGCCTCGCGACAGCGGTGTTCGCGGTGTCGCAATGGCTGTGGTTGTCGGTCGCCGCGCTCGCGGTACTCGGTGCCGCGGATACCGTTAGCGTCGTGATCCGCTTTTCGCTGGTACAGCTAGCGACCCCCGACGACATGCGCGGTCGCGTCGGTGCAGTGAACTACCTGTTCATCAACACCTCGAACCAGCTCGGCCAGTTCGAGAGCGGCGTCACCGCGGCGCTGTTCGGCACCGTCCCGGCCGCACTGATCGGCGGCCTCGGGACCGTTGCCATCGCGTTGCTGTGGATGCGGCTGTTTCCGACGCTGCGCAATGTGGAGCGGCTGGAATAGGCGCGTCAGCGCTCGGCGAAGGCCAGCTTGGCACCGAGTGCGGCAAACGCGCCTGCGAAGCAGCGTCGCATCCAGATCAGCACCCGTGGCCGTGTGATGACGTGGTTGCGGATCGACGCAGCAAACAGACCGTAGAGCGCAAAGACAACGAAGGTCATCAGCATGAATACCGCGCTGAGCAGCAGCATCTGCGATAGCGGATGCGCCTCGTCGGCGCTGATGAACTGGGGCAGGAAGGCGAGGAAGAAGATCGACAGTTTCGGATTGAGGATGTTGATCAGGATCGCTGTGGTCGTGACCTGCAGCGCGGACTGCGCGCTGTCGTCGGTCTCGACCTTCAGCGTGCTATGCTCCTGCAGCGTCTTCCAGGCCATATAGAGCAGGTAGGCGACGCCGACATATTTGAACACCTGAAACGCCAGCGCGCTGGTGTGCAGCAATGCTGCGAGACCAAGGATCGCGGCGGCCATATGCGGAACGATGCCGAGCATGCAACCGAACGCGGCGACGACGCTGCTACGGCCTCCGCGCGAAAATCCGGTTGCTAGTGTGTAAAGGGCGCCAGTGCCCGGCGATGCCACCACGATCAGTGAGGTGAGGAGAAATTCGATGGTCACGATGATGGCTCCGGCTTGCAAACTTGGATCGTCAGAATGTCGCTTGCGATCCTGTCGGGCAAGTACGTCGTCAGTTGCAGACCTCGACATTGGTAAGGCCGATCCGCATATCGCGCGACACCAGACGGCAGCCGGGACGCACTGGACGGCAGCCGGCATTGTCGCAGACGATCTGGCCGGACGGCTGCGCGCGCGGCGTGCGGGCCTGAATCTGCGGGCGCTCAAGCTCATCGCGCTCCCGGCGCGGCACGTTGCGCTTGGCCTCGGTGCGGCTGCGCTTCTTCTCGCATTCGTTATCATCGTTCAGGAAGGTGCCGGCCCGGCACACGATCTTCACGCAGCGGTCGCCGTCCGCCTCTGAACCATGTGCACAGACCAGCGGGCAGACGCGGGACGATCTGGTCTTGATCGCGTCAAGCGCATCGGTGCTGGCGGCCTTGGCATCGAATTTGGTCGACGCGTAGCGATTGAAGCGTTCGAGCGACTTGCGGGAAGCCGCAGTCCATGTATTGTCGATTGATCCCTGCAGGCAGCCCACGCGCTGAAGCTCGACCTGCACCTGACGGGGAAGATCGGCTGGCGCGGGTGTTCGTGACACATCGGCCGTGGGGGCCGGGAGCGTCGCCAACTGCGGTCCGGCCGCAGGCGTGGCCGGTTTGCCGGCATCGACCCTGGCTTCTACTGCCGCACGGGCGCGCTCGCCGACGGCGGCGCGTTCCTGCTCGGCGGTCTTGAGTTTCTCGGCAGCGATCCGGGCATCCTCGGCGGTCTTGGCATCGGCCGCTGCCTTGGTCTGTTCGGCCTTCCTGGCGCCTTCGGCAGCCAGGCGGGCCTTCTCTTCAGCGGCGAGGCGGGCTTTCTCCGCAGCAGCGGTATGGGCGTCCTCGGCTGCGAGCTTCGCGAGTTGGGATTTCGCCAGCGACGCATAGAAGCCGTCGGGGTGCTGGGTCAGGAACGCGTTCCAGCCGTCTCTGGTCGCCAACTGCAAAGCCAGCTCGTAGTCGCGGCGGGTTTCGGCCTGGACACTGACGGCGGGCGACGTGGCGACGGCAGCCACCGGGACCAGAGGCACATCGTCGCCGCCGAGTGAACCGTAGACATAGGGTTCCTGGCGGTTGCTGGTGTTCTTCATGACGTCGTCGCGGATGAAGCCGAAGGCCTTGCGGAGGTCGAGGCCAGGCGTCGCGATATGGCGGACCAGCGCGGCCGTGAAGGGGCTGTTCTTGCTGTCGCCGTCCAGCGCCGTCGAGCCGGCCTTGGCCGAATAGGCGATCAGCGTGTTGGGGCTGGCCGGCTCCACCTTGGCGAGGCCGCGGGTGATCGCCCGGGATGCCGTGGTGCGCTTCATATTCTTGATGAAGGGGTTGTCGCGGCAGGCATCGAGGATCACCAGCCGCAGCTTCCTGGCCGGCTCGATGGTCACGAGGACGCGCTCCAGCGAGAACGCCTCGTCATAGACATCGGTGTCGCGTTCCAGCAGTGCGTCGACCGGAATCAGGTAATTGGTGCCATCGACCTCGATGCCGTGGCCGGCGAAATAGACCAGAGCAACGTCCGCATCGCGCGCCTTGTCCGCGAAATCGCGCAGGGCCCGGCGCATCTCAGTCGCCTTCAGATCCCGTCGGGCTTCGACAATGTCGAAATTCGCGGTCTTCAAGGTCTCGGTCATCGCTGCAGCATCGTTCGCGGGATTGGCGAGCTTGACGACGTTCTGGTAGGCCGAATTGCCGATCACCAGTGCGACGCGCTTGTCGGCGGCTAAGGCCGACTGACTGAGCAAGCTCAAGGTGAAGACTACGGAAGCCACAAGACCAAGGTTGCGCATCGGAAGCCCCGCAAATTGCGACGGTCGAATTCGAGCAGCCTGGCCAGACGTCGCAGATCAGTCGGGACTGGCTTGCGTGGTTTGTCGCGCAGCACCCTCCGCAGGTTCGATCACAGCAGCGTTCCGCGCGTCATCCATTTGAGCGATATCAGCATAACGAAGATGTGTTTGGGCGGGCGAGGCGGACGTACCGGTTCGGCACGATTACGGCCGTCAAATACAATCCATGCACTTGCATCTTTTGCCGGGATAGGTGACAGGTTCCAGATGCGCTCCGCGCTTTTTGGAAGCAGTTATTCAGGGGATATCTCATGGCCACCTACAGCGTTGCCGTCATTGTCGGCAGCCTCCGCAAACAGTCATTCTCGCTCAAGGTTGCGAATGCACTCGCCCAGCTGGCGCCGCCGTCGCTGAAGCTGAACGTCATCATGCTGAACGAGCTGTCATTCTTCAATCAGGATCTGGAAGCCGCGCCGCCGGCCGACTGGGTCAAGTTCCGCGAAGCGATCCAGGCCTCGGATGCGGTACTGTTTGTCTCTCCGGAATATAACCGCTCAGTTTCGGGTGTCCTGAAAAACGCCATCGACGTCGGTTCGCGGCCCTATGGCAAGAGCTCGTTCCTCGGCAAGCCCACCGGCATCGTGGTTAGCTCGCCCGGTCCGATCGGTGGCCTGGGTGCAGCCCTCAGCTTGCGCCAGACCCTGCCGGGGATTGTCGGTCCCATCATGCAACAGCCTGAAATCTATCTGAATGCCGTCGGTGACGCGTTCAGTGAACAGGGCGAGATCGTCAAGGAATCCATTCGGCCGGTGCTGCAGGCCTATATCGACGCTTTCGCCGTCTGGGTCGACAAGCTGAAGAAATAACCGGCGCAAATTCAGGTTGCGGCCCGGTTGTTAGGTTCGCCTTAACCGGGCCGTCGCATTTTCGGGAATGGTCAAGCATACCCGTCTCAAATCGATCCTCACCGGGCTCGTGCTCTATGCACTGGCGGCGATGATGATCAGCTATTTCGGGGTCAATGCCTATACCGGCAAATACGGCCTCAATGCGCGGCAGGAGCTCGACCAGGAGATCGTCGCGCTGACCTCCGAACTGGTGCAGTTGAAGAAGGAACGCACCAAGGCCGAGCAGCGCGTGGCGCTCCTGCGATCTGGTGGACTCGATCCCGACATGCTCGACGAGCGCGCGCGCTACCAGCTCGACTACGCGCATCCGCGCGACCTCGTGAAGGTCATCAAGCCAAACTAAGATTCTCTCTTCGGCGGCGAGTTGTCCTCGCATGAAGCAACACAGCTTTGCATCAAAGCTATGGATCGCTCGCGCCTGCTCATCGTGACGGCAACGTGACCACGACACGCGCTTTCATTCCTCAAATTACAAAACCGATCCAATTCGATTTCGAAAGTTTCACGCCTTCGCTGCAGTGCGAAACAACCGTGTGGCATTCCGCGCGACGCAATCCCTTTCAAGCCGCAAGCACTTGGAGTAGGAAGGGCCATTCACTCTCGCATCCGGAATTTTCATGGCCGCACCGAAGAAAAGCGTCGCTCCCGCAGGGCAGGCAACGAGCAATGGCGTAACCCCGTCATCGCCGCCAGATTTCACCCGCGATCAGGAGATGCACGCGCTTCGCGACATGCTGCTGATCCGGCGTTTCGAGGAGAAGGCCGGCCAGCTCTATGGCATGGGCGCGATCGGCGGTTTCTGCCATCTCTATATCGGTCAGGAAGCCATCGTCGTCGGCATGCAGATGGCATTGAAGGATGGCGATCAGGTCATCACGGGCTATCGCGACCACGGTCACATGCTGGCCTGTGGCATGGACGCCAAGGGCGTCATGGCCGAGCTCACGGGGCGCAAGGGCGGCTACTCCAAGGGCAAGGGTGGCTCCATGCACATGTTCAGCCGCGAGAAGAATTTCTATGGCGGCCATGGCATCGTCGGTGCGCAGGTGTCGCTCGGAACGGGTCTCGCTTTTGCCAACCGTTATCGCGGCAATGATCTCGTCAGCCTCGCTTACTTCGGCGACGGCGCGTCGAACCAGGGCCAAGTCTATGAGAGCTTTAACATGGCGGAGCTGTGGAAGCTCCCGGTGATCTACATCATCGAGAACAACCGCTACGCCATGGGTACCTCGGTGACGCGCTCCTCGGCTCAGACCGACTTCTCCAAGCGCGGCATCTCCTTCAACATTCCGGGCGAGCAGATCGACGGCATGGACGTCCGCGCCGTGAAGGCCGCCGGTGACCGTGCGGTCGCCTGGTGCCGCGCCGGCAAGGGTCCGTTCATTCTGGAAATGCAGACCTATCGCTATCGCGGCCACTCGATGTCCGATCCGGCCAAGTACCGGACCCGCGAGGAAGTAGACAAAGTTCGCCACGATCAAGACCCGATCGAGCAGGTTCGCAACCGTCTGCTGGCCGCTGACGTGACCGAGCAGGACCTCAAGGCGATCGACGCCGAGGTGCGTGACATCGTCAACGCATCGGCGGATTTCGCGCAGCAGGACCCTGAGCCCGATGCATCCGAACTTTACACCGATGTGTACCGCTAAGCGCGCGGCTTAAAGACCGATCTGGAGTTATAATGGCCATTCAAGTTCTGATGCCCGCGCTGTCCCCGACCATGGAGAAAGGCAACCTCTCCAAATGGCTCAAGAAGGAAGGCGACACGATCAAGTCCGGCGATGTGATTGCCGAAATCGAGACAGATAAGGCGACGATGGAAGTCGAAGCGACCGATGAAGGGACGCT
The DNA here is from genome assembly GCF_051811085.1 of Tardiphaga sp. 862_B3_N4_1. NCBI lineage: Bacteria > Pseudomonadati > Pseudomonadota > Alphaproteobacteria > Hyphomicrobiales > Nitrobacteraceae > Tardiphaga > Tardiphaga sp. 862_B3_N4_1. The sequence goes on from NZ_JBPWQB010000001.1 coordinate 2,035,341, forward strand.
CGGCAAGATCCTGATCCCGGAAGGGACCAACGACGTCGCGGTCAACACGCCGATCGCGACCATCCTCGCCGATGGCGAAGACGCATCTGCCGCGGCGAGCGCACCGGCCCCCGCGAAGCAGGAGAAGGCCGCAGAATCCGCGCCGCCTGCCGCGGAAGCCAAATCCGCTCCGGCTCCGCAGGAAGAGGCTACAGCGCCAGCAGCTCCGACGGCTTTGATCCAGCCCGATCCCGAAATTCCTGAAGGCACCGAGATGGTGACCATGACCATCCGCGAAGCGCTGCGCGACGCGATGGCCGAGGAAATGCGCAGGGATGAAGACGTCTTCATCATGGGCGAGGAAGTCGCCGAATATCAGGGCGCCTACAAGGTGACCCAGAACCTGCTGCAGGAATTCGGCGCACGCCGTGTCATCGATACGCCGATCACCGAGCACGGCTTCGCCGGTGTCGGCGTCGGCGCGGCGATGTCCGGCCTGAAGCCGATCGTCGAATTCATGACCTTCAACTTCGCCATGCAGGCGATCGACCAGATCATCAACTCCGCTGCCAAGACGCTCTACATGTCCGGCGGCCAGATGACCTGTCAGATCGTGTTCCGTGGTCCCAACGGCGCCGCGGCCCGCGTTGGCGCCCAGCACAGCCAGGATTACTCCGCCTGGTATTCGCAGATTCCGGGCCTCAAGGTCGTCGCACCCTACAGCGCTGCCGACTACAAGGGCCTGCTCAAATCCGCGATCCGCGATCCGAACCCGGTGATCTTCCTCGAAAACGAAATGCTCTACGGGCATTCCGGCGAGGTGCCGAAGCTCGACGACTATATCGTGCCGATCGGAAAGGCCAAGGTCGCACGCGTCGGCAAGGATGTGACGCTGATCTCGTGGTCGAACGGCATGACCTATGCCCTGAAGGCTGCCGAAGAACTCGCCAAGGAAGGCATCAAGGCGGAGGTCATCGACCTGCGCACGCTGCGTCCACTCGACACCGACACCATCATCGAGTCCGTGAAGAAAACATCGCGCGCCGTGACGGTGGAAGAAGGCTGGCAACAGTCGGGTGTGGGCGCCGAAATCGCCGCACGCATCATGGAGCACGCGTTCGACTATCTCGATGCGCCGGTCGCGCGCGTGTCGGGCAAGGACGTGCCGATGCCTTACGCCGCCAATCTTGAAAAGCTGGCGCTGCCGTCGGTGGCTGACGTCGTGGCTGCGGCCAAAGCCGTTTGCTATCGGTGAACCATGCCAGGTCCGAAGGAACAGCCACTGCCACCAGATGTCATGAACCGCGAGGACGCCACCGAGGTGTTGCGCGCATTCGTGCTGGATGGCGGGCTGTCCATCGCCTTCATGCGCGCCTTCGAGGAGCCCGATATGTGGGGGCTCCTGCTCGTCGACATCGCGCGCCATGCCGCACGCGCCTATGCGCGTGAGGCCAACTATTCCGAAGACGAGGCGCTGAACCGCATCGTCGAAATGTTCGAAGCTGAAATCGCGCGTCCGACTGACATGGGCAATACCACGCCGCGGTCGCAACAAGGTCACTGACAATGCCAATCAACATTCTGATGCCTGCGCTGTCGCCCACCATGGAAAAGGGCAACCTTGCCAAGTGGCTCAAGAAGGAGGGCGACAAGGTCAAGTCTGGCGACGTGATCGCGGAGATCGAGACCGACAAGGCGACGATGGAAGTCGAAGCCGTCGACGAAGGCACCATCGCCAAGATTCTGGTGGCGGAAGGTACGCAGGATGTTGCGGTGAACGCTGTCATCGCGGTGCTCGCCGCCGACGGCGAGGACGTGAAGGCCGCGAGTTCGGGAGCAGGGGCTGACAAGCCGAAGCCCGCGCCTGCTGCCGCGGCTCCCGCACCGAAGCCTGCCGCCGCCACACCTGCGCCGGCTGTTGCTTCCGCAGCGAAAGCACCGGCACCGGCGGCTGCGCCAGCTCCGCAGCCGGCCGCTGCACAGAGCAATGGCGTGCGCGTATTTTCGTCACCGCTGGCGCGTCGTCTCGCCAAGGACGCCGGCATCGAACTCGGCCGCATCAACGGCTCGGGTCCGCATGGTCGCGTGGTCGCTGCGGATGTCGAGAAGGCGAAGTCCGGTCAGGGCCTCAAACCAGCAGCCGCAGCTGCCGGCGCTCCCGCAGGTGCAACTGGAGCGATCGGTGCGCCTGCAATGTCCGATCAGCAGATTCTCGGGCTGTACGAGCAGGGCGCTTACGAGAGCGTGCCGCATGACTCGATGCGCCGCACGATTGCGCAGCGTCTCACCGCCGCGACCAACTCGATGCCGACCTTCTATCTCACCGTCGACTGCGATCTCGGCAAGCTCTCCTCCGCGCGCGAGGAGATCAACGCTGCGGCCGGCAAGGACAAGGACGGCAAGCCGCTCTACAAGCTCTCGGTCAACGATTTCGTCATCAAGGCGATGGCCATCGCGCTGCAGAAGATTCCGGAAGCGAACGTGTCGTGGACGGAAGCGGCGATGCTCCGTCATAAGCATTCGGATATCGGCGTCGCGGTGGCGCTGCCGTTCGGCCTGATCACGCCGATCATCCGCCAGGCCGAGATCAAGTCCATTTCGGCAATCTCCAACGAGATGAAGGAATTGGCCGCGCGCGCCAAGGCCAAGAAGCTCAAGCCCAACGAATACCAGGGCGGTGCGTCATCCGTGTCCAATCTCGGCATGTTCGGCATCAAGGACTTCACGGCGGTGATCAATCCGCCGCAGTCGTCGATCCTTGCGGTTGGCACGGGCGAGGAACGGGCCGTGGTGCGCAACGGCCAGATCGTCGCTGCAACCATCATGAGCGTGACCCTGTCCTGCGACCACCGCGCCATCGACGGCGCGCTCGGCGCGGAACTGATCACGGCGTTCAAGAAGCTGATCGAAAATCCAGTGATGATGGTGGTGTGACGCGGCGTCACGGGACAAGTCGATGAAGTTGTTCGGCATGGTCTTGCTGGCGGGTTTTATCTCGCTGATTTGCGGAGTGGCGGTTACGTCAGCGGCCTCGTCGATCATGCCTTGTTACAGCGACAAAGCCGGTTGCGGTATGGGCGAAGCCTACCGGCTGTTGTTCGTGCCCGGATACGTGCTGCTCGCAATGATTGGTTTTGGTATCGCGGCACCTGGCAAGCATCGCGAACGCGCGTTGAAGCTCGCGATGTTGGTGTTGGTACTGGTGGCGGTGTTTGTGATCGCGCTCGGGATGGCGTCGGATGCAAATTCGGGGCGGTCTCCAAATGCGGGCGACCTCATCGATGCAGTACAGATGTCGGTCTCGTACTGGGTCGTCGTCATCGTGCAATGGCTAATGCTGCGGCGTTACCTGCGTTTGCGCGAGGCCGAACGGGAAGCAATATCTTGAATCGCCGCAAGCGCGGCAACGCGTGTTTGAGTTGAACGGGAGCCACAATGGCCGATACATCTTTTGACGTCGTCGTGATCGGTTCCGGTCCCGGCGGTTACGTGACGGCGATCCGCGCCGCACAGCTCGGCTTCAAGACGGCGATCGTCGAGAAGGCCTATCTCGGCGGCATCTGCAATAACTGGGGCTGTATCCCGACCAAGGCGCTGCTGCGCTCGGCGGAAATCTATCACTACATGCAGCATGCCAAGGATTATGGCCTGTCGGCGGACAACGTGACGTTCGACATCAAGGCCGTGATCGCGCGCTCGCGCGGCGTCGTGAAACGCCTCAGCGGCGGCGTCGAATACCTGATGAACAAGAACAAGATCTCGATCATCTGGGGTGAAGCGACCCTGGATGCGCCGGGCAAGTTCACTGTCAAGAAGACGGAAGCCGCAGCACCCAAGGGCGCGATCGGTGCGGGCGGCTACACTGCGAAGCATATCATCGTCGCCACAGGCGCTCGGCCGCGCGTGCTGCCGGGCCTCGAGCCCGACAAGAAGCTGGTCTGGACCTATTTCGAGGCGATGAACCCCGACAAGATGCCGAAGTCGCTGCTGGTGGTCGGCTCCGGCGCCATCGGCATCGAATTCGCGTCGTTCTACAAGACCATGGGCGCCGACGTGACTGTGGTCGAGGTGCTGCCGCAGATCCTGCCGGTGGAAGACGCCGAGATCGCGGGTTTCGCCCGCAAACAGTTCGAGAAGCAGGGCATCAAGATCATGTCCGGCGCGAAGGTGACCAAGCTCGACAAGAAGTCGGATTCGGTCACCGTGACCATCGAAGATGGCAAGGGGGCTACCCAGCAACTCACCGTCGATCGCGTCATCTCGGCGGTCGGTGTGGTCGGCAATATCGAAGGCTTTGGCCTCGAGAAGCTCGGCGTGAAGACCGAGCGCGGCTGTATCGTGATCGACAAATACGGCAAGACCAATGTGCCCGGCATCTATGCCATCGGCGACGTCGCCGGTCCGCCGATGCTGGCCCATAAGGCCGAGCATGAGGGCGTGATCTGCGTCGAGGCGATCAAGGGGATGAACCCGCATGCAATGGACAAGTCGCTGATCCCGGGCTGCACCTATTGCCATCCGCAGGTGGCCTCGGTCGGTCTCACCGAAGCCAAGGCCAAGGAAGCCGGCAAGGACATCCGCGTCGGCCGCTTCCCCTTCGTCGCCAATGGCAAGGCCATCGCCCAGGGCGAGGACCAGGGCATGGTGAAGGTGATCTTCGACAAGAAGACTGGCCAGCTGCTCGGCGCCCATATGGTCGGCGCTGAGGTCGTCGAGATGATCCAGGGCTTTGTGGTCGCTATGAATCTGGAGACCACGGAAGAGGAACTCTTCCACACCATCTTCCCGCATCCGACCATCTCGGAGACGATGAAGGAAGCCGTGCTCGACGCCTATGGGCGCGTGCTGAATACGTAGTCGGAAGCATTTCCGATCGATAATTTTGATCGCCGCATCGTGAAGTTGCGGCGGGCTTACGTTCCGGTCTCCCGACGTTATCTGCCGTCAAGGTCAGATGCGAATGCGTCCGAGGCGCAAAGTGCTGTCATTTCCGAGTGACGCTAAATTCAGGGAGCTTTTCATGAAAACAACGATCACCACTGCCGCGGCTTCGGCCCTCATTGCTCTGACAGTGTCCGGTGCCGCCACTGCGTCAGAGCAGCGCTCTGCACACCGACATGCTCAACCGCAGGCCGTCACAACCTATGGCGACTCACGCGATGCCTTCGCCTATTACCCGGGCTGGGGCCGTGATCCCGTGCTCGTCCGCGGTGTTTATCCCGGGCTGGTCTACGGTGGTGCCACCTCCGCGCCCGCCGGACGTTGAGATCGGCAACGGATGGAAAAGTCGGCCTTGCGCTGACTTTCCGGTAACGCGGCAGCGATTTTAGCCTCGCTCAAAAGGGTTGCCGGTGCGCCACAAATGTTGCTTGGTTGCCACAGTCCCCCAAGATTTAACCCTGTCGTGCTGTGGGTATTGTAACCGCCGCTATTTGGCCACACGCCTTCGTGAAATCATTTCTCACCAGCCAGAAGGCTGGAGCGCTTTGTTGATCGGCGGGATGTCAGTGGGATTGTCCCGGATCGCCGAAGCGGCCTGAGAAACCAGGTTCGCGATGGACGCCAAGACGAACATCAAGTCGCGTTTGCCTAGCCGTCTTATGACGGAGGGCCGGGAGCAGGCGTCGCGTGGCGCGCTCCCCTGCGCGACGAGTCTGGCGACGCTGCGGCGCGAACGGTTCATCGCCGGCCCAGTGCTGCGCGCGCAAGAATCTCGCACCGTCGAAATCTTCAAAAAGACACCATATGGCACCGATTTGAAGCGGGTGAGCCGTTATGTCGCCAAAGACATATTGGAAGTTGCCGACATACTGTTGCTGAAGACGACATTGCTCGATCACAGCCGGTCGCAGGGAGCGTGCCTCACTGCGACGGGGCAGACGATCGCGGAGAAAATGAAGCCCGTGACGCGGAATTCCCATCAGGACGTCATTCGTTCTGCCGACAAGCTGATCGCCGTTATCGGTGACCTTGTTGGATCGAAGGGGACTCTGGCTCCTGACACCTTCGAATCGATGGGCGGTAGCACCATCGGGCGCGAAACCGGTGAGGGCTGCCTTAACGTAAAATTGACCGACAAAGAATTGGCCGCGCACCCGACCAAACGGAAGCGTCGCGCGACTAACCATATGTCAGGGACGCTGTGGACATATGCCCAGCAGGTTGGATCGGCCATTGGTTGCGCCGTGACCCAAACCGGCCGGGCCCACGAGAAATACTGTTATGCGGATAGTTGAGCGTACCATTTTTGTAGCGTTTGCTTTGGGTGCCGCGTCAGTGGCCGCGCCGGCGTTTGCCTTTGATGGTGCGCCCGTTGGCAGCAGCGACGCAGCCCTGCCGGTTGTAACGACCATTCCCGGTGCTGCGCCGGTCTTGAAGAAGTCCGCCAAGCCCGATACCTCGCTGACCGCTCTTCAGTATGCCGCCGAAGGCGGTCATCCGATTGCCCAGTGGAAGCTCGGCCGGATGTATGCCGACGGTAACGGTGTGGCACAGGACGATCTGCGCGCCTTCGAATATTTCAGCCGTATCGCCAATGCCCATGCGGAGGACTCGCCGTCCGCGCCGCAGGCGACCATCGTCGCCAACGCCTTCGTGGCGCTCGGTCGCTACTACCTCGACGGTATCCCGAATTCGAAGATCAAGGCCGACACTGAACGCGCACGTGAGATGTTCTCCTACGCCGCATCCTATTTCGGCAATGCCGATGCGCAGTACGATCTGGCCCGGCTGTATCTGAAGGGCATCGGTACCCCGCGCGACACCAAGTATGGCGCCCGCTGGCTGGGCCTTGCTGCGCAGAAGGGCCAGCACCAGGCGCAGGCGTTGCTCGGCCAGATGCTGTTCAACGGTGAATCGCTGCCACGGCAGATGGCGCGCGGCCTGATGTGGCTGACGCTGGCCCGTGACAATGCCGGCCCGGACGACACCTGGATCCGCGACAGCTACAACAAGGCCATCGCCAAGGCCTCCGAAGACGACCGTGCGATGGCGCTGCAGATGCTTGAACACTGGGTGTCCGGCAAACGGGACTGAGGGTTGTCCCGGACCAAGCGACCGTTTCCGAGCGCGATTACCTCACACTCGACTGTCGTCACCCGGCTTGACCGGGTGACCCAGTAATCGCCAGCCTTCATTATTATCAACGAGTGCTCGCGTCAGGCGCCGCCTCGGAACATTGCCCCGGGCGTTTGCTGGATCGCCCGGTCAAGCCGGGCGATGACGGTTTGTGTTTGGGGAGCGCTTGGCGACGGACCTTTACGCCGCCTCCAGATCCAGGTCGACCCACACCGGCACGTGATCGCTCGGCTTCTCCCAGGCGCGCACATATTTGTCGATGCCGACATCGATGAGCTTGTCGCTGGCCTGTGGTGACAGCAGCAGATGATCGATGCGGATGCCCCAGTTCTTCTGCCAGGCGCCGGCCTGATAGTCCCAGAACGTGTACTGGCCGGGCTCATCTGTGACGGCGCGCAGGGCGTCGGTCATGCCCAAGCCGAGCAGGGTCTGGAAGCTCGCGCGGGTCTCCGGCTTGAACAGCGCGTCGTTGATCCAGGCCGCCGGATTATAGGCGTCTGCTGCCGCCGGGATGACGTTGAAGTCGCCGGCGAGAATCAACGGCTCCTCGGTCTTCAGCCGTAGTCGGGTGAACTCCTGTAGCCGGGACATCCATTTCAGCTTGTAGGGATACTTCTCGGTGTCGACTGGATTGCCGTTCGGCAGATACAGGCAGGCAACCCTGACCACCCCGGATTTCAGCGACACTACGCCTTCGATGAAGCGCGCATGGAGATCCTCGTCGTCGCCCGCCAGCCGGGGCGTGGCTTCCTCCAGCGGATATTTCGAGAGCAGGGCGACGCCGTTGAAGGTCTTCTGGCCGTGGGTGACTACATTGTAGCCGAGCGCCTCGATGGGCTCGCGCGGAAACGCCTCATCGAGGCATTTGATCTCCTGCAGGCAGACGATGTCCGGCGAGCAGTCGCGCAGCCACGTCACCAGATGGTCCAGCCGCTGGCGGACAGAATTCACATTCCAGGTGGCAATTCTCATCTGATGGGATTCCGGTAACAACAATGGCAAAAATACGTCAACGTGGCATACCATCATCCCCGCCAACATGATAAGCTTTAAGCCTAAAGCGCACAGACGCTGTCTTTAAAGCTGCCATGGGCGGGAAAACGGGGGCGACCCGATCTTCTGTACCAGGTGACATGGACCATATGAAGAAACGCACATCGATCGCTCTACTCGTTCTCGTCGGCGCTGCCGCGGTTGCGGCCTACACGACGCGCTCCTCGTGGACCGGTGGCAACACCAATGCACAGGCCCCGCAGCGCGCGCGGATCGTTGCGGTCGAGATTGCCAAGGCGGAACGCAAACCGGTTCCGGTCGATGTCGATTCGATCGGTACAGTAACGCCGATTTCGAGTGTCGCGCTCAAGTCGCGGGTGGAAACCACCATCACCTCGGTGCATTTTGAAGACGGCGCCAAGGTCAAGGAAGGCGATCTGCTGTTCACCCTCGATTCGCGGCAGATTGATGCCCAGATCGAGCAGGCCGAAGGCACGCTGGCCCGCGATCAGGCCCAACTGGCCGGTGCGGAACGCGACGTGCGGCGCTTTACCGATCTGATCGGGAAGGGCGCGACCACCCAGGTGAGCGTCGATAATGCCAAGACCCAATCCGACATCCTGGCCGGAACCATCCGGGCCGATCAGTCGGCGCTCGATAATCTCAAGGTCCAGAAGAGCTACACCATCATTCGCGCACCGTTCTCCGGCCGGATCAGTGCAGCCAATGTGAAGGTCGGCAATTTCGTGCGCCCGGCTGATACGGCGCCGCTCGCCACCATCAATCAGATGGCTCCGGTCTATGTCTCCTTCGCCATTCCGCAGCGTGTGCTTGGCGATCTGCGCGAAGCGATGGCGGCGGGATCGACCTCGGTCATTGCGACCATCCCGAACAGCGGCCGTTCTGAAACCGGCAAGGTGGCGATGGTGGAAAACACTGTGGATTCCACCACCGGCATGGTCACTGTGCGCGGCATCATGAGCAATCCGAACGAAACCCTGTGGCCGGGCATTTTGGTACAGACCAAGTTGATCGTGCGCACCGAGGACGGCGTTGTTGTGCCCACCGTGGCCGTGCAACGCAGCCAGACTGGGAACTTCGTCTTCATGGTGAAGGACGGCGTCGCCCGTGTTCAACCTGTCGAAGTCGATCGCACCTTCCAGGGGATTTCGGTGATCTCGTCGGGTTTAAAAGGGGATGAGGACGTCGTCGTCGACGGCCAGCTCTTGCTGACACAAGGCACACGGGTCGAAGCCCGGGCCCGCAAGGCCGGGGCATAAAACATGACCCTCTCGGAGCTCTGCATCCGTCGCCCTGTGATGACCACGCTCATCACGGCGACGATCATCGCGTTTGGCATTTTCGGTTTCCGGCTGCTGCCGGTGTCGGCGCTTCCGAAAGTGGATTTTCCGACCATCGCGGTGACGGCGACGCTGCCGGGCGCCAGCGCCGACACGATGGCGGCCTCGGTCGCCGGCATCATCGAGCGTCAGCTCTCGACCATCGCTGGTATCTCTTCGATGTCGTCGAGCTCGTCGCAGGGAACGACCCAGATCATCATTCAGTTCGATCTTAACCGCAATATCGATGCGGCGGCGCTGGACGTGCAGACTGCGCTGACGATCGCACAGCGCCGGTTGCCGATCGAAATGACGATCCCGCCGAGTTTCCGCAAGGTGAACCCCGGCGATTTCCCGGTGCTGTTCATTGCGCTGAGTTCATCGACGCTGCCGCTCTCGGCCGTCAATGAATTTGGCGATATCACCATCGGGCAGGCGCTGTCGCAGATTCCCGGCGTGGCGCAGGTGCTGATCTATGGCACGCAGAAATTCGCCATTCGCGTGCAGGCCGATCCCGAAGCTGCGGCGGCTCGTGGATTGTCGCTTGAAGATATCCGTACGGCGGTGTCACGCGCGAACTCCTCGACGCCGGTCGGAACTCTGAACGGACCGAAGCAGGATATCTCGCTGCAGGCATCCGGACAGATGTCCAAGGCCGCCGACTATGGCCAGGTCGTTGTTGCCTGGCGCAACGGCTCGCCGGTCAAGCTGAACGAAGTCGCCAAGATCTATGACGCCGTCGAAAACGACAAGGTCGCGACCTGGTTGAATGGCGAGCGCGCCATCGTGCTGGCGATCCAGAAGCAGCCCGACGCCAACACGGTCGCCGTGGTCGACGGCGTCCGCGCCAAGCTGCCGTCGCTGCGTGCGCAATTGCCGCCATCGGTCGAAGTCAATATGATGATGGACCGCTCGATCTCGGTCCGCGAAGCCGTCGCCGACGTCGAGGAGACATTGCTGATCGCCGTCGTGCTGGTGATCTTCGTGATCTTCCTGTTCCTGCGCTCAGCCTCCGCGACCTTGATCCCCGCACTGGCGGTGCCGATCTCGATCTTCGGCACATGCGCCGCGATGTACATGCTGGACTACTCCATCAACAACATGACGCTGCTGGCGTTGACACTGTCCGTCGGCTTCGTTGTCGACGACGCCATCGTCATGCTGGAGAATATCGTCCGACACATCGAGCTCGGCATGAAGCCGTTCGACGCGGCACTGAAGGGCGCGCGCGAAATCGGTTTCACTATCGTCTCGATCACCTTCTCGCTGATCGCGGTGTTCATTCCCGTGCTGCTGATGGGCGGAATTGTCGGCCGCGTGTTCCGTGAATTCGCGGTGACGATCGCGGTGGCGATCATCGTCTCCGGCTTCGTGTCGCTGACGCTGACGCCCATGCTCTGCGCGCGCGTGCTCAAGGCGCACAATCCCGAGCACAAGGAAAATTTCATCCTGCGCGGTTTCGAGCGCATATTTGCGGCTTGGCTGCGTGGTTACGAATGGGCGCTCGATCGCGTACTGGCACACAAGGGCATCATGTTGGTGGTGACGCTCGCGACCCTCGGCGGCACCGTTTATCTCTACAACATCGTACCGAAGGGCTTCTTCCCGCAGGAGGATACCGGGTTCCTGACCGGTACGACCGAAGCCGCAACCGATACGTCCTTCGAAGCGATGAGTGCGCGGCAGCAAGCGCTCGCCGATCTGCTGAAATCCGATCCTGCCGTCGAATACATCAACAGCACCGTGGGCTCCGGCGGCCCGAATGCGACGGCGAATTACGGTCGTCTGTTCGTTGCGCTGAAACCGCGCCAGGATCGTGATCCCGCACAGGTGGTGATGACGCGGCTGCGCCAGAAGTCGTTGGCCGTTCCTGGCTTGCAGGCCTTCTTCCAGAGCATCCAGAATCTGAACATCGGCGGCCGGCCGTCGAAGAGCCAGTATCAATACGTTCTTCAGGGCAGCGACACCGACACGCTGTATCGCGTGTCGCCGGAAATGCGGGATCGCATCGCCAAGGTGCCGGGCCTGCTCGACGTGACGACAGACCTGTACATCAAGAACCCGCAAATGACGGTCGATATCGACCGCGAAAAGGCGGCGGTCTACGGCGTCACCGTCGATCAGGTTCGTAACCAGCTCTATAATGCGTTCGGCTCGCGTCAGGTCGGCACCATCTATATGCCGACCAACGACTATCAGATCATTCTGGAAGCACAGCCGCAGTTCCGGATCGATCCGAGCGACCTCTCCAAGCTCTATATGAAGACGTCGAACAATCAGACCATTCCGCTGAGCGCGGTCGCGCGTCTGGTGCCAACGGTCGGGCCGCTGCAGATCAACCATCAGGGTCAGCAGCCGGCGGTGACGATCTCGTTCAACTTGGTGCCCGGCTATTCGCTGGGCTATGCGGTCGACCAGATCACGCAAATCGAGGCGGATTCCAAACTGCCGGTGACCATAGCGACGGGCTTCTCTGGCACTGCGCAGGTGTTCCAGGATTCATTGCGCGGGCAGGGCGTTCTGATCCTGGCTGCCGTATTCGCAGCTTTCGTGATCCTCGGCATCCTCTACGAGAGCTTCATCCATCCGATCACGATCATCTCCGGCCTCCCGTCGGCGGGCATCGGCGCGATCCTGACGCTGATGCTGTTCAAGATGGAGATGTCGGTCATCGCCATGATAGGCATCGTCATGCTGGTCGGCATCGTCAAGAAGAACGCCATCATGATGGTCGACTTCGCACTCGAGCGTCGTCGCGTCGGCCTCTCGGCCGAACACGCGATCCGCGAAGCCGCGCTGCTGCGTTTCCGCCCCATCATGATGACCACCTTCGCGGCGATCTTCGGCACGCTGCCGATCGCGCTCGGTGCCGGTGCCGGTGCCGAATTGCGTCAGCCGCTTGGTGTTGCCGTGGTCGGCGGTCTCTGCGTGTCGCAATTGCTGACGCTGTTCATCACGCCGGTGATCTACATCTATCTCGACCGCATCGACCGCAAGCTGAAGCGCAAGCTGCAGCCGCAGCTCGAGGAAGAAGACCACGACGATCGTCCGCGCGTCGTGGCTGCGGAATAGGGATGTCTTCAATGCTGGTGAGAACACTCACTGTGGCCGCTTTGCTGGCCGCACTCGTTGTCGCGCCGGTCCGTGCCGACGATCGGATCGAAATCTTCGACGCCCATATGCATTACAACTGGGAGCCGAAGCCGTATTACCAGCCCGACGAAGTGCTAGAGGTTTTCAGGAAGAATCGCGTCACCGGCATTCTCGCCACCAGCCGCCCGAACACCGGCACCCATGTGCTGATGGACGGCAAGGCCAGCGGCAAGGCAGGCGATCTGCAGGTCGTGCCGTTCATCCGGCCGTATCGCGTGCGCGCCGATATCGGCAGCTGGTTCAACGATCCCGTAATCTTCGATCTCGTGCAGGAGGAGTTCAAGCGCGGCTACTATCGCGGTGTCGGCGAATTCCATCTGACCGGCAAGGCGGCCGATACCGAGATGGTCAAGAAGACCGTCGACTTCGCGGTCGCCAACAATCTCTATCTGCACGCCCATGCGGACGACGAAGCGGTCGAGATTCTGATGCGGCACAATCCGCGTGCGCAGATTATCTGGGCACATACCGGCTTCAGCCTCGCGCCGGACCGTGTCGCAGCGATGCTGATAAAATACCCGAAATTGTGGGGTGAATTGTCTTACCGCAGCGGCATCGTGGACGGATCAGGCAAACTGACGCCGCAATGGCGCGTGCTGTTCGAGCGCTACCCCGATCGCTTCCTGCTGGGCTCCGACACCTGGGTGCCGGAACGCTGGGCGAGCTATGGCGATATCATGGATGGCTATCGCGCATGGCTGGCGCAACTGCCGCCGGCGGTCGCTAAACAGATCGCGCACGGCAATGTGCGGGCGCTGTTCGCCGTGAAATAGACCGATCTAAATGAGCAGAATAGAGGTCAGATCGAGAAGCTGGTCCCGCAGCCGCAGGACGCCGTCGCGTTCGGATTGACGACGCGGAACGAGGCGCCGATCAGGTCATCGACGAAGTCGAGTTCGGAGCCGGCCAGGAACGGTGCTGAGGAGGGGTCGACCAGCACCACGGCGCTGTCACGTTCGATCAGGATGTCGTCGTCCGCCTTGGCGCGCTCGACGTCGAACTTGTACTGGAAGCCGGAGCAGCCGCCGCCTTCAACCGACACGCGGAGCATGGCGCCGTTGCCTTCGGTCTTGAGGATCTCGCCGATCCGGCGCGCAGCACGCGCGCTGACGGTGAGGGGGGCCTCGGTGACTGCAGTGTCGGTCATATCTGGCTCTCCGGGCAGGATTCGAACCATTTGAATCTGCCGCTCCCCATAGTTAAGTGCGGCAGGCTCAGGAATCAATTGGATCAAGGATAAACACGCCGTGTCGGTCGGAATGGCTGCTCCCCGCGCACCCTATGCCTGCGACCCCGATCGCAGCCGCGGACGGCTGTTTTCCGAGGCTCCGAGCCGGACCCGCAGCGCGTTTCGCCGAGATTGCGACCGGGTCATCCATTCGACCGCGTTTCGGCGCCTCAAGCACAAGACCCAGGTCTTTGTGTTCCACGAGGGCGATCATTATCGCACCCGTCTCACCCACACTTTGGAAGTTGCGCAGATCGCCCGCGCCGTAGCCCGGCAACTGGGGCTCGACGAAGACCTGACCGAGACCCTGGCGCTGGCCCATGACATCGGCCATCCGCCGTTCGGCCATGCCGGCGAGCGGGCGCTGGATGCCTGTCTCGAGGCCCATGGCGGCTTCGATCACAACGCACAGACCTTGCGCCTCGTCACGTCACTTGAGCATCGCTATCCGGAATTCGATGGCCTCAACCTGACTTGGGAAACCCTCGAAGGCATCGTCAAGCACAACGGGCCGCTGACGAACGCGTTAGGCGCCCCCGTGGGACGTTATGCCACCCATGGCGTGCCGTTCGGGATCACCGAATATGACCGCACCTTTGATCTGGAGCTGTCCAGCTTCGCTTCGCTTGAAGCTCAGGTCGCGGCGATTGCCGATGATATCGCTTACAACGCTCATGACATCGATGACGGACTGCGCGCAGGGCTGTTCACCGTCGATGACCTCAAGGCGATGCCGCTGACGCAAGGCATGATCGCAGAGATCGATGGACGCTATCCCGGTCTCGACGAGAGCCGCCGCGGCGCCGAACTGGTGCGCGAGCTGATTTCCTATCTGATCGGTGCGGTCGTCGGCGAGACGGAACAACGACTAGCCGCTTTGTTGCCGAAATCCGCGGAGGACATTCGCCGCGGCGGGCGCAAGCTCGTCGCGTTTCGTGCCGACGCGGCAGAAGCCGAGGCTGGGATCAAGGCCTTCCTCTGGCAGCACATGTATCGCCATGAGCGTGTCATGCGGGTGATGGTCGAGGCGGAATGTCTGGTTACCGACCTGTTCGCACGCTATCAGCGCGCGCCCGAGGATCTACCGCCCGAATGGCTGCCCCCTGAAGGCGCCGAGCCGGAATCGGAGGGCGAACAGGCGCGCCGGATCGGCAATTTCATTGCGGGGATGACCGACCGTTTTGCCATCACCGAGCATATCCGGCTCTTTGACTCGACCCCCGAATTGCGTTAGGCGAAGGCTTCTAAGTGCCTTTCGGGGCTACAGATTTCGATCCTTGCCCACTTGGCGGATCGGCCGTCAAAGAATTGGCGGAACGCCCCCGAAACCGCTATTCCATCCTGATGCAATCCTGCCGGAATCCTCCGGCGCAAGCTGGTTCCCGTATCGCCATGGCCTCGACTGTTCCGACCCCGCATCTGTTCGCCAACGTGCTCGCGCGCGTTCACGCGATCTGCAACGCCCTCGTCAGTGAAGGCGTGTTGCCCGCCGGCATCGATCTGTCGCGCGTCGTCGTCGAGCCGACCAAGGATGCGTCGCATGGCGACATGGCGAGCAATGCCGCGATGGTGCTGGCGAAAGAGGCGAAAGCCAAGCCGCGCGATCTGGCTGACGCTATCGCTGCGAAGCTGCGCGAAGACGATCTGGTGACGTCGGTGGATGTCGCCGGACCCGGCTTCATCAATCTCACGCTGAAGTCGTCGGCCTGGGCCGATGCGCTGCGCGCGGTGTTGCGCGACGGTGCCTCGTATGGCCGGAGCGCGGTCGGAGCCGGTGAGAAGGTCAATGTCGAATACGTGTCGGCCAATCCGACGGGACCGATGCATGTTGGCCATTGCCGCGGCGCCGTGTTTGGCGATGCACTGGCGAGCCTGCTCGATTGCGCCGGTTATGACGTCACCCGCGAATACTACATCAACGACGCCGGCGCACAGGTCGACGTGCTCGCGCGCTCGGCACATCTGCGCTACCGCGAGGCGCTAGGCGAAGCTATCGGTGACATTCCGGAAGGCTTGTATCCCGGCGACTATCTGGTGCCGGTGGGGCAGGCGCTCGTGGCTGAGTACGGCGCTGCGCTGAACCAGATGCCCGAGGACAAGTGGCTGCCGATCACGCGCGCCAAGGCCATTTCCATGATGATGGAGATGATCAAGGGCGATCTCGCCGCACTGAACATCTCCCACGAAGTGTTCTTCTCCGAGCGTTCGCTGATCGCAGGCAGCACCGACATGGTTGGCGCGACCATCGATTTCCTGCGCGCCAAGGGCGATGTCTATGAGGGCCGGTTGCCACCGCCAAAGGGCAAGCCGATCGACGATTACGAAGACCGCGAGCAGACCCTGTTCCGCGCCACCGCCTATGGCGACGATGTCGATCGTCCGCTGCTGAAGTCGGATGGCGGTTACACGTATTTTGCGTCCGATATCGCCTATCACAAGACCAAGTTCGACCGTGGCTTCCTCAACATGGTCGACGTCTGGGGCGCCGATCACGGCGGCTATATCAAGCGTGTGCAGGCGGCGATCAAGGCGGTAACGGCAGGGAAGGCTGAACTCGACGTCAAGATCGTGCAGCTTGTGAAGCTGTTGCGCAATGGCGAGCCGGTGAAGATGTCGAAGCGCTCCGGCGATTTCGTTACCCTGCGCGAAGTGGTCGACGAGGTCGGCTCCGACGCCGTGCGCTTCATGATGCTGTTCCGGAAGAACGACGCGGTGCTGGATTTCGACCTCGCCAAGGTGATCGAGCAGTCCAAGGACAATCCGGTTTTCTACGTGCAGTATGGCCATGCCCGTGGCCATTCGATCTTCCGCAATGCGCGGGAGATGCTGGCCGACCTGCCTCTGGAAACCGAGGCCCGCATTGCCTATCTGAAAGACGCGGTAATGGAGCGGCTCGACGATGTTGCCGAACTGGGCCTGATGCGGCAGTTAGCATTGTACCCACGGATGATAGAATCTGCGGCCACGGCGCATGAGCCGCACCGCATAGCTTTCTATCTGTATGATCTCGCCAGCGAATTTCATGCGCTCTGGACGCGCGGACGGGATATGCCTCATTTACGCTTCATTATCACTAATGATGCAGAACTTACCAAAGCGCGATTGGCACTCGTCCAGAGCGTCGTCTCAGTCCTGGCTTCGGGCCTCGCCGTTCTCGGCGTCACCGCACCGGACGAGATGCGGTAGACAGGGGACGGCCGCTCACATGGGGATCTGTGGGTGGTTCTTGATAGCAGCTGTTTCGTTTGAAAAGCGGGTTGGCGGCTTTCCCGAAGGGGATGCGACATCACAATGGCTAATCGATACCAGAACCGACCTTTCCCAGCGGATGACGATTACGGCCGCGACGCTCAATCGCGGACGAAGGGCGAGGGCGATCCGCTCGCCGAACTCGCGCGGCTGATCGGGCAGACCGACCCGTTCGCGAGCAACAGCCGCCCTGCGCCCGCGCCGCGCCAGGCTGAACCGGCCTATCAGGACGAGCCGGAATATGAGGAAGAACCCGCGCAGCCCGGCCCGCCGCCATGGATGCAGCGTGCAGCAGCCCACGAGCCGCAGCAGCAGGAGTTCGAGAATCTTCATCCGGTGCAGCGTTACGGCGCTCAGCATCAGGAGCCGCAGCATCTGCAGCCGGAGGCCGATTATCATCAGGCGCCGGCATTTGCCGCGCATACGGATCATCAGGCGCAGGACTATCAGGGCCAGTACGACCAGGCTCACGCGCCGCATGATCCCAATCGTTATGACGATGCGCTGTATGGCCACGCCGATGGCGCACAGGCCCAGCATCCGCAGGACGATCAGTATCAGGATGATCCCTACGCCTATCAGGACGGTTATGCCGAGCAGGAAGAGGCGCCGAAGCGCCGCGGTGGCATGGCGACCGTCGCCATCGTGCTGGCGCTGGCCGTAGTGGGTACCGGTGCTGCCTTCGCCTATCGTACATTTATGGGATCGGCGCGCACCAGCGAACCGCCGGTGATCAAGGCCGAGCCCGGTCCGAACAAGATCGTCCCGCCGTCGGCGACAGCCGCGGCCGACGGCAAGCCGATTCAAGATCGTCTCGGCGGCGCAGCCCCCGAGCGGTTGGTGTCGCGCGAAGAGCAGCCCGTCAACGTGCAGGATGCCACCAAGGCTGGTCCGCGCGTGGTATTCCCGCCGCTGAACCAGAACGCCAACCCGCCATCGACAGCCAGCGTCTCGCCATCCAACAAGCCGATGGTGGGCAATGGCGCGATGCAGGGCGATGAGCCTCGCAAGATCCGTACTTTTGCCGTCAAGGGTGACCAGTCCGACGCGGGAGCCACACCGGCCGCGCGTCAGGCGCCAGCCCGCATCGCCGCTCCGGCAGCGGTTCCTGCAGCCGCGCCCGCTGCGGCACCGCGCGCGACCAATGCCAACGCATCAGCCAATGCCCCGATGTCACTGTCGCCGCAGGCTGCGCCTCCGGCTGCAGCCGCTCCACCGGCGCCCTCACGTATGGCCTCGACCAACCCGACCCAGCAGGCGGCCCCGGTCGCCTCCGGCGGCGGCTATGTGGTCCAGGTATCGTCCCAGCGGTCGGAGGGTGATGCGCAGGCGTCGTTCCGCGCCCTGCAGACCAAGTTCCCCTCGGTGCTGGGATCGCGTGCGCCGTTGATCAAGAAGGCCGACCTTGGCGACAAGGGGACCTATTATCGGGCCATGGTCGGACCGTTCGGCTCGCAGGAAGAAGCCTCGCAGGTCTGCGGGAACCTGAAATCTGCCGGCGGACAGTGCGTCGTCCAAAGGAATTAACGGCCGTTTCCTTGACCCTGGGCGTTGATGGGGGCTAATCGGCCCCATGAGCACACGCGCATTCATCACCGGTGTATCTCGGCTGGAGCTGACCGCTGAAGAGCGCGCATTTTTGCGCGCAGAACGGCCGTGGGGCTTCATTCTCTTCAAGCGTAATATTGATAATCCAGCCCAAGTCGCTCGACTTGTTGAAGATTTACGCGGCGTGACCGGTGATCTCGATGCGCCGGTCCTGATCGACCAAGAAGGCGGGCGTGTGCAGCGTCTGGGACCGCCGCACTGGCCGGTCTATCCGCCCGGTGCTGTGTTCGGCACGCTCTATGACGCGGACCCGGAAGCAGGCCTCAGGGCTGCCTGGCTCAGTTCACGGCTCATTGCGAGTGACCTTGTGGACCTCGGCATCACCGTGGACTGCCTGCCGTTGGCGGACGTCCCAGTGGAGGGCGCTGATGCCGTGATCGGCAATCGCGCCTACGGCACCACGCCAGGCAAGGTCGCGACCATCGCCCGCGCGGTGACCGAAGGGCTGTCGCAGGGTGGCATTCTACCTGTGCTCAAACACATTCCCGGCCATGGCCGGGCCACCGCCGATACCCATTTCAAATTGCCGATCGTAGACAACACGAAGAGTGAGCTCGAAGCTTCTGATTTCGAAGCATTTCGTCCACTGGCAGATCTGCCGATGGCGATGACTGCACATGTTGTGTTTAGCGCGCTAGACGCCACCCAACCGGCCACGACTTCTGCGACAATCATCGAACAGGTGATTCGCGGCAGTATCGGGTTCCAGGGTTTGTTGATGAGTGATGACGTGTCCATGAATGCTCTGGCGGGATCGATCGCGGAACGTACGCGCGCGATCGTCAGCGCCGGGTGCGACATGGTCCTGCATTGCAACGGCAAACTGGACGAGATGCGCGACGTCGTCAGCGAGACCCCGGTTCTGGCCGGGAAGGCGCTTGAGCGAGCCAAGGCGGCTCTTGCTGCTCGCCGTCAGCCGCAGCCGTTCGACCGTACCGCCGGCCGCGCCGAACTGGACGCCTTGATCGCTCGAGCAGGAGCTAGTGCATGAGCGCTGAGATTTTGTCGTTTGAAACCGGCCTGCCGGCAGAGGTCGTTCCCGATGACGAGCCGTCGCTGGTCGTCGACGTCGAAGGTTACGAAGGCCCGCTCGACCTATTGCTCGCGCTTGCGCGGCAACAGAAGGTCGACCTGCACAAGATTTCGATCCTCGCGCTGGCCGACCAGTATCTGCTGTTCATCGAAGCCGCGCGGAAGATCCGTCTGGAACTGGCTGCCGACTATCTGGTGATGGCGGCGTGGCTGGCATTCCTGAAGTCGCGCCTGCTGCTGCCGGATACGACGGTGCCGGGCGAAGGCCCGAGCGCCGAGGATATGGCGACCGCGCTGGCCAACCGGCTGCGCCGCCTCGAAGCCATCCGCGAAGCCTCGAACAGGCTGATGACCCGGCCGCAGCTCAACCGCGACATCTTCCCGCGTGGCGTTCCCGAGTCGATCGCCGAAGTGAAGCATCCGCGCTTCACGGCGACGCTTTACGATCTGCTGTCAGCTTATGCGACCCAGCGCCAGGCTCGCGTGCTGACGCGCGTCCATCTCGCCAAGCGCACCGTTTGGTCGCTGAGCGAAGCGCGCGCCTCGCTGGAACGGTTGGTCGGCATGGCAGAGGACTGGAGCCGTCTCGATGAATATCTGCTGGCCTATGTCGCCGACCCCGCGCAGCGCGCGACGGTGATGGCCTCGAGTTTTGCAGCTGCGCTTGAACTGGTCCGTGAGGGCACGCTCGACCTCAGCCAGAAAGAAGCATTCGCGCCTTTGTATTTCCGCAAGCACATCGCCCAGCCTGTGCAGGTGGAGCCGGAAGTTCCGGCCGAGTAAGTGGAAGAAGGAGATCCAGACATGGCAAGCCTCGCCGAGAAACGCATCGACGATGTCGAGGATCAGATCGTGCAGTCCGAGGGACAATCCGAGGTCCAGTCGGAGGCGCGCCCAGAAGAATTGCGCCTGCTCGAAGCGCTGTTGTTCGCATCCACCGAGCCGCTCGACCAATCCGCGCTGGCCAAGCGCATGCCGGATGGCGTCGATATCAAGGCGGCACTGGCGCAGTTGCAGGCCGATTACGCCATGCGCGGCGTCAATCTGGTCCGTGTCGCCAACAAATGGACGTTCCGCACCGCCGGTGACCTGTCCTGGCTGATGACCCGCGAGACCACCGAAACCCGCAAGCTGTCGCGTGCGGCGATCGAAGTGCTCGCCATCGTTGCCTATCACCAGCCGGTGACCCGCGCCGAAATCGAAGATATTCGCGGCGTCATCACCTCCAAGGGCACGCTCGACGTGCTGTTGGAAACCGGCTGGATCAAGCCGCGCGGCCGTCGCAAGACGCCGGGCCGTCCGCTGACCTTCGGTACCACCGAGAGCTTCCTGTCGCAGTTCAGTCTTGAGGCACTCGGCGATCTGCCGGGTCTTGAGGAACTAAAGGGCACGGGTCTGCTGGATTCGCGGCTGCCGTCCGGCTTCAGCGTGCCCAATCCGTCCGACGATCCGACGCTCCGCGAGGACGAGGATCCGCTGGAGGGCGGCGAACTGGAACTGGCGCTGTCGGCACCCGATCCGGAATTCCCCGAACTGCAGCTCAAGGAGCCCGAAGCCGGGACTGTCGGATACGCTGGTGAGGCCCAGGCATTTGCCGAGGCCAAGGCCGAATTCACTGAAACGGCAGATGTTGTGGAGCCAGAGAGCGAAGCGGCCGAGGTCGCGGAACTTGAAGCGCGTGATCTCGACGTGATCGAGCCCGAGCAAGGCGAGGCCGAAGCGGCTGAAGTCGCAGAGCCCGAGTCGGATGAAGACGAGACCGCTGAGCCCGAAACGGCCGAACTCGACGACGATGAAGACGATTCCGACGACGCGGAAGACGACGAGCTCGACGAGGACGATCAGGACGAAGATGAGCCGGATGACGCTGAGCCGGACGCAACCGACCGGGACGACGACCGCAAGCACTGATCGCGGCATTAACGCTCGCGGCATTGCGCCGCGACATCCGCGATTCCACGAGGGTTAAGTCCTTGTTTTTGACACCCCCGCAGCCTACGTTCCGGTCAGATCAGGCTGGGCGACTGGCCGCGTGTTTGGAGGGTTAGCAGGATGGGTTCACTCAGCATTTGGCACTGGATCGTCGTGATCGGAGTGGTCCTGCTGTTGTTCGGGCGCGGCAAGATTTCCGACCTGATGGGCGACGTTGCGCAGGGCATCAAGGCCTTCAAGAAGGGCATGGCGGACGACGACAAGCCGGCAGACAAGCCGACCGAGCCGGTCCGCACTATCGACCAGACCCCGCCGGCGCCGACCGCCAACCGTACGGACGTCGGCAGCAAGGTTGTCTGAGGTTCCGAAGGGATTGTCCTTGGGGATCGCGGCGGCCATTGAAGGAGACGCGGGCACATCCAGCCCCGCGTAAGCGGATTTTTTCATGTTCGATATCGGGTGGAGTGAACTGGTCGTCATCGCGGTCGTCGCGCTGATTGCCATCGGCCCGAAAGAACTGCCCGGCGTGCTGCGCATGGTCGGGCAGTGGATGGGCAAGGCCCGCAAGATGGCCTCGGAATTCCAGGGCCAGTTCAACGAGGCGATGCGCGAAGCCGAAATGGCCGACGTCAAAAAGGCCTTCGACGACGTGAAGGATGTCGCTTCCGGTTTCACCACCAACAACATCATGACCTCGCTGACCAAGGACGTCAGTGACGCCATGGCCATCGACAAGGCTGACAATCTCGACACGCCTCCGGCCGTGCCCACCACGCCCGAGCCGCCTACACCCGAGACCTTCGTTGAGGCCGAGACGCATGCGCAGGAAACTGCTGCAGTGAACGAACCACTGGCCATTACCCGGGAAGTGCAGCCGTCGCCGGTCGAAACTCCCGCTGCCGCCCATGATGGCGCAGCAGCCCCCGACGCGGCCAGTCCAGATGTTCTGAAGGACGCCAAAGCGTCATGAGTGCCGAAGATATCGAAGCCTCCAAGGCTCCCTTGATGGATCACCTGATCGAGCTGCGGTCGCGGCTGATCAAGGCGCTGCTCGCATTTGCCGTGGCCTTCATCTTCTGCTTCTTCTTCGCCAAGCAGATCTACAACGTGCTGGTCTGGCCGTTCGTCTGGGTCGCCGGCCCAGAGAATTCGAAGTTCATCTACACCGCGCTGCTGGAGTACTTTCTGACCCAACTCAAGCTGGCGATGTTTGGCGCCGGCTTCATCTCGTTTCCGGTAATTGCCGCGCAGATCTACATGTTCGTGGCGCCCGGCCTCTACAAGCACGAGAAGGGCGCGTTTCTGCCTTACCTGATCGCGACGCCGTTCTTCTTCGCGCTGGGCTCGCTGCTGGTCTATTTCCTGGTGCTGCCGATGCTGATCCGGTTCTCGCTGGGCATGCAGCAGACCGGAAGCTCCGATACCGCGCAGATCGCGCTGCTGCCCAAGGTAGGCGAATATCTCTCACTGATGATGTCGCTGATCTTCGCCTTCGGAATCGCCTTCCAGCTCCCCGTCATCCTGACACTGCTTGGCCGCATCGGCATCCTCACGTCGAAGCAGCTGCGCGAAAAGCGCCGCTACTTCATCGTCATCGCTTTCGTTATCGCGGCCGTGCTGACGCCGCCCGATGTGATCAGCCAGGCCTCCCTGGCGATCCCGCTGCTGATCCTCTACGAAGGTTCGATTATCGCGGTCAGCATGGTCGAGAAGAACGCCGCCAAGGCCGCTGCTGCCAAGGCTGCGGCGGGGACCGGCACGGACGTGACGCCGGCGGAGTAGGCGCCTACGTGTTCTTGTAATTGCAATTGTGCCAATCTACCTTAAGTTGTTCAGCTGGCGCTGCTACGGAGGTGATTGTGGCCTTTGCATTTGATACACTCGGCTATTCCAAGCGGCTCCGCGAAGCCGGGGTAGCGAACAATCAGGCCGAGGCTCATGCCGAAGCGGCACGGGATTTCATCATGACCGAGCTTGTCACGAAATCCGATCTCTTCGCTGTTAAGTCCGATCTGGACGCGCGATTGTTGGCGACGCGCAACGATTTGCAGGCAGCCATGGAGACTCAGACGCTTCGTCTTACAGTGCGCTTGGGTGGCATCGTCGTTACCGCAGTGAGTGTCGCCGTCGCCTGCATTGGAATACTTGCGTTTCTGCTGCGAGCGCACTAACGGGGCGATCGCGCCATTTCATGTTCCAAATGTCAGCTATTCGGGGTACTCAGAGCCGCTTTCGCTCAGGAATCCCGTCATGCACGACATTAAATCGATCCGCGACAATCCCGAAGCTTTCGACGCTGCGCTGAAGCGGCGGGGGCTGGCGCCGCTGTCGGCATCGCTGCTGGCGATTGATGAGGCGCGCCGGACCGCGATCCTTGCGTCCGAGCAGGCGCAAGCCCGGCGCAACGCGGCATCGAAGGAAATCGGCGAGGCCAAGAAGACCAAGGACGAGGCGCGCGCCAACGCGCTGATGGCTGAGGTCACCGAGCTCAAGACGACGATGCCGGCGATGGAAGCCGCGGTGAAGAACGCCGAGGATAAGCTCAAGGTCGCGCTTGCCGAAATCCCGAACCTGCCGCTCGACGACGTGCCTGAGGGGGTCGACGAACACGGCAATGTCGAGCGTCATCACTTCGGCGCCAGGCGCAACTACGCGTTCACGCCGAAAGCTCATTACGATATCGGCGAAGCCTTGGGCTTCATGGATTTCGAGGCCGCGGCCAAACTCTCGGGCGCACGCTTCGTCGTGCTTAAGAAAGGCCTTGCACGGCTGGAGCGTGCCATCGGGCAGTTCATGCTCGATCTGCATACGAATGAGCATGGCTACACGGAAGTGAACCCACCGCTCTTGGTTCGCGACGATGCGATGTTTGGCACTGCGCAGCTTCCGAAGTTTCGCGATGATCAATTCGCCGCCGGTGCGATCGGTAGTGAAGGGCAGGGTTACTGGCTGATCCCGACCGCCGAAGTCCCGCTGACGAATCTCGTCCGTGAATCCATCCTTGACGAAAAAGAGCTGCCGCTGCGTATGACGGCGCTGACGCCGTGCTTCCGCGCCGAGGCTGGTGCTGCCGGCCGCGATACGCGTGGCATGATCCGCCAGCACCAGTTTACCAAGGTCGAATTGGTTTCGATCACCACGCCTGAGGAAAGCAAGAACGAGCATGAGCGCATGCTGTCCTGCGCCGAGGAAGTGCTGCGCCGGCTTGGCCTGCATTACCGCGTGATGACGCTGTGTACTGGCGACATGGGTTTTGCTGCGCAGAAGACCTACGACATCGAGGTCTGGATGCCGGGCCAGGGCGACGGCGGTGCTTACCGCGAGATTTCGTCCTGTTCGGTCTGCGGCGATTTCCAGGCGCGGCGCATGGATGCGCGCTCGCGCGGGCCGGATGGCAAACCGCGCTTCGTGCACACTCTGAATGGTTCGGGCACCGCCGTCGGTCGCGCGCTGATCGCCGTGATGGAAAACTATCAGCAGGAAGATGGCTCGATTGCCGTGCCGGATGTGCTGCAGCATTATATGGGCGGGCTTAAAGTCGTCCAAGCCGGCTAGGCGTCGTCGCGCGCCAGCCGCTCACGCGCGGCTGGCCGTCACCAGCGCACATTTGGCTTTCTCGGCTTTTATGTTGACAAAGCCCATATGCGTCATCGGAAACGCCTTGCGGCTTTTCGTGCTGACGGTCTCCGCGATGACGCGGCGACGCTCCGTCACATAACGCCCATCCCGGCTGCGGAAGGCACAGGCGATTTCGAGGTCCTTGACCGGATAGTCGTTGGCGTTGCGCACGGTGAACGTCATCAGCGCCCTGGAACCGAGGCCGCCGCGGCGAAACGATTGGCGGGAGAGGCTGAGACGGTTGAGCTCCGCGGCGTCGGGGACGCTGACGAGTTGTGAAGACGTGGGTTTGGCAAAGTCCTCCTCACTCAACTCGTCGGGCATAGTTGCCAGTACCGCCGTATTGAGGGTGAGATCGGGCTTGGTCTCGGCCAATCTGGGAAGCAGCAGCCACCCCGTCAGGGCGACAACCGCGATCGCCGGCAATCCGATGATCAACACCCGTTCGAGCTGTTTCGCCATCTCCGTCGCCCTGTGGGGCGCTGCGACCAAGGCCATCCGGGTCGAGCGCGCATGCTTCAGACGCAACTGGCACACACCTACCTAAGTTAAAAATCCCGACGACGCCGAAATGTTCCGGCTCACGGGAAAAATCGCCTTCGAGACAGCCTCGGCAGCGCACGAGTAGCGCCCAAAATGGGGGTGGCAAAAGCGGGCACATGCTGGCAAAAACCGGTGCCGGCCAGCGGCCCTCCCGATCGAAAAGGCACCTCACGAATGCGCATTCTCTGCACCAATGACGACGGCATTCACGCCCCCGGCCTGAAGATCATCGAGCAGATCGCCAAGGAATTGTCCGACGACGTCTGGGTGGTGGCGCCCGAGCTCGATCAATCCGGTGTGTCGCATTCATTGTCGCTGAACGATCCGTTGCGACTGCGCGAAGTCGGCCCGCGGCACTATGCCGTGCGCGGCACGCCGACCGACTGCGTCATCATGGGCGCGCGTCATATCCTGAAGGACAAGCAGCCAGATCTCGTATTGTCCGGCGTCAACAAGGGCCGCAACGTCGCCGAGGACGTGGTCTATTCCGGTACCATCGCCGGTGCGCTCGAGGGCACCATTCTCGGCATTCCGTCGGTGGCGTTGAGCCAGGAATTCTCGATGGAAACGCGTCACAACCCGCAATGGGAGACCGCGTTGAAATATGGGCCGGACGTGCTGCGCAAGGTCATCAAGGCGAGCGTGCCGAAGAACACCGTCATCAACGTCAACTTCCCGGCCTGCGCGGCCGACGAGGTGAAAGGTGTCGTCGTCACCCGGCAGGGCAAGCGTAATCAGGGCTTTCTGCGCGTCGATGAGCGGCGCGATGGCCGCAACAATCCGTATTTCTGGATCGGTTTCGAGCGCATCGTCGCCGCGGAAGCCCCGCTGGAGGGTACCGATCTCGCAGCGCTTGCTGCGCGCTATGTCTCGGTCACGCCGCTGCGTCTCGATCGCACGGATGATGTATTCTCCGAAGCGCTGACCAAGGCGCTTGGCTGAGAGTTCGAAATAGGCGAGTGGGCTCGCCTAGACCGCGACGCCCTTGAGCGTCGTTGACAGCACCTGCGCCAGCGTTTCCATCTGGAACGGCTTCTGCAGCGTCGGGCGGTCACGAAATTCTTCCGGCAGGCCTTGCGCGCCGTAGCCAGTCGCGAAGATGAACGGGCGGTTGCGCGATGCGATCACTTCCGCGACCGGCGAAATCACCTTGCCGTTGACGTTGACGTCGAGGATCGCAATGTCGAACTTGGCAGACCCAGCCAGCTTGATCGCTTCGTTGATGTCACCGGCTTCGGCGGCTACGCTGTAGCCGAGTTCCTCGAGCATATCGGCGACCATCATGCGGATCATGACCTCGTCTTCGACCAGGAAGACGGAGCCGCCCGGCGGGTTCGTTGCAGTCATGGCCGGTTTCCTTGCCCCAATCCTCTGAACAAAATCGCAAATTCCCGGGTTGAACGCAATCTCGACGCATTGCCATTTTCGTGACCCAAAGACGCATGTCGCGTGTTCGGTACCAGATAGAGCAAGATCAGGATTTCAGCGCCCCGCCCATAACAGGCTGGTATGTTGCTGGTTCCGCGCGCGGAACAATAAAAGTTGTCGTTAGGCTATCCCGGTTCCGATCGCAGAAATACATCAATCTATCTTTGCTAGATCGAGAGTGTTTCTAACCTGTGCTGCGTGAGGCATTTCCATGATTACCGTCGGACAGCCGCCCGAACAGATGACGTTTCAGCTTGGTCTGCGGCGCCGTGGGATCAGCGATCGGCTGGTGCTGCGCGCAATGGAGGATATTCCGCGTGATCGCTTCGTCGAGCCGAACGATCGCGCCCACGCCTGGCGCGATACGGCCTTGGCCATTGCCTGCGGTCAGACCATCAGCCAGCCCTTCGTGGTGGCCTATATGACCGAACAGCTGCAATTGAATGCTGGTCACCGTGTGCTCGAGGTCGGCACGGGATCGGGCTACCAGGCCGCGATCCTGTCAAAGCTCGTCCGCGACGTGCTCAGCATCGAGCGCTATCGCACGCTGGCCGACGCCGCCCGGACCCGGTTGGAGGCACTCGGCCTCCACAATATCGAGGTCATGCTCGGCGACGGCCTCAACCCGGCTGCCAATTTGGGATCGTTTGACCGGATCGTCGTGACCGCCGCAGTGGAGGAGGTGCCGGTGGCGCTGACCGATCGGCTTGAGGAGGGGGGTATTCTGCTTGCGCCGGTTGGTCCTCATAATGGCGTCCAGACCCTGGTCCGGATCCGCAAAACCGGGGATGGATTGGAGCGAAAGGAGCTCGTGGATGTACGTTTCGTGCCTGCACTTCCGGGCATCGCGCGCGAACTCTGAAAAAAGTTCGTGAACGGCTGTCACGTGTTGGTCGCAAGGTTAAAGGCTTGGTAACGGAGACGGTGTTTACTCAATTCAGTTGTTTGTTGCGTATGAGTGAGTAACCAATGTCCAGCGTTGTCGAGTTGCTTTACTCGCGCCGCGCTCCGCAGGTCGCGGTGCTGGCGCTGATGTCTATCGGTTTTGCCGGCTGCAGCGCCGACATGCAGACACGGCTATCTCAGAATCCAAATTTTGACTCAGGTCAGTCCCGTGGCTTTGGCTGGCAAGGCGAAACCACCGGCTCGGTGCCGCAGCGAGCACCGCGCGCGCCGGTCGAGCGCCAGGAGCTGCCGCAGTATCAGCGCCCGGCCTATAATCCGCAGCCGCAGTATCAATCGCAGGCTTTGCCGCCGCCGATCTCGGCGCCGCAGTCCTATCCGACAGCTCGTCCGGTTGCGTCGGCTGCACCCGTCAGCGGGGGCGGCAACGGTATGTATACGCCGCCGCCCGCACGTGCGCCGATCGAAACCACCGGCTCCACGGCGCCGCGCTCGGTTGCAGCGACCAATGGCCTTGCCCGTGATGGCGGCACCTCGATCATCGTCGGCACCAGCGACACGCTCGACGGTCTGGCGAAGCGCTACAACGTCTCGTCGGCCGCGATCCTGCAGGCCAATGGCTACAAGGGTCCGCGCGCGCTGTCGCCCGGCCAGTCGCTGATCATTCCGCGCCAGGGCGCTGCGGCAACTCCGGCCGTTGCCGCTGCTGCGAGCAAACCTGCCGTCGGCGCATCGACCATGCATTTCGTCAATCGCGGCGATACGCTGATGAGCATCTCGCGCCGGAACAACGTGCCGGTCGCCGAACTCGCGCGCGCCAATGGTCTGGCGCCGACTGCCCAATTGAAGCTTGGCTCCAAGATCACGGTACCCGGCGCGCGTACGGCCAATGCAGCTCCTGCAGCAGCGCCGCTCGCTGCGCCCGTCGCAGCCGTGACGGCCGCTCCGGCTGGCGCGGTCACGTCCGCTGCCGTGGCCCGTGTTGCTTCTGCCGAGCCCGCACAGAAGGCCCGTCTGGCAAGTGCCACGACGACGCCTGAAGAAACCACGCCGGAATCGCCGACTAAAGCCGCTGACGCAACCGGCGCTTTGCCGACGTTCCGTTGGCCGGTGCGCGGCCGCGTGGTCACAGGCTACGGCGCCAAGACCAATGGCAAATCAAATGACGGCATTAATGTCGCCGTGCCGGAAGGCACGCCGATCAAGGCAGCCGAAGATGGCGTCGTTGCCTATTCCGGCAACGAGCTGAAGGGCTACGGCAATCTGGTTCTCGTTCGTCACTCCAACGGTTACGTCACCGCATATGCCCATGCGAGTGAGCTGATGGTGAAACGTGGTGAGACCATCAAGCGCGGTCAGGTGATCGGCAAGTCCGGCCAGTCCGGCGAAGTCACTTCGCCGCAGCTTCACTTCGAGATCCGCAAGGGCTCGTCGCCGGTCGATCCGCTGCAATTCCTCAACGGCGCATAAGCGCAGTCCACGAAGTGTAGTTAGCATTTGAGCAAGCCCGGCCTCGTGCCGGGCTTGATGCGTTTGATCTCGGGGCTACGGCCCACTCCAGCTCCGGAATCTTCAACGCGCTGCCGCGAGTGGGCAGCTTGCGCACGCAAGCTCGGTTGACTGCCGCGCGATGTTGCCCATATGTGAGGATGTCGTGGTTCTTCGGGAAGATTTGCCCGAAGCTAAGAGGGAAGCCGGTGAGGCGTTAAGCCAAGGCCGGAGCTGCCCCCGCAACTGTAAGCGGTGAGCCGCTGTCCATTAAAGTCACTGAGACCCGCAAAGGTTTTGGGAAGGCCGGACAGCAGCATTGACCCGCGAGCCAGGAGACCTGCCTCGACAACATAAACGTCCTCGGGCGGGGTGTCCCGGTGGTGCGGTTGCGATTCCGCGACTGCCGTCGTGGAATCCAGACGTGTCACTTTGGCCTTTTGCCCCCAATCATTGGGGTTAAGCCATGTCTACTGTGTCAAAGTCTACTTCTTCAAAGTCTTCTGCCAAATCTACGTCCTCCCTTCCTGTTGCTACATTGGGAACGCCACGGATCGGTCCGCGGCGTGAGCTCAAGATGGCGCTGGAAAGCTATTGGTCCGGTGCAATCGACGAGAATGCGCTGATCGATGTCGGCGTCGGGCTGCGTGCCGCAAATTGGGCGCGTCAGAAGTCGCTCGGGATCACGGTCATGCCGTCGAACGACTTCTCCTTCTACGATCAGGTGCTCGATACCAGCGTCATGGTAGGCGCCATTCCCAAAGTCTATGGCTGGAAGGGCGGAGACGTTTCCTTCGCGACCTATTTTGCCATGGCGCGTGGATCACAAGGCGCTGGGCATGACGAGGCCTGCACGCACGGCTCTCATGCGCAAGACACGTCGCAAGGCGTACCAGCACAGGAGATGACCAAGTGGTTTGATACCAACTATCATTTCATGGTGCCTGAGCTGGTGCAGGATCAGACCTTCGGTCTCGCATCGCGCAAGCCGATCAAGGAGTACGAAGAGGCGAGATCGCTCGGCTATCAGACGCGGCCTGTGCTGGTCGGCCCTGTGACCTATCTGAAGCTGGCCAAGAGTGCGGATGCGTCATTCGATCCGCTGACGCTGCTCGATCGATTACTGCCTGTTTATGTCGAGGTGCTCGGGGAATTGGCCGACAGAGGCGCAGAATGGGTGCAACTGGATGAGCCATGTCTGGTGCTCGATCTTGACGCGCCGGCCCGGCAGGCGCTGCAGCGGACCTACGCCGCCTTTGCAGAAGCGGTCCCGCAGCTCAGGATCATGCTGAACACTTACTTTGGCGAACTTAGCGACAACCTCGATCTGGCCCTGTCGCTCCCCGTCGCCGGGCTTCATCTCGATCTGGTTCGGGCACCCGATCAGTTCGACGAAGTCGCTGCGAAGGCGCCGAAGGATCTGGTCCTCTCGCTCGGCGTGATCGATGGACGTAATATCTGGCGGTCCGATCTGTCCAGCCTGCTCGATGGTCTGGAGCCCATGGTCGATCTCCTGGGGAGGGATCGCGTTGAGCTCGCGCCGTCCTGTTCGCTGCTACATGTGCCGATCGATCTCAGCCTTGAGACTGATCTCGATCCGGACGTCAAAAGCTGGCTGGCTTTTTCGATCCAGAAGATGGAAGAGCTGGCCGCACTTGGAGCAGCGCTGGCTGGCAGCCGCGCTGATGTCGCTGCAACGCTTGTCGCGTCGGATGCCGCGGCGGCTGCGCGACTGGCATCGTCGAAGATCCACGATCTTGCGGTCGCCAAACGCGTCGCCTCTGTTGACGCGACAATGCGTCGTCGAGGCAGTGACTTTGCCACGCGCGCTGCCGAACAGCATCGACGCTTCAAACTGCCGGCATTCCCGACAACGACCATCGGCTCGTTTCCGCAGACCGCGGAAGTGAGAAACGCACGCGGAGCCCATGTCAGGGGTACACTCAGCGATGCCGCCTACAAGACGTTCCTGCAGAACCAGACGGCGAGGGCGGTTCGCTGGCAGGAGAATATTGGTCTCGACGTGCTGGTGCATGGCGAGTTCGAGCGCAACGACATGGTGCAGTATTTTGGTGAGCAACTTTCCGGCTTCGCCTTCACCAAGCATGGCTGGGTGCAATCCTATGGCTCCCGCTATGTACGGCCTCCTGTCTTGTTTGGAGACGTGTCCCGGCCGCATCCCATGACCGTCGAATGGTGGCACTATTCGCAGTCGCTCACCGACCGGCCGATGAAGGCAATGCTGACAGGGCCTGTCACAATCCTGAACTGGTCGTTCGTGCGCGATGACATTCCCCGCGAGGTGGCGTGCCGGCAGATCGCGCTCGCGATACGCGATGAGGTGGCTGATCTTGAAAAGGCTGGCGCCGGCATGATCCAGATCGACGAAGCGGCACTGCGCGAAGGGCTTCCGCTGCGCAAATCGGAATGGAAGTCCTATCTCGATTGGGCCGTGGAGAGCTTCCACATCTGTTCGTCGGGCGTGCGTGATGACACGCAGATCCATACGCATATGTGCTACTCGGAGTTCAACGACATCATCGATGCGATCGGTGCCATGGACGCCGACGTGATCTCCATCGAAACGTCACGATCGAAGATGGAGCTGCTCGATGCGTTCAGGACTTACAAGTATCCAAACGAGATAGGTCCCGGGGTCTATGACATCCACTCGCCGCGGGTGCCTGAAACGCGCGACATGGTCGATTTGCTCAAGCTTGCACGGCAGCGGCTGGCGGACTCCCAGCTCTGGATCAATCCCGATTGTGGACTGAAAACCCGCAAATGGGAGGAGGTGCGGCCTGCGCTCGTGAATATGGTCGCGGCGGCACGTGAGTTGCGAAGCCTCGCCTAGGCGAGTCGAATGCCGCCCCGTTGTCATGACGGGGCGGCATTTGCCTTTACTTTGTGGCCAGCTTCACGCCGAGACGGCCGGCGAGCTCCTGCACGAACTGCCAAGCCACGCGACCTGAGCGCGAGCCACGGGTGGTCGACCATTCCAATGCGTCTCGCTCCAGCTCGGCGGCGTCGGTCTTGATGCTGTAATGGCTGCAATAGCCGCGCACCATGTCGAGATATTCGTCCTGGCTGCATTTGTGGAAGCCGAGCCAGAGGCCGAAACGATCTGACAGCGACACCTTTTCCTCGACGGCTTCGCCGGGATTGATCGCGGTCGAGCGTTCGTTCTCGATCATCTCGCGCGCCAGAAGATGGCGGCGGTTCGAGGTCGCATAGAGGATGACGTTGTCCGGCCGGCCTTCGATGCCGCCTTCCAATACGGCTTTCAGCGATTTGTAGGACGCATCGTTGCCGTCGAAAGAAAGGTCGTCGCAGAACACGATGAAATAGAAATCCGAGGCACGGATCTGTTCCATCAGCGCCGGCAGGCTCTCGATGTCCTCGCGATGGATCTCGACCAGCTTGAGGCGGCCGGCGACGGACTTGCTGGCATTGACCGAGGCATGCGCGGCCTTGACCAGCGACGACTTGCCCATGCCGCGCGCGCCCCACAGCAGCGCATTATTGGCCGGCAGGCCGTTGGCGAAACGCCGGGTGTTCTCGATCAGGGTGTCGACCTGCTGATTGATGCCCTGCAGCAAGCCAATATCGACCCGGCTGACTTTGGGGACTGGAGCCAGGCGGCCGTCGGGATGCCATATGAAGGCCTCGGCGCTGGCCAGAGAATCGGCATTGGAGCGCTTCGGCGCCGTGGCAGCCATACCTGCGGCGATGGCTTCGAGGGCGAGCGCGATCCGCTCCTCCATCGGGGGGGCGGCGGCTGGTCGCGGACGTTTTGCCGCGGTCTTCGTCGTGCGGGTCGCGGGAGCCTTTTTGGCAGGGTGGCGGCTTGTTTTATTGGGCTTTTTTGACATTTTTGACTTTCCTCGGCGCGCACCCATATCGAGCCCGGAACACATCCGCAAGCGGTACAAATCGCAGACAAATCAGAGGGTTTACCGGCGTTGCAATTGGGACGCCGGCCGCTATAGTCCGCGCGAATTTACCCAAACCGGCCGAACGCCGACGCGTCGCCGGTTATTCCCCAGCGTTCACGAGGACTTCCGATGTTCATTACCCCTGCGTTTGCCCAGGCTGCAGCCGGCGGCGACACCAACAGCATGCTGATGTCGCTGCTGCCTTTCGCTCTGATCTTCGTGATCATGTATTTCCTGATCCTGCGTCCGCAGCAGAAGAAGGTGAAGGACCACGCCGAGATGGTGAAGAACATCCGCCGCGGCGACACCATCGTCACCTCGGGCGGTCTCGTCGGCAAGGTCACCAAGGTGGTCGATGACGAGCAGGTCGAGTTCGAACTCGCTGAAGGCGTTCGCGTACGTCAGCTCCGCACGATGATCTCGGGCGTGCGCACCAAAGGTGAGCCCGCCAAGGAGAAGGCGGACAAGGCTGATGCCAAGGACGACGCGGCCGCGAGCTGATGCGTTTGCGCGTCGCCATTTCAAGAATCTGACGGATCATCTCGATGTTGTATTTCACGCGGTGGAAGGCGCTGGCGGTCATTCTGACGGCGCTCGTGGTCTGCCTGTGCGCGGTTCCGAATTTCTTCCCCGAAGCCACCGTGAAAACCTGGCCGAAATGGGCGCAGCGCCATCTGGTGCTGGGCCTCGACTTGCAGGGCGGCTCGCACATCCTGCTCGAAGTCGATGCCAATTCGGTCAAGAAGGACAAGCTCGATCAGGTGCGCGACGACGTCCGCCGCACACTGCGTGATGCCAAGATCGTCTATACCGGCCTTGGCGTTCGCGGCGACAATGTCGAAGTCCGTATCACCAAGGACACCGAGTATCAGACCGCGCTCACCAAGCTGCGTGAACTGTCACAGCCGCTCGGCGGCTTGATGGGGCAGAGCGGCCAGCGCAGCCTGGAAGTCTCGGACGCAGGCAACGGCCTGATCCGTCTTTCGGTGCCGCCGGCAGCTATCAATGATCGCATCCGCCAGTCGGTCGAGCAGTCGATCCAGATCGTCGAGCGCCGCGTCAACGAACTCGGCACCGTCGAACCGCTGATCCAGCGTCAGGGCCTCGATCGCATCCTGGTGCAGGTGCCGGGTCTGCAGGACCCGACCCGCCTCAAGGAACTGCTGGGCAAGACCGCGAAGCTCGACTTCCGCATGGTCGACACCTCGCTCCCGGCCGAGCAGGCACAAGGCAGGGTGCCGCCGGACTCCGAACTCCTGATGAGCTCGCAGTCTCCGAAGACGCCGTATCTCGTGAAGAAGGAAGTGCTGGTCTCGGGCGCTGACCTGACCGATGCGCAGCCGGGCTTCGATCAGCGCACCAACGAGCCGATCGTCTCGTTCCGTTTCAACACGTCTGGCGCGCGCAAGTTTGCCGATGCCACGGTGAAGAACGTCAATCTGCCCTTCGCCATTGTGCTCGATAACGAAGTGGTCTCCGCCCCGGTCATTCGCGAGCCGATCACCGGCGGCTCCGGTCAGATCTCCGGCAGCTTCACGGTGCAGGGCGCCAATGATCTCGCGATCCTGCTGCGTGCCGGCGCGCTGCCTGCGCCGCTCAGCATCATCGAGGAGCGTACCGTTGGCCCCGGCCTCGGCGCCGACTCGATCGCCAAGGGCGAGCTTGCGGCCTATGTCGGGTCGATCCTCGTTATCGTCTTCATGCTGCTGACCTACCGCCTGTTCGGCCTGTTCGCCAATATCGCGGTGACCATCAACGTTCTGATGATTTTCGGTATCCTGTCGCTGCTCAACGCCACGCTGACGCTGCCCGGCATCGCTGGCATCGTGCTGACGGTCGGCATCGCCGTGGACTCGAACGTGCTGATCTATGAGCGCATCCGCGAGGAGTTGCGCGCCGGCCGCACCGCCATTTCGGCGATCGATGCCGGCTTCAAGCGCGCGCTGGCGACCATTCTGGATTCCAACATCACGACCTTCATCGCCGCTGCGGTGCTGTTTTACATCGGCACCGGACCGGTCCGCGGCTTCGCCGTGACCTTTGGCATTGGCATCATCACAACGGTTTTCACGGCCTTCACCGTGACCCGTCTGATCGTCGCCGGCTGGGTCAGGTGGAAGCGGCCGACCAGCGTGCCGATTTGAGTTTACGGAGCAGATTTTGACAACGACACAAATGGTTCTGGCAGGTCTGGGCGCGCTGATCGTCATTCTGTCGATCGTGGCGATCTTCGATCTGTTGCCGTCGCTCCGCATCGTCCCCGACGATACGAAGTTCGATTTCACGCGTTTCCGCCGCATCTCGTTCCCGATCTCGGCGCTGCTGTCGATCCTCGCCATCGTGCTGTTCTTCACGCACGGACTGAATTTCGGCATCGACTTCAAGGGTGGCACGCTGCTCGAAGTCCAGGCCAAATCCGGTACGGCCGATATCAGCGCGATGCGCTCGACGCTCGCCGCCCTGCAACTCGGTGACGTGCAGCTGCAGCAGTTCGGCGGCGCGGCCGACGTGCTGATCCGTCTGGCCGAACAGCCGGGTGGCGATGCCGCGCAGCAGGCCGCCGTTCAGAAGGTTCGTGCAGCCCTCGGTGACAGCGTCGAATATCGCCGCGTCGAAGTGGTGGGTCCGCGCGTCTCCGGCGAATTGCTGGCTTACGGCATGCTCGGCCTGATCGTCGCGATCATGGGCATCCTGATCTATCTCTGGTTCCGCTTCGAATGGCAGTTCGCCTTGGGCGCCATGATCGCCAACGTCCACGATATCGTGCTGACGATCGGCTTCATGTCGATCACGCAGGTCGACTTCGATCTCACCAGTATTGCGGCGCTGCTGACCATTCTCGGTTATTCGCTGAATGACACCGTGGTCATCTACGATCGTATTCGCGAGATTCTGCGTCGCTACAAGAAGATGCCGATGCCGGAGCTGCTGAACGAGTCGATCAATTCGACGCTGTCGCGTTCGATCATCACCCACGTCACCGTGACGCTGGCGCTGCTGGCGCTCTACGCGTTTGGCGGCCAGGCGATCCACTCCTTCACCGCCGTCATGATCTTCGGCGTCGTGCTGGTCGGCACCTACACCTCGATCTTCATCGCGGCGCCGCTGCTGATCTATCTCGGCGTCGGCGAACACCGCGAAGACGCCGACAAGCCAGCCGCGAAGCCGAAGCCCTGAGATGCCGGTCGATCCCGAAGCGCCGCACCTTCCGCGCTCGGCCGCCATCGAAGCTTACGGCAAGGGCGGCTTCCACTTCGACACCATGTCGCATCAGGGCTCGCTGCTGTGCCTGCCCGATGCGGTGTGGGCATGGTCGGTCACCAAGGCCAGTGACATTGACCGCCATTCGCTGCGGCGCGTGTTCGAAGGCGCGGCAGGCATCGACACACTGATCATCGGCACCGGCAACGAGGTCTGGATCGTCCCGAACGATCTTCGCAACGCCTTGCGCAATCTTCACGTGGTGATCGACGCGATGCAAACCGGCCCGGCGATCCGCACCTATAATGTCATGTTGGGCGAGCGCCGCCGCGTTGCCGCTGCGCTGATCGCGGTGCCATGAGTGGTGCTGATCAGAGCTCCGCGGCTTTCTGCGCGGAGTTGGTGCGCAGCCATGACTTTGACCGCTACGCGGCGACCTTGTTCGTGCCTGCCGACAAGCGCCGTTCGCTGCTGGCGCTCTATGCGTTCAATACGGAAATTACCCGCGTCCGCGAGCTCGTGAAACAGCCATTGCCTGGCGAGATCCGGTTGCAATGGTGGACCGATATGCTGGCCGGCGCAGGTCATGGCGATGTCGAACAGAACCCCGTTGCTGCCGAATTACTGCTAGCGATCCGCGCGCACGATCTTTCCATCGACAGGCTGTCCAAGCTGATCGATGTGCACATCTTCGATCTCTACAACGACCCGATGCCGGATCTCGCGCTTCTCGAGAGCCACTTTCGCGATACGCTCGGGACTTTGCTGTTCTCATCGGCCAAGATCCTTGGCGACGGGTCTGAGGCCAGCGCTCATGTCGCCGAGCATGCCGGGCTGGCGCAAGGCGTCGCGTGGATCATTACGCGTCTGCCCTATGACACGATGCGGCGGCAGTTGTTCGTTCCCCAGGACATGCTCCTGCAGAACGGCAGCAGCGCCGATCAGATGTTTGCCGGCAAGATGACGCCCGGTATCCGCGAAACGCTGGATCGGCTGATATCAGGTGCGCGGGAGCAACTCGCGACAGCGCAGGGAATGCTTGCGGATGTAGTACCGGCGGCGCGCGCGGCGTTCCTGCCCATGGCGCTGGTGAAGCACGATCTGGCGCAAATGGTCCGAGCGGATCACGATCCGTTCGAGCTCCATGTCAGATCGCGGCTGCGGACCCTGTGGACGCTGTGGCGCGCGTCGCGCTCAGTGTGACGTCAGCTTCTGGTCTGTCGTCTCGAAGTTGAAACGGTCGCGCAGGTTCTTCCGCGACTCCAGAATGCCCTTCAGGAATGCGCGGTCGGCGTCGCTGGTCATCAATGGCTCCAGCAGATCGACCTGGTTCATGGCGACGAGCTGCAGCACTTCGGTGCGAATGCGGCCTGAGGCGTCGCGGGGCAGCGCCGCGACGACCTGCAGATGCTCCGGCGGCTTCGCGCCCTTTGTGGCAGCCAGTTCACCCTGCAGCTTCGTTTCCAGCGCGATGTCATCGGCTTCCACGAATGCATAGAGGCCGACGCCGGTGCGCCGGTCGGCAAAGGCGACGATCGATGCGTCGCGCACCGCCGGGTTCTGCTTGATGATCTCGAGCAGAGGGGGTGCGTCGTTGACCAGGCGCTTGCCGCCGCCTTCGCGGTCGGTGAAGTTGAAGATGCCGCGGGTGATGGCGCGATAGACCTTCTTGCCGGTCATCAGCCAGATCCGTGCCGGCAGCGACTTCTTCGCCAGAATCGCCTTTTCCTTCGGCGTCAGAAGCTCCGGCGCGTAAGTCCGCTTGTGCTTCAGGAGATGACGTAGGTCTTCATAGGCCGCGATGCGAAACAACTGGCTGCGGGACTTGAAGCAGACCGCAAGCTGGAAGTCGGTAACATAAGCTAGCCCGTCGCTGCCGCGTAGCCAGTTCTGCTCCTTGGCAAGGTCATTGTGGCACACGCCCATACGATGCAGCTTGCGCAGCGCCAGCTTCGCGGATTTGAAATATCGCGCATCGTGATGCGGCTTGGCGAGATGCAGTGCGACGCCGTCGATGAAGCCGCGCACCAGCGCGCGGTCGCCGGCCCAGAGCAATTCAGGCCCGACGCGCAGATCGCGCGCCAGCGTCAGTGCACGGCGCTCCCGCGTGAACAGATGCAGCGCCAGCAGATATGACCACCACGGCACCTGGTCGAGCCGGCGCAGCACCGCATCGACTTCGCCCGATGACGTGCGATAGCGGCCGCGCTCGACGGTCGAGAACACGTCGCGTTTCAGCAACACGCCTTCGGTCCAGGTCTTGGACAGCGCAGCGGCGTCCTGTGGCGGCAAACTCATCGAACAATCCTGAAATTCAAATCGCCGGCGTCATGCCGCGGCTGCAACGGGCAGGCTGGCGGCAATCCAGTCATCCATGTCGGCCAGCGCCCGCACGCTCATCGCCTGCTTCTTGGCAACGGTCTTCTCATTGCCGCGCAGCCGCGAGCCGTCGGGCTTCTTGGTCGGCGCTTGGGCCAGCGGCGGGAACAGGCCGAAATTGATGTTCATCGGTTGGAAAGAGCGGGGTCCTGCATCGATGGTTTCGATATGGCCACCGGTGATATGGCCGAGCAACGAGCCCAGCGCCGTCGTCACGGGCGGCGGAGCCAGCGACTGGTGCTTGGCATCGGCCGCTGCATAGAGACCGGCGATCAAGCCGACGCTGGCGGACTCCACATAACCTTCGCAGCCGGTCATCTGGCCGGCGAAACGCAGCCGCGGCTGTGCCTTCAGGCGAAGTTGGTCGTCGAGCAGCTTCGGCGAATTCAGGAAGGTGTTGCGATGTAGGCCGCCAAGCCGTGCGAATTCCGCGTTCTGCAGGCCGGGGATCATGCGCAGCGCTTGCTGCTGCGGGCCGTATTTCAGCTTCGTCTGGAAACCGACGATATTGTAGAGCGTGCCGAGCTTGTTGTCCTGGCGCAGCTGCACGATGGCGTAGGGCTTCTCCAGCGGATCCCTGGGATTGGTGAGGCCGACCGGCTTCATCGGGCCGTGACGCAGCGTTTCGCGGCCGCGCTCGGCCATCACTTCGATGGGCAGGCAGCCGTCGAAATAGGGCGTGTTGGTTTCCCATTCCTTGAAGTCGGTCTTTTCGCCCGCCAGCAGCGCATCGATGAAGGCATCATATTGCTCATGGGTCATCGGGCAGTTGATGTAGTCGGCGCCGGTGCCGCCGGGTCCCACCTTGTCGTAGCGCGACTGGAACCAGGCGATCTCCATGTCGATGGAGTCTTTGTGCACGATGGGTGCGATGGCATCGAAGAAGGCCAGCGCGTTCTCGTCGGTCAGCCCACGAATGCCGTCCGCGAGCGCTGCGGAGGTCAGCGGCCCTGTCGCGACGATGACATTGCGCCAGTCGGAAGGCGGCAGGCCGGCGACTTCGGCGCGGTCGATGGTGATGAGCGGGTGGTCGTTCAGCGCCTTGGTCACGGCATCGGAGAAGCCGTCGCGATCCACTGCCAGTGCGCCACCGGCGGGCACCTGGTTGGCATCGGCGCAGCGCATGATCAGCGAGCCCAGCTTGCGCATCTCGGCGTGCAGCAGGCCGACAGCGTTGTTGAGCGCGTCGTCAGAACGGAAGGAATTGGAGCAGACCAGCTCGGCGAGGCCATCGGTGCGATGGGCGTCGGTCATCTGGTGCGGCCGCATCTCGTGCAAGATCACGGGGATGCCGGCATTGGCGACCTGCCAAGCGGCTTCCGAGCCGGCGAGGCCCGCGCCGATCACATGGACGCAGTCGTCTGGGTTTGGGGCTGTTGTCATGGCCCCGCATGTAGCGCGTTTCGGCGCGAAGTGGAATTCGCTTCGCGGAAATTCGGCCGGTTAGCCAAAGCTTTGAAGACGCTTTGGCTCGAAGGCGTCTGGCTCCGAAGACGGTGTCTTCAGGGAACCACGATTGCGCCCGCGCGAGGCGGGCGCAATCCGTGAAACGTCAGGCAGGACAGATAGAACGTCCTGACGGATCAGCCGTTATAGGCGCCAGAAGCAACGCGCGGAATGTCCGAACGGTCGAGACCGATGTCGGAAAGCTCGCGATCGCTGAGCTGGGAGAGTTCGGCAACGTTGCGCTGATAGTCGCGGAACGCCTGGATCATGCGGATGAATGAAAGCAGCATTTGAGTTCTCCTTCGTTAAGCGATTCATCTCTTGCGAGGTGCTTCGCTGTTGAAGTGAATATAGGTGACAATATCGCAGTGCAGCAGTCGAGATGTTGCGATGCAGCTAGTCAAGGACTGCATAGCTCGCGCAAGGAATGATTAACCTCTCGGCGCTCGGAGGCGATTTTGCGGGCACAGTGCGTATTGAGGCACCTTTAGAGATGATCGTAGCTGTTAATTAGTCAGTTAAATCATGCGTTTGGAGGTATTCCAAAGCTCAGCCGGATGCCAGAGGCTGAACCGGCGCGATGAAGCCTTTCTGACCTCAATCAGCCAGCGCACTCGGCGGTTCCTCGTAAGTTCCTGCCTGGCGTCGCTATGCGTGATTCGCATACGAGTGTTAAGAATGAACATAAAGTCATCCTTACGCGAGGCTTGCGGGGCGACTTTTCTCTAAACTGCATGCGTGAAGGCAAATACATATGCAACTCGAGGTCCTGCGCGAAACGCGGTTGCTGCTGGCCTCCGGAAGCACATCAAAAGGCCGATGCTGCGACGTCAGTGAAATCGCGCGAATTACATTTGTGTAAGTTTGTTGCTCGTGATGTCTGAAGCGCCAAAAAGTTGAGTGTTCTTGGTGGCGATCACAACCGGCTCACATTCAATTCACTGCGGCTGTTATTTCCTGGATCGCAGCGGGAAGTATCAATTCCTTCTACAGAATCCGGCAATGGCGTCGGTTCTGTTGCGAAGGACAAATAAGATGATCACAAGATTACTGGGAGCGGCCGCCATGGCTGCTGTTGTGTTCGCTACGGTGCCGGCTTCGGCTGCACGTATGGAAGGCTGCAGCGGCAGCAACCTGCTGAAAACCGAAACCGCGGTCGAAGCGATGCCGGACGGCGATGCGAAGTGGGTTGCGTTCAAGGAAATGACGGACGCGCAGACCGCGTTGCTCGACAACAAGATGGGCGTGTGTGCGGTCCATCTGACCAGGGCAATGCATGTTGGCATGACGAAGTAAGAGATCACGGGAGGGGCCGCTTGCTGAGGAGCGGACGGCCCTTCCATCATCCCATGCGAGCTTATGGTTCTTTGGCGAGCTGACTGGCGAAAGTGGCGATGGTCTTCGAATAGACCTCGCTCTTGTTCCACTGCTGAATGACCGCGAAGTTCGCAGTCCCCGGCGCAAAATCCTGATCGCGCTTCCAGCCATAGCTGGCGAGGTAGTTTGCCGTTGAGGCCAGCACGTCGGGCGCGCTGCGCAACAGGTCGCGATGGCCATTGCCGTCGAAGTCGACAGCGAATTTCAGGTAGGACGATGGCATGAATTGCGTCTGGCCGATTTCGCCGGCCCAGGCGCCATGCATCTCGGCAGGCGCGAGGTCACCGCGGTCGACGATGCGCAGGGCATCGAGCAATTCACCGCGAAACATCTCGGCGCGTCGACAATCATATGCGAGCGACGCGATGGCGCGGATGGTCGGGAATTTGCCGACGTTCACGCCATAGTCGGTCTCCAGTCCCCAGATCGCCACCAGCACCGGACCGGGCACCCCATATTGCTGTTCGATGCGTCCGAGCACCGAGCCGTAACGCTTCAGCATGTCGCTGCCGCGACGCAGCCTTGGCGGCACCATGCGCCCGGAAAATTCCTCGAAGCTTTGTTTGAAGACCTGCTGGCCGCGATCGCGCGACAGCACGCTGTTGTCGAGGGTGACGCCGGTCAATGCTGCATCGACGGTCTTCTGCGAAATGCCCTTGCCGACCGCTTCCGTCTTGAAGGCGGCGAGCCAACCATCGAAACTGCCTGTGCCGCAGGAAGGCGCAGCAACGGCCGGCGCTAGCGGCGAGATCAGGACTGTACCAAGCAGAAACGTACAAAGCAGGGCGCGCATGGTCTCAAGGCTCTCATTCGATCGTGAAATAATGTCGCGACGATATTGCGCGATGAGCCTTCCGGTGAACCACGGCCAAAACAAGGCTTGCGCAGTGATATCAGAGCAGCATGACGGCCTCTCGCGCAATTCTGCGAGAGGCCGTCATTGGGCGAGATCAGACTATCGGGTCCACATTACTCGTCGCTGCGCCATTGAAGACGATGAGCTGCCAGCCTTGCGGCGTGGTCAGCACCTGACGCCGTGGCTCACGCTTCGGTGAAAATGTCGTCCGACATTCACAGCGCTGCAATGCAGCGGCCGGGCTTTCGCCTCAATTCAGTCGGACCTTGCTACCGACGTCAAACGGTCTGTCGACGACTTTGCCAACTGGCTTGGACGGTTGGTTTGGGCAGTTGGCTTGGAACGACTCTTCCCCGCAGTCTATCGCGTCGCATTGGCAAGCGAACGGTGGGCGGATACAAGTATGAACCGGCTGGTGCTGCCGGAACCAAACACGGCACGAATTCTTCAATCTGTCACGAAAGCTATTGGGAGCGACATATGAGCATTTTCGGAAAGATCATGGGCGCGATTTTCGGCACCAGCGCCAGTGCAGCATCGCCTGATGCCGCGCCGGCCGCCGGCGGTTCGGCTCCCGCAGGCGCCGCGCCGATGGACAGTGTTGACGTTGCTGCGATCCTCGACAAGGCCGTGGCGGCCAAGGGCGAAAAGCTGGAATGGAAGACCTCGATCGTCGACCTGATGAAGGCGCTCGACATCGACTCCAGCCTGTCGGCTCGCAAGGATCTCGCCAAGGAGCTCGGTTACACCGGCGACACCAGCGATTCCGCCAGCATGAACATCTGGCTGCACAAGCAGATGATGACCAAGCTCGCTGCCAATGGCGGCAAGCTGCCGGCCGACATCAAGCACTAAGCTTTCCGTTTGTGACGGAGTTGAAGGCCCGCGCTCGCGCGGGCCTTTTTGCTGTGGTATACCAGCACGCATAAATACAAGACCAGAAAACAACAAAACATACGAGGAGAAACGCCATGGACCCCATCAACCGCAGAACGATTCTGACCACCGGTGCCGTTGCCCTGGCTGGCAGCGCATTGGCGGGCGAGGCCGCGCAGGCGCAGGCCGGTCCCAAGGGCATATTCTCGGTCGCGACGGTGACGATCCCCATCGTCGGCGAGACCGACGTGTTTCCGGTGCGCCGCATCTATTGCATCGGCCGCAACTACGCGGCGCATTCCCGCGAGATGGGATCGGACCCAACGCGCGAGCCGCCGTTCTTCTTCCAGAAGCCGACCGACGCGATCCAGAACGTCAAGATCGGCGAGGTCGCCGATCACCCGTATCCGTCGCTCACCAAGAACTATCACTACGAGGTCGAACTCGTCGCCGCGCTGAAATCCGGCGGCACCAATATCCCCGTGGATAAGGCGCTCGACCATGTCTACGGCTATGCTGTCGGACTCGACATGACACGCCGCGATCTACAGCGCGCCATGGGCGACGAGAAGAAGCCATGGGAGATCGGCAAGAGTTTTGACCACGCCGCAGTCATCGGCCCGATCCATCCGGCCAGCAAGACCGGCCACATGACCAAGGGT
The DNA here is from genome assembly GCF_051811085.1 of Tardiphaga sp. 862_B3_N4_1. Classification (NCBI taxonomy): domain Bacteria; kingdom Pseudomonadati; phylum Pseudomonadota; class Alphaproteobacteria; order Hyphomicrobiales; family Nitrobacteraceae; genus Tardiphaga; species Tardiphaga sp. 862_B3_N4_1. The sequence continues at coordinate 2,079,644 of NZ_JBPWQB010000001.1, forward strand.
CCGATCTCGCTCGCCGTGAATGGCACCGTGAAGCAGACCTCCGACCTCGACAAGATGATCTGGAGCGTCGCCGAGCAGATATCGAAACTCTCGGACGCCTTCGAGCTGAAGGCCGGCGACATCATTTATTCCGGCACACCGGAAAATGTCGGCCCTGTCGTGAAAGGCGACGTGCTGCTTTGCAAGATCCAGGGCTTGCCGGACATGTCGATCAAGGTCGTTTGAGTTCGCAATCCATTCGTCATTCCGGGATGTGCGCAAGTCGGCGACGCCGACTAAGCACAGACCCGGAATCCCGATGTAAGGAAGACTCAAAACACTTCGAGATTCCGGGGGCGCGCCCCCGGAAAGACGTGTGTGTAGCTAGCCGACCAGGTCCGCATAGTCCGCATGCTGGCGCAGATAATCCACCACGAACGAACAACCCGCCACGACCTTTAGCCCATCCGCACGGATCAATCCGAGCGCGCCCTTGACCAGTTCTGACGCGATGCCGCGGCCGCGCAGGGCAGGCGGCGTTTCGGTGTGCGTGATGATGACGCGATCGCCAGCACGGCGATAATTCGCAAAGGCGACGGAGTCGCCGACATCCAGCTCGAAGCGATTGAGCGCCTTGTTGTCGCGAACGCCGGTCATGCCGCGTCTTTCAGCAAATCCTGATAGTCCGCATGTTTCGCGATATATGCCGCGATGAAGGGGCACTGCGCCACGACCTTCAATCCCTGTGCGCGGACGGCATCGAGCGCGCCGCGGGCAAGCTGTGAGCCGATACCTCTGCCGCCCAATTCCTGCGGCACGACAGTGTGGACGAAGGTGATGGTATCGGACGTCCGGGTATATTCGGAAAAAGCGATATGGCCGTCGACGGCAAGTTCGAAACGGTGAAGCGAAGTATTGTTATAGACCGCGTTGCTCATTCTCATTCCATTCACAGGTGTCCGGGAGAAGGTAGCAGTCATTTCTAAACGGGTGCAATGCAGCCGCCGCATGCTTCATCTGATAGGGAAATCCATGTCGTCGCGCAGGGCTCTTTGCCGTTCTGCGCGCTGTGAAAAATGGCTTTGGCGTGGCCTTGCAAAGGCAAAGCGGGTTCCTACGTCAATTGTAGACATACGCCCCGAAGCGGCCGGATCGGTCGTTTGACAGTTGGAGTGTCATGCCAACGGCCGCTGACGTATGCCTCTTTTGGAGGAGGTCACGATGTCAGACTCTCGGTTTCTCGGTACGCATCGCACGTGGGAAGACTGGTTTGGCATGGCGCTTGGCGTTCTGATTGCGCTCTCGCCCTGGTTTCCTACGCAGAACGGTCATCAATATACCGGGGGGACCCCCAGCGCCATAATCATTAACACGGTGGCGGTTGGCGTCCTGGTATTTGGCCTTGCGCAGCTTGAGTATGTCGCGCTGCAACGCTGGGAGGAGGTGGCCGCGATCATTCTCGGTCTGTGGCTGATCGCCTCGCCACTTTTCCTCGGTTATTCGGGTGATGGCATGCTCAGATTCATCCATACCTGCCTCGGCGGTCTCGTGGTGCTGCTGGCAGCACTGCAGTTGTGGCAGGACTGGGATTTGAGTGATGGGGAAATGGCCCAGCACGGGCAGTGACAACAAGCGATCAGGCCCGCCGGTCTTGTCGTGAGGCCGGCGGGTTTCGTCTGTCTTTGGCCGGCCGTTAGCGTCCTGGCACAGCCAGCGTCGCGATGACTTCGTCGATCCGGGAAAACACATAATTCGGCGTGCGCGCTTTCAGGGCCGCTCCGCTGGTATAGCCCCACGTCACCGCGCCGAAATCGATTCCGGCCTCGCGTGCAGCGTCGATATCGCGGATCTCGTCGCCGATGCTGATCGTGTCATCGACAGAGATGCCGGTGAGCTCAAGGATACGCTGAAATTTCGCCGTCTTGCCGAACAAGCCGGCGCCGCATGCGAAATAGGCGACGTGCTGATCGAGATCGCCGAGCACGTGTCGGACATTGTCCTCGCTATCGGAGCTGACGATCGCAATCGTCATGCCACGCGCCTTCAATTCACAGAACATGCGGTCGACGCCTGGAAACAGCGAAATGCGGTCGATCTGCTGCGCCTTGCGCTTGCGCATGTCGCGCGCAATCAACGGGATCCGCCATTTGGCGACACCGAGCAGCCGGATCAGCTCACCGGCGCCGACGCTCCGCAGCTCGTCGATGCGGTCGCGTTCGACGCGCTGAAACTTGTGCTTGTCGGCGACGGAATTGATGACGCTGAGGAACCACGAAAAGCTGTCGGACAGCGTGCCGTCGAAATCGAAAATGGCGAGCTTATAGGGCATGGCTGGCGGGCGGGGAGGTGGCCGGGGTCTCGGTCTCGGCTGGATGTTTGGCAGTGGCGGTCACGGGCTGGTTCTCGTCTGAGTCGTGGCCGATATGCGACCCGTCTGAAGGATGATCCCATCAGACCCGGTTTTCAACCCGCATCCGCGCGGCGAAACGATGCATGAGCCGCACGCAAGCGTGCTAAGCCCGTCATTACCGTTTCATATCACCCGCAGGAGGCCCCCATGGCAGACGATAGACCGAACCAGAAAGGCCCTAACACCAAGAAGAAGCAGAAGTGCAAGAATTGCGAAGGCAAGGGCCTGCTGAAGAAGGGCGAGAAGGTGGTGAAGTGCCAGCGGTGCCACGGGACGGGGCTGAGGTGAGGGCATGGTACTGGTCGCCCGCATGAGCGCGACCGCTTGTGTTCGCGTCGATGACAGATCTAGGAAGTCACTGCTCCCATCTGGGCTACTGCCTATGTCGACACCGGCGTCAGCTTAAACACTCGTCCGTGTTCGGCAGCCGCTGCGATATCGCGAGTTTCGAGCGCGATGCGAACGCTTTCCAGCTTCTTTACGTCGTCAGAACGAAAACCAAATGCCGTTTTCAGAGGGCTCATCTTAGCAAAATTGGAAATGAGGTGAGCTAGATAATAGCTTGCATGCGAAGCGATATTCAATCTGGATGTCGATGCTCTCATCCGAGCTACTCTTTCTAAGCGCTGACATGAGCCAGTTTGTTCTCATGCAGCGAGGGAATGTGAATATCACCAAGGCTGCCGATCTTTTGCTCACCTAGTTTATAATGCCCAAACCAAGGTCGAAGGTCGGGCATGTTCCAAGTTTCATTATCAGACATCATTCGGAAAAGTTTTCCAGAATCTGGGTGCTGACCAATTCTTTGGATTACTTCAGGGTTATGAAACTCCGCATCGCTCGAGAGATAAGTCAAAACGACGTCGTTTTCGTTCTCTCGGAGTATGAACGGGGATATTTGGCCACCACGACTGCCAACCTCCGATCCCAATCTCGCCATCAGTATAGGAATATGCGATTTCGGAAATTCTTTTTCGAGAGAGGAGTTGCAAATACGACGGATTTTTTCGTCAAGAACTAAAGCCACACCGTCGGCGATAACTTCCCATGTCGGGTTTTCGTTGTACTGCTTGCCACTCCAATAGCTCGAAATCCAATCTAGATTGTCGAGAGGTATGCGTCCGTCGCTGCCAACTTTTGCGAAAGTAATCCAGTTTGCATCGACGATTGTTGGCATGGTGTCGCAAAGCAGGTCGAATTCAACTAAATTATCCGCTGTGAAATAGGCTGGCCAATCATTGTCATTAATGCGAGCCGTCGCTTCGGCGATTGATCCGAAGAAATAGATCCCGCGCATTCGAGATCGACATTGCGGAAATCGATTCTGCCGATAAAGATCGATTATCGTTTCATTGAATAGGCGCGGATTATTGCCAGCAGTAATAATGCCAGCTTGCATAAATGAAACGAATCCTGCGGACTCAGCTGCATGAGATGCGGAGACGAGCATGCCTCTCATGACTGCCCAGCGGACTGCGGGATGTTCCAAATCCAAGAACGCATAGACTTTGCCGATGCCTTCAAGAGATGCGAACGGCAGAGCTAAATTTCTTTGGATGATATCGCTCAAGCGTGGCTACCTTCACTCCGCCGCTTCGCTCGTCGCCTTCCGCTTCTTGGGCTTCCCCGCCTTTTCCAGCACCGGCTTCAGGAACTTGCCCGTATAGCTGCGCGGTGCTTTGACAATATCTTCCGGCGGACCCCAGGCGACGATTTCGCCGCCGCCGTCGCCGCCTTCGGGGCCGAGGTCGATGACCCAGTCGGCGGTCTTGATGACTTCGAGATTGTGCTCGATCACCACCACTGTATTGCCCTGCGCCACCAGCTCATGCAGCACTTCGAGCAGTTTGGCGACGTCGTGGAAGTGGAGTCCCGTGGTCGGCTCGTCGAGAATGTAGAGCGTGCGACCGGTCGCGCGCTTGCTCAACTCCTTGGCGAGCTTGACGCGCTGCGCTTCGCCGCCGGATAGCGTCGTCGCCTGCTGGCCGACATGGATGTAATCCAGTCCAACGCGATGCAGCGTCTTGAAGGTCTCGCGCACACGCGGCACTGCCTTGAAGAAGTCGGCGGCTTCTTCCACGGTCATGTCGAGCACGTCGGCGATCGACTTGCCCTTGAACAGGACTTCGAGCGTCTCGCGGTTGTAGCGCTTGCCCTTGCAGGTATCGCAGGTGACATAGACGTCGGGCAGGAAGTGCATCTCGATCTTGATGACGCCGTCGCCCTGGCAGGCCTCGCAGCGGCCGCCCTTGACGTTGAACGAGAAGCGGCCGGCCTCATAGCCGCGCGCCTTGGATTCCGGCAGGCCGGCAAACCATTCGCGGATCGGCGTGAAGGCGCCGGTATAGGTCGCCGGATTCGAGCGCGGCGTGCGGCCGATTGGCGACTGGTCGATCTCGATGATCTTGTCGATATGCTCCAGGCCTTCGATACGGTCATGCGGCGCGGCGCCTTCGCTGGCGCCGTTGAGCTTGCGCGCGATCGCCTTGTAGAGCGTGTCGATTAGCAACGTCGACTTGCCGCCGCCGGAGACGCCGGTCACCGCGGTGAACAGGCCGAGCGGCACTTCCGCCGAAACGTTCTTGAGATTGTTGCCACGCGCATTGATCACCTTGATGGTGCGGCGATGGTTCGGCGGCCGGCGCTCCGGCACCGGCACCGACATTTCGCCGGTGAGATATTTTCCGGTCAGCGACTTCGGATTCTTCATCACCTCCTGGGGCGTACCCTGGGCGACGATATTGCCGCCATGGGTGCCGGCGCCGGGGCCGACATCCACCACGTAGTCGGCCGCGATCACCGCGTCCTCGTCATGCTCGACCACGATCACGGTATTGCCGAGATCACGCAGCCGCCGCAGCGTATCAAGTAATCTGGCATTGTCGCGCTGATGCAGGCCGATCGATGGCTCGTCGAGTACATAGAGCACGCCGGTGAGGCCCGAGCCGATCTGTGACGCCAGGCGAATACGTTGGCTCTCGCCGCCGGACAGCGTGCCGGATGAGCGCGCCAGCGTGAGATAGTTGAGACCGACATCGAGCAGGAAGGAGAGGCGCTCGCGGATTTCCTTGAGGATACGGACAGCGATCTCGTTCTGCTGCTTGTTGAGCAGATCCGGCACGGACTCGAACCAGTCGCCAGCCTTGCGCACCGACATTTCCGAAATGTTGCCGATATGCTTGCCGCCGATCTTCACCGACAGCGCTTCCGGCTTCAGCCGATAGCCCTCGCAGGCATCGCAGGGCACGTCGGAAAAATACTTGCCGAGTTCTTCGCGCGCCCATTCGCTTTCAGTTTCGCGGAAGCGGCGGTCGATATTGGTGACGACGCCCTCGAACGGCTTCTTGGTGTCGTAGGAGCGCACGCCGTCTTCATAGGAGAACTTGATCTCGTCATCGCCCGAGCCGTGCAGGATGGCGTTCTGCGTCTTCTTCGGCAGGTCCTTCCACTTGGTGTCGAGCGTGAATTTATAGAACTTGCCGAGCGCCGTCAGCGTCTGCACGTAATAAGGCGACGACGACTTCGCCCATGGCGCGATGGCGCCCTTGCGCAGCGTCAGCTCCTTGTCGGGAATGACCAGGTCGGCATCGATGGTCTGCTCGACACCGAGGCCACCGCATTTCGGACAGGCGCCATAGGGGTTGTTGAAAGAGAACAGGCGAGGTTCGATCTCGGGGATGGTGAAGCCGGAGACCGGGCAGGCGAACTTCTCGGAAAACAGGATGCGCTCGGCACCTGTCTTGTCGTGAATCTTCGCGACCTTCTTGTCGGATTTCTTGTCGTCCGCGGGGGCGGCAGGCGCGTCGGCATATTCGATGACCGCAAGACCTTCGGCGAGCTTCAGTGCCGTCTCGAAACTTTCCGCGAGGCGCTGGCCGATATCCGGTCTGACAACGATGCGATCGACGACGACGTCGATGTCATGCGGAAACTTCTTGTCGAGTACGGGTGCTTCAGCGAGTTCATGGAAGGTGCCGTCGATCTTGACGCGCTGAAAACCCTTCTTGAGATATTCGGCGAGTTCCTTGCGATACTCGCCCTTGCGGCCGCGCACCACCGGCGCCAGCAGGTACAGACGCGTGCCTTCCGGCAGCGCCAGCACGCGGTCGACCATCATCGACACCGTCTGGCTTTCGATCGGCAGGCCGGTTGCCGGCGAATAGGGAATGCCGACGCGCGCCCACAGCAGGCGCATATAGTCGTAGATCTCGGTGACGGTGCCGACGGTCGAACGTGGGTTCTTCGAGGTGGTCTTCTGCTCGATGGAGATGGCCGGCGACAACCCGTCGATCTGGTCGACATCCGGCTTCTGCATCATCTCGAGGAATTGCCGGGCGTAAGCCGACAGCGACTCCACGTAACGGCGCTGGCCTTCGGCATAGATCGTGTCGAAGGCGAGGGACGACTTGCCGGAGCCGGACAGGCCTGTGAACACCACCAGCTTGTCGCGCGGGATCGTCAGGTCGACATTCTTGAGATTGTGCTCGCGGGCGCCGCGGATGGTGATGCTGCGCATGTTCGCGGCGGCCTGCTGCCGCTTCGCCTTGATGATCTCGTCCATAACAGGCAATTCCCCAGCGCGCGAGGCGCGCTCATCCGGGCGCGCACCGCCGGCCGGGCCGGGATCAACGCCGATTGATTGTCATCGGAACATAGGAAGAACGAGGACGGATTTCCAGTGCTCCACAGCAACGATCAACGGTTTGTTGGCGGAGGGGTTGCGAGGCAAGGCTGCAAATCGAACGGCCTGCGCAGGAAAGGTCTTCCGGTATCGGGCTCATGCCAATGGACTGCCAATCGGAAGCGCGTCAGGTCTGAGCGAGGCGCCAGCAAAAAGCCCGGCGCGAGGCCGGGCTAAGTTTGTCGGAATGAGGGAAGGCGGTCGCAGTTCTCAGTACTCGTCTCAGTACTTGGCGATGACAGGGCCGCCCCACTTGTAGTTGATGCGGGCGGTGACGACGTCGACGTCCTGGCTGATGCGATCGATGCGCGAGGTCACAGGAAGTGTCACAGCGGTGAAGCTGTTGCTGCTGGTCTCCATGAACAGATGGTCGTATTCGACCGCGAAGGACCAGTTTGGCGTGAAGCCATATTCCAGGCCAACGCCAACCGTACCGCCCCAGCGGGTTTCCTTAGCGTTATCGAATACGACATTGGTTCCCACGGTGTAGCCCTGATACTTGTCGCTCGTCACGGCAGCGCCGCCCTTCACGTAAAGAAGGGTGTTGTTCCAGGCGTAACCGATCTGGCCAGTGAACAGGCCGAAGGCTTCGATCTTGGACCGGTTGCCGGTCGTACCGAGTACGAGCTGGCTGACATTCGAGCCCTTGAAGTCTGCCCAGTTGCCCTGTGCTTCCAGACCGAACACCCAAGCGGTGCTCTGCCAGCGATAGCCGATCTGACCGCCAGCCGTGCCGCCGCTTGCGTCATGGCATCCCTCGCTGAAGGCCAGTGCGGCACCGAGAACCTGGGTCGTGTCCCAGCATTTGCGGCTCGTTCCCCAACCGCCGTTGCCGCCGATATAGAAACCGGTCCAGTCATAGACGACGGCGATCATCGGAGGCGCCTTGGTATAGGGCCGTGCTGCGAGATCGGCCGCAGAAGCGGACGTTGCCGAGCCGAGAACAGCGAGGGCGGCGGATGCGAGCAGAATTTTCTTCATGGCATGCTCCCCTTGTGAGTGTTTCAACCCTAGCGCGATTCAGGCAATCAGGCTGTGCCTTCCTTGCAACGGAGAAAAACAAACGCAATAGTTGCGTGAAAATTCGCGCGCTACAGTCGTGGGTAGTATTCAACCGAAGGCGATGGGTTAGCTCTTAATCTCTCCGGAATCCGGGCTTCCAGCCAAACGAAAAAGGCCGGCGTTTCCGCCGGCCTTTCCGTAATCAAGAGCCTGAAATCAGGCGCGAAGCTCAGTACTTCGCGACGACCGGGCCACCCCAGTTGAAGCGGTAGTTCAGGCCAGCCTTGACGGTGTGCTCGTCGTTGCGGGACGACAGGCCGATGATGCCAACCGGCGACGGAGCAGCGAAGGTGGTCTTGCCGAAGTCGTAGTACTGGTACTCAACCTTGCCCGACCAGTTCTGGGTGAACAGGTATTCGAGGCCGGCGCCGACGGTGTAACCGTCATGCTTGGTGCCAGCTGCGAAAGCCACCGGAACGGCGCCAACGGTCGTGACCAGCGATTCGCTGTAGTCGGAGTAAGCGTAGCCGCCCTTCACGTAGAGCAGTGCCGGACCCCAAGTGTAACCGATGCGACCGGTGACCGAGGCGAGGCCCTTCTGGTTCAGGTTGTAGGTGACGCCAGCCGGAACGAAAGCGACGTTGGTGTTGTTCGAACCAACCCAGCTGTACTGACCTTCGATGCCGAACACCCAGTTCGGAGCGAACTGGTAGTCGTAACCGATCTGCACGCCGCCGAGGAAACGGCCGTCCGAATTGTCGGAGGTGCCGCCGAAGCCGTTCGAACCGTTGAACGCGCCGCCGACGTGACCGCCGATGTAGAAACCGGTCCAGTTGTAGATCGGGGCGGGAACATAGGCCGGAGCCTTGGTGTAGGGACGAGCGGCCAGGTCAGCGGCCATTGCCGGAACCGAAGCGCCCAGAGCGATCAGGGCAACGGTGCCCAACAGAAACTTCTTCATGTGAATTCTCCCCAAAATTGCTTCGCGTCGGCGAAGCCTCGTGTCCCGGCGCAAGCGCCAAATGCAATTCAGTGATCGAAATATACGCAAGTCTGCCAAAAAGTCCGTCACTCAAATAGCACACTCGTCTTCGATGTTTGGCCGTTTCTAAGTTAATGAAAGGTATATGAATTTTGGCCGGGTGCGGTTCCCTTCGGGTTCCACTATTGCTCGACTCAGACGCGACAGCGACGACTCGGCACTTCGTCGTCGCCCAACAATTCGCCAAGGGGTGTCCTTGAGAACAAAAATGGAACATGCTATATGCGAGGACGATCATATAAGAGATCGTGGATAACCCCGTCGCGGGGGCCTGCGCGGGAGCGCGGACCGTATAGGGTCCCATTATCAGCGGCGTTTGCGCGCGGGCCAGGGCCTGCGCCGGCGCCCAATCAGCAATTCAGATTCGAGAGTAGGAGAGTGGCATGGCGGGTAGCGTCAACAAGGTGATTTTGGTCGGCAATCTCGGCAAGGATCCAGAAGTCCGCCGGATGCAGAACGGCAATCCGGTCGTCAACCTGACCGTCGCGACTTCGGATACCTGGCGCGACAAGGGCACCGGCGAGCGCAAGGAAAAGACCGAGTGGCATCGTGTCGTGATCTTCAGCGAAGGTCTCGCCAAGGTGGCCGAACAGTATCTGAAGAAGGGCGCCAAGGTTTACATCGAGGGCGCGCTGCAGACCCGCAAATGGACCGATCCGCAGGGTGTCGAGAAATACTCCACCGAGATCGTGCTGCAGGGCTTCAATTCGACGCTGACCATGCTCGACGGCAAGGGCGGCGGCGCGGGTGGTGGCGGCGGTTACGGCGGTGATGACATGGGCGACAGCTTCGGCGGCGGCCAGTCGAGCGCTCCGCCGCAGCGCCGCGTGGCCGCACCGGCAGGTGGCGGTGGTGGCCGCGGCAGCGACATGGATGACGACATCCCGTTCTGACTGTTGGTTGGAGCTGTGTGTAAACTAAAAAACGCTTTCGTCGCTTCTTCAATGACTTAGCGTTTTTCAGCTTCCGGATTGCCGACGAGACTCGAATCAGATTCTGCGGGGCCCGCTTGTGTAAACAAGGGGGCTTTCGTTTGATAAATCAACGCATTGCCAGCCGATTTCGCGTAAAGCCCGTTGTAATGGAGGGCGGCGAGAGGTTTGGGCTTCTCTTGGACAGGGAGAGCGGGCTGCCGGACCCTTGGGCTACTCGCTACAGCGCCGTATTCCTCAGGAGCAAAGCCGGATCGATCAACACGATGTTGAAGGTGCTTCGCTCGATCGCGGCGACCGAAGAGTGGGCCGCATTGCGCGGGGTCAGCCTGATCGAGCGGCTGGAGACCGGCGATCTACTGACGCAGGAGGAAACCATCGATCTCGTGAACTCGCTTCGTCTTGCACGCTCACCTGCCGTGGGAGGGCATGAGGCGTCGGTGACGCGAGAGGTGGTGGCTCCGAATAGCTGAGCACAACATTCGCATGATGGCCGCGCTCGTTGAGCCGCTTGCACAGCGCGTGGGCGAAGGTGGTGCCGGGCCAAAGAACTCGATGATCATGCTCCCGAACCTCAAGAGGTTGTTGGTGCCTGCACGATTCGCCGAGGGTCCTGCACCTGAGGAAACAGGCGTTCCCGCTTTCGCGCCGCGACAATAAAACTCTCCGCCAATAATCCCGGCACCTTGAGCCTCCGGCACGCCTTTTCGAATGGCTCGATCAGCGCCTCGCAGAGATGTGGAAACAACCGGCCCGGTCGCGGGAGATAGCCGTAATACGTGCTCTCCACGACCTCAAATCCCTCATCCGACAGCAGGCTTGAAAATTGATACAAAGTCAGGGTGTTTCGAGGTCTGCTCGGATATGCCCAGTTCAGGACACGACTGAACGACCCGATGGGTGACGTTGCATTGAGCTGGATATTGCACACCAATACGCCGTCGTTGCGAAGATGCCGATAGATCGCCCGCAATGCGTCGCGCCTAAGCGTGTCTTCTGCATTCAAGAAGAACCGAAATGCGGTGGCGACGTCAAATGTCTGTTCGAGAGGAACCTTGGTGACGTCGACGCATAGCAGCGTCACGTTGTCTGGCACCGAAGCTGCCGAAAGCATCGCTTCTGACACATCGACCCCGACAACCGAGCCGAACAACCGAGCGGCGACCTTCGCAATGCGTCCGGTTCCGCAGGCGAAGTCGAGGCTTGTTCGCTGTGGCCCTCCGAGCCGGCGCAGAATGCTTTCGAGCAAGGGCTGTTCGACGTCCCGCCACAATGCCGCGCAATGGCCCACCTCGAAGGTGCTGACGTAGTCGGCAACGACATCAACCGACTGGTGGCTCGCGCGATAGCTGGGCGCGTCTCCGTTGAGCATAAGGATATGTCCCTCGAGTCCGCCGACGCTAATCTCGATGTCGGGACGACGTCTTCATGCATTCGCACGATGCCGGAACGGAGCGGCAGGCGTGATCCGACTAGTCGACGGGCGGCAGTCCGCGGATCCGAACAGTCATTCAAATGAACGTTGGTGTGGTTTGTAATCCGGCTAAGCTCTGACCTGCAGGTAAATGACAGCTTGTTCCGAGGCGCTGGGCATTCCACCATGATCATCGAGTTATTTGGGCCGCCTGGTGCAGGCAAGACCACACTTCTTCGCGGCCTCTGCCGGGGGCTGGCGCAAGAAGGCATCAACCTGAAGACAGTGAACGGTTATCGCCTGATTGAATATGCGTCGGCCCAGGATGACGGCCCGGAGACGCGCCATGGCATTGGGCGTATTGGCAGAAAGATTGCCACCTCCGGTCCTGTCTTGCTATCGACCCTGCCGAAGGACGGTGTCGCGGCGCGGCTTCTAGCATCAATCCCGCTACGAAGCCGCACATGGTCATGGCGCATGAAGGTCGACATCGCTCTACTGTGCGAATCTTGGCGTAAAGCGCAGGAATCGGAAGGTTACTTCATTTTTGAAGAAGGCCTGATCCAGGCATTGTGTGCGCTAGTTTTGCTGGCGCGAACTCCAAGCATTGACGTGGTTCGTGACTGCCTAGCGTTCCTGCCGCGACCGGACCTGCTTGTCCAGCTCGATGCGCCGCAGGAAACGTTGCGCCGCCGTCTTACGGATCGGCATGCGCACCAGCCGCTCATCGAAGTCCTCCTGTTCGAACTCGGCGTGGACAGGGGCTTGAAGCAGGCCAATATCTCAAGGGAGATCGGCGAGTGCTTGCGCCGGGACGGATGGTCCTTGATACAAGTCAACGGTGCCGACCCCCTCAATTTCGATAAGGTCATCACGCGAGTCCTGGGAGAGCATATCAATGAGACCGCCCTGGGTGACCAAGGCGATAAAAGCCAAACCACTGGATTAGCTGGCAACTATGAACTTGATGGATCTCAACATTTCGCACGGGGGCCTGGTGGCAGCATCTGACGCTCGCTCACGATTTGAATCATTGCGTGGTCGAGCCCCGGTCCGCCCGGAGCGAGGCATGGATACTTTGGGTCGCCTCGACTAGCGCGGTCCCCTGTCTCGGAGAGCCTTGCGTCCGAAACCAACCATTCAGCCACGATCAGCCCGTGAGGCGCGCACGAAACAAGGTGCAGCCGTCCGCCAGGCGCGACCTGGAGATATCCCGGAATCCAGCCTCGGTCACCGGCGCGCTCCTCGACCGCCTCACGCATCACGTCCATAACCACATATAACCCTTCTGATCTGCTGTCAGGACGTCCTGAACTTCTGCATCGCGCGCTGTGAGCTGATTGCTCGCAGCGCGTTTTGCTTTTTTGAGGGGACGGTTAGCTGCGGCAACGTGGCGGCAATATGATCTTTACAATGGAAAGATTTCTGCGATGGTGAGCTGACTCTGCCTCCTGAACGCGAGGGCCACCATGTCGCTGCAGCCGCTGCTTGATGCCGCCGCTCCAATCCCGCTGCATGCTTTTGCGGCCATGGTCGCATTCGTGCTCGGTGTCGTTCAATTGATCGCGCCCAAGGGCACGCTGCCACACAAGACGCTCGGCTGGATCTGGGTGGCGTTGCTCGCCACCGTTGCGATCAGTTCGTTTGGGATCCACGGCCATAGCTACCGGCTCTGGCGAGACTGGAGCCCGATCCACCTGCTGTCGATCATCGCGCCGGTGGTGCTGGTGGTCGGAGTGGTCGCCGCACGCCGGCACCGCGTCAGGGCGCATGCCATCACTATGATTTCGATCTTCGCCGGCGCCCTGGTGATCGCCGGCGTGTTCACCCTCGTGCCCGGCCGGGTCATGCACACCGTAGTCTTCGGTCGCTAGATTGCTGCAAGACGGCCGCATGATTTTCGCAAGATTCGGCGGGTTCGGGCTGGCTTATTCGGGGCCACTTCACAAGCCCTGTACAGCTCCCGTAAGCATTTGAAAAATCAGCAGGAAAATAGAGCCGCGGGCGTTGTCTGCGGGGTGGCTTGAAGCCGCGCGATGCGCTATATGATTCCCAGCAAAACCTGACCGGAAATCATCCTTGTCCGACACTGAAGACCAGAAGCCTGGGGAGCCACCGGCCCCCTCGGATATTCGTCCCGTATCCATCCTCGATGAGATGAAGCGTTCGTATCTCGATTACGCCATGAGCGTGATCGTGGCGCGTGCGCTGCCGGATGCGCGCGACGGCTTGAAGCCGGTGCATCGCCGCATTCTCTACGCGATGTATGAGAACGGCTTCGAGTGGAATAAGCCGTATCGCAAGTCGGCGCGAACCGTCGGCGACGTCATCGGTAAGTATCATCCGCATGGCGACCAGTCGGTCTATGACGCCATGGTCCGCATGGCGCAGGACTTTTCGATGCGCGTGCCGCTGATCGACGGTCAGGGCAATTTCGGTTCGGTGGATGGCGATCAGGCCGCCGCGATGCGATACACGGAATCGCGGCTGACCAAGATCGCGCAGTCGCTGCTCGACGATCTCGACAAGGACACGGTCGACTATCAGGACAACTATGACGGCTCGTTCCGCGAGCCACGCGTGCTGCCGGCGAAGTTTCCGAATCTGCTGGTGAATGGCGGCGGCGGCATTGCCGTCGGCATGGCCACCAACATCCCGCCGCATAATCTCGGCGAAGTCATCGACGCCTGCGTTGCGCTGATCGACGATCCGTCACTCTCCATTGACGATCTGAACAAGATCATCCCGGGTCCGGATTTCCCGACGGGTGGCATCATTCTCGGCCGCGCCGGGATTCGTACGGCCTATCACACCGGCCGCGGTTCCATCGTGATGCGCGGCAAGGTCTCGATCGAGCCAACGCGCAAGGACCGCGAGGCGATCATCGTCTCGGAAATTCCCTATCAGGTGAACAAGGCCACCATGGTGGAGCGCATCGCCGAACTGGTGCGCGACAAGAAGATCGAAGGCATCTCCGATCTACGCGACGAATCCGACCGCGACGGTTTTCGCGTCGTCGTCGAATTGAAGCGGGACGCGGTGCCGGAGGTGGTGCTCAACCAGCTTTACAAGTTCACGCCGCTGCAGACCAATTTCGGCGCCAACATGGTGGCGCTCGACACCGGCCGTCCGTTGCTGATGAACCTGAAGGACCTGCTGACGATCTTCGTCGCGTTCCGCGAACAGGTCGTCACGCGCCGTACCAAGTTCCTGCTCAACAAGGCGCGCGACCGCGCGCATATCCTCGTCGGCCTCGCGATTGCAGTGGCGAATATCGACGAGGTCATCCGTGTCATTCGTACTTCGCCGGATCCCGCCACCGCACGTGACATCCTGATGGAGCGTCATTGGCCCGCGCAGGACGTGGCGACGATGATGATGCTGATCGACGATCCGCGTCATCGCCTCGAGGAAGACGGCACCGCGCGGCTGTCCTTCGAACAGGCCAAGGCCATTCTCGATCTGCGACTGGCTCGCTTGACAGCTCTGGGTCGCGAAGAAATCTCCGACGAGCTGGACAAGCTCGCCGTCGAGATTGCGGACTATCTGGAGATCCTCCGTTCGCGTGCGCGCGTCCAGGGCATCATCAAGGATGAGCTCGGTGCGGTGAAGTCGGAATTTGCGACGCCGCGCAAGACCGTGATCATGGAACAGGAAGGCGAGGTCGAAGACGAAGACCTGATCCAGCGCGAAGACATGGTGGTGACGGTGTCGCATCATGGCTACGTCAAGCGCGTGCCGCTCTCGACCTATCGGGCGCAGCGCCGCGGCGGCAAGGGACGTTCGGGCATGGCGACGCGCGACGAGGATTTCGTCTCGCGTCTGTTCGTGGCCTCGACCCATACGCCGGTGCTGTTCTTCTCGTCGCGCGGCCAGGTCTACAAGGAAAAGGTCTGGCGCTTGCCGATCGCGCCGCCAAACGGCCGCGGCAAGGCGATGATCAACATCCTGCCGCTGGAGCAGGGCGAACGCATCACCACGATCATGCCGCTGCCCGAGGACGAGGCGACGTGGGAAACCCTCGACGTGATGTTCGCGACCACAGGCGGCAATGTTCGCCGCAACAAGTTGTCGGACTTCGTCGATGTCAGACGTTCGGGCATCATTGCGATGAAGCTCGATGAGGGCGAAGCGATCGTCGATGTGCAGATCGCTACCGAGCATGATGACGTGCTGCTGACCGCTGCCGGCGGCCAGTGCATCCGTTTCCCGGTGACTGACGTCCGTGTGTTCCAGGGCCGCAGCTCGATGGGCGTTCGCGGTATCTCTCTGGCGGACGGCGACAAGCTCATCTCGCTCACCATCCTGCGCCACCTCGAGGCGAATTCCGATGAGCGCGCTGCCTATCTGCGCCGTGCCAATGCGGTGCGCCGCGGCGGTGCCGAGGAGCGTGCTGATGTGGCGGACGAAGCGGCAGCGGCCGTGGAGACCGAAGAGGCGACGGGTGCCATCGAACTCGGCGAGCAACGCTATGTCGAGATGTCGGCCAGTGAGCAGTTCGTACTGACCATCAGCGAGAACGGCTACGGCAAGCGGACCTCGTCGTTCGAGTACCGCACCACCGGCCGCGGCGGCAAAGGCATCGTCGCGATGTCGGTCAACAACCGTAATGGCAAGCTGATCGCTTCGTTCCCGGTCGAGGACAGCGACCAGATCATGCTGGTCACCGACAAGGGCCAGCTCATCCGTTGCCCGGTGGAAGGCATCCGCATCGCCGGCCGTTCGACCCAGGGCGTCATCGTGTTCAACACGGCTGACGACGAGCACGTCGTGTCGGTCGAGCATATCGGCGAGGCGGGCGAGGGCGAAGAGGGCGAGAACGGCAATGGTGCGCCGGTGGCGGAGGGCTGAGACTCTCCGCAGCGGCTGGCACGTTGATAAAAAACCCGCGGTCATGCCGCGGGTTTTTCTTTTATGTATGCGATGTGCCGGATGGGTTGAGCGAAGCGAGAACCCAACACCTCGCGCTTGCTCGGTCGAAAGGGGCTTTTCGGCGCTATGCGCCTGCGCTCTTCGGCACCGGCGTATTGAGGAGCTGTTGCTCCCACAGATACGCAATGCCGCTGCCGCCGGCATGCTGCGTCATCACTTCCGTTAGCTTGGCGGCACTCTCAGCCCGCGCCCAGTCGCGCTGCCATTCGGCGGCCACTGCCAGCCAGGTCATCATGTTTGCGCCGGCCGCGATCATGCGCTGGATGGCGACCTGATGGGCCTCGACCGAAACGGCGCCCGAGGCATCGGTGACGACCGTTACATCCCAGCCCTCGCCGAGGGCCTGGATCGTCGGCATCGCGACGCAGATCTCAGTCCACAGGCCCGCGATGATCAATTGCTTGCGGCCCGTTGCCTTGACGGCATCCACCGCCTTCGGGTCTTCCCAGGTGTTGATGAAGGTCCGGTCGATCACCTCCTGGCCGGGGAACACGTCGGTGATCTGAGGGAATAAGAGACCGCCACGCTCGGCGAGCACCGAGGTCAGGATGGTGGGAACGCCGAACGCCTTGGCGGCCTTCGCCAGGCCCGCCGTATTGTTGATCACCATCTGCGGTTCATGGCTGTTCACGTTGGCGAGCTGGTAGGGCTGGTGGTCGATCAGAATGAGGACCGAGTCTTCGGGACGAAGGAGCGACGCAAGGCCATTACGAAAGGTCATGAATATATCCTCTGGTGCCGTTGTGAGTGAGATTGGTCTTCTTGATGGGACATGCGCCAACGGCGGCGCTGTCTTGACGGGGTATTGCCGTTCTTGGGCTTGATGAGGTAGTGCCCTTCCGTGGCAAGCTGTGTTGCGGAATGGGGAACGCCGAATTGGACATCGAAGCGCTCAGGACATTCGTGGAAGTTGCCGATGCCGGGGGCGTTTCGCCCGCTGCGCGTCGGCTCAGCGTCTCCAAGTCGATCGTCAGTCGGCAGCTTGCTCGCATTGAAGCGGAACTTGGCGTGCAGCTTCTCGCACGAACCACGCGCGGCGCTGCGCTCACCGAAGCAGGAGTCGCGTTTCGCGACCATGCAGCGCGAGCTTGCGCCGAGATCGACGCGGCCAGGGAATTGCTCCTGCCTGATGGCGAGCTTTGCGGCCGCTTGCGCATTGCCGTGCCGCTGACTTTCGGCCCAACGCACTTAGCTCCCGTGCTTGCGGATATGGCGCGACGGCACCCGCAGCTCCACATCCATAGCGTCTACAGTGATCGCTTCGTTGATCTCATCGCCGAAGGCTTCGATTGCGCGATCCGGGTTGGCTATCTTCCGGACTCCAACCTGATCGCGCGACACGTCGGGCCCATCTATGGAAAACTGGTCGCCAGCCCGGACTATATCGAAGCGCATGGTTCCCCCGAGACGCCGGACGAACTCGTTGCGCATCAGGCTCTCATGCAGGGCACCGAAGCCTGGCAATTCATGGATGGCGACAAGACAATCAGGGTGCATCCGCAAGGGCGCTTCAAAGCTGACAACGGCACGGCGCTCCGCGCCGCCGCATTGGCAGGACTCGGCATCGCCTGGCTCCCCGATGGCATCACCCATGACGATGTCGCCTCCGGCGCGCTAGTTCCGGTCATGACACGCCATCCGCCGCCACCGGCAGGTGTCTATGTCATCCGCCCGCCAAGTCAGCATCCCCCTCGAAAGGTACGAGTCCTCACCGAAATGCTCATCGCGTGTTTCGCAGAGGCTCCGCGCCTTGCGGGCGTCGATCGCTAGAACGCAGGCAGGAGGCCTCGAGGTTCGGCCAGGCCTGCTGAGAGTAGTGCGACCGGCCGAGGCTTAAATCGCGAACGATTTAAATCTCGATTTCGGTGCCGAACTCGACGACCTGCTTGGTCGGCACACCGAAGAACGCTGCGGAGCGTTCGGCGTTACGTTGCAGGAACGCGAATACGGTTTCGCGCCACACCGCCATCCCGGCGACCTTGTCGCTGGGAATGATGGTCTCCCGGCCGATGTAATAGGTGATCTCGGCGAGATCGATGCCGGGCAGCTTGCCCTGTTCGGAGGCTAGACCTAGCCCGTCCGAAATCGTTGGATACTGCATGAAGCCGTAGTGCAAGATGACGCGCGTGATCCCTTCAATGACTTCGATAATCTCGGCGCGATCGGCATCCGGGACGCGCGGCACTTCGGAGATCAGCACAGTCACCAGAATGACGCGCTCATGTAGGACGTGGTTGTGCTTGACGAATTGCGTCAGCGCCAGCGGCACACCGTTCGGCATGGATGCCAGGAACACCGCAGTGCCATTGAGGCGCGCATGGCAGCGACTGACGGCCGTCTCGATCAGGTCTTCTTCGGGTTGACGCAGTTTGGCGCGGGCGCTTTCGACGAGTTTGACACCACTGCGCCATGTCAGCATCAGGAACGCCACAGCAGCCGCCAAGAATAGCGGAAACCAGCCGCCTTCGAACAGCTTCGTGGAATTGGCGGCGAAGAAGATGCAATCGATGATGAAGAAGAAGCCATTCACCGACACGACGAGAAGCGGCGGATAACCCCATTGCAGAGCGACCAATGCCGCGAGCAGCGTGGTGATCGCCATCAGCAGCGATACCGCGATGCCATAGGCGCCCGCCAGGGCGTCCGATGTGCCGAAGCTGAGCACGGCGGCCAGCGTCGCCGCCGCCAGCAGCCAGTTCACCAGCGGCACATAGATCTGGCCCATGGCGTGGCTGGTGGTGTGCCGGATCTGCATCCGCGGCAGGAAGCCGAGCTGGATCGACTGCTGCGTCAGCGAGAACACACCGGAAATGATAGCCTGCGAGGCGATCACCGTCGCGACGGTCGCAAAGGCCACCAGCGGGTAGTGCAGCCAGTCCGGCGCCAGTTGATAGAACGGGTTGTTGATGGCGGTGGGGTCGGCGATCAGAAGTCCCGCCTGGCCGAAATAGTTCAGCACCAGCGCCGGCAGGGCGATGGCAAACCAGGCGAGCCTGATCGGCATCCGGCCGAAATGGCCCATATCGGCATACATCGCTTCGCCGCCGGTCACGGCAAGGAAGGCAGCGCCGAGAATGGCAAAGCTGATGTGAAAGTCCTGATGGATCAGGAATTCGAAGGCATAGAGCGGACTGACGGCAGCGAGCACGCCGGGCGATTGCACGATGCCATGGATGCCGAGCAGCGCGAGCACGGCAAACCAGCCCAGCATCACTGGCCCGAAGATGCCGCCGATGAAACCGGTGCCCTTGCTCTGCATCAGAAACAGCCCGATCAGAATGATGACGGTGAGCGGCACCACGGCTGGCGCCAGCGACGGTGCATCGACCTTGAGGCCTTCAATGGCTGATAGCACCGAGATCGCCGGCGTGATGGCGCCATCGCCATAGAGCAGGGCGGCGCCGACGAGGCCGACGATCAGCAAATGTATGCGCCAAGTGCCCGGCTCTGCGTTGCGCGCGTGGAGCAGTGCCAACAGCGCGACGATACCGCCTTCGCCGCGATTGTCGGCGCGCAGGATTAGAAGCGCGTATTTCAGGGAGATAATCAGGATCAACGCCCAGAGGATAAGCGACACCACGCCGAGCGTTGCTTCGGACGTGAGAGGCCCGCCATGGGCGGCTGCCTTCACGGCTTCCTTGAGTGCATAAAGGGGGCTGGTGCCGATATCACCATAGACGACGCCGAGCGCGCCGATCGTTGCCGTGAGAGGAAGTCCGCCAGAGTGGCCTGGCGATGCGGCTGGGATGGCGGTCACTGGCAGCCCTCACGGGACTCGCGCTTTCACGATCGCGCTTAACCAGCAGTCTGCGACGTTGCGTCGCGAATTGCTATGAAATTAGTTGAAGTAGTTGTCGCGAGAATTTCACTGAACTATGTATCGCGCGCGGTGGAGGAGTGTAGTTCAATTGCCCGGATTGAGTATCAGTACGCCCCCCGGCTCTGGCCGGGGACGGTATTCTTTGCCGCTTAGCGACGCTCGGCGGTCACGAGGCGGACTTCGCGGACAGTGATCGTCTTGCTGGCTGCGTTACGCAGGCAGGAGGCCTCGAAGTTCGGCCAGGCCTGCTCGGAGCAGTTGCGACCTACCGTGTGGATGTCCAGACGGTCGGCCTTGGCGAGGGCCACCGGCACCGACGCCTCGACCTTCGGGGCAAAGCCCGGCAGAACGGTGAGGGCGGCTGCAATGAAAGCTGCGACGGCAACTGCTGAGAGAGTCTTGATCATGACGGTCCCCTGTCATTCGGGCCGTTTTGGCCCGGTTTGTTTGTCGCTTCCTGTGCTTGCCTGATTAATCAGGCCCGGTTTCAGGAAGTTGTCGTGTCCGGGCAAAGTGGTTTCATCCGGCCCGGTTTGTGTTTCGTCCGTACGCGCATGACGACACATGAGGCTCGAAAGCCCAATGTTTTCAATATCGTTGCTGCGTACCCAGTAGACGCGCTGACCCGGCATCCGGTTCGAGCCCTGTCCGAAAATAAACATCGGCCCTTCGGCCCCAGCGGGCGGAACCAAGTCGGCTTGCGGCTCGAACGGGGGCGGGGTAGGAGGGGGAATGCCCCGTATCGCGCTTTATCCCGGTTCATTCGATCCCGTCACCAATGGCCATCTCGATGTGGTCCGCCATGCCGTTGGCCTGTGCGACAAGCTCGTGGTCGCCATCGGCGTCCATCCTGGCAAGAAGCCGCTGTTCTCGACGGACGAGCGGCTGGAGATGGTGAAGCAGGTGTTCGGACCGCTGGCCTCAGCCGCCGGCTGCGAATTCGACTGCACGACCTATGACAATCTCACCACCACACTGGCGCAACAGATCGGTGCGACCATCATGATCCGTGGGCTGCGCGACGGCACCGATCTCGATTACGAGATGCAGATCGTCGGCATGAACGAGACTATGGCGCCGGATGTGCAGACGGTATTTCTTCCGGCCTCGGTGAGTGTCCGCCCGATCACCGCCACACTGGTCCGGCAAATCGCCGCCATGGGCGGCGACGTTTCGGCTTTCGTCCCGGACGCGGTTGCCAAGAGCCTCAAGTCCAAATTCGCCGCTTAATCAAACGCCGGCTGACCGGCTTTCTCTGATCCGGAGTTTCCATGATCCGTATAGTCGCACTTGCTGCCGCGCTGATGTTCGCGGCTCCCGCTTTCGCGCAGGCTCCGGCAGCCCTTCCGGCTGGCCTCGACAAGGCCAATTCGGTCGTGATCGACACGACCAAGGGCCGGATCATCATCAAGCTGCGCACCGATATCGCCCCGCAGCACGCCGAGCGCATCAAGCTGCTCGCCCGCGAAGGCTACTACAACAACGTACCGTTCCACCGCGTGATGGACGGCTTCATGGCGCAGACCGGCGATGGCAAGAACTTCAACGGCACCGGCGGATCGAAGTATCCGAACCTGAAGGCCGAATTCTCGCAGGTGCCGTACAAGCGCGGCGTTGTTGGCATGGCACGTGCCGGCGATCCGGATTCGGCCAATTCGCAGTTCTTCATCATGTTCGCGGAGGGCTCGTCGCTGAACGGCAAATACACCGTGGTTGGCGACGTCGTCGCCGGCATGGACGTCGTCGACAAGCTCAAGAAGGCGCCTCCCGGTTCGGCCAGCGGCGCCGTGACCGACCCTGACAAGATGGTCAAGGTTCAGGTCGCTTCCGACATCAAGTGAGCATCATGATGCCGCGATGCAGGGTGATTGCTCTGCTCGCGGCATTATTGCTGTCTGGCGTCCTTCAGGCGCATCCGGCATCGGCTCAGTCTGACGCCGTGAGTACGCTGGAGGGCATGTTCGGAAGGCTGAAAGTGTGCTGGCATCCGCCCGCCTTGCCGCGCGGCCATCCGGGCATGGAGATCACGGTACTGTTCAGCTTCAAGCGATCCGGTGAACTTCTCGGAAGGCCGCGAATTACCTTCGAGACGCCGGATGCCTCCGAGGCCGACAGCGTTGCCTACCGAACGGCTGTGATGGAGACATTGCAACATTGCACGCCGATGCCATTTACCGGGGGCCTGGGCGACGCGGTCGCTGGACGCCCCTTCCGAGTGCGGTTTGACGACCGCCGAAACCAACCCAAACCAGTAGAGAGACGAGCATGGCTGTTACCGAGAATACTTTGATCCTTGAAACCACCCAGGGTCCCGTCACCATCGAGATGCGCCCGGATCTGGCCCCGGGCCATGTCGCCCGTATCAAGGAGCTCGTGCGCGAAGGCTTCTACGACGGTATCGTCTTCCACCGTGTCATCGACGGCTTCATGGCGCAGACCGGCTGTCCGCAGGGCACCGGCACCGGCGGTTCGGGCAAGAAGCTGAAGGCCGAATTCAATAACGAGCCGCATGTGCGCGGCACGCTGTCGATGGCCCGCGCGGCCAGCCCGGATTCCGGCGACAGCCAGTTCTTCATCTGCTTCGACGACGCGTCGTTCCTCAACAAGCAGTACACTGTCTGGGGCAAGGTCACCGAAGGCATGGAGAACGTCGACAAGATCAAGCGCGGCGAGCCGGTGCAGAACCCGGACAAGATCGTCAAGGCCACCATGGCTGCTGACGCGGCTGCCTAAGTTAAGCTCCTCCCTCACGTTCGTCATGCCCGGGCAGCGCGAAGCGAACTTCGCTAGTTGTCCCGGGCATCGACGTTTTATAGGCATCAACACCAAGACGTGGATGGACGGGACGAGCCCGGCCATGACGGAGTGGGAATAACTACAAACCCATGCGTACCGATATCTTCGATTTCGAACTTCCCGCCGAGAACATCGCGCTGCGGCCTGCCAGCCCGCGCGACGCCGCGCGGCTACTTGTCGTTCAGCCGGGTATCGGCGTGCAGGATCATGTCGTATCGGATCTGCCGACCTGGCTGAAGCCCGGCGATCAGCTGGTCGTCAACGACACCAGGGTTATCTCGGCGCAACTCACCGGCCGTCGTATTGGCCGCGAGACCGAACCGAAGATCGATGCGACGCTGATCAAGCGCCTCGACAATTCGCGCTGGCAGGCGCTGGTACGGCCTGCAAAGAAGCTCGTCGAAGGCGATACGGTGCGCTTCGGCAATGAAGGCCGCGTCTGCCTGCTCGGACATCTCGACGCTCAAGTCGAGCACAAGGGTGATGCCGGCGAAATCATCTTCTCTTTCTCGTTTCACGGCCCGGCGCTGGATCAGGCGATCGCTGAACTCGGCGCGCCGCCGCTGCCGCCTTACATCGCCGGAAAACGCGCTCCGGACGAGCGTGACACGGCCGATTATCAAACCATGTTCGCCGCCAATGACGGCGCCGTCGCCGCACCGACGGCGGGACTGCATTTCACGCCGGCACTGGAAGCCGCTCTGAAGGCGCGGGGCGTCGGCCTGCATCGCATCACGCTGCATGTCGGAGCAGGGACGTTCCTGCCGGTGAAGGTCGACGACACCGCCGAGCACAAGATGCATTCCGAGTGGGGTACGATCTCGCGCGCAACGGCGGATGCGTTGAACGCAGCGCATGCGGCCGGCGGACGCGTGGTTGCCGTTGGCACGACCTCAATGCGTCTGCTGGAAAGCGCGACGTCCGAGGACGGCGTTATTCATCCATTCGCCGACGAGACTGCGATCTTCATCACGCCCGGCTATCGTTTCCGCGCCGTCGATATCATGCTCACGAATTTCCATCTGCCGCGTTCGACGCTGTTCATGCTGGTCTCTGCCTTTGCCGGCATGGATACGATGAAGCAGGCCTATGCCCATGCCATTGCGACCGGCTATCGTTTCTATTCATACGGCGACGCCAGTCTGCTGTTTCGGGACACACGCAATCAATGACCGTCGCCAATCATTTTGAACTGCTGCGCACTGACGGCACGGCACGCAGGGGCCAGCTGACAACGCCGCATGGTGTGGTGCGCACACCGGCCTTCATGCCGGTCGGCACGCTCGGTGCGATGAAGAGCCTGCACTGGCGCGACGTGCGCGATGCCGGTGCAGATATCGTGCTGGGCAATACCTACCATTTGATGCTGCGCCCCGGCGCAGAACGCGTCGCGTCGTTCGGTGGCCTGCAGAAATTCACCACCTGGAACGGTCCGATGCTGACCGACTCCGGCGGTTTCCAGGTGATGTCGCTGGCGCAGCTCCGCAAGGTGACGGAGCAGGGCGTCACGTTCCGCTCACATATCGACGGTGCGAAGTTCGAACTGACCCCGGAACGGGCCATCGAGATCCAGCGGCTGCTGAATTCGGACATCGCGATGCAGCTCGACGAATGCGTGCGGCTGCCCGCCGAACACGCCGACATCGACCGCGCCATGCAGCTGTCGCTGCGCTGGGCCGAACGCTGCAAGCGCGCCTTCGAGACGGCGCCTGAAGGCTATATGCTGTTCGGCATCGCACAGGGCGGAGATGTGCCGGAACTGCGCCGCGCCAGCGCGCAGGGGCTGATCGATATCGGCTTTCATGGCTATGCGATCGGCGGTCTTGCCGTGGGCGAACCGCAGGCGGTGATGCTGGCGATGATCGAGGAGGTGGTTCCGATCCTCCCCTCGGACCGGCCGCGTTATCTGATGGGTGTCGGCACGCCGGATGATATGCTGGAAGCGGTGGCGCGCGGCGTCGACATGTTCGACTGCGTGATGCCGACTCGTAACGGCCGCCACGGCATGGCCTTCACACGTCACGGCCAGATCAATATGCGCAATGCGCGGCATCAGGACGATCCGCGGCCGCTGGACGAAGAGAGCACCTGGCCGGCCGCGCGAGACTATTCGCGCGCCTATCTGCATCATCTGGTGCGATCAGGTGAGACCCTCGGCGCGATGCTGCTGTCTGAAATCAACATCGCCTATTACCAGAGCCTGATGCAGGGTATCCGCGCAGCCATCGAGGCCGGAACGTTCGAAGAGTTTCGGGCGCATACGCGTGAGGGCTGGGCACGCGGCGACATTCCGCCGCGGTAACCAGAGGTCAACTAGGTCGCCTTCACCGGTTCCGACTTCACCGGCCAGTCGATCATCCGTGCCTCGGCCGGCAGCCAGGTCCGGTGGTTTGCAGGTTCATCAATCGTTTGTCTCGCGGTCACCGGCCGCAAGCATTTCCATGGCCTTGTATTGCCGGAAAAACCTGCGGCTGGGCCGGGCTGGAAATCCTGCCCATCGCTCTCCTGCGGGCACGTCGCGCGTGACGCCGCTTGCGCCGGCTATCTGTGCGCCGTCGCCGATTGTCAGATGAGGAGCAATTCCAGTCTGGCCGCCTATTGCAACAAAACTCCCGAGAGTTGCGGACCCGGCAATTCCGACTTGCGCGGCGATGAGGCAGTGCCTGCCAATCGTCACGTTGTGGGCGACTTGTACGAGGTTATCGAGCTTCGTGCCTTCGCCGATAAACGTGTTACGGGTCGACCCGCGATCGATGGTCGTGTTTGCGCCTATTTCGACGCAGTCCTCAATAATGACGCCTCCGACCTGGAGAATTTTTATATGTCCGCCTTTGTCGGGCACGAATCCGAAGCCGTCCTGCCCGATCGATACGCCTGGATGGACAATGACGTGATTGCCGACGGTTGCGTGCGCAATGATAGCGCCGGCGCCGACTGAGCTATGGCTCCCGATGGTGACGTCTGGACCGATCACGACGTTTGACCCGATATAAGTGCGTTCACCGATCCTGGCCCGGGGACCGATCACTGCGCCGGGATCGATGGTAACCCCGCAATCGATGATGGCCGAAGCATGAATCGTCGCGTTTGGAGAAATGCCGTCGGTCTCGAAAAGTGACCCTGGGATAGCCGCCCCTGGATAGAGCAGGGCGAGGATTCTCGAGTAAATCAAATATGGCTGAGGTGTCACAAAAGAGTAGGTCTCCTTTGGAACGGACGCGCTGAAGCGCGGGGAGACGAGACAAGCGCCCGCATTCGTCTGCCTCAAGGCCTCAAGATACTTGTGATTGTCCATATAGCTCAGCTCGCCGCGACGCGCTGTCTCTAGCGCTGCTCCAGCCGAAATGAGGAAATCCTTTGTAACAAAAAGTAAGCCCGCGATGCCCGCGACCTCACTTGCAGCGATCGTGCGCTTAGGCACGAAGAAGGGAATTTGACCGGTCATGACCGACTCCAGTGCGGGTATCCCCTCGACCCGAGAGACGGCCTCTCCGCTGTAGGCCCGACAGCTGGTTAGCACGGCTTGGGAACGTCAGAAATGGCGAAGGTGTGACTGCGGCGTGGTCGTTACTTGGTGCACGCGTGACGGTGCAAATCGTTTGCGCAGATTGCTGACCTTGACGCGTGCCGATGCTGCGCCGACGCGGACGCCGGTCGAGACGATATGCTGAGCCTCGGCGCGAGCGGCTGCTTTTGTTTGGAGCGTCAATGACGCATGGGCGATACTGGCTGCGTTCGCCTTACTGGGCGTTTGGGTTGTGCCATTTGCGTGGAAGGCAGCCCTCGACGGGCAAGCAGAGGCACGGTGAATGTGATAGTCACAATCGGTGACTTCCTCGGATCGCGGAGCAATCCAAGATCGGTTCACGCGGGTCGGCGCGAACAGCGCTAGTTGCAGACCGTCCGGCGAAAGGCGTGCTTGGTCACAAAACCATAGCCGCATGTATCGCAGGTCCAGAGATAGCTGACGACGTCATCGGTGAGAAAGGCCGACGCCTCGGCAGCAATCATCGAGTCGGCACAAACGGGGCAGGTCGGAAGATCGCTGCCACGCGGCGCGGGATGGGACGTTTTGGTCGTACGGACTTCAGCTGATGCTGACATCGTGACCTCCTTCGTCGTCTCATCGGACATGACACGATCCTAATCCGATTTGTTTGACCGTGTCGCAACACAAATGCGTTGCTTTGAAGTTTTTTAAGTCAGCGCATGTTTGCGCCGCAGCGCGGTCACCTTTGTGCAACGCCACGTGCGTCACGGAGAATGCGCCTGTTACGATGAATGACATTTGTAAAATTTGCTGACATTGCCGGTCGTGCAGCAGAGGCGAGTAGCTGCCACATCGCGCCCTTGTGTGGACGCATCTTCGGCGAGACCGTGGAAGCGATTGTGCAGCCGCTCAGCGGGCGCTATCTGTCGACGGCAATGTTGGAAGGAATCTGACCGAGATGGCACAGCCCCCGCGACGCCCGCGCACGCTCCAGGATGCCCGCACCGAGGCGGAGGCGGCGTTCAAGAAGACGACCACCAAACCGGTCGAGGCACCGGTCGCTAAGGCCGCCGTTCCCGGCGTGCGCGAACTGGTGTCGCTGCGGATCGATCAGGACGTGCTGGAATATTTTCAGCAGGACGGACCGGGCTGGCAGGACCGCATGAACGACGCGCTGCGCAAGGCGGCAGGCAAGTAAGCTGCCGCTTTAGGTAGCGGGCCTAGCGGTTGAGGAAGCCGCCAACCACGCCGCCGATGAACCGGCCGGGACCGGCGGGATCGATGGCCGGGGCGGGGGCGGGCGCAGCCTGGCGCCGGACCACGGGCGCTTCCTCATAGGTCTGCTGTTGTACCTGGCGGCGCACCGGCTTCGGTGCGGGTGCCGGTTCCTCCTTCAGCGCGACGACCTCGGTGAGTAGTGCGGCATGCTGCACCTTGTTGAGATAGCCCGACGTCGGGTAACCGCGTGCCGCCTGCCACCGCGTGATCACGCCACGGGTCCCGGCATCGAAGCTGCCGGTCGCCTGGGTGTCGAAGCCAAGGCCATTGAGGCGGCGCTGCACGTCGCGCCGCTTGACCTTGTCGAGGCCGATCTTGTCCTCGGTGAGCTGGTTGGCTTCCTCGGTAAACACGGCCTTGTCGACGCCCGGCGCAGCGGTACGCGGCGCGGTGGCGGCTTCCTGTAGCGCGGCGATACGGGCGAGGGCGAGCGGCTTGAACTGGCCGTTCGGGTACATCGAGATGTAGGCGTTCAGTTCCTCCGGCCGGTTGGAGTCCTTGATCGAGCGCCAGAACTCAAGCTCGACATCGGAGCCGGCGGTGGCCGCCGCGGGCATGGTGGCGGTGGGGCTGGCCGCGGCAACGGCGACCTGCGCCTGCACGTCCGGATTGAGATAGACTGCGCCGATCAGATTGGTGTGGCCCCAGGGCAGCTGGCCTTTGTTGGTTTCGTCCTGCACCTGTGCGCGCACTTTCGTCATCGCCTGCTGGATCTCGGCGCCGGGCGTGGTGATGTTGTTGAGCAGCGCGCGGGTGAACGGGCTGTTGCTTCCACTCTTGCCGTCGAGGGCGGTCTGGCCGGGGCTGGTGGCGAATGCGATCAGCGTGCCTTCGCCGGATTTCATCTCCGCAAGGCCGGACGACACCGCGACGCTGCGCGTGGCAGATCCGCTGGAGCGGATCTTGGCGGCAAACGGATTGTCGCGGCAGGCATCGAGGAATACCAGCTTCACCTTGGCATCGCCCATGGTCTGGTCGAGGGTGGTCTCGACATTGATCGCTGCGCCGAGCTTGACGTCCATCTCCGACTTCAGATTGGCATCAATCGGCAAAAGGTAGTTGATGTTGTTCACCGAGATACCGTGGCCGGCATAGAAGAACACCGCGACATCGGCGCCCTGCGCCTTGCGGCCGAAGTCGAGCAGCTTTTCGGTCATGCCGTCGCGCGTCAGGTTCGATCCTTCGATGACGTCGAAGCCGACATTGCGCAGCGCGCTGGCCATGGCCTTCGCGTCGATCGGCGGGTTCGGCAACGGATCGACATTCTTGTAGCTGCCATTGCCAACGACGAAAGCGACGCGCTTGTCGGCAAGCGCTACATCCGCGCTGAACAGGATGGACAGCGCAGACAGGGCAAAAGCGAAATGGCGCACGATACGATCTCCCCCACGAATCCGGTCATTCGACCCTAGACACATTGGGAAAAGTACCAATTGCGGGCGTGCGCCAAAATGTCGAGACACGCACTCGGAGAATAAAATCGAAAAAGGGAACCCGATGCGTCAGGCCGCCGCACGCACCGGCGGTCGATCGGTACTGAGCAGGTTCAGCGTGTTGCCGGCGAGAATGAGAGCTGCGCCGAGCAGTGTGAACATGTCGAGCCGTTCAGAGTATAGTAACCATCCGATGGTGGCACTGAGTGGTACGCGCAGAAAGTCCATCGGCACGACCACCGTCGCATCGGCATAGAGCATCGCGCGCGCCATGCAGAAGTGAGAAAACGTCCCGCAGAAGGCGACCACGACAAGCCAGCCCCAGACATAGGCCGATGGCCACTGCCAGGAGTATAGCGCGGGGAAAACGCCGGCCACCGACTGCACCACGATCATCCAGAAGATGATCTTCAGCGCGCTGTCCGTGCGCGTCAGTGACTTGATCAATGTGATCGAGATGCCGAAGCCAAACGCGGCGGCTAGCGCAATCAGCTGACCGGGATTGACGACGCCCGTGGTCGGGCGAACGATGACGATCACGCCGATCAGGCCGAGCACGATGGCGACGATCTTCCAGAGCGTCATGCGCTCGCCGAGAAAGAACGCCGCCATGATCGCGATCCAGATCGGCATGGTGAACTCGATGGAGACGAGCTGGCTCAGGGGAATGAGCGTGAGTGCGTAGAACCAGCCGAGCTGCGCGCCGTAATGCACGAGGTTGCGCGACACATGCGCCAGCGGCCGTGTGGTCTTCATGGCGCGAAAGCCGCCGTTGAAATACAGGATCGGCAGCAGCATGACGAAGCCGAAGACGGACCGGATCTCCATCACCTGGAAGACATTGAGTTCGCGCAGCGTCTCGCGACCGCCGATGGCGACGAACAGCATCAGAAGCAGCCAGCCGGACATCCACAGCGCGGCGCGGGCCTTCGACGGGGGGCGATCCATAATCCCTGAGAACCAGTTTCTTGCGCTGCAATGATTCACGCAGCGGTGTCAGCCTTAGAACTGGCTCTATCGGCGACATCGCCGGGCTTTGCAACGGACGAATCCGGTGGGGCTGCGTTGCGAGAGATCGTGCGGACGCTCTCAGGCAGAGGATATATCGGCAAAACAAAACCCCGGCTGTTTGAAACAACCGGGGTTCGAATTCCAAACGTGCGGAACGATCAGCTGCGGCTGAGCGAAATGCTGGCGCCCCTGAACTGGCCTTCGGAGGTGATCGAGACCTGCTGCTTGTTGCCGGTCGTCGTCAGGATCAGCTTCGCGCTGAAGGCTGGCGAGGAAACGTCAACATTGAACTTGCCGGCGGTTGCCCGACCCTCGAGCGACCCTGTCACGCCGCGGGTCGTCTCAGCCCAGCTGCCAGACAGCTCGCCGCCTCTGGACTTCACGTCGCTCTTCAGTTCGAACTTGTAGCTGTCGCTGGCGCAGAGCAGGGACTGGTTCAGTCCCGCGCCGTCGCCGCTCACGGCATAGGTCGCCTTGCAGCGAATGCGCTCCTTGGAGCCGTCCTCGAGCGAGATCGTCCCGTTACCCGACCATACTCCGGCCATACCGGCGAACGGCGCTGACTGGGCATATGCCGACGCAGACGTCAGACCGAGCGTGGCGCAGAGCACCGCCGTCCGAACGAGCGAACGCGGAGAGGTCGAGGTAGGCATCATGGGGAGCATTCCTGGTTGGGGATTACTGACGCGAAGCTTCCCACCGGCCGCTGCAGGGGACGCCGCCCGAGGCGCCGTTCCACTTGCCCGATCCGGTGTTGCCGGACAACTGGCCGTTGGCGAAAGCAGGTCCGATCGACACGCGCACGGTGCCTTCGCGGCCAACCTTGCCGTTGACGTCGGCGCCGGGCGCAGTGATGCGGCCTTCGGTGACGGTCAACGGATAGCGAGCTGTCGGCTCGCAGCTGCCGGTCTTGGTAACGATGGTCACATTCCAGAGCCCGTCATAGGCATTGTCGGCTGCGAATGAAGGAGCCGAAATCAACGCTGCGCTGGCAATCAGCGAAACGGACAAGGCGGAACGGATGCGGTCAAAACGCATTGAATCAAATCCTCGATGTTGTGATGGCCACCTTATTGGGGGGTAATGTGTCCAAAATTTGCTGCGTTGCCGCATAGACCCAAAACAACTCACGGGATGCAAGCCGCGACGGGCAAATTGGTTCCCTTTATTGACAGATTTGGTTGATTCGGGCGGGTTCCGGCGCCTTTTTAACCATTTTTGAGGCTTCTAGGCCAGTTTTGGCGCATTGGTTGCGAATTGCTCGTCCTGGTAGGTTGCGGGCAAGCGCTTGTGGACAGTCGCGAAGTCCACGACCTCGCCGAGCAGCTTGAGGCCCAGCGGCGCCAACGCGCGCTCCCAAAGTTCGCGAGCGGTTTCGCCTTTTTTCACGAAGCACCATTCCTGCGCGGCGATGGCGCCACCGTCCATGACATCGGCAAGGTGATAGATGGTGCCGCCGGCGATCGGATCGCCTTCCTTGATGGTCCATTCCACGGCAGCGATGCCACGGTGACGGGGCAACAGTGACGGATGGTAGCCAATGCCGCCAAGGCTGGCTGCGGCGAGCGCATCCTTGCCGATGCGGGCGTGGCTGTGCGCCGTGATGATCAGCTCGGTGCCCTCGGCGATCTCGGAGGCCACGACGAGCTTCGGATTGGCCTGGACTGTCACCGGGATGCCGGCAACCTTGGCGGCTGTGGCGAGACGGTCCTCGGCATCTGCAACCACCACGGACGCGATCTCGACGTTGTGGGTCTTCAGCATATCGAGGGTCGTGACGCCGAAGTGTTTGGAGCCGACGAGGGTAATCCGCATGTTCGATTGTCCGGTGTTCAGAGGCTGAGGATGGTGTGAAAACCGGAAGTTCCGGCGTGGCTCATTGCGGCGATGGTGGGCGGGGAGGGGATCGAACCCTCGACCAGTCGATTAAAAGTCGAATGCTCTACCACTGAGCTACCCGCCCTAAAGTGCCGTATTGACGAAGCTAAACGGAGGAAACCGACCCTTGCGGGGCGCGGTGAGGCCGGTCAGCCACGGCCGCGATGGCGCCCGCAATGCAGCGTATCGCGTGACCGGCTGTGTAAAAGGCGGGTCCGCCGGGGTCAAGGGCAGGGCTCGATGTTATGGACATGAACCGCGCCCCATTGGCGTGGTTCAGCTCGCTTCGCGCTGGGCCTCGGGGCGGGACACGTCGATCGGCGGCATCGCCACCGGGCGAAGGCCGATCAGCTCGGCCGTGCGAACCGTCGTGTTGCGCCACCACTGGAAGTCGTTGGCGCGCGAATTCTCCAGGATGGCAATCATCACCGCCGACAGGAACGGCAGGCTCTGCAGCACCAGCACGCCGGCGAAGATGTAGATCTCGGTGACCTGCTTGGAGTTGTTGGAGAACACCAGCACGCCGCAACTGATCAGCAGAAGCACTCCGATCACGGCTTCCCAGAAGGCTTGGAATTCGATCGACATGGTCGACTTGCCGCCCTTGGAGGTCACGGTGAAGGGCAGGTGATCCTTGATCAGGCCATCGGCGACGGCGCGCGACACTGTCCACTGCACCGACATGGCGGCGATCATCGCGCCCAGCATCTGCCACAGGCCGATCTTCACGCGCAGCCGATACAAGACGATGAAGTGCGCCAGCGACACCACGAATGACGCGATGATCGGCAGCGTCAGGATCTTGTCGGGGATGGCGATATCGGCGAAGGCGATGATCGGCACCCAGATGATGTTGAGGATCGCCACCACGACGCCCAGGCTTTCGGCGCCGAGCCAGTTCAGCCAGCCCATACCGAATTCGCGCTTCTGGTCCTGGGTCATGCGGCTCGCGCCGGGCATGAAACGGCGCCAGTGCTTCTTGATGATCTGGAAGCCGCCATAGGCCCAGCGATGACGCTGTTTCTTGAACGCCTCATAGGTGTCCGGCAGCACGCCGTAGCCGTAACGTTCCTTGGTGTAATGCGTCAGCCAGCCATGCTGCATGATGGCGAGGCCGAGATCCGAGTCCTCGCAGATGGTGTCGCCGGCCCAGCCGCCCGCCATGTCCATCGCGGAGCGACGAATGAGGCACATGGTGCCATGGACGATGATCGCATTGGCCTCGTTGCGCTGGACCATGCCGATGTCGAAGAACCCGGCATATTCGCCGTTCATGATGTAGTGCATCAGTGAACGGTCGCCGTCGCGGTGGTCCTGCGGCGCCTGCACGAGGCCGACGCGCGGATCGTTGAAGGCTGGGACGAGATCTTTCAGCCAATTCGGCTCCACCACATAGTCGGCGTCGATGATGCCGATCACTTCGGCATCCGCCGCGGTGCGGTCCATGGCGATGCGCAGGGCGCCGGCCTTGAAGCCCTCGACCTTCTCCGCATTGATGAAGATGAAACGCTCGCCGAGCATGCGGCAATGATCCTGGATCGGCTGCCAATAGGCCGGATCCGGCGTGTTGTTGATGATCACCACGCATTCGAAATTCGGATAGTCGAGCCGGGCAACCGCATCCAACGTCAGCTTCAGCATGTCCGGCTGTTCGCGATAGGCCGGAATGTGGATCGAGACCTTCGGGTATTTCTGCTCGGCGTCTGCAGCGGCACGCAGCTTTTCGCTGCGTTCGGCTGTCAGCAGCCGCAATGGCTTCCGGCCGAAGGCGATGGCCGCAATCTCCTCGATGCGCGCCAATGCGATCAGGAGCAGCGGGATCAGCAGGATGCAGCCGAGTGAGAGGGCGAAGGCCGATCCCCAGACGAAATAGTGAGTCTGCTGATAGGCGAAGATGGTTGCCGCCCAGGCGCCAACGGCATTGGCTGCGGTCGAGAGCACGAGAGCCTGCATCGCTGTCGCGCCAACGATCTGCAGGATCGGCAGCGACAGCAGGATGCCAACCAGAAGCGCAATACTGGCGTTCTTCCAGTGGTCCGGATCCACGACCGGACCGGTCCATGGGAATTTCGGTTCCCGCGAGGCGTTGAGAACGCCCCAATAGGGGCCGACGCCGCCTTCGAAGAATTTCCAGGGCTGATCGATGGCTTCGACGATGTTGTAGTCCATGCCGATCGCTTCAGCGCGGGTCACGAAGTTGCGCAGCACGACGGCCTGCTTGAACGGGCCGGGCACGGCCCTGCGCAGATTGTAGCCTTCACTCGGCCAGCCGAATTCGGCGATCACGATGCGCTTGCCGGGAAAGGTCTCGCGCAGGACGCCGTAGAGATGAACGGCCTGGTCGACGGCCTGGGTGTCGGTGAAGTTTTCCCAATAGGGCAGGATGTGCGCGGCGATGAAGTCCACCGACGAGGCGAGCTGCGGATTGTCGCGCCAGATGTTCCAGATTTCGCCGGTCGTGACGGGAACCGTGACCTGGCGCTTTACCCGGCGGATATATTCGACGAGGTCCTCGAGCTTGAGTTCATCGCGATACAGCGTTTCGTTGCCGACCACGATGCCGATGACATTCGGGTTCTTCTTCGCAAGCTCAACGGCGGAGGCAATTTCACGCTCGTTGCGATCCGCGTTCTTGTCGATCCAGGCGCCGACGGTGACCTTGAGGCCGAACTCGTTGGCGATGGCGGGTACCATTTCGACGCCGCCGGTCGACGAGTAGAGACGGATCGCGCGCGTGATCGTCGACAGTTTCTTGAGGTCGGCGCGAATCTTCTCGACGGTCGGAATGTTGTCGACGTCGGGATGCGCGGTGCCCTCGAACGGCGCATAGGAGAGGCTGGGAATCATGCCCTTGAAATCGGGAGCTTCCTGCTTCTCGCGCAATACGCCCCATAGGGCGGCATGAACGGCGGTCACGAACAATAAAACGGCGACGACAGCGCGCATCGCAACTGAACCATAACGGGGCGAGCGTGGCCGGGAAGCGGACCCGTCCCCGAGGTCCGACCAGTACAACGGTAACGGAGACTATATCCGCCACACGAATTAACAACTCATACGCTGCCGTGGCCTTTTGAGGGCGGCACCATTATTCAAATGCGATTAGGCGCCGCCAGCTGAATGCCGCCTGAACAGAGCGCGCCACATTACTTCGGCGTTTCAGCAGGCGGTTTGGCGTCCGGCTGCGGAGCGGCCGCCGGCGCTGCGCCGCCACCGGCAGGCGCAGGCGTTGCCGGCTGGCTCAGCGCGGCAGGCTGCGGCTGCGCGTTCGGATTGATCCAGCAGCCGTGGACGCGGCTGTTGAGACTGTCCGCAATTTTCGGATCGATCAGCGGGCCGAATTTGACCAGGCAGCGGAACGTTGCCTGCACATGACCGCCGGGACAGCCGAATCGGTCGTAGAGATCGAGGTGACGGAACGCGGTGTCGAGATCGTCGCGCCACATCAGCACTACGACGCGGCGGCCAAGCCAGACGCATTCAGGATTGCCGGCAGGACCATTGATCGCCTGGGTCGCCTCGACAAATTCGTCGGATTTCTTCTGGCTCTCACGGGCAACGTCGGCAGGCGTCACGGGCGCATTTGCCGCAGGCTTCTGATCCTGTGCGCGAACTGGGCCGCTCTGGGCCAACGCGCAGCCAACACCCAGCAGCAGAGCAAGGCCTGGAACGGCGAGACAACGCAGAACCGCAGATTGGAACCCGAACACCAGTCGACGCATAAAGTCCCCGATAAGTTGGCTGCCAGGCAGTTCTGACGCCCTCGCCAGATGCCGTTCAAATGGGCCCCCAATACGGCGGGGACCACGGCTGAATCCCATGACGGACATTTTTGATTTTGTCCAGCAACGCCGGAAGTTTGTCTGATTTTCGTGGCGTGTCGGGCCGACAAGTCCGTGATTGCCGGCATGACGCACTTGGCAGATTGGCGATGACCGGCTAATCGACGGACGACTTTGGAGGACGGAACCAATTTCCACCCGCACGCCGCTGGCGCTTCTCATCCTTTCCCTTGGTACGATCGCAGCGGTTTGGTGGTGGCTCGCCACGCCGGTCACGCTGGTGCGCGCGCCGATTGATCCTGCCGCCAAACTGGAATGCGTCTCCTATGCGCCGTTCCGTGGTGAGCAGACGCCGTTGAACTCGACCGCCGTTATTCCGGCGAGCCAGATTGCCGAGGACATGGCGCAACTGGCCGGGATCACCAAATGCGTGCGGACCTATTCGATCGATAACGGCCTCGACCAGGTGCCGGAGCTTGCGGGCAAGGTCGGACTGAAGGTCATTCAGGGCGTCTGGCTCGGCAGCAACCGGCTCAAGAACCTGGCGCAGATCGCCGGCGTCGTGGATCTCACCAAGCGCTTTCCGAACGTGATCAGCAGCGTGGTCGTCGGCAACGAGGTGCTGTTGCGCGGCGAGATGACGGCTGCCGATCTCGTCGGCAATATCCGCTCGGTGAAGGCGCAGGTCGGCAAGATCCCCGTGACCTATGCCGATGTCTGGGAGTTCTGGCTGAAGAATCGCGAGATCTATGACGCGGTCGATTTCGTCACGATCCACATCCTGCCCTATTGGGAGGACTTTCCGATTCGCGCGAAGAGCGCCGCCGCCCATGTGGACTCGATCCGCAAGCGTCTCGCCGTGGCGTTTCCATCCAAGGAAATCCTGATCGGCGAAACAGGTTGGCCGAGTGCCGGGCGGATGCGCGATGGCGCGTTGCCGTCGCGCACCAACCAGGCACGGGTCGTGTCCGAAATCCTCGATCTGGCCAAGCGCGAGGGATTCCGTGTCAATCTGATCGAAGCCTATGACCAGCCGTGGAAGCGCGACCTTGAAGGTACAGTCGGCGGCTATTGGGGCCTGATCTACGATCAGCCGCGCGAATTGAAGTATCCACCGGGCGTTCCGATTACCAATTATCCGTCGTGGAAGCTGCAGATGGGGCTCGGCATGGGCCTGAGCTTCCTGGTTTTCGTGACGGGCATGTTGACGCTTCGTCGACGGCCATGGTCGCCGCGTCTGTCGGCCTGGCTGACCGTTGCCGTATCGGCCACGGTGGCCGGCGTCCTGCTGGGCGTTGCCGCAGACAAGCTGATCTATGAAAGCTATGGCGTCGGCCGCTGGATCCAGTGGAGCGCGCTGCTGGCTGCCGGTGTCGCGTCGCCGCTGCTATGCGCCTATGCGACGATGTCCGGTCGCTCGCTACCAACCTTCCTCGAACTGGTCGGGCCGAGCCGGTTCCTGGCCCGTTCGTCGTCGACCGTCCTGCTCGGGCTGACCCTGGCTGTGGCGGCGCTGATCGGCGCTGAGACCGCGCTCGGTTTCGTGTTCGATCCGCGTTACCGCGACTTTCCGTTCGCGGCGCTGACCATGGCGGTGGTGCCGTTCGCCGGACTGATGGCTGTCAACCGTCCGCAGGAAGGCGTACGGCCGGTCGCCGAGTCGATGTTTGCCGGAGTGCTCGTGCTGTCGGCCCTGTATATCGGCTTCAACGAAGGGCCGGATAACTGGCAGTCGCTGTGGACCTGCGCGATCTATCTGCTGTTCGGCATCACGCTGTGGCGGGCGCGGGCCGCGCAAAGCCCAGAATGAGCAGGCCGATCGCGATGCCCGACAGGGCGACATTGTAGAGCACGATCCCGAAACCGGCTGCGATCAGCGCGACGGTGATCAGCACGATCGATGGCCGCAGCAGATTCAGCGTCGCAATGACGATCGCGGCGATGCCGAACACCGAATTCTTGAACAGATAGGTCATCACCAGCCGGCTCTTGCACAGGGTGCTCTGCAGGCCGGCGTCGCAGGCGAGCGCCGTCGTCGACAATTCGATAGCCAGATAACGCAGATAGATGGCGTAGCCGACGGACAGGAAGCCGACGATGAGAAGCCATTGCACCTGACGGGCGGTGAGCTTGAACGGATCTTTTTTCATGCGGAAACCATGGTTCAAAACGCTGTGCGGAACAACCCGGCATGCGGTCGCGGTGAGAGGTCGGACCTAGATAACACTTTAGCCGCGCACGCCAAGAGATTGAAAATATGATCTTTTGGTCCTTAGCGCAGCCCCAGGAACGAGGTCAGCGACGATTGTGGCTTGGGCGGCGCAACTTCTTCAACGGGCTTGGGCGGCGGCGCTTGTTCGGTGCGCTCCTGTGGCTTCGGCGCGGCGCGCCTGCGTGGCGCCGGTCTGGCTGGTGCAGGCGCAACTTCCGCGGGCGCCGTCTCGGCCTTCATAGCAAGCCGCTGACCGTCGAAGATCGACGTCTCGCAGGGCCGGCTGCTCTCGGTTAGCACGGCGCAGATCTTCGCGGCGGCTGCAGCATCGCTGAGTGGACCGGCGACGAGGCGCAGTTGCATTCCGAGTCCGGTCGGGCGTTCCTTCACCATCATGATTGGGCGCAGTCCGTTCAGCGCGCGTGACTTGGACATACCGCGCCAGATCGCGCGCAGGCCGTCCACCGAATTGGCGCCGCCGATATCAACGCCGAACTCCGTGCGCGCAACCGGCGTCGCAACGGCCTCGACGACTGTGGGGGTGGGCTCGGTCGCGGCCGGTTGGACCGATGCCGTTGTCTCCGGAGCGGCCGGAGGAGCTTCGATGGTCGGCGCCGGTTCGCTCAATTTGGCGGCCGCAGCGTCGGGCGGCGCCGTCATCGATTTCCATGCAACGAGCGGCGCAGAGGCTGGTGGATTGATTGTCGATGAAGCCGCTACTTGCGCCGGTTTGGCGGCTGTCGTTTCGGCAGGCGGCGCGATGATAGCCACGGGACCGATGACCGGCGTCGACGGAATGCTCGGAAGCTCTGCCACCGGCTTTGGCTCGGTGGCTGCAGGCGGGGCGACGACGGATGCGGAGGCAGGTGGCTGCGGCGCTGGTGCTGGCGTCGTTGTGGCGGCTGTTGGCGTTGGAATGGTCTGCCGCTTGATCGATCCGGTGACTGAATCCAGGCCCTGTTCGACCGAGGTAACGCGGGCATAGAGCCGGTCGCGGTCGCTGTTCAGCGTCTCGATGGCCAGCGTCAGGCGCCGGGCCTCGGCCTGGGTCTCCTTTGCAACGAACTGGATCTGCTGCGACTGCCGCGCGAAGGTATCGGATGTGGCGACCTGATCGCGGCGCAACTGGACCTGCGACTGGCTGGCCAGAATGGCAACCACCACCGCGCCCACGGCGGCAACGCCCCAGGAGCCCAGCCGCCACATCATGCGGCGGTCGACCTTGTCTTCCTCAGCCAGAAATCCGGTCAGCCAACCGCTATGCTCGGCTGAGAGAGTATCGGCCCACTTGTCGTGCTTATCCGCCATTCGACGTCTGCGTCGCCCCATCGCCCCTGCGAATCACAGTTCAACATTATCAGGAAACCGGCGGGAACCTGAGGTTGTCGGGCCACACGGCGAACCAAACCGGTTTCCAGATTGGCCCAAAACCATTTAAGACGGCCGCGGCGCATGAGCGCCGCCACAACGGGGATTCGGATGACGGGCAGAACCAGCCTCACCATCGTGCTCGCGGCCGGCGAGGGAACGCGGATGCGGTCCTCGACGCCGAAAGTGCTGCATCAGGTCGCCAGCCAGTCGCTGCTGGGCCATGTGCTCGCGGCAGCGCCTCATGGCGCAGGCTCTGCGCTGGCCGTCGTTGTCGGTCCCGATCGTCAGGATGTGGCGGATGAAGCCAGACGGGTGCGGCCCGATGCCGCAACATTCGTTCAGCATGAGCGTCTCGGCACCGCCCATGCCGTGCTGGCAGCAAAGGACGCCATTGCGAAAGGCGCGGACGATCTGCTGATCGCCTTCGGCGACACGCCGCTGATTTCAGCCGAGACGTTCGAGCGTTTGCGTGCGCCGTTGAAGGCAGGTGCCGCGCTGACCGTACTCGGCTTTCGTGCGGCCGATCCGACTGGTTATGGCCGACTTCTGGTCGAAGGCGATCAGCTGGTTGCGATCCGTGAACATGCGGATGCCACACCGGCCGAGCGTGCGGTCGATCTCTGCAATGCCGGGGTGATGGCTTTCGCCGGCAAGACCGCGCTCACAATCATCGAGAAGATCGGCACGTCCAACAGCAAGGGCGAATACTATCTCACCGATGCCGTCGAGATCGTGCGGAGCATGGGCTTGCGGGCGAGCGTGATCGAGACCAGTGAGGATGAAGTCCGCGGCATCAACACCAAGGCGCAGCTCGCGGAAGCCGAAGCGATCATGCAGGCAAGGCTGCGCAAGGCCGCGCTCGACGCGGGCGTGACCATCGTCGCGCCGGAGACCGTGCATCTTGCGGCCGATACGACGTTCGGCAACGACGTCACCATCGAGCAGTATGTCGTGATCGGGCCCGGCGTCAGTATCGCCGACGGCGCTGTCATTCACGCCTTCTCGCACATCGTGCAGGCGGCCATCGGCAAGAAGGCCTCGATCGGTCCTTACGCACGCATCCGGCCGGGAACGTCGGTCGGCGAGGGCGCGCGCATCGGCAACTTCGTTGAAGCCAAGGCGGCCATTCTGGAAGCGGGCGTGAAGGTCAACCACCTGACCTATGTCGGCGACACGCATATCGGTGCCGGCGCCAATATCGGCGCGGGCACCATCACCTGCAATTACGATGGCTTCAACAAGAGCAAGACGATCATCGGTGCCGGCGCCTTTGTCGGTTCGAATTCGTCGCTGGTCGCACCGGTGAAGATCGGGGCCGGCGCTTATATCGGTTCGGGTTCGGTGATCACCCGCGATGTGCCGGACGATGCGCTTGCGGTAGAGCGCAACGAGGTGTCGATGAAGGAAGGTTGGGGCAAGCGCTTCCGCGACAAGAACGCGGCGAACAAGAAGCCGAAGTGAGCGCGGGGTGTTCGCGATGACGTCAGGTCACCGGGGTCTTCAGGTGCCAACCACGGCGTATCGGGCGCTTGGCGACAATTTCTTCCTGCGGCGTATGGGGCTCAGCGACATGCGGTTTCACCGCAATATCACGCTGCGGCGGCGGCCAATGCGCCAGTTTGCTCTGCGACATCTCGACATGTCGCAGCCGTGATCCGGCGATCGATCGGGGGGCTCTGGGGTCTCGCTCCTCCCACATGGACGTCTACTCCGGTCAGGCGTAGATGCTTCCGCAAACACGTTGATGGTTTGTTAAACGCGTCGCGCAAAATGCCCCTATAACCGCGGTAACTTGTCTCAATCGGCAATAATTATTGAGTAACAGTCGATTTGCGATTCTCGCTAAGAGAGTTCCAGTATTTCTGGGCAATTTGATACCACTTGGAGAGATAACCCCGCATGTGCGGCATCGTCGGAATTTTGGGACGCGGTCCGGTTGCTGACCAGATCGTGGACTCGCTGAAGCGCCTCGAATATCGCGGCTACGATTCCGCTGGCGTCGCCACGCTGGAAGGCGCGCATATCGATCGCCGCCGCGCCGAAGGCAAGCTGAAGAATCTCGAAGCCAAGCTAGGCAAGTCGCCGCTGGCAGGTCATATCGGCATCGGTCACACGCGCTGGGCGACGCATGGCAAGCCGACCGAAGCCAATGCGCATCCGCACGCCGCCGAAGGCGTCGCGGTTGTGCATAACGGCATCATCGAGAATTTCCGCGAATTGCGTATCGAGCTCGAAAAGAGCGGCGCCAAATTCGCGAGCGAGACCGACACCGAAGTCGTCGCGCACCTCGTCAGTTTCTATCTGCAGAAGGGCTCAACACCGGTCGATGCCGTGAAGCAGGCGCTGCCACGGCTCAAGGGCGCGTTCGCATTGGCTTTCGTGTTCAAGGATCACGACAACCTGATGATCGGCGCCCGCAAAGGCTCGCCGCTCGCAGTGGGCTATGGTGACGGCGAGATGTATCTTGGCTCCGACGCGATTGCGCTGGCGCCGTTCACCGACGACATCAGCTATCTCGAAGACGGTGACTGGGTGGTGCTGACCCGCAAGGGCTGCGAGATCCACGATGAATCCGGCAAGGTCGTGAAGCGCGATGTGCTGAAATCCGGCGCGTCAGCCTTCATGGTCGATAAGGCCAACTATCGCCACTTCATGGCCAAGGAAATTCACGAGCAACCGGAAGTCGTTGGTCACACGCTGGCGCGTTATGTCGATCTGGCGAACGAGCGCGTTGCGCTGCCGATGACGCTGCCGTTCGACTTCAAGGACATCCAGCGCATTTC
Source organism: Tardiphaga sp. 862_B3_N4_1 (assembly GCF_051811085.1). Taxonomy (NCBI): domain Bacteria; kingdom Pseudomonadati; phylum Pseudomonadota; class Alphaproteobacteria; order Hyphomicrobiales; family Nitrobacteraceae; genus Tardiphaga; species Tardiphaga sp. 862_B3_N4_1. The sequence continues at coordinate 2,121,890 of NZ_JBPWQB010000001.1, forward strand.
GATCACCGCCTGCGGCACTGCGAGCTACGCGGGTTTTATCGCTAAATACTGGTTCGAACGCTTTGCGCGCGTGCCGGTCGAAGTCGATGTGGCATCTGAATTCCGCTATCGCGAAGCCCCGGTACGCAAGGGCGATCTTGCGATCTTCATCTCACAGTCCGGCGAGACGGCCGATACGCTGGCAGCGCTGCGTTACGCCAAAGAGCAGGGCATGCACACGCTCGCTGTCGTCAACGTCACGACCTCGACCATTGCACGCGAGAGCGAGACCGTGATGCCGACGCTGGCTGGTCCGGAAATCGGCGTGGCTTCTACCAAGGCTTTCACCTGCCAGTTGATGGCGCTGGCGACGCTTGCGATCGCAGCCGGCAAGGCCCGCGGCGAGTTGTCCGACGCCGACGAAGCCAAACTGGTTCACGGTCTCGTCAAGGTCCCCCGTCTGATGACGGATGCGCTGACGCACGAAGCTGCGATCGAGAAGCTGGCGCGCGACATCGCCAAGTCGAAGGACGTGCTCTATCTCGGCCGCGGCACCAGTTATCCGCTGGCACTGGAGGGCGCGCTGAAGCTGAAGGAAATCTCCTACATCCACGCTGAGGGTTACGCGGCCGGCGAACTCAAGCATGGTCCGATCGCGCTGATCGACGAGACCATGCCGGTGGTCGTGATCGCGCCCTATGACCGGGTGTTCGACAAGACCGTGTCGAACATGCAGGAGGTCGCAGCGCGCGGCGGCAACATCATTCTGATGACCGATGCCAAGGGCGCCGAGGAGGCCACCGTGGACTCCATGGTGACCATTGTGATGCCGGACATGGACGCAGCATTCACGCCGCTGGTCTATGCCGTGCCGGTGCAGTTGCTCGCTTATCACACCGCCGTGGTGATGGGCACTGACGTCGACCAGCCCCGCAATCTGGCGAAGTCGGTCACGGTGGAATAGGCCGGCGAAGCGGCAAGATTGTCGCAGGCGGCCGGTTTGGCCGCCTGGCGCCGCCAAGTGGCTTCCCCCGCACTGGCGAAATCCTGCTAGGATACCCATAAGGACTGACGGCGCGGTTTCGCGCGCCGCGCCAGATGGATTTGAAACGCTGATGGAACGCCCCGATTTGCCGTTGACCCCGCCCGTTGGCGACCCGCCGCCCGAGGCGCCGCGCGGCTTCATGGCCCGGATCCGCAACTATTTCCTCACCGGTCTGATCGTCGCCGGTCCGGTCGCGATTACCTTTTACCTGACCTGGTGGTTCGTCACCTGGGTCGATGCCATCGTGCGGCCGCTGGTACCGGAGGCCTATCGGCCCGAACAGTATCTGCCTTACGGTATTCCGGGCTCCGGCCTGATCGTCGCTTTCGTGGCGCTGACCCTGCTGGGTTTCCTCACCGCCAACCTGATCGGCCGCTCCCTGGTCGATCTCGGCGAGAACCTGCTCGGCCGCATGCCGGTGGTGCGCGCGATCTATCGCGGGCTGAAGCAGGTGTTCGAGACGCTGTTCTCGGGTTCAGGATCGAGTTTCCGTAAAGTCGGTCTCGTCGAGTTTCCGTCGCCGGGCATGTGGTCGATCGTGCTGATCTCGCAGCCGCCGAGCACCGAAGTCGCGAAGAGCCTGCCGGGGCAGGAGGAGCACATCTCGGTGTTCCTGCCCTGCGCGCCGAATCCGACGACGGGATTCTTCTTCTATGTGCCGAAGAGCAAGATCATCGACATCGACATGTCCGCCGAGGATGCCGCGACACTGATCATGTCGGCGGGCGTCGTACAGCCAGGCTCAGATTCGCAGAAGAAGATCGCAGCATTGGCGCAGATGGCAACGGCAGCGGGTATCGCGAATGCTCCGCCAGCGAAGCAGCCAGCACAGGTGGATTGAGGCACCACGGCTTTGTTGATGGGATGAGCGTCTTCGCGAAACCTATCAATCGATGCCTCGTAACGCTCTCGGTTGTCATGGCCGGACTTGTTCCGGCCATCCACGCCTTGCTGTGGACCTCGCCAAGGCGTGGATACCCGGCATGCGCCGGGCATGACGGCAGTGTGTGGGACGTCCACGTCGCGCCGTTGCTGATTCAACTGTCAAACAGCCACTGCTCTTCAGACATGCGTCATCACCCCTGTTGTTTGCGGCGCGGGGGCGCCGTCGTCGCTTGCATTCCCGCCCCCTTGCGAGAGGGCGTGCGGAACGCCGGGTGCCCGTTGCACCCTTGGGCCTGATGCGATGCGGTCTTCCGCAATTGTGAGTGCATCAGGACTTTCGGAGGCGCCGAGCAAGTGCCCGACGTTCCGCCTGCGGTGTTTTTTCGGTTGCTTGCACATCTGCCATGGCGAACGGTCCCATCACCAAAATTAATGTCCCAGGGCGGAGGGACAGGGTAGCCGCAAAGCACTTGGCCGAACGCGTTTCGATTTGGTCGTCCGTCACACTGTCCAGGGGTCTGTCCATCCGAAGGTCGGCCGTTTCCTTGCCAGTGGCAGTGCTGGCGCAGATCCGTCCTGCCCGAAGACAGACGTTCCCCCATGAACCGCGTGACGCCGCATCTCCGGCGTCCACCGCATCCTGCCCCGCGAACGTGACGATCGCGATCGCCCCTCTCGGTGGGGCAGGACGGAGGGGAATATAAACCTGATGGGGATGTTGTCAACGGCGGGTAGGAAAAAATGTTTGGTGCAGGCTTGCCGCCCCAAGCTCGTCATTCCGGGGCGCGGGCGCGCCTTCGCGCACGCGAACCCGGAATCCCAGCATGAGAGTCTCCGACAGCGCAAAACACTTCGAGATTCCGGGCTCAGTCCGGCCCGCTTTGCGGTCCGTCCTACCCCGGAATGACAAGAAAGCGCGGCTATCCCGCACCGATCAGCGGGATCGCCTCATCGCGTTCGTAGAGATACAGCAGGCAGCGCAGCGCTTCGCCGCGCTCGCCTGTCAGTTTCGGATTGTCCTGCAGGATCCGCAGCGCTTCGTCGCGCGCCTGTGTGATGAGCTGTGCATGGACTTCGGACCGCGCGATGCGGAAGCCGGGCATGCCGCTCTGACGCGTTCCCAATACGTCGCCTTCGCCGCGCAGCTTGAGGTCTTCCTCGGCAATGCGAAAACCATCAGTGGAGTCTTTGATGACCTTGAGGCGCTTGGTGGCGATCTCGCCAAGCGGTTCGCGATAGAGCAGGAGACATGTGGACGCCTCGGAGCCACGTCCGATGCGACCGCGGAGCTGATGGAGTTGCGCGAGGCCGAAGCGCTCGGCATTCTCGATCACCATGATGGTGGCGGCGGGCACGTCGACGCCGACTTCGACGACCGTCGTGGCGACGAGGATCTGCGTCTCGCCGGCAGCGAAGCGCGCCATCGCCGCATCCTTTTCGGTGCCTTTCATCCGGCCATGCACGATGCCAACCTTGTCGCCGAACCGCTGCTGCAGGCTTTCAAAGCGCTCTTCCGCATTGGTGAGTTTCGGGCCGTCCATCTCGGACTCTTCCACCAGCGGCACGATCCAGTAGATCAGCTTGCCGTTGTCCACCGCGCGGCCGATGCCATCGATGACTTCCTGCAGCCGGCTTGCGGACATGGTGCGGGTCTCGATCGGCTGGCGTCCGGCGGGCTTTTCACGCAGTTCCGAGATGTCCATGTCGCCAAAGTAAGTCAGCACCAGCGTGCGCGGGATCGGCGTCGCCGACAGCACCAACACATCGACCGCGCTGCCCTTGTTGGTCAGCGTGAGGCGCTCGCGGACACCGAAACGGTGCTGCTCGTCGACGACAGCCAATGCGAGCGCTTTGAATGCGACGTCGTCCTGGATCAGTGCGTGGGTGCCGACAATGAAGTCGATCTCGCCGGCGGCGAGCCGCGCCAGGATATCCTTGCGCTCGCGGCCTTTCTCACGGCCGGTGAGGATGGCGACGCGCAGACCTGCGCGTTCGGCCAGCGGCGTGATGGTCTTGATGTGCTGGCGCGCGAGAATTTCCGTCGGCGCCATCAAGGCTGTCTGCTTGCCGACCTCGGCGGCGGCCGCAGCGGCAAGCAGCGCCACGACGGTCTTGCCCGAGCCGACGTCACCCTGCAGCAACCGGAGCATGCGCAGCGGCTTGGTGAGATCATCGGCAATGGCCGCGGTCGCCTGCTGCTGCGATTGCGTCAGCGCATAGGGCAGGGCGTCGATGATCTTGCGGCGGATGTGACCATCGCCGGCATTGCGATCGCCGGCGGGACGACGGAGTTGCGCACGCACCAGCGCCAGCGCCAGTTGGCCGGCGAGCAGTTCATCGAAAGCGAGGCGCGACCAGAACGGACCTTCCGGAAGGACATCAGTAATCTCCACCGGCACATGGACACGCTGCAACGCCTCCGCCAGCGACGGGAACTTGCAGCGCCGGATCACTTCGGGGCTGATCCATTCCGGCAGCGCCGGCAGCTTGGTGAGCGCCTGCGCGATGGCCTTGCGCAGTGAGGTGATGGCGAGGCCCTGGGTCAGCGGATAGACCGCGTCGATACCCGTGAGCTTGGCGAAGCCTTCCTCGTCGACCACGCGGTCGGGATGGGTGATTTGCAGCATGCCGTCGAACAGCTGTGTTGTGCCGGAGACGTAGCGCTTCTCGCCGACCGGCAGCAGCTTTTCGATCTGCCCGGGATAGGTGCGGAAATAGGTCAGGATCACCGTGCCGGTGTCGTCGTGGGCATAGACCAGATGCGGGGCGCGGGAGCGGCCGGGCGGCGGTTCGCGATGGCGATCGACGGTGACTTCGAGGGTCACCATGGCGCCGATCTCGGCCTCGTTGATCTTCGGCCTGTCGCGGCGGTCGATCACGCTGACCGGCAGATGGAGCAAGAGATCGACGATGCGCGGCGTCTCGGCGCGGTCCAGCAGGAAGCGCAGCAGCTTGTCCTGCTTCGGCCCGATGCCCGACATGCTAGTGACCGGGACGAACAGGGGATTGAGCACTTCAGGGCGCATCAGGACGACTCAGGTGGCCAGCACGGCGAGAGAGCTACGGTATTTGCGAGACTTGGATGCATTTCAAGGCGAAAGCAATGCGTTATGAGGTGCTGACAGGGGCGGAAGCGGAGGCTATATGAGCCTGCCCGGCACGTCCGGGCTTTCTGCGTTTGCGGGCTTTGGGCGGGATGGACAGATGACGGGAACGACACGATCGAGCAACGGCCTGGATGACCGCCGCAAGCGGCTGCTGTTCCGCTGCTGGCACCGCGGCACGCGCGAGATGGATCTCATTCTGGGCCGCTTTGCGGATGCCGAGATCGGCATTCTGGCGGACCTCGAACTCAAGCAGCTCGAAGACCTGATTGGCCTCGAAGACCCCGAGCTCTATCCGGCCTTTGTCGGTGATACCCAATTGGACGAACAGTACCGCACGCCGCTGTTCGAGCGCATCAAGCTGTTCCGGAATCTGGACAAGCCTCTATGAAATCCCCCGTTGCCTCGCCGGCCGCGCAGCTTGCGCCCGGCCGTGCGCTGACCTTTGCCAATGTCGCCGAGGGTGCCGAAGGCCTGATCGTTGCCGATTTGGCACGCGCGGTTGCGGCCAAGCCGAAGCCGCCGGCGGTGAGCCTGACCGTGATCTGCCGTGACGGTCCGCGGATGCAGCAGCTCGCGCGCTCGCTGGAATTCTTCGCGCCGGATCTGCCGGTGCTGCAATTCCCGGCCTGGGACTGCCAGCCCTACGACCGCGTCTCGCCCCATGGCGGCATTCTCGCGCATCGCATGACCACGCTGGCGCGGCTGTCGCGCCTCACCGGCAGCGACAAGCCGATGATCGTGCTGACCACGGTCAATGCCGTCGTCCAGCGCGTGCCGGCCCGCGAGATCGTGGCGGCGCAGGCGCTGTCGGTTGCGCCCGGCCATGTGGTGCCGATGGACTCCATTGTCGCCTGGCTCGAACACAACGGCTACACCCGCTCCGGTACGGTGCGCGAGCCCGGCGAATATGCCGTGCGCGGCGGCATCCTCGATCTGTTTCCGGCGGGCCTCGACCAGCCCGTGCGGTTCGACTTCTTCGGCGACAGCCTGGAATCGATCCGGGCCTTCGATGCCGAGACGCAACGCACGCTGATGGATATGCGCGCGCTGGATCTGGTGCCGGTGTCTGAATTCCAGCTCATCACCGAAACCATCCGCCGCTTCCGCATGGGCTATGTCGCGCAGTTCGGCGCGCCGGAACGCGACGACCAACTCTATGAAGCGGTCAGCGAAGGCCGCCGTCATCCCGGCATGGAGCACTGGCTGCCGCTGTTCCAGGACCGCATGGACACGCTGTTCGATTATCTGCCGGGCACGCCGGCTGCCATCGAGCCGCAGGGCGAAGATGCCGCCACCGAACGCTTCAAGCAGATCGGCGATTATTACGAGGCGCGCCGCGAAGCCATGGGCATCCCCGGCGGCGGCGCGATCTACAAGCCGCTGCCGCCGGACCGGCTCTATCTGACCGACAGCGAATGGCACAAGCGGCTGGAAGATCTCGCAATGGCGCGGTTGTCGCCGTTCGCCGTGCCGGACGGCACGCCGGGCGTGGTCGACGCGGGTGCACGGGCAGGCCGCAATTTCGCGCCGGAGCGCGCCGACGCCAATGTGAACGTGTTCGAGCGCGTGGTCGCGCATATTGGGGCGTTGCAGGCGGAGCGCAAGAAGGTCGTTGTCGCGCTGTGGAGCGAAGGCTCGCGCGACCGCATGGCGAGCATGTTGAAGGATCACAAGCTGCTGAACCAGCAGATGGTGAATTCCTGGCGCGCGGTGCAGGCGACGCCGCGCAACGAGACCATGCTGGCCGTGGTCGGCATGGAATCCGGTTTCGAGACCGACCAGATCGCCGTCATCAGCGAACAGGACATTCTCGGCGACCGCCTGGTACGGCCGCGCAAGGCGAGCCGCAAGCTCGACAACTTCATCTCGGAAGTGACGAGTCTCGCGGCCGGCGACATCGTCGTTCATGTGGAGCACGGCATCGGCCGTTTCGTCGGGCTGCAGACGTTGCAGGTCGGCGGCGCGCCGCATGACTGTCTCGAATTGCGCTACGCCAACGAGACCAAGCTGTTTCTCCCCGTCGAGAATATCGAACTGCTGTCGCGCTACGGCTCCGACGCGACCAATGTCGAGCTCGACAAGCTCGGCGGTTCGGGCTGGCAGGCGCGCAAGGCCAAGCTCAAGAATCGCATCCAGGAAATTGCCGGCGAACTCATCAAGATCGCGGCCGAGCGGCATCTGCGCGAGACCGAGCGGATCGTCGTACCGCGCGAGCAGTATGACGAATTCTGCGCGCGCTTTCCCTATGAGGAAACCGAGGACCAGCAGACCGCGATCAACGCCGCGCTGCACGATCTCGAACATGGCAAGCCGATGGATCGCCTGATCTGCGGCGATGTCGGCTTCGGCAAAACGGAAGTGGCCATGCGCGCGACCTTCGCCGTGGCCATGGAAGGCAAGCAGGTCGCCGTCGTGGTGCCAACCACGCTGCTGGCGCGCCAGCACGCGAAGAACTTCACCGAGCGCTTCAAGGGCTTTCCGGTGAATGTCGCGCAGGCCTCGCGGCTGGTCGCGCCGAAAGAGCTGACGGCGACCAAGAAGGGCCTCGCGGATGGCTCCATCGACATCGTCGTGGGCACGCATGCGCTGCTCGGCAAGTCGATCAAGTTCAAGGACCTCGGCCTCGTCGTGGTCGACGAGGAGCAGCACTTTGGCGTGACGCACAAGGAACGGCTGAAGCAGCTCCGCGCCAATGTCCATGTGCTGACGCTGTCCGCGACGCCGATCCCGCGCACGCTGCAACTCGCATTGACCGGCGTGCGCGATCTGTCGATCATTGCCTCGGCGCCGGTCGATCGCCTCGCCGTGCGGACCTTCGTGGCGCCGCACGATCCCCTGATGATCCGCGAAGCGCTGCTGCGTGAGCGCTATCGCGGCGGGCAAGCTTTCTACGTGGTGCCGCGCATCGACGATCTCGCCGAAGTGAAGGACTTCCTCGACAAGCACGTGCCGGAGATGAAGGTCGCCGTGGCCCATGGTCAGATGGCGCCGACGGTCATCGAGGACATCATGTCGGCCTTCTATGACGGCAAATACGATATCCTGCTGTCCACCACGATCGTGGAATCGGGCCTCGATATCCCGAACGCCAATACGCTGATCATCCACCGCGCCGACATGTTCGGTCTCGCGCAGCTCTATCAGCTCCGTGGTCGCGTCGGCCGCTCCAAGCTGCGCGCTTATGCGCTGTTCACGCTGCCGTCGACGCACAAAATCACCGGGCAGGCGGAGCGGCGTTTGAAAGTGCTGCAGTCGCTGGAGAACCTCGGCGCCGGCTTCCAACTCGCCTCGCACGATCTGGATATCCGCGGCGCCGGCAATCTGCTCGGCGAAGAGCAGTCCGGCCATATCAAGGAAGTCGGTTTCGAGCTGTATCAGTCGATGCTGGAAGAGGCGATCCTGGCGCTCAAGTCGGGTATTTCCGAGCCGGTTGCCGACAGGTGGTCGCCGACCATCACGCTCGGCATGCCGGTGATGATCCCCGACGACTTCGTCGCCGATCTTGCGGTCCGTCTGTCGCTGTATCGCCGGCTCGCCGATCTCGAAACCGACGACGAGATTGCAGCCTTCGCGGCCGAACTGCGCGACCGTTTCGGCGTTCTGCCGGACGAGGTCCGCTATCTGTTCAAGATCGCGGCCATCAAGGCCTATTGCCGCCGCGCCAATGTCGAGAAGGTCGATGCCGGTCCGAAGGGCGTTGTCATCTCGTTCCGCGACAACTCGTTCGCGCAGCCGGACAGGCTGGTATTCTTCATCAAGCAGTATGGCCAGGCCGCGAAGGTGCGCCCGGACATGAAGGTGGTGTTCCTGCAGGATTGGGGAACACCGGAAGAACGTCTCGAAGGCGCAACGGAAATCCTGCGCGCGCTGGCGGGGCTCGCGGAGAGCAAGAAGGCGGCTTAACGACAACCGGCCGCCGGCATTACTGCCGACGGCCGTTCGTTGAACTACGCGACGCTTACTTCGGATACTTGAATTCCGGAGCGGCCTTCAGCGCTTCCTTGGTGGTGTTCATCGACGCCACCCACTTGTTGTCCTTGTTCAGGCTCACCTTCACCGAAGCTGGCGAGACTGCGACGTAGTGTTCGCCCATGCCGAGGAAGCCGCCGACCGACAGGATCAACGCGTCGACCTGATTGTTCTTGATTGCGAGATCGCTGATCTCGCCGATGGTCTCGTCCTTCTGGTTGGTGATGTTCAGGCCCTTGAGCTTGGACGAGAACATCTCCTCCTTGGAGACGGTCGAGAACTTTGCCTCGGCGGGTGCAGCGCCCGTCGTGACTGTCGACTGCGCGAGAACCGGCGTGGCGAGAAGGGCGAGGGAAGCGGTGATCAGTGCGAGCTTTTTCATTATCGTTGTCTCCATTGCAGATGCACCTACAATGCGACGTTCGATACTTCGTTCCTGATTTTATTTCTGGAACTTATGACGCTGCGCGTTGCGCGTCCTCGCCATGCAGGCGCGCCAGCAGCGACTTCGCGGTATCCGTTGGCTCCATCGTGATCACGGTGACGTGGGGATCGTTGCGCGCATCGCGCTTGGGTCCGTGCATGGTGTGCTTCATCACGCTGGAGAGCCGCCTGGCGATCATATGGGCGTTGCGCTGGTCGGTTTCGGCGAAGGCGACCACGATGGAGCCGTCACTCTGCAGCGTGCCGAAATCCATCCGCCGCATCAGCCGGCTGATGATCCGCGCAGCGTCGCGCTGCGCGCGTAGCGGGATATTGTCGAATGCGAACCGGGCCATCGACAATCCGCCGCCGCGGGTTTGCGTGTGATAGACGGCGGTCGCGATGTCGCGTTCGAAGGCTGCTGTCGTGAGCAGGCCGGTGGCGGGATCGAGCAGCCCGTCGGATTCGATCGACTTCAAGGTGCGGCCGAGACGTGCCTCGAAGGCATGCTGGCGCAGCAGCGGTAGCGCCGTGGCCGCGACGGTGTCGGCGTCTCCGGCGACCATTTCGAGATTGGCAAGATCGTAGCTCGGCGTCAGGCCGGGCACGGTGACGACAACGGGCAGATTGCGGAAGCGTGCGTCCTCGGTGAGGACAGTGAGAAACGCGTCAACGACGCGCGTGCTGAAGCCCTCGCCGATGACGATGCCGTCGAGGTCGCGCGCGTTGAGATGTTTGGCGGCGGCCTCGATGCTGAGCGCGCCGACCACGCCGACGCGTTCGCCGAGCGCAACCGACAGCGCGGCATAACCACCGCCGCGGCCGATCAGCATCACCGTCGCATCGTCGAGCGGGTCCGACTGCAGGGACATGCGATGCAGGTTTTCGGCTGTCAGGCGTCGCATGACCGTGGCGTGCAGCGTGCGCACACGCAGCGCGTTGCGCAGCCGCGCGCTGAGCCGGTCGAAATTGCCGTCGGTTTGCGTGAGCGGGATGGCATGGCCCGGCAAGTCCGTGGCGGGATCGATCGCAATCAGCGGCACGTAAGGTTGCTTGGCGCCAAGGCGCTTCGCCAGCGCCTGGAAGGTCGGCATGTCGTCAGCGGAAGCAGACACGACCACGGCGGCCGGCTGCACCCGCGCCACCGCATCCAGTGCCTCGGCCCATGTCGCATCGACAACCGGGAAGATGTTGCTCTCCGCCAGGGCTGTCGCAAACGCGGCCGGCTGCTGGTTGGAGACGGCGACGATCGTGGCCTGGTCGGACATGCTTGAGCTGAACCTCTACGCGAAACTGATCGCGGCAGGCTAGCCCGACGTCCTTAATGCAGAGTCAATGAGATCGCTCGCATTTTCAAGATCACTTTTGCTGGCTCAGTCGGCTGCGGCACGGTCGCGGAAGGCTTCGACCATCAGCGGATTGAGGCCGAGTTCCGTCAGGGCGTCGCGGGCGCGGCCGTTATTGCTGGCGCGGCCGGCGAGGCGGTAGCCGCTGAGCCGATCGGGGAGCGCGGTAAGCATCGCGTTCTCGCCGAGCCGCTTGGCCCATTCATTGAGGTCCTGCGCCAGGAAGCGATAGCCGCCGACGGCCATGATGCCCGAGGGCGGCGCAGTGATGTTGATCGCGCCCGTCGCGCGGTCGAGCCGGGCCATATAGCCGGTATCGACATAATCGAGCGGCTGGGCGGGGATCAACGCGTTGCTGGCGTCGGCCTGGGCCGTATAGGCCAGCACCGGTACCATCGGGCCGCGGAGGCCCAGCGTGCCCCTGGGCGTCAGCATGATGTCGCCGGCAATGGAGGAGCCTTGCTGGGCGCGCGGAGCGCCGTGCGGGCCGGGCATGATGGCGACGGGCAAGCCGTCGTCTGCGCGGATGGCGCCGAACAGGCCGGCTTCGCCGAACAGATAGACGTCGGTGAACGATGCCTGGGAGCCCGGCCATGCAGGCGAGGCGGCGACCTGTTCAGGCGCGCGCCAGAGGCCGAGCACATAACGCAGCACGGGAGACCGATCCAGCAATCCGCCTTCGGCGAGACGCTGCGCCAGCGGCGCCGGGGCCACAAGCACGTCGCAGGCATTGGCGGCGATGCTACGTTCCAGCACCGCATTGTCGAACGGATGATGCAAAGCGAGTACGCCGCCAGAGAGCAGCCAGGTCACCAGCGACGAGGCGATGCTGGCGAAGGACGACGGCACCAGCGCCGACATGATCGTGGCGCCCTGCGGCATGCCGCTTTCCAGGAACACAGCAAGGCCGCCCGAGATCAGGTTGAGATGCGTGCGCGGCACTGCGCGGAAGCCATCGGACGTGACATCGAAGGAGACGATGGCCGCGCGGCGGGCGTCCTGCACCACCGGTGTGGGTTCGGCGAATTCGCCCGTCAATACGGCGTCGAGCGGGGTCATGCCTTCCGGCAGGTCGCTGCCGAAGCCGCCGACATAGCGGATCGAGAAGGCTTCAGCCGCAGCGTTCATGATCAGATCGGCATGGCTGACGCCATCGATCTTGCTCGACGTCACCAGCGCACGCGCACTGCAGCGATTCAGTGCCATGGTCAGGTCGGCCTGGCGCCAGAGCTGCGGCAGCAGCGCGACGACGAGGCCGGCGCGATGCGCAGCCAGCACGGTCAGCACGAATTCCACGGTGTTCGGCAATTGGACGGCGATGACCGAATTGGCGGGGAGGCCGGCCTCCATGAAATGCGCCGTCAGCGCCGAGATCGCGCGGTCGGCATCCGCAAAGGTCAGCCGCTGCGGTTCCGTCGCCGTGATGCGCAGCTTGTCGGCGGGATCGACCAGCGCCAGCGCCTGCGGCTGCCGGCTGAGAATGCGGCGAAACAGACCGTCGAGGGTGGGCGAGGCGTTCGGCGTGGGTGATGTCACGGTGTCACTTCCGGTTCGGCGGCGAAGCTGGCAGCGTTCTGGCCCACCAGGTCTCCGGCAAATAGCCTGAGAGTGCGATGGTCGAAGGTCGTTCTATCCGATTCCATCGCGCAATCCATTGCTCGCCGACATAGTAGAGCGGGATAGCGTAGAAACCTGCGATCAGCGCGCGGTCCATGGCGCGGACGGCATCGACGAAGGGACCGTGGTCGCGGGCCTCCAGCATGGCGGAGATCATGGCGTCGACCGCGGGATTCTTCGCGCCCATATAGTTGCGGGTGCCGGGATTATCGGCGGCTTCCGAACCCCAGTAGAACGACTGTTCGTTGCCCGGCGACAGCGACTGGTCCCAGCGATTCTGGATCATGTCGAATTCGAAATTGATGCGGCGCTGGTCGAACTGCACGGCATCGATGGAGCGGATATTGGCAATGATGCCGGCGCGCTTGAGATCGCGTGCATAGGCCAGCGCGATGCGTTCCTGATCGCGGGTGGTGACGAGGATCTCGAAGGCGAGGGGCGCTTTGTCCGATTGCCGCCGCAGCACGTTGTTATCGAGCACGTAGCCCGCATCCTTCAGCAGTGCCAGCGCAGTGCGCAGCGCGGGACGGTCACGGCCCGAGCCATCGCTGACCGGCAGGCGGTAGCTGCCATCGAGAATGTTGGCGGCTATATTTGAGGCGTAGGGCTGCAGCAGTGTCCGTTCGCGATCATCCGCGGCGCGCATATAGGCGGAGAGATCCGAGCCCGCGAAGAAGCCGGCCGAGCGGGCATAGAGGCCGAAGAAATAGGTGCGGTTGATCCATTCGAAATCGAACAGCAGCGTCAGCGCCTGACGTACGCGAATATCCGCGAACATTGGCCGCCGCGTGTTGAACACCAGAAATTCCGACGGCTTCGGCAGGCCGGTCTTGATGCTGTCGCGGATCACCTCGCCGGACGAGGCGGCAGGGAATGTGTAGCCGTCGTGCCAGCGCAGCGGTTCGTTCTCGACGCGGAAGTCGTAGAGGCCGCGCTTGAAGGCTTCGAAATGGGTATTGGCCTCGCGATAGTAATCGAGGCGGATCTCGTCGAAATTCCACAGCCCGCGATTGATCGGCAGATCGCGGCCCCAATAGGCGGGATTTTGGGTGAGGGTCACCGCCGCACCGGGCTTCACACCCGTCACCGTATAGGGCCCGGAGCCCAGCGGCGGCGCCATCGAGGTTTCCTCGAACGTGTCGGGATTGACGGCGTGTTTCGGCAGCACCGGCATCAGGCCGAGGATCAGCGGCAATTCGCGATCGGCCTGGCCGCCGAAGTCGAAGCGCACCGTGCGCTCATCCAGCGCTTCGGCCTTGGCCACTTTGGAATAATACTGCCGGTGATTGGGCCGGCCCTTGTCGCGCAGCAATTGCCAGGAGAACAGTACGTCTACAGCCAGGACGGGCTTGCCGTCGGAGAATTTGGCCTGGGGATTGATCCGGAAGGTGACGAAGCTTCTGGTATCGTCGGTTTCGACGCTCTCGGCGAGCAGGCCGTAGAGCGTAAAGGCTTCGTCCTGGCCGCGGGCCATCAGGCTTTCGATGACATAGCCGCGCATCTGCGGCACCGCGATGCCCCGGACGATGAAGGGATTGAGACTGTCGAAAGTGCCGAGCACGCCCTGGACCATGCGGCCGCCTTTCGGCGCGTCGGGATTGGCATAGGGCATCTGCCTGAAATCGGGTGGCAGGGCCGGGGCGCCGTGCATGGCGATCGCGTGGCTGGGATCGGCCTGTGCGGAATCGGCCACTGGGGCGGCTAGAGCTGCCCAGCAGGCCAGCGCCGCGATCACCTTGGACAGGGTCGAGAGACCCTGTGCATCTGTGCGATTTGATTCGGTTGATTTCACAGAGGAACTTTACCATGGCTGCCCACCCCGAACCTGTGCCATGCATCAAATAGGGCTGGCGCCATTGATCTTTTCGTCGGCCGCTGTATTGAAAGCGGACAATTGACGAGGACGGCGCGGCCTGTCACGTAACGGCCTTAATTGGCACCGAGACACCCGCCAACGGGTGACTGTCAGCGCCGCCTCCGGGATATGAGCGCCTCCGTTCAGAAAGGGTTTTCCGAAATGAATTTCCGTCTCTTGGCTGCGTCGGTTCTGCCGCGCGGGCGGGGCTTCGCGCTTCTGGCGGCGACGGCCTTGACCGCCACGATGATCGCTCCGGTTGCGTATGCGCAGGCTCCTGCGCCTGCTGCGCCGCCGGCCGCGGCGCCGAAGGCTGCTGCGCCTGCGCCCAAGGCCGCGCCGAAAGCTGCACCGAAGGCTGCTGCTCCGGCTGCTCCCGCCGCCCAGGCGCCGGCCGCAGGCGCGCCGCCGGCCGATCAGCAGGTTCAGCTGATCTACGCGCCCTGGACCAAGTTCTGCCTCAAGGGCCAGGACGCCAACGCGAAGCAGGTCTGCTTCACCGGCAAGGACGGCCGCATCGAGTCGGGCCAGCCCGTCATCGCCGCCGTCATCATCGAGCCGGAAGGCGAACCGAAGAAGATCCTGCGCGTGACGCTGCCGCTCGGCATGCAGCTCGTGCACGGCACCCGCGTGATCGTGGACAGCAATGCCCCGGCGCAGAGCCCCTATGTGATCTGCTTCGCCAATGGCTGTATGTCGGATTACGAAGTCACTCCGGAGCTCCTGGCCAATCTGAAGAAGGGCCAGAACCTGATCGTGCAGGCGATCAACTCCAACGGCGCACCGCTGACGCTGCCGCTGCCGCTGGCCGAATTCGCCAAGGCCTATGACGGTCCGCCGACCGATCCGAAGGTGTTCGAAGAAACCCAGAAGAAGCTGCAGGAAGAGCTGCAGAAGCGCGCAGCGGAAGCCCGCGCCAAGCTCGAAGCCCAGCAGCCGGCAGCTGGTGCAGCACCGGCGGCCCCGGCCAATCCGGCCGCGAAGTAAGCTGGTTCAACAGACAAACGAAAAGGCGCTCAGAAATGAGCGCCTTTTTTGTTGGGTTGAGGTGTTGACCCATCCACGTCATTGCGAGCGCAGCGAAGCAATTCAGCAAGCCAAAAGCTGGATTGCTTCGTCGCAAGTGCTCCTCGCAATAACGGACGAGGGAGAGGCGTGAAACGTTAAGCGGGCTAATTCAGCGACGGATTGCGTGGCCGGTAGCTGCCGGACTTGTCCTTGATGAAGATCTCGGCGACCTGGGAGTGCCGGATCGGCTCGCCGGATTCATCGGGAAGCAGGTTCTGCTCGGAGACATAAGCGACGTATTCCGACTCAGAATTCTCGGCCAGCAGGTGGTAAAATGGCTGGTCCTTGTTCGGACGGACGTCTTCGGGGATCGACAGCCACCATTCTTCGGTGTTGTTGAATTCCGGATCGATGTCGAACACCACCCCCCGGAACGAAAAGATCCGGTGGCGGACGATCTGTCCAATCTGGAATTTGGCGGTCCGCGCTTTAATCATTCTGGTCGAATAGACCAGGATTGTGGCCGATGCTAGAGGCAAACGACGGAATTAAGACAGCCGGAAGCCGCTCCCCGCTATCCTGCCCGCCGGGCCAAGAACCAAGAAAAACACGCCTGACATGATGGACGTCCTCAATCTTGCACTGCCGTATTTCGGGCTGATCTTCATCGGCTTCGCCTGCGGCAAGGTGAAGAACCTGCCCGAAACGGGCCTCGCCTGGATGAACTTCTTCCTCCTTTATGTGTCGCTGCCGGCACTGTTCTTCCGGATCATGGCGAAGACGCCGTTCGAGGAACTCAACAATCTGCCCTTCGTGATCGGGACCACGCTGGCGACTGCAACGGCGTTCTTTCTGTCGGTCGGCACCGGTAAATTCCTGGGCCGGCTGACCATGCGCGAGGCCGGGATGGCGGGGCTCGCCGGCGGCTATGGCAATATCGGCTATATGGGACCGGGGCTGGCGCTGGCGGTGCTCGGCCCCAAGGCGGCAGTTCCGACTGCACTGGTATTCTGTTTCGACAGCATCTTCCTGTTCTCGATCGCGCCGCTGATGATGGCGCTGACCTCAGGCGACAAGCGCCCGCTGCTGCCGACCATCGGCATCGTCATCAAGCACATCGTGCTGCATCCGCTGATCGTCGCAGCTTATCTCGGCGCCTTCGTCGCGGCGTTTCACATCCAGATGCCGGTCGCGGTCGACGGCATGCTGCTGTTCCTGCAGAATTCTGCTGCGCCCGTTGCACTATTCGCGCTCGGTGTGACGGTTGCCTTGCGGCCGCTGGGGCGCGTGCCGTGGGAGGTGCCTGGCCTGATCTTCATCAAGCTGCTCATCCATCCGCTAATCGTGTTCGGCCTGATGTTGCTGCTCGGGCCGTTCCCGCCGGTATGGGCCGCGACGGCCGTGCTGCTCGCTTCCTTGCCGCCGGCGCTGAACGTGTTCGTGATCGCGCGGCAGTACGATAGCTGGATCGAACCGGCTTCTGTCGCGGTGCTGCTCGGCACGTTCGTGTCCGTGCTGACGCTGACGTCGGTGATGTATTTCCTGAAGACCGGCCAGATCGCGTTTCCTTGAGCTGAAACTGGTTGATGTTAGCGCAGCCCGTCTGTGTGCTTTGCGCCAATCCCTATTTCACTTGACGCGCGAGCCCGACCAGCCAGCGGTGAAAGTCACGGGCTCCCGGCCTATCGAAGACGGCATTCTGCCAGGCCAATGCGTAAGGCGATGGCAATGTCAGTCGGTGATGAAATGGCGTGACGAGGCGGCCAGCCTTCACGTCTTCCAAAATCATCGACTGCTGCGCCAGCGCGATGCCCCGTCCGTCGATAGCCGCTTCGATTGCCAGGCTGGATAGCGAAAAAACGAACGCGTCATCGAGTTGTCCGCAACTCACACCAGCTTGACCGAACCACCCTTGCCAAGTCGGTGGCGGCTCGAAAATAGGCTTCCAGTCGATGCTCAGCAAACGGTAAGCCAGCAAATCCGCTGGATGTTCCAGTCGCAGACCCGATTGCAACAATGACGGGCTACAGACCGGGACAAGACTGTCAGTGAACAGGGGAACGGCGTTATCGAAGTGCCGGACCTTATCAAGATAGGAAATCCGGAAGTCCACGTGCCCCGCGTCGACGGCCGACTCCGTGATTGCGACTTCCAGATGGATGCTGATCTGCGAGCGCATCTGCTGCAGTTCGAACAACCGTGGCGTCAACCACTTGCTTGCGAACAAGGGTAGCGCGCTCACCACCAGACCGCTCGAACGGTGCGCGGCCAGTGCATCACCATGCGCGCTCCGCAGGCCGTGCAGCCCGCTGGAGATAGCGACGTGATAAGACCGTCCGAAGTCGGTGAGCTTCAGTCCCGTCGCCTTGCGGGAAATCAACCGCAACCCCAGCGCGCCCTCCAACAGCTTGATCTGTTGACTGATCGCACCGGGAGAAACGGCCAGCTCGGTGGCGGCGGCTTTCATGCTCAGGAGGCGACCGACCGCTTCGAAAACAATCAGGGAGCGAATCGGCGGCAGACGTTCCATGGACAATCTCGACGCCGACCTCGGCCTTGAATCTCCTTATCATAGTTCCAGATTGTGGTTTAGCTTTTCTAACGTTGCCCAGGCGGGGCAGGACCAGATGCCCACCCGGTCCCGGTTCAAGGCGCCATCACCACCTTACCATCGACGATCTTGACAAAGTAGATCGCCGGATTGCTCTGGCCGCTCTCACTGCCGGCTGGCCCGGATTTGGCAAAACGGACGGGGCCGTTGAGAGCGGGCACGTCGATTGCCCACATCGCGTCGCGGATGGCGGCAGGCTCGGCCACGCCGGACTTGCGAATTGCGGCTGCAATGACGTTGATGCCGTCATAGCCGCGGAAGCTTTCGGTCAGGCCTGCAGGCGGAAACCCCTTGCGCGCCCAAGCGTCGATGAACGTCTTCGATCGTTCCGGAAATGCCGTCGCATCGGGAACCCAGGGCGTGAAGAACAGCAGATGCGTCGAGTTATTCGCGGCGACACCTGCCTGGGCGATTAACTGGTCTGGATTTTGGGAGCCGCCGGTGGTGATTACCTGCCGATCCAGATTAAGCGCCTTGATCTGCTTCAGGACGAGTGTCAATTGATCGACCGCTGTTGTGACGATCAGGGTTTCCGCATCGGAACTTTTGATCTTCGAGAGTTGCGCACTCAGATCCTGTGCTGTCTGATCCATCAGTTCGGTCAAGCCGACCTGGATTCCGTTCTCCTTGAACATCTTGGTGAAGTCCGCTGCCGTGCTGCGTCCCCAATCGTTGTTGATGATCAAGAAATCAGCCTTCTTGATCTTGAAATGATCGAGATGTTTCTGGAAACCGCGCGCTTCCAGCGCGGCGGGCGCCGAAATCCTGAAAATATACGTATTGCCACTTTCCGTAATCTTATTGGCGCCCGACGTTTCCACCAGCATAGGCACCTTGTAGTCCATGATCACGGGCATGGCGGCAAGCGTCAAGCTGGACCCCCATGCTCCCAGCATTACGGGCACCTTGTCACGCGTAATCAGCTTTTCAGCGACACCGGCCGCTTCTGTCGGGTTGCTCTTATTATCTTCGATGATCAGCTTGAGCGGCATTCCCAACACGCCGCCAGATGCATTGATTTCCTCAACCGCAATTTTTGCGCCGTTCATCACATAGGTGCCGGACGCCGCAAACGCCCCCGTCAATGGCAAATTGACGCCAATCAAGATGTCCGCTGCGAGCGCAGATAGCGAGGATCCGAATAAAAGACTGGCGGCCAGGGCTGCGCGGACGAAGGCATTCATTTGACCTGTCTCCTGTTGATTGGCAGTCGGTGGATAGAGACGCGTGTTACAGTTCGAGTACCAGACGCAGGGTCTTCGAACGTGAGACGCATGGAAGAATCATCTTGCCCGCTTCGCGCTGCGCGTCGTCGAGCAGGTCATCGCGGTGTTCGGGCGTCCCGTCGAGAACGGTCAACAGGCATGTTCCGCATATGCCAGCCCGGCAGGAGTTCGTGATGCAATAGCCGGCATCTTCCAGTGCGCCGAGCAGGCTCTGGTCGGGAGATACGCACACCACCCGACCGGAACGCGCCAATTCCACTTCGAATGCACCGCTGTCGGCGCACGCTTCCAGGTACTTCGGCGCAAAACGCTCACGATGTAGCGCTGCAGGCGGCCAACTAGCACAGAAGCTTTCAACCGCATCGATCAGCTGGCCGGGTCCGCAGCAATAGACCTTCGTTCCGGGCTCTGGCCGGCCCAAAAATTTTGCCAGGTCGATGGGGCCCAATTCGTCAAATGGAATAAGATGAATTTCGCCATCTTCATAAGTCGCGATTGCGTTCAGCAATGCCATCGACCGCAATGAGCGACCACCGTAGACAAGCGTCCAGCGCCGGCATTTCCGCGAGACCTCGGCGATCATCGGCAAGATCGGCGTGATGCCGATGCCGCCCGCGATGAACAGATAGGCGTCGCTTTCGACAAGTGGAAAATTGTTGCGAGGGCCAGCAACGACGAGTTCATCGCCCGCAACGAGATGCTCGTGTACATAGGCCGATCCGCCACGCCCCACAGGCTCTTTTTGGACCACGATTGTCCAGCTTTGGCGGTCGTCGCGACATCCACAAAGCGAGTATTGCCGCATCAGACCATTAGGCAATATCAGGTCTATATGTGCGCCCGGTGTCCAGTGCGGCAACAGCGCCTGGTCCACGGCCCCCAACCGGACCAGGAGCGTCCCTTCACTCTCCCGATCGATGCTCAGCACGTGCAACCGAAATGGCTGCGCGCTGCCGGATCGTTCATCCGCGAGCGTCACCATCATTGGCGCGTCCGCGGGCATCAAAGCGTCGCAGATGCTGATGCCCTGGACCGGGCGGCCATGGACGCTGCAACCACCTCGGGCGTGAATGACTTCCAGGCAATATCGCGCATTCCGCGCATCGCGCTCAGGATTTCGTCGCGATCCTCATCCGTCTTTGCGTAGGTCGACAGAATTTGACGACCGAGACTGGTATGGAATTTTTCGTCGATCTCGATCTGTTTGTAGATCTTGACCACCTCGGTATAGCCGTGGCGTTCCGCACCAACGAAGGTGGGCTCGAAGCTTCCCGATGCTGACGTCTCCGAGGCATACCACGCGGCAATTCCCGCCAGGTGATGGCGGTCCATGCATTGCCAGAGGTGATTGCTCCATGCGACCGCCGCGGACGGGACCGATGTGGGTACCGTGCCCCCCAACGATTCAACCGCACGACCGACAGCCTCGTAGTGCTCGGCCTCCTGAAACGACTGCTTGGCAAGCAGCGTGATGTGACGACGTTCGAACCCCAATCCGTAACGACGGATCTGCTCGTTCAGAAGAAAAACGTAGTCAATCTCGCGCCATGCGCGAGTTTCCAACCAAGTCGCCAGCGCCGCTGGATCTGGATTTTTATGAAACGCGTCAAAGAACTTCTGAGTCGCTTCCTGCGCCATGTCAGCGACGGTCACCAGAATCTCATCGACCTCGGCCCGGATCGGATCCAATCCATTGCCGCCGCGCACCTTGTTCACATCGAGCATCACGATACGTCTCCAGTTCTCGAACAACTGCACCGATGTTCGTCTTGCCGGAAACGTTAGGAGGCTGACGCCGCTGTGGGAACGCAGCATTATCTATTGCGGATTTTAGCAAATCTAAACCGGTGAGGGGGGTAGCCTTAGCGACGAGCAATTCGCGCGTGTTTTAAGGGCACATTGTTCATGCTCGCGCCATGACGGGTTGCTGCCAAATGTACTTGGTCAATCGTCTGGCTTGGCGCTTCCGCAGCACGGCTGCGACCGATGTGCACGCCTTCGTGCGAGTCGGCTTTGCGCCAGATGGCGAGATTGGATCAGCGTTGACCACATGCTATAGCGACGAGCAGGGTGCCATGGCGCGGCGGATGCTGAGATGCTCCGTCGTCAGCTCCTGTTCCCAACCGTCAATTGCTATATGTCGTCTTCCGCCACGATGGCGACAGGCCCTCGCGCATCGCGAGCCGACGGAGCGGGCCGATGGCGCCCATCGCATGCATGCCGGCCGCGCGGATCACCTGCATCGGTAGGAGATCGCTCAGCAGCGAGCGATTGGCCATATCGATAGCGAAGGTACGCGAGGAGATATCGCTCCGCCTGATCTTCTCGAAACGCGCCAGCACTGGCGTTGCCCCGATATCCGCGCCGTTCATGCCAGCATGGCGAACGACGTCAGCGATATCGCCGGCATCGCGCAGGCCAAGATTCAGACCCTGCGCACCGATTGGTGGCACCACATGGGCGGCTTCGCCGACCAGTACGATGCGGTTCTTCGCGAGCTGTGTGGGCTGCTCGATGGCCAATGGAAACACATGCCTGCCGGGCTCGACCTGAACCCGGCCGAGGATCGAATGCGATTGTTTCTCGGCGGCGTCCGACAATGCCTCATCGCTCAATACCATCAGGCGCTCGGCATCCCGGGGCTTGTTGACCCAGACGACGCTGGAGCGATTGCCGGGCAGGGGTACGAACACGCAGGGACCGGCGGGGGTGTGAAACTCCGTCGACATGTTCTTGTGCGGCCGGCTATGCGCGATGTTGAAGGTCAGCGCGGTCTGCTCAAGCGCGCGTCGCTTGACTGAAATGCCCGCGGCCTCGCGGCACAGGGACTGGCGGCCATCGGCGCCGACGATCAGCCGCGCCACCAGGACCTGGCCTTGCCGCGTGCGGACCTGAACCTGCATCTCGTCCGGCGTGACCGTATCGGCCTCGTCATCGATGCGAATGAGATTGGGCAATTCCGCGGCGCGCGCTTCGAGCGCGATCATCAATTCGCGGTTCTCGATATTATAGCCGAAGGTCTCAAGGCCGATCTCGCTGCAGACGAATTTGACTTCGGGCGCACGGATCAGCCGGCCCGTGTCGTCCACCAACCGCATGGTCGTCAGCGCGGCGGCCTTGTCGGCGCAGCGGCGCCAGACATCGAGGCTTTCCAGAAACGCGACGGAGCCGCCCAGGAGCGCGGTGGTGCGGTTGTCGCCGTAGGGGACGCGGCGGGCGACGAGGGCGGTACGGGCGCCGGTCTCGGCCAGCGCGAGGGCGGCAGCAAGGCCGGCAGGACCGCCGCCGACAACGGCGACATCATAGGTGGAGGTGGAAACAGAGGTCTCGGTCATGGACGGACCATCGGCCTTTGGCCCGGTATTTTCAAGCCGTTACGCGCCGCGGAATCGTTCCCGCAGTGTCGGGCGGCCGAGTGCCGCATCGGCGCCTGTGCAAATCGGTCGGATTCCTGCTAGCAATTCCCGGCATATGACCGCTTCGAGTCCGGACCAATTCCCGTCGTCGTCACGATCCGCGCGCGCGGCGGCGTTCTCGGTTCACATCTTCACTGCGCTCGGTGCCGGCGTGGCACTCATTGCCATGATGAGCGCCGTGCGCGGCGAATGGGCTGTGATGTTCGGCTGGCTCGGTTTGGCGCTGATCATTGACGGGCTCGATGGCCCGATCGCCCGACACTTCGACGTCGGCCGCGTGTTGCCGGATTGGTCGGGCGATGCGCTCGATTTCGTGGTCGACTTCCTCACTTACGTGTTCGTGCCGGCCTATGCGATCGCTGCCTCCGGTCTGTTGGTGCCGTGGACAGCGGTGTTGCTCGGTGCCGGGATCGTCATCACCAGCGCATTATATTTTGCTGACAAGCGCATGAAGACCGACGACAACCACTTTCGCGGTTTTCCGGCACTGTGGAATGGGGCGGCGTTCTATCTGTTCCTGCTGCAACCATCACCCGTCATGGCGAGCCTTGCGATGCTGGCGCTGATTGTCCTGACCTTTGTGCCTGTGCATGTGCTGCATCCCGTTCGCGTGACGCGTCTGCGCCGGTTGAACCTGTCGCTGATGGCGATATGGGCTGTGCTGGCCGTCATCACGCTGATACAGAACTTCGTTGTTGCTTTGCCTATTACGGTCGCGCTCTGCGCGATCGCTTTTTACATTGTCTGCGGTGACGCTGTCATCCGCCTCATGAGGCCCTCCAAATCATGATTGAACTGTTTTCCAGCCCTGAAGCCTGGGCCGCGCTCCTGACGCTGACCGCGCTCGAAATCGTACTTGGTATCGACAATGTGATTTTCCTGTCGGTGCTGGTGTCGCGGCTACCGGAGCCGCAGGCAACCCGCGCACGCCAGATCGGTCTCGCGCTGGCGCTCGTGTTCCGCATCATCCTGCTGAGCGTTCTCGTCTGGCTGATCGGCCTGACCGAACCCGTCATCACGGTGAGAGGCCTCGCATTCTCCTGGCGTGATCTGATCCTGATCGGAGGCGGTCTGTTCCTGATCGCCAAGGCAACGCACGAGATTCATGCCGAGGTCGAGGCGCGGGAAGGGCATGGCGATGAGAAGCCGGCGCCGAACGCCTTTGCCTGGGTGATCCTGCAGGTTATCGTCGTCGATCTTGTGTTCTCGCTCGACTCCATCATCACCGCGATCGGCATGGCGCAGGACATCGAGATCATGGTTGCCGCCGTCATCATCGCCTGTGCGGTGATGTATGTATCGTCCGGACCCGTGGCACGCTTCGTGGCGCAATATCCGACCACCAAGATGCTGGCGCTGGCCTTCCTGGTGTTGATCGGCGTCTCGCTGATGGCGGATGGATTCAAATTCCATATTCCGCGCGGCTACATCTATTTCGCCATCCTGTTCTCGGCGGCGGTCGAGTTCTTCAACGTGCTGGCGAAGCGCAACCGCAGAAAGCGGGCCCAGCCGGGCACAGGTTGACATCACGCGGGTGTTGGTTATCGCTTGAGACCAAAGTCATTCAGGGAGATTGAACGATGACTAAAGCCGTCCGCGTCCATGAGATCGGTGGACCCGAAGTCCTCACTTATGAAGACGTGCAGGTCCCGGCACCGGCCGCGGGCGAGGTGCGCATCCGCCAGCATGCCATTGGTGTCAATTTTATCGATACGTACTTCCGCAGCGGCCTCTACAAGGCGCCGCAGCTGCCGTTCATTGCCGGCAATGAAGCCTCCGGCGAAGTGATCGAGGTCGGTCCAGGCGTCACCGGCTTTCATCCCGGCGACCGCGTCGCCTATTATTCGGCCCTCGGCAGTTATGCGACCGAGCGCGTGTTTGCCGCTGATCGGCTGGTGAAGCTGCCCGATCGCATCACTCACGAGCAGGGTGCCGTGCTGATGCTCAAGGGGCTCACGGTCTGGTATCTGCTGCACAAGACCTTCAAGGTCGAGCCCCATCACCGCGTGCTGATCCATGCCGCAGCGGGCGGCATCGGTCTGCTCGCCTGCCAGTGGGCGAAGGCCATGGGTGCGCATGTGATCGGCACCGTCGGCTCGAAAGAGAAGGGCGAGTTGGCGCTGGCCAATGGCTGCGATCACGTCATCTATTACAACGAAGAGAACTTCGTCGATCGCGTGAAGCAGATCAGCCGTAACGAACTCTGCGATGTCGTCTATGACGGCGTTGGCAAGACTACCTATCCGGGGTCGCTGTCATGCCTGAAGCCACGCGGCATGTGGGTGTCGTTCGGCAACGCGTCGGGTCCTGTGCCGCCATTCGCCATCGCCGAACTCAACAATCACGGCTCGCTGTTCGCGACGCGTCCGAAGCTGAATGACTATGTCGCCAAGCGCTCGGAATTGCTGGAGGGCGCCGACACGCTGTTCTCGGCTGTGATCGACGGCAAGCTGCATGTGCCGATCAATCACGCTTATGCGCTGAAGGATGCGGCCAAGGCGCATGTGGACCTGGAAGCACGCAAGACCACGGGCGCGGTGATTTTGAAGGTGTAAACGATCGTCGTCATTGCGAGCGCAGCGAAGCAATCCAGTGCGACGAGAAAGTGCTGGATTGCTTCGTCGCAAGTGCTCCTCGCAATGACGGCTGAGACAGTATCGCTTTAGAATCCCGCCACGGTCCCGTGCAGATCGTAATTGTCCGCGCGTTCGATCTTCGCCGTGACGATCTCGCCGACCTTCAGCGGCCGGCGTGCGGTGATATAGACCGATCCGTCGATATCGGGAGCGTCCGCCTTCGAGCGGCCCTTCGACACGGTCGGGCCGACCTCGTCGATGATGATCTGCTGGCGCGTTCCGACCTTGCGCTTCAGACGGCGCGCGGAAATCTTCTGCTGACGCTCCATCAGCGCATTCCAGCGCTGCTGCCTGATCTCTTCCGGCACCGCATTGGCGATGGCGTTCGAAGTCGCGCCCGCTACGGACTCGTATTTGAACGCGCCGACGCGGTCGATCTGTGCCTCTTCCAGCCAGTCGAGCAGATACTGGAAATCGCTTTCGGTCTCGCCGGGGAAGCCGACGATGAAGGTCGAGCGCAGTGTGAGATCGGGGCATTCCTCGCGCCACTTCTTGATGCGGGCGAGCGTCTTGTCCTGCGCCGCCGGGCGCTTCATCGCCTTGAGCACGTCCGGAGCGGCATGCTGGAACGGGATGTCGAGATAGGGCAGCACATTCTTGTTGGCATTCATCAAGCCGATGACTTCGTCGACATGCGGATACGGGTAAACATATTGCAGCCGCACCCAGGCGCCGAGTTCGCCGAGCTCTTTCGCCAGATCGTAGAACTTGGCGCGGACCTCGCGATCCTTCCACGGGCTCGTCGCATATTTGATATCGACGCCGTAAGCCGAGGTGTCCTGCGACACGACCAGCAATTCCTTGACGCCCGCCTTCACCAGCTTCTCGGCCTCTAACAGGACTTCGTTGGCCGGACGCGAGACCAGATCACCGCGCAGCTTCGGGATGATGCAGAAGGTGCAGCGGTTGTTGCAGCCTTCGGAAATTTTCAGATAGGCGTAGTGCCGCGGCGTCAGCTTGATGCCCTGCGGCGGCACGAGATCGATATGCGGATTGTGCACCGGCGGCAGCGCGCGGTGCACGGCGTCGAGCACGCTTTCGTATTGCTGCGGGCCGGTGATCGACAGCAGGTTGGGATAGGCGGCTTCGATCTGCTCGGGCTCGGCGCCCATGCAGCCGGTGACAATGACCTTGCCGTTCTGCGCCATGGCTTCGCCGATGGCGCCTAGCGACTCTGCCTTGGCGCTGTCGAGAAAGCCGCAGGTGTTGACGATGACGATGTCGGCGCCGTCGTGCTTGCGGGCGAGTTCGTAACCTTCGGCCCGCAGGCGCGTGATGATGCGCTCGGAATCCACCAGGGCCTTCGGGCATCCCAGCGAGACAAAGGAGATTTTGGGCGCGGCGGCCTGTTGCATATTCGATCTGCCTGATTGAGAGGCAGCAGGTAGTCCCATTTGCCCATAATTACAAGGCTTTAAGCCGTGCGCGGGCGTGCTATGGGTATGCTGCATCCATGTGAGTGCCCGATGCCTGCCGACCAGTCGCCCAAAATTGTCATTGTCGACGAAAGCCCGATCCGGGCCGCGATCCTTGAGGAAGGGCTGCGGGAGGCTGGCTATGTGGACGTCCAGCATATCCGGGAGATGCATAACCTGCTGGCCCGGATCTACGCCCTGGACCCTGACGTCATCGTCATCGACCTCGAAAACCCCAGCCGCGACGTGCTGGAACAAATGTTCCAGGTGTCCCGCGCGGTGCGCCGGCCAGTCGCCATGTTCGTCGACCAGAGCGACGCCGAGTCGGCACGGGCGTCGGTCGAGGCGGGGGTATCCTCTTACATCGTGGACGGGCTGAAGAAGGAGCGGATCAAGCCGATCCTCGATCTCTGCATCTCCCGTTTCAACGCCTTCTCCAAACTGCAGGACGAGCTCGAGCGCACCAAGTCGGCGCTGGAGGAGCGCAAGATCATCGACCGCGCCAAGGGCATCGTGATGAAGCTCAAGGGCCTCAATGAAGAAGAGGCTTACGTATTGCTGCGATCCACGGCGATGCGTGAAAAGAAGAAAATCGGCGAGATCGCGCAGTCGATCATCACCGCAGCGGAGTTGCTGAAATGATCGACCACCCGCTTCGCATCGGCTTCATCCCGCTGGCCGACGCCGCCGCCCTGATTGTCGCGGTCGACAAGGGGTTCACGAAGGCCGAGGGGCTGAACGTCGAACTGGTCCGGGAAGTGTCGTGGTCGAATGTCCGCGACAAGCTGAATATCGGCCTGTTCGAAGCGGCGCATCTGCTGGCGCCCGTTGCCATCGCGTCCAGCCTCGGGCTCGGGCATGTGAAAGTGCCGATCGTGGCGTCGTTCAATCTCGGCATCAACGGCAATGCCATCACCGTTTCGCCGGCGCTGCATGCAGCGCTGATGTCGGAACTCGACGGTGACCCGACCGATCCCATGGCCACCGCGCAGGCGCTGCGCCGCGTGGTCGTCGCGCGTGCCCGCGCCGGCGCCGATCCCCTGACCTTCGGCATGACGTTTCCGTTCTCGACGCATAATTACCAGCTCCGTTTCTGGATGGCCGCCGGCGGTGTCGATCCCGATGAGGACGTCCGCCTCGTGGTGCTGCCGCCGCCTTACATGGTCGACAGTCTCGCCAACGGTCACGTCGATGCGTTCTGTGTCGGCGCGCCCTGGAATTCTGTCGCGGTCGATCTCGGCGTCGGCCATATCCTGCATTTTGTCTCCGACATCCTGCTGCGCGCTGCCGAGAAGGTGCTGGCGATGAGGCAGAACTGGGCGGAGAAGAACCCGGACACCGTGGCGGCACTCACCCGGGCGCATGTGAGCGCGGCTGCCTTCATCGAGGCCCCGGAGAACCGCAATGAGATCGCGGCGATTCTCGCCAAGCCCCAATATATCGGCGTCTCGCCGGAGGTCCTGCTGCGGACGCTGGATGGCCGGCTGAAGATTTCACCGGATGGCACCATGCGCGAGAGCGGGCGCTATCTGCTGGTCGGCCGCGAAGGAGCCGGGCGTCCTGATCCCGTTCAGGCCGCCTGGCTCTATGCCCAGATGGTGCGCTGGGGACAGGCCGCGATCAGCCCCGAGGCGCTGAAGATCGCACAGGGTGTGTTCCGCCCCGACCTCTACGATGCCGCGCTCGGTATCACCGGCAGTGCTCCGACCGATGTGCCCGACGCGGTTGGCGCCTTCGCCGGACCGCCATTCGATCCGAGTAATATCGCTGCCCATCTCGCGGCGTTCGAAATTGCGCATATGAAGTCATAGCGGCGGCGTCAGTTCGCCGATGTGTGGATGCCGCATTCCGTTTTGGCGCGGCCGCGCCAGCGGCCGGCGCGGGGGTCCTCGCCAGGCGCGGTGCGGGACGTGCAGGGCATGCAGCCGACCGACGCAAAGCCTGAGGCTATGAGCGGATGTGGCGGCAGCTTCGCCGACGCATAGATCAGCCCGATCTCGTCCGGCGTGACATTGGCGAATGGATTGAATTTCAATTTTGAACCATCGTCCTCGACGACGGGAATGACGGCGCGCGATGCGCCCTGAAATCGTTTGCGGCCGTTGATCCACGCGCTGAACGGCGTCAGTGCCTGCGCCAGCGGCTCGACCTTCCGGATCCGGCAGCAGGTGTCGGGATCGGACGACCACAAATCCCCATCGCTGTCGTGAGCGGCAAGCGCATCTACTGCGGGGCGGATCGTTCGCACGTCGCGCAGGCCCAGCGTCAGGATCAGTTGGTCGCGATACGCGAGTGTCTCCTCGAACATCCAGCCGGTGTCGAGAAACAGCACGGGGATGGCGGGATCGACATCGGCCATCACCTTCAGCAATGCCGCGGACTCCGTGCCAAACGACGATACCAGCGCGAGTCCATCGCGGCCCGCGACATCAAGCGCCGCGGCGATCACCTCGGCGGGCGAGGCGGATTGCAGCGCCTGATCGTATTGGACAGCACTTGCGACGGCTCCGGGCGACAACATCTCGAACTCCTCAACACATCCAGCTTGACTGGAATAAGATTCTATATATCAGTTGTTTGTCGCCACTTAATAGAAAAATATTCTTTCTATTTGAGAAGCGCAGTTTAGATTTTTTGACCCCATAAATCGAGTTCCAGAGATGCACTTTCTCCGAGCGTATCCGCTTCGTGAGCAACGGCGAATCTCACGGCGGTTTTGAGGACCTGGAGAAGGCGTATGACGTCGACCAATCTCGAACGCGTCCGATCGGACGTGGTATCGATGGACCACCTCGATCAACTGGAAGCGCAGAGCATCTACATCCTGCGCGAGGGCTTCGCCCGGCTGAAGAAGCTGGCCTTGCTGTGGTCGCTCGGCAAGGACTCCAATGTCATGATCTGGCTGGCGCGCAAGGCGTTCTTCGGTCACGTACCGTTCCCCGCGCTGCATGTCGATACCGGCAAGAAGTTTCCGGAGATGTACGCCTTCCGCGATCACTATTCGAAGGAGTGGGGACTCGACCTCACCGTGGAATATTGCCCGTCGATCGATAGCGTCGATCCGACACTGCCGCCAGCGGCGCGCTCCGCAGCGCGCAAGACCGAAGGTCTCAAGCTTGCGCTGGCGAAGCACGGCTTCGACGGATTGATCGCCGGCATTCGGCGGGACGAAGAGGCGACCCGCGCCAAGGAGCGTGTGTTCTCGCCGCGCGGTGTCGAGGGCGGATGGGACGTGCGCGACCAGCCACCGGAATTCTGGGATCAGTTCAACGCATCGCCGCCGCCCGGTGCGCATCTGCGCATTCATCCGATCCTGCATTGGACCGAAGCCGACATCTGGGCCTACACGGCGCGGGAAAACATCCCGATCATCCCGCTCTATCTGGCCAAAGACGGCAAGCGCTACCGCTCGCTGGGCGATGCCGACATCACCAATCCCGTCGCATCCACCGCCAGCACGATTGCCGAAATCCTGGTCGAGCTCGACGGCACCACGATTCCCGAACGCGCCGGCCGCGCACTCGATCATGAGACCGAAGACGCCTTCGAGCGACTGCGCGTCGCCGGCTATCTGTAGAGGTGATGCCATGACCAAACCCGTCAATCCGACCTCGCTCGGAATGCCCAACGGCACCACGCGCCCGCAATTGCGCATCGTCATCGTCGGCCATGTGGACCATGGCAAGTCGACGCTGGTCGGTCGCCTGCTGCACGAGACCGGCGGCTTGCCGGATGGCAAGCTGGAGATGCTGAAGGCGGTTAGCGCCCGGCGCGGCATGCCGTTCGAATGGTCGTTCCTGCTCGATGCACTGCAGACCGAGCGCGACCAGGGCATCACCATCGATACCACGCAGATCCGCTTCCGCACCAAATTGCGCGACGTCATTCTGATCGACGCGCCCGGCCACGCCGAGTTTCTGCGTAACATGATCACCGGTGCATCGCAGGCCGATGGCGCCGTGCTGATCGTCGATGCGCTGGAAGGCGTTCGCGATCAGACCCGGCGCCATGCCTATCTGCTGCATCTGCTGGGCGTGAAGCAGGTCGCCGTCGTCGTCAACAAGATGGACCGCGTCGATTTCAGCGCTGTGCGCTTCCAGGCGATCAGCGACGAAATTTCGGCGCATCTCATCGAACTCGGCGTCACGCCCGCCGCGGTGATTCCGATTTCGGCGCGGGATGGCGATGGCGTGGCCACCCATACCGACCGTATCGGCTGGTATCGCGGGCCAACAGTTGTGGGGGCTCTCGATGCGTTGAAGCCGGCACTCGCGCTTGATGAATTGCCGCTGCGGCTACCGGTACAGGCGATCTACAAGTTCGACGACCGGCGCATCGTGGCCGGGCGTATCGAGGCCGGTCATCTGGCTGTCGGCGACGACGTGGTGATCATGCCCGCCGGCAAGCGGGCAAAGATCAAGAGCGTGGAGCGCTGGTCGGCGATGCCGCTGGAAGGCGAGCACGGGGCAGGGCGATCCGTCGGTATCACGCTCGACCGCGAACTGTTCGTCGAGCGCGGCGACGTGATCGCGCATGCTGGCGCGGTGCCATCGGATACACGACGACTGCGGGCGCGGATCTTCTGGCTGCACGATCAGCCGCTGACAGAGGGATCGTCGATCCTGGTGCGGCTCGGCGTGCGCGAAGTGCGCGGCCGTGTGGTCGCGATCGAGAAGGCAATCGATCCCGGCGAACTGGCCAGTGTCGAGACCAAACAGATCGCCCGCAATCACGTCGGCGAAATCGAGATCGCACTGTCGCAACCGGTCGCGGCCGATCGCTATGTCGACAATCCGCGCACCGGACGTCTCGTGATCGAGGTCGGCGGCCGGATCGCCGGTGGCGGTCTCGTCCTGTCCATCGATGCTGCCCAACGCGTCGTGTCATCGGACATCGTGCCGGTGCAGTCGGCACTGCAGCCTGAGGAACGTTCGGCGCGCTATCGCCATCAAGGCGCAGTTGTGTGGTTCACGGGATTGCCGGGATCCGGCAAGTCGACGCTGGCGCGGGCGCTGGAGCACCGTCTGTTCGCCAAAGGCGGTTCGCCGATCCTGCTCGACGGCGACACGCTGCGCGCCGGACTCAATCGCGACCTCGGCTTCTCCGCCGCCGATCGCAGCGAGAATGTCCGGCGCCTGGCGGAGATGGCCGGCCATCTCGCCCGCAACGGTCATATTGCCATCGTTGCGGCTGTCTCACCCTCGCGCGGCGACCGCGCCGAGGCCCGCAGCGCGGTCGATACCGCATTTCGTGAGATCTATGTCGCGACGCCGGCGGAGATCTGCGAGCAGCGCGATCCCAAGGGGCATTACGCCAAGGCCCGCGCGGGCGACCTGCCGGGCTTCACCGGTATCGCCAACGACTATCAGGCGCCGGAGACGGTCGAGCTGCGGATCGACACGTCGACGGTCGATGTGGGTCGCGCGATAGATGGCATCGAGGACATGCTGCGGCAGACGCAAGTGCTGGACGACGGAGCCGCTGATCTGGCGGCGTTCGAGGCGGTCTAACGGCTTAGGCCCGCCCTCACTTTTGCATCTCATGATGAGGTCAAGGAAAGCTGGTTCTCCAGCTTTCCTCTTACCGAGGCGGCAATCCGAATGCCCACGAGCCCAGGCTGGATCGCTTCGTCGCGCGGGGCCTTCGCAACGATAGCTGCCATTGACGTTCCCACCGTCTAATTATTGAGCGTGCGGTGCACAAACGCTGGCACCGAACGGCCGGGTTCGGCCCGACCTCGACCTCAATCCCCTGATTTCTTGACGTTTTTCCTCCGAGGACAATCTGGCACGAGACTTGAATGTCTCTAGTCGACCGGCGTTCGCTGATGCCCGCCGGCCAGTTCAGATGGATTTCCGCAGCAACGAGGCTGATCGGATCGCTTCCAGAATTCAAGCCGGCGCGACGCGCTGACCTGAGCCTGTGCGGTCCGCGATCCTTATCCCCGTTGAAGCCACGCTGTGGCCCGCAGGAGCTTCGTCCCGCATGAAAATTGAAACGCTCTCCATCGACTTTACTGACGAACAGAAGCGCTACCTCGAAGGCTTCTCGACGGGGCTGCAGATCAACCGTGTCGGCAAGGGTCTCGGCGGCGGCGCGTCAGCCAAAGCCAATGCGGAGCCGACCGGACCGGATGCGCCGCATATCAAGGCGCAGGATCGCACGATTGCATCGGGCAAGAAGCTGGTTGAGCAGGAGAAATGGAAGCGCGAGGAACATCCGTTCGACGCTTATCCGCGGCTGCGCGATCAGGCCGCGATCGATGCGCGGCCATCGCCGGCCGACAATTTTCGGTGGCGCTATTACGGCATCTTCTATGTGGGTCCGACGCAGGACTCCTATATGTGCCGGCTTCGGATCCCGAACGGCATCATGAAGCACTGGCAGCTTGCGGGTCTTGCCGATCTTAGTGACGAGTTGTGCGGTCCGTTCTCGCATGTGACCACGCGCGCCAATCTGCAGGTGCGCGAGATTCCGCCGAAAAATGCGGTGAAACTGATCGAAGGTATCCAGGATCTCGGTCTGTGCTCACGCGGCTCCGGGGCCGACAACATCCGCAACGTCACGGGCACGCCGACCGCGGGCATCGATCCGCAGGAACTGCTGGACACGCGCCCCTATGCGCGCGAGTGGCACTATCACATCCTCAATGACCGCACGCTCACCGGCCTGCCGCGCAAGTTCAACGTTGCCTTCGACGGCGCCGGCAAGATCGCCGTGCTGGAGGACACCAACGACATCGCCTTCCAGGCAGTCGAAGTGAAAGATGGTTTCGGCGCCGCGCCCGGCGTCTGGTTCAAGCTCGGCATCGGCGGCATCACTGGCCACAAGGATTTCGCTACCGATACCGGCATCATCGTGAGACCGGAGGACTCCACCAAGGTCTCCGACGCTATCGTGCGCGTTTTCATCGATCTCGGCGACCGCACCAACCGGCTTAAAGCGCGGCTGAAATACGTCATCGACGGCATGGGCATGGAGAAGTTTCTGACCATCGTCGAGGAGAAGCTCGGCGCGCCGTTTACCCGCGTTCCGGCGGACGCGTTGCTGCCGCGCCCAAGCGTCGACCGCACGGCGCATATCGGAGTGCACCGACAGAAGCAGGACGGGTTGAACTGGATCGGCGTCGTGTTGCCGCTGGGCAAGGTGACGACCGATCAGATGCGGGGGCTTTCGAAGATTGCGGCCGATCTCGGCGACGGAGATATCCGCCTCACGGTGTGGCAGAACCTGCTCATCCCCGGCGTGAAAGACGCGAATGTCGCGCTGGCGACTGCGGCCATCGAAGCCCTCGGCCTTGCCATCAAGACCACCGAGATCCGCGCCGGCCTGATCGCCTGCACCGGCCGCGCCGGCTGCAAGTTCGGCAATGCGGATACCAAACGCACGGCAACAACCATCGCCGAATGGTGCGATACGCGCGTCGAGGTCGATACGCCGATCAACATCCATCTCACCGGCTGCCATCATTCCTGCGCGCAGCATTACATCAGCGACATCGGCATGATCGGCGCGCGCGTGGCGCTGGACGATAGCGACGACACCGTGGATGGCTTTCACATCTTCACCGGCGGCGGTTTCGGCCCGCAGGCCGATGTCGGGCAGGAGGTCTATCAGAACGTGAAGTCCGAGGACGCGCCTGTTGTCGTCGAGCGGCTGCTGAAAGCCTATCTCGCCCACCGCGCGTCGCCGGACGAGACGTTCCTCACTTTCTCGCGCCGTCACGACGCGGCTTCGTTGCGTAAGCTCGCTGATGAACAGGTGTCCGCATGAACCAGATGACGCCGCCGCCCAAACTCGAGATCATTCCTGCGTCTGCGCCGTTCTCGGAAGCGCAACGCTCCTGGCTGAACGGCTTCTTCGCCGGCCTGCTGTCCGATGCGCCGGCGACGCCGCTCTCTGCCGAGCAGGGCGCCGCGATCATGGAGGAAGACGACGGCGCGCCGTGGCATGACCAGACCATGCCGATCGCCGATCGCATGAAGCTCGCCGAAGGCAAGCCGGTTCGTCGCAAGATGATGGCGGCGATGGCGCAGCAGGACTGCGGCCAGTGCGGCTATAACTGCAACGACTATTCCGACGCGATTGCCTCGAAAGCCGAGGCGCGGCTGAACCTGTGCGTGCCGGGCGGCAAGGAAACCGCGCGGATGCTGAAGTCGCTCTATGAAGAGCTCGACAAAGCACCGGCCGGTGCTGCGCCCGCGGCAGCAGCGACGACTGCTGCGGAGCCGGCCGAAGTTGCTGTGCCGGATCCGTCGACGCTCGGACGCTCGCGCGACAATCCCGCATCCGCCGTGTTTCTCGGCCGCCGCCTGCTCAATGGCAAAGGCTCCGAAAAGGAGACCTGGCATATCGATTTCGATCTGTCGGGCTGCGGCCTCGATTACGTCGTCGGCGACAGTTTCGGCATCTTTGCGTCGAACGATCTCGGTCACGTCGACCAGATCATCGCTCTGCTCGGCGCGTCGCATACGACGGAGGTGCGTGGCAAGACGCTGCGTGAAGTGCTGCAATACGACGTCTCGCTGGCCCCGGCACCGGACTCGCTGTTCGAGCTGATGTCCTATCTCACCGGCGGAGCGCAGCGCGCCAAGGCACGCGCACTGGCCCAGGGCGAGGACCCCGATGGTGATGCCGCGACGCTCGACGTGATGGCTGCGTTGCAGAAATTCTCCGGCGTGCGGCCGCACCCGGAAGCTTTCATCGAGGCGCTTGAGCCACTGCAGCCGCGGCTCTACTCGATCTCGTCATCGCACAACGCCACGCCCGGCAAACTGTCGCTGACAGTCGATATCGTTCGCTATATGGTCGGCAAGCGTAAGCGCCATGGTCTGGCCTCGAGCTTCCTCGCCGATCGCATTCAGCCCGGCGACGAGCTCAAGGTCTATGTCCAGAAGGCGCACGGTTTCGCGCTGCCGGAAAATCCGGAGACGCCGATCATCATGGTCGGGCCGGGCACCGGCATCGCGCCATTCAGGGCGTTCCTGCACGACCGCAAGGCCACCAAGGCGCCGGGCAAGAACTGGCTGTTCTTCGGCCATCAGCGCAGCGGGTCGGATTTCTTCTATGCCGACGAACTCAATGGCATGAAGACCGAAGGCTTCCTCACACGGTTGTCGCTGGCCTGGTCGCGTGACGCCGGTGAGAAATTCTACGTGCAGGATCGCATGCGTGAGGTCGGCCGCGACGTCTGGACGTGGCTCGCCGAAGGCGCTCATGTCTATGTCTGCGGCGATGCCAAGCGCATGGCCAAGGATGTGGAGCGGGCTCTGGTCGATATCGCCGCCCAGCATGGCGCGCGTTCGACTGATGAAGCGGTGACGTTCGTCAGTGAGCTGAAGAAGAAGGGGCGGTTTCAGCTCGACGTATATTGATATCTCTAGCCCTCATCCTGAGGAGCCCGCCGTTAGCGGGCGTCTCGAAGGATGGCCGCAGACTCGGAGCGCCGGCATCTCATGGTTCGAGACGGCGCTTCGCGCCTCCTCACCATGAGGGGAGCGCGCGTTTGCGAGAGAACTGTTTTGCTTCAACTGCGTCATCAGTAGAACGCTTCCTCAGCGATAAATTGCGTTCTCTCCCGGCGCTGCTCTCATTGGAGATAATCTCTCCAACCTGCGCGACATTCAAAATTCCATTTTATTGACCGAAGCCGCCGCGCTGCGCATCCTCGTACCATCGAAATCACAGGGGCGGGAGTCGGCGGACTCTCACGGCTGAGCTTCCACTCAACACATTGACCATCGCATCAGCGCGAGCCGCAACACCATCCGTTGCGGCCATGGGCAGCGCTGTGCCGATCGCAAGGAGACCAGATGTCGAACGATGATCACAACCGCAAGCCGCTGATGGATCGCCGGTCGCTGCTGCGCGGCGGCGCTGCAGCAGCATTGGCCGCACCACTCGGCGTATGGGGCGCGCAGGCGTTCCCGTTCCGGCAGGCGTCACCCATCGATTTTTCCGAATTTCCAATCTGCAGGACCGCATCGGAGGCGCCCGCGCTCACCGGTGCACCGCGTAAATTGAAGCTCTCCTGGAATGCCGGCGCGGTCTGCCTTGCGCCGCTGCCGGTCGCCATCGATCATGGCTTCTTCCAGAAGCAGAACCTCGATGTCGAGCTGGTCAATTACAGCGGCTCGACGGACCAGCTTCTCGAAGCCATCGCCACGGGGAAATCCGATGCGGGCCTGGGTATGGCGCTGCGCTGGCTGAAGCCGTTGGAGCAGGGCTTCGACGTCAAGATCGTCGCCGGTACCCATGGCGGCTGCCTGCGCGCGCTGGCGCCGGCGAAGTCGGAGGTGAAGAGCGTTGCGGATTTCAAGGGCAAGACCATCGCCGTCGGCGATATGGCCGGCCCCGACAAGAACTTCTTCTCGATCCAGCTCGCGAAAGCCGGACTTAATCCGGACAAGGACGTCGAGTGGCGGCAATATCCCGGCAACCTCGTGCGGCTCGCCGTGGAGAAGGGCGAAGCACAAATCGGGCTCGCCTCCGATCCGCTGGCCTATCTCTGGCTCAAGGATGGCGAGCTGAAGGAAGTCGGCTCCAATCTCGATGGCCCCTACAAGGATATCAGCTGCTGCATCGTCGGTGTGCGTGGCAGCCTACTGCGTGACGATCCACTGGTCGCGCGCGGCCTGACGCAGGCATTGCTCGATGCCGCAATGTTCGCATCGCAGAATCCTGAGAAGGCTGCGAAGTCGTTCCAGCCCTATGCGCCGAAGAATGCCACCGTCGAAGATCTGCTGGGTATGGTGAAGTATCACACCCATCATCATCACCCCGTGGGCGATGCGCTGAAGCGCGAGCTGAAATCCTACGCTGACGATCTCAAGACGGTTTCCGTGTTCAAGCCGTCAACCGACACCACCAAATTCGCGGAGCGCATCTATGCCGACGTATTCCGCGTCTGAGATCTCATCGCTTGGCGGTGACCGCGAGACCGCGCTTATTGCTGGCGATGGTGGACTTCAATTCGTCAACAAGCTTCGTTTCAGCATCACGGGGATCGGGGCAGGGCTCGCCTGGCTGGCTTTCGGCCTGTCGTGCCTGCGATGGCCGGATATCGGCGACTGGCCACGCACCGAGGCTGTAGCCTATACGGCATTCGCGATTGCTGGCGGCATCGCGATTGCGACCACGGCGCAGGCAGCACTCGGCAAATTCGGCGACGGCGTGCAGCGACGCGCGCCCTGGCTGTTTGCCTTGGGAGTGTTCCTGACGCTGTGGGAGCTTGCGACGGCGAAATTCGGCTGGCTGCCGCTGCCGTTCTTTCCACCGCCGCAGTCGATCGTCGAGGTCTATACCGACGACCTGCCGAAGCTGCTCGATAGCGCTTTCGCCTCGGTGAAGCTGCAGCTTGGCGGCTACTTCATCGGCGCGGTCGTAGGCTTCCTCACCGGCGTCTCCATCGGCTGGTCGCGGCTCGCGGGTTACTGGGTGCATCCGATCCTGCGCTTCATCGGACCATTGCCGGCGACTGCCTGGCTGCCGATTGCGTTCTTCACGTTCCCGTCCGCCTGGAGCGCCAGCACGTTTCTGATCGCGCTGGCCACCGGCTTTCCGGTGACAGTGCTGACCTGGTCGGGCGTGGCCAGCGTCAGCACCGCCTATTACGACGTCGCACGAACGCTTGGCGCAAAACCGTCTTTCCTGGTGACCAAGGTCGCGATCCCGGCGGCGCTGCCGCATGTGTTCGTCGGTCTGTTCATGGGGCTCGGCGCATCCTTCGCGGTGCTGGTCGTGGCCGAAATGATCGGCGTGAAGGCGGGCCTCGGCTTCTATCTGCAATGGGCGCAGGGCTGGGCGTCCTACAACAACATGTACGCGGCACTGATCGTGATGTCGCTGCTGTGCTCCGGCGCGATCACGCTGCTGTTCAAGGTGCGTGACCGGCTGCTGGTCTGGCAGAAGGGTGTCGTCAAATGGTAGCGCTGGCGACAGCATTCAAGCCAGCGGCGACGGGCGCGTCGCTCGACGTCAAGGGCGTCAGCCACGCCTTCGACATCGATGGCAGCGTGCTGCCGGTGCTCGACGATGTCAGCATCAGCGTTGCGTCCGGAGAGTTCGTGGCGCTGCTCGGCCCGTCCGGCTGCGGCAAGTCCACGCTGCTCCGATTGGTGGCGGGTCTCGAGCCGCCGCGTGCCGGCACGCTGGATGAGGATGGCGTCGCCATCACCGGCCCTTACCCGTCCCGCGTTGTCGTGTTTCAGGACCCGACGCTGTTTCCGTGGCGGACGGTGTGGGACAATGTTGCGCTCGGGCTGGAAGCGCAGGGCGTACTCAAGACGCAGCGTCACCGCGTCGATGCGGCGATCGATCTCGTCGGCCTCGGAGCCTTCCGGAAGGCCTATCCGCATCAGCTCTCGGGCGGCATGGCACAGCGCGTGGCATTGGCGCGGGCGCTGGTGAACGATCCGCGCATCCTCGTGCTCGACGAGCCGCTCGGCAAACTGGATTCGCTGACACGCATCACCATGCAGGCCGAACTGGTGTCGCTGTGGCAGCGCAACGGCTTCACGGCACTGCTGGTGACCCATGACGTGGAGGAGGCGCTGTTCCTCGCTAATCGCGTCATCGTGTTCAGCGATCGTCCGGCGCGGGTAACGGCGGATATCACGGTCGACCGGCCCTATCCGCGCCATCGCGGCGATCCGCATCTGGCCGAGCTGCGACGGCAGATCCTGCGACTGCTCGGGCTGGACGCGACGTGGTGAGCTCCTCCCGATTATGATCCGTTGCGGGTGAGGGCACACTCCACCGATAGCTGTATACGAGGCACGGTTATTGCATTCCTTTTGGGCTGACACACGGTTCAGCCCAAGGGAATGACATGTACAGCACCAACCGACGTGATTTCATCCGCCTGACGGCCATTGCCGCGGCGCTGTCCACGACCAGCATCAAGGCCTTCGCCGCTGACCGCGTGGTCAAGATCGGAACGCTGAAGCTCATCCACGGCGTCACGCCGTATTTCTACGAGAAATTCGCGCCTGATGGCGTCAAGTTCGAGGTGATCCCGTTCGAAACCCCGACCGACGGCAAGAATGCCGTCGTGACCGGCACCGTCGATTTCGGCATCTTCGGTTTTGCCGCGGCGACGCTCGGCGGCGCCAATGGCGAGCCGGTTGTCGTCATCGCATCTGCCTGCAATCGGGGCATGGCGGTCGTCGCCAAGAAAGATTCCGGGATCAACACGATCAAGGACCTGAAGGGCAAGAAGGTCGCGATCCTGCCGGGCTCGACCCAGGAAGTCGTGATCCTCGATCGCCTCTCCGCCGAAGGCATGACGGTGAAGGACGTCGAGTCCGTGCGTCTGTCGTTCAGCGACATGGCGCCGGCGCTAGCCCGCGGCGACATCGACGCCTATGTGGGCGCCGAGCCCGGCCCGGGCATCAGCCTCGCCAATGGCGTCGGCCAGATCGTCGAATATCC
The DNA here is from genome assembly GCF_051811085.1 of Tardiphaga sp. 862_B3_N4_1. Classification (NCBI taxonomy): domain Bacteria; kingdom Pseudomonadati; phylum Pseudomonadota; class Alphaproteobacteria; order Hyphomicrobiales; family Nitrobacteraceae; genus Tardiphaga; species Tardiphaga sp. 862_B3_N4_1. The sequence goes on from NZ_JBPWQB010000001.1 coordinate 2,161,859, forward strand.
CTACACCACGCCGACCGGTTCGCTGAACATGGTGCTGGCCACGCGCCGCGAACTGATCGAGAAAGATCCCGAGCTCATCAAGGCGCTGCTCAAGACCCACCGCCTGGCCAGCGAATATGCCATGAAGGACCGCGAGGCCTTTATCGCCATCGCCATGCAGAAGCTCGGCCAGCAGAAGCCGTCGATCGAGAAGGCAGCGCCGAATGTAGAGCTGACCTGGAATATCGACGACCAGTTCATGAAGCAGGCGGAATATTACGGTGGCCAGATGCTGTCCAAGAAGCAGATCCGGCAGTTGCCGGACTACAAGACCTTCATCGATGCTAGCTTCGTGAAGGCGCTGGCGGCCACGTGAGCGCATCGTGAGCCTGCAAAGCACGATGGACGATACGTCCAACAGGGTCCAGCTTGCGCCGGCAGCGGAAATCCCGGTGCCTGCGGCCGGTAAGCGCGGGCAGGGCGTGCAGCGGGCGCGCACAGTCGCACTCGCGCTGATCGTGCCGGTCTGCCTGATGGTGATTTGGGACGTCATGGTGCGCTGGACAGGCACGCGGCTGGTGCCGTCGCCCTATGGCGTCGCCGTGATGATGTGGGATTTTGCTTTCGGCGGAATCTATGACGACGCGTACAGCGCCAGCCTGCCGATCCATTTCTGGAAAAGCGTGCAGCGTGTCTATGGCGGCTTTCTCTGTGCGGCGGCGGTCGGCATTCCGCTCGGGCTGATGATCGGGCGCATGCCGCTGTTGCGCAAGCTGCTCGACCCTACGCTGTCACTACTGCGACCGATCCCCGTGACGGCATGGCTGCCGCTGTCGATGATCTTCTTTGGCCTCGGCCCGCGCGCGGCGATCTTCCTGGTATTCCTCGGCGCGTTCTTTCCGATCCTGCTCAACACCGTGTTCGGGGTGCGATCCGTCGATATCAGGCTGTTCGAGGCTGCGGAAATGCTCGGCTGCAGCGGCGCGCAGCAGTTCCGCTCCGTCGTTTTACCGGCAGCGCTGCCGAGCATCTTCAACGGCCTTCGTCTCGGTGCCGGTTTCGCTTGGATACTGATCGTGGTCGGCGAGATGACCGGCGTGCCCGAAGGGCTCGGCGCTGTCATCATGGATGGCCGCACACTGTCGCGCACCGATCTCGTGATCACCGGCATGATCATCATCGGCATCACCGGCTTCGTGTCGGATCGCATCCTGCTGATGCTCAGCAACTACTTCCTTCGCTGGAGCCCACAGCATCATGCTTGATCGACCAACCACAATTGCGCCTGATATCCTCGAGGTCAGCGACGTCGGGAAAGTCTATCAGGCCTCCAACGGTCCGGTCGAGGCGTTGCGCGGTGTCAACCTCACCATCCGCAAGGGCGAGTTCGTCTGTCTGCTCGGAGCCTCGGGCTGCGGCAAATCCACATTGCTGCGCATCGTCGCCGGTTTCGAGAAAGCTTCTCAGGGCTCGGTGACCATGTACGGCTTTTCGGTCGACAAGCCGGGCCCGGATCGCGGCATGGTGTTTCAGGATTATGCGCTGTTTCCGTGGCTGACCGTGCGCGACAATATCGGCTTCGGCCCCAAACATCGCCGTGTCGCGAGCAAGGTTGTGGACGAACTCACCGACAAGTTCATGGCCATGGTCGGGCTAACGGCCTTTGCCGATCGCTATCCACACCAACTCTCCGGCGGTATGAAGCAGCGCGTCGCCATCGCGCGCGTGCTGAGCAACGACACCGATGTGCTGTTGATGGACGAACCGTTCGGTGCGCTCGATGCGTTGACCCGCAGCAAGCTGCAGGAGGAGCTCGTCGAGATCTGGAGTACCACCGGCCTCACAGTGATTTTCGTGACGCATTCGGTCGAGGAAGCCGTGATGCTGGCGGATCGCGTCATCGTGATGTCCGCGGGACCCGGCCGTATCGACTGCGAAATCGAGGTCGACCTGCCGCGCCCGCGCGACGTCGCATCGCCGGAGTTCAACGCTTTGCGGCGCGAGGTGACGCAGAAGCTCACGAGCCATATCGCCGGCAGTCGGGCCAAGGCGGCAGATTCCTGAATCGGGCTTCAAAATCGCGCGAATAAAATTCTCGCCTGAGGTCATCGGGGAGAATTTTCACCTGTGGGTCTGAGGCCCATCAGTCCCGCTGTCGTTATTTCCGGGTACCGCTTGTAACGCCTGCCGAACGGCATTCTCTAGGGTTAGAGAAGCCGAAAGCAATACGATATGGACGCGGTTCCCAGCATAATCGACAGAGTTAATTTGCTCGTTCCGGGCTTTGCGGAACGTGCGTCATCGCATGATCGTGCGGCAAGTTTTCCATTCGAGAATTTTCAGGAACTGTCCGAGGCGGGCCTTCTGGCGCTGCCGGTGCCAAAGGCCCTGGGCGGCGCGGGCGTCGGGGTGCGCGAGGCTGCGCGCGTCGTGAACGTGGTTGGCAAGGCCGATGCCGCGACTGCGCTTGTATTGGCGATGCACTATATCCACCATCTGGTCATCACGCGGAATGGCAACTGGCCCGCGCATCTGGCGCAGCGCGTGTCGCGCGACGCCGTGAATGGTCTGGCGCTGATCAACGCATTGCGCGTCGAGCCCGATCAGGGATCGCCATCGCGGGGCGGTCTGCCTCAAACCACAGCGAAGCGCACGGCCCAAGGCTGGCGCATGACCGGCCGCAAGATTTATTCGACCGGTGCGCCGATCCTCAAATGGTACACTGTATGGGCCAAGACAGACGAGCCGGATGTGCGCGTCGGCGTCTTTCTGGTGCCGGCGGGTCTGCCGGGCACCGAGATCGTCGAGACCTGGGATCATCTCGGTCTGCGCGCCAGCGGCAGCCATGACGTCGTGTTCGACGACGTGCTCATTCCGCTCGACAACGAGGTGGATCTGCGCCGTCCCGGCGAGTGGGGCGCGCCGGATGTGTCTCAGGCGACCGTCCAGGCCGTGCTCGTCGGTGCGGTCTATGACGGCGTGGCGCGGGCGGCGCGTGACTGGCTGATCGACTTTCTCAAGACCCGCACGCCCTCAAGCCTCGGCGCGCCGCTGGCGACGCTGCCGCGGGCGCAGGAGATCGTGGGCGGCATCGAGGCGAAGCTCGCGGTCAATGCGCGCCTGCTCGACACTTTCGCACGGGACATCGATGACGGTGTTACGCTGACGCCGGTCGAAGCCAATATCCTCAAGCTCACCTTCACCAATAATGCCGTGGCCGTCGTCGAGGATGCGCTGTCGCTGACCAGCAATCACGGACTGACCCGCGCCAATCCGCTGGAGCGGCATTATCGCGACGTTCTGTGCGGCCGCGTGCACACACCGCAGGACGACAGCACCAAGATTTCCGCCGGACGCATCGCGCTCGGCATCTGAACAACAGCAGGAAGTGGAGAGACCCATGTCCGTCGAATTCATCGGCTTCATCACCAACAATGACGCATCCGAGACCCGCGTGCGCTCCGGCCCGGTGCTCGATCCCAGCTATATCGAAACCGTCGCGAAGGCGCATGAGCTCGCTGGGTTCGACCGCGCGCTGCTCGCCTTCCATTCGACCTCGCCGGACGGTCTGCAGGTCGCGCAGCATGCGCTCGGCGTGACCGAGAAGCTGAAGGTGATGATCGCACAGCGTCCAGGCTTTACTGCGCCAACCGTTATCGCCCGCCAACTGGCCACCATCGAGAATTTCCACCATGGCCGCGTCTCGCTGCATGTCATCACCGGCGGCAATGCCAAGGAGCTGCGGCAGGACGGCAATACGCTCGACGACAAGGACGAGCGTTACGCCCGCACCAGCGAATGGCTCGATATCATCAAGCAGGAATGGACCAGCGAGAAACCATTCGATTACAACGGCAAATACTATCAGGTTGAGGGCGGCTTCTCGCAGGTGAAGCCGACCGTGCCGATCCATGTCTTCGTCGGCGGCGCGTCAGATGCGGCCATCGACGTGTCCGGCAAGCATGCCGATACGTTTGCGCTGTGGGGTGAATCCTATGCGCAGGTCCGCGACGTCACTGGCCGCGTACGTGCTGCTGCTGCGAAATACGGCCGTCCGGCGCCGCGCTTCAGCCTGTCGGTGCGCCCGATCATCGCCGACACCGAGGAGAAGGCCTGGGCCAAGGCCGACGACATTCTCGCCCGCGCCACCGCGCTGCAGGACAAGACCGGCTATCGCAAGCCGGCCGATGGCCATGCCACCGCCGGTGCGAAGCGTCTGCTGGCGCTGGCCGAGCAGGGCACCCGCATCGACAAGCGGCTGTGGACCGAGATGGCGGCGCTCACCGGCGCCAACAGCAACACCACCGCGCTGGTCGGCACGCCTGAGCAGGTCGCCGAAGTGTTCGCCGATTACTACGATCTCGGCGTCAGCCATTTCCTGATCCGCGGCTTCGATCCCCTGATCGACGCCATCGATTATGGCCGCGAACTGATCCCGCGCACCCGCGAACTGATTGCGGCGCGTGATGCCGCCAAGGGAGTTGTCGCAGCATGAAACGGCTCATCCTCGCCGCCGGCCTGATCCTCGCGGCCTTCGCATCTTCGGCGCATGCCGAGACGACGCTGATCGTCGGCGACCAGAAAGGCAATGCGCGCGCCGTGATGGAAGCATCCGGCGTGCTGAAAGACGTGCCTTACAAGATCGAGTGGAAGGAATTCGCGGCGGCAGCGCCGCTGCTGGAAGCGCTCGGTGCCGGCGCGCTCGATAGCGGGCTGGTCGGCGATGCGCCCTTCACCTTTGCCGCAGCGGCCAACGTGCCGGTCAAGGCAATCGGTGCGATCCGGCAGACCGGCGATGGTCTCGCCGTGCTGGTGCCGAAGGACTCGACGATCAAGAGCTTCGACGATCTGAAGGGCAAGAAGATCGCCACCGGCCGCGGCTCGATCGGGCATCAGCTCATTCTCGCCGCGCTGGAACAAAAGGGCTGGACGGCGAGCGATGTGCAGATCGTGTTCCTCGCTCCGTCGGATGCCAAGGTCGCTTATACCCGCGGCTCAGTCGATGCGTGGTCGACCTGGGAGCCCTATGTGAGCCAGGAAGAGGTGCTGTTCCAGTCGCGTGTCCTGCTGAATGCCGAGGGCCTGACATCGGGGCTGAGCTTTGTCGTGGCGACGCCGAATGCGATCCGCGACAAGCATGCCGAACTCGAGGACTATCTCCGCCGCCTCACTGCGGCGCGCGCTTGGGCGCTGAAGAACGCGGATGCTTACGCGCAGACCTGGGGCAAGCTGATGAACGTGGCGCCGTCGGTGCCGCTGAATTGGCTGACACGCGCAAAAATCCGCATCGCACCGATCGACGATGGCGTCGCCGCGGATGAGCAGAAGACCATCGATCTCTATCTGCGCAGCGGACTGATCAAGCAGAAGCTCGATGCCAATGCGATTGTGGATCGATCGTTCAACGATGCCATCGGGAAGGGTGCGGGCCTGTAGACTCTCGATCCAGACCCGGCAATTGCTACTTAAACTCTGTCATGCCCGGGCTTGTCCCGGGCATCCACGTCTGTGCCGCAAGCAGTAAAGGCGCGGATGGCCGGGACAAGTCCGGCCATGACGGTGTTTGCATCGAGGACGTCTCGCTGTCGCCAGAGCCACAACCCGCACATCCGTAAATCCACGTATTCCCGGTCTCCCTCCGTCGGCCCACCATCGCCCGGCAACGGAGACCTGCGCAGATGCATCACGGCGATATTTCATCCAGCAAGGACGCGGTCGGCGTCGCCGTCGTGAATTACAAGATGCCGCGGCTTCACACGAAGGCCGAGGTGTTGGCCAATGCGCAGAAGATCGCCGACATGATCGTCGGCATGAAGATCGGTCTGCCCGGCATGGATCTGGTGGTGTTCCCGGAATATTCGACCCAGGGCATCATGTACGACTCCAAGGAGATGTACGAGACCGCCTCGATCGTGCCCGGCGACGAGACAGAGATTTTCGCGGCAGCCTGCCGCAAGGCCAAGGTCTGGGGCGTGTTCTCGTTGACCGGCGAGCGGCACGAGCAGCATCCGCACAAGGCGCCGTACAACACGCTGATCCTGATGAACGACAAGGGCGAGATCGTTCAGAAATATCGCAAGATCATGCCATGGGTGCCCATCGAAGGCTGGTATCCCGGCAATTGCACTTATGTCTCCGAGGGGCCGAAGGGCCTGAAGATCTCGATGATCATCTGCGACGACGGCAACTATCCCGAAATCTGGCGCGACTGCGCCATGAAGGGCGCCGAACTGATCGTGCGTTGCCAGGGCTACATGTATCCGGCGAAAGACCAGCAGGTGCTGATGGCCAAGGCGATGGCCTGGGCCAACAACACTTATGTTGCCGTTGCCAATGCCTCAGGCTTCGACGGCGTCTATTCGTATTTCGGCCATTCGGCGATCATCGGTTTCGATGGCCGCACGCTCGGCGAATGCGGCGAAGAGGATTACGGCATTCAATATGCGGCGCTGTCGAAATCATTGATCCGCGATGCGCGCCGCACTGGACAGTCGGAGAACCATCTCTTCAAGCTGCTGCATCGCGGCTATACCGGCACGATCAATTCCGGCGAAAGCAACAAGGGTGTCGCGGCGTGCCCGTTCGATTTCTATGCGAACTGGGTCAACAATCCCGACAAGGCGCGGGAGAATGTCGAAGCCTTCACGCGGCCGACGGTCGGTGTCGAGGAATGCCCGATCGAGGGACTGCCGCATGAGGGGATGTTGAACGATCGGTGATGAATTCACTGTCATTCCGGGGCGCGTGCGCATCTTTGCGCATGCGAACCCGGAATCTCAAGATGAGTCCCCACTGTCCGCCCCCGTCATGTTAGAGGTGATGAACATTTTGATTCCGGGGTCGCGCGCGAAGTCGCACGCGCCCCGGAATGACGGTGGAGTTCTAAAGCGCCGTCTTGAACGGCGCCACATCGATCCCCGCCGCCTTCAATCCATCGCGCACATGGCGGCCAAGTTCGACGGCTCCCGGCGTGTCGCCGTGAATGCACACGGTGTCCATCTTCATCTTGATCACCTTGCCAGTGATCGAGATGACCTCCCCGGTCTGTGCCATCTTCACCACACGATCAGCAACCATCACCGGATCATGCAGCACCGCGCCGGGCTTCTTGCGCGAGACGAGATTGCCGTTGTCCTCATAGGCGCGGTCGGCGAACACTTCATGTGCCAAGGGGAGGCCGGCGGCTTCGCCTGCGGTCACGAGCTTGGAATTCGCCAGCACCACGAAGGTCAGATTTCGGTCGACCGCCTTGATGCCGGCGGCGATGGCGCGGGCGGTCATGTCGTCCTCGCAGGCGACGTTGGAGATCGCGCCATGGGCCTTCACATGGGTGACCTTGTAGCCTTCCATGGCGGCGATCGCCTGCAAGGCGCCGATCTGGTACGCGATCAGGTTCTCGATCTCGAGCGCGGTGAGACCGACGATAGGCCGGCGGCCGAAACCGTGCAGGTCGCGATAGCCGGGATGGGCGCCGATCCTGACGTTGCGCGCCTTCGCAAGCTGCACCGTCTTGCGCATCACATCGGCATCGCCGGCATGATAGCCGCAGGCGATGTTCACGGAGGACGCGAGGTCGATCATCGCGGCGTCGTTGCCCATCTCCCACATGCCGAAGCTTTCGCCGAGGTCGCAGTTCAGATCGATGGTCGCCATAGTCGTGCTCTTTCGTGAGTAGGATTCGAAATCAGTCTTGCGCGTCTGCCGTCTGCGGTGCCTGCCACGTATTGTCATCGGTTGCACTGACGGCGACACCAGCGACATTGGACGACAGCAGCGCCTTGATGTCCAACATCAGGATGTTGGAATCATGGACACGGCCGGGCAGGCTCTGCAGCAGTTCGGCGAAGGCACGATATTCGGCCTGCGCCTCGGCCATGGTGATGGCTTTAAAGCGGAAAGCGCGGCCCGGCTGGGTCTGGCCGAACCGGCCGAGATCCGTCGAGATCACGGTCGCGATTTTCGGATAGCCGCCTGATGTGCCACGGTCGGGCATCAGCACGATGGGCTGGCCGTTGCCGGGTACCTGGATCGAGCCGTTCACGGTGCCGTCGGAAACGATGTTGTGCCCGTGCAGATGTTTGATGACGGGGCCTTCAAGGCGATAGCCCATGCGGTCGCTGGTCGCCGAAATCTTCCAATCACTGTTCAGGAACAGATCCTTGGCGTCACCGAATTCATCGTCTTGTGGTCCAAGCACCACGCGGATCGGACCTTCGGCCGGCGCAGGCAAATCGATGCGCTTCTCGTTGGCGCTGCTGGCAGCCGCCACCAGCAATTCGTCACCGGCCTGCAGCGGGCGCGGATAGGGACTGCCGAGACCGGCGCGGGCATTCACGGCGAGACTGCCGAACATCGGTTCGCCGCGCACGCCGCCTTCGATGGCGAGATAGCCGAAGGTGCCGGCGCGAGCGACGCCGAGATTGAGGCTCTCGCCGTCGGCCAGCGTGACGGATGTATTGACGTTGAAGGGGGTGCCCGCGATATCGGCCGGCCGCGTCGCGCCGGTCAGCGACACACGCACGGCGCCGCCTTTGGCGGTGAAGACTGAATTGAGCGGGCCGAGTTCAATGGTGGCGGCGAACAGCGTGTTGCCGAGCAGGGCATTGGCGGCGGCCATCGCCAGTCGATCGACGGCACCCGATGGCACCAGGCCATAGCGCTGTGCGCCGAACCGGCCGACATCCTGCACTGACGTGCCGGGGCTCACGGAAGTGACGATGAGCTTGCTCATGATGCGATCAGCTCCGCGACGAATGCACCGGCTTCGGCCGCGCGGTCCTGCTCGGCAAATGTCTTCTCGTCGACAGCGGCGAAGGTGATGGCGTCGCCGGGTTCAAGCAGGAAGATGGGATCGCGGCCGAGCTGATAGGTGCGCACGGCGGTCCGTCCGAGCAGATGCCAACCGCTGGGGCCGGCAAGGCATTGCACGCCGGTCTGGATGCCGCCGATGGAGATCGTGCCGGGCGGCGTCAGCAGCCGGGGATTCTGTCGGCGTGACATCTGCATCGAGCTCGGCAGCCCGCTGAGATAGGACCAGCCCGGCGTGAAACCGATCATCGCCACCTTGTAGTCGCCGCCCACATGGCGCGCGACCACTTCGTCCGGCGTGATGTTCAGCGCCTTCGCGACGTCTTCGAGATCGATGCCGTTTTCGCCGCCATAGGCGACCGGGATGCGCCAGCGCCGGGCCGCCTTGGCCTCGGGTAGCGGCTGGAGTGCCAGTTCGGTCAGCTTTTCACCCAAAGCATCGAAGCGGATCTGTAGCGGATCGTAATGCACCAGCAGCGAACGATAGGTCGGGACCGTTTCGGTGACGGCGGCAAGGCCGGCCGACGCGACGAGTTTGTCGAGCGCCAGCACCCGGCGGTTGGCTTCCTCGTCGATGGTGCGGCTGAATTCGACGGTGATGGCAGCATCGCCACTGGGGAGGATGCGGGGCGGGGAGAGAGCTGCGACCATGGCCTCACAACGTCAGTATTGGACGACCATGCATAGCGCGTTTTACCAGCGAGTGGAATTCGCAATCTGAAAATAGCCGTGCATCTTCAATAAATTAATACGCATGTTGGCGATAAGCCGTACTGATCGCAGAGGTTTCATCACATTGCATGGCGCTTTGAAGCAGCAGCCCTTGACGCGCTGGCATTCCACCGCAAGATGCGCCGCCGTAAGTCCAACGTCCTGCACCCTCTGACCTGAAGAGCCCTGCGTATGTCCCTGACACCCGAAGCCATTGCCACCCTGTCGAAGGTCACCACCGCGACCATCACCACCGTTCTCCTGAAGAAGGGCCTGCGCAATGTCTGGCTGCGCGGCGCCAAGCCGCTGCGCCCCGGTCAGCCCCGTCTCGTCGGTCCGGCCTTCACCCTCCGTTTTGTGCCGGCGCGCGAGGATCTCGCGACCCCGGAATCGTGGTCGTCGCCGATCTCGACCCGCACCGCCATCGAAGCCATGCCGGAAGGCTGCATCGCCGTGGTCGACGCCATGGGCATCACCGACGCCGGCATCTTCGGCGACATCCTCTGCGCCCGCATGCAGAAGCGCGGCGTCGCTGCGCTGATCACCGACGGCGTGGTGCGTGACATCGAAGGCGTGCTCGGCACCAATCTACCGGTCTGGTGCGACGGCTATGCCGCTCCGCCGTCGGTTGCCGGCCTGACCTTTGTCGGCTGGGGTGAACCGATCGGCTGCGGCGGCGTTGCCATCTTCCCGGACGACGTCATCGTTGCCGACCAGGACGGCGCTGTCGTGATCCCGAAGGCCTTCCTCGATCTAATCCTCGCCGAAGGCGCCGAGCAGGAGCGCATGGAAGCCTGGATCGTCAACGAGGTGAATAACGGCGCCACGCTGCCCGGCCTGTATCCGATGAATGCCGAGACCAAGGCGCGCTACGCCGCGTCGAAGAAGTAATCAACCAACTCAATACCCTCATCCTGAGGAGCGGCCGCTTGGCCGCGTCTCGAAGGGCGAGGGAGTGTTCATCCCTCATGGTTCGAGACGGCGCTGCGCGCCTCCTCACCATGAGGGCCAGAGACTGGAGACCGTGCCATGAAGCTTTTCCCCGCAGGTTCGCGCCCGACCAAAAGGGCGCCAGAGGAATACTTCACAGGCACGGTCTGGCAGGATCCGGTCATTGTCGCCGAAGCGCCGGCGCGGCTTGTGACATTCCGCGTCAGCTTTGAGCCCGGCGCACGCACCGCCTGGCACACGCATCCGTTCGGGCAGACGCTCTATGTCATCGCGGGCGTCGGGCGCTTTCAGACCGAAGGCGAGCCGGTCGTTGAGATCAAGCCGGGCGACACCGTCTGGATTCCACCGGGCGAGAAACACTGGCACGGCGCGGCGCCGACCATTGGCATGACCCATATCGCCATGCAGGAAGCGCTCGACGGCAAGACCGCGGATTGGATGGAAAAGGTCAGCGACGAACAATATGCGAAGCCGGTCGGCTAGGACGGCCAGGCATTGCCGGGTACGAGGACGACGCTGGGTTCAAAAGTCTAGCGGCGCATTGTCCACCACCTCTTTCATAACGAAAAAGGTTCGGGTCTGGCGGACGCCGGGCAGCGCGATGAGCTGCGTGCCGTGGATACGATTGAAATCGGCCATGTCGCCGACGCGGATTTTTAGGAAATAGTCGAAGTCGCCGGCGACCAGGTGGCAATCGAGAACAAATTTCAGTTTGGCCACCGCCTTTTCAAACACTGCAAAGCTTTCCGGCGTCGAACGATCGAGCACGACACCGACCATGACCAGCGCGCCGCGGTTGACCTTCTCGGGCGCAATGATGGCGCGCGTATTCCGGATATAGCCCTCGTCAAACAGCTGCTGAGTGCGGCGATGACATGTGGCGGGACTGACATTCACCTTCGCGGCCAGATCGGCATTGCTCAGACGTCCGTCTTTCTGCAGCAAATGCAGCATGCGAAGTCCGATTTTATCTAGATTTTGAGCCATGAAAGAATCTTCCGAATTTTTGGAATTTAATGCGTCATACTTCCAGTTTATATGGATATAGTACGACATACAGCAGATAGCAGCCATATCTTTGAAAGCACCTTCCGCACCGAAAATGCTAGGTGTACCGCCAGTTTTCACGACAACAGGTGTCACATGCTCGAAGGCTTCGAACGCTATCCGCTCACCTTTGGACCCACCTATATCGAGAAGCTGGAGAAGCTCTCGGCCCATCTCGGCGGTAAGGTCGAACTCTACGCCAAGCGCGAGGACTGCAATTCCGGGCTAGCCTATGGCGGCAACAAGTTGCGCAAGCTCGAATACATTATCCCCGATGCCATCGCGTCGAACGCCGATACGCTGGTATCGATCGGCGGCGTACAGTCCAATCATACACGCATGGTTGCGGCCGTTGCGGCCAAGATCGGCATGAAGTGCCGGCTGGTGCAGGAGAGCTGGGTGCCGCATGAGGACGCCGTCTACGACCGTGTCGGCAATATCATGCTCAGCCGGATCATGGGCGCGGATGTGCAGCTCGTCGACGAAGGCTTTGACATCGGCATTCGCCATAGCTGGGAAGAGGCGATCGAGGATGTGAAGGCCAAGGGCGGCAAACCCTACGCCATTCCAGCCGGTGCCTCCGTGCACAAATTCGGTGGGCTCGGCTATGTCGGCTTTGCCGAAGAAGTCCGGGCGCAGGAGAAGGAACTCGGCTTCGCGTTCGACTACATTGTCGTTTGCACTGTGACCGGCTCGACCCATGCCGGCATGTTGGTGGGCTTCGCCAAGGACGATCGTCAGCGCAGGGTCATTGGTATCGACGCATCTTTCACGCCGGCTCAGACCAAGGCGCAGGTACTTGAGATCGCGCAGAACACTGCCAAGCTGGTCAAATTAGGCAAAGACCTCGTCGAGGATGATGTGGTGCTGATCGAGGACTACGCCTATCCCGTCTATGGCGTGCCATCGGAAGAGACCAAGGACGCCATCCGTCTCTGCGCGCGTCTGGAGGGCATGATCACCGACCCTGTCTATGAAGGGAAATCGATGCAGGGGATGATCGACCTCGTGCAGAAAGGTTATTTCCCTGAAGGATCCAAGGTGCTCTATGCACATCTCGGCGGCGCGCCGGCGCTGAATGGATATGGCTACGCGTTCCGTAATGGATAGCTGTCGTCACATCGCGTGCGCCGGCTTGGTGTCCGGCGCACCGATTACCTCCGGTCACTCGAACCAGCGGTTGACGGTCGCACGGAAACTGCCGTCTTCCTGCATGATGTGCAGCCATTGATCGACGAAGGCCTTCAGCGCGACATCGCGCTGGAGCCAATAGGCCTTCTCGGCGAAATCGAACGGCGTGTCGGGATGCACGGCACAGAGCACACCGTGATGCAGCTTCTGCTGATAGCGGGTCTCTGACGCATCGGTCATCATCAGGTCGGCACGGCCCTGTGCGATCTCGTCGAAGATGCGGGTATTGTCGTTGAAGACGGTGATCTCGGCCAATTTGATATGCGTCCGTGCAAAGCGCTCATTGGTGCCGCCCGGATTCACGATCACCTTGATACCTGGCCGATCAATCTCAGCGAGCGTGCCGAATTTCCCTGCATCGGTGCAGCGCGCGATCGGCGTCTTGCCCTCGCGCATGATCGGTATCGAGAACACACCCTTCTTCTGCCGGTCGAGGGTAATGGACACGCCGCCCATCACCATGTCGAACTGGTCTGCCGCAAAGTCCGCTGACAGTTTTGGCCAGCTGGTCTTCACATAGTCGACCTTGACGCCGAGTGCTTTTCCGAGCGCCTCCGCCATCTCGACGTCGAAGCCCTTGAACGATGTCGTGGTCGGATCGAACGCGCTGAACGGCATGTAGTCGCCGGTCAATCCAACGCGGAGCGTCCCCCGGGCAATGATATCGTCGAGGCGGGACGGTGAGGGCACAGGGGCCGGCGTCTGGGCCTGCAAGGGCGCCGCAAGCAGCAGGCAGGCTGCCAGCCAGGCGGCGGTGATCCGGATCATGACGTCTCCCCCGTTTGTATCGCGGAGCTCACCGTTCAGGAACGCGCCGCATTACGATCAGCTTACAGGGGACGTTGGAGCTTTCAATCGATGAGCGCGTCTGCTGGGATCAGTTCACCCGCGTCCAGGTCTGTCCGCCGCAGAACATGCCGCCGAAGGCACAGCCCTGAACACGCAGCGTGTCACTGCCCTTCAGGGCGATGGTCGATTCGTAGGTGCTGCCGCTGTTCGGATCGAAGATCTTTCCCGCCCATTTGTTGTTGCCGGGCTTCATGTTGATCAGCACCTTCTCCCCATTGGCCTCGGTCTTGGCATTCATCGAATAGCCGCACAGATTGGCGCCGCATTGTTCGATACGAACCTTGCCCTCCTTCTTCTCGGTCATCCAGATGCCGAGCGGCGTTGCCGCCGCGGCAGGCGTAACCGGTGTGGGCGCATCCTGCTTGTTGACTGGATCTGTGGGCGGTGCGTTGGCGATGACCGTAGAGGGCGCAGATTTCTCGGCAGGCGCGGGAGCCGGGGCAGGCTGCGGGGCCACCGCGACGGATGGCGTGACAGGTGTCACCGGAGTTGCCGCCTCTTTTGGGGCGACAACGGGCTTCTGCGTCTCCACAGGCTTGGCCGTCTGTTCGGATCGCGGATTGTTGGGGGCCTGCTCGCGCGTCTCGCGGTCACGCTCGCGCTTGCTGCGCTTGGTGCCATATTCGTAGACGCCGGGAATGGAAACCGAGATGCAGTCCGTCGAATTGCAGTCGCTTGGCGCTTCGATGGTAATGGTGCGACCGCCGATGTCGAACGAGTAGCTGTCGCCGGCCTGAGCGGCGGTGCTGGCCAGCAGGATAGCGGCGAGGGCGAAGAGCGGCTTCATGTGTCCTCCAAAGCGGTTGAAATCCCGCCCCTGAACCGAGCCGCGGATGCGCCGGAACACTGTGATCCGCGTCACTCAGGGGGAATTGCAATTGCTTTGGTGTGTGGCGCCGACTGAAGAAGTGGTTCAATCCTGCGCCGGACATCTTCTGTTTGAGGCAGCGTGATAGGCCCCAACGCCGCCGCTGGACGGCGGCGTCGCCTGAAACCGGCTTTCGTCAGTAGTCGCTGTAACGCGAGACGCTGCTGCCCACGGTCATCTGGCTCTTCAGCGTCTCGAAACGATCGCGGGCGGCGCGCTCGCGCCCATCGATGAAATCGATGATTTCGTCACGCGGCATCGGGCCTGACGAAATCGGCCGTGAACTGCCGATGGTTTCATCTACGAAATACTGGCCATCGTCGTCGCGGCGTGCGGTCCAGCGAAAGCGGATGGCATCGAGCGGCCCCGGGCCGAGACGAGAGTAGCCATCGACCTCGAGGGCCTCTGGAACCGTGGAGGGCGACTCGTGTTCGACGAGCGGCGCTTCGGGTTCGGCGGCGACCATGAGAGATACAGTCTCGGTGACCACGGTTTCAGTGACGACGGTAATCGAAGCGGGCTCGGCGTCGCCGTGTTCGGCCACTTGCGATTCCGCTTCCTTGCGGTCGAGAATGCTCGCAATGGCCGCGAGGGCGTGATCGGTCGGATCGTTCTGGGTCATTGAAATGCGCCTCCCCGTAATTACGCAACGTCCACATACCGCCGATAATCTAATCGGCTGTGGTTTCATTTTGGTAATCGCTGTGGCTGTTTTTAGGCAGAGATCGGCGGACGCCTGTCTTTCCAGGGCCGGATCTGCTCGAGTTGCCCGGCCAGACGGAACAGCATGGCCTCGTCGCCGAAATGCGCCGTGAACATCATACCGATCGGCAGGCCTTTGCTGCTCCAGGCCAGGGGCACCGACATGGACGGCTGGCCGGTCATGTTGGCCATACTGGTGCCTGGCATGTAGCGGCGCAGCAAAGGCGCGACATGGCTGAGATCGTCCGACATCGTGTCGATCTCACCGATCCTGATCGGCGGCGTGCAGAGCGTCGGCGACAGGAAGATGTCGCAGCCGGTAAAGAATTCGGTGACACTGCGGGAGATCTGGAATGCGTTCTGCAGTGCTGTCACGTAGTCGACTGCGCTTGCCTTGCGGCCATTGTGTGCGCTGCCGAGTGTGAGTTTCTCGAAATCATCCGAGGTCATCGGGCCGCCGAACTTCTTCTCCGCGAACTGCACGGTAACCGCCGTATTGGCCGACACGATCGCCGCAATCACTTGTGCAGGGTCCAGCGGCAACGCCGGCGCGCGTTCTTCGACATGATGCCCCTGTGCTTCGAGTAACCTGGCGACATCGCGGACGGCGGCGGCGACTTCGGGATCGATTGCATCGCCATAGGGCGACTTGTCGGTGAAGAAGATGCGCAGCCTGCCGGGACCACGGCTGACTTCATGGAGGAAGGGACGTTCCGGTGCGGGCGCCATATAGGGGCTGGTAAGTTCGGGCCCGTGAACAGCATCGAGCATCGCGGCGCTGTCGCGTACGCTGATGCTGACGACGTGGCCGCAGGAAAAGCCGCCCCAGCCTTCGGCCTTGTCAGGACCTGTCGGATTGCGAGCGCGGGTCGGCTTCAGACCGAACACGCCGCAGGCCGAGGCTGGAATACGGATCGAACCGCCGCCGTCGCTGGCATGGGCGACTGGCAGGATCCGTGCAGCCACGGCAGCTGCCGCGCCCCCGGACGAGCCGCCTGATGCATGATCGGTATTCCACGGATTGCGCGTCGGTCCGTGCAGCCGGCATTCGGTCGTCGGCATCAGCCCGAATTCGGGGCTCGCGCTCTTGCCGAATATCGTCAGGCCGGCCTTGAGGAAGCGCTGGGCGAGGGTGCCGGTATGATCGGCGACGAAGTCCTTGTAGAGACTGGCCCCGAAGGTCGTGCGCGTGCCGTCGAGGAGTTCGAGATCCTTCAGCAGGAATGGCACGCCGGTGAAAGGCCCGTCGGGCACCCCCTCGTCGATCTGGCGCTGCGCATAGTCCTCATGGCGCACCACGACAGCGTTGATCCGGGGATTGACGCGCTCGGTGCGCGCCACCGCCTCATCGAGCAGTTCGCGCGGGCTGACCTGCTTGCTGCGCACCAGCCCGGCAAGGCCGAGCGCGTCGTGATCGCCGTATTCCTTGAATGCCATCGCGGGGTACTCTGGTGAGGACTGCGGCAGTGCTAGCGCGGATCAATCATCCGCGCCAGCAATCGACGGTTCAGCCGAACACGTCCGCGTTGACGGCATTTTGCTTGATCGGCTCGCCGTCGAGCACGCTGAGCATGTTGCGCGCGGTTTGCGCGCCCATGCGGTCGAGTGCTTCACGCGTCACGCCGGCGACATGCGGCGCGATGATCACGTTCGGCAGTTCGAACAGCGCATGACCGAGCGGCGGCGGTTCGGCCTCGAACACGTCGAGGCCGGCACCGGCGAGCTTGCCCGAGACCAGCGCGTCATGCAGCGCGGCCTCGACGATGATGCCGCCACGCGCGGTATTGATGAGATAGGCCGACGGCTTCATGCGGGCGATCCGCGCAGCGTTGAACAGGCCGGTCGTCTCGGGAGTCTTCGGGCAATGCAGGCTGACAAAGTCGGCGCGCGGCAGGACCGCGTCGAGATCGCTGACAGGCTCGCAGCCGGCAGCCTTGATTGTATCGGCCGAGACATAGGGGTCATAGACCAGCACGTTCATTTCCATCGCCTGGCAGCGCTTGGCGGTGCGGGTGCCGATGCGGCCGAAGCCGACCACCAGCACGGTTTTGCCGAACAGGTCGAATGGCAGCGCTCCGAAACGCGACGCCCATTTGCCTTCCTTGACCATGGCATGCAGTTCGACTGCGCGCTTGGCGAGCGTCAGCATCATGAACAGCGCCTGTTCCGCAACCGAGGGCGAGTTGGCGGTGCCAGCAATCATCAGCGGCACCTTGCGCTTGGACAGCGCCGGCACATCGACCGCGTCGTAGCCGACGCCAATGCGCGCCACCACCTTCATGTCCTTGCAGGCTTCGAGTTCGGACTCGCCGAACCGCGTGGCGCCGAGCGCGGTGCCGTGCACCGGTGCGTGTTGCTCAATCAGCTTGATGTAGTCGGCAGCGGAAATCAGATTGCTGAACTTGACCACTTCGATGTCATCGCGTGCATTGAACAGGTCCATTCCCTGGGTCGACATCGACTCGGTGATCAGAAGTTTCTTTTTGTTGGTCGCCATTTCCACCCCTTGAAGCATTCTACGTTGTTGCGCACCCGCCAGGGGCCACGCGGGCGTTATCTAACAGGCTTGGCTCGATGAGGTCTACCATTGGCGGAGACGTGGCGTGTGGACTTGGCCGTGTTGAAGCCACTATGGTTGCTGATGATCACAAGTGATTTGCTGCGCCGCGAAATTGCGGTGAGGAGACGATGATGACCAGAATGAATTTGCCCAAGCGCACGCATCGACCACTGCGCCATGTGCTGTGCGTCGCCGCCGTTCTGCTGCTCGGAAATTCCGCAGCGGTCCATGCGCAGGGGCTGGTGCAGGGCGTGCAGCAGGGTGCAAGAGACGGCAATCGTGCGGCTGGGCCGATCGGCGGCGTTCTCGGCGGAGCGATCGGCGGCGTCGTGGGCGTTGTTGGCGGCGTACTGGGCGTGCCCTCGAACAATGTTCGCGGTCCCGTGGGCGGGCAGTCGAGCGCCAAACAAACCAAGGCCGCCAAGAAGGGCAAGAAGGGCTCTCAACCCGCGGCGGAGCCGGAACTGACCGCCGAGCAGATCGTCGCGAGTAGCGACGCCAACACTAGCCGCATCAAGACGTCGCTCAACCTGACGCCGGAGCAGGAAAAGAACTGGGCTGGTTTTAGCAACGCCATGCATACGCTCGGCAATAACGGCGCGGAGCGTCTGAAATTGCGTATCGCCCGCGCCAAGCGCGATCCGCCGGATGACATCATCGAGCAGATGCGCAACGAGGCCCAATTCCTCAACGACCGGGCCGTCGATCAGCGCGCCGTTGCCGATGCCGCGGAGCCACTATTCGCCACGCTGGATGACAAGCAGAAGGCTCTGTTCATTCAGGAGATGGTCGGACTCAGCCGCGAGCGCGGTCTCGACTAATCGCCGCAGAGAGGAACCTCTTGGCCACGGGGACGTTTTTCCTTCATCAGATGAAGGAGACGATCATGGCTGAGAAATTCGATCCCGCACCCCACGACAAATACGCTGTTGGCGTGAAGGAGGCAGCGCGTGCCGATCGTAAAACGTCTGAGGAACTCAAGACCGGCCTGAAGGACAGTTTCCCGGCTTCGGATCCTGTGAGTGCTACGCAGCCGGACCGGTCGAAACACGATAACGACGACGGCTCATCGCTCTGGAACAAGATCACGGGCGTCTTCAAATCCTGACGGCGCGCGCGTTGCTGTAATAATTAGTTAACCACGTGCGCTGCACAATCACATCGGGCTTTGACTGATGATGGAGGCTGGCGTTGGCGACCGTGTTCTCTGACAGTGATCTTGAAGCAGCCGATATCCCTGCGGCTTCACGGCGGGGCGATATCTTCACCATCCACGCGACGCGCAATGATCAGAGCATGGTGACGCACCGGATCATTCCGGACGTCGCCGTCGCGCAGGCCCGGACACTCAACGATGCGGGTTGGCGGGTCAGTATCTCCGGTCTCGGCGGCCGCCGGTTCTCGCCCTCGGAATTTCATCAGTTGCTGACATTCAAACGGATCGGCTGACGATCCCGAACTTGGAACCCCGCCGGTAACACGAGCGGGGTTTTTTGCACGTGCGAACATGGTAGGTTCGCGCCACAAAAATCCTCGTAAGTCAAATAAGGTAATTGGCCTAAGGCAATGATAAAACTAGTGTTCACAGTTGTTGCCTTTATCGGCATGGCTGCCCAATCTTCCGTACATGCAGCGTCGTCCCGGACCGATCAGATGCTCAAACTGTCGCCGGAAACCCGTCTGGAGCAGCGTTGCGATGCGCGTGCGATGGGCTCCGTGGGCCGCGAGCACAAGGGATACAAGCCGGACGAGTTCGTTGCCTACGCGTTTGCCGATCCGGTCATTCGAGGCAACCAGATCAAAGCGCCGGGCGGCGCCATCCGCAGCGGGGGCAAGTGGTACAGGCTGTCCTATGTCTGCGAGACCACGCCTGACGGGCTCGACGTCAAATCCTTCGCCTATCAGCTCGGCACCGAGGTGCCGCGCAGCGAATGGGACGAACACTATCTCGTGCCACGCTGACTGCCGAACTACAGGTTCACCATGGCCGGCGATTTGAAAAAGCGTGACGAGATCGCGTTGAGCAATTCCGTGCTCTGCATTGTTTCCAGGTTCGAGCGCGCACACAGCAACGCTTTGACGGTCGGCAGGTGCGGCAGGTAATATTCCTGCGCCCAGACAAGTGCAGGCGGGATCATCCGCTTCGGGATTGCGGTGATGCCGATGCCGCTTTCCACAGCCGCCAACTTGGCATGATAGTCGGGACTGTTGAATACGATCTTGTAGGACAGACCGTGGCGCGTCAGGGTCCGGATCATCAGATCGTCGCCCGGCCATGTCAGAATGGGGATCGGCGCGCCCGAACTGAGGACGAAGTCCTTTGCGCGCACCCACACGAACTCCTCATCGGCCTCGTTGACGATCAGGTGCGATATCTCGCTGCTCATTTCCGGATTTTCGAGAATGTAGGCGATATCGATATAGCCATCGATCAGGCCTTTGGTGATGCCCACCGAGTTGTCAGTGTGAATGACCAGATCGGCCAGGCTTTGGGAGGTCTGATGGCTGAAGAAATCCTGCACGAACAGGGTGCTCAGTCCAAACCGGATCGGTTGCGGAAGATGCGCCACGCCGCCAATCCGCAACATCTGGTCGTTGGCTTCCAGAATCCGTCTGGCCTGATGCAGCACCAGCTTGCCGAGCTGGGTAGCCGTCGTGCCGTTGACCGTTTTGGTGAAGAGGTTGCCTCCCACCATGGTCTGAATGCGCTTGATCTGAGAACTGACAGCGGGTTGGCTCAGGCCCAGCCGTTCGGCGGCCTTGGTCAGGCTGCCGGTTTCCGCAATCGCCACCACGGTGCGAACGATCTCGATGGGGATATTGAGCGGCTGATATCGCTTGTGCATTGCGACATTCCAGGGTCGTCGAGCAGATCGATCCATCAACATCTATAGTTGTGTGATGATGAACCGCAATCGAAGAATTTAGATATACTCTAAACTGCGTGAAAAGACGTATCGCGTGGAACCCGCAATCTGGATAATCCTGACGGAACAAGGTAGCTCAATACGGCGGCGATTCCTTAAGGGCGCAGATATTCTTTTAAGCAATTACAGGTTGTCTATTTCGGCGCTCGGCACGCGTGAAAACGCGATAGTCTGGGCAGGCTGTCATCGGTTTTCGGAGACTGCAGATGTCCGGCACCCGCAGAGTTCATCTGAACGATAACATTCGCACCGAACATCTGAAATGTTCGGGCTGCAGGACCCAAGTTTATCTGATCAAGATCGAGACGGACGAAGAGGGCGGTGAAATTCGCACCTTTGGCTGTCCACATTGTGCCACGTCGAAATCGCTGCGTTTGGCGCCGCGCCGGCAACACCTCAAGCCTGCTGAACTCGTTGCGGACCAGGTCGTCTGCTGATCGAACGACTACAGTCGATCGACGCGCAAAAAGAATGCCCAGATGATGGACAGGACGGCGGCGATGACAAGCCATGACGGGTTCATGCAGAATATGTCGCCGTAGTGGCACACCTGCATCGCCCATCTGCTGTTGTTGATACTCGCTGCGTAAAACACACCGGCAGCGACCGTCAGAATGCTCGCGATCATGAACATGGGACGCTCCAATAATATTGGCGCCACACTGTTCTGCATTCTTGAAGCAGCCGTGAATCGAATCGACGAAAGTCGGGGGCTTTGCGCATTTTTGATACGCGCACTCCAGCCCGATACCGTCGCGGATCCGCTTGAGGCTTTGTTAACCGCGAGTCGCCCAGAGTTCCCGATGGGGACATTGCGACGTTGGGGAGGCCCGATTTGGCCAAATACGAAACGACGAAATACGCGCAGATGCGCCGCTGCCGGATGGCGCATCTTCATGGCGAGTTGATCGACGAGCGATTCAGCGACGATGCCGACAGCGTTTTCGTCAACGGCTATGTTCACGCCGTTCGTCCGGATCTGACCTGCTGGCCACTGCGCTGGACGATCACCGTGGAGCCGTATCCGGTCGAAAGCCGCGTTCTGGCGATGACCGGCTGACCGGCGCACGCATCTCCAAACAAAAGGCCCTCGCTAGCGAGGGCCTTTTGTTTGGAGATCTTTGCAGCGATCAGTAGCGCGCGACCGACGGGCCGCCGAAATGATAGTTCAGTCCGCCGCGTACCGTATTGGTCTTCAGGTCGATATCGTGGGCAATGATACCGGTGGCAGCGCCTGGTCCGGTGAAGGTCGGAGCCGAGACCGATTGCTTGCCGAAATCGGTATGGAGATATTCGACCTTCGCCGACCAATTTTTGGTGAACGCGTGTTCGATACCGGCGCCGACCGTCCATCCCGCTACGGTCTTTGACAGTGACGCGGTTTCGTTCTGGCCAGTCGTGTCGGTTAGCGAGGAGGCGAAATTCAACTCGGTGAGCGCGAGACCGCCGGTCGCATAAAACAGCGTGCGATCGACCGTGTAGCCGACGCGCGGGCGCAGCGTGACCAGCCAGTCGCTCGTCACGGAATTCGTGGTGGTGAAAGATCCGCCGGCGGGGAAGGGCGCGGTGAAACCGCGCGACTGCTTCAGGCCGAAATAGTTCGCGTCGGCCTCGACGCCGAACAACCAGCGGTCCACCTGATGATTATAGCCGACCTGACCGCCACCGGTGAAGCCATCGGGATTGAGCCGCGGCGAGGCAGCCGCAATTGCCTGCTGGTTTGCGATCGGCGCGGTGCCATTGACGAAAGCGTTGGAGACGTTGCTCTGGCCCCAGGAACCGCCGGCGTTGCCGCCGACATACCAGCCGCCCCAGCTATAGCCTGCTTCGGTCGTCGCGGGCGTCTTGGTCCAGACGCGCGACTGCAGGTCGGCAGCGGCGGCATTCACCGCGCCCGACGCTGCGATGATCGCGGCCAGCCAAAGGGTTCGCATCCAGGACCTTCCATCGCTCTGAAGATATTGAGCGAATTCGACACAAGCTTTAGCTGGAAACGCTGACCTTGGCTGTCACCGGGGGGCAACAGAAGCAGAACAATACCTGAGTACGGCAGCAAAAAGCCCGGCCGTTGGGCGGCCGGGCTTTCCGTAACTTGATGCGATCAGTAGGCGCAGACGTTGACGGTCCGGACGCGCGGCCCGCGGCGGGTTTCCACCACGCGGCGCTGCAGGCAGCCGTCGGTCAGGCCGCCGACATAGAAGGTGGGCCCGCCATAGAAGGCGTGGTGACCGTAGCCACCCCATCCACCGTGCCAGCCACCGACATGCCAGCTATGGGCCGATGCAGCGCTGGGGGCGAGGGCGGCTGCACCGAGCGAGGCTGCAGCGATCAGTCCGAGGGTTACTTTGCGAAACATAGATCTTCTCCATTGGGTGGGCGCGCGAGCGCTTTGCTGTGTCCCTGCCCATCAGTCGCTACCCTCGTCGGGCGCGTTCAAAGCGGTTCTGGAGAATCGTGTTTCAGTCTTGTTTCGTCGGAGACAGCTTCATCGAAGCCGGGTCTACGATCAGGGCGGCGCAGTGGCTGCAGGCGCACCAACTAGCCGAGTTGCGAGATGATTGAGCGGCGGTGTCGCGAAATCGTCGCGCGCTTAGAAGCGGGCGCGGTAACCGTCATAGGCGTGAGCGGCCAGAATGCCGGCGCTGAGAAATCCGAAGAGTGCAGTGACGGTCTCAATCATCGTGGTAGTCCTTATTCCCCCGCGAACTACAGACGGCACGGGGGGCCGCACAGTCAAAGAGATTCGCGGTCGGCTTTTCATTCGGAGCTGTAGTGATGCGTCGTTGCAACATTTTACGCGGTTGCGAGGAGCGATCGCGGCGCAACGGCGATGACAATGCGGCGCCGGCGAGGCGACGCCAGCCCGGCGCAGGGTTAACGGGCGCTGAAGGCGTATCTGCGCGGGCATGATGAGGCGACATGGGGGATGACCGAGTCGCAGCAGTTCACCTCAGTGGATTTTTTGCTTACATACGCTTCAAGGAATCGCGCCGGTTGTCTCGCTCCCCGAGCCGCAGGATCGGACGTCGCAAGTGAGGATCTCCAGTGGCCGATACGTTCAATAACGAGATCAATGTCGGGCCGCCCCCTGTGCCGCTGCGCAAACGCAGGTCGTTCGGCCCGTTCGGAGTTGTCGCCGTGCTGTTGATCCTCGCTGGCGGCGGTGGATATCTCTGGCTGAACTACCACGACACACTGACCGACATGGCACAGGCGGTGACAGGAAGCACTGGCCCCAGAGAGAGCGCCCCGGTGTTGGCGAGCGCGTCGGAGGGCGGCGTCAGCGCGACTGATTTCGCGGCGTTCCAGCAGCAGACCGGAAGCTCGATCCAGGCTGCTACCGAATTGCTGACGGCGCAGCAGACAGAGTTGAAGCGCCTGTCCGATCAGATCCAGGGCCTCACGACCCAGGTCGTTGGACTAACCGCCAAGATCGATACGATGCAGGGCAGGGGCGTTCTCTCCCCGCCGGCTCCGGCCGCTGCGGCGCCAGCGCCCATGGTGGCAGCTCCGGCTGCGCCAGTGGCCGCGCGCCCGGCACCCACGGCGCCGCGCAAGCGACCCGCCGATCGTCCCGCCGGTGCCATCTCGGTCGGCGGC
The DNA here is from genome assembly GCF_051811085.1 of Tardiphaga sp. 862_B3_N4_1. NCBI lineage: Bacteria > Pseudomonadati > Pseudomonadota > Alphaproteobacteria > Hyphomicrobiales > Nitrobacteraceae > Tardiphaga > Tardiphaga sp. 862_B3_N4_1. The sequence continues at coordinate 2,186,052 of NZ_JBPWQB010000001.1, forward strand.
GCTCCGCTCCCCGCGGCAGCACAGCCGCCGCGGTGATCCCTTAAGCGGCCTAACGCGTCTGGGGCCGTCGTGTTTTTTTGGGCGGACGATGGCGGCTGAGATCGGGCGGGCCGCCGACGATCTTGGTTTTCACGAATTCGCATTTCGGGCAGGTGAAGGTGCACTTGTCGCCGCCGCCGGGATCCGGCTCGCTTCGCAGCAACGCCATTCGCGCCCGGCACATCGCGCAGCGCGGTGGCTTGAGAGGGGCGAGTGTTTCAGCGGGCGTCGTTTGCTCGGATTGATCGATCATGTTGTCCGACAGAGGATGATGCGGCAAATGGCGGAAAGGGTGGGATTCGAACCCACGGTACCCTTGCAGGCACGGCGGTTTTCAAGACCGCTGCCTTAAACCACTCGGCCACCTTTCCGTCGTGGGACAGCGCTTAGCAAAGCGGCCTGCCGAGGGAAAGAGAGGATTGCGCCGGGGCGGCTGTCCGGGGCTGAAATCATCGGCACGGGGAATTCCCTTGGGTCGGTCGGTGCCGGGCGCCGGGCGTGCTAAGCAAAGCCTGACGATTCTGAGGACGGAGACCGACATGGCAAACCCGACACCGCGCGCCGACGCCTTGCGTGCGATGCGCGAGGCCAAATTCGAAGCCGCGCAGCGGCTGATCAAGGAGGCCGGCAAGGCCGCCGCGCCCGCGGAGAGCAAGCTTGCGCCTGCGGCGAAGAAGGTGGCTGCCGGGAAGCCGGCGGTCGAGCTTCTGACCGTCGAGACACAGGGTTTAGGGCCTCAGGCTGTGGAATTGCCGCCGGTCGAAGCTCCGATTGCCGAAGCCAAACCCGCAAAGATCAAGGCACCTAAAGAAAAGCCGGCCAAGGCAGAGGCGGCCAAGGGCGCCGCCAAAAAGACCGCCACCAAAAAGAGTTCCGCCAAGAAGGACTAGCGGCATTCCGCCCGGAATGCAGGGCGGACCGAGCCTAGATTTCGCCTGAGATCGCGCCTATATCTGGTTCGTCGCAAGACGATGGCGCTGAACCTCTCAATGGACTGCGGGCAGACCCGGGGGCAGTACCCGGCGCCTCCACCTCAGCAGCTCGCGATCTCATCCAGGTGAGGTCGATTTCGCCGGACGGTGAAATGCACGGGCTGCTCAGGCGGGGGCGAAACAGGATCGATGGCCGCGAAGAAGTTGTGAATTGTGCTCGGCATGATACCGCCGTTATCGGGTCAAAACCTAAATGCAAACGATAACGTTCGCATGAACGAAGTGCGCCTCGCGGCGTAACCGTTCGGGGTAGGTCCACCTTGCAACAGAACGGCCATGGCCGCGTCAACCTTCGGGTTGGCGCGGCTTTTAATTTGCCGAGTGCTTCCAGTTTGTAGTGTCGGAGAATGGCGCTTCCGTGCGCTCAGTGCCTGGTCTTGCCGGTCTGCAAGAACGGCTGCCGCGCATTTTCGTGCTTCTGATAGAGTTCGAGCCAGCGCCGGTCTTCGGCATGGGCCCATTGTTCGAGCGAGATCCCAGGCGGGCGGCCGTGACCGATGGTGCCGTCAAGGCGGGTGAATTCCGCAGTCTCTTCCGCGGTCAGCCCGATCAGCACCCGGATGCCCTGGTCATTCAACTCATAGCTGTCGTCATCGTCGATCATGCCGGCAATTGAGCAAGGCTGCAGGTGCGGTCAATGCAATTACCGGTTTAACCTAACCAATCAACCTTACCGGCAGCATGTGCGTCTGATCGTCGGTAGGCATCCATCGTCACGATGCGATGGTGCCCCGCTTTGCTGCCAGCTCACTCCGCGTCATTACGAAGCGCCGCGCGGCGAGGCTATGCTTGCCGTGGACGCACAAATTATAGCCGAAGCCACGACGCAATTTTAACAGAATGCATGCTCACATTCAGTGTCGTTCGGTCGATGCAATGGAGCAGGCAATGGCACGCAATTTCGGCGTTCCCCGACAGTTCCGCCCGCGGGCGCAGGCGTCCGTCTGGCCGCTATGGGTGATGGCTTTCGCGGTCGTCACCGTGATCAATGCAGCGACATTCCTTCCGCACTAGCGGGAGCAGGTGGCTGCTCACTCGACGCTGCAGCATTCGGCAGGCGCCACGACCCGAGCACATAGAGCTTCATGCTGTTCTGGAAGCGCGACGTGACGGCGGTGAAGATCGCTTGTGGGTGTTCGGCCCAGATGGCGATTTGGTAGAGCGTCACGATCAGGTGGCCATCGCGAAACCTGTACTCTCCCGCACCGGTGATCCCGCCGCAGTCCGTCCTTGAAACGTCCATCTCCATCCCCAACATCCCGCCGCAAGAGTCCCGCCAGGAATCGCGTCAGCGCGTTCTGCTATCAAATCCAAATCATGCGCGATCGTTCAACTAACAAATAGTTGAAACAGACGGGGAGCGAGTTGCGGAAATTAATCTCTGTTAGCGGCGGGCCGCAAATTCAAAACAAACCGCAGCGGGGATCTTAAAAATCACCATGTATTGCTGTGCCCAACGAGAATGCCCGGGGGCTTTGTGGTGATCGAGACCTTGTTGTTGCTGAGTGTCGTTGCCGGTGTCGGCGGCCTGCTGGTGCAGGTCTATCGCTGGCGTCAGGACGTGTTGTACGGCCCGTATATCCGCCGCGAGTGGTACGATTGATCGTGCGAGGCGTAACTTGAGGAGGACTCCGCGCGCCGTGGCGGCGCGGGGAGTGATAATGGATCGTCAGGTCGTCACTTCAGTGACGAGTTGATCGATGTGAACTTGCCATTGAGCTTGGTCCCCATACCGTTGATGACGGCAATGATGGCGAGGGCAATGCCGGCAGCAATCAGTCCATATTCGATGGCCGTGGCGCCGGTTTCGTCTGCGATAAATCGCTTGATGAGGTTTTTCATAGTGGTGCACGCTACGAAGCTCGTCTGAATCCGGGGTAAATATGTAAGCGTCGATCCCGGAAAAAATGCGCGTGTTCTGAAGTGGTTGAACACAATCCCGGTGCCATCTCACCGATCGCAAGAGGAACTTCTAGCGCGACGTGTGCGGTGCGAGCGACACCCGGCGTGCGGGCTGAAAACCCACATCCTCTGTTTACCATACGGGGGCTCTCCCCATTTCCGCCGCGATCCGGCTGCGATATATTCACCACTTGATGCGGAAGTGGGCCGTATCGGGATTTTGGCCGTGGGGATGCCCGGAGATGGGCAGGCGGCCGCTGGAATGGTATTGGGGCGTATGGGGATTCGTGGGTCAAACCGACTCGGCCAGGCTGTTCAGGCAGCAGCGGCCATCAGCGCCTGTCTGGCGCTGGCCAATTGTTCCTCCTCCACCACCAGCTTCAGCCGCCTCGATCCGAAATATGGCGTATCGAGCAGTCCTCGGGTCGTCGGGATGGGCGAGCCGGTTCCCAAAGGCGGCGGCACCTACCGTATCGGCAAGCCCTACACCGTCGCCGGCAAGCTCTATGTGCCGGAAGAAAACATCAATTACCGCGCTGAAGGCATCGCCTCCTGGTATGGCGACGCGTTCCATGGCCGTCTGACGGCCAATGGCGAAGTGTTCGACATGGCCTCGCTCACCGCGGCCCATCCGACGCTGCCGATCCCGAGCTATGCCCGTGTAACCAACGTCTATAACGGCAAGTCGCTGATCGTGCGCGTCAACGATCGTGGCCCGTATCACGGCAACCGCCTGATCGACGTCTCGAACAAAGCCGCCGAACTGCTCGAATTCAAGGGTAACGGCACAGCCAAGGTTCGCGTCGAATATGTCGGGCGGGCGCCGCTGGAAGGGTCGGACGATCGCCAGCTCGTTGCCACGCTGCGCACCGGTGAGCCGGCACCGTCGCCATCGCTGGTGCGTGTCGCCTCGGCGCGCTCTTTCGTGCCCGACATGCAGGGTGGTCGTGTTGTCTCGCGCGATGTTCCTCTGCCGGAGGGCCGCCCGTATTCGCTCGGCAATACCTCGGCCGATGTGGCGTCGATCCGTTCGACGTCGGAAATGTCGGCGTCCAGCCGCATGCGCACGGCATCGGCGCCGCGCATGACCGAGAACCATCGCGCGGTGTCCTATGAGAGCAACGCCGCTTATGCCGCGCCTGCCGAGCCGGATGACGGCACGGTCGATGCGCGCGGCGCTCAGGCGATCCTGTCCGGCCGCGGTCTCTACTAAGCCGGTTCGTCCTTCACGACCGACACCAGACGGGCGCAGCATAGCGCCCTGATCTGCGTTGCACCTTGCCGCGTTGTTTGCCTCCGTTGATCCTGTTAAGACCAGAGCACTCAGGACAGCACATGGCATCTGGCTCCATCCCGTTGAAACGACCGCAATTCGCCGCGCGGAGCTGGCGAATGCTGCTGGCTGCGCTGTTGGCGTTTGGCGTCGTCCTCGGCCCAACAGCGCAGGCTGCGAACCAGAGCGTGCAGGGCGCCAAGAAGGTCGTCGAGGACGGTGGTTACGACACCGATGCGCCGACCGCGATCCTGATCGAGGCCGGCTCCGGCAGCGTGCTGTTCGAGAAGAATGCGGATGAGCTCCGCGCGCCCTCCAGCATGATGAAGCTGATGACCGTCGAACTGGTGTTCGACGCGCTGACCCGCGGCGACATCAAGCTCACGGACGAATACCGCGTCAGCGAGAATTCCTGGCGCAAGGGCGGCGCGCCGGCTGGCGCATCGACCATGTTCGCCGCGATTAACAGCCGCGTGCCCGTCGCCGATCTTTTGCGCGGGGCCATCATCCAGAGCGGCAACGACTCTTGCATGATCCTGGCGGAGGGCATTGCAGGCGGCGAGGCGGCCTTTGCCGAGAAGATGACGGCACGGGCGCGTGCGCTGGGCATGCCGAAATCCACCTTCGCCAATTCCAACGGTTTGCCGGACCCCGGCAACAAGATGACGGTGCGCGAGCTCGGCGTTCTCGCCCGTCATATCGTTCGCACCTATCCGGAATTCTACAAGCTGTTCGGCGAGCGCGAATTCACCTGGAACAAGATCCGCCAGCAGAACCGCAATCCGTTGCTGGCGACGCTGGACGGCGCTGACGGTTTCAAGACCGGCTACACCAAGGATGGTGGCTACGGCATGGTCGGCTCGGCCATCCGCGACGGCATGCGGCTGATCGTGGTGATCAACGGTCTGGACGATCCGGACGATCGTGCGACCGAGGCGAAGAAGCTGCTGGAGTGGGGTTTCAAGAATTTCGAGGCTCGCACGCTGTTCGCAGCCGACCAGACCGTCGGCTTCGCCAAGGTGTTTGGCGGCGAGAGCCGCTCGGTCGCGCTCTCGGCCAAGGAGCCAGTGAAGGTGATGGTGCAGAAGAACGGCACCGACAAGCTGATCGCTCGCGTCGTCTATAAAGGCCCCGTGCGTGCACCCATCGAGCCCGGTCAGCCGGTCGGCGTGATCAAGGTCTGGCGCGGCGCCAATATCGCCGTCGAGACGCCGCTCTATACGGCGGCCGCGGTCGGCACGGGATCGACCATGCGGCGCGCCGTGGACGGCGCCGGTGAGCTGGTGATCGGACTGTTCCGCGCCGGCGCCGAGAAGCTCTGACATGACGGACACGCCCACGACACCGCCGCTGCGCGGTCGCTTCGTCAGTTTCGAGGGCGGCGAGGGCGCCGGCAAATCGACCCAGATCAAGATTCTGGCCGACCGGCTGGAGGCCGAAGGCAAGCGCGTCATCGTCACCCGCGAGCCCGGCGGCTCGCCCGGTGCCGAGATCATCCGCCATGTGGTGCTGTCGGGCATGGGCAAGCTGCTGGGGCCCGAAGCCGAGACGCTGCTGTTTGCCGCCGCGCGCGATGACCATGTCCATGCGGTGATTGCGCCGGCGCTGGAGCAGGGCATCTGGGTGCTGTGTGATCGCTTCTCGGATTCGACGCGGGCGTATCAGGGCCGGCTCGGGCATGTCTCGCCGGAACTGCTCAATGCGATGGAGCGCGTCACCATCGGACGGCTCAAACCGGATCTCACCGTCATTCTCGATATCCCGGTCTCGATCGGCATGCGACGCGCAGCAGCGCGGCGTGGCAATGATGTGCCCGACAGGTTCGAGGCCGAGGGCATCGCCTTTCATCAGGGGCTGCGTGACGCGTTCCGGCAGATCGCAGCCGATGAACCGCAACGCTGCGTACTGATCGACGCCAATGCAGATTCAAAGATCGTATCGAACAATATCTGGGGCGTGTTGCGCCGACGCCTTCTAACGCCGTCGAACCACGAGGTCACTTCGGCATGAGCGCAAAGTCGTCCGAGCAAACGATCTCGGTTCCGCATCCGCGCGAGACGACCGCGCTGTTCGGTCATCAGGATGCCGAGGCCACGCTGCTCAACGCCTATCGCGGCAGCCGCATTCCGCATGCCTGGCTGATCGGCGGCTCGCAGGGCATAGGCAAGGCGACTTTGGCCTATCGCATGGCGCGTTTCGTGCTGGCGCATCGCGATCCCGCATCACCGCAAGTGCAATCCGCAACATCGCTGGGTCTCGATCCGATGCATCCGGTCGTGCGCCAGGTCGCCGCCGAATCCCATGGCGGTTTGTTGACACTGGAACGTTCGCTCAACGACAAGGGCGTGATGCGCACGGTGATCACCGTGGATGAGACCCGGCAGACCGTGTCGTTCTTTGGCTCGACCGCTGCTATCGACGGCTGGCGCGTCTGCATCGTCGACACCGTCGATGAGCTGAACGCCAATGCCGCGAACGCGCTGCTGAAGGTGCTTGAAGAGCCGCCGTTGCGTTCGCTGTTCCTGCTGGTGACACATGCGCAGGCGCGCGTGTTGCCGACCATCCAGTCGCGTTGTCGCAAGCTGGCGCTGCGTCCGCTTTCCATTGCCGACGTGACCCGCGCCACGTCGCAGGCCGCCGAGATCGAAACCAGCGATCCCTTGCTCAAAGAGGTCGCTGAAGCCTCCGAAGGCAGCGTGTCGCGCGCTCTGAATCTGCTCGGAGGCGGTGCGCTGAAACTGCACCAGCGCACCGCCTCGCTCCTGAACACGCTGCCCCATGTCGATCCGCGCGAGCTGCATGCGCTGGGGGATGCGCTGGGGACCAGCGACCGTGTCGCGCTCGGCGCCTTTGTCGACAGTGTCGACCGCTGGATCGGCGAGCGCATGCGGGCCGACGATGCCAATGCCAACGCCAATTTGCCCCGCCTTGCGCGGCTGGCGGAGGTATGGGAAAAGATCAACCGAGCCGCGCGCGAGACCGAATCCTACAATCTCGAGCGAAAACCGCTGGTTTTCTCGGTGTTTGGACTGCTCGCGGAAGCAACGCGCTGATCGCTGCGAGACTGGTTTCAGCCGATCCGCGCTTCACCAAGATCGTCTTATTCAAGGTCCGTAAAGTCAGCCATGACATCTGCAACCGATGCAACCCGACCGGCGTATTTTCTGACAACGCCGATCTTCTATCCCAATGGCGTGCCGCATATCGGTCATGCCTATACGGTCATGGCGACCGACACGATTGCCCGCTTCCAGAGGCTCGACGGCTACGACGTTCGTTTCCTGACCGGGACGGATGAGCACGGTCTCAAGATGCAGCAGACCGCCGTCAAGGAAGGCCTGACGCCGCTCGAACTGGCCGACCGGAATTCTGCGCGTTTTCGCGAGATGGATGCTGCGCTCAACATTTCCTATGACGACTACATTCGCACCACCGAGAAGCGCCATGAGCGCTCCGTTCAGGCGCTGTGGGTCGCCCTGGAGAAGGCCGGCGCCATCTATCTCGACAAATATGCCGGCTGGTATTCCGTTCGCCAGGAAGCCTATTTCGACGAAGCGGAAACGACGCTCGGCGACGATGGTGTCCGGCGTGAGCCGCTCGGCTCGCCGGTCGAGTGGACCGAAGAGGAAACCTATTTCTTCCGGCTGTCTGCCTACCAGGACAAGCTGCTCGATCTGTACGCGCGCGTTCCGGATTTCGTGTTGCCGCGCGAGCGTCTCAACGAAGTGACGAGTTTCGTCAAGGGCGGCCTGCAGGATCTGTCGATTTCGCGGACCACGTTCGACTGGGGCATCAAGGTGCCGGGTGCGCCCGGCCATGTGATGTATGTCTGGATCGATGCGCTGACCAACTACATCACGGCAGCCGGCTATCCGGATGTCGATGGCGACGACTTCAAACGCTATTGGCCTGCCAACCTGCACGTGATCGGCAAGGATATCGTTCGCTTTCACGCGGTGTACTGGCCTGCATTCCTGATGGCTGCTGGCGTCGATGTCCCGCATCGCGTTTTCAGTCACGGATTTCTTCTCAACCGTGGTGAGAAGATGTCGAAGTCGGTCGGCAACGTGGTCGATCCGATTGGCATGGCGGCGCAATATGGCGTCGATCAGATGCGCTATTTCTTCATGCGCGAAGTCTCGTTCGGGCAGGACGGCAGCTACAATCACGAAGCCATCGTCAACCGCACCAATGCCGACCTCGCCAACGATCTCGGCAATCTCGCGCAACGTTCGCTGTCGATGATCGCCAAGCAATATGGCGGCGTGTTGCCGGAGCCCGGTGATTACAGCGAGAACGACAAGGCGATCCTGGCGCAGGCCGATGGCATGCTCGAACTCGCGCGCACCGCGATGGCGACACAGCAGATCCATCAGGCGCTGAACGCGATCTGGGCCGTGATCGCCGAAGCCAACCGCTATTTCGCGGGCGAGGCGCCATGGGCACTCGCCAAGACCGATCCGAAGAAGCAGGCCACGGTGCTCTATGTCACCGCCGAAGTCGTGCGGCAGGTCGCGATCCTGGCGCAGCCGGTGATGCCCGCGTCCTGCGCCAAGCTGCTCGACGTGCTTGGCATCCCCGAGGGCGAACGCGACTTCACGGCATTGGCCAACCGCATCAAGGCTGGTACGCAACTGCCGACACCGACCGGCGTATTCCCGCGCTATGTCGAGCCGCCGGCGGCGAGCTGAGTTGACGTGATGCTGGTTGATAGTCACTGCCATCTGGACTTTCCCGATTTCGCCGAGGACCTCGACGGCATCGTCGCGCGCGCTGAAGCCGCAGGCGTCGGCAAGCTCGTGACCATCTCGACGCGGGTACGCCGGCTCCCGGCACTGCTCGCCATCGCGGAGCGCTTTCCGAATGTCTATTGCTCGGTCGGCACCCATCCGCACAATGCTGACGAGGAAGACGGTATCTCTGCGGATGAGCTGATCGAACTGACAAAGCATCCGAAGGTCATCGCGCTCGGCGAAGCGGGTCTTGATAACTTCTACGAACACGGCTCATCAGGCGCGCAGGAGCGCGGCTTCCGCGCCCATATCGCCGCGGCGCGTGCGACCGGTCTGCCGCTGGTGATCCATACCCGCGAGGCGGACGAGCAGTGCGGCGCCATTCTCGCAGACGAGATGGCGAAGGGCGCGTTCAAGGCAGTGCTGCATTGCTACACCGGCGGACGGGAGCTGGCGATGAAGGCCATCGGCATGGGCCTGTCGATCTCCTTCACGGGCATCATCACGTTCAAGAAATCGCAGGAGCTGCGCGATCTCGCGGCTGAGCTTCCCGCCGACCGCATCATGGTCGAAACCGACGCGCCATATCTGGCGCCCGGCAAATGGCGCGGCAAGCGCAACGAGCCGTCTTATGTGGTCGAGACGGCGAAGGTGCTTGCGGAAACCCGCGGCGTGTCGCTCGAAGAACTGTCGCGGCAGACCACCGAAAACTTCTTCCGCCTGTTCAGCAAGGCATCCGCCGGGAGCGCGTCTGGCACTGGCGGGCCGGCATGACGCTGGTCCTCACCATTCTCGGTTCGGGATCCTCGGCGGGTGTGCCGCGCCCGGCGCTGGGCTGGGGTGCCTGCGATCCCGCCAATCCCAGGAATCGTCGCCGCCGCTGCTCGATGATGGCGGAGCGGAGCGGGCCTGAGGGCGTCACGCGCGTGGTCATCGACACCTCGCCGGACCTGCGCGAGCAATTGATCGACGCTGATGTCGATGACATCGATGCGGTCTTCCTGACGCATGAGCATGCAGACCAGACCCACGGCATGGACGACCTCCGCTCAGTGGTGCTGAAGCGTCGCAAGCGTATCCCGGTCTATATGAACGCCTCGACGGCGACGGATATCATGCTGCGGTTCGGCTACTGCTTTCAGTCGCCTCCCGGCAGCGACTATCCGCCGATCCTCGATCGCCTCAGCATCGAGGCCGGCGAGAGCCGAACCATCACGGGGAAGGGCGGTGATCTGACGCTGACGCCGTTCCTGGTCCAGCATGGCAACATCCCTGCGCTGGGCTACCGGATCGGCAACACCGCCTATACGCCTGATCTCAACGAAATCCCGGAAGAGAGCTGGCCGGCGCTCGAAGGTCTCGACCTCTGGATCGTCGACGGGCTGCGCTACACACAGCATCCCAGCCATTTCAGCATCAGTGATGCGCTGCGCTGGCGCGACCGCTTCAAGCCGAAGCGGACGGTGATCACCAATATGACGGCGGATGTGGATTACGAGGCGGTAAAGGCGATACTGCCGGAGAGTGTGGTCCCCGCCTATGACGGGATCAGACTGACGGTGGAGTAATTTGAGCAGCGAGTTTTTTCATTGCTGCATTTTCAAAGGTCACTTCGCCGGCCTCTCGACCATGCAAAGCTATCTCTGCGGCGATTGAGCGACCGATCTCGCGCTGATCGATATTGCCATACGGGCCGGGCACGAGACGTCCAAGCCAACTCACCCATGCCGGCGTATGCGCGTTGCCGGCAATAATGCCGGGCTGGAAGATCGCGAGGCGGGTAAAACCGACGTTGCGCACATTGTCTTCCTTCATACCCATGACGCGGACATAGCGAAACCGGCTTTGGGCTGTGCTTCCTACTGCAGACAGCAGGCAGAACTGGGCGATGCCGGCGTCACGGCAGCCACGCGCGAAGGCGCCGACAACGCCGAGTTCAAGGCGCTTCAGCTCCTCTTCGCTCCACCGCATCGAGCCGGAACCGACACCCACACAGCTCACAGCGCTGACGGGCCCTTGGCTTAAAACTTCACGGGCTAGGCCGGCAGTGCGCTCAGCAAAGTCAGCAGCGCCGGTATCGAGAACGACGTTGCGTACCCGCGGTCGCGCGGCAATGGGCTGTCTGGTGATCATCACCACTTCCCGGCACTGGGGAATTGCCAGTAGTTCCGCGACGGCTGCACCACCGACTTGGCCGGTCCCGCCGAGAATGATTGCGGCGAAGTTCTGCGTCATGGATGGCGCTCCGGAATGAAGGACTTGGCTTGGTGTGCTTCGCTCCACCCTATCAGTCGTCATTACGAGCGCAGCAATCTAGTCTATTTGCGTTCCTGGCTTTCTGGATGCCGTATATCCGTGATCCTGCCGGATGACGGGATACGGCTGGTGGAGTGGGGCTACACATCGCACCCAATGCTCCGTCATGGCCGGGCTTGTCCCGGCCATCCACGTCTTTCTTCGTTTACGGCCAAGGCGTGGATACCCGGCATTCGCCGGGCATGACGGCGTTTTGTTACGAACTAAACGACCCCGTCGACTTCACCTGATCCCGCAGCAGGAACTTCTGGATCTTGCCTGTCGACGTCTTCGGGATCACGCCGAACACCACCGCCTTCGGCGTCTTGAAGCCGGGCATTTGCGCGCGGCAGAATGCGATGATGTCGGCTTCCGTCGCCTCGGCATTGGTCTTCAGCTCGACGAAAGCGCACGGCACTTCGCCCCATTTCGCATCGGGCTTGGCGACCACGGCCGCGAACAGCACGGCCGGGTGTTTGTAGAGTACGTCCTCGACTTCCACTGACGAGATGTTCTCGCCGCCGGAGATGATGATGTCCTTGGAGCGGTCCTTGATGGTGACGTAGCCGGCAGCGTCGAGCACGCCGAGATCGCCGGTGTGGAACCAGCCGCCTTCGAAGGCCTCCTTGGTGGCCTTCTCGTTCTTCAGGTAGCCCTTCATCACGATATTGCCCCGGAACATGACCTCGCCAATGGTCTCGCCGTCGTGCGGCACTTCCAGCATCGTTTCGGGATCGATCACCGTCACGGCTTCCTGCAGGTGATAGGGCACGCCCTGGCGGCGCTTCAGGTTGGCGCGCTCATCCGCGGGCAGGGCATCCCAGCCGGGTTGCTCGGCGCAAACCGAGGCGGGGCCATAGACCTCGGTCAGGCCGTAAACGTGAGTCAGCTTGATGCCGATTTTCTCGGCGCCCGACAGCACGGCCATTGGCGGCGGTGCACCTGCGATCGAGCCCTGCACGAGAGGCCCGCTTGAATAGACCGGTGCATCGGGCGCATTGATCAGCGTGTTGTAGACGATCGGTGCGCCGGACATGTGGGTGACGCCGTGCTCGCGCATCAGCGCGAAGATCTTGGTCGGGTCGACCTTGCGCAGGCAGACATTGACGCCGGCACTCGCCGCCACGGTCCAGGGGAAGCACCAGCCGTTGCAGTGGAACATCGGCAGGGTCCAGAGATAGACCGGGTGCTGGCCGAGACCGGCGGCAAGAATATTGGAGACCGCGTTGAGGTAGGCGCCGCGATGGTGCGTCACCACGCCCTTCGGATTGCCTGTGGTTCCCGAGGTATAGCCAAGCGCGATGGCGTCCCATTCGTCGAGCGGGAAGGCGCTGGTGAAATCGGGACTGCCCTCGGCGAGGGCGGCTTCATATTCGAGTTCGCCGATCCGCTGGCCGCCGGCGAAGGAGACGTCGTCGACATCGATCACGGTCGGCTTCGGCCCGGTCATGAGGCCGAGGGCCTCGGTGATCACGCCCGAGAATTCCGGATCGACCAGCAGCAGCCTGGCGCCGCCATGGTCAAGCTGGAACGCGATGGCCGCGGGGTCGAGCCGGATATTCAGGGCGTTGATGACGGCACCGGTCATCGGCACCGCGAAGTGCGCTTCGTTCATCGCGGGCAGGTTCGGCAGCATCGCCGCGACGGTGTCACCGCGCCCAATGCCCCGCCCGGTCAGGAACGAGGCGAAGCGCCGGCACCGTTCATAGGTCTGCGCCCAGGTGAAACGGCGTCCCTCATAGACGGTGCTGGTCAGGTCCGGATAAACCGCCGCGCTGCGCTTGAGGAAGCTCAGCGGCGACAGCGGCACGAAGTTGGCCGGAGTCTGGTCGAGGCCGACGCTATAGGCGCCCTGATCTGGGATCATTTTTGAGACTCCTATATTTAGTTCAGTGAGTTATATTGGATATCTCATCTATCAGATTATCATAGAAATGATCTTCTAAAATTACGCAAGGTAATGATTGTAACCTTCTGAAAGAACGTATCTTAAAGGAACCCGATCGATATCCACGGGAAGATCGCGACGATGATCAGGCCAATCAGCAGCGCCAGCAGATAACCAAGGATCGGCCGGATGCCTTCCGCGGGATCGACACGGCCGATAGCGCAGGCGGCATAGTAGCCCACGCCGAAGGGCGGCGCGAACAGTCCGATGCCCATGGCGAGGATCACCACCATCGCATAGTGGACCTCATGGACGCCGACCAGCCGCGCGATCGGGAATAGCAGCGGCCCGAACAGCACGATGGCGGGGATGCCTTCCAGTACGCTGCCAAGGATGACAAAGGCCACGATGGAGACCGTGATGAAGGTCGCACCGCCGCCCGGCAGGCCCGTCATGGCGGCGGCCAGCGAGCGCGAGAAGCCGGACTGGGTGAGGCCCCAGGCCATGCCGGTCGCAGTTCCGATGATCAGCAGGATTGCGCCGGAGAGGCAGGCCGTATCGACCAGCATCGGCTTCAGCCGGTTCCAGTCGAACTGACGATAGATCAACAGGCCCGCGAGCACGGCATAGACGATGCCGATGGTGGACACCTCCGTGGCGGTCGCCACACCTTCGACCACGGCAGCGCGGATCACGAAGGGCAGCGCGATGGCCGGCACCGAGATTATGAAAGCCTTGAAGATGTCGCGGCCGGATGCCCGTTTGACGTGGCTGAGGTCTTCGCCGCGATAGCGCCACCACACCAGCACGCCCAGCGTGATCGCCAGCACGACACCCGGCAGCAGGCCGCCGGTGAACAGCGCCGAGATCGAGACGCCAGTCACTGAGCCGATGGTGATCAGCACCAGGCTCGGAGGAATGGTTTCGGTCTGCGCGCCGGTCGCCGAAAGCAGGGCGACGAGATCGCCCGGCTTGGCGCCGCGCGCCTTCATTTCAGGGAACAGCACCGGCGCCACGGCGGCCATGTCGGCAGCCTTGGAGCCGGAAATGCCGGAGACGAGGTACATGGCGCCGATCAGCACGTAATGCAGGCCGCCGCGGACATGGCCGAGCAGGCTGGCAAGGAACGCCACCATGGCGCGGGCCATGCCGGTCATCTCGATCAGCAAGCCCAGGAACACAAACAACGGCACCGACAGCAGGATGAGGTGGCTCATGCCCTCATCCATGCGGCCGACCAGCACCATCATCGGTGTGTGTGTGGTCAGCGCCATATAGCCGAAGATCGCGAGGCCAAAACCGAAGGCAATCGGCACGCCGGCGAACACGCAGAGCGCCACGACGCCGACGAAGAAGATGATCAGGTTGAGATTGCCGAGGGTCCGCAGCAGCGGTTCGGCGAGCCAGAACAGGCCGATGATGGCCACGACGGTGCCGAGCGCCGTCAGCACGGTGCGAACCTGGCCGTAGCGCACCAGCCGCAGCAGCGCGAAGACGATCATCAGCGAGATGCCGACCGGCAGCGCGGCCGCCCGAAAGCTGTTGGCGATCTGCAGCGCCGGTGTCGTGATGTAGCTTTCCTCATAGGCGTATTCGAAGGACGGCGCGACGATCATCAAGAGGAAGGCGAGTGCGGCGCAGGTCCCGACGACGTCGAGAAAGGCCCACATTCGGGGACCGACCGACGCCACCAGCGCGGTCATCCGCATATGCTCGCCGCGCCGGAACGCCACGGCGGAGCCCAGCATCGCCAGCCACAGGAACAGGATCGAGGACAGCTCGTCCGACCAGATCAGCGGACGGTGGAAGCCGTAACGGGCCACCACGCCGATGAACAGGATGATCACCTCCGCCACCACCAGCAGCGCCGCGGGAATCTCGACCAGATGGCCGAGGGTGCGGTCGATGGAGGTCAGGATCGCGTCGCGGCGGGAGAGGGGCGCCCTCTCCACGCTGGACGCCCCGCTTTCGAGGGCGGAGATGTCATGCACGGCCATAATGGTTCCGATCAGCCGAGCTTGCCGACGGCCTTCTCAAGGATGGCCCAGGCTTCGTCGCC
This sequence comes from Tardiphaga sp. 862_B3_N4_1, assembly GCF_051811085.1. Classification (NCBI taxonomy): domain Bacteria; kingdom Pseudomonadati; phylum Pseudomonadota; class Alphaproteobacteria; order Hyphomicrobiales; family Nitrobacteraceae; genus Tardiphaga; species Tardiphaga sp. 862_B3_N4_1. The sequence goes on from NZ_JBPWQB010000001.1 coordinate 2,201,233, forward strand.
ATACTTGCCCTGCCATTCCTTGTAGAAGCCGGCCGACTTCAACTTGTCGCGGAACGGGCCGGGTTCGAGCTCATTGAAGGCGAGGCCCTTGGATTCCAGTTCGCCGCGCAGATTGGCGTTGAGCTTGGCGACGTCCTCGCGCTCCTTCATGCCGGCGGCATTGATGTTCTTGGCGACGATGTCGCGCAGATCGGCCGGCAGCTTCTCCCAGGCGCGGCGGTTGGCCAGGAACCAGTAGCCGTCCCACATGTGGTTGGTCAGCGAGCAGAACTTCTGCACTTCGTAGAACTTCGCCGTCGAGATGATTGCCAGCGGGTTTTCCTGACCTTCGACGACCTTGGTCTGCATCGCCGAATAGACTTCACTGATATTGATCGACGCGGGCGCACTGTCGAACGCCTTGAACATCGAGGTCCATAGTGGCGACACCGGCACGCGAATCTTGAAGCCCTTCAGGTCATCCGGGCTCTTGATCGGCTTCGTGGACGAGGTGATTTCGCGAAAACCGTTGTCCCAGATCTTGTCCATGACCACGAGATTGGCCTTGGTGATTTCCTTGCGGATATAGGCGCCGAGATCGCCATCCATGGCCTTCCAGACCGTGTCGTAATTCGGGAAAGCGAAGCCGATGCCGTTGATCGAGGCGGCCGGCACCAAAGTGGCCAGGATCAGGCCGGACAGCGTGAAGAACTCGACGCCGCCGGAGCGGATCTGGCTCAACATGTCGGTGTCGGAGCCGAGCTGGTTGTTGGGGAATACCTGCAGGTCGACCTTGCCGTTGGTCTCGGTCTTGATCGCCGCCGACATCTCGCGGGCGCGGATGTTCATCGGATGCGTATCGGGCAGGTTATTCGCGTATTTGTAGACGTATTCCGCCTGCTGCGCGCGCGCGATGAACGGCATGCTGACGCCGCCAAATGCGGTCGCAGCGGCCGATGCCTTCAACAGAGTCCGGCGTGAAATCGTCATTTTGTTTCTCCCAACCACTTCTTTGTTTGCCTTTGTGAGGCCCAAGGGCCCTTGCCGTCTGGTCATCATGCCCGGGCTGCCCGGTCAAGCCTTTTCGCCGTGCGACCAAAGGCCAAGACCCACTAGAGGACGCCTGCGCACGGCTTTTGCACCGCGCGAATTTGTGGGAAGCATCGCGCGACTGAAGCCGCCGGCAGCCAGGACCGGTGGAGGAAACGCAAGGACAGCATATGAATAGGGATCACGGCGTAGCGATCATCACCGGCGGCGCATCGGGAATCGGTTTGGCGATCGCTAAGGCCGCCGTGGGCGAGGGCTGGAAAGTGCTGCTCGCCGACCTCACCCAGCCTGCTCTGGATGCCGCCAAGGCCCAGGTCGACGCCATCAAAGTCGGTGTGACCAAAACCGTCGTGATGGATGTGGCCAATGAAGACGCCGTGATTGCCGGCCTGAAGGACTGCGAAGCCGGTTTCGGCCCGGTGCGCGGTCTGGTGAATTCTGCGGGTATCGGCCGTCAGGTGCCGTTCTTCGAGACCTCGGTGAAACTGTTTCGCGAGATCCTCGACATCAATCTGGTCGGCACCTTTGCCGTTGCCAAGGAAGCTGCGCGGCTGATGAAGGCGCATGGCGGCGGCGCCATCGTGAATGTGGCGTCGGTGTCGGGGCTGCGCGGCAATATCGAGCGCTCGGCCTATGGCGCATCCAAAGGCGGCGTCGTCACGCTGACCCAGGTGATGGCCTGCGAACTGGCGCCATTGAAGATCCGCGTCAACGCCATTGCGCCGGGCCCGTTCGAGACGCCCATGGTGCAGGAGATGCATACGGTGGCAACGCGGGAAGGCTGGATGCAGGTGGTGCCGCAGCGGCGTTATGCCGAACCGGAGGAGGTCGCTGGTGCCGCGATGTTCCTGCTGGATGACAGCAAGTCGAGCTTCGTCACCGGCCACATTCTCAATGTCGATGGCGGCTTCGCCGCGCATGGGTTGCTGCCGAAATATCCGTAGCAAGAAACTCGTCATTCCGGGGCGCGGGCGCACTTTCGCGCACGCGAACCTGGAATCTCATTGTGAGTCACACTTCGAGGTTCCGGGTTCGCCCGCGGCTGTCGCCGCATGCGCCCCGGAACGACGAGTTATGGGCCTTTCGCCGCGATCAGCGCCTTCATCCGCTCGGCATCTGCAGCCGTCTCCGGCGTATAGACCACCATGCCCAAATTCGGCTGGCCATCGACCGAAAATGTCGAATAGCTCATCGTGAATGGCCCGACCTCGGGATGGTTCACATGCTTCTTGCCTTCGCCATAGCTGCTGACGTCGTTGTCATGCCACATGGCTGCGAAGTCAGGGCTGATCCGGCACAGTTCAGCGATCAACGTCTGGGCGCGTTCTGATGCGCCGCTGCGCGTGATGTCGGCGCGAAATGCCGCCACGGCGAAACGTGCATCATTCTCCCAGTCCGGCATCTTGGCGCGGACATTCGGACGACAGAACAGGATGCGCAGGACGTTGCGGTCCTCGGGCGCGATGTTCGGATAGTCGCCAAGCACGGCCAGTGCCGCACGATTCCAGGCTACGATGTCCCAGGTTGCGTTGCGGACGACGGCGGCGCTGAACTCCATCGAATCCAGCACGCGCTGCAGCGTCGGCGTGACGATATCGGACGGCTCGTAGTGGACTTCCGGCAGCCTGTGCTGCGCCAGCAGAAACAGATGCTCGCGCTCGACTGTCGATAATTCCAGTGCGCGTGAAATCCGGTCGAGCACATCGGCCGATGGCGCGCCGCCGCGTCCTTGTTCCAGCCATGTGTACCAGGTGGCGCTGACATTGGCGCGCTGCGCGACTTCCTCGCGCCGCAGGCCCGGCGTGCGGCGGCGCTCGGACGAGAAGCCGAATGCCACGGGATCCAGCCTGGCGCGGCGATCCCTGAGATAAGCGCCCAGCGGATTGGAGCCAGAGCCGGAAGTTGTTTCGGTGACCGTCATGCTCAGCCTGTTAGTCGCCATACCCGTATAACGTCACGGCTTCACGCAGTGTACCGCAGGACCGATACATCCGCGCATTCACGAGAGGAATATCACATGCGTGTCTTCGTTACCGGTGCTTCGGGCTTTGTTGGATCTGCGGTGGTTCAGGAATTGATCGGCGCCGGTCATCAGGTGCTCGGTCTTGCGCGCTCGGATGCATCTGCCAAGGCGCTGGCCGACGCTGGTGCGCAGATCCATCGCGGCGATCTGGAAGATCTGGACAGCCTGCGGTCCGGGGCTGCCAATTCAGACGGCGTGATCCATACGGCCTTCATCCACGACTTCTCGAAATTCAAGGAAAACTGCGCGATCGACGCGCGTGCCATCGAGACGCTTGGCGACGTGCTGGCAGGCTCCGAGCGGCCCTTGATCGTGACCTCCGGCATGGCCTTCATCGCGCCCGGACGCGTGGCCACCGAAGACATGGGCCCGTCGAGCGCGTCGCCAAGCCCACGCGTATCGGAGCAGGTCGCCGAACGTCTGGCGGCACGCGGCGTGCGTACTTCGTCTGTCCGGCTGCCGCCATCGGTCCATGGCGATGGCGACCATGGCTTCGTGCCGATGCTGATCAATATCGCGCGGGAGAAGGGCGCCTCGGCCTACTTCGGCGACGGTCTCAACCGCTGGCCCGCCGCACATCGGCTGGACGTCGCCCGGCTCTACAGGCTCGTCCTGGAGCACGGTTCCGCCGACATTCGGTATCACGCGAGCGCCGAACAAGGCGTCGCATTCCGTGAGATTGCCGAGGTCATCGGCCGGCACCTGAACCTGCCAGTCGTCTCGAAATCGCCGGCTGAAGCCGCCGATCACTTCGGCTGGTTCGCAGGCTTCGCGGCCATGGACGCACCGGCGTCCAGCGCTTGGACACAACAGCGGCTTGGCTGGCGACCGACGCAGTCAGGGTTGATCCCGGACCTCGATCACGTCAGATATTTCGGCGGCTGAAGATGCAATGATGTGGGACTACAAACTGGCTCGAATGGTTGGGCGGCCAACGGGATATCGCAACAATTTGAGCTAAGTCTCTGAGATCGCTATGGGATAATATATTCCATAATATACCTTATGCGAATCCGAGATATTGGCGTGTGGTCCCAGTTTCAGTTCTCTTAAAGCCGCACCCCGGCCACGCTCCCGCTACTTCTTGATCGCCTCATAGACCAGCGTCTTCAGGATCGGCTGGATACGGCCGCGCTGGGTTGGCGTCTGCACCATCAGGATCATCACCATGTCCTGGTCCGGATAGGTCCAGAAGTAAGTTCCGGCGGCGCCGCCCCAGGCCATCTCGCCAATAAAGCCGGGCACGCCGTCCTCGCCGGGTCCTGTGCGGACGCCGAAGCCAAGACCGTAGCCGAAGCCGGCACCGGGATAATAATAGGCCCAGGGCTTCACATCACTGGCCGGCGCGACCTGGTTCTGGCGCATCAGTTGGACCGACTCGGGCTTGAGGATTCGGACGCCGTCGAGCGTGCCGCCATTGATCAGCATCTGCAGGAAGCGCGCGTAATCGCCCGTGGTGGAGACGAGGCCGCCTCCTCCTGACTCCCATCTTCGCTTCACCGTGGGATCGCTGATGGTCTCGTTGCCGATGATGCGGTCGGTTGGCATCGGCTGCGCAATGCGCGGCGTTTTGGCGGGATCGAGCACGTAATAGCGGGTGTCGGTCATGCCTAGCGGATCGAATAGATACTGCCTCTGGAAATCGTACAGCGACTGGCCCGAGGCGATCTCTATGATACGGCCGAGCAAATCGGTTGAATGGCCATAATCCCAGACTGTGGCTGGCTGATAGGCCAGCGGCAGTTTCGCAAGCCGCGCGGCAAAGTCGGTATTGTCGAAATCGCCGTCGAACAGGCCGGCATCGAGATAAAGCTGCGTGATCAGACCGAGATTGGTGAAAGCCGAACTGATGCCGGACGACTGCCGCATCAGGTCGAGCACGGTGATCGGTTTCTCGGCCGGCGCAAAGTCCAGATAGGATTTCCCGCCGGCATCCGTGCGCTCGGTCGCGACCTGCGGATGGGCGAAAGACGGAATGAATTTGGCGATGGGATCGTCGAGCCTGAGCTTGCCCTGCTCGACCAAAATCATTGCCGCGACCGATGTCACCGGCTTGGACATCGAATAGAGCCGGAAGATCGTATCGGTCGTCATCGGTGCCATGGTCGCGGGATCGCGAACGCCGAAGGCCTCGTAATAGACCGGTTTGCCGCGGTGCTGGATCAGCATGATCGCGCCGGCGAGATGGCCCTGGCCGACTTCGCGGTCGAGCATGTCGGTGACGCGGTTCAGGTCGTCCTGGGAAAAGCTGCTGAGATCAGGCTTGTCGGTCAGCAGGCTGGTGCCTGCCAATGCGGGCGTGACCAGCGCTGCGGCGATGGTGAGGACGGATAGGCAGTCGCAAGATCGTCGCAAGATTGACACTGGATTTCCGCAAGCCGGCTTGAACACGGCCGGACGTTAACATCGAGATATTTCAGATGCTTGTCGGAAAATCACGCAATTTGCCTATATCGCGGTTTTACAGCGATTGCCGGCCCCAGGTGAATCACAAATGCGCGTCGGGTTTGTTCACGCTTCCCGGCGGCGGAAACCGGATCGTGGTGCCCAAAGTGATCCAGTTGGAATTCTCCCCGGTGATGTTGCGGCCATAGATCACGTCGACCGAGAAGATGTCGTTGGGCCGATAGCGCACGCCGGTCTGGATGCGTGGCTGGATCACGCTGGCGAATTCAGCGCGACCCGCCTGCCCGTACAGTTCCACCGTGTATTGCAGTACGTCGGTGAATTTCCAGTCGAAGCCGACGCCATAGGTGAAGTAGTGGCGATCGACGGTGCGATCCCACAGCCAGCCGGCATTGAGATTGATGCGCATGGTTTCGTTGAAGCGATAGGTCGCCGGAATCTCGGCGAAGACCGCGGTGTTCTGGCCGGTCACAGCGTCGAATGTGCCGCTGGCCAGCGCCGATACGCCGAATTTTCCGATGCCGGTCGGCTCAATATTGATCTTCGCCTTTGGCGCCAGCGTGGTGCTGAACTCGCCATCGGAGCGGCTGTGATTGGTGAGCACGCTGAGTTCGACGGGGCGCGTGATCTCCACCACGCAGGACGGATTGGCCACCGCCGCAAAGTCGCTATTGGTGGCCATCGAATACCAGCTCTCGACCTTGCAGGAGCCGAGGTCCGAGATATCCGCCGCATCGACCGCATAGGCGCCATTGGCCGCCTCCGCATGGCCCGAAGCCGCCAGCAGCGCGACCAGAACGAAGCCGAACAGAGCCAGCGCGCGATAACGAGGAGCAGCCATGCTGTAGACCTAGCTGAGTCCCGAAATCCTCGACAGAACAATCGCGGCTCGCTTATCCTGTTTGGCATGAGCGAACACCATCATGACCACGACCACGATCATTCCGAATTGTCGGACACCGAGCTGCGCGTCCGTGCACTCGAGACCATCCTGACCGAGAAAGGCTATATCGATCCGGCAGCGCTGGACGCGATGATCCAGGCCTATGAGACCAAGATCGGGCCGCACAACGGCGCCCTGGTGGTCGCGAAAGCCTGGACCGATCCGGCCTTCAAGGCGGCGCTGCTGGCGGATGGGTCTGCGGCGGTCGGCACCCTCGGCCATGTCAGCCGCACCGGCGATCATCTCGTGGTGGTCGAGAACACGCCCGAGCGCCACAACATGGTCGTGTGCACGCTGTGCTCCTGTTACCCCTGGGAAATGCTCGGCCTGCCCCCGGTCTGGTACAAGGCGGCGCCCTACCGCTCCCGCGCCGTCAAGGATCCGCGCGGCGTGCTGGCCGACTTCGGCTTCACGATTCCGAATGAGACGGAAATTCGCGTCTGGGATTCGACGGCAGAGACACGTTTTCTCGTGTTGCCGATGCGACCTGCCGGCACCGAGGGCTGGAGCGAAGAACAACTGGCTGAATTGGTCACGCGCGACTCGATGATCGGCACCGGTCTGGTGACAGCTCCGGGAGCCCCGTCATGAACGGCGTCCACGACATGGGCGGCATGGACGGTTTCGGCAAGGTGGAGCCGGAACCGAATGAGCCGATGTTTCACGCGGAGTGGGAATCCCGCGTGCTGGCCATGGTGCGCGCCATGGGCGCGGCAGGCGCCTTCAACATCGACGCCTCGCGCTTCTATCGCGAGACGCTGCCGCCGGAGGTCTATCTCTCCAGCAGCTACTACAAGAAATGGTTTCTCGGCCTTGAGGATATGCTGGTCGAGCGTGGCTTCATCGCTGCAGACGAGGTCAAGGCCGGCCACGCATCCGTGCCGCCGAAGCCGCTGAAGCGCGGCAACTTCACCGTTGATAGTGTCGAGCGCGTGCTGACCCGCGGTTCATTCACGCGCCCGGCTTCGGCGCCTGCCGCATTCGCGATCGGCGATCGCGTGCGGATGAAGAACATCCATCCGACAACGCATACGCGGCTGCCGCGCTATGTCCGCGGCCATGTCGGCGTGATCGAGCGAATTCACGGCGCGCATGTCTATCCCGACACTGCGGCCCACGACCAGGGCGAAAATCCGCAATGGCTCTATACCGTCGTGTTCGACGGCGCCGAACTGTGGGGACCCGATGGCGATCCGACGCTGAAGGTCTCGGTCGAGGCGTTCGAGCCATATCTCGACCCGGCGTAATTGCCTCAGTGCGCCCGCACGTCGCCCGCCAAGCCCGCGAGTCTGGCGGGATCGATGACCGTCAAGCGGCCGCGACCGGCTTTCAGGATCAGCATCCGGTTCCAGGCCGAAACGGTGCGGCTGACCGTGAACAGCGTGGTGTCGCTGAGTTCGGCCAGTTCCTGGCGCGAGATCCTCAGTTCGATCGGAACGCACTCACCATCCGTATCTCCTTCCCGCACCAGGCGCAGAACGATCCGTGCGATACGTCGATCGGCATTCTCACTCGTTGCCTCGTGAAGACGGCGCAGCAGATGATCGGTTTGCCGTCCGACGATACCGAGGACATTGATCGCGAGCTGCGGGACAACATGCATCAGTCCGCTGAAGCGATCGGCGGACCAGCACAGCAGTTCGGTCGCGACTGTCGCGCGCAGGGTTGTCGGGCGAGAAAAATTGCCGAACATCGATGCGGCTCCGGCGAGATCGCCGCGTCGCATGAATTGCAGCGTTTTCTGCGCGCCATGCGCATCGATCATTGTCTTCTTGAGCTGACCATCGATGACCACAGCGATTATCGCCGGTACGTCGCCCTGTTGCCAGAGCGAACAACCGCAATCCAGAACGTGCTTTCTGCCAGCTTCGATGACGATGCCGCGTGCGCCCTCGTCCAGGCCCGCAAAAAGTGGCGTTTGACCAAACGAATTGCACGTCTCACGATCCATTGCTCGCCTTCCGGAACGAGCGATTTCGCCGAGCAGCTGTCGCAATCAAATAAAACTGTCATCAAATATTCTGATGCGAGCGGCTCTGCACGACGACATCGCGATCAGAACAACGATATCAAATAAATCCTCCGCAGAGTTTGTTGTTTGATCCAGCGCAAAGAAGGTGGGCGCTGCAGCAGGCATATTGCCCTCGCTCTAGGCGAATCTCGCCTCTTCTCCAGGCATATGGCCGCAAACCGAAGGGGGAGCGTATGGTGACGGACCAGAATATCGCTCAGCCTGCAGAGGCTCAAAGACGCAACAGCCGCATGTCGGAGTTGCTCGTCTTTCTCACGATCGTCGTTCTCATCTGGCCCGTCGTCGCGGTGGGCGTGGTCGGCGGTTACGGCTTTCTGGTCTGGATGACCCAGATGATTTTCGGCCCGCCCGGCCCGCCTCTGCTTCACTAGGACTTTCACATGACAGACAAACTCACCAGACGCGCTCTGTTGACCGGCGCGACCGCCGGCGCGTCCGCGCACGACAATGAGCACATCTCCAGCGCCGTCGTGTCGGTGCTTCCGGCCCATATCGACGCGGTATCTGCGCGGTTGTCGAGCCTTCCCGGTGTCGAGATACATCACCGCACGGCCTCCAAACTCGTGGCGGTCCTCGAAGGGCCAGGCAGCGGCGCACTAGGTGCGATGCTCGCAGACATCTCATCGTGGCCGGGCGTGCTCTCGGCCAACATGGTCTTCGAACAGCGTCTCGACTAGGAGAACGACGAAATGCCCCTTTCGCGGCGTGATCTACTCAAGGCTCAGGCAGCAGCCATCGCTGCAGCGGCGGCTGGTATCAACGTTCCGGCGGCCGCTCAGTCGATTGCCGGCGGCGTCGGGTCGCTGTCCATCAAATGGTCGAAGGCGCCGTGCCGGTTCTGCGGCACCGGTTGTGGCGTCATGGTCGGCGTCAAGGACAACAAGGTCGTCGCCACCCATGGCGACACGCTGGCGGAAGTAAACCGCGGCCTGAACTGCATCAAGGGCTACTTCCTCTCCAAGATCATGTACGGCGCCGACCGCCTGACCACGCCCCTCCTCCGCAAGAAGAACGGCGTGTTCGACAAGAACGGCGAACTCACGCCGGTGAGCTGGGACGAAGCATTCGACACCATGGCGCAGCGCGCCAAAGCGACGCTGAAAGAAAAAGGACCGACTGCAATCGGCATGTTCGGATCGGGTCAGTGGACGATCCTCGAAGGTTATGCCGCGACCAAGCTGATGCGCGCGGGTTTCCGCTCCAACAATCTCGATCCCAATGCACGGCATTGCATGGCGTCTGCGGCCGTGGCTTTCATGCGCACCTTCGGCATGGACGAGCCGATGGGATGCTATGATGACTTCGAGGCCGCCGATGCCTTCGTGCTGTGGGGCTCGAACATGGCCGAGATGCATCCGATCCTGTGGACGCGCCTCACCGATCGCCGCCTTGGTCATCCGCACGTGAAAGTCGCGGTGCTCTCGACCTTCACGCATCGCAGCTCTGACCTTGCCGACATCCCGATCGTGTTCAAGCCGGGCACTGATCTTGCCATTCTCAACTTCATCGCCAACCACATTATCTCGACTGGTCGCGTGAACACCGAATTCGTCAACAACCATACGACGTTCGTGAAGGGCACGACGGATATCGGCTACGGGTTGCGTCCCGAACATCCACTGGAGAAGACAGCCAAGGGCGCAGCCACGGCCGCAGCGACGACGCCAATCGATTTCGCGGCCTACGCCGAATTCGTGAAGGACTATTCGCTCGAGAAGGTGTCGAAGCTGACCGGTGTCGAGCCCGGCTTTCTGCTGGAGCTCGCCGAGCTCTATGCCGATCCGAAGCGCAAGGTGATGTCGCTCTGGACCATGGGTTTCAACCAGCACGTCCGCGGCGTCTGGGCCAATCAGCTCGTCTACAACATCCATCTGCTGACCGGCAAAATCTCCGAGCCGGGCAACTCGCCGTTCTCGCTGACGGGCCAACCATCGGCCTGCGGCACGGCGCGCGAGGTCGGCACCTTCGCGCACCGTCTCCCCGCCGACATGGTGGTGACCAATCCGGAGCACCGCAAGCACGCTGAAGAAATCTGGCGCGTGCCGCATGGCCTCCTGCCCGACAAGATCGGTTATCACGCCGTCGAGCAGGACCGCATGTTGCATGACGGCAAGCTGAACTTCTATTGGGTTCAAGTGAACAACAATGTGCAGGCGGCGCCCAACAGTTCGGGCGAGACCTATCCGGGCTACCGCAACCCTGCCAACTTTATCGTCGTGTCGGATGCCTATCCGACGGTGACGGCGATGTCCGCCGATTGCGTGCTGCCGGCGGCGATGTGGGTCGAGAAGGAAGGCGCCTACGGCAATGCCGAACGACGCACTCATGTCTGGCGCCAGCTGGTCGATGCGCCCGGCCAGGCGCGCTCGGATCTCTGGCAGCTGATGGAGTTCTCGAAGCGGTTCACGACGGACGAAGTGTGGCCCGCCGCCCTCCTCGACGCCAATCCGAACTACAAGGGCAAGACGTTGTTCGACGTGCTGTATCGCAACGGCGAGGTCGACAAATTTCCCGTCGGCGAAATCCCCGCTGACTATGAAAACCACGAGTCCAAGGACTTCGGTTTCTATGTGCAGAAGGGGCTGTTCGAGGAATATGCCACGTTCGGTCGCGGCCATGGCCACGACCTCGCCCCTTGGGACGCCTATCACGAGGTGCGCGGCCTTCGCTGGCCGGTGGTCAATGGCAAGGAGACCAAGTGGCGCTACCGCGAAGGTCTCGATCCCTACGTGAAGCCGGGCAAGAAGATCGAATTCTACGGCAACCCGGATGGACGCGCGCGCATCATCGCGGTGCCCTATGAGCCGCCGGCCGAGTCGCCCGACGCTGAGTTCGATCTCTGGCTGGTAACCGGCCGCGTGCTGGAGCACTGGCATTCCGGTTCGATGACCATGCGCGTGCCCGAGCTCTACAAGGCGTTTCCCGGCGCGCGCTGCTTCATGCATGCCGAAGACGCGCGCGCACGCGGCTTGAACCAGGGCGCCGAAATCCGGCTGATGTCGCGGCGCGGTGAGATCCGCACGCGCGTCGATACGACCGGACGTAACCGCATGCCCCGCGGCGTGGTGTTCGTGCCGTGGTTCGATGCCAGCCAGTTGATCAACAAGGTCACGCTCGACGCAACCGACCCGATCTCCAAACAGGCGGACTTCAAGAAATGCGCGGTCAAGATCGTTTCCGTTTAAGTGCGATGAAGACGGTCATCGCGGCAATCATCGCCGGCGCCATGGTGCTAGTGTCCGGTGCGATCTACGCGCAGTCTGTCCAGACAACGCCACGGATCGTGCCGCGCGTCACCGGCGCAGCGCAGCCGATGGGCGACGTTCCTGCGCCGCCCTTCCCGCGGCCCGTCACCGACGACAAGCGCGTGATGCGGAACTATCCGGAGCAGCCTCCGGTCATTCCGCATTCGATCGAGAACTATCAGCTCACGCTGCGAGCTAATCGCTGTCTTGAGTGCCATCGCCGCGAATATACCGAAGGCTCCGGTGCGCCGATGATCAGCATCACGCATTTCATGGATCGCGACGGCCAGATGCTCGCCGATGTGACACCGCGACGCTATTTCTGCACGGCCTGCCACGTGCCGCAAACCGATGCGCGTCCGCTCGTCCCGAACACCTTCACCGACATGAAGGCATCCGGCAGGTGAGCGCCATGAAGTGGTTGATATCCAAGTTTCTGTGGTTCTGGCGCATCGCCTGCCGACCGGCCACGCATATCAGTCTTGGCGTTCTGGCGCTGGGCGGCTTCCTCGGTGGCGTGATCTTCTGGGGCGGTTTCAATACGGCGCTGGAAGTCACCAATACCGAGAAATTCTGCACCGGCTGTCATGAGATGCGTGACAACGTGTATCAGGAGCTGCAGCGAACCCCGCATTTCGCCAATCGATCCGGCGTGCGTGCCACCTGTCCGGATTGCCATGTGCCGCATAACTGGACCGACAAGATCGCGCGCAAGATGCAGGCGTCGAAGGAAGTGTGGGGCAAGATTTTCGGCACGATCTCGACGCGCGAGAAGTTCCTCGACATGCGTCTGGAGCTTGCCAAACATGAATGGGCGCGCCTGAAGGCCAATGACTCGCTGGAGTGCCGCAACTGCCACTCGGCGATCGCAATGGATTTCACCAAACAGGCGCCCCGCGCGGCGGCGATCCATGCCAGGTTCCTCGTCACCGGCGAGCGCACCTGTATCGATTGCCACAAGGGCATCGCGCATGAATTGCCTGACATGACCGGGATCGAACCCGGCTGGAGCGCGCCTGCCGAGCTTCGCGACCGCCATAGCCACCATACGCCCGATGCGGATCGGTTGTCGCGCTATCTGGCATCGGTGAAGGAGACGCAGCCATAGGGTGGACGAGCGAAGCTGACCCACCCTACGGCACAGCTCAGTTCATCGTGATGTTGGCCTTCTCGATCACGCCCTTCCAGCGCTGCGTTTCGCTGGCGATGTATTTGGCGAACTCATCCGGCGGGACCGCCACGGCGACTGCCCCGAGTTCGGACATCTTTTTCTTCGTCTCGGGCAACTGCATGAATTCGCGGATCGAAACTGACAGCTTGTCGGTGATGGCTTTCGGCGTTCCGGCCGGTGCCATGAAGCCGTGCCAGGCGACGGCCTCAAAACCCGGAAGGAATTCCGACACCGCCGGCAGGTTCGGATCGAACTCGGCGCGTTTCGGCGAGGCCGTTGCCAGCATCGCGAGTTTGCCGGCCGCGGCGTGCGGCAGCAGCAGTGGTACGTTGTCGAAGGCGATATCGATCTGGCCGCTCAGCAAGTCCGTAACCATCTGGCTCGAGCCCTTATAGGGCACGTGGACCATCTTGGTGCCGGTCATCTGCTGGAACAGTTCGCCGGCAAGATGCTGCGTGGTGCCGACGCCGGCCGAGCCGAATGTCACCTTGTCGGGATTGGCTTTGATATAGGCGATCAGGCCCGGCACCGTGCGCGCCGCAATCCTGGTCGGGTTCACCACCAGCACATTCGGCACCATGCTGATCTGCGCGATCGGGACGAGATCCTTTTCGGGATTGTAGGACAGTTTTGCACCATACAGCGTCGGATTGATCGACAGCGCCGAGGTGCTGGCAAGGCCGATCGTGTAGCCATCAGGCGTAGCGCGTGCGACGCGGGTGACGCCGATGATGCTGCCGGCGCCGCCGACGTTCTCGATGATGACCGTCGCGCCCATCTTCTTCTGCAGATGCTCCGACACCATGCGCGCAAAGATATCGGCAGTGCCGCCGGCGGCAAACGGAACGATGCTGGTGATCGGGCGGCTCGGGTAATTCGCGTCCTGGGCCGTCGCTTGCGTGAGCGTGCCGAGCGTCAGGCAGGCAGCCATCAGGATTGACCGAAGTCTCATTGAACATTCCTCCATGTGTTTCTCTATTTTGATCGTCGGCGTCCTTTGGTGGACGCTCGATATCGCAGGTGGTGACGAACATGACGTCGTCACCACCTGCGCGGTCGCCTAGTTCATCGTAACGTTGGCCTTCTCCATCACACCCTTCCAGCGCAAGGTCTCGCTGGCGATGTATTTGGTGAACTCATCCTGCGGAATGGCGACAGCCACCGCGCCGAGTTCGGCCATCTTCTTCTTCGTCTCCGGCAGGCTCATGAAGTCGCGGATTTCCGCCGACAGCTTGTCGACGATCGGCTTCGGCGTTGCCGCCGGCGCGATGAAGCCGTGCCATGCGACAGCCTCGAAGCCCGGCAGGAATTCGGCGACGGCCGGGACATTCGCGTCGAACTCGGCGCGCTTCGGCGTTGCCGTGGCGAGCATCGCCAGCTTGCCGCCGGCCACATGCGGCAGCAGCAGCGGGACATTGTCGAAAGCGATGTCGATCTGACCCGAGATCAGATCGGTGACCATCTGGCTCGAGCCCTTGTAGGGCACGTGAACCATCTTGGTGCCGGTCATCTGCTGGAACAGCTCGCCGGCAAGATGCTGCGACGTGCCCGGTCCGGCCGAGCCGAACGTCACTTTGTCTGGATTGGCCTTCATATATTCGATCAACTCCGGCACCGTGCGGGCCTTGATGCGATCGGGATTCACCACCAGCACGTTAGGTACGATGCTCACTTGCGCGAAGGCCACCAGATCCTTCTCCGGCTGGAACTGAAGCTTGCTGCCGTAGAGCGAGGGCGCGATCGCCAGTGGCGAGGTGCTGGCGAGGCCGATCGTGTAGCCATCGGGCTGCGCCTTGGCGACACGGTTGACGCCGATATTGCCGCCGGCGCCGCCCATATTTTCGACCAGCACGGTGGCCCCGAGCTTCTTCTGCAGGTTCTCCGACACCATGCGCGCGATGATGTCCACGGTGCCGCCGGCCGCGAAGGGCACGACAATGGTGATCGGCTTGGTCGGATATTTTGCGTCCTGCGCGCCCGCCTGCCCGACGGCGCCCAAGGCGACGCAGGCGACCATCAGGATCGATGTCATTCTCATTGGTGTTTCCCTTCTGAATTGATGATCTGAAGTCGTTCGAAACAAGCGGATGCCAGCGCACATGCGCCTAGGCAGGCAGCACTTTTCCGGGATTCATGATGTCGTTCGGATCGAGCATCTGCTTGACGCTGCGCAAGAGCCGCAACTCGGTCGGCTTGGTGACGCGGGCAAGCCGCTCGCGATTGGCGATACCGATGCCGTGTTCGGCACTGATGCTGCCGCCCAGCGCAACAGTCTCTTCATCGACGATGGTGTTGATGCCGCGGATCGTGTCCTGAAGCTGATCCTTCTGGTTCTGCTCGAGGCCTGGAATGATCGCGAGGATGTGGATGTTGCCGTCGCCGATATGGCCATGCATCACGATGCGGGCGTCGGGCCGATAGGCAGCGATGCGCTTCTCCACCTGCGTGACGAACGTTGCCTGCTGCGACAAGGGCACGGCGCTATCGTGCGAGATGACGTAACCGGCCTTCTTGCTGCCCTCCGACACGCTGTGGCGGATCTTCCAGAACGCTGCGGCCTGCGTCTCGCTGGAGGCGACCAGCGCATCGGTGACCAGCTCGCGCTCATAGGCATTGCTGAGCAACGCTTCGAGCGCTGCATTCAGATCCACCGACACCAGCGTATCGACGAGTTCGATCAGCACATACCACGGCGTATCCAGCTCGAACGGGATGTTCACCAGCGGCAGGTTTTCGGCGATTACCTCGATCTGGCCGCGCGACATCACCTCGAAGGCGCCGATGCGATCACCGAGTTCGGTACGTGCCTGCGCGAGCAGGTCGAGCACCGCATCGATGCTGCTCAGCTTGGCGAAGGACACCGCCCTCGCCCGTGGCTTCGGAAACAGCTTCAGCACCGCGCCGGTGATAATGCCGAGCGTACCTTCGGCGCCGATGAAGAGCTGCTTGGTGTCAAAGCCCGTGGAGTCCTTGCGCAGGGCTGTCATGCCGTCGAGGATCTCGCCATCGGGCAGCACGACTTCGAGGCCGAGCGCGAGTTCGCGTGTGGTGCCGTAGCGCAACACGGCGGTGCCGCCGGCATTGGTGGAAAGATTGCCGCCGATCTGGCACGAACCTTCAGCGCCGAGGCTGAGCGGAAACAGGCGGTCGATATCGTCGGCAGCCTTTTGGATGTCGGCGAGGATGCAGCCGGCATCGACGGCGATGGAGTCGCCGAGGCGGCTGACGCTGCGGATCTTGTTGAGACGATCAAGACGCAACACGATCATGTCGCGCTGGCCGAGCGGAGTCGCAGCGCCGCACATGCCGGTGTTGCCGCCCTGCGGGACAATCGCGATGCCGGCAGCCGCACAGGCCTTCACGACATCAGAGACTTTCTGCGTCGAGCCAGGCTTGACCACGGCCAGCGCCTTGCCGTGATAGCGGCCGCGCCAGTCGACCACATAAGGTTCGAAATCGCCGCCGGGACCGATCAGGTGTCGGTCGCCGACGATGCCGGCAAGCATTGCAAGAAATGCGGTATGGTCAGTCAATTCACTCTCCCCGTCACCGGAACGAGAGGTCGAGCAGACGGCCTTCGAACAGGCGATCGCGCGAGCTTTCGAGATGGAGACGCATGGTCGTGCGCGCCGCTTCGGCGTCGCGGTCACGGATCGCTTCAAAAATACTGCTGTGTTCCTCGAACACCTGTTCGAGGCCGGGCCGCGGCCCCATCAGCGACAGGCCGTGCAGCTTCATGCCGACAGCGACATGGTCCTTGAGGGCGTTCAGCGATGTTGCGAAATAGTGGTTGTTGGTCGCCTCGGACACGGCGAGATGGAAAGCGTAGTCGGCGTCTTCGCGATGCTTGCGCTTCTTCGTCGCCTCGCGCAGCAGACCGAGCGCTGCTTCCATCTTGCCGAGATTGTCGTCGCTACGTCGGAGCGCCGCAAAATGCGCGGCATCGGCTTCCATGGTGATGCGGAATTCGAAGCAGCGCTGGATGTCCGCGATGGTCTCCACCCGCGCGAAGCCGAGTGGCTGTTGCTGCGCACGCATCTGGACGAAACTGCCCGCGCCCTGTCGCGACGTGATCAGTCCGTCTTCGCGCAACCGGCCGAGCGCTTCGCGCAGTACCGGGCGGGAGACGTCGAACATATCGGAAAGTTCGTGCTCGCCGGGCAGCTTCTGGTCCGGCGCGTAGTCGCCATTGGCGATGCGCTGCGCGAGTTCGCCATAGACCTTGTCGACGAGCGAACCGGCGGCACCGCGCGGACGCGGCGCTTCAGGCAATTCAGAGGGATCAATCGGCTTCATGATCGGTCAAACCGCAGCTCACAGGGATGGCGGCGGAGGTTTCGTGTGACAGTCCGATCGCCCGGGAGCGCCGTCGCATGGAAACACTTCCTCGCCCAAAAATTTCGGCGACCATGAGAGGCGGCGGCAAACTTGTCAACATGTCAATGTTGCGCGGATGGACCGCTATTATCTTATACCATTGAGATACAACAATTAAATTGCATGACTTGATCAAATACCGTGCTGCATCGCACAAATTCTGGTAACTTGTCAGGTTGCTGAAATCGTGGTCGAACGCTCGCTCAATCGGAAAGGACCAGGCGTGACCAACGGACTGAACGGCAAGGCTATCGTGATCATCGGCGCAAGCTCCGGCATCGGCGCTGCCGTGGCGAAGAAATTCGGCGCCCTCAGTGCCAGGCTGATCGTGCACTACAACGGCAATCCGGAAGGCGCCGAGGAAGTGGTCGCCAATATCCGCGCGAGTGGTGGCACAGCCGAGCTGCTCCGCGGCGACGTGTCGGAGCGCGCGGAAGCTGCGCGCGTGATCGACGAAGCCCATGCCAAGCTCGGCCGCATCGACGTGCTGATCAACAATGCCGGCGCCATGTTCGGCCGCACCTCGATCGCCAATGCCACCGACGAACAGTATGACGACGTGGTCGATCTCAATATCGGCTCGGTGTTTTTCGCCTGCCGCAGGGCCGCGAAGATCATGGAGACGCAGCGTTCAGGCTCGATCATCAATACGACCTCGGTCGCAGCCCGCAATGGCGGCAGCGGCGGCGCCGGCCTCTATGGTTCGGCCAAGGGTTTTGTCTCGACCATCACGCGTGTGCTGGCGAAGGAACTCGCTCCGTTCAACGTGCGCGCCAATGCGGTGGCGCCGGGCGTGATCATGACGCCGTTCCACCAGCGCTATTCGACCGCGGAGCAGCTCGAAGGCGCCCGCCAGGGCATTCCGCTGGGCCGGATCGGCACGCCCGAGGATTGCGTCGGCGCCTATCAGTTCCTCGCCGACGAGACCATGAGCAGCTACATCACCGGTCAGGTCATCGAGGTGAATGGCGGCCAGATCATGCCGTAACGTATTTACCTCTCCCTGCTTGCGGGGAGAGGTAAAAAATAAGCGCTTCGTTAGAAGAACTCCTGCAACACGCACCCGAAAGAGCCCAACGATGACAGCTCCCTTCCCGACCGGCGTCTACTGCGCCGCGACCACCCCCTTCAACGCCGACCTGTCGGTGGATCAGGGCCTGTTCACCTCCCACTGCCAGCGTCTGCTCGATGACGGCTGCACCGGCATCGCCATGCTCGGCACGACAGGCGAAGCCAATTCGCTGTCATCACGCGAGCGCATGGCGCTGCTGGAAGCCGTGGTGAAATCCGGGATCGCGCCGTCGAAGCTGCTGCCGGGCACCGGTGTTGCGTCGATCATGGAAACGGTTGAACTCACAAAGCACGCTGTCGCCAGTGGCGTCGGGGCCGTCGTGATGCTGCCACCGTTCTACTACAAGGGCGTGTCCGATGATGGCATCGTCGATGCCTATACGGCTGTGATCGAGCGCGTCGCCGATCCGCGCCTGCGCGTCGTGCTCTATCACATCCCGCAGATGTCGGCGGTGCCGATCTCGCTCGACGTCATCGATCGGTTGCGCAAGCGCTTCCCGGAAATCGTGGTCGGCATCAAGGATTCCGCGGGCGAGTTCGCCAATATGAGCGCCATCGTCGATCGCTTCGCGGGTTTCTCGGTGCTGGTCGGCGCCGATCCCCTGATGCTGAAGCTGCTGCCGATGGGCGGCGCCGGCTGCATCACGGCGACCTCCAACCTCGTGAGCCGCGAGCTCGCTACGGTGTTCAATGGTTACAAGGATCCGGCCAAGGCGGCCGAGGTTGCGACTGCGCAGGAGCGTATCGTCGCGGCGCGCAATGCGGTGTCCAGCTATGCGCAGCTTCCCTCGTTGAAGGTGCTGCTGGCGAAGCGCGACAACAATGACAATTGGCTGCGGGTGCGTCCGCCGCTGACGGGCCTCAGCGCTACTGAAGCGGCCAAGGTCCGCGAGTCGCTGTCCGTCTAGACAGCCGTGGCTGCGAACGCGCGCCAGCCTTTGGCGCGTAGTTCGCAGGCCGGGCACTTGCCGCAGCCATAGCCCCAGTCGTGTAACGCGCCGCGCTCACCGAGATAGCAGGTGTGCGAGTGTTCGCGGATCAGGTCGACGAGGCCCTGCCCGCCGACCTCATGCGCCAGCGCCCAGGTCGCCGCCTTGTCGCGCCACATCAGCGGCGTGTGCAGCGTGAAATTCTTGGCCATGCCGAGATTGAGCGCCTGCTGCAGCGCCTTGATGGTGTCGTCGCGACAATCGGGATAGCCGGAGTAATCCGTCTCGCACATGCCGCCGATGATGTGGGTGATGCCGCGTCGATAGGCCAGCGCTGCCGCGAATGTCAGGAACACCAGATTGCGGCCGGGCACAAACGTATTGGGCAGGCCGTCGGCCCCCATCTCGATGGCGACGTCACGCGTCAGCGCGGTGTCGGAGATGGCTGATAGCGTCGGGATGTCCAGCGTGTGGCTGTCACCGAGTTTCGTGGCCCAATCAGCATTCAAGGCCTTCACGCCCGCCAGCAGCTTGTCGCGGCTGTCGAGTTCGATGGCGTGGCGCTGGCCGTAAGCGAAGCCGAGCATCTCGACGCGCTTGAAGCGCGCCAGCGCCCAGGCCAGACAGGTTGCGGAATCCTGGCCGCCGGAGAACAGCACCAGCGCGGTTTGATCTGGGAAAGTGTCGCTCATCGGCTGCAGATAGCACTCTGCAGCCCTGTGTGAAAGACAGGCAAAACCGGGCATTTCCGCTGGGCCACGCCGCCGTCCTGCGGCATAGCAAAGGCTCCTGCTGTGAACCGTGGTGCCTCATGACCCCTTCCCGCGATATCGCCGGCCTGATCGAGATCATGGCCCAGTTGCGCACGCCCGTGACGGGGTGCCCATGGGATCTGGAGCAGGATTTCGCGAGTATCGCGCCCTATACGATCGAGGAGGCCTATGAGGTCGCCGATGCCATCGTTAGGCACGATCTCCACGACCTCTGCGACGAACTCGGCGATCTCCTGCTGCAGGTGGTGTTCCACGCCCGGATGGCCGAAGAGCAGAACGCCTTCGCTTTCGGCGACGTCGTGGAGGCGATCACCCGCAAGATGATCCGCCGGCATCCGCATGTGTTTCCCGGCAAGGATGGCAAGATTGCACCGACTGATGTGAAGGGGACGTGGGGGCGTATCAAGGCCGAGGAAAAGGCTGAACGCGCCGCCCGGCGCGGCGTTGAGGCCACGCCGCCCTCCTCGTTCCTTGCCAGCGTCAAGGCCGGGCAACCCGCGTTGAGCCAGGCCATGGAGCTGCAAACAAAAGCCTCCAGCGTCGGCTTCGACTGGAATGATCCGCGTGCCGTGCTGGCGAAAATCCGCGAGGAAGCCGACGAGATCGAAGCCGCACTCGATCGCGGCGACCAGAGCGAAGTGGCGGCCGAGACCGGCGATCTGATGTTCGCGCTGGTCAATCTCGCGCGGCATGTGAAGGCAGATCCGGAGCTCGCATTACGCGGCACCAACGTGAAGTTCGAGCGACGTTTTGGCTATATCGAACAGGCACTGGCGGCGAAGGGACGGACCCTGCAGGAGGCGTCGCTCGAGGAGATGGATGCGCTGTGGAATGAGGCGAAGGGCGCGGAGTAGCCGTCAGTATTCCACGGGATGCAACACCGCGCCATACTTACTCATCACCACATCGCGCTTGGTCTCGTCGACGCGGACCACCATGTCGAAATGTCCGTCGTGCAGTTCCTTCACGAGAATCTCGGCATTGCGGTGCAGCCAGCTCACGCCGGCGCCATCGGCGGCATCGATTTGCAGATCCAGCGTGACGCGTGCAGCGGCAAGCCGTTCCTCGATGGCGTTGAGCAGCGCATCGATGCCCTCGCCTGTCTCCGCCGAGACCATGAAGCACGGCTTCCCGGGCGGACGGCGGGCAGCGATATTGGCGAGGTTCTTACGCTCGTCCGGCGAGAAACGATCGATCTTGTTCCAGACTTCCAGGATGCGCGCTGACGCATCGGTGTCGATGCCGAGCTGGCGCAAAACCTTGTCGACGTCGCTCTGCTGAGCGTCCGCGTCTTCATGCGAGATGTCGCGGACATGCAGGATGATGTCGGCTTCAAGCACTTCTTCCAGCGTCGCGCGGAAGGCCGCAACGAGCTGGGTCGGCAGGTTGGAGATGAAGCCCACCGTGTCCGACAGCATCGCCTTGCCGCCATGCGGCAGCGTCAGCGCACGCAATGTCGGATCGAGGGTCGCAAACAGCATGTCCTCGGCCTGCACGTCGGCGCGAGTCAGACGGTTGAACAGCGTCGACTTGCCGGCATTGGTGTAGCCGACGAGAGCGACGACGCGATATGGCACGCGCTGGCGACCGGCGCGATGCAGGCGCCGCGTCGCCTGGACCTTCTTCAGATCGGCTTCGAGCCGCGCGATGCGGTCGCCGATCATGCGGCGATCCGCCTCGATCTGGGTTTCGCCGGGGCCGCCCATGAAGCCGAAACCGCCGCGCTGGCGTTCCAGATGGGTCCATGAACGGACGAGACGGCTGCGCTGATAATTGAGATGCGCGAGCTCGACCTGCAGCGTGCCTTCTTTGGTCTTGGCACGGCGGCCGAAGATTTCAAGGATGAGACCGGTACGGTCGAGCACCTTGGCCTTCAGTTCCTTTTCGAGATTGCGCTGCTGGATCGGCGACAGCGCGCAATCCATCACCACGATGCCGATCTCGTTCGCCGCGATCAGGCCGGCGATCTCCTCGACCTTGCCCTTGCCGAGATAGGTGGCCGGGCGGATCTGGCTCAGCGGCGCGGCGACGGCCTCGACCACGGTGAGGTCGATGGCGCGTGCGAGACCGACCGCCTCTTCGAGCCGGGCTTCCGTATCGCGGACATGAGAATAGGCTTGCGCGTCGGCGTCGCCCCGCCGTTCGCGCAGGTAAGGACCGACCACGAGAACGCGGCCGGTCGATTCGCTGCTGGCCGAGGGTCGGTCGGCAGCATTGCCTTCGAAGCTACGAAATTCCAATCAAGCGTCTCTCAGGAGTTCGCTCAAGCCGGATCCTCGCCACCCTCAAAAAGCTGAATCGGTGCGCCCGGCATGATGGTCGAGATCGCATGCTTATACACCAGCTGCGAGTGTCCGTCGCGCCGGAGCAGAAGACAGAAATTATCGAACCAGGTGACAATGCCCTGCAATTTGACGCCGTTCACCAGAAAGATCGTGAGCGGAGTCTTGGTCTTGCGTACGTGGTTGAGGAAGGTGTCCTGTAGATTTTGTGCGCGGTCTGCCGCCATTTTTTTTAATCCCGCAGTCTGTTTTGTTGCTTTTTTTGAACCCGGCGCAGCCCTCTCCGGGGCCTTACCAAGCTGCCGCACTTTCCCCTGAGATCCCCCTCCGGGAGCGCGACGACGTGATTAGACGGCAGGCGCGCTTTTTAGGCAAGCCGGAACGCGGAATTGGTGCCTAAAAGCCCGGCAAATTTTATGAAATCGCTGCGAATTTATGGAATTCCTGCCTCAGGCGCGTCGCGATACCACCAGGCTTGCCGTCACCGATCGGTTTGCCGTCGATATTGATGACCGGCATCACGATCTGACTCGCCGACGAGACGAAGGCTTCTGCGGCGTCATAAGCCTCTGCCGGTGTGAAGTTCCGCTCTTCCAGCTTGAGCTGCATCGATGCCAGGACCTCGATCAGCACGGCGCGGGTGATGCCTGCGAGAATGCCTGACGCGGCCGTGCGCGTCACCACCTTGCCGTCCTTGGTGACGATCCAGGCGTTGCACGACGCGCCCTCCGTGACGAAACCGTCGGCGTCGACATACCAGGCTTCATAGGCGCCCTTGTCGCGGGCTTCCTGTCGCGCCAGCACATTGGGCAGCAGGCCAACGGTCTTGATGTCGACGCGCGGCCAGCGATTCTCCGCCGTGGTGATGACCTTCACGCCCTTGGCAGCAGTCGCCTGGTTCTTGGCGAAGTTGAGCGATTTCGCCGTCACGACCACACTTGGCTTCACGTCCGGCGACGGAAATCCGTGATCGCGATGGGCGACGCCGCGGCTGATCTGCAGATAGACGATGCCGTAATTGATGCGATTGCGGCGAATGACTTCCTGCATCACCACCTTGAGCGATGTCAGCGCCATGGCCTCGGCGATGCGCAATTCCCGCAACGAGCGCTGCATGCGCGCAATATGGCGAGGAAAATCGACCATCTTGCCGCCGATGATCTCGCAGACCTCGTAAATGCCATCAGCGAACTGATAGCCGCGGTCCTCGACGTTCACGGCGGCATCGCGCAGGTTGACGTATTGACCATTCACATAGGCGATGCGCGACATGTTCGTTCCGAGGCTTGAGTTGAAGCTTGAGGTGAGGTGAGTGATTTAGCCGACGCCGAGCGCCTTGAGCTTGCGGTGCAAAGCGGAGCGCTCCATGCCGACGAATTCAGCGGTGCGCGAGATATTACCCGAAAAACGGCTGATCTGCGCAATCAGATAATCGCGTTCGAACACTTCGCGGGCTTCGCGCAGCGGCAGGCCCATGATGTGTTCGCCATTGTTGCTGGTCGGCATCGACGGCACCATCGAGCCCACGTCCTGCGGCAGCATGTCGGCGGTGATGATTACTTCCGGCCCGCCGCCGGCCAGGATCATGACGCGTTCGACGTTGTTGCGAAGCTGGCGGATATTGCCCGGCCAGACATGGGATTGCAGGACAGCCATGGCGTCCTCGCCGATCTGCCGCTTCGGCAGGCCCGTCGCGATGGAGATCTGCTCCATGAAATATTCGATGAGCTCCGGAATATCCTCGCGATGCTCAGACAGCGGCGGCACGCGGATCGGCACCACCGAGAGGCGATGATAAAGATCCTCACGGAAACGACCTTCGGCGATTTCCTCTTCGAGATTGCGCGCGGTCGACGAAATGATGCGGACGTCGACATTGACCTTGGTGGTTCCCCCTGCCCGCATGAAAGTCTGATCGACCAGCACGCGCAGGATCTTGTTCTGGGTCTCGCGCGGCAGATCGCCGATCTCGTCGATGAATAGCGTGCCACCATGAGCCTCCTCTAGGGCTCCTGCCTTACGCGCCTGTTCGCCATTGGACTGTTCGATGCCGAACAGTTCGACTTCCATGCGCTCCGGCGTAATCGCCGCAGCGTTGATGACGACGAACGGCCCCGTGGAGCGGGCAGAGGCCGTGTGCAGCGTGCGCGCGGCGAGCTCCTTGCCGGCGCCCGACGGGCCGACGATCAGAATGCGGCTATTGGCCTTCGCGGCGCGATCGATGGTCTGGCGCAGCTGGTTCATGGCGGCCGAGCGCCCCGTCAGCGAATTGGCGACCGGTGCGAGTTGCTTCAGTTCCTTGACTTCGCGTTTCAGGCGCGAGGTTTCCAGCGCGCGCGTCGCGACAAGGATCAGCCGGTCAGCCTTGAATGGCTTCTCGATGAAGTCATAGGCGCCGCGCTTGATTGCCGCGACAGCGGTTTCGATATTGCCGTGGCCTGAGATCATCACCACAGGCAATTCGGGATTGTCGCGTTTGACCTGCTCGAGCAGTTGCAGGCCGTCGAGCTTGCTGCCCTGCAGCCAGATGTCGAGAAACACCATGTTGGGGCGGCGATTGGCGATTTCCGCGAGCGCGGAATCGCTGTCTCGTGCGGTGCGGGTGGTGAAGCCCTCATCGTCCAGAATGCCCGCAACAAGATCGCGAATATCGGCTTCGTCGTCGACGATCAGAATGTCATTTGCCATGGGTCAAAATATCCTGGTCACGTTTATTCTTGTCAGTTGCCGGTAGCAGTTTTGATCTTCGGTTCGTCATCAGGCGGGGCTTCCGGTTCACTCTTGTCCGCGTCAGCCTTCTGACCAGAGATAGAAAACCGCAGCCGCATCCAGGCACCGCGCTGTCCTGGACGAACACTCGATGCGTCGCCAAGTTCGATGCCTCCACCATGATCCTCGAGCACCTTGCCGACGATCGCGAGGCCGAGGCCAGTGCCCTTCTCGCGAGTCGTGACATAGGGTTCGAGCAAACGCGACCTGTTGACGGTCGGCAGACCGATGCCGTTGTCGATCACGTCGATCAAGATCATGTCGTTCTCGCGCGACGCTGTGACATCAATACGACCTTTGCCGAGTTCTTCTGGCGGCACGGCCTCGATCGCCTCTGTCGCATTCTTGATGATATTGGTGAGCGCCTGCGAGATCAGTCGGCGGTCGAACCGCGCGCGCATCGGCTCTTCCTTGATCTCGGCGGAGATGTCGAGGTCGGGGTGACCGACCCGCATCAGGAATACGGCCTGACGCACAGTGTCGGCGACATCCTCACCCTCGATCACGGGCTTGGGCATGCGCGCAAAGCGCGAAAATTCGTCGACCATGCGCCGGATATCGTCGACCTGCCGGACGATGGTGTCGGTGCATTGTTCGAAGATCGCCTTGTCGTCGACGATCACCTTGCCGAACTTGCGCTTGATGCGCTCGGCGGAGAGCTGGATCGGTGTCAGCGGATTTTTGATCTCATGCGCGATGCGGCGCGCCACGTCGGCCCAGGCCGAGGTGCGCTGTGCCGAGACGAGTTCGGTGATGTCGTCGAGGGTGATGATGTAGCTGTCGCGCGACTGGCTGGTCTGTTCGGCGCTGACGCGCACCGACAGATTGCGCTCCTGCCCGTCGCGGGTGATCGTCACCTGCCCCTGCACCAGCCGCTGCGATCCCTCGCGGGCGGTCTGCATCAATTCGTCGAGCTCGGGAATGATCTCGTGCAGCGGATGGCCCAGCGTCTCGGACTCCGAATGTCCGACCAGTTTCTCGGCCGAGCGGTTGAGAATGCCGATCATGTTCGAGCCATCGACGCCGATGATGCCGGCGCTGGCCGATGACAACACGGCCTCGATGAAACGGCGGCGGCTGTCGATGACGTCGCTGGCGCTGACCAGTTCGTCACGCTGGGTGCGCAGCTCCTGCGTCATCTTGTTGAAGGTCTCGCCTAGGTGGGCGAGATCGCCCTCGGACTGGATCACCGGCACCTGAACATGAAGATCACCGGTCGAGACCATGTTCGCTGCGCCCATCAGGCGGCGGATCGGCGCCACCAGCCAGTTGGCGAAATTCAGTCCGATCAGCACGGCGGACATCAGCACCGTCAGTGCGATCACGGTGAACATCAGCGCGAAGGCGACCTGAATGCCGAGCCTGCGCGATTCCAGTTCGGCATATTCGGCTGCGCCAGCCTGGCTCTGGTTCATCTGCGCGACCACGCGCGGATCGAGCTTGCGGGCGACATAGAGGAACATATTGTCGAACGCTCGCAACCGGATCACGGCGGCGACGTAATTTCCCTCGGGGATTACAGCGATGGCCGGCTCGGACGCGCTGACATTGACGAGGAAGTCTGCCGGCGGCGGTGAGAATTCCTGTTTGATGCCGGGCTGGTCGGGTTCGATGACGTTGCGATCCTTGTCGATCAACATGGCGCCCGGCAGATTGCGCGCGGTTGCATTTGCCAGCATCAACGAACGGAACGTACCGCGGTCCTGATAGAAAAGCGGTTGGATGCGCGCGAGATCGTCGGCCATACCGAGGATATCGCCGCCAATCAACTGGCCGTGCTCGTGCAGATAGGCGCTGGCAATCACGAGCGAATTGTTGATGACCGCCTTGGTCGGGCCGGAGAACAGCCGGTCGAGGCCGCGGTCGAGGGTCACATTGGCAACGATCGAGACCAGCACCGCCGGCAGCACGGCGATCACCGAGAACAGGCTGACGATCTGGACATGCAGCCGGGCCGCCGCCCTGCCCCTGCGGCGCGCCTGGACAACCTTCCAGATCTCCCGCGCAATGATCAGGACCAGCAGCAAGACGCTGGCGGCATTGATCAGCAGGAAGGTAACGACGACCTGATGGGTCGGCGCGATGGGCGTGAGGCCGTTCAGGACGAGGAAGGTCAGGCATGACGACAGGAGTGCCAGGCCGACAGCCAATGGCACGAACAGCCGCCGCAGGGTCCACCTGCGCGGCTCCGCCATCGACGGTTCATAGGCTGTAGCCGACGTGTCTGCGCTGGTCATTCCGACAATGTGGTGAGCGTGGACGCCGTGCGGCTGCCGGAAACAGCCCGGACCGCACTGATGCAATCATACAACAATGTTGCCCAATTACGACAAATCCACGGCGCAGACCAGCCAACGAAAACGCATACTCTGCGTTTTCGTGTGTTTTTGCGTCTCAAACCCTGGAATTGCTCGATCCCGCTGCCGGGATCAGCCGCCGGTTCGATAGACTTGGATATCGAGATCGCGAATCTTCTTCCGCAGGGTGTTGCGATTGAGGCCGAGCAGATCCGCAGCGCGGATCTGGTTGCCTCGGGTCGCGGCCAGTGCTGCGGTCAGTAGCGGCACCTCGATCTCGCGGAGAATGCGGTGATAGAGACCCGGCGGCGGCACGCCGTTCGGGAAGCCGGAGAAGTGCGAGGACAGATAGACCTCGACGGCCCCGCCCAGATTGTCCACGCCGGTCGGCGCACTACCACCCGAGGCCACAGCGGGCGGCGCCAGTTCGCCGTCGATCACCGAGCCGGTAATGACATCCTGCGGATAGAGTGCTGCCAGACGGCGCGCGAGGTTTTCCAGTTCGCGAACGTTGCCCGGCCAGCGATGCTGCTTCATGCGCTCGAGCGCCAAGGCGTCGAGCTTCTTCGGCGGCAGGCCGTCCTTCTCCGCGAGTGCAAAGAAGTGGCGGATCAGATCGGGCAGATCCTCGATGCGCTCGCGCAGCGGCGGCAGGCGCAGCGGCACGACGTTGAGGCGGAAGAACAGATCCTCGCGGAACAGGCCCTGCTGGATCAGGATACGCAGATCCTTGTTGGAGGCGGCGACGATCCGCACGTCGGTCTTGATCGGCGTGCGGCCGCCAACGGTCGTGTATTCGCCCTGCTGCAACACGCGCAGCAAACGGGTCTGGGCTTCCATCGGCATGTCGCCGATTTCGTCCAGGAACAGCGTGCCCCCTTCAGCCTGCTCGAAACGGCCGGTGGCGCGGGCATTGGCGCCGGTGAACGCACCGCGCTCGTGGCCGAACAATTCGGACTCGATGAGATCGCGCGGGATCGCCGCCATGTTGACCGCAACGAACGGGCCATTGCGGCGCTTGCCGTAGTCGTGCAGCGCGCGGGCCACCAGTTCCTTGCCGGTGCCGGACTCGCCGGAGATCATCACCGTCAGATCGGTCTGCATCAGGCGGGCGAGGACGCGGTAGATTTCCTGCATCGCCGGCGAACGGCCGACCAGCGGGATCGAGTCGAACTCGCCGTCATCGGCGTGGCTTGCGACACGCTCCTTCGGCTCGGACAGTGCGCGACCGACGATGGCGATCAATTCCTTCAGATCGAACGGCTTCGGCAGATATTCATAGGCACCGCGCTCGGAGGCGCGGATCGCGGTCATGAAGGTGTTCTGCGCGCTCATCACGATAACCGGCAGATTGGGCCGCATCTTCTTGATACGCGGCAGCAGATCGAACGCGTTCTCGTCAGGCATCACCACGTCGGTGATCACAAGGTCGCCCTCGCCCTGGCTGACCCAGCGCCACAACGTGGCTGCGTTCCCGGTCAGGCGAACCTCATATCCGGCGCGCGACAGCGCTTGATTGAGGACGGTGCGGATCGCCGTATCATCGTCCGCAACCAGAATGCTACCTGCAGCCATCGTTAGTCCTCGTCTTACGTCTGTGAGGTGTGCGTCGTTGCCGCGGGGGCATCGGCGCTGCTCGGATCAAGGGTCTTGTCGTCCAATTTCTTAGCGGGGTTGAACATCGGCAACAGCACGCGAAAAGTCGTCTTTCGTGGCTGAGATTCACATTCGATGATCCCACCGTGATCGCCGACAATCTTCGCAACCAATGCAAGACCCAGGCCGCTTCCGGTGGGCTTGGTGGTGACGAAGGGATCGAACAGGTTGGGCAGAAGATCTTCGGGAACGCCAGGGCCGTTGTCCTTGACGCAAAACTCCAGCGGCAGCGAGACGCGCGATTTCTTGCCCGGCACCGACAGCCGCACGCCCGGCCGGAACGCGGTGGTGAGCTGGATCTCACCGTCGGAACCGAGATCGACGATGGCTTCGGCAGCGTTCTTCACCAGATTCAGGAACACCTGGATGAGCTGGTCCTGATTGGCCAGCACCGGCGGCAGCGACGGGTCGTAATCCTCGATGAAGCGGATGTTGCGGGCGAAGCCGGACTGCGCGAGGCGCTTCACGTGATCGAGGACGGAGTGAATGTTGACCGGGCCACGCGCCACCGGGCGGTCGTCGCCGAACACTTCCATGCGATCGACCAGCGTCACGATGCGATCGGCTTCGTCCATGATCAGGCGTGTCAGCATGCGGTCTTCCGACGATGCCGACTGCTCAAGTAGCTGAGCGGCTCCGCGAATGCCCGACAGCGGATTCTTGATCTCATGCGCCAGCATGGCCGCCAGCGCGATCACCGAACGCGCAGCGCTGCGATGGGTGAGCTGTCGATCCATCTTGTCGGCGATGGTGCGCTCCTGCAGCATCACCACAATATGGCCCGGACGCTCGGTGAGCGGCGCGACATGCAGATCGACCTGACGGTCGCCGCCGATGCGCGGTGTGCCCAGATCCACCTTGTATTCGTTCACCGGCGAACCGGCGGCGCGAACCTGATCGATCAGCGCCAGCAGCGGACTGCCGAATGGCACCAGTTCTTTCAGAGACTGCCTGCGCAGGAATTGCGTAGAAATCTCGAAAAAGGATTCCGCAGCCATATTGGCGTCGACGATCTTGCCGTCGGGTGCGATCAGGATCACCGGATTCGGTAGTGCGTTGAGAATGGCCTCACTGTCGGTCGGGACAGGACGACGGTGCTCTGCGGCGTTCATGCGGCAGCACTCCATGCGAAATCATCAAAAGCGTCATTCAGAGACCGCTGCACACCGGAGGGATCTTCGGATGTAAGGATCTTCTGTCGCCAGGTCTTCAGGGTCTCGGTCGGCGCGCAGCTCGTAGCTGCGGCCGCATCGAGTGCCCAGCCGAGATGTTTGCGCGCGTGGCGCAGGCCGATGCGCATGCCGTAGTGACGGACCACGTCGTCGTAGAGGGCGCAGATATAAGCGAGTTGCTGCTGCAGCGACGGCGCGGCTTCCGCGATGCCGGTTTCAAGACGTCGGCCGATTTGGCCGGGCAACCAGGGCATTCCCTGAGCTCCGCGACCCATCATGACGGCATCGGCACCGGACATCTTCAGCGCACTCACGGCCTTGTCGTAGGACGTAATGTCACCATTGACGATGACGGGAATGCTGACGGCGTCCTTCACCGGGCGCACGGCGCTCCAGTCGGCTTCGCCCTTGTAGAACTGGCAACGGGTGCGACCATGCACGGTGATAAGCTGCACACCCGCCTGCTCTGCGCGCTGCGCCAGCTCAGGCGCGTTCAGCATGCGATCGTCCCAGCCCAGACGCATCTTCAGGGTCACGGGTACTTTCACGGCAGCGATGGTCGCCTCGATCAGCTTCAATGCGTGGTCGAGGTCGCGCATCAGCGCGGAGCCCGACTGGCCGCCGGTCACATGCCGCGCCGGGCAGCCCATATTGATATCGATGATGTCGGCGCCGGCGGCTTCGGCCACACGGGCCCCCTCGGCCATCCAGTGGGTCTCACAGCCGGCCAGCTGGACCACATGGGGCCCGATCCCGGTCGCTTCGCAGCGCAATACCGACATGGGACGACCATTGACGAGATCGTCGCTGGCGGTCATTTCTGACACGACGAGGCCGGCCCCGAGTTCGGCGGTGAGCCGCCGGAATGGCGCATCGGTGATACCCGACATCGGCGCCAGAACGACCCGGTTGGCGATCTCGATGCCACCGATTCGTAACGGCTTGCTGTATACTGAGTCCGGGGTGGTCACAGACCTGCTCGTCGTTGTCTCGTCCGCTGCATTGCGGGCATAGGGCGCATAATGCGCACATTTGTTGTGCAGTCAACCGTCATGCCTACACATTAGACAGATGCGCTCATTTTGCAAGTGCAGTGCAGCAATGCACTCTTATGCAGCCACGAGAATGTAATCATACTGTTTTTGCCCGCGGCCGTGCTAAGGGCTGTGCGATCACCGCTTACCCCTTAATCACCTGACCCTGATGACAAAATCACCTAATC
This sequence comes from Tardiphaga sp. 862_B3_N4_1, assembly GCF_051811085.1. NCBI lineage: Bacteria > Pseudomonadati > Pseudomonadota > Alphaproteobacteria > Hyphomicrobiales > Nitrobacteraceae > Tardiphaga > Tardiphaga sp. 862_B3_N4_1. The sequence continues at coordinate 2,232,630 of NZ_JBPWQB010000001.1, forward strand.
CTGCCGGTTTGAAGACAGCCGTCATTATCGTTGCCGCCGGCCGCGGCCTCCGCGCCGGCGCTGGTGGACCGAAGCAATATCGCATGATCGGAGGCCGCAGCGTTATTTCGCGGGCTATGGAGCCGTTTTGCAACCATCCCCAGGTCTTTGCGGTCCAGCCGATCACCAATCCTGACGATATCGCTGTGTTCAACGAGGCGGTCAGCGATTTAAGGTATCATGTTCCTGCCAATGGCGGTGCGACGCGTCAGGCGTCGGTGCATGCCGGACTCGAAGCACTGGCAGATCACGCGCCGGACATCGTGCTGATTCACGATGCAGCCCGCCCGTTCGTAACCCCTGCTTTGATCGAGCGCGCGATTGCCGCGGCGCAGATCACTGGCGCTGCCGTGCCCGGTGTCGCCGTTACCGATACGATCAAACAGGTCAACGAGGCCGGACACGTGGAAGCGACGCCGGACCGTGCACGCTTGCGCAGCGCGCAAACGCCACAGGCATTTCGTTTTGATGTCATCCTTGAAGCGCATCGTCGTGCTGCAAAGGAAGGCCGCGATGATTTCACCGACGATGCCGCGCTCGCCGAATGGGCGGGATTGACCGTGGCAACCTTTGAAGGCGATCTTGCAAATATGAAGCTCACGACTCCCGAAGATTTCATTCGCGAAGAAGCGCGTCTCGCCGCCTCGCTCGGCGATATCCGCATGGGCACGGGCTATGACGTGCACGCCTTCGGCGACGGCGATCACCTGATGATCTGCGGCGTCCGTGTGCCGCATACGCGCGGCTTCCTTGCTCACTCAGATGGCGACGTCGGCTTGCATGCGCTGGTCGATGCGATCCTGGGCGCGCTGGCTGACGGCGATATCGGTTCGCACTTCCCGCCGACCGATCCGCAATGGAAGGGCGCGGCGTCCGACAAGTTCTTGAAATACGCCGTGGACCGCGTCATCGCACGTGGCGGCCGTATCGCCAATCTCGAAGTAACGCTGATCTGCGAACGGCCCAAGATTGGCCCGCTACGCGATGCGATGCGCGCGAAGATCAGCGAGATCTCCGGTGTGGCATTGTCACGCGTCGCGGTGAAGGCGACCACCAGCGAACGTCTCGGCTTCACCGGCCGTGAAGAAGGTATCGCCGCGACTGCGGCTGCTACCATTCGCCTTCCCTGGATGGACTGACATGGCAGCGAGCGACGCACGAGCCCTCTCCCGCGCGCTGCTCGATCTCTGCCGCAGCCGCAAGCTGACGATCGCGACCGCCGAGTCCTGCACCGGCGGCCTCGTCGCTGGCGCACTGACCGAAATTCCCGGCTCGTCCGACGTGATCGATCGCGGCTTCGTCACCTATTCCAATGCCGCCAAACACGCGATGCTCGGCGTCAAGACGGCGACGCTCGACAGCTTTGGTGCAGTCAGCAAAGAGACGGCGATCCAGATGGCCGTCGGCGCTTTGGAAGAAGCCGACGTTGACCTCGCAGTGTCGATCACCGGGATCGCTGGCCCCGGAGGCGCAACGCCGGGCAAGCCGGTCGGCCTCGTGCATTTTGCCGTTGCGTCGCGTGACGGTCGCATCGTCAACAAGGAATGCCGTTTTGGCGCCATTGGCCGTAGCGCGGTGCGTCAGCGTTCCGTGCTTGAAGCTCTGCGGATGCTGATGGAATTGGCACGTGGCCCGCAGCCGCCAGCCAAGAAGCGCGAAGCAGCGAGTCTGGCGCGCCCGCGCGTGGCGCGTTCGCCGCGACGGACCGCCGTCAAACGACGCAGGCCGACCGCGCCACTAAAAAAGCCGACGACTAAGAAGTAGACGGAACGCTCGAGACGCGCGGGCTGCGATAAACTTCGTCCGCGCGCTTCTCGAAGGCTACGGCAAAGCGCTGGAATGCCGCGTCGAACATCGTTCCCATCAGCATCGCCAGCATGCGGCTCTTGAACTCATAGGCAATGAAGAAGCCCACGTCGCATTCCTGACCTTCAGCCTTCGGCTCAAAGGTCCAGCGGTTTTCGAGATTGCTGAACGGACCACGCAGATATTCGACCATGATCTTCAGGTTCGGCCGATCCAGCGTCACGCGGCTGGTGAAGGATTCCTGGACCAGCTTGAACGACACGGTCATGTCGGCAACGATGACCTCGGTGCCATTCTCATGCGGCGTGCGCTGGCGAATCTTCAGCGACTTGCACAACGGCACGAATTCCGGATAGCGCTCGACATCGGCGACCAGATCGAACATCTGGGAGGCGCTGTGACGCACGCGGCGCTTGTTGGCAAATCTCGGCATCGTCGCGTTCTCAGCGCGCGAGAGCGGCGCGCGCAGCCTGCAGCTTGGCAAAATCCTCGCCGGCATGATGCGACGAGCGCGTCAGCGGGCTCGCCGACACCATCAGGAAGCCCTTGGTGTAGGCGACTTTCTCATAGCCGCTGAATTCATCGGGGGTGACATAGCGCGACACCACGTGATGCTTGCGCGTCGGCTGCAGATACTGGCCGATGGTCAGGAAGTCGATATCAGCCGAGCGCATGTCGTCCATCACCTGCAACACTTCAGAGCGCTCCTCGCCGAGGCCGACCATGATGCCGGACTTGGTGAAGATGGTCGGGTCGAGTTCCTTGACCTTCTGCAGCAGGCGCAGCGAATGGAAATAACGCGCGCCCGGTCGCACCGTCAGATAGCGCGACGGCACGGTTTCGAGATTGTGATTGAACACGTCGGGCTTCGCCGCGACAACGACTTCGAGGGCGCCCGGCTTGCGCAGGAAGTCAGGCGTCAGGATTTCGATCGTGGTCGTGGGACATGCCGCGCGGATCGCACGAATCGTCTGCGCAAAATGTTCGGCGCCGCCATCGGCGAGATCGTCGCGGTCCACCGAGGTGATCACCACATGATGCAGGCCGAGCTTGCGGACGGCTTCGGCGACATGCTCGGGCTCCATGCCGTCGAGCGCGTTGGGCATGCCCGTCTTGACGTTGCAGAACGCACAGGCGCGGGTGCAGGTGTCACCCATGATCATGAAGGTGGCGTGCTTCTTCTGCCAGCACTCGCCAATATTCGGGCAGCCGGCTTCCTCGCACACGGTAACGAGGCCGTTTTCCTTGACGATCTTGCGGGTGTCGCCATAGCCACGGCTGGTCGGCGCACGGACCCGGATCCAGTCCGGCTTCGGCGGCGAGAACGAATCCGGCCGATTCACTTTTTCAGGGTGACGCGGGCGGAGCTGCGTGGTGGAAACGGTATCGAGGACGACGACCATGAACTGTCCGTTCTGAGTGAAGCCTTAGGTAATCCGCCGGGCGCGCTCCCGCAACCCGCCCTCGCCTTGCCTGGCCCTGCATCATAACATAGCGGGCAGAATGGCTCCAAAACCTCACCAAACCCCTCAAAAGCTCGGCAAGGCACTCAAACGCAGCTTTTTCGCGCGGAGCGTGCACGATGTGGCCCCCGAACTGATCGGTGCGACGCTCTTGGTGGACGGCATCGGTGGCGAGATCGTCGAGGTCGAGGCCTATCATCACACCGAGCCCGCGGCCCATTCCTTCAACGGGCAGACGCCGCGCAACCAGATCATGTTCGGGCCGCCCGGCTTTGTCTATGTCTACCGCTCCTACGGCATCCACTGGTGCGTGAACTTCGTCTGCGAGGCCGAGGATTCGGCCAGCGCGGTGCTGATCCGCGCACTGCAACCGACCTTCGGGATTGGCGAGATGCAGCTGCGACGCGGGCTGCAGGATGAGCGCATGCTGTGCTCCGGACCCGGCAAGGTCTGCCAGGCGCTGGGCATCAGTATCGCGCATAATGGGCTGGCTTTGGATAAGCCGCCGATCGCGATTCATGCCCGCACCGAAGTACCGGACATCGTCGCTGGCATCCGCATCGGCATTACCAAGGCAGTCGAGCTGCCGTGGCGCTATGGGGTGCGCGGCTCGCGTTATCTCAGCAAACCGTTTCCGAAGGTGTGAGCGGTAGGCTGGGTAGAGCGTCTTCGCGAAACCCATCCTACGATCAAACTCATACCGCGTTCTTGAGCCGCTCCAGCGCTTCCAGCGTCTTGGCCTTGCGGGCCTCGGCTGCCTCGCGCTTCTCGCGCTCTTCCTCGACGATCTCTTCCGCGGCGTTGGCGACGAATTTCTCGTTGGAGAGCTTGGCGTCGGCGCGCTTGATGTCGGCTTCGGCTTTCACGAGTTCCTTGTCGAGCCGCGTCTTCTCGGCGCCGAGATCGATCACACCCTTCAGCGGTAGCGCTGCGACTTCGCCGCGGATCAGGAGCTGCACGGCGCCCTGCGGGGCAACATCGGCAAAGGATATGTCGCCGAGACGCGCGAGGCGCTTGACGACATCGCTCCAGCGCTGGGCACGAGCCTGAGTTTCGGCAGATGCGCCGGCCAGCACCAGTGGCGTCAATGTCGCCGGCACGATGTTCATTTCGGCACGCACCGAACGAACCTCCGTCACCAGATCGATGACCCAGCCGATTTCGGCTTCGGCGGCGTCATCCTTGAAGTCGGCGACTGGTTCGGGATCGCCCATCAGGATCGGTGCGACGATCGGATCGCTCGCGGCAGTCGCGATGATCAGCGCTTCCTGCTCGCGCGTCAGGCCGCTCGCCTTGCGCGACCACGGCGCCAGCGCCAGCAGACCGTCGCGCGGCGCCGTCACGGCCCAGAGTTCTTCCGTGATGAACGGCATGAACGGATGCAGCAGCTTCAGGATCTCATCGCGGGCCCAAGCGACCATCGCGCGGGTTTCGGTCTTGGCCGGACCGTCCTCGCCCATCATGAAGGGCTTGGCGAGTTCGAGATACCAGTCGCAATACACGTTCCAGACGAAGCGATAGGCCGCGCCCGCCGCATCGTTGAAACGATAGGCTTCGATGGCTTCGGTGACTTCGCGCGTCGCCTTGACGGTCTCATGCGCGATCCAGCGGTTGAGCACTTCCTTGGCTTTGGTCGGATCGAAGCCGGCCGGCAGCACACACTCGTTCATTTCGGCGAAGCGGCAGGCATTCCAGAGCTTGGTCGCGAAATTGCGATAGCCCTCGACGCGCTGGGTGGCGAGCTTGATGTCGCGGCCCTGCGCGGCCATCGCAGCCAGCGTGAAGCGCAGCGCGTCGGCGCCGTACTGGTCGATCAGGTTCAGGGGATCGATGACGTTGCCCTTCGACTTCGACATCTTGGCGCCCTTCTCGTCGCGGACGAGGGCGTGGATGTAGACGGTCGGGAACGGCACGTCCTTCTTGAAGTGCATGCCCATCATCATCATCCGGGCGACCCAGAAGAAGATGATGTCGAAGCCGGTGACCAGCACATTGGTGGGATAGTAGCGATCCACATCGACCGAGCTCTGCGGCCAGCCCAGCGTCGAGAACGGCCACAGCGCCGACGAGAACCAGGTATCGAGCACGTCTTCATCGCGCGTGATGAAGCCCTCGCGCTTCGCTGGATCGAGCGCCATCTCGTGGCCCTGCTCTTCCGTGATCACTTCCTGCTCGACATAATAGCCGAGCGCGTTGCCGACCGCTTCTTCCTCGGTTTCGGCGACGAATACCTTGCCATCCGGGCCGTACCAGGCCGGGATCTGATGGCCCCACCAGAGCTGGCGCGAGATGCACCATGGTTGGATGTTCTCCATCCATTCGTAATAGGTCTTTTCCCAGTTCTTCGGCACGAACTCTGTCGCGCCGGTGCGCACAGCGGCGATCGCCGGCTGCGCCATGGTCTTGGCGTCCACGTACCACTGGTCGGTCAGATAGGGCTCGATGACGACGCCGGAGCGGTCGCCATGCGGCACCATATGCGTGTTGGGTTCGATCTTCTCGAGGAAGCCGAAATCTTCCAGCCGCTGCACGATGGTCTTGCGCGCCTTGAAGCGCTCCATGCCGTGCAATTCTTCGACGAGCTCCGACGCCGCTTCCGGCAGGCCGCGGAGATAGTCCTCGTTGTCGGCGAGTGCGAGCTTGCCTTCGATATCGAGGATGCTGATGCGTGCAAGGCCGTGGCGGTTGCCGACTTCGAAGTCGTTGAAGTCGTGTGCCGGCGTGATCTTCACCGCGCCGGAGCCCTTCTCCGGGTCGGAATATTCGTCGGCGACGATCGGAATGAGGCGGCCGACCAGCGGCAGAACCACGTTCTTGCCGATCAGATGGGTGTAGCGTTCGTCATCCGGATTCACGGCGACGCCGCTGTCGCCGAGCATCGTCTCGGGACGCGTGGTGGCAACGGTGATGAACGAGGTCGGATCTTCCGGATCGAAATTCTTGCCTTCGAGCGGATAGCGCAGATGCCAGAGGTTACCCTTGACCTCGACCTGCTGCACTTCGAGATCCGAAATCGCAGTCAGCAGCTTTGGATCCCAGTTCACAAGGCGCTTGTCCTTGTAGATCAGGCCCTCGCGGTGCAACTGCACGAACACCTTGATGACCGCCTCGGACAGGCCCTCGTCCATGGTGAAGCGCTCGCGCGACCAGTCGCAGGAGGCGCCGAGGCGCTTCAACTGATTGACGATCACACCGCCGCTCTCGGCCTTCCACTTCCAGACGCGTTCAAGAAATGCCTCGCGGCCCATGTCGCGGCGACCGGGCTCCTGGCGCTCCATCAACTGGCGCTCGACCACCATCTGGGTCGCGATGCCCGCATGGTCGGTGCCGGGCTGCCACAGCACGTCGCGGCCGCGCATACGCTCGAAACGACAGAGCACGTCCTGCAACGTGTTGTTGAGGGCGTGGCCCATATGCAGCGAACCGGTGACGTTCGGCGGCGGGATCACGATCGTATAGGGCTCGGCATCCACCCGGTCCGCGCGGCCGGCCTTGAACGCGCCTTCGGCTTCCCAGGCAGCGGCGATGCGGGTCTCGATATCGGCAGGCTGATAGGTCTTTTCGATCATGACAATTCAATCAAATCAGGGGTTTTCGGCCACGGTTTTAGGGCCTGGGGCGAACGCAGGAAGCCGATGGCGCTAGAAACCCGCCAGCGCGGCTCAAGTCAACATATCGGGCTGTTTAACCACCCCGGAGGGCCAAACGAAGGCCCTGAAAGGCCGTCGTTGCCTGTCTCGCGGGCTTAGCGGCCGCCGCCGCGCGAGACGCGCTCGATCTCAGCCTTGACGATGCGCTCGACGAGGCCCGGCAGGTTGTCGTCCAGCCAGGACTTCAGCATCGGACGCAGCATCTCCTTGACGAGATCCTCAAGGGTCCGCGCGTTGTTGCTCAGGACCGTATTGGCCAGCGCATTGAAGGCCGACTCCACGGACGACACGGTGCTGTGTGACAGGATCTGCTGCTGCGGTGCGACCGGGGGCGGATCATAGGACGGCGGGTCGAAGCGCGGTGCGGGTCGTTGGCTGCTGGCAGCGACAGCTTCGGCGAATTCGAGGTCGTCATCCGGCTCGACATGCTGGAATGCGGGTTCCGGCTCGGGGTCGGCGACCACCATCTCGTCGGTCAGTTCGAACACATCACCGTCGGGCTGCGCCGGGCGCACCTCTTCCTCGGTGGTCGCGGCTTCCAAGCTGGCCAACATCGCGTCGATGTCGTCCTGGCTGTTGGAGGCAGCAGGCTCCGGCGGCGGTGGCGCGGGCTTCGGGGCTGGAGGCGGTGCTTTGGCGGCAGCAGCCTGCGCGGCAGGAATCGCCGACGGCGGGATGTCTGTCATCGCAGCAGGCTTGGGTGCAGGAGCTGGCTTGGGCGGCGGCGGAGGAGCAACTTCGGCGACGGCCGGCTTCGCTTCGTCGTCGGCGATGATACGTCGGATCGACGCCAGAATCTCCTCCATCGAGGGCTCCTGGACCTTTGCAGGTTGCGTCATGTCCGACTCCGCATCATCAACGCTCTCGTCAATATTTTACACCAGACGAGGCTGAATTTGCGGGTTGTCGTTTTGACGACCGTTCGATTCAGCGCGCAAGCCTGACTTGTCCCCAAGATCAAGCGAGGCCTGACCACCAGCTGTCGCGCGGGAAATGCCCAAGGAATTAGGAGAGGCATTCCGAATCGCTAAGCCAGCAATGCAAACGGTACGTCATCGGACAAATTGATTGCAAGCAAAGGGCCGCACAAGCGGCCCTTTCGACACGATATCAGGTGATATCCGAGCGCGTTAGCGTCCGTCGGGCGTACGCACGCCGACCCAGCTATCGCGCACCTGATGATAGTGCACGCTGGGGTCATACACATTGGTGTTCAGCTTCATCACCATCGGTGACAGACGGCCAACTGCGTTGAGCACCGAGTATGATGCCACCACACGATCATGCTGCGCCGTGACAAGCGCGACGCGCGCGTTCACCAGCGCCTGCTGGGCATTCAACACGTCGAGCGTGGTGCGCTGGCCGGCCTTGGCTTCTTCGCGAACGCCGTTCAGCGCAATTTCGGAAGCCTGCACCTGTGCCTGTGCGGACGAGACCTGCGCCCTACCCGCCAGCAACTGACCCCAGGCCTGCACGACGCTCGCGCGCGCCTGATCGCGCGTCTGGTCGAGAGCGAGGCGTTGCTGCGCGAGCGTTTCCTTGGACTGACGGATCAGCGAATATTCGCCGCCGCCCTGGTAAACCGGGACCGACACCTGGGCGATGCCTGACGCCGTCAGACCGCGCGGCTGCGAGATCGACTGTTCCCAACCCTGCTGGATGTTGGCCGTCAGCGTCACTGTTGGAAACAGTGCGCCTTCGTTGACCTTGGTGTTCAGGAAACTGATGTCGACCCCGAACATTGCTGCGGTCACGCTCGGATTTTCAGTGAGGCCGAGCTCGATAGCGGCAGGTAGCGTGGCGGGCAGAAAGCGGTCGACTGGCGAACCTGCCTGCAAAGCCACCGGCTCGTTGCCGATAATGCGGCGGAAATTCGAGCGCGTGGTCGTCAGCGTCGATTCGGCGCTCAGCAACTGCGTACGGCCGGCGGCGAGCTGCGCCTCGGACTGCGCCACGTCGGTGCGCGTGACTTCGCCGACATTGAACCGGTCGCGGGTCTGCTTCAGCGTCTGCTCGAGCACACGCACGTTGCTGCGCTGAACCTCGACGGTGGCCGCGTCGCGCAGGTAATCCATGTAGATAGTCGCGGCGGAAAGCAACACTGACTGTTCCAGCACGCGCAGGCCTTCGCGTGCGGACGATACCTGGCTTTCGGCAGCTCGGGTACGGTTTGCAGTCTGCTGGCCGTTGTACACATTCTGAGTGATGGTCGCGCCAACGGCGCGGGGAACCTGCACGCCGTGAATTGCGGTCGCAGTACCTGCAATGCTGTTGACCGCGTCCGTGTACTGATAGCCGCCGCTCGCGGTGATAGCGACCCTCGGCCGGTAACCCGACAAAGCCTGCGGCACGTTCTCGTCAGTGACGCGCACCGAAGCGCGCTGGGCATTCAATTGAGGATTGTTCTGATAAGCGCGAACCAACGCCGCTTCGATCGTATCAGCCAGAACGGGTGACGTTCCGGCAAATGCCAGCAAAAGGGCCGCAGCTGCAGCACCGGTGAGAGCTTTTACGCCGCCCATTCTTGGTAATCCATCCATGCCGTTCACTGATCCGGGCGCACACTTATGGCGACCGAACAGATGATGTCCGTTAGCGAGTCTCCACTCACCATATTCCTCGCATTGGCGAGACGGAACCTCTCGTGGAAACTTGACAGTGAAAACTTGGCGAATGGGACATCCAAGCCACACTTGTAATTACCGCTGGCGATATTAGCGGTGCCCCGATGCCCGATAAGGCGGACAGTCGGCCCTAGAAAACGAATGACGGGAGCTTTTCCATGCCCGGCAGAACCGGCGCGGTAGCATCGAACAGGGGGCGGGAGCCAAAATCCTCGTGGGAATGGGTCACGATCACGGCGCGGGCGGGCTTGGTCAGGGCGAATACGCCCACTAGCTGACCATTGGGGGCCAGCTGCTTGTAAAGCCCGGTCGGGACGACTTCCGTCGCGCCGGCCAGAACGATCAGATCATAGGGGCCGTTCGCGGCATCGCCATCGGCCGGCATGCCGGCCGCGCTGGTGACCTGCCCGGCAAACTGGACGATCACGGCGGCCGCATAGCCCGTGGGGCAACCGACCACCAGAACCTTGTCGGTTGCCTTTACGTCGGAGGCCTGCAGCATCCGCGCCAGCACCACCGGCTTGATCAGAAAGCGATTCGGGGCGACTTCGAGGTCGAGGTCGAGATAGGCCATGGCGCGCTGGCTGGCAGGAACGAACTCCTCGCGCGGCACCGCGAGCATGGCATCGATGATGCGCAAATCGGTGACGTCGCTGGGACGCACCTGACCATCAACCATCTTCTGGCGTGCGGTCGAAAAGTCGGACATGAGCAATCCCTTGCAAACGGCTGGAAGTTCCTTTTGCAGGAATTACGGCAGCGCACAGCGGGATGCAAGGTTCGTAAAAACACACCAGCCAACGCGCTATCGAGGCGGTCCCGAGCGCGGTTTCTGGCAGCCATTTTTGCGGAAGGATGTTTGGCTCCCCGGGCTGGATTCGAACCAGCGACCATTCGATTAACAGTCGAATGCTCTACCGCTGAGCTACCAGGGAACGTGCGAAGCTTGTTCGCAGGCCGCAGCGTATAACAAAGCGATCCGCGCTTGGAAAGCAGGAAATGCACCTCTTCCCGCAGAGGCCGCCAATCGGGGAAAACTCAGAAAAAGCCTCATGTTACGGGATCTTCTTGATGCTCGACCCCGTTCTCGGCGGGCCCATGTCGCATGCGGGCGAAGAATAATCTTTCCAACCGTGTCGCTATTTAGTCTTATTGCACCGCAAGACTGCCCGTTGCGACGTTGAACAAGTTCCGAATCGAACGAGGTGACCGATGCCAGCCACGCACACCGACCGCGCGCTTCCGACCGACCTCAACTCCCTGCCCTTTATCAGTGATGACGAATGCGTCACCCGGCTCGCCGAAGCCGTCGAGGCGCATGACAGCGATCACCTCGATGAGGTGGCGCTCCTGATCGGGCGCCTCGCGGTGCCGATCGAAATCTAGGGAATCACGTTGCCCGGGGCCATTGTCTCCGGGATTACGTCCCGGGAATCACATTCCGACGCCGAGGAAGTCTCGCATCAGGTCGGGACTGGCGTTGAGGTCGGCCGGCGTGCCTTCGAACACCACGTGGCCGTTATTGAGCCCATAGACGCGGTTGGCGAAACTCAATGCCGCCGCAACGTTTTGCTCGACCACGATCATGGTGCGGCCTTCAGCAGCCAGATTGCGTGAGACCTCGACGAGATCGCGCACGATCAGCGGCGCCAGGCCCTCGAACGGCTCGTCCAGCAGGATGATGCGCGCATCACGAATCAGCGCGCGTGCAATCGCCAGCATCTGCTGTTCGCCGCCTGACAGTGTGCGTCCGGCCGATTTACGGCGCTCCTTGAGGCGCGGAAACACTTCGTAGATGCGATCGTAGGACCAGGCATTGGGCGCTGTCAGCGCGGCAATGCGCAGGTTTTCCTCGACCGTCAGGCCACCGAAAATAGCGCGCTCTTCCGGCACCAGTTGGACGCCCATGCTGGCGATCGTCGAGGGCGGCATGCCCTCGATGGATTTGCCGTCGAGACGGATATGGCCGCTGCGGGGTGACAGTACGCCCATGATCGAGCGCAGCGTCGTGGTCTTGCCGGCGCCGTTGCGGCCGAGCAGTGCCACGACCTCGCCCTGCTCGACCCTGATCGACAGGTCGAACAGCACGTGGGAATCGCCATACAGCGTATTGATCTTGTCGACTTCAAGCAGGCTCATGCGCGTGCAGCCCTCCCAGATAGGCGTCCTGCACGGCCGGATTGCGCCGGATCTCGTCGGCGGTGCCGTCCGCCAGCAGCCGGCCCTCATAGAGCACGGTGATGCGCTCGGCGAGTTCGAAGATGGCGTCGAGATCGTGCTCGACGATGACCACGGTTCGCGAGCGCCCGATATCGCGAATGAAGGCGCAGGTCGCGATGCGTTCTGCCGGGCTCATGCCGGCCAGCGGCTCGTCCAGCAGCAGCACATTCGGGCTGGTCGCCAGCGCCATGCCGATCTCAAGCCGGCGCTTTTCGCCGTAGGCCAGAATATGCGCCGGCGTGTCGGCGCGCTGGACGAGATTGAGCAGGCTGAGGATCGAGGCGATCTGCTCCTCGACGTCGGGAATGCTGCCGGCGCCGCGCAACAGATCGAAGCGCATCGGGCCGCGACGGCGTGCCAGCGCCGCGATACGTAGGTTCTTGCGCACCGACAGGTTGGGAAACAGCTGATTGAGCTGGTTGCTCTTGGCGATACCGAGCTGCGCCGCGCGGCTAACGCCGACACCTGTGACCTTCTCGCCGAACAGCAGGACTTCGCCGGAGGACGGGCTGACTTCGTCGAGCAGCATCTTGAACAGCGTGCTCTTGCCGGCTCCATTCGGGCCGATCACTGCGTGGATCGAGCCGCGGCGGACCTTGAAGGAGACGCCATCGACGGCTTTGAGGCCACCATAGTGCCGCGCCAGAGATCGGGCTTCGAGTGCAATGTCGCTATCACCTGTTATGGGCTCGGCAAGGGTCAGCCTGACCTCCTTGGGAGGCGCGACGGGTTTGGTGGCGACGTCGATATTATGCGCCTCGATGGCTTCAGTTTTGGCCGCGGCCGCCCGTGCGGCAGCCAGATTACGGCGTTCGTTCCACCAATGGGCGATCTCGCCGCAGATGCCGCGGCGCAGCCCTATGACCAGAATGATGAAGGCGATGCCGAGCACCAGCTTCCACAGGATCGCAAAGCCCGGAATGAGCTGCAGATTGTCGCGCAGCCACAGCCAGACGGCCGCGCCGACCAGCGGACCGATCAGCGTGCCGGCACCGCCGACAATGGTCTGAACTACGAGTTGTCCCGACGTCTCCAGCGAGAACGCATCCGGCGGCATGTAGCTCTGGAACGAACCGAGCAGACCGCCGGCAAGGCCCGCATAGAGCGCGGCGATGACGAAGGCCGTCAGCTTGTACGCCGGCACGTTATGGCCGAGCATTGCGACGCGACCGGTGTTCTCCTTGATCGCCAGCAGGATCGCGCCGACCGGCGAGCCGACGATGCGGCGCGCCAGCACGTAGCCGAGAAAGAAGATCACCGCGAACAGGATATACATCGGCATGCCCGCGCTGATGCGGATCGCATTGGCGCCGAAGCCGAGCACCGGCACCGGCACGCCGGGGATTCCGTTCTCGCCGCCGGTGTAGTCCGACAGCGGGGAATTCTCGATGAAATAGGCCATCTGGCCGAAGGCCAGCGTGATCATCGTGAAATAGATGCCAACCCGGCGCACGGCGAACCAGCCGACCAGGAGGCCGAACAGGCCGGCTGCAACGGTGCCGATCGCCAGCGCCAGCCAGACGCTATCGATGGTGTGGGACACCAGCAGATAGGCGCTGACAAAGCCGCCGACGCCAAAAAATGCGGCCTGTCCAAAGGACAGCAGGCCCGTCAGGCCGAACAGGATATCGAAGCCGAGGCCGATCAGGCCCCAGTTCAACACACGTGTCAGCAGATCGGTCGAGAAACCGAGATGCGGAAACACGATGGGTGCCACGATCAGCGTGCACAGCACCGCGAGTTCGGGAAGCCAGCCCCGCAAGCCGCCGGAACGAGGACGCATCATGCGCGGCCTTCCGAACCGAACAGGCCTTGCGGGCGCATGATCAGCAGCACCGCCATCAGCGCGTAGAGCATCACTTCCGAATAGGACGAGTTGAAAGCACTGGTCAGGCTGATGATCTCGCCCGCGATCAGGCCGCCGATGACTGCGCCCGGGAACGAGCCGAGGCCGCCGAGCACGATGACCACGAAAGACTGCGCCATGAAATTGGCGCCCATGTCCGGCGTCACGGCCACGACCGGCGCATAGAGCATGCCGGCGAGACCGACGGCGACAACGCCGATGGCGAAGACCAGCAGGAAGGCGCGGCGCACATTGATGCCGAGGATGCCGACCATGCCGGGATTCTCGATGCCGGCGCGAACCACAAGGCCCATCGAGGTGCGATAGAGCACGAGATAGAGACTGAGCAGCAGCCCGGCGATGATGGCGATCAGTTGCAGGCGATAAGTCGGATAGATCAGGAAGCCCATCTGGGTCGCGCCCTGCCCCCAGGACGGCACCGGCACCCGCTGCGCATTGCCGCCGAAGGCTGCACGCACGCATTCGACGAGCACGATGCCGACGCCGTAGGTGACGAGGATCTGGTCTTCATGCGGCCGGTCGTAAAAATAACGGATGATGATGCGTTCCAGCAGCAGACCGAGCGCCAGCATGAAACCGCAGCCGACGACGATCGCGAGCACGAAGGACGAGGTGTATTGCAGCAGGACGAAAGCGGCATAGGCGCCCACGGCGAACAACGCGCCGTGGGCGAAATTGAGGACGCCAAGCGTGCCCAGGATGATCGTCAGACCGCTACTGACGAGCGCCAGCAGCGTGCCGAGGGCCAGGCCGTTGAAGGCCTGCGAGATGAGGACGGGCCAGCTTGGCATGGTGATCCTTAAGTGTAGGGGCCGAGCTTGCAGCCGAAGAAGTCCGGTGCGTTCATCACGCTTTCGCCGTCGGCGATATCGACGATCTCGTAGAAGTCTTCCTTGTTCTTCATCTCGGACGGCTTCTTGCCGCGCAGGATCGGGATCGGGCGTACCATCTGGTGATCCTCGGCGCGGAAATAGACCTTGCCGATGGTCGTCTCGTAAGGCTGCGCCTTGGAGCTCTCCAGCGCCTTGATCACATCGACCGGATTGAACGTACCGGCGCGTTCGACCGACATCGCCCACAGATAGGTCTGCATGTAGCCGATATGCGCGCCCCAGCGCGGATAGTACTTGTTCTGCGCCACGAAACTCTCAACGAAGGTCTTGGCGAGTGGATAGGTGTCCTGCAGGCCCCACCAGAAATCGCAGCTGCCATAGACGCCCTGCATCAGTTCGGCGCCGAGCTCCTTGTCCTGGAACGAGGACAGGTTCGGCACCACGAGCTTCATGCGCTTCAGTACACCGAACTGCTCGGCCTGCTTGGTCGAGGCAACCGCATCGCCGCCGAAGGCGATGTTGACGAAGACATCCGCGCCGCTATTGGCGATGTTCAGGAGCGCCGACGAATAGTCGGTGGTGCCGAGCGGCACGACCTCCTTGGCGACCTGCTTCCAGCCCTGCTCCGCCGAGAACTTGGCGAAGCTGTCATAGACCGTGTGGCCATAGGTGTAGTCAGGCACGAGGAAGGCCGACTTCACGTTCTTGCCGAGCGCCTTGGCGACGACGGGCGCCATCGCCTTCGCGGCCATGTAAGCGTTCTGCTGCGAGCGGAAGCCGTAGCGCTGGCAGTTCTTGCCGGTGATGTCGTTGGAGCCGGCGATGCCGACCATGTACAGCACCTTCTCGCGCGAACCGAGTTCTTCGAGTGCGATGGCGCTGGCTGATGACACCGAGCCCGACACCATGATCGCCTTGTCGCGCTGGATGAACTGCGTCGCGCTCTGCACGTCGAGGTTGGGCTTACCTTCGGTGTCGGAGACCTTGTACTTGATCTGGCGGCCGAGCACGCCCTTGCCCTTGAGGCCCCACTTCTGCGCGATATCGCCGCCGGCATTGATCTGCGCGATAGCCAGTTCATAGCCGAGCTTGAGGTCGCCGCCGTCACCCGAAAAGACGCCGGTGAGCGGGATGGTCAGACCGACGAACACAGAATCCGCCGTGACGCCTTCCGGAAATGTACCAATGGTGGCCGGCGATTGCGCGAACGCGCTGCCTGGAAGCATGAGGCCGGCGGCAGTGCCGACTCCCCCGAGCAAAAGCTGTCGACGGTCAAACTGCATGACACACCTTTCTGGTTCGATCACCGCCGCCATTGGCCGGTGAGCCGCGATGGGGGCTGGCCCCGGCGAAATTGAGCTTCTGGAACGGCATGCCGTCGCGACTCTCTTGGTGCCTGCGAGATCATCGCCGGAGCCTCATTCATGGTCACTCGCTGAACCCGAAAGTCCGGCAGCGCTGCGTCCACAAAGCGAGAGAGAACGGATCGTTCTTGGTTCCCGTCAGGCTAGGTTGCTTCGGATCGCTCGGGGTATAGACAATCCTGCAAAGGGCCTTGCAGACTGGCTTTTCCACCGCGACATGGCGTCCCAGCGACGCGTGCTGGCACAGCTCTTGCTGTTAACTCTGCATGGAAAACTTCAAATCGCTCGATTGGGATGACCTCAAGGTCTTCATTCACGCGGCACGCGGCGGCAGCCTAGGCAGTGCGGCCAAGCGCCTCCGGGTCGATCAATCCACCATCAGTCGCCGCATCGCGCATCTCGAGAGCACCCTCGGCGTGGCGTTGTTCGAGCGACTGCCGTCCGGACTGAAGGTCAACGAGACGGGCGACCGCCTGCTCTGCCATGCCGAGCGCATCGAAAGCGCCGTGATCGCCATGCGGGAAGACGTGCAATGCGGCGGCAGCCGTATGGCTGGCCGGGTCCGTCTCGCCACGATGGAAGGCATCGCCTCGCTCTACCTCGCCTATCGCTTCGTCGAACTGCGCAAACTGCATCCCGACCTGACCGTCGAATTGCTGACATCACCACAAAGCGTCTCGGTGAACCGGCGCGAGGCCGATCTGTTTCTGAGCTTCTTCCGCCCCACCGGCCAGGGCATGGTCTCGGAGCGGATCGGCTGCTTTCAGCTCGGGCTCTATGCGGCACAGGGGTACCTCGACGCACATGGCATGCCGAAGAGCCCATCCGAACTCACAAAGCACAGCTTCGTCACCTATATCGACGACCAGATCCAGCTCGACTCCGTGCGCTGGCTCGATGACATCATCAAGAGCCCGCCGGTCTCGTTCCATTCCAACAGCATGTGCGCACAGATGAATGCTGCGGCGGGCGGTGTCGGGCTCGTACTGCTACCGAGTTTTGCGACTGCGCGTCGCCCCGACCTGATCCCGGTGCTGCACGACAAGCTGTCGACCACGCGCGAGCTGTGGATCAACGTCCATAACGATCTGCAATTCGTGCCGCGCATCCGCGCGGTATCGAGCTTCCTGAAGTCGACCTTCAAGGCGGATCCCCTGATGCAGGCCAGCACCAGGGGCCGCAAAATGCTGGATACGCTGCTGGAGACAGACACACCCGTTACAGCCCAGACAGTTTAATGTTACCGTCGGCGATGCTTGATCGGCGTTCGCGAGCCACGCCATTGATCCAGTGAGGTAAACGTCCCGGTAACCATGACGGACCTCGCGTGTGGATCGATACAATTTGAACGATCCATTCAACAGCCCAACAAAGGCTTTGCGTCAGATTGCTCCCCAAGACAGGGAGCTAAAAGATGAGCGAAGCCGAATTTGACTATCTGCTGGAGACGGTCCGGGCCGAAATCGAGGCCGATGTGCGGGACGATCTGCGCAGCCAGGAAATGTTCTTCGCCCCGATTCCGACCGCTGCGAACGACAATGACGGCCCTTGGCCGCTGATTCCGTTTCCGGATGGCTGGCAGGCCTCCTGCTGATCTTGTGTCGGTATGTCGGACCCCATGAAAGATTTCAGCCGGGCATTGCCTAAACGGCGAACGGTCTGTAACTAACCCGCTATGGGGCCATGTGGCGGAATGGTTACGCGCCGGTCTGCAAAACCGTTTATTCGGGTTCGATTCCCGACGTGGCCTCCATCAATCCAATCAATAACTTAGCCTGCCGGACCCGCGATCGGGGCGCGACTGCTATGAGTGGTGCGCTGCAACACTTCGCTTGGCAAGATTGGAGTATTGATCGTAGCATCCTGCCAACCCTAGGGGGCACGATGAACATCCGGGTCTTGATCGCAACGTTGCTGATGACCTCGCCAGGCTGGGCCCAGGCCAAACCGCCCGTTCCGGCCCGCACCGATCCCTGCGCGCCGATCGGCCGGACCGCCGACGGCCAGTTGGTCTACTCCCTGAAGTGCGAGAAGCTGCCGGTTCCAGTGGTGCCGCCGCAGGCTGCAGCCCCGGCACCGCCTCCCGCACCCGTCGTGGAAGAAGCTCGCGGCGGACTGTTCCGCAATCCGTTTCCGTCGCTCGTCAGACCGTCATCATCGAGTGACGAGCGTGAAGCCGGCGTCGGTCCGCCGCCCAGCAGCCGATAGGCCGGGATCAATCAAAACCGAACGCGATCAGGCGTGCTTCTTACGCCGCCAGTCGCGCTTGGGTTTGGGCTTTGGCGCCAGTTCCGGCATGACGGTCTGGGCTTCGCGATATTTCGCCAGCATCCGCTCGAAAGCCTCGTTCAGCGTGGTCTCGATCTCCGGCTTCCGTTCGAGGCTGGCCAGCAACATCCCCGCGGCTTCGATGGTCGACAGGCCGTCCTTGCGCGGTTCGCGGCGCAGCTTGCCGTAAAGCGACGGTTTGGCCGGTCCGAGGATCACGCGCTGGCATTTCAGCATCCAGGCATTGCGCCACCACAGCGCCTTGGCCTGGCTCCAGGTGCCGTCGAGCAGCACGATGCCCTGGATGTCTTTCAGCAATGCGCGCTGGTTTTCCTCAGCCTGACCCTTGCGGTCGATGGCGAGGATATCCCGGTCGGTCTCGTAATCGGTGACCTTGGCCGAGCCGAGATAGAGGATCGCCCAACGCGCGGGATCCGCGACCGGCTTGCCCAGCGCCTTGGCGAGGCTCGGCCAGGACAGGCCGATCTTGACCGTGGCCTTCTTGAAATGAAGCGCCGCGACGCGGGCGGTGCCCAGCGCCCTGTCCTGCTCCTGCGGATGCTGCAGGATCAGGAGCTCGATCTTGTTGTCGATGGGCGTAATGCTGTCGCAGATGCACAGCGGCATCGGCTTGTGGCAATGCGGACATTCCGGGATCGCTTCAGCGACCTCAGCGGCTTGCAGATCTGATTTCTTGGACATTGCCCGCTATACGCCGCGTGGCCCGAGGCTTCAACCGCCGTGACGCCCGGATTTTTGCTATTCGGCAGGCGCAGGTAGCGGTGCCGGGCGGAAGCGGTTACGCAGCCGGTCGATCAGGAGATAGATCACCGGCGTGGTGTAAAGCGTCAGCACCTGCGAGACGAACAACCCGCCGATGATGGTGATGCCCAGCGGGCGGCGCAGTTCCGTGCCCGGCCCGGTCGCGATGACCAGCGGGATCGCGGCGAACACCGCGGCCAATGACGTCATCAGGATTGGGCGGAAGCGCACGGTGCAGGCCTCGAAGATCGCCTCGGCGGGCGACAGTCCGCGATGCCGCTCCGCCTCGATGGCGAAGTCGACCATCATGATTCCGTTCTTCTTGACGATGCCGATGAGGAGAATGATCCCGACGAAGGCGATCACGGTCAGCGGCGTGTTGGTGATCTGCAACGCCAGCAATGCGCCGAGCCCCGCCGAGGGCAACGTCGAGATGATAGTCAGAGGATGCACCAGGCTCTCATAGAGCACCCCGAGCACGATATACATTGCGATGAGCGCGCCGAGGATCAGCAGCGGCTGCCGCCCCGTGGTCTTGCTGAAGTCACCGGCATTGCCATCGAAGCCGCCCCGGATTCCTTCCGGCATATGCAGTTCGTCGACCGCGCGCTGGATGTTGCCTGTCACGGCATCGAGCTGCACGCCAGGTAGCGTGTTGAACGACACCGTCGTCGACGGGAACCCCTGCGAGTGGAACACCGCCAGCGCCGACAACGTGCGCGACATGCGCACAACCGCCGACAGCGGCACCTGCGACCCATTCAGACCCGCGACATAGATGCGATCGAGATCGGACGGATCGTTCTGGAATTTCGGATCGATTTCCAGCACCACCTTATACTGGTTGCGCTGGGTGTAGATCGTCGAGATCTGTCGCTGCGAGAACGCGTTGTTGAGCGCGTTATCGATGTCCTGCACCTTGACGCCGAGGCTCGATGCCATCTTGCGGTCTATGGTCAGCGTCAATTGCAATCCGCCGGGATCGCGGTCGCTCGACACGTCGGTGATGCCCTCAACGCTCTCCAGCCGCTTGCCGACCAGCGGTGCCCATTTCTGCAGGAGATCGAGATTGGTCGAGGTCAGCGTGTATTGATAGTTGGAGTCGCTCTGGCGCCCGCCGGCACGCAGATCCTGGGCAGCAAACATGAAGAGACGGATACCGGGGACCGCGCTGAGCTTCGGACGCAACCGGTTGATGACGTCTTCGGTCGACGCTCCGTTGCGCTCCTCTGGTGGTTTCAAGGCGATAAACATGGTGCCCCGGTTGGCGCCGCCGCCGCCCGGCCCGCCAGTGCCACCAAGCGACGAACCGATACTGGCCACGCCGGGATCGCTCAGCACGAGATCAGCCATATGCTGCTGCAATCCGAGCATCGCCTGAAACGAGACATCGGCCGATGCGCGCGTTGCACCGATCACGAAGCCACTGTCGTCGTTCGGAAAAAAACCTTTCGGCGTCTTGATGTAGAGTGTGACCGTCAGCGCGATGGTGGCGAAGAACACCAACAGCGTCAGGAGTGGAAAACCCAGAACCACATGCAGCGTGCGTTCATAGAACGCCACGACGCGTGACAGCGTGCCTTCGACGATACGGTCGAAACGGGTCTCGGTGCTCGACAGGCCGCTCTTGATATATTGCGCGCAGATCATCGGTGTCACCGTCAGTGACACCAGCGTCGAGACGACAATCGAGAATGTCAGCGTCAACGAGAATTCGCGCAGCAATCGGCCGACCAGACCATCCATGAAAATCAGCGGGATGAAGGCGGCGATCAGCGACAGGCTGATCGACAGCACCGTAAAGCCGATCTGCCTGGCGCCGGCGAGCGCCGCCTGCATCGGCGCCATGCCCTCTTCGAGATTGCGGTACATGTTCTCGATCATGACGATGGCGTCGTCGACCACAAAGCCGACAGAGATCGCCAGCGCCATCAGCGACAGGTTGTTGATAGAGAAGCCGGCCAACCACATGCCGACGCAGGTGCCGGCCAGCGCCAGCGGCACCGAGACGCCGGCCGCGATGGTGGGGGTGCCACGACGCAGGAACAGGAACACCACGGCCATCACCAGTACGGCCGTGGCAAACAGCGTCCACTCCATGTCCTCGACCGAGGCGCGAATGGTACCGGTGCGGTCGGTCAGAACCGAAATCTCGATCCCGGCAGGAATCCATTGTTTCAGATCGGGGATCAGCGCTTTTACGCGATCGACGGTGTCGATGACATTGGCGTCGCCCTGTTTGGTGATCTGGATAAGCACCGCCGGCTGCTTGTTGAACCAGGCAACCGAGCGACTGTTGCGCGTCGCATCCTGAACATCGGCGACATCGGACAGCCGCAGATAATTGCCGTTCGAACTCTTGACGATGATCTCGCGAAACTCTTCCGCCGTACGCATCTGCGGATTCATCGAGATCGTCTCGCTCTGCCGCGATCCCTGGAAGATGCCGACTGGGCCAAGTGGATTCGCATTGACGATGGCGGTGCGCACGTCGTCGGTGGCAATCCCGGCATTCGACAGCGCGACCGGATTGAGCTGGATGCGCACCGCGGGCTGGTCGGCGCCACTGGCAGTGACTTCGCCGACCCCCGGCACCTGCGACAGCCGCTGTACGATCACGGTGTCGGCGACGTCGTAGATCGCGGACGCGGACATCGTTGGCGACGTCAAAGCGAGAATGAAGACAGGCGCGGCGGACGGGTTGGCCTTGCGGAACGTAGGCAGTGTCGGAAGATCGGTTGGCAGATCCGCCATGGACGCGTTGATTGCGGCCTGCACGTCACGCGCGGCGCGATCGACATCGCGGCCGATGGCGAATTGCAACTGAATACTGGTCGAGCCTAGCGAACTCGTCGAGGTGATCTGATCGAGGCCGGCGATGATGCCCAGACGTCGTTCCAGCGGCGCAGCAACGGTCGCCGCCATGATTGACGGATCGGCGCCGGGACGCGACGCCTGCACGCGGATCATCGGGAAATCGACATTGGGCGTCGCAGCGACCGGCAGGAAATGATAAGCGACGACGCCGAGAAGAAACAGTCCGATCGCCAGCAACGTGGTGCCGACCGGCCGCATGATGAATGGCGCTGAGATGGAGATGGAAGCCACTAGGGCGCGCCCCCTGCTCCCGCTGTCCCGGCTGCACCCGCGACGGGCGGTGCACTCTTCTCGAACCGGCGATTGATGCGATCCAGCGCCAGATAGATTACCGGCGTGGTGTAGAGCGTCAGTATCTGGCTGAGCAGCAGACCGCCGATGATCGACACACCGAGCGGGAAGCGCAGCTCTGCGCCAGTGCCGCTTTCGATCGCCAGCGGCAACGCACCAAACAATGCCGCCAGCGTCGTCATCATGATGGGCCGGAACCGCAGTAGACAGGCTTCGACGATCGCCGCTTCCGGTGCCATGCCGCGATTGCGCTCTGCATCCAGCGCGAAGTCGATCATCATGATCGCGTTCTTCTTGACGATGCCCATCAAGAGGATGATGCCGATCAGGCCGATCACCGACAGGTCCTGTCCGGTCAACATCAATGCGAGGATCGCACCAACACCAGCCGATGGCAGCGTCGAGAGAATGGTGATCGGATGGATGTAGCTCTCATAGAGCACACCGAGCACAATATAGATCGTCACCAGCGCCGCGAGGATCAGCCAAGGCTGCCCTGACAGCGACTTGGAGAATTCCGCAGCATCGCCGGAGAACATCCCGACAATGCTGGTCGGCATGCCGATCCGGGTCTCGATCTTTTTGACCTCCTCAACCGCATCGCCGAGCGCCTCGTTAGGCCCGAGGTTGAAGCTGAGCGAGATCGCGGGGAATTGCGCCTGATGCGAGATCGCCAGTGGCGCCGTGGTACGCGTCAATGTAGCTACGGCAGACAGCGGCACCTGCGCGCCGGCCACACCCGGCAGATACAGTTTCGACAGCACATCGGGATCGCGCTGCTGTGACGGCAATGCCTCCAGCACAACGCGGTACTGATTGGCCTGTCCGTAGATGGTCGAAATCTGGCGCTGCGCGAAGGCGTCATTCAGCGTGTCGGTGACGCCCTGCAGATTGACGCCGAGCTGACCGGCGCGCTGCCGGTTGATATCGAGCGAGGCCCGCAGTCCACCGGTCTGGGCTTCCGAGGATACGTCTCGAAACATCGGATCGCGGCGCAATTCAGCAACCAGCTTCTGTGACCACTCGGTCACCTGCGCCGCATCAGTCCCGGTCAACGTATATTGATATTGCGAGCGACTACTCTGCGTACTGATCTGGATGTCCTGGACGGGCTGGAAATACACGGTCATGCCCGGGATCGCCGCGACGCGATCCTTGAGCCGCGCGATTACGGCGGTCATGTCATCCTTGCGCTCGCCGCGCGGCTTCAGGGTCATCACCAGCCGGCCGACATTGGTGGTCGGATTGACCGAGCCGCCGCCGATCACCGAAATGATTCCTGTCACATCCGGATCGGCCTGGATCGCCGCCGCCGCCGCGCTCTGCCGGCTCTGCATTTCCGTGAAGGATACATCGGCGCCAGCCTCCGTCACGGCCGTTATCGAGGCGGTGTCCTGCAGCGGCAGGAAGCCCTTGGGGGCGATGACATAGAGGCCGAGCGTCGCGACGATGGTCAGGAACGTGACGACCAGCGTCGCCGGCTGATGCTGCAACACCCACAACAGCGTGCGGTGATAGAATGCCACCATACGGTCGATGAAGCGGCTGACGGCTCCCAGACCCGGCACCTGCCATTCATCCTTGGTGTGCTTCAAAAGCCGCGAGCACATCATCGGTGTCAGAGTCAGCGAGACCACGGCGGACATCACCACGGCAATGGTCAGCGTCATCGCGAATTCGCGGAACATGCGGCCAACGAGGCCGGACATGAATAGCAGCGGGATGAAGACAGCGATCAGCGACACCGTCAGCGAGATCACCGTGAAGCCGATTTCCTTCGCGCCCGCCAGCGCCGCTTCCATCGGGCTTTCGCCCTCTTCCATGTGGCGGACGATGTTCTCGATCATCACGATGGCGTCGTCGACGACAAAGCCGGTGCCGATGGTCAGCGCCATCAGGCTGAGATTGTCGAGACTGAAGCCGGCGAAATACATCACGCCGAAGGACGTGATCAGCGACAGCGGCAGGGCCACGCCGGCAATCAGCGTTGCCCGCAGCGACCGGAGAAACAGCAGCACCACCAAAGTCACAAGGATGACGGACAGCACCAGCGTGAATTGCACGTCATGGACCGAGGCGCGAATGGTCACGGTGCGGTCGCTCACGATGGTCAGCTTGACGCCGGCCGGCATCGAGCGCTGCACCTTCGGAATTTCCTCGCGTATCTGGCGAACGACCTCGATGACATTGGCACCGGGCTGACGCTGGATCTCGATAATGACGGCAGGCGTGCCTTGATACCAACCGCCAGTACGGTCGTTTTCCAGGCCGTCGACGATCTGCGCGATGTCGCCGATGGTCACAGGGGATCCGTTGCGATAAGCGATAATGATCGGCCGATACTGATCCGCCGCCGCGATCTGGTCGTTAGCCGCAATCGTGTAGGCCTGCTGCGCGCCATCGAGCGAGCCCTTGGGACCCGACACATTGGCGCCGGCGATCGCTGCGCGCAGATCTTCCATCGCGATGCCGTAGGCAGCGAGCCGCGCCAGATCCGCCTGCACCCGCACCGCTGGCTTCAAGCCGCCAAGCACGGCAACCTTGCCGACACCCGAAATCTGGCTGAGCCGCTGCGCCAGCAATGTGTCGGACAGGTCGCTCATCGATCGCAGCGAGATGGTGTCCGAGGTCAGCGCCAATGTCATCACCGGCGCGTCGGCCGGATTGACCTTCGCGTAGACCGGCGGATATGGCAGGTTTTTCGGCAAAACGCCGGCGGCCGCATTGATCGCCGCCTGCACGTCCTGGGTCGCGCCATCGATGTCGCGGTTCAGGTCGAACTGCAGCGAAATCTGGCTGACGCCGAACGAGCTCGTCGAGGTCATCGATGACAGTGACGGAATCTGTCCGAGCTGACGTTCCAGAGGCGCGGTGATCAGCGACGCTGTCACTTCGGGGCTCGCGCCCGGCAATTGCGTCGAGACCTGCACGGTCGGGAAATCGACCTGCGGCAGCGCCGATACCGGAAGCCCGAAGTAGCCAAGCGCGCCACCGATCAACAACGCGATGCCGAGCAGCGACGTCGCGATGGGCCGGCGGATGAAGGGTTCCGAGACGCTCATGACTGTGCGCTCTTTGGTATCGAAATCATCAACTCAAGCGATCGATCGTGCGAACATCATGGCTACTTCGCTCCCGATGGCGCAGCGCTCGGGCTGGCTGGCGGCGGCGTCTGGCCAATCGGTGCCTGCGGAGTGCCCTGGCCACCCGCACCACCTGAATTCTGGCCGCGCTTGCCACGACGCTCGCCGGCATCGTTGCCCTTGCTACCTCCCCGCTTGCGCGGCGCGAGATCGGCGGTCGGCTCCTGATCGTTGGTGCCGACAGAAACCTTCGATCCTTCTGCGAGATTGGCAAAGCCCGTGGTGACAACACGCTCGGTCGCCGACAGGCCCTTGGCGATGACGGCCGTGGTCTCGTTCTGCTGCGTCACGGTGACCGGCACCGCCTTGACGATGTCGCCCTCCTCGATCACGTAACTGAACGTGCCGGCGGGACCGCGCTGCACAGCCGAGGTCGGCACCACCATCGCATCCTTCAGGGTCTCGACTTTCAGCCGGACATTGACGAACTGACCGGGCCAGAGCTGATAATTCGGGTTCGGGAATTCGGCCTTCAGCTTCACCGTGCCCGTGGTGGTATCGACCTGATTGTCGATGCCGGTGAGCGTACCGGTGTCGATGACGGTGACGCCGTCATTGCCGAATACATCGACCATCAACGTGCCCTTGGCAGCAGCGGCGTTGGCGCGAACGATTTGCTGCTGCGGCAGGCTGAACAGTACTGCGATAGGCTGCAGTTGCGTGATCACCACGAGGCCCGTGGTATCGGACGCGTGGATGATGTTGCCCTGATCGACCTGACGCAGGCCGGCACGGCCGGACAGTGGCGCGATGATTTTGGTGTAGCTCAGCGTTGCGGCGGCATTGTCGATGGCAGCCTGATCGGCATTCACCAGCGCCTCCTGCTGGGCAACGAGAGACTTCTGGGTGTCGGCCTGCTGTTTGGAGCCGGCGTTTGACGTTGCAAGCTGCTGGTAACGGATCAGGTCGAGCCGTGCATTGGCCAGCGTCGCCTCGTCCTGCGCTTTCTTGGCAACAGCCTGATCGTACAGCGCCTTGTAGAGGACCGGGTCAATCTCGCCGAGCACATCGCCCGCCTTGACGTCCTGGCCTTCCTTGAAATTGACCTTGATCAGTTTGCCGTCGACCTGTGCGCGCACGGTGACATTGTTCAAGGCCTTCACCGAGCCGACGCCATCGAGATAGACCGGCACGTCCTGGATCTTCGGCGTCGCCGCAAGCACCGGCACCGTCATCATGTCCGGTCGGAAACCGCCGCGGTTGGCGGTCTGACGCTGCTGGAAGGCGTTCCAGCCGATATAGCCGAGCCCGCCGAGGATCAGCAGCGTCACGGCAATCGACACAGTACGGCGGCGCGCCTTGCCGGCGACCTTGGCGACACCGTCGCCAGTCGCTTTCGCGGCCTCTTTCAACTCCGGCTTAAAGAGCATTGACCGGTCTTTCCATTTTCGGCTCCCAGCCGCCCCCCAGCGCCTGATAGAGGCTGATGATCGCCTGCAGCCGCGCCAGTTGCGCCTGCGACAGGACATCTTCCGCCTGGAACAGCGTCAGCTGGGTGTTTAGCACAGTTAC
Organism: Tardiphaga sp. 862_B3_N4_1; assembly: GCF_051811085.1. Classification (NCBI taxonomy): domain Bacteria; kingdom Pseudomonadati; phylum Pseudomonadota; class Alphaproteobacteria; order Hyphomicrobiales; family Nitrobacteraceae; genus Tardiphaga; species Tardiphaga sp. 862_B3_N4_1. Next base: position 2,259,349 of record NZ_JBPWQB010000001.1, read on the forward strand.
GATGTCAGCGGTTCCGGCGCGCAATTGCTGCTCGGACAGCTCGAAGGCCCGCTTCGACGCCCGGACCACCTCGCGCTGCAGCCGGAGCCGCTCGGTGGTCTGGCGAATCGCGACCAGCGCGTTGTCGACGTCGGCGAAGGACTGCACGACCGTCTTGCGATAGGTCTGCAGCAGCTCGTCCTGACGCGCCTGGGTCAGCTCAAAATTACCCTGGATCCGCCCACCATCGAAGATCGGCTGGGTCAGGCCGCCGACGAGGCTGAAGAAGGCGGCGTTGGGTTGGAACAGCGAGGCCAGCGCTGCGCTCTGATAACCGCCCGAGCCGGTCAACTGGATACTCGGAAAGAACTGCGCCCGGGCGCTGCCGACATTGGCCGTGGCCGAGGCCAATTGCGCCTCCTGCCGACGGATATCCGGCCGCTGGGTCAGGAGCTCTGACGGCAGACCGGGCGTGACGCGCGGCGCGGCGATAGTGTTCAGCGAGCCGCCGGCCACGCGCACGCTTTCAGGGGGCCGGGACACCAGCGTCGCGAGCGCATTGACGTTCTGCGCCAGCGTGGTCCGCAGCGGCGGCACCGCGGCGCGCTGATTGGCCAGCACGCTTTCCTGCTGCGCGACATCGAGATCCGTGCCGGTGCCGGCACTGAAGCGCTGTTTGATCGCATCAAGGATGCGCTGCGCGCTGGCGATGTTGCGCTCCGCCGTGCGAATGCGGTCCTGCGATGTCAGCACCTGGAAATAGGCATTGGCGACCGCCGCCATAGTGGTCAGCGCCACCACGTCGCGGTCGAAACGATTGGCCGTCGAGGTTTCTTCCGCAGCCAGCGCCGCGTCGCGGTTCTTGCCCCAGAAATCGATCTCGTAGCTGGCCGAGAGCGAGGCCGAATAGGTCACCACCTCGCGGCCGCCGTTGGTCAGACCGCTGGAACTGGAGCCCGAGGTCCGCGAATAGGTCTCCTGCCCGCCGCCGCTCACGCTGGGCAGCAGCGCTGCGCCGGTGATTCGTGCCTGCGCATCGGCCTGCATGATTCGCGATGTTGCCGCAGCGATATCGAGGTTGACCGTCTGGGCCTCCTCCATCAGCTGCGTCAGTTCCCTGGAGCGAAAGCCGCGCCACCAGTCCAGTGTCGGCGTGGCGCCGTTCGGATTGGCGAGCCGTGCCGCCTTATAGCCCTCGGGAATATCGAGGGCCGGATCAGGCAGATCCTTGCTCAAAATGCAGCCTGCCGAACTGGCAACAACGGCAAAGGCGATGACCGAACGCCCGATCTTTTTCGCAAACAGGAGACTCACCGCACGGACATCCGGACAAGGCTCCGCCGCGCGCGCTTTGCGCCGAGGTTCGAGGCGTTGGAGTATGTAGCCTGAGACACGTTCACCGGGTGATGCTTGGTCAATGAAACGAGCCCGCATTCTAGCTGCCCAATCATCCTGCGGACAGTGTTCTTACGTGTCGCAACGTGCAAGCGACACGAATGCTAGATGCCCGCAAATGAGCGGATTTGCACAGATTCTCCCGATTTTGTGGGGTTTTTTGGTCCCTGACAGAAGCGCCGGCAGGTCAGGCTTACGAAGATTTCATGTGTTCATTTGTTGCTGACAGCCGGATTGCGTTCCCCTGTGCCGTCGGCGCCATTTTGAAAACCGCTGGGGATGCCAACCGTGACCTGGATGAACCGTTTGCAAGGCATTGCCGACGATGACGCCAGGGCGCTCGCGGCGCGAAAGCGCCTCGACCAGATTCAGGGCGAGCACCGCACCAGGTTCTGCGACGCATGGACTGGTTATTGGATCAAGGGTGCATACGCCTAGTGTCGTGTGAAGCAAGCCATGCGAGAAATACCGGCTTGGCGAGTAAACAAAGCCGCGCTTATACTCCTGTAAAATCGCCCGCGCGTTCATCGGATTTCGCAACGCACAAGGGCGGTCCCGACCGACAGAAGAGCGGCAGGCACATCCATCCATGCGACTTGAATGCGAACACAGAACCACGAACTCCCCTGGATCTGCGCATGTCTGACCTGATCGTTCTTACTCCGGAAAATGTCGACAAGGCGCTGCCCGATCTGCCGCGCATCGTCCGACTGGCATTGGGCTTCGGCTCACGTCTGCGCCGCGGCACGCTCGACGTGACACTTCCCGATGGCCGGCGTGTCCGCCTCGGCGGCATGGAACCTGGTCCTGCCGCCGAGATGACGATCACCAGCTATGCGTTCGCGTCGCGTCTTGTGAATGGCGGCGATATCGGCATCGCGGAAGCCTATCTACACCGCGAATGGGACACGCCGGATCTCACGCAATTCCTGTATCTGTTCTGCGTCAATCACGATCTCATTCAGGTGATGCTCGGCAACAATCCGCTGATGCGCTTCGTGCAGATCGTTCGCCATTGGTTCAACCGCAACACCAAGCGGCAAGCTCGCAAGAACATCTACGCGCATTACGACATCGGCAACGCGTTCTATTCTGCGTGGCTCGATCCGAGCATGACCTATTCGTCCGCGATTTTCGAAGACGGTACGCAGGATCTCACGGCCGCGCAAAACAACAAATATCGCCGGCTTGCAGAAGCAATCGATCTGAAGCCCGGACAGAAGGTGTTGGAGATCGGCTGCGGCTGGGGTGGCTTTGCCGAATATGCCGCGAAGAACTACGGCGCGCATGTCACCGGTCTCACCATCTCGACCGAGCAGCGCGATTTCGCACGTAAGCGGATGCAGGACGCGGGCCTTGGCGACAAGGTCGAGATCAAGTTTAAGGACTATCGCGACGAACGTGGACAGTATGACCGCATCGCTTCGATCGAGATGATCGAGGCCGTCGGCGAACAGTTCTGGCCGCAGTATTTCTCACAATTGCGCGACCGGCTGCTGCCCGGCGGATTGATCGGTATCCAGGCCATCACGATCCAAGACAAGTTCTTCCAGACCTATCGGCGCGAGGTCGACTTCATTCAGCGCTACGTCTTTCCCGGCGGCATGCTGCCGTCGCCCGAAATCCTGAAATCCCTCGGGGCCAGATACGGCGTTCCTGTCATCAAGGAACGCATATTCGGACTGGATTATGCCAAGACGCTGGCGACTTGGAGAGATAGTTTCCGCGCGGCCTGGCCAAGCCTGACGCCGCTCGGTTTCGACGACCGGTTCCGGCGGCTCTGGGAATACTACCTGGCCTATTGCGAGGCCGGTTTCCTGTCGGGCAATATCGACGTTCGCCAGGTCGTATTCGCAAAAGCCCCATAGCCCGCGCTCTGGACTTTCCGCACTGCGGCACCAGATCTTGAGGCCAGACCCTTCCCTTGTCTGGCCCGGCGGCCTCCACTAGGGTCGCCGCGAGATCGACAACCCGAGCGAAGAATTTCAGCACCATGACCTTCAACAAAGACGTCGTCGAGGCGATCGGCAACACGCCTCTGATCAAGCTGAAGCGCGCATCCGAACTGACTGGCTGCACCATTCTCGGCAAGGCCGAGTTCATGAATCCCGGCCAGTCGGTGAAGGACCGCGCCGGCAAATGGATGATCCTCGAAGCCGAGAAGCGCGGTGATCTGAAGCCCGGCGGTCTCATTGTCGAGTCGACTGCGGGCAATACAGGTATCGGTCTCGCCGTGGTGGCGAGCGCGCGTGGATATCGCACGCTGATCGTGATCCCGGAGACGCAGAGCCAGGAAAAGAAAGATATGCTGCGGCTCAACGGCGCCGAACTGATCGAAGTGCCGGCGCTGCCATTCGCCAATCCGAACAACTATCAGCATGTCGGACGACGGCTCGCAGATCAGCTGCGCAAGACTGAGCCGAACGGCGTTCTGTTTGCCGATCAGTGGAACAATCTCGACAACGCCAAAGCCCATTACGAATCGACGGGCCCGGAGATCTGGGAGCAGACTGGCGGCAAGGTGGACGGCTTCATCTCGGCGGTCGGCACCGGCGGTACGCTGGCCGGCACGACCCGCTACCTGAAGGAAAAGAACAACAACATCGTTACGGCCTGCGCCGATCCAAATGGCTTTGCGATGTATAACTGGTTCAAGCATGGCGAAGCCAAATCCACGCCCGGCGATTCCATCACGGAAGGCATCGGGATCGGCCGCGTGACGCCGGTCATTGAGACCGCGAAGGTCGATACCGCCTTCCTGATCCCTGACGAGGAAGCCGTCGCCGTCATCTATGACCTGCTGCAGCACGAAGGCCTCTGCCTCGGCGGCTCGACCGGCATCAACATCGCCGGCGCGATCCATCTCGCGAAGGAGTTGGGCCCGGGCAAGACCATCGTCACCCTTCTCTGCGACTCCGGCGGCCGCTATCAGTCGAAGCTGTTCAACCCCGACTTCATGCGCAGCAAGAACCTGCCGGTGCCGGCATGGCTGGAGACGAAGAGCGATATCTTAGTGCCGTTCGAGAAAGTCTGAGGCGCAACGCCTCAGCGGAGAATCTGGCTCAGGAACAGCTTCGTCCGCGCATGCTGCGGATTGGCGAAGAACTTGTCCGGTGTATTCGCCTCGATGATCTGTCCGGCATCCATGAACACGACGCGGCTGGCGACTTCCCTGGCAAAGCCCATCTCGTGGGTGACGACCAGCATGGTCATGCCCTCATTGGCGAGATCGACCATGGTGTCGAGCACCTCTTTCACCATCTCCGGATCGAGAGCCGAGGTCGGCTCGTCGAACAGCATCACCTTGGGATTCATCGTCAGCGCTCGCGCGATCGCCACACGCTGCTGCTGCCCGCCGGAGAGCTGACCGGGATAGGCACTGGCCTTGTCTGGAATGCGCACCCGCTCCAGATACTTCATCGCCGCAGCATCGGCGTCCTTCTTCGGCATATGCCGTACCCAGATCGGCGCCAACGTGCAGTTCTCAAGCACCGTCAGATGCGGAAACAGGTTGAAGCTCTGGAACACCATCCCGACATCACGCCTGATATCGTCGACGCGGCGCAGGTTGGGACCGAGTTCGATGCCGTCGACCGTGATGCGGCCTTCCTGAAACTCCTCCAGCGCATTGATGCAGCGGATCAGCGTCGATTTGCCCGAGCCCGACGGCCCGCAGATCACGATGCGCTCGCTGCGGCCGACCGCAAGATCGATGTCGCGCAGCACGTGGAAATCGCCGAACCATTTGTTGAGGCCGGCAACCGAGACGATGGGATTCACGGATACGGACATGTCACCTCAACTCCGTCGATGCACATTGAGCCGGTGCTCGACGAATAGCGAATAGCGCGAGATGCCGAAGCACATCACGAAATACATGATGCCGGTAAAGGCAAAACCGGTGAACAAGGTCGTCGGCGTCGACCAGTTCGGATCTGCGAACGCCGCGCGGAGTTGGCCGAGCAAATCGAACAGCGCCACGATCGACACCAGTGACGTATCCTTCAAAAGCGCGATGAAGCTATTGACGAGGCCGGGAATAACATGGCGCAGCGCCTGCGGCATCACCACAAGACGCGTGGTCTTCCACCAGGACAGGCCTAGCGCACTTGCCGCCTCCGCCTGACCGCGCGGGATCGCCTGCAACCCGCCGCGGATCACCTCGGCATTATAGGCACCAGCGAATAGCGCTATGCCGATCAGCGCGCGCACCAGCCCATCAACAGTGAAATTGCCCGGCAGGAACAGCGGCAGCATATAGGTCGCAAAGAACAATACGGTGATCAGCGGCACGCCGCGCCAGAATTCGATGAAGGCAATCGAGAACAGCCGGATCAACGGAATGGTCGAGCGTCGGCCAAGTGCCAGCGCGATGCCAACCGGCATCGACGTGACGATGCCTGTGATCGACACCACCAGCGTCACCAGCAATCCGCCCCAGAGCCGCGTATCGACGATCGGCAATCCGCCACGATCAAGCCGCAGCAGGGCGATGACGACGGCGATGCCAGCGAAGACGGAGATACTGTTGGCCAGCGCACGCCAGCCGCTGCGGAAGTGGCCGTTCAACAAGAACATAAGCAGCGAGACAATGATGGCGGTTGTCGTCAGTTCGAACCAGACAGGTTTGCCATGATTGACGCCTTCGTTGCGTAACCACTCAAACGGCAGCGCGACGAGTTGCAGGCCGTCGCCGAATGCTACGACGCCGTCGCCTATCAGCGTAAGCGGATAACCGATGACAGCAATATCGGACAGAAGGCCGATGCCCCTGAGCCGGCGACCGACATCCGTGATGTGGACCGCGACGGTCGACAGAAAATCCGTGGCCCAACTGATTCCGAAGCCATTGATGCCACCGCCATACAGCAGGAAGAACGCCACGACAGGGAAGGCAAGGAAGAACAGTCCGGCATTCACGCTCTTCGCGGGCAGACGCGGGATCAGCAGCGGCAACAGCAATAGCGCGCCCAGCAGGAAAGTGAGATTGACGCGCCAGCGTTCCGACTCAGGATAAAAGCCGTAGATAAACTGCGTGAACTTGGCCTGCACGAACGGCCAGCAGGCGCCAACGGCGTGGCCAACGTTTTCCGGCAGGCACGCTGTGCGGTCTTGCCCCTGCCAGACGGCGTCGATCAGCAGGAATTTGACCGTGGGGGCAATGGTGAACCACAGCAGCAACAGGCTGATGACAGTCAGCAGAATATTGGTCGGTGAATTCAGCAGCCGTGTCTGCACAAAGCCGACGAAACCCGTGCTGCGCACCGGAGCGGCGCGCTCTGCAACCAGTTCTCTTGCAACGAAGCTGGTATCGCTCATGCGCCCATGCTCCGCGAGATCCGCCAGCCATAGACGCTCATGAGCGCGCTCGTGACCAGCGAGATCACGAGATAGACCGCCATGGTGATGGCGATGATCTCGATGGCCTGCCCGGTCTGGCTCATGGTCGTCCCGGCAAAGACCGAGACCAGATCGGGATAGCCGATGGCAACAGCCAGCGACGAATTCTTGGTGAGGTTGAGATACTGGTTGGTCAGCGGTGGCAGGATCACGCGCATCGCCTGCGGCACCACGATCAGTCGGAGCGTTGCACCCCGGCTAAGTCCAAGCGATGCGCCCGCTTCGGCCTGTCCCTTATGCACCGACTGGACGCCTGCGCGCACGATCTCGGCGATGAAGGCGGCGGTGTAGGTCGAGAGCGCTAGTGTCAGCGCGACGAATTCCGGCAGCACACGCAGGCCGCCTGAGAAATTGAAGCCTCTCAGTACCGGATACTCGAATGTCACGGGCTTGCCGAGCACGAGCACCGTCAGCAACGGCAAACCGATCAGCAAGCCCAAGGTGATCGGCCAGACGGCTATTACACGCCCCTTGGCGAAGAGCTGCTGTCGCGCATAAACGCGCAACACCAGCGCGGCGATGATCGCAACGATCACAGCGACCGCGAACGCCGTAAAAGCCTCCGTCCCGATCGGCTTCGGCAATCCAAAGCCGCGATTGCTAAGAAAGAAACTGTCCAGCAACGAGATACTCTGCCGCGGCTGCGGCAGTGTGGCGAGCACGGCGAGATACCAGAAGAGGATCTGGAACAGCAGCGGCAGGTTACGGATCAGTTCGACATAGCCGCCTGCGATCCGCGCCAGCAGCCAGTTCGGCGACATCCGGCCGAGGCCGACGATGAATCCGATGATGGTCGCAAAGAATATGCCGATCAGCGACACGACGAGTGTGTTGACGAGGCCGACGAAAAACACCTGCAGATAGGTGTCCGATTCCGAATACGGGATCAGCGCCTGACTGACCGCAAAGCCCGCGGTATTTGATAGGAATCCGAAGCCGGATGCGATCTTCTGCGCGGCCAGGTTGGAGCGTGCATTCTCGACGATCTCATAGCCGATCCAGACAAGGGCTGCGACGAACACGACCTGGAGCACAAAGCCGCTCCAGCCCGCCTGCCCGCCCAGCACACGTCGCAGTTTTGCAACGAGTTGCAGCGGCGGTTTTCTGGCTTCGGTCGATGTCGCCACGGGCGATGATGCGCTCAGCGGATCGGCGGTGCGTATTGGATGCCGCCCTTGTTCCAGAGCTGGTTCAGTCCGCGCGAGATCCCGAGCTTCGAGCCTGCGCCGACATTACGGTCGAACACCTCACCGTAATTGCCCGTCGCCTTGATGATGCGCGCGAACCAGTCCTTGGTGAGGCCCAGCGTTTCACCGAGATTGCCGTCGGTGCCGAAGATGCGCTTCAGCTCTGGCTTGTCGGATTTCGCCTGGTCATCAACGTTCTTCTGGGTAATCCCGAGCTCTTCGGCATTGACCATCGCGAACAGCGTCCAGCGCACCACATCGAGCCACTGATCATCGCCATGACGCACCAATGGGCCAAGCGGCTCCTTGGAAATCACCTCAGGGAGCACGGCATGATCTGCAGGCACTGTGAGCTTCAGGCGTTCTGCATAAAGTTGCGAGAGATCAGCCGTGAAGACGTCGCAGCGGCCCGACTCATAGGCTTTGATAGTCTCGTCGGCGGTCGAGAACGCGATCACTTCATACTTCATGTTGTTGCCCTTGAAATAGTCGGCAACATTCTGCTCGTTGGTGGTGCCGGTCTGCAGGCAGATCGAGGCGCTATTCAGCTCGAGTGCCGAATTCACCTTGAGCGCCTTGCGGACCAGAAAACCCTGGCCGTCATAGTAGTTGATACCGGCGAAGTTCACGCCAAGCGACGTATCGCGCGACAGGGTCCAGGTCGTATTGCGCGACAGCACGTCGATCTCGCCGGACTGCAAGGCAGTAAAGCGATCCTTCGCCGAGAGCGGCACATATTTCACCTTGGTAGCATCGTTGAAGATCGCCGCCGCGATGCCGCGGCACAGGTCGACGTCGAAGCCCACCCAGTTGCCCTTGTCATCCGGCGCCGAGAAACCCGGCAAGCCCTGGGTGACGCCGCAGGACAGCATGCCGCGGTCCTTCACGGTCTTGAGCGTCTGCGCAGATGCGCCTTGCGCGGTCAGACTGGCGGCAAGAGCGAGAGAGAACATCAAGGTTGCGCGTTTCATGTAAGGCCTCTTTGGGGACGTCAGGACGCTCGGTCGACGCAAAGAATTGAATGACGAGCCTACGGATCAGTTCCATAGCCGTGAATGGCCCGACCGGAAAGGCGAACGACAGCAGAGACGATCTAAAAAGACCGTACGAATCAGCAGGAAATCGCAGATTTCGCGGCAGGCCCCTCAACGTGCCGCGGGGGATCGCGAGGTCCGCAACAGAGAACGATCAGCCAGCCGGGTCAAGGGGTTGACGGCCATCCGCCGTGTCCTCTTAGTGACGGAACCAGCCATTCGGCAACCCAGATGCCAATGGCCTTGCAACACCTGCAGACCGGCGGCCCCATTATGACAGCTTCGAACGATAATCACGGCACCACCTCGCTCGACACGGACACCGTGATCGTCACCGCCGGCCGCGACACCAAATCGCAGCGGGGCTTCGTCAATCCACCGGTCGTGCGCGGCTCCACGGTGCTGTATCCGACCGCCGACGACCTCCACGCGCATCGCGGCGAGTTTCAGTATGGCCGCCACGGCACGCCGACCACCAAGGCATTGCAGGAAGCGCTGATGGCACTGGAAGGCCCGAAATGTGCCGGCGTGGGGCTCGTGCCATCGGGCCTCGCCGCGATCTCGACCGCTCTGCTCTCGGTGCTCAAGGCCGGCGATCATCTCCTCGTCAGCGACAGCGCCTATCGGCCGACACGCAATTTCTGCAACGGCATGCTGGCACGCTACGGCATCGAGACCACCTATTTCGATCCGCTGATCGGCGCCGGCATTGAAGCGCTGTTCAAATCGAATACCCGCGCCGTCCTGGTCGAAGCGCCGGGCTCACAATCCTTCGAAATGCCGGATGTGCCTCTCATTGCCGGCATTGCGCATGCGCGCGGCGCGCTGGTGCTCGACGACAACACCTGGGCCACGCCGCTGTATCATCGCTCGCTCGAACAAGGCGTCGATATCAGCATCCAAGCGGCGACCAAATATATCGGAGGTCACTCCGACATCATGTTCGGCACCATCTCCGCCAATGGCGCGGCGTGGCCGTTGATCCAGGAGGGCATCAAGCTGCTCGGCACCTGTGCCGGACCGGACGACGTGTTCCTCGCATTACGTGGTCTGCGCACTATGTCGGTGCGGCTCGCACATCATCAGCGCTCGGCGCTGGAGATGGCGCAGTGGCTTCAGACCCGCCCCGAAGTGCTGAAGGTGCTGCATCCCGCTTTGCCGGATCATCCCGGCCACGCAATCTGGAAGCGCGACTTCACCGGCGCATCCGGTCTGTTCAGCATCATCCTGAAGCCATCGCCGCAAAAGGCCGTCGATGCCCTGCTCGATACCGTCAAGCTGTTCGGCATGGGTTATTCCTGGGGCGGCTTCGAGAGTCTCGTCATCCCGTTCGACTGCTCGGACTACCGCAGTGCCACCACATGGGCACCCGGCGGTCCCGCATTGCGATTCCATATCGGCCTAGAAAGCGTGGATGACCTGAAGGCTGATCTCGAACGGGGCTTTGCTGCACTCAATGCGGCTCGGTGATATCGCCGTTGTTCGAACCGCGTCCCTGCTGCCGCCCGACCGGATCGACGCGTTGACGCGATAACGAAGCCTTCGTGTTGTCAATTCGACAGCGTCTTCGATCCGCTGCCGCGGTTCTTGATGATCAGCATGATGTTGCGGACATAGATCACCGTGGCGAAGGCCTGGCCGAGGATGATCACCGGCTCTCGCTTGGCGATGCCGTAGATCAGCGTCATGAAGCCGCCGGCCATCGAGAAAAACCAGAACGCCATCGGCACAACGCTCTGTCCGGCGCGTTCGCTGGAAATCCACTGCACGAGAAAGCGCGCGGTAAACAGCAGTTGCGCGATCAAGCCAAAGGCGAGCCAGAAATCAAACTTCGCGACGAAGACGTCGTAGATATAGTCGCCAAGCGCCTGACCGTATTGAATCAGCATTTATTTGAACTCGGTTGCGACCGGCGTCGTACGCTTGCGGCGGATCAGCCACCAGACGCCGGCAAGATCCATGATGCCTATCCAGAGTCGATCGAAAAATCCGTAATTGGACACACCGGAATGGCGCGGCCGATCGGTGACATCGACATAGGCGATGTCGAAGCCCTCGCGGCGCACCAGGGCCGGAAGGAAGCGATGCAGACCATCGAAATAAGGCATCGACAAGAATACATCGCGGCGGAACGCCTTCAGGCCGCAGCCGGTATCGCGGGTGCCGTCCTTCAGGATCGCGTTGCGGACAGCATTGGCGATCTTCGATTGCGCTTTCTTGAAGCCGGTATCCTTGCGGCCAACGCGCTGCCCGGCGGCGAGACCAACACGGCCGCCGCCATCCTGAATGGCCGAAATCAAGTTGGGCAGGAATGCCGGATTGTTCTGACCATCGCCATCCAGCGTGGCCACGATGGCGCCACGGGCGTTGCGCACGCCAGTACGCACGGCGGCCGACTGGCCCGATGATGCGGCGTGGTCGATACGGCGCAGATTGCTGCGCGTCTGCATCAGCTCGGCCAGCCGAGCCGGCGTGGCGTCGGTCGAGCCGTCATTGACGTAGATAATCTCATAGGGCCAGCGGCCGTCGAGCGCAGCGGTGATCTCGGCGATCAAAGGCGCGACATTGTCCTGCTCGTTGCGCACGGGCACGACAATGGAGACATCGACGGGGGCAGCTTCGGGAGCGGACAAATCGGAGCTCTTGGTTGGAGGACGGTCCTGCGGGAACTTGTCGCAGCCGGCCCGGCGAAGACCGCTTATTATGGGGCCGCGGTCCCGCGGGCAACCCTTTTGAGATGGCCTGCGGACGGCCCTGGCAGCGGGTCGATCGTGCCGTCCTGGTGGATGGTGAAAGCCAGATGCCGGGCCGCAAACCAGTATCGCACCGTCATGGCGCCAATCCAGCCGACCAGCCCGCCGCCGACCACGTCACTGGCATGATGCGCCAGCAGGACGAGCCGACTGGCACAGATGGCGACGGCGTAGACGATCATCACCGTGCGCAGCCGCGGCCAAAGCGCGGCGACCGCGAAAGCCAATGCGAAACTCGTGGTCGCATGACCCGACGGGAAACTGGCATAGGCCGGCGTCCAGGCGAAATGCGAAAAGTGAAAGGGGTCTGCCGCGCCACTGACGAAAGGCCGGCCACGGCCGAGCATACCTTTGATGATTTCAGCCACGAAGACCGACAGCGCGACCGACAGGAAGATGTACTGAATGCGCGTGCCGAAGCTGACAAGTACGGCGCGCGACGTGCCGTGCCGCAGCGGCGCCAGCAGGGCCAGAACGATCATAAACGCGAACAACGCCAGCAGGACATATTCGTCCTTGCCGAAGTCAGTGAAGATACGCAGCGGCCACAGGCCGGCCGTGCCCCGCACCGGCATCAGTCCGATCTCGGTGGCATCGACGATGAACATCAGCGCGATGATGATCACGGCTGTCACGGCGCCAAGCGCCAGCGAACGGCGCGCCCAATAACGAGCAGCTTCGGCACGCCGCGAATGCGACGGTGCGCGAACAAGCTGTGCGAATGACTGCCAGACAAGCGCAACGAGTTGCGACAGATAGGTCTGTGGCTGCGATTTGTCCGGGGCTACCATTACTCGGTCCCTTCGGAGCGATAGATCGCCACCGAAATCGCTTTACCCTGCGAGAAGTTATAGCCGTCGATGCGGGTTGCCATGTTGTAACGCAAGCCGATGGCCTCGGCGCGCATCGCGAACTGGCGTTCTGAACGCAATTCGACAAGCGCGAAGCGACAGCTGCCCTGCCCGAGGAAATCCGCCGCGCCGGCACCATCAGTGAGTTGTGTGGATGTGCCGGTCATGAACACCAGGCTCGGCTCGTGATATCCCGCTGCCGCAGCCTTGGGACCGACGCAGACCACGTTACGCAGCGCACGTGCGATCTGCACACTCGGAAACAGCGGTCGGAGCGACGGCAGCAGCACGCCATAAAAGGCGGCGCTCATGAACAATGAGGCCACAACCGCATTCAGCAACGAGCGTTCTGCGCGGGCGTTATCATACAGCCACCAGGCAAACAGGCCGAACACCAGTGCTGCGGCGGCAAATGGCCAGGCCAGAAACACCGGGTGGCGGACGATCGCGACGGCACCGATCTCGGCGACCACAGCGGTTAGCGCCGGGATCGCGAACCACCAAGCCGCGCCGCGCGCCAGCCAATTGCGCGCCAGCACCTGGCGTTCAAGCGCGCCGATGACGAGGATGGCGATCGCCGGATAGAGCGGCAGCACGTAATGCGGCAGCTTGGTCATCACGACTTCGAACACGATCCAGGATGGGATCAGCCAGGCCAGCAGATATTGTGCGCCGGGCTCGCGGCGCGCGCGCCAGATCGCCGGCGTGGCCATACCGGCCAGCGGTGCCCCGGGCCAGAAGGTAATCCAGAACAGCAGGAAATACATGCCCGGAGGCGCGCCGTGGGATTCTTGTGCAGCCAGTTTGCTCAGCATGTCGCCACCGAGCGAATTGGAGAAGAACGCTTGCCCCGACTTCAGGAAGATCGCGACGAACCACGGCAGCACCAGCAACAGCATCCAGATGACGCCGACCAGCGGCCGTAATCGCCACAGCCATGCGACCGAGCGATCCATGATCGCCAGTGCAATGATCGTCAGCCCGACGAACATCAGGATCAGCGGGCCCTTGACCAGAATGCTGATCGCCATGGCCGTCCAGAACACCGCCGGCTCCTGCCAGCGCGACTTGTCGGCCTCCTCGCCGCGCTGCCACGCCAGGTAAATCCGCGCCATCGCGCCCATCACGGCGATGACGGTCAGCAACAGCATCGCATCGGTCTTGGCGAGCCGGGCCTCGACGTTGAGCAAGACCGAACTGCACATGATCAACGCAGCCAGCACGGCGCCGCGCCGCGCCAGGAAGGCCAGCGCGGTCCAATAGGTCAGCAACACTGCACCAATGGCACCGATCAGCGATGGCACGCGATAGAGCCAGATGCGAACTTCGGCGTTCTGCAAGCCCAGCGCCTCAGCGGTCTCGACCACGGCCGCCTGCATCCAGTAGATGCCGACCGGCTTCTTGTAGCGGACCTCGTCCTGGAACCGGATGTCGACGAAATCGCCTGTCTCGACCATCTGCTTGGTCGCCTGCGCGAAGCGCGCTTCGTCACGGTCGATCGGCGGGATAGTGAAGAAGCCGGGCAGGAAGAACAGGAACCCGCAAATGGTTAGGAACGCGACTGCGCAGGCATGGCCGGAGCTGACGAAATCAAGCACGCGCACCAGCCTGCTGCCTGGATCGACACGGGTTTTCGGCTCGCGCGGGGCGCCAAATCGGGGTCTTGGATAGGTCTCGGCCATGCCTGTCGCATACGCTGAAACCGCCGACCGGACAACCAGTTAGCCCGTGCTTATTGGATTCTGACCACAACTGTGTCTGCGGTGCCCATGGCGTCCATGACCGTCAGCCGGACGAAACCCGGACCAGGCGGATCGACCAGCCGCTGGCGCCGGCTGTCGAGTTCCCCAGCAGCCATGCCATTGACCAGAACGGTCATGGGCAGCACCCCGCCGGCCACCTTAACCGGCACTCCCGAAAGCTGCCCCTCGCCGCCACTGGCATCGATCCGGGAACCGTTCAGCGGGAACTGGATGTGCAGGGCCTGATCGCTGCCGGTACGGATCAACTCGCCGACCGGGCGGAACCGACGCAGCGGCAGCGGCAATTTTGCATTATTGGCCATTAGCACGCCCTTGGGCGCCTTCGGCAACGGAGCCGGCAGCTTGCCGGTCCGGGCAAAGGCATCGAACAGGATCGGAGCCGCGGCCGTGCGACCGACCAGGCCGGGCACCGGCGCGCCATCGGGCCGGCCGACCCAGACGCCGATGGTCATCCGTCCGTCGAAACCGACCGACCAAGCGTCGCGATAGCCGTAGCTGGTGCCGGTCTTAAAGGCGATCCGGTTATGCGCGGCATTCTCCGGTGGCGGCGTGCCGATCAGGACATTGCCGACCTGCCAAGCTGCGACCGGATCCATCAACCGCAACGGCTCGCGATCGTCGCCGCCATTGGCCTGCATGATCTCCCGCAGCGGCTTGGAACTGCCGAGCCGCGCCACGCCTGTATAGAGCTGGACGAGGTCTTGCAGCGTAATGCCGACGCCGCCGAGGCCCATGGCCAGACCGGGCGCCTCCCCGGGCGGCAGCACCAGATTGCCACCCGCCTGCTTGAGCCGTGACGACAGCCGCGATGCGCCGACACGATCGAGCAGTGCGATAGCCGGGACGTTTAGCGAGAGCTGCAGCGCCTTGCGCACCGGCACGGTGCCCTGAAAGCTCATTTCGAAATTCTCCGGCGCGTAACTGCCGAAGCGAACGGGCCGATCCTCGATCAGGCTTTCCGGATGCACGAAGCCATCTTCAAAGGCGAGGCCATAGATGAATGGCTTCAGCGTCGAGCCCGGAGAACGCACCGCGCGGGTCATATCGACCTGCCCGGCGCGGCGATCGTCGAAATAGTCGGGCGAACCGACATGGGCGAGCACGTCGCCGCTCTCGTTATCGACAGCGATGAGGCCGATGGAGATATTGTTGCCCAGCGTCGCCGCGCGGTCATGCGCGAGGCCTTCAAGCGCACGCTGGATCCCGGCATCGAGCGCCAGCTTGATGATGGGGCGATCTCTGTGCAGCGACATGGCCTGATCCGCGGAATGCGGCGCCAGGATCGGCATCGGCTTGCGCAGCTTCGGCACGCTGACGGATTTTGCCTGCATGGCATCGGCAGCCGACACCCTGCCCTCGCCGACCATACGTTCGAGCACGCGGTCGCGCGCCACGCGGGCATTGCCGGGATGGCGATCAAGCCGGCGGTGTTCCGGCGATTGCGGCAGCGCTACGAGCAATGCAGATTCCGCCAGCGACAGCCGTTTGGGCTCCTTGCCGAAATAGGCGATCGACGCGGCGCGAAGACCTTCGAGATTGCCGCCGAACGGCGCCAGCGCCAGATAGAGATCGAGGATCTGATCCTTGCTCATCTGCCGCTCGATCTGCAGCGCACGGACGGCTTGTCTGATCTTCGCCGATATCGAGCGTTGCTGCCGTGGTTCGATCAGCCGCGCAAGTTGCATCGTGATGGTCGAACCGCCCGACACGATCTCGCCGCGGGTGACGAGCTGCAGCGCGGCGCGGCCAAGCGCCAGTGGATCGACGCCATGATGGCTGTAGAAGCGCTTGTCCTCATAGCCGAGCAGTATGTTGAGATAACCGGGGTCGACGGACGTCCTCGCGTCGACCGGCAGCCGCCAGCGTCCATCGGACATGGCATAGGCGCGCAGGAGCTTGCCGTTGCGATCGATAACGGTGGTGGAGATTTTGCGCGCCTGGTCGAGCGGCAAAGGGCCGAGGGAGGCCACCCACGCGGCGGTCGCTGCACCAGTCAGGACCACAACTACGGTGGCAGCGGCGACAGCCTTTCGGATAAGCCACCAGCCTCTCCTCACGTCGTGGCCGGGCTTGTCCCGGCCATCCACGTCTTGCCCACGATCCACACAAGAAGACGTGGATCCCCGGGACAAGCCCGGGGATGACGGAGTGTGTGGTGTGGACGTGCCCTCGCTCATTTCGCCTTCGCGACCTCGACACTGCCCGTCCCCGTCCGCCCGTAGCGCGACGGATTATACATGTCCTCCACATAGGCCTGCGGCAGCACGTACTTCCCGGGCGATACCGCCCGAACAATATAGGCGACGGTGAACACCGCCTTGTCGTCGCTCTTCCGGTCGATCGCCGCGGTGAAGCGGTCGTCGCGGAATTCTGTGTTCTCAGGTTCTTCGCCATCCTCGATCCAGTCCAGCGTGCCGCTGTCGCCCGACGACACTAGATGCGGATTGTCGATCTCGAAACCGGCCGGCAGATAGTCGGCCACCATGATGTGCCCGTATTCCGGCTTGGCCTCGGTGATCTTCAGCACCACGGCAAAGCGATCGTTCTGCTTGGCCTTGGTGACATCCGCGGGCTTGCCGTCGAGCGTGAAATAATTGCGCTCGATCTTGAAGCCGTTGGATGCCGCCGGCTCTGGCGTGATCGGCGAACCGGACACCGAGACGACCGCCTGCACCGGTGTGTCGCCGGTGTTTGTGATCTTGATCGGCTGCCCGGACATCTCCGCCGCCTTGTAGCTGCGATAGAGCGCGGTCTTCACAGCCGAGCCGTTGACGTCGAGCGCCAGCGTGTTGGCTTCCTTGGCCAGCGCACGCGACGCCAGCACCAGCCACGCATTCTCCTGCGTGGAGGTGAACGGCGTCAGGCCGCGCGCGGCCTCGACACGCTGGACCGCCTGCGTCAGCGTTGCACGCGGCGCATTGCCTTCGCTGGCCAGCGAGACCAGTGCAGCCGCGTCGCGGAGCGCCGAGCCGTAATCGACGCGGCCAAATTCGATGGCCGGCTTCGGCGCTAGGCTTTCGACGGCCGCCGCATAGACACGTTCTGCACGGGCACGGTCACCGACCAGCGCCAGCGCCGCCGCCAGCTGCGACTTGGCGATGGGCGTCGCCAGGTTCTTCAGTTTGGTGTCCGCGAGATAGCGCAGATCGCCGATCGGCGCAGTGCCGTTCTTGGCCAGCACATAGAGGCCGTAAGCGAGATCGCGACCGCCGTCCTTCTCCGGTTCGTCAGCATTGACGACCGAATTGCGCACGCGGTCCAGCGCGGCACGGAACAGCACGTCCGGCACCACAAACCCCTTCTCGCGAGCGCGGGTCAGGAAGTCCGTGACATAAGCATCGAGCCAGGCATCGTCGCCGCCCGCCGACCACAGGCCGAACGAGCCGTTCGAGCCCTGACGCGCCAGCAGTCTGTCGATCGAGTCCTTGATGCGCTGATCGACACCGGTATCCATCGCCAGATGCGCGCCGGCCGCGAGATCGTTCACATAGAGGAGCGGCATCGCGCGGCTGGTGATCTGCTCGGAGCAGCCATAGGGATAGCGATCCAGCGCCTTCAGGATGGTCGCTGCATCGAGCGCCGTGGACAGGCTGACCGACAGCGAGACGCCGCCGGTGCCCTGGACGAGGTCGGAGAACATGTCCGAAGTCAGCGTCAGGCTTTCGCCCTTGGCCAGCGTGCGGATCGAGCGACGCGCCAGAACCTGCGTGGCTGCCTTGACGTCGAGCACATAGTGCCGCGCCAGCGTCAGCCCGTTCGGTCCCTTGATATCGACGTCGAACTGGGCCGTGCCCGCACCGGATGCATCGATGGCCAGCGCCATCGAGGTCCGCTGTTTGGCCGCGAGCTTGATCGTCGTCGCCGGATTGCCGGTCACCTTGACGGGGCCGGAGGTCTTTACAGCGATGGTGTAGTCGCCCGGTGCGCCTTCGACATTGTCGAGGTCGAAGCTCATGGTGCCCTTGTCGCCGGACAGCAGGAACCGCGGCAGGGTCGCAGTGAGCACCACGGGATCGCGCACCGTGACGTCCACAGTGGCGCGGCCGAGTTTGGTCGCGGTCCAGGCCACGGCCATCACACGGGCAGTGCCGGCGAATTCGGGAATCTCGAACTCGATCTGCGCAGTGCCGTCGGCGGCCACGGTGACGATGCCGGAATACAACGCCATCGGCTTCTGGGTCGGCGGCGAGCCCTCGATCTGCGCGCCGGCACTATCACCGCCAGTGCGCAACTGACCGCGAGTGCCCTGCATGCCGTCGATCAACTGCCCATAGATGTCGCGAATTTCCGACGTCATGAGGCGCTGGCCGAGATAGTAATCGTCCGGCGCTGGCGGCTTGTAATTGGTCAGGTTGAGAATGCCGACATCGACCGCAGCCACCACGATCTTGGCGTCCTCGCCGGGATTGAGCCCGCCGAGTTTCACCGGCAGCTTCAGCGTCGTGCTGGGCCGGATCAGCGCCGGCGGCGACAGTGCGACGTCGAGCGTGCGTGCTTTTTTGTCGATACCGAACCACTTCAACCCGATGGCGCGGCCGGGCATCCGCTTGGCGGCGGCGTCGAGAGGTCGGCGCAGCGTGGCCACCACATAGGCGCCTGTGCCCCAGTCCTTGCCGACCGGGATCTTGATCTGCGACTGGCCTTCCTTGACGGCGATGCTCTGGGTGGTCAACAGGCGATCGCCCAGCACATTGATGGTCAGCAGGCCGGCGGTGCGGGCATTGACCGAAACGATCATGGTGTCGCCCGACAGATATTCCGGCTTGTCGATGGAGGTCTCCAGCAGGTCCGGCGTATCGGCGCTGCCGTCGGAATACCAGCCGACATCGAACTGCACCGAGGTGATCGGGCCGTCGGCTTCGTTCGATTTAACGTCGAGCCGATAGCGGCCGGGCTGCGGCTGCAGCGAGATGCGGGCCGGCGCATTGGCGGCGATGGTGAGATCGCCATCGGCGACGCGCTTCGTCGATTTGACTGGTTCATAATCCCAAGACGAATTCTGCCGATACCACTGGTAGCGGGATTCCATCTTCAGCAATTCGTAACGCAGGCCGCTACGGGCCAGCGAGGTTCCCTCCGGCGATACGACCACCACGTCGAAAGCGGCGTTGTCCCCCTCGGCGACATTCTTGTCCTTGAACAGTGGCTTCACGCCAATCATCGGCGCACTCGGCGCAACAGGCAGCACGAACTTGCGCTCGACGGCGCGGCCGCCGGCTTCGGTCATGCGGATGAAGATCTGCGCCTCCTGCGGCCGCGTCGAGGACGGCGGCTTGGCGAGGCTGACCGGGAACGTCGCGACACCATTGGCATCGGCCTCCGGCAGGCCTTCGATCGGCGTCCGCTCATTGCTGGCGCTTTCCTCGTCGGCAACGCCGAACTGGTAGCCAGCGAATCCTGGGCGGTTCGCGGCAGGGCTGACAAGCAGATCGCCTTCGAGCTGCAGGCCCGACGCGGGCGCGCCATAGAGGAAACGACCATCGACTTTAAGTTCTACAGGAGCATCAGCTTTGATTAGCTTATCCTTGGAAGATATATCGAATTCAATCCGATCCGGGACGTAATCCTCGACCATGAAAGTGGTCTCGCCGACCGACGGCGCCTTCGGATCGGTGAAGGCACGAACGCGCCAGGTGCCCGTTGGAACCGCCGAATTCAGTGGCAGCGTCAGGCTGCGACCGCCTGCGCCCTGGTCAGGCAGGACGGCGCGGCGGAACTCGACGCCATCGGGGCGCTCGACCACGAGAGTCATTGGGCCCGAGGTGACGGCATTGCCCTGTCCGTCACGTAACAGCGCGGTGAGATAGACCGTCTCGCCGGAACGATAGACGCCGCGCTCGGCATAGACGAAGGCATCGGCACCGGCAGGAACCGCACGGCCCGAAACGCCACGATCGCTGAGATCGAAGGCGTTCGATTTCAGACTGAGGAATGCATAGTCGTTCTTGTCGCTGGTAACCGTCAGCAATGCTGGCGACAGACCGCCCTCGCCCTTGGCGAGCCCCGCCTCGAACAGCACATGGCCGGAGTCGTCGGTCTTCCTGGTCGCAAGGATCTCGTTGTTGCGCGCGACCAGCCGGACATCGGCCTTGGCCATCGGATCGGTCGAAGCGAGCGAATTGACGAAGACGTGGATGCCGTCATTGCCCGAGAAAGCCGTGAGACCAAGATCCGACACGATGAACCACTGGGTCGCCAGCGAGCCGTCGTCATCGCCACCGCCTGAGCCCGGCCCCTTGGCCGCCGCGGTCATTACATAGACGCCGGGCTGCAGCTCGCCGATGGCCAGATCGACGGGGAATGCCGTGGTGACGTCGGCATTGAGCGTCGACGCCGTGGCCAGCTCGCCGGTCCAGACCTTCATGCCGCGCTCGTCGCCGAGGCTCTCGAGCTGGTACTTGCTCAGTGCCGCCTGGAAGTCGCTGCCTATGACAGTGTTGATCAGGTTGCGGTCGCCGATCCGGAACACATTGACGGTGACCGCCTGGGTATTGACCGAGACCACGGGGATGCCCTGCTGGCCGGTGCGCGGCAGCACATAGGCGCGGCCGGTGAAACGCACGAACGGCTTGCGGTCGCGCACATAGATGTTGAACTCGGCCGACTTCGGCAGGCTCTCCTTCACCGTCGACGGCAGACCGGCGCGCAGGTTGATATTGTAGCGCTCGCCATGCTTGAGGCCTTCGACGCAGAGCTGCTTCTCCTCGGAGGTCAGTGCCGGCTTGTCACTGCCGGCGAGCGCCAGGAACGGCGCGAAATCGACCCGCTTGGCGAGTTCTTCCGAGAACTGGAAACAGGCCCGCGGCGAGGCGGAATCCGAGTCCACGGTGTAATCGAGCAACCGGAAGCCGTGATCGTCGCGCAGCTTCTCGTATTGACCGCGCACGTCGGCGACTTCGCGCATCTCGAGCGACAGGCGCAGCGCGTCCAGCGCCGGGCGCCACAGCTTGCGTTCTTCCATGGCCCGGCCAAGCACGGCCAGCGCCTCGGCCTCCTCACCGGCATTGCCGGCGCGCTGATAGGCGATATAGGCGGCGGTCGCGGCGCGCTCGCGCAGGAAGGTGGTTTCGGACGAGGTTGCCGGGCGGATCTGGAAGATCGTCTTGGCGAGCCGCAGCCAGTTGGCGCTGTCATCGGGCGCAATCGCCACGATCTGACCCAGCGTCTGCAGACCGGCCCGGAAATCCGAGCGTTTGAAGGCCGCGTCCGCGTCGGTGCGCAGCGTTGCCGCGCTCTTGGCGACGGGCCCCGCCTCGCTCTTGATCTGCGCCTCGAGCTTGATCGCGGAATCCGCCAGCTCATCCCGTCGGAAAGCCTTGTCGGCCGCGTGAGCCGAGACGAGGCCGAACGCCAGTGTGGCGCAGACAGTGACGGCGCGAACCAGACCAATCATGGACAACTCCCCTGCACGGACGAATGCCGCCTGGATTCAAATGTGCGTAAAAACGGTGACGGACTCATGGCCAGCTTGTTCGCGAGTCGCTCGACCGGCGCAACGCGAGACACGACGATTGCTGGCAACATCATGTGACGAACCCGGGTAACTCAAATCGCAGCCCCACGCGCAAGCCGCGGGCATCATGGCGACGGGCCCTGCCGAAAGCAAAGCCACGTCACCGCCGATTGGTCGCGTCTGTGCAGGAAACGGTTCGAGCACGCCCCGACGATTTTGGTGACAGTTTTACAACGGGTCATACGCGCATGAACGGCCGGCCCGGCCCGCGATCGCCCCCTACGCGTTTTAATCAAACGCGACACGTTAAGACTAAAAGCAGCCTGTTGGGGACGACTGGAGATCACGGGTACCCAAGTCTTCCAGCTGCGGTCAGATGGGTGTGCCTTGCGGCACCGGATGATCACGGCGATCGCCCGCCCGCTCGGTCGTTCTGGGCGCATCGCATCATGATCGAACTTCTTTTGGCGACAAGTTCACTGGCGGGCCTCGCCGTCGGACTGGTCGGCCCCGTATGGGTCATTGTCGTGACGACCGTGCTGGTCGCTGTCCTGTCCGCCGCCGTGACATGGGGCCAGGGATTTCCGGCGCTGGGCGGTGTGGCGGTCACGACCGGATGTCTGATCGCGTGCCAGATCTCCTATATGGCCGGCCGTTTCGTGACTAGGCAATACGGCTTCCCGGAGCAGCTATTTGAGGACCACATCGACGGCGAGCCAGGCGAGACCGGCCAGCGCGGCATCTCCAGTGACAATAGCAAGGACGATAAGCCACCATCGCGGCCCCCGCCGTCGGAGTCTTAGGGCCCGCCAATCTGCCAGCCCCCAAGCTGCGAAGGCATCCCCGAACGGGACAGGTATCGAAGCGACGTCGAAGGCACAGACGGACGTTCGGTTTTGGGACGAAAAGCGGATCAAGTCGGCACACTTTCTGGCTGAAATCGCGGGTTCACCGCTCAATCAGCAAGAGAAAGGCCAGCCCACCAACCGCCCAAACGCTTGAAAACCGTGTCCGAATCCGGCCAATTTACCCGGTCTGTCCAAGCCATACCGACGATGATATGACGACGCGCCGGTCCCATAGCTCAACTGGATAGAGTAACGGATTTCTACTCCGTGGGTTGCAGGTTCGAATCCTGCTGGGATCGCCACGTCATTTTCCGATTCCAATACTTTCAATGACTTGCCGTACATTATAACGCGGTAACTTTTTGCACGGTCAACGTGCCTCAATCAGAGACGCCGTCGTGGGTCTTTGCAGGATTGGCGGTTGTGATCGCACTGATCATATACGGATCGTGGATTGGACAGATCGCGACGAATTTTTCAAAGCTGCGGCGGCCTTCTTAGGCGCCGCGTCGACTTCGCCTAAACAGCGCTTAACTCCCTGGCACTTCGTTAGTTCCGCCTCCGCCAAAAACTGTCTTCTTGTGTCCCGCGCATGACGGCTTACGCTGAAGACCTTGCGGATCTCTCCGTCGCCGTGCCGACAGCGGTGCAGCCTTGTGGGCACCGCCAAACCGGACACGCGTTAGTAGTTTCGCGGGAAGTGAACGATGGCAGAGACAAATAACGCTGGACGCGGTCTTTTCGAAAGCGAGCGCGCCTTTCGGCTCCTCGTTCAAGGCGTCACAGATTATGCGATCTATCTGCTGGACCTGAACGGCATTGTATCAAATTGGAATACAGGCGCCGAGAAGATCAAAGGATATTCCGCAGATGAAATCGTGGGTCAGCATTTTTCGGTTTTCTACCCCCCGGAGGATCGCGAAGCCGGACTTCCCGCTGCTGCGCTAGAGGCCGCGCGGCGGGACAAGCGCTTCGAAGCGGAAGGGTGGCGGATGCGTAAGGACGGTTCGCGATTTTTCGCTTCCGTCGTCATTGATGCCATTTATGAAGATGGTGTGCTTGTCGGTTTCGCGAAAATCACGCGGGACATCACCGAGCGGATGCAGGCGCGCTTCGCATTAAACGAGAGCGAGAACCATTTTCGCCTGCTGGTGGGAAATGTCACCGACTACGCTTTGTATATGCTTGATCCGGAAGGTCGGATCACCAGCTGGAACTTGGGCGGCCAGCGAATCAAGGGCTATCTTCCCGAAGAAATTATCGGACAGCACTTCTCGCGATTTTACACCCCTGGTGATCGCGAAGCGGGAAAGCCGGCGCGTGCTCTGGAGACTGCCCGTAAGAACGGCCGTTACGAGGAGGAAGGCTTACGCGTTCGCAAAGACGGCACGTTTTTCTGGGCGAGTGTGGTCATCGATCCCGTCCGCAATGATGCAGGCGAGTTGATCGGCTTTGCCAAGATTACGCGCGACATCACAGAACGACGCCTGGCGGTGCAGCAACTTGAAAATATGCAAAGGCAGCTGGCTGAATCACAGAAGATGGATGCGCTCGGTCAGCTGACCGGTGGAGTGGCACATGACTTTAATAACCTGCTTATGGCGGTTACAGGTAACGCTCGGCTTATCAAGCGCCACGCCATTGACCCTCGCGTGGTCAAGGCAGCAGAAGCGATTGAGGCAAGCGTTCGCCGCGGGGCGGCACTGACGCGCCAACTGCTGACTTTTGCGCGGCGCCAACAAGTCGACCCGGTGCTGCTTGACGTTGGAGAGACTGTGCAAGCTGTACGCGAAGTCTTGGCCACAGTCCTAGGCAGCGCGATAAAGCTCGAAATCTCCGTACCCGCCGGAGTCTGGCCGGTCTTCGCGGATCCAACCGAGCTCGAGACCGCAATCATCAATCTCGGCATCAATTCTCGTGATGCCATGCCCGACGGGGGCACGTTGACGATCACAGCAGAAAATCATCGTGTCGCGGACGGAGAAGATATAGGCGAGCATGTGAATATCAAAGTGATCGATACCGGCGCTGGTATTCCTGAGGATGTCATTGCGAAGGTGTTCGATCCCTTTTTCACGACCAAGCCTGTCGGCAAGGGAACGGGATTGGGGCTCTCGCAAGTCCATGGCTTTGTCAACCAGGCTGGCGGCAGTGTAGAAATCAAAAGCAAGCTCGGCGCAGGCACGGAAATCGTCATTCGGCTCCCGCGCGGAGAGGGCCATGCTGGCGTGCATGAAGCAGAGGTTCTGGCCGAAGGTGCCGGCACCGTTCTTCTCGTTGAAGACAATCCAGATGTCGCAACCTCCAGCACCGTTCTTTTGGAAGAGCTGGGATATCGCGTGAAATGGGTAACGGACGCAGAGTCCGCAATGCGCGAGATTGAGCGCGACGGCATCGACATTGTATTTAGTGATATTGTGATGCCGGGAAAGTTGGATGGTCTCGGCCTCGCTCGCAATCTCAGACGGAGTCACCCGCACATGCCGGTGGTGCTTGCGACGGGCTATAGTGACGCCTCCCGGAAATCAGGTTCAGAGTTTCTGCTATTGCGCAAACCCTACGAGCTTCACGAGCTCAGCAATGCATTAGAGACAGCTCGTAGCAGTGTCGCTTGACAGCATCCTCTGACCATCCATGTGAAGCGCGCCGGTCGGGCCGGCTCTGGCACCGCTTTCTGTGCCAAACCGGTTTCGGAGGTGACCTCCTTCACAACCGCGAATTTGTTGCGCCGCAGAGCGACCTATGGCGCCGGATTCGGCTCGGAACCATATTCGATTACTGAGATTGATCGCATACCGGCACGGAAGCAGCGCTCCCGATGCAGATCCCCACGGTATTTCGGGCGATTTATTTCTCCGAGGCTCTTTACGTCTGATTTGTGGAGCGCAGAATGAGGTCTGTTCTGAAGTGGGGAGGAAGCGATGAAAGAGCTTCTACATGCACGAGCAATGGAAAGCATGTGTCGACAGCGCGCCTCGTTTTTTCCCGAGGAAAGTTGGAAATTTCTAGCCGAAGCCGAAAGGTGGAAGCATCGGGCGCTTGATTTGATCAGCGACCATCACGTTGACTGTAACCAGCCAACTCTGCCAGATGCTGCTGAACCTTCTCACATTCACGCGTCACGCTAGGTCTTTCATTTCGGCAACGCTGGAACTTTTATTCGCGTATCAATGCGAGCCGCGCCGCATCTTTGGAACTAGCACGCAAAAGCTGATGGCCCGATATCGATAGGCCCGCTCTTCGCCGGCCTTGCGATACTTTGTCTCATGGAACTACACTCATCTTCTTGTCGTTGGTTCAACGCGCCCGCTGTTTTGCGAAATAGTGGAGTGTTTGTCGCGCGGTGAAACCTAGGACATCGATGGCTCCCACAAAGCTCCAACGAAAAGCGATCGCAACAGCAGTTCAACTGAGGGCCATGTCTCGAAGGTGCAAAGAGTTCGCCAAATTCGTCGGATTTCGGTCAGTATCAGATCGGCTGAACGCTTTGGCGGCGAAATACCAGGAAGAAGCTTGGCAGGTTGAGGAACGCGCTGGACTGCACTTGAACGGAGGGGATCCCGACGAGCCCTCGAGCGGATAGATTTCAGGCGAGAAGGTGTGACCATGGCCTGGAATGCCGGCCGCCGATTTACTGATGGAAGCCCAAGCGATCGCGCCATGCGACGAGCCGGTTACACGCGGCCGCGACACAGCACCACGCAGTAGGTTACGCTCTGTCGCTCGCGGAACACCGCACGTTCTTAGGCAAGAGTAGAACGTGCTCGACAGCCTAAGCGATGCATGCCCCGCGTGCTGAAGGCCGGTTCGTCATGAACATTAGCAGTCGCTACCTTGAGCCTTCGCCCCGTCGGCCTGCTGCGCAGCAGTTGGCTGCCCTTGCATTTGCTTCTGGGCGTCCTCAGATGAAGCAGGAATATTCCCGGACTGCTGGTTCATGGCGCTCGTCGGCGGGTGCTGATCAGTTTTGGAATTTGCACCGACAGTCGAGCCGGTGTTGCCTGGAGTCGGGCCCGAACCAGCGTCGCGCATTTCAGTCGTTTTGCTGGTGTTGCATGGACCCGCTTGGACCGACGCGCTACCGAGACCCAGCGTGGCTGCACAAACTAGTACAACTTGGCGTGTTACTTTCATCTGCCTCTCCCTTGGGTAAGGCCGGCATAGCCACGCCCTAGCGAGGATGCCGGCCTTTGCCTTAACCGGCCCGATGACGCCAAGTTCCGAACTCGCTCGGAAACTGAGGCCGCGGATACCTTCTTGATAAAGAGCCTGAGGCGACGCGCCAGATGCGTCGCTTTTCCGCACGATCGTATGCCCTTAGGAGAGTTCACTTAGCTCACATCAAGCCCAGCTGCGGCGCGCGCGACTTCGCCAAATTAGCCGGCCTTGACACGGCCGCCTTTGAGGCGCCGAACATTGCAATGGCAAATAAAGCTCAGTTCTCCATTTTCGCTTACCAGCGACGGCCAGGATTCTGGCGTGCAGCTATTTCCCGCAAAGATGGAGCCATTCTGACTATGAATGGCGTTGCATTGAAAAGCGTTGTCACGTCTGAGGATTTCCCATCAGAAGAAGAGGCTTATACGGATGCCGAGAAGGTTATCCGTATGATTTAGGCAGAGGCTTCCACCAACGCAGCAGACGCGCGGTACCGGAATCGAATTGCCGACGCCAGCCACCTAGCGCATGTTCTCGAACGTCCGCATCGCAGATATCACCGCCGTGGTCAGGTAGGGCTTCGGAATGAAAAGCGCGTTGGCCGGAATCGTCATGGGCCTCGCCTTCCCAGTTGTGATAATGATGTGGATCGGTGGCCACCTGTCACGAACAGCAGCAGCTAGCTTGAGGCCATCCATGGAGCCGGGCATATCGATATCCGTGAATACGAGGTGGATATCCTGGCGGGCCTCTAGGACGGCAATTGCCTGATTGGCGTCGCCGACCTGCAAAACATCGAAGCCTGATTCGACCAATTCTTCGCTGATCAAATCCCGAATGAGGGCTTCATCCTCAACAACCAGCACTGTCGGCATTCCGAAACCTCGAGAGCCAACATGGCACTCCTCCTAAGTTAGTTAGCGTACAATCGTTCCCGATCATTACTTCGGAGACTTGAGATTGGAGTCCCGCCAAGCCCTCGAACGAGCATCCGCTTCGTAGTCTCGAGCTTTCTTCAAGTGAGCCTGCTTGGCATCGCCCTCGGGTAGCTTGCCAGCCTTGTCAGACTGGATTTTCCCCAGCCGGCGGTTTTCTTCAGCGTCGGGCACTTGCTTCATGACACACCTCCGGTTTTTTCAGACCGGATAATGGATTTCTGTTCAGAGAGTTCCCGCGTAACGAACATACAATCTGTTGGCGCCGGGCCAGTCTACAGAGACAAACGGGACTGGGTCGGAAATGGCGTCGTGGCATCAGCCCGGACAGGCCGCGCCGGTCTTCGCCCATGCTTCCACGAGTGCGCCCGCCTCCGCCTGTGTGCCCGGCGCAGGTGCACGTCCGTAACCAGGCGCCCAGGCCCAGCCGACCAGCGTATCCTTGCCAATGTGGTCGATGAGATCCTCGACCTTGCGGCCGCCATTGCGTGCGGGATCTTTGATCTGCGCGCAGATCTCTGCGACGGTCTTGCCTTCCCATGCCATCTCGCGCGGCGCCAGGTGCCATTCGTGATGACCGGGGATGCGGCCGGGTTCGAAATTGGCGTCCTTGTGACAGGAGTTGCAGCGCATCGCCGCGGTGCCGTGGCCATCGGACCCACGCGTCACCGGCGGCTGATGCAAACGGCGCACATCGCCCTGCCGCGGCATGTCGCCGGCGGGATGGCAGTTCACGCAGCGCGGATGCGTCAACACCTTGCCGAGTTCGGTAAAGATCGCTGCGGAGCGCGCACTGGTATCGGCGATGCCATTGAAACTCTCCGGGCTCGCCAGCCCTTTCGATGCGCCCTGCCCGGCCGCATAGGCCGTGAGCATGCTCATCCCGAGCGTCGCGACGACAACCAGAGTCTTGACGCGTGTCTCGGCTCTCATCCGCGCGGCTCCTGAATGAGATAGCGCTTCGCGTCGCTGAGGATCACATCGAGCACGGCCTCATGATACTTGAAGTAGCCGGTGCAGCGACACAGATGCCCGTCAAGCGCCTCGGCGATCCTCTCTTCAAGGCCCGCGCGCGGCACAGGCGTCCTGGCCATCTGCTCGAGCAGCACCTGCCCTTCATTGAGAAAACCGGCGGTACAGTAACCGCACTGGAACGCGAAATGCCTGATGAAAGCCTTCTGCAACGGCGACAGCTCGCCGTTCTTGGCGTGGCCCTCGACCGTGCGGATGGTCTTGCCGTGGAAGCTCGCCGCCGAGGTCACGCAGGTCGGATTGGTGTGGCAGGTGCCGTCGGGCTCGTCGACGATCACGACACAGCTCAGGCACTGCGCGGCGCCGCAGCCGAATTTGGTGCCGGTCATGCCCAGATATTCGCGCAGGAAGTCGTTCATGGAGAGATCGTCGCGCACCTCGGTGGGCGCATGGACCTGTCCGTTGATGGTGATGCCCAGTGTCGTCACGCGAGCGCTCCCTTGAGCATGGCCTGTGTCACCGGCAGCGCCGCGAAGCGGTGGCCGATGGCGTCATGGATGGCGTTGAGCAATGCCGGCACGATGGGGATCATCACCACCTCGGCCATGCCCTTCGGCAATTCGTCCGGTGTCAGCGGCGGCATCAGCTCAATCTCGACGTCGCGCAGCGACAGGTCTGATCCTCGCGCCACCAGATATTGACCGAGATTCCATTGCCCGTTGCCGGGTCCGCCCTCAAACGGCGGCAGCGTTTCCAAAAGTGCGTAACCGACGCCCATGGCGAAGCCGCCTTGTGCCTGGCCAATCACGACCTCCGGCACCAGCGCCTGCCCGCATTCGAATGCGGTATAGGCTTTGGCGATGCGCAGCACGCCGGTCGCTTTCTCGATCTCGACCCGGACTGTTGCACCGCATGCCGCTGTATAGGCCGTGCCCATCCGGTTGTTATCGGTTGGCGGGAACAACACGCTGGCACGGTTGATGCGCGTGAATTTGCCGGCGCCACGACGTAGCGCGAGCCCGTCGATCTCGGCGCGATACTGCTCGCCGTTAATGGGGAAACGTGCGCGTGCCCACGACCAGCGCGAGAACCCGTGCGCCACGGCGCCGGTGACCAGATTGCGTGCATGGGCCGCGGCGGCGAGTTTGTCCAACGGCAGCGACGGCAGGCCCGCCATTGTGAGCTGTCCGTCCTTCCACTGCGCTTTGGCAAAGTCCCTGGCGCGTGGATCGCGCGGGCCGATATTCCATAGCGCCAGCGCCGCCGGCCACAGACCGAAGCGGAAGATCACCCGCGCAGCTTCCGCCGCCGCATGCGTTCCGACATGGGCGCCGATCGAGGCTGAGGTGGCCGAACTGATCGACGGCACCCAGCGCGGATCCTTCTCGGCCTTGTCCTGAGTCTTCTGATCCATGGTGTAGCAATCGCCGGAGGTCACCAGCTCCATCGCGTCGAACACGCCGACCTGCGACACAGCCACCTCGTCAGCGATGCTGCCGAGATGCAATGCCACGCGATTGGCCAGCGCCGTGCCGATGCCGTTGCCCATCTCGACATGGTCGCAGAAAATCGCGATCCTGCCGTCGGGGCTGAGTTCAACGCGACCGTTAGAACTATCGCCGCCGGTGCCGTAGTCCTTGGTCACACAGGCGACGCCGGTGCCGACCAGTATGCCACTGGTCGCGCGCGCCTTCTCTGCAGCTCGTTGCTTCCAGATCGGGTGCTGCTCGAGCTTGTCGAGAACATCTAAGCTCCGCACCGAGACGATATAGGGATTGCCG
The DNA here is from genome assembly GCF_051811085.1 of Tardiphaga sp. 862_B3_N4_1. NCBI lineage: Bacteria > Pseudomonadati > Pseudomonadota > Alphaproteobacteria > Hyphomicrobiales > Nitrobacteraceae > Tardiphaga > Tardiphaga sp. 862_B3_N4_1. The sequence continues at coordinate 2,289,858 of NZ_JBPWQB010000001.1, forward strand.
GTCATGGTGCGGCCATCCTGCTTCAGGGCATTGCGTCGCCGGAAATCGATGGGATCGAGCTTCAGCGCAAGCGCCGCCTCGTCGATCAGAACTTCCAGCGCGGTCATGGTCTGCAGCGAACCGTAGCCGCGCATCGAGCCCGCGGTCACGCCGCGGGTATGCTCTGCCACAGTCGTCACATCGACCTTCGGCACGTCATAGATACCAATCGCGGCCGTTGCGGCGCAGGTGGCGACATTGGCCGAGAAATTGGCGAGACCACCGCCATCGAGCACGTGATCGGCGGCGAAGGCCGTGATCTTGCCAGAGGCGCGATCGACAGACATGCGCGAGCGCATCTTGATGGCGTGGCGTTTGATGCCAGCCTGAAATTGCTGATACCGATCGTGCGCCAGCCGAACCGGACGGTCCGGGAAGAATATCGCTGCCAGCGTCACATAGAAAATGAATGGCGTATGGTCGCGACCGCCGAAACCGCCCCCCACATAAGCGAATTGCGCGTTGATCGCACTCGGCTTGAACGGCGCCTTGGTTTCGCCAAGCAGAAACGCGATTGATTCGGCCGCTTCATACGGCGACTGCACGCCCAGCACCAGTTCGAGCGCCTTGTCTTTTGCGCTGTACCAGCCGAGTCCGCATTCCGGCTCCATAAACATCGGATCGACAGACTGCGTATCGAAGGTGCGGTCCAGCACCAGAGCCGAAGACTCGCTGGCGGCGATCTCGGCACGGATCTGGTCGCCATAGACCGCAGCCTTCTCGTAACCGGCCTCGTTCTTGTGCGCGGTCGAGGACCATACCGGCAGCGCGGACGCCTGGGTACGGCCGGGTGTGACCCAGCCGGCAAGGACCGGCGAGTAGACATCGGGCGCATCGGGCGTGGCGCCGGCAACGCGGGTGAAACGATACGCCGCATAATTCGGCATTACGATCGGGCCGGTCTCCTCGCCAAACTGCACGAAGGTACCATCGCGCAAGGCCATCCGCGCGCGGTCATAGGTGTCGAACTGCTCAAAGATCAGCAGCGCAACAGGCTGGCCCATATAGAGCGGCGTCTTGCCGACGGGACAGAACAGATCGCCTTCATAATAGGCGGGAACGCGGATGTTGATCCTGGCGAGATCCGCCGCGGTGACGATTACCGTAGGCTTCAGCGCCCCGCTCAACCGCGCGAGGTCCATGCCAAGATAAACATGAGTGGCATCGGGCGCGCGCACCAAAATCGCGTGCGAGGTCTTGGCCGGCCAGCCCGGCAGGTCATTCGCCCGGAAATCCGAGGCATAGAGTTTCGAGCCGGTGACCTTGGCGACGCCATCGACACGACCGGCACCGCCGATAGCGGGATTGAGCTTGCCCCGCCCCGGCAGTGTCTCGCGTGCCGGGAACGCCACCGGCTCCGCCGCAGCCAGATGCGACAGGCTGAGCGAAATACCGCCCGCCGATACCCATTTCATGAACTCGCGACGCGAAGTCCGCATGCTTCCACCCCTGATCGACAGCCGTCCGCCGCTGCGCCGATTACTTGAGATCGGCGATGGTGGCCGGCCCCGGCCCGGTCGTGATCAGCGTCGGCCACTGGTTCGAGCCGAACGGCACCACGGGCGGCAGGAACGGCGTCATGCCGCGCTTGGCGCTCTCGGCGATGATGGCAGCGCGGGCGTCGCCCCCCATCAATTCATAATCCATCAGGTGATAGTTGCCGAAGAACAGCGAGCCCACCGAGCGATCGGCGATGATGCGGGTCAGCGACTCCAGCATGTCGGCTTGCGTGGTGGTGAACGACACGGTCTCGATCAGCAGCAGACGATCGTTGATGGCCTCCGGCGGGAAGAACTGCGCCAGCACGCTGAACAGCACGTTGTTCTGCCGTGCCACATAAATCGTGTTGCTCGCGGCATAGGCCTTGTCCCAATCGGGACCCAGCATCTTCTTCCAGTCGCCCAGCACGGTCATCCAGTGATTGACCTGGGTCTGCGCGGCCCAAGTCACGTTCTTCGCAAGGAACGGCGCCTGCTTCTTGCCAAATGTCTCCAGCACATCGAAGGGGATGACGCCCTTGGCGATGCACTCGTCCATGAAAGCCAGATTGTTCTGCAGAATGGTGCGGTTGTTGTCGCGCCAGTCGGCCTGCATCGGCGTGAGATCGAGGCCATCCAGCGCCGACTGCATGCGGCTGCGATAGGCCTTCATCGAGCCGAGCCAGGATTTGTTGTCGGGATTGTTCACATAGGGGCCGACCACCTCGGCCAGCGCCATGGTGCTGTGCCCGACCGACTTGAGCAGCTGATAGACCATCGGCACCGAGGGCGCGTCGAGCGGCGGTTTGCCGGGCTGATACAGCGTGAATTTGCCGCCGGCGCCGGAGAACAGGCCGAGGATCACGGGATGCTTGGCAAGAATATTGGTGCGGAAGACTTTGGCTGCGTCGCCGTAGAGCTCGAACATGCCGGTGTTGAGCGCGAGCATGTCCTTGGTGGCGGTCTCGGCAGGCGTTGTCGCGGTGAGCCCGGAAATCGGCGCCATATAGGATGGCAGCGTCTGGGCATGGGCGGCGCCGACGCCCCCCAACAGGACAGCTGCGAGAGCGACAGCGTGGCGATACGTCATATCCGGACTCCTCCGAGTCATCTTGGCGACTGCTACTGTCACGACTAACGCAGCACATCTTAAAAATCTGCCTTTCCATTCAGCAGAAATGGTCGCGACATAGTTGACGACAGCAAACACGCCGTGACGGGCGGAATGCTCTCGAACGCGACTGAACTGGATAAGAAAAACGCTACGAATCACGCAAAGCGCCGGTGACTCAAGGCTATACGCAATTTAGTGACACCGGAATTGGTTCGCGATCCGGAATACGCAATACGCAGCGATTTCTCGTCCGCCTGTGGTGGAAGGCTGGACGCCGGAAACAGGCCGGGGTTATTTTCACGACACGTAGATAAGCACCACCAACACGGCTATATGGCGCCGGACGTCTGAGGGGGAGCGCATGGCAAAAAAGACGTCCAGCACATCGACGGAGATCAACGAGGCAGGTTCTCCCTCCGCGCAGATCGACACGAAGATCAAGGAGCTGGGTGACTGGCGCGGCGAGATGCTCGCTCGCGTCCGAAAGGTCATCAAGCAGGCTGTCCCGGACGTGGTCGAGGAATGGAAGTGGCGCGGCGTTCCGGTCTGGGAATACGCGGGCATCATCTGCACCGGCGAGACCTATAAGGCGGTCGTGAAGATGACCTTCGCGAAGGGCGCATCGCTCGATGACCCGTCAGGCCTGTTCAACTCCAGCCTCGACGGCAACACCCGGCGGGCTATCGATATTCACGAGGGCGACAAGCTGGATGAAAAGGCGCTGAAGGCGCTCATCCGCGCTGCGGTGGCGCTGAACACCTCGACAAAGAAGAAGCCAAAGAAAGTGTGAGCGTCGTTATTTAGCGACCGGCCGACAGGTCGTAAGACATCACATAGATGACGATGGCGGCCAGGCACAGAACCACGCCGATCCAGAACAGCGGCGAATGATGGATGGGGCGGCGGCGCGCGGTGTCGTCTCTCTGTTCGTGCTTCATTCCATCCCCCATTTTCGGCGCAAGCGCCCAGACCGTCCGAATTGTCGCGCGACGTTCTGACACACAGATCAGGCTCGCTGAAGCACGCATTGTCGCACCATTCGCAGGAAAGGTACGCATGCACGGCGCGATTCGACGCAACGATGATGGTTTATCCGCGCTGCTCCAACCAGCACGGATGACCGATGTCGTCGATATTGGCGCCAATCCCATCGATGGCGATCCGCCCTATAAGCCGATGCTGCAAAGCGGACTTTGCCGCGTTACCGGTTTCGATCCGCATCCGCAGGCATTGGCGCAACTGCAGTTAGGCAAGGGCGCGTTTGAGACCTATCTTCCTTATGCCGTCGGCGATGGCGGCAGCCATACGCTGAACATCTGCCGCGGCATCGGCTTTGCCAGCCTGCTGCAGCCTGAGCCGAAAACACTCACGCACTTTCCGAATTTTACCGAGCTCGGACGGGTCGTCGACAGGCTCCCGCTCGATACACGGCGGCTCGACGATATCGCCGAGATCGAGCACATCGATCTCTTGAAGATCGACATTCAGGGTGGCGAACTGTCGGTGTTCAGGAACGGTCGCAGCAAACTGGCAAAGGCCGTCGCCATTCAGACCGAAGTCTCCTTCGTGCCGCTCTATGAGAAGCAGCCGGTGTTCGGCGACATCGATCTCGAACTGCGCAGCCTCGGCTTCATTCCGCACATGTTCGCGGCCATCAACAAGAAGATGATCGCGCCGATGATGGGCCCCAACCCTGCTGCTGCCATCAATCAACTCGTCGAGGCCGATATCGTCTATGTCCGGGATTTCATCCAGGCTGAGGCGATGGAGAGCGAGCAGCTCAAGCACCTCGCACTGATCGCGCATCATTGCTACGCTTCGTTCGATCTGGCGCTGAATTGCGTGCATCATCTCGCCAGCCGCGGAGCGGTCGCGCCCGATGCCAAGAACCGCTATGTCGCCCTGCTCCAGGCCAATCGCCCCAAAGTAGCTGGCGGCAGACTTTAAACTTCTCCGGTTCCGACGTAACATGGTGTCCGGCGCAGGGGACGCGCCGACGCTTGCATCAGATTCCAGCCAGGACACGGGGCAGACAATGCTTTCTCGGCGCCGACTTTTGCTGACTGCGGGAATGGCGATCGCCTGCCCTGCAGTCCTGCGCGCCGAACCGCTGAAGATGCGCCTCGCCCATAGCCTGCCGACCACCCATCCCGTCCACCCGGCCATGCAGCACTTTGCCGATCTGGCGCGCGAGCGTTCGCAGGGCGAACTCGACATCGCGCTGTTTGCGGACGGGCAGCTCGGTCAGGAAGTCGACCTGCTGTCGCAGGTACAGGCCGGCAAGCTGGATTTTCTGAAAGTCAGCGCCAGCGTGCTCGAACGCTTCCATCCGGCCTACAAGGTTCTCAACCTGCCTTTCACGTTCCGCGATCGCGCGCACTGGCTGAAAGTAACGAGCAACGAGGTTGGCAACGACATTCTGGCCTCGACCACATCGGCGGGTCTCACCGGCCTGACCTTCTACGATGCCGGCGCGCGCAGCTTCTATGGCCGAAAACCGATCCTGCATCCCGACGATCTCAAGGGCATGAAGATCCGCATCCAGCCGTCCGAGACGATGGTCAAGCTGATGCAGCTGTTCGGTGCCGAAGGCATCGAGCTGTCATGGAGCAATGTCTATGTCGCGCTGAAGTCGGGATTGGTCGATGGTGCAGAGAACAGCGTGGTGGCGTTGATCGTCGGGAAACATGCTGAAGTCGCAACGCACTACTCGTTCGACGAACACACCATGATCCCGGATGTACTGCTGGTAGGCGCCGGCCGGCTCAATAGCATGACGCCGAAACAGCGGGAGATCATCCGCGAAGCCGCCGCCCTGTCGTATCATCACATGAACAAGCTGTGGACCGCATTCGAGGCGCAAACGCGCCTGCAGGTCGAAGCGATGGGCGTGACATTTGTCACGCCGGACAAGGCCCCCTTCATCGCGAAGGCAGCGCCCCTCGCCGACATCTATGCCGGCGAGGAAGCGTCACGGACGTTACTGCGCAGGATCGCGCAGGCATAGGTTCGTTTGATCGGGCTTATTTGACGCCGAGCAGTTCGACGTCGAAGATCAACGTCGCATTTGGCGGGATCACGCCGCCGGCACCACGCGCGCCATAGCCGAGATCCGGCGGAATGATCAGCGTGCGCTTGCCGCCGACCTTCATGGTCGCGACGCCTTCGTCCCAGCCCTTGATGACCCGCGACATACCGATCGGGAATTCGAACGGCTCGTTGCGATCGACCGACGAGTCGAATTTCTTGCCCTTGACGCCGTTCTCATAGAGCCAGCCGGTGTAATGCATCACGCAGGTCTGGCCCTTGGCCGGCGTCGCGCCGGTGCCAACGGTGGTGTCTTCGATCTGGAGGCCTGAAGCTGTGGTCATGGTTTTTCCTGCGGCTGGCGCCATTTTCTGCGGCGCTTGTTTTTGAGGCGCTTGCGCCATGGCGGAAGAAAGGGAGACGTTGGACACGGCCACGATCATGGCCGCACTGAGCGCGACGGCCGTGGCTCTGACGGCACGCTGGGAGTTTCGCATCATGTCTCCTGGATGGTTGGGTCTGCGAGCGGCGCAGTCATGCCCCGTCATCGCACCGCAACGCAAGTCCTGGCAATGCCGAATCCCGAAGCCGCGATCCATGAAGATCGGTCAATGAGGATGCTTGAATCAGTCCTCAGTCAGGCTTGGAGCTGCGTCGGGCCAGCTGACCCTTGTAATTTTCAAGCAGCCGGGTCGCCAACTCTGTCGCCTCATCGCTTGCCTGGATTGAGCGACTGTCCGACATCGGCTCTGCGAGCGAGGCCGGATGTTTGAAGCTGAACGAGCGGATGACGCGATCGATGGCTGCTTGCATGGATAACTCCCGATGGCGACAGGAACTCCGCATTTCGCGGAAAGTTCCTGATCAGTCAGCCGGAGGGCACCGCAGGTTCAAGGCAGCACCACGGCCGCTGGAAAGCCGCAACATGGCCATTTTGGCTACAAATGTTGCTAAGCGCCTGCTTCTGCTGCGAATTGCAGCCCTTTGAAAGTCAGTCGCTTGGGGTCGCGAACGCCCGCCAGATACAGGCCGCGAATGAAGTGGGTCACCATGTCGCGATCACAGCCGGTCAGAATGACCACGGCATCGACGGCTGTCTTCTGGGCATCCATATCGGTCCTCGCGCCGCACAGGCGGCCTGCTCCGCGCGCTCCAAATCGCCGGATGACCAAAACATGCCCGATTCCCGGGATTTGCGGATATACGCGGATCACCCCGGCACAAGCTCCGCCCCAGCCTCGCGCAGGCCTCCTTGCCGGCAAATCATGCGTAAGATTGCCGTAAATCGCAGATAGTTGATGCGTTGCCGCGCTGTCGGCTGTAAACCGCAGCGGAGTTTCGGCCATTGCCTGGGTGTTTGCCCGGCTGCCGCACCCGACAATGACCCACCCCAAACCAAAGAAAGCGACAAGGCCTCGTTCATGTCATTTAAGGAACCCAGCTTCGCGGATCGCCAGAAGGCTGCGATCGAAGCCAAGAAGAACATTCTGAACAAATTCAAGGCAGCACCGGGGCCCGATGATCCTGCCGTGAAGGCGCGCGCCGCCGAGCGCGAAGCCGCTGCCGTCGCACGCGCGGAAGCCAAGGCCATCCGCGACGCTGAGAAGGCCGTCCAGAAGGCCCGCGAAGCCGAGGAAGCCGCCGCTGCTCTAGTCCAGGCTGCGCGCGAGAAGGAAGAAGCCGCGCTTGCCCAGGCCGCGCTGGAAGCCCAGCAGAAAGCTGCCCGCGACGCCCGCTACGCCGCCCGCAAGAAGCGTAAATAAGCACGAGATCAGCGTGCCATCATCCGATGGCACGCTGCCTGAATTGATTGTCCGAGGTCAGTTCGTTTTGCCGAATTGCGGCTCGTCGGGTTTGACGAATTTGTTGCCGCTCGGGCCGTAACCGGTGATCTGGATCACCGCGCCCTCTTCCCGTGTGCCGTCCCAATGCACCGCACCGGCGGGATGCACCATGTAGCCGCCGGTCTTCATCGGGATCGACTTTTCGGGCACGAAGGCTTCGCCCGTGCCGGTGTACCAGGTGCCCGACAGCACCACGACGTGACGATCTTCGGGATGCTTGTGCGGCTTGCTCATGATGCCGGGCGGCCATTTGATCCGCAGCACATAGATGCCCTGCTTCGAGGGATCGCCATAGAGCGTCGCAACTTCAACGCCGACACCGAACGGATTCTTCCAGACTTCCTCGCCCTGATTGATGCGCACAAAGCCCATCTCGTCAGTGGCGCTCCATGTCGTCGCGCTTGGAAAGAGCGTTGCCGCGATCAGACAAGTCGCCGCAACGACGAGGCGTCGTTCTTTTTTCATCATGGCCTCCCAGGCATTTTCTTGTGCGCGGAGGCTATGCCGAGTTTTCAGATCCAGCAACGAGCAGCGCAACATGACAAGCCCGCCGCACGGACGGGCCCGTCACAGCGATGCGGGTGAAGACGTTACTTCTTCATCATTCCGTCTTCCTTCTTCATCATGCCGTCTTTCTTCACGCCATCGTCCTTCTTCATACCGTCGTGAGACATGGCATCCTTCTTCATACCGTCGCCCTTCGACATAGTGTCCTTTTTCATGCCGTCATCCTTGCTCATCTTGTCCTGAGCGAACGCGGCAGGTGCCAGCGCAAGGCTGAGCGAGACGAGCGCGGCGGACACGCCGAGCGCAAACTTGGTGGAGATGGTCATGATGTTTTTCCTCGGATCCATTTCTGAAGCGCGACGTCTGTCGCTATGAACCAGACGTACGGAGGTCGCGGTTTGTTACGTCGCATCAAAAAAGTCTTGATGATGCATCCGATAGCCATTGCGTGCGACGCAACATCACTTGCCCGCCGGTTCGGATTGTATAAACGAAGGGACGCGCGGTGACGGAGCAACAGGACGCGGGCGCATTTTGTCCCGCCCGGCACCAGACGAACACTTTCAGGAGTTACGCATGCTGACTCGCCGCCACATCCTTGGATCGGCCCTCGCCGTGCCTGCGATCCTTCGTTGCGGTATCGGTACGGCGCAGGCAGCGACTACACTGAAGATCTCGCACCAGTTTCCCGGCGGCACCATCGATAACGGCGACTTCCGCGACCGTCTGGTCCGGACTTTCGCCGCCGCCATTGCCAAGCAGAGTGGCGGCGACCTCGTTGCCGAGGTTTATCCGGATTCGTCGCTGATCAAGGCAGATGCGCAATTTTCCGCCATGCGCAAAGGGACTCTCGATCTCAGCCTTTATCCCTTGCCTTATGCCGGCAATGAATTGCCGGAAGCGAATATCGGCCTGATGCCCGGTCTGGTCTCGACCTACGATCAGGGCTTGCGCTGGAAGAACCTGCCGATCGGCAAGGCACTGAGCGACATTCTCGCCGACAAGGGCATCGTGCTGCTGACCTGGGTCTGGCAGGCCGGCGGTGTGGCTAGCCGCTCGCGCCCGCTGGTTGTTCCTGAGGACGCCAAGGGTCTCACGGTACGCGGCGGTTCGCGCGAGATGAACATGATGTTGCAGACTGCCGGCGCACGCGTGCTCTCAATGCCGTCCAACGAAATTTACGCGGCGATGAAGAGCGGCGCCTGCGATGCCGGCATCACCTCATCGACCAGCCTCATCTCATTCAAGCTGAGCGAAGTCGCCAAGCATCTGACCTCCGGCGCGGGTGCGTCCTACTGGTTCATGCTTGAGCCGCTGATGATGTCCAAGGCTGTGTTCGACAAATTGCCGAAAGCACACCAGGATATTCTGGTCTCGGTCGGCGCCGAGATGGAAGCCTTCGGCAAGGCGGGCGCGCAGCAAGACGATGTCGAAGTGTCCAGGGTCTATGAGAAGGCCGGCGCCCAGGTCAGCGCGCTCGACGCTGCGACCGTCGGCAAGTGGCGCGATATCGCGCGCGATACGGCGTGGAAGGACTATGTCGCCAAGACGCCGCTCACCGCGAACCTCCTCAAGCTCGCGCTGGACGTCCCGGCCTGACCTATCCTGTCGTCCGCCAACTGGCTCTCAGCGCGTCTTCGCGTTGAGTGCCGAAGCGACACGGCTGACCGGCGGGCGGCCGATCAGAGCACTGATGGTGTTGGTCGCAGCGAGCAGCTTGTTCATATCGACGGCCGTCGCAATCCCCATGCCTTCCAGCATGTAGACCACATCTTCGGTGCCGACATTGCCGGTCGCACCGGGCGCATAGGGGCAGCCGCCGAGACCGCCGGCAGCGCTGTCGACAACGCGACAGCCTTCTTCCATCCCGGCATAGAGATTGGCCAGCGCCTGACCATAAGTGTCGTGGAAGTGCATAGCGAGCTTTGGCATGGGAACCGAGCCAGCAACGGCGCGCAGCATCTGCCGCGCCTTCGACGGCGTCCCGACACCGATCGTGTCGCCGAGTGAGACTTCGTAGCAGCCGAGATCAAACAGCGTCTTCGAGACATCGACGACCGCCTGCGGCGCGACGTCGCCATCATAGGGACAACCGAGAACGCAGGACACGTAACCCCGCACGCGGATGCCGTCGGCCTTGGCGCGCTCGATCACCGGCTTGAAGCGCTCGATGGATTCGGCGACCGAGCAATTGATGTTGGCACGCGAAAAGCCTTCCGAGGCCGAGGCGAACACCGCGATGACTTTCGCGCCGACCGCCTTCGCGCCCTCATAGCCCTTCTCGTTCGGCACCAGCACATGGAATTCACCGGGCAAATCGCGCACGCCGAGAAATACCTGATCCGAACCCATCATTTTGGGGATCGCCTTGGGCGACACGAACGAGCCGACCTCGACCGTATGCAGGCCAGCCCCGACCAAAGCCTTCACGAAGGCGATGCGGTCTTCGACCGACACCGGCGTCTTTTCATTCTGCAGACCGTCGCGCGGACCGACCTCGACGATACGAACCTGATCACTCATGCTTGTTTCAATCTCACACGTCTTTCAGAAGATCAGGCGCTCGGCTCGACTTCCGCAAGCTCGACGCCTTCTCCAACGATATCGCCAACCTTGCACTTGATGCGCTTGAGCACGCCTGCGAACGGCGCGCGCAAGGTCTGCTCCATCTTCATGACTTCCAAGGTCAGGATGGCCGCGCCCTTCTCAAGGGTCGCGCCCTCCTCGGCCAGCAGCGCCACCACAGTGCCCGGCAACGGCGCAACGATCTTGTCCTCGCCGACTTGCTCTTCATCGTCGCCGCCGAACGGATCGACCCAATGCATGTCGAAACGGCCGTGACGCGTACGCAGGTAGAGTTCGTGGCCCTCGATCACCGAAACGATGTGCGAGCGTGCTCCGTCCAGTGTCAGATCGAAATGCCCGTCATCGGCCGCAGCCGTCTCAAACCCCAGTTCGCGAGTGCCGATCGAAATCGTTGCAGGACCGCTGCCGTAATTCAACGTCACGCGCTGCTCGTCCGAACCATGCTTGAATTTGAACACCCGCTGGCGACGCCCGACCGGCATCCAGCCAGCCGTCAGCCAGGGCGAGGCACCGGCGGCCCGTGCTGCCTGCTCTTCGCTCGAGACAATGGCGGCGACGGCCGCGCATAGTTCGAGATCGCCGGGCACCGCCGAGTCCGGCGTCAACACTTTTAATTCACGCTCGATAAAGCCGGTGTCGATGGTGTTGGCACGCACATCCGGATGCGTCACAAGCGCCGACAGGAACGGCGTGTTGGTGACGATGCCGCGAATATCAGTTTCTTCCAGCCCACGATTGAGCCGGTTGATCGCCGCATCGCGCGTCGGCGCCCAGGCGATCACCTTGGCGAGCATGGCGTCGTAGTTCGGCGACACCGCATCGCCCTCGCGATAGCCAGCATCAATGCGCAAGCCGTTCGTCTCAGCGGGCGTGCGCCAGGTGCGGATCCTGCCGACCGACGGCATGAAATTCTTGTGCGGGTTCTCGGCGTACACCCGCGCCTCGATGGCGTGGCCGTTGAGTTTGATCTGGTCCTGCGACAGCGGCAGCTTTTCGCCGAACGCCACGCGGAGCTGCCATTCGACCAGATCAATGCCGGTGATCAGTTCAGTGACGGGATGCTCGACCTGCAGGCGCGTGTTCATCTCAATGAAGAACACGTCCTTGCCGTCAGAGACGAATTCGATAGTGCCGGCGCCGACATAGTTCACCGCGCCTGCGGCCTTGCGTGCAGCCGCGCAAACCGCCTCACGCTGCGCGCCGTTCAACGTCGGCGACGGCGCCTCTTCGATCACCTTCTGATGCCGTCGCTGCAACGTACATTCGCGCTCGAACAGCGAGACCAGATTACCGTGGCTGTCGCCGACGATCTGCACCTCGATGTGGCGGGGATTGTCGACATACTTTTCGATCAGCATGCGGTCGTCGCCGAACGCTGCTTTGGCTTCGCGCTTGGCGCTGACGATGGCCGGAGCCAGTTCAACAGCCGAGCGCACCACGCGCATGCCACGCCCGCCGCCGCCCGCTGAGGCCTTCACCAGAACCGGGAAGCCGATCTTGTCGGCTGCCTTGGCCAATGTCGCGTCGTCCTGCGCTTCGCCATGGAAGCCCGGCACCAGCGGCACGCCAGCCTTCTCCATCAGCGCCTTGGAGCCCGACTTCGAGCCCATCGCAGTGATCATCTCCGCAGTAGGTCCAACGAAGATCAGGCCGGCATCGGCACAAGCCTGCGCGAACTCGGCGCTCTCGGAGAGAAAGCCGTAGCCGGGATGGATCGCCTCGGCGCCGGTCTTCTTTGCAGCTTCGAGAATGCGCTCGATATTGAGATAGCTGTCGCGCGCACGCGCCGGGCCGATCAACACGGCCTCGTCGGCTTCCGCGACATGCAGCGCATTGGCATCTGCCTCGGAATAGACCGCGACGGTGCGCAAGCCCATGGCCCGCGCGGTACGGATGACGCGACAGGCTATCTCGCCGCGATTGGCGATCAGGAGCGTGCGAAAGCGGCGATATAAAGCTTTTGAGATTTCGGCTTTGGCCATCATCACATCCTGAACAGGCCGAAGCGCGTCGGCTCGATCGGCGCATTGGCCGATGCTGACAAACCAAGTCCGAGCACCAGGCGCGTATCTGCGGGATCGATCACGCCATCATCCCAGAGGCGCGCCGTTGCGTAATACGGGCTGCCCTGGGTCTCGAACTGGTCGCGTGTCGGCTTGCGAAACGCTTCCTCCTCTTCGGTCGACCAGGTGCCGCCCTTGGCTTCGATATTGTCGCGGCGCAGCTGACTCAGCACCATCGCTGCCTGCTCACCGCCCATCACCGAGATACGGGCATTGGGCCACATCCACAGAAAGCGCGGGCTGTAGGCGCGGCCGCACATGCCGTAATTGCCGGCGCCATAGGAGCCGCCGACCACCACGGTGAATTTCGGGACGTTGGCCGTGGCGACAGCTGTCACCAGTTTGGCGCCATCGCGCGCAATGCCGCCGGCTTCGTATTTCTTGCCGACCATGAAGCCGGTGATGTTCTGCAGGAACACCAGCGGGATGTTGCGCTGGCAGCAGAGCTCGATGAAATGCGCGCCCTTCAGCGAGCTCTCGCTGAACAGGATGCCGTTGTTAGCGATGATGCCGACCGGGAAGCCCCAGATATGCGCGAAGCCGCAGATTAGAGTCGTGCCGTAGAGCTTCTTGAATTCGTCGAATTCGGAGCCGTCGACAATGCGCGCGATGATGTCGTGCATGTCGAACGGCTTGCGCGCGTCGGCAGGAATGACACCGTAGAGTTCTTCAGCCGCGTATACAGGATCGCGGGGCGCCTGCATGTTCAGTGTGGCCCGCTGTGGTGGCTTCAGTGTCGCGACGATTTTTCGCGCGATGCCGATGGCGTGACCATCGTTCTGCGCATAGTGATCGGTGACGCCCGATTGTCGTGAATGGACGTCGGCACCGCCGAGCTCTTCCGCGGTGACCACCTCCCCGGTTGCTGCTTTCACCAGCGGCGGACCGCCGAGGAAGATCGTGCCCTGATTGCGCACGATGATGCTCTCGTCGGACATCGCCGGCATATAAGCGCCGCCGGCAGTGCACGAGCCCATCACGACAGCAATCTGCGGAATGCCCTGCGCCGACATCTGCGCCTGATTGTAGAAGATGCGGCCGAAATGGCGCTCATCCGGAAAGATGTCGTCCTGCTGCGGCAAGAACGCACCGCCGGAGTCCACCATATAGATACACGGCAGATTGTTCTGCCGCGCGATGTCCTGCGCGCGCAGATGCTTCTTCACCGTCATCGGATAGTAAGTGCCGCCCTTGATGGTCGCATCATTGGCGACGATCATGCACTCCCTGCCCGACACCCGGCCGACGCCAGTGATAACGCTGGCGGAATGGACATCGCCGCCATAGAGGCCGTTGGCGGCCAATGGCGAGAGTTCGAGGAAGGCCGTGCCGGGATCGATCATCAGATCGACACGCTCGCGGGCCAGCATCTTGCCGCGCGCGGTGTGCTTGGCGCGGGACGCCTTGCCGCCGCCCCCGGCGACCGCACCGAGCTTGTCCTTGAGCTCGGCAACCTGCGCCTTCATCACATCGACATTGCGTTTGAACTCGGCCGAGGTGGGATCGATCGTGGAGCGAAGCGACATCGGCTTCCGTTTCCTGCAGGGTCTGTTTCTTGTTTGCACGGCGGCCCGGCAACGGGCCTGCCATGATGGTGTCACCCCGTCGTGGCGGGACGCAACCCTAACTTTCGGTGCTGGTCAGGGTGAGATTTGGAGCGTTACGGAGGCTGATTTGCCCGCAAACCGGTCGTCAGTGCGACCATGGCTCCGAGCGGCGGAACGCAAAATTGTCGGCATAGGCGATGGTCCGGGGCGCACGCACCTTGGGCTCGATCACCTGATAGGCAATGCCTTCGCGCTCGCAGTAGGCGACCGCCTCTTCCTTGCTGTCGAAGTGGATGGACAGCTGCTGCTTCATGTCACCGGACGACGTCCAGCCCATCAGGGGCTCGATCACCCGCGCCTGCTCCGGCTCATAATCGAGCTGCCAGTCCTTGGTCTTGGCGAGGCCTGCCTGCATGGCATTCTTGGGGGCTTTGAAGATACGTGCGGTCATGGAATGCGATAGCCTTTTAAGGATGGGCCTTCGTCTCGGGATTAGCGTCTCGGGATCGGCCTTGGTCAGCTGCGACACTGCGACAAATTGGTGAAAACGGCGGGGCTGGTATATCCAATTGTCACGAATTTGATCCGTGATTCCGTCGTTTGGCGGCTTCGTTATTGTGTATATTCGTTCCACGGCGTCGTGACAATCGGGGCACGAAGCGGTCTATCTGATCTCGCAATTCGGCATCACGAAGGGCTCCTGAAGCGGCACCCATGGATATTCACGCCATCCTTCCCCCCAAAGGCCGAGACCTTCGGCTGGACCTGTTCCGCGGTATCGCCAACTGGGCGATCTACCTCGATCACATCCCCGACAATGTGGTGAACTGGGTCACCACCCGGAACTATGGCTTCTCCGACGCCGCCGACCTGTTCGTCTTCATCTCCGGCTACACGGCGTCCTTCGTCTACGCCAAGATGATGCTGGAGCGCGGCTTCATCGTCGGCGCTACGCGCCTCACCAAGCGGGTCTGGCAGCTCTATGTCGCCCACGTTATCCTGTTCGTGATCTACATCGCCGCCATCGGCTATGTGGCGCAGCGCTATAACGACCCCGACATCATCAACGAGTTCAACGTTGCCGGTCTGGTCGACAATCCGATCCAGACGCTGACGCAAGGTCTGCTGCTCAAGTTCAAGCCGCTCAATCTCGACGTGCTGCCACTCTATATTGTGCTGATGGGCCTGTTCCCGCCGGTGCTGTGGATGATGCTGCGCAAGCCGGATCTGACGATGCTGGCGTCGCTGGCGCTGTATTTCGCGGCACGCCAGTTCGGCTTGAATCTGCCCGCCTATCCCTACGGCGTCTGGTACTTCAACCCGTTCACCTGGCAATTACTGTTTGTGTTCGGCGCCTGGTTCGCGCTCGGCGGCGCGCTCGAGTCACGCTCGGTGATCCGCTCCAAGGTGCTGCTGTATTTTGGCATCGCCTATCTCTTGTTCTCGCTTGTCATGACCATGGCCGGTCGCTTCCCGGACACCGGCCACATGATCATGCCGGACTGGTTGTTCGACGCGTTCAATCCAAACGACAAGACCAACCTCGCGCCCTATCGCGTGCTGCATTTCGTGATCATCGCCTTCTTCGTCACCCGCTTCGTGCCGAAGGAATGGAAAGGCCTGGAGTGGCCGGTGTTTCAGCCGCTCATCAAATGCGGCCAGCAGTCGCTCGCCGTATTCTGCGTCGGCGTGTTCCTGTCCTTCGTCGGCCACTTCCAGCTGATGATGTCGTCGGGCTCGCTGCTGGCGCAAATATTCGTCAGCGCCGCCGGCATCGGCATCATGACCGGCGTGGCCTATTACATCTCGTGGTCGAAGAAGCAGGACAAGCCGTTGCCGAAGCCGGCAGCTCCAGCAACGTCAGAACAGCAGGCATCGCCGTCGAAAGCCGCAGAATAGACCCGTTGTCGAACATGGTGCGGGACAGGCGAGAAATCGCCGGCAGATGCCTTGCTGCCCCCGGCCTAAGCGTGTATCGACACCGCATCGTCGGGGTATAGCGCAGCCTGGTAGCGCGGCGGTTTTGGGTACCGCAGGTCCTAGGTTCGAATCCTAGTGCCCCGACCATCCCCCATTATATTCAATGACTTAGCGCTTCTTGAACAGCGGATGGACCACCTGGTCCCCGGGCGCGATTCCATATTTTTTGGCGGTGCCTGCGACCACTTCGAGAACAGCCCGTGCGGGGCCTCCCGATGAAATGATCTTGAGGGATTGTGGCTCGGTATTCTCCGCGATCCGGAGCACCCGGCCGTCGCCGGTAATGAAGACCATGTCGAGCGAAACGAAGGTGTTCTTCATCCACATGGAGACCTGCTGCTCCGGCGTGAAGTCGAACAGCATGCCGCGGCCGTCCGCGAGCTCCTTGCGGTACATCAGACCGGTCGCCCGCTCCTCGTCGGTCTTGGCGATTTCGACGGAGAACATCCGCACACCTGACTTGGTGACGATTTCGAGCGGCTGGAATTCGGCGGCTGCGGCTGGCTTGTAAGGGCCGACAAGGGCCAGAGCGGCGATCACCGCCAGCATCGAGAGGCGGCAGCGGGCGGCGAAGCGAAACAGACTCATGAAGGGCAATCCACGCAAAGAGCCCGGTCACGACGCCGGGCGGCGCGACCCTAGCCTGACGACGCGTGCCAGCGCCAGACGGTCGTGATGCACAGCCGCGTGATGGCCCTCGGACGGTAAGGCTGGCAGGAAACCCGCAAGAAACTTGGAAAACCGTAGACGGCTTAGTGCGACGAAAGACCCGGCGTACCGCCTTCGGGCTGGATCTCGGCAGCCATCATGCCCTTGGAGCCGGGCCCAAAGCGCACCAGCACATACTGGCCGGGACGCAGCTCGGTCATGCCGAAGCGGCGCAGGGTTTCCATGTGGACGAAGATATCCGGCGTGCCTTCGCCGCAGCTGAGGAAGCCGAAGCCACGCAGCCGGTTGAACCACTTCACCTGCGCCCGCTCGAGGCCGCTGGTAGGCGTCACGCTGACATGAGTGCGCGGCGGCAACATCTGCGCGGGATGGATGGCAGTCGACTCGTCCATCGAAACAACGCGGAAAGCCTGATAGCCCTTGGACCGCTGGGTGCATTCAACGACCACACGGGCACCTTCATAGGCCGTCTGGTAGCCGTCGCGGCGAAGCACGGTCACATGCAGGAGCACGTCGGCTGCGCCATTGTCAGGAATGATGAAGCCATAACCCTTGGAAGCATCGAACCACTTGATAACACCGCTGATCTCGACGAGATCGACGGCGTTGCCTTCGCCGACACCCGCAAAGGGGTCGAGTGCGTCGCGGCTTGCGTTGCCTGAAAGCTCATTCCCTGGTCGCGGACCACCCGCTCCGGGAATCAGTCCCCCCAACCGCTTGGACTCAAATGCGTCCGACCCCATGGCCCCGGATCCCACTATCATTTGCGCTGTCAGCCCTGTCAGCGCCATCTCACATGCCCCATCGAAGCTAATTCACGATGGCGCGGTGCGAATCTTTCGATTCGAAGATAACACTGTCGCCTGATCAGCAAAGACAAAAAACGAACACAGTGACAGCTATGAACAGCTTGCGCTCAAACGAATCAGATGCGCATCAATTTCCGACGAATGGTCCGAGCGTTTCGCCGATATCATGGCGAATGACAAGGTCAGCGTGATCGTCCTGCTCGGTCGCCTCATTGTTGATGATAACAAGGCGTGCACCGGCATGTTTCGCCATCATCGGGAATCCCGCTGCGGGCCACACGACGAGCGACGATCCAATCGCAATGAACAGATCGCAGTGCTGCGATAGCTCAGCTGCGCGACGCATCTCATCTTCAGGCATCGCCTGACCGAATGAGATCGTCGCAGCCTTCACGGGCTCGCCGCATACCGTGCAGTCTGGCGCCTGTCTTTCGGAATCGAATCTGCTCTTCACCCAATCGAGCTCATAGCGCCTCGCGCAACCGATGCAGCGCGCATAGGTCGTATTGCCGTGCAGCTCGATCACAGCGTCAGCCTTGAAGCCGGACGCTTGATGCAGGTTGTCGATGTTTTGGGTGATCACAGCAGGAATCTTGCCAGCCTTGTAGAGCGAGGCGAGTGCGCGATGCCCGCGACCAGGCTTGGCCGCAGCGAATGTCTCTTCCATCGCAAAGCGCCGGCGCCAGGCTTCATCGCGCGCATCCTGACTGGCGACGAACTCGTCGAACGGAATTGGCCGGTTACGGGTCCACAAGCCACCAGGCGAACGGAAATCGGGAATGCCCGTTTCGGTCGAGATCCCCGCGCCGGTGAACGGCACGATGGTTCTGGCTTCGGCGATCATCTCGCCAAGACGATCCACGCCAGTGCGAAGGTCAGTTGCAATCATTGGAAGGTCCGAGAGGAAGTGATCCGACGACAATGCCGCAGACCGGGATCCGGTGCCATGCCGGGATCAACGCATGTTTTGCTTCGTCGCCACGTTTCCAGGATCTATTTCGCTTTGGCGCGTCCATTCCTGGCGGGCTTGTCGATCAAAAAGTCTTCCCGCTTGTGACCGGCGGCGATCTCCTTCGCGAGCCAGCCCGCAACACCGCCGCGCCCGGTCCAGGTCTCTCCCGTTTTGGGATGGCGATACTTCGCCGGAACCTTGATGCCTTTGACGCGGCTGGTTTTGCCATCGACGCTTCTGATCTGTGCGAGTTGCGCCTGCAATTCGGCACGGTGGGCTTGCAGTTGCTTGTCGATATCCTCCCGCAATGCGAGGAGTTCGGGAACCGAAAGAGACTTGATATCAAGGGCCGGCATAAACAAGCTCCGATCAAATGCGTCCGCACTCCTTCCCAAGGCGCGCAAAATACGCGCCAGCGTGCGTCAATTAAATGAAATGCGGGCGGTGTCAAAACACCACATCAAAATCAAATATCGGGGCGAAGCTGAAAATGAGCTCCGCCCTTAAGTAGTCAAATACCGATTTGCGAAATCTTTATGCAGCTCGCGAAACATCGGCGGAGAGCTCGCTCTTCGGCAGATCGTCCTTCTTCGGCTTCGCCACCGGCGTTGCCTGAGACTTCTTCACGGACTTGCCGTACTGCGCGAGCCTATCGAGCTCGGCTTCGAGCTCAGCCTGACGTGCAGCAACTTTCTCCGCCAGCTTGTCGGATGCATGATCGCGCAGTGCCGCAAGTTCCTCGATGCTCAGTGAGTCCAGATCGATCTTGGCCATGGAAATCTCCGTTTGTTCCGAACTAGCGGTAACATCCATGCGCCGCAAGCGCGGCAGCGCGATCATCCACCGAAGACATCATGATGGATGCAATTCAATTGACGTCGAGCTCACGCTTCGCAGAGAATGGATACGGGATTGGGGAAGCGCGTCATGGCATCCTGGAAAGAAGAGCGTGACCGACTGGTCGCGCAGACGCTCGCATTCGTACAGGAGGTCGCCGCCGCGCATCCGGTCGCGGCCCAGCGACTGAACATCTGGCAACCGCCGAGCCACGCGCCGTCGCACGCGTCCGATTCAACGGAAACCGTCACCTCGCCTGCCACCGTGGACGCAGATCGTTTGATGGCTCCTGCTCTGATTGTACATGCGGCGAACGCAGCAATTGAAACCTCGGAGCGTAGTTCGCAGGACATTCCTGTTGCAGTTCCAACTAACGTGCCATCTCCTGCCCGGAGAGATCCGCTTTATTCGGGCCCATCTGAACGGGCCGAGATCCTCAAGCGCGTTGCTTCGTTCAAGGCTCGCCAGGCCCAGATGATCCACGAGCGCGACGTCTACTACGAAGCCATGCAGACGCGTATCCGAACAACGCTGCGGAACGATTCCGGGCGCGACCGGTTGTAAAGCCGGAGCAGCTTCCCCGATGCTCTGTTTTCAGAAAGCCCCGTCCTCCCCCGGCGGGGCTTTCGCCTTGCGGGCTTCAACGTGAGGAGACGGTCTGTCGGTTCGGGTTATTTGCCGAGGTGTCGCCGCACGGCGGCGACCGACGATCCGACCTTTTCGATTGCAGCGTTCAGTTCGGTCGGCGAGACACTCAGCCGATAGGCCCAATAGTCGCGCTGGGTAGCGTCACTGGAATCGATCACCGGCGCCGGCCGGACGCCGCGTTCGGACGCCAGGACGACGGCGACTGGGACGAGACTGATCATGCCGGCAGGGTAACACGTCGCCCGTACAGCCCAAGCGAGTGCACACTCCAACGTTAACAGGCGATTGATGCGATCTCGGAAAGTCGTCCAGTCAAAGCAAGCCTTGCCGCGAGCGGCTACTGAACCACCGAGCCCAGCGAGGCCTGGATCTCATTGAGCGGGATGCACAGCTTCTTGCGGCGCAGGCCACGAATGGCGCCGGTCACCTTCAAGATCTTGCCAGCGGCACATGACCCGTCCTGGACCAGCGCGCTCTCGTAAGGCGCCAGGATGAGCGGTTCAGCTGTCCGAATGGACTGAGCTGCGGAAGGTGTGGCCAACGCCACCAGAGAAATTCCGAAAGTCCCCAAAACCCAAAAACGCATGGTCGTCCCCAACACAGCAAATACGCACCGGTCCAAGGGTAATCGTTCACGCCCTTCAATTTTTGCAGTCGGCTCTCCCCGAGCCGTTACCGCAATTATTGCCCCGGACCACCGCGAAACACAAAGCAATTTTCGCGCCGATTTCCGGTCTCAGCATAGGGTCAGAGCGTGACCTGCTCGTGACCGCACTCCTTGCAGGTGAAAGACACCCGCGCGACACCCTTTGGCGCCGAGACCTTGTTCGCCGCGCCGCACTTGCCGCAGGTCGTCATAATCCGTGTGTCGCCCTGCTTCACCACCAGCGCCCGGCGCTCCATAGTCTCGCGGATCAGACGCTCGGCCTCTTCGCGCATTGCCTGCTTGCTCATGCAGCTCTCCTCACAGACGCCGAAGCAAAAGGCCCCGAGCGAGCGGCCTTATAGCCGATGACGATGACACTCTCCATCGCGATCAAAATCGGGACCCCGGATCGCACCATTCCCCTGCAGAATTTCCGTGCATTCCAATCTGCCGCAGCGAGATCCCGATGGACAGAATGGCTGACCTGAACTAGAACAAATGGAGAACATCATTCGCCAATGTTTTATCGGGACGTCACAGGAATCGCCGGGTTGGCGGGGCATACGCGGCTGGAAAACAGGGAGACTGACATGGATTTACAGGCACGTATCGACCTTTGGAAAAGCATCGATCCGGATCCGGAATTCTGCCGCAAGGCAGAACGAGAAATGCTGCTGTTGAGTTGTCAGGACGAAGACTGGGTCAACGCGCGGATGCGGGATTTCGAACAGGCGCTCGCATTGGAGAGTGCTGAATAACGGAACCCTTTGGTGTCGGCGGCGTTACGTCTGCGCTGGAACATCCAACCTCGCTTCACAGCCGTGATGCGAGGTTTTGTTTTGCAGGCGATTCGGTGCGGGAGATCTCAGCTTGCGTGAGCGTCGCGCGCTGCGACTTATCCACCGGTCGCCTTGCAAAGATCGGATTGATGCCGCATTCGGCATTGATGCTCTCTTGAGGAGCGAAACGAAGAGAAGAGAATGAACGAAGAAAGAATTTCAGCGGCACGCGCCGACATGGAACGCCGGGTGGCAGAATTTCGCGAGAAGCAGGCGAAGTTCCAGCGCGAACGTGAAGACTATTACGAGACCACGATCGAAAAGGTACGGGCCACCGACTGGAACGAGTTCGTGACGCCCCGTCAGGACCGCCGCGTGCGGCACTAGCTACGATCTGCTCGCAGCAGCGACCAATAAAAAGCCCGCCATTATCTGGCTGGCTTTTTATTGGTCGGGAGTCACAGCGAGTGCAACGCACAGGGCCCGAAGCAATGCTCCGGGCCCTGATATTGTTCAGCCCCTACCAATAGCCGTAGCTACGATAGTAGCGCGGCCCACCATAGGCATAGGGGCCGGGACCATAGTAACCGCCATAATAGGCCGGACGGTAATAGCGCGGTCGGTAATAGCCGTAGCCGGGACCGTAGCCATAATAGCGTGGGCCATATCCGTATCCGTACGGTCCGTACGCACCATAGGCCCCCGCGGCCAGCGCACCTGCGGCAATACCAAAGCCGATTGCGGGACCCGGTCCCCAACCTCTACCCCATCCGCGCGCTTCAGCCGGCGCCGTCATGGCGGTCGTGCCGATGGCTGCGACAGTGGCCAGGATCAATGCTGCTTTTTTCATGTGATACCCCTTTCTGTTCACCACTGGCCAAATAACGCCAAGCTTTTTTGTTGGTTTCAGGGCCTGTAAGATTTCACCGCTCGGGTTCCAGACCGGAGGTGCGTCATGATGCCCATTCGCTATCGCCGTGCGCAGCTCGCACGCCAGCTTCAGGCCTTTCACGCGGCGCACCCCGAATTCATCCGAGAGCGGCTTCGCGCTTTCGACGAACACAACGGACGCGACAAGATGATTCCCGTGACGCATCGCAAAATGAAACCGTCACCCTATACGCGTCGCTTGGCTGCGCTCCCCCGCGACAAGGCGCCGATTAGCTCGGGGTGAAGCCTTAACGCGCCCCATATCGCCTTCACGTTTCATTCACCATGAGGGGCCGGTTATCGGAACGGCTCGCAAAGCCGACGCTTTCCTCTCCATGAATGTACGCGGTGTCGCACGGACACACGTGCGAGCAGTGGAGTAATGGCGATGATTGAACAGATCGCAAAGATCGACAAGGCGCTCGATGAATTGCTCGTCGGCCTTGGCCAGATGGTGCTGCGCCTATCGAGTCCGCATGTCACGCGTACGCGCGAGGAACGCGAGGCTCTTGTCCGCTCAGTCAATCAGTTCTCAACCTGCGCAGCCCGCTCCAGCGATCCGCGGGTCCTCAAGCTTGCTGACGACTTGCAAAATACGCTGAAGCCGCGCCTGCGTCTCGTGGCCAGTCGCTGACGACGCTGGGCGTCCCAAAACATTTGCAGGGCAACGACGTAGGAACGTTTCTCCCTTTTACCTGTTGGCCAGACACAACCAAAAGGGAGGCTCTACATGCCCATCGAAGCAAGTGAACAAGGTAACCTGATTGGCAGCGACAAGGTCGAAGGCACCGCAGTGTTCGGCGCTGACGACCAGAAGATCGGTTCAATCGAGCGCGTGATGATCGACAAGAAGAGTGGCCGGGTGTCCTACGCTGTGCTCAGCTTTGGCGGCTTTCTCGGCATCGGCGACGATCACTATCCCCTGCCCTGGCAGTCGCTGAAATATGATACCGCACTGGGCGGTTATCGCACTGGCGTAACGCAGCAGCAGCTGGAGAACGCTCCCAAATACGGCAACGACAATAGTTGGAACTGGGCTGACACATCGCAGGCCCGCGCGGTGAACGATTACTACGGCGTTCCCATGGGCATCTGACGCCCGGGAGATACCACACAGCAGAACGGCACCTGATCGGGTGCCGTTCTTGTTTGTTCACCCAGTTCGATGCATCGGCTCTAGTGCGCCAGTTCCTTGCGCACTGCCGCAGCCGCATTGCCAACTTTCTCCACCGCCGCCTGCAGCTGCTCGCGGGAAACGCCGAGCTGATGGGTCCAGTATTTCACCTCATGCGCCTCGTGCATGTTGATCTTGCTGCGATCCGGCTGACCCTTGTTCTTCCGGTCGTCCATCGTCGTCGGCCTCTTCAATTAACTGGTTGATATAAATGGCGAGCTGCTCGCCGGCGTCATTGAAATCTTCGTCCACGCAAGGTGTCCCATATGCCGTTTGGTGAGTGCAAAACATGCACGACTGTGACTTGTTCCGGGCGCCGCTCACCTGCCACACAAGTAATTGTTCAAATGCCGGAGATTCCGCCAACCCGGCTTTAACTGCACTTCCAGAGCTCGGAGAACCCAATCGCACCCGCGGCATTATGGGAGATGATGTCCACAGCCCTTGTCGTTCAAACCGTCGAACTGAGGCCGAACCCGCCGCCTTACGGTCGGCTGTCATTGCGCACGGGAGCATGGGACCAGTTGCAGGCGAAACGGGCTTATGACGACCATCACGAGCCGCCGGAGGCGCCGGTTGAGCTCGACAAGAAGGTCTGAGGTAGCCAGCAGTCCGCGGCGATCCACGCTCTAGTGCGAAACACCCCCACCAATGCCGACGCTCCCGCCGACCCTGATGCAGGTCGACGTCCCCTCAACCTGCAGGAATCCGGCACCGTATTGCGCACAGATATTTGGTTTTCGCAGTGCCGGCTTCATGCTCTGCTTCGTTGCCACTGGCTTCTTTGACGCCGCAGCGAAGGCCTGCAGCGGTATGACAGCGATCAGCAGTCCAACAGCGACAATTCTCATAGTCTTCCCTCGCCGCTTGCATGCGGTCGCATAGCTCATTGGAACGAACGCCGCAGTGCGGTGTTTCCATGGCATGGGACCGAGAGAAGAAGATAATAGTGTATTCCTGCTCAGCGCGGTCGCGCTTGTCTGCGGAATGATCGCCTTCGTACCGTGGCTCCTCAAGCCGACACCCGCTGTTGCCAATAAAGGCGCCCAGCATGTCGCCTATGAGCGACCCGCATTGCCAGAGCCCGTACGCGTGATCGTACCCTTCACCCCAAACACCACGCCAAGCCAGCGTTGATGGTTTGCTTGGCTAGTTGGCAGCCACGGGCTGGCCGGCGGTGCGAGTGAGCTTGTCGGCTTTCAGCAGGACATGGTCCGTTGCCGGCTGCGGCCGGGCGAAGAAGCTCACCGCGACAAAGGCTGCGCAGAACAGAAATCCCACGAGCATCACCCGTCGATGCGTCGGCTTGTCGGCATTGTGAAACGAAGCGGACATGGTCACTCCCTCGATGGGAAATGAATAGCTCACTCTTATTTCCGCGCAATCATACTCTGGTTTTAACCTAACCGATGAAGGTTACTTGGCCGATCGGATTTTAACGAAGCCGTTGTGGACTGTTAACGGCGCTCCCGCGATCAAACTAAACTACAGGCCGCATCGTGAAGCGCTCCTGCCTGGTTCGTTACTTCCTCTGCCTGTTACTTCTTATCGACGTTGTCCTGCGAAATCGGCGGAGTGCAGGTCTCCTTCGCATACTTCTCAGCGAGTTCGAATATTTCGCGACGGCGCTCCGGCTCGTTAATGGTGAGGTAAGTCACAACCATTTTTAAGGCCTCCTCGTCCGAAGCCCTTCCAAACCGCCACACGAGTAACACTCCCAAGTTGTACAAAAAGGTTTCGGAACCTTTTCCCTGTACGTTGAATTGAATGCCCATCAATATACGCAATATTACGGTCAGTTGGCCAATAAGTTCCGGGAGCGGTGATGATTGTCGGTCGGCCCATCTCGGAGATCTGCAGGGAGCTCGCCATCTCGGCGCAGGCGGGCCATCACACAGTTCTCGCGCAGATCCTGCGGATGGCTTCGCTCGAAGCCGCCCAGAGCGGCGTGCGTCATCATGAAGGCGATTCCAGTATCCAGGATCGATTGGTCGGCACCTGGGACTGGGACATCGCCAATGACCGCGTCTATGCAGACAGCAAATTCGCCCGTCTGTTCGGCGTCAATGCGGATTTGGCCTCGCGGGGCACGCCGTTGCAAGACTGGCTGGATGCCATTCATCCGGACGACATCGATGATGTCGCCGCCGCTATCACTCGCTCACTGACGACCGGTCAGGTGTTCTCCCGTGAATATCGCGTCGTCTCTCACGGCGACACGCATTGGGTCTATGCGCGCGGCAAGTGCACGCTCGATTCGTCGGGCAAGGCGGTTCGGTTTCCTGGCGCCATCGTCGACATCACGCGGGAGAAGATCGATGATCATCATTTCAGCATCGTCCCGACCTAATCCCGCACGGTTCGAGATTACCCATTACGGCAGCGTTCCCGATAAAATGCTGCGGTCACGGCTTAATACATCGTCACCGGGAACGTAGCCTTGCGCTGCCGGTTATGCCCGCATGGCAAGGAAATTTTTTAGCGTCGTCGTCGTTCGCTCCGTCGAGGAATCCGTGGAGATCGTCGTGGAAGCCAAGAGCGCCGATGACGCCCATGTGGCGGCCATTCAGCATTTGCAAAAAAGCGGTGACGAATATGCGTGGGAGAAGCCGCGCAAGGATTTGACCGTCTGGCACAAGCGGGAAATCGATACGCCCGCCATCGTGGATGTCAGCGCCTGAGGGCAACGCTCTTCACAATTCAGATGGTGCGCCCTCTTTCTCAAGACGACATCTGCCATTTGTCTTGTTTAGCTGCTATGGCAAGCGCCGCTGCCCTAGTGGTTGCACGCTTGTGTCGATCCCATGGAGACAATCCCAATGCGCTACCTTCACACCATGCTGCGCGTCCGCAATCTGGATGCGGCCCTGAAATTCTATGCCGATGCGCTCGGGCTCAAGGAAGTCCGCCGGGTCGACAACGACAAGGCGAAATTCACTCTGGTGTTCTTGTGCGCCGCCGAAGACGAGGCGTTACTTGCCAAGACCAAGGGACGAGGCGCGCCGCTGGTCGAACTCACTTACAACTGGGACGAAGAGAAATATGGCGAGGATCGCTATTTCGGTCATCTCGCTTATGAGGTTGACGACATCTATGCGACCTGCGACCGGTTGATGAAGCTCGGCATCACCATCAATCGTCCGCCGCGCGATGGCCAGATGGCGTTCGTGCGATCGCCCGATCTGCATTCCATCGAGCTGCTGCAGAAAGGCGACGCACTGCCGCCGCAGGAGCCATGGTCGTCAATGCCCAACACCGGACATTGGTAACTCACAAAACGCATCGCTGCAGGTGCAGCGGTGGAACGCCATGAGCAGTGCCGCGTTGTTGATGCGATACTGATTTCATGGAGGCTGAGACAATGGGACGTGGAATTCTGCTCTGGCTGCTGGGTGTACCGATTCCGGTGATCATTCTGCTGTGGCTCTTCTTCGGTCGCTGACGCCTCCCAAGCTGAACCCATGAACAGGCCTCGCTCACGCGGGGCCTGTTTTGTTTGCGGGCTCGCTCCTTTGTGAGAGGTCAGCACGAGACCGGCCTTGCGATGGCGGCGCGTTGCTGGCTAAACCTGCGGCGCTTATTCGCCAGCGAGGTTCATCGTGCCACAGACTCCCACTCCATCCCTGCAGATCTGGGGCCGCGCCAATTCCGTCAATGTGCAAAAGGTTCTGTGGTGCTGCCATGAACTCGACGTCGCCTATGAGCGCATTGATGCCGGCATGCAGTTTGGCCGCAACAGCGAGGCCGACTATCTGGCGATGAATCCCAACGGCCGCGTCCCCACATTGGTGCAAGGCGATTTCGTGCTGTGGGAATCCAATTCCATCATGCGCTATATCGCCCTGGCCTATGGCGCTACATCGACGCTCTACCCATCCACGCCAAAAGTGCGCGCCGGGATGGAGCGCTGGCTCGACTGGACACTGACGACGCTGCAGCCGGCCGAGCGCCCGTTGTTTTGGGGACTGGTGCGGACGCCCGTCGCCGACCGCGACATGGCCGCGCTGCAGAAGGCCGCGGATGCCAATGCGGCGCTGTGGGAGATGGTCGACCGGCAACTTTCCCGTCAAACCTGGATGGAAGGCGACGATTTCAGCCTCGCCGATATCGCCATCGGTTGCTATGCGCGGCGATGGTTCGGCGTCGAGGGCGTCATCCGCCCTGCACTTCCGCATCTGCAACGCTGGTATCAGGCGATCTCGGTACGGCCGGGCTTCCAGACCTATGTCGCGCCGCCGCTCTCCTGAGCGCAGGCGTTCGCTTGAACGTTAGTTCAGCGAGCGTTCGAGCAGCAGGATGCCCATGATCACCACCAGCGTGATCGCGGTCACGATAAGGCGCGTGGACCAGTTCATACCACGGCCGATCCACCACAGCAGCGCGCAGCCCATCAATACGGGAATGACGATATCGGGGCGCACGATGGTGCAGCCCTATGCGATGAAGCGAACGCCCAGCGTCTTACCGCGGCGCCAGACCACTTCACACGTACGCCCGGTGCGTGCGTCGCGCGAGAAGGCCAGCTTCATCTTGTTGGGGACCGACGTGGGATCGTCAACGACGACTTTCGCGCCGGAGGCCGAGAGATCCAGCACATTGCATTGCCGGGCCGCGAATCCACCGTCCAGCGTGATCCATGCGGCCTGGTGTACGGATCGGCGTGTGTCGCGTTTTTTCGTCACTGCCATCGCATCACTCCACGCCCCCGGGAGAGAGCCTTAAGCCTGCATGCTTTAAGAACCGTTGAGAGGTGCAGAAGAGTTCGAAATGTCCTGTGCACAAGGTCCGTGCGCCGCGCATGGGGATCATCCACCTGATCCCCTCACCGCCCACTTGCCGACCCGAACAAACGTCACTATACGTTCGGCCGCTGGCACCAAACTGATTTGCTTTCGGTCGGTGCCGCCCGCGATAGATCAGCCCTAAAGCTTTGATGTTGCGGCGATTTTAGAAATAGCCGTGCAGAACCGCGGTATCCTTGGCCTGATTTCGGGCCGCTGGATCGGCCGGGGTTTTTTGCTCCCTTCGTCTATCGGTTAGGACGCCACCCTTTCACGGTGGAGAGAGCGGTTCGATTCCGCTAGGGAGCGCCAAAGCTCTTGTTCCTAAGAAATTCACCAACAAAATCAAGCGCGCAGCCGACGCCCGTTTGCCATGTTGGACGTTTTGTTGGACGTTTTCAGCGAACTTTGTTCTCGCCTTGTTCACGTGGGTCTATTATGGTCGAGTGACGGCCGGGTCGCAGCTCGCCGCCCTCGATTTCCTAAATTACCTGTTCCGTTGCGGAACGGGTAAAAGCCGATCTTGTCGTAATGCAGGGTGGCGATGGCCGCGCAGTTCCTGCACCCCCGATCAGTTCTTCGCGTTATTCGAAGTACGACAACGGCCTGTCATAATTGCCCTTCTCTAAGGTCCGAGGGAACGGCTGACCGGGATGATCCGTGCGCCTCTTCTCGTTGCTGCTTCTTCGAAAGCGAGTCTCGCAGATGGTGGATTGGAGCAAACCGATTCTCTGCAAAATCGGTGAAGTACCCCAAGCAGTATCGCAAAAACCCCGGCGATCGTGCCGGGCCTTTTGCTTTCCCGCAGAGGTGACAGGCCGCATTGGTTTTGCAGCTTAGAACAGAGCACACTACTGAACCGCCGCCCTGCCCGGATTCACGCAATAAAACTCCTCCCGGAACAGTTTCTGCCGATATCGCTCGCTATCGCTCCAAGAAATGTTCCTCAACTGAACAATTCTTTTCTCCGGCCAGGATTAGCGCTGCAAAAATTCATTCATTAGCGAGCATCTCGGGCGGCCCTTTCGATGCGCATGAC
The DNA here is from genome assembly GCF_051811085.1 of Tardiphaga sp. 862_B3_N4_1. Classification (NCBI taxonomy): domain Bacteria; kingdom Pseudomonadati; phylum Pseudomonadota; class Alphaproteobacteria; order Hyphomicrobiales; family Nitrobacteraceae; genus Tardiphaga; species Tardiphaga sp. 862_B3_N4_1. Next base: position 2,319,307 of record NZ_JBPWQB010000001.1, read on the forward strand.
GGCAATCTGCCAATGAACCTTTAGGTATTACGGCGCTCGACAAAAAGCACCGAATCAGTGTTTTCATCCGACCTCGGACGCCTGCAACCGGTCATCGTCACCGAGGAGCAGATCTATCCGGTCTTACATCCCACGGATGTCGGAACGGATCGTGAGGAGCCATACGGCTTCGGCGCACTCATCGGCCTCGCGGAGGCCATGAGACGCGCGAAGCGCGCCGTGAATTCTCCTGCAGAATGCAACTTCATTGTGAAGCGTGCTGGTCCCGCATGTCGTTCAGCTGCTGCTATCAACAGCGTTGACACGAAGGACGGACTCAGTATTTTCATCCACGCATTCTCGCGCGAGACGCCTTTTCCAACTGGAAGAGAGTCAGGTTGAGCTGGAAGACGTGCCGACCGGTACGAAGGACAGGTCAACGTGGATCAGATAAAGATCCAGGCGCAACGCCAAGGCTCCATGAGCTTGGCGAAACAAAATGCATTTCGCTCAAGCCCGGCTCATCGCCGGGCTTTCGCGTTTCTAGAGCATGGTGTGTGGGCTCTGTTCCACGCTTCTCGGTCATTCCTGCGTGGACGTCGCGGCCCCTTATTACGAGCGCCGCCTCTGGATGCGTCACGCAACGGCCGGAAATCCCAAAAACTGCTCAATCGGAACGAGCGTCGATGACTATAATCAGAAGAAAGCACAGTTCCCGCTACGCGTCGTTTCCAAATTCGATCTGGGAAGACGGCAGGATCGGCGTCGATGAAAAAGGCGTCCTGGGATATCTGCTGTCACGACCTCCGAATTGGAGTGTGCATCTGTCGCAGGTCGGACGGGTCATGGGTGTTGGCAAGGATCGCATGCAGCGAATCTTTCGCACCCTGATTGCTGCCGGTTACGTTACCCGCGAAACGATCCGCAATGAAAATGGTGCGTTCGTCGCCCTCGAATATGTGATCCGTGACGAGCCCGCCCCCGTGACGGACGTCGATGATGTCGCAGGCGATGTTGTAACAGACGCTGTGGCATTTCTACCGCAGCCTGAATACCCGGCTCCGGCTGACCCGGCGCCGGCTAGCGCGGCTGCATATAAAGAAATGAAGAAACCAAACACTGACTTTACTAAACCTTCTTCTTCTACCGAGAGCTCTACTGCCGCGCGCGCGCGACCCCCTTCCACGCCACCGCCTGTTCGATCCGAGGCGCTGCAATCGCAAATTGCTGGTCGGCTGGGTCGCGGGGACGTGGCCCTTGGCTGGGAATTGCTCGGCGAACTTGCTCCCGGCCGGCTAGACCAGCTCACCGCCCAGCAGCGATCCGGCAGCCTGACCGAAGAAAGCCTGGCAAGGGTTCGACTCGAACTGATGAGCCGGAGGGCAGCATGACAGGTGGCATTTCAATGGATCGCCTGTCTCGCTTGGCAGACACGCTTCGAAAGGTCGATGATGCTGATGCGAGGCTGTTGGCCAGGTTGATCGAGGCGTTTGTGCACGTCATCGACGACGCCCCGCGGACTTCCAAGACGGGGCAGTCCGTAGTCGCCGCACAAGCTGCTCGCCCCGACCCTTTCAGGCGGTGGGACACGGATCCGCTGCTGGCCGCCGTTGTGAGGCGTCTACGGAGGCGGCTTGGCGATGACAAATGCGGCGCCTGGATCGCGAAGCTGAGCTTCGTTGGCGAAACGGCGGATGTCGTCACGCTGGCTGCACCGACCAACTTCGTCGCTGACTACGTCAATGCTCAGTTCGGTCTGACGCTCCTCGAGGCGTGGCAAGCTGAGAAGCCAACCGTGATGCGGGTGAAGGTTCGTGCTGCCCCACCTGATCCGCAATGACCGACGTGCGCTGCCGAAGTATGCAATTGGCGGAACATGAGCGCTAGCGCATCAGCGAATTATACGGCTCGACGGCCCTTCGGATGTCGAACGCCACATCGCACCACGGGACAGGACCAGCCAGTATATTGCGCAGACGCGCCCCCCCGGCGTAGGGACCGTATGCCCTGTTTTTCGTGTTACACGGGGTCGCAGCCCCTAGCATTTTGTCAGTAGATCACCTCGCAAGCGGTACACGCGTGCACGCATTTACACGTGTGTTTCCACGTATGACTCTGGCCGAGCCTCCCCGTGACCTCCCGCAGGACGGTCACCTTGGCGATGCCGTCAGCCGATTTGCGCTGGCGGCGGCTCGAGACAGATAAATGCAGCGCCCCTTGATAAACTGCCCCCGGTCCGTGATCCGGGCTCGGGCCGATCGCCCGCTTCTCTTGTTCGTGACCGTGACGTGTCTCGGAAGCGCCTGGTGCGGTGCGCGGCCGCCACCCATGCAGGCGCATTCACGAACAATAGCTGGAACGTCGGGCTCCAGGCTGACATATACCGCCAGAACGGCGGCCTGATCCCGACGATTACGATACAGGAGACTTTAACGCGCTCCGTGCCCGACGCTTCGCTGGCGACGACATCTTTCAACAACGTCATCGAAGCGGATTACGCTCTGAACGATGACGAGACGTGTGGAATGCTGGCCGCCCTTCAATACACAAAGGTGGCAGCCGGTGCTGTCTTGGCCACCGTCAATGCAAATCTGATCGGCTACATCGGCGGCTACTACCGGTGGGACAACAATTGGAAGCTCACCGGTCGCGTCGGGGTTCAGTCTTTCGGAGGCGCACGGCTCCTCAATTTTAATCCAATTGGATCGTTCACTCAGCCACTACTTCGTATAGACCTAGACCAGTTAGATGACAGTGAAAACCATTTGTTCGGCGCCTCGTTACTGGTCTCCTGGGTGCCGAAGCCTTCTTATCAATTGACCTTCAGAACACCGTTATACATTGTGAGGAACTTGACACTGAATAGCGTTCCTTCCACGAGGCTCTGAACTCGGAAATCTGCTGGTGAACAGTTGAAACTGGCGGGGATTTGCCACTTTACGATTGCAGCGACAAGGTTGTGGGCCTCAGAAAGGGCTTCGTCGGCATAGGCTTTCCCGCTTCCGGAACAAGCACGGATTTGAGCGTTAGCGTTCCGATAATCGCTGGCGTGGCAGCAATGAAGACAGGTCACAACAGATACCATTGCGCAGGGATTCAACATGGCGCTGATCGGTCACCAACCCATTGCAAGCGGACCGTCGGAACTGAAAGGCACACATATCCTACTGGTTGAAGACTCTTGGCAACTCGGCAATGCTATGAAACGACTGCTTCGCTTATTGGGAGCGGATGTATCCGGTCCAGCTGCTACCATAGCCGACGCCGAGCGCCTGATTGCCGAAGATGCTCCCGATGTAGGCATCATCGATATCAATCTCCGAGACGGCGAGCGGTCTAACGACTTGATTGATCGCCTGCACGAACTTTGTATTCCCGTTCTCGTCGTCACAGGTTACTCGTCCGTCTCTCTACCTCCCGGCAAGGCCGAGGCCATTCTGACGAAACCCGTAAGAGCGGAAACACTTCTCGCGATGTTGCGCCCTATCCTTAACAGACAGAAGGAACGATGAGAGGTCCTTTCACGTGGCATCGGCTATGCCTGTTTTGAGTGGTATCTCGATTGTACAGGATATACCCTCAGACGAAAATGCAAGGTTGACCGTACCACCGAGCTCATGCGGGATGAGACTGCAAATGAGGCTTGTTCCGTATCCTTCCTGAGGCGGAGCCTCTACCGGTGGACCCCCTGTCTCGCGCCACACGATGTTCAAAACTTTCGCGGCGCCTCCATTGCTGCGGGAGCCCCAGCTTACGGACACCCTGCCTTCCGGGATCGACAGTGCGCCATATTTGGATGCATTCGTCACAAGCTCGTGCAACACCATCCCCAGCGCCTCAACTGCCACGGCGTTGAGCGCGATATCGGGTCCGCAAGTCGTCGTGTTTGCTTTCGTCGCATAGGGCGCCAACTGGAGGCGGACAATATCCGCGACGCGAACTCGCTCCCACTTATTCTGGCTTAACAACTCATGGGCAATTGCCATGCTTTGAATGCGCTGATCGAGGGATTGGACAAATTCGTCCATCGTACTGCTGCCCTGTCTCGTGCACATGGCGACCGCCCCGACCCGCGCAAGCACATTTTTGACGCGGTGATCAAGCTCTGCCACCAGCAACCGTTGATGCTCCTCAGCTCGCTTGCGTTCCGTTATATCGCGGGTCAGGCCCCTGATGCATATGCATTCCCCGGCTTGGTCGAACTCGGCCGTTGCCGTTTCTTCAAGCCACATTTCCCGACCGTCGGGGTGCATCACTCGAAAGGTGATTGCATACGAAGTTTTGTCCGGCCGGACATTTTTCACCTGCGACTTGAAGCGAGCGCGGTCATCAGGGTGAACCAGCGCAAAAAAGCGAATTGTTGTTAACGGAACTAGTGTGTCGCAGCCAAGTACGTTCGCAGCATTTTCACTATGTCGCGACAAGCCGGTGCGAGCGTCCCATTCGAAGGCCATTACCGCACCGGCCTCCAACGCCTCTTCCAACCGGGCCGCAACCTCGCTAACCGCTGCCTCGTGCTCACGCCGCTCTGCGAACAGAGAGGCAAGAACCAGCGCGCAGAGCGACGTTGTCAGGATGGCGGCTTGCGCGCCCACGACGCGTTCGTCTATCGGCAGATAAGGGGTGCCGAAATACCCAATGTCAAAGGCTATAGTCCACACGATTGTCAGCGCAAAGATGAATGCTGCTGCCGCGGCGAACATCGGTTGGCAACGGGCCGTCAGCAGCAGCAATAGCGGGAACAGCAGCGCGATGGGAACCACATGCGTCCATGATCCGTGCGGCGGAAAGACAACAAGGGCGCCCAGCACAGTTATTGCCAAGAGCAGTAATGATCCTTCCACAGCCTCGTTTGCCGACGGCGGGTTGCGCACGGCCGCGCCAGTTCCGATCAGCAAAGGCGCAAAGGTTACGATGCCAAGCGCGGCTGACGCGAACCAGTGCTCCCAAATGGTCAAGATCGGTGCTGTCGAACCCTGGAATAATTTGAACCCCAAGATCCCGCCGATCCCCGAGATAGCGCTCGCGAAAACCGCTGCCGCGAGCAATTCGAGGACATGTCGCAACCGGTCGAGAGCGAAACCCGGACCAAATCTGTGCTCAATAAGGCCAGCGGCAAGCAATGCCTCACCGGCATTGCACAGAGCAAAGATGACAGAGCCTGCCAAGGTTCTGTCTCCCGACATATTGGCTGCAATCGTTGCCGCGGCCGTCCCGATCGCAACTGGCAATTTGGCACGGGGACCAAGCGCTATCAGGGCTCCGGTGGCAACACCGGAAGCCGGCCAGAACACGGCCACGCCATCAGGCTTTGTCAGCAGAGTAAGACCGAGCCGCGCCGCTAGAAAAAACGCGAAGCCAACCGCCACGGTCACGCCAATCGCGGTGACCCATTGCCGGGTCGGATCAACTGCCCCTAGCCGCCCCACGCCATTGCCAGTCAAGAGTGCCTCCGCCCTGGAATGATCCCTGCCCCAACATCAAAGCATGGGAGGCAATCCCCAGCTAGAGCGGCAGTTACAAATACGTTGCGACATTCGTTCTGGATCATTCTCGACCGGGCCGAGGGCAGTTACGGCGCTGCCCGAGACGTTCCCGAATTCTGAAACCGGAGCCACGAAATCCCACGGGGTCTGGCTGAGGTGATGCCAGCAACACCCCGCATTGTCCTGTTCTTGAAACGATGGAAGTCGACTACCTTTCGCCCTACTAGCAATTTTGCCCGATTGCGTTCGGTCGACCGAAGCTACGAGCGGTACGCCGCACACGGCAGGCAACCTCGAGAGCGGCGTGCGCTCGGGCAACGCGCGAGGAATTGCATTAGGCCTGTTCTCCAGACGCGCCAGTTCGCTGCGCCCCAACCAACAGCTTGCGATCATGGATCAGGTTTTCCAGCCGATGGGCTGCCACGTTTAGCGCAACAACATCGCGGGCCTCCTCATCGCTCGACGCGCGCTTTAATTGTTGCGTCTGAAGCACTCCGTCGATCTCACGCTCGATTTCGTCGAGTTCAGCCTCGTCGCTGCTGCCACGGATACGCCGTCCGAGTGCATAGAGTACATCCAGCGCCTCCTCTTGGGTCAGCGGCGGCTTCGCCCACAGGAACTTCCAGGATGCAGCGAACACTGACGCAAGCGCGCCCACGATCATCGGCACCAAAAAGATTATGTTGCCCCATTTGTCCAGAAAACTCACCTGCGTGCCGTTGTAGAATTCCGCCGCCCCCGGGTGCGCCGGCAGATAGGCGGACGCGTCTGTATCGGCCGCCGAGACCTGAGCCAAGATCGGCAATTCGGCCAATAAGTCGCGCCGCGCTTTCATCACGGATTCCGTGAGGTCCGCCACGAGGTCGCTGCTCAACGTCTTTTGGGCAACCAGATAGAATGAGGTCCGCAGCGTAGTGACGTCCTCCGCCGGATTGGGCGGAGAGCCTCGCAACGTACCTTTTGGGATGTCGAAGGACTCATACGCCCGCTCCTTTTGGGCAATAGCCGGAGCCGATTCGATCGGAATCAGTGTTGGGCCGGATTTCCCGGCCTGCGGAAACAGACCGCGCAGAAGCGACAGATACTTTTCCGCAAGTGGCATCACGATCAGTATCGCGCGCACTTCCTTGGAGTCGATCATGCGTCGCGTGTCAGCCAGCCCAATATTCTTGAAGACGACCCCAGATCGCGTGAGGTCATACTCGTCGATCAAGACTTTTACGAGCCGCTGATTGATATCGCCGCCGACTACGCCGACGTTGGCGCGCTTCAGGCTTGCAATATCAGTAATAGGAGAGCCCGGTGGAGCGACCAGCAGAGCCACCGTATGCGTCACAACGGCGACCGCTTGCGCCTGCGAGAGGTCGCCAACGTCACCCCTGACCACGGCAAGATCCACCGTGCCGGAAGAAAATGCATCGGCCGCTTCGGCAGCGCCCGCTGCCTCAACGATGTTGAGCCGCACCGGCGCCTTCTGCTGCGCCAGCCTGCTAGCCAATGCAGCGACCAACCTGCTCGCCTCGCCATCCAGTGACCCCGCCGCGATGGAGAGGGTTGTAGGCCGGGCATGCCAGTGCCAGGCAAATAGTCCGGCGCTCGTCATCAGAACGACAGCGCCTGCGACCAAAGTGACCCGCAGCCAGATGGGTAGCTTGATCGCGTCCATGCTGCGTGCCTCGCACAAAAACTCCTCCACTGCGGCTTTGGGACCGTAAAAAGAGGAGCTGTCAGCCTACTGCCAGGAAATGACCGACACTAATGGACCCCTGACCCGGCCGCTCATTGATTCAGATCAAGTCCGGGTAGCCGCAACCAGCGGAATCTGCCCGCCGAGGCATAGCGCGGCCGCTTGGTTGCGTATGAAACGATGCAGAGGGCAGCATGCATAAATTACTGGTTGCGACCACGGTCATATCATCATTGGTTGCGCCGGCCGCTGCAGAGGACAAGATGGTCGTCGACATGAGCAAGTCGAGCTGCAGTGAATTGACTAAGCTCGGCTTCCAGGATTTCTCCGGCGCCATGTGGCTGAGCGGCTACTACAACGCGAGCGTTCGCAATAACACCATCGACCTCTATCAATTCGCGCAAGCCACTAAGGTGGTGAAAGACTATTGTTCGATAAACCCACGCGCAACGGTGGTGTCCGGCGTTGAACGGGCGCTCGGCATCAAGATGCCACGACCGCGGTAGAGAGTATCGCTGCTAACACCAAAGTACGGACAAGAAGTGAGCATCGAGTGACCGCTTTAGGCACGTCGTGATTTCGTGGAGCTCATCTATTCATCGCCGGTACTGGCTGTCGAGTAAGACGATAGCGATATCGTGGCGGCACGATCTATTTCGGAAGGCATTCCACATTAAACGCAATGATGATCTGCGCAGGGTCGGCCTTACCGACACTCTTCAGGTCTTCAAGCCCGCTTTTCAACTTGGCTCCCGCCTCCTTTAAGCTGCCTTCAAGCATCAGCTTGGCCTTCTCGCATCGTTGCTCGTTGGAGAACTCCTGAAACACGACAGTTGGAAGAAGTCTCCATTCCGATCTGTCGCTTGTCACCGCAGGGCTAACTGAGTAGGAAAAGACGTACATCAGTATCCACATCGACATGCTCCATCTATGATGCGATAGCGATGACGGCCTTGCGTCTGTGCTACCATCAATAAACCAATACGCCTTAATTTTGCGGCGGCAGCGCCTCCGAACTAGGAACGGGCCGCCTGTCGTACAGGACGGACGCGCTGACGACCAAGACCCACAGTGGGAAAACGAGCAAGCTTCCATCAAAGTAATTACTTCCAAGCAAAAGAACAGCTGCGATGAAATATCCGCCGACCGCGAGCCAACGCGGCGTCAAACGGGTATAGATAGCAATAGTCGATGTCGTGATCATGAAGACGGCCGCCGTCTTCGCCAAATAGATGTTGACCATCCCGTAGGCCAGGCCGCGCCCGAAGTGAAACGTCGCAGAGTGAATGAGCAACTCGGGTGCCGCGTGGAAGGCAATGATGATCGCACCAACAACCGCGGCCGCGGCGAAGAGCATAGCCAACATCAAAAATCCGCTTCCTAAGAAGACCGTAGCAAAAAAGCGATCTTCCCGTGCCCCAAGTCGATCGCGAAGAACTCCCACGAACCATAGAAAAGCTATCCCGGCGAATGGCACTAGGTTCATGGCAAGCGTGACATAAGCAGTGTCCCCCGCAAGCCAAGCTCCCCGTTCGAAAGGATCGGAGGGGACTGAGAGCCGCATGAGCCCAAACACCGCAAACAACAGGACCGAGAATATGATCCCGGCAAACGCCGCGGCCTTTGGCGTTCTCAGATAGGCGTCCGTTAAAGGCGGCTCGCTCGGAATCACAGCGAAGCTCCCGAGAAGGAAGAGATCAAGGTCTTTGTCTCGCAGGCACTAGTCGCGCTTGGGCGGCTGCTGACCTAGCCGCAGACGCTGCGCTCTCATTCGTTTTATTTCTTCATTCAGGGCATCGCTCTTTTCGTCGCGTACTGCGCTATCCGATTTTGCATCGTTCTCACGCAGTTTACTCAACGCTTTCTCTACGGAGAGTTTGGGTGTTTCAGCCATTCGGAACCCTCTTTCAATTCACACAATGCCAAGAGCCGTTTCTCCCCTACAAGTTCGCAGCACATATCAGGCGGTCCCGCCGCATCGCTGCAAGACCAGCGCCCTTAAACTGAGTGACCGCTCGGGCGGGTAAGACCACGGAGAGGTAAGAACTCTGTGGACACAACTGCGCTTGGGTCAGCGTTGGCTTGATCTAGATCAAGCATCAGTAGCCCGGCTGGACCAACATCCGAAACACTTGCTCGCGCAAAATCACCCCATCGGCACAGCGACCGAGGAAGCACCGGAGGAAACCATGAAAGCAAGTGTTGCTCTCAGGAAGGAAGCTGACACCAAAGATTGCTGGAAGGGGTTCCGGCCAGGAGACTGGCAGACTTCGATCAATGTGCGCGATTTTATTGTCCGGAACGTTACGCCTTATACCGGTAGCGAGAATTTCCTGGCAGCTCCATCGCAGCGCACAAAGGCGGTATGGGCGAAACTGCAGCCTTACTTTTCGGATGAGAGAAAGAAGGGCGTGCTTGCGGTAGATGCGGCCTCTCCTTCCACTATGCTGGCACACAAAGCTGGCTATATCGATCGCGACAACGAAGTCATTGTCGGCCTGCAGACGGATCAGCCCTTCAAGCGAGCGATCTTCCCCTTCGGCGGCCTGAGGATGGTTGAGAACGGTTTGCAAGCTGCCGGCTTCGAACCTGACGCGCGCGTGCACGAAGCATTCACGAAGTATCGTAAGTCGCACAATGATGGCGTGTTCGACGCCTATACGCCCGAGATCATGAACTGTCGGAGATCCGGGATCGTTACCGGTCTGCCCGACTCTTACGGGCGCGGCCGGATTATCGGTGATTATCGCCGTTTGGCTCTTTACGGGATCGACCGTCTCCTTGAGGTCAAGCAGGCAGAACGCGCCCAGATCGACGACATGTGGCCAACCGACGAAATCATTCGGATGCGCGAAGAACTCTCGGAGCAGATGCGTGCGCTCGGCGATCTGGCTGCAATGGCGAAGCTCTACGGGAGCGACGTATCCAAGCCAGCAGCGAATGCACATGAAGCATTCCAGTGGACGTATTTCGCCTATCTTGGCGCGATCAAGGAGGCAAACGGCGCTGCGATGTCGATCGGCCGTATATCGAGCTTCCTCGATATCTTCATCGAGCGCGACCTGAAGGCCGGCATTCTGGACGAAACCGGGGCCCAGGAGCTTTGGGACCAGCTTGTCCAGAAACTCCGTATCGTCCGCTTCCTCCGTACCCCTGACTATGATGCGTTGTTCAGCGGCGACCCCTACTGGGCGACCGAATGCGTTGGCGGCATGGATTTGGACGGGCGGGCTCTGGTGACCCGAAGCAGCTACCGGATGCTGCACACGCTCTACAATCTCGGTCCGGCGCCCGAGCCGAATATTACGGTGCTCTGGTCGACCAAGATGCCCGCCCCCTTCAAGCGATACTGCGTGAGAGTCAGCAAGGACACCTCCTCACTTCAGTACGAGAATGACGATTTGATGCGACCTTTCTGGGGCGACGATTACGGCATTGCCTGCTGTGTTTCGGCAATGCGCCTCGGAAAGCAGATGCAGTTCTTTGGAGCGCGGGTCAATCTGGCGAAAGCACTGCTCTATGCCATCAACGGCGGCCGAGACGAAGTATCTGGCGAGCAGGTCGCGCCTCAGTCGCAGCCCGTTGCGGGCGACTTCCTCGACTACGACGATGTGATGGGCAAGTTCGATACGACGATGGAGTGGCTCGCCAAGATTTACGTCCACGCCATGAACTGCATCCACTATATGCACGACAAGTACTTCTATGAGCGTCTGGAGATGGCGCTTCACGACCGCGACATCCTGCGGACGATGGCGTTCGGCATAGCAGGCCTCTCGGTGGTTGCCGATAGTCTCAGCGCTATGAAGTACGGAAAAGTACGCGTCGTGCGAGACGCGACGGGACTTGTGGTTGACTACCAGAACGAGGGTAACAAGTCGACGCCGCAGTTCGGAAACAACGACGACCGGGTTGATCAGATCGCCTCTAGCCTCGTCACGCGTTTCATGGAGAAGATCCGTAAGCATCCGACCTACCGGAACGCGACACACACCCAGAGCGTGCTCACAATTACGTCCAACGTCGTCTACGGCAAGGCCACCGGAAATACCCCGGACGGACGGCGGAAAGGAGAGCCGTTCGGACCTGGTGCGAACCCAATGCATGGACGCGATAGCCACGGTTGGCTCGCGTCCTGCCTCTCGGTCGCAAAGCTACCCTACAAGGATGCGCAGGACGGCATCAGCTACACAGTTTCGGTCGCTCCCCAGAAGGCTCATCTGTCGGAAGACCAACTCGTGGATGAAGCGGTCAAGGCGTTCGACGTCTATTTCGATCGAGGCGGGTTTCATATGAACCTGAACGTCATCGACAAGGAGGTCCTCGAGGACGCGATGAAGAACCCGGACAAGTATCCGCAACTCACGATCCGGGTCTCGGGTTACGCTGTGAATTTTGTCCGACTGACGCCAGAGCAGCAACGCGACGTGATCAGCCGCACCTTCCACGGCCAGATCTGAGCGAGGTGCACCATGTCAACGGTGCAGACACTGGAGCCGGGAAGTCGTCATGACCTCCGGGTCGGGATTTCACCCGACGCGCCCGATGAGGACAAATTCAAGGATCAGGAAGGCACGTTCGGATACTGCCATTCCTATGAGACGTCCTCTCGCTACGACGGGCCCGGCTTGCGCACCGTGCTGTTCGTCTCGGGCTGCCTTCTGCGATGCACCTATTGTCACAATCCAGACACTTGGCACCTTAAGGACGGCACCTACGTCTCGGCCGCCCACGTGCTCCGCCGCCTTGCTGATTTCGCGCCCTCCCTTCGGGCACTTGGCGGCGGACTAACCATCTCAGGTGGCGAGCCGATGGTACAGCGCGCGTTTACCCAGCAAATATTTGCCGGTGCCAAGAAGATGGGCCTGCACACGGCTGTGCAGACCTCCGGCTTCCTCGGCGATCACGCGGACGATACCTATCTGTCCGAAATCGACCTCGTTCTTCTCGACATCAAGAGTTCGGATCCCGAAACACATCGTCGAACTACCGGCCGCGACATCGCGCCAACGCTTCGTTTTGCCGAGCGCTTGGCGTCGATGTCGAAGCCGGTCTGGGTTCGCTTCACCCTCGTTCCCGGCGAGAATGACGATCCGGCGAATGTCGATGGCATCGCGCGATTTGTCGCGCCGATGAAGAATGTCGAATGGGTGGAAGTGCAACCTTTCCACCAGATGGGCGCGTTCAAGTGGAAAGCGATGGGTCTCGAATACAAACTTGCTGACACGCTACCGCCCAGTCCGGATCTGGTGAACCGGGTGCTCGGACAGTTCCGTGCTGCGGGATGTCAAGCACGCTGATCAAACAATTGTTCAGCAGATTTGGGAGTAAGACACATGATGGATTTTGCGCGCGACATCATCGGCAGCCAGCCAATCTTGACGGCTTTTCTGGCTATTGGATTAGGCTACCTCGTCGGCCAGATCAGCATCGCCGGATTTTCCATGGGCGTCGGAGCCGTTCTTTTTGTCGGCCTCGGGATCGGGGCCTTTGCGCCAAAAGCCCAGATCATTGGTCCGATCGGACTGACCGGTCTAATCATGTTCCTCTACGGGATCGGCATCCTCTACGGCCGTCAATTTTTCGAAGGCATGAGCGGAGTTGGGCAGAAATACAATCTGCTCGCCCTCGTTGCGTGCCTCACCGGCTTGGCCGTAGCGCTCGGGCTGGGGCAAATATTCAACATCAAAATTGGTCATACCCTTGGGCTTTATGCGGGATCGATGACAAGCACGGCATCACTACAGGCCGCGCTCGACGTCATGAAGAACAAGGACCCGTCGATCGGATATTCAATCGCATATCCGTTTGGCGTCATCGGTCCAATTCTCTGCATCTATTTCATGACCAGGCTCGTTAAGCCCAAGTTCCCGCCCAAGGCCCAGCATTTTCATATGGGCGAAATCACTATCGGCGAGAACTTTTCCGGTGTCACGCTTGGAGACCTCGCCACTGACTCTCTCGCCGAGCTGCAGATCACGATGGTCCGCCAGAACGGCCGCAACGTCGTTCCGACCGACGGCACCATTCTGAATGCGGGAGACGCCCTGCTCGTCGTCGCCGATCGCAAAGAGGAAATCGCACTGGCGGCTGAACGTCTTGGCCGACTCGAACCGGGCCGGCTCGCGAGCGACCGCGCCGACCTCGATTACATCCGGGTCTTCGTTGGCAAGGCCAGCACGGTCGGCGTACCGCTTTCGAAGCTGCCGATGCCGCCCGGCGTGCCAGCGCACATCTTGCACGTGCGGCGCTACGATGCTGACCTCGTTCCATCTCCCGACCTCATGCTGGAGTTTGGCGACCGCGTCGGAGTGCTGACGCCGCCGGACAAGAAAGAAGACATCCGCAAACATTTTGGTGACTCCATCAAGGCGACTGCTGACTTCAGCTATGTTTCGCTCGGTCTCGGCATGGTGATGGGCGTCCTTCTCGGTCTGATCCCTATTCCGATTCCGGGCGTGGGTACTGTGACGCTCGGCATCGGCGGCGGCCCGCTAATCGTTGCGCTCGTTCTCGGCAAGCTCCGCCGCACCGGACCGATGCTTTGGACCATGCCTCTGCCAGCGAACATCGTTCTTCGGAACTTCGGTCTCGCGATTTTTCTCGCAACTGTTGGGGTGAATTCCGGACAGCCCTTCGTCCGCACCGTAGCGGAATCGGGATTCACAATGCTGTTCATCGGCGTTGCCATACTTCTGACGACAGTGTTCATCGTCCTCGTTGTCGGCCACTACATTCTGAAGATCCCATACGATGACCTGGTCGGCGTGGCATCCGGCGCAACTGGAAACCCTGCCATCCTGGTCTATTCAACGAAAATGGCGCCGACCGAACGCCCAGACATCGGCTACGCCATGATCTTCCCATCGATGACACTTTTGAAAGTGATCGCGGCGCAGATCGTCGGGCTTTTGACGATAGGCAGTACAGGCGGGCAATAGCGCCAGTGACGACGATCGAGGAGAAGCAGGAATGCCCGATCGGACCCCCGCGCCGCAACCGGCTATCTTCAATCTGCAGGCTTACAGCCCGGCAGAAATCAAGGAAGCTGTAGAAAAGGTCGGTATAAAGAAGGCAGCGCTACCGTTCCTGGCCTCCTTCATGCTGGCGGTCATCGCGGGCGGTAGCGTCGGCTTCGGCGCCCTTTACTACACGATCATTGCCAGCGACGCAGATCTCAGCTTCGCCACTGTGCGCGTCGTCGGCGGGTTAGTGTTCTCCCTCGGACTTGCGCTTGTTCTAGTTGGAGGCGCCGAGTTGTTCACGGGCAACAACCTGATCGTGATGGCGTGGGCGAGCGGAAAGGTATCTACGGCGGCGATGCTCCGCAACTGGGCCATCGTCTATCTCGGAAATTTCCTCGGATCACTTGGACTGGTTGTACTGGTCTTTCTCTCTCATCACCCGGACATGAATGATGGCCGCATCGGCCTTTCGATACTGAATACGGCCGCCGGAAAAATTCGCCCCGATATGATGACACTGTTCTTCAAAGGCATCCTTTGCAACGTGCTCGTTTGCGCGGCGGTGTGGCTTGCTTATGCTGGCCGGTCAGTTACCGACAAGATCGTTGCAGTCATCCTGCCGGTGTCTGCTTTCATAGCAGCCGGGTTCGAACACTGCGTTGCCAATATGTATTTCCTCCCCCTGGCGTGGCTGCTAGTCCAGACCGGTCACGCGCCAGCGAATTTCGACACTTCATCCATCACAATGTCCGCGATATTCCACAATCTGTTGCCGGTAACGCTCGGCAACATCATAGGCGGCGCCGGCTTTGTCGGTGTCGCCTACTGGGCAATCTATCGTGCGGCGTTCGGCGCATCGGACCGAGATCAGAAATAACAGGCGCAATCTCCACGCTCGAATCGGCTTACCAACATGTCGCCACAGCCCAACCATCGGCAATCCTATCGGACGACCGCTTCGGACGCGATACGGAGCGGCCTGTTGAGCCGAACGCTTGCCCCAGCGACCGCAATTGTGACCGCAATGCTCCTCGCGGCCTTGGCCGCCGTCGGCAGCGTAGATGCAGCGACGCGAGCCAAGCCCAACCAGATCCGATACAAGTATGTTGCGCCAACGGATCCGTCGCACCAGGCGATCTACGATCAGATCGAGCAAGGCCGATCCCTCGAGCTCCTGCAGCAATTGCTGAGCCCTCTCCGCCTGCCCCACCCGCTCACACTCAAAGTCGCGAGTTGCGACGGCGTTCCCAACGCCTGGTACGAAGATGAGGTCGTCACATTATGCTACAAACTGCTGGCAGAGATTTTGAAGAATGCGACGACGCGCGATCTCTCTGCTGCTGGGGTCTCCAAAGCCGACACAATTCTTGTCACGGCGTCGGCACGGCAGTTCAATACCTCCTTAGCATGCCGTGTTCCACGCTTATGTCGCCGTAATCGGCGCACGCCACTTTAGGCGTTCTCCTCAAGGCCGCGAGCACTCGATTGGTCGTTTTTCCAGCCGCCTCTGATACTTCAGGACGGAATTTACTTCGGTCGTAATCCTTGGCATCGTGGGCCTTTATAGCAGCGTCATAAGCTTCGATCATTGCCATCGCCGCATCAGCGCTCCCGAGAAGCTTGGCCCCTTGTTGGACGCCGCCGACGCCATTGGCCTCGTAGCCGGTGCACCGTTGTTCGAGCACCGCGGCTGCGGTAGCAAGTTGGTCTAGGAACGTCGATTCGGCGTCCGTCAGCGTCTGCATCTGCATCTGCATCTGCACCGTCACGATTATCGGGAGCAGTGCGATGGTCGCCAAAGTGATTTTCATCGTCTCGGTCCTCCCTACGGCGGTCGAAAGATTCAGCTACTGCTCGACGCCAGCATCCGCAAACCCATTAGCACCGAAGTATGAATTATCCATCGACGTCAATAGCGCCAAGCAACTCGGTCTGAGCGTGCCGCCGGCGCTTCGCGCAGAAGCACCGAAGTCATGGAAAAATCAGTGACCGCTTTCCATGTCTGCTGTACATGTCATTTTGCTTGGCTGCTGGATCAGTCGCCATGGCAGCGTATTATCCTTGCATTAAAACCACGGCCTTTCTCAAGCCAGATATCGTCAACAGTTGCGGTCGCACAGTCCCAACTCAGTCCCCTCCACAGAACCTGCGGACCCATGACGATGAATCGCGTTCCCGACTCTCAGCAGTAGCGCCACAGCGCGTCATCTTTGGCAACGGTGCCGCCGGTCGGGTCGGAGACAAAACCTTTGATCTAGGTCAACGTCTGCGAGCTTCAAGCATTCACGCTATAGTAACGCGCCCCACAGGCGTCTCCACCAGTCACCCTTCGGTGACGCAAGCGTGAAAGAGGGAGTGCGGCCATGCACCCGAGGAAAAGTCCATCAATCAAGTCGGCGACTATTGCCGGTATTATTGCGAGCGCCCTGTTGGGGTCTGCAGGCCTCACTCTCAATCCGGCGCCAGCCAACGCGGTCGTTTATTGCCAATACGTCAGCTATCCTTCAGGTTGTGTTGCCCGCGCGGGCGTCGCGCTTAGGGCACGTCCGGTGGCGCGCGCTGCGGTTCGTCATAACGCCGGTGGCAACATGAATGGTGGCGTCAATCGCGTCGGGGTGAGACGGTAGACGTCGGTATGCCGCGGCTGCCCGGCTCGTTGTCGCCATTCTCATAATTGCGGTCGCGGAGCTTCCAGGCCACCGCGATCTGCATGCCAGCACGCCCTGGCACCCGGCGCGGGCCGGCAAGTAAAGCGCTTGCGGCTGCCGCTTGCTCGCGGGCGCACTTCTAACAACTGAGATGATAGCTCAAATTCAACGCGCCATTCTTGAAAATCAAATCTCTGTTGCCCAAACCCTGCGGATAGTCCTGTACTCGCAAGCCGTAAGTCGATGCAAGGCTGGCGAACGTCTCCGCCCGCATCAAGCGAACGAGAGAGCTGCTCGAAGAGCGAAGAGACCCCTTAAAAGCAGGTCGAACATGTCGCCACAGGTCGACCATCTGCAATCCCATCGGACGACCGTTTCGGATGTAGTACGGAGCGGCTTGTTGAGCCGATCGCTTGCCGCAGTGACCGCAATACTCCTCGGCGCCATGGCCGCCATCGGCAGCGTAGATGCTGCGCCGCGAGCCAAGCCTGACCAGATCCGATACAAGTATATTCGGCCAACAGATCCGTCGCACCAAGCGATCTACGATCAGATCAAGCAAGGCCGAGCCCTTGAACTCCTGCAGCAATTGCTGAGCCCTCTCCGCCTTCCCCATCCGCTCACACTCAAAGTCGCGAGTTGCGACGGCGTTCCCGATGCCTGGTACGGAGATGAGGTCGTCACGTTGTGCTACGAACTGCTGGCAGAGATTCTGAAGAATGCGACGACGCGCGATCTCCCTGCTGGGGTCTCCAAAGCCGACACAATTCTCGGTCCAGCGCTCGACGTTTTCCTGCACGAGACCGGACATGCTGTTTTCGACATGCTGCAAATCCCTGTCATCGGCCGGGAGGAGGATGCGGCCGATCAGTTCTCCGCTTACGTCATGCTCCGGCTCAGCAAAGCCGAGGCCCGCAGAATGATCCTCGGCGCAGCCTATCTTCGCGCAAAGGAGCTTCCGGAAGCGGAGCCCCTGTCCAATCGCGATAAGTTCTCGGACGAGCATTCGATGCCGGCCCAGCGAGCTTTCAATGTTTTGTGTATCGCTTACGGCGCGGACAAGAAGCTGTTTGCCGATATCGTCGCGAACGACATCTTGCCTAAGCAGCGAGCCGAAACCTGCGAGATCGACTACGACGATCTCACATTCGCTATGACGGCCTTGATCGGTCCGCATATCGACAAGACTTCAGCCAGGAAATTTCATGAGGTTTGGACGAGAACCGTCAGCGCCCGCCGTACGCGTCTGAATCGCCAGTAGGATAGATTTTATCCTCGTCCCGCTGTAGTCGGTCATCCCGGCGAATCGGCGTTCACCGTCTCCCAAGAAGCGATCGTCGAAAACCACTACCCCGAGCTTCTTTCTCGCAACCGAAACTTCCCGTCATGCCTCGCCCGTATTTTCTCTGCCGCTTGAGGTAATAGACCTCGTCGCGATAATCGAGCCAAACAACAGTATCTTCATGGCAATGCTCCCGCGCCTGCGTCTCATAGCGAAACGAAGTAAGCGGGAGAGCAGTGACAGCAGACGGCGCGAACAGCAGAAATGCGAACACCCAGGGGCACTGTCGGCAGATCAAGGCCTTACCGCGAATAGTGGATAGTTTACGTGACAGCACTAATCCCCAGCCAATTTCTGCGGACCGCACCAAGAATAGATAAGGCCTTTCAGGCGCTTTCGATAAATTCATACTGAGTGCGCACCTCTTACGAAATCAAACCGATTACGTCGTGACTATCCGCTCGTCACTCCTTCAGGGAAATTGTGATCTGGCCGATATTTCCAGCAAGCTCCACTCCCGCGCGGGGTCCGCGCAAGGCAATCCTTACACCCTGCCCATTCGTTAGTTGAACGCCGCCCATCCCGCCAACGAAGGCGCCTCCACCCCCAACAGAGCTATAGGTGCCGGCAAAGTCCCTGATCTGCCTTATGCCCGAGGCCCATCCTGTCAGTCGAATGACGGACACTCCCGCTGCAAACCCGAGACTCAGGCCGGATACCCTGAATGGATAGTCCCGGCCGCGATATGTCACGATGCCGCTGCCGCCGCCCGCTCCCAAGACCAGCCCCGCCTTCAACAGCTTTACCCGAACATAGCCGGATGCCTGAGCCCGGGACGGCGTCACCGGAACAGTCGATGTGAGCAGTACAACCGCCGTCAGATGCATCACGAGCAGACGCAAAGCAGATATCCCGCGCTCAGGGCTTTTCTGCATCGACTTTCTTCCAGGTCTGGTCCGGATCGAACAAGGACATGCGCCTCACGATCCGGTCGGTCTGCGGTCCGAGATCCTTTTCGTAGACCGTCCCGGCATGATTGACCACGAACGTCTTGACGCCGGAATTTCCGTATTCGGCAGGCCAGGCGATTAGTCCATAGCCGCCGATCATCTTGCCTTTCACCAAATAGATCAGCGCGCCGCCGGGAGCATTGGCCCCCTGTCCTTTCAGTATGCGAAAGTAGTAGCCGTGATACGGCTGCGGCTTTTCACCGACCTGGTAGCCTTCAGTTGAAGCTTCTGCGACCAACGCACCCAACGGGCTCGGATCGCCATCATCACGCCAAAACAGCCCGTCCTTCTTGCCCGGCGTCGATACAATCCGCTGTGCATAAACGCCAGCGCCCTCGCCGCGATCCTTCTCGGCATATTCGTTCTGGGCGTCGACATAGGCGAGACTGGTCTGGATCGCATCAAGTTCGTTACGGCCGATCCGGCGATACAGGACCTCGATGCGGCCCTCTTCAGTATCGAACTCCCAACCTGTCTTGGTGTTGATGAGTGGAATCGGGAACGGAAAGTCGTCCGTACCGAGCATCAAGGTAGCTCTCTTGTTGCCCTCCGTCTTGATCGCATGCTTGGCGTCATACATGGACGTGAAGCGCAGACGCGTGTCAGCGTCGGCCACCTCGTCACCGGACGACACGATGTCATCGGCTGCCTTGCCGAGGACCTTTAGAATATCGCTAGCGTCACCCTTGACCGCGATGGCAAGCGCCGCTGCAGCAGCCTCCGGCGTTGGAAAGGATTGTTGCGCTTCCGACACCGAGCCCATGAGAGCCAGCGCCACGACAGCCGCCGCAGTTGTCGATGCAGCGCGATGGATTGACGTCCAAACGATCATGGCGACATCTCCGAAGGGATTTTTGCGCCATTTGCAAGCCAATCCCGATAGGTGCGGAACGTCAGACCGAGCGCCTCATACTTCACCCGCAGGTAGCCGTCGCTGCCCCGCCTCACGGCATCTGGCACCACGTTTTCGACTTCCTGCGCGATCACGCCGACATAGGCCTTCTGGCCGCCGAGATAGCTGAAGCGATAGTAGCCGAGACCGTTGGCGAGATGGCCGAGCAGGACAACGTCATGCTTCAGAGCGATGTCAGACCGCCGCCCACCGCCGCCGCCGCCACGGAAACCACCGCCGCCACCGCCATGAAAGCCGCCGCCTCCGCGCGCACCAGCGAAGCTTGCGCCGCCGCCGCGCGGCATGCTCGCCATGCTGGCCCGCCCGCGTGCAGACGCCGCCGCCGCCGCGCGGCCGGACGACACATTCATTGCACCGCCACGATTTCCACCGCCACGCCCGGCCGCGCCGGCCCCGCTGCGGTTGGCAGTCTTCGCACGATCACCGCCGCCTTTGGCGCGATTGCCAGCCTTCGCGCGATCGGCGCCGCCTTTGGCCCGGTCCGCAACGCCGGCGCGATCTCCACCTCCCGGCCGATCTCGTGTGCCGGCGCCAACGCCGCCTCGATCTCCCGCGCGATCGCCAGCGCCCTGGTTCGGACGCAGCACCTGCTGCCCGTCGCGACCACGGAAATCCATCCGGTTCGAGGCGCCCGCCTTCAGATTGTTGTTGCTGAAGCGCTGCTGAACGTTAGCGTTGTTGTAGCGCACGCCCTGGCGGTGCGCCGGGTTGTGCTGCCAACCGTTTCCAACATTGGTCGTGCGATGGTTGACATAGACGTTGCGGTTACCCCAGTTGAAGCCACCGCCCCAGTAGTTGCCCCAACGCCCGATTGCCCATGCGGTGCCGAAGGCGACACCCGCCGCGACAACACCCGCGCCGATATAGGACGGGTACCCGAAGTAATACGGTGGATATTCCGCATAGGGCCAGGTCCCGTACACCGTTGCCGGATCGTAATACGGTACATAAACCGCCGCAGGATCCGCCTGTTCGATCACGACCACCTGCTTGCTTTCCTGGGCCTTAACGCTGACCTTTTGCTGCTTGGTGGTCACGAGCTTTTTGTTGTCATAGGCTTTCGCCCGCAGCCGCTGGATCGCATCCATGACATCCGGCTGTTGAGCGAGCACCGCATCGCCGAGGCTCTTTGTCCAATCGACCTTGTCGCTCATCATCGCCAGGACGTCCGGAGTGCTGACCAGAGCCTTGACGCTGTCGTCCCACGCCTGCTTGTCGACCGCTTCCTTCAGCGCGTCACCCTTGAGCGACTTGCGTTCCTTGGCCCAACGATCCGCCTGCACTACCTCCAGCGGGTAGGTCGATGCTGCCAGGATATTCGCGAGCAGTTCGTCGGGATAAAGCGCAATGGGTGCGACCAGCGCCTCAAGTTGCTCTGGCTTTAGCAGCTCGACGCTCGGCGTTGGTCGGCTCGCCGGAACGTCTGGAGCGGCTGCCTTGTCAACCGTCTGGGCCGAGACAGCGACAGGGATCGCCATCACCAGTGCAAGCGCGAACAGAATCTTGCGGCAGCAGAACATCACACCCTCCTTCGGGGTTCCCTGCAGCAAACATCGACGGAAGGGAAGAAGGTCCTTTGATCAAGATCAAGGAAAGCCGAATTTCCAGTGACCGCGACGTTGGAGGATCTCTGACTTCATGCCGTGGACGACTGCGCGAGAGCGAGTGGGATTTTGATCACAAACAGCGCGCCGCCTGATACTTGATTTGCGGCAGAGATCTCCCCTCGGTGCGCCTCTACGATAGTACGGGCGATGGCGAGTCCCATACCCAAGCCTTGCGCCTTGGTCGTGAAGAATGGGTTGAAGATGCTCCGGATATCCGCGACCACGATTCCTGGACCGGTGTCGCTAATCTTGATTTCGGCGTACGCGTTCAGCCGGGCCGTCGATATGTTGACTTCGCGCTCTTTATCGTCGGCATCGGAGATTGCGTCCATTGCATTAATGATCAGGTTGAGAATGACCTGTTGCAGCTGAACCGGATCGCCCTTGACGTACAAATCGCCCGAAGCGGCACCAAACCTTAGCGCAATGCCGCGTCGATCAGTCACTGCTTCCACAAGCCCGATCGCCTCCCGCACCGTATCGTTCAAATCGATATCGCGGACCTCGAACGGCGTTTTCTTCAGTACGCTGCGGAGCCGGCGGATCACTTCGCTGGCCCGTTGATCATCACGCCTGATGTCGGCAAGGATTTCCCTGACTTCGGCAAGATCCGGAGAGGCCCCCTTCAGCAAAAGCTCCGCTGTCTCTGTATTTGTAAGAATGGAGCCAAGCGGCTGGTTCAGCTCATGCGCAATAGAGGTCGTCAACTCTCCGGCGGCCGAATAGCGGTTGACGTGCGCAAGTTCCGCCAGCCGCTGTCGTGACTCGATCTCGGCAAGGCGTCGCCGGCGACGTTCGTGCAATAAGCCGCTGATCAACCCCGTTTGGATCAGAATCACGGCTGCAATCAGCTGAATCTGCCAGCGATACTGCGCCCAAATATCGGGCTCGCGAAACAGGATCTCGCTACCCGGCGGCAGATTGCTCTGGTTGATGCCCCAGCGTTGCATTTGCCGCCAGTCGAATTTCGGCGCAGCGAATTCAATCGGCTCGACTTTGATGTTCCCCGGCTTCTCGCCACCAAGGATTCGAATCGCGGCGTTGACAGTCTGCCTGCTGGTTTCGGCGATTGAATGCATCGGGCCGCCAACGGTTTCTGGATCGAAAAAGGCTTCCTGGTAGGAGAAAATCGGCGCATTGGCGACTGCATGAAGGCTACGCAAGGCAAGGTCGCCTTCATGGCTGACACCGGCAGCGTCGATAGACATCAAGCCCCAGAACAGGACGGTGTGCGGCGGAAGCGCAGACGCTCTCTTGAGAATTTCCGTGAACGGAAGATCGGCATAATAGACAAAGGCGACCCGCTTCTCTAACGGCTTCAGTTCCCTTTTTAGCTCCTCAAGCCAGAACTTCTCCAATGCTGAGGCACCGATCACGACGGCAATCGTCTGAGTTTCCGGCATGACCTGAAGAATATTCTTGAACGCGGCCAGAAAATCATTGCGGACCGAGATGACGGTATCGTTGTCTGTGACGTTCACGCGGTTGACCAGCCGCTGCTCCACCACCGTCAAAACCATTGGTGCCTCGGGAAAAAGTTGCTCGCGATACTTCTGAACGAATCTTGCCGCCGGCGCTCCGATGCTCAACACGATATCAGGTGGACGGCCATGGTAGAGCGAGTTCAAATAGTCGACGAACGGTGCTTCCGGACCCGGGTTATTGAGCCTCGCCGTGAGCAGCGCATGTTCCTGGATGTCCAGCGGCCACGGCGATAGCCGCTCGAGCGTTGCCTTGATGCTCCTTGCATGTTCGCTCCAGGGACGAAATTCCCGGCCGAACGAATGCAGCAGCAGCACGCGCTTTACTTCGCTGCGCTCAGTAGCGTCGACAGGTTGCAGCTGAACCGACATCCAGACCAGAACGCAGACACAGAGACGCACGATTAAGCGACGCACGATTAAACTTTGTAGATATAAGACAACAATAGGGAATCGTCGTCTCATCCTCTTCCCCAACCGTCAGAGACCCGCAAACTGTCACCGTTATACAGTGTCAGCGCATGCGAGTTTCTGCAACAGCCGGCCAGGCAGCCCAGATCTCAACAGACCGTCGTGACCCGCCCATAAGCATCCACGACTTGCCTGCATGATGAGC
The DNA here is from genome assembly GCF_051811085.1 of Tardiphaga sp. 862_B3_N4_1. Taxonomy (NCBI): domain Bacteria; kingdom Pseudomonadati; phylum Pseudomonadota; class Alphaproteobacteria; order Hyphomicrobiales; family Nitrobacteraceae; genus Tardiphaga; species Tardiphaga sp. 862_B3_N4_1. Next base: position 2,342,981 of record NZ_JBPWQB010000001.1, read on the forward strand.
CATAGTAGGCGCCGGCTGCAACGCCTGCAGCGCCTACGGCGACGGCCCGGCGCGTGGTTCGGCGCGCTACACCCGCATAGCTCATCGGCGTCAGCGGTCGCCCAACTCTGGCCTCAGCAGTGGAGAACACTCCACGCGTTATGACGTCTTCGCCACTCCACGACCACCCCACTGCAAACGACGTGAGGGCGGCGGTCACCATAATCACCTTTGGCACTGATCTCATTTCTTTGCTCCTGATGGTGTGCCGGGGGGGACTTCATCGAACTCAGCCATAGCGCTGGAATCCAGATCGACCTTCGTCACGCCGGCAGGTGGCTTGAATACAAACGTGTCGGCATCCGCGACAGCATCGTTTTTCCAGTCTCTGATCCGTAATGTGTATTGCGGCGCCCCGGCCACAGCCTTGCTGGTGATCACATATTTCCGAGGGACAGGCCGCGCCCCACTCTCGATCCAGATCTGCCAGTCAGTATCAACACCGCGGAACGCAAGATGCTCGCATTCGACACCATCGATCATACCTTGCCCGATGTGCTGGGACAGGATGACATTGGACATCAATACGTCGTAGGTATTTGTAAGGAGCAAGTCCGTTCCCGGCATTGCAGCGCCCGATCTCGCCTGGATCAGGTCGACCAGTTGATCGATCGACCCGACAATGTCGGCCTGCACATATGCCTTCGCATTGTTGCCATAGATCGACGCAGTCTTTCCGTCGTAAATTAAGTCGACGTCAGTGTAACCGCCCGTTCGGCTGATCCGAAGCTTGTCCGGTCGCGATAGCTGCAGCTTTCCAGAGCTCGTGAACTGGATCTTCTCCAGCTCTGGTGTCACGACCTCGATATCACTCTCGAACGTCGCAGAGATCGACTTCTGCGCGGCCGTGTAGTCGGCCATTGCCTTAAGCAATTTTGCGGGATCGTCCGCTCTCGCCGGCTGGGCCGCGAATGCGATGAAGGTAGCGACCACAGTCACATTTGCAAAGAAATTAACCTTACCACGAAACTGCGTTCTCTTGTTCATAGCATTTCTCCGTTGATCAACCTCACCCAGCCACAAGCCACGTCGCCTTCTGTTGATCCAAGTCAAGCTTATCGTCGAACGTTAATCCGCTAAATCTGACAACGATGGTATGTCACTTTCATATCCACCATTCCCGGAAACTCGCGAGATATCGTGTTTTCATCGACCACGTTCAGGATGAATTGGACGTGCGAAAGCATAATGCTCGAGGCGCAAGCAGCGATCAGATTGATCGTTCGATCGCTTTCCTTCTTGGACGCTATTTTGCAAATCTCGTGTTTTCCCCTTAAGCGATCCGCCTCAGCGATAAATCCGCCGCCATACACTCCAGAGAAACTCGTGAAGGCGATCTGTTTCGCACGTCCCTTGCGGGTAAATACCTTGTTACATTGATCCGCGCTTGTCGCCCAGGCACCAGCAAGTTCGATCGCCTTTGCACTCTGCGGTGCCAGCAATGCAGCAGAAGTCGCAATCGATGCAAGGACGACAAGTTTTTGAAGCGTGATCATTGTATCTCTTCTCAGTGGCCGCTCAACACCAGTGTCTTGATGGGCAACAGCAACGCTTGGATTCGCAGTAGCAATGCATGTACAAGCCCGGTCGCATCTACGGCGTGCAGTAGAAATGCCTTCACTGCGCCGGTTTTCGGATCGGCAATGACATCATGATTACTGGTGTAGGCGTTGACAATGCACGCGCTACCCGGCGTAACCCCCTCGAGGCCACCTTTGTAGAGCGGCTCCAGAAAGGCGAGAATTGAACCGGGCCTTTGCAGGTTCTGCGGATCGATCAAAAGCTCGCCGGACCGGAACTGGCCGGCGGCGATGAAATCCTGCACGCTTGTGACGACCAGCGGAATGATGACCCACGGCTTCGAGATGCAAGTGGCTTCCGCGACCATACCAGGCTTCATCACCTGGGCTTCGATCTGGCCAAATCCTGCCTGTAGACTATTGCGGCCTGCGCCGTCAGGTATCAGGATTCCGGCCGGCCGCATCAACTGATTGACGACGTCGCCGGTGCGAACGAGGAATTGTTCAACGCGACCATCGACGCCCGCTCGCACATAGGTCTTATCGACATCCACCTGCGCTTGTGCCTGCGCAGCTTCGGCGCTTGCTCTCTCAGCCGGCAGGAGAATGGAAACGCGCAACAGCGAAGATTCCCTAGCCGCTGTCGCTGCATCGATACCGGCCTGCCGTTGATCCACCAGTACCTGGAGCTTCTCGATATCGCGCTGTGGTACGATGCCTGGATTTCGACGTTGCAGCTCGGTCTTGACTTCCAGTTCATCTTTGGCCTGCTGGTGCGACGCTCTTGCTTCAGCGATCTGGGCATCCGCCTTGGCAATGTCGGTTTGTGCCGAAATAAGCGACGCCTCCACCTCAGCGATTTTTCGCTTGGCGGTCTCCAGTGCTGCGTTCTGCGTCGAACTATCCAGTCGGAACAGAACATCGCCCTTCTTAACATTAGCAGTGAATCCGACATTCACCTCAGCGACACGACCGGAGCCCTCAGGGAGAATTGGTACCGTCCGGAAGTAGATCGCCGCCGACGTTGTGGATGGATGAAAATAGAAGATCATCGTGATCAGCCCGATCGTCAACATCAGGCAGCCAGTGATTCCCCACCTCAGTTCATACCAGACAGAGAAGAAAGTGATTTCTTTGCCGAACCGCTTTCCCTGCCGGTAGCGGCGATAGAGATAATCTGGAAGGATGGTAACCAGTGAACAGATCATGAGTTCAAGCATGGTCGTGTAACCCTTCCTTCATCAAGGCCTGAACACCGAGCTTGCCGCCGGTTACAGGGTCAACCTCGGCTTCAGCGGGAAGTGCACCCGGCGTAGCATTTGCAATGCGCTCGACAGAATCGGCAATGCTGCGCATCGGCGTACCGAAATCCGGCAGGTCGATCATGGCGAGCAACAATCCCGCAACCCAGAAAATATGCATGTGAGTGAACAGCGAGATCAGTCCAAGGACCGCTACGATCTCCATCTGCAGTTTTTGTGTTTTGTGGGCCATGCGCTCGGGTAGACTGTGCAGCTTCCAGTACAACGTACCGGCCCATAGCACTGTCGCTACGAGAAAAAATCCCATCACTACCATCAGGGTATCCGCTCCGTCGGCACCGGGAACGAAGAATGGCAGATGATGAGGAGCTGCGGGGTGCAACTGTTCGTTCAAGGCTTCTCTCCCTTCCGGACGCCCGGACGCTCCGCAGCCATGCGCTCCATCGTGCCTCCCCACGAAGCGGATTGCTTGATTTGGATCAATAAAACACACCCACCCGTACATAACCTTGTGGCAGCGCCGAAGCCGACAATCACCAGGAGCAATCAATCATGTCTCGTAGCATCGACGATCTCATCCCCAACGCCACGCAGATCCGTAAAGAGGCCGCCCTCAAGGAAGCCGAAGCGGTGGAAAAGTACGCCCGCCTCGCCGCGGCGGCTGAGGCCGAGAAGCGCGCGCTGATCGAGCGACTCAGCCAACCGTCCGGCAAGAGCGAAGCCGAAAAGGTTCAGCTTGCGTCAACCATAATCCAGCGGGCGGTACGAAACGGTTTGACGGAAGTTCAGGTCTATCGCTTTCCCAACTCGCTGTGCACCGACAAGGGTCGCGCGATCAATCAGCAAGAAAAGGGGTGGGAGAAAACACTTACGGGAATTCCAAGTGAGATCTTCCAGCTTTGGAGCGACTATCTGCAGCCACGCGGCTATCGTATCGGCTACCAGACCATCGATTATCCGGGAGGCATACCCGGCGACATTGCCATCACAATTTCTTGGGGAGATTGAGCGTGGTTCGCATCGGATTCATGTTGGAGCTGTGACATGTCAGCTGACGTGCCAAGGGAGCGATTAAAGCGCAAGGACTACGAGAAGGAGTTAGGAAAGCTCCAGGTCGAACTCTGCCATTTGCAGGACTGGGTTAAAGCGAATAATCTAAAAGTCATCGTTCTGTTCGAAGGACGCGATGCCGCTGGCAAGGGCGGCGCCATCAAAGCCCTCACCGAGAAGGTGAGTCCGCGGGTCTTCCGCGTCTGCGCCCTGCCAGCACCGTCTGACCGCCAAAAGTCTCAACTATTCCTTCAACGTTACATCGAGCAGTTCCCGGCAAGCGGCGAGATCGTGATCTTCGACCGAAGCTGGTACAACCGCGCTGGCGTCGAGTATGTGATGGGCTTCTGCAGCCCGGCTGAACACAAACGCTTCCTGGAATTGTGCCCGCTGGTCGAGAAATTCGCTGTGGATGCTGGGATCATCCTGATCAAGCTGTGGCTCGAAGTCGGCATGAAGGAGCAGGAGCTGCGCTTCAAGGCACGCATCGAGGATCCTCTCCGTCAATGGAAGCTAAGCCCGATGGACACCGAGTCATTTGGGCGCTGGTACGACTATTCCCGAGCGCGCGACATGATGTTCAAGGCGACCGATACAAGGCATGCGCCATGGCGATTGGTCCGCTCCGACGACAAGCGGCGGGCTCGGCTCAACATCATATCGCATATCCTCAAGACGATCCCATACAAGAAGATTGCGCGAAAGAAGATTAGGCTGTCGAAGCGTTCCAACAAGGGCCGCTACAACGATCAGGCCAGCCTCCGTCGAATGAAGTTCGTCGAAAATCGTTACTAAAAGAAACGAGGCCGCGCAGTGCGCAGCCCCGTTCGACGCCGGCTTACTTCAACCGTATCGTGACGCCGCCAACAGCGGCGGATAGCTCAGCGCCAACTTTGGGGCCGCTGAGCTGCAGGATCACGCCATTGCCATTCTGCAATTGCACGCCTCCAGCGCCACCCACCACCGCCCCACCCGCTCCGACCACTCCGTAGGTGCCTTCAATTGATGTGGGCCCCTTCAAATTGATCGCGCGACCGATAAGCTTGGTGGTAGATGCACCAATCGTGAAACCCACGCTCATGCCCGAGACGGTAAAGGGATAGGTTTTTCCGCGGTACCTCAACACGCCCTCGCCGCCGCCGACCCCGACAATAAAGCCACCCTTGGTAAATATCACAGCAACCTGGCCCATATCCGCGCTTGATGGCGTGGCGAAGCCGACGACTCCAGCAAGCACCGCGACTACAACGGCAAAGACGCTAAATTTTCGCATGGTTCATTCCCTTCTGGTTGTGAAACTGACTTCTTGGGCCAAGATCATCGCGAACTATCCGAACACGGTGAAAAGTCGGCCGGACATGGCATGGCCGACCGGGAAGCCATCCTCGGTACCGAACTCTGGATCTCGCGCCGAGGAAGCCGATAATCGTTCCCGCGGCCAATGTCAGCAGATCGGTTGTTGCGGCGTTGCCGTCTTTGGACATGTAACAAATCCAGGATGCTGATGGCGTGTAGCCAATGCTGAAGCCGTTCCCAGTGGCGCCTGTTGATCCAAGTCAATGCAACGTGATGTTGTGAACGACGCTCCGCTTGGCACGGCAACACGGTCAACCTTTCCTCAGATCGTCGAGTACACTATCCATCCTTCGGGTCCAGTTGGCGCTGTCGGTCTTCTCCGCGAGGCCATCAGCCTGCAAAACATCTCGGACTTGCCCGCGGGCGCCGACGATCTGAAAAGCGATGCCGCGCGAGACAAGTTCGCCATGGAGGTCGTGAAGCATTTTCACGCCCGCAAGATCGATAAAGGGTGAGGAAGAGAGCCCGCAGACCACAACCTTGGTGTCCGGTGATGCGCGAACCTTTGCCATCACATTCTCCATCGCCGTTTCCGTATTGATGTAAAGTAACGAGGCCTCTGGGCGGAAAGCGAGAACACCGGCAAGGGACTCTACGTCAGGGTATCGCGCACTATCGGCATATCGGCCTGTTCCTGGTAAGCGCCCGAGAATCGCGACGTTTGGCTGCGAGGCACGCGCCAGTAACAGAAATATGGACGCTAGCGTAGCCAGCAGGATGCCCTGAAGGATGCCCAGCATCAGAACGGAGACTAGGGCGATCGCCGCAGCATAGAAGTCGATCCGACTGATACGCCACATCCGCATGAGCGCGGCGATGTCAACTAGTTTGTAGACAGCCGTGCAAACGATCGCAGCAAGTACTGCCTTAGGCAGATTGGTCAATATCCCCGTGAGGAAAAGTAGACAGATCGCCAAGGTGGCTGAACAAATGATCAGAGCGAGCGGCGTTTTCGCGCCGGCCTGATCATTAACGGCGGATTGTGACAAGCCTCCCGCAACAGGGTAACCATGGCCGAGCGCTACCGCCAGATTGGCGGCGCCCAACCCCAGAAACTCCTGCCGCACGTCGATGGGATAGTCGTGCCTCGCCGCAAAACTTCGCGCACCTGCGACGCCTTCGACATAGGCGAGCAACATGATGCCGGCAGCGAGAGGAAATAGTTCATCGAACTCAAGAAGCCCGAAGGTCGGCATGGCAATGCTCGGCAAGCCCTTCGGAATTTCGCCGGTGACGGGAATGCCAAGCGCCGGCAAGCCGAGCGCTGTCGCGATAACGATCGATAGGATGACGACTGCAAGTCCTACCGGCCTGCCGGGCAATAGACGCTCGCCCTGGAGCAGCATGATCGCAACAAGTCCGATCGCAAGCACGATCCAGTGAACACCACCGAGCTGCCCAACAAGCACGACAAGGCGATCGAAGAAATTTCGCCCGCCACCAGCAACGCCAAATAGGCTCGGCAGCTGCGTCATGATAATGGTGAGACCCGCGCCAGCCTTGAAGCCAACCAGAATGGTGTCGCTGATCAAGCGTACCAGCATGCTTAGTCGAAAGATCCAGGCAATCAGGCAGAGAGCCGCAACGCCAAGGGCTGCTACGCTCGCAATCTGCGCATAGCGAAGCGCATCGCCTGCCGCTAGACCCCCGACCGAAGCGGCGATCATCAGCGAAATCGCCGAAGTCGGGCCGACAGCAAGTTGCCGCGAAGAGCCCAACAAGGCATAGCCAATGCCGCCCAGCATGTAGCCATAGATCCCGATCTGGGGCGGCATGCCGGCGAGCGCAGCATAGGCCAACGACACCGGGATCGCATAGGCGGCCAGCGTGACGCCAGCGATCATGTCACAGCGAAGCCAGTCAGCGCGATATTCGGCAAGCCAGCGCGTCGGCGGAAAGATCCCGTGCGACCTCATGCCTGCTCCCTTCGATCAACGCGATCCCGCATCACGCCGCGGAATCCGCCGCAGCATAGAAGAACCAGCAGCAACGCACCGACAGGAACGGTTAGAGTGAGTGCTGGCGCCCGCTCTGTAATGAAAGCACCGACAGCGGCGCCTGTGCCAAATGCGGCGCAAACCCCCATGAATATACAGGACTTACGCAACAGACCGACCTGGATATCTCCAGCAACCAGTGCGACCGCTCCCTCAATCGCCTGGCGAAAGTTTCCTGTGATCATCACAGAGCTGTAGTTTGAACCCTCAACCTTGGTGAAATTCGAAGTCTGCATTGCGGCCGCCATCGAGACGCCCAGCGTGCCCGCAACGTCAGGCACGCGATTGTGCAGCACACCGACAAGGATCAGAACGCCAGCTTCTACGAGAATGCTGATCGGGCCGACTCGATCACCGACTGCACGCCGCAGCCATGAGGCGAGCACCACGCCGACGACGAAAGCGAAGAGCGATGGCACGAAGTGAAATGCCTCCGTCCACTTCCCGGCCGTCGCTTTTACCCATAAGAATACCAAGTTGGCGGTCTGCGCATTCGCCAGAACGCCATGCGTAATCCACGTATAGGCATCGAGATAGCCGCCTGCGAAGCCCAGCAGCAACGCGACCATCAGGGTTTCTTCGCGGCGCGTCGGCACATTAACCACACGTATCGCAGAAATATTCGAGCTCATCGGGCCAACAGGCGCTGGCTCCGGCAATGAGGATTGATCTGAATCAACCGCCTTCAGAATTTTGGCTGTCGGATCGCGACATGAGGCGATCCGGAAAGGCACCCACCATGCATGCCATTCACGCGTTCGTCACGGCGGCGCTTCTTATATCCATGGCCCCTGCCGCGCCGATGCAAGCGGCCGACAAGCCCGACGCTGCGCGCATCCAGGAAGAGCTCTGGGTGCTGCCGCTGCCGTTGCCGATGTTTGCCTATCTGGTGCGCCCGATAGGCAACGGCCCCTTCCCGCTGGTTATCATGAACCACGGCGTCTCGCTCAATCCGACTGACCGCGGCTTCTTTCCCCTGGTTGAATTCCGCGATGCGGCCAAATGGTTTGCGAGGCGCGGTTATCTGGTGGTGGCGCCGGTCGGCACCGGATATGGGGCATCCGCCATCGACATTCCCGAGCGTGCCATCTACGGCCCTTTCTTCTCCAAGATCGGAAAATGCGAAAATCCAAACTTCCACGACGCCGGGCTTGCAGTCGCAAAAGTTAACCTCTGGATTATTGACTATTTGATCGCAGAAAACCGCATCGTGCCGAACGATGTCATCGTCGTTGGACAATCCGCCGGAGGTTGGGCATCCATTGCGCTATCGAGCGTAAATCCACCACAGGTTAAAGCGATCATTACTTTCGCCGCCGGCCGCGGTGGCCGCGTCGACGGCAAGCCAAACAACAACTGCGCGCCGGACAGGCTCATCGAAGCGACGGCAGATTTCGGCCGCACATCACGCATGCCAATGCTGTGGATCTACATCGAAAACGATACGTTCTTCGGACCAGCACTGTCGAAACGTATGCACGAGGCCTTCACGGCCGCCGGCGGTAAAGCAGAGTACCGCTTGATACCGCCTTTTGGTGATGAGGGGCACTTTCTCATCGGATCGCCGGAAGCTATCCCGATTTGGTCGCCAATTGTAGCGAAGTTTTTGGATGACCAGAAATGAGACCAATGCCGGAGGTCAGCTGTGACATATTCCGATCCCAATAAACCACAACGCAAGCATCCGTTGAACCCCTTCCGAGCGCTCCTACTTGCGGCGCTGGCGAGCCTCACGTTCAACAAACCCGCAGTATCCCAACAAGACCCGGCGGCCACCGCTCCTGACGGGGAAGTTCGCGCCCGCGGTCAGCGCCCAGTAAAGGACATCACCTTCGGGGACTGGAGCAAAGTCTGCTTCAAGCCTGGCGGGGCAAAACCACTTTGTCGCACATCGATCACCGGTACTTTCCCGACCGGTCAAATGGCGGTTCGGCTGGACATCATCGAACGCGAAGGCGATGCCGCCAAGCGGATACAAATATTCTCCCCCGTAGGTATGTACCTGCAAAAGCCGGTTGAACTCACGATCGATCAAGGCGTGACTTACAGAGTTCCGTACACTTGGTGTCTGACCAATGCCTGCATCGCAGGAACTATCGCCGAACCAAGCTTGGTAAAACGTATGGCACAGGGGCATATTCTGCATCTGCAGTTTGTGGATTCCAGTCTGTTACGACTGACGACCTCGCTAGCCCTTGGTCGCTTCGCCACCGCTCATGAAGGCCCGCCCACGCAGATGTTCAATCAGGATATCGATGAATAGTGAGAGCTGCGGCCGCTGCGATTCAAACTCGGTCGCGCATCCCCAGCCGCTCTGCGATAGAAACGAGTTCTGCGAGTGAAAGGACACGCATTTTCTCCATTACCTGATGGCGGTGCGCTTTTATCGTGCGCTCCGTCGTTCCCAGACTTATGGCGATTTGCTTGTTGATCTTTCCACGTACCACTAGATCGAACACCTGTCGCTCACGTGGCGTAAGAGATGAAACCAGCAGGCGACATAAGGCGGTTTTCTCTTGCTGACCTCCCGTAGACTCCTGGCGCGCTAGCGCACGCTCAATCGCATCAATCAACTGCTGTGATGTCACGGGCTTGGTCAGGAAGTCTTCCGCGCCGGCCTTGATCGTTCGCACCGTTACCGCGGTATCGACATGTCCCGTAAGGAAGATGATCGGCATACTCGAGCCTAGCTCGATCAAGCGGCTCTGCAATTGCGGGCCGTTAAGTGCCGGCATCTGAACATCCAGCACGATACATGCGCGCGGATTAACGTCTGGCAATCGATCCAGAAACTGCTGTGACGAAGCATATACCGCAACCTCATACCCGGCCACCCTGAGCCGACGTTCGATCGCAGCTCTAAACGACGCGTCGTCATCCACTACATGGATCAAACCAGGCATTTTGCCCTCTGAGATCAAGTTTCTCTAATGACAATCACAGCTCTGACATTTCCTGCCCGACCGACCTTCGCATTCTCTCCTATCGATCATGCGAGTGCGCCGTCCATCCGCTCAAATGATTCATTCCAAGCGTAATGCCCTTGGCGACGTAAGGCCTCGCGCATTGTACTTTGGGACAATGACCTTTGGACCAATAGCCTAAGGTTGCACCCTAGTCTTAGATCAGCTCTAGAGGAAGCGAAAAGCTCAACACTTCCCTGCAATGCAACGTTGCTCTGGCGATCATTTGGTGAGGGGAGTTGACCCATGTTTGCTCGCACGACTACGAATCCGACGCCTCGCCCCAATTCCCTCCGTGAGTTCGGCATGGCCAGCGACTCGAATCCCATCGTCAGCTTGAATGAGTTTACTTACAAAAAGAGCACCGAGATCTACGGGGAGAAAGAGCCTGCAGAGTACGTATATCAGGTGAAATCCGGTGCCGTGCGAAGCTACAAACTGCTCTCCGACGGCCGCCGTCAGATCGGCGCATTTCACCTCGCCGGAGACATCTTCGGCCTTGAGAACGGTGGCGAGCATCGGTTCACTGCGGAAGCGATTGTAGACACCACTGTTCGCCTCATTAAGCGACAAAGTTTAGAGATCGTGGCTGAAAGCGACACCATGGTCGCGCGCAACTTGCTCAGTATGACCACAAGCAATCTGCAACACGCGGAGGATCACATGCTTCTGCTTGGCCGCAAGACCTCGCTGGAGCGGGTCGCGGCCTTCCTGCTTGAGATGGACAAGCGGTTGTCTGCCGCGGGCACTATGGCCCTGCCGATGTCACGCCGCGATATCGCCGACTACCTGGGCCTAACGCTGGAAACTGTTTCCCGCGTACTGTCGCGATTGCACGAACTGAGGACTCTCGGTTTCATCGGCAACACTCAGCGTCAGATTGTACTCTTGGACCGAAGCAGACTCGCTAGTCTGGATCTACAGGGCTGAAGCCGCGCGCACCGATCGCGGCAAGATGATCCAGCGTCTTACGCAACACTTCGAAGAGGACCGCAGTCGACCAACCAAACATCAGAATGCCATTCATGGCGGTCATCGGCCCGATCAGCCGCCAAGCTTGCACCGGCGTTATATCGCCGTAGCCGAGGGTGGTGTAATTTACGAATGCGAAATAAAGAAGGTCGCTGTCGTCTGGGGCAGCGCCGACTATTGCATAGGCCAGCGCCCAAGCGAGCATTTCCAGCGTATGTGCAATCATCAGCACGGCAGCGACCCCAACCATCACGGCCATCAGGTGAAGTCTCGGTCGCGTGGTGTGCCGTAGCCCTGCTGAGCGGGCGATGCCCACCGCACCAACGGTGACCAGCGCATGAACCATGATGGTGATCACGGTAACGATCGTGCCGACGAGGAGCTGAATTGCCATTGCCTGCCCAGATCCCTGCTATTTCGAACGCCCTCCGAACCATGCGCCGAAATAGCCTGCGTAGAGCGCGGGTAGTTCAAGATTCATCGAATGCCCGATACCGGGCACAACCACGAGCCGGCAATCTGGCATTACCGCAGCCATCGCCCGGAGATCGGCTGGCGGAATCCAGCCATCCTGTTCCCCCCACAACACCAGATGGGGATGCCGGATATCCGGCATGCGGCGTTTGAGTTCTCCACTTTCTCGCTCGCGGGTAAGATTGACCGGCGTGCCGATCCAGATCCCTTCAGAAACACCGAAGGTCTGTTCGATGATGCGTTCAAACAGCGCCGGAATTTCCCCGAGCCCTTCGCGAAAACGTGGGATCGCATTTGGCGCAAAGCTCTCTGGCAAGAATAGTGAGGACGCCGCGCTGGCCATTACCGTCCGCGTGACTTGCTTGCTTGCCATCATCGCCCGAAAAACGCCGATCTGATCGGCGTTGAAGGCCATACCGAGCGGTGAAACTGGATCGAGGGAGAATACGCTCCCAAAGCGCTCCGGCTGCATCAATAACATACGCGCGGCAATGATGCCGCCCGTCGAGTGCGTAGCGAGATGGCAGAATTTAACGTCTAGAGCGTCGAGCGCAGCTAACATATCCTCCGCATGCTGCTGCATGGAGTAGTTACTATAGTCGGCCGTCGCTTTCGTCCGATCGCTTTCGCCGCAGCCGCGCCAGTCGATTCCGACCACGCGCAGTCCGGAAGGAAATAGCGACGCGGCTAGTTCGATCCAATCCTTGCTGGCGAGGTTGCCGTGAATGAAGACGACGCTAACGTCGCCTCGTCCCCACTCCCTCCAGCCCAGAGAGACCTCACCTGACCGCACTCTTGGCATGTATCACCCTACTTGTTCAGGCCGGCAGTCGGCGCAGCTCCGGGCGGCGTCGGTGCTAAAGGGACGGCTGACGCGACAGCTCCCCTGATCATACGGTCAGTGCCGAGTGGTGAACTGGTGTCGAGGGTTCCCTTCGTTACAAAATCGACCACGTCTGCGGAGTATTCAACTGGATTGTCCGTATGGATGAAGTGCCCGGTCTCCGGATAGATTTTAAGCATCGGCCGGTTGCCGGCATTGGTCATGCGCGACATGAACGGCGTAATGACGTCACGTCCCAGGTCGGTTAGCCCGTTAAAAGCAGGCGTCGGGATAAATGGCTCCTTGTCCCCGAACGCGAGGAAGATCGGCGCCTTGATCTCCGTCAGCCGATCGTAAAGGTTCTTCGGATCGTCCTGCTGCAACTCCGCCCCGATCGTGTAGACGTCGAAAATGAAGACGTTACACCACTGCTCGAGCTCCTTGGGATTTCCCTTCGTTAACCCAACACGCTGCTCCGTATGGAAGCGGGCATATTCGCTGTCGCTAAAGAAGTATCCGCTCTTGGCAGCCGACACCACGCCGGTCTCAGGGTCACGTTTCTTGAAGTAAAAGAAGTCGCGGATGTTCGGCTCAGATCGCCCCATTTCCGCTTTGAGAATTCCGGTCTGTTCCCAGCTCTGCTTCCACTTGTCGAAATCGCGGCCGAAGGCCTCATCGAACAAGCGCGCTTTCTTGTCCTTGGCGATCGTGATGTCGCGCGGATACTCCTCAAGGCCAGACGGCGCTTCAAGCGCAAGGCCCTGCACTGCATCCGGCCAAGTGAGCGCGTAACCCATCACAAATTGACCACCAAGCGAGTGTCCAAGGTAATGCGCCTTTTTGACGCCGAGCTGATTGACAACGAGATCGTAAATCACCTCGCGCATGTCCTGCATGGTCCGCGCCGGGCTCTTATCTAGATTGCCGGGCCCTGACATGCCGTAATGAGGTAAATCCGGAACGATCACGCGCAGTCCGCTGCGCAGCGCATACTGCATGATATTGCCGTAGTGCCCGCCAAACGCGCCCTTCCCGTGAATGACGACAAGAACTTTCGGTTCCTTGTCGGTCCCAGCATATTCGTCCATGTAGCCGATCTGCCAGAGCGTTCCACGCTTGTCCTTCGCGGTCGCGTATTTGACCGGATAAGGATAGGTCACATGATCTTTCCAGAATGATTTTGTCTTATCCACATTCTCGGCAACACCAGGAACACGATAATTCTTGTCGACGAACTTCTGCGCCCGATCAAGGCTCGCCACGTCGTCCATGAAAGCCACGAACTTCGGATCGTTCTTGCGATTGTTGATAATCGGGAACACGCCGTAGTGTGCGACCGGACTCTCCTCGGAAATGAGGTCCGCGCCCGGCACGCGATCGACGGCGCGCTGGGCGAGCTTGAAGTTCAGCCAGAGATCATTGGTGATGTGCATCACCAATGTGCGCGCCTGAATTCGGCCGAGGTACGGATTGACGTTGTAGGTTTCACCAACTCGATTGCGCCAGACAAGGTCGACCGCATCATACATCTTGGAGCGATTGTTGACACTGAGACCGGCCTTCTCGTTCGGTGGATCCCAATAGAAGACCTCGGGCTGTACCGATGCGAAACTCTGAGTAGTCCTGAAGCCGAAATCATATCCGGTCAGGCCGAGCACCGACCAGCCGAAGGCCATGCCCGGCAAGGGGTGCTTCTCCTTGGGAAGCTTGTAGTAATCACCTTTGGTGGATTGCCATACCGGATCAGATTGGATCGCGGCCGTCATCAACTGAAAAGTCCAATTGCCGACGGGGTCCTCGGCGTCGGACTGGGTCGTTCCGCCGATCGGCATAAGTGCGCCGATATACTCTGGATGCAGGACACCCCAAACGTAGGTCTGCGTGCCGCCCATCGAGACGCCAGCAACAAGCGCCACGCGCGCGACCTTCAGGTGATCACGCAACATGCGGTAGTTAGCCTGCACCATATCAAAATAGCTGTATTGCGGAAATTTGATGCCTAGACCGTCTGATGGCTTACTAGCACCCCAGGTCCCCAGCGGATCGACCATAATGACATAGTACCGGTCGGTATCGATCGGTCGACCCGGACCAATAATCGGCACGCCGCCCGACAGGGCAGCGCCCCTGACCCATTGCTCATACATGTCAGTGGAGTCACCGGAATAATAGGAATTGATGACAACGGCGTTGGTGATCTCGCCGGCCGCATTGCGGCGCGCATTCCCAATCGCGACGTACGCGGTGCGCAATTGTCCGCCACCGAGCGACTCCAGCGTGACCCCGCCCTCTCCGCCGTTCTCCCACTTGGTCGGATCGTTCAGATCATACTTACCGCCCAACCTGAAGTTTGGCACCTCATAGTAGTTTTTCAGCCCATCATGTTGCACTTGCGACGACCGGCGTGTGAAGGGTTGCGCAACCGCAATTGCAGTGCCAACCAGCAACAGGATCAGGCTGACGAGGCAACGTTTCATGGCAGCTCTACCGGTCATGACGGTCTCCTCCCGATGATGTTTTGTGCATATGTTGAGGGGCTCAATCAGGAAATGCTTGATCTAGCTCAATAGAAATTGTCTTCGTCCGCTGATCATTGCGACGATCAAATCGCCAACCGGTCAGCGCAATGCCCTTCCTGAGCTACGGTTCATATCGGATACGTTATGAGCTCGACGGACCGACGGACGCGCCCGTCTACGTTCTGGTCAACGGACTGACGCAATACGCTGAATTATGGACGGCCTATCGCGACGCACTGGTGGCGCGTCACTTCCGCGTCGCGACGTTCGATCTGCTCGGCCAAGGTGCGTCCGATAAGCCCGCGCTGTTCATCCGTCAGGACGACCACGTCGCCGCATTACATCTTCTGATTGGAGAACTCGGCGACGGTCCCATTTTTCTGAGTGGCATCAGCTTCGGCGGCCTTATTGCACTGCGCTATGCAATCGAACACGGCCAACGGTTGACCGGTCTGGTGCCGATGAGCTGCTTTGCCGAGCTACCGCCTCAACTGTATCTGCTCGGCAATGCCTTGCGAACCGGGTTAGTCCTTGGCGGCACCAGCTATCTTCAGGACCTACTGCTGCCAATGAACGTCAGCGACCAGTGGCTGAAGCCGGTTTTGGAAACGCTCGACAACGTCAAGCGGCAAGGCTGGCTTATCAATGACGTTTACGCCCTGCAGAATCTGATGGAGTCTTTCCTCGACTTCCAGCCTTTGACGCCGCAACTCCCTCTAATCGGCGTACCAACGATGATCCTCAACGGTGAATTCGACTTTCTGACGCCACGTGCACTCCACGAGACCCTGCGTATCCAAATTCCAGACAGCTCGCTTGTCATCGTTCAACGCGCTTACCATGCCTTTACGCTGGAGAAACCTGCGCTCACCGCCGACCTGCTCGCACGCTTTGCAGAGGATGTGCTGGCGGGGGGCTGGCAAGGCAACAAGGCTGTCTGGATTGCTCCGGAAGAAGCCGGCGGGCAGCTCGTTCCATTTCCAGCCGGCTACGACCATCTGCGAGCGATACCAGTACAGGAAACGCTACGATGAGGGCGTTCTTCGGACCACTCGACCCCGAAGGCCGCGTGCCCTTACATCAGCAAACACGCGTCGCAGCATTCTTGATCTCGGCCCACGGCGCGTTGGCGCGACACTTCGCGTTCGCCATGCCACTCAAGCTCGAATCCGCCTGGCAGACCGAATTGAATGCGCAATTCTATCGAGAAGCGGAAATCGTTTCCCTGTTGCTGCGCGCGACATCATGGATACCCGATCTTGCACTGAGCTATTTGGCAGCGTCTTGGGAAACGACATGGCTCCCAAAGCCCATCGAAGGCATTGACGATGCCCCCCTGGCACTGGCGGGTGATTTGGCTGCCCGCGCGCATGCCATACATGCTGGAATTCGGCCCGCCGCCCTCTTGCCGGTCGAAGCCGACACGCATGATCCATTCGTCACGGCGCTGCGCCGTATTGAATTTGAAAGCGGCCGCCTGCTGCAGGCACAGATCCTTCTTCTAAAGAGCCCGAATCTGACGCCCTTCCGTGAGGCCGTGAGCGCTACTCTCGAAGAGCGCCACGCAGAGATCCGCAAGCTCTGGGCGGAAGCCCTCGAAGGCGTGGGAGTCTCTGTTCGCGAAGGAAATAATGACAAGTCTTGACGCAGATCAAAGGAGCACCGGCTTCGTACACCGACACTTCTTCACCATCGGCTCTCCTGATCGACTGTTGACCGGAGCTCCATTATGAAGGCTGTTTCTCTGGAAGATGCCATTGCGATGATCCCGACCGGCGCAAGCATCATGGTCGGCGGATTCATGGGTGTGGGAACGCCGGAGCGCCTGCTCGACGAACTAGTGCGGCAGAAGAAGTCGAACATTTCTCTCATCAGCAATGATGCGGCCACCCCCGGTAAAGGTGTCGGGAAACTATTCGAGGGCGCACAGGTAGCCCACATGATCGGGACCCACATTGGCCTCAATCCGAAGGCTCAACAGCAAATGCTGGGCAAACAGATCACCGTTGATCTGATCCCGCAGGGCACTTTCGTCGAGCGCATTCGCGCCGGTGGCTGTGGGTTGGGTGGCGTATTGACGCCGACTGGCGTCGGGACGCTGGTCGAGGAAGGCAAACAAAAGATCGATGTGGGCGGGAAGAGCTATCTGCTCGAGACCGCCCTACGCGCCGATTTTGCGCTTGTGCACGCATTTCTTGCCGACTACGCCGGCAACCTGTCCTACGCCCTCACGGCCCGCAACTTCAATCCGGTCATGGCGATGGCGGCGGACACCGTCATCGTCACCGCGGAGCATATCGTCCCGGTCGGCGTCATCGCGCCCGACCACGTTATTACCCCCGCCCCCCTGGTCGATTACCTCGTCGCGAACGGGTGATCTATGGATGCACAAACCACTATCGCCCGCCGCGTGGCGCAAGAGCTTCGACCGGGCAACCTCGTCAATCTAGGCATTGGCATTCCAACTCTGGTCGCTAACTATGTGCCGCCAGGGTTGAACATTTTCTTTCAGTCCGAGAACGGATTGATTGGCACCGGTCCCATCCCCGAGCAGGGCATGGCTCATCCGCTGCTGACCGATGCCGGCGGCAAGCCGATTAGCGCGCTGCCCGGCGCCGCCACGTTCGATAGTGCGATGTCGTTCGGTTTGATCCGCGGTGGCCATGTCGACATCACCGTACTCGGTGGTCTGCAGGTAGATGCCGGCGGGCGGCTCGCCAACTGGACGATTCCCGGCAAGATGGTGCCAGGTATGGGCGGCGCGATGGACCTCGTTAGTGGTGCCAAACGTGTAATCGTTGCCATGCAACATGCAGCCAAGGGAAAGTCTAAGATTGTTGCCAAATGCAACCTACCACTCACGTCGGTTCGGCCAATCGATCTCGTCGTTACCGATATGGCGGTCATCGCCTTTCCTGGCGGCAACGCAACTTTGCAGGAGACGGCGCCCGGCGTCACCATCGCCGAGGTACTGGCGGTGACGGAGGCCGAGCTCGTCGTTCCAGACAAAGTTCCCGAAATGAAACTGTAACCTGTGGAATCGGATCACATTCATGCGGATTTTCAACGGGTTTGAAGAACTCAAGGCCGCCGTCGGTACAGAGGTCGGCGTTAGCGACTGGATTGAGGTGACGCAGGACCGCATCAACAAGTTCGCGGAAGCGACCTGCGACGAGCAATGGATTCATGTCGACCAGGAGCGCGCGGAAACGGAGATGCCGGGTGGTAAGACTATCGCTCACGGCCTGCTGTCCCTGAGCTTGACGCCGATGTTTATCCGCTCAGTGATGGGTCTGAAGGGGCTGAAGAATACCCTTAACTATGGCGCGGACCGCGTCCGCTATCTCTCGCCTGTGCCGGCCGGTTCAAAATTGCGCGGCCGCGTCAGCATAGCGGAAGCCGAGGAAGTACCACCCAACGGCTTGCGCACCCACTATCGCGTGACAATCGAGATCGAGGGCGGCAAGCGCCCTGCCTGCGTCGCTGAGGTAATCGGCCTACACTTCAGCTGAAGCAAGAACGCCACACGTTAATCGATAATGTGGTAGCCACCATCGACGTAGAGCACACTTCCAGTGATCAGCTTGGCACCGTCGAGCGCGAGGAATGCAGTCGCCCTCCCCACATCGTCAATGCTGACAAGACTGCGCGACGGCGCTTGCGACTGCGCCTTGTCCATCAGTTCGTCGAACTCCGGAATGCCGGACGCAGCGCGCGTTGCCAGAGGCCCGGGCGAAATCGCATGCACGCGAATGCCTTTTGGACCGAGTTCGGCCGCGATATAACGCACTGCGGCCTCGAGAGCCGCTTTCGCGACACCCATGACATTGTAGTTCTTCACCACCATCTGACTGCCATAATAGGTCATGGTGAACAGCGTGCCACCGTTCTTCATGAGCGGCTCCGCCAGGTGCGCCATCCGCATAAACGACCAGCACGAAACGTCCATGGTCTTCTGAAAGCCCTCACGATCAACGTCAACCACACGGCCATGCAACGCATTCTTGGGCGAGAAAGCAATGGAGTGCAAAAGAAAGTCGAGTTGCCCCCATTCCTTGCCGATCCGCTCAAACACCTTCTCGGTTTCGCCTTCAACCATCACATCAAGCGGCATGAAGATTGGAGACTCCAGCGCCTCCGCGAGCGGCTCGACGTGCTTCCTGGCCTTTTCGTTCAGATATGTAACGGCAACGTCGGCGCCAAGCGCCCGAAAGGCCTTGGCGCAGCCCCAAGCTATAGACTGGTCGTTGGCTATACCGACGATGAGCCCCTTCTTGCCTTTCAACGCGATACTGGTCTCTGGATATACCGGAATCTTCATGACACTCTTTCATGTTTCTGATCGTGCGTTTTCAGATTCATCAACAACGATAGCGTATGCTGCGCAATCATCAGCTCTTCGTCGGTAGGAATGACATAGACGGGAATACGGCTATCGAATCGCGATATCCTGCTTGCGTGTCCAGCATTCTCTGCCGGATCAAGCACGACGCCGAGCCAGGCAAGCCTCTCGACAATGCGCGCCCGGATCGATGCCGAGTTCTCACCGATCCCAGCCGTGAACACGAAGGCGTCGAGACCCTGCAACGCGGCAGCGAGCATGCCGGCGTGCAGCCCCACTCGATAGACGAAGTAGTCGATCGCAAACGCCGCGCGCGGATCCCCGCTGCTTTCAAGTTCACGCATGTCGTTGCTGACGCCAGATAGCCCCTTCAGGCCGCAGTCCCGATAGAGAAAATCCTGCACTTTCGATACCGACATGCCTTTCTCTGCAATCAAATACAGAACGACTCCCGGATCGAGCTGACCGACACGCGTTCCCATCGCGAGCCCATCGAGCGCCGTAAAGCCCATTGTACTCTCGACACTCTTTCCATTCTTGATCGCACCCATCGAGGCACCACTGCCGAGGTGGGCGACGATCACGCGTCCGCCTGCGACGTCGGGCGCAACCTGCGGCAGGCGCTTGGCGATATATTCGTACGATAAGCCGTGGAAGCCGTAGCGCCTGATGCCCTCGGCATGGAGCTCGTACGGAATCGCATAGTGATCCGCGAGAGCGTTGTGATCGCGATGAAAGGCGGTGTCGAAACAGGCGACCTGCGGCAGAGCCGGGAAGTTGTTCAGGATCGTTTTGATCGGCGCCAGGTTATGCGGCTGGTGTAGCGGGGCCAGCGAAACATATCGCTCCAGGCGCCCCACGACGCCGTGATCAATCAACACCGGATTTGCATAATCCGGCCCGCCATGGACGACGCGATGGCCGACGGCGACGGGGTTGATATTGAGTTCTTCGCGGAGCCAGGCGCCGGCGACAGACATCGCAGCTGGCACGTCAGCCACGGCCTCGATCGGATAGACACGATCGGCCATCGGCTCAGCATTAGGCCCGTTCGCACGTAACCGCGGACGACTGCCGATTCCATCAATCTGGCCCTTGATCCGCCTGTGTAAGTTCCCCTCTCCCTCGACCGAAAAGACCTGAAACTTGACGCTCGACGAGCCAGCATTGACGACAAGGATTGTGTCCATGGCTATCACCCAGCGACCGTTGGCGCGCGTTGACGCCTGGCATGCGCATAGAGCGACGCGATAGCGCAGGACGCCATCCGCGCGCGTGCCGTGTCGGCTCGTGACGTCAACACAACAGGCACTCGGGCACCCAGCACAATTCCCGCACCATCGGCCTTGGCGAAATACGCCAGGTTCTTTGCCAACATGTTGCCAGCCTCAAGGTTAGGAACAACCAGTATCTGCGCGCGGCCTGCGACCTCGGACTTGATACCCTTGATCCGCGCCGCCTCAACATCGATGGCGTTGTCGAATGCCAGCGGTCCGTCGAGCAATCCCCCGGTGATCTGACCTCGGTCGGCCATTTTGCACAGCGCTGCCGCATCGATCGTCGAAGGAATCGTGGCGGTAACGGTTTCAACCGCAGACAGGATCGCCACGCGAGGAGACTGGCCGAACCCGGCCTGATTGTAGAGATCGATGGCGTTCTGGATGATGTCTCGCTTGGCACCAAGGTCCGGGAAGATGTTGATCGCAGCATCTGTGACGAAAATGGTCTCGGTATAGGCCGGCACATCCATCACGAAGACATGGCTGATGCGCCGGTCGGTGCGTAAGCCGCCCGCCTTTGCCGTCACCGCGCGCATCAGCTCGTCGGTGTGCAGGCTGCCCTTCATCAGCATTTCGCCTTTGGCTGCGTGGATCAATTCGACGCCTTTGGCAGCAGCGTCCTCACTATGCGCGGCATCGACGATTTCAAAGCCCGTGATGTCAAATCCGCCCTTGTCTGCGGTGTCCCTGATCTTCTGCTCGGGACCGACCAGGATTGGCCGAATGATGCCGGCCTTCGCACTGTCGACAGCTCCGCGTAGTGATGTTTCGTCGCAAGGATGCACGACGACGGTTGAAACCGGCGGCACGGCCTGCGCCAACGCGATCAATCGATCATATTTACTGGGAGATTGTGCCTGGCTTGCGTCGGTTGACATGATGTTGCTCCCCCGTTTGAAATTTCTTTACGACGCTCGTGCCTCAGGGTCGAACGCGGCAACGTTTGACGCCCCCGCCTCTGCGGCGTCGACGCCGAACAACCCGGCGATCCGCGCCCAGCGGCTCGCGCGTTCACCAGCGATGTCACCGCTGGCGGACAAAATCTCACGCATTGCCGTGAAGGCCGATCGCTTTTGAGCACCGTCCGCGGGCAACAACTTCGGAATAGCGGCCAGCGCCCCTTCAGAATCAAGCAACAACATAAAGAACTGCTCACGCACCAACATCTTGAACTCAGGCAGCGTCAGTCGTGCTCCAGCGTGATCGCTCCGAACCTGACGCAGTGCCTCGATACTTCGCTCATCGACCATTCCCCGCGCAGAACCCACATAGAGCAATGAGCGCAAGGTCGCTTCGCGTAAGCCCCCTTGGGAAATCTTCGATTTTAACTCAGCGATCCTCTTGTCGAGCATCACGCGGTGTTCATCCGACATCTCCCGACGACGCGACGGCTCGGACTTCGGATCAATGCCGACGGCCGCCTGCAACGCCGGTGAACCATAGATGTTGAGGAACATGGCTTCGCTCAGCGCCTCCTGAGAGTCACGCCAGCTATCCAGCAGATGAACGATTTGCTCTCCCATCTGCTCCTGGAATGCCAGGAAGGGATTGTTCTTCGAGACCGGTTTACGGTTATCCTCAATGCCTTCGGCTGCGGACTTTACGGCGCTCATCCACGGATTTTTGCTGCTGAAGGCTTCATATTGCAGTCGTAACGGGTGCAAATTACGCATCATCTCCGCCATCTGCGGCGTCACTGCGTTCTTAAGCCAGGGTTGAACAAATTGTTGGTAGGCTGCGAGATTCATCTCAGAGACGCGCTTGGCCGCAGCGAAACGCCGCTCGTCCTCAGGCGAATTGCCACCCATGGCCCTGATATCATCGAGCGTCCGCGCCTCGCAGCGCATCACCCATTGGCCTACGACAAGGTCGGAGTTCGTGGTCTCCTCGCCCTTCGCCTCGAAGGTCGCTTCGTAGAGACCAGGTGGCAGCACATCTATGAGATCGATATTGCTAGAAAATTCGGCGTGTTCCTTCTTGGCGACGCCACCGGAAACGAAAATGCCGAGATGGCCGATGCTTTGGTGAACGGTATAGACAATCGTCTGCCCATACGCCCTGATCTCATCCACATCAGCATAGCAATCCAGTATCCAATTCAGCGCTTGTTGCGGCGGCGTAACGTTGTCACCCTCGGAACAGAACACCAAGATCGGCGACCTGATGTTGCGCAAGTCCACCTTTTGTCCGTCTGACATCTCGACCTTGCCCGCGGCAAGATTGTTGCCGATGAAAAGCTCGTCGACGATGAACTGGATTTCTTCGGCGTTCAGATTGACGTGCCCGCCCCACCAGCGCTCGAACTCGAGATAGCGATCCGCCTCGGTATCAATATTGGAGTAGACGTTATACTGCTTGGTCCACAGTGTGTTCGAAGGGTTCTGACTCTCGAAGTTCTGCACCAGCCACGCGCCATCGAATTTTCCCGCACCGAGATCACTGGTCATTGCGGTGAGCCAACTGCCGCCCATGAGGCCACCCGAATAACGCATCGGGTATTTGCCGTGCACGCCTTCCCAATAAGCCAACGGAGCCCCTGCAATGATCAGAGGCCCGAATAGCTCGGGTCGCAGTGACGCCAGGATCATGACGGCCCAACCGGCCTGGCAATTGCCGATGACGCAGGGCTTGCCGTCGGCCTTGGGATGCAGGCTGATGACCTTCTCGATGAACTGCGCCTCGGCGCGCGCAATGCGCTCGATGGTCTGTCCCGGCATAGGTTCGGGGAGAAAGCCGATGAAATAGCAGGAGTGCCCCGCTCTCATCGCTACGCCGATCTCACTGTCAGCCTTGAATCCGCCGATTCCCGGACCGTGACCAGCACGAGGATCGATCACGATGAAGGGGCGCCGCTCGATATCGATTTCGACGTCGTCTGGCGGAACGATGCGGACCAGTGCATAGTTGACGGGTTCGATCAGTTCGCGACCATCGATGATCAATTCGGCTGCATATTGCAATACATGCGGCGCTGTCTGCGCGACGTGCTCACGATACTGATCGCCGCGTTGGCGCATGACGTCCAGGAACAGCATGCTCCGCTGCCCCGCATCGACCATGTACTCCACTGCCGAGGCAACAAGCCCGGACATGGGGCCGCCTGGCAGGTTTGGCGTTTCCATCGACATGTTCTGGCCTCATCGTCGCGCAAGCTCATTCAAGGGGCTTCCCGGCCCGCAACGTTGATCTAGGTCAAGGGTCTAAGTCAGTTCGGCGCGGGTTGGGAACGATCCTCACGCATCCATGCGGCGATCAACTCCCAGGCAACCGAGAGAACAATTGGCCCGATAAAGAGGCCGACAATTCCGTGCGCGAGCGTTCCGCCGATGACTCCGATGAAGATGACGATCGTCGGTGTCGTGAGCCCGCGCCCCATCACGAGCGGTTTCAATATGTTGTCGAGAATGCCGACGGCGGTGAGGAATAATGTCAAAAGCAGCGCTGTGGTGAAATCCTTGTCCATCCAGATCCAGATGATCACGGGAAAGAGGACGATTGCTGCGCCGATCTGAACAATGGTCAGCAACATGACCGCGAAGGCCAGAAGGCCGGCGTTGGGGATGCCGGCCATCTTGAAGCCTATGCCCGCCAGCAGGGCCTGCACGACCGCGACGCCGATCACGCCTTGCGAGACGGCGCGGATTGTCGCCCCCGCCAAATCCAGCAAATGTTCGCTTTGCTCATGGACGATAAGTGACAGAAGGCGCCTCCCGCCCGAGACCAGTTGAAGACCGTAGGGAAAGAGAAAGCCGGCTATAAGAACAGACAGGAGAAATTTGAGCGTCCCGACACCGGCGCTGCCCGCAAGTGTGAGCATCGTCCCCGCCAAGGGCTTCAAATACGGTGCAACCTCACGCAAGACCGCCCGGACATTACTGGATGCCCGCCCCCAGAATTCGTAGAGCTTAGGCCCGACAATCCGCCATTCCTTGACCTGTTCGGGCGGTGACGGAATGGCTAAATTCCCGGCGGTCAGTTCACCGGCGAGTTGTCTCACCCCCTCCACTGCGCTCAAGCCTAGCCAGGTCGCCGGCCCGACGACCACTGCAAGATTGACGATGGTGAGGATGACTGCGGCGGTCTTTGGACGACCGCCCAGCAATTTGGCCAGCCAGTTGAAAGCAGGGTAGAAGGCGACTGCAAGGACACCGCTCCAGGCCAGAATTGGCACGAAGGGACGGATCACTATAAATGTCCAGGTCACCAGCAAAGCCAGCAGTCCCAGCCGGACTACAAGCTGGATGATGACGTCTCCGGATAGAAATTGACGGATGGTTCTCACGGACGCGCCTTGATTTGTGCAGGTCATACGAGCGTTGCCGTTGCACTCGCCCGCGGTCTTGATCCAGATCAAGCACCCGTCCGTCGGCCGCAGTTTGCTTGGCACTGGTCCGAACTAGTGTACCCGACCAGCCAGCGGAGTTCCCATGTCCGATGCCGCCACCTACGCCGCGCAAGAGCAGTTACGCGATGGCCGCCTGGTGAATATCCTGGCGCTTCGCCCCGAAGACGAGCCCGATATGCTCGCCGCGCTAGCGCAGGCCAGCGTGCAGTCGCTGCAGCGGCGCTTTTTCGTCATGAAGCGCCATTTCTCAGACAAGGAGCGCGCTTTCTTCATGGACGTCGACTTTGAGAACCATGTCGCACTGATCGCGCGGCTCGAGGAAACCGGCCACAATATCCTGATCGGCGGTTGCCGATATATCGTCTCGGAGCCAGATCGGGCCGAAATGGCGTTTATGGTCGTCGATGGCTGGCAAGGGCGCGGAGTGGGTTCGATCCTCATGCGCCACCTCATCAATCTCGGGCGCGATGCCGGGCTAAAAGAATTGACCGCAGAAGTTCTGCCCGAGAACACTGCGATGCGAAAGATTTTCACCAGGTTCGGCTTCAAGGCAGCCCCGAGGAAAGATCCGCAGATCGTCAGCCTGATGCTCACACTCACTTAAGATCCAAGGTCGGCAAATCCTAACGCATCTAGATACTGATGATGTGCATAGCCCTCGCGCCATCAGAAGAAATCCAGCCCTCCCGACGGCTTCTGACGCAACGCCGGCATTTTGTAGGGGATGTGGTGAAGAGCGGTCGAAGTGCGTTCGCGTTCTTCCAGCTTCGGGGTCTTGTTGAGCTAGATCAATACCGGTCCGGCGATGGGATCGGAGTTTCCGCCGTCGCATTCGATATGGAGATGGCGCCGCCATGAAACCCCTGCTCAAGCAAATTCAGCACACACCGCTGCTTTGGATGTTGATCTTCGTGCCTGCCGTACTTGTCACGGAAGCAATAGCGCCGCATTCCCATACGCTGCTGTTCATGCTTTCGGTTCTCGCCATCGTGCCTCTGGCCGCCCTGCTCAGCCACGCGACCGAAGCGGTTGCCGCCAAGACCGGTGATGCCGTCGGCGGATTGCTCAATGCGACGCTGGGCAACTTAACGGAGCTGATCATTGCGATCACCGCGCTACGTGCCGGCCAGTACATGCTGGTGAAGGCGTCAATTGCTGGTGCGATTGTCACCAATGCCCTCTTCATGCTCGGTGCCTGTCTGCTCCTCGGCGGCCTGCGCTACCATGTCCAGGAATATAATCGCTCCGGCGCGCGGCTCTACTCCGGTCTTCTACTCATGGCGACCGTCGCCCTGCTTGCCCCATCCGCAGTCGCCGACCTGGATCTTGTGCAGGGTGAGACCGTCATGCAGAAGCTCAGCATCGGCCTCGCCATCCTGCTCATCATTGCTTACGCACTCGGCCTGCTATTCTCGCTGAAGACCCACAAGGAATTGTTCGCAGGCGCCGCGCATAGCGAAGGCGAGGAACATTGGCCAATTGCCCTTGCGGTGGGCACACTGCTTGTTGTCACTGTGCTGGTTGCACTTGTGAGTGAGATTTTTGTCGAGTCGGTGCAGAAGGCCGCAGCAACGTTTGGAATGAGCCCGGCCTTCGTTGGCTTTATCATTGTCTCAATGGTCGGCGCCGCCGCCGAGTTTGCCGTTGCCTTTTCTGCGGCACGCAAGGACCGCCTCGACATGAGTGTCAGCATCGCGCTTGGCAGCGCCTCCCAGATTGCTCTCTTCGTCGCCCCCGCCCTGGTGCTACTCAGCTATGTCGTCGGACCAATGCCGATGAGCCTGCAATTCTGGCCCGGCGCCGTCACCATGGTCATGATTGCGACCGTGACAGCGAGCTTCATTACGAGCAGCGGCCGCTCGGCCTGGTTCGTCGGCGCCCTGCTCATCTTCATTTATGCAGTTTTTGCACTGACGCTGTATGTAGTCCCGCCGACGGGCCAAGGGGCGGGGTGAAGTACGCGCTCGCTGGGGACAGCGGGCCGCTAGCGCTCAGCTCTATTTGACATCAACGCTTCGGGATTCTGGCTTGCAGAGCATTGATTGAAATCAACTCTCAGGGGACTCTCGCTAGCAACATCCGTTGAAATCCGCAGGCACTCAGGGTTTTGACGATGCTGAAGTTGAAGGATACCGCTGGGGACGCGGCGATCATGGTGCAACAACAACGAGGCAAGATAGGGAGCCGAGATGATCACAATTCCTCAACTGACGGCGCAAGCCCTTGGCTCTTTTCTCGCGCGGGAAACCGAAGACCGCTTCCGCTCCTCGCATTCCGATCTGACAAAATTGCTGCCCTTTGCAGCTAGGCTGGCATTGGAGTGCATCGGGAATAGTGACGCACTCTATCACAATATCGAACATACCATGCTGGTTACGCTGGTCGGGAACGACATCCTGGCTGGGCGTGCCCTGCAACGTACCACCACCGCAACCGACTATGCGAACTTTATTATGGCCTGCCTAACCCATGACATTGGATATGTGCGGGGCATTATCCAAGGCGATGAAGACGGCGCTTATGTTGCGGACCTTACTGGGCGCAAAATTGCATTGCCGGTTGGATCCTCCGATGCCGCGCTCGCGCCCTACCATGTCGACCGCTCAAAGCTCTTTGTGATTGAGCGGCTCCATGCTGTGGAGGAAGTCGACGCCGCCCGGATTGCCCGGGCCATCGAATACACGCGCTTTCCCTACATCGATGCAACAAACGGGGGAGGTGATGACCTCGATGAGGAAGAAGGATTGCTGTTGCGTGCTGCGGATCTGATCGGTCAGCTCGGCGATCCCAATTACATCAGGAAATCAAATTCCCTATTCCATGAGTTCGAGGAGATCGGACTAAACAAAGTGCTTGGTTATGCAACGCCAGCCGACATCGTCTATAAGTTTCCTCAGTTCTACTGGACTAACGTTGCACCACAGATCCAGCTTGCGATCCGGTACCTCAATGTCACCTCTAGCGGCCGACAGTGGATCGCCAGCCTGCACAGCAATGTTTTTCGGGCTGAGCGTGAGGTGAACCTATCGGGGCCGCAGAGATGAACACTGACTTACTCCCCTACGCCGGGTGATGAATTCGGGGCTTAAATGGCGCCGGACCATCCTGCGAGTACAGCGAAAAACTAATGTTCGTCTTCTGGAAGATGAGCAGACATAAGAACCGCATCTCCCCACGAGTAGCCTTTCGGACTCCGACGGAAGCGCCCCTCGAAATAGTCAGAACAATTAGGATACAGTAGTTCACAAGCGCCGGCAGCTTGCGCCACCGCGCTCGTTATTTCCCCGGAGATCTCATCAACCGTGATCTCCTGAAAGGCCTGCAGTTCGATTAGGGAGTTGAGGAGACCGGCGTAAAGACGGCGCCGGTTCCACCCTAAGACGTCGACCATGGCTTTCGTTGTTTCGATCCAACTATTCTCCGTCACATAACTGAGGCCATTCTTAACAGCCTGCAAGCGCTTTTGGTTATCCTCCGGTGCTTGCTCGTCGTAGATGGCCTCGAGCACTTTCCAGATTGCACCGAGGGCTTCCGCAATATTATCGACGTCAAAACTGAGCAGCTCTTCCACTTCAATTCGGTCAGCCTGCGCGCGTTCTCGCGCTCGGTCATCTGCGTCTGGACTGCCGTCCAGGCAAGCCACCCTGCGAACAAGGTGCCCGCGGCCCAATCAATCCGCCGGCTAAATTCTCGTGGTTCGCAACGACACATCTCATCCACTTTGGAAATTTTAACTCACAATAGCCATTCGACGTGGGATCATTGCGAACTCTGCGCCCGCAAGAATAGCAAATACAAACGCTAACGGCGATAGTCCGGCGGCGATTGCTTTGAGCTTAACTGGAGAGAATATCACTGCCGTTCTCAGCGCGCGGAACGTCGATATAGTATTGATCGAACTATCGGGCATTGAAATACCATGTGAGTGCAGTGTCTAAATAGAATTTGGCGATGCAGAGTGTTGGCGCGCAATTCAGGACAGTTCAGTGCTTCAGTCCACTCTGCAGCATCAACTCCTGAACCACCGTCCTGATATCACCCAGCAAGGGCTGGATGTCGCCACGCCTGGCCACGAAATAGCGGTTATGCGCCGACTTGTCGCCGACGTCCTTAAGCCTTGGCAACGCGGCCTTTAAGTTGCGGCTGGGGTTCCAAGCGGTCTCTGTCAAGGTCACGTTGATCATGTCTCGAAGGAACATGTAGTCCCCGCTGCCGGACAGCTTAATTTTTTGTGCGGCACCGTGCCTCTCGAATGTCTCGATCAAAAGAGTCTCGACAAAGCGCCTGATCATCACTGCGCAGGCATCGTACCAACCGTTCTCATAAGCCCCGTTAATCTGGTTGGCGATCGAAACGATGTAGCTGCGCGAGCCGCGCGTTAAGCTGCTCATAATAACATGATGTGAGTTCGGCACGAGGCCTTCCTCGGGAGGTCCTAGTTCAACATCAACATCCTCCTGGATGGCCTTTGCGACCGCGAAAAGATTCTTGAGTGACATCAGGAGTCACCACTAGAGCGCTTGCCATAAAGGTGCTTTGCCATGCTCTCAAAGATTTTTTCAATCTGATCGGCGGACGACTCCGGCGAGATGTGAATCTGGATGTCGATATGCACCTCCGGGCCGGCGCCAGGTGCCAGTTGCGGTGGCAGCGTGGGAGCCATGGCAGCTCCAGTTGCCGGCGCGTGCAAAGTGCTGGCTGGCAAGGAAGTTTCTCCGACCACGTCGTCGAAGTCGGCTTCGTCAACCAATGTTTTAAACGTCGTTACAGTTTTGCTGATGACCTGCTCCCCGCCCGTCGAGCTGGTCGCGAAAACACTGGTCAAATCGGCAACAGAGATCGACTGCGCGTTTGGATACAGACTGAAAAGCTCCGCATATCCTTGGCGAATCGCTCTGCCAAGCACCTTCCGCGGAGCCTGTCCGCGATACTCACTCCAGAGAGGCGTCGGCACACCGCTTCCGTCGACAAAGCCGATAAACTTGAACACGCCGATCATCGACGCGTCGTTGCTCGACGAGAAGCCCAATGTTTTGAGGTGAGCAGCGGTGAGTTTCTGCGGGGTGCCAGTCGACCGCACCTTCTGCAGCAAAGTTTTCAGCTTCGCGGTTACGGGGGTGTAGGGATAAGAGGCGGCCACATTGTGCTCCTATGAAAGACCTTAGGAGCGACAACCAGTAGGTGAGTCGCAAGGCGCATCGCTTCTTATGCGCGCTATGCACACATCGGTACGCTCAAAAACCGATTGCGCTGGACTTCCAACGAATCGAGTTTTGCAATGCGCCGCTCGAACTATCGCTGCACGCGTAAAGTAGTCCGCGAGGGAAAAATCCGTCAAACACCGCTTTAGATGCTGAATGCCCCGTAGGTGGGACTGGTCAGAGCGCGGTTAGCTCGATCACTATTCGTTGCTTCGGCGGGGCCCAACGCGATCATCTGCAGATACTTTAGCTTAAGCACCAGTCCGTGCCCAACTCCATATTGCGGCTTACCGCTCGAATGCCCCATCAGTTCGTCCGTCAGTTCGTCCGGGCATTCTAGCGCACGCAGCCGATCCTTGAAGCTGTGACGGAACGAATAGACCGAATGGCGCGGCGACGGCTTCATGCCATGCTTCTTCATGTGCTTATTCACCGCCGCCGAAAAACTGTCCTCGTTGTCAAAGTAGCGCCCGAAGCCCTTCGGAAAGCGCCGCATCGCTTCGAGAGCAATGCCGACCAGCGGAATGTCCCGCTCCGACGATTCCGTTTTCAGTACGCGGCCGTCGGGCACTACCCGGATATAGGGGATATTAGCATCGAGCACGATATTCGCCGGCAGCAGGTTCAACACCTCGCAGGGTCGCGCGCCGGTATTGATCAGGATGTGCACTGCGGCCGTCGCCTGGTCGTTCAGCGCGTCGAAGCCGCCCGGCCGCAGGATCGTGTTGACGATGAACGCCGTCTCGA
This sequence comes from Tardiphaga sp. 862_B3_N4_1, assembly GCF_051811085.1. NCBI lineage: Bacteria > Pseudomonadati > Pseudomonadota > Alphaproteobacteria > Hyphomicrobiales > Nitrobacteraceae > Tardiphaga > Tardiphaga sp. 862_B3_N4_1. Next base: position 2,373,871 of record NZ_JBPWQB010000001.1, read on the forward strand.
ACGGCTTGCGTTGCCCGCGCTCACCCCCGCTGAGACGCAGGCCAGCGAACAGGCTCTCCTTGTCCAGGCGATGCCGCTGGCTGACGGTTCGAACCATGCGCTGAATATGAGTGATGTTCTTGTTTGCGGTGCCGATGGCAACTTGACGCTTCACGGCGCGGGCCTGCCAGTAATCGCGATACTTGAGAGCATCGTCGCGGGTCATTTCTTGCAGGGCCTTATCGGTCACCACCTCGATCAGGATCTCGATGGCGCGCTCTTTGCCGGCCTTCCATTTCTTGAGCTGCTTCGGTGAATAGTTCATCCGCTCGGTTGCCGTGGCCGCCTCGAATTCGGCGAACAGGGTCGAAAGCTTGATAAGCGGCTCAGTGACACCACCGAGCACGGCCGCGCGCGTCGCGGGATCATGCAGCCGGTCGCCCTCGGCCAGGGTTTCGATGCGTCGCTTCAGCTCGGCCGGCGCTTCCAATGCCACGGCCGCAGCGGGGCGATATGAAAGGTCGAGGATCCGCGCCCGCCGAATCGCTTCGGCGTGGTCCGTAGCCGCTCTGCCAGCTTCACCGGCGGCGCACTTCTGCCAGTAGGCTTCGAGGTCCAGATTCATCCGATCGGCGATCAGGGAGGCCCGCCGTCCATGCCTGTCTCGAGCAATGCGCACCTTTGTGGAAAGCTTCACGATGCCGCGTTTGTCACAACTTGAAAACTCTTCCGGCACCCGGCGCACGAAGTGCCAAGTCCCATTGCGCTTAGTTAGATGCTCGCCCATCCCTGCCCCATGTTGGACGTTTTGTTGGACGTTTTTGTCGACGAAGACCCAAAAAATGTCAAACAATTCGCGCTTTTATTCGTTAATTCAAGATGTTATGCACAACCTCGCTGGCACTGCTAGGGAGCGCCATTCGCGCACTGCCCTGGGTTAGGCCACGTTATTGCCACCCGAGCCTTATTTTCGTTGAACTTGGCCGCGAACCTCCCGAAATTCACGCGTTCTGGATGGTTTTGTCGCGGATTGGAACGATCACACGCCATAGGACTTCGAGCTTCATGGTCGAAATCATGCCGAGCGCTTCCCAGCACAGTTACGCGTCCGAACCCGGTCACACCTGGCGCATTAGCCAGCAGCCGATCATGGTTGCGGCTGCGGCCCTGTTTCTGGTCGTGATCGGCATCGGCGGCATATTCACGTGGCGCAGCTACAGCGGCGCAACGCCGGAGCCGGAGCGGCTCACCGCATCACGCCTGCAACAGGCCCGTGTGGCGCAAGCGTCCGAACAGCTGATCGAAAAGACCAAGGGCATCGAGGCCACGCAGCAGCAGTCGATCGATCAGCTTCAGGTCGTGCAGGATCAGTTGCAGACCATGCAGCGTCTGATGACAGCGCAGCAGAACGAAGCGCGCAAGCTCAACGAACAGGTCGGCGCTCTCACCTCCACGCTCGACACTCTCCGGCAGTCTTTTGCCAGCACCTCGGCAACTGACGACAAGCCTGCCGCGCGTGAGCAGCCGCGCCGCTCACGCTCCCGCGCCGCGGCAAGCAAGGGCCGTCAGAAGATGAAGATCATTGTGCAGCGCAAGCGCCCCGGGGCGCGCGGCTAAGCCATCCCGCGCGATTGCTCCCGAGCACACGTGAACTGCTTGTACTCTCCACAGCACCGCGCCTAGTCTGTCTGGCCGAACGCAATCTGCACTGCTCAAGGTGCAAGATCATGCGATACCGGCAGGGAGCGAGACATGAAGCATGACGGCGGCGATCACCTTCACGCGCACGACAGCGCGATGACCGAGAAATACGGCAGCACCACACTGGCAACACTCCGCAAGATCTACGGCAAGTTTTTCGCAGCCGGGCATCCCGACACGCTCACGCTCAGCGAAGTGCTGCCGAAGCTCAACGACACGTCGCTCAGTCAGCTCCGCCGCGATCACGACACCGGGCATCTCAAGAAGAAGATCTCGAAGGCCGCGTGATGCGAGACGTTGGCGCTGGGGCTACAACGCCTTGCGCAGCAACATCACGGTCAGCACGATCACGACGACCGGTGCTCCGAATGTCACCGGGAGCAACCATGGACTGTCGGCGTCGATGAGTGTGCCGGGGATGACGCCGATCAAGGCGTGATCGACGATCCAGACCATTGCTGACACGATACTGGCAATTTCGAACTTCAGACGCGGCATGCCGGTAATGCCCGCGACGCTGGTGACCAGCGCGCGCGCCGGCCCGATATGATAACCGACCATGATCGCCGCGATGCCGTAGCGCTCGAATAGCCCACGCACCCGCGCCACCAGTTGCTGACGCGATTGGAGCATCCGCATCTCCAGCAGCCTCGGCCCGCACCGTTTGCCGAGCTCATAGGACACGCTCATGCCGAGCACCGCACCGCCGATGGCCCAAAGGACGAAAGTCCAGGACACCACGCCGGCGCCGATCAGCACCCCCGTCGCCGTCACGATGGCCGCAGCCGGAACGACGAAACTGGAGCCGACCAGACATCCGAAGAAGGCGATGACGAAACCGAGCGGTCCAGCCAAATCGGCTTGCGCCGCGATCAGCGCCGAGATTTTCTGAATAATGTCCATCAGGATGGGATTCCGACCGGCACGCTGTGTTCAGGCTGTGTTTCGTCCATCATCAGAAATGAAACAAAACCGCGGTCGAAGAAACCGTTTCCTCGCCTCCGCGCAAACCGCCTGAAGCGAACGCCCTCTATCAAATCGCTCCAACGACGCGCCGATCGGCGCACGGATGGACACAAGATCGAGGGACACACGATGACATTCACCACCGCGAAGCTCGCCGCCGCCACCGTTCTTGCATTCGGCATGCTGACCACCGTCTGCCACGCCTACAGCGCCGAACAGGAACAGCTTTGCACGGGCGATGCGATGCGACTGTGCAGTTCGGAAATCCCGGATGTCGATCGCGTCACGGCTTGCATGATCCGCAACAAGTCTCAGCTAAGCGATGGCTGCAAGTCGGTCTTTGCGCCTGCCTCAGCCTATCAGCCGGCATCGCTACGGACCACGAAGCCGGTCAATCTGGTGCCGGCCCGGATTCGCTGACGCCTAGCGCCGGCGCGCCACGGCGACGCCGAGCAGAAAAGCAACCAGCAGCGACCCCAGCGGCGCTTCACGCGCCACATTGGCCAGGATGCTCAAGGGCATGCCTGGCTTCTTGCCGGACTCGATGGCACCGCCGATGCGGTGCGCGGTCTCGGTCACCGCCTCTTTCACATCCGTGATCGTTTCTGTGATTGTCGACCTGGCCTCAGGCACGGGCTCGACGCCTTCGTAGATGTAGGGGGGTGTCTTTGCGTCGTCGGCCATGGTCATTTCCCGTGCAGTATGAGCTGTGTCAGCCCAATCGACCGAACACTGATTGGTTCCGGCCCTGGCCCGGGCCCGCTCGCTTCTCTTTTGTCGCAGGCGGCTCCCGCAAGAGTCACTCTTTCCGGTCTGCCCGGCCGTCTATAATTAAGTTCCATGAACCTGCTCGAATCGCTCCCCACCGTGATCGGTATCGCCGCCGTGGCACCAGCTCTGCTGTTGCTGTGGCTGGTGATTGCTGCCGATGAACGGCCGGGACCGCCCGGGCTGGTCTGGGCGTCATTCCTGCTGGGCGCCGCCAGCATCTCCCTGCTCGGCTATGCCCGCGCGCTGTTCGCAGCAATTCCGGGTCTTACGGACAACCCGACCCTGGCCATGGTGCTCCACGCCGTGTTTGGTGTCGCCGCGCCGGAGGAGATCGTGAAGATCTTCGTCATCATCGCGGTGTCCACCCAGCGCGCCCGGACGGCCGATCCAATGGACACGGTGGTTTATGGCGCCGCCGCCGGCCTCGGCTTCGCCGCCTACGAGAATCTCGTCTATCTCCTGCAATATCCCGAGATGTGGCGGACGCTCGCGGTGCTGCGCAGCGTACTGACCGTACCATTTCACGGCGCGCTCGGCGTCATCGCCGGCGCTTACATCGCCATCACCCGCTCCGGCCGTGCGCTCGGCGCCCATCGCCGCGATGGGTGGGCCTTCATTCGCACGCCCATGCTCATTGTTCTCGCGCCAGTGACGCTGCATGCCTGTTTTGATCTCCCTCTGCTGACGCTGCAGCGACATCCGGAGATCGTCGGCGTGATGCGCCGCGTGCTCGAGGCCGCTGGCGTGGTGATTGGCTTCGGCACCATTGCGCTGGCGGCGCGGCTGGTCCGGCGGATCGGCGCGCATCATGCGCCACATACCGAGGTGTCACGCGAGCGGCTCAGCCAGTTGCGCGGCATGTGGGCACTGCTGGTTGCCGGCGGCGGCGCGGGCTTTGCCGGCACAGCCTTTTTGCTGACCTCGATTCATCACTGGTTTACGAACCCTGCGCGCAACGTCACCATGGTGCTGATCCCGCTCGGTCTGGCATCGATCGCCATCGGCGCCGTGCTGCTGGTGCTGACGACGACGGCCTATATTCTCGGTCGCAACCGCATGCGCACGGCCGCGCCGGCCATGACCATGCAGTCGTAACGTTCAAGACCTCGCGCGACATTCGAGTTATTCCCGATCAACCAACTTGCACGCTTCCGCGTGTGAGCGGATAAATGCGAGGCACGGCCAGCACGCTGCCGGCCAGATCAGGACATCGCCGCCATGACCATGCCGCCCAACCTCGCCGAGCTGCAATCGAAGATGAGCGACGCCGTGCGCGCGCACTGGAAGGCATTTCTGATCGAGGGCATCGTGCTGGTGATCCTCGGCTTCGCCGCGATGATCGTGCCGCAGGTGGCCAGCATCGCCGTCACCGTCATGCTGGGCTGGATGTTCTTCATCTCGGGCGTCGCCGCGCTGCTGATGACCTTCTGGGCGCGTCAGACGCCGGGCTTCATCTGGTCGCTGATTTCAGCAATCCTTGGCATCGGCGCCGGCATCATTCTACTTACGCGCCCGGCCGAAAGCACGCTAACACTGACATTCGTGGTTGGCGTCTATTTCCTCGCCGAGGGCGTAGCGACCATCATGTACGCGCTCCAGCATCGCAAGGAGCTGTCCGAGCGCTGGAGCTGGATGGCCTTCTCCGGTCTGATGGATATCGTGATCGCCTTCATCATCATCTCGGGCCTGCCCGGCACGGCAGCCTGGGCCATCGGCTTGATGGTCGGCATCAATCTGGTGATCGGCGGCGCTTCGCTGATTGGCTTGGCGATGGCCGCCCGCAAGAAGGCCTGACCCCGCCAACTGTCTGCAGGGGCTCAGCAGCCCTTGCAGATATTCTTGATCATACGATCAAGTTCGCGATCCTGCGCGTCGATGCGGGATGGATCGTTCTTGCCGGTCTCCGGCGGCAAATCGCCCGGGCGCGGCTGGCGATGGCCGACGGGAGCCTCTGGCAGAGCACCGCCGCTGTTGGTCTGTGTGGTCGGCTGCGAGCGCAGGCCCTTGGGTGGCAGGTTGCGGGACGAATCCTGCGCCAGAGCCAGCGAATGGCCGAGAACGAACAGGCCTGCCGTCATCACGAACAATGTTTTCATTTTTTGTCTCCGACACCAGGTGGCGCGTGTAAGCCGATCGCTACGGCTTCGGTGGATAGATATGAACGTCGCCGCAGTAATCCACCACACGATAGACCGATTCCGCAGAAGCTTCACCGTCAGGCTTGAGGCTGATTGAAGAATTCTCAGACAAATATTCGGGACCGATCGGCGCCTTGCCATAACCGCCGGGAATATCGAGCACATAATCCGGCTGGCACAATCCGGAAACATTGCCTCGAATGGCGCGCATTAAGGCCTGTCCCTCCGCGATGCTGGTGCGCAAATGTGCGGTGCCAGGCGCGAGGTCGCCATGATGCAGATAATAGGGCTTGATGCGGCATTCGACGAAGCCGCGCATCAATGCCGTCAGCGTCGCCGCATTGTCATTGACGCCGCGCAGCAATACCGACTGGCTCACCATGGGAATGCCGGCATCAACCATCAGCGCGCAGGCCGCACGTGCAGCATCCGTCAGCTCGCGCGGATGATTGGCATGCAGCGCCACCCATGTGCTGGCACCCGTGACTTTCAACGCATCCACCATCTCCGCGCTCACGCGGCCGGGATCAGCCACGGGGACCCGCGTATGCAATCGAATGATCTTTACATGCGGGATATCAGCGAGATCCGCCATGATCTCGCTCAATCGCCGCGGCGACAGCATGAGGGGATCGCCGCCGGTGAGGATTACCTCCCAGATCTCGTCATGGCTGCGGATATAATCCAGTGCGGCTGAATAGGCGTCGGGTGACAGCGCGGTCTCCTTGCCCGGCCCCACCATCTCGCGGCGGAAACAGAACCGGCAATACACCGCGCAGACATGTACCAGCTTGAACAGCACGCGGTCGGGATAGCGATGCACGATGCCATCGATTGGCGCGTGGGCGTGATCACCGATCGGATCAGCGTTCTCTTCGGGCTGCGCGTTCAGTTCATCCACCCTCGGAATATACTGGCGCGCGATCGGATCGTCGGGATCGCTGCTGTCGATCAGTGCGGCTACGGCCGGCGTCACCGCGACTGCATAACGCGCGGCGACTTTCTCCAGATCGGCCAGCGTCGAGGCTGGCGCGAGACCGTTTTCAATGAGGTCGCTGGCTTGCCGTAGGGTCGTCGCAACTTTCACGTGACGGTTCATGACACACCTGCCGGCGGCGTCCACACCACCTGATCGATCCGCGTCGCGCCCGACGCCAGCATCACCAGCCGGTCGAAGCCGAGCGCAACACCAGATGCAGGCGGCATCGCTGCGACGGCCTCAAGAAACTCCTCATCGAGCGGATAGCGCTCGCCATAGCGACGCTCCTTTTCATCCATGGCTTCCGTGAAGCGGCGGCGCTGTTCGTCAGCGTCGGTCAGCTCGCCAAAACCGTTGGCGAGTTCGACACCGCACGCATAGACCTCAAAGCGTTCGGCGACATCAGGCTCGCCTTGCTTCGTGCGCGCCAATGCGGCCTCCGGCGCCGGATATTCGAACAGCACAGTCATCCGTTCCTGCCCGAGATGCGGCTCGACATACTCGACCAGAATCTTGCTGAAAATATCCGACCAGGTATCGTCATCGCTGATCCGCACCTTGCCAGTCGCAGCAGCCGCCAGCTTAGCGCGATCACCCTCGGCGCCATCGATGCTCGCAAGCAGATCGATATCCGCAAAACGCGTGAACGCCGCTGCCACGGTCAACATCTCCGGCTCGGCAAACGGATCGGCAACCTGACCGCGAAACGTGAACTGCTTGATGCCTGTCGCCTGCGCCGCGCATGCAATGATCGCCACGCAATCGGCGATCACAGCCTCATAGCTCTCCTCGGCACGGTACCATTCGAGCATCGTGAATTCAGGCAGGTGCTTGTCGCCGCGCTCGCGGTCGCGAAACACCCGGGCGAATTCGAAGATTTTCGTCTCCCCTGCCGCCAGCAGCTTCTTGCAGGCGAATTCCGGCGATGTCCGCAGATACCGCGAGAACCGCTCGCCGTCGCGGTCGATCAATGTTGTCTTTGGCGCATGCAGATGGGTCTCATTGCCCGGTGAGACCTGCAGGACGCCAGTCTCGACCTCCAGGAAGCCCTGAGCCTCAAACCACGTCCGGATACCCTTCGTGATCGCTCCCCGCGCCAGCAGGAAGCCCCGGCGGTCCTGATGTCGCGCCGGGCTCCACCAGGGCGACGGACGGTCGGTTCCAGTCATCGGCAAACGGCCCTTTTGGGTTGCAAAACGCTGGCATCGCCGCGTGAAATCAGTATGTTGCCCCCCGAAACCGCTTCGCTGGCCACAGGACACACACGTCCGGATCGGTCCCGGGCCTGAAATCTAGGAAACATATCTGTGAAAGTCATCGCCAGTTCTATTCGCAAGGGCAACGTCATCGAGCAGGAAGGCAAGCTCTACGTGGTTCTGTCCGCGGAGAACATCCACCCCGGCAAGGGAACCCCGGTCAGCCAGATCGAAATGCGCCGAATCAGCGACGGTGTGAAGATCTCGGAGCGCTACAAGACCACTGACCAGGTGGAAAAGGCGACGATTGAAGACCAGAACTTCAATTACCTCTACAAGGATGCCGACGGCTTCCATTTCATGAACAACGACAATTACGACCAGGTTCAGGTGCAGAAGGACGTCATCGGCGATGCCGAGCCCTATCTGCAGGAGAACATGACCGTAAAGCTGTCGCTGCACGGCCTCGTTCCGGTGGCGATCCAGATGCCGCAGCGCGCGACCCTCGAAGTCGTCGATACCGAGCCGGTGACCAAGGGCCAGACCGCGTCGTCGTCCTACAAGCCTGCCATGCTGTCCAACGGCGTCCGCACCAACGTGCCGCCGCATGTTGGTACCGGCACACGCATCGTGGTGCTGATCGAGGACGGCTCGTACATCGAGCGCGCCAAGGACTAAAGGATCCCGGCTGTCGCAAGACTGCCGCAAGTTTTTCGCAAGACCGCCGGACGCCCGAAAATGGCATCCGGCGGTCTTTTTTATACATGATATCAATCCGTTGATTGCGTTGACGCGCCGCGACGCATTGCCCCTGCCATGGCGCAAATCATGCGGCTACAGTGGGGCATGACCGCACGCGATTCCCTGATCGACCGACGCAGCCTGCTCCGCTCCGCCCTCGGTGCCGGCGCGCTGCTGGCCATGCCCGGGACCGCCTTTGCGGCCCCCGCGGGCTTCGACGCGTGGCGCGACGGCTTTCGTGCAAAGGCAACTGCCAAAGGTGTCTCCGACGCCACCTATACCCGCGTGATGGGCCGCATCGAGCCGGACATGTCCGTGTTCACCAAGATGCAGAAGCAGCCGGAATTTCACGAGCAGCTCTGGCAATACATCAACCGCCGCGCCTCCGACTGGCGCATCGCCGCCGGCAAGGATGCGCTGCGCAAGAACGAAGCCGTGTTCGACCGCATCGAGCGTGACTTCGGCGTCGAGCGCGGCACGCTGCTGGCGCTGTGGGGCGTCGAGTCCGCCTATGGCGATCCCATCGTGCAGCAGAACCATATGCGCCCGGTGTTTCCGTCGCTGGCCGCACTGGCGTGGAACGAGCCGCGCCGCCGCGCCTATTGGGAAACCGAACTCATCAACGCGCTGAAGATCGTCGATAAGGGATGGGGCACGCCCGACGAGATGCGCGGCTCCTGGGCCGGTGCAATGGGCCACACGCAATGGATGCCGGAAGTCTGGCTCAATGTCGGCATCGACTATGACCGCGACGGCCGCGTCTCGCCGTTCGGCAAGCCTGACGATGCGCTGGGCTCAAGCGCACGCTTCCTTGTCAATCGCGGCAAATATCCGCGCGGCGAACACTGGGGCTATGAAGTCCGCGCCAATGGCGCCGGCTCATCGGATAGCAATCGCAGTTTTGCAGCATGGTCCGCAGCCGGCGTTACGCGCGCCGATGGACAGCCGTTCCCGCAGGCCACTGCAAATGCCAAGCTCTGGGTGCCTGTGCAGGGCGGTCCGGCCTTCCTGCTCGGCCAGGGCTTCTACGCCGTGCGCAGCTATAACCCGTCGATGAATTATGCGCTGGCGATCTGCCATCTCGGCGATCGCATTCTCGGCGCGCCGCCTTTCATCCAGCCGTTCCCCGGCTCGGAACGCGCGCTCACACTCGCCGAAGTGCAGGAAGTACAAACTCGCCTCACCCGCGCCGGCTTCGACACCGGCGGCACCGATGGCCGCGTCGGCAACGACACGATGAAAGCGGTGAAGGACTATCAAACGAAGATGGGTCTGCTGCCGGCGGATGGCTATGGCGGGCTGAAGGTGCTCGCGCGGTTGCGGCAAGGCGGCTGAGCCGTTCCGTCAAATGCCCGCCATCCGCTGCGGATCGACGTAACGATCGTAGTCTTCACCCGAGAGCAGTCCTAGCGCGATCGCTGCTTCGCGCGGTGTAATGGACTCGTCCAGCGCCTTGGCTGTGATGAGCGCGACCTTGTCGTAGCCGATCACCGGATTGAGCGCTGTCGCGAGCAGCGGCGCGTTGGCGACATTCGCGGCGAGCTGTCGCCGATCGACGTCGAGATCGCGGATCAATCGGGACGTAAAGACATCGATGCCATCGGCGAGGATGCGGATCGACTGCAGAACATTGTAGATGATCACCGGCTTGGCAACGTTGAGCTCGAAATTGCCGGATGCGCTGGCTGCGGTGACGACGGCGTTGTTACCCGTCACCTGAAAACACACCTGCGCAAGCATCTCAGCGATGGTGGGATTGCGTTTGCCTGGCATGATCGACGACGTCAGCCCGTCATGCGGGATGACAAGCTCACCGAACCCGCAGCGCGGACCCGAACCGAGGAAGCGCACGTCGTTCGCGATCTTCAGCAGCGTGACGGCAAGGCCATTGAGCGCGCCGGACACTTCGACAAGCGCGTCATGCGCGCCCATGCCTTCGAACTTGCTCGGGTTCGGGACGAACGTAACGCCGGTCAGTGCGTTCAGGTGCTCGCAAAAGGCGCTGTCGAATCCCTTTGGCGCATTGAGCCCCGAGCCGACGGCCGTGCCGCCCTGGGGCAGCATCAGCAGGCGCGGGAAGACGGCTTCGATGCGGTCGATCGCATGGCCGATCTGGCGGGCGAAGGCATCGAATGCCTGCCCCATGGTCATCGGCACGGCATCCATCAGATGCGTGCGTCCGATCTTCACGACGTCGGAGAACGCGTCCGCCTTGGCGCGAAGATCATCGCGTAGCGTCTTTAAGGCCGGGAGCAAGCGCCCGCGCAACTCCAGCGCCGTTGCCACATGCATCACGGTCGGAAAGCTGTCGTTCGATGACTGTGAGCAATTGACGTGATCGTTGGGATGAACGGGTGATTTGGTCCCAAGCGGCTGGCCCAGCAATTCATTGGCGCGGTTTGCGATCACCTCATTGGCGTTCATGTTGGTCTGGGTGCCGGAGCCAGTCTGCCAGATCGGCAACGGGAAATGATCGTCGAAACGGCCTCGCTGAAGTTCGAGTGCCGCTGCTTCGATCGGCGCTGCGATCTCCGGCGCGATCGTCCCGAGTTGCAGATTGGCGCGAACGGCCGCGATCTTCTGCAGGGCGAATGCACGGATCAGCGCGACCGGGAAACGCACATCGCTAACCTGGAAGACCTCAAGCGCGCGTTGGGTCTGCGCGGCCCAATAGCGATCCTTCGGCACCGCGATGGCACCGAAGGCGTCATGTTCCGTGCGAACGTCACTCACGAGTCTGGCTCACTGCGCGCCGACAACGCCCGCCGCCTTGATGATCGGCGTCCACTTGTCGATCTCGGATTTCAGATGCGCGGCCAGCGCATCGGGCGTCGCCCGTTCCGGCGCCACTGGCTGCACGCCGAGCCCGGCAAGCCGGCTCTTCACGGTCTCGTCCTTCAGCGCCACGTTCAGTGCGGCAACGAGTTTGTCGATGATCGGCTTGGGTGTGCCCTTCGGCGCGAACAGGCCGTACCAGACCGTGTAGGTGAAGCCCGGCAGACCGGCTTCGGCTGTCGTGGGCAGTTTTGGCAGCGCCGGCGCCTTCTCGGTGCTGGTGACGGCGTAGCCCTTGATCGTGCCGCCGTCGACATTGCCGACCACGTTGACGATCTGGTCGCACATGACATCGACCTGTCCGCTCATCATATCGTTCATCGCCGGACCAGCGCCGCGATAGGCGATCTGGGTCGGCTGCGTACCCGTCGCTGCATTGAGCAGCAGACCGCACAGATGCGACGCCGATCCGATGCCGGCATGCGCGTAGTTCACTTTCTCCTTGTTCGTCTTCATCCAGGCGATGAGCTCGGCGAGATTGGCTGCCGGGAGATCCTTGCGTGCCACGAACACCGACGGCAGATCGACAGCGAGACCGATCGGCTCATAGTCCTTGATCGGATCGTATTTGAGTTTTGGATACAGCGCCGGATTGGTCGCGTGGCTGATATGGATCAGCAGCAGATTGTAGCCGTCCGGCGACGAGGCCGCGACCTTGGCGCTGCCGATCGAGCCGCCGGCGCCGGTCGTGTTCTCGACGATGACCTGCTGCTTCAGCGGGCCGCTCATGCCCTGCGCCAGCAGCCGCGCGATCGTGTCGCCGGGACCGCCTGCCGAATACGGCATGTTCATGGTGATGGTGCGTGTCGGAAAGTCCTGGGCCGAGGCCGGAACGGCAAGGAGCGCACCGGCGAGCACGAATGCGGTCGTCAAAATGTTCTTCGTCATCGAAATTCCTCCCCTGTTGTGTTTGTTGTTTCAGCGTTTGCTCATGCTCAGCACGCGATCCACCATCGGACCGCACAGGCCGAGATAGTTGGCCGGATCGCAGTGGCGACGGATGGCGTCCTTGCCGCCAAGCGCTTCGGTGATTTCCGGCACTTCGGCGAGAATGTCGGCGAGCTGTCCGCCGCCTTCGATCGCCTTGCGGCAGGCGTCGTAGACCACATCATGCGCATGCTGGCGGCCGAGTTTCGGCGCCGCTGCCATCATCACCGCTTCGGCGACGATGAGACCGCGTGTCAGATCCAGATTCTCCAGCATGCGCTTCTCGTGAACCACGAGTCCGGCCAGCATGAATTTGGCATTTGCCAGCGACGAGGCGGTGAGCAGGAAGCTCTCCGGCAACGACACCCATTCGAGGTGCCACGGCCCCGTTGCACGTTCCAGGTCATGGATCATGCCGTCGAGCATGGTCGCGACGTGCTGGCGCACCGCCTTGGCAGCGGCGAGCATCAGTTCGCTGGAAATCGCGTTACGCTTTTGCGGCATCGTCGATGAGGCGCCGCGACCGGGCACGAAAGGCTCCGACACTTCGCCGAATTCCGACGATGACAACAGCATCACGTCGGTGGCGATCTTGCCGAGCGTACCGGTGATCAGACCGAGCAGCGTGACCGCTTCGGCGATGCCGTCGCGGGCGACATGCCAGGTGATCGAGGGCTGATGCAGGCCGAGCTCCTCGCAGAACAGTCTTTGCATCTCCAACCCGCCCTCGCCCACCGACGCGAGCGTCCCCGCGGCGCCGGAGAACTCGCCGAGCAGGATGCGTGGCAGTGCCTGATCGACGCGTTCGATGTGACGATCGATGGAAGAGAGCCAGACGGCGGCCTTGTAGCCGAAGGTGACCGGCAGCGCCTGCTGCAGATGGGTGCGCCCGGCCATCGGCGTGTCGCGATATTTGCGCGCCATCGCGACCAGGATGTCGCGGACCTCGCGTAGATCGCGTGCAACGATCTGCAGGGCCGCGCGGATCTGCAGGACGTTGGCGGTGTCCATGATGTCCTGAGTGGTCGCACCCCAATGGACATAGCGGCCCGCCTCTCCGGCGGCCTCGGATAGCTGATGAACAAGTGGCAGGATCGGGTAGCCGACGATTTCGGTCTCAGCGCGGAGCTTGTCGAAATCGATCCGGATCGATTTGGCGGCGGCCTCGATGGCCTGGGCGGCATCCTTCGGGACAACGCCCATGCGAGCCTGCGCACGGGCCAGCGCGACTTCGGCCTCGATGTAGCGGCCGACCAGGGCTTCGTCGGCGAAGACCGCCCGCATTTCCGCGGTGCCGAACATGTCCCGAAACAGGACCGAATCGAAAACCGTGCTGCCCATAACGCTTCCTCTTATTATGTTCGTACATATTAAATTGTCCGAACATAAACTACGTGTCAATCTCCTTCCTTGACGAGATGGTCGCCAATCAGGTTTCCATCTTGCGATCAGGGGCTTAGGAGTCGAGGGACGACGGTGGAAAAGCGTTACGCGTTCGTGGCCCGAGCACTTACCGAGGCCATTGCAGACGGCCGGCATCCCGTCGGGTCCGTACTGCCGACAGAATTCGAGCTGGCGGACCAGTTCGCCGTGAGCCGATCAACCGTGCGCGCGGCGATGCAGGAGCTGCAGGCGTCTGGTCTAGTGAGCCGCAAACGCAATGCCGGAACCCGCGTCGAAGCGGCCTCTCCGGCCAAGGGTGGCGATGGCTTTACGCAGGCACTCAATACGATCGAGGCGGTGCAGCAGTTCGGCACCGAGACAGAGCGCCACGTGCAGCGCGTCGCCGACATTGTCGCGGACAGCGAGTTGGCCAGCCAGCTTGGATGCCAGCCCGGCCGGCGCTGGTTGTGCATCTCAAGTCTGCGCACGATTCCGGGCGACGTCACACAGCCACCGATCTGCTGGACCGATGTCTATATCGACGGCGCCTTTGCCGACGAGGTGCGCGCGAAGATGAGCGGGCATCACGAAATCTTTGGCACGCTCGTCGAAAAGATCTCGGGACGACGGTTCGTCGAGATCCGTCAGGACATATCTGCTGTGGGCGTTTCGAAGACGATGGCGGAGCCTCTGAAGGCAGAAACCGGCGCGCATGCGCTGTCGATCCGGCGGCAATATCTGTTCGCGTCAAGCGAGCTGGCGGAAGTCTCGCTCAGCATTCATCCAGCGGACCGGTATCGATATTCGACCAGACTGCTGCGCCGACAAGACACAAATGGATGAGTGCGCCGGTCAAGCCGGGTGACGACAGGTTGAAAGCGGTGAGACTACCTGATCATCTTCGGCCCGGGATCCGGCGCCGCCACATCGATCACGCGCATCTGCACGCGTTCGGCACCCTGCCAGCGATCCACGGTGAGTGATCCCGCCACATGCACCGGCTGACCGCGCAGTTCCTGCAATGCATTGCCGAGCTTCTGTCCGACCGAACGAAACGCGATGCCGTTGACCATCGCGCCATCGCTCGCCTTGAAGCGTAGCCGCAGATGCGCCTGACCGACTTCGTCGACATAAGCGAGCTGATGCGCCGGCAGCGCGATCACCGGCTCGGGATTGGCCGCACCAAATGGTCCTGCACGATTGAGCGTATTCACCAGATCCGTCGTCACACCGCGCGCGGTGACGGCGCCGTCGATGAACAGTTCTTTCTCGTTGCGGGACTTGCCGACATCCGCAGCCAGCGCGCTTTCGATATAGGCGCGGAATTCGCCGAGCCGCTCCTTGCGTAGCGTGATGCCCGCGGCCATGGCGTGGCCGCCGCCTTTCATCAACAACCCGTCAGTGACCGCCTGTCGCACGGCCTTGCCGAGATCGACGCCGGAGATCGAACGGCCAGACCCCGTGCCGATACCGCCGGGCTCCAGCGCGATGGCAAAAGCGGGCCGCGAGAATTTTTCCTTCAGGCGCGAGGCGACGAGACCGACGACGCCGGGATGCCAGCCTTCACTGGCCGTAACGATCACGGAGCCTTTGTCCTCAAGCCCCAATGACGCCAGCGCCTCCGCTTCGGCCTGCGCTTCAGCGGCCTGCTCGATCACACGGCGCTCGATGTTCAGCCGATCGAGTTCGGCAGCGATCTTCGCGGCCTCGGAGATATCGCCTTCTAGCAGCAGCCGCACGCCCAAGTCTGCGCGACCAATGCGGCCGCCGGCATTGATGCGCGGTCCCAACATAAAACCGAGATGCCACGCTTCCGGCGGACCGTTCAAACGCGCCACATCCATCAATGCGGTATGCCCGACATGATCGCGGCGACGCAATGCGATGAGACCCTTGGCGACAAAGGCGCGGTTCAGGCCGATCAGCGGCGCGACGTCGGCCACAGTGCCCAGCGCCACATGATGCAACATGCCGAGCAGATCCGGCTCCGGCATCTCCGCGGTCCAGAAGCCGCGCTTGCGCAATTCGCGATTGACGGCGACCAGCGTGATCAGCACGAGGCCCACGGCGGCGAGATGACCGAGACCGGAAATATCGTCGAGCCGGTTCGGATTCACCACGGCATCGACGTCAGGCAATTCCTCGCCGGTCTGATGGTGATCGATGACGACCACGGACATGCCGAGCTTCTTGGCCTCGGCCAGAGGTTCGAAGCTCGTCGTGCCGCAATCGACAGTCACCAGCAGCGTGGCGCCCTTGCCGGCCAGCGTTTTGATGGCATCCACATTGGGGCCATAGCCTTCGAAGATGCGATCGGGAATGTGGATCTGCGGATCGAGCCCGCAATGGCGCAGATGCCAGGCCAGCAGCGCCGACGACGTCGCGCCATCGACGTCGTAGTCGCCGAAGATCGCCACCTTCTCCCGGCGCTGCGCGGCATCCGCGATGCGCTTTGCCGCCGCTTCCATCTGCGTGATGGTGAACGGGTCCGGCATCAGCTTGCGGATGGTGGGATCGAGAAAGTCCTCGACCGCATCGAGCTCGACGCCGCGCCCGGCCAGCAGCCGCGCCAGCATCTCCGGCAATTGATAACGCTGCACCATGGCCAGCGCCCGCGCCGCGCCGCGCTGGTCCACCCGGTCGCGCCAGATCCGCCCGGTGGCGGATTCGGTGACGCCGAGAAAGGCCTGCTGGGATTCGACGGGAATGATGGTCGGTGGCGTCATGGGATCAGCAATAGGCCGCGCAGCCGCTTTCGGCAAATCTCAGGCCGTCAGCAGCCCATCCGCTTCGCCAGATCATTGAAATCATCCGCTACCACGTCCCACGCGCCATCGGCCTTGAAATCGCGGTTCTGGTGCGGACCATATTCAGTGACGCGCGGCACGAAGGCGGTCTTGAGACCGAGCTTCTGCGCAGCGTCGAGATCGTTGTTATGCGCCGCAACCATCATGACTTCGGCAGGCTTCAGATTGAGCAGTGCGGCCGCGCCGAGATAGGCCTGCGGATCGGGCTTGTAGTGTTCGAACAGTTCCGCGCTCATGATCAGGTCCCATGGCAGGCCAGCGAATTTCGCCATGTTGGTCAGCAGCGCTACATTGCCGTTCGACAACGGGCTGATGACGTATTTGGTCTTCAGGCGCGTCAGACCGCTGACCGAGTCCACCCACGGATGCAGCCGGTGCCAGCCCAGTGTCATGTAATGCAGATCGTTGTCCGAGAGCCCGTTGATGCCGAATTTGGCGACCAGCACATCGAGCGACTGCCGATGCAGCGTATCGAGCTTGACGAAACCGCGCTCGGGATGATGACGCACCACGTCCATCGACGGCATGTAGGCCTGCCGCCAGGCGTCGACGAGCGCAGTCCAGTCCGCGGTCATGCCGCGCGCTTTGCCGAACGCGGTACAGTCAGCAATCAGGCTGGAACGCCAGTCAACCACGGTGCCGAACACGTCGAACACCAGAGCCTTGACGTTATCGGTCTCGCTCATGGTCTCATCCCCATTTTGTTTTCTTGGTTTTTAGTTCGATTAATCCGAGCGCATGTTGGCGCGCTCGGATTGCCTTTAGTTAGAGTATCTTCCGGTATTGCATAAATCCGGAATTGTCCGCGACCTGATCGTAGAGAATTCTGGCCTGCACATTCTCGTTCTGCGTCAGCCAGTGCACACGGCTGCAGCCGTCCGCCTTGGCCTTTGCGTAGACAGCTTCGATCAAAGCGCGACCGACGCCAAGTCCCCGCGCGCCGTTGTCGACGAACAGATCCTGCAGATAGCAGTAGTTGCCCGGCGTCCAGGATGAGCGGTGATACAGGAACTGCACGATGCCGGTGAGCTTGCCATCCACATAGGCGCCGAGCAGGAACATCTGCTCGTTTGCGTCATGGAAACGCTTCCACGCCGTGTCCGTCGCGACCTGTGGCAGCGTCGCCTTGTAAAAGGTCAGATAGCCCTGCCACAGCGGCTCCCAGGCGGCCCGTTCGTCGGGGCCAACCGGGCGGATCTCAACATTCGCCTTCGCCATGTGACCGAACTCAATCCAGGTGGAATTTTTCGAGCTGGCGATGCTCGCCCTTGATGATGCGCACGGTGCCTGTGACCGAACGCATCACGATGGTCTCGGTCTCGATGACGTCGCCGCGGAACTTGACGCCCGACAGCAATGCGCCGTCGGTGACGCCGGTGGCGGCAAACAGGCAGTCGCCCTTCGCCATGTCCTCGATGCCATAGATCATCTTCGGATCGGTGACGCCCATCTTCGCCGCACGCTCGCGCTTCTCGTCGGTATCGAGGATCAGGCGAGTCTGCATCTGGCCACCGATGCAGCGCAGTGCTGCAGCTGCCAGCACGCCTTCCGGTGCTCCGCCAATGCCGAGATAGATGTCGATGCCGGATTTGGCGGGATCGGTGGTGTGGATGACGCCGGCGACGTCGCCGTCCGGAATGAGACGCAGCGCCGCCCCGGTCGAGCGGATCGCTGCAATCAATGCTTCGTGCCGCGGCCGCTCAAGCACGAGGGCTGTGATCGCCGACACCGGTACGCCCTTGGCCTTGGCGAGGCGCTTGATGTTCTCTTCCGGCGATGCGTCGATGTCGATCACGTTCTTGGCGTAGCCCGGACCAATTGCGATCTTGTCCATATAGACGTCGGGCGCGTGCAGCAGCGTGCCGCCGTCGGCCATCGCCATGGTGGCGATCGAGCCCGGCATGTCCTTGGCGCACAGCGTCGTGCCTTCGAGCGGATCGACGGCAATATCGACCTTGGGGCCCGCATTGATGCCGACCTTTTCGCCGATATAGAGCATCGGCGCTTCGTCGCGCTCGCCCTCGCCGATCACGATGGTGCCATCGATCGGCATCTTGTTGAGTTCGCGGCGCATCGCATCGACCGCTGCCTGATCCGCCGCCTTTTCCTGCCCATGACCACGCAGCCGCGCAGCCGACACTGCCGCGCGCTCGGTCACGCGAACGATCTCCAGCGTCAGAATGCGCTCGAGCAGTTGCTGCGGTGGGACGGTAATATGGGTCGACATGGGCGGGCTCCTTCTACGGCGGGTCTGACGACCCCTAGGGATCGATGATCCCATACAACTCTCAACGCGTGGATTTAGTTCTTCTCGATCCGGATAACTTGCGGCTTGCCCGATATCACCTTGTCGCTCTGTACGGCCTGGAGGGCGCGGCGCATCGCGTCTTCAGCGGTCGCATAGGTGATCAGGATAACAGGCACAGGTGACGATTTCGTGCTCTTGCCGACCGGCTCGATGCCGCCATTCGGATGGCGCTGCACGATCGACTCCAGCGAGATCTTCTGCTCGGCCAGACGGGTCGCGATGCGCGCAGCTGTGCCGGCGAGATCGCGCGCCATCAGGCGGATATAATAACCACCTTCATGGCGCTCCATCGGCGCCTTGGTGGTGGTCTTGAGTTTCGCAACTGGTCGCCCGAACGGCAACGTGCGCACGTTACGTGCGACGTCGGCGATATCAGCGAGAACAGCAGACGCCGTCGCAGCGCCGCCAGCGCCCGGACCGACCAGCGTAATCGGCGCGATGCCGGCACCGTCGACGGTGACAGCGTTGGTGACGCCCATGACCTGCGCAATGGAGGACGACAGCGGCACCATGGTTGGATGCACGCGCTGTTCGATGCCGGTCGCGGTGCGCATGGCGACGCCCAGCAGCTTCACGCGATAGCCGAGTTCTGCAGCGGCGCGCAGATCTTCAGCCGCGATGGACGAAATGCCCTCGACCGAAACAGCGCTCTGCGCGACCTTGGTCCCGAATGCGAGGCTGGCGAGAATGGCCAGCTTCTGCGCGGTGTCGTGGCCATCGACGTCGAAGGACGGCTCGGCTTCGGCGTAGCCAAGCCGCTGCGCGTCTTTAAGGCATTCCTCGAAGGACAGGCCCTCCAGCTCCATCCGGGACAGGATGTAGTTGCAGGTGCCGTTGAGAATACCGTAGACGCGATTGATATCGGTGCCGGCGAGACCTTCGCGGATCGTCTTGATGATCGGAATGGCGCCCGCGACGGCGGCCTCATAATTCAGCGCGCCGCCGTGCTTCTCAGCCGATGCCGCGAGCTTCAGACCATGCTTGGCGATCAGTGCCTTGTTCGCGGTTACGACCGACTTGCCGGCGCCGAGCGCCGCCTCGATCGATGACAGAGCGGGATCACCGACACCGCCCATCAATTCGACGAAGCACTCGACATCCGGATGCTGAGCAACCGCCAGCGGATCCTTCATCCAGTCGATGCCGCGCAGATCGACGCCGCGCTTCTTGATCTTGGAGCGCGCGGTGACAGCAACCACCTTGACGCCACGACCGCAGCGCGCGGCCAAAATCGAGTTCTGCTGTTCGATGAGACGGACGACTTCGGCACCAACGGTGCCGAGTCCCGCGATACCCACTTTGAGGGGTGCGACCATTAAGCTTCAGACCTGTCGGAATTCTTGTTGAGCGATGACCGGTCCGAAAACCGGTTGCCGGCTTTCGGGATCACGCCTATCGCCGGTTGGCGAGAGGAACCACGTTGTGCAACGTTTCGAGACCGCTTTCAAGGAAGCGGCGAATGCCGCGGGCAGCCTGGCGAATACGTTGTTCGTTCTCGACCATCGCAATGCGGACATAGCCTTCGCCATGCTCGCCGAAGGCGACGCCGGGAGATACAACCACACCGGACTTTTCAACGAGAAGCGTTGCAAACTGCATGCTGCCGACCTCGCGGAATTTCTCCGGCAACGGCGCCCAGGCGAACATCGACGCCGAGGGCGGCGGAATGTCCCAGCCAGCGCGGCCGAAGGATTCCACCATCGCGTCGCGGCGCTTGCGATAGACATCACGCATCTCGCGAATGCAGTCGTCCGGACCGTTCAGCGCGGCAGTCGCCGCGACCTGCACGGGCGTAAACGCGCCGTAGTCGAGATAGGATTTCACCCGCGTCAGCGCGGCAATGATGCGCTCGTTGCCGACCGCAAAGCCCATGCGCCAGCCGGCCATCGAGAAGGTCTTCGACATCGAGGTGAACTCGACGGTGACGTCCATCGCGCCCGGTACCTGCAGCACTGAGGGCGGCGGGTTCTTGTCGTCGAAATAGACCTCCGCATAAGCGAGGTCCGAAAGAATGTAGATCTCGTGCTTCTTCGCGAAGGCCACGAGGTCCTTGTAGAAATCGAGGGTTGCCACCTGCGCCGTCGGGTTCGACGGATAGCAGACGATCAGCGCGATCGGTTTCGGGATCGAATGGATGATGGCGCGCTCGACGGCGGCGAAGAAGTCCGGCGTCGGCTCGGACGGCACCGAGCGGATCACGCCGCCAGCCATCAGGAAGCCGAAGGCATGAATCGGATAGCTTGGATTCGGGCACAGCACGACGTCGCCGGGCGCGGTGATCGCCTGGGCGACGTTCGCGAAGCCTTCCTTGGAGCCCAGCGTCGCCACCACCTGAGTGTCGGGATTGAGCTTCACGCCAAAGCGGCGCTCGTAATAGCCGGCCTGGGCCTTGCGGAGGCCGGTGATGCCCTTCGAGGCAGAATAGCGGTCGGTGCGCGGCTTGCCCAAGGTCTCCTTGAGCTTCTCGATCACATGCGGCGGGGTCGCCAGATCCGGATTGCCCATGCCGAGGTCGATGATATCGGCGCCAGCGTTCCGCGCGGCGGCCTTGGCCCGGTTGACCTGTTCGAACACATAGGGCGGCAGTCGGCGGATGCGGTAGAATTCTTCCATGGGATCGGGCTCCAAAACCGCTTCAGCGCGCGGTTGAATCGTTTCTTTTTATCACGGAAGCCCGGTGACACCAGTCACGACGGGCAGTTTTGACTATTTGGCCGCCGGTTTGGCCGGCAGCACGACGGCCTGGCGATCGCGGGCGGCAGTCAGTTCGGCCTGCATCTTGGCCTGGTCCGCCGGCGCCATGGCGGTGCCTTCGCGGGTGGTCGGCAGGTCGTGAACCGGCAGATAGGTGCCCACCTCGGCCGGACGTGCCGGAGCGCCCGCCGGCGTCCCCACCATGGGCATGTCGGCAATCGACGAGGCGCAGCCGCCAAGCGGCAAGCCAAGGCCCAGCGCCAGCAGGGCGGCGGTTGCCACTGCCCGCGCGCTGCGACCGTCGATCACCCTGAATGTGCCTCTACGCGTCACGCCACAACCCTACATCGCATTAGAATCGATTTCATCCCCATTGCAGCGCACCATCCGATCAATCTGGTCACAAACGATTAACGCCGGGGGAACATGATGCAGGCTTGGATCTTCAATATGACCGAAGCAAGACGTTTGACGCGGTGCAGCACATCGAATCCTGCGGCAACCCGCGAACTGTGCCATCATCGATTTGCGTGGTGACGTACCGTTGCCCGACTGGAATGAAGCTGTTGTTGCGCCATGACCGAAGTTGCCGCCGAAGCCAAAGCTGCTGAAAACAAGACCTCGGGCGACAAGACCGACAAGCCGTTCAATCCCGAAGCTTTTGCGCTCAACATGGCCAAGGCGATGGAGAATGGCGGCAAGGCGCTGGCCGCCTATCTGCAGCCACGCCAGACTGGCGAGACCGTCGACAAGCCGCCGAACGAGCTGACCGAACTGATCAAGACATTCAGCATCGTCGCCAACTACTGGCTGTCCGACGACAAGCGCGCCGCCGAATTGCAGATGAAACTCGGCAAGGCCTATCTCGACCTCTGGGGCTCGGCGATGCGCCGGATGGTCGGCGAAACCAGCTCGCCCGCTATCGAGGCACCGCCGCGCGACAAGCGCTTCAGCGATCCCGAATGGAAATCGAACCAGTTCTTCGATTTCGTCATGCAGGCCTATCTGCTGACCACGCAATGGGCCCACGACCTCGTCAAGAATGCCGAGGGGCTCGATGCGCATACCCGCAAGAAAGCGGAGTTCTACGTCCAGCAGATCACCAATGCGATGGCGCCGTCGAACTTCGTGCTGACCAATCCGGAAGTGCTGCGCGAGACGGTCGCGTCGAATGGCAGCAACCTGATGCGTGGCATGACCATGCTGGCCGAAGACATCGAGGCCGGCCGCGGCTCGATCCGCATTCGCCAGTCCGACCCGAAGAATCTCGAAGTCGGCGTCAACATGGCGACGACGCCGGGCAAAGTGATTTTCCAGAACGAGGTGATGCAGCTGATCCAGTATCAGCCGGCAACCGAGAACGTGCTGCGCACGCCGCTGCTGATCGTGCCGCCTTGGATCAACAAGTTTTACATCCTCGATCTCAAGCCCGAGAAATCCTTCATCAAGTGGGCCGTCGACCAGGGTGTCTCGGTGTTCGTGATCTCCTGGGTCAACCCCGACAAGCGGCTCGGCGCCAAGACCTTCGATGACTATATGAAGGAAGGCCCGCTGACCGCGATGGACGTGATCGAGCAGGTCACCGGCGAGATGACGGTCCACACCATCGGCTATTGCGTCGGCGGCACCCTGCTCGCCTCGACGCTGGCCTGGCTCGCCGAGAAGCGCCGCGTCCGCGTGGCCTCGGCGACGTTCCTGGCCGCGCAGGTCGACTTCACCCATGCCGGCGACCTCATGGTCTTCGTCGATGAGGATCAGATCTCGGCTCTGGAAAAGGACATGCAGGCGGCGGGTGTGCTGGAAGGCAGCAAGATGGCCATGGCCTTCAACATGCTGCGATCCAACGACCTGATCTGGTCCTACGTGGTCAACAACTACCTCAAGGGCAAGCCGCCTTCGGCCTTCGATTTGCTGCACTGGAATTCGGATGCGACGCGGATGCCGGCGGCGAACCATTCGTTCTATCTGCGCAACTGCTATCTCGAGAACAAGCTCTCGACCGGCAACATGATCCTCGACAACACCCGGCTTGATCTCTCGAAGGTCAAGGTGCCCGTCTACAATCTCGCCACCCGCGAGGACCACATCGCGCCGGCGCAATCGGTGCTGTACGGCTCGCAATTCTTCGGCGGCCCGGTGAAATACGTGTTGTCCGGCTCCGGCCATATCGCTGGCGTGGTCAATCCGCCAGCCTCCGGCAAGTACCAGTACTGGACCAACGATAACGCCCACGCCACCGATCTCGCCGACTGGATGAAGACCGCACAGGAACATGCTGGCTCATGGTGGCCGAACTGGCGGGAGTGGCTCTCCGGCATCGATGGTGAGGAAGTTCCTGCCCGCCATGTCGGCACAGACGCATTCCCCGCGCTGGAAGACGCCCCCGGCAGTTATGTGCGGGTGCGGGCGTAACGGCCCGCCTCTCCGCGCTTGCTTGGCGTCCTCACAGCAAACGTCTATGATTTCAGCCAGGACGCGTCGCATCCGCTTGCGGCGCGTGTGTTTTGCATGACCATCTCCGCGTTTTCCGCGGGAATTTCGACTGAAAGGATACCCGGATGACGCGCGAATTGTTCTGGCTGACGCTGACCGTGATTCTCACCGGCCTGCTCTGGGTGCCTTATATGCTGAACCGCATCATGGTCCGCGGTGTCACCGGCGTCATGGCCAACCCGACACGCACCGACAGGCCGCAGGCCGAATGGGCCAACCGGATGATGTTCGCCCATGACAACGCCGTCGAGAATCTCATCATCTTCGCGCCGCTGGTGCTGATCCTGAATGCCGCCGACGTTTCGACCCCGACTACTGTTCTGGCCTGCGCGGTCTATTTCTGGTCGCGCGTCGTGCATCTGATTGTCTATACGCTCGGCCTGCCGATTTTCCGCACGCTGGCCTTCGTGGTCGGCTTCATCGCCCAGGCGGTCCTCGCCATCGCGATCCTGCGGATTCCGTACTAACGCTTCTTCTCGCCAGATTGATCTGCAATGAACCACGCTGCCCCAAGTCTCGATCTCGTCGTCAAGGAAATTGCCGACGAGATGGCGCAGCGAACGGACCGCGGCGACGTCGCGAGCTATATTCCGGAACTGGCGGGTGTCGATCCCAACCAGTTCGGTCTTGTGGTCATCGATGCCGATGGCCACGTCGCAGCCGCCGGCGACGCCGATGTGCCGTTCTCGATCCAGAGCATCTCGAAAGTCTTCACGCTGACGCTGGCGCTCGGCATGGTCGGCGACCGGCTGTGGAAACATGTCGGCCGCGAGCCCTCGGGTAATCCGTTCAACTCCATCGTCCAGCTCGAACGCGAGCGCGGCGTGCCGCGCAATCCCTTCATCAATGCCGGCGCCATCGCCGTCACCGACGTCATCCTGTCCGGCCATCAGCCGCGCGAGGCGATCGGCGAAATCCTGCGCTTCATGCAGTTTCTGTCCGGCGACAGCTCCATCGTGATCGATGAAACCGTCGCCGCGTCCGAGAAGCGCACCGGCTTTCGTAACACCGCGCTCGCCAATTACATGAAGTCGTTCGGCGTCGTCGAAAATCCCGTCGACTTCACGCTCGGCGTCTATTTCCACCACTGCGCGATCGCGATGTCGTGCCGGCAGCTCGCGATGGCGACGCGCTATCTGGCTTATTCGGGCCGCAATCCATCGACCGGGCTCTCGGTGGTGTCGTCGGAGCGGGCGCGCCGTATCAACGCGCTGATGCTGATGTGCGGCCATTATGACGGTTCGGGTGAGTTCGCCTATCGCGTCGGCCTGCCAGGCAAGAGCGGCGTTGGCGGGGGCATTATCGCAGTCGCCCCCGGAAAGGCCTCGATCGCAGTCTGGGCGCCGGGTCTCGACAAGCACGGCAATTCGCATCTCGGCCGCATTGCGCTCGAAGCGCTCACGAAGCGGCTCGGCTGGTCGATCTTCGGCGTCTGACGCCAACCCGGTTTCCAGTCATGAAAAAGGGCTGAAACATCGCTGTTTCAGCCCTTGATCGTCGTCGATAAACCGCGCCCGGGTGAACCTTGCGTCCGGCCAAGCACCGTCAATGTTCGTAGGTCCGGTTGGCTTCCTGGATGGCAGCCTCGTGGTACCAGCTGTCATAGTCGGCCACGGTTTTCACGGTCGAGGCACGCAGGTCCAACGGCTTGCTGAGCCGTCCCCGCGGGCCGACCGATCCACGGCCACCAACCGGGAATTGGTAGATTTTAGCGGTATGGGGGTGATGCGTTTGAGACGTCGGCATCGCTTCTCTTCCTTCCTCTGATCTGTTTTTTCCTTTCGGATCATCATTGTAACAGAGGCGCCCTTCTTTTGTGCCGACTGCCTCGTAAGAAGCATCAAAATGGCTACAATATGCGCACTCGATAGACATGCGCTTTGGGCGCGCAGGTTTTGAAGCCGCCTACACAGCGCCTGACCTCTCAGTTGAGCGTCTGAAAGGCAGAAAAGTTCCGGTCAAAAATAGCCTGCAAGGGAATTGGGCAGCCGGTATTTTCGCGCGCGGCCGAATTCCTCTGAAAGATTTGCGAATCCGGACCGATTCCCGGCCTCCGATGCCCTCTCCAGACAGCGAATGACAGCCCCGTTGGGGACGCGCCGCGGTTTTCGTCACAAAAGCGTTGCGCCGCGACAAGTTGGCATACTACGTGCTTTATATGCAGCGCCGCTGGGGGCGGATTTTGCGTCCGCCCGCCGGCAAGCTCAGGGCTCACGCCCTACGCATCGCCAACTCATGAGAGACCCGCATGACAAAGTATAAGCTCGAGTATATTTGGCTCGACGGTTACACGCCGGTTCCGAACCTGCGTGGCAAGACGCAGATCAAGGAATTCGAAGATTTCCCGACCCTCGAACAGCTCCCGCTGTGGGGCTTCGACGGTTCGTCGACCATGCAGGCCGAAGGCCACAGCTCCGATTGCGTGCTGAAGCCGGTTGCGATCTATCCGGATGCGGCCCGTGAGAACGGCGCTCTGGTGATGTGCGAAGTCATGATGCCGGATGGCGTCACCCCGCACTCCACCAACAAGCGCGCTACCATTCTCGACGATGCCGGCGCCTGGTTCGGTTTCGAACAGGAATACTTCTTCTACGAGAACGGCCGTCCGCTCGGTTTCCCCGAGGATGGCTATCCCGCACCGCAGGGCCCCTACTACACCGGCGTCGGCTTCAAAAACGTCGGCTCAATTGCCCGCGAGATCGTCGAAGAACATCTCGACCTCTGCCTCGAAGCCGGCATCAACCACGAAGGCATCAACGCCGAAGTGGCGAAGGGCCAGTGGGAATTCCAGATCTTCGGCAAGGGCTCCAAGAAGGCCGCTGACGAAATGTGGATCGCGCGTTACCTGCTGCTCCGTCTGACGGAAAAGTATGGCATCGACATCGAATTCCACTGCAAGCCGCTCGGCGACACCGACTGGAACGGCTCGGGCATGCACGCCAACTTCTCGACCGAATATATGCGTACGGTCGGCGGCAAGGCTTACTTCGAAGCCCTGATGGCCCAATTCGACAAGAACCTGATGGACCATATCAACGTGTACGGCCCGGACAACGACAAGCGTCTGACCGGCAAGCACGAAACGGCTCCCTGGAACAAGTTCAGCTACGGCATCGCGGACCGCGGCGCCTCGATCCGCGTCCCGCACTCCTTCGTCAAGAATGAGTACAAGGGCTATCTGGAAGACCGTCGTCCGAACTCCCAGGGCGACCCCTACCAGATCGCTTCGCAGATCCTGAAGACCATCTCGGAAGTCCCGACCGCCAAGTCAGCTGCCGCGTAAGCGTCACTTACAGATCAAAAGCGAACGGCCCGAACGCAAGTTCGGGCCGTTTTGTTTGGCCCCTGCGTCCTTTCGCCGCCTTAGAGGATTGGACAAGAGATCGGCAGGATTGGTCTAACGCCGGCCGTGCGACATGCCCCAATGCTTGTCCGCTGTCGCAACATTCACGCGGCGAGAAAAACAGGGAGAAGCGATCATGTCATATCGAACGACCGCTTTCGTTGCGGCTTTCTGCGTGCTGGCATCCACGGCAAGCCTTCGCGCGGAGACGACGGAAGAACGCCTGCGACGCGGCGACGAGGTTGTTCGATCACTCAATGCCGGCAGCAGCCAGCCGCCCCTCGAAGACCTGCGCGCCGAATTTCCATTTCTCGCCGATGCGATCACGGGCTACGCACTCGGCGACGTCTGGGCCCGGCCGGTTCTCGACGCGCGCACGCGACAGCTAGCAGCCGTCGCCGCTTTCGCGGCGCTGGGGCATCGGCCGTTCATGAAGATCCATGCGAACTACGCGCTCAACGCCGGCGTGAAAGAGGAAGAGCTGAAGGAGATCGTCTATCTGACGACCGTCCATGCCGGTTTCCCGCGCGCCATTGAGGCGGCGCAGACACTGAGTGAACTGTTCAAGGAGCGCGCACCGAAGCCGGGAGCGGCTAAGTGACAAGAGCATAGAAAAAAGGCCCGAACGCAAATTCGGGCCTTTTCTGTTGTCTCTCGCTGTCGTCACCCGGCCTGCAATGCGGGCCAAGGTGTATGCGCGCTCTCTACGGGAACATCGCGGGCTGATCGATGCCCAGCGTCTCGGCAAAGCCAAGCACCAGATTCATGTTCTGCACCGCCTGCCCCGATGCGCCCTTGGTGAGGTTGTCCAAGGTCGAGACGATGATCGCACGGCCCGGGATACGGTCAGCGGCAACGCCGATGAAGGTCATGTTGGAGCCGCGCACATGCCGCGAATGCGGCGTCTTGCCGAATGGCAGGATGTGCACGAACGGCTCTTTCTCATACTGCTTCACCAGCACCTCGTGGAGATCCTGCGCCGTCTTGCCCCGCCGGCCACGCACATAAATGGTCGAGAGAATGCCGCGGTTCTGCGGCAAGAGATGCGGCGTGAAGCTGACAACAACCTCCTTGCCGGCAGCCTTGGAGAACTCCTGATCGAGCTCCGCCATGTGCCGGTGATGGCCGACACCATAGGCGTTGAAGCCTTCGGACACTTCGGAGAACAGCATCTCTTCCTTGGCCGAACGCCCTGCGCCCGTCATGCCGGACTTGGCATCGATCACGATCTCATCGGTCTCGATGGCGCGCGCCTTCAACAGCGGCACCAAAGGCAGGATCGCGCATGAGGTGTAGCAGCCGGGATTGGCGATGAGCCGCGCCTTCTTGATGTCGCGCCGATAGAGCTCGACGAGGCCGTAGACGGCTTCCTTCTGCAGCTCCAGCGCATGATGTTCGTGGCCATACCACTTCGCATAGGCGGCTGCGTCCTCGAGCCGGAAGTCGGCCGACAGATCCACCACCTTCGTCTCCGGCGCCTTGGCCAGCAAATCCTGCAGCACCTTCTGCGTGGTCGCATGCGGCAGCGCGCAGAACACCAGATCGAGGCCAATGGTCGTCCAGCCGACGGAGTCGATGCTTACGAGCGTCGGCAGTTCATAGGGTGCGAATTGCGGGAACACATCGCCCATCGCCTGCCCGGCGCGCCGGTCGGCCGTCAACAGCACGAGCTCGACCTTGGGATGGCGCAGCAGCAGCCGCACCAGTTCGGCTCCGGTGTAGCCGGACGCACCGAGAATGCCGATTTTCTTCTTCGTGCTCATCCCATAAATCCTTCGGCCTCAGCCATAGCAGTCAATTGTGTCGTCTCTTCCGCAAACAAATGCGGCCGCAATTTGCGCATCGCATTTGAAATCTCGAACGCGGCAGGCTCCGGCCGCAGCGCCAGTGCGCTCATGACAGCCAGATGATCGGCATCTGACTTGTGCTGGTTGAGCTTGGAGCTACCCTCCACCTCGTCCACTGTCATCACCACACCGACGATCGCCTTCTTCATCGCCTCAAGCCGCCCCGCCGCCATCTTATCGGAGGTCCAAGGCTTCTTCGGCGCCAGCCGTGTTTCGAACCTTGCGCTCAGCGCGTCAAGATGCGGGCCCAGTTCACCACCCGACAGGATGCGCACCGGTCCGGTGAGATGGACCGCCTGATAGAGCCAGGTCGGCACCTGATCGGGCGATACGTACCAGTCGGCCGACACATAGGCATCAGCGCCCAGGATGGCCATGGCCCATGGCGTCACGCCGTCTGCAAGCTTGAGCAGCGGATTTTGTCGCGCAAGGTGAAAGGCCAGACGCGGCGTGCCGTCATTGCCGTAGTCGAGGCAGAAAGGCACCGCGGAGGCGATCGGCTTCCTGCCATCGAAGGCGCAGACCGTGCCGAAGCCGCGCGCGTCCGCAAACGCAAGTGCGTCGGTCCGGTCGGTCTGAAATTTGGGCGGCGTATACATGACGGGCTCCTTCCTGAGTGAAGGCCGCCGGATGGGTCGCGCTGCTGTTTGGGAGAAAGACTGCCGCGGACCATATCCGGCGGCAGTGAGAGATCGAAACGCTTATGCGCGCATATCTCCACCTGCCGCAAGAATGCGGCGGCGGCGGGCGATTATGCTGGTCGCAAGGTTGATCATGGGCGCGGTCATAGGGCCGCGCCCGCGATCCGTCAAGATCACCAGAGCGCAGACCTCAGAGAACTGGGCTCCACGGTGCCGGCACGACGCGGTAGCCGTTGCCATCCTTCTCGACGAAACCGTTGGCCGGGAACGGATAGTGGAAGCCTTGCACCCGCATCCTGTCGGCGACCAGCATGTCATAGACCTTGCGGCGGGTGGTTTCGGCCTGCACCGGATCCTGGTCGAAATTCACGTGCCAGCCGGGATTGGCGGCGAATAGCGCCGGAAGGTTGGTGACGTCCGACTGGATGAAGACCTTGTCCGATCCGGACGACAGCACATAGGACGTGTGGCCCGGCGTGTGCCCAATCGAGGCGACAGCCAGCAGCCCGGGCGCGACGTCCTTGCCCCATTCATAGGGCGTAACCTTCTTCTTCAACCCGGCCTCGAACACCCGCCGATTGTTCTTGAACAGACCGGTCATGCGATCGCCGGTGGCAAGGCTCATCTCGCCGTCGTCCATCCAGAACTTCCACTCTACTGCCGGCACCAGCACTTCGGCATTGGGAAACGCCAGCACGCCGTCCGCCGTCAGCAGGCCGTTCACATGATCGCCATGGAAGTGCGAGATCACGACCATGTCGATCATCTTTGGATCGATCCCCGCCGCCATCATGTTGGTGGTGAACTGCCCGACATTGCCCTTGGTTGCCGCAAAGGCGCCGGGCCCGTTGCCGGTGTCGATCACCACCAGCTTGCCGCCGGTGTTGATCACCAACGGCGCATAGAAGTTGGTGATCTGATCTTTCGGCAGAAATGCCCTGGCGAGCACTGCATTGATATCATCGCGTTTGGCGTTGGAAATATAGGTATCGGCCAGCGGAAACGTCGCCGCACCATCGGAAATGGCGTTCACCTGGATATCGCCGACCTTGTAGCGATAGAAACTCGGCGCCTGCTTGTCGGCCGGCGGTGCGGATGCCTTTGCCGGGGCCGATGAAAGCAGTGGCGTCGCTGCGAGCGCGGCGGCACCCGCCAGTGCGTGTCGTCGTGACAGATCCATGAAGTCTTCTCCCCTTGCTTTGCATGGTCGCTGTTGGCGCGACTCCGGCGCAGAGACTGGCACGACGCACCGACGGAGGCGATGGGTGTTTACGAGGCCAGCCGGCCTGCACTGCAGCGCAGGCCGGGAAATTTGCCAGGCTTCGTTTAGATCACCGGGCTCCATGGGGCCGGCACCAGCCGATAACCGTTGCCATCCTTCTCGACGAAACCGTTGGCCGGGAATGGATAGTGGAAGCCCTGCACACGCATCTTCTCGGCCACCAGCATGTCATAGACCTTGCGGCGCGTGGTTTCCGCCTGCGCCGGGTCCTGGTCGAACATCAGATGCCAGCCGGGATTGGTGACGAACAGCGACGGATGGTTGGTGACGTCGGACTGAATGAACAGCTTGTCGCTGCCGGACGACAGCACGAACGAGGTGTGGCCAGGCGTATGGCCGACCGACTCCACGGCGAGCAGGCCTGGCGCGACGTCCTTGCCCCATTCATAGGGCGTGACCTTCTTCTTCAGCCCATCGTTGAAGAGCTTGCGGTTGCTGGCGAACAGACCCTTCATGCGGTCATTGGCGGCCTTGGCCATCTCGCCATCGTCGTTCCAGTACTTCCACTCCGCGGCCGGGACGAGGACTTCGGCATTCGGAAAAGCCGGCGTGCCATCGGCGGCCAGAAGCCCGTTCACGTGATCGCCGTGGAAATGCGAGATCACGACCATGTCGACGTTCTTGGCGTCGATACCAGCGGCGGCCATGTTGTTGGCGAACTGGCCGACATTGCCCTTGGTCGCCGCGAGGGCTCCGGGGCCGTTGCCCGTATCGATCACCACCAGCTTGCCGCCAGTGTTGATGACCAGCGGCGCAAAGTGAATGGTCATCTTGTCCTTCGGCAGGAAGGCCTTGTCGAGCGCGGCGTTGACCTCATCCTTCTTGGCGTTGAGCACGAAGGTGTCGGCCAGCGGAAAGGTGTTGGCGCCGTCGGAGATCGCGTTCACCTGCGCATCGCCGACCTTGTAGCGATAGAAGCTCGGCGCCTGCTTGTCGGCCGGCGGAGCAGAGGCTTTGGCAGAGCCTGCGGTGAGCAATGGAGATACGGCGAGCGCGGCGGCTCCGGCAAGGGCGTGACGACGTGACAGGTCCATGATGTTCTCCTGGGTGAAGCAGTGAGAGGCGGGGCTGGCGGAACCATCTACCAGCGTTCGATGACTTCTGCGAGTTGTCGCGGCATGCAGACACCGCGACATGTCAGCCCGTTCAACACCCGGACACGGCGGTTATTCCCCGCCGGACTACTTCAGCTTCCAGAGCCATTCGATAGCGACGGACAGGCCGTCGCCGAACAGCAGCAGGACGCCCGCCCAGATAAAGGCCGAGGTGAAGTTGGCAACTTGGAAACGCCAATACGGCATTTCGAAAATGCCGGCAGCCAGCGGCACCGAGGCCCGCAATGGGCCGAAGAAGCGGCCAATATAAATGCTGGGCACGCCCCATTTCTGGACGAAGGCTTCGCCGCGCGGAAGCAACTCAGGGAATTTGGACAGCGGCCATATCTGGGCGACCTGGTCCTTGTACTTGAAGCCGAACCAATAGGAGAGCCAGTCGCCGAGCGCCGCGCCGAGAGCGCCGGCAATCAACACCGGCCAGAAGCTGATCCCGCTCGCGCCGACAAGTGCGCCGATGGCCACCAGCGCGCCCCAGGCCGGCAGCAGCAGGGAGATGAAAGCGAGCGATTCCCCGAAGGCCAGTAGCAGGACGATCGGCGCCGCCCAGACCTGGTTCTGGCGCACGAATTCGATCAGCCCGTGCATCCAGCCTTCCATATGGAGAGTGTCCCTTTACGGCTCTGGCCCGGCCGGATTGGCCGCGAACCGCTTTAACCTTCAAACGCCCGCGACAGGTAATCCGGCGGCGCCGATCACATCAAGTCACAACATCTGAGGGCCGATAGCCGCGGTGCGGGTGCCCACCGGTAAATTTGAACCTTTTCCAGGCCTCTGCGTCCAAGGTCAGAGACCGGCTTACCCAATGGCAACTCTGTACCGCCGTTGGGCTGACCGCCCGGCTGTCAAAAATCAAGAACGCAAAGGACTGAAGATGATCGGATCGCTGATGATGTGCGTGAGTGCGCTGGTATTGCTGATCGGCATGGTCGCCGGCATCGCGATGGGCATACGCCAGGACTTCCTGCTGAGCCCCGCGCATGCGCATCTCAACCTCGTCGGCGGCGTGCTGCTGTTCCTGTTCGGGTTGTATTACCGCCTGATTCCCCTGGCCGGACGCTCGCTACTGGCCAAGGTCCAGGGCACGATGCACATCGTCGGCGGCATCATGTTCCCTGTCGGCATCGGCATCACCCTGCTCGCCAACCACGCCTATATGGCCATTCCGATCATCGGTTCACTGATCATGCTCGCGGCCATGGCCCTATTCGTTGTGATTGTGCTACGCACCGAGCGCTCTGGCACGGCCGCATGAGCCCCGAGGTCGCAGCCACATTGCCAACCTGAACGTGGCATAGTCACAGCAACGATTCGCCGCGCCTCGCGCGGCGCCAACCGAGACAAAACTTTAAGACATATGGCCAAGGCACAGAAATCAAACGCGAAAGCTGATCTTTTTGGTGGCGCCAGCGCGCCAAAACCGGCTGCGGCACCGAAGGCGTCCACCCGCTCCGCCAATGCCGAAGACGGCTATACGGCCGCGGACATCGAGGTCCTCGAAGGCCTCGAGCCGGTCCGGCGTCGTCCGGGCATGTATATCGGTGGCACCGATGAAAAGGCGCTGCATCACCTGTTCGCCGAAGTGATCGACAACTCGATGGACGAGGCGCTGGCTGGCCATGCGACCTTCATCGAGGTGGAACTCACCGCCGACGGCTTCCTGTCGGTGTCGGACAACGGCCGCGGCATCCCGGTCGATCCGCATCCGAAACATCCGAAGAAATCCGCCCTCGAAGTCATCATGTGCACGCTGCATGCCGGCGGCAAATTCGACTCCAAGGTCTACGAGACTTCGGGCGGTCTGCACGGTGTCGGTGTCTCCGTGGTCAACGCCCTCTCCTCGCTGCTCGAGGTCGAGGTCGCGCGTAACCAACAGCTCTACAAGATGACGTTCGCCCGCGGCATTCCCCAAGGCAAGCTTGAGGATCTCGGCAAGGTTCATAACCGCCGCGGCACCCGCGTGCGCTTCAAGCCGGATACCGACATCTTCGGCGCCAAGGCAGCCTTCAAGCCGCAGCGTCTGTTCAAGATGGCGCGCTCCAAGGCCTATCTGTTTGGCGGCGTGAAGATCCGCTGGAAGTGCGATCCGGAACTGCTCAAGGGCCTTGAGGATACTCCGGCCGAGGACGAATTCCACTTTCCCGGCGGCCTCAAGGACTATCTCGCCGCGGCGATCCATGCCGATACGCTGGTGCATCCGGAGATCTTCTCCGGCAAATCCGGCCGCAATGGCGCCCATGGCGCCTGCGAATGGGCTGTCGCCTGGACCGCGGATGCCGACGGTTTCATGTCGTCCTATACCAACACCGTGCCGACGCCAGACGGCGGCACCCATGAAGCCGGCATGCGCAGCGCCATGCTGCGCGGATTGAAGGACCACGCCGAACGCGTCGGCCAGGGCAAGCGCTCTGGCACCATCACTTCGGAAGACGTGATGGTCGGCGCCGCCGTGATGCTCTCGGTATTCGTGCGCGAGCCGGAATTCCAGGGCCAGACCAAGGATCGTCTCGCGACCGCCGAAGCCCAAAAGATCGTCGAACAGGCCATCAAGGATCCGTTCGACCACTGGCTGTCCGGCAATCCCGTCCAGGCCAACAAGCTGCTCGAATTCGTGCTCGAGCGCGCCGACGAGCGTCTGCGCCGCCGCGCCGAAAAGGAGACTTCGCGCAAGACCGCGGTGAAGAAGCTGCGCCTGCCCGGCAAGCTGGCCGACTGCACCAATACCGCGACCGAAGGCTCCGAACTGTTCATCGTCGAGGGCGATTCGGCAGGCGGCAGCGCCAAGCAGGCGCGCGATCGCAAGACCCAGGCCATCCTGCCGCTGCGCGGCAAGATCCTCAACGTCGCCTCGGCGACCAAGGAAAAGCTGACGGCCAACGCGCAGATATCAGACCTCATGCAGGCGATCGGCGCCGGCACCGGCGCGCATTACCGCGAAGAAGACCTGCGCTATTCGCGCATCATCATCATGACCGACGCCGATGTCGACGGCGCCCACATCGCATCATTGCTGATCACCTTCTTCTACCGGCAGATGCCAAAGATGATCGATGAAGGGCATCTCTATCTCGCAGTCCCCCCACTCTACCGCCTGACCCATGGCAGCAAGACGGTCTATGCGCGCGACGATGCGCACAAGGACGCGTTGCTGAAGAGCGAATTCAACGCCAATGCCAAGGTCGATGTCGGTCGCTTCAAAGGCCTCGGCGAAATGATGCCGGCGCAGCTGAAGGAAACCACCATGGACCCGGCGCGCCGCACCTTGCTGCGCGTGCAGCTGCTGCCGGAAGACCGCGACGGCACTGCTGACTCCGTTGAGCGCCTGATGGGCACCAAGGCCGAAGCGCGCTTTGCGTTCATCTCGGACAAGGCGGAATTCGCCAACGAGGAATTGCTGGACGTTTAAAAGCTCGTTTCTCGGACGCGCTCACGCTTCAGAAATCATCGGGCGCGTGCCGGGAGCAATCTTTTATTCCCTATTTAGTCATTGCCCCTCGCCGCCCGGCGTGCGAACGCCGGCGATCAGGATATCGACGAGCCGCTTGGCGCTGGCTTCCCAATTCGGACCTGCGCTGACACTGGCCACGCCGGCCAGTGCGCGCAACATGTCGAGCGGATCGAGATCGAGGCGGATGTCACCATTGGCAACGGCGCGGTCGACCAGCATTGCCATCGCAGTTTTGATCTGCGTGCCAGCATCGGCATAGAGGTCCGAACAGTCGCTAACAATCGAACCCAGCACACCC
Source organism: Tardiphaga sp. 862_B3_N4_1 (assembly GCF_051811085.1). Classification (NCBI taxonomy): domain Bacteria; kingdom Pseudomonadati; phylum Pseudomonadota; class Alphaproteobacteria; order Hyphomicrobiales; family Nitrobacteraceae; genus Tardiphaga; species Tardiphaga sp. 862_B3_N4_1. Next base: position 2,409,760 of record NZ_JBPWQB010000001.1, read on the forward strand.
GCCATCAGTTGCTTCGTCGCAATGTGATCGACGAAGATTCGCATCCAGGTGCGCAAGGCCTCCACCGGGGCATGTGTGGTCGCAAGTTCCGCAGCGGCCTCGGCAAGCTGCTGTGTCTCGTTGCGATAGACCGCCTCGACCAATGCGTCGCGGGTGGGGAAGTGGCGATATAGCGTCCCGATTCCGACGCCCGCGAGCCGCGCGATCTCCTCAAGACCGGCCGCCTCGCCCTTTTCGGCAAATGTCGCCTTTGCCGTTTCCAACAGCCGCTGACGATTGCGCTGCGCATCGATCCGTGGTCCGCGAACGGCCTTCGGCTTGGCCTCCTGTGCCATTTTACGGGTCACCTCTTGATAAACGGAGGATGCCTCCGTATTTAAACGGAGACGGCCTCCATTTATACCCTCAAAGCGCCGTTCGACAAAGCTCGATCAGCTCGGAGGCGCGTCGTGCCAAACGCAAGGAGCTATCATGGCAGGACCTTTCAGTGCCACTTCCACCACCCACGACGTGCTCGCTGGCGTCGACCTCCGCAGCAAGCGCATTCTGGTCACCGGCGTCTCAGCCGGGCTCGGCGTCGAGACGGCGCGCAGCTTGGCCGCCCGGGGCGCGCAGGTGGTCGGTGCCGCCCGTGACCTCGCCAAGGCGGAAGCGGCGACCGCGCAAGTGCGCGCCGATGCCACTGGCGGCGGTGGCCTCGAACTGATTGCACTCGATCTCGGCTCGCTGGCCAGTGTCCGCGCCTGCGCCGATGCGCTGGTCGCGGCGGGCCGCCCATTCGACCTGGTGATCGCCAATGCCGGTGTGATGGCGCCGCCGTTCGGCCTCACTGTAGACGGCTTCGAGACCCAGTTCGGCACGAACCATCTCGGTCACTTCGTATTGGTCAACCGTATCGCGTCACTGCTGTCGCCTACCGCGCGGCTGGTCAACGTCGCCTCGTCCGGCCATCGCTTCGCCGACGTGGATCTCGAAGATCCCAATTTCACCAAGGGGTCCTATGAGCCGGTCATCGGCTATGGCCGCTCGAAGACCGCCAACATCCTGTTCGCCGTCGAGTTCGACCGGCGGCATCGGGCGCGCGGCGTGCGCGCCACCGCGCTGCATCCCGGCGGCATCAAGACAGAACTCGGCCGCCATATCGGCGAAGCAACGATCCATGCCATGCTCGACGGCATCAATGCCGAGCTCGCGGCCGAGGGTAAACCGCTGTTTCAATGGAAGACCATTCCGCAAGGCGCTGCAACTTCGGTGTGGGCCGGCGTGGTCGCCAGCGCGGACGAGATCGGCGGCCGCTATTGCGAGAACTGTCACGTCTCGGAGATCGTCGACGGGCTGATCAATCCGGCCAGCGAAGGCGTGCGCGCTTACGCGCTCGATGCCGAACGCGCCAAGGCGCTATGGGCCAAGAGTGAGGAAATGGTTGGCGAGCGCTTCTAATCGCCCTGCCGAAATGAAACTGCGGTGATGAACCAAACAGTTGGTTCGTCACCGCCACAGCTGGCGCTTGAAACCTTTGGCTCCGTTCATCGTATCTATCCCATGCGCGCACCATTGCTCACTCTCGGCATTCTCGCTTTCCTGATCGGCATCCTCTGGATCGGCCAGGGCGCCGGGCTCGTGAACTGGCCAAAGTCCAGTTTCATGATCAGCCAGATGCAGTGGGCCTATTACGGCGCGGCTCTCGCCGCGCTTGGCGTCGGACTGATGGGACTGGCGCTCGTGCGGCGCTGACGCCCCCTTCCATCTTCCCGCCAGTCTTGCGATGATCCGTCCCAGACGCGCCGTAGAACGCGTCAGGAACAATCATGCGGGGCGGACAATCTTTGACCAGTAATCTCTTCGATCTCACCGGCAGGGTCGCCATCGTCACCGGCGGCAACACCGGAATTGGCCTCGGCATGGCGCGCGGGCTGGCGAATGCCGGTGCGACCCTCGTGATCGCCGATCGCAACAGCGATAATGCCGCTTCGGCAAAAGCCGAACTGGAGACGTCCGGACATCCGGTACTCGCATTGACGACCGATGTTACCGACCCGAACTCGATCGCGCAGATGGTGTCCGCAACGTTGAACGCGTTCGGCCACATTGACATCCTCGTCAACAATGCCGGCATCAGCATCTCCGCGCCAATCGAAGAAATGGCGCTGGCCGACTGGCAGAAGGTCATCGACGTCAACATGACCGCGCCTTTCATCTGCGCGCAGGCTGTCTACCCGACGATGAAAGCCGCAGGCCGCGGCAAGATCATCAATATCGCCTCGGTGTTGGCCACGCTCGGCGCCGGCGGCGCGGCGAACTACGCCTCAAGCAAAGGCGGCATCCTGCAATTCACCCGCGCGCTGGCGACTGCCTGGGCTGCGGACAACATCCAGTCCAACGCCATTCTGCCCGGCTGGATCGACACCGACCTGACCAAGCGCGCCAAGGACATCCGACCCGAACTGCACGATCGCATTCTCGGGCGTGTACCGGCGCAGCGCTGGGGTAGGCCTGATGATCTTGCGGGCGCGGCCGTGTTCTTGGCCAGCGGGGCTTCCGACTTCGTCAACGGTGCCGCGCTCACGGTCGATGGCGGCTTTTCAATTCAAGGCTGATGCAATGAGGACAACACCATGACTGCAGGACTGTTCGATCTCTCCGGCAAAGTGGCCATCGTCACTGGCGGCAATGGCGGCATCGGGCTCGGCATGGCGCGGGGTCTGGCGCAGGCCGGCGCCGCCATCGCGGTGGTGGGACGCAACCAGACGAAATCCAAGGATGCCGTCGCGGAATTGACTGAGAGCGGCGCCAGGGCGGTCGCCATTGCGGCCGATGTGACCGACAAGACCGCTGTCGATGGAATGATCGCACGCGTGCTGAAAGAACTGGGCCGCATCGATATCCTCATCAACAATGCCGGCATCAACATCCGCAAGCCGCCGCACGAGATCGCACTCGACGAATGGGACAGCGTGATCAAGACCAATCTCACCAGCGCCTTCGTCTGTTCGCAGGCGGCGCATCCCGCGATGAAGGTCGCGGGCGGCGGCAAGATCATCAATATCGGCTCGATGCTGTCGATCTTCGGCGCGTCTTTCGCGCCAGCCTATGCAGCCAGCAAAGGCGGCATCGTCCAGTTCACCCGCTCCTGCGCCGTCGCTTGGGCGCCTCACAATATTCAGTGCAACGCCGTTCTGCCGGGCTGGATCGATACCGAACTGACACAGAATGCGCGCCGTGAAATCGACGGCCTGCATGACAAAGTACTGGCACGAACGCCCGCCGGCCGCTGGGGCGCGTCGGGAGATTTCGCGGGCATTGCCGTGTTCCTGTCGTCGCGCGCCTCGGACTTCGTCACCGGTACGGCAATCCCCGTGGACGGCGGCTTCTCGGTGCAGGGATAATCTGTCTTAGGCTTCCGGCGACTGCACGTGCTCGGGTCGTACGCCAATGGCCAGGAAACGCGCGGTTAATCCCTGCAGCGGCGGAAACGCGCTGACGAGGCGCATGATCAGCGGCGGCGTCAGCGGCTCGCCGCCCTTGGCCAGTGCGCGGCTGATGATGTTGTTTTGCATCACGACCTGCATGCCCTGTGTCGCGCGCATCGGGAATTCGCGGCGGCGACGCACCGCGCCGAGGTCGTCCTCGGTCACCGGTCCCTTCGCCAGCTTCGCCGCCAGCAGGTTAGCGGTCGCGACGGCGTCCTGCACCGCGATATTCACACCGACGCCGCCAACCGGGGACATCGCATGCGCGGCGTCGCCGATGCACAACAGCCCCGGCCGGGTCCAGCGCTTGAGCCGATTGATCGCGACGGTCAGTAGTTTGACGTCGTCCCAGCTCTTCAGCTCTTCGATATGCGCGCTCAGGATCGGCGCCAGACGTGACGTTTCGGCACGGAAAGCCTCAAGGCCACGCACCTTGATCTCCTCATAGTGCCCCTTGGCGATCACATAAGCGCATTGCCAGTAGTCCCCGCGATCGATGGTCACCATCATCTTGCCGGGCTCGAGCCGCGCGAACACGCTCTCGGTCTCCGCGCCCTTGGCAACGCGAAACCACAAGATGTCCATGGGCGCACCGATGTCTTCGACCTCCAGCTTCGCCGCCGGCCGCACGATCGAATGCCGGCCATCGCAGGCCACTGTCAGATCGGCATGGATCTCGACCGGCCCCTGCTGCGTGATGGCCTTGACGCCGACCACTTGCTCGCCCGACCAGATGAGATCGGTCGCCTCGGTGTTCATCATCACCTTGAGATGCGGATAGCGCTGCGCTTTGTCGCGCAGGAAATTGAGGAAATCCCACTGCGGCATGAAGGCGATAAACGGATACTTCGCGCTGGTGCGGCTGATATCCGCGATGCGCAGCTTATGCGTTCCGAAGAAGCCATCCATCTTCTGGATACGATCGTGCTTGATCTTCAGGAAGTCGTCGATCAGGCCAAGCTCGTCCATCACCTGCAGCGTCGATGGATGCACGGTGTCACCGCGGAAATCGCGGAAGAAGTCGGCGTGTTTCTCGATAACGATCGTATCGACGCCGGCGCGGCCGAGCAGATAGCCGAGCATCATTCCGGCAGGGCCACCGCCAACGATGCAGCAGCGCGCGGTCAGCGAGTTCTCGTTCGCGCCTGCAGCCATTCGCTATTCCTCCGGCGAGTCGAATTTCTTGATCAAGGAATGCGAGCTTGCGATAGTCGAAATGCCGCGGTTCGCGGGGCGGTGTCGATCATGCTCATCGATTTCCCGAACGTCGGAAGCTCTTGGTTTCGGAGATGCTGCCGTCCCGGAACGTCAATTCGACCGACACGAACTTCGTCGAGGCCGGGATTTTGATGTAGGTCTCGGCATCCGACGGCGTCGCTATGGGGTCGCGCAGGTCGCAGGGCGGGAATTTCAGCAGCTTGTCCGGCACGGCGCTATCGATCCCGACGCGGGCCTCGCGAATGGCACAGCGATACGACATCAGATGCGTATAATACATCAGGGGCGTGTTGTAGCCACCGAAGGCAAGCCAGCTTCCGGCGGTCATATCGAGGACCTTGCGCTGGTCGCGAACCAGCGCCGCCTCGGGATCGAAGCGGATCGGAAACGGGCCCTGCATCTCGCCGTTCGCGTCGACGTAACGCAGATAGATCGTCGTCGCCGCTGCATCGGCGTCGAGCTGGATCGCCGGATTCGGCATTCGCTTGCGCGTGCGCGGATCGAGCGTGTCCATGAAGCCGGTCTCGCGGAAATTACCTCCCTCGCCCATCCGCCAGGAGATACCCAGCGTCGGATCGGCGATCGAGAACATCACGGTCCAGCCGCCATTGTGGCGCGAGAAGCTGGCGATCGGTGCGTTCACCGCATCGTTGGCCGGCGGCAGTTGCGGAACGTTGACAGGGGGCAGCGCAGCGACCTGCTGCAGCGGTTCGGGCGGCCGCGCATCGGCCTGCTTAAGCGCCACACCATTGAGAAAGACGTCATCGACCATCTGGTCGAAATACACCGGCACCTGACGGTGCTTCACGGTCTCTGCCATCTCGCTGACGGTCCGCCGGGTGCGCTGCGCGACCTGCACGAGGTTCAGCGATGGCTCCTGCAGCTCCTTGATGAAGGCGCGCGTGAAAACCGAATTCGGATCGGTGTCGTTGTTCGACAAACGATCCAGCGCGGTCTGCCGCGGCCCGGCCGAGAAGATCGAAAACACGCCTTCCGGGAGCGTCGTCATCGGAGCGAGGCCACCGCTGCCGGCCACAGCGCGGGTGCCAGCGCGCTCGAACGGATTGTTGCGACAGGCGTCGAACACCAGAATCGACGTCCGCGCGCCGCGCATCTGCAGCCGCGTTACAATCCGGTCGGCGAGAATCGCTGAGTCGCGCACCAGCTCTTCCTGCCCTTCCGTGGCGGCAGGGACATCCGTGGGCAGCAGGAAGTTCTGGCCGGCGATCTCGAAGCCGTGCCCTGCAAAAAAGAAAAAGGCCGTGTCGCCTTTTTCAATCGTCGAATCGAACGCGAGCAACGACTGACTGAAGGCTTGTCGGGTCTGGTTCTCGGCGACCATGACGCTGAAGCCCAGATTCTTCAGCGCGCCCCCTATGCTGCGGGCGTCATTCACGGCCTTCTGCAGTTTCGGCACATTGCGATAGTCGTTATTGCCGATGACCAGCGCCACGCGTTTTGCAGCAAAAGCCGGCGCTGTCGAAAGTGCCGCCGCTGCCAGCGCTGCCAGCAGAATCAAAAGCCGTCGCATTGTTCTATCCCCGCCCCGCCAGCACATGTATCCGTGTGGTGGCTCGACCGCGTCATTGTCTGCCTTGGTCGAGGCAGAACTGCGGCCGGTTCAAACCGAGGTCTAGCCGTTACCACCCATTTTGTCCTGCCTGCTCAGGCAGATCATCTGCCCGCCGATTGCAGCCCCGCTGCCACATTTTCCGCCTTAATCTCCGCTAGCCCGAGCCCCAATCAGAGTCAGGAGATCCTCGTGAAATCACTCGTCCTCGCAGCCGCCCTGCTGCTTCCCACCATGGCACTCGCGCAGGATGCGGCCCCCGCTACCGCGGCGAAACCGCCGGCTGCCGCCGCCAAACCGAAGCGCGCCCCGGTGGCCGCCAAGCCTGCACAGACCACCCCGGAAGTGCTGGATATCAACCAGATCATCCGGATCCGCCAGGTCGATCCGGCGACCTATGAGGTCGATGCCCGTCTACAGAGCGGCAGCGAGGTGCATCTGCGCATGAATGCTTTCGTGATGCAGAATCTCGGGATGCAGCTGGGCACTTACGGCAAATAGTCAGCCTGCGGTATCCCTCTCGCGCGCGCCGGAATAAGTCGACTTCCGGACGGCTCGGCGTGCGCTCTCGATCAGGGGTGATGAGGTACCACAGGTCGCGAAGTCCTGTGGATAAGGGGTACGCGGCCAATCATCGACATGATTGCCCCGACATGTGCTATGTGACAATTCATCAGGTCCGGAGCCAATCCGGGGAGCAATTGCTAAAACCGGCTCCTGCTACAGGCAACCAATGTCAGGAAACGCGCCTCAGGAACTTTGCGTTCCTCCGTAGCTGGCGATCTGGGGATGGGATTTTTTAGACTGTAAGATTTCAGGCAGTTTTAATCACCCGCCCGAAGCCCGCTACGACTGGATACCTGACGACCAATGGCAAAGAAGATGATTACGCCCGGGCACGAGTTGCTGCTTCGGGTCAACAAGGCATTTCTCGACCACGGCTATGCCGGCCTGTCGATGGTCGGTCTCGCGAGAGAGTGCGGCTTCACGCAGCGCGCGCTCTATTACTATTTCAGCAACAAGGAAGAGGCATTTCGTGCCTCGATCGGCCATCGCAATGAAGTCGCGATAGCGCAGGCACTCGAGGCCGGCCAGAAGATCCGGGAAAGTGGCGGCAGCGCACTCGACATCTTTGCGACGATCATCGACCTGAGATACGGCGAAACCCGTCGGATGCTGACGTTCTCACCGCATACCGTCGAGCTCAATGCGGAAGCCTTTCGGCGCTGCCGCGATCTCATGATCGAGTCCGCAATCGCCTTCCAGGCCGAGCTGGAAAAGCTGATTATCGATTTCCACTACAGCAAGCTGCTGATCCTGACCGGCCGTTTTACGGCCGCGCAGATCGCACAGGCGCTGGCCGACGGCGGACGGGCTGTCAATCAGGCACTCCCTCCGATCGCAGCGAATGACTTCTCGGCGCGCTATCGCCAGACCTGCGAGATGATCCTGTATGGCTGCGCGGCAACGCCGACGCAGATTTGAGACGCTGCGGTTCGCCGCCACATACCCTCCTCTCGACTCATCCAGCTCCATCGACATATGGTCCGCGCGGGCAGCGGAGGACGCGCATTGCGTTGCCGCTATGAGATGCGGGGCGTCAGATGAACGACCAGGTGCGGACGCACGGGGCGCTAGCGGGCGCAGCCGTGCCAACTATTGCGGCACGCCTGGACGGGCTGCCAGTCACGCCGCTTCACCTCGGCATCTTCGCGCTCTGTGCCTTCGGCCTGTTCGCAGACATCGCCGAAGTGGCGCTCAGCAATGCCTTTTCCGGCATCTTCCTCGCGCCGCCCTACAGCATCTCGCGCGGCGAGCTCTCGCTGTTGTTGGCATCGGTCTTTGCCGGCGGCGCCGTTGGTGCACCTGTGTTCGGCTGGATTGCGGATCGCTATGGCCGCCAGATCGCGCTGCAGAGCGCGCTTGCCGTCCTGGCGCTGAGCTCGCTCGCCGTCGCCGCCAGTCGCGATGTGGCAACCATGACGGCCTTCCGCTTCATCTCCGGCCTCGCCATCGGCGGCTATCCGCCTTTGACATCGGCCTATCTGTCAGACCTGCTGCCGCCCCGGCGCCGCGGCCTTTTGATGATGCTGTGCGGCGCGCTCGCCTTTCTCGGCGCACCGGCAATCATCCTGATGATCCGCTGGCTGACGCCCATCGCGCCATGGGGCATCGAGGGCTGGCGCTGGGCCTTGATCTTCGGCAGCGCGTGCTCGACCCTGGCAGCCCTGCTGTTCTTCCTGGTGCCGGAATCGCCGCGCTGGCTCGCATCGGTCGGACGCGACGCCGAGGCTGATGCCGCCTGCCGCCGCTTCGAGGCATCCGCGCGTCAGCCATCACCGCCGGCGATCTCCGCTCCCGAAACTATTGCGACCAGATCCAGCGGCTTCCGAGCGCTCGCCCGCGATCGGATCAGCCTGCGGCGCACAGCGCTCCTTGCCGCGCTCTATGTACTCGGACCCTGGGCCACCATTGGCTTCCCGCTGCTCAGCGCCGCGGTGATGGTGCAGAAGGGATTTCATGTCAGCGAGTCCCTGCTGTTCGCGGGACTTACGATGTTCGGTCCATCGATCGGCATCGCGGCGGCATCGGCCTTCGTCGATCGTATCCCGCGGCGCCTCGCTCTGGTCGCCTGTGCCGTGGCGATGATCGCAACTGGGCTGACTTTCGCTGTCAGCACGGTGCTAACGCCGCTCATCGTCACCGGCATCGTGTTCAACCTCGCCAGTGCCGTCTACAGCGCCGTGCTTAGCCTCTACGCTGTCGAGCTGCTGCCGACGCATCTGCGCGCCTCGGCCACCGCTGGCGCATGGGGCCTCGGCCGCGTCGTATCGGCGCTGGTACCGATCGCGCTGCTGCCGCTGCTCGGCAGCCACGGTCCGATCGCGATGTTCATGGTGATCTCGACCGCGCTGTTACTGAGCGGCGCGCTCATCGCCATTGCCGGTCCACCCGGCCGCGAACGCAGGCCGGTCGACTAACGGTCAGCGCTGCATCGACGTCACACGCGACGTCGCGTAGCGGCCGTCCGGCGGGGCCCCAAGCCCCCGCCAATATCCCGGTTTTGGCCCTTTTCCGCTAAAACATTAAGCTTTTTGGGATGTTCCAGGGTGTGGCGGATTGACTTTGGCCGATTCCAGCCTATGTTCCGGCTCGACGCGGCCCGGTATCGAAACGCGATATCTTGAGTAAGCCGCCTGTCAGCGCCCAGCGTCTCCGTGCATGTTTGCGTGCCGCTCCGGGGATAAGCGTTGCAGTATTTCCCGAGAATCCAAGCGGCGGTTTCGACCTGAGGCGTGATTCCGAACGGTGATCATCCGGATACCGGATCAGATCATGCCCCCATACAGAGGCTCAATGTCCTTCTCCAATCTCGGCTTGTCCGACAAGGTTCTCGCCGCCGTTGCGGCTACCGGTTACACCACCCCAACCCCCATTCAGGAACAAGCGATTCCTCATGTGCTGGCGCGCAAAGACGTGCTCGGCATCGCCCAGACCGGCACCGGCAAGACCGCTGCCTTCGTTCTCCCGATGATGACCATGCTGGAAAAGGGCCGAGCCCGCGCCCGCATGCCCCGCACGCTCATTCTCGAACCGACCCGCGAACTCGCCGCACAGGTCAAAGAGCAGTTCGACAAATACGGCGTCGGCCAGAAGCTCAACGTGGCGCTGCTGATCGGCGGAGTCTCGTTCGGTGATCAGGACAGCAAACTCACCCGCGGCGTTGACGTCTTGATCGCCACGCCGGGGCGCCTGCTCGACCATACCGAGCGCGGCGGACTGCTTCTCACCGGCGTCGAATTGCTGGTCATCGACGAAGCCGACCGCATGCTGGACATGGGCTTCATCCCCGACATCGAACGCATCTGCAAGCTGGTGCCGTTCACCCGTCAGACTCTCTTTTTTACGGCGACCATGCCCGCCGAAATCCGCCGCGTCACCGAGACCTTCCTGCATAATCCGGTGAAGATCGAAGTCTCCAAGCCCGCCTCCACCGCCGTCACCGTGACCCAGTCGCAAGTGGCCGTCGGTCGCGAGCCTCACGAGAAGCGCGAAGTGCTCCGGGCCCTTCTCCGCGAAGCCACCGACCTCAAGAACGCGATCATCTTCTGCAACCGCAAGCGTGAAGTCGCGTTGCTCGCCAAGTCGCTTCAGAAGCACGGCTTCAGTGTCGGCGCCCTGCATGGCGACATGGAGCAGTCGGCCCGCACGGCCGCGCTGGACCAGTTCCGCAAGGGCGAGCTGCCGATCCTGGTGGCTTCCGACGTCGCCGCCCGTGGCCTCGATATTCCCGCCGTCAGCCATGTCTATAATTTCGACGTCCCGCATCATTCCGACGACTACGTGCACCGCATCGGCCGTACCGGCCGCGCCGGCCGCACCGGCTCCGCGATCTCGCTGGTGTGCCCATCCGACCAGAAGTCCATGCTGGCGATCGAAAAACTGATCGGCCAGTCGATCCCCAAGGTCGAAACCTCCATAGCGATCTCCGAGCCTGTCGAAGGCGAAACCGCTGAGGCGTCGCGCCAGTCGCGCAACCGCACCGGCAATCGCGAAGCCAATGCCGAACAGCCGCGCGGCGGCCGCAACGATCAGCCCCGCGAAGGCGGACGGGATCGCAAACCGCGCCGTGAGCGTGGCCCGCGCCGTGAAGGTGGTCGTTCGGAAGGCGGCGAGCGCAGCCCGCAGGCGCAACCCGCGGAAGCCGCTTTGGCAGCACCGGTCGTGGCAGCGGCAGCCCCGCAGGCGCAGCGTCCCCCCTCCATCGGCCGCGCCGAAGCGCCACGTTCGCGCCGCGAAGACAACGAACCGGCGGATCATTCGCACCTGCCGGCCTTTCTGTTGCGTCCGATCCGGGCACGCGCATAGGTAGTATCGCGCCAGGAACGTTTACTTGCCGTTCACTCTCGTCCCCTAATCTGAATGCGATATTTTTAACGAATTTGCATTTCAGAGGACCGCGTATACACGCTGTCCACGAGGGCACAGAACGTGACCGGCATCCTGGACGAACAAGAGCGGACTTTGGCCTTTGCCGAAGTCGCGCTGGGCCAAATTCGCTCGCTCCGCCAGACGGCGATTCCGCGCAATTATGAGATCTGGTACGTCTACGCGACTGGCTACAATTCGGCGCTCAACAAAGTCATCAATGAGACGCTGGCACGCAATGGCCGGCTGACCGAAGCCGATCTCGACCTGATCCACGACACTTATCTCTCACAAATTCGCACCACCGATCGCATCGATCAGGTCGGCGCCCGCGTTATCGGCGAGATCGACGACGTGATGGCGCTCATCACCGACGCTCTGGGCATGACGACGAACTTCAATGCCAGTCTGGATGGTGCCAGCAAGGATTTGTCGCGGGCGCACGATTCTGCTGCGGTGAAAGCCGTGATCGAGAGTCTCGTCAAATCTACCCGTGAAGTGCACGACACGAACAAGGCGCTGGAAGAGCGGCTACTGTCCTCGAAGAGCGAGGTCTACACGCTGCAACAGAGCCTCGAGGCGATCCGCGCCGAGAGCCTGACCGATCCCCTCACCGCACTCGGTAACCGCAAATATTTCGACCGTGCGCTGATGGCGGCAATCGATACCGCGGTGAAGCGCGGCGAACCGTTGTCGCTCCTGATGCTCGACATCGATCACTTTAAGTCCTTCAACGACAATTATGGCCATCTCACCGGCGACCAGGTGCTGCGTCTTGTCGGCCAGTCATTAAAGCAGACCATCAAGGGCCAGGATATCACCGCGCGCTATGGCGGCGAGGAATTCGCCGTGGTGCTACCGAACACGCCGTTGCGTCAGGCGCTCACCGTTGCCGATCACATCCGCCGCGCCGTGATGTCAAAGGAGCTGAAGAAAAAATCGACTGGCGAGATCCTGGGACGCGTCACGATTTCCGTCGGCGTCTCGATGCTGCAGATCGGCGACGATATGGAATCGATCATCGGCCGTGCCGACGCCTGTCTCTATGCCGCGAAGCGCAGCGGCCGCAACCGCGTGATCTGCGAAGTCGATCCGGAATATTCTGCGGAGCTGCAGTTTCAGGTGGCATGACGCCCCACACTTGGCTTCACCATTCGCAAGGAGACGCCGCGCAAGCGCACGGCTCCTCAGGATGAGGATTTACGCTTCTTTGCGGCTTTACTGGCTTTCTTGCTGGCGACCGTCTTAACTGCAGCCTTCTTGGTGGCCTTCTTTTTCGCCGCGGTCTTCTTCACGACCTTCGCTTTCTTCGTTGCCCGCTTCTTGCTTGCTTTTGCCAGCGATGCACGGATCGCTGCGGCATGCGCGACCCTCGCCCATTCGGTGACTTCATCGGGATCGTCATAGAGCCGTTCCGGCAGCTGCCAATAGGATCCGATCATCCGCAGCTTGCCGCGCATCTCATACTGAAAACACTGCGAGCCCTCACTCTCGAAACGCGGGATCGAGATTTCATCGGCACGCAGATAGACCGCGCCGCGCAGCACCAGCGCGAAGTTGATGCCATCGGCGGAAATGCCAAAGCCGGAAAACATCCGGCGGATCGTTACCGGGCCAAAGCCGGCGAAAAGTTCACTGAGGAAATCGCGGTCCATTGGGGAAGTGTAGGATGCGACGCGCGATTGCGGAAGCGGTCCGTCCGCGTCGTCTCCCTACGTCATGGCCGGGCTTGACCCGGCCATCCAGCCTCCTTCGCTTTCACCGAAGCCCAGAAAAATGGATGCCCGGGACATCTAGCGAAGCCGCGCTTCGCGCTTTGCCCGGGCATGACAGCGTTCTACTTATGAAATGACAGTCTCAGCCGTCGATCTTCGCCGGCGTCAGTTGCACGGACTCGCCGCAGCCACAGGCCGAGATCTGGTTCGGGTTGTTGAACACAAACTGGGCCTGCATGCGGTCAGTCTTGTAGTCCATCTCGGTGCCGAGCAGGAACAACACGGCCTTAGGATCGACCAGGATCTTGACGCCCTTGTCCTCGACGATTTCGTCGGTCGGCTTGATGTCGTGGGCATATTCGACGGTGTAGGACTGGCCGGCGCAGCCACCGTTCTTGATGCCGACGCGCAGGCCGATGATCTCGGAATCCGCACGCTCCGTCAGCTCCCGGATCCGCGTTGCGGCAGCATCCGTCAGGCGCATCACCTGCGGACGGGGTCGCGGCTTCGGCTTGGCAGCCGGTATGGTTGGGTTCGGTGTCATCTCAGTCATGTGTTCAGTCCCTTCGGCGGTTCAAGGCCGCCATAGGAATTCAAGCGACTTGGGCGTATTCAGCAAACCGGACGCAACTCACCACATATTCAGAACGAGACGGGCCTCGTCGGTCATCCGGTCCGGCGTCCAGGTCGGCTCCCAGACGATCTCGACCTTGACCAGACCGACTCCGGGCACGCTGGCCACGGCGTTCTCCACCATGGTCGGAAGCTCTTCGGCCGCCGGACAATTCGGCGTCGTCAGCGTCATCTCCACCTGGACAGAGCGATCGTCCTTGATGTCGACCTTGTAGATCAGGCCGAGTTCGTAGATATCCGCGGGGATTTCCGGGTCGAACACAGTCTTCAGTGCAGCGACGATCTCGGTGCCCAGGCGTTCGGTTTCGGCGGGATCGAGCGCCGAGGTGGTCTGCATGTGAGCGGGCTTCTCAGCCTCGGGGGTGGCGTCCGGCGTCTTGGCTTCTGCAATGTCACTCATGCAAACAACTCCCGTGCCTTGATCAGCGCCTGTGCGAGGTGGTCTACCTCCTCGCGGGTATTATACATTCCGAATGATGCACGGCACGTGGCCGTCACATTGAATCGCTCCAGAAGCGGCATCACGCAGTGGGTTCCCGCGCGGACCGCGACGCCCTGCCGGTCGATCACGGTCGCCACGTCATGAGCGTGAGCGCCCTTCAGTTCGAACGAAATCACCGGGCCCTTGTTCTTGGCAGTTCCGATAATACGCAGCGAATTGATCTCGCGCAGCCGGTCCTGTGCATAGGCCAGGAGGTCGTGCTCATGGGCGGCAATCCGCTCCTTGCCGATCGAATTGACGTAATCGATGGCAGCGCCGAGGCCGATGGCTTCGACGATGGCGGGCGTACCAGCCTCAAACTTGTGCGGCGGATCACCATAGGTGACCCACTCCTTCGCCACTTCGCGGATCATCTCGCCGCCGCCGGCATAGGGCCGCATCGCGACCAGGCGGTCATATTTGCCATACAGCACGCCGATGCCGGTCGGTCCGTACAGCTTGTGGCCGGTGAAGATATAAAAGTCGGCGTCGATGTCCTGCACATCGATCGGCATGTGCACGGCAGCCTGGCTGCCATCCACCACGACGGGAATGCCGCGCGCATGCGCGAGCTTCACCACGTCCTTGACCGGAACCAGCGTGCCCAGCGCATTGGACATCTGGGTGATAGCGACGATCTTGGTACGATCGGTCAGCAGCTTCTCGAACTCGTCGATCAGGAAGTTGCCTTCGTCATCGACCGGCGCCCATTTGATGACGGCGCCCTGACGTTCCCGCAGGAAGTGCCACGGTACGATGTTGGAATGGTGCTCCATGATCGAGAGCACGATCTCATCGCCCGGCTTGATGTTCTCGCCGCCCCACGATGCCGCGACGGCATTGAGCGCATCGGTGGCATTGCGGGTGAAGATGATTTCCTCGGGGCGCTTGGCATTGAGGAAGTGCTGCACCTTGATGCGCGCGCCCTCATAGGCCTCGGTCGCGGCATTGGCGAGGTAATGCAGTCCGCGATGCACATTGGCATATTCGGACTTGTAGGCCTCGGTCATGCGGTCGAGCACAGCATAGGGCTTCTGCGCCGATGCCGCGTTGTCGAGATAGACCAGCGGCTTGCCATAGACCTTCATCTCGAGCGCAGGAAAATCCTCGCGGACGCGAGCGACGTCATATGACCCGTTCGAGACCGCGGGATGCAATGTCATGCGCGCGACTCCAGCCAACGCTCTGCGGCCGATATCGCGACGTCGCGCAGATCGTCATTCACGATCGACTCCAGCGCTTCACCCACGAATGCCTGGATCAGCAGCGCCTGCGCCGCCTTCTCCGGCAGGCCGCGAGCCCGCAGATAGAACAGCAAGCTGTCATCCAGCGCGCCAATGGTCGCGCCGTGGCCGCACTGCACGTCGTCAGCGAAGATCTCGAGCTCGGGCTTGTTGTCGATCTCGGCCTCGTCGGACAGCAGCAGCGCCCGTGACATCATCTTGCCGTCGGTCTTCTGCGCGATCTGATGGACGTTGATGCGACCCTGGAACACCGAATGCGCGCGATCGTCGAGCACGGCGCGGAACAGCTCACGGCTGAGGCAATTCGGCGCCGCATGCTCGATCACGAAGGTACAGTCGCCATGCTGCTTGTCGCGCAGCAGATGAACGCTGTTGGTCGACAGCTCCGAATCCACACCAGCCAGCGTGATAAAGCTCTGATAGCGGCTGACGCCACCGCCAGTGGTCAGGCTGAAGGTGTTGAACTTGGTGCGCGCACCGACTGTGACGATGGCCGTTGCGATATTCGCTGCATCGCCGGCGTCTTCCATCACGCGCACATGCTGCAGATCGGAATCGTCGCCGATCCAGATCACGACAGCATCATGGGCCTGATACGCCTTCGCGGATTCTGTCGCGACGAAGCTTTCGACCAGCGTCACACGCGCGCGATTGCCGATACGCACCAGCGACCGCGTGAATGCGGCCACGCTCGGGCGTGTCGCGACATGCACGATATGCAGCGGCCGGGCCGGAACGGCATCGTCGGCGATATCGATCAGCATGCCATCGGTCGCAAAGGCGGCATTCAATGCGATCATCGGATCGACAATACGCGAGCGCAGCAAGTCGGCCCGCGTCGCACTGGTCGCGTCATCGAGCATGGCGCTGAGCGCATGCACGGTCACGCCGCCGCCCGATGTCAGATCGGAAAGGCCTGCCGCGAAGACGCCGTCAACGATGACCAGCTTCTGCGTATCACCCGTACCGAGCGTTTCGACGAGCTTCGCGGCCTGGGCCAGCGCGGCCTGATCAGGCGCCGGCGCAAGCGGCGCCACATCGCGCAGCAGGTTGCGCAGGTCGGTATATTTCCATTCTTCGATGCGCCGGGTCGGCAGACCGGTACGCGCGAAATCGTCGAACGCCTGCTGGCGCGTTTCCGCCACCGTGCCGACGCCCGGCAGCCGGCCGCGCGCAGCGGCGAATGTGCCGTCCAGCACCGCGCCCGTTGTTGTCTTTGCGAGAGCTACATTCATGATTGTCTCACTCAGGCCGCCGCGTCTTCATACTGCGCGTAACCGGACTCTTCGAGTTCCAGCGCCAGTTCCTTGCCGCCACTCTTTACGACGCGGCCCTTCGACATCACATGCACACGATCCGGCACGATGTAGTTCAGCAGGCGCTGATAATGCGTGATGACGACCATGGCGCGATCCGGGCTGCGCAGTGCATTGACGCCGTCGGCAGCCACGCGCAACGCATCGATGTCGAGACCGGAGTCCATTTCGTCAAGGATGCACAGGCTCGGCTGGAACAGCGCCATCTGCAGCACCTCGTTGCGCTTCTTCTCACCGCCGGAGAAGCCGACATTGACGCCGCGCTTCAACATATCCATCGGGATGTTCAGCGAAGCAGCAACTTCGCGGACCTTCCTGAGGAAGTCCGGCACCAGATATTCGGATTCGCCGCGCGCCTTGCGCTGCGCGTTCACCGCGGTGCGCAGGAAGTTCATCGTGGTGACGCCGGGAATTTCCACGGGATACTGGAAGGCCAGGAACACGCCCTTGGCGGCGCGCTCGTCGGGCTCCATTTCCAGCAGGTCTTCGCCCTTGAACAGGATCTCGCCGCCGGTCACCTCATAACCGGGCTTGCCGGCGATGACGTGGCTGAGCGTGGATTTGCCCGAACCATTCGGTCCCATGATGGCATGCACTTCGCCGCCATTCACGGTCATGGTCAGCCCATGGAGAATCTCGCGATCCTCGACACGAACCTGCAGGTCTTTCACTTCAAGCAATGCGGTCATCAGTAACTTCCTTCTTGCCCGGCTTGCCTGGATTCGGTGGCGCCGATGCATTGACGTTCAATTGAGACGATCCGGTAGGCGTCGACGTGCCTAGCAGACCGAGAAGTTCTCCGAGAGGCGACAGAAGCAGAGCAAAGAAACCAAGTGCTCCAATCCCGCTGACCGCCCCTCCAGCTACCCTGGCATTTTCAAATCCGGCCATGCCGCCGAATAACGCAACGATCGCGCCTGCGAATGCGAGAAACAGCGTGATCGCAAACAGAAGACCCACGGCACCTCCGAGGATCTTCAGCATTCTCACTATCCCACGCTGCCTTCGAGACTGATCGAAATCAGCTTCTGCGCTTCCACCGCGAATTCCATCGGCAGCTGCTGCAACACGTCCTTCACGAAACCGTTGACCACGAGGCCGACGGCTTCTTCCTGCGACAGGCCCCGCTGGACGCAATAGAACAGCACGTCTTCGGAGATCTTCGAGGTGGTCGCCTCGTGCTCGAACAGCGTCGAGGAATTCTTCGCCTCGATATACGGCACGGTATGCGCACCGCACTGGTCGCCGATCAGGAGCGAGTCACAGGCCGTGAAGTTACGCGCGTTCGTCGCCTTGCGATGCGCGGTGACAAGGCCGCGATAGGTGTTCTGCGACTTGCCGGCAGCGATACCCTTCGAGATGATCCGGCTCGTGGTGTTCTTTCCGAGATGGATCATCTTGGTGCCGCTATCGACCTGCTGATAGCCGTTCGAAATCGCGATCGAATAGAACTCGCCGCGCGAATTGTCGCCGCGCAGGATGCAGCTCGGATATTTCCAGGTGATGGCGGAGCCGGTCTCGACCTGGGTCCAGGAAATCTTCGAGCGGTCGCCGCGGCAGTCACCACGCTTGGTGACGAAATTGTAGATGCCGCCCTTGCCTTCGGAATTGCCGGGGTACCAGTTCTGGACCGTCGAATACTTGATCTCGGCATCGTCATGGGTGACGAGCTCGACGACAGCCGCATGGAGCTGGTTCTCGTCGCGCTGCGGCGCCGTGCAGCCTTCGAGATAGCTGACATAGGCGCCCTTGTCGGCAATGATCAGCGTTCGTTCGAACTGGCCGGTGTTGCGCTCATTGATGCGGAAATAGGTCGACAGCTCCATCGGGCAACGCACGCCCGGCGGCACATAGACAAACGAGCCGTCGGAAAACACCGCGGAGTTCAGCGTGGCATAGAAGTTATCAGAGGTCGGCACGACCGTGCCGAGATACTGCTTCACCAGGTCGGGATGCTCGCGGATGGCTTCCGAGATCGGCATGAAGATCACGCCAGCCTGCTTCAGCTCCTTCTGGAACGTGGTCGCAACCGACACTGAGTCGAACACGGCATCGACGGCGATCCTGCGCTCACCTTCCGGACGCACGACGCCTTCCAGCGCCTCGATCTCGCGGAGAGGAATGCCGAGCTTCTTGTAGGTTTCGAGAATTTCAGGATCGATCTCGTCGATCGAGCCAATGGTCTTCTTCGGCTTCGGCGCCGAATAGTAATAGAGATCCTGGAAGTCGATCTTCGGATACTCGACCCGCGCCCACTTCGGCTCTTCCATGGTCAGCCAGCGGCGATACGCCTCAAGACGCCATTCCAGCATCCATGCCGGCTCGTTCTTCTTGGCGGAGATGTAACGAACGGTGTCTTCGGAAAGGCCCTTCGGGGCCTTCTCGGATTCGATGATGGTCTCGAATCCATAACGATATTGATCGACGTCGATCTGGCGAACCCGATCGACGGTCTCTTGTACGGCAGCCATTTTATCCTCCGCTCGCGGTTTCAAGGACCGCGGTGGATCAATCCAGAAACGTGAAACTCAAAGCTTGTCGGGGTTCTTTACGATGTTCCCGCGGGGAAATCACCCCTCTTAGAACCGTTCAAGCTGTGTTTCGTCGCTATGTTTAAGTAGTGTACCCGAGAGCTTTCGCCAAGCCTCCAGGCACCGATCGACGTCCGCTTCGGTGGTCGACCAGCCCAGACTGAGACGCACAGCACCCCGGGTCAGCTCCGGCCCGAAACCCATGGCTTCGAGCACGTGAGACGGCTGTACCTTACCAGAAGAACAGGCCGATCCCGACGATACCGCGATACCTTCGAGATCAAATCCAATTACGGCGGTCTCGGCGCGCAATCCGGGGGCGCCGAACAGGACCGTATTGGGCAGACGCGGCACATCTTGGGCGAACACAAGTCCATTGCTGGATTGCCGCAAGCCCGCCTCAAGCCGCTGACGCAGCTCGTCAACCCGTTTCATGTCATCAAGCGACGCGATAGCGGCCGTCACGGCGGCGCCGAAGCCGGCGATTCCGGGCACATTCTCGGTTCCGGCCCGACGCCCCAGTTCCTGCCCGCCGCCGCTGAGCAGCGCATTGAGCCCGACGATGCTATTGGCCATGACCAGCGCGCCAATGCCCTTTGGGCCGCCGATCTTGTGCGCAGAAATTGATAGAAGATCAGCCTGCAATAATTTGATATCTATCGGTATCTTTCCAAACGCTTGCACCGCGTCGACATGCAGCAAGCCGCCGGCGTCATGCACGATGCCCGCAAGCTCAGGAATCGGTTGAAGGGTGCCGGTTTCATTATTGGCCAACATCACGGAAACCAGCGCCGGCTCCCCACCCGCCAGGAGCGCCCGCAACTCATCCGGTTTCACGACGCCATCCCGGTCCACGCCCAGCACCTGGAGGTCTCCCGCGGCGAAGCGGCCTCCCGCCCGCACCGAGGCGTGCTCTACCGCGGAGACGATCAGCCGCCGCACGGCCGCGCCTGGATTGCGCACCAGCCCGGGCGTCAGCGCCAGCACATTGGCTTCGGTTCCGCCTGAGGTGAATATGACGCTTCGCGAATCTGCGCCCAAGGCACCTGCGACCGCCGCACGGACGTCCTCAACGATCCGGCGGGCCTGACGACCCTCGGTATGAACCGATGACGGGTTACCAGCCAAATCCCACGCGGCCACCATCGCCGCCCGCGCCTCAGGGCGTAGCGGTGTCGTCGCATTCCAATCGAGATAGACCCGGTCTCTGGCCAATTCTGTTTTACCTTGAAGGACTTGAAGTCTCGACAGCCGCATCGGACGTCGTCCGGTGCCGCACGCCGTCTCTATTAGCCCAATTGCTGACCAAATGCGCCCGCGGCAACGCATGTCACGGCCGCCGACGCATTCAATATGCTTGCTTTTCTCCCCTGCGCTCATGGTAGAACGCGGCCTCAACTTCACCCGGTGCCGCCCGCCATCAACCTGACGGTGCCCGATCGCCCTTTTCCTCGCAGGGTCCCCTCCGAGCCATTCTCGCCGAGCCCTGCGCGAAACCGGCTGATCACGCCAAGAACGGGACCTAAGGATCACTATGCCCGAAGTTATTTTTACCGGTCCCGCAGGCCGTATTGAAGGCCGCTATCATCCGGCCAAGCAGAAGAACGCACCGATCGCCATGGTGCTGCATCCGCATCCGCAATTCGCGGGCACGATGAACCACCAGATCGTCTACCAATGCTATTACGCCTTCGTGCATCGCGGCTTCTCGGTGCTGCGCTTTAACTTCCGCGGCGTCGGCCGCAGCCAGGGCTCGTTCGACCACGGCACCGGCGAGTTGTCGGATGCAGCCGCAGCGCTCGACTGGGCACAGACCATCAATCCCGAAGCGCGCGCCTGCTGGGTTGCCGGTTTCTCGTTTGGCGCCTGGATCGGCATGCAGCTCCTGATGCGTCGCCCCGAGGTCGAAGGCTTCATCTCGATCGCACCGCCGGCCAATCTCTATGATTTCTCGTTCCTCGCACCCTGCCCGTCGTCGGGCCTGATCGTGCACGGCGAGAAGGATGCGGTCGTGCCGCCGAAGGACGTCAACACGCTGGTCGAGAAGCTGAAGACCCAAAAGGGCATCGTGATCGATCAGCACATCATTCCGGGTGCCAATCACTTCTTCGATAACAAGCTCGAGCCGCTGATGGAATCGGTCACCGGCTATCTCGACATGCGCCTCGCCAACGTGCGCTGAGGCGTCGATCGGCCTCACGCCGGCCGCTTCATGTCAACCTAACAAAAAGCCCTCGGCCGGATCGGCCGAGGGCTTTTCAGTTTCAGTTTTAGGTCCTGATCGGGATCAGAACGAGCGCAGGATCTGGACCGAGCCGTTGTAAAGATTCTGATCCTTGATCTGGTAGGCCTGATTGGGCTTGCCAGTTGCCGTGCCGGTATAGGTGCCGTCGAGATTCTGATCGAGGCGGCTATAGGTGAATTCAGCCGACAGGGTCAGGTTCTTGACGGGGGTCCATGCAGTACGTGTACCGACCTGGGCAATGCCGAAATCAAAATTATTGGTCGTGCCAGTAATGCTGCCAGCCGTAGAGCCCGGGTTGGACGAACTGCTCGTTCCCAGGCGACCGCCGGCCGGGCTGAATGCCGCGGCGAGCATCGCGTTGCCGGCATCGCCATAGGAGATATGGCTGTAGTTGCCGAACACCGAGGTGCGCCATGCCGTGTTCCAGTAGTGCTCATAGAAGGCACTGACTTCCCAGGCATCGCTCTGCTGGATCGAGCTTCCCGGCGAATACACACCGTCGAGCACGTAGCCGAAGCCAACTGTGTTGCCATCGAATTTGGCAAAACGACCGCCGCCGGAGGTTTCGAGCGAGCCGCCGGTGAAGGCGTAACGCGCGGCGCCCTTGGCATAAGACGCTTCGATCTTCAGGCTGTCGTTTGCACCGGTTGGCAGGACCTTGAATTCCACCGCGCCGCTGACGGCAAAGCCGTAGACATCGTCAGGATGCCCGGAGGCTTCATTCGCCCCGTAGAAGCCGGCCGTCGACGTGTGCATGGCCGCAGCGAAATGCAGCGAGCCCCACTTCTGATCGAGCCGAAGGTTGCCGACGACATCAGGAATATGGTTGCCGCCCGTGGCGTTGCCGAAGAACGTGTTCGAATTGGTGCCGTAGAAGGCACCGGTGAACGAGCCCGCGCCCGGCGCCACGATGAAATTCGCGGTATTGTAGAGGCCAGCATTGCGATAGGGCGACGCATTCTCGAGCGCGATGGTGCCCGAGAAGCCGTTGCCGAATTCAGCAGTGTAAGCGATTTGGGGAATGCCAGTCGTATTGCTCGAACCCGCAAGGAAGCCCGATGAGATCCAGGGCTTGGTCAGCGCCCATTGCGGATCGAAGTTCGAAACAGCCTTACCGAAGGTGAAGCCGGCGAACTGGATGAATGCGAAATCCACTTCCGTGAAGCCGCCGGCGATGCTGTCGCGGTTCTGCGTGAAGTCGAGCTGCATGTTCGCATATGTACGCACCACGCCGTATTCGGACGCCGTGCGCGTATCGGTCGTAATGTTGATACGTTCGCGTGTGAGGAAGTTATCCTTGGTCCAGAGATTGTTGCCACCGGCGCCGCCCTGCCAGAACGGCGCGTCGTACGGGCCACCGTTAAAAGTCGTATCGAGGCGGATCGCGCCGCCGATCTTGATGCAGGTGTCTGTGCCCGGGATGTAGTAGAAGCCGGCACCGTAGATCGAGCAGATCTTCACATATTCGACAGCCTTGGCCTTCACCGGAAGGTCCGCCGCCTGAGCAGTGCTCGCTGCCAGCAACGCTGCAGCGGAACCAAGTATCATTTGCTTCATCGTGGTCATGTTGCCTCCAGACCGATCGTATCGGCACGCGCGATTGCCCCGGGCGTGCCATTCATGAGGCAGAGTTGTGGAAGATCATGTTGCGAAACAATGCGCGCGGTCGATTGTCGCAGCATCATTTTCCGGCTGTGTGCTTTCGGCAACATATTAGGCAAACCGCGGCATTTCCGTACCAAATTCATCACGAGATTTGGTTATGCCCTCACGCATTCGTGTCCGCGGCAGCTTGCCGACTACCACAGGCATAGACGCCGTTATTCGCGATCAACCTGATTCGTTGAGTGAGTCGAATCGCCCTCACCACGGCGAATTCGCACTAGCTCGCGAGGTAGTCCGCTCTCACACCGCCCGTCATCGGCTCCGGCACACCAGTCGTTGCCGGATAGCTCAACGGCAAGCCCGCAAGCGAACGCGCGGCCAGGAACGCGAAGGCCTGCGCTTCCATCGCATCGGCCGACCAGCCCAGGTCATTCGCACTCTCGACGCTAGCGGCCGGCAATCGCTCCCGCAGCATGCGCAGCATCGTCGGATTGCGTGCGCCGCCGCCGGTGATGATCCAGCTGCGCGGCGGCTTCGGTAACAGCGGCGCAATGCTGGCGATGGTCGCCGCGGTGAACGCCGTCAGTGTCGCTGCACCATCAGCCGGGCTCGTATCGCTCAGTTGCAATGCAACGAAGTGATTGCGATCAAGCGACTTCGGCGGCGCTGCCGCAAAGAACGGATTCTGCAACCCCTTTGCGACCCACGCATCATCGACGCGGCCCTGCGCCGCCAATGCGCCATCCGCATCGAACGGCTGCCCCGTTGCACGCAACACGAAATCATCGAGCAGTGCATTGCCCGGACCGGTGTCGCAGGCAATCAACGCGATGTCGCCATCAATGTAAGTCACATTGGACACGCCGCCGATATTGACCACGGCAATGGGCCCGTCACGATGCAGTCCCTGCGCCAACGCACGGTGATAGACCGGCACCAGCGGCGCTCCCTGCCCGCCCGCAGCCACATCAGCCGCGCGCAGGTCGTGGATCACCGGCAGGCCGAGCATCCCGGCAAGACTCGCCCCATCGCCAATCTGCACGGTGAGTCGATCGGCGGGACGATGCAGCACGGTCTGGCCGTGAAAGCCGATGATGTCGATGCTGCCTCGTGCGATGCCATGATCAGTCAGAAACGCCTCGACCGCCTCAGCATGGACCGATGTAACCACCCGCTCCGCCTCGGCCAGACTGCCCGGTCTGATATCGCGCCGGCTCAGTTGCACGGCCTCAGCCAGCGCCTGGCGCAACACTGCACGCTCAGCCTCGCTATATGGCCGATACCCCGACGGACCGAACGACCCGACCCGTTCGCCATCGGTCTCGATCAGGGCGACATCGAC
This sequence comes from Tardiphaga sp. 862_B3_N4_1, assembly GCF_051811085.1. Taxonomy (NCBI): domain Bacteria; kingdom Pseudomonadati; phylum Pseudomonadota; class Alphaproteobacteria; order Hyphomicrobiales; family Nitrobacteraceae; genus Tardiphaga; species Tardiphaga sp. 862_B3_N4_1. The sequence goes on from NZ_JBPWQB010000001.1 coordinate 2,434,059, forward strand.
CCCGTCCAGCGAGGTTCCGCTCATTAGTCCGATCGCGGTCAGCATATCAGGCACACGGCAAAGCCCTCATTTCCGGTCAAAACTTGTGTCGAAGCGTCCAATCTTATAATGCCACAGGCACTTTGGGGCAGCCAGCACGCCCCCACCTTGCCGCCAATCCATTGAGACAGCGTAAAATTATCCGAACCGAGCCGTAAACCGATGACCAGCTACAAGTCCGATTTTCTCAACGTCCTCCAGAGCCGCGGCCTGATCCATCAGGTCTCGGATGCCGAGGCGCTGGACGCCGCCTGCTGCAAAGGACCGGTCACGGCTTATGTGGGCTATGACGCCACGGCGACCAGTCTGCATATCGGCAATCTGATCTCGGTGACCATGTTGTACTGGTTTCAGCAGACCGGCCACCGCCCGATCACGCTGATGGGCGGCGGTACCTCGATGGTCGGCGACCCGTCGTTCCGGGACGACCAGCGGCAACTGCTGACGGTCGAGAAGATCGCGGAGAACATCGAAGGCATCAAGAAAATCTTCGGCAAGATGCTGACCTATGGCGACGGCCCGACCGACGCACTGATGGTCAACAATGCGGACTGGCTGCTGAAGCTGAACTATGTCGAATTCCTGCGCGACGTCGGCCGCCACTTCTCGGTCAATCGTATGTTGTCCTTCGACAGCGTGAAGCTGCGCCTCGACCGCGACCAGTCGCTGTCCTTCCTCGAATTCAACTACATGATCATGCAGGGCTACGACTTCGTCGAGCTCAACCGCCGCTACGGCACGCTGCTGCAGATGGGCGGCTCCGACCAGTGGGGCAACATCATCAATGGCGTCGATCTCAGCCACCGCATGGGCGGCCCGCAGCTCTACGCGCTGACAACGCCGCTGCTCACCAAGTCATCTGGCGAGAAGATGGGCAAGTCGGCCTCCGGCGCCGTCTGGCTCAACGGTGACCTCTTCAGCCCCTACGACTTCTGGCAGTACTTCCGCAACACCGAAGATAAAGACGTCGGCCGTTTCCTCAAGGTCTTCACACGCCTGCCCCTCGACGAAATCGCCAAGCTCGCCGCCTTGAGCGGTTCGGAGATCAACGAGGCGAAGAAGATTCTCGCCACCGAAGCGACGGCCGTGGTGCACGGTCGCGATGCAGCAAATGCCGCTGCGGAGACGGCACGCAAGACCTTCGAGGAAGGCGCGCTCGCCGACAGCTTGCCGACCGTCAATATTCCGCAAGCTGAACTTGAAGCAGGCATCGGTGTCCTCGCGGCCTTCGTCAATGCCGGTTTCGTCGCGTCGAACGGCGAAGCGCGGCGGCAGATCAAGGGCGGTGGCTTGCGCGTCAACGATGTTGCGGTCACCGACGAAAAGATGATGCTGACTCCCGCGCTGCTGACGGAAGGCGTCATCAAGCTCTCGCTCGGGAAGAAGCGGCACATCCTGCTCAAGCCTGCATAGCCACATTCATCCAGCGCACTTGTTCATGCACGGTGAAACGCGCTCCATGGCGCAGCTGTCGCAAACGCCGTGAAGAAGAGCCAGATGGATTTGAAGTCGTCGCAACGCATCGGACTATCGGTCCTCGGCCTCAGCTTCACCTTTGCGCTGTTCGGCCGGGGACTGCAGGAGAGTTTCTCGGTCTTCCTGCTGCCGATTTCACAATCATTCGGCTGGGACCGTAGCGAAGTCGTTTCGATCTATTCGTTGACGGCGCTGTGCGTCGGCCTGTCATCTCCATTGATCGGCCGGCTGTTCGATCGCTCGGGGCCGCGCACGGTATTCGTCGTCGGCCTTTCGGTCCTTGGACTTTCGTTGCTGGCCGCCGCCTATGCCCAGCACCTGTGGCAGTTTCAGCTCGCCCTCGGTGCCTGTTTCGGCTTTGCCGTCGCCTGCATCGGCAACGTCCCGAATGCGCTGCTGCTGGGACGCTGGTTCGGCAAGCGACTGCCGCTAGCAATGTCGGTTTTCTATTCCGCCACCGGCGCAGGCGTCCTGGTGATGCTGCCGCTTGCACAGCTTCTGATCGATCACATCGAGTGGCGTGGCGCCTACCGCACCTTCGGCATGATCGCGCTGGCCCTGCTGGTACCCACCATATTGCTACCTTGGCGTAAGATCAGCGCGGGGTCGCCGCATCTCGATAAATCGGAGAAGCACGACGACATCATCGACGAAGGATGGACACTGGTCGGCGCCATGCGCCATCACGCATTCTGGGCGCTATTCGGCACATTCTTCTTCACTGCCATCGGCATGTTTGCAATCACGCCGCAAGTGGTCGCCTATCTCGTCGATGTCGGCTTCCCGCCTCTGCAAGCAGCGACGGCTTGGGGTTTCAGCGGCATAGCGCTGCTGTTCGGCATGATCGGCGTCAGCTGGCTCGACGGCGTGATCGGTCGACGGCCGTCGATCCTGTTCAGTTATTCAATGTCGATCCTCGGCATCGTGATGCTGTGGCTGCTGCAATGGTATCCGAACTACGCGCTGCTCACCGGCTTCGTCGTCTGCTTCGGCAGCATGATCGGATCGCGCGGCCCGCTGCTGTCAGCGACCGCCATGAAGATCTTTCGCGGCAAACGGATGGGCACCATTTATGGGACGATCACCTTCGGCAGCGGGCTCGGAGCGGCACTTGGCTCATGGACCGGCGGCCTGCTGCATGACTGGACCCAGAGCTATAACGCGCTGCTCGCCTTTGCCTTGATCAGCGTCGTGATCGGCATGATCCCGTTTCTCGTCGTCCCTGCCTTGCGCCGCTAAATCGCTACACGCGCGTTCGCACAGCGAACTCATTGAGTTTGTCAGCTTTCACGATTGGTAAGCGACTCGCTGGTATCTTTTTGCCAGTAATGCTCCGATCAGAGGTCGACATGAGTTTGCTTAGCCGTTTCACCATCCGCACCAAGCTCACCAGCATGGTGCTGGTCTCTGCTGCGTCTATCTGCGCCATCATTGCGGTGGCTGCTTCGCTGAGCCAGAAGCGCATGCAGCAGGATCGGATGGAACAGCTCCACACTGCGGTCGATCTGATGGTCGGCATGGCCGACAGCATGCAGGAAGAAATTGCGGCCGGAAAGATCACCTTGGCTGACGCCCAGATGCGTTATCGCCAGCTCGCCCGCAACATGACCTTCGGCAACAAGCAGGGCTATCTCGTGGCCTACAGGCCCGACGGCGTCCTGTTGGTAAATGCCGGTAATCCGAAGTTGGAAGACAAGAACACGGGCGCCAAGGATTCCAATGGCATCCTGATTTCCAGAGCAATCATCGACGCCGCACGCCAGACCGCCAATGGCGGCAGCACTTACTATCTCTATCCGCGTCCCGGCCAGACTGAGCCGACCGCCAAAATGGTCTTTGCTCGTTACTATGCCCCATGGGATATCACCTTCAGCACCGGCCTTTATATCGACGACCTCGACGCCGACGTGAATGCTCTCCTCGTCCGCCTCGGCTCGCTCGGCGCCGGCGTCCTCGCTGTTATGGCACTGCTGTCCTTTCTGATGGCCAGCGACATCCTGAGCGCACTCCGCCGGCTGCAGGCACGTATGCACGCGATTGCCAATGGCGCGCTCGATGAGAATGTCGGCGAAACCGACCGCGGCGACGAAATCGGCCGCATGGCCGAAACGCTGGAAATGCTGCGCCAGACCTCGCTGACCGCCCGCTCCCTCGAAGCCGAGCAGGCCAAGTTGAAACAGATGAGTGAAGCCGAGAAGCGCGATGCGCTGATTGCCCTCGCCGATCGTTTCGACTCCTCGGTCGGCCAGTTGGTCGGCCTGATGGCATCCGGTTCCACCGAACTCGAAGCCACCGCGCAGTCGATGAGCGGCACCGCCGCCCGCACCAATGACCAGGCCGGCATCGTCAACACTGCCGCCTTGCAAGCCAGCACCCGCGTGCAGACGGTCGCCGCCGCCGCCGAGGAACTGTCATCGTCTATCGCCGAGATCGCGCGTCAGATGGCGCAGTCGGCCAAGATCACCACCCACGCCGTCGATAGCGCCCGCCGCACCGACACCATCGTGCGTGCCCTCGCCGACGGTGCGCAGCAGATCGAGCATGTCGTCGAACTGATCTCCACCATCGCCGGCCAGACCAACCTGCTGGCGCTGAACGCAACGATCGAAGCAGCCCGTGCAGGCGATGCAGGCCGCGGCTTCGCCGTCGTCGCGACCGAAGTAAAGAGCCTTGCCGGCCAAACCGCCGACGCCACCAAGGAGATCAGCACCCGCATCGCGCAGATTCAGAGTGCGACCAAGGAAGCGGTCGACGCGATCCAGGGCATCACTGCGACGATCGAAGAGGTCAGCGCCATCGCCACCACGATCGGCTCGGCCATTGAGGAACAAGGTGCAGCGACCGCGGAGATCGCCCGCAATGTCACCCAGACCGCGCAGGCGACGCAGGACGTCACTACCAATATTGGCGGCGTCAGCGCTGCCGCGCATGAGACCGGTGACGCTGCAGGCATGGTGCTCAACGCCGCTTCCGGCCTATCGAAACAAGCCGAGCAATTGTCCGGCGAAGTCACGACGTTCCTCGCCGGCGTGCGGGCTGCCTAACTAAACCCCATTGAATGAAAGGCGCAGTCAGCAATGACTGCGCCTTTTTCATTTCAGGACCTGACGAAGCGGCACATGCTGAAAGGGATGCATTGCAACCCGTGATTTACCATTGGTAAGCAGATTGACGGTATCATTGTCTGGCCACTCTCACGCCGAGGTCCAGATGAGTCTGCTCAGTAACTTCACGATCCGCACCAAGCTCGTCAGCATGGTCGCGGTCTCTGCCATTGCGGTCTGCGCCGTCATCGCGGTCGCCGCTTCGCTTAGTCAGAAGCGGATGATGGAGGATCGGATTTTGCAGCTCCGCACCGCCGTCGATCTTGTCACTGGCCTCGCGCAATCGCTCCAGGACGAAGTTGAAGCGGGCAAGATGAAGTTGCCCGAAGCCGAAGATCAGCTTCGCCTGCGCAGCCGGCGCATGTTGTTCGACAAGGGACAGGGCTACGTGCTCGCCTATCGCGCCGACTCCACCGTGATGGTCCACGGCACGCTGCCGAAGCTCGAAGGCACCATCACCAACGGCAAGGATTCCAATGGCGTCCTGATCGCCTCTGCCGTCATCGCCGCCGCCAACAGCAAGCCTGAAGGTGCGACCGCGACCTATCTGTATCCACGTCCTGGACAGGATGAGCCCCGACCGAAAGTCGTGTTCGCCCGTAAATTCGCGCCGTGGAACGTCGTCATCAGCATTGGCGTCTATGTGGACGACCTCGATGCCGACATGAACGCCCTGCTGATGCGGCTCGGCTCTATTGGTGCCGGCGTGCTCGCACTTATGGCGCTGCTGTCCTGGCTGATTTCCAGCGACATTCTGGGCGCACTGCGCCGGTTGCAGTCACGCATGCATGACATCGCCAATGGCGCGCTCGACGCCAAGGTTGAGGAGACTGATCGCGGCGACGAAATCGGCCGCATGGCGGAAACGCTGGAGATGCTGCGCCAGACATCGCTGACGGCGCGCTCCCTCGAGGCCGAGCAGACAAAAATGAAAAGCCTCAGCGAAGCCGAAAAGCGCGATGCGCTCATCGCTCTCGCCAATCGCTTCGACGCATCCGTCGGCCAGCTGGTCGGACTGATGGCGTCGGGTTCGACCGAGCTCGAAGCCACCGCGCAATCCATGACGGGCACGGCCGATCGGACCAACCAGCAGGCCACGATGGTCAGCTCGGCTGCGACCGAAGCCAGCACGCGCGTGCAGACGGTCGCATCTGCCGCCGAGGAGCTATCCTCGTCGATCACCGAGATCGCACGTCAGATGGCCCAGTCCGCCAAGATCACGTCGCACGCGGTGGATAGTGCACGCCGCACCGATACCATCGTGCGGGCGCTGGCGGATGGCGCACAGCAGATCGAACATGTCGTCGAGCTGATCCAAACCATCGCTGCCCAGACCAACCTCCTCGCTCTGAACGCCACCATCGAAGCTGCGCGCGCTGGCGATGCCGGCCGCGGCTTCGCGGTGGTCGCCACCGAAGTGAAGAGCCTCGCCGGACAGACCGCCGATGCCACCAAGGAGATCAGCACGCGCATCGCGCAAATCCAGAGCGCGACCAAGGAAGCCGTCGATGCCATCCAGGGCATCACGGCCACCATCGAGGAAGTCAGCGCCATCGCCACGACGATCGGCTCGGCCATTGAGGAGCAAGGCGCGGCGACTGCCGAAATTGCTCGCAACGTGACGCAGACAGCGCAGGCGACCCAGAACGTCACCACCAATATCGGCGGTGTCAGCTCGGCAGCGCACGAGACCGGCAACGCTGCGGGCATGGTGCTGAGTGCGGCAACCGGCCTGTCGAAACAGGCCGAGCAACTGTCCGGCGAAGTCAAAACCTTCCTCGCCGGCGTTCGCGCCGCCTGACGCAGATATCCCTCAAGCACGAAGGGCGCGGTCAGCAATGACTGCGCCCTTCGCTATTTTAGGAGTAACTGCCGATCAACGCGCGGTGAAGCCGCCGTCCACCGGCAGCGCAACGCCCGTGATAAAGGAGGCATCGTCCGAACCGAGCCACAGCGCGGCATGCGCTACATCCTCGGCCTTGCAGAGACGGCCCATGGGCACCGCCGCCAAAAGCTTGGCCTCGTTGGCCGCAGCTTCCGCTGCGACGCCCGAGCGGCCGGTGAAACCGAGCTTCATCGGCGTATCCGCAAGACCCGGGCAGATCACGTTGACGCGGACCTGATCGGGAGCGAATGCCTGTGCCAGCGACTTGGTGAGGCCGACCACAGCGAACTTAGCAGCCGAATAGATCGGGCTCATCATGGAGCCGACAATGCCCGACACCGACGAGGTGAAGATCACCGAGCCGCCGCCGCGCTTGCGCATGTGCTTGATCACTTCGCCGGCCGCCAGCGTCGCCGAGGTGACGTTGAGCGCCATCGCAAATTCATAGGCCGTGAGGTCGAGATTCTCGACGCCGGCCGGACCCGGCGTGCCGGCATGAGCCCAGAGGATATCGATACCGCCAAGTGCGGCAGCCGCCTCGTTGATTGAACTCTTCATCTGTTCGGTTTTCGACAGATCGGCCTGGATGGTGGTGAGCTCATAACCCAGCTTCTTCATGTCGGATTTGAGCTGCGCGAGCGCGTCCGCATTGACGTCAATGGCGGCGACCTTGGCGCCTTCCTTGAGGAACAGTTCGACGCCGGCGCGTCCCATGCCCGATGCAGCAGCGGTGACGGCGGCGAGTTTATTGGCGAGACGCATTCTGTTGTCCTTGTGATGGTTTTGATATCGCGGTTCAGAAAAAGAAAAACGCGCAGCGCGGGGTCACCGACATCTGCGCGTTCTCATCGTTCGTTGCTGCAGCCGTTACTTGATCAGCGGGCAACCGCCGTCCTTGATCGGACGGAAGGCCGTGTCGGCCGGGATCGTCGCCAAAACATTGTAATAATCGTACGGCTTCTTCGACTCAGCGGGCTTCTTGACCTGGAGCAGATACATGTCGTGCAGCACGCGGCCGTCTTCACGCAGCGTGGTCTTGCCGAACAACGGATCGTCGAACGTACCCATCTCGCGGATCGCCTTCACGACCGCCGCGCCATCCTTCGGCGAGCCAACCTTGGCGACCGCCTTCAGATAGGTGAGCGACGCCGAATAAGCGCCGGCCTGGTTCATACTGGGATAACGGCCGTTGTTGCGCTTGGCGAACCGCTCGCCAAAGGTGCGGGTCTGCTCGTTCAGATCCCAGTAGAAACCCTCAGTGAGCTGCAGGCCCTGTGCCGTGTTGAGACCGAGAGAGTGGATATCCGAAATGAACATCAGCATGCCGGCAAGCTTCTGGCCGCCCTGCACGATGCCGAATTCAGACGCCTGCTTGATCGCCTTGATGGTGTCGCCGCCGGCATTTGCGAGCGCGATGATGTCGGCCTTCGATGCCTGCGCCTGCAGCAGATAGGACGCGAAATCGTTCGAGTCTGTCGGATGCTTGATGCTGCCGAGCACCTTGCCGCCATTGGCATTGATCACCGCGGTGGCATCGCGCTCCAGCGACGCGCCGAGTGCGAAGTCGACGGTGAGGAAGAACCAGCTTTTGCCGCCGGCCTTGGTCATGGCGTCGGCCGTGCCGTGCGCCAGTGCCCAGGTGTCATAGGTCCAATGCACCGAGTTCGGGGTGCAAGCCTTGCCCGTCAGGTCCGACGTGCCTGATGCCGTGAACAGCGCGACCTTGTTGAGCTCCGCCGTGAGCGGCGCGACAGCCAGCGAGGTGGCGCTGGTCGGAATGTCGACGAGGGCGTCGACGCCTTCGGTCTCGTACCACTTGCGCGCGATGTTGCGCGCGATGTCCGGCTTGTTCTGCGGATCGCCCTGGATCACCTCGACCTTGAACTTGTCGGCGCCCGGAAGCTTGTTGAAATCCTCGACAGCCATCTTGGTGGCGTCGAACGAGCCCATGCCGCCGATGTCCGAGAAGATGCCGGACATATCGGCGAGGACGCCGAGTTTCACCGGCGTCTGCGCCGACGCCATCGGCGCGGACAGCAATCCGAGCGACAGCGCCACGGCTGACACGGCAACAGTATTGCGAATGGTCATCTATTCCTCCCCTGACAAATTCCATGATTCACCTGGCAAGACGCCAGCCCAGCGATCACGTGAATAATTCTTGTTTATGAATTTATAAGACCTATACGTGAATTGTAAGTCAAGACCAGCGTTGTCGATGTGGATGGCTTTCAAAGCCATTTCAGCGATACAGAGGCCAACCAGACCGTGCGGAAACGCGGACAGTTCGCCATTCGTGGCGCGCCCAAATGGAAGAACGAGAATTTCAATGCTGGTCAGACAAGCTGCCAACGTCCTGGAACTGATGGAATATTTCGCCCGGCGCAAACGCCCCGCGACGCTGGCCGAAATTTCGGACGACCTCGGCTGGCCGCGCTCCAGTACGTTCAATCTCGTCGGCACCATCGCCGACAAAGGCTGGCTCTATGAGCCCCGTGCGCGCAACGGCTACTATCCCAGCCCCCGCTGGCTAATGCTTGCCCGCGCTGTCGCAGATGCCGAGCCGCTCCCGGACGCGGCCCATGCGCTGGTGACCGAAATCGCCGACCAGACCGGCGAAACGACCGGCGTCGCCGCCCTCGCCGGAACGTCAGCAATCTTCCTGGATGTCGTCGAGTCCACGCATTCGGTGCGCTACTTCGCGCAGATAGGCGACCGCGTTCCGGTCCATGCGAGTTCGGTGGGCCGCGCCATTCTCGAGCAGCATTCGCCCGAGGAACGCAAGGCGATCTATCGCAAGATCAAGTTCGAAGCCTTCTCCCATACGACACCGACAACGGCAGAGGCGATCGAGGACGAACTCAGAGAGGCGGCCGAGCGCGGTTATCAGCAGAGTTCATCGGAATATATCGCCGACCTTGCGGGCGTCGCCGTGCCCTTGCCGGTGCAACATCGCCGGTTGTCGCTGGTGGTTGCCGGCCCGACGTCGCGCTGCCTGACACGGCGTCCCGAAACGGCAGCCATCATCCAGAAGCTGATACAGAGATTCGCATCCGAACTCGCGTCAAGCTAAGCCCCGCCCAATACGGCGAGCGCTGCGCTTGAGCCACAGACGTCGTTAGTTGCTGTTGTTGTTCTGGTTTGGGAATTCGACCGAATTGTTCTGCTTGCCGGTGCCGAATTCGAAGATCTTGCGGAACACGCCCGGTGCCATGGCCGAGATCGGATTGACGCGCAGCACCGGCGCACCGGGCGTACCGACGACTTCGTAAGTGACGCCGATCAGGCCTTCATTGCTGCCACCACCGAGAAACAGTCCGACAATCGGAATCTGGCCGAACATGTTGTTCAGCCCATACATCGGCACAAAGGTGCCGCTCATCCGAACCTGGTTGAGCGGGTAATCGATGCTGCCCTCGATGGTCGCACCGACGGTCGGGCCTTTGACAACGCCGTCCCGAATGGTGAGCTGGCCGTTCTGCCGTGTGAACTCGGCACGCAACCGCGAGAACGCGACGCTGCTCTGCGCCGCGTTCTGCCCGCCTCCGGCGACGCTGGCCAGTTGCGCCTCGCCCTTAACGTTGAAGTCGCGGATGTTGATCAGGCCTTCCTTGGCGCGGGCGTCCGACGATGGCGGATCCATTGCCAGTGCGAGCTGCCCCCCCGACATCTTGGAATAGGTGTCGGTCGCGCGCAGGAAGGCGCCGGCATCGTTGGTCTCGATATAGATGACATCACGGCCGGCGCCCTGGGAGCGTCCGCGCATGTCGCCCGTCAGCGGTGTGTCGCGTCCGAGCTTTCCGGTCAGGGAGAATTTCTGGATCGTACCGTTGCGCCGCGAAATCTTGGCATCGACACTGCGAACCGCCTCGCCGTAGTAACCGGCAACGGCGCCGAGCTTCACGTCAATATCGAAGTCGACCGATTTGGTTTTGCTCTTGGGATCCCCATCCTTGCCTGAAATCGCCGATTTCAGGAAGCCGCGGCCGTCGAACACGTCGCCACGCATCGTGACTTTCAATACGCCATCCGGACCACGGTCTGCCTTCAACGACGTCTTGTCGCCTTCTGACGGCGAATAAGTCGGGAAGTTCACACCGACGAGGTCACCGTTCTGATCGACTTCGACGGAGCCCTTGATCGAAGCCCCACCGCCATCGACGACGATATCTTCCAGACGCGTTGTGTCGCCCTTCTTCACGACGTTGAAGACAGCGCGAGCGCTCTTGCCGGGCAGCTTCATCCAGCCCGGCAGGATATTGTCGAGCTTCAACGGCGTCAGATCGGCGTCGACCCCGAGCTTGCTGTCACGGTCCCCGGAGCCAATCTTGCCGACAACCTTGATCGGGAGATTGCCGACCACCGCCGGTCCGAGGTCCACACCGAGCCGCGCGCGGCTTGCATCGTCGAGCGTCGCGTTGAGACGCACATCGGCATCGCCATCGGTTGGCTTGCGATAGTCGAGCGATGCCGGCTGCCCGTTGATCTTGACGTCACCCTTGACCTGATAACCCTGATTGTTCGCTGTGACCTTCAGCGAATTGGCTTCGAGCTTCTGGTTCATCACCAGCTTGTCGGCGGAAAATGCCGTCAGATCCGCGGTGATGTTGTAAGTCGTATCGGCCTTGGTCAGTTCGTGCTGGATCGGCATGCCCATGGCGACCTGAGCGGTCACATTGCCCTTGGTGGTCGCCGGGTCGAGCATGTTGCCGGTGACTTCGCTCAGACGGTTGGAGTTGAGGACATCGGCCACCGCTGCCACCGGTCCCTCCAGTTTGAAACGCACGCGAGCTGGCGATGGCTTCGGCGCCATATCCGGAACTTCGAACACGATATCGCTGAGATTGAGCTTGCGTCCGCCCGCGGTCTCGGAGTTTGCCTGACCGATGCTCACGGTCGCGGTCCGTCCTGTGACGCGCGCGCGCAGATCGCCGTCGCGGATCACCGGCATGCCATCCACCGGACGTAGCGCGACCCCATTGGCGAGGATCTTCACCGACAGCCCCTCATCGGGGATTGGCGGCCCGCGCCGTGTCAGGTTCTTGGTTGGCGAATTGACCCCGATCTCGATGCTCTGAAGCTGCCCGCCCTCGATGCGTTCGGTGACCCATTCGCGCACTTCAGGCACGATCAGGATTGGCCACATGCGCTTGAGCGCCGAGGCGGACATCGGCGTTCCCGCAAAGCCGAGGGTCATGCGCGGCTCGCCGGCGTAGTCAATGCTGCCTGTGCCGGCGACGCCGATCTCGCCGTTGCTGATATTCGCCCGCGTCAGCAAAACCCGGCGGTTGTCGGAATCGAAACGCAAGCCGATGTCGATGCTGTTGAAGATCAGCGGCGCTTCACCCGGACCTCCACCCAATACGATGGTGCCGCCGCTGATCCCTGCCTGCCACGAGTCGGTCGCGCCATTGGGTGGCTCGACATGGGCAAGCGAAGTGACGCGGTTCTCGCCGGACACGAACTTGAACGGCGCCAGCAGCACACGGCGGCCGGCATCCCACTCGACGCTCAGCTCCGCCTGATCGATCGGCATCGGATAATCCGGCGTGTCATTATCGATGATGTTGCCGGCGCCTGCAGTGAGCTTGCCGCGGAAATAGGTCGGGAGGCCGTCGCGCCCAATTTCGCCCCTCAACTCACCGGTCAACGGCAGATCGGCGCTGTAAGTCAGATCCTTCATGCGCAGCGCGAGCAGGATATTCCGGGTCGAGACCTTGTCGGCCCGCAGACTGACCGCACGCACGCCATTGGCTGGCGCACCGACTGTGACGCCGAGTGTCCATGGGGCCTTGCCGCCTTCGCCCACTGTCATCATGACGCCGCCGCCGCTCGGTCGGCGCAGGGTCAGGCTGATATTGTTGAAGTCCCACGTATTGCCGCGCTGCTGGTCATCAACCACCAGCTTGCCGTTCTTCAGGCCGATCTCGTTGAGGTTCTGTCCGTCGAGGCCCGACAGGGTCAGGCTGTCGAGCCAATCGAGACCCGCAAGCAAGCCGGTGGAGGCCTCGCGCTTGTCAGCAGGGGGCTGCGGAATCTGGACCACTGGCGGCTGCGGCTGCCGCGGGAAGGTCAGTTCCGGTTGTCTGCCCGGACCGAGCCACGACCCTGGTGTGCGCGGCGATGCGACACCCGTCGCAATCGGGCGAGCATTCTCGCCGGTCGACACCGTCACCTGCCCATCCGGCGTAATGCGCACAGCCAGCACGACATCGACCAGGTTGAGGCTTTCGGCGCGCAAGCGGCCCATCATCATGGCAGCAGCGGAGAGACGGACTTCGGCCTTCGGAGCACTAGCCACGACGGCGTGATCACGATCGCGGACGACGATGTCGCGGATACGCACAGCCATCCGGACCCGCCCGGCGCGTTCGATCTGCGTGCCGCCAACTTCGACCGTATTACCCTGCCCGATATTGTCCTGGATCGCCTCGACCAGCCACGGTGTGGCCATGTCGAAATTGATCGGGCCTGCGCCCAGCCGGACCCACAAGGCGCCAAAGCAAACGCCAAAAATAATCAGAAGGATGCCGAGAACAGCCGCGATCCGCTTGACCCATCGACCGCCGAACAGCCAATCGCGAACCGCAACGAGTCGATCGCCGAAACGGTGCCAGCCACTATCTTTCTTGGACAGCAAGCGGCGTGCACGGTGATGCCCGGCCTCGTCATGCTGATGATCCCAATCGGCATCATCCCATTGCAAGGACTCGTCATCGGCGCGCGATCGATACGCTTGTGGCGGCTTATTTCTGGCCATTGCCTCTCGGTGCTGGCGCTGACTATGAGAATGATCGTCACCGGCCCTTCGCGCATCGACAACCGACGAGCGCTTTTCTGCCGGCATCGCTGCCAATCCTCGGTTTGAATTATAACTCGTCGTGCGGTCGTTGCGGCGCCCCTATGGCGCACGGAACGTGTGTTGCGTCGAATCCTTTGTAACCATACTCCGAGACCAGCATATTTGGGCCAGCGCATTTGTACCGCAACGTGCCGCCACCCGATCGCCGGTGCTTTGCAATGTCATCACACTGAGCCGCTGAAAGCGACGAAAGGAAGGCGTATGTCCAAGAAATCGCGCAAGAATCCCTCGAAACGAGCCATCTGTACAGTGGCAGAAAACGCATCGGGCGCGAAAGCCGGATTGACGCTGGAAACTGCGGCCAAGCGCCTCGTCGGGCGCGCCGCGCAATTGAACCGCTGAACGCGAAGAAAGGAACATCCATGGCCAAGAAAGCCAGCAAGAAACCCGCCAAGGCCGCCGCCAAGAAAACGGCCAAGACTGCTTCTCCCTCGAAGGCGAAGAAGCCTGCCAAGGCTGCGACAAAGTCCCCAGCCAAAAAGGCTGCCGCCAAGCAAGCCAAGCCTGTGGCGAAAGCCGTGTCCAAGGCGCTAGCCAAGCCAGCCGCCAAAGTCGCGAAGGCTCCTGTCGCCAAAAAGGCTCCAGCGACTAAGACGATCGCCGCGAAGGCATCGCCCAAAGCAGTTGCGAAGCCTGCGCCGCCCTCCGTGGCGGCACCGAAAGCAACTCGCGAGAAAATCGCACCGGCGCCTAGTGTCGCAGCCGAGGGGGCCAAGGCTCCGGCCTTCCAGTTGCCCCGTGACGGCGGCGCCACGGTCTCGCTGTCGGACTATGCTGGCCAGAAGCTGGTGATCTTCTTCTACCCCCGCGCCAGCACTCCGGGCTGCACCAAGGAAGCCATCGACTTCACCCGCCTGTCCGCCGACTTTCAGTCAGCCAACGCCGCCGTGCTTGGCGTCTCGGCCGACCCGCTAAAGGCTCAGGAGTCGTTCCGCGACAAGTTCGCGCTGGGAGTTCCGCTGCTGTCGGATGCGACACAATCGATGCTGAAAGCCTATGGCGCCTGGGGCGAGAAATCGATGTACGGCAAAACCTTCGAAGGCGTTCTTCGCACCACGGTTTTGATCGATGCAAAAGGCAACGTCGCCAAGATCTGGCACGGCGTCAAAGTGGACGGACACGCAGACGCAGTGCTCGAAGAGGCACGTCGGATTTGATCAATGTCATTTGCTCAAAATTAACCATGAAGGGCTCAAATCGCCTCCGTTGAGCCAGCCGACGAGTCTCCGGCTGGCATCAGGAGTGCTGATGTCGAACCGCCCCACCCAATATGCCGAGTACCCTCAGCACCACGCACACGACCATGGACGGCCACAGGCGCGCCGCGTCGGGCCGGTCAAGGCGCCGCCCCCGAAAGCCAATCAAAGCGACTATACGATTGCTCATGGCGGCAAGCAGGTCCGCATCGGGCCTGTGGTGTTCTGGATCGTCGTCGGCACGGTGACCGTGCTGGGCGCGTGGTCTGCGGCCACAGCCACTTACTTTGCCTTTCGCGACGACGTGCTGACCAAGCTCATCGCGCGCCAGGCGGACATGCAATATGCCTACGAAGATCGCATCGCAGAACTCCGCGCCAAGATCGACCGCACCACCAGCCGCCAGATGCTGGACCAGGAACAGTTCGATCAAAAACTCGATCAGGTCATGCGCCGGCAGACCACGCTGGAATCGCGCGCCACGGCGCTCGGCGCCATGCCCGATCTGTCTGTTACAGGCTCGATCGGCAAGCCGCCGGCCCGTGGCGCCGCGATCGAGCCTACGACATCGATCCCCAAGCCGTCGCCGATCAGCGACACGGTGACCTTCGTGGCGCCGCCGGATCGCGAAGCGCGGCTTGAGTCCCGCACGCCTGCGCTCACCGCCCAGCAACCCAACCAGTTCGCCAAACTCGGCGGCGTCGACAATGTGATTGGTCGCCTGCAGGCCTCGCTCGATCAGGTCGAGAGCCGCCAGATTGCGACACTCGCCGCGGCTGAAGAATCCATGGACTCCAAGGTTCGCCGCATGCGTGGCGCGATTTCGGACCTCGGGCTCAATATGGCGAAACTCGAATCCGCCACACCGCGCGCGCCCATGGGCGGCCCGTTTGTGCCGGTCAAGCTATCTTCAAGCGCGGATCCGTTCGAACGCCAACTCTACCGCATCCACGTGACCCGCGCGCAAATGGACAAGCTCAACCGGACGATGGCGCTGGTGCCCTATCGCAAGCCGGTCGTCGGCGAAGTCGAATTCACTTCGGGCTTCGGCGTGCGCAGCGATCCGTTCCTCGGCCGCCCCGCAATGCATACGGGCCTCGACTTCCGCGGCGCCACGGGCGACCCGATCCGCGCCACGGCCAACGGGCGTGTCGTTTCCGCGGCCTATGCCGGCGGCTACGGCCGCATGGTCGAGATCGACCATGGCAACGGATTGTCGACCCGCTACGGCCATATGTCCGCGATCAACGTCAAGGTCGGCGATATCATCAAGATCGGCCAGGTGATCGGCCTGGTCGGTTCGACCGGCCGCTCCACCGGCCCCCATCTGCACTATGAAACCCGTATCGATGGTGAAGCTGTCGATCCGCAGAAGTTTCTCCGCGCCGGCGTTCGCCTCAACGCAGGCTAAGTGCGGCATGCGGGGCATTGTTGCCCTGCCCCTGATGTGATTGAAGCGGGTCTCCGTCAATCCGAGGCAGCCCGTTGAAATCCCCCCGACGCATCGGTCCCCGTTTCCCCCGCCTCGGCCGGTTCTGTTTCCGCGCCACACGTCGGGTCGCGACCTGGGCGATGACGCTGGCAGGATTTTATGCCAACGACTCCCACTTTACGGTCCGTCGCATCTCGGAGCTCCGCGCCAAGCTGGCGCGCGGCGAAACGGTTCTGCTCGCCGGCCTCGGACTGCCCGGCACGCACAATTCGGGCGTGGCGCTGGTCGAAGTCACGCGGGCTCACGGCCCGCGCCTCATCGTCAACAACGAAGAAGAACGCTTCTCGGGCGACAAGCACACCACGCAATATCCGCGCGCAGCACTCGATGCGATGCGCGTCACGCTGCAGGCGATGGGCCGTGACGTCCCCGATATCGATGCTTGGCTGACGACCTGGGACTATCCTGATCTGCTCGGCACGCTGGTACGAAGCATCGTCGAAGAACTGCCCGACGGATTGAAGCTGCTGCGCACCAAGAACTCCGTCAGCTTCGACGCACGGCGCCTCGAGCAGATGACGCGGACCCCGAAGCTGCTCCGCAAGCAATTCGGCCTGCCCGCGCGTGTCCCGCTGCTGATGGTGCCCCATCACGACAACCACGCCTGGTTCTCCTTTGCCGTATCGCCCTTCCCCGATGACGAACCGGTCGCGATCGCCGTGCTGGATGGTACAGGGGATCTGGGCTCGGTCTCCCTATATGTCGCCAAGCATGGCGAGATGCAGCGGCTCTATTGCAATAATAGCGTCTTCGACTCCTTGGGTGCGTTCTACAGCGTCATCTCGTCGACACAGGGCGGCTGGACTTGGCTCTCCAGCGAGGGCCGCTATATGGGCGCGGCCGCCTGGGGCGACATGGATCGCGCCAGCAATCCGTATTACGCACGCTTGCGCGAGGTGCTGCATTTCGGTGCAAATGGTGAGATCCAGCTCAACCGCGCCATGGGCAACTGGTACTGCGACCCATTCGAGGGGCCTTATAAGTCCGCATTGATCAAGATTCTCGGCGAGCCACTCAAACCAGACCAGCTCTGGAATCCCGACGCCGTACTGCGCGTCGAGGACATCCAGCACCAACCGGATACGCAGGATCGCCTCGACAAGGCCGCTGCCACGCAACTCGTGTTCGAGGATGCGATGATCCACGTCGTCGGCGGCCTGCTGCGTACCACCGGCGCGCATCGGCTGGTGCTGACCGGAGGCGTGGCACTGAACGCGCTCGGCAACATGCGACTGCTGCAGCATTTCGACGAAGCATGGTTCCAGAAGGCGCAAGGTCGCGCGAAACGACTGCATCTGTGGATTCCACCGACCCCCGGCGACCCCGGCGTGACCATCGGCGCGGCCTGGATGTTTGCGCATCTCATCGCTGCGCCGCGCGGTGCCCCGATGACGCACGCGTTCTATTGCGGCGACGCGCCGACGCAGGGCGACATCACCGCGGCACTGCAGGCTGACAACATCAAGACACAGACGATCGGCAATATCTCAACGCCTGAGGGTTGCGATGCAATTGCCGACCTGATGGCCTTCGTGGTCGCGCAGAGCGGCATCATCGCCCTCTATCAGGGCGCGGCGGAGACCGGCCCACGTGCGCTCGGCCATCGCTCGATCCTCGCCAACCCCTGCGACGCCGGCACGCGCGAACGGCTCAATGAACGCGTGAAATATCGCGAGGCGATCCGCCCCCTGGCGCCGATGGCGACGCTTGACGCGGCGCACGAGTATTTCGATTTGCTGGAGGGCGCGTCCGACGCGGATTACAACGCCTATAACTACATGGTGCTGACGGCACAATCGAAGCCGCATGCGCGGGAGAGAATTCCGGCCGTGATCCATGCCGACGGCACCGGACGTATCCAGATCGTCCGCGCCGAGGATGATCCGCTCACTCATGCCTATCTCAAGGCGCTCGGTCGCCATATCGGCGTCGAGTTGTCGGTGAATACCTCATTCAACGTCGCTGGCCCTATCGCACAGACGCCGCAGCAGGCCGTCGAGACCCTGCGCCGTTCGGCGGGTCTCGACGTGGTGCTGATGGTTGCAAACGACGGTCAGGTGACTGCCGCCTGGCATGGCGGCACCCGCGACGGCGGCCGCTTCACGGCCTGGCTGTCGGAGTGGACGCGCAGCCGCAGTTAGACCTTGCCGATCTTCCTTGCGACGACAACCAGACGCGCGCTGTCCTTGGCCACGAATGCCGCGAACTCTTCCGAGTCCTGATAGGCGGGCATGTTGCCGGCGGCCTCGAATGTCTTCGTGACTTCCGGATCGCTCATCGCCTGCTTCATGGTCTCGCGCAATTTGGTCAAGACCGGTGCGGGCATTCCCTTCGGCGCGAACAGCCCGGCCCAGATGTAGAACTCGACATCAGGATAGCCCAGTTCCTTGAACGTCGGCAGATTCGGGAAGGCAGCGAGGCGTTCGCCGCCGAAATTTGCGAGAACACGCAATGTCCCGGCATCCACATGTTGCTTGAGTGTACCCGGCGCCGAGGCCAGCGCCTGGATTTGCCCGCCCAGGAGATCGCTGATCGCAGGCGTCGCACCACGATACGGCACGTGAAGCAGCTTGATGCCGGCGGCGATCGCGAACATCTCCATCGAGACGTGCAGCGTACCGAACGGGCCCGACGATCCGTATGATATCGCTCCGGGACGCGCCTTGGCGTCAGCAACGAATTCCTGAATCGTTTTCCACGGCGCACTGGCCGGCACGGCGAACAGGGTCGGATCCGCAAGCACGCGCGCGACAGGCTGCAGTTGGTCGACCTCATAGGCGACTGGCCGATCATAGATGCGATCCGACTCGGGCAGAACCGCAAGCGACGACAGCGTCATCAGCAGCGTGTGCCCGTCAGGCTGGGCGCGGGCAACGGTCGCGTTGCCGAGCGAGCCGCCGGCGCCGCTGCGGTTGTCGATGATGACCGGCTTGCCGAGCACCTTCTGCATATAGCTTGCGACCGGACGCGCGGCGATATCGGCCTGCCCGCCAGCCGGAAATGGCACGACCATGGTGATGTTGCGGCTTGGCCAGGCTTCCTGCGCGCGTACACCCTGACCGGTCAAAGCGAGCGTCGACAGGCCCCCGAGGCCTGCAATGAAGTCACGACGTTTCATACTTGTCTCCCGTTTGTTTTTGAGCAACGCATTGGTTTCAGTCGCATCCAGGGGACGACGCGCCATCTCGGGAGACAGCGCCTGCGCGCCCTGGAGCTCTTTCAAAGCTCTAAGTTGTTGAAGCTCGCAGAATTGAGCGTGGGGCAGATGATGCCCCGCGCCTCTTCATCAAAACCGCAACCGATGTAGGCTTAATCAGCCGACCGGGTTTTCGAGTTTGCCGATGCCGCTGACCTCGATCGTAACCACGTCGCCCTTCTTCAGGAAGCGCGGCGGCGTGAAGCCGAGGCCGACGCCGGCCGGCGTTCCGGTCGCGATCAGATCGCCCGGCTCCAGCGTGATCCCTGCCGAGAGCGTCTCGATCAGCGTCGGAATGTCGAAGATGAGATCGGTCACCGACGCATCCTGGCGCTTTTCGCCGTTGACGGATGTCGTCAGTCGCATTTTCGTCGGGTCGGGCATCTCGTCAGCAGTTAGGATCGCGGGACCCATCGGGCAGAAACCGTCGATGCCCTTGCCGATGAACCACTGGCGATGCTTGTGCTGCAGCGTGCGTGCCGTGACGTCATTGATGATCGTGTAACCGAACACATGCGCCAGCGCGTCTTGCTTCTTGATGCCGCGGCCGCCACGCCCGATGACGACCGTCAGCTCGCCTTCGTAGTCGGTGCTGTCGGTCGGATCGAGATAATTCGGAATCGACTTGCCGGAACCGATCACCGTGCTCGACGGCTTCGTGAAGATGACTGGCGCTTCCGGCACGACTTCCTTTGCCGAGGAGTCGAAACCACTACCCGCGAATTCCTTCGCGTGCTCATGGTAGTTCTTGCCAACGCAAAACACGTTGCGTGCCGGGCGCGGGATTGGCGCAAGAAGCTCGACGCTGGCGATAGGAAGGGGCGCGCCCGCTGAAGCGGTAAGCGTACCCTTCAGGCTATCGAAATTGGCAATTAGCGCAATCATATCGGGGGCAACGTCGCGCGGCAGCGGCGAGACCTGAGTGAGCGCCTGATCTGCAATGCCGACCGTGGCCCGGCCCTCATGCAGGAAAGTAACAAGGTGCATTCTTCCTCCTGATATGTCTGCTTGTCCGGCGAATGGATCGCCGGCATCTTCTAAAGATACACCTATCTTCGATAGAAGATTTTGGCAAGCTGATCATCCCGGCTATTTATTCTTTAGAAGACGCACGCGGTCATCTGCCGCAGCAGGATGTGACATGGCGAGCAACGGCGCCTAAGATGGAATCACCGGCGGATTACATCCGCGAATGACATTGGAGCAGCACCCGATATGGCGAAACCGGCGACGCGGAAGGTCGTTCGCGAAGACCCCGTCAGTCGCGCATTCGGCGATCGGGTTCGCATATTGCGTGAACAGGCCAACCTGACCCTGGAGCAGTTCTCCAAGCAGTCCGGTGTCAGTCGGGCGATGCTGTCGAAAGTCGAGCGCGGCGAGAAGAGCCCGACGATCGGGGTCGCGCGACGTATCGCGCTGGCTCTGGAAACATCGTTCTCGACGCTGATGGGCGACGACGACGCGCCGCGCCGGGCCTTCGCTGTGGTGCGCAAGGATCAACGCCAGATCTTTCGCGATTCAAAGACGGGCTTCGAGCGCTTCCTGCTGTCGCCCGTCATGGCCGGCATGGCAGTGGAAGTCGTCCTGCATCACCTGCCCCCGAAAACCTCGACCGGCAAATTGCCCGCCTACCCGCAGGGCACATCCAAACACGTCCTTGCCACGCACGGACGCGTCACCGTGCGCACCAAGGATACCGAGACGGTTCTGGACGAGGGTGACTCGCTGTATTTCGAAGTCGATGTCGAGCACTGGTTCGAGAACAAGACCGCGCGCCGGTGTGAATACTACCTCGTGATTTCGGTGCCTCCGAGTTACGGACGACGCAGCGACGGCAAGGCCTAGCACGCGTCCGCAAGTTTGAAGGCCCCCGCTCACCTGCGAGCGAGGGACCTGTTGGCTAGCAGCCGATTTCAATCTGCCACACGATTACTTCTTCAGGCAGAGACCAACGGTTGGCGTCGTGGTGCACTTGGTGCCATCAGGTGCACCGCCACTCGGGCAGACAACGGACACCAGCGTCTCTGTCGCCTCGCAGCTAATCGCGCCATCTGCCTGCACCGCGCGGAAGCTCACTGGTGCTACATCACCCTTGTCACCCTTGGCGCCGGGCGTACCCTGCGGACCTTGCGGTCCCTGTGCACCCGCCTGTCCCTGCGCGCCGGGAATGCCCTGAACGCCTTGCGCACCCTGCGGGCCGGCCGGCCCCTGCGCGCCGGTTTCGCCCTTCGGACCTGCTGGTCCGGGATCGCGGCCGCAGGCGCCCAGCATCAATGCAACGCCAACAGCAAGAATTGGAATGATCTTCTTCATGCCCCACACCCCGTTGAATTCATGACACCGCGACATGCGGCGTCAGGATAAGCCAGCGCCGGATGTTGAGTTCCGGCACGCGGATGATATCGGGTGACAAGAAGAACGGAAGCGGCCGCGCAGCGACGCGACTGTTTCAAGACGCCGCAGACTTTGGCGGGCGGGTTAGCTTACTCAGCCGTCTCTCGGTTGCGAGATGAGCTCGATCATTTTGGCTTCGTCATCGTCTGGCGCGAAAGCCTTCGCCTTTTCATAGGCTTCAACAGCCGCTGCGCCGACCAGGGGCCTCGCCTGCAAAAGCTGCTCCGCCAATCTCACCGCATAGGCCGCATCCTTATTCCGCAGTGCAGCGGTGAAGGATGCGCCTGAATAATCGCGCGCCACCATTCGCGGCGCATGTCGCAGCACCTGTGGGCTTGCCGCGACGCCGCTCGCGATGGACTCCAACACCAGCTTCATGTCCAGCCCGGCATGTTCTGCAATGGCCAGACCTTCGGCGAGCCCAGCTATATGGATCGCGCCCATCAGGTTGTTGATCAGCTTGTAAACTGTACCCGATCCGATGGGGCCGAAATGCCGGATCGTCGATCCGATCGGCGCCAGAAACGGCCGGGCCTTGTCGAGGTCCGCAGTATCCGCGCCGACCAGCAGCGTGAGCTTGCCGCTCGCAGCCGCATCCGGCAGACCAGTGACAGGGCAATCGATGTAGGTCAGCCCGCGTTCCTGCAGCACTTTCGCAAGATCGAGCGCATGCTGGTGCGACACCGTCGAACATTCGATCGCCAGCGCGCCCGCCTCCGCGGTTCGCCCGGCACCATCAGTGCCGAGCCACACAGTCTGTGAAGACTCGTCATCGGCGACCATCGTGACGATGGCATCGGCGCCTTCGGCTGCATCCGCCGGCGAAGCTGCCCAGCGTGCGCCACGTGCGATCAGATCTTCTGCTTTCGCCCTGCTCCGATTCCAGACGGCAACGCTGAAACCAGCTTCGAGATAGCGGCCGGCCATGCCGTGCCCCATGCGTCCCAAACCGATGAACGCAACATGGGGCAAAACTTGGGGCATGGCTTAATCCACGTCGTCGATGGCACCTGGCGAGGTGCCGAAGGCGCGCTGCGCCAGTGTCGCCGCCATGAACTCGTCAAGGTCGCCGTCGAGCACGCCGGAGGTATCCGACGTCTGCACGCCGGTGCGCAGATCCTTCACCATCTGATAGGGCTGCAGCACGTAAGAGCGGATCTGGTGACCCCAGCCGATATCGGTCTTGGCAGCCTGATCGGCAGCGGCCTTCTCCTCGCGCTTCTTCAGCTCGATCTCGTAGAGACGCGCGCGCAGCATGTCCCAGGCCTGGGCCTTGTTCTTGTGCTGCGAACGGCCGGCCTGACAAACCACGGCCACACCGCTCGGAATATGCGTCAGACGTACGGCAGATTCCGTCTTGTTGACGTGCTGACCGCCGGCGCCGCCCGAGCGCATCGTATCGACGCGTACATCGGATTCGTTGATGTCGATCTTGATGCTGTCGTCCACGACCGGAAAGATCGCGACGCTCGAGAACGAGGTGTGACGACGGGCATTGGAGTCGTAAGGCGAGATACGCACCAGACGATGCACGCCGCCTTCGGTCTTCAGCCAGCCATAGGCGTTGTGGCCGGAGATCTGGATCGTCGCCGATTTGATGCCGGCTTCTTCACCCTGCGTCTCTTCGAGATACTCGATCTTGAAACCGTGCTTTTCAGCCCAGCGCGTATACATGCGCAGCAGCATCGAGGCCCAGTCCTGGCTCTCGGTGCCGCCGGCGCCGGCATGGACTTCGAGATAGGTGTCGAAGCGATCGGCCTCGCCAGAGAGTAGCGCTTCCAGCTCGCGGCGCGCGACCTCTTTCTTCAGCGCCTTGAGCGCATTCTCGGCTTCCGTCACGACGCTCTGGTCGCCCTCGGCCTCGCCGAGTTCGATCATCTCGACGTTGTCGTCGAGTTCACGCGTGACCTTGCCGATGCCTTGAAGCGAGTCCTCAAGCGAGGTGCGCTCCTGCATCAGGCGCTGGGCCTTTTGGGGGTCGTTCCAGAGATTGGGATCTTCGGCGAGAGCGTTCAGCTCTGCAAGTCGTGCCGTGGATGCATCGACGTCAAAGATGCCTCCTCAGCAGCCCGACTGACTGCTTGATCTCTTCTACGAGGCGTTCGATTTCAGCGCGCATGGAAACTCTGATCTGGCGGCATCAGCCGCAATACGAATGGTGATCGGGATGTAGCGGCGTGCGCGGCAAAGCGCAATCCGCAAGGATCTGCTGTGGGGTCAGATGAGCCTCAATACAGCCCGCCCGTTCCCGGTCGCATGAAACTGCGGTCGGTTTCCGGCGACACCGAGAGCGAACGACCATCGGCATCGGCGACACCGATCACAGAATAGTTGTCCGGCGGCGCCGTGCCGGGCTTGAAGGCCTCGAGGATGGTGCGGCCGCCATCGCCCGGTCCGGCGCGCATGCCCGACTTGGCGTCGACGCGGATCAGCTTGATGCCGGCAGGCACGCGGAACGGCACGGCCGGCTTGTCGGCGAGCGCAAGCTTCATGAAGTCCTTCGCAATCGGCGCAGCCAGCGCACCGCCGGTGGCCTTGTTGCCGAGGTTCCGGGGCTTGTCGTAACCGACATAGATACCGACCACGACGTCAGGCGAGAAGCCGATGAACCAGGCATCCTTCTCGTCATTGGTCGTGCCGGTCTTGCCGGCGATAGGCTTGCCGACTTCGCGGAGCACAGTCGCCGTGCCGCCCTGCACGACGCCTTCCATCATCGAGGTGATCTGGTAGGCGGTCATGGCGTCGAGCACCTGCTCGCGGCGATCGACGAGCTGCGGCTCGGCCTGGTTCTTCCAACCCTCCGGCGCGTCGCAGCCGCGGCATTCGCGCTGGTCATGCTTGAAAATCGTATGCCCGTAGCGGTCCTGAATACGGTCGATCAGCGTCGACTTCACGCGGCGACCGCCATTGGCGAACATCGAGTAGGCCGTCACCATCCGCATGACGGTCGTTTCACCGGCGCCGAGCGCATAGGAGAGATAGTTCGGCAATTCATCATAGACGCCGAATCGCTTGGCATATTCGCCGATCAGCGGCATGCCGACGTCCTGCGCCAGTCGCACTGTCACGGTGTTCAGCGAGCGCATCAATGCATTACGCAGCGTCACCGGGCCGTAATACTTGCCGGTCGAATAGTTTTCCGGACGCCACACCCCGGCGCCCTGCCCTTGATCGATCTCGATCGGCGCGTCGACCACGACGGTGGACGGCGTGTAGCCATTGTCCATCGCTGCCGAATAGACCAGCGGCTTGAAGGATGAGCCGGGCTGACGATAGGCCTGCGTGGCGCGGTTGAACTGGCTCTGGTCGAACGAGAAGCCGCCGACCATGGCGAGCACACGTCCGGTCAAAGGATCCATCGCAACCATGGCGCCGGACACTTCCGGATACTGCCGCAGCCGGAACTGGCCTTCGACGACCGAGCCGTCCTTGTTTGTGAGCGGATCGACATAGATGACGTCGCCCGCGGCCAAAACCTGCGACACGGCCGTCGGTGTTTTGCCCTTTGTCGGGCCGGCGGCGGGTTTGGCCCAGCGCACGCCATCCAACGTGAGGATGCCGGTCTGGCGATCCTTGAGCACGGCACCGCCGAGTTCACGGCCCGGCTGAAAGCCGATCCGCGCCGACTGATCACTGACATCCAGCACGACAGCGAGCTTCCACGGCGCGATGTCGGACAGCGCTTTGACCTCGGCGAGCTTCACGCCCCAGTCACCGGAAATATCGATCTTGTTGGTCGCCCCGCGCCAGCCACGCACCTCGTCGAAATTGATCAGGCCGTTGGTCATGGTCTTGCGCGCCATGACCTGCAGCTTGGGATCCAGTGTGGTACGGACCGACAGGCCGCCCTCATAGAGTTTCTTTTCGCCGTAGCGTTCCAGGATGTCGCGGCGCACTTCCTCGGCAAAATACTCGCCGGCAAAGATGTGACCCGAACTGTTGCGGCCGGTGACGCTCAGCGTCTCCTTGCGCGCCTTGTCGGCATCGGCCTGCTTGATCCAGCCGTTCTCCAGCAGACGATCAACCACATAGTTGCGGCGCTCGATGGCACGGTCGCGGTTCTTGATCGGATGCAGCGACGACGGCGCCTTCGGCAAAGCTGCGAGATACGCCGCTTCCGACACGGTCAGTTCGTTCACCGACTTGTCGAAATAGACCAGCGAGGCGGCGGCGATGCCATAGGCACCGAGGCCGAGATAGATTTCGTTGAGATACAATTCGAGAATCTTGTCCTTCGAATAGGTGCGCTCGATGCGCATCGCCAGCAAGGCTTCCTTGATCTTGCGGGTGAAGGAGACCTCGTTGGTCAGAAGGAAGTTCTTCGCAACCTGCTGCGTGATCGTCGATGCGCCCTGCGGCCGGCGGTTGGAGCCAAGGTTCTGCGCGTAAAGCACCATTGCGCGCGCCATGCCCGAATAATCGAGGCCGCCATGCTCGTAGAAATTCTTGTCTTCGGCCGCGAGGAAAGCGTTGATCACCAGCTTCGGCACGGCTTGAATCGGCAGATAGAGCCGGCGCTCCTTGGAGTATTCGCCAAGCAGTGCACCGTCCGCCGCATGGACGCGCGTCATCACCGGCGGCTCATAATCCTGAAGCTGCGAATAATCGGGTAAGTCCTTGGAATAATGCCAGATCAGCCCGGCTGCGGCGGCGACGCCCACCAGGAACACCACGGTTCCTGCGGCGAACAAGAAACCCATAAACCGCACCAGCAGACGCATTATCGACGATCCGTTTCAATCGCTGTGCCGCAATATAGCATACGGCAGCCCTATGGGCGTGAAGTCAGCAAAAAGTCCCGCGGCAAAAATCAGCAAGGAGACAACCCAAAATGGCCGTCAGTCTTGACCGATTCTGACAGCCGCCCGGAAATTTTTATAGAGCGCCTGCTGTGGCCAAACTAGGGCTTTCATACTGAAGGCCGGGGCTTTCGTACTGAAAGATTTGTCATTTTCAGTTCCGGTCGTCAGTTTCCCGGGCCGGCAGAGACCATCCGCTTGGAGAAGAACCCGTCGATCGCCTTGGCGACCGCCCCGACGGTCTTGGAGCGCCAGTTCTCGGACATCAGCTGCTGGAGATCGTCCTTGTTGGACACGTAACCCAATTCGATCAGCACTGAGGGGACGTCCGGGGCCTTGAGGACGCGGAAACCTGCCGATTTCAGGGGATGCTTATGCATCCGCGCCGTGGTCTTCATCTCGCCCACCACCAGCCGGGCAAAGCGGTTTGAGAAGGTCCGGGTTTCGCGCTGCGCCAAGTCGATCAGAATGTCGGCAACGTCGGTTGGCTCTTCCGTCAGATTGACGCCGGCGATGGCGTCGGCCTTGTTTTCCGAGTCTGCCAGCCGCTCCGCCTCCGCGTCGGAGGCCTTGTCAGACAGTGTGTAAACGGTGGCGCCCTGCGCATCCCCCTCGCCTCGCGGCAATGCGTCGGCATGGATGGAGACAAACAAGGCAGCCGACTGGTTGCGCGCCACCTTCACCCGTTCATCCAGGGGGATGAACGTATCGTCGGCGCGGGTCATGACGATGCGGTATTTGCCAAGCTTCTCCAGACGGTCACGCAGGGCCAGACCGAAACCCAGCACGATCCCCTTCTCGCTCTCGCCGCCGGCCTGGGTGCCGTTGTCGATACCGCCATGACCGGGATCGATCACGATGACTGGACGGGCGTCCGGCGCGGCATCGGGCACCGCGCTGGCGACCACCTTGGTGGCAACCGGAGACGCCGCAGCAGTCGTTCCGACGGCCGGTCGCAGATCCGGGCGATTCTCAACCGCCAGCGCCTGTACGAATGTGGTGCGATCGACCGATTCGAGTTCGATCACCATCCGCGCCGGCTGCCCGTTAGCGGGATCGAGCGCGTAGGAATTCTTGATCTTGGCCGGTCCGGTCAGGTCAAACACCATGCGCGACCCGCCCGGCATCACCAGACCGTAGCGGAACGCCTTGATCAGGCCGCGGGAGACCGTCCCGGCGCCGGGATCGAGATGGAAATTGACCTGGGGAAGATCGATGACCACCCGATATGGGTCAGCCAGCGCAAAGGCACGCAGCGGGATCTTCCGGTCGAGATCGAGAATGAAACGGGTCTGTTTCTCGTCACCGGCGATCCGCACGTCGGAGGCGATCGGAAAAACGCCCTCGACTTCCGCGCGTGGCGCCTCGCCGGCGGCCTGGGCGGAGTTCGGGCACCAAAACAGTCCAAAACCGGCACTGAAGAGCACCGTGGCCAGCCTGACGATGTGGTTTGCGCGGCTCGTCAACGAATCCACTGCCTCCGAAGCAGCCCCTCATTAACCCAATAGGATTGCAGGGTTAACCAGAGCTTAAGTCGGCCATATCGAATAAGCCTGAGTGTTGCAGCCTTGTGACGCTTCCCTTGCATGCGACCCCCATTCCTCGTATGTACGAAGAGCTGACGGTTTAACTCCCGGTTGTGTCGCGTTCAGCCTCCCGGTGCAACGCTCGTTCCCCCGACCATCTATCGGTGGATCCAGCGTTTTCCGGCCTCCTCTCTACAACCAGCGCAGCGCGCGGTTGCCCAGAGAGGCGGTCTTAGCCCAGGCGGTGTCCGGTCCCAGGTCCTTTCTCGCTCCCGGGGCGGCTTTAGACACTTCATGACCGATTATTCCGGCCTTACGGGCGGAGTATGCGACAGCCGGTGACCGCGTTCTGCGGCGCGCCGGACGTCAGCAAAAGGCGGCGCCTTTGCCGCCAAGATGTTCAGACGGGCCGACGCTTGATGCGCCAGACTGTGATGCCGACCGAGACCCAGGTGGGAACTATGCCGATGCGAGGCCCAAGCCTCGCGCGTCGCCCCGCACTGACCTCGCGATCGGCACGGCGTTCAGGGCTGTGTTTCGGCCTTCCCCTCACCCCCGAATCAGGTGGACCGTTGCGTCACCCGGCTGCGCGATACGCGCTTGCCGCCACGCACGCCGTCCGCCTCCATGAGCTTCCAAATGCCAAACAAAATGTTGATCGATGCGACCCACCCGGAAGAGACCCGGGTCGTCGTGGTTCGCGGCAATCGCGTCGAAGAGTTTGATTTCGAGACTGCGCAGCGCAAGCAGCTCCGCGGCAATATCTACCTCGCCAAGGTCACGCGCGTCGAACCGTCGCTGCAGGCCGCGTTCATCGAATACGGTGGCAACCGCCACGGCTTTCTCGCTTTCAGCGAAATCCATCCGGACTATTACCAGATCCCGGTCGCCGACCGTCAGGCGCTGATCGAGGCGGATGAACGGGCCCATCGCGAAGCTGAGGAAGAGACCGAAAACCGCTCCAACCGTAAGCGCTCGCGTCATCGCAACTCCCGTCGCCGCGACCGTGGCGAGCGGGTGCAGAGCGATGTCGTCGATACGACAGCGATCGATCCGTCGCAGGCCGAACAGCCGCGCGATCCGGCCTTCGAGGTCCACAGCCATCCTCATGATCATGCCCATGATGACGGGCACCACGCTGCCGATCACGACCATCATGACCATGACGGTCACGAGCATACCCACGCGCATGAGCACGCCGCAGGCGATCATGCGCACGACCATGATCACCACGATCATGCCACCGCACCGGTCGCGTCCGAGAGCGTCGCTGCCGAAGCTGCGGCTCCCGAGGTCGTCGTGTCCGAGGTCGTTGCATCGGAGCCTGTGACCGAACAGCCTGTTTCGGCAGGCTTCTCGCCTGCACCGGTCGAAGCCGTTGCGGAGACGCCGGCGCCAGTCGCCGCCGAAGCGCATAATGATCACGCGCATGACGAACAGATTCAGGCCGCTCACGCCGAAGAGAACGCGGCGCATGCCGAGGACGTTCACCACGAAGAGCGCGCCGAGGGTGAGCACACCGCTGCCGCTGACAGCGACGAACACGACGACGACGAGGAAGACGAAGACGACGGCGAGGAAGAGGCCGAAGAGGATCAGGTCGAATCCGTCGGCGGTGACGACGTTCTCGAGGAAGTGCCCGAGCGAGCCTTCCGTCCGCGTCGCCAGTACAAGATCCAGGAAGTCATCAAGCGTCGCCAGGTCATGCTGGTACAGGTCGTCAAGGAAGAGCGCGGCAACAAGGGCGCTGCGCTGACCACCTACCTGTCGCTCGCCGGCCGCTACGCCGTGCTGATGCCGAACACTGCCCGTGGCGGCGGCATCTCGCGCAAGATCACCTCGGCACAGGATCGTTCGCGTCTCAAGGAAGTGGTGTCGGACCTCGACGTGCCGGAAGGCATGGGGATCATCCTGCGCACCGCCGGGGCCTCGCGCACCAAACCGGAAATCAAGCGCGACTTCGAATACCTGATCCGGATGTGGGAAACCGTCCGCGACATGACGCTGAAGTCGCAGGCCCCGACCCTCGTCTACGAGGAAGGCTCGCTGATCAAGCGTTCGCTGCGCGACCTCTACAACAAGGAAATCGACGAAATTCAGGTCGCTGGCGAAGCCGGCTATCAGGAAGCACGCGACTTCATGCACATGTTGATGCCGAGCAATGTGCGCGCGGTGAAACAATATCGCGACGGCCAGCCGCTATTCTCGCGCATGGGCGTCGAGAGCCAGTTGGACGCAATGTTCTCGCCGACCGTGCAACTGCGCTCCGGTGGCTATATCGTCATCAACCAGACCGAAGCTCTGGTCTCGATCGACGTGAACTCGGGCCGTTCGACCCGCGAACACCACATCGAAGACACCGCGCTAAAGACCAATCTCGAAGCCGCCGAGGAAGTCGCGCGTCAGCTGCGCCTGCGCGATCTCGCCGGTCTGATCGTGATCGACTTCATCGACATGGACGAGAAGCGCAATAACCGCGCTGTCGAACGCAAGATGAGCGACTGCCTGCGCCAGGATCGCGCGCGCATTCAGGTCGGCCGCATCTCGCATTTCGGCCTGCTCGAAATGTCGCGCCAGCGCATCCGCGCCAGCGTGCTGGAAAGCTCCACGGATATCTGCCCGCATTGCGGTGGCAGCGGTCACGTTCGTTCGGTGTCGTCGGTGGCCCTGCAGTTGCTGCGCGGCCTCGAAGAAATCCTGATGAAGGGCGCCACGCATAACCTGATCGTGCGCACCCGCACCGATGTCGCGCTCTATGTGCTGAACCACAAGCGTGGCCATCTGCGCGATCTCGAAAACAGCTTCAAGGTGACCCTCGCCGTCATCGCCGATCCGAATGTCAGCGGTCAGCAGTCCTTCGTGATCGACCGCGGCGAACAGGTCCACACGCTGGAAGCCGCCAAGGCACTTCTCGCGGCTCAGGTCGCAGCCTTCCCGCCGCCGCTGGAAGAAGAACCCTTCGACGACGAAGATCTGTTCGAGACGGAAGCCGAAATCGAAACCGAGGAGACCGAAGGTCTCACCGACGACGAGACCTCGAGTGAAAGCGCCACCGGTGATACAGACAGCGATGGGCGCAAGCGCAAGCGCCGTCGGCGCCGTCGTGGTCGCTCCGGTGAAACCCGCGAAGGCGGCGCTCCCGGTCGCGAGGGCGGAGATCTCCAGAACGCCGCTGAAGGCACGGTCGAAGGTAACGTCGAAACCGTTGGCGACGACAGCGAAGGTGAAGACGACGAGGCCGACGATCAGCCTCGTGAGGCCCGTGCCGATCAGCCGGCCGATGGCGAGCGTCGCCCGCGTCGCCGTGGCCGTCGCGGCGGACGCCGCCGGCGTGGTGGTAACGACGAAGGTCTGGCCGGATCGATCTCCGATGAACTCGGACCGACGCAGACCTCGGAAGCCAGCGATGCCGTGGCCGATCTCGAAGGTCAGGACACGCGCCACGACGCACAGCCGCACCAGTACGCAGCTTCAGACACCGTGACGTCCTATGCAGCCCCACAGCCAGAGGCCGAACAGAGCCGTCACAACGCCGTGCCAATGTTCGCTCCAGCCGTGCCCGAGCCGACGCCGGTCGCTCCTGCTCCCGTCGCAGCACCTACCCCCGTGCAGGAAGCCGCGGCACCGCAGGAAGATGACAAAGCCGCAGCCCGCCGCCGCTCGACGGTCCGCGAAAAGGTCAACTTCGGTTCGACATCTCCGGAGCCACAGCCCGCGGCAGCGCCCGTCGCTACAGCCCCGGAGCCGGCACCTGCTCCTGCCGCTGCACCGGCCCCCGCGGTCGAAAGCCAGCCGCGTAAAGCCGGCTGGTGGTCACGCGTCCTCGGCAACGACTAAGCGCTCTCAACGCAACAACGAAAAGCCGCCCGGCAAAACCGGGCGGCTTTTTTAGTGCTGCAATCTACTGCGGATCAGTCCGTCGTGATTGCCGTTTCGACATCCGATGGATCGATGGTCTTGTTGAGATTGGCGTGCATCGTGTCGTGATCAAGCTCGCCTTCCCACCACGACACGAACACCGTAGCAATGCCGTTGCCCGTGATGTTGGTAAGCGCGCGCACCTCGCTCATGAATTTGTCGATCGAGAACACGATCGCCATGCCGGGCACCAGACGCGGATCAACCACCGACAGCGTGGCTGCCAGCGTGATGAAGCCGGCGCCGGTGACGCCCGAAGCACCCTTGGAGGTCAGCATCGCCACGATCAGGATAGTCACCTGCTGGCCGAACGACAGATCCACCCCGAGCGCCTGGGCGATGAACAGCGTCGCCAGGGTCATGTAGATGTTGGTGCCGTCGAGGTTGAACGAATAGCCGGTCGGCACCACGAGGCCGACGACCGACTTCGAACAGCCCAGACGCTGCAGCTTCTCCATCAGCTGCGGCAACGCGCTTTCCGACGAAGAAGTGCCGAGCACGATCAAAAGCTCATCCTTGATGTAGACGATGAACTTGAAGATGTTGAAGCCGACGATGCGGGCAATGATGCCGAGCACGACCACCACGAACAGTGCTGCGGTCGCGTAGAACAGCACGATCAGGCTCAACAGGTTGGTGAGCGCCGCCGGGCCGAACTTGCCAATGGTGTAGGCCATCGCGCCGAATGCTCCGAGGGGGGCTGCCTTCATGACAATGGCGATCACGCCGAACACGGCATGCGACGTCTCATCAATCATGTCGCGCAACCTGTGGCCACGCTCGCCCAGCGCCATCAGCGCAAAACCGAACAGGATCGCGAACAACAGCACCTGCAGGATGTCGCCCTTGGCGAAGGCGCCAACGACACTGTCAGGAATGATGTTGAGCACGAAATCGACCGACTTCGTTGCTTCAGCCTGCTTGACGTAATTGGCGACTGCGCCTGCGCTACCTTCGGTCTTGGTCACCAGACCATGGCCGACCTGGAACAGGTTGCCCATCACAAGGCCGAGGATCAGCGCGAAGGTCGAGACAATCTCGAAATAGACCAGCGCCTTGATGCCGACGCGGCCGACCTTCTTGGCGTCCTGGATATGGGCAATGCCAGACACCACGGTACAGAAGATGATCGGCGCGATCACCATCTTGATCAGCTTGATGAAGCCGTCGCCGAGCGCCTTGATCCATTCATTGGTGGCGAACTGAGGCTCCAGCCACCCGACCAGCACACCGATCACGATAGCGATCAGCACCTGAATATAGAGAACCTTGTACCAGGGCTTTTTGACCGGAGCGGCCACTCCCGGACCCGCCGTTGCCGTTACCGCAGACATTCCGCTTCAACTCCCTGAGCATTTTTACTGCCGCGGTCATTAGTCACATGGGCGGCCTCTTGCAAGCCGCCACACGGAATTACTTGGGCGATTAACGAACAAATATCGCGCCGAGCGTTCAGCGATACCGGCGATCAACCATTCCGCGCAGGACGGGTACCAGGATCGCGCCCAATGTGTTCTTCACTAATGCCCCCGCCAGGAACGGCATCACGCCGACCAACCAGGCTTTCTCGGCGCCGAGCTTCATACCGTAAGCCAGCCAGGCAAAGCCCATGGCCATGATCACGATGTGGCCGATGGCCATGACAACGAACAGGCGGACCATCGAGCGATCCCATCCGCGTTCGCTGAACCAGCCCGTGACGAATGCAGCAACGACGAAGCCGGACAGGAAGCCGGCCGTCGCCCCTGTGAGCGGTTTGAGACCGCCAACGGGCCCGGCGAACACCGGCAATCCCAATGCACCGACGGCGAGATAGGCGATGATCGTCAACGTGCCGAGGCGCCAGCCATAGACGGCGCCGATCATCAAAACGACCAACGTCTGCAGGGTCATCGGCACATAGGGCAGTGGCAGGTTGATCTTCGCCGAAACCGCCAACAACGCGACTCCAAACGCCGCCAGCACTATGGCACGCCGTACGACGGCGAAGCCTTTGCGGCGGGCCGGCCACCACACGTCGGCGATGGGGACACGACGCGCGTTCGCGGTGGATGCATCCGACAAGATGGGCTCGCTCACTTCGGACCACCCTGCCCGAGCCATTTGCTGATCCGCGCGACCGCCTCATGCATGTCCTCGGTCGAGCTCGCATACGAAAAGCGAATATAGGACTTGCCATGGATCGGATCGAAGTCGCTGCCGGGTGTTGCGGCGACATGCGCCTGTTCCAGCATCTGCTTGGCGAAATCGAAGCTGTCCGACGTGAATTTCGACACGTCTGCATAGAGATAGAAGGCGCCATCGGCCGGTAGGAAGTCCGTGAGGCCGGCTTGCGGCAATCCTGCGGTCAGGATGCGGCGGTTCTCCTGATAGCCATGCTTGATGTCTTCCATCTGTGCATGACCGTCGAACGCAGCTTCCGCCGCAATCTGCGACAGCGTCGGCACCGAGATCGACAGGTTCTGCTGCAGCCGTTCCATGGACCGCACCAGCGGCTTGGGCACAACCATCCAGCCGACGCGCCAGCCGGTCATGCAAAAGTATTTCGAGAAGGAATTGATCACCAGCGCGTTCGGCGACAGCTCGGCCGCGGTCACGGCCGGAAATGCATAATCGAGCCCATGATAGATCTCATCCGAGATGAAGCGGATGCCGGCGTCATCGGCCGCGTGGATCAGGCTGGTGAGCGCTTCGCGCGACATCATGGTGCCCGTAGGATTGGCCGGACTCGCGACCAGCACGCCCTTCAGCGGCTTTTCACGATGCGCGGCGAGCAGATCCTCGGCGGTCAAGGCGTGCCGCTTGTCGGCATGGGTTTCGATCAGCACCGGCTCGCAGCCTAGCGCAGTCAGAATATGCCGATACGGCGGATAGCCGGGCACGGTGACGGCGACGCGGTCGCCGGGCTCGAACAGGGCCAGGAAGGACAGGATGAACGCACCGGAGGAGCCGGTGGTCACCACGATCTGCTCCGGATCGACCGTACAGCCATAGACGTCGCGATAATGCTTGGAGATCCGCGCGCGCAGCAACGGGGTGCCAAGCGCAGCGGTATATTCAATCCGCCCGTGCGCCAGTGCGGCCTGCGCAGCCTCAATGGCCACCTTGGGCGCGGGCGCTGCCGGCTGCCCGACTTCCATGTGAATCACATGCCCGCCAGCGGCCTCGATCCGCGCCGCGGCGGCCATCACATCCATCACCATGAACGGGGGAACATCGCTGCGTCCGGACGCCGCAAGAAGGCTGTGTGCCCGGGTTTTGAGGATCGTATCTGGCATGGAAATCTGCTATCTGCGCGGCGTTATGCACGTTACGGCATGGGAGCAACGCCGCGCTCCCGCCGCAATATTTGACTTGTTAGGGCTTATATCGAATCCGAACCTCGGCCAATGATGAAAGACCTGCAGCTGCAGCCTAAAAGGGCTGCATCTCGATTGTTCTCGAAGCTGACCACGCTGCTGACCGCGGCGACGCTGACGCTGACGCCAATGGCCGCCCAAGCGCAGCAAGGCGACGCTCCGCGCCTGCTGCGCGACGCCGAGATCGAACAGCTGCTGCGTGACTATACGCGCCCGATTCTGCGCGCCGCAGGCCTCGAAAAGCAAAACATCCAGGTCGTCATCATCAACAATGCCAGCTTCAATGCCTTTGTCGCTGACGGTCGCCGCATCTTCGTCAATCACGGCGCGCTGATGCAGTCACAGACGCCGAACCAGCTGATCGGCGTGCTCGCCCACGAAACCGGCCATCTCGCCGGCGGCCATCTGTCAAAGCTGCGCGAGCGCATGGCGCAGGCGCAGACCCAGATGATCGTGGCGATGCTGCTCGGCGTCGGCGCCATGGCGGCCGGAGCGCGCGGCGGCAACTCCAATGGTGCTGCCGGCAATATCGGCGCCGCAGCGGTCGCCGCGCCGCAAGCGATGATGATGAATACGATGCTGTCCTATCAGCGGCAGCAGGAAGAGAATGCCGACCGCGCCGGCGTCAAATTCCTGAACCAGACCGGCCAGTCGTCCAAGGGCATGTACGAGACGTTCCAGCGCTTCGGCACCGACAGCCTGTTCGCAGCACGCGGAAGCGACCCGTATATGATGTCGCATCCGATGCCCCGGGAGCGCGTTGCCGCCCTCGAGGAGCTTGCGAAGTCGAGTCCCTATTGGGACAAGAAGGACGATCCGGCGCTGATGCTGCGCCACGAGCTGATGCGCGCCAAGACCGCCGGCTTCATGGAGCAGCGCGACACGGTGCTGCGGCGCTATCCGCCGTCCGACACCAGCCTGCCCGCGCAATATGCCCGCGCCATCGCCACCTATCGCCATGGCGATCTGCGCGTGGCCGTCGAGCAGATCGATGCGCTGATCAAGGCGCAGCCGAACAATCCGTATTTCTACGAGTTGCGCGGCCAGGCGCTGCTGGAAGGCGGCAAGCCCAATGAGGCGATCGCGCCGCTGCGCCGCGCGGTGCAGCTCTCCAACAACGCGCCACTGATCGAGATGATGCTCGGCCACGCACTCGTCGCCTCCGACAACAAGGCCTATACCGACGAGGCGATCCGCATCCTGCGCACTGCTGTGACGCGTGAGAGTGAAGCGCCCGTCGGCTACATGCAGCTCGCCATGGCCTATGGCCGCAAGGGCGAACTCGCAGAGGCCGACCTGGCGTCGGCCCAGGCCGCCTTCCTTCGCGGCGACAACAAGACCGCCCGCGACCTTGCCTCGCGCGCCAAGGCGCGGTTTGCCGTGGGCACGCCCGGCTGGGTCAAGGCCGATGACATCATCGCCGCGAAAATGCCGGGCAAGAACTAGCGCGCCTCCCTCTGCAATGTTCTGAAACAAATGGCGGCCGATCCGTAATCTTTCGCAATGTGGCTGACAATTTGTCTCCGTACGCAGTGTCCCTGACTATTGGGGGACATCTCTATGCGCGCGAACGCCATCAACCACGTGTTGAAACTGATATGCCTGCACGCTCTGACAGCAACTGTCGCTGGATGCGCCACGGCGCAGCTGGAGACATCAGGGTCTCTCGCCTCGTATAACGACCTCGCGCCGGCCGACGGCATCACTACCAAGTCCAAGATGCGCGTCGACAAGGCCGGTGTCCTGGCGGCCAGGAGTGTCAGCATCATACCCACGTCATTCTCTCATGCCGCATCTCGAGCCGCCCTCACCGACAAGCAACGTCGCGTCATCGCGAATGCTGTCGACCGTTCCGTCTGTATCGGACTGAGCGACCGCTTCAATGTGGTCCCATCCGGGCAACCCGCCGACCTGACGGTGCATGTCACCGTGACGCGTGTGACCGTCACCGATCCGAATGTCGCTGGGGCCGCCAAGGTTGCCTCCGCCGCACCGATGTTCATCAGTGCAGGCTTTCCCATCGTCGTACCCCGGATCCCGTACGGCATGGGCGGCCTGTCGGTGGAAGCGGAAGCCCGCGACGTACAAGGCCAGCAGAAAGCGGCATTCGTCTGGGCTCGCGATGCCGACATGTTGACGAGCACACCGCGCGTTGCGGCATCCGGCGACGCCTACGATCTGGCGGGCGAGTTCGGCGCAGATTTCAGCAAGCTCCTCATTACCGGTGAAAATCCGTTCGACAAGAAGCTGTCCACGCCCAGTCTACAGCGCGTGAATTCGGCTTTTGGGGGGAAGCCTAAATACGCTGCCTGTGACGCCTTCGGGCGCACCGGCGTTTCCGCCTTCATCGGCGGGAAAATGGGAGCACCTCCCGAGTGGAACGACGACGCGATGCCGGTGACGGAATGACCGGACATGCATGACAGTGATTACCGTCCCTCCGCCCAAGACAGCTATGCTACGACATTAGCAGTCACGTTGAACGAACAACCGCCTGGAGCCGGATGCCGCCCAATGCAGACCATGTCTCACATCCTCATCGTCGATGACGATCTTGCAATACGAAAACTGCTGGGACGCTATCTGACCGAACAAGGCTACCGCGTATCCATCGCCTCCGACCAGCGAACGATG
The DNA here is from genome assembly GCF_051811085.1 of Tardiphaga sp. 862_B3_N4_1. NCBI lineage: Bacteria > Pseudomonadati > Pseudomonadota > Alphaproteobacteria > Hyphomicrobiales > Nitrobacteraceae > Tardiphaga > Tardiphaga sp. 862_B3_N4_1. Next base: position 2,471,939 of record NZ_JBPWQB010000001.1, read on the forward strand.
AAGGAAGCGCTGCAGACCAACGAGGTCAGCCTGATCGTTCTCGATGTCCTGCTCCCCGATGGGTCGGGGCTCGATATCTGCCGAGATCTTCGGCGGGAGGGCTCCGAGATACCCGTCATCCTGTTGACGGCGCTGAAGGAGGATGTCGACCGGATCATCGGCCTCGAAATCGGCGCGGACGACTATCTCGGCAAGCCGTTCAATCCGCGCGAGTTGCTCGCCCGCATCCGCGCGGTGCTCCGCCGCAAGGTAACGCAGGATATCCAGCTCTCCCAGGTACTCGAACATCACTTCGGCAGATTTAAACTCCATCCCGGCGCGCGGCAGTTGCTGGACGAAAACGGGCAGCCGTTCGATCTCACGACAGCTGAATTCGAACTGTTGCTCGTGCTGGTCAGACGGCCGGGCCGCCTGCTCTCCCGGGATCAACTGATCGAACTGACGAACCGCAGCTCCGACGACGTGTTCGATCGCTCAATCGACGTGTTAATGAGCCGGTTGCGCAAGAAGCTCGGCGACAATGACGATTTCCAGTTGATCAAAACCGTGCGTAACGGCGGCTACATTTTCTCGGCACGCGTTGAAACGATCGGTGCAGACACATGAACTCCATACGCATTCGATTTTCCTTGATGCTGGTGGGCTCGGTCCTTTGTGTGGTGATCCTGGCCAGCGCCGTGATGTCGCAAATGATACTCGGGCTGGTCGAAAAGGATTTTCGTGACGGATTGACGTCTCGCGTCGCTGCATTTTCCAACAGCATCACCTTTCGCGGAAACGATGCAGTCTTTCATCTTCAGCCGGCGCCCATCGAGGGAAAGCTTCTGGAAGCGCCGACCAAGCTTCTGCAGGAAGCATTTCAAAAATCGCAAGCCAATTTCGACATTTTCGTCAAGCAAACGCCGGATGGCCAACGATGGGCGTCCATCAAGATGGGCCCCGGCTGGCTGAGCTGGCCCATACGCGAGCACGCGCCGCCTCCTGAAGTGTGGTGGGGCCTCGCCGGCTGGATGGTACTGATCACGGTCGGCGTCATCGGGGTTGCTCTTACGGTCGCCCATCAGACGACGAACCAGCTTAAATTGCTGCAGAGCATGGCGATGTCCGTTGGCAAGGACGGCGTGCTGCCCGTGCTCAAAGAAGAAGGGTCTATCGAAATCAAGGCAACCGCTCAGGCACTGAACATGATGGGCGCAAGTCTGAAAAAAGCGATGGACAGCAAGATCAGACTTGTGGCTGCCGCAGGGCACGATTTGCGGACACCCATGACACGCATGCGTCTGCGCGCCGAGTTTCTCAACGAACGAGAGCGTGAGGAGTGGCTGCATGACCTCGATGAAATGGATCACATTGCCGACAGCGCCATCCAGCTCGTTCGGGAAGAGACCGTCGGAAAAGGCACCGAGCACGTCAGACTCGACGAACTCGTCGGGGACGTTTGTGCCGAACTCACCCTGATCAAGATGCGGGTGACAATTGCCGGACTCGATCACAGCATCGTCAAGATCTCGCCTCTCGCACTCAAGCGCGCCCTGCGCAATCTCATCATCAATGCTGCAACCCATGGCGGCGGCGCCATCGTAAGCCTGCGCGTTCACGATCGCCGCGCTGTCGTCCTGATCGATGACAACGGTCCCGGCATTCCCGAACAATTCCTGGCAAGTGCCTTCGAACCGTTCTTTCGCGTCGATCCAGCCCGCCGCCAGTCAATTCCCGGCGCCGGGCTCGGCCTGGCCATCGCCAAGGAAATTGTCGAGCGGCAGGGTGGCACGCTCGGAATCGAGAACCGGCAGCCTCACGGGTTAAGGCAGACGCTTTCCATCGAGATCGATATCGCAAACGTATCATCGGTCGCAGCCTGAACGACGCGCTCGCCATGCGGCCACACGGGCCGCTGCAGACGATCGCTGAAGAACGACCCTTCGCAAGCAGTGCCTGCTCAGCTGGACCACAAGATCATCGCGATCCCGAAGACGAGCAACGGATAATACGCAACCTCCACGCTCAAGAACGCGATGTCTTTTGTACGAGACCAGAGGCGCCGAACGGATATCCGTATTCGGGAGCGTTCCAAGGACGCTGTTGGAGCGATGCGACACATCTAGCTACCCTGCCCCCTCAACCCTTCCAGGTTCGATTGAAATCCACTGGCCGAACCGCCCTTGGCACGACCGTAGGCGTAGAGCTCTTTCATATAGTCAGTATCGAAATTGGTTGGATCGCTCGTGGTAAGCTTGCCCGCGTCGATGGCCGTTGCTTTGAAATCCCAGTTGTTGCGTTTGCAGAAATCGTATGTCGCGATCATCGCATTGCGCGTATTGGCCTTCACCGAGGTCTGAAACGAGCGCGCCACGATCGGAAGCGTCAGATCCGATGTATAGGAGGCGTCGGGCGACAGCTTACCGTTAACGATCACGAAGACCCGAGACTTCGTAGCCAGCGATCCAGCATGGGCCGTCAACACGCCCTCCGGCACAGCCAGAATATTCGATGTCACGCCACCATCGACATGCATCTCGGAATACATGTTTCCGCCGGACTCGACGGCGATCAGGGCTGGCGGGAAAATCCCGGGGATAGCGGCCGACGCAGCAAGAACATTCCGGAACAATTCATAGCGGCCAGGACTGTCGCTGCTCGCGATCTCCCCCATATTCCAGAGCGTCGTCCCTTGGGTGTCGAGGTTCGTGGTGGCCACGATGAGCATCTTGCCCCTGCGATACCGTGCGCCGACCGCATCGATGATCCGATCATCAGCATATTTCGAGATGAGGTCTTTCATCGGCCCCGCCTTGAAGACGCCCGATCCGACAACGGCGTTGATCCCCGCGATACGCATCAGATTTTCAGTAGCGCCGCTGGTGAAGATCGCTTCGAGACGGCCGTCATAGCCCGGGCCGAGAAACGCGAATGGCGCAATCAGGGCGCCAACGCTGGAGCCGGTGACGATATCGAAATCGGGGCGCAGTCCGGAGTCGGACCAGCCTTGCAGGAATCCTGCGCCATAGGAGCCGTCAGCGCCGCCGCCGGACAAGGCAAGAATGGTGAGCGGTGCGGCACCGCGCCGCGATCCCGCGAAGATGCGATAGCCTTCGTCGGGCGATATCCTGGCCAACGGAATCTGCGGGATCGTCGCGCGCGCGCTTGCTATCAGCGGAGCGCGCGGCAGCGACGCACAGGCCGACAGCAGCAGCGCCGTGCAAATAATGGGAAGCGTCGCGCGAGGCATCACGCGAGCTCTGCAACGATCAAAGTGAATCTTGAATACTGGGCCATGCGGGTTTCCATGTCCGGAAACTCTTGCACGGTTGATTTGCCATTTGTTTGCGCGTTTATTTCATTATGTTTCGTGCGGCGGCTGCAAACCGAATGCGACAATTCCATCCACGCGTCCACGAATGGGAAGATGACCGAGTGCGCTGACCGTGAATGGCGGCGCCGAGGCAAAGCAATCCATCGCCGCCTTCGATGCGACAAAACCGCCCTCTACACCACGACTGAGCTCTTCCAGCCGCGAGGCGGTGTTCATGACGTCGCCATTGAAGACAATCGCACGTTTGACGTCGCCGATTTCGCCGATGATCACCGGCCCGAAATGCAGGCTGCCGCGAATGCGGGGCGCCGTGCCAAACTCGCGCTCAAACTGCCCCGCTTTGCGCGCCAGTTCGTCGCGCATGGCCATGAAGCAGCGCAACGGACGGCAATCGACCGCACCGTCCCGCTTCGTCCAGGTCACGATCATCTCGTCGCCGACATAGGCAAGTACCTCGCCGCGATAGTCGACAACCGGAAGCGATAGCAGGCGAAAGGTCCGATCGAGGAAACGGTGGATACCGACGCCACCAAGTTGCTCGGCCAGGCTGGTCGAGCCCGCAATATCCACGAACAGGACGAAACGCTCTTCCTCGACCGGCGTGTGATAGCGCCCGGTGAAGAAGTTCAACAACGCGCGTCCGCCGACGAGATTGGTGATTGCCAAAGCCAGATTGACGACGATGGAGACGACGACCGAATAGACCAAGCTCGACCAGAACGTATCCTCCGCGATCTCGACCGTCCGCCCGATCAGCACATCCGCAAGCCGAAACCATTGCACGGCCAAAATCACGACGGCGTAGAACGCGCTCTTGATCAGCAGGTTGGCGGTGAACGAGCGACCGCTCAGCCAGATCCGGATCGGACCATCGGCCACCATGATTTCGAAGCCGCCCAGAACCGTGCTGATCACCAATCCGATCACGAGCCCGGGCAGAATGGGCAGATCGTGGGTGGCACTGAACGCCACGCCGGCGGCGGCGCCAGCGGCCATAATCGTCGTGAGGACCCTTAGTTTCCGTTCAAGCCTGGCGTTCATGGTCCCTCCCACCGGCACAGCCGACGGGAGGGTATATCAAATCATCCAGGGGAGGGCTGACACGGGCCGATGGCAAAGGTTGCCCGCCTGCGGCGCCTCACCGAACCCTGCCATCCACGCCGATATGATCTTCATCCTTTTACAACCACCCCAAGCTTCTCGCCGGCAGCGGTCAGGTTCCGTTAACGGAACTCGCTGCATTTAGTGAAAATGGATGCGCTCATCGCGTCCGGCGGGGAGACCAATGCAGCCATCGGAGCACGAAACCGCACACAGCGGCGTCACACGCACGTGGGACCGGCGGCAATGAGCACGACGACCATCTTCTGGTTCACGCTCGCCAACTTCCTGTCATCAGGTCTCGTCTGGGCCTATGTCGCACGCTGCTATCCGAACTTCGTCCCGGCCCGCTACTGGAGCGCCGCTTCACTGAGCGCGTCGATCGGCCCTGCTCTCGGCCTGCTGTTTCCCAATCCCGTCGGCCTGCTGTTCGCCGCGCAGATGACAGTTCTCGCTTACTGTCTGTCAGAGGTCGGTATCCGCCGCTTTTACGACAGGCCTACATCCTGGATCGCCACCGCCCTGGTAATTTCCGCGAGCCTCGCCGGCTTCATGTTCTTCAGACTGGTCATCGACGATTATGCGATGCGCGTTGTCGTCTACTCGCTGAGCCAGGGCGTTCCCGTGGCGCTGACGCTACCGCTGCTACTGTCGCGCGATCATCGGCGCAGCAATCACGGCGCACGGATGGCCGGCTACCTCTCGATTCTCTTGCTTGTTGCTTTTGCCTGCCGCGCGATTGCCGCGCTGCTTCATCTGGGCGGCAGCGAGACGACCATGGTGACGGTCGATGCGGTACAGGCCGGCTTCATGCTGGTGGCGGCATTCCTCGCCATGACATGGAATTACGGACTGCTGATGATGGCGATCGACCGCCTGCGTGGCGACGCAGCCGAACTGGCGCTGATCGACGATCTGACCGGCGCCGGCAATCGCCGCCGCCTGTTGCAGCGGATGGACGAGGAATGTGCGATGGCGCGGCGGACCGCACGCCCATACGCACTGCTGGCGATCGACCTCGACGGCTTCAAGGCGGTCAATGATGGCTTCGGTCACAGCGCCGGCGATGACTGCCTGAAGCAATTCGCCCAAGCGGCGCAAGATCAGTTGCGCCCCGGCGATACGCTGGCCCGATGCGGCGGCGACGAGTTCTGCATCGTGCTGCCCGACACCGACCTGCAGCAGGCCGGCGAGATCGCGCGGCGCGTGCTGGCGGCTTGCCCGCGACAATTTGGCAATGCCGGACACACAGTGAGAACCCTATCCGCCTCCATCGGCGTCGCGCAGTGGTCCCCCGACCTCATCGCCTCCCCAGAGCGATTGATGGCGGCTGCCGATCACGCCCTGTATCAGGCCAAACACAGCGGCAAGAACCGGGTCGTGCTCTATGAGCCCGCACCACCGCTGGCACCGATCTTCGATGACGAGATCGGAAGCACTCCCTTGCCGGCACCGCATGCCCTCACTGCAATGACCGGGCCGGATCACCACCATTCCGGCTTCTGAGACCTGCGGCGCCATGATGAATTGCGCGTGACCGCCTTCACAAATAACGCGTATTTCGCCCTCAAAATGCTAAGCAGCTTCCCGAATGACACGTGGCTTTCTGACTCGGCCTTTTCCAAAGGATAATTTGCCCATGCCTTCGTTCCGTTTTCTCGCCTCCGCCGGCCCGGCCCTGGCTTTGGCCCTCGCGCTGTGTGGCGCGCCCGCGGTCGCATCGGCGCAGACGTTCAATGACGCCCAGCGCGGCGAGATCCAGAAGATCATCAAGGACTATCTGATCACCCATCCGGAAATCCTCGAAGAGGTTTCTGCCGAACTCACCAAGCGTCAGGCCCAGGCCGAAGCCGAGAAGCACCAGGCTGCGATCGCCGCGAACGCAAACACCATCTTCAACTCGCCGCGCGGCGTCGTGGTCGGCAATAAGGATGGCGACGTCACCTTCGTCGAGTTCTTCGATTACAATTGCGGCTACTGCAAGCGCGCCATGGACGACATGGTCGGCATCATGAAGAACGATCCGAAGCTCAAGGTCGTGCTGAAGGAATTCCCGGTGCTCGGGCCCGGCTCGGTTGAAGCCGCCCAGGTTGCTGTCGCCGTGCGCATGCAGGACCCGACCGGCAAGAAGTATCTCGACTTCCACCAGAAGCTGTTGAGCGGCCGCGGCCAGGCCGACAAGGCCCGCGCCTTGGCAGCGGCCAAGGAAGCAGGTCTCGACGTCGCCAGACTGGAAAAGGACATGGCCAGCCCGGAAGTGCGCGCGACCATCGAAGAGAACTTCAAGCTCGCGGAATCCATGGGCATGAACGGCACGCCGAGCTACGTCATCGGCAAGCAGGTGATCATCGGTGCCGTCGGGGCAGACGCGCTGAAGGAGAAGATCAATCAGGCCCGCTGTGGCAAGGCGCTCTGTTCGTAAACCCAGACACCGCCAGGGTGATTCATACCGTCGCCCGCGCCGACACGAACATCTCGGAAATATGACAAACCGGCTGCATCGCAGCCGGTTTTTTATTTATCTTGCGGTAGCGGTCAAAGCGGCTGAACGCCATCTGTGATAGGGTAACCTATCCCCAACGGTAAAAGGATGCAGCGGACACCCCGCCTAAGTTCCCAATGTTGACCGATACCAAACAGGAGCAGCGGCTCCTGAAGATTTCGATTTACGTCACGCTTCTCATTTCATTTGCCAGCATCGCTTTCGGGCTCGCCATCAGTTCGCGCGCCATCGCCTTCGACGGTTTTTACACGTTGATCGACGCAGCCATGACCGGCCTTGCATTGCTGACCGCAAGACTGATCAGCAGAGGCGAGGACGACCGCTTCCAGTATGGCTACTGGCACCTCGAACCGATCCTCGCGCTGATCAACGGCACGGTGCTCAGCTTTGCCTGCGCCTATGCCTTCATCGACGGCCTTAACGGACTGATCACGGGCGGGCGGGCCATCGAATTCGGCCCCGGCGCTATCTTCGCTGCGGTGGCGGGTGCCATCAGCTTCGGCATGAGCATCTATATCCGCCGCTCGGCCGGCGAACACGGCTCGCAACTGCTCGACATCGATGCCCGTGCCTGGCTGATGGGCGGCGTACTCAGTCTGGCGGTCTGCATCAGCTTCTTGCTCGGAGCGGTGATGGCGAAGACTCCAGCAGCGGCCTATGCACCGCTGGTCGATCCGCTGATCCTGCTGGTGGTTGCGATCTGCCTGCTGCCGTTTCCGCTCTCGACGATCTGGAATGCCGGGCGCGACATCCTGCAGGTCGCACCGAGCGATCTCGACGAGGAGGTTCGCGAGCTCGCGCAATCGATCGCGTACAAACACGGCTTCAGCGACTGCAGCTCGCATGTAATGCGCTCCGGCCGTCAGCAATTCATCGAAATCGGGCTGGTGGCACCGTCCGGCGAGATCAGCAAGACCTTCGCCGAACTTGACGCCATCCGCGCCGAGATCGCTTTGGCCATGGGCGGCCTCAGCCCGGGTTATTGGCTGACGGTGGATTTCACCGCCGACAAGCGCTGGGTGTAAATCACACCCGAGCCTTGCGCCGAACACGCCAGGCTAGAACAAAGGCAAGAGACAGGACGAGCACCACGCCAAGCACGATCGCGCCGGCGCGAAGCCGGCCGCCGGGACGATCGATATAAAGCGAGCGCAGCGACGGCGCCTCTCCGTCGTGCGCAAGACGAAACGCCACGACGCTGTCGCCGATCGAGGTGCCGACTTCCGAATGACCGCCGGCGGCGATGACCACATACTGCTCTCCATTCGCGGCGTAAGTCATCGGATTGGCGACGCCCGGCACCGGTAGTCGCCCCTGCCAGAGTTCGGCGCCAGTCTTCGCATCATACGCACGCAGGTAGGCATCCATCGCGCCGGTGAAGATCACGCCGCCGCGCGTCGGCAGCAGACCATTGACCAGCGGCATGCCGGTGGCCAGTGCGAGCCCCAGTGGCGCGGTGTCCTCGGTGGTGCCGACTTTCGACTCCCACAGCACTTTGCCCGCCTTGAGGTCCACCGCAACCATCGCGCCCCATGGTGGCTTGTTGCAGGGCATGCCGAGCGGCGACGTTACAAGCGCCCGCGTCATGGCAAAAAGCGCGCCGCGCTGCGCGCCAAAATCCGTACCTGCCGGCGGCCTGTAGTTCTGCGCCTCGGCGCGCGGGATCAGGGTGACCCGGTGTACGGCGCGGCTCGTATTGGCATAGAGCACCTGACTGACGGGATCGAAGGCAACGCCGCCCCAGTTGACGCCGCCACCGGTCATCGGAAACAGCAAAGTGCCCGCAACGGTCGCAGGTGGCGTGTAGAGCCCTTCGTTGCGTCCATTGGCCAGTTCATCCCGACACTTGCCGCGATCCCAGAATGTCACGCCGAACGCCTCATCCGGCATTACCCGCTGCGGCACCAGTGTCGGAAGATGCGTTGGAAAGGGCTGAGTGGGCGACAGCGCTTCGCCCTCAACGCCGCCCTGCGGAACGGCCCTTTCCTCCACCGGCCAGATCGGCGTGCCGCTGCTGCGATCCAGCACGAACAGAAAGCCCTGCTTGGTGGCCTGGATGACGACATCGCGGGGACCGCTTGCAAGATCGATGCGGGCCAGCGTCGGCTGCGCCGGCACGTCGTAGTCCCAGACATCGTGATGCACGGTCTGGAACGACCAGACCAGTTCACCCGTGTCGATCTTCAGCGCAACGACCGAATTGGCGTGCGCATTGTTACCGGGCCGCTTACCGCCCCAGAAATCCGGACTGGGTGACGACGTCGGCAAGAACAGCAATCCGCGTTCGTCATCCACCGACATCGGCGCCCAGACATTGGCGTGGCCGGCTTCGATACCGTCATGGACCAGCGGATCCCACGACCATCGCGGCGCGCCGCTGCGCACATCGAACGCGCGGACGGTCCCCTTGGGCGCGCTCACACGCCGATTGTCGGCGAGTGCAGAACCGACCACGACGACGTCGCGCCCGACCACCGGCGGCGATGTGATCTGAAATTCACCGGGGCCATCAAGCGGCATTCCCGGGTCGAGCTTGACCTCACCCTGCGCGCCGAAGTCGGCACATGGCAGTCCGGTCGCGGCATCCAGCGCAACGATACGGGCATCGTTGGTGCCCATGAAGATGCGGCTGCGACAGGTCGCGCCGGATGCTGCGCGATCGTCACGCCAATAGGTCACGCCGCGGCAAACCCAGCGGTTGGCGGGGCGCACGTCTGGCGCGACCCGCGCATCAAAACGCCACTTCTGCCGGCCGCTGGCGGGCTCGAGCGCGATTACCTCGTTGAACGGCGTGCAGAAGATCAGGCTGTCTTCAACGAGCAACGGCGTCGCTTCGAACTTGGTGCGCGCCATCTGCGCAGGTGTGCGACGCAGGAGATCGCCAGTCTGGAAGCGCCAAGCCTCGATCAGGCGGCCGACATTGTCGGAGGTGATCTGCTCAAGCGGCGCAAAGCGAGAGCCACCACGGTCGCCGCCCCAATGCTCCCATCCGAGCGCGGGCACAGCCGACAAGACTACCAGCGCCAGGATTCTTCCAATCCAATTCCTCATCGAAGCACAGCTCCGCAGATCCCGACTGACATGACCAGATGTTAGTCGTTGAGCCTGCCCTGTCCATGTCGAACGCATAGTAAAGAGGCCGGCTGCGTAACAGCCGGCCTCTTTGAAACTCGATAAATATTATAGCGATGGTTACGCGATGTCCTCGACTGTCGTCTCGCCGTCATCCGAGCGCTGCTCAAAGCGCGATAGCCTGTTTGCCGTATTTTCCAGGACGCCGGCGACAAAATCGGAGACCGAATTCTCGATCGGCACCGCTTCCGCTATCTTCTGAACGATTATCTCCACAAAGGCTGGCATCGCATTTTCCTTATTCGATGGTGCAATGCACGTGCTCCCATTTGGTTCCGGCTGAGACCGTCTTCATTCCATTTCCGACGTAGGAACATCGCCAACGGTGGTGGATTGCCCTTTACGGAGGAGGAGAAAGAGCAATGCCAAAATATCATTTCGAGATTGTCGATGGTTTCCGGCTTGAGGACCCCGTAGGTCTGGATTGTAGCGACGACACGCAAGCCAGGGATGTAGCCAAGAATATTGCTCATCAAATCGCAGTTGATATCGCAGGCGACTGTGACCGGAAGGTCGTCGTCATCGATGACAACGGCGATGAAGTCTACAAGACGAAGATCAAGCCCTGACGCGGCGTGACGTATACTCAAGCGTAACAAAAGCAATGGAACTACACTTTCTCAGGAACATCCCTCCGCCAATGCCGTTGTACGGCGGGCAATGCATCGCGAGGAGAACCAAGATGAACAACCGTTTATTGATGAGCGTCGCCGCCGCTGCACTGATTGCAGGTTCGGGTTTGGCTAGCGCGCAAAATCCCGGCGGCGCAGGAGCTGCAACATCGGGTGGCGGCGCCGGAGGTGCCGGAATGACCCGTGAGGCGCCGGCAGGCGGTGCTGCACGTAGCGGCGCAACGAGCGCGCCCGCAGGCGGCGCGGCTGCTGATCGTGCTGCGCCGGCCGAACGCACCGCACCAGTCAACAAGGACGAAGCGACCGACACCACCAATAAGTCCGAGCAGAAGCCGGCGGTGAAGTCGACGCAGTCCGACGACAAGATGCAGCGTGACGACAAGCGTACGACCGACTCGACCCGTGACAGCGGAAAAGCCGGCACGGATATGAAGGCCGATTCCAAGTCGACCGACTCCAAGTCAACCGACTCCAAGTCAGGTGCCGACACCAAGTCGACATCGACGGAGACCAAGTCGACCACGACCACCGGTCAGGCCGGCGCGGGCGCCAAGCTGACCACCGAGCAGCGCACCAAGGTCACCACGGTCATCAAGCAGCAAAATATCCAGCCGGTGACCAATGTGAACTTCTCGATCTCGGTCGGCACCCGTGTACCGCGCGAGGTCCGCTTCCACCCGCTTCCGGCTGAGATCATCACCGTCTATCCGGACTGGCGCGGCTATGAGTTCTTCCTGGTTCGCAACGAGATCATCGTCGTGAACCCGCGAACACTCGAGATCGTCGCAGTCATCGACGCCTAAGGCGGCGCATCTGATGTGACACCCGGGCGGGCTCGAAAGGGTCCGCCCGTTTGCTATCCGGGACGCTCCGCCCCTGTCGTGATCCGGCAGATCACCGGAAATGGCGCCAGTGGCTTTAACCTTGGTTAATAAGCATTTTCCACAGGTTCCAGTGGGCTTTTTATGAATTGGGTGAGGTATTTGGCTGGGGGAACCGGGGGTCTAGAGGCTTCCCCTCCGCGGTTTGGTTACCTATAACCCCGGGCAGAACGGCGCCCACCCGCGCCCATTGCTATTGCCCGGGATGTCCGATGGCCAATACCACGACCAACACCATCTACGTGCTCAACGGCCCCAACCTCAACCTGCTGGGAATCCGCGAGCCGGACACCTATGGGCATGCAACTCTGGCCGACGTCGAGAAGTTGTGCGTGACCACGGCCGCGCAATATGGCCTGACCGCAGATTGCCGGCAGTCCAATAGCGAGAGCGAGCTCATCGGCTATATCCATCAGGCCCGCGAGAAACACGTGGCCGGCATCGTGATCAATGGCGGCGCTTATTCGCACACCTCGATCGCCCTGCATGACGCCATCGTCGGTGTGCGCATTCCCACCGTGGAAGTGCATGTCAGCAACGTCTACACCCGCGAAAGCTTCCGCCACCATTCCTTCATCGCCAAGGCAGCCTTTGCCAGCCTCTGCGGCTTCGGCATCGAGGGCTATCGCCTTGCGATCAGCGGCCTCGCCGCAAAAATCGGTGCCAACGCCATCGCGTGACGCGCCCGCTTCGCTCATTATTCGTCTTTCACTTCAGACATTGGATTGCCCATGGCCCGCAAGCCTGACGACACACAGACCGCAACGCCGAAAGCCAGCAACGATAGCGGCATGATCCGCGAACTGGCGCTGCTGCTGGATGAAACCAACCTCACCGAGATCGAGGTCGAGCGCGCCGGTCTGCGCGTGCGCGTCGCGCGTAACATCAGCGTTGCTGCCGCTGTGCCAGCTTATGCGCCCGCACCGGCTGCTGCACCCGCGCCTGTCGCCGCAGCTGCTGCCGCACCGGCCGCCGCCGACATGACCAAGCATCCTGGCGCTGTGCCCTCGCCGATGGTCGGCACCGTCTACCGCGCCCCGGAGCCCGGCAAGCCGGCCTTCATCGAAGTCGGCGCCAAGGTTGCTGCCGGACAGACGCTGGTCATCATCGAGGCGATGAAGACCATGAACCAGATCCCTGCACCGCGGGCCGGTACCGTGACGCAGATCCTGATCGAAGACGGCTCGCCGGTCGAATACGGCGAAGCGCTGGTCATCATCGAGTAACACCACAACGTCCTCTGACTTCGGAACGCCATGTTCGAGAAAATCCTGATCGCCAACCGCGGCGAGATCGCATTGCGCATCCTGCGGGCCTGCAAGGAGCTCGGCATCGCGACCGTGGCCGTGCATTCAACCGCGGACGCCGACGCCATGCATGTGCGCCTCGCCGACGAGAGCGTTTGCATCGGCCCGCCGGCGTCGAAAGACAGCTACCTCAACATCCCATCGCTGCTCGCCGCCTGTGAAATCACCGGCGCCGATGCAGTGCATCCCGGTTATGGCTTCCTGTCGGAAAATGCGCGCTTCGCGGAGATCCTCGCCGACCATAATCTGAAGTTCATTGGCCCCAAGGCCGAACACATCCGCCTGATGGGCGACAAGATCGAAGCCAAGAAGACCGCCAAGCGGCTTGGCATTCCCGTGGTGCCCGGCTCGGACGGCGGCGTCGGCCCCGAAGACGATGCCATAGCGATCGCCCGCGAGATCGGCTTCCCGGTCCTCGTCAAGGCAGCCGCCGGCGGCGGCGGCCGTGGTATGAAGGTCGCGCAGACTGAAGCCGATCTGCTGATGGCGCTGTCCACTGCCTCGAACGAGGCCAAGGCTGCGTTCGGCGACGCGTCGGTCTATCTCGAAAAGTACTTGCAGAAGCCGCGCCACATCGAAATTCAGGTGCTCGGCGACGGCCGCGGCGGCGCGCTGCATCTCGGCGAGCGCGATTGCTCGCTGCAGCGCCGTCACCAGAAAGTCTGGGAAGAAGGTCCTTCGCCGATCCTGTCACCGGAAGCGCGCGCCAGGATCGGCGGCATCTGCGCCAAGGCGATGCAGGACATGCAGTATCTCGGTGTCGGCACCATCGAATTCCTCTACGAGGACGGCGAGTTCTATTTCATTGAAATGAACACCCGCATCCAGGTCGAGCATCCCGTCACCGAGATGATTACCGACATCGATCTTGTGCTGGAGCAGATCCGCATCGCCGCCGGCGGCGACCTGCCCTGCACTCAGGAAGAGGTCAACATCATCGGCCATTCCATTGAGTGCCGCATCAATGCCGAGAACCCGGAAACCTTCCGGCCGTCGCCCGGCACGATCACCCAGTATCACGCCCCCGGCGGCCTCGGCGTCCGCATCGATTCCGCGGTCTATCAGGGTTACAAGATCCCGCCTTATTACGACTCGCTGGTGGGCAAGCTGATCGTTCACGGCAAGAACCGGCCGGAATGCCTGATGCGACTGCGACGGGCCTTGGACGAGATCGTAGTGGACGGCGTCGAGACGACCCTGCCGCTGTTCCGGGCCCTGGCCCGGGAAAGCGATATTATCGAGGGCGACTATCACATCCACTGGCTGGAACAGTATCTGGCCGGCAAGGCTCCCAAGACCTGAAACATTTGGGATCAGTCTGGAACCAATCGCCTCGATCCGCGTTTTTTGTGCTGCCGGGAGACGTCCGGCGGCGGGGGCCATATTGAAGTCCAATCTGCAATCCAAGCGAGTACTACGTGACCGCTGACGCCGCCCGCAGGCGAGCGCTATGGCAAATCCTGGTGCTCTTGGCGGGATTGCTGGTGCTTGCCGCCATCAGCGCGGCCTCCGTTATCCTGGTGAACCAGGCACGTGACGATTCCAGGTGGGTGGTCCACACCGTCGAAGTCCAGAACCAGATATCGAACCTGCTGCTGGAAATCCGCCGGACCGAAAGCGCGACCCGCGCCTATCTGCTGTCCAGCGGTCCACAATTCCTTTCCGAATACGAAACCTCGGCGGCCGCGATCCTGCCGGCCGTCGACAGACTGGTGGCCCTCGCCAACGACAATCCGGCCCAGGTCGCCAACACGGTCAAACTGCATGCAGCCGTCGAGCAGCGACTGGCGGAATTCGCCAGGGGGATCGACCGCATCAAGAACAACGACATCCAGTCGAGCATCGACATCCTTCGTCGCGGCGGCGCCAATCAGGCCGTTCAGGACATCGCCGATATCACCCGCGCGATGCGCGCCGAAGAAGGCCGCCTGTTTGTCGAACGCACCCGGACGGCCGACCAGAGTCAGCAATGGGCCTCGTTAGTCACCGTGGCCGGCTCCGGTCTGGTGGTGCTCCTGGCGGCGCTGTCGATCTTCCTCGTGCGCCGCTCGTCAAACGCCCGCGATGAGGCGGAGGCCAGGTTGCGCGACAGCAACATCGACCTCGAAGCCGCCGTTGAGGAGCGCACCGCCGACTTGCGCGAAGCCAACGACGAGCTGCAGCGCTTCTCCTATATCGTCAGCCACGACCTCCGCTCGCCGCTGGTCAACATCATGGGCTTCACCAGCGAGCTCGAAGAGCTGCGCGGCGATATCTTCAGGCGCATCGCAACGCTCGCCAATGCAGACCCCGTCGTGCCCGATGTGAACGGCGAATTGCCGGAGCCGGCGCTGCCCGAACAGGACAAGCAACTCTCCGCCGATTTCACCGAAGCGCTCGGCTTCATCAAATCGTCGATCGGGAAGATGGACCGCTTGATCAGCGCTATTCTCAATCTGACCCGCGAGGGCCGGCGGGAGTTCAAGCCGGTGAAGATCGACACCCGCGAACTCATCGAAGGCATCGCTTCCACCGTAGCGCATCAGGCAGCCGAGACCGAAACCCAGATCCGCATCGAGCCATTGCCTGACATCGAGAGCGATCGTCTCGCAATGGAACAGATCTTCGGCAACCTGATCGACAATGCGCTGAAATATCTGAAGCCCGGCGTCCCTGGCGACATTCTCGTCAAGGGCCGCACCAAGATGGGCTTTGCGATCTTCGAGATCATCGACAACGGCCGCGGCATCGATCCCCGGGATCATCAGCGCATCTTTGATCTTTTCCGCCGTGCGGGTACACAGGACAAGCCCGGCCAGGGCATCGGACTGGCCCATGTGCGCGCTTTGGTGCGACGAATGGGCGGCACCATGTCGGTGTCATCGGAACTCGGCAACGGCAGCAACTTCACCGTCACGCTGCCGGCCAGATGGACGGGGCATAACCGGGATAAACAAACATGAGTAAGCCAGTCACCATCATTATGATCGAGGACGACGAGGGTCACGCCCGTCTGATCGAACGCAATATCAGGCGCTCGGGTGTCAATAATGAGATCATCCCGTTCACCAACGGTACAGACGCCGTCAACTACCTGTTCGGCAAGGATAGCACTGGCCTCGATCACAAGGGCGAAGCCCTGCTGATTCTGCTCGACCTCAACCTGCCCGACATGACCGGGATCGATATCCTGAAGCGGGTCAAAGAGAACGAATTTCTCAAATGTGCGCCCGTCGTGGTCCTCACCACCACCGACGATGCGCAGGAAATCAAGCGCTGCTACGAGCTCGGATGTAACGTCTACATCACCAAGCCCGTGAACTACGAGAGCTTCGCCAACGCGATCCGCCAACTCGGTCTGTTTTTCTCCGTCATTCAGGTTCCACAAGCGTCCACATGACATCTGCCACGACGCCTACGCTGCTGTATATCGATGACGACGCAGGTCTTGCGCGGCTGGTGTCGCGCGGCCTGACGCGGCAGGGCTTTGGCGTCGAGCATTGCGACAATGGCGAAGCCGGTATCGAACGGATCAAGCAGGGTGGCATCGACGTCATCGCGCTCGATCAGTACATGCCGGGCCTCGACGGGTTGGAAACGCTTGAGCAGATCCAGAAACTGCCCTCGCCGCCCCCGGTGGTGTTCGTCACGGCGTCGCAGGACAGCAAGATTGCCGTGACCGCCCTCAAGGCGGGTGCCGCCGACTATCTGGTGAAGGACACCCAGGGCGACTTCCTGCCGCTGCTGCATGTCGCCTGCACGACCGCCATCAAACAGGCCCTGATATCAAAGGCCCGCGACGACGCCGAAGCCGAAGTCCACGCGTCGCGCGATCGTTATGCGGCCCTTGCAGCCGAGCGCGAGGTGTTGCTGCGCGAGGTCAATCACCGCGTCGGCAACTCGCTGCAGATCATCGCCTCGCTGCTGCATCTGCAGGCCAACTCAACCAACGAAGATCACGTCAAGGTGGCGCTGACCAACGCCATGGGCCGGGTCGCCGCCGTGGCGCAGGTCCATCGCCGGCTGTACACCTCGCACGACCTCAACAGCGTGCTGCTCAATCAGTATCTCGAAGCCCTGCTGGAAGATCTCCGTCGCTCAGCCGAAGGCAACCGGATGTCGCGACTGACGCTGAAAGCGGAGTCCGTCGAGATCGATCCGGACCGCGCCGTAGCCATCGGCATCATCGTCAACGAACTGGTGATGAACGCCGTCAAATACGCCTATCCCGACGGAGCCGGCCCGATCCATGTCGTGCTCACCGCGCAGGGCGACCAGCTCGAACTGTCGATCACTGACGATGGCGTCGGCCTCAACGTGAAAGTCGACCCGCGCTCCACCGGCATGGGCCAGCGCATCGTCAATGCCATGGCCAGCAAGCTCGAAGCGTCCGTCGAACGCGATCCCGACCATACCGGCACGCGTATCGTGCTGCGGTTCTGCGCCGTCACCAAGCCCGTGGCCAAACCGCCGGTCAGCGCTGCGGGCTAGGCCCGTCTGCGCTGCGGCCGCGCCTTAAACACCCCCAACCTGCACAAATATGCCGCGCCCGTTCGCCTTGCGCGGTTCCATCGCATGCCTAGACTGCACCTTTCAGTCTGCTGATATTTCTCTTTCTTTCCGGACCTCGGATTTCATATGCGCTGCCTTGTCGTGGCCGACCTGCATTATTCGCTGCCCCAGTTCGACTGGCTACTCAGCGTCGCGCCGCAATTCGACCTCGTGATCTTTGCTGGCGACGCTCTTGATATCGCCTCGGTCGTCGACTTCCGCGCTCAAATCTTGGTGGTGAAAAAGTATCTCGGCCTGCTTGCCCAACGCACCAAGGTGATCCTGTGCTCTGGCAATCACGATCTCGACGAACGCAATGCCGAGGGCGAGAAGGTCGCGCGCTGGGTTGGCGATGTGGGACAACTCGGCATCGCCTGCGATGGTGACAGCCTCACCATTGGTGATACGTTCTTCACGGTCTGTCCGTGGTGGGACGGTCCGTTGGTCCAGCAGCGTATCGCGCAACAACTCAACGAAGCATCCGCACAAAATGCAAAACGCTGGATCTGGGTGCATCACGCGCCGCCAACCAACTCACCGACGAGCTGGGGTGGCAAACGTTACTTCGGCGATATCGAACTGGTGCAGTGGATCGAAGCGCATCGGCCCGCGATGGTGATCTCCGGCCATGTGCATGAGTCTCCGTTTGTCAAAGACGGTTCCTGGTACGACCGGATTGGTGAGACTTGGGTGTTCAATGCAGGCCGCCAGTTCGGCCGGCCGCCGGCTTACATCGTGCTCGACCTCGATGACGGCACAGCATTCTGGCTATCGGCGGAAGGCGCTGACCATATCGATCTGAACGCTCCGCTGCAGCGTCCGGCGTTACCGATCAAGGTCGCGCCCGCATGGCTCACATCCGTGGATCGTTTTGTCGATCCGAGCCCCGATCCGAACCTGGTGACACCTTCGTCGGCGACAGGTTGACCATGTTGTCCAGGAGTTCACCGACCATCGACAGATGCGTACCATGGCCGGCATATTGCTGCTTGATATCGGCAAGATAGCTCGTCGCCACATTGAGCCGCTGCGCCAGCAGCCGCGCGATCATCAGCACGACGGTCGGGTGAGCCCGCAAGAAATCCGTCGCATTCTCGAACTCGTAGACTTGCGTATCGATGGCAGCACGCACCGTGGCCGTATGCGGCTGTTCGAGGAGCACCGACATTTCACCGACCACCGCACCGGGTTCGGTCAAACTCGCAACCACCGTGTCGCCCTTGACGACATCGAGCTGCCCTTCGATCAGCACGAACAAATGCCCGCTGGTCTGTCCTTCCCGGATGATCGTATCGCCAGCTGCAACGCTGTGCTTCACGCCATCGCTGCAATGATCTAGAACGGCGCGCATATCAGGCACTCCAACATGGTTGATAAAGCGTATGCTCGCCGTGACGATCGCGTGACACAAGGCCCGAATGCGCCGAAATTGTCGGCAACCGGCGCATATTGGGTGCGGCGGAGCTTGCGAGACGTCCCGCCCCGGCTACCACGTCTTTCTCCCTGTTGCATTTGTTCGGGAGATAGTTATAGTTAGTTGCTTCCTTAGCAATAAGGCCCGTCCTTCCAGACGGGCCGTTGCCATTTTAGGGGGCCTTTGCGATGAGCCGTTCCAACCGGATCGATCATATTCGCCTGACGTCGCATCCTGCGCCGGGCGCCAAGCATCACTTCCCGATCCAGTGGGGCGCAGCCTCCGCACGCGAACGTGGACCGGTCATCGGCACCGTTTCCCGCCCGCAGGACCGCAACGTCATTGGCACCCATGGCGGCTCCTATTCGGTCTATCGCGCACTCGCGGTTTCATCCGGCGCGCTTGATCCGCTGAAGCGTCCCGACCTCACAAACACCCATCCCGCTGCTGTCGTCGGGCCTTTCGGACAATGGACCGATCCCGAGAAGATCGTATCGCTCGATCCCTGGGGTCATCTCGTTGCCGAGAACTTTGCGCCCGAGATCGCCGAAGGGATCGATATCCGCCCGAGCATTGCGATCACCAAGGCGCGGCTCGATCTGCCCGAGCTGCAGGCCGCGATCGCTGGCGGTCGCCTCAAACACGACGGCGACGTTGTGCATGCCAATGGCAGCGTCTCCGTCGTCAAGATTGCCATCGATCCCGTGTGGTATCTGCCCGGTCTCGCCAAACGCTTTGATACCAGCGAGAACAATCTGCGCCGTCAGCTGTTCGAACAGACCGCGGGCATGTTTCCCGAACTCGTGACGCGGCCTGACCTGCAGGTGTTCTTGCCGCCGATCGGCGGGACTACCGCCTATCTTTTCGGCGACGTCAGCAAGCTGCCGGATCACACGACCAAGATCACCTGCCGCGTTCACGACGAGTGCAACGGCTCCGACGTGTTCGGCTCCGATATCTGCACCTGCCGTCCCTATCTCATTCACGGCATCGAGGAATGCGCACGCGCCGGCCAGTCCGGCGGTCTCGGCATCATCATCTACAACCGCAAGGAAGGCCGTGCGCTCGGCGAGGTTACCAAATTTTTGGTCTACAATGCGCGCAAGCGCCAGGAGGGCGGCGACGCCGCTGCGCAGTATTTCGAACGCACCGAATGCGTCGCCGGCGTGCAGGACGCGCGCTTCCAGCAGTTGATGCCGGATGTGGTGCACTGGCTCGGCCTCAAGCGCATCGATCGCTTCATTTCCATGAGCGACATGAAGCATGATGCGTTGACCAGTCAGGGCGTCGAGATCGTCGAGCGCGTGCCGATCCCCGACGACATGATCCCGGCCGATGCGCATGTGGAGATCGCCGCCAAGAAGGCGGCCGGCTACTTCACGCCGGACCCGGTGACACCACAGGATCTGATCGACTCCGTCGGTCGCGGGCTCGAGAAGTATTGAGATATCAGCAGTGAATCCCCAGACCCCGGAAGCCTCTGCCGCCCTCTCGTTACTGTCAGCTCACGCCGTGCGCACCCGTGCGCAACGTATGCTGAACCTCGGCCTCGACGACAAACTGCCGAACTTCCGTATTGATCTCACGCGCATGGACGACGTGATCAACCTGGTGCTGGACACGACGCGCGCCTCCTATCCGTCGCTCGATGTCCCGTTCCATTCGCGCTGGCGTCACTTCGTCAATGCCGGCGACGATCGCTGGGCCGATGTCGCGGGTGGCATTTCATGGCCTGATCGCGCGGCACGCGGACGCGCGGAATTCGATCTCGCCATCACCAGCGTGTTTCTCGATGCCGGGGCCGGTCCGACCTGGCGCTATACCGATCCCAAAACCGGCGCGGCGATCGGCCGCTCCGAAGGTCTCGGTCTCGCGAGCCTCGCGATGTTCGCCGGCGGCACATTCTCTGCCGATCCCGCACAGCCGCTGCGCGCCGATGCCAGCAAGCTCACAGAGCTCGATGTCAGCGATCTCAAGCGCGGCATGCAGGTCTCCGACACCAATCCAATGGTCGGCATCGACGGCCGCGCCGATCTGTTGCGCCGGCTTGGCGAACACGTGGCGTCGAAGCCCGATATGTTCGGCACGAAGGATACGCCGCGGCCCGGTGGGTTGTTCGACCGCTTGGCGTCGCTGGCTGACAATGGCCGCCTGCCCGCTCCCACCATCCTCTCGGAACTGCTGCTGCAACTTGGTCCGATCTGGCCGTCGCGGCTGACGCTGGACGGCATCGCGCTCGGCGATTGCTGGAAGCATCCGGCGATGACGACCTCGGATGCGACGAGCGGCCTTGTGCCCCTGCACAAGCTGTCGCAATGGCTGGCCTATTCGCTGATCGAACCGCTGCAGACCGCAGGCATCGATGTGACCGATATCGACGGCCTCACGGGATTGGCCGAATATCGCAATGGTGGCCTTTTCGTTGATGGTGGTGTCCTGAAATTCCGCGATCCCGCTGACGCCACGCGTGAGCACGACGTATCGTCGCCGCTGGTGGTGGAATGGCGGGCGCTGACCGTGGCGCTACTTGACCGCGTCGCCGGCGGCCTGCGACAAAGACTGAAGCTCGACGCGACGTCGCTGCCGTTGGCCAAGGTGCTCGAAGGTGGCACATGGGCCGCCGGTCGCATCCTGGCGCGCGAGCGCCGCGAGGATCATTCGCCGCCGGTGAAGGTCATCAGCGACGGTACGGTTTTCTAGATCAAAGACGGTTTTACACTCTCGCAACGGATGAGGTTCATGGACGGCGTCACGATCGTTAATCACCCGCTGGTGCAGCACAAGCTGACGCTGATCCGCGACAAGAACCGCTCGACCAAGGGCTTTCGCGAACTGCTCAACGAAATCGGCATGCTGCTGTGCTACGAGGTGACGCGCGACCTGCCGCTCACCGATGTCGAGATCGAAACGCCGATCATGAAGATGACCGGCAAGGAAATCGCCGGCAAGAAACTGGTATTTGCGCCGATCCTCCGCGCCGGCCTCTCCTTCGTCGAAGGCATGATCGGCCTCGTCCCGTCAGCGCGTATCGCGCATATCGGCCTGTACCGCGATCCCGAAACATTTGTGGCCGTGGAATACTTCTTCAAGGCGCCGACCAATCTCGACGAACGCCTCGTCATCGTGATCGATCCGATGCTGGCCACGGCAAACACCGCGGTGGCCGCCATCGATCGCATCAAGGAGCGCGGCGCCAAGGACATCCGCTTTGTCTGCTTGCTGGCCGCGCCCGAAGGCATTGAACGTCTGCGCGGCTATCATCCGGACGTCCCGATCTGGACCGCGGCGATCGATGATCGGCTGAACGAGCACGCCTATATCGAGCCGGGTCTCGGTGACGCCGGTGATCGTGCTTACGGCACCAGGTAGCGAGATGCACCGACACGCGGGCGCCTCCTACCACGCGACGCTTCCTTGGACTGTGGCTCAGTTGATCATCAGCAGCCAGGGCATTACGACCAGCAGCAAGCCGGCGAAATAGATCAACCCGAAGATCAGGCCGAACTTCCAGAAGTCGGCCTTGCCGATATAGCCGCTGCCAAAATACATCGGTGCCGGTCCGGTGGCATAGGGCGAGATCACGCCCATCAGGCCAAGCGAGTAGATGCAGAGCAATGTCAGAGTCGACATCGGGATTCCTGGAATGCTTGACCCCACCGCCAGCACGACAGGCAGCATCGCCGCCGCGTGCGCCGTAATGCTCGAGAAAAAATAGTGGATCCAGAAGAAGATCGAGACCAGCAGGATCATCGCGATGGTCGGGCTGAATGTGGCGAGCGGAGCCGCCAGGCCGGCGGCAGCCCATTTGATGAAGCCGATGTCGTTGAGGCCGGATGACAACGTCAGCAGCGATGTGAAGTAGAAAAACACCTCCCACGCTGCTTTCTCGGCGATGATGTCGGAAAACGTGATGACGCCGGTGACGAGCATCAGCGAGATCACAACGAACACCACCATGGTCGCATTGATGAAGTTCGAACCGACGCCCGGCAGCGAGATGTCGGGATTGGATCCGGTGATCCATAGGAACATCGCAAGCACGACCAGTCCGGCCATGATCCATTCGCTACGCGACAACGCGCCCATGGATGCGAGTTCACCCGCGCTCCACGCCACGATCTCCGGGCTTTCTTTCACCTCCGGTCGGCAAATTGCGTAGCTCAGCAGTGGCAGAAGCAAAATCAGCGGCACGCCGAGCGGCGCGAAGCCGATGAACCACTGTGACCAGCCGACGTCCACGCTCACGATCTTCTTGGCGATGCTCAGTGCAGCCGCATTGGGCGCAAGCGCGGTGAGGAACATCGAACTCGTGACCGCAGTCGCCGCGAAGGCGGTCCACATCACGTAGGTTCCGATCCTGCCGGCTGTCGGACCCGGCTCCGATCCGTAGATCTTCGGGATGTTGCTGACAATCGGATAGACCGTGCCGCCACTGCGCGCGGTGTTCGATGGCGTCGCCGGCGCGAGAACGAGATCGGACAGCGCAACGGCATAACCCAGTCCCACCGTGTTGCGCCCGAGGCCGCGAACCAGCAGCAATGCCAGACGCCTGCCAAGACCGCTCTTGCGATAGCCGATCGAGAATACGAAGGCGCCGACAATCAGCCACACCGTGCTTTCGGAGAATCCGCTCAGCATCCAGCGCAGCGACTTGTTGGGATCGTGTTCGACATATCCCATCACGCCCGCAAAGGTCAGACCGATCAGACCGACCGCGCCTACGGGCATGGATTCCAGGATCAGGCCGGTAATCACCGCAGCGAAAACGGCAAAATAATGCCACTGATTGGCGACAAGCCCTGCCGGAATCGGGATGACGTACAGCACCAGCCAGACAGCGAGAGGTGCAATCTTCTTCCAGCTCAGCGACACGGCATCTCCTCCGGCGAGCCGAGCCGCCGTACCTGCGACAATACGTCCGGCAACGTAACACCAGTTGTTGCCCGGCGAGCAACCGCCAACGCGATCTGCGCCGCATGTATCACCATCTTAGAGCGCGCCCCTCTTTCCTTTCGCATCCGCAGCAAACGTCGCGCTGTCATGGAGCCGGGTCACGCGCGGCGTTGCGTCGACACCCCCAAATGCGACGTGGAGCGGCAGGAAATGCCGGTCTATCGGATGGTTTTCTTCACCGCATGGGGAGCAAGCCGACGACAGGTCATAAGTGAAGCTGCCGCTGCCGATCGCCGGCACGTTGCGTGCGCGCAGCTCGCCGGCGCGTATAGTCAGGCGACGCTCTCATACTGGATCAGCCGCGGCCCACGCTTGGCGGCATCCATGGCATCTATTTTTGCCAAGCCGCCCTGGCAACCGTCCCGAGATTTCAGCGCGCCGAACTGACGCGCTTCTCCTCGCCGCTATGCGACGGCACGGATTGGCTGTCGACCACGGCACGCCCCTGCGTGATCAGCCGCGCGCCGCGCTGATCCAGCGTGTGGATCCAGAGCCAGTTGATCGCAACGGCAAGACGATTGCGCAGCCCGATCAGGAAATAGATATGGGCGATGCCCCAGATCCACCACGCCAGCGCGCCGCGCAGCCTGACGCGGCCGAAGTCGATCACGGCGAGCTTCTTGCCGATCTGTGCGAGGCTGCCATCGTGCGAATAACGAAACGGTGCGGGCATCTCACCACGCAAACGTTGCTTGATTGCTGACGCGACATAGCGCCCTTCCTGCTTTGCTGCCGGGGCAATGCCAGGTACTGGCTTGCCATCAGGGGCAGCAATGGTCACGGTGTCACCGACAGCAAATATCTCGGGATGACCCGGCACTGTGAGATCCGGATTGACCTGCAGACGCCCGGCGCGATCAGCGGCAACGCCCAACCATTCGGCAGCCGGCGACGCGCGCACGCCTGCCGCCCAGATGATCGTCCTGGCACCGAGTGCCTTGTCGCCGTAGACAACGCCATCGATGTTGCAATCCGACACCGCATGTCCGAGCGCGACTTCGACGCCGAGCTTCTCCAGCGAGCGCTGTGCATAGGCCGACAGGTCCTCCGGAAATCCAGCGAGCACGCGTGTCCCCGCCTCGATCAGCACCACGCGCGTCTCGCGCGTATTGATATTGCGAAAATCTTCCGGCAGCGTCACCCGCGCGAGCTCCGCGATGGTGCCGGCGAGTTCGACACCAGTCGGTCCGGCGCCGATGATCACGAAGGTGAGCAGTGCCGCACGCTTGACGGGATCGCTCTCGCGTTCGGCACGCTCAAAGGCCGTGAGAATACGGCGGCGCAGCGTGGTCGCATCTTCCAGCGTCTTGAGGCCCGGCGCGAACGGCTCCCATTCATCATGGCCGAAATAGGCGTGGCCGGCACCCGTGGCGAGCACCAGCGTGTCATAGGGCAGCGTCTGCCCGTCATCGAGCAGCACCCGGCGCGCCGCCGCATCCACGCCGGTCACGGTGCCGAGCAGTGTCGTCACATCTTTGCGTCCACGCAACAGATAACGGATCGGCCAGGCGATCTCCGACGTCGCCAGCGATGCGGTCGCGACCTGATACAGCAGCGGCTGAAACAGATGATGATTGCGGCGATCGACAATGGTGATGCTGATATCGGCACCGGTCAGCCGATATACGGTCTCCAGCCCGCCGAAGCCGGCGCCGACAACGACCACCCGATGAGGCGTTGTCGTTCTGATCGATGCCTTGCCGTCGATTGTCACGATATTCGTCATGGTGAACAGGCTCCCTGCCTGCATCCTGATAGCTATGCCCGTCGTCCGAACAATCAAGCAACAATCGGACGCGCCAGGCCGGTTGTTGAGCGGTTCCAGATTGATCAGCCCGCGTTGGCATCAGTGTGCCCTGCGCGACCAGGACCGATCCAATAAGTAAGCCAAATGCCGGGCATAAGCATTGCTTGGTTCGTGATTCCGATCCTCCGATGCCCCCTCAATCCGCTCAGCGCCTGTGGAGCGCCGAGACCGTCGCCCGGGCGGCCTCGGCCTGCTATGCTGGCCGCATGAGCTCACGCGACTCTGCCTCCTCCGAGGTCACGCCCGAACTGCTGCTGCGCGCCTATGCCTGCGGCATCTTTCCGATGTCGGAAAGCGCCGACGATCCCGGCCTGTTCTGGGTCGAGCCCGAGATGCGCGGCGTCATTCCGCTGGATGGTTTTCGCATCAGCTCGCGCCTCGCCCGCACCGTGCGCTCCGACGTTTTCACAGTGACTGTCAACACCGCCTTCAAGCGCGTGATGGCCGAATGTGCCGCGCCAAAGCCGGGCCGCGAGGACACCTGGATCAACACGCGCATCCGCGACCTCTATGGCGAGCTGCATGAGATGGGCCACGCGCACAGCGTCGAAATCTGGCAGGACGACACGCTGGCCGGTGGGCTCTATGGCGTCTCGCTCGGCCGCGCGTTCTTCGGCGAGAGCATGTTTCATCATGCGCGCGACGCCTCGAAGGTGGCGCTGGTGCATCTGGTCGCCCGGCTGATCGCCGGCGATTTCAAGCTGCTCGACACCCAATATGTCACCGATCACCTGCTGAGCTTCGGCGCACAGGAAGTGCCGCGGGCCCGCTATCGCAAGCTGCTCGACGCGTCGCTCGACGGCATTGCGGAATTCGACAGACTGCCGATGGATTTCCCGCTCAAGGGCGCGACGGTGCTGGACATTATCGCGGGACGGAATAGCGCCTCTTAAGACGCGCCGTAACGCTTACTGCCGGAACGCCGGGAAGCCTGGCGGCGGCTGCAGGGGCTGCTGCTGGGCGCGCGGCTGCTGCTTCGGCGGCGCACGCTTCTGGGCCGGCGGCGGGGCACGCGGTGCGTCGGGCTGTGTCGTCGCAACCGTGGCTTCCGGCTGCTTACAATCGGTCAGCCAGATATCGTAGATCGGATGCTCGACGCCGTGCAGGCCCGGACTGGCCGCAAACATCCAGCCGGAGAAGATCCGCTTCACCTCGCCCTGCAGCGTGATTTCGTCAACCTCGACGAAAGCGTCGGTATTCGCCGCCTCGGTCGCCGGACGCGTGTAGCAGGCATCGGTCTTCACGCGCAGCGCGCCGAACTGCACAGTCTCGCCGATATCGGCGTCGAAATTGATGATGCGGCCGGTGATCTTGTCGAGGCCCGAGAAGCTCGCCTTCTTGTTGACGATCTTCTGCGCCGGCGGCTCGGTAACGACTTCATCGCCGGGCTGCAGCGTGGCGGGCGTCGGCGGCGCCACCTTGGGCGGCTGGCGGCCACCGGGAGCGGCGGCAGGCGGCGCGTTGGCGACGCCGGGCTGTTGCTGCCCTGGCGCGGCCGGCTGCTGGGCCTGTCCCTGCCCCGGCGGGTTCTGCGGAACGATAGTGGTGTTGCTGCCAGGCGGTGGTGCCAGTGGCTGCGACTGGACGGCGCCGGGCGGCGGTGCGCCCATGCCGGGACGGGTCGGCAACAGACGGCCCTGCGGCAGTTCCGGCACCTCTTCCTCGTCGTCCATGGGCGGCGGGGGTTGCTGGCCACGCGGCACGGCACCCGGCGGGCGCGGCGGCGTGTCGCCGAACAGCGGACCGAACTGCGCCTGCACAGGTGCAGGCGACAGTGAGGTGGCGGCCAGAAGGGCCGCAAATCCGGCAATGGTCAGGGTTCGCAACATGCGGCGCGGCTCAATCGAGAATCAGGCTCGCGACATTGTAGGAGAATGGCCGCGTAATCGCCTCCGGTTAACACGCCGAATGCGGCGGCGAAAGGGCACCCTGCTCCCCATACCGCCCGGCTGGTCAGGTCATTCTCCCCGTGAAATAGTCCACATCAGGCAGGCGCGCGATACGCGACCAGCCATCAATCCGGAACAAACCGGAGCATGGGGAGAACGTTCAAGATGACTGACGGAATCCGTCTGGACGGCAGAATCGCCGTCGTTACCGGCGCGGCCGGGGTGATCGGCACCGAGACCATCAAGCTGCTGGCGGCGCGCGGCGCCAGAATCGTCGCGGTGGATCGCGATGTCGCCGCCTTGAAACGCGCCGTCGCAGAACTCCCCGCCTCCGCCGAAGCGCTCGCTCTCACCGCCGACGTGACGAGCGAGGAAGACGTCATCGGCTATGTCGCCGCCACGGTGAAACGCTTCGGCACCATCGACATTTTCTACAACAATGCCGGGATCGAAGGCACGATTGCGCCCATCGTGAAGATGTCGCTCGCCGACTTCCGGCGAGTGCTCGACGTCAATGTGGTCGGCGTCTTTCTCGGCATGAAGCACGTGCTGCCAGTGATGCTGAAGGCCAACAAGGGCTCGATCATCAACACCGCGTCCATCGCCGGCGTCATCGGCTCGGCCGAAGTCGCCGTCTACAGCGCTAGCAAACACGCAGTGATCGGCCTCACCAAGAGCGCGGCGCAGGAATGCACCGGCACCAATGTACGCGTGAACTGCGTTTGTCCCGGCCTGATCGACAGCCGCATGCTGTCGGCCATCGTGGACGCACGCGTCGGCCGCGGCGCGCCCGCCCCTGTCGAGAAGGTCGTCGATCGCGTGCCGCAGCGCCGGCTCGGCCTCGCCCGGGAAGTCGCACCGATCGTGGCCTTCCTCGCCTCCGACGATGCGAGCTACGTCACCGGCTCCGCTTACACCGTCGATGGCGGCCGCACCTCCGCTTAAACATCAAGAAAACCAAGAGCAGATCACATGCCCGTCGTTCTCGATCCCGATGCCGCCGCCGTTCTCAACGTCTTTCGCGATGCCGGCCGTCCGCCCTATGAGACCATCTCGCCGCAGGAAGCGCGCGAGTGGTATTTGAAAGCGCGCCCGGTCGCCAATCCCGAACCGCCGGAACTGGCGTCGGTGACATCCATGACGGTGCCCGGCCCGGCCGGCACTATTCCCGTGCGGCTCTACACACCAAAGACCCTACGCAAAAAGGACGGCATGTCGCCCTGCCTGGTGTTCTTCCACGGCGGCGGCTGGGTGATCGGAGATCTCGACTCCCACGACGTAGTCTGCCGCATCCTCGCCCATGAAGGCCAGATGATCGTCATCTCGGTCGACTATCGCCTCGCGCCCGAGCACAAGTTTCCCGCCGCCATCGACGACGCCATTGCCGCGACGCGCTGGATTGCCGACAATGCCGTGCAGCTCAATGTGGATGCGAAGCAGATCAGCGTCGGCGGCGACAGCGCTGGCGGCAATCTCGCGGCCATCGTGGCCATCGATGCGCGGGACAATGGCGGGCCCAAGCTCGCCGGCCAGTTGCTGATCTATCCCGCCACTGATTTTCGCATGAACCATCCCTCACACAGCGAGCCGGAAACGAGCTGCCTGTTGACACACAACGTCATCCGCTGGTTCGCCGATCACTATCTCACCAGCAAGGCCGACGTCGACAACTGGCGGGCGTCACCTGCCCGCGTGGAGAACCTGAAGGACCTCCCGCCGGCCTATGTCATGACCGCCGGCGCCGATCCGCTGCGCGACGAAGGCGACGAATATGCTAGGCGCCTGTCAGACGCCGGCGTCGCCGTGGCCTATAAAACCTATCCCGGGCAATTCCATGGCTTCATCACCATGGGCAAGATCCTGCCCAAGGCGAACACCGCGCTCCATGAGATGGGGGAATGGCTGAAAGGGTTGGGCTAGCGCGCTGGCGGCGCCCCGGGAGCAATCGCAATGAAGAAGCCGGAGAAGATCGCGCCTGGCGGTTCGGTCAGGGGCCGTTGCCTATGCGGCACGGTTCAATTCGAAATCGATTTTCCGGCGCGCTGGGCCTGGCACGATCATTCCCGCGCAACACGGCAGGCGCATGGCGCGGCCTACGCGACCTATGTCGGAAGCTGGCGCAAGCGTTTCCGCGTCACCACAGGCGAAGCGGAGATCACACGCTTTGAAGACAAGACGTCGGAAACGGCGCGAAGCTTCTGCGCGCGATGCGGCACGCCACTATTTTACGAGCGCGCCCGCTCGCCGCACATGGTCAACGTTCCCCGCGCGCTGTTCGGCAGCCGCACCGGCCGACAGCCGCTTTATCATATCGGCATCGAGGAGTTGCAGGAGTGGACCTACACTGGCGAGCCGCTGGTCCCGCTCAAGGGCTTTCCGGGTGTCGTCTGGGAGCGTCCGGGAAGAAAGAAGAAACGGACTCCCAGCGACGAGCCGTTCTAGGTTTTCGGTTTCCTGCGCTGCTGGATGGTCTGCTGCCGCGACGGAGCCGGTCTCAGCCAATCCGAATTGCCAAGCGCATGTTTCACGCAGTCATGGATGTGGGTGTGCAGCAGTTTTCGCGCCTTCGCGGAATCCCGTGCCAGCGCGGCGTTCATCAGCTCGCGATGCTCGACCGCGGCCACCTCGCCGCGAAACACCACTGCCAGCATCTGGTAGCGCAGATACTTGTCGTAGGCCGCGGACAACGCATCGAGCAGTACCTGCGAGCCGCAGGCCGCGATCAGCGCGCGGTGAAATTGCCAGTCGCACTGCTTCCAGGCCTCGGTCTTCGACTTGTCGCCGGCCAGCATGGCCTTTTCCATGGCGGACAGCTTGTGATGAGCCGAGACCACCAGCGCTTCCCAATCGAGATCGCCTGATTTGAAAGACTGCTCGATGGCATGGCCCTCGAGCAGTTCGCGCAATTCGGCGATCTGCTGGAATTCGGTTGCCGAGATCGACGAAACCTCGAAGCCGCGCTGGCCTTCGGCGACGACGAAGCCTTCCGAGCACAACCGGTTCAGTGTCTCGCGCAGCGTCGAGACGCTGGTGCCGTAGGCGACGCTCATCTTCTCCAGCTTCAGCTTCTGGCCGGGCTCAAGCGTGCCGAAAATCACGTCGTTGCGGATACGCCGATAGGCGCTGTCGCCGACGGTCTCTCCGGCGCGATCCGCAATGGGGGTATCCAGCATGAAAGGTCCTGGTGACGAGGAATGGTCGCGCTGCGCCACCATACATCACCCCGCGCCTCAGACACAAATCATCATAGATAATGTAAAATATCGGTTGATTTTTGTTTTGTCGTAGATGACGGTGACGCTAAGAAGTAAAAATACCATCCAAGGGAGCTTCAACATGTCCGTACACCCGAAGTCCGCTGTCTGGCTTGCCGCTATCGCCGCCACCCTCGCCATCGCCGGCGGCCCTGCATCCGCGCAGGTGCAGGAGCGCACGATCCGCTGGGGTCACCTCAACAACACCGATCATCCCGTCAGCAAGGGCGTGCAGAAGTTCACCGAACTCGTTGCGGCCAAGAGCGGTGGCAAGATGAAGGTGCGCGAATATCCCGCCAACCAGCTTGGCTCCGAGATGCAGCAGCAGTCGGCATTGCGCGCCGGCACTCAGGAAATGCAGTCGCCCGCCACGACCTCGCTGGTCGGCATCGTCAAGGACTACGGGCTGATCGATTTCCCGTTCATCGTGTCGACACCGAAACAGGCCGACGCGCTACTCGACGGCCCGCTCGGGTCGGCTTTGCTTGCCAAGCTGCCGGAGAAGGGTCTGATCGGTCTCGGCTATTGGGATCTCGGCTTTCGCAACGTCACCAACAGCCGCCGCCCGATCACCAAGGGTGAAGACCTCGACGGGATCAAGATCCGCGTGATCCCGAACCCGGTCTATCTCGAGACCTTCAAGGCGTTCAACGCCAATCCGGTGCCGATGAGCTTCTCCGAACTCTACACCGCGCTGGAAACACGCACGGTGGACGGCCAGGAAAATCCGTTCTCGGTGATCCTGTCGAACAAGTTCTACGAGGTGCAGAAATATCTCAGCGTCACCAACCACACCTACTCCACCAACATCATCCTGGTCAGCAAGGTGTTCTGGGACAAGCTCACCAAGGACGAGCAAAAGATCCTGCAGGATGCTGCCAACGAGGCCCGCGACTATCAGCGCAAGGTCAGCCGCGATGCCGCAGCGGCTTCCATCGGCGAGCTAAAGGCCAAGGGCATGGAGGTCAACGAGATCGCTCCGGCCGAGCTTGCGAAGATGCGCGACAAGACCAAGCCGATCGCGGCAAAATTCTCCGCCGACTACGATCAGGAGATCGTCAAGCTGTTCAATAGTGAACTTGAGCGCGTTCACAAGGACTGAGTGAGCCGCGCATCACCAACCGTCACTACGCGGCGACCCCACGCTCACTGCGAAAGCATCCATGCCCGCTTCATCAACTACTGCGACAAGCAGGATCGTCGAAGCTTATTACCGGTCGATCAAGATCGTCATGGCGGTATTGCTTGCCGCCATGGTGGTCCTGGTATTCGGCAATGTAGTTCTACGTTACGTCTTCAACTCCGGCATCGCCATCTCCGAAGAACTGTCGCGCTGGCTGTTCGTCTGGATGGTGTTTCTCGGCGCCATCGTCGGCCTCCGCGAACACGCCCATCTCGGCGTCGACAGTTTCGTGAAGCTGCTGTCGCCGATGGGCCGCAAGATCTGCTACGCGCTCAGTCACGCGCTGATGCTCTACGCCTCTGTATTGCTCACCGAAGGCTCGTGGAAACAGACGGTGCTGAACTGGGACACGACGGCGCCCGCCTCCGGTCTCTCCGTCGGCCTGTTCTACGCCGCAGGTCTCGTCTTCGGCGTCGCTTCGATCCCGATCCTGCTGCATGACCTCTATCGCCTGTTCAGCGGCCAACTCGCCACGTCGGAGCTGATCACCATCAGTGAATCCGAGGAGCATGTCCCTGCGGCGCCCGCCCCTGCCAACGGGAACGACCGCCGATGACCATCAGCATCTTCACGTTCTCGCTGCTCGGCGCGATGGCCATCGGCATGCCGATCGCATTCGCCCTGATCATCTGCGGCGTCGCGCTGATGACCTATCTGGATATATTCGACTCCCAGATCATCGCGCAGAACGTCATCAATGGCGTCGATTCCTTCCCGCTGATGGCGGTGCCGTTTTTCATCCTGGCCGGCGAGATCATGAACACAGGTGGCCTTGCCCGCCGCATCCTGAACTTCGCCATCGCCCTGGTCGGCCATCTGCGCGGCGGCCTCGGCTACGTCGCGATCCTGACCTCGTGCATCCTGGCATCGCTGTCCGGATCGGCCGTCGCCGACGCCGCCGCACTCGGCGCATTGCTGGTCCCGATGATGGTTGCGGCCGGGCATAACCGCGCCTCCGCAGCCGGCCTCGTCGCCGCCGGCGGCATCATCGCGCCGGTGATCCCGCCTTCGATCGGATTCGTGATCTTCGGCGTTGCCGCCGGCGTTTCCATCTCAAAATTGTTTCTCGCCGGCGTGGTGCCGGGCCTGATGCTCGGCGGCAGCCTGTGCTTTGCCTGGTGGTGGGTTGCACGCAACGAGAACTCGGTGAGCCCGCCGCGCCAGAGCCTGGCGCAGATCTTTCGCGCGCTGATCGACGGCTTCTGGGCCTTGATGTTGCCGATGATCATCATCGTCGGCCTCCGCTTCGGCATCTTCACACCGACCGAAGCTGCCGTCGTCGTCGCAGTCTATTCCTTCATCGTGGCAACGTTCGTCTATCGCGAGCTAACACTGGCGCAGCTGATGAACATCCTGATCAGTTCAGCCCAGATCACCGCCGTGGTGATGTTCCTGGTCGCGGCAGCGCTGGTGTCGTCATGGCTGATCACGGTGGCCGAAATTTCCGGCCAGATCGTCGAACTGGCCCGTCCCTTCATGGGCAACCAGACGCTATTGATGATCGTGTTGATGATCATTGTCGTCATCGTCGGCACCGCACTCGACATGACCCCGACCATCCTGATCCTGACGCCCGTGTTGATGCCCATCGTCCGCGAGGCCGGCATCGACCCGGTCTATTTCGGGGTGCTGTTCATCATCAACAACGCGATCGGACTGATCACGCCACCCGTCGGCGTAGTGCTCAATGTGGTGTGCGGCGTGGCGAAGGTGAGCATGGACGAGATCATGCGCGGCGTCTGGCCGTTCATGATCGCACAATTGGTGGTGCTGGCGCTGCTGACGCTGTTTCCGTCGCTCGTGATGGTGCCGGCGAAGTGGCTCGGCGGCTAGAAGGAAGTTCGATAATGAAACGCGTGATGATCCTCAACGGTCCCAACCTCAACCTGCTCGGCGTGCGGGAGCCGCATATCTACGGAACCACCACGCTCGACCAGATCAAGGCCAGTTGCGAGGAACAGGCGGTCAAACTCAAATTGACGCTGGCGTTCCACCAGTCGAACCACGAGGGCGTATTGGTCGATCTCATCCAGTCGGCCCGTCAGGATGCCGACGCCATCATCATCAATCCCGCGGGCTATTCGTTCACCTCGATCGCCATGCTCGACGCGATGAAAGCGTTCGAGGGACCGATCCTGGAGCTGCACATTTCGAACATCCACGCGCGCGACAAGTATCATCGCCATTCGGTGCTCTCGCAGGCTGCCACCGCTGTGATCTGCGGTCTCGGACCGTACGGCTATGTCGCAGCGATGCTGGCGGTCGCGCAGATGCCCACGCGTTGATCGCGCCGGGCCGATGCGGCCTTCATTCGCGGATCAACATGCTCTGGGGCTTGGTGAGTACGTCGGGGTGGAGAATGGCGGCAAGGGTCGCTGCAGGTAGCAGACCTTTTTCCAGCACCAGATCGTAGACGCTGCGGCCGGTCGCATGGGCCTCGACCGCGACGGCGGTGGCATTGGCGTAGCCGATATAGGGATTGAGCGCAGTGACGAGACCGATCGAATTCTCGACATAGGCGCGGAGACGTTCGCGGTTCGCGGTGATACCCGCGACACAACGTTTTTCCAGTGTCAGGCAAGCCTCCCGCATATGACTGACGCTCTTGAACAGGCTGTGCGCGATGATCGGCTCGAACGCGTTGAGCTGAAGCTGGCCGGCCTCGGCCGCGAAGGTCACCGTGAGATCATTGCCGATCACCTCGAAGGCAACCTGGTTCACGACTTCCGGAATGACCGGATTCACCTTGCCCGGCATGATCGAGGAACCTGCCTGTACCGCCGGCAGATTGATCTCGTTGAAACCGGCGCGCGGACCGCTCGACAGCAGCCGGAGGTCGTTGCAGATCTTGGAAATCTTGACGGCCACACGCTTGAGCACGCCTGAGAGCTGAACGAACGAACCGCAGTCCTGCGTGGCCTCGATCAGGTTTACAGCGGTGACCAGCGGCATGCCGGTGATGGCAACGAGATGCAGGCAGACCAGACGCGCGTAGTCGGGATGGGACGTGATCCCGGTCCCGATGGCTGTCGCACCCATGTTGATCTCGCAAATCAGCAGTGCTGCCTCGCGGAGCCGGTCCTCGTCTTCGCCAATCATGACGCCATAAGTGCTGAACTCCTGACCAAGCGTCATGGGCACCGCATCCTGCAACTGGGTGCGGCCCATTTTCAGGACATCCTTGAACTCTTCGGCCTTGCGTTCGAAACCCTGGCGCAACACGGCCATCGCATCGATCAGGTGAAACACGCCGTGATAGGTCGCGATCTTCAACGCCGTGGGATACACGTCGTTGGTGCTCTGGCTCATGTTGACCTGTTCGTTCGGGTGCAGGTACCCATAGTCGCCCTTGCCGTGGCCGAGAATTTCCAGCGCACGATTGGCGATCACCTCGTTCGCATTCATGTTGGTGGAGGTCCCGGCGCCGCCCTGGATGACGTCCACCACGAACTGGTCATGCAAGCGGCCGGCGCGAATTTCCTCGCAGGCAGCGATGATCGCATCGCCGCGTAACTTGTCGAGCAGCCCCAGCTCCATATTCGACAGTGCCGCCGCCTGCTTGATCGCGGCGAGCGCGCTGATGAGTTCGGGATAGATGGAAATCGGAATCCCGGTGATTGGAAAATTTTCAACGGCCCTCAGCGTATGAACGCCGTAATAGGCGTCGGCCGGAACATCGCGGTTGCCCAACAGGTCGTGCTCACTGCGCGTGTCGTTGGTCATGTCGGATTTTCCTGAGTTGTCGCTGTGAACAGACGATCGATCTCGTCAGCCGTCCCCGATCATGCCCAGTGAGCTTTCGAAACCTAACATCTCGAACGCACATGTCGCGGCTATATCGTATCCGCCCCAGCCCAATCGATCGAGTACAATCCGGCGCCGCCCTACAAAGCGGGCTCATCCGGGGCGGCACGCCGGACGTGCTTGCCGGTCTCACTGCAAGAGCTGGCGGCTGGAAACAATGCGAGGCCGTGCGCGCCGCAGAGCGGCCCGCACAACCAGTCGTCCAGAACGGGTGAGTTGTTACGAGCCCGGAGTCCAGGCCTGGTAGTCGCCGGTCGCCTTGGGACGCCGGCCGCTGGCCAGAGTCGAACCAGACGGACGATAGGCTGCGGGCGTGCCGGTCAGGTTCGGCTGATGCGGCTTCTGCCATTCGCGCGGCGTATAATTCTCTTCGGTCGGCGGCACGTCCACGGTGTGGTGGATCCAGCCATGCCAGTCCGGCGGGATCTTGGTGGCTTCGGCATAGCCATTGTAAATCACCCAGCGGCGCTCGAAGCCCAGTGTCGGGTCGATCTTGCCGCCCCTGGTGCGGTAATATGTGTTGCCCTGCTCGTCGGTGCCAACCAGTTCGCCGAATCGCGACGTCCACAGGTTCGTCCCGAAGGTCGTCCCGCTCCACCACGTGAAGAATTTCAGCAAAAACTGTTTCATATTTTGAACCGTTCGAAGGTTTTCGTCGGGTTGTTGATGCCATCCGGGCCGCCAAATGTCCAGTTACCGCCGCGACCGATCGCCGCCTGCAACTGATCGTGACAAGCCTCGTATCGGCCTCCCCCGAACCCTACCTCCAAAGTACCGGCGGTCGCAGAAACGGCGCAATCCATTCATGCCGCATACAGTTCCGGACGATCATTCTGTCGTTGCGCAATAACCGCGTGGCGGCAGGGAACGGCAGTCCCTTCAGGGGGTTGAAGATGCATCCCAGACAGGAGCAAACGATGACGAATTTGAAAATCTTGAGTGTCGCAGCAGCCGTCGCTGTGGCCATCCCCGCCTTCGCGGTGACCCCCAGCTACGCACAAAACACCAAGGTCGTGGGCGTCGGCCCCGGCGGTGCGCGCACGATCGGCACGTTCTCTGGCGGCGGTCAGCGCTTTGGTGGCGGAGGTGGCGGCTGGCATGGCGGCCAGCGCCCCGGCGGCGGCGGCTGGAATCACGGCGGCGGCTGGCGCGGTGGTGGCTGGCGTGGCGGCGGTTACGGCCCGGGCTTCGCAGCCGGCGCCATTATTGGCAGCGGTCTGGCCGCCAGCAGCTATTACGGGAATTCCTACGGCTATTACGGCGGCAGCCCGTATTACGGCAGCAGCTATTATGACGACGCGCCGGATGTGGTCGAAGTCGCTCCTGACACCGGCGGCGGCGACGTTGACTACTGCATCCGCACCTACAAGTCGTACAATGTCCGCACGGGCACCTATCTCGGTTATGACGGCCTGCGTCACGCCTGCCCGTAACACGACGATCTAAGCGTTACGCAAAAGACGGTGCCTCGCGGCATCGTCTTTTGTCGTTTCTGGTTTGCGCCTGCTGTCTCAAGGTCTAAGAACGTGGGTGCAGCGTACGGGGGACATTCAGGGAACTCGCGCGTAGTGTTGGTAGACATGTGGACCTATCTACCGGTTCGATGGGTCGACGTCGGGTGTGAGCAGGTTCAGTGGACGCGTCAGACAAGCCGAAGATCGCCAGGCTCCATCCCAATGAAGCCGAACGCCTCAAGGCGCTGCGCTCCTACGGCATTCTCGACACCGCCATTGAGCCATCCTTCGACGACATCACCAAGATCGCCAGCTATGTCTGCCAGACGCCGATCTCGATCATTAGCCTCGTCGATGACGGCCGGCAGTGGTTCAAGTCGGAGATCGGTCTTGGCGTGCGGCAGACGCCGATGGATCAATCGATTTGCGCGCATGCGATCCTCGAACACAGTTTTCTCGAAGTCGAGGACGTCACCAAGGATCCAAGATTCGACTGCAATCCGCTGGTGACCGGCGAGCCCCATTTGCGCTTCTATGCCGGCGCACTGCTGCGCACACCGGACGGCCTGCCGCTCGGCACCGTCTGCGTGCTCGATGACAAGCCGCGCGTGCTGTCGACCGAACAGCGCGAGGTGCTGGCCGCCCTCGCCCGCCAGGTCATGGCGCAGATGGAATTCCGCCGGGCGCTGCATCTGTCGGATCGGCTTCAGCGCAATATCAGTCGCCTGATGGCGGTGGCAGGCCACGACCTGAAGCAGCCATTGCAGGTCATGATCATGGCGATCGACCGCATCCGCAACAAGCTGACCGACGAGAAGGATCGTGAGCGGCTCGGCTATGCCATCGATGCCGGTATGCGGATGGCGGAAGAGCTCGACCGTCTCGCCGAGACATCTGTGCTAGATGCCGGCTTTGGGATTCCGAACCTGCGATCGTTCCCGATCTCTGACGTGTTCGAGTCGATCAGCGCCAACTGGCGCCTGCATGCCGAAGCCAAGGGCCTCGACCTCGTCATTGTGCCGAGCAAGGCGCAGGTGGTCAGCGACCCCGGCATGTTGCGCGCGATCCTTGGCAATCTCGTCGGCAATGCCATCAAATACACCGAACGCGGTCGCGTGCTGGTCGGCTGTCGCAAACACGCCAACGCGGTGACCATCGAGGTGCTGGACTCCGGCACCGGCATTCCCGCCGAACAGCTCACCGCGATCTTCGATGCCTTCCACCAGATCAATCCGGCCAGCGAGGGCCTTGGCCTCGGCCTGTCGATCGTTCGGCGTACGGCCGAAGCGCTCGGCCATGTGATCGAGGTGAAGTCTGACCTCACCCACGGTTCGCATTTCACCGTGAAAGTGCCGTTGGCGGCGAAACCGGCCTAGCGACTACTCGCCCGCATTGGGCGCCTGACGCGAGGGCGACGTAACGGGCGCAAAGCCCCAATCATTGTTGCCGCGCAGGAAGGCGATCCAGCCCCAGGCCGCGCCGGCGTGACGCAGCAACTGAAAACTGAACGGTTCGAGGATCGCCGCGAATACCGCTGCGACAAAACGCGTCCGCGTGCGGCCGCCTGTCAGGCGCCGATAGAGATGCACGGTCCAGAGATAGACCAGGAAATCCGCGACGATCTTCGCGGTGATCAGACCGAATACTGGCACGGCGATGGCGGTCTTGCCGGTGACGAGCAAAGCCAGCAGCAACACGAAGGCCGTGAGGCCGTAGATCGGCTGCAGCGTATCCAGCGCCTTGATCGGCAGCATCCGCAGGCCGAGCCGGCCGTAACGCGCATTGCCGGTCATGTCGCGATTCCAGTATTGCGTCTGCAGGAAGCCCGCGAACCAGCGCCGGCGCTGCCGCAGGAACGTCATGACGTGAGACGGCGCTTCCGTGCGCGCCAGCGACGTGCCGATCATGCGAAGCTGCCAGTCGAGGCCGTGATCGACGGCATAACGATGCATGCGGTGGGTCAGCTCATAGTCCTCGACAAGACACTCCGGATCGAAGCCACCGACGGCCACCAGCGCCTCCCTGCGGAAGCCAGCAAAGGCGCCGGAGATCAACAGCAGGCTGTTGCCGCGCATCCAGGCGAAGCGCGAGATGATGTTGCGGATATATTCGTAGGTCTGGAACCACTGCATCACGCGGCCGCTGGCGCTGTCGTCGCAGACCGGCACGAGAATGCCGCCGGCCGCGACCAGCGCGGAATCCGCTGCAAAGGCCACGCGCATTTCGGCGATGGCATCGTCAGCCAGAAACGTATCGGCATCCAGCGTGATGACGATGTCGGTATCGGCGTTGAGGATCGCCGTGTTCAGCGCCCGCGCCTTGCCCTGATGCGGCAGGCGCAGCCATTGCAGTCTCGATCTGCCAAATTGGCCGATGCTGCTCTGGCCGACCGCCGGAATGGCGAGACCGTAACGGTCACGGAGCAGCGTATCAGTTGCATCGCGCGAGCCGTCATCCGCGATCAGGATCAGATCCGGCGCATCGGATTGCCGCGCGATGGCCGCCAGTGCCTCCGGCAGATTCAGCGCCTCGTTATGCGCGGCTATCAGGATCCCCACCGATGGACGCAATTGCGCAGCAACCGCTCCAGATGGACCACGCGCGGACACTGCCAGCGGCAGCGTCTGCCACACCACATAAAGCATCAGCACTGTGTCATAGGCGATATAGACCATGCCCGCTGACCACGCCCAGATGCTGTTCAAAAAGAACGCGCGGCCGAACAGCAGCGCCCATAGCGCGAGCACGGCGAGATAGATCATCAGGCTGATGAACGGCATCCGGCGCGGTGTGATACGCGGCGATGCGGCGGCGAAGGCCGCCTGAAGGGATATTGTCATGCCGTCAATTCAATCGCGCGTTCGAGCAAACCGATCCTGCGAGAGCTACGCGTGAATCGTGATCGAGTTGCGGAGCCGCGATCAAATAGCGCGTGATTGCGGTCACGACGAACACACAAAGTCGTCATGCCTCAAAAGGCAAATCCTGTTTAAACTTATTCCATGCACGCACAGAAAATGCCGATTCAACGTTACAACCGCATCGCCATGATCCTGCATTGGCTGATTGCCGTTCTGATCACACTCAATGTCGCGCTGATCTGGAGCGTGAACCTCATTCCTGAGGACAACATCCGGTTCGTCATCGATGCGCACAAGTCATTCGGCATCACCGTGCTCGGCCTCGTGCTGATGCGCCTGTTGTGGCGCGCGGCCAACAGGCCGCCTGATCTGCCCGAGACCTATCCGCCCGCCGAGAAGGCCGCCGCACATGGTGCGCATCTCGCGCTCTATGTGCTGATGATCGGACTGCCGCTGTCCGGCTGGATGCACGATTCCGCCTGGAAGGCGGCCGGCGAGATTCCAATGTACCTGTTCGGCCTGTTCCAGTGGCCACGCATCGGCTGGATCATGTCGATCGAGCCGGCCTTCAAGGAACGCCTGCACGACATCTTCGGCGGCATTCACGTGTGGCTGTCCTATGCGCTCTATGCGCTGGTCGGCCTGCACATCGCCGCCGCGCTGAAACATCAGTTCTGGGACGGCCATCCCGAACTGCAGCGGATGTGGCCCGGCGGCGACGCGCCCGCGCCTAGCCCCTTGTCGCCAGCGCAACGCCCGCCAGCGTAAATACCAGAGCCGCGATCTGCATGACGCCGAGCGGTTCCCGCAGGGCGATGGCCGAGCTGACCACGCCGATCACGGGCACCGCCATGGTCCCGATTGCGGCCACCGAGGCCGGCAACTGCTTGAGCGCCGCGAACCAGCAGACGTAAGCGATGCAGAACCCCACCAGCACGACATAGGCGAGCAGCCCCCAGCCCAACGGCGTCAGTGCTGCAAAATGCGGGCTTTCGAAGATCAGACCCAACAACAGCACCGGCACACAACCGATCCCGATCTGCCAGGCGGATGACGTCACCAGTGGCAGCGTGAGCCCGAACTTCTTGGCCAGCACCGTGCCGAGCGCAAAGCCGAACCCACCCAGCAGCGCCAGAGCGATTCCCGGGAGCTTCTCCGCGCTCGCGGCCAGACCACCGCCCCCCATCAACGCGGCGATGCCGGCAAAGGCCATCAGCATGGCCACGATCCGCTGCATCGACAGGCGCTCGCCGAGGATCAGCCAGGCCAGTCCGGCAGCCCAGACCGGCATGGTGAACGCAATCACCGCGGCCTCGCCGGCCGGCAGCCACAGTAGCGACAAGCCGACGAAAGCCATCCAGCCGAACACGTTCAGGCCCGCCAGCACGACCAGATGCAACCATTGATGATGCGGTACGCGGAGACTCTCGCCGCGCCAGACGGCGATCCCGGCCAGCAGCAATGCCCCGACGATGCCGGTGCTGCCGCGCGCCGACAGCGGTGGCCATTCCGACAGCAGCGCTTTCGACACCGGCCAGTTCAGACCCCAGGCGATCGACGCGATGGCGAGCAACACGAGACCGAAGGGAGCGATTCGCGCACGCGAAACGGGGGGACTGGGCATTGTCATG
This sequence comes from Tardiphaga sp. 862_B3_N4_1, assembly GCF_051811085.1. NCBI lineage: Bacteria > Pseudomonadati > Pseudomonadota > Alphaproteobacteria > Hyphomicrobiales > Nitrobacteraceae > Tardiphaga > Tardiphaga sp. 862_B3_N4_1. Next base: position 2,513,588 of record NZ_JBPWQB010000001.1, read on the forward strand.
GAGGGAACCGGCTGAGGAATCGGCGAGACCATGCGCGCAGTTGAAGGGTCTGACCACTGCCGGTGGAGGGAACCTGCCCGGCAACCACCGCTGCGCCTGAGTCCCCCCAAACGCAATCCCTGGATGACAAAATAAAGTTGGGCTGTGAACAGTGGGCGCAGCTCGGATTCCGGACAGTTTTAGAAATATTTTTGACTTCCGAATCCATGAGGACTCACTGATACTTGACCTCAATCGAGGCGCGCTCTGCCCCCTTGGTTATCCACCCTTTCCACCATATTTAGTATTTGATTCAGGAACCCCGACTACTCCTTGACGGGTGAGATCGGTTTGGCCTAGTTTTCGAACTGTTCGGCGCGGGTCGTTTTTTGTCCCGTCGGACGCTCCCAAACGGGTTCCAGATTGACCGCTCCGTCCTCCAGTCGAGGCTACGGGATCGGGGATTTGCGTCCTGGAATCCGGGCCGGAAAACCGGCGTTTGGAGCACTAAAAAACGGGCCGGAAACCGGCTCAAACAGCGTGGTGAGGCGTTAGGATCAGGTCGACCCGCAACAGCGAGGAAGCCCGATCCAAGGAAGCATGACCCCGGCAGTCCCGGGTGGCCGAGATGACGGCCAGCACATGCTCCACAGAGAAAACAGGACCGGTTCACCCGGCCAAGCTGCGGCGAATTTGGGGCAACCCGGACGTCGCTAACAGAAATCGCCGATGCCGCCAGATGGGGTGTCGGGCTTAAGACGGGGCACGACCACGATGCAGATTCAACGCCGCTACACCACCGAAGGACAGTCGCCCTATGCCGGGATCGACTTCCGCCACACCACGTCCGAGATCCGTAATCCGGATGGCTCCGTGGTGTTCAAGCTTGAAGGCGTTGAAGTGCCCGACTCGTGGTCGCAGGTCGCCTCCGACGTGCTGGCCCAGAAGTATTTCCGTAAAGCGGGCGTCGCCGCGAAATTGAAGAAGGTCGAGGAAGAGACCGTGCCGTCGTGGCTGTGGCGCTCGGTGCCGGACACCGAGGCGCTGGCCGCACTGCCCGAGAAAGAGCGCTTCGTCAGCGAACTCTCGTCCAAGCAGGTGTTCGACCGCCTCGCTGGCTGCTGGACCTATTGGGGCTGGAAGGGCGGCTACTTCACCTCTGAGGCCGACGCCCACGCCTTCCATGACGAGCTGCGCTTCATGCTCGCCAAGCAGATGGTCGCGCCGAATTCGCCGCAGTGGTTCAACACCGGCCTGCACTGGGCCTATGGCGTCGATGGTCCCGGCCAGGGCCACTACTATGTGGACTGGAAGACCGGCAAGCTGACCAAGTCGAAATCGGCTTACGAACATCCGCAGCCGCATGCCTGCTTCATCCAGGGCGTCGAGGACGATCTGGTCAATGAAGGCGGCATCATGGACCTGTGGGTGCGTGAAGCCCGCCTGTTCAAATATGGCTCGGGCACCGGCTCGAATTTCTCGAAGCTGCGCGGCGAAGGCGAAAAGCTGTCGGGCGGCGGTCGCTCGTCGGGCCTGATGTCGTTCCTGAAGATCGGCGACCGCGCCGCCGGCGCCATCAAGTCGGGCGGCACCACGCGCCGTGCGGCCAAGATGGTCGTGGTCGATGCCGACCATCCGGATATCGAGACCTATATCGACTGGAAGGTGAAGGAAGAGCAGAAGGTCGCGGCGCTCGTGACTGGTTCGAAGATGAACCAGAAGCACCTCAAGGCCATCCTGAAGGCCTGCGTCAATTGCGAAGGCTCGGGCGACGACTGCTTCGATCCCGAGAAGAACCCGGCGCTGCGCCGCGAGATCAAGCTCGCACGCCGCTCGCTGGTCAATGACAACGTCATCAAGCGCGTCATCCAGTATGCCAAGCAGGGCTACAAGGACATCGACTTCCCGATCTACGACACCGACTGGGATTCCGAAGCCTACCTCACCGTTGCCGGCCAGAACTCCAACAACTCCGTCTCGCTGAAGGACGATTTCCTGCGCGCCGTCGAGACCGATGGCACCTGGGACCTGATCGCCCGCAAGGACGGCAAGGTCATGAAGACCATCAAGGCCCGCGATCTCTGGGAGAAAATTGGCTACGCCGCCTGGGCGTCGGCCGATCCCGGCCTGCACTTCAACACCACCATGAACGACTGGCACACCTGCAAGTCGTCCGGCGATATCCGCGCGTCCAATCCGTGCTCGGAATACATGTTCCTGGACGACACGGCGTGTAACCTCGCCTCGGCCAACCTGCTGACCTTCTACGACACCGCTTCGGCCACCTTCGACATCCACGCCTACGAGCATCTCTGCCGTCTGTGGACGATGGTGCTCGAAATCTCTGTCATGATGGCGCAGTTCCCGTCCAAGCCGATTGCCGAACTCTCCTACGAGTTCCGCACCCTCGGCCTCGGCTATGCGAACATCGGCGGCCTGCTGATGACCATGGGTCTCTCGTATGACTCGAAGGAAGGCCGCGCGCTGTGCGGCGCCCTCACCGCTGTCATGACCGGCGTCAGCTATGCGACCTCGGCCGAGATGGCCAAGGAGCTCGGCCCGTTCCCCGGCTACAAGAAGAACGCAGCCCATATGCTGCGCGTCATCCGCAACCATCGCCGTGCGGCGCATGGCGAAACCCGTGGCTATGAAGGCCTGGCCGTCGCCCCCGTGGCGCTGGACCATGCCTCCTGCCCGCAGGCCGACATCGTCACCCGCGCCAAGATCGCCTGGGATCTCGCCCTCGAACTCGGCGAACTCCACGGCTATCGCAACGCCCAGACCACCGTCGTGGCGCCGACCGGCACCATCGGCCTGGTCATGGATTGCGACACCACCGGCATCGAGCCTGACTTCGCGCTGGTGAAATTCAAGAAGCTCGCCGGTGGCGGCTACTGGAAGATCATCAACCGCGCCGTCCCCGCAGCACTGCGCGTGCTCGGCTATCGCGAAAGCGAGATTGCCGAGATCGAGGCCTATGCCGTCGGTCACGGCTCGCTGTCCAACGCGCCGGGTATCAATGCCTCGACGCTGAAGGCCAAGGGCTTCACCGATGAGGCGCTGAAGAAGGTCGAGGCTGCATTGCCGACCGCCTTCGACATCAAGTTCGCCTTCAATAAGTGGACCTTCGGTGAGGACTTCCTGCGCGACACCCTGAAGATCGAGGCCGAGGCCATTGCCGCTCCGGGCTTCGACCTCCTCGCCGCGCTCGGCTTCACCAAGCGCGAGATCGAAGCCGCCAACGTGCACATCTGCGGCGCGATGACGGTGGAAGGTGCCCCGCACCTGAAGGCCGAGCACTACAGCGTGTTCGATTGCGCCAATCCCTGCGGCAAGATCGGCAAGCGCTATCTCTCGGTGGAAAGCCACATCCGTATGATGGCGGCGTCGCAGCCCTTCATCTCGGGTGCGATCTCCAAGACCATCAACATGCCGAACGACGCCACGGTGGAGGACTGCAAGTCCGCTTACCTCCTCTCGTGGAAGCTCGCGCTGAAGGCCAACGCGCTGTATCGCGACGGCTCCAAGCTCTCGCAGCCCTTGAACTCGCAGCTCATCAGCGATGATGACGAGGACGAGGATGCGCTGGAGAACCTGATGGAGAAGCCGATGGCGGCCCGCACCGCCGCGATCTCCGAGAAGGTGGTCGAGCGTCTGGTCGAGCGCATCGTGGTGATGCGCGACCGCGAGAAGATGCCCGATCGCCGCAAGGGTTACACCCAGAAGGCCGTCGTCGGCGGTCACAAGGTCTATCTGCGCACCGGCGAATATGATGACGGCCGCCTCGGCGAGATATTCATCGACATGCACAAGGAAGGCGCGGCGCTCCGCTCCTTCATCAACAACTTCGCCATCGCCGTCTCGCTGGGTCTCCAGTATGGCGTGCCGCTGGAGGAATATGTCGACGCCTTCACCTTCACCCGCTTCGAACCCGCGGGCCCGGTACAGGGCAATGACTCAATCAAGTTTGCGACCTCGATCCTCGACTATGTGTTCCGCGAACTCGCGGTCTCCTACATGTCGCGCTTCGATCTCGGCCATGTCGACGTCTCCGAGTCGGGCTTCGATGCGCTCGGCAAGGGCGAGGATGAAGGCAAGGCACCGGCCGACCAGAACAAGTATGTCTCCAAGGGTCTGACCCGCTCGCGCACCGACAACCTCGTCGTCATGCGCGCGCCGGCTCCGGCCGAGAACACCGACGCCCGCGCGAGCGGCAACGTCACCTCGCTGAACGCGTCGGGCGCCACCGCCCGCCACGGCAGCGGCGATGCCGCCGTGGCCCTCAAGACCGCCGAGCCGGAGCACGCGCTCTCGCCGACCGAAAAGCTCGAGGCGCAAGCCTGGAGCAAAGCGGGAAGCGCCGCAGCCGCCGCGCCCTCCAAGGCCGAACGCCGCGCCGAAGCCAAGGCCAAGGGCTACGAAGGCGACATGTGCGGCGAGTGCTCGAACTTCACGCTGGTGCGGAATGGGACCTGTATGAAGTGCGATACGTGCGGAAGCACGACGGGGTGTTCGTGAGTTCGACCCACGCCGAGCATCGATTCGTAAAAACGGCGCGCCCATGGCGCGCCGCTTCCTTTCAGGCAAACGCTTAAACTCAGGGTGCGATAATCTTTCTGACACGATACACGTCGAGCAAATGATCACTCTCCATAAGCACACCAGAAATTTTGTCGGACTTAATGGCAGGCAACTGCCCCACAGAGACATGATCGACCGCATCGAGCGACAGTCCCACGGCACTGATCATCTCAATTTGAGAATCCAGATCTACAATCAGAGATGGCAAGAAGACCGTATCGCCATTCAATGTGAGAAAACGAGCAAAGCCTACTCTTTCTTTATCTTCAACTGATCGAAATTTTTGTGCCCATTGAAGAGCCGGAACGATGAAAACGCATTGCGCCCCCGCCTTTAACGCCCGCGCAATATTCCCCCAAGCGCTGGGAGAGTTATACGGATCACCTAAAATGGCGAATATCCAATCAAACTCGCGCTCTCCAAATTCCTGACGTTCCACATCGAGCGCGCGTTGCTCGTATGACGTGCTGTTATGAAGCAGCATACCCCGAGACTTATCTACCAACACCAAATCACGGACATTGAAGTCAACGAGCAGTGAGCGACCGCAACCAATGTCCGCAACCCGCCCAGTAGGCAACTCTAGATCAAACAGCCGCGTCAAATATAGAGCGGATGCCGCACGAAAATCCGCGCATGTCGGATGAGCGCACTCATCATAATATTCGGAGGCCACAGCTTCGTAGGTGCCACCATCAGAGGTTTCTAAAGATCTGGATGCGAGACCACGGGGCGAGTTCAAGGTTGATCTCCAGCAAACTTAGCGTCAGTTTCGACTCTCGGATAAGAGAGCGGATCTTTTCTCGAAGCAATGTCTCATTTCCAAACGCGTTCATCAATTTGGAATCAAAAAATATAACTCCGAGAGATTTCCCGCCGCCGTCCAAACGAATTGCTCCGTAGGATTGATACGGACGAATTTTGAACACCTCGTCCAAGGTCAACCCCCATCTCCTAGCAATAAATTTATCCAGGTTCTCTCCGCTTGCAGCTGATCCAAGCTGTGCTCGATCGTCAGCTGATATAAGCTCCCCTTCAATTTCATCGACGCCCGAACGCCACACACGACCTATGACGCCGTATCGAATTGAAAAAGCTCGACCTGACCTTCCCTCAGAAACTCTGTTGCCTTTCTTGTCGTAATATTCCGACAATTGATAGAGACGATCGCTAAACACCAAGTCAGGTACATACAACGTAAGTCGATAGTCTGAAGGACAATTATCTCCAATAGCATCGGCTACTTTTAATGCTAGATCGCCAACCAGCTTATTGATGTCATATCTATCTCGCAGCTGTGATACGTAGATTTTAGCTCCATCATAAGCCTGTTCGATTTCTTTATTAGCCCTCTCAACGGCCCTCTGGGCGTCTCCCATTTCCTTCCGAAAAATGTCAGGAGGGGCTGAACCACCATCAAATTTGAAGCCGCCCGGCAGCTCAAATTTGGCTGAAGACAGCAGATCACGAATCCGATTTGGCCCCCAAGCAATGAGAGCCAAAACGAGAATGAGAAGAATTGGCCAAGGAAAGAGTGATTTTATGATCTCCGCGAGAAAAGAGATAGACGGAACGCAAACCGCATAGAATACGCTGATAAGCAGCGTACGAAATGAAGTGGATTGAAATCCAAGGCGCACATCCAAGGCCGCGAATAAAATTGAGAGGAAAAGAATTATCGTTAAGATTGAAAGCGCCACACATAGAAAGCATGTGCCGCCCACATATAGACACGACGACGTCAACTTCTTCGAGCTGCGATCATCTCTATCTGGTTTCTCGTTCATAGTGTCCTCGCCCATTTGGGCTTCAAACTACTTCGGCATTCAGCAAGAAGACAAGCGGATCGAGCCGGACGTCTTGATCGCTGGACGCGGCGAAAGCACGGAACATACTGCTCATAGGACGGGTTAACATGTCGTCCCCCATCGGCTTCGGATAAGCAGAATAACCTCCCCTATTCCGCCCTACTCCCACTCGCTCACGTCGATATTGCGTGCAGGCCCCGGAGACCCCGAATATCCCGCCCAATTCAAAAACACTCTAGGGAGACTCCAGCCCATGCAATTCGATGACGCGATCCTCGGTCACCGCAGCATCCGCGGTTACAAGCCCGATCCGGTCCCCCAAAAAACTGATCGCTGAAATCATCGCGCTGACGATGCGCGCGCCGTCGTGGATGAACACGCAGCCGTGGAATTTCACTGCCGTCACCGGCGAACCGCTCAACCGGATTCGTGCCGGCAATACCGAGCGGATGATCGCACAGCGCAGGCCGGATTAGCGCAACGTAATCCGCCGCAACTGTCTCTCGGCGCAGTGCCCGGTCAAACCGTCGACGGCCGTGGTCGAGGCATGAGGCGCTGTTGCTTCATCGGAGGTCAGGCACGGCTAGGCGCTGGTGACGCAGCGCCGCGTAATGTGGTTGATGTCCAGCGCACCTACCTGCCGCATGATCGTAATGAACTCATCGTCCAGGATCTGCAGCACCCGGTCCACGCCGGCCTCGCCGAACGACGCCAGGCCCCACACGTATGGCCGGCCAATGCCGACGGCCGTGGCACCCAGAGCGAGCGCCTTCAGGACATCGGTGCCGCGGCGTACACCCCCGTCGATCAGCACCGGGATGCGGCCGCCCACCGAATCCACGACCTCTGCCAACACACCGATCGTCGACTGCCCGCTCTCTTCCGCGCGCCCGCCGTGGTTGGAGACGATCAGGCCGTCCACGCCATGGCGCAACGCCTCCTTGGCGTCCTCGCCCGTCATGATGCCCTTCAGCACGAGCTTGCCCTTGACGATCCCGCGCAGGCGATCGACGAATTCCCACGTCATCCCGGTGCCGTAGAGGTTCGTGACCTTGGAAACATCGATGTCCGAGAAGTTGGCCTTGCGGCTGACCTCGTTGGTGAAGCCCGGCGTGTGACAGCCCGAGCACTCGCGCATGTCCTGGCGCCGCTCGCGGAACAGGGTTTCGGTGTTGCGGCCACCCTGGCGGTCGACCGTGAGGACGATCGCCGGAGAGCCCGCGCTCTCGGCGCGCTGCACCAGCGCGCGCGTCACGTTCCAGTCATCGGTCGGATACAACATGAACCAGGCGGGCCGGCCGTGCGCCTTGTTGACGTCGACGATGCTCGCATTATCGACCGTCGAGAGAATCATCTGATGGTTGCGCTTGGCAGCGGCGCGCGCCACGGTGACCCCGGCCTCGGGATCGTAGGCGCCGAGACTGCTGACCGGGCACATGAAGATGGGGCTGGCCCAGGTCTCGCCGAAGATCTTCACGCTGGTGTCGATCTTTCGCGCATCGATGAGACGCTGGACGCGAATGTTGTACTTCGCGAAGGCGGTGTGGTTGGCGTCGCGCGTCACGTCGCCGTCGACGCCGCTCTGGAGGTAGCCCCAGTGGGCCGGCGCGTCCTGGCTGAGCACGGCCTTCTTCGCCGCCGGCTCGAACTCAAACACGTCCAGCGCATCGGCCGGAGCCGTGATGATGCCGTCCGGGCCGAACGCCCTTCGCGAGCCGCGCAGCACGTCGTAGCTCTGCGCGAGCGCTTGATGCGAGTTAGCCGTCAACAGGGTGGTGATCGCACCGAGAGAGGTCGCCGTGAGAAGAGGACTGGCGGCGAAAAAACGCAGGAGTTGGCGGCGCGCGATCATGGTGCGCTCTGAAACGTCCGGCGCCCCGGCTGCACTTGTCGCCTTCACCAGCGTCGTCCTGCGCGAGAGACCTGTCATCGTGTTCTTTCGAATGCGAATGAGTGCTGCAGGTTAGGCGGATTGGTCTGTATCGTCGTCACGTCTGTATCATCAGGTAGGCGATGACATTCCGGCGATATAATGACAATTCCGGTCGCATGTCCATCGGCAAGCGGTGGCCGGATGGGCGCAGCGTAATCCGCCATCGTCATATCGGCGCAATACGCTTCCGCCTTCGCTCTGCGAGCTACGGCGGACAGGTCGCACTTGCGCCCCACGCGTTGACGTCGGACGTTGCGCCCGTTGGGAGGCGACCGCGTGTCGACCTACGTCATTGACGAGTCCTGCGATGCTCTATCTAGTGCCGCAGTGCCGCCGCGCGGCAGCCCGATGACCGGAATATCAATATGCGCTTTCAAATAGCTCGCTGCCTCACGCGTCTCACCGTCGCAACTCTGCTGTCCGCCGCACTGTCGCTGCCCGCTCACGCGGACACCGGCAAAGTTCGCTTCAAGTTCTTCAAGGCCGGATGGTTCATCGGAGCGCAGGCAGGGAGCGGAATCCTCAGTTTCCGTGGGGAGATGTATCCATTTCGCATCGGCGGCGTGAGCGCGGGCCTGACATTTGGGGGCTCCTCGACCGATCTGGTCGGCGCGGCGCAAAATATGCATCAGGCTTCGGACATCGAAGGCATCTATACGGCGCTCGGTGCAGGTGTGGCGGTCGGCGCAGGCAGGCGCGCCATCCAGATGCGCAACGCCAAGGGCGTCGTCCTGACGCTGGAAGGCGAGCAACTGGGCCTCCAGTTCGATTTCGACCTGAGCGGAATGAGCGTCTCCATCCAGAACCAGTAATCGGATGCACCAATGTCAATGCGTTGGCCTTCACTGCGACATCCAACCAGCAAGCGTCATCCACCAACGTCGGGATGTTTGCTGCCAGTGAAACCATCGCGACCCGCGCGTCACGAAACCCGGCCGCTCGCCGTCTAGCGCCGTGAAGCGGGGCGACTGCGTGTCGCGAAAGCAAGCGTAGCCGGATTACGCGGAGTTTATCATCGGGCGCGCGACGCGCGACCCGTTGGCTTCATCCGGGCTACAGACTATTATAAGTTCTCATGAAACTAAGCCAGAAATCCGACGCTGTCTGGACCTCACAGCAGGACGAAGAATTGCGGCGGCAATTGTCGGTCGGTCGCAGCGTCAACGAGATCGCGATCCGGTTGAAGCGGTCACCGCTATCCGTCCGCACCCGCGTCAAGAAGCTCGGCATCAGCCAGCCGCAGGCGGATTAGCGCGCTGCCATCAGCCATGACGAAGGGCCCATTCATCTTCAGCGCCAAATGCCGTCGTCGCTGGCGGCGCAGCCTGCGCTCGGCGCAACGGAAGCTCGCGAAACTGCCGCGCGCCGTTCAAATAACTGGCGCCGTCGCAATCGTGCTTGTCACCCTCGTGCTGTCCAACCTCATCTATCACGTGATCCACAAGCCGACCGAGTTGTTCTTCTTTGTCGGCCACAGGCTGGACAAGGAGCCGGCCGAGACGTGGCGGCATTACGGGCCGTTGTTTCGCGCCTTTTCGACGCGGTCGATCACGCCCGAATTGCTCGCCGCGCTGGCGCAGGTCGAGAGTTCCGGCAATCCCCTGGATCGCACCTATTGGCGCTGGCGGTTCAGCTTCAATCCGTTCGCGATCTATCGCCCCGCATCCAGCGCCGTCGGTCTCTTTCAAATGACCGATCCGGCCTATGCCGAAGTTTCGCGCTTCTGCATCCGGGCGAACGCGGTTCAGGATACAGGCTGCGGCTTCGGCCCCTATATTCGTGCCATCCCGAGCCATGCCACCGAGCTCGCATCAATCTATCTGGACCGCAATGTCGCCGCCGTCCTCGCGCGCGCCGGCGGCGTGGCGCCGACCCCGCAACAGGTGCAGGATCTCGCCGCCTTCATCCATCTGTGCGGTGGAGGACCCGCCACCGCTTATGCACGCCGGCGCTTCCAGATGACGGCCAGTGAGCGATGCGGCGACCATTCCGTTGCGGGTTACGTCTCCAGGGTCAACGCGCTGAAGCGCAAGTTCCTGCTGATGGCATCCGATAGCGATAAATAGCGCGTAGTTTGGGTCGAGCAAGCGCCGCCGGGATGAAGCTCTTGCGTCATCCGGGATTGATCCCTCAGTGCTTGAACCTGGCCTGGCCAGACTTGCCGTCGGCGGTCTTCAGCGTGACGCTCACCGACGCGCCCTTGGCGATGTCGCCCTTCGCTTCGGCTTTCAATGCAGTCCCGGAGGTGACGAGCGGCAGCGTCTCGCGGTCGCTTCCGGATGTCAGCAGCACGGCGCCGGAAAAGCCGCCGGCCGGGAGCGGTCTGTTGGCCTCGTCGAGGATGTTGAAAGTCAGCACCTTCCCCGTAGCAATCATCTCGACATGCACGCCAGCGACATCCTCCATGGGCCCGCCATTCGGCCCCTTCTGATGGGCATGCTGCGCCATCGCCGGAGCCGCCAGCAACAGCGCGGATACGACGAGCAGGATTGTCTTCATCAATGGTCTCCCTGGGTGGCGTGGACAGACATCGCCTCCACGTGGGCAGGCGACGATTCCCGGCGGAACAGGATGTAGAGCGCCGGAAGAACGAGCAGCGTGAGGATGGTCGACGAGACGATGCCGCCGATGACGACCGTCGCGAGCGGGCGCTGCACCTCGGCGCCCGCCCCCGTCGCGATCGCCATCGGCACGAAGCCGAGCGAGGCCACCAGCGCCGTCATCAGCACAGGCCGCAGGCGGGTCAGCGCGCCTTCGCGCACGGCCTCCACCACCTTTTTTCCTTCGAGGCGCAGCCGCGCGATGAAGGTGATGATGACAAGACCGTTGAGCACCGCGACGCCCGAGAGCGCGACGAAGCCGATGCCCGCGCTGATCGACAGCGGGATGTCACGCAGCAGCAGCGCGAAGATGCCGCCCGTGAGCGCCAGCGGCACGCCGCTGAAGACCAGCAGCGCGTCGGTCACGGATCCGAGGCTGATGAACAGCAGCAGGAAGATCAGCAACAGTGCGATCGGAACCACGATGGTCAGACGCTGCGTTGCCGAGACGAGCTGCTCGAACTGGCCGCCCCAGCCGATCCAGTAACCCGCCGGCAATTTGACCTTCTGCGCGATCTGCTGCTGCGCCTCGCCGACGAAGGAGCCGAGGTCACGTCCACGCACATTGGCGGAGACGACGATGCGGCGCTTGCCGTCCTCGCGGCTGATCTGGTTCGGGCCCGGTGCGACCGAGATCTCCGCCAGTTCCGACAGCGGCGCGTAACGCATCTGGGCCAGCGGCGAGGTGCCGAACGCCGCCGGCATCGCCTTGTTTGGGCTCGGCAGCCCCTCCAGCGGCGGCAGCGGGATCGGCAGCGCCTTGATCGCCTCGATATCCGTCCGCAGTTCGTCCGGAAGGCGCACGACGAGGTCGAAGCGGCGGTCGCCCTCGAACACCAGACCGGCGGTCTTGCCGCCCACCGCAATCTCGACCAGGTTCTGCACGTCCGAGACGCTGATGCCGAAGCGCGCCAGTGCCTTGCGGTCCAGCTTGACCGTCAGCACCGGAAGCCCTGCGACCTGCTCGGTCTTCACGTCCGCGGCGCCCTGGATGTTCTGCAGCGCCGACTGCACCTGCCCCGCGATCCCTGCCAGCACGCCAAGGTCGTCGCCGAAGATCTTGACGCCGACATCGCTGCGCACGCCCGAGATCAGTTCGTTGAAGCGAAGCTGAATCGGCTGCGAGAGTTCGTAAAGACTGCCTGCGACCTCCTCGGATGCGGCCTCGATCTCCTTCATCAGATCGAGCTTCGACTTCTTCGGGTCCGGCCACTGGTCGCGCGGCTTGAGCATGACATAGCCGTCCGAGATCGACGGCGGCATCGGGTCCGTCGCCACCTCCGCGGTACCGGTGCGGGCGAAGGATTCCTTCACCTCTGGAATCCTGGCCAGCCGCCGCTCCAGCGCCATCTGCATCTCGAGCGATTGCGTGAGGCTGGTTCCGGGGATGCGCATCGCCTGGATCGCGACGTCGCCCTCGTCGAGGCTCGGGATGAACTCGCCGCCCATCCGCGTCGCGGCGTATCCGCTTACGACGACGAGCGCCACGGCCGTGGCCGCCACGACGACGCGCAGACGGATCGCGAGATCGAGCAACGGCACGTAGGTCCGGCGCGCGGCGCGCATGAACCAGTTCTCCTTCTCCGAGACCTTGCCGGTCACGAACAGCGCGACAGCGGCTGGAACGAAGGTCATCGACAGGATGCTGGCACCCAGCAACGCCATCAGCACGGTCAGCGCCATCGGCGTGAACATCTTGCCTTCGACGCCGGTCAACGTGAGCACCGGCAGATAGACCACGGCGATGATCAGCGTGCCGAACAGGCTGGGCTTGATGACCTCGCGCGACGCTTCGATGATCGTCTCGAAGCGTTCCTCGCGGGTCAACAGGCGCCCTCGCTTCGCCTGCTCATGGGCGAGCAGACGCAGGCAGTTCTCCACGATGATGACAGCGCCATCGATGATGATGCCGAAATCGATGGCGCCGAGACTCATCAGGTTGGCGCTGACCTTGTTCTCGAACATGCCCGTGATGGTGAACAGCATGGACAGCGGAATGACGAGCGCGGTGGCGAAGGCCGCCTTGAAATTCCCGAGGATGAGGAAGAGGATCGCGATGACGAGCAGCGCGCCCTCGACCAGGTTCTTCTCGACGGTCGCGATGGTCGCGTCGATCAGATGGGTGCGGTCGTAGATCGCGCGGAGAGAGATGCCCTCCGGCAGCGACTTCTGGATCTGCTCCAGCTTCTGCCCGACACGCTGCGCGACGGTCCGGCCGTTTTCGCCGATCAGCAGCATCGCCGTGCCGAGCACAACTTCCTTCCCGTCGACGGTCGCCGCGCCGGTGCGCAGGTCGGTGCCTTCCTTGACCTCCGCGATATCGAGGATGCGGACCGGAACGCCGTTCCGGGAGCCGATGACGATCTGCCGGATCTCCTCGACATCGGCGACCTGTCCGGGCGTGCGCACCAGATACTGTTCGCCGTTCTTCTCGATATAGCCGGCGCCGACATTGGCATTGTTGTTGGCGAGCGACGTCATCACGTCGCGGAAGCTCAGACGGTAGGCCATCAGCCTGGCCGGATCCGGAAGCACGTGGAACTGCTTCTCGAAGCCGCCGATGGTGTTGACCTCGTTGACCCCCTGCACGTTGCGGAGCTGGGGCTTGATGATCCAGTCCTGCACGGTCCGCAGGTCGCTCGGCGTGTAGGGCTTGCCCTCGGCGTTCTTCGCCCCCTCCTTCGCCTCGACCGTGTACATATAGATTTCGCCGAGGCCGGTGGAGACCGGTCCCATCGCCGTCTCGATGCCGGTCGGCAGCGAGTCCTTCACCCGCTGGACGCGTTCGTTGACCAACTGGCGCGCGAAGTAGATGTCGGTGCCGTCCTTGAACACGACGGTGACCTGACTGAGGCCGTAGCGCGACAGCGATCGCGTGTTCACGAGGTTCGGCAGGCCGGCCATCCCCGTCTCGATCGGGAACGTGATGCGCTGCTCCACCTCCAGCGGCGAGAAGCCCGGCGCGTTGGTGTTGATCTGAACCTGGACATTCGTGATGTCAGGGACGGCATCGATCGGCAGGCGTGTGAAGTTCCAGACGCCGAAGGCGCCCATCATCAACACGGCGATCATGACCAGCCAGCGCTGGTGCACGGAGAATGCGAGAAGCCTGTCGATCATGGTTGAATTCCCGGAGCGAGCTCAGTGTTCATGGGACGCCGATCCCTTTCCGAGCTCCGCTTTCACGATGAAGCTGTTCTTCGCCGCGTATCTGTCGCCGTCGAGCAGTCCGAACAGGATCTCGACATTGTCGGAGTCGCGCGCACCGAGTTCGACGTCGCGCGCCTCGAACTTGTCGCCGCTACGGACGAAGACGACGCTGCGGTTCTCGACCGTCTGGATCGCCGACGCCCGAACGGCAATCGCGACCGGCTTGGCCGACAGGATCAGGCGTGCCGAGACGAACAGGCCGGTTCGCAGGCGCATGTCGATATTCGGCACGACGGCGCGCGCGAGCGCGCTCTGCGTATCGCTGCTGCCAACCGGCGAAATGTAGGACAGGCTCGCCTCGATCGGCTTTCCGCCATCGCCGACGTCGATCAGGATCCTGTCGCCGATCCGGACGCGCGGCAGGTTGCGACGGTAGACCGACAGATCGACCCAGACCGTCGAGATGTCGGCGACGATGAAGGCCGGCTTCTGCTCGGAGGCATATTCGCCGAGCGAGATCTGGCGGTCGATCACCGTCCCCGAGATCGGCGCCCGCATCTCATAGACGCTCAGGCTCTGGTTGCTCTCGATCTTCGCGAGGAGTTCGCCCTTCTCGACGGTGTCGCCGATGCGCTTCTTGATCTCGCGCACGACGCCCGGAAAACGCGGGGTCACCTGTACCAGCGTCTCCTGATTGGGCTGCAGGATCCCGTTCAGCACCAGAGAGTCGTGCAGCGTTTCGCTTCTGGCGGAGAGGATTTCGATGTTGGACGAGGCGACGCGCGCGTCGCTCATTTCCACGACGCCCTCGTCACCGTGGCCCTTCTCGTCGTGGCCCTTCTCGCCCTTCACCTTCTCGCCTTTGGCCTTGTCGCCTGGCCTGGCGGCCTTGGAGGTGGCCGCGGTCTGCGTATCGGACTTGCTCGGTGCGGTGGCGTAGACGCCGGCGCCGAGCGCGAAGATCGCGGCGGCGCTCACCAGGACCATGATTGGCTTGTTCATCGTGCGCTCCCCCGCGCCAGTGCAAACGGATTACCGACCAGCCCCTCGATGGTGGCGACGGCGACGTGGAAATTCTGCTGGGCTTCCTGTTCGCGCAGGCGCGCTTGCGCGACGCTGGCCTGGGCGTCGAGCACTTCGAGCAGCGAATAGCGTCCCTGCCCGTAGCCTTCGGAAATCGCGTCGGCCGCGTCCCTGGACTTGGGGATCGCGGTCTCGCGCAGGATGGCGAGTTCGCGCAGCGAGCCCTGCAGCGAGTCGTAGGCGCGGCCCGCCACCACGATCAGCATGTTGCGGTTGCCCTGGCGTTCTGCGGCGGTCTTGGCGAGGCTTTCCTGCGCGGAGAGGATGTTGCCCTGGTTCTGGTCGAACACCGGGATCGGCACCGACAGCGAAAGCCGAACGGCGTTGTCGCCGGTCTCACTGAAGCGGCGCCATCCGGCGGATACCGTGACGTCCGGATAGGGCTTCAGCCGGGCGAGCAGCAGTTCGGCGTTGCGCTGCGCATAGATCGCCTTCCAGCGGACGAGCTGCGGGTTGGCATCGATGGCCGCGACCACCGACTGAAAGGTCGGCGGTCTGCCGGTCGCGTCCAGCCGTCCGGAGACGGCCGCAAATTTCGGCGCGCTATCGCCCATCAGGATCGCCAGTTCACGGCGCGCGCTCGCGAGAGACGACCTGGTGCGCTCGCGGTCGGCCTTGACCAGTGCCGATGCGACCTCGGCACGTCCGGTCTCTGCGATGGACGATGCGCCGGCCTCGACGCGCCGCTGCAGCAGCGGCGAAATCTTGTCGATCGCCTCGCTCTGTTCGTCGAGGATCTGGATCCGCCGCTGCAGGCCGAGCACGCTCACGAAGGCGATCGCGGTCTCGGACAGCACTTCAAGCCGGACGGCCTGGCGTCCGATGCCCGCAGCATCGAGACCTGCCTGACCCGCGGCGACGCGCGCATCACGCTTGCCCCACAGCTCGAACATCTGACTGACCTGCAGCGTGGTCTCCGCCGAGCGGGTTCCCCTATAGGCGCCCGAACCGAACGAATTGTCCTGCTCGTACGAAATCTCCGGATTGATCAGCGCGCCTGACTGGATGCGCTGGCCACGCGCGATCCCGACGTCACGCTCGGCGGCTGTCAGACGCGGGCTGGCGGCGAGCGCGCGTTGAAGCGCAGCACCCATGGTGAGGGTTTGCGAATGAGCTACCCCCGTCAGCGACGAACTGACGAAGAGCACAGCCGCGCACGCGAAATGCGTGGCGATCTTCGAGAACATGATGGAAACCTGACGAATGACGGAGTCTGGGCGCCAAGCGCCCGGCGATGACGGTCAGGTCAGGAATTTGGGTGGGGGAGGATCGATCCCGCGCGGCAGGCTGCGACGTTCGACATCGTGGAAAACCGCAGTGCGGGTCTCGATGGAGACGGGCATTGCCGCGAAGACAAGCGGCTGTGCGGTCACAGAGAAGCAGCCGTGGCAGTGATTGTCCGCGACGACTCCCTTGTCGGAATGGCCGGTCGCCTTCTCCGCGAGCGAGACGGTCGTCGCTCCGGACGGATTGGTCACATCGAATTCGCAGAGACCGTGCATGGCGCCGGCAAAGACGTACGTCGCCAGCACAACCATCACCAACGCACTGCGCGAGATGCGCAGCAGACCATGGCGGAAGATGCGGGCGAAAATCGTCACTTTGAGCGTCTCTTTCAAACTCTGCGAGCGAGGTAGCACGGATCGGCGATTCATGTCGATGCGCAACAATGTAACAACTATGGTTATGCGCAGGGTACGTATTGCCTGCGTGTTACCATGTTAACGAGTAACCAGATCGCAAATGTGGCAAGCGCGACGTCTGGCCACATGGTCATGAACGCGGGACATCGCTGCAGGAGAGGAACTCAATCGGACGGGTTGAGTGCGCTTCGGCCAGTCTCACCGGGACGTGGAAAATTCGTTGCCCTGCATGCCATCTGTCCTGATCTGCCCGAGCAGGCCGTAGATGTCACCGAGCACCCAGAGGTCGCGCACCTTCGGCCCATCGAACGAAAAGATAGGCGCTCCAAGCCAACCAACGAGCTTTCCTGTCGGCGGATTGCCGAACATCGCTTCGCGTTGAACGCCATGGAAGTAGACCTTGCCGGAAACGCGATTGCCCTCCTCGATCATCAGGAGAATGTCCGTCGTGTAATTCTGCAGCACGCCGGTGACCCAGCGGACGTAGTCGGCGAACTGGCCATGTCCGACCAGCACCGGTCCGAGCGATCCCCTGAAGGTAAAATCCTCATGGAAGATTTGCGGGATCAAAGTCACGTCCGCATGGTCCCACATATCCTTGTAGAAGGCGCGGACCACTTCCTTCTGCGGCGTGAGCGTCACGCCATCGAACGTCATTGGCTTTTCAAGATGATCGCTGCGTGTGTTCATCGCCCTCGGTCCGGCATGATGGGATTGAAGAACGACACTAGCAATCGCAGCGCAGATTAGCGAAGCGTAATCCGCCGCCATGGAGATGTTTGCGCAGCGGAATACGCTTCGCTGTTCCGCCCTGCAACTGAACGGCGACCGCCTCCTGCCCCTCACGTCAATCTTGCACACGGCCGAGGAAACCGGGAATATCCCGCCCAATTCAGAAACGCCCCCGGGAGATTCCAGGCCTATGAAGTTCGATGACGTCATTCTCGGCCGCCGCAGCATCCGCGGCTACAAACCCGATCCGGTCCCCAAAAAGCTGATCGAGGAAATCATCAACCTTGCGATGCGCGCGCCGTCATCGATGAACACCCAGCCATGGAATTTCTATGTCGTCACTGGCGAGCCGCTCGACAGGATCCGCGCCGGCAATACCGAACGGATGATCGCAGGTATCCCGCAGTCACGCGAATTTCGCACCGGTCAGGCTTTCGGGGGTCATCACCGCGACCGGCAGGTCGGCGTCGCCAAGCAGTTGTTCTCGGCCATGGGGATCGCCAGGGACGACAAGGAGATGCGGCAGGACTGGGTGCTGCGTGGCTTCCGTCAGTTCGACGCGCCGGTCTGCGTGATCGTGACCTATGACCGCGTGCTGGACGGCAGCGACGATACGCCGTTCGATTGCGGCGCCGTGGCGACCGCCCTCGTCAATGCCGCCTGGTCGCGCGGCCTTGGCGCCGTGATCAACAGCCAGGGCATCATGCAGTCACCGGTGGTGCGCGAGCATGCTGGCATTGCCGACGATCAGGTCATCATGAAAAGCATTGCGCTCGGATGGCCGGATGACAGCTTTCCCGCCAATGCGGTGGTGTCCGAACGCAAGTCGGTCGAGGAAGCGACGGTGTTCGTCGGCTTCGACAATTAACGCGTCGCCTATTGCGGTCCGACTGTGCCGGTGTGTTTCAGGCGGGATGATCTGACCCAGCCTGTGACGCCGCCGCCCGTCGCACGCGCATACATCACCGAGGTCCACCCGTCGCGCGTTTCAGCATAAGCGACCAGATGATCCCTAGGGATGACAAACACACCGGCCATCGCGCAATGCGCGCTTCGCGCCGAATGGAATTGCAGGCGTCCCGTAGGTGACGACGGCGCCGAGCGGCGGCGAAAAGATCGGCGTGTCTTTGGTGCCGGTGCCGGGCTCGTTGCAGGCGGCGAATACCGGAGACGCCAGGAGCGCCAGCGCGATCACCAATGCTTTCGACGTCACGTGCATTCTCCCGGGGCTGATTGAGCGAGGCCGCGTCTCGGTATCAGCTCTCACCCTGGGTTGGTCGGGCAAAACGCATTGCGGTTCAGCAAGCGCTGGGCGGATCGACGTTGCACGCGCCCTATGCGCGCAGCGCGGTTGACGCCCCTGCCTTTCCCGCGCATCCAGCCTCCAACGAGAAACCTGGGGGCGGAACGTGCTTTACCTGATCTGGGCGCTGCCCGCGCTGGCGGTGATCGGCGCTATCGCCAGCGGGCTCGCCGGCACGCTCCCCGCCTCGCTCATCGGCCTCGCCACGGCACTTGCGGTCGCACTGGCCACCGCCCCGCAACTGTTCGGGATTTCTGACGCCTGGACGGCGCTGCTGCGCGGCGCATGGATCGGCTGGATCGTCGTGCCCTACATTCTCGGCGGCTTGCTGTTCTGGCAAATGGCGATCCGCCCTGGCGACGCGGCCATGCCGGTCGAGACGTCGCTGCCGGATGCGCATGCGCGGCGCCGCCTGCTGTTCACCGCCTGCTATCTGATCGGGCCCTTCGCGGAATCCGCCACCGGCTTCGGCATCGGCATCATGGGGACGATGGTGCTGATCCGCCGCCTCGGCCTGAAGCCGATCGAGCTTCTCGCCTTCTCGCTGATCAGCCAGACCATGATCGTGTGGGGCGCCATGGGCAGCGGCGCGGTGGTCGGCGCCGCCTTCGCACGAACCGATCCCACCGCGCTCGCGCTGCACACCAGTCTCATCTATCTCGTGTTCAACATCCTGTGGCTGCCGATCTACTGGCGCATGGCGGAGCGCGCCCGCATCGGAGCAGACTGGCGCGAGCGCGCCAGCGAAGCGCTCTGGCTGCTCGGCAGTCTTGGCCTCGCCATCGTCGCGACAGCGTTCCTCGGCCCGGAGCCGGCGATGCTGGCGGCGTTCGGGCCGGCCATCGTCCTGCGTTATCTCATCGACGAGAAGCCGGACCGCGCAGCGATCACCGCTGCTGTACGGCGCATGCTGCCATTCACGCTGCTGATCGGCTGGCTCGCGCTGACGCGCCTCGTGCCGCCGCTCAATCAACTGCTCCAGACCGCATGGAGCATGCAGCCCTTCGACGGCGCGCCGGTCTGGGCGCCGTTGTTTCACGCCGGCACCTGGCTCGTCGCAGCGGCCGTGCTGACCGCCCTGCTGCACGGCCATCAGCGGGCCTTCCCTGCGGAGATCGCAGCCGCCTGGAAGACCGGCCGGCTCGCGGTGCTTACCGTCATCGTGTTCTCGATGATGGCCGAACTGCTGTCGCGCTCGGGCATCGCCGGCGGCCTCGCCCGCGGCATGTATGACACGTTCGGGGTCTGGTCGGTGACGGTCACGCCGATGATCTCGGCCGTGTTCGGCGCGCTGGCCAATAGCGGCAATGCGGCCAACGGGTTGTTCATGCCGTCGCAGCTCAGCCTTGCGACCGAGGCCGGCCTCGACGTCGCCGCCGTCGTCGCGCTTCAGCACGCCGCGGCACTGTCGCTCAACATGGTCTCGCCGGTGCGGATGTCGATCGTCTGCAATCTCGCCGGCACCCCCGGCCACGAGCGGGACGCCTATCGCGCGATGCTCCCCTTCGTCGTGGTCATCATCGCGGTTCTGCTCGTCATCTCCGTCCTCATCGCCACCCGGCTCATATGAGGTTTGGTGGCTCGAATAAGCCGGAATCCGGTGTCGATCCCCTCAGCTGATCTTGAACTTGCTGTAAGCCTCGCTCGTGCAAATGATCACATGCTCGGCACAGCCGTTGGTCCGGTGCGGGTCGCAGAGATTTTCATAGTCCGGTGACGTCATCATCTCGATGAAGGCTGCAACGGAGGGATAATACACCAGCGCCAGATAGTCCCACTGCTGGTGATCCGGTTCGCCGAGCGCGACAGCCTTGGCGTCGCCGGTCCACAGCAAGGTGCCGCCGCGGGCCTTGATCATCGGCACGGTCAGCGCGCTGTAACGCAGATAGGCGTCCCAGCCCGACCCATCGCCGTCGAGCGAGCGCTCGCGGAATCGCATCAGATTGACCATGACGATCGGGCCCTGATGCTCCAGCTCTTTGAGCCCCTTGATGTTCAAGAGATCGACACCCATGCACAATCTCCTGTTTCAACTGGTGGTAAGCAGATGAGCGCACAGCGCGGTTAGGCCTCGGGATCGACATCGTCCAGGAACGTCGCTGTGGGAACGAAGAACAGCGTCCCTGTCACCGCGCGGCTGAAATCCAGCAGATGGTCGTAAGTGCCCGGCGGGTTGCCGATGAACATGTTCTCCAGCATCTTCTCAATGCGCTGCGGGGAACGGGCGTAACCGATGAAATAGGTGCCGAACTCACCTTTGCCCACTTCGCCGAACGGCATGTTGTCGCGCAGGATTTGAAGCTGCTCGCCGTTCTCTTCAATCGACGTCAGGACGTTGTGCGCATACGGCTTCTTCTCGGAATCGCGCTGTTCGATATCGGAGAGCTTGTACCGGCCAATGATGTTCTCCTGTTCCTCGACAGGCACCTTGTTCCACCGCGCGACGTCGTGCAGATATTTTTGCACGATCACGTAGCTGCCTCCGGCAAAGCCGGGGTCTTCATCGCCGACAAGGGTGGCCGCGTCAGCGGCCTGACCGACAGGGTTTTCAGTTCCGTCAACAAAGCCGATCAGATCGCGGTCGTCGAAGAATTTGAAACCGTGCACCTCGTCCACGGCCGAAACCGCGCCGGCGAGCCGCGACATGATGTGCGTCGCCAGCTCGAAACAGAGATCCATGCTCGCCGCGCGGATGTGAAAGAGGATGTCGCCGGGTGTCGAAACGGCAGTATGCACTCCGCGAATTTCGCGAAACGGATGCAAGTCTTTCGGACTCGGCGCTCCGAACACCCGACTCCAGGCGTCAGAGCCGAACCCCATGATGCAGGACAACTGCCCATTGAGATTGCGGAATCCCACGCCGCGCAGCAGGCTCGACAGGTCGCCGCACAAGCCACGAACCGCCTTCTCGGGGGCCGGTCCGGGATTGATCGTCACGACCAGGAATATCGCCGCCCGCGTCAGCCTGGCAGCGACCGACTGGGACACGGGAGCCGGTAAGCTTGAAACCATGTTCGATCCATTCGATATCCGCTGTGTCACGCATCTTTAGCACGACGAAGACAAGATACGCCGACACGCCTATTGCCGGCTGACATGCTTTGCCGGCAGCTTACCGCCATTCCACTTGCCATCGATCGCCCGCTCGATCTGCGCGGCCAGTTGCAGCAGCAGCCCGTCATTGGCCTGACGCGTCTGCGCCTGGATGCCGAGCGGCAGCCCGTTCTCCTGCGCCGCGAGCGGCAGCGAGATGCCGGGGATGCCGCACAGATTGGCGAGCGGCGTATAGGCGAAATTCTTCCAGAGATTGGCGAACCAGTCATGCACCGACGGATTGGTGCTGGTGGTGAGATATTCTGATGTCCCGACCTTCGGTGTCGGCTTGGCGGTGATCGGCGTCAGGATGATGTCGTAGCGCTCGAAGAAATTGCCGAAGGCCCGCGACGTCGTGTTGAACACCGCCTGCATCGCGTTGCGCTCGGTATAGGACGTGTTCAGCCCGCTCTCCCAGATCTTGATATTGATCGGCTCAAGCAGATCGGTGGTCGGTTTATCCAAACCGAGCCGCGCCAGATGACCGGCGATCACCTGCGCGAAATTGCTGATATAGCAGGTCGTCTGCGCGGCGAACGCGTTGCGGAAATCCACCTCCGGCAATGCCCATTCCACGTGATGGCCGAGCCCTTCGAGCATTTTGCCGACACGCTCCAGCTCTGCAACGAAATGCGGCGGCGCTTTGTAGTCGCCCCACTCATGCGACAGCGCGATGCGCAGTCTGCCCGGGTCGCGCTTGATGAGATCGCTATAGGGTTCGGCCGGTGACCAGAACGGCATGAATTCGCCGGGTGCGCCGCCGCGGCAGTTGTCGACGAAGGCTGCTGTGTCGCGCACGCTGCGGCTGACGCAGCCCTGGATCGAGACCAACCCGGAGAGATCTGACAGCGCGGGCGCCAGCGAATAGACGCCGCGCGAGACCTTCAGGCCGATCAAGCCGTTCACGCCTGCGGGAATGCGGATCGAACCACCGCCATCCGTGGCGTGGGAGATCGGCAGCACGCCGGCCGCGACCATCGCCGCAGAGCCGGCGGAGGAGCCACAAGTGGTGTAGTCGGTGTCCCAGGGATTGCGGGTGACATAGAGCTTGTTCTCGGCAGAACTGCAGACGCCGAATTCCGGCGTGGTGCTGCGGCCAATGATGTTGAGCCCGGCGCCCCGGATCTTGCCGGTCAGGACGCTGTCCTGCGCGGGGCGATGCCCCTGCATGATCATGGAGCCGAATTCCTGCAGCCGTCCCTTCAGGGTCGGGCCGAGGTCCTTCATCAGGTAAGGAACGCCAGCGAACGCGCCCTCGGCATTCATACCGTCCTTGGCAGGATCGGCAACGACGTCGTCGAACACTTCGACGACGGCATCGAGCGCGGGATTAGTCCTGGCGATGCCGGCCGCAGCCTGCGCCGCCAGATCGGCCGGCGTCAGGTCGCCCTTGCGCACGCGCGCCGCCAGCGCCACCGCGTCGTGTTTGGCCCATTCGTCCCAGCTCATCGCCAATGTCATGTCGCACGTCCAATTCGAGATTCGGTTGGTGCGAGCCTAGACCGGATGGCGGTTTTCTCGAAAGCCGTGGCAGATGCCTTGAGCGCGCGGCAGACGCAGGGCAGACCAGCGTGCCGAAGCGCGATCGCCGTCCCCCTCCCCGGCGGCGGTAAATTCCAGCAGGACGTCAGCGTGCGGCACCATAGCCGGGCCAGCATAGCCCCGGTTGTCGCTTCGCTCACCCGGGCACCGCGCCGCTCTCGTCAGTTTGCCGAGAACGGCAGAGAATACGGCCGTCCGAACGGGACCCCGCCGCGCACGGTCTGGATCGCCTTCAGATAGGCCTTACCGGTGCGGGGCTTGTTCGAGGTGTCGAGCAGTTCGACCGGGCCTTCGACGAGTTCGAGAATGGCCACGTCCGCGGGCGCACCGACCTGCAGCGTGCCGAGCTTGGGCACACGGTTGATGACATTGGCCGGCTTGATCGTGGCGGCCGCGATCACCTGATCGAGCGAGAAACCGAGCGCGAGAAACTTGCTGAGCACCCAGGGCAGATACGGCCGGCTCGGTGTGTTCGCCGCGGCCACATGGACGTCGCTGGAAATCGTATCGAACAGCAGCCCCTGCTGGATCGCCTCCTCGGCAATGTCATAGTCGAAGCTGCCGGCGCCATGGCCGACATCGATGATGACGCCGCGCTTCTTCGCCTCCAGCAGCGCCGGAAGCACCTTGCCGTTCTGCACCGTGTTGTTGCCGAGCGCGCTGTAGGGATGCGTGAGGATATCGCCGGGACGCAACGTATCGACGAGCACCGACAGATCGCCCGGTGCATTGCCGATGTGGCACATCACCCGCCCCTTGGTGCCCGAGCGTTCAACGGCCAGAATGGCGCGCTTCAGCGGTTCGATGCCGTTATTGCCGACGAAAGCCAGCGTCTCGCGCACCTTGGCGCCGAGCACGAGATCGGGATTTTCCGCAATCGTGCGCGCCGCGGCATCGACATTGGCGTAATCGATATTCAGCAACTCGCCGACGGGAAAGCCCGCAAGGCCGATGGTCGAGATGTGCACGAAGGCAAACAGCCGGCTGCGCGAATGCCCGACGACATCGCGCTTGAATCCGGCAAAGGTGTTGGCGCCGGCATCTCCGGCGCTCACATAGGTCGTCGTCGCCGAGAACGGCACAAGCTCGTCGGGCGGAATGCCGATCGCCGACCCATAGGGATAGACATGGGTGTGAAGATCGACGAGGCCGGGCGTCACCAGTTTGCCTTTGGCATCGATGCTTTGTTTGGCCCGCTCGACAGGAATGCTCGGCTCGACGGCGGCGACCTGCCCGAACTTGATGCCTATATCGCGAATGCCGCGCAGATTCTGGCTGGGGTCGATGACCTCGCCGCCCCGGATCACCAGATCGAAATTCTCAGTGGGCTGTTGGCCGAACGTCCCCCCGGATGCGCCAAGCGACCCAAGCATGGCCGCGCCACCTGCCAACACGTCACGTCGTGAAATCTTAGCCACTGATATCTCCGCCCCTGAACCATAGTCCTGTCAGGCGAAGATAGTGGCCGGAACTCGAAATGTGCTTTCGTTGATTTTGATTTCACGGCGCTTTTGAACTCCGCCGCGATCAACCCGGAGCAACAGATAGTCGCTGCGATGATTTAATGAGGGTCGCGACAATGTCGACCGAAAGCTTTCACAGGAATCCGGCGCTGCGACATGCGCCGCCTCGCCTAGCCGCAATTCCAGATCGGTCCGATCGGGGTTCGCGTCCAGCATGGGCCCATGCTGCCGCCATTGTACTGGCCGCGATAGAAGCCGGGCCGGCCGAAATAATACTTCTCGCCGTCGGACCAGCGATAATAGACCGGGGTACGGTCGATGTACCAATGGCGCCGATCGCGTTTGGCCATGCGCAGGTCCGCGCGCTTCTGCATGAACAGCGGAACGCTGTTGTTCAGCGGCTGGTGATAACCCGGCAGGAAACCGTAGCCCTTCCACTGCTGCGGCCTCTTGTTCGCCGGCGCCGCCAGCGCAGCGGCGGAGGTAAGCGACAGGACGAGAGCAATCAATAGACAGATGAATCGCGACATGCCCACAGCATAGAGATTTGGGGCGCGGGCGGCCATTCAAATTCGGGTGCGCCGCGCTCAGGTCGATACAGGGGACTCGTTGTGCCGTCCGTAACCTCGCCGCGCATCAGGGATCCACCCTAGGTTGCACTTCACGTGATCCGGGCTACACTCACGGAACATCACGCGAAAGCCATATCGCGACCTGATCCTGAAGGCGTGGCATGACCATTTCGGCAACCAGCGTCCGTTTCGATGACGCAAGCATGTGGGTCGAACTGACCGACGGGCGAACGCTCGGCGTTCCCCTCGCCTGGTATCCGCGCCTGCTGAATGCCACGCCCGAGCAGCGCAATCAGGTTGAGATCGGCCGCCATGGTCTGCATTGGGAAGCCCTTGACGAGGATATCTCAATCGCCGGCTTGATCGCCGGTCGTGGTGACGTCACGCATCGCTCGGAGAGCGCAGCTTAGATCATCCAAAACGTGGGCGGCGTGCAGACGCTGATCAGCTCGCAGGATTTCGCGCCGACGCAGCGAAAGCGATGCGGGCGTCGGCTTTAGAAACAACAGGCATCGCCGGAAGCGAGGATGCGTCGTTCTTCGTGGACGCTCACCTCTCGCGAGCCATCGGCACTTGCACCCTACCTCGCCCCGCAACGTGCCCCTGTGAAACACCTGCGATCGCTGCGACGCGATCCCCGATCAGTTTCGGCTCATGTTGATGGTGACGTTCCGGATGTCGCCTTCGGACGATATCGAGAAAGACTGCTTGTTGCCGCGCGTCGAGAGCGACAGGCTGGCCGAGAAGCCCGGCGCGTCGATGACGGCCGAGATGAGGCCTCCGGACTCCCTGCCCGCGATGCTTCCGCTGATTCCGCGACTGGTTTCGCTCCATGTTCCGGCGATGGTGCCATCCTGGCTGACCACGTCGCTGTTGAGATCGAAGCGGTAGCTGTCGCTCGCGCAACGCAAGCTCTGCAGAAGCCGCCTTTCGCCATTGCTGACCTGGTATGTCGCCTTGCAGCGAAGCCGCTCCTTCGATCCGTCGGACAGCGAGATCGCTCCCGCGCCTGCCCAGGATCCGGTAAGGCCTGTGAACGGCGGCGACTGCGCCGCCGCCGAACCCGAGGCGGCGACGAGCAGGATCGACACCAGCGCAATCCGGCGGGGCGAAACGATCTTGCGAAGCATGGACAGTCTCATGAGGTCACTCCTGTTTCAGCACGCATGTGCCGGGTTTGAACGTCGCATCGCGCATCAGTTGCCGCTTGCGACTTGCCGCGTGATTGCTGTGTGTGACGCCGCCACGGAATCCTGATCGTCGGAGGGCGGGGATTTCGACCACAGACGATTGCCCCGCGCCCTCTCATAACCGTACTGGAACAGCGCGCGCATATAGGCGGTGTCGAAGCCGGACATCGGCGATGGCGGTCGATCGCCCTCGATATAGGTCAGATTGAATCCGAACTTGTTGCGGCGGGCGAAGGCATAGGTGTTGTAAAGGATGGAGCGTGTCTGAATCTTCGTCACGGTCGATGACGCCCGCGCAGCGATTTCGATGGTGGAATTGGGAATGACCTGAAATTCCCGTTCGATCTTGTTGTTGATCAGGACGTAGAGTTGCAGCTTCTCTGCCCTGGCGAATGTGGCGTCGCGCAGCAGGAAGGCCTCCGGCAATGTCAGGACAGGCGCGGTGACGCCGCCATCGACATGCATCTCCTCGAAGCGCTTGCCATTCGCCTCCGCGGTCACCAGCATCGGCGGAAACACCACGGGCAGACTGGCCGAAGCCGCGACAACATCCCGGAACAGGTTCAGTGCTTCGGGCGTACGCAGCGAGGCGATCCGTCCCATGTCCCAGATGGCGGTGCGCTGGGAGTCCAGGTTGGTCGTGACGACGAACAGCATCCGCCCCTTCGCGTGTTCGGCTGCGACAGCCGCGACGAAGGTCTCGTCGATATACTTCGCCACCAGCTCGCGCAGCCGCGTATTGCCGAACAGGCCAGAACCGAAGATCGCGTTGAACGGATTGGGTGCATCGAGCAGGCTCGCGGCGACGCCGCTGGTGTAGACGTCACGCAAGGTCGCGTCATAGTCGGAACCGAGAAACGCGAAGGGCGCGATCAGTGCGCCGGTGCTCACACCGGAGACCATCGAGAACGACGGGCGCGTCCCCGCCTCGGTCCAGCCACTCAGCACGCCGGCGCCATAGGCGCCGTCTGCCCCGCCTCCGGACAGCGCCAGATAGGTTCGAGGCCCCCGCAACACGACCTGGTTCTGACCGCTTCGGAATGTCGAGGCCGGTTCGTCCGCATAACGGCGCAGGTCCGTAAGATCGAGGACGCGCGCACTGGATGCATCCGCGGCGCTATGCGGTGTCCGTGGCAGCGACGAACATCCGGCGAGCAGAAGGCTCAGCGCCGCAGCGACAAGCAACGAAACCGACGGCCGCCAACGGTAGCCACGCATGACATGTTCGGTCAGGAGAGCGCTCACGGGTTCGACGCCCCGTCCATAGAACCGCGTCGCTGGGCGACCTGAAGGGATGCCGCCGCGGGTTGAGCGACGAGTTCGAGGTAGTCCCGGTGGATCGCCTGGACGGTCGTGCGCTCGTCGAACTTCACCCGCCAACTGCTCGGCGAGCCGCGGCCCACGATGACCCCCTGGCGATCGCCGTATTTGGGATGCCGCTCACGACCGAGAACGCTCATCCGGACACGGGCACCGCGGAACAGCCGCGGCGGCGATGCGTCACTATCCGCATTCATCATGCAGCCCTCGCCCGGTTGGGCGCCTGATGGGCAATCAGTGTCGCTTTCGCTGTGGCCACGGTTTCGATCAGCTTGCGTCGCCGATCTGCGTTGCCGGCCGCATCGGCTGGCAACGGAGACATCATGTTGAAAGCACTATGCATTTGACCGCGCGTGTTAAGTGAGCAATCACTCACTATTATTGACTGACTCAAAAGTCAATAGCAGCCCTGCCGGGGATCGATTATCCTGGTCCCATGAATGCTGAGCTGAAGAAGCGCGCCCGACGAAAAGCGGAACGACCGATCGAGATCCTCGACGCGGCCTTCGAGGAATTCGCCAAAAACGGCTATGCCGCCACCCGGCTGGAGGATGTCGCCGCCCGCGCCTCCGTCACCAAGGGCACGATCTATTTCTATTTCGAAACCAAGGAGCGCGTGTTCGACGAGATGATCCGATACAAGTCCCAGGCGTTCTTTCCCGAACTGGAAAGCTATGCCGGGACATTGGAAGGATCATACAACGCACGCCTGCGTGCGCTCATGGTCTTCGTCTATCGCAAGATTGCCGAGGACAGACCTTTCCGCGAAACACTCCGCTTCCTGATCGCCGACGGCTCCCGCTTCCCCGACCTCGTGGACCGGCACTATGACGAGTTCATGCGGCCCGTCATCGACCAGTTCCGAATGGTGATCGAAGCGGGAGTCGCGGCTGGCGAATTCCGCCCGTCGCAGGCAAGCACATTCACCGAAATCGTGATGAGCCCGGCGCTGCTGTTGACCGTGTGGTCACTGTTGTTTGGAACGCGAAGGCAGATCGACGTCGCGGTCTTCACCGATGCCAGTATCGACCTGTTGATGAGAGGGATCGATACCTCCCGTTAGCCCCGACGCGGTTTAGATCCTCAGAATGTCGGCGGCGTACAGGCACTGATGACTTCGCAGGGTTTCGCGCCGACGCAGCGGAAGCGATGCGGACGGCGGCTTTCGAAATAATAGGCGTCGCCGGGATCGAGGATGCGGCGCTCCTCATCGACGGTGACTTCGAGCCGGCCTGACACCACGATGCCGCCCTCCTCGCCGTCATGCACCAGCGGCACCCGTCCGGTGTCACTACCCGGCTCGTAGCGCTCCTTCAGGATCTGCAGGCTACGGCCGAACAGATTGTCGCCAACCTGGCGATAGGAGATTGGCGTCTTGCCGATTTCGGTCAGCTCATCCGAGCGGTAGAATGCCTTGCGCGGCCGGTCCGGCTCGATGGCGAAGAAGTCGGCGAGCCCCATCGGAATGCCATCGAGAATACGCTTGAGCGCGCCAACCGACGGGTTCATCTGGTTGGACTCGATCAGCGAGATCGTCGAATTGGTCACGCCCGCGCGCTTGGCCAGTTCACGCTGCGACAGCTTGTGACGCCCACGCACAAAGCGCAGCCGTTCGCCTAGATCGATGGTCACGCCAAATCCCTGTTGCGAGTGTTTCGGATCGAACAAATATGACCCGGCCCATTCAATAAAATCAACAGGTTAATCAGATCGAGAAAAGGACTTGTTGCATTCGGGCGAACATGATCCAGATGCTGAATCAGCCAAGGGAGCCGCGCCGTGACCGTTCATCAGATTCCGAACACGCTACAACTCGAGTCGTTCTGGATGCCGTTCACGGCCAACCGCCAGTTCAAGGCGGCACCGCGCATGTTCGCATCCGCGCAGGGCATGTATTACACCACCGAAGACGGCCGCAAGGTGATCGACGGATCGGCTGGCCTCTGGTGCACCAATGCCGGCCACGGCCGCCGCGAGATCGCCAGCGCCGTTGAGAAGCAGCTTACCACCCTCGACTTCGCCCCCGCGTTCCAGATGGGCCATCCGCTCGCCTTCGAATTCGCCAATCGTCTGGCCGAGATCGCACCCGCCGGCCTCGACCGCATCTTCTTCACCAATTCCGGTTCGGAGTCGGGCGATACCGCGCTGAAGATCGCGCTGGCCTATCATCGCGCCAACGGCCAGGCCTCGCGCACGCGCCTGATCGGCAGGGAACGCGGCTATCACGGCGTCGGCTTCGGCGGCACCTCCGTCGGCGGCATGGTCAATAACCGCCGCGCCTTCTCGTCAGCCCAACTGCCCGGCACCGATCACATCCGCCACACCCACGATCTCGCACGCAACGCATTCTCCAAGGACCTCCCGGAGCACGGCGCCGAACTTGCCGACGACGTCGAGCGTCTGGTCGCGCTGCATGGCGCCGACACCATTGCCGCCGTCATCGTCGAGCCGGTGCCCGGTTCGACTGGCGTGCTGCCGCCGCCGAAGGGCTACCTGCAGCGTCTGCGCGAGCTCTGCACCAAGCACGGCATCCTGTTGATCTTCGACGAAGTCATCACCGGTTTCGGCCGTCTCGGCACGCCGTTCGCCGCAAATTATTTCGGCGTGACGCCGGACCTGATGACCACCGCGAAAGGCATCACCAACGGCACCGTGCCCTGCGGCGCCGTGTTCGCCAGCCGCAAGATCTATGATGGGCTGATGACCGGTCCGGAAAGCCAGATCGAGCTGTTCCACGGCTACACCTATTCGGCGCATCCCGTCGCCTGCGCCGCGGGCATCGCGACGCTGGACATCTACAAGAGCGAGGGACTGCTGACGCGCGGTGCCTCGCTGTCCGACTACTGGCGCGATAGCCTGCACGCGCTCCGCGACCTGCCCAATGTCATCGACATCCGCAATTGCGGCCTGATGGGCGCCGTCGAACTGGCGCCCCGCAAGGATGCACCGGCTGCGCGCGGCTATGACGTCATGGTCGACTGCTTCAACCGCGGCCTCTATCTGCGCCAGAGCGGCGACGCCTTCGCGATGTCGCCGCCCCTCATCGTCGAGAAGAACCAGATCGACGAGATCGTTTCGATCCTGAGCGACGCCATCAAGCGCGTCGCCTGAGTCCACACACCGTCTGATCCAACAAGGCCCGGATGAAGCGCCTGCTTCATCCGGGCCTTTGTTGTTCAAGAGATCCGGTTGTCGATCAACTCGCGCTGCCATGCGCCCGCGCGCACATCCGTGTCACATGATCCGCGCTCATCACCGGCGTCGGCGCAACGGTGTCGCTCGAACCTGTGCTGGTCGTCCATGAGAGACCGCCGAGCGACGCCATGACAGGCGCTATGGCAAAGCGCGACATCATCGCGACATTCACCATCGCCGGCACGTCGACGCGGGGATGGCTGACGATCGCGTCCACGATCAGGCCGAAGGCGGCCAGTCCCAGTGTTCGCTTGCGAGATCTGATTGAGGTCTTGCGGAATTGGATCGGCATCGCGGGCTCATTGGCTTGAGGATGCGCACGCACCGGAGTCGGAGTGCGCCGACGCGTCGACGTCGCGCGCCATTTTAGCGATCAACTGTGACCATCCGGTCTGATGCCGCGAACAACAAAGCTCGCAACCGATCACGTCGCGACGAGTCGCCCGATATCGGTCATCACATCTTCATGAGGACGGGTAAGCTACATAGGAGAAGCTGACCCGGTGTGGCCCGGATAGAGCCGTTGCGAAATCCGGGAGCTTTGCAATATGCGGGCAACGTTCCGGAATGCGCTCCGCCCCATCCAGGCTACTCTGAACTACGGCTCCGGTCGCCCATACCCGAACAGGTGCGCGGCATCTCGCACCTTGACCAAAGCATGCATACACAACACCATACAACTTCAGCGAGGTTGCCTACCGGCCAACTGCCGAGCGTCCACCATGAGGTCTTGTCGTCTTGCCCAGCCCGCCGCATGCGTTTCACACACCGCAAACATCCTACACAAAGGATGATCTGCTCAGGTCGAGCGAGGGCGGCTATTTCGGTCCGGGCAATGCACAGTTGCCCGCACCGCCGATGCTGATGATGGATCGGATCACAGAGATCACTCTAAATGGCGGCGAATTCGGCAAGGGCCATATCGTCGGCCAGCTGGACGTCGCCCCGAGCCTTTGGTTCTTCACGTGCCATGCCCTCGGCGACCCGGTGATGCCAGCATCCCTCGGTCTAGACGCCATGTGGCAGATGATCGGCTATTGGCTTGGCTGGTCGGGCTCGCCAGGCAAAGGGCGAGCCATCGGCGTTGGCGAGATAACGTTCAGCGGACATGTCACGCCGGACATCAGATGCGTGCGCTATGAGGTGGACATGCGCCAGGTGAGACGCGGCAAATTGACTCTCGGAATTGCGAATGGCCGCGTGCTTGCCGATGACGCATGTGTCTACGTTGCCAAGGATATGCGCGTTAGTCTGGTGACGTCCGCGGATTGATCTGAGTAAGCATTGGATGGGTTGGGCCCTCCGCGAAACTCATCACGGCGCGTCACGCGATAGCGATGGTGCCGCTTCGCTCCGCCCGTCGTACGCATTCGCGAAACTAGTCGCCGAACTCGGGGTGACCAAGCTCGACGCGAGTGTGTGTGGCGCAGACCGCTAGTCTCTTCCCTGCACCGCCTACGCGTCGCCATCGCACTCACTACGAATGAAAATAATCCTTGACGCCACTCCAATACAGATTATATTCCCTTGTATCCCGTCCCACTTTGAGGGGCGTTGCCAGGGACGCTTGTTAGCGCGGGGCGGGATGTGGCGCCTGCGGGCGGGAGGGAGACGTTTCCTCACGCACTCGGGAGGCCTTGGGTCACCGTCCGGCCCCACTACGGGGGTCTGCCACTCATGCTGGCTGGACGTGGCATTGGTGAACGGCGGGAAACCGTCGGGATAAGCGGACTGCGGAGGTCTGCGCCTTTGCCCGGAAGAACGGTCCCGGGGACAGAAATCGCCACGATGGAGCGTCGAAAGGCGTTTCCGCGGCCTCTGCGGTTCGGCGATCCGGACAGCACGCTGCGGCACTGTACCCAAGTCGCGCCTTTCGGCGCTTCATCTCCCTCACTCTTGAGGGAGACCACCGGGACTGCCACGCACGCGCACAGGCGCGGGCATCGATGGCGTACGCCCATCCCCTCACCTGCATCACAGCAATCAACAAGGTCGTCACGGGAGGTCACATGCGTCCGCGTCTCACATCGACAAATTCCACGCTGCGGCAGCAGACGTTAGCGGCCTTTCGTCTACTTTCCCCGTTACCGTGCGATGCGGTAGCCTGCCTACGGGACTCTGCATTCCGCGACATCCGTCACGGCGCAGAACGGGCAGACAACAAGAAGAACGGTCTGCGATCCGAGGCAGGCGCTACGGCGCTCCCGCCGCCTTGGAGCGCGCCGGCAGTCGAGGAAATGAAATGATGAAGAGCTTCGTCCGCGCCGCGAGCGTGATCGCCGTGATGGCCGCCTGCGCCGGCAGCGCCGGAATGGCACAAGCGCAGAGCTGGCCGAACCGGCCGATCCGCATGGTCGTGCCCTATACGCCGGGCGGCTATACCGATCTGATGGCGCGCCTCGTTTCCGAAAAGATGTCGGCGGCGCTGGGCCAGCCGATCGTCATCGAGAACAAGCCGGGCGCGAATGCCGCCATCGGCACCGACGCCGTCGCCAAGGCAGCCCCCGACGGCTACACCTTCGGCACCGTGATCGCGGCGCATTCGGTGAACCCGACGCTCAATCCGAAGCTGCCCTATGATGCGATGAAGGACTTCACCTATGTGTCGCTGACCTCGGTCGCGCCATTGATCCTCATCGCGACGCCGTCCCTGCCCGCCAAGGACATGAAGGAGTTCATCGCGCTCGCCAAGGCGAAGCCCGGCTCACTGAACTTCGCCTCGTCAGGCATTGGGTCGGCCGCACATCTGACCATGGAAATGCTGAAGAGCCGCGAAGGCATCAATCTGCAGCACATTCCCTACAAGGGCACGTCCGGCGCGCTGCAGGATACGGTCGGCGGCCAGATCAATGTGATGTTCGACGTCATCGGCCCGCTGATGTCGCAGGTGAAGTCCGGCAATGCCAAGGCGCTCGCCGTCGCCGCCAAGGAGCGCGTACCGGCGGCCGGCGACGTGCCGACCATGGCGGAAGCCGGCGTGCCTGATTTCGTCTCCGGCACCTGGTCCGGCATCATCGCGCCCGCTGGCACGCCGAAGGAGATCGTGGATCGCGTAGCCGCGGAGGCAAAGAAGGCGCTCACCGATCCCGACCTGAAGAAGAAGCTCGACGATCAGGGCATCGTCCCCATGGGCACCACCCCGGATGAATTCCGCGCCTTCGTCACCGACGAAATCGCGCGCTGGAAGAAGGTGATCACGGACGCCGGCATCAAGATGGAGCAGTAAGCGCCAACCTCGTCATTCCGGGACGCGAGCGCCACTTGGCGGTCGCGGACCCGGAATCTCAAGATGAGAGTCCCTCCTTCCGCCGCGCTGAAGAGTGATGAACACATCAAGATTCCCCGCCACTCCAATTGGAGTGGCTGAGGTTCGCGCCGAACCGCTTCGCGTTTCGCCCCACCCCGGAATGACCGCATAAGGCCTCTCAGCTTTCGCTTCTGGCTTTCAAAATCGCCAGATGCACGAAATGCAGCTTTCCCCTCACCGCCTGTGTGAGATGAAACGGATAGGCGTCACTCATGCCCATCGAACGATTGAGTTCGTTCATGCTGTAGGACACAGCATCCCACAGCGACAGCAGCGCTTCGAAGTCACGCTCGAGATAGGGATCGTCCAGCGTATGACGCGAGCGCTCGTCCAGTGACAGCGGCAGCGAAGACGCGGTGTCCAGCGTCGAGACGATGTGCAGGAAATGCGCAAAGGTCTCGGCCCAGTCTTCCCACGGATGCGATGTCGCATATTCGCTAATGAAGGCATCGCTATTCCAGGAGCGATCGGCGCGATTGTGATAGGCAGCGAGTGCTTCACCGTAGTCGCGGGTTTCATCGCCGAAGATCAGACGGAACGGACTGATGAGCTGCGACTGATCGACCAGCGCTTCCCAGTAAAAATGCCCGACCTCGTGGCGGAAATGCCCGAGCAGCGTTCGATACGGTTCGCGAAACGCCGCGCGCCGCGCCTCGCGCTCGGCATCGTCAGCTTCCGAGAGGTTCATCGTGATCAGCCCCGACAAATGCCCGGTCATGATCGGATGTCCGGCGGTCTCGTCCGAGAGAATGTCGAACGCGATATGCGCGCCGCTCGACACGGCAAGGGGCAGTCTGAGCCGCATCAGGTCGTAGGTCAGACGCCGCTTGGCCTGTTCGACCCGCTTCCAGAGCGCGACATTGCGATCCGACACCAGATTGGGAATCGTGCGCGTAAGCCGGCAGGACGGACAGAACGGATCGCTGTCATCCGTGGCCCAGTTGCAGGCGATCAGATTGCGATTGGCGCAAGACATGACCGACGCGGCGCTGACGACATTGGACCGCGCGGTGTCGAAGATCAGCGCCTCGCCGCACTGCACGCAATCGCTCTGCTCGAAGAAGACGCGCGTCTGGCAGTTGGGGCAGATCAGTTGTTTCATGGGTGAAGTCTAACCCAAAACGGCCGGGATGGTTCAACGCGCTCGCAACATTCGCCGCCCGGCCGTGCCTGTTATGCGCGATGCCGGCATGCAGGAATGGCGCTTGAGGGACCTGCCCAAATCGCGCTTCAATCCCGGCGTTTAAAAGAACCAATAAAAATCGAACCGGGAGGCCATCATGAAGACGCTCGCAGGCGCCGTCTGCGCTCTGGCGCTATTTGCAGGTAGCGCGCAGGCACAGACGGTGAAGGATTTTCTGGCGCAGGTCATGGTCAAGTGGACCGCCCCCTTCGAGCCGTTTCAGCTGATCGACAACATCTATTACGTCGGCACCGACGGCATCGCGGTCTATCTCATCAAGACATCCGACGGC
This sequence comes from Tardiphaga sp. 862_B3_N4_1, assembly GCF_051811085.1. Taxonomy (NCBI): domain Bacteria; kingdom Pseudomonadati; phylum Pseudomonadota; class Alphaproteobacteria; order Hyphomicrobiales; family Nitrobacteraceae; genus Tardiphaga; species Tardiphaga sp. 862_B3_N4_1. Next base: position 2,549,557 of record NZ_JBPWQB010000001.1, read on the forward strand.
CTGATCCTGATGGACACCGGCGTCCCGCAATCGACCGGGATGATCAAGGAGCACATCGCAAAGCTCGGTTTCAAGGAAGCCGATATCAAGATCATCCTCAACAGCCATGCCCATTTCGATCACACTGGCGGTTTTGCGGAGATCAAGAAGGACACCGGCGCGCAACTGATTGCAGGCCTACGGGACAAGCCGTTGCTCGAGAGCGGCACCTATCCGGGCGATGAAAAGAACACCGATATCGGTTTCCCGCCGGTCAAGGTGGATCGCACCGTCACCGAGGGCGATAAGGTCACGCTCGGCGGCACCACGCTGACGGCGCATGCAACGCCCGGCCATTCGCCGGGCTGCACAAGCTGGGAAATGACCGTGAAGGACGGCAGCGAGAACCGTGAGGTCCTGTTCTTCTGCAGCGGCACCGTGGCGCTGAACCGGCTGGTCGGCAATCCAACCCATGCCGGCATCGTCGACGATTATCGGTCGACCTATGCCAAGGCCAAGTCCATGAAAATCGACGTGCTGCTCGGGCCGCATCCGGAAGTCTATGGCATGCAGGCCAAGCGCGCGGCGATGAAGGACGGCGCGCCGAACCCCTTCGTGAAACCGGGCGAGCTTGCCGCTTACGCTGCAACGCTCGAACAGGATTTCGACAAGCAGCTCGCCAAGCAAACGGCTGCGCTGCAAAGCGGCAAATAGCGACTGCCAGTCGCGGCGAGCGATTTGTCGCAAGCCGCGGCAGTTGTCGGCGATTGCGGTCGGCTGGTAGTTTTGCGCATCAGATGAGGTGCGCCCATGGAACTCGCCTGCCCCTGCAACGCCGTGAAGCTCAGGATTTCAGCCGACCCCATCGCCCATTTCTGGTGCCACTGCGCCGACTGCCAGACCGTCCACGGCGCGGCTTATGTGGCCGAGGCCGTCTATCCGGCTGACGGCGTTGAAGTCGTACAAGGCGACACGACGTCGTTCGCGCTGAAGACGACCCCGCGCCTCAGTTGCGCAAAATGTGCCACGCGGCTGATTATCGAACTCGACGGGATCGGCATGTGCAGCATCAACGGCTATCTGCTCGGGGACGCGTTCAAGCCGAGCCTGCATATCAATTGCAGCGAGGCGATTGCTCCGGTCCGCGACGGCCTGCCACGTTACGCTGCCATGCCGGCGGCGTTCGGCGGCGACGACCGGCTGGTCGACTGGTAGGACACCGAGGTTTTTCCTCGCTAGGGCAGCGCCAGCAGGCCTCCAGCAACAATCATGGTCGCCAGCGCCGACAGCGCCAGCGACCAATGGATCCCGATCATGCTGCCGACGACGCCGACCGAGATGCCGCTGAAGGCGCGCAAGCCCAGGCTCGCCATATTGAACAGACCGATGATGCGGCCGCGCTTGTCCAGGGGTGCATCGAGCTGCACGAGGCTTTGCGCCATCGCGTTGAACGACAATTCGAGAAATCCCGCTGCAAACAGGAACACCAGCGCGATGGCGTAGTGACCGGTCAGCGCGAAGATCGCCAGCGCACCACACCAGAGCAGCGCCAGAATGATCGCCGTACGCGGCCTCGGCGCCAGCAATTGCCTGCCCTCCAGCGCCAGGCCGGCAAGCAATCCGCCGGCTGCGTCAGCCGCCAACAGCATGCTGTAGGACATGCCGGGATCGCCATGGCCGAGATCACTGGCGAAGCCCGGCATCTGCGAACTATAGGCATTGCCGACGAAGAACGAGGCCGCGCCGGCCAGCGCGATCATGGAGACGATCACCGGACGGTGGCGAACGTCGCGCATGGTCTGGACGATGTCCGCAAAGCCCCGCACGGCGCGCTGAGGCGCGGACGCGCCGGTGCGAAAGCGCGGACCATAGGGCGCCTTGATCAGCCACAGCACCAGCGGCAGATAGAAGATGGTGTTGAGCATGATGCCATAGGCCGGACCCAACGCGAGCAGGATCACACCGCCGACCGCTGGGCCAACCATGACACCGAGATAGCGCGCCATCGCGTTCAAACGCACCGCACTCGGCAGGTCGGCGGAACCGACGACGTCGTAGAGCAGCATCTGGTTCGGCGTCTGCCACAGCACGCCGGCACAGCCATGGATCACCAGCAGCACCATCGCCTGCCACATCTGCAGGGTATCGGTGACAAAGAAATAGCCCCAGCCCAGCGACGCGAGAATAAACAGCGCCATGCCGCACTGGATCACGCGCCGCGGGTCGAACCGCTCCGCCAGCGCGCCAGAGGTGACCGAGAACAGCAGGAACGGCAGCCAGTGCGAGACGATGGCAAACCCACCGAGCGCGGGCGACTGGAATTTCTGAAACACCACCCAGTAGCTGATCACATGCTCGATATTGTCGGCCATCATGGCCAGCACATAGGTGATGAACTGGGCGCGAAAGCCCGGGTGATGCAGCGCCGCGAAAGATCGTTTGGCGGGCGGTGCGCCGACGGTCTGCGCTGGGGTGTCGCTCATCGGGAGGGGAATCTTCGCAAGCAGGAGAATCCCGCCATCGGCAGCGACGGCGGTGCGGAGTCGTTACATCGCATGTCTTCGCCCGGCACAAGGCGGCTTCCGGCATAGGACGCCTCGCCATCTTGCATGCAATTGCATTCATCCCTACCTGTCCTCGGCAACCATCAACCCTGCCCCTTTTCCGGAGCCAGCCCGACATGACCGACGCCCCCTACACGCCTCCCAAAGTCTGGACCTGGGACAAGGAAAACGGCGGCAAATTTGCCTCGACCAACCGGCCCATCGCCGGCCCCACCCATGAGAAGGAGCTCCCGGTCGGCAAACATCCGTTCCAGCTCTATTCGCTGGCGACGCCGAACGGCCAGAAGGTCACGATCATGTTCGAGGAACTGCTCGCTGCCGGCCATACAGGCGCGGAATACGATGCCTGGCTGATCCGGATCGACGGCAACCAGTTCGGTTCGGGTTTCGTCGATGTGAATCCTAATTCCAAGATTCCAGCTCTGATCGACCGCAGCGGCGACAAGCCGTTTCGCGTGTTCGAATCCGGCGCGATCCTGGTGCATCTCGCCGAGAAATTCGGCGCCTTCCTTCCAAAGGGCGGCCCGGAACGCGCCGAGTGCCTGTCCTGGCTGTTCTGGCAGATGGGCAGCGCCCCCTTCCTCGGCGGCGGCTTCGGCCATTTCTATGCCTATGCACCGACCAAGATCGAATACGCCATCGATCGTTATGCCATGGAGACGAAACGTCAGCTCGACGTGCTGGACCGTCGCCTCGCCGATAACGAGTATCTGGCCGGCAAGGATTATACGATCGCCGATATGGCGGTGTTCCCCTGGTATGGCGGCCTCGCAGAGAATGCGATCTATGGCGATGCCGGCACTTTCCTCGATGTGCAGAGCTACAAGAACCTGCAGCGCTGGACCAGGACCATCGCGGCACGACCTGCCGTGAAGCGCGGTCGCATGGTCAATCGCACCTCGGGCGACCCGGCCGGCCAGTTGCGCGAACGCCATGACGCCGGCGACTTCGACACGAAGACTCAGGACAAGCTCGAAGCGAAGAGCTGAGACGAAGACTTCGAGTTGACGTCGCTTCAGCCCGGAATCGAAAAGCCCCGCGCGAGCGGGGCTTTTGCGCGTCTGGATGCGTGAGGCAGCAGCCTCAGCCCTTCATGCACTTGTTGACCGATGAGGTCTTGGCGGCGCCGGCCAGTGGCTTGCCCTCGGCGCTCTTGGCGTTGTCCTCGCAGCACTTCTTCATGAAGCTCTTCTTGGCAGCGCCCGCGAGCGGCTTGCCGTCGCCGCTGACGGCGTTGCAGGATTGCGCCATTGCGGGCGCAGCACTGAACAGGCTCAAGAGAACGAGGACAGACAGACGTTTCATGGACCGACTCCCGGTTTGTTGGAGCTGCAGCCTAGCGCAACCACGGGCTCTCGCAAGACCGGCTATGCATCACGTGCCTACCGCTTAAACGCTATGTCGCGGCGCAGCGATTTCGCCGCGCACAGAGGCAACGCCCATCTCGAAACTGTCAGCGATGCGGCGCGCGCGGATCATGAAGGCCTCGGTGACCTCAGCCGGAAATATCTCGCGCGCGGTCTGTTCGAACAGCAAAAGCCAGCGATCGAAATGTTCGCCCTTCAGCGGCAGCACGAGATGTGGACGCATAGGCCGGCCATTGTAGCGGCCGGTCTTCAGCATCATCGACGACCAGAAATCGCTGATCTGCGCGATGTGATGATCCCAGTCGGTCACGGCGCTGTTGAAGATCGGCCCCAGCAAATCATCCTCGCGGGCACGGCCGTAAAAGGTCTGCACCAGACGCGCGATATTTTCTTCATTCAGGGAGGGCTGGAAGCTGGTGAAGCCGATTTCGGAGGTCTGCGTCATGCGCCCTGATGTAGGCGACGGCGGCCAGCTCGGCAACCGCCATCGCCCGAAATCCGTTCTGCAATTGATCCAGCGCAAGCTCAGTTGCGACGACCCGCCGTCTGCGTCCGTTCCATCAGGTCCCCTTCCGAGCGAACGCCATAAAACGCCTGCAGGAGCATCCCCCGACGCAACTTCCCGGGTGTGATGGAGCGGCACCCAGAATTCTTATAGAGCTGCCGAACTCCTCGGAGAGACCGTCCGGTGTCGCATTCGCCAACACGCGGTACTCTCCGGCTTTTTGCGATAGGATGACGCTGATAACCGTGCCCCGAAACCGCAAGGACACCTTCACTTGCCCGAAGCTCTCCTCTCCGCCCGCTCCGGCGAGTTTCCGACCTTTGAAACCTCGGATTTCGCGGGCGAAGGCTCGTTCTACTTCGACCTCGTACGACTGGAGGACCGCGACGACATCCCGCGCGGTTTCCTGCACCGGCACAACTACTACCATCTGCTCTGGATGACCCGGGCGAGCGGCACGCACACACTCGACTTCGCGCATTTCGACGTGCGCGACCACTCAGTGTTCTTTCTTTCGCCGGGCCAGGTCCATGCCTGGACGTCATCGGTCAAGCCTCACGGCTACGTGCTGAACTTCAGCACCGACTTCTTCGCGCGGATGTTTCCGCGCGCCGAAGATGTCGCGAAACTTCCGTTCTTCCACCCTGCGCGCGGCAACAGCGCGCTCTATCTCACGCAGGCCCAGCATGACGGCATGCTGCCACTGCTCTGCGAGATGGAGCGTGAGGCACGCGATCGCCAGCCGGGATTTCCCGATGTGGTGCGGGCCAGCCTGCTGATCCTGCTCACGCGCCTGCGCCGTGTGTGCCCCGACAACGAGCCCGCCGGTGGCGTTGGTCCACACCAGGCGCTCGCGCGCCGTTTCGCGATGCTGGTGGAAACGCACTACCTGCGCTTCGGTACCATCGGCCAGTACGCCGAGGCGCTTGGCGTGAGCGAGCGCCAGCTCAACGATGCGGTCAAGCGCACTGTGGCGCGCACGGCCAGCCAGGTGGTGCAGGAGCGCGTGGTCCTCGAAGCCAAGCGCTGGCTCAGCAACACCGAAACGGGCATCGCCGAGATCGCGTTCCGCCTCAATATCGAGGATCCGGCCTACTTCGCGCGCTTCTTCAAGAAGCAGACCGGCCTCACGCCGGGCGACTTCCGGAGGAAGCATTGCCGTCCACTGGACTGACACGCGAAAAAGTCCAACACAACGTCTGATCCGTCCTAGCGCCGTCGCCGCGCGGCTGCATAGAGTGTCCCGCATGGACGCCTGACCGGGCGCTGCCATCGCCACCTGCGCGTTTGTATGCGCAGGTCGGCATGGCATGACGCCCACCGCCACGACCGCCCCGCATCTGCGGATGCGCGCCGTCGGCAGGACATAAAAACAAGAGGCAGAGGAAACAAAATGCACAAAGCAATCATCCCGTTGCGGAGCCTCGTCGTGGCCGCAGCATTGGCCCTCACCTCAGTCAGCGCGATGGCCGATTATCCAGAACGTCCCCTGCGCGTGATCGTGCCGTTCGCCGCCGGTGGTGCCACCGACGTGATCGCGCGCACCGTGGCGCAAGCCATGTCGGTACGGCTCGGCCAGTCGATCGTGGTGGAAAACAAGGCCGGCGCCAACGGCAATATCGGCGGTGCCGCGGCGGCGCGCTCGGAGCCCGACGGCTATACGCTGCTGATGGCCACATCGAGCCACGCGATCAATGCATCGCTCTACCAGAAGCTCAGCTACAGCCTCACGCGCGATTTCGCGGCCTTGTCAAACCTGGCGTCGGTGCCCCTGCTGCTGGTGGTGCACCCGTCGGTGCCAGTCAATTCGGTGAGCGAACTCGCCGCTTACGCCAAGGCCAATGCCGCGAGCGTCAACTATGCATCGGGCGGCGTGGGCACCGCGTCCCATCTGTCCGGCGAGCAGTTCAGTACACTGGCTGGTGCGAAGATCACGCACGTCGCTTACAAGGGCGGCGCGCAGGCGCTCAACGATATGATCGGCGGCCAAGTGCAGATCATGTTCGCCAACCTGCCCGAAGTTCTCTCTCTGGTGCAGAGTGGCAAGCTCAAGGCGCTGGCGGTGACGGGCAGCACGCGTCACGCCGCCTTGCCCGACGTGCCCGCTTTCTCAGAAACGCCGTTCCCCGGCATGAACGCGCGCTCGTGGTTCGGCCTGTTCGCACCGGCCGGCACGCCCCCCGCTATCGTCGAGAAGCTTGCGCAGACCATTGTTCAGAGCGTGGCTGACCCCGCTGTCCAGGAGCGGCTCAAAGGGCTCGGCGCCGACCCCGTCGGCGACGATCGGGCGACATTCCAGAAATACGTGAACGACGAGGTGGCGCGCTGGGCCGTGCTTGTCGCGCAGTCCGGCGCCACCGCCGAATGACCCTATTGATCCGCCACCGCTCGAGGAAACCCCATGCTGCTTGACGTTCGCACCTACACCTGCCGCCCCGGCACGATCAAGAAACACTTGGCGCTGTATGCCGAGCACGGTTACGAGATCCAGAGCCGCCATCTGGGCAAGCCGCTGGCCTACATGCAAACCGAGACCGGCAACGTCAACAGCTACATGCACATCTGGGTCTATGACAGCCCAGCCGATCGCGAGGCCAAGCGCCAGGCGCTGCAGAAGGACCCGGCCTGGGCCGACTACCTGAAGGTCAGCGCCGAGGCCGCCTATCTCATCAGCCAGGAAAACCAGTTGATGACGCCGGTGTCCTTCTTCAAGCCGTAGGCGGACCTGCAGTCGCGCATCTGACTGCCGAACCTATGATGCGCCGCATTCTTGATGCCGCGCATCCCTTCTGTTCATCAGGTGGATGCCACGCCTGCGGGCCCGGCAGCCGCAGAGCCTGCTAGAGCATGATCCCGAAAAGTGGACACCGGTTTTCGGACAAGATCATGCTCTCATAGAGAAAATAGCTAGAGTCTGATCCATCGAAGATGGATCAGACTCTAGCGCAAGCTCAGTTGCGATAGGACGGATCGACCCGGTCGAGCTTACGGAGCAGCGCCGGCCAGGCCAGTTCGCCACTGAGGCCCGGAACATTATCGCGCGGCTTCATGCGGTCATAGGTATCCTGCAGGACCTTTTGCGGCGGCGTGATGAGCTTGGTGTTGCACGACAGCGCTGCAACCTGAACCTGACAGGCCCGCTCCATCCGGAACAGCACGTTGAAAGCCGCGGCGATGGTCTTGCCGACCACCAGCAGGCCATGATTACGCAGCACCATCGCTTCGTGATTTCCGAGATGCGCAATCAGCCGTTCGCGCTCCTCGGGATTGTCGGCGATACCCTCGAAATCATGATAGGCGACATGAAGGAAGCGCATGCAGGTCTGCGCCACCGGCAGCAATCCGCATTCCATAGCCGACACAGCCATACCGGCCACCGTATGGGTATGCGCGACGCAATCGACATCGTGACGCGCCATGTGGATGGCACTGTGGATCACAAAGCCCGCGGCATTCACGGCGTAGTCGGACGCGTTGAACAGCGTGTTGCCGTCGAGGTCGATTTTCACGAGGCTCGACGCATCGATCTCCTCATAGAGCATCCCATAGGGATTGATCAGGAACTGATCTTCCGTTCCCGGCACGCGGCAGGAGATATGGTTGGCGATCATCTCGGTCATGCCGTACATCGCCGTGAGACGGTAGCAGGCCGCGAGATTGACGCGCGACTGCCACTCCTCGGGACTGACCTGATCCTGCACCGAACGGACGACTTTCACGGCGGGTGAGCTGACGGCTGCATTCATTGATGTTCTCCCTTGATCTTGTTCATGCGGTCAGTCGACCGTGATGTTGGCTTCGCGAATGAGTTTGCCCAGGCGGTCGCGCTCGCTCTTCACATGGGTCTCGAGTTCCGCCGGCGTCATCGGCCATGGTTGATTGCCGATCGGCTCCATCTTCTTTGCAAATTCCGGCGTCCTGACGATGCGGGTGATGGCAGCGCTGAGCCTGTCCAGAACTGGCTGCGGCGTACCCGCGGGCGCGAAGACTGCGAACCATGTCGCGCCGACGATCGAGGGGAATCCGAGCTCCTTGAAAGTCGGCACATCGGGCAATTGTGGAAGACGCTCCTCGGACAGCACGGCCAGCGCGCGGTACATGCCCGCCTTGTGGTTCGGCACCGTATTGGTCAACGCTTCCACATTGCTGTCGACGATGCCCGCAAGCATGTCGTTCATCGCCGGCGCAGCACCGCGATAGTGTAAATGCTGCAGCTTCACGCCGAGTCCGCGGGCCACGATCTCACCCATGAGGTGCACGGTGCTGCCCGGTCCGTTGGTGGCATTATTGACCTTGCTCGGATTGGCCAGCGCATAGGCACGAAACGCCGCGACGTCGGCGGCCGGAAAGTCCTTCTTCACGACGAAGGCAAACGGCACCTTCACCACCATCGCGACCGGCGCGAAATCCTCCAGCTTGTATTTGATGGAGGCCAGCAAATGCGGGTTGGTCGTGAAGGTCGTCGCGCTGGCGAACAGCAGCGTGTAACCATCCTTGTCGGCACCGGCCACGACCTGCGCACCGATCGACGTGCTGGCGCCGCCGCGGTTCTCGATCACCACCTGCTTGCCGAGTTCGGTGCTGAGCTGTTCGGTGAGGATGCGCGCGACGATGTCGGTCGTTCCGCCGGGCGGAAATGGCACGACCATCGTGATGTTGCGCTCAGGATATTGCTGCGCCTGCCCTGGCGCTACGGCGAACAGCGATGCGGCAAGGATCGCGGCGATGGCAAACCATCGCCCCTTCTTGTTGTTGCTCACGTTTTCTCCCTTTGCGCCGGTCCATTGGGCTTTCGCCTGGAACGACATTTTCGGGAGAGGCTAAAACAAGAGCCCAGCCGATGCGACGACTAAATAAGCCGGCCAGCTATCGGATTACACGGGACGCGCAATCGACGAACGGGACGCGGCCGTCTCGGTGAATCAATGCACCGTGGCGTTCGAAAACAGGTTGATCACGACCTGATCCTTCCTGCCGACCGATAGCGGCTGCTCCATGCATTCCGGGGCAGTCAGCACCGCTTTCGCTGCCGATGTCGTATAGAGCCATGCGGGCTATGTCCTCATAGCCTATCCCCGAGAGAGTCCCGTGACCGCTCCGACGCTCCCTGCTTTCGCACTCGATGCACCCTTCTTCAAACTCCTCACTGGGAGCTATCTCCGCACTGTCGGGAAGCCCCTGTTGGCGCCTGGGCAAGATGCAGCGTGGCTCTACAGCGACGCACCATTCGCGGTGCTCGCACATAACACCGACGCCGATCCGGTGTTCACCTATGCCAATCGCACCGCGCAATCTTGCTTCGAATATAAGTGGGACGAATTCGTCACCATCCCGTCGCGCCTCTCGGCAGAAGCGCCGAACCGCGACGAGCGGCAGCGCCTGCTGGATGCCGTCGCGCGTAACGGCTTCATCGACAATTATCGTGGGTTGCGGATCGCCAAGTCCGGCCGGCGCTTCTGGATCGAAGGTGGCATCGTCTGGGAACTGAGAAGTGAGAACGGCGAGCGACGCGGTCAGGCAGCGCTGTTCACGTCATGGACGGATGTGTGAGACACAATACTAGTCGGCGAGTTCCACTTTGTCGCATCGGGGCGGCCAGCAACGGCCGAGCAGACCGTCCGACGGAAATGTCACCACCTGCTGCTGACATATCGACGATCACGCTTTCGTCGCTTTCAGCCTGCGTGGCCACTCCGCCCTTAAACCACCACATGATTTCAGCTATAGAACATCATGACGGTTTTACGACAGCAACGATTCCAATGGCGATTGATCGCTCCACTGCCGGGATTTGCCGCGCTGCTGCTGGCGCCTGGTCTCGCCATTCACTGGGGCTTTCTGCCGTTCGAATATCGCATTCCCGCGTTGCTGCTGGTGTCCGTGCTGTGTATCGCGCTGTGCCTGCTGGCCGGCTTCTCGGTCGCGGAACTCGGCCTCAGCCGTCCCTCTGACATCAGGCACTGGCTGTTCTGTGCCGCGATCACGGCAGGCATCGCGGCAATCATGGTGGCGCAGACCCGGTTTCTCACCTTCGACCACAAGCCACCGGTCTGGCTCAGCTTTGCGCCGTTCTATGTCCTGGTCTCGAGCCCTTGCCAGGAAGTCGTGTGCCGATCGATTCCGAAACTGATGACCGATCGGCTGCAGGTCAGGCCCTGGACCTATGTGATCTATTCCTCGGCGGTATTCTCGCTGATCCACATCGCCTATGGCGACAGCGTGCTGCTGCTCAACACGTTCCTGGTCGGCATCGTCTGGGGTTTCGCCTATCTGCGGATGCGCAACATCTGGCCGGTGATCCTGTCGCATGCCGCGATCGGCACGCTGGCCTTCTCGCTCGGGCTGGCCTGATTCAGATTTGCCTGAGCCTAGCGATCGTATCCGCCGCCGAAGCTGCTCTTGATCTGATGCAGCAGCGTCAGCACCCAGCATAGCGCGAAGGCTCCCGCGAGCCCGTAGGCCGTGCGGCGATCGATCACCGACAGGCCGGTCCAGAGATAGATGCGATAGAGCCAGAGGCCGGCGAGACCGACGCCGAGCAAACACACCAACAGCTTGACGAAGCGCGCATTGGCCACCCCCACCGCGGCAAACAGAATGGTCAGCGGCACCAGAAACAACTGGCAGATGGCGATCAGGCTCTCGTTCACAGGCGGCTCCATTGCGACTCAGAACCGGCAGGTTAAGCGGCCAATTTGAAACAAATGGTTGCGGAAATATGCGGCAGAAAATCGCTGTCGCAGCCCCATGAACCCGCCCGCTGCCGCCGCGACAAAGGATCATGACACCATCCTTGCCTCGCGACCTCCGCACCCTCGCCGTTGCCATGATGATGCTGGCCGCGCTCACATCACACGCGGCAGCACAACAGCCCTGCACCACCGCCCCGCTCGCACAATATGCCGAGGTGAGATCCACGCTTGCCGACGTCGCCAGATGCGGTCTGCGCGGCCGGCACTATTACGAGATCACGTTCAGGACCTCGTTCGACGGCGTCATCGTGCTCGATGCCCAGCGCGCCAAATATCCCGAAGAGATGACGTTCGTGCTGCAGCACCAGTTCGAACGACTGAACGTCACCGCGGATCGCTTCAGCGTCAACCTGTGGTTCAAGGGGATCAAGTCGCGCGTCACGGTGCCGTTCAACGCCGTCACCTATTTCGTTGATCCGTCGGTGAATGACCGGCGCGAATTCGACGTGGGTACGCCGGCGCGCGCCTGCGACAGACCGCAGTCAGGCTAGGCTGATCAGAAGCACATATTGCTGACCACGTTGCCGCGCTTGTCCTTGAGCACATAAGGGCACTTGATGCGTTCCAGCGCCTTCTTCGCATCGTCGTCGCCGAGCGCTGCGGCCTTCTCATAATAGGCCTTCGCGGCATCCTTATCCGACGCACCACCGCGGCCGCTTTGCGCGAACGCGCCCATGCGCTCCAACGCGCCCGCATGGTTCTGTGCTGCCGCCTTCTCGAACAGGCTGCGTGCCGCAACATCGTCTTTCGCGCCGCCGATGCCTTCCGACAGCATCATGCCGAGCTGATATTGCGCCTCGGCATTGGTCTCCGCGGATTTCGCCAGCAATTGCCGTGCACGCACCGGGTCTGAACCCGCGCCTGCGCCTCCGGATAGTGCCGCAACATTGCTTACGCCGCGCGGATTGCCGGCTTCAGCCGCACGCTCGAACAGTTTGCGCGCCTGCGCTTCGTCGCGCGCGACGCCGGTTCCGTTGCCATAGGCGACGCCGAGTTCGACCATGGCGGAGGTACTGCCTTTGTCAGCCGCCTTGCGCCATGCCGCGAGCGCCTCAGCTACCTGCGCATTGGCCGCGTAAGCACGCCCGAGCTGGAACATCGCACGGCGCGACCCGCCGGACGCGGTCCGGCAGAATTTGGTGGCGGTGGCAATATCGGCTTTGGCAATATCGGCCACGCCCTTCACATCGGCAGGCTTGTCGGGATCGGCAGGATCGGCCGCGAGGCGATCGCACAGAACCAGATCGGCGGACTGGGCCTGCGCGCGCGTTGGCGCGGACAGCACAGCCAGTCCGGCCGCGACGCCGAGCAACCAGATCAGAGCGGTCGCGCCGATACGCTGGGTCATGGATTTGTCGCCATCTGTGTCATTCGCCGGTGACATTACGGACAGGCGCGCACCCCATCAAGCCGTGCGCCAGCCTGGAACTTACACGGCCTTGCGGATCAGCTTCAGCACTGCCTGCAACCGCAGGCTCCGTTTGCCGGCCAGCGCCGTGGCTTCCAGTTCGGCGCCGGTTTCGTCGCAGGTGCCGGAAAAGCCGATACCGATTTCATGGCCGCCGAAGACCGGGTTCTCGCCCTTTGTCGGCGTGTGCTCCTGATTGAGCATCTCGCCCTTCCAGCGTCCGTCCGCGGAGGAATAGGCGCCGAGATAATAGAAGAACGCGTCTCCGCCGAGGATGCGCCCGTCATGCAGCAGCATCACGCCGTTGAGCCCGCCATCGATGCCGTCAAGTGTGCGCAGATGGATCGAATACAGCCCGTTGGCGATGCCACCCGCACCGATCGGTCCGGCCGGAGGCATCTCGCCGTCATCGATCGTCGTCATGACCGACTCGAATTTCGCACCCGGCATTTGCGGCGACGAACCCTGAAAACGATAGGTGTCGCCATAGGGCCGGCCGATGACGCTGATGGTCGCCACATCCTGGCCGAGCAGCGAGGGATAGTTGGGATCGTTCATGTGGCGGCGGCTCTCGATCTCCGCCACCACCTCGTCACCCCGGAGCTCATAGCTGCCGATATGGGCAAAAGCGGAATTGCCGCCGAGCATGCTGCCATGCTCGACAAACATCACACTGCGACCGACCGCCTCATCAACCCGGTATTCGCATTTGTAGAAGCCCGTCCGCAACCCGTCATTCCCCTGCAGTGCCTTTCGCATTGTAGCGGAAGATGTGCAGTGGAGGAAAGCGCACCCGGCCAATTGGGGGCGATTCCAACAGCCTTGGACGCAGGCTACGCAATTCCTCGCCTTAGAATGGGTCGAAACGGCGCATTCGTGGACCAGCAGCCCTCATCAGGCGTCTCCTTCCCCGGTCCCGGGTGTTACGAATGCGACGTGGCGTGCGGGCGCGATTGTGCTTCGTGCGATCCCGGTGCCAGCGGCGCCGCCTGATCGACCGTCGCTTCGCCATGCTGGGTCAGCGGACGGTTGCCTGCCATGGCGCGCAGCAGCACATAGAACATCGGCGTGAAGAAGATGCCGAAGGCCGTGACGCCAATCATGCCGGCGAACACCGCGACACCCATGGCATGACGCATCTCCGAGCCTGCGCCAGTGGACGTCACCAGCGGCACGACGCCCATGATGAAGGCCAGCGACGTCATCAGGATCGGCCGCAACCGCAGACGGCTGGCCTCGATCGCGGCCTGGATCGGTGTCCGCCCGGCAAATTCCAGCTCGCGGGCAAACTCCACGATCAGGATGGCGTTCTTCGCCGACAGACCCACCAACACGATCAAACCAATCTGGGTGAAGACGTTGTTGTCGCCCTTGGTCAACCAGACGCCGAACATCGCCGCCAGCAAGCCCATCGGCACAATCATGATGATCGACAATGGCAGTGTCAGGCTTTCGTATTGCGCGGCGAGCACCAGGAACACCAGCAGCATCGCCACCGGGAACACGATCAGCGACGAATTGCCGGCGATGATTTCCTGATAGGTCAGTTCAGTCCATTCGAAGTCGATGCCCTTGGGCAGCGTCTCCTTGGCGACACGCGCCACGGCGTCCTGCGCCTGGCCGGTGGAATAGCCGGGCGCCGCGCCGCCATTGATGTCGGCCGACAGGAAACCGTTGTAGCGCATGGCGCGCTCCGGCCCTGCACTTTCCTTAACGCGCAGCAGCGTCGAGAGCGGGATCATCTCGTTGCTGTCGGAGCGAACTTTCAACTGGCCAATATCGTCGGCCCGCGCCCGGAATTTGGCGTCAGCCTGGACGCGCACCGAATAGGTGCGACCGAATTTGTTGAAGTCGTTCACATAGAGCGAGCCGAGATAGATCTGCATCGTGTCGAACACCGAGGTAACCGGCACGTTGAGCTGCCGCGCTTTGGTGCGATCGACATCCGCATAGAGCTGCGGCACATTGATCTGATAGCTTGAGAACAGACCGGCCAGCTCCTTCTGCTGCATTGCCTTGCCGATAAAAGCCTTGGTAGCGTCGTTCAGCGCCTCATAGCCGAGACCGGCGCGATCCTCGATCTGCAGCTTGAAGCCACCGATCGTGCCAAGACCCGACACAGGCGGCGGCGGGAACATGGCAATAAAGGCGTCCTGAATGCCGGCAAACTTCTTGTTCAGAGACAACGCAATGGCATTTCCGCTCAGGCTCGGATCCTTGCGTTTGTCAAACGCATCCAGACCGATGAAGACGATGCCGGAGTTGGACGAGTTTGTGAAGCCGTTGATCGACAGGCCCGGAAACTGGATCGAATTCTCGACGCCGGGCTCCTTCTGCGCAATCTCGCCCATGCGACGGATCACCTCTTCGGTACGATCCAGCGTAGCGCCGTCGGGGAGCTGCGCAAACCCGACCAGGTACTGCTTGTCCTGACCGGGCACGAAACCGCCCGGGACTGCGTGGAACAGATAACCGGTGACGCCAATCAGCAGAACGTAGATTCCCATCACCGCCGCGCGGCGCGAGACGACGCGCTTCACGCCGCCGCTATACGCGTCAGAGCTTCTGGCAAAGAAGCGGTTGAAGCGGACGAAAAACCAGCCGAGCGTCTTGTCCATGAAGCGCGTCAACGCATCCTTCGGCGCGTCATGGCCCTTCAGAAGCAGCGCGGCGAGTGCTGGCGACAGTGTCAGTGAGTTGAAGGCGGAGATCACCGTCGAGATCGCCACCGTCAGTGCGAACTGTTTGTAGAACTGCCCGGTCAAGCCGGTGATGAAGGCCAACGGCACGAACACGGCGACCAGCACCAGCGCGATGGCGATGATCGGGCCGGTCACTTCGCGCATGGCCTGATAGGCCGCGCTCTTCGGATCGAGCCCGCGCTCGATATTGCGCTCAACGTTTTCCACCACGACGATGGCGTCGTCGACCACAATGCCGATCGCCAGAACGAGGCCGAACAGCGTCAGCGCATTCACCGAGAAGCCGAACACATGCATCACGGCGAAAGTGCCGACCACCGACACCGGCACAGCGATCAGCGGGATGATCGAGGCTCGCCATGTCTGCAGGAACAGGATGACGACGAGCACCACCAGTGCGATGGCCTCGAGCAGCGTATGGATCACCGCCTCGATCGAGGCGCGAACGAATTGCGTGGGGTCGTAGACGATGTCGTAGGTGACACCGTCCGGCATATTCTCCTTCAGCTCCTTCATGGTCTTGCGGACATTGTCGGAGATCTGGATCGCATTGGAGCCCGGCGACTGGAAGATCGGAACTGCCACTGCGGACTTGTTGTTCAGCAGCGAGCGCAGTGCATAGTCGGCGGCGCCGAGTTCGATACGGGCGATGTCGCGCAGCCGCGTCACCTCGCCATTGTCGCCGTTCTTGACGATGATCTCGCCGAATTCCTCTTCGGTCTGCAGGCGCCCCTGCGCATTGATCGAGAGCTGCAGGTCGAGGCCCGGCTCATTGGGCGAACCGCCCACCTGCCCCGCTGCTGCCTGCACGTTCTGCGCGCGGATCTCACGCACGACATCGCTCGGCGACAGGCCGCGCTCGGCGACCTTCTGCGGATCGAGCCAGACGCGCATGGAGTAGTCGCCCGAGCCGAACAGCTGCACCTGACCGACGCCTTCGATGCGCGCGAGGCGGTCCTTCACGTTGAGCACCGCGTAGTTGCGCAGATAGGTCATGTCATAGCGGTCATTCGGCGACAGCAGATGCACGACCATGGTGAGGTCTGGCGCGCTCTTGATCGTCGTCACGCCCAGCGCGCGCACTTCCGCCGGCAAGCGCGGCTCGGCCTGCGAGACGCGGTTCTGCACCAGTTGCTGCGCCTTGTCGGGATCGGTGCCAAGGCGGAAGGTGACGTTGAGCGTCATCCTGCCGTCGGTGGTCGCCTGGCTGCTCATATAAAGCATGTTCTCGACGCCATTGATCTGCTCTTCGATAGGCGTCGAGACCGTTTCCGCAATCACCTTTGGATTGGCGCCGGGATAATTCGCTGTCACCACCACGGTCGGCGGCGCGACTTCCGGATATTCGGAGATCGGCAGCACCGGCATCGACAACAGGCCGGCGAGAAAAATCACCGTCGACAACACGCCGGCAAAGATCGGACGATCAATAAAGAATTTTGAAAAGTTCATGGCGCTATTCCGTGATGATCCAGACCTGCGGGGTACAAGGGCCCCGCGCGGCCGATCGCTCGACCTCGATGACGTGCTGTGTATTAGGAAGAGCGCCCTGCCCGCCTGCGGACAGGGCGGTCGTTATCAGTTCTGCGCGACGGCCTTAATCGAGACGAGAGACGCGGCGTTCATCGCCACCATCTCCGGCTTGATGGTCACACCCGGCCGCACGCGCTGAAGTCCGTTGACGACGATCCGTTCACCGGCTTTGAGGCCGTTGAGGATCACGCGCATGCCATCAACCGAGGGCCCCAGGATCACTTCGCGATATTGCGCCTTGTCCTTGGCATCGACCACCATGACGAACTTCTTATTCTGGTCGGTGCCAACTGCCCGCTCGCTAATCAGCAGCGTCTGTTCTGCCTTCGGCTGACCCATTGTGAGCCGCGCGAACTGGCCGGGCATCAAGCGACCATCGGCATTGTCGAACATCGCACGCACCCGCACCGTGCCGCTGCGCGGATCGACCTGATTATCGATGAACTGCATGCGGCCCTTCACCGGTGCGCTATCAGTGACGGTGGTCATGTGAACCGGGATGCGGTCGATATCGCCCGGCGTCTTCTCGTCTGCCAGCGTCTTCAGCGCGCGCGACACCACCTGTTCGTCGGCATTGAAGCTTGCATAGATCGGATTGACCGAGACCAGCGTCGTCAGCAGCGGCGCGGACGGGCCGGCCGAAATCAGGTTGCCGACGGTGATCTCCACCTTGCCGACCCGGCCCGCGACCGGCGCGCGCACTTCAGTGTAGCTGAGATTGAGCTCGGCGGTCTTGAGCGCGGCTTCTGCAGCCTTGAGGTTGGCTTCGGCCTCACGATACGCATTGATACGATTGTCGAGGTCGCGCTGGGTGATGCTGGAGCTGGTCAGTTGCTGACCGCGGTCGAAATCGGCCTTAGTCAGGATCAGGCGCGCCCGCGACGCGGACACCTGTCCCTGGGCACGATCGACGTCGGCGGCGTAGAGCGCCGGATCGATCAGCACCAGAAGGTCGTCCTTCTTGACCAGCGCGCCTTCGCGAAAGTGGATCTCCTGAACGGCGCCTGCGACGCGGGAGCGAATCTCCACGCGCTCAATTGCCTCAAGGCGGCCCGAGAACTCGTCCGAAGGCGCCGTGGCCTTGGCTTCCACCAGGGCAACCGAAGCCTGAACAGCAGCGGGAACAACCGCACCGGACTCGGCTTGAGCTGCAACGCTGGACAGATTCATCAGCGCCGCACCGCCGCCAACGGCGACCGCTACCAACGCGATTCCGGCGCCAAAAGCGATCTTGCGAGGGAGATTATGTGCCATTGTGAACCCATTTAATCTGCGTGGGCCTTGTAAAGCCCTGTCATTTCAGTAGCTAAGCTGTACATTCCGCGTCTGGCCGGTCCCGCCGGGCATCTCGCTGCAACGCACACATTCGTAACGTCCGGTATAGATGGACTATCGACATCCACTGTCAAGAGACTTATCTACTGAACGGTAGAAAACTTTGGAGGGCCCGTCGTGGCACTGGGACGTCCTCGTGAATTCGATACCGACACGGCCCTCGACCTCGCGCTGCATGTGTTCTGGCGCAAGGGTTACGAAGGCGCGTCGATGGCCGACCTCACCGAAGCCATGGGCATCACCAAGCCCAGTCTCTATGCAGCGTTTGGCAACAAGGAAGATCTGTTCCGCAAGGCGCTGGATCGCTACGTCGATGGCCCCGGCGGCTATTTCCGCACCGGCCTGGAGAAGGCCACGGCCCGCGAAGCGGTCGAACATATCCTCTACGAATCCGTTGAGGCGGTGACTGATCCCAGGAATCCCGGTTGTCTCGCGGTCCAGGGCGCCCTCTGCTGCGGTGATGCCGCGGAGACGATCAAGCAGGAACTGATGGCGCGTCGCTCGAAGAGCGAGGACGATCTGCGCCTTCGCTTCACACGCGCCCTCGCCGAAGGCGATCTGCCAGCCGACGCGGATGCCGGCGATCTCGCGCGCTACGTGTCTGCCATCTTGCAGGGCATGGCCGTGCAAGCCGCAGGCGGCGCACCGCGCGAGCAATTGCGAAAACTCGCCGACATGGCCATGCGCAGCTGGCCTCCGGTCTGAGCCGTCCGCCTGCATTTGCGCTGAAGTCGCACAGTCGGCCTGTTGTCCGCCGACAGCCGCTCCATCGAAACGCCTCTCGACAGTTTGATGACCGAGGCGCGCAATGCTGCCTCCCCCGCGAGGCGGTCGCCAAATCGCTGAGGTCGTGGCACATCTCCTGATATTGCATCGCAATATTTCCGCTCAGGAGATACCCATCCGACTATCCCTTCCTATTCTCGCATTGGCTGCTGCATCTTTCGGCATCGGCACGACCGAGTTCGTCATCATGGGCCTGCTGCCCGACGTCGCGCGCAGCCTGTCGGTGACCATCCCGCAAGCCGGCTATCTCGTGTCGGGTTATGCATTGGGCGTCGTGATCGGCGCACCCATCGTGGCAATGGCGACCGCAGGCATCCCGCGCAAGACTGCTCTCCTGGTTCTGATGGTGCTGTTCACGATCGGTAATCTCGGCTGCGCCCTCGCGCCGGATTACTGGTTGCTGATGACCGCACGCGTGGTCACTGCCTTTGCCCATGGCGCGTTCTTCGGAATTGGCGCCGTCGTTGCCAGCAATCTGGTGCCACGTGAGCAGCGCACGCGAGCGGTGTCGTTGATGTTCGCCGGCCTTACGCTGGCCAATGTGCTCAGTGTGCCATTCGGCACAGCTCTGGGACAGTCCGCCGGATGGCGTGCGACATTCTGGGCGGTCGTGGTGATCGGTATCGTTGCGTTCCTCGCGATCACGCGTTTCGTTCCATCGGGCATGCCGGGCACACGCGGCGGACTGGCGAAAGAGTTTCGCGCCTTGGGCCGCTGGCCGGTGCTGCTGCCGATGCTGATCTCGACCATGGCTTCAGTCAGCATGTTCAGCCTCTTCACCTACATCACGCCGCTGCTCGAAGAGGTCACCGGCCTCACGCCGCATGGCGTCACCGGCGCACTGCTGGCGATCGGCGTCGGCCTCACCATCGGCAATCTGATCGGTGGCCGCCTCGCCGACCGCAACCTGCTCTTGACCATCATCGGTGCATTCATCTGTCTCGTCATCGTGCTCGGCGCACTTGCGCTTGTGGTGCACATGACGCTTCCGACCCTGGTGCTACTGATCCTGTGGGGCGGTATCGCCTTCGCGCTGGTCTCGCCGCTGCAGATCTGGGTGGTCGATGCCGCCACGGATGCGCCAAACCTCGCCTCGACCCTGAACCAGGGCGCGTTCAATCTCGGCAATGCCACCGGCGCATGGATCGGCGGCGTGGCGCTGAATGCCGGCATGCATTATGCGCAGCTTCCGCTGCTCGCAGCGCTCGTTGCCATGGTCGGGCTTGGGCTCACGCTGAGCAGTCTCATTGACCGCCGGATCTTGCCGGCGCAAATCAGTCCGGCAGAATAGCGCCGCGACCGCATAAACACTTTTTCGCATTTTCAAGGAATCGATTTTGGCCCTCAGGCGCGACAGTTTCGCCTTCACCGCCTTTCTGGGCACATTGACCGCATTGCCACCGCTTTCGATCGACATGGGATTGCCGGGCCTTCCGGCGATCGAGGCGAGTTTCGCCGACGCCGCAGGACGCGGGCCGCTGACGCTCAGCCTGTTCCTGGCGGGCTTTGCGATTTCGCCGCTGATCTGCGGCCCCCTCGCAGACCGCTTCGGGCGCCGCGCAACCTTGCTGGATGGACTGCTGCTGTTCTCGATCGCGGCGGGCGCCTGCGCGCTCGCGCCATCCTTCACCGTGCTGCTCGTGTTTCGATTGCTGCAGGGCCTCGCTGCAGGCGCCTGCGCCATCCTGCCCTTCGCCATCGTGCGCGACCTGTTCGAACACGGCACGGCGCGCCACAAGCTGTCGCAAATCGCCGCCGTACTCGGCATCGCGCCGATGATCGCGCCGGTGCTGGGCGGCTGGGTGATGACCGTCAGTGACTGGCGAACGATCTATGCGGTGCAGGCCGCCGTCGGCCTGATCCTGCTGATCGTCGGCGCCATCAGCCTCGACGAATCCCAGCCCGTCGAGAAACGCCGCTCGCTCAACCCTAAGCAATTGCTCGAGAGCTACCGCATGGTGCTGTCCGATCGCATCTTCGTCGGCTTCTCCCTGCTCTACGCCTTCGCCTTTGCCTGCATGTTCGCCTTCATCTCGGGCGCGCCATCCGTGTTGATCGGCAGCCTCGGTCTCTCCACCACGATGTTTGCGCTGCTGTTCGGACTGACCTCCTGCGGCGTGCTGGTTGCCTCGCTGATCAGCGGAAGCCTGAGCCGCCGCCATGTGGCCTCACGCCAGATCATCATGGCCGGTCTGCTGCTGATGATCGCCAGCGCCGTTGCAGCCGTCGCTTTGGTGCCTGCCGGCGCCATCACGACGCTGTCGTTGATGCCGCTGATGGCGCTCACGATCTTTTCCTTCGGCCTGCTTGCACCGAGCACCAACCACGAAGCCTTGCAGAACCTGTCGCATGTGGCAGGTGCGGCAGCCGGCGTGATGCGATGTATGCAAATGGTCATGGGCGCCTTCGCCAGCGCCATGATCGCGGTGTTCGAACCGTTCGGGCATCCGGTGCTGGTGATGACCGGCCTGATGGCCGGCATGGCGCTCGCCGCCGGCGCGATCTATCTGTGGCTATTACCCAGGGCCAATTCCGGGCAGGATCATCGCGCGTAACAGGAGTTCCCCATGAACGGAAAGATCATCGTCATCACCGGAGCGTCCGGTGCGCTGGGTCAGGTCGTGCTCGAACGCGCCGTTAAGAGCGGTGCAACCATTGCCGCCATCGACCATTCCGCCAAGACGCCGGCCTCAACGCCAGATCGCTTGCAGATCGGCGGCGTCGACCTCTCCGATGCCGCGCAAGCCGACGCCGCCATCGCTGCAGTGGTCAAACAATTCGGCAAGATCGACGTGCTGATCAATATCGCCGGCGCATTCACCTTCGAGAATATTGCCGACGGTAACAACAAGAGCTGGGAGACGATGCATCGGCTCAACCTGCTCACGGCTCTCAATGCCTCGCGCGCGGCAATCCCGCATCTGACGTCGTCGAAGGCCGGACGGATCATCAATATCGGTGCGATGGGTGCGCTACAGGCCGGCGCCGGCATGGGGCCTTACGCCGCCTCGAAGGCTGGCGTGCATCGGCTGACGGAAACGCTCGCCGCCGAGCTGAAGGGCAAGGTCACGGTCAATGCCGTATTGCCGTCGACGATCGACACAGCCGCGAACCGCCGCGATATGCCCAATGCCGATTTTTCAAAGTGGGTCACGCCGGACGAACTCGCCAGCGTGATCCTGTTCCTGGCGAGCGATGCGGCGAGTGCGTTGACCGGCGCGCTGCTGCCGGTAAGCGGACGGGTTTAGCCACTATTTGTCCCACGCTCCGCCCTCATCCTGAGGAGCGGCCGCTTGGCCGCGTCTCGAAGGATGATTGCATATCACCAACTCATGGTTCGAGACGCGCGCTAAAGTAGCGCGCTCCTCACCATGAGGTCGGAGCCCAGACTACCCGGCGTTGCCCCAGATCTTTTTCTTCTTGCCGAAAGCCGGCTTGGCAGCTGGCGCACCGCCATCGCGCTTGGCCTTGGCGACGTAGGGCGGCTTGTCCGCGCGTGGTTTCTTTTCGAACTTCGGCTTGCCTTCGTAACGCGTGTCTTCGCTGCGGGGCTTTGCATAAGCCGGCTTGTCGGCGCGCACCGGATCGTATTTCGGCTTGCCGTCGAACTTGGGCTTGCCTTCATACTTCGGCTTGTCGTCGAAACGCGGTTTGCCCTCGTAGCGCGGCTTGTCGCCCTGGTAAGGCTTGTCGCTCTTCGGCTTGTCCTTCCAGGACTTCTCCTTATAGGCACCCTTGTCCTTGAAGTCCGGACGGTCGCCATCGGATCTGAAGCTGGGCTTGCGCGGGCGCTTGTTGGAATAGTCGCGATCTTCCGGCGCCGTGCGGCTCGATGCGACCGCGCCTTCCGGACCGTTAGCTAGCGGCTCGATGTGGATATTGTCTTCCTTGTCCGGACGCTTGATCATGGTCGCGAACTTCTCAGCCGCGGCTGCCGAAATCTCGAATTCCGAATTGCCGTCATAGATCTTGATCGCGCCGATATCGGCCTTCTCGATGCCGCCGCGACGGCAGATCATCGGCAGCAACCAACGCGCTTCGGCATTCTTCTGCCGGCCGATGGCGACGCGGAACCACTTGGCGCCCTCGCCCATCGGTTCGCTCTTCTTCGGGGTCTTGCGGACCGGAGCGCCTTCTTCGTCCCGGCGACGGCTGCCGGGGCGATCCTCGCGACCGCGGAACGTGCCGGGATCCTGCACATCTTCCGGCGACGGCAGACGCGAACGATACAGCCGCGCCAGCGCCGCTGCGATCTCCTCGGCCGAACGCTCGGCGAGCATCGCGCGCGCCAGCGTCAGATCGTCCTCGGTGGACTCTTCAGTGAACAACGTATCCTGCAGCATGCGCTGCTGATCGAGCACGCGGATTTCCTCGACGGTCGGCGCTGATCCCCAGACGGCATCCGTGCCAGCGAGATTGAGCAGCATCTCGGCGCGGCGACGGCGCGATGGTGGCACCAAGAGAACACTGACGCCCTTGCGGCCGGCACGGCCAGTACGACCCGAGCGATGCTGCATCACTTCCGGATCGTTCGGCAGGTCGGAGTGAATGACGAGACCGAGATTGGGCAAATCGATACCGCGCGCAGCCACGTCGGTGGCGACGCAAACCCGTGCGCGACCATCGCGCAGCGCCTGCAGCGCGTGAGTACGCTCGTTCTGGGACAGTTCGCCCGACAGAGCGACAACCGAGAAGCCGCGCTCCAGCAGAACGGTCTGCAGATGGTTCACCGCATTGCGGGTGTTGCAGAACACGATGCTGCTCGGCGATTCAAAATAGCGGAGCACGTTGACGACAGCGTGTTCGACGTCGTTCGGCGAAATCCGGATCGCACGATATTCGATGTCGGAGTGGCCACCTTCGGTGCCAGCGACTTCGACGCGGAACGCCTGCTGCTGATACTGCTTGGCCAGATTGGCGATGCCGCGCGGCAACGTTGCCGAGAACAGCAGCGTACGGCGGGATGCCGGCGTGGTCTTGAGGATGAACTCCATGTCCTCGCGAAAGCCCATGTCGAGCATTTCGTCGGCTTCATCGAGTACCACGGCCTTCAGTTCGGAGACGTCGAGGCGGTTGCGACGCAGATGGTCGCATAGACGGCCGGGCGTACCGACGACGATATGCGCGCCTGCGGCCAACTCGCGCTGCTCCTTGCGTGGATCCATACCACCGACGCAGGAAACGACGCGTGCGCCGGCATATTGATA
The DNA here is from genome assembly GCF_051811085.1 of Tardiphaga sp. 862_B3_N4_1. Classification (NCBI taxonomy): domain Bacteria; kingdom Pseudomonadati; phylum Pseudomonadota; class Alphaproteobacteria; order Hyphomicrobiales; family Nitrobacteraceae; genus Tardiphaga; species Tardiphaga sp. 862_B3_N4_1. The sequence continues at coordinate 2,573,695 of NZ_JBPWQB010000001.1, forward strand.
GAGCCAGGTCAGTTCGCCATGCACCTGCAGCGCGAGTTCGCGCGTCGGTGCGACGATCAGCGCCAGCGGCGATCCAGCCTTCGGCAGCTTCTCCGCGCCTTCGAGCAGATTTTCGGCGATCGCCAGACCATAAGCGACGGTCTTGCCGGAGCCAGTCTGCGCAGACACGAGAAGATCACGACCGACAGCATCGTCAGCGAGGACGGCGGCCTGGACGGGGGTGGATTCATTGTAGTTGCGCTCAGCCAACGCGCGGGCGAGCGACGGACCAGTCGAGAGAAATGACACAGATGTAAACCTTGGTTGCAGCGGACCGCGTCGCGGTCGGACTCATTGAGATCCACGGGATCAATACTTGGGACCAAACGGAAACGAATCTGCCGCCCTTCAGTTGGCGGTCACGTCGGGTCCAGGAGTCCGGTGCGTATCGGGATCGACGGAGCTTTACGCTGCTTCGCAGCAAAAGGCCAATCATTGCTGCCATGTGCCGGCGAAATCGGGCGAATTGAGGTTAACCCTCACAGAATTGCGCCAGCACCGGTATTTTGTCGCTCAAATTTCGCTGGGAGGCTTTTTAACGTCCTCTTCCGTCTTTGGCCCCTCCTGCTTGAAAGGTACCAGGAGCCAAAGAGTCAGGAAGGTGAACAGCGAGATGACGACCGCCACGTCATAGGCGCCGAGGCCCACGGCAGCGCCAGTTGCGCCGGTTGCCCACAGACTGGCTGCAGTGGCGGTACCACGCACCGAGCCGTTGTCTTTCAAAATGGCGCCGCCGCCGATAAATCCCATGCCGGTCATCAGGCCTTCGATGATACGCGCCGTGCCTTCGGGATGACCGTTCAGAAACCCCTCGGTCGCCTGGACGATGCCGCAAGTGGCAAGCGCCACCAGCGGAAAGGTCCGCAGCCCGGCGCTGCGCTCGGCGCGCTCGCGATTCCAGCCGATGGGCAGCGCCAGAACATAGGCGATCGACATGGCGATCAGATGCGGCAACAGACGAAAGCTGTCCGACATTTCCAGAAGGGTCTTCACCGCGGGTCTCCGATCGCACAGGGATAAGGCGCCTCGGGTGTCGCCGCGGGCCAACCCGGATAAACTCGGCCGGTGAGTCGCGGTTGCAGCGGCGCATCGTCTCATGGACCTCGGCTTGGACGTTCGATTTGGAAACTTCGCTCTACCTTCCGGTGAAACACTTCCTTGAAGGCCTTGGCTTTTCGGTCAAAGGCGAGATTGGCGGTTGCGATCTCGTGGCCCTGAATGGTGATGATCCGCCGATCGTCGTGATCGGCGAGCTCAAGCTCAGCTTCAATCTCGAATTGATCCTGCAGGCCGTCGATCGCGCTAGCGCTAGCGATGAAGTCTGGGTGGCGGCCAAGCTTTCGATCAAGGGCAAGGGCCGTGAAAGCGATGCGCGCTACCGCAACCTCTGCCGCCGACTTGGCTTCGGGATGTTGGGAATCACCGATGCCGGCGGCGTCGAGGTTCTGGTCGCGCCTGCCACTGTCGCGCCCCGACGCAATCCGAAGAAGCGTTCACGCCTCATCACCGAGCACAAGAAGCGCCAAGGCGATCCTGCGCTGGGTGGGAGCACCCGCGCACCGATCATGACGGCCTATCGCCAGCAGGCGCTGGCCTGCGCTGCGATGCTTGTCGTCGGTCCGCGCAAGGTGCGCGAGCTCACGCCTGATTATCCGGACGCGCAGAAGATCCTGCATCGCAACGTCTATGGCTGGTTCGAAAGTCCCGCGCGCGGCACCTACGCGCTCACCGATGCCGGCCACGCGGCGCTGAAACGCTGGCCGCAACCCCAACGGGATACCGCCCCGCCATCCGCTTTGTCGTAAAGCTACTGACCAAACTCTTTCTCGTGTTCCGGGAACAAGTTTGCATGGCTGCTTTGTCGCGGTAATTCCATATTGCAATGCAACAACTGCTCGCTTAGGTATCGCAAATCAACACTGAGGCGAGCGATGAGCGAAGACTGGAACACGAAATATGGAACGCGGCGCGTACGGCGCGATCCCCCGACCCTGGAAGAAGCCATCTTCGCCGCGATGGGTATCACCGAGGACCTCGATCAGCAGGCGGAGATCGCCGCCTCGCTGATGGGCATGCCGTTCGACGCCGTGCAGGCTGAAGTGAAGAAGGCCAATCGTTCGACCGGCACGCTGCGCGTGACCCGCGTTATCGCAGGCGAGCAAGGTGCTCAGCGTTCGGTGGTCGTGGAACGTCGCGTGACGCGCAAATTCGGTAACGACAAGCGCATCTGATTTTGAGGGCGCTCACAGCCCTCCCCGCAGTCGCAAAAAAGGCCTCGTTCACCACGAGGCCTTTTTCTTTGTCGCGATAGTTTCTTGGCTCAGGACGATTTGCCCCAGCCGGCGAGCTTCAACCACAGACCCCAGTAAGCCCGGTTATAGTCGGCCACCGCGCGCGCCACATCGAGCGCCGAGGTCTTGGGCTGCGGCGCGACACCAGCGCCCATGGGATCGCGCAGGTCTATAACTCCCGTGGATTCGCCGTGCCGGAACGACAGGTGCGCACCAAACTTGTTGGCCAGTGCACGCATCGCATCGTTCTGCGCGCCGGTGGTGATGCGCAGCTTCGTATAGCCCATCGACTGCGCCTTCGCGATCAGCTTCGTGAACAGGATGCTGCCAACGCCCTTGCGGCGCACGATGGCTTCAACGCTGAAGGCAATCTCGGGCAGCGAGTCCGGCGACAGGTCGGCTTGATGCAATTCGGCGGCGCCGCGCACGATGCCATCCTCGAAGTAAACGAGAATGACGGTGCCGGTATTGACGGACTTCTCGGCGTAACGTGCGACCCATTCGTCGTCGAGCGAACCGTTGAAACGATCGCGGCGGCTCTCGCGATCCAGTCTCAAGAGATGTTCGCGGAACAGCGGCAGCTCGCGGGCTGCAAGGACACGCACATGTCCGCGGGCCGGAGCCCGAGTCGAAATGGCAATGGTGGTGGCTGCGTCTAACATGGTCAAAATCCTCAAGTTGCCCTCGAGGAAAGCGTCGATTCCCTAGACACCCTATATTGTGCGACGCACCATGAAATTCAAGGGCGTAGATGCCGCACCTGCCAGCACCCACTGCAAGTGAGCCATGCAATTATCCAGCATTAACAAAACCTTAAGCGCGACACACCACCGCCTTACAGCACCAGTTGGGTCTGCGTCACGACGCCCACCAGCTTGCCCTCTTCGGTCTCGATTCGGGTCTGCCATACCTGCGTTCTGCGCCCCCGATGAACCGGCGTTGCGATCGCGCGCACGGTGCTTCCTGCTTTCGCCCCGCCTGTGAAATTGGTCTTACTCTCGATGGTCGTCGTTCCCTTGGCGCCCTCCGGCAGATTGATGACCGTCGCCGCCGCACCAACCGCATCGGCGAGCGCCATCACCGCGCCGCCATGGATCGTATGGCCGAGTGTGCACAGGTCCTCGCGCACCAGCATCGTGGCAACGACGCGCTCCAGGTCGGCGTCGGTAAAGGTCACACCCATCGAGACGGAAAACGGCATCGCGAGGCTGTGGATCTTGTCGAGCGGCGTCATGCTGGCCTCAACTCCCTGGGGTTTGTCTTGCCCATCATCATGCGGGCTTGATGAAATTTCACGACACAACACCCTGCCGTGACAAGCTCTTTGTTAACAGGCATATCGACGTCATGCGCCACTTCCCGCCACGCCGGATCGTCTGCCTTACGGAAGAGACCGTGGAGACGCTGTATCTACTCGGCGAGCAGGATCGCATCGTCGGCGTTTCCGGCTATGCGGTGCGGCCGCCGCAGGTGCGGCGCGAGAAGCCGCGGGTGTCCGCGTTCATCTCAGCCGATGTGCCGAAGATCCTCGCACTCGATCCTGACCTTGTGCTGTGCTTCTCCGATCTGCAGGCTGAAATCGCCGCAGACCTGACGCGCGCTGGCATCGCCGTTCATGTATTCAACCAGCGCGACATCGCCGGCATTCTGGCGATGATCCGCACGCTCGGCGCGATGGTGGACGCCAGCGAACGCGCAAATCAGCTCGCAACGCGCTTGGAGCTGCGACTTTCCAGCGTCAATGCTGCAGCAAACTTGCGGCAAAACAAGCCGCGCGTCTATTTCGAGGAATGGGACGAGCCGCTGATTACCGGGATCGGCTGGGTGTCCGAACTGATCGAGATCGCCGGCGGCGAAGACGCTTTTCCGCAGCTTCGACATCAGAAGGCAGCGAAGGATCGCATCGTCATGCCTGCCGACGTGATTGCCGCGGCCCCCGATGTGATCCTCGCTTCGTGGTGCGGCAAGAAAGTCGTGCCCGATAAAATCCGGCAGCGACCGGGCTGGAACACGATTCCTGCCGTGCGCGACAATCGCATCGTCGAAATCAAATCGCCGCTGATCCTGCAGCCAGGACCAGCAGCGTTGACGGACGGACTCGACGCGATCGTCGCGGCGCTGTGGCCGTAACCGGCACGAGCACCGACGCCGTCATCTGCGATGCTCGCCCCTTACCCCTTCGGGAATTGCAGAAAATAGGCATCTGTCAGCGCATCTTCGAGCAGCCGGCCTTCCGAATATGCTTGCAAGGATGCAGGCCGTTCGACGCCGGGCAACAACCGCGGACACGGCTCCGGCGCACCGATCACCGTCCTCACCGGAATGCGCTCGGCATAGATCGGCAGTTCGTAATCCTCCTCATCGTCAGCCACGCCCTTGGCGCGAATTTTTGCCGACGCCTCCTCGATCTCCATGGCGATGAAGGACGTCGCCTTCATCTCCTGTGCCGTGGTCTCGCGCAGACTTGCCGTACGATCCGGAAAGAAACGGTCGACCATGGCGATGCCAGCCTGCTCCTTCTCGTCGGGATCGGTGACGAGATAAGCGTTTCCGAATGCCATCACCGCACGGTAGTCCGCTGAATGATTGAAGCCGCAACGTGCCAGCACGAGGCTGTCGAGAAAGGCCACCGTGAGACAGACCCGTTGCTGCGCGTTCTGGTTCTTCAGCATGCGGCTCGCGCTACTGCCGTGCCAGTACAGTTTCGTGCCTTCGCGCCAGAAGAAGGTCGGCGTGCAATAGGGCTGCCCGTCGATCACGTAGGACACATGGCACATCATCGATGCGTCCAGAATTTGATGCACGGTCTCGTGGTCATAGAAGCCGCGGTCATGGCGTCGCTTCACGCGATTGCGCGCCGTGAGCGGATATGACGCGATGTCTGCGTTCGTCGGTTCATCGGTCTTCAGTTCGGCTGTGGTCACGGCAATTCCCCGTCAATTGGAAGCGTTCGAATGTGTTGTACCGCCACATTTGGTCTGCGATAGTGCCAATTCCATGCGAAAAATTCCGACCAATTCAGCGAAGCCAATTTCGAAGCCCGAGCTGCCGCTCGATCTCACGGGCGCGCATATCACCGAAGGATCGTCCTCGCAGGATCGGCTCTATCAGGCGCTGTGTCATGCCATCACCGGCGGCGTCGCCAAGCCCGGCGAAGCTTTGCCGCCGTCCCGTATTCTCGCCAAGCAAACCGGCATTCAGCGCAACGCCGTCACCAATGCCTATGAGCGGCTGATCGCCGATGGCTTTGCCATTGCACGCGTCGGCTCCGGCACTTTCGTCGCCGCGCGTATCCCGACGCGGAGCAGCAGCAAGCCGACAAAGACCCTCGCCATCGACGCACCGCAGCGGGGCACGCTCGCGCTCGGCTGCACGCATATCGACGAACACGCGCTGCGCCGCTTTCGCGCATTCGCCGGCCGCCGCCTGCGCGCATTCGGCAGCGAGCATCTGCATTACGGCGATCCGCGCGGCAGCTTTGAGCTGCGCACCGCCATCGCCAATCATCTTCTGTCAGCGCGCGGGCTGCGCTGCGATCCCGATCAGATCATGCTGACATCGGGCACACAGCATGGGCTGCGCATCGTGCTCAGTGCTATCCTCAAGCCAGGCGAACAGATCTGGTGCGAAGACCCCGGCTATCCTGCCGCTCGAAAGTCGATTGAACATTGCGGCGCGCGGCCGGTGTCGGTCCCGGTCGATGACTTCGGCCTGATCGTCGCCAGGGGCCGTGCCACGGCGCCATCTGCGCGCGCGGCCTATGTCACGCCCTCGCATCAATTTCCACTCGGCGTGCAAATGGCGATGCCGCGGCGTCTTGAATTGCTCGACTGGGCGAAGGACGCCGGCGCATGGATATTCGAAGACGATTACGACAGCGAGTTTCGCTATGACGGCGCGCCGTTGCTGTCGCTCGCCGGCATCGATCACCTGCAACGCGTGATCTATATGGGCACGTTTGCCAAGACTCTGTTTCCCGGTCTGCGCATCGGCTACTGCGCCCTGCCCGAACGCCTGATTGGCCCGGTCACGACGGCGCGCGCGGCGATGGACCGCTTTCCCGGCACATTGATGGAAGGCGCCGTCGCCGACATGTTGAACTCCGGCGCCTTCGCAGCCAACCTGCGCAAGATGCGGAACATCTATCGCGAGGCGCGCGACGCTCTGGCGACGACGTTGACGGATGCGTCGGACGGGCAACTGACCGTGCCGGTGCCGTCACAGGGCCTGCATCTGGTGGCGAAGTTCGCGCCCGCGACGTCGCTTGAGATCGCCGCAGAGGCCAAGGCTGCGGCCGGCGTCGAGGGCTGGTTGCTGGCTGACACCTATCTGCGTGCCCGCCCTGCGCCGGGCTTCGTGCTCGGCTTCGCCGGCCATCCCATTCGTCAACTTGTCGCATCGGCGGAAAAACTGGCGAAAGCCTCAGCGGCGAGTTTGCGCGCGCACCGCAAGCCTGCGGCAAAGACGCGTGGAACCCGCGCGGGGGGCTAAAACTTAAGGCTGGCTGGCACTCAGTGCCGGCGATCGCTGCGCTTCTAGAATCGGATGCGCCTCCCTACAATCCAGGCAGACAGAATGCCCAGCAGGCAGATCTGCCGCCCAACGGAGACCTCATGTCCGGCAATCGCAACGTGCTCTATCTGATCATCGGCGCGCTGATCGTCGGCATCGGCGTGCTCGGCTACAATCTCTACCAGACCAAGAAAGAACCCAGCGGGCTGCAGATCAATGTCGGCCCCGACGGCCTCAAGATCCAGAACAAGTAATAAAGGTCGCACAATGCGCTCGGCAATTTGGCTATCAGGAATTCTGGCTTCGCTTGCGTTGACGACGCCGGCGCTGGCGATCGATCAGGTCAACCGCGAACAGGACATTGTTGATGTCCGCCTCGGCCAGCGCATTCTGGTCGATGACGGCTCTTGCCCCACCGGCCAGATCAAGGAAGTGTCCGGCACGACGCTGACCACGTCCGGTGTGACGCGTGTTCGCAAATGCGTTCCCCGCGCGGGTACCAAGACGCGCTAGTCCAAGAGATGCTCATCAATGCCGCAGTGGCTCGCTTGGCGGCACCGGTGAACCGGTCTGGCCCACACTCGCACCGCCATCGATCGCCAGCGTAATCCCCGTGATCCAGCGCGCCTCGTCGCTGGCAAGAAACAGAACACCATACCCGATATCCCAGCCGGTCCCTTCGGTACCCAGCAGTGTGCCCGCTGCGCGCGCCTTGCGCATCTCATCGCTCATGCCACGCGACGCCACCATCGGCGTATAGACCGTGCCGGGAGCGATGCAGTTGACGCGAATGCCGTCGCGGCCGTGATGTGCCGCCATCGCTCTGGTGAGGCCGATCACCGCCGATTTCGACGTTGGATACAACAAGCTCGGATGGCCACCACGCAGGCCGGCGATCGACGTCAGGTTGATGATCGAGCCGCCGCCGGATTTCATCATTTCCGGAATCGCATACTTCGCCATCAGCATCATTGAGGCAACGTTGATACGCATGGCGCCGTCCCAGGCGCGGTCGTCGACCTCGATGGCGTCGCCGCGCGGCCCGGTGAGGCCAACATTGTTGACGAGGATATCAAGACGGCCAAAGCCTTCGACGGTGCGTTCGACGATCGCCTCGCATGACGCGCGATCACTGACATCGCCGTCATAGATCTGCGTGATGCCGCCCTCCACAGCGATCAATCGCGCGGTTTCTTCGGCAGCGTCTACGTCGGTGTCGACCAACGCGACGCGCGCACCGTGCCGTGCAAGTAGCACCGCCGCGGCACGTCCGTTGCCAATGCCATCGCCGCGGGAACCCGCGCCGGTGATAATGGCAACCTTGCCTTTCAATCGATCGTCACGCTGGGGCCGGGCCATATCCATCAGAACATGCCGTTGCTGTTTGCGGACTTTTCCGGGATCGGTTGAACGGCATCCCAATGCTCGACGATCTTGCCATTCTCAAGCTTGAAGATGTCGATGATCGCGTTGCCGCGCGTGCCCTTTTCGCGCACGGCATGGACATGCAGGATCACATAATCACCGTCGGCGAAGACCTGCTTGATCTCGCTATGCGAGTCCGGGAATTTCTCCCGCAGGAAACCAATAAAGCCTTTGAAGCCCTCGATGCCGTCAGCCGCATTGGGATTGTGCTGAACGTAACGCGGACCGAAATATTTGGATGCCGCCTCGAAGTCCTTTTGGTTGAGGCCCTTCTCATAGAATTCGACGACGGTTTTCTTGTTGGTGTCCTGGGTGCTGGCATCTGCGGCCAACGCCGCGCTGGACAGAAACATTGACACACAGGCGAAGCCGATCGAAACAAATCGCATAAAAAATCCCTCGGTTCCCACCAATTCAATTAGTAGCGAATCCACCCACCTAACGGTGGTGTAGCAAAACGCTATCATCGGCAGTAACGGGATGACGAGAGGGAAAGACAGAAATCCGCGATCATTTTGGCGCGACGACGCAGCGCAAAAAGATCACGCGAACTAACTGAGTGGTTCAATCCAGCGGCGCCGGATCATACATGCATTGCAGGGTCGGCTTCGCGATCTGCGTGAAGGTCGCGCTGATCATCGACTGCTTGGATGCCGGGATCCAGTCCTTCTCGATGGCAGGCACGCCGCGCTCGCTAATGCCCCGCAGCAGTGCCTCGCGCAAATCGACGTCTTCCACCGTTGCTACAGCATGGTCATGCAGGCAGCCGCACACTTCTTCTGGATGCGCCCATCGCCCGACCATATGCGGCGAGCACAGGCGGACGAATTCGCCGCGCTGGTCCGGCAATTTCCGCCACGACCAGATCTGCGCCTGCGCTGCACTTCCCGTGATGGAACTTGCAAGGGTGGCAGCGACAACAATGGCGGTCAGAACACGTGGTCGGGTCATTTCAAAACTTTTCTTGTTGTTTCTCGGTTGTCTACCCGCGATCGAAATCAGCGTACGTAGGCCACAACCATCGGCGCAGCAGCACTGATCGCGGGCGAACCGGTAAAGGCGAACGTACCGATACCGGGTAGGTTACCATCGGTGGAACCGGCCATCGACGGGCCGGCCAGGATGAAGGCGAAAGCGAGGATGAAGCTGATGGTGCGCATCTGACGTCTCCAGTTCGGCAGCGCTTCCCGCCGCGTCGTTGGCAAATGGATAACCAATGGCGGTTTCGGCACGTCTGCGACCCAAGAGGAAAATGGTTTCGTCTGCCTGCTCAATTGTTTCGTCGCGCCCATCCGACGACACAATCCGGGCGGTTACTATGCGAACGGCTCGAAAAGAACGCCTTGGAAAGGATGTCTCGAAAGTTCGTCTGGCTGTCGCACGCCCTTAACAAAACTGAACCTAAACGCGGCTAAAGCGACTTCAGGAGAGCGTATGCAACCTTTTCAGGCGACTGCGCGTTTCTGTTCACTTGGAAGAGAAGGAATGCAGTCGTGGGAACTGGCAACAACGACGTTGGCAAGGATACCCCGATCAGCGCCCCCGGACGGCCACTGATCTCCACGGTACACGCGCGCGCTAAATGCCAAGGCGCCATGTCGCAGCAGGGCTACGGCTCGCACGGCAACGAGTGCTATCCGCAGCAGCTGGTCCAGCTCGTGGGCTATCGTGACCCGCAGCCGCAGCAGTCATGGGACCGCTTGCGCACGAAACGCGTCATCACCCACTCCGTTGAATAGCGAAGCACAGCTAAGTTCTAGCGGCCAATAGCTCGCTTATTTGATGAAGTCGCCGCATTTCTGCACGGCGGCGTCTGACTGCCCCCAGGGCATGATCGGAACTGATGACGTCGAGTTCTTCGGCGAACCCTCGATGATCCGGTCCGAATACACCATGTAAACCAGCACGTTTCGCTTGGCGTCGCAGCCGCGGACGATTTGCATTTTCTTGAAGAAAAGGCTGCGGCGCTGACGGAACATGTCCTCGCCCTGATCGCTCTTGGCCTTGAACGTGATGGGACCGATCTGCCGGCACGCGAGCGAGATGTCCGAGACTTCTTCGGCCAGACCGAGCCAGCCCTTGAAGCCGCCTTTTTCCGGCACCGTGAAGTGACAGGCCACGCCGTCGACTTCGGGGTCGTCGACGCCATAGGTCGCCAGCTTGTCGTTCGGACTGAGCCATTTGAACACGGTGGAGCGCCGAAAGATCAGATCCGGCTCGTCCGCAGCGTGTGCCGGGACAATTGCCAACGCCGCGAATGCCGAAAGCGCCAGGACGCCGCGCCGCAACATCTTGGTGAGCCCGCCAGATCCATTAAACGTCATGCAACTCTCCGTGACCGATCCAGAATATGTAGGCATTCCAACCGGATTCGGAAGCCAGGATGCCCCTCTGTTAATTCAATGTGAGGCTTTTTTGCTAGGCTGATCCCGACTCAGCGGTAGCCAGATCACTCATGCTGGTGAACCCATCTCGCGCCTGCGAGACTAATGTTTTCAGATGGATTCGAGGATATTGGACGTGGGTGTATTTCAGTTGTCGTGGAGATCAACGGACAAGAGCCACTTTCTGGGCAGCACGATTTTTTCCGGCAGCTTCCTGCGGATCGCACTCGTCGCCATGGCCGGCATGACCGTGGCGGCGCCTGCCGATGCGGCGGTGTTCTGGACCGACGAAAATCCAATGATCATGCGGGAGATCGAACCGCCGGCGCCGCAACCGCAGCAGCGCCAGAAAAAGCTGAAGCGCCTTGGCGCCAAACTCGAGAAACAGGTCAAGGAACACGCCAAGCCGGTCGGCCCGCTGGTGATCGCCATCTCGATCGAGCGACAGTCCCTGCGGGTATTCGACGCCAATGGCCTGTTCGCGGAGACGCCGGTCTCCACCGGCATGCGCGGCCATTCGACGCCCATGGGCGTGTTCAGCATCATCCAGAAGAACAAATGGCACCGCTCCAACATCTATAGCGGCGCGCCGATGCCCTACATGCAGCGCATCACCTGGTCGGGCATTGCTTTGCATGCCGGCGCGCTGCCAGGCTATCCGGCGTCCCACGGCTGCATCCGCATGCCGATGGCCTTTGCGACCAAGATCTGGGGCTGGACCCGCATGGGCGCCCGCGTGATCATCGCGCCCGGCGAAATCTCCCCGGCGGAAATCTCGCATCCGCTGCTCGCCGCTCAGAAGGCCGCGCCGGGTCCAGTCGCGGCAGCGGCGCCTCAAGACGTCCAGGCGTCGCCCAAGGCTGATAAGGCATCGGCAGATGCGAAGCTCCAAGACCTCGGTCTGAGGCCATCCGCCGCCGACCGCTCCAAGACTCAGGACAAGACCCAGACCGCCGATGCCAGCAATGCGATGACAAAACCGGCGCCTGCGACTGTGATGTCGGACGCCACACCTACAAAGGTCGAAACCGCCGTCAAAGCCGCCGAGCCCGAGATCATGACGCGCCGCGATCTCGACGCCGCGATCGCCAAGGTCGTCGAATTGCCGACCCCCGAGGTCAAATCGGCAGAGACCGTCGCGGAAGCGCCAGCCAAGCTTGAGCCTGCCAAAACGGAAGCCCCGAAGGCGGAAATCGCAAAAGCTGATGTCGCACCGGTCGCCGCCAGCGTACCCGACGTCAAGAAGGACGAAACGCGCCCCGCCGATTCAGCCAAGGCCGAGATGCCTGCCGCCGATGCGACGCCAAAGCGGTCCGGCCAGATTGCCGTGCTGGTCAGCGGCAAGGACGGCAAGCTCTATGTGCGGCAGAATTTCGCGCCGCTGTTCGAGACGCCGATCGCCATCAAGCCCAGCGATCGCCCGCTCGGCACTCACGTCTTTACCGCCCGTACCGACAAGGATCATGCCAAGGCATTTCACTGGACTGCAGTCTCGCTGCCTGCCGTCCCGCGTCGCGCCGACGAGGACGACAATGTTTCGCGTCGCCGCAAATCCACTGGCGCGGTTGAAGTGAAAACCCGTCCTCTGCCAAACAGCGCCGCAGAGGCGCTCGACCGCCTGACGATCCCTGCGGACGCGATGGCCCAGATCACCGAAGCGCTCGCGAGTGGCGGCTCCATCGTGGTGTCCGATCAGGGCATTGCCGCCGGCGGCGAGACCGGCCAGGGCACTGAATTCGTGGTGCCGCTGCGCTAGCTTCGTTCACTCCGGCCCTGTAACAGCTTGTTGAGTGCGTCATCTCGGAGATGACGCTACTCTGCTCGCGAAACAGGCTGGGCTACGACGAATGGCGATGATCAATCGCAGGCAGATACTGACAACGGTATTGGGCGCGGCAAGTGCCGTAGCGGTCGCGCGTCACGCCTCGGCGCAAGGCGCCGTGAGCCGCATGACCGCCTATGGCTTCGTGTTTCCCGGCCTCAAGGGTGGCGACATCAAACTTGCCGACTATGCCGGCCGCCCGATCATGGTGGTCAACACCGCCTCGCAATGCGGCTTCACCCCGCAATATGCCGGGCTTCAGACACTGTGGACCGAGTTCCGCGAGCGCGGCTTGATGATCGTCGGCGTGCCCTCCAATGACTTCGGCGGACAGGAGCCGGGGGGCGCCAAGGAGATCGCCGACATTACCGAGGGACATTTCGGCATCGGTTTCCCGATGGCCGCCAAGACAATCGTGAAGGGACCGAACGCGCACCCCTTCTACAAATGGGCGGCCGAGGCACGGCCGCGCGACCTGCCGCGGTGGAACTTCCACAAATATCTGGTCGGCCGCGATGGCTATCTCACCGACTCCTTCGCCTCCGAATTCGAACCGACCGATACACGCATCAAGACCGCCGTCGGACGTGCCCTGACCGCGGCTTGAGCGGTTCAATATCGATCCAGCCACTGACTGGGGATAAGGGCCGTTGCCATAGCGGTACCGCCTGAAATCGCGCTAGAATTGCTGCCACGACCATCTGGATCAGCCCGGCCACCTCGCTGACGACGCTGGTCGTAGGTCAAGGGGAACGTGATGCGCAGTGCGGCAGGTCTGATTTTTGCGAGCGCGATTTCATTGTGGGCGGCAGGCGCACAGGCGCAGACACCCAAAGCCGGAGCCCCAGCGCCCGCCCCCACGGCAACGCCCGCGCCGCCACCGGCGCCCGCGGCTGCACCTGCTCCCGCCAAATCGACCTGCGCCAATCCCGATGCGCTCGGCGTCAGCCGTGTGGTCGAGATCGACACGACGGGCGGTCCGGGCTTCGGCTTCGAACATTTCAAGCAGCTCGACTTCCTGCGCGACAAGGAAGTGGTGCTGACCTTCGATGATGGTCCATGGCAGACCACAACGCCGACCGTGTTGAAGACGCTGGCCGACGAATGCGTCAAGGCAGTCTTCTTTCCGATCGGCAAGCACGCTACCTATTATCCGGAGGTGCTCAAGCAGGTCGCTGCGGCCGGCCATACCATCGGCGGACACACCTGGGCCCATATCGCGCTGACCAACAAGAAACTGACCCAGCAGCAGCGTATCGATGAAATCGAGAAAGGCTTCAGCGCCGTGAAGTGGGCACTCGGCTCAGCCCCAGCACCGTTCTTCCGCGCTCCGGCGCTGCAGCACCCGCCGGAAATCGTCACCTATCTGGGCACGCGCAACATGGCGATCTTCTCCTGTGACATCGACTCGTTCGACTTCAAGACGCGCAAATCCGAACAGGTCATCACCAATGTGATGACCAAGCTCGACAAGCTCGGCAAGGGTATCATCCTGATGCACGACTTCCAGAAGCACACCGCCGAAGCGTTGCCGACCCTGCTGCGCAAGCTCAAGGCCGGTGGCTACAAGGTCGTGCATATGCGTGCCAAGGCGCCCGTGCAGACCATCGCGTCCTATGATGAAGCGATCGTCAAAGACGCCAAGCTGCCGACGGTCAGCAGCCGTCCTGTGAACAGCGTCGTCCAGACGATCTCGGAATAATGAGGACTCGTCGACGCCCCTGATGCCTGCATTTCGCTTCAACGGCTACGTCATCGTCTCGGCGGACGGCATGCTCGCCGACGCCAGTGGCGTGATGCCCGATACCCTCAAATTTCCCGGCGACCTCGCCTTTTTCACCGCAGGTCTCGACCGTGCCGACCTGATCGTGCACGGCAGGCATTCGTTCGAGGATCAGCCGAACTCACCGAAGCGCAAGCGCATCATCGTCAGCCGCAGCATCGCTGCCGTAGGCCCCGATCCCGAAAACAACAAAGCCACGCTGTGGAATCCGGCCGGCGCATCTTTCGAAGACGCTTGCGCGCATGCGAGCGTTTATGCCGGCACCGTCGCCGTCATCGGCGGCCCCAGCGTATTCGAGATGTTCTTTGATCGCATCGACGTGTTTTGGCTGTCGCAGGCGCCGCATGTCCGCCTGCCCGGCGGCGAGGGATGCTTCCCCGGCGTCCCCGAACGATCACCGCAGGACATTCTCTCCAGTCACGGCCTGCAAGCGAGCGAGGTCCAGATCCTCGACTCCGCGCATGAAGTCACAGTAACGGCCTGGCGGCGGGTGTCCTGAGCGAGGACTATACTTCGTTGTAGCCGCCCGGCAGCCGCGCGCTGCGGCCGATACCGGCGATCATGAAGAGGCCGCCGATCAACGACAGGTTCTTCAGCGCGTGGATCATCTGGTTCTTGGCCTCAGGGCCTGCCAGGTTCCAGAAGTCGTGGAAGTAGAACGTTGCGGCCATCACGAACAGCACCAGCACCAGAGCGAAGAAGCGCGCGCCCAGGTTCAGCGCGACGAGGATACCACCGACCAGTTCCAGTGTTGCAACGGCGATTGCGAGAATCTGCTTCAATTCCATGCCTGCCAGCCCTTCGAGCTGCGTCGCATAGGGCGTCACAACCGTGGGGATCGTCGGGATAACCTTGTTCGCGATCGCATCTGCCGTTGCGCTGAGGTCGAGAAACTTGGATGCGCCGGACGCAATGAAGATCACGGCAAAGAGAATGCGCCCGAAAGTAATAAACGCTGGCATTGGTCGGCCTCGCTGGACTGCAATGAATACTTGTCGAAATACGTGACGAGTATGATCATTCCATCACATTTTTCAAACGAACAAATGGATGACCTCGTTGGCGTCATCCATTTGTCGCGATGCCTTTCAGATCGGCGAACTATCCAAAAGCGCAACGGCCGGGAAGCATCCAGCCAGCGCGAGGCTGACTGAACGCGCTAGCCGAAAAGGCTCGCCTGCGGACGCCCAGCCCGCTCCTGCGCCTCGACAGCCGCAACCGCCGTCATGTTGAGGATACCACGCGCTGTTACCCCCGGCGTCAGGATATGCGCCGGACGCGCCGGGCCGATCAGGATCGGGCCGACCGGGAGCGCATCCGCCAGCGTCTTGATCATCTGATAAGCGACATTGGCGGCATCGAGCGTCGGCATGATGAGGACATTCGCCGAGCCCTCGAGTTTCGAATGCGGCAGCACGATCTTGCGGGCTGCTTCCGACAGCGCGGTGTCGCCCTGCATTTCGCCATCGGACTCGATTTCCGGATGCTTCTCACGCAGCAATGCTGCGGCGCGGCGCATCTTGCGCGAAGAGTCCGTATCGTAGCTGCCAAAGTCAGAATGCGACACGAAAGCGATCTTCGGCTTCATGGCGAAGCGCTGCACGTGGTTGGCAGCGAGCGCCGCGATTTCCGCGAGTTCTTCCGCGCTCGGATTCGGACGCACCTGCGTATCAGCGATGAAGTGCGCACCCTTGCTGGTGATCATCAGCGACAGCGCTGCAAAATCGCTGACGCCCGGCAGGAAGCCGATGATCTCGCGCACATGGCGCAGATGGCTCATGTAGCGGCCTTCGACGCCGCAGATCATTGCATCCGCCTCGCCGCGGATCACGGCGAGCGCGGCGATCACCGTCGCATTGGTGCGGACGACCGTGCGCGCCGCATCCGGCGTCACGCCGCGACGGCCAGCCACGTCGATATAGGACTGCACGTAAGAGCGATAACGCGGATCGTCCTCGGGATTGATCAGGTCGAAATCCTGTCCGGCCTGGATCGCCAGACCGAACCGCTTGATGCGGGCTTCAACGACCGACGGACGGCCAACGAGAATCGGACGCGCCAGCTTCTCTTCCAGCACCACCTGCACGGCGCGCAGCACGCGCTCGTCTTCGCCTTCGGCATAGATCACGCGCACCGGCTGGGTCTTTGCCTTCGCGAAGACCGGCTTCATCACCAAACCGGAGCGGAATGCGAAACGCTCGAGACCTGCGGTGTATTCCTCGAAATTGGCGATCGGGCGCGAGGCCACGCCGGATTCCATCGCCGCCTTGGCGACGGCCGGCGCGATGCGCAGGATCAGGCGTGGATCGAACGGGCTCGGGATCAGCGACCCCGGACCGAAGCCCTGGGTCTCGTTGTCGAAGCCGGCGGTCACAGCATCCGACGGCGGGTCTTGCGCAAGCTGCGCGATGGCATCGACGGCAGCGATCTTCATTGCCTCATTGATCGCCGTCGCACCACAATCGAGTGCACCGCGGAAGATAAACGGGAAACAAAGGACGTTATTGACCTGGTTCGGAAAGTCCGACCGGCCGGTGCAGATCATCGCGTCCGGGCGTGCCTTGCGCGCTTCGTCCGGCATGATCTCCGGCGTCGGATTGGCCAGCGCCATCACCAGCGGCTTGTCGGCCATCGCCTTGACCATCTCGGGCTTCAGCACGCCCGGAGCGGAGACGCCCAAGAAAATATCGGCGCCGGCGATGACATCGCCCAGCACGCGCGCATCGGTCTTCTGCGCATAGACCGCTTTCCAGCGATCCATCAGGGTGTTGCGGCCCTCATGCACGACACCGTCGATATCGCAGACCCAGATGTTCTTCTTCTGCGCGCCCAGCGACACCAGAAGATTGAGACAGGCGATCGCCGCAGCGCCAGCACCCGAGCAGACGATCTTGACGTTCTTTATGTTCTTGCCGTTGAGCAGCAGCGCATTCTTGATCGCGGCGCCGACGATGATGGCGGTGCCATGCTGATCGTCGTGAAACACCGGGATCTTCATCCGCTCTTTAAGCTGCGCCTCGATCTCGAAACATTCCGGACCCTTGATGTCCTCAAGGTTGATGCCACCGAAGGTCGGCTCCAGTGCCGAGACGACCTCGACCACGCGCTCGATGGTGTCGGCGGCGATCTCGATGTCGAACACGTCGATGCCGGCGAACTTCTTGAACAGGACCGCCTTGCCTTCCATTACCGGCTTCGACGCCAGCGGACCGATATTGCCGAGACCGAGGACGGCCGTGCCGTTGGAGACGACGGCCACGAGATTGGCGCGCGAGGTCAGCGAAGCGGCTTCGTTGGGGTCGGCTGCGATCGCGAGACACGGCGCGGCTACGCCCGGCGAATAGGCCAGTGCCAGATCGCGCTGGTTGGCAAGCGGCTTGGTGGCCTGGATTTCCAGCTTACCCGGCCTGGGAAGGCGATGATAGGCAAGCGCCGCGCGCGAGAGATCGTCAGAAGATGAAGAAGACATGCGTGCTCCCGCGCGTCATAAAACAAAAGTTAGGTAGAAGGGCGTTTCTTCTTGTTGGTTTGCCGGACTACTTGTCCTGCAGATTGAGACGGATATGCGCTTCACGCAACTGCTTCGGCGAAGCCTCTGACGGCGCGCCCATCAACAAATCTTCAGCACGCTGGTTCATCGGGAAGAGCGAGATCTCGCGCAGGTTGTTCGTACCGCAGAGCAGCATCACGATACGATCGACGCCTGCCGCCATGCCGCCATGGGGCGGTGCGCCGTACTGGAAGGCGCGATACATGCCGCCGAAGCGCTCGACCACCGTCTCCTCGCCATAACCGGCGATCTCGAACGCCTTCACCATTGCTTCCGGCTTGTGATTACGGATGCCGCCCGACGCGATCTCGTAGCCGTTGCAGGTGATGTCGTATTGGAAAGCCTTGATGGTCAGCGGATCCTGACCTGTCAGCGCATCCATGCCACCCTGCGGCATCGAGAACGGGTTGTGCGAGAAGTCGACCTTCTTGTCGTCCTCGTTGTACTCGTACATCGGGAAATCGACGATCCAGGCCAGCGCGAAGCGCTCCTTATCGATCAGGTTGAGCTCTTCGCCGACCTTGGTGCGTGCGAGACCGGCGAACTTGTAGAATTTCTCGGGATCGCCCGCGACGAAGAACGCGGCATCGCCGGCCTTCAGGCCGAGCTGCTGACGGATCGCTTCGGTACGCTCCGGTCCGATGTTGTTGGCCAAGGGACCAGCGCCCTCACCGCCCTCGCGCCACATGATGTAACCGAGGCCCGGCTGGCCTTCGCCTTGCGCCCAGGAATTCATGCGGTCGCAGAATGCACGGCTGCCGCCACCGGGACCGGGGATCGCCCAGACCTGATTCTTGTCGTCTTCGAGCATGCGCGCGAACACCTTGAAGCCGGAGCCGCGGAAGTGCTCCGCCGTGTTCTGCATCTCGATCGGGTTGCGCAGGTCCGGCTTGTCGGTGCCGTATTTGCGGAGCGACTCTGCGTAGGGAATCTTCGGCCAGTCCTTGTTGACCGGCTTGCCCTTGGCGAACTCCTCGAACACGCCGGTGATCACGGGCTGCACCGCCGCGAACACGTCTTCCTGTTCGACGAAGCTCATTTCGAGATCGAGCTGGTAGAACTCGCCCGGCAGACGATCGGCGCGCGGATCCTCGTCGCGGAAACATGGCGCGATCTGGAAGTAGCGGTCGAAGCCCGACATCATCAGCAGCTGCTTGTACTGCTGCGGTGCCTGCGGCAGCGCGTAGAACTTGCCGGGATGGATGCGCGACGGCACCAGGAAGTCGCGCGCGCCTTCCGGCGACGACGCGGTGAGGATGGGCGTCTGGAATTCGAAGAAGCCCTGCTCCTTCATCCGCTTGCGCATCGAGTCGACGATGGCGCCGCGGGTCATGATGTTCTGATGCAGCTTCTCGCGACGCAGGTCGAGGAAGCGATATTTAAGCCGGATGTCTTCCGGATAGTCCTGATCGCCGAATACCGGCAGCGGCAATTCGGCTGCGGGGCCGAGCACCTCGATGGCATCGATATAGATCTCGACATCGCCGGTGGGCAGTTCGGCATTCTCGGTGCCGCCAGGACGACGACGCACCTTTCCGTCGATCTTCACGACCCATTCCGAACGCAGCGTCTCGGCGACCTTGAACGCCGGCGAGTCCGGATCGGCGACGCATTGCGTCAGGCCGTAATGGTCGCGCAGATCGATGAAGAGCACGCCGCCATGGTCGCGGATACGATGGCACCACCCCGACAGGCGAACGGTCTGGTCGATATGGCTGTCGCGGAGCGCGCCGCAGGTGTGAGACCGGTAGCGATGCATGGGTATCCTGGAAATACGTCAGAGGGCGGAATCGGGTTCGCGATCAAGCGCGAAGCGCAGGGTTTACCCGACCGCATCCGACGCGGCAACCAAAGCTCGGCGATCAGATCGCCCGAATTTGCGGGCCGCGACTGCATCACCGGAGGCCTCCGACCGATGAATTTCGGACTACCATTTCCAAATGCAATCGAGCGATCGGAAAACCTCCCGCAACGCGGGAACTACATGATTGCACACGCAATAACCAGCTACCTCGGGTCAAGCACCATCGGCACCCGGATACGTCGCGTCGGTATTTCAGCACCAGATTCAACTACTTAAAGCGGTATTTGTGTCAAAATTTACTGAACGTTGACGACCACCATTCACTGTCTTGCCGTGAACCCAGCCCGTTTTGAAGGCAGGTGATTCAACTGGAACTTGCTGCTTCTTGCCCTGCCGCAACCCAAGGCAGCCGCCATTTCGGCTGACCGGCGTCGCAGCCTTAGAACCGCCGAGGAATATGTTCGTGCTCGCCAGATATTCGATCAGTACCAAGCTGTTTGTCATTGTTGCTTTTCTTTTCGTCGTGATCGCGGGCATCGGCACCCTCGCCTTCATGCAGATGCGAGCCATCAACGCAGCGACCCAGGATATCCAGACGCAATGGCTCCCGAGCGTCCGCTGGATCGGTGAGATGCGCGTTCAGTCGGCGCGGTATCGCGCTGTGCTGCGCGACCACCTGATCGTGGCCGATGCCGACCGTCCGGATGTCGACAAGAACCTCGCCGCCCGCAAGTCTGACTTCGACAAGGCCGCGAAGGCCTACGCCCCGCTGGTATCGTCGCCAGCCGAACGCGAACTGGCCGATAAGCTTGACGCGGAATGGAAGGCCTTCATCGCCGCCGGCAACGACGTCCAGGCCCTCGCCAACAAGGGCGACGTGGCGGCAGCCAAAGAGATCAACGCCAAGAAGGTCGTTCCGACCGGCCGCGCCATGGACGGCACATTGGCCAAGCTCGTCGAGCTGAACGACAAGGGCGCCGAAGTGGCCGGCAGCAACGCGAACGCCACCTATGCCAACGCGATCTGGATGATGGTTATCATTCTCGGCGCCTCGGTCGTGCTCGGTCTCAGCGCTGCCATGTATCTGGTGCGCGACATCTCCGGCGGCATCGCCTCGATCCTGAAGCCAATGGGCCAGCTGACCGATGGTCAGTTGGAGGCCGTCATTCCGCATCAGGGCGAAAGCACCGAGATCGGCCGTATCGCCAGCGCGTTGCAGATCTTCAAGGACGCCCTCATCGCCAAGCGTGCTGCGGATCAGGCTGCCGGTGCCGAGGCCGCCATCAAGGCCGCCCGTGCAGAAACCATCACGAAGGCGACCAGCAACTTCGAGTCGATGATCAGCGAACTGGTGGGCTCCTTGTCATCGGCCTCGACCGAACTCGAAGCCTCTGCCACCACGCTGACCCGCACGTCGGATATCACCATGACGCTGTCGGGCTCGGCAGCGTCTGCATCGCATACGGTGTCGAGCAACGTTCAGTCGGTGGCCGCGGCAACGGAAGAAATCACCTCGTCGGTGAATGAAATCGGCCGCCAGGTTCATGAATCGAATCGTATCGCTTCGACCGCCGTGCTGCAGGCCGAGAAGACCAATGAAAGCATTACCAAACTCACGCAGGCCACTGCACGGATCGATGACGTCGTGAAGCTCATCACCGCCGTTGCCGAACAAACCAACCTGCTGGCGCTCAACGCCACCATCGAGGCGGCGCGCGCCGGTGACGCCGGCCGCGGCTTCGCAGTCGTCGCCGCCGAAGTGAAGGCGCTGGCGTCGCAGACCGCCAAGGCCACCGACGAAATCAGCATGCAGATCGCCGGCATGCAGGCGGCCAGTGCGGAGACGATCGAGACCATCAAGGAGATCGGCTCGACCATCACGCTGATTTCCGAAGTCTCGTCGGCCATCGCAGCGGCGGTTGAGGAACAGGGCGCAGCGACACAGGAAATCGCGCGCAATGTCCAGCAGTCGGCCCAGCTCAGCACCCAGGTCGCCAGCGAGGTCACCGAGGTCAATCGCGGCGCCAGCGAGACTGGCTCCGCATCGACCCAGGTGCTGGCCGCAGCGCAGTCGCTGTCGCTCGAAAGCAATCGCCTGAAGGATGAAGTCGACCGGTTCCTCGACACGGTTCGCGCCGCCTGAGACCGCTTTCAGCGGTTGCCTAACACGTCGTGGCCCCCCATCTTGGGGCCATGACAGTCCACTTCCCGTTCGACAACAGCTATGCCGCCCTGCCCGCGAATTTCTTCGCCCGCGTTGCACCGACGCCGGTGACAGCGCCGAGGCTGATTAAGCTGAACCGCGCGCTGGCCGACCAACTCCGCATCGATCCTGACTGGCTGGCCAGTCCCGAAGGCGTCGAAGTCCTCGCCGGCAAGCGCGTGCCGGATGGCGCCGATCCCCTCGCGATGGCCTATGCCGGACATCAGTTCGGACATTTCGTGGCGCAGCTCGGCGATGGCCGCGCGATCCTGCTCGGCGAGGTCATTGACCGCGACGGTGTGCGCCGCGACATCCAGCTTAAAGGCTCCGGTCCAACGCCTTTCTCGCGCCGCGGCGATGGCCGTGCTGCGCTTGGTCCAGTGATCCGGGAATATATCGTCAGCGAAGCCATGGCGGCCCTGGGCATTCCCACAACGCGCTCCCTCGCCGCCGTCCTCACAGGCGAACGGGTTCAGCGTGAGACGATGCTGCCGGGTGCCGTGCTGACGCGCGTCGCCTCAAGCCACATCCGCGTCGGCACCTTCCAGTTTTTTGCCGCGCGCGAGGATATCGCCGGGGTGAAACAACTCGCCGATCATGTGATCGCCCGGCACTATCCCGACGCAGCCGAAGCCGAACATCCTATTCGCGCGCTACTCGATGCGGTGATCCGCCGTCAGGCCGAACTTGTCGCACGCTGGCTCCATGTCGGCTTCATCCACGGCGTGATGAACACCGATAACTGCTCGGTATCCGGTGAGACCATCGATTACGGCCCCTGCGCCTTCATGGACGCCTACGATCCCGCGACGGTGTACAGCTCGATCGACGAGATGGGCCGCTACGCTTATGCGAACCAGCCGCGCATCGCGCTGTGGAATCTGACGCGCTTCGCCGAGACGCTGCTGCCGCTGATCGACAGCGATGAGAAGACCGGCATAGAGATTGCGCAGGCCGCATTGGGCGAATTCTCCGATATTTTCGACACGGCCTATCAGGCCGGTCTCCGCCGGAAGCTCGGGCTGTTCACCAGCCAGCCGGACGATGCCGCATTGGCGCAGGATCTGCTTACCGCCATGACGGTCAATCAGGCCGATTTCACCCTGACCTTCCGCCGCCTCGGCGCCGCCGCGGTTGACGCAGACAGCGACGAAGCCGTGCGCGGCCTGTTCATCGATCCGACAGCGTTCGACGCCTGGGCCATGAACTGGCGGCAGCGACTCGGCCGGGAGTCGGAGACCTCCGAGGCACGCTATCAGGCCATGCAGGCAGTTAATCCGGCCTTCATCCCCCGCAATCATCGCGTCGAGGCGGTGATCCAGGCGGCGCTGGCCGACGACTACGCGCCGTTCGAGAAATTGCTGGCCGTGCTGGCGAAACCCTATGAAGATCAACCGGAGATGGCGGATTACGCCGAGCCGCCGGAGCCGGATCAGCGCGTACTGAAGACCTTCTGCGGCACCTAAACACCCTCATTCTATCGGAGCAGACCTCCAATCTGCCCGAAACACCTTGACTCAACAGGTTTTTCGGCCGAACGCCTTGGCAAAAGCGTTATGGACCGTCCATGGAACTGATCACGACCACTGCCCAGCTGACCGCCGCGTGCGAGCGACTTGCCAAGCACCCCGTCATTACGGTCGATACGGAATTCCTCCGCGAGACCACTTATTACCCGCTGCTCTGCGTGGTCCAGATGGCCAGCGCGGAAGACGCGGTGGTGATCGACACGCTTGCCGAGGGCATCGACCTCACGTCGTTCTTCGACCTGATGGCCAACGAGGCCGTGCTGAAGGTCTTCCATGCCGCGCGGCAGGACATCGAAATAATCGTGCACCGCGCCGGCGTGGTGCCGCATCCGATCTTCGACACCCAGGTCGCAGCCATGGTGCTCGGCTACGGCGACAGCATTGCCTATGACCAACTCGTCGAACGCGTCACCGGCCACCGCCCCGACAAGACCCACCGCTTTACCGATTGGTCGCGCCGTCCGCTGACCGAAGAGCAGTTGCACTACGCCGTCTCCGACGTCACCCATCTGCGCGACGTGTTCGCCAAGCTCGATGCCGATCTGAAGAAGCGCGACCGCAGCGACTGGGTCAGCGAGGAAATGGAAATTCTCACCTCGCCAAAGACCTATGATTTCCATCCCGAGCGCGCCTGGGAACGGCTGAAGACCCGCGTCCGCAAGCCGAAAGAGCTCGCAGTGCTGATGGAAGTCGCTGCCTGGCGCGAACAGGAAGCACAGAGCCGCGATGTGCCGCGCTCGCGCGTGCTGAAGGACGATGCCGTCGGCGATATCGCGACCCATGCGCCGACGTCACTGGAGAAGCTTGCCAATCTGCGTTCCCTGCCGAAGGGCTTTGATCGCTCCAAGTGGGGCAGCGACATTGTTGCCGCCGTCCAGCGTGGCGTCGCCCGCGATCCCGCCACGTTGCCGAAGATCGAGAAGCCGCGCGGCAATTCCAATGGCGCGGCCACCGTCGAACTGCTGAAAGTGCTGCTACGCATGACGTCGGAACGTCACGCCGTCGCCAGCAAGGTCATCGCCACCGTCGACGATCTCGAGCAGATCGCCACCGACGACAATGCCGACGTCGGCGCCCTGCACGGCTGGCGGCGTGAGTTGTTCGGCGAGGCCGCCCTGGCGCTCAAGCATGGCCGCCTTGCATTGGCGATGGAAAAAGGCCGGGTGATCCGGGTGGATCGCGCGTAGGCTACGTCGTCCAAGGTAGCGTTCTAATTGGCTGCCGCAAACAGCAGGACGGGGCGTACCAGACCTCGCCCTGCGAGACGCAATGACGATCGCTTTACGCCGCCGATCTGTTCTTGATGGCTCCGACGATTGCCGTCAGCACCGCACCCGCGACACCGCCTCCGGCCACCTGACCGATCAGCGAACCGATATCGGTGGTCGCCGATGCGTTTGAAAGCATAGGAATCAGCATTCCGAGAATTTGACCGCCAACGCCGCCACCTATTGCACCTGCGATCGTGTTGCCGATTGTACCAAGATCGACAGACTTCGATGCACCGCCGGCAACATTTCCGCCAATCGCGCCGCCAATCAGTTGAACGATAAGGTTGATCAGAAGGGCTGACATTTCGACTCTCCCGGTCCGGAAATCGTATGTACTTGCCGCGTGGACCAAAACGGCCGCGCCGGAAAAGGGTATACGCACGGAAACCGAGAGTCACGCCGCGCTGCAATCAGTAGTGTCATTCAGAATGAGCGACGGTGGCTATCGCCTGACGATCGTCCCGGACTTCCCCACTAATCGTGCCAGCTGCTTGAAGCGGCTGCCGACGCGGTCGGCGACGAGATCGACCATGCGATGCTCGAAGACGAGCATCATCTTGCGATCCTTGGTGGCGAAATGCGTGGCGGGCAGCACGCCCGGCCGCGCCGCCGAAATGAGATGCGCGACCCTGAACAACGCGCCGAGCAAACGGGCGCGTTCGACCTGCGCCGGCGAGACAAGCGCGCGGACCAGCTCCGGGGGCTCGTTCTCGGCGCCGAATCCTGCGTAGCGGTAGTACACACAGAGCGCGAGGAATGCGCGACCGTGATGATCGACGGAGCCGAAATTGCCGTTCGTGATCAGACTGAGCGTCTGCTCGCCGCGATGATCCGGATGGACCCGCCAGCCGATATCGGACAACAGACACGCCACCCGGCGTAGCCGACGATCCTCGTCGGTCTCTTTGAGCTTGGCGACACGGGCGAACCGATCACTCCAGTCGCTCAGCTCCTGCGCGTGGCGGGCCGAACGCGACATCAACTCGTTCATGGTCTGCGCGGCGCCGACCAGACCATCTTGCATGCGCTGCGCTTGCGGCAGCATTTCGTACAGCAAGCCTTCACGGACGCCATAGGTCGAGAACACGATAGTCTTCGGCTTGGCGGTGCGAATGACATATTCAAGCACGAGCGCCGCGTAGACCAGCAGAGGCTGGCGCTGTTCGGCTATGGCTTCGATGTTGGCAAGAATGTTGGCTGTTGCGAGCCGGCGCAAGCGGCGCACGAAATCGAGCGCTTCGGTGGCCGGGATCGAATAGCCATGCATCACACGTAGCGGATAGCCGCTCTGGATGATGTGCAGCCGCGCCAATGCACGCCAGGTGCCGCCGACCGCATAGAAATTGCGACCTACGCCCGCCTTGAGCTGCGCGACGTCAGCCAGCGCCAGCCTGACGATGCGCTCCGCCTTCTTCGGTGATTTCTGTGAGGCATCCTGCAATGCGAGACTGCCGAGCGGCAGCGTCACGCCCTGCCGGACCGCATTGCCTTTGACATCGATCAGTTCGAGCGAACCGCCCCCGAGATCGCCAACCAGGCCATCCGGCTTGTGCACGCCCGAAATCACGCCCAGCGCCGAGAGCTTCGCTTCGCGCGGCCCCGATATGATCTGGATCTCGCAGCCGCAGATTTTCTCGGCTGCTGTGATGAAGGCAGGTCCATTGCTCGCATCGCGCGCCGCAGCGGTCGCGATGGCGTAGACGCGACCGACCTTCATGACCCTGCACAGCGCACGGAAGCGCCGCAGCGCCGTCAGCGCCTTGTCGACAGCGTCCTTGGCCAGCAGTCCAGTGCTCTGCACTTCGCGGCCGAGACCGCACAGCGCCTTCTCATTGAAGAGCGTAACAAGGCTTCGCGTCAGCGACTCGTAGACAACGAGACGCACCGAGTTGGAGCCAATATCGATGACGGCGACGCTGGTCGCGCGTTGATTGGCACGCGCTACCACGTTGCTGGTTCCTTACGAGGATTGGTGACGCTCCGAACGGCGGGTGAGCCGGCGCGGGGATGATTTCTCAAGCGACTTTCCACGGCCAGACAGACTCGGATTCGTCATGAAGTAATTGTGCACATTGAAGGGTTCCTCGCCCTTCGCTGCCTTCATACGCGTTGACGACCCGTCCGGCAACAATTGCCAGCTCTGTTCCGTATCCTTGAGATTGGCCACCATGATCTGCTCGAGCACCTGGGTATGCACGGTGGGGTTCTGCAGCGGACACAGAACCTCGACGCGGCGATCCAGATTGCGCGGCATCATGTCAGCCGACGATATGTATATCGCCGCCTTCGGGCTCGGCAGGCCATTGCCCATACCGAAGCAATAGATTCGACCATGTTCAAGGAAGCGGCCGATGATCGACTTGACGCGAATGTTTTCGGACAGGCCGGGCACGCCCGGCCGCAGGCAGCAGATGCCACGCACGATCAGTTCAACGGATACACCGGCATTCGACGCCTCATAGAGCGCATCGATGATTTCCGGATCGACCAGCGAATTCATCTTGAGCCAGATCGCACCGGGCTTGCCGCTGCGGGCGAATGCCGCTTCGCCGCGGATGTGTTCGAGCATGCGCCCGCGCAAGGTCAGCGGCGATACGGCCATCTTCTCGATGTCGCTCGGCTCGGCATAACCGGTGATATAGTTGAACACGCGTGCGGCATCGCGACCGATGATCGGGTCGGATGTGAAATATGACAGATCGGTGTAGATGCGCGCGGTGACCGGATGATAGTTGCCGGTGCCGGTGTGCACATAGGTCGTGAGCGAGCCGCCCTCGCGGCGCACCACCAGCGACAGCTTGGCGTGGGTCTTCAATTCCAGGAAGCCATAGACCACCTGGACACCGGCGCGTTCGAGATCGCGCGCCCAGCGGATATTGGCCTCTTCATCAAACCGCGCACGCAGTTCGACGAGCGCCGTTACCGACTTACCGGCCTCAGCGGCCTCCACCAGCGTGCGGACAATCGGCGAATTGTTGGAGGTGCGATACAGAGTCTGCTTGATCGCCACCACATCCGGATCGCGCGCGGCCTGCTGCAGGAACTGCACGACGACGTCGAAGGACTCATAGGGATGATGGACAATCAGGTCCTTCTGACGGATCGCCGCAAAGATGTCGCCGCCATGATCGCGGACACGTTCCGGATGACGCGGCACATAGGGCACGAATTCGAGATCGGGCCGATCGAGCCGCGTGAGCTGCGAGACCTCGTTCATGGCGAGAATGCCGTCGACCAGCAGGATTTCGTCATCCGAGGTCGCCAGCGCGCGCTGCACGAAGGCACGGAGTTCTGCCGGCATGCCGGCTTCGATTTCGAGGCGGATCACCGACCCTCTGCGGCGACGCTTCAGCGCAGTCTCGAACAGCCGGACCAGATCCTCGGCCTCTTCTTCGACTTCAAGTTCACTGTCGCGGATGATGCGGAAGGCACCCTGCCCCTGAACAGTGTAGCCCGGGAATAGACGCGCGATGAACAGGCCAGTGGCCTGTTCCAGCGTGATAAGGCGGACCGCGCCGTCCTTGCCGGGGGTCGGCAGGCGGATGAAGCGATCGATCTTGCCGGGCATGCGGATCAGCGCGTTCATCGTCTTGCCGTCGGACACCCGCGACAGATGCAGCGCGATGGTGAAGCCCAGACTCGGAATGAACGGGAACGGATGCGCCGGGTCGATCGCCAGCGGCGTCAGCAGCGGGAAAATATTGTGGAGGAAGTGGTCCTCGATCCAGGACCGGTCGGCTTTGCTGACCTCCTTGCCGTCGAGCAGCACGATTCCGACATCGGCCAGCATGCCGCGCTGGTCGCGCCAGATCGCCTGCTGGTCGCTGCCGAGCTTGGAGACCGCGCTGTTGATCAGCACCAGTTGCTCGGCCGGGGTCAAGCCGTCCGGACTGCGCTCGCTGATTCCCTCACGGACCTGCGCTTTGATACCGGCGACGCGGACCATGAAGAATTCATCAAGGTTGTTTGCGGAAATCGACAGGAAGCGGACGCGCTCCAGCGCCGGATGGCCCGGATTGACGGACTCCTCAAGGACGCGGCGATTGAAATGCAGCCAGGACAGCTCGCGATTGATGAAGCGCTCGGGACCCGACGCGACCACCTCTGCCGGCTTCGCTTCGCCCTTTTTCTCTTCAATAACAATCTCTTCTGCGGAGTCCATGAGACAGCAATCCATCCAGTTCAAGCAGCGCTATAGTGCCGGCAAATCACAGCGGACATTGCGTCAGTTGCGTGACGCTTCGATGACATTGAGGAACCTGCCTGCCGCGCCGTCAAGGCACGGTGTGACGCGCCGCGTTTGACGTCCAAGGCTAAGTCAGGCGTCGCGCAGCAGTTCCGCAGCCAATGCACGGGTCACCGGCCGCCCAAGCCGGAGCGCCTCGCTATCCAGCAATTCCACCGTATGGCGGGCGGCGGCGAATGACCGCTCGATGCGGCTGGCCACATAGCTGACCACGCTCTCGTCGATGCTGAGCTGGCGGTCGGCGCAAAACTTCACGATCAGCGCCCGAAACAACCCGTTATCCGGCGGCAGCAGATTGACTACCGGGATCGCACGGAGCCGCGACCGCAGATCGCGCAACTCGACCTCCATGGCGGCCGGGGCGACCCGCGCCGTAATCAGCACATAGGCGTTGTCCTGACGTGCCAGATTAAGAAGATGGAACAGCGCCCGCTCGTCGAAGGCACCGGCATTGAGATCCTCCACCACCAGTGCGTTGGTCACCAACTCAGCCGGAACCGTCGCAGCCGTCAGGCTGTGCGCCATGGTGGAGCGTGCCCCGGCCTCCTCGGCCCAGATCGCCGCCAGATGGCTCTTGCCGGACCCTTCCGGGCCGACAAGGAGCATGACCCGGTTCGGCCAGTCCGGCCAGCAGTCGATCAGTCCCAGCGCCTCGGCATTGGCCGGGCCCTCAAGGAAGTTGTCGCGGGACAGACTCTCCGCATGGGGCAGCGCGAACGCCAGTTGACGGGGTTGGACGCGGGCGACCACGCAAATACTCCTGCCGGCTCCGCCGGCGAACGTCACGAATACCGGTTTACCGGGGCTCTTGACCGGGTTCGATGGTGCTCATGTGTCGCATCCACTCGACGAGATAGAAGGACACAGAGAGCAGCGTCAAGACGGTCACAAAGCCCATTAAAATCAAATCGTAAGGCGAGGATTTGAAACCAAATCCGAGGGCAGCAAGAACCAAGGCTGCGAAGGCCACCTGCGCCACCGTATTGAGCTTCGATACCATCAGCGGCTTCATCGGGATCGGTTTGCCGAACAACCACGACACAATGACGGCGCCCACGATCATGATATCCCGCGACACCACGAGAATCACGATCCAGCGCGGAACTGCCCCCCATATCCCCAGGGAGACATAGATCGAGACCAGCAGCGCCTTATCGGCCAAGGGGTCGAGCAGCGCACCGAGTTCGCTGGCCATGTTGAAACGCTTGGCGAGAAAGCCGTCCACGGCATCGCTGACCCCCGCAATCACGAAGATTGCAAAGGCGATTTCCATCTGGTTCGAGGCAATCGCCCAGACGATCACGGGCACCAGCAGGATGCGCCCGAGGGTGATTAAATTGGGGATACTCACGCGGCGCTTCCCGGCTCCGGCCTGTTTCGCAATCCGAGCTTGGGGGCTCCGACCGGCTTACCGCCTACATAGTAATCGGGATAGCGTTTACGAGCCATTGCGCAGGCGGGGATTCCGACGTAACCAGCCGAAAATACACAGTTTCGCAGCTCCGGCAGGATACCCGGCATGACCGACCAGAAAAAAGGCCTCACTTACGCGGACGCGGGCGTCGATATCGATGCTGGCAACCGTCTGGTGGACCTCATCAAGCCGATGGTTCGCGCAACCGCCCGTGCCGGCGCTGACGCCGAGATCGGCGGCTTCGGCGGACTGTTCGACCTCAAGGCCGCCGGCTTCAAGGATCCGGTTCTCGTCGCCGCTACCGACGGCGTTGGCACCAAGGTCAAGATCGCTATCGAAGCCGGCATCCATAACGGCATCGGCATCGATCTCGTCGCCATGTCGGTCAACGACCTCGTGGTCCAGGGCGCCGAGCCGCTGTTCTTTCTCGACTACTTCGCATGCGGCAAGCTCGACCCAGAAGCCACCGCCTCAATTGTTGCTGGTATCGCAGAGGGCTGCCGTGAGTCCGGCTGCGCGCTCATCGGCGGCGAGACCGCCGAGATGCCCGGCCTGTACAAAGACGGCGACTACGACCTCGCAGGTTTCTCGGTCGGCGCTGCCGAGCGCGGCACGCTGCTGCCGACCAATGATATCGGCGTGGGCGATGCCGTCATCGGCATGGCCTCGTCTGGCGTCCACTCCAACGGCTTCTCGCTGGTCCGCAAGATTGTCGAGCGCACGGGCCTCTCTTACGCCGACAAAGCGCCGTTCTCGCCGGTGATGACGCTTGGCGGTGCGCTGCTGACCCCGACCCGGCTCTATGTGAAATCCTGCTTGCGCGCGATCCGCGAGACCGGCGCCGTGAAGGGCCTCGCGCATATCACTGGCGGCGGCTTCACGGACAACATCCCGCGCGTGCTGCCAAAGAACCTCGGCGTTCGCATCGACCTGCCCTCCCTCACCGTCCTGCCGGTGTTCAAGTGGCTGGCAAAGGAAGGCGATATCGCCGAACTCGAGCTGCTGCGCACCTTCAACTGCGGCGTCGGCATGATCGCCATCGTCAAGCGCGAAGCCGTGCAGCAGGTGATGGACATCCTGCGCGAGGGCGGCGAGACCGTGTCGCTGCTCGGCGACGTCATCGAAGCTGAGGGCGACGAGCGCGTCGTCTATGACGGACATCTCGAACTCAACCTGTGAGGCCGTGATGCGTCGCGTCGCCATCCTGATTTCCGGCCGCGGGTCGAACATGACCGCATTGATCGAGGCCGCCGCAGCAGATGGCTTCCCGGCCGAGATTGCGCTGGTGATTTCCAACAGGGTTGACGCTCCCGGCCTCGCCACTGCGCAGGCCAATGGCGTCAAGACGCTGGTGATCGAGAGCAAGCCGTTCGGCAAGGATCGCGCAGGCTTCGAGAAGCTGCTGCAGGCGACCCTCGACGAGCACAAGATCGAGCTGATCTGCCTCGGCGGCTTCATGCGCCTGTTCACGGCGGAATTCGTGCGACACTGGTACGGCCGGATGCTGAACATCCACCCGTCGCTGCTGCCCTCCTTCCCCGGCCTCGATCCGCACGGCCAGGCATTGCGCGCCGGCGTCAAGATTTCCGGCGCCACGGTGCATTTTGTCATTCCAGAGACCGATGCCGGCCCGATCGTGATGCAGGGCGCCGTGGCCGTGGCCGATAACGACACCCCCGACACCCTCGCCGCGCGCGTGCTCGACATCGAGCACAAGATCTATCCGCAGGCATTACGGCTGTTGGCCACCAACAGCGTCGGCATCACCGGCGACACCTGCACCACCAGTACCGGCGCCAGCGCCAGCCGCGACGACACGCTGATCTCACCGACGGTGATCTAGGCGAGACGTCCCGGGTCGCACTGCCCCGCACTGCAGCCCGGCAGGTCAGATTACGACGTCATCCATATCGTTGATCCACCGGGTTCTTCGCGTCGATTCCAGCGTCCCGTGTGCATCGAACGGCTTCACCACCGAGAAATCCAGACCGGTCGCCTCCTCGATCGCCACGATCGTGGTTTGAATCCTGCGCTTGCGCATTTCATCCACGGTGTACGGCTTCAATCCGGAGAACACCTTGGCCTCATACAGCGCCTGGACATACTGGGTCTGCCCGACGATGAACGCCGCCGCGGCGATCTTGGTCGTCGTCTTTTGCAGCACCGCCACTTTCCAGAACGAGAGCGGCACCTTCCACGGTCCGCCCTTGCGACCCTTGCCATAATAGGGATCGTCATCGCGATAGATCGGTCCGGTAAAAACCGTCAACCGCTTCTCGGAGGTCTGCGCCTTATCCAGCAGATAGTCCTCGAGATTGCCCCAGTCGATATCGTTGTAGCTTTGCACCTGCGGCGCTGCATTGGTGTAGTGGAACGTATCCTCGGAACCCGCTTGGGCTTCCTCAAGACGTTCCACATCGTCGGATAGTGCGCTCCAGCATGGATCGAGCAGACGGACCTGATGCCCCCGGCTGAATTGAACTGGATCGTTACCCTTGGCCTTTTCGTAGAAGGCACCGTCCGGCTGATACTCGTCCGCGATCCGCGCGTCGCGCCGCCACGTATCCTTTCGCTTACCGGGATGGATGAGTTTCCCCCCGGCAATGTTGACCGCCGTGATCAGTGGAAACTTGCGCTCTTCATGGATCACCGACGTAAAATGATGATAGGCCAGTTCATATCCCGAGCCATCCAGCAATGGCGCAACCTTGCCGGCGGCAAGCAGCGGTGCATAGATCGTCGCAAGATCGATGGGATTGCTCTTGAAGAACCCCGCATCATAGCCACGAACACCTGCCCAGCGTGACACTTGAAGCGGCTTACGGTCAGCCTCCAGAAGCGTCTCGCCAACCGATATGCCCTGGGACATCGGACTGAGGCCGAGCGACTTGTCGAGCCTGTCGAGAACGAGCCCTGCCTGCCGTTTTGCAAATCGTTCCTTTTCGAGCAGTGAAAAGATGGCACTGATCCGAATGCCTTCATTGGCGATCCATACCGGATCCTTGACGACTGCGCCGGGCTTGCTCGGCGCAGGAACCGCCTTGTGATGCAACGCCAGCACCTGCCACTGGTCATTCAGCACTGGCGCGCCCGAAGACCCCGGTTGCGTATCTGTCGAATAATGGATGAACTGACTAAGGTCGATCCCGACAGCCGAGGTTGGGTCAAGCGTGACGATCTGGCTGGCGCGGATCGCGATCTGCTTCGGTTCGCTGCCCGGATGCTGAATGATCGTGACCCATTCGCCATCGACTGCTTTGCCCGACAGCGGGATCAGTGGAAGCCGGCCGTAGCGGTCGAGCGGTACGCCGTCATCCGACAACGGCGTAATCGCCACAAAGGTGATATCGAGTTCGGCGTTGGTATAGAATATTTCATGCGGACGCAGGTTGAAGCAGACCGGATCGCGCAACACGCCATCGATGTCGTGCTCGTAGCCGAACTCGGCCTCACACTGGCTCGCCTCGTCTTCGTCGCCAAGCACGTGATGATTGGTGAGCAACAGTCGTGGTCCGACCAAAAAGCCGGTGCCGTACCACGCCCCGCCGTCACTCGGCACTCTGATCCGGCACACGGCCGCCGCTGCACGCTTGCCTCGATCCAGAAAATTGATCGACAGCAGATCGCTTTCGCCGATGATACGCTCGAACGCATTGGGATCGCTGCGCGGCGCCTCGAGGAAATTCTTGCGGATAGCAAAACGATCATCTGCCCCTTGGCTCGGCTGCGTCGTTTGGCGCGCGCTGAAGGCGGCACATAACTCGAATCCGCCCTGGATATGATCTTCTCCAGCTGTGCGGACAGTGCCGTCGATGTCGTTGCAACAACGTCTTTCTGAGACTCACTCGCTTCGTGACCGGAATCCATTGCGCGTCCCCACAAACCGCCCAAAAAATGCATCGTCAACAAAGCGCCCGTACCAAGTCGGCACGGCGCGCGCTATCAAAGGTTGCATATTGGCCTGATCGTAACTTTTCCGCAACGAGGACAACGCATTTATTGTTCGGCAGGCGCCCCGAACTGTCATATCCCGGTCATCAACGAGGGACCGCTCAGTTCGCGAGCGCCGGTCGCAGGACCATTAAAGACAATGTGAACGACGCAACACGCACTGCGTCGTTCACACTGGTTCGTTTAGCTGCGAACAAATGCCAGCAGATCCGGGTTGATCACATCCGCATGGGTGGTCAGCATGCCGTGCGGGAAGCCCGGATAGGTCTTCAGCGTGCCGTTCTTGAGCAGCTTCACCGTCAGTGGTGCAGCGTCGGCATAAGGCACGATCTGGTCATCATCGCCGTGCAAAACGAGCACCGGCACATCGATCGCCTTCAGGTCTTCGGTGAAGTCGGTTTCCGAAAATGCCTTGATGCAATCATAGTGCGCCTTGGCGCCGCCGATCATGCCCTGCCGCCACCAGTTGTCGATCACGCCCTGATAGACTTTCGCGCCCGGCCGGTTGAAGCCGTAGAATGGCCCGGCCGGGACATCGACGTAGAACTGCGCGCGGTTGGCAACAAGCGCAGCACGGAAGCCGTCGAACACTTCGAGCGGCAGGCCGCCGGGATTGTTCTCGGTCTTGAGCATGATCGGCGGCACGGCGCTGACCAGCACCGCCTTGGCGACGCGTCCCTTCTTGGCACGTGCGACGTAACGCGCAACTTCGCCGCCGCCGGTGGAGTGACCGATATGCACGGCGTCCTTGAGATCGAGTGCATCGGTGAGTTCGGCGACGTCGGCCGCATAGGTGTCCATCTCATTACCGGTCGCGGTCTGGCTGGAGCGACCATGGCCACGGCGGTCGTGCGCGATGACGCGATAGCCCTGATTGAGGAAGAACATCATCTGGTTGTCCCAGTCGTCCGCACTTAGGGGCCAGCCGTGATGAAACACGATCGGCTGCCCGGTGCCCCAATCCTTGTAAAAAATCTCGGTGCCGTCTTTGGTGGTGATGGTTCCCATGATCCAGACTCCTTTGAGTGGGTTGCGGGCAAGCGCGACTTCGAATTCGCAGCGGCTTATGCGGACAACTTGGCCGCTTTCCGCCTCTGCGCCGATGACAGGCCAGTGAATAGACTAACGGGCCGCAAGTCTCTTGTACGTTTCGAATACAAAAACAAGATGTCGCCGAGCCGCCAACGGGCGACGACCAGCTCCATGCTATTCAGGCGGCAATGCCGAAGTTTCGGCATTGCGCTCTTCGCCAATTAATATACCAATAGTACAGTTATTAAATTTTGTCGAGCGGATCGCTTGTCGCACCCTCGGCAAGCGTCAACGGACCTTCCGGAGCTGCAGCATGAATACGCCGAACGACTACCAGATCTTCGAGGCGGGTGACGTGCTGCTGCAATCCGGCCAGCGGCACCCGCGCCTGCAGCTTGCCTACAAGACCTATGGCGCACTCAATGCTGCCAAAGATAACGTCATCCTCTATCCGACGTCGTTCGGCGCACAACACTACGACACTGAGTGGCTGATCGCGCCGGGCGCCGCACTCGATCCGGACCGCTACTTCATCGTCATCCCCAATCTGTTCGGAAACGGGCTGTCGTCATCGCCATCGAATTCGCTGGAAGCTCTGGCTGGCGCCCCCTATCCGAACATCAGCTATCATGACGCTATTTCGATCCAGCATCGCCTGCTGACCGAGCAATTCGGCATCGCCCGTCTGGCACTAGTCTATGGCTGGTCGATGGGCGGCATGCAGGCCTATCACTGGGCCGCCCGCTATCCGGACATGGTGGCACGCGCGGCAGTGGTCTGCGGCAGCGCCCGTTGTTCGCCGTTCAACGCCGTGTTTCTCGAAAGCGTGCGGGCCGCTCTAACGACCGATCCTGCCTTTGTCGATGGCCGCTTTGCTTCGAAACCATTGGCCGGTCTCCGCGCCATGGGACGCGTCTATGCAGGCTGGGCGATGTCGCACGGCTTCTACCGCGATGAGCTCTGGCGTGAGGCCGGCTTCACCTCACTGGGAGACTATCTGACACGATCATGGGATGTCGCCTTTGCGCATCGTGATGCCAACAATCTGCTCGCTCAACTCTGGACCTGGCAAAATGGCGATATCAGCCGCTGCGATGAATTCCGTGGCGACTTCCGGAAAGCCATGGCTGCTATCAAGGCGCGCGTTCTGCTGATGCCCGGACAAACTGACAACTATTTTCAGGTTGGCGACAACGAAGACGAACTCCCCCTGCTAACCAACGCACGCAAGGCCGAACTGTGTCCGATCCCCTCGCTGCACGGACACCGCGCCGGCAATCCCGTCAAGATTCCAACCGACGCAGCCTTCATCAACATGAAGGTCTCCACGCTGCTCGCCGCCGACGCCTGAACCGAGAACGGAACGAACCGATGACGATGGATGCAGTTGGCCATGGCAAGATCGAAACCCGCGCCCTAACGCCCGCACAGCTGAAGGACCTGTCGGTTCGCGCCAATCTTCCGGGGCTCATTCGCTCGATCAGCCATTATGCCTTGATCGCTTTGGTTGGAACGCTGATCTGGCAGGTCGCCACCCGCTACGGCGTGGTGTGGGCGATCCCGCTGATCATCATCCAGGGTTATCTCATCGCCTTCCTGTTCATGGCGGTGCACGAGGCCGCGCACAAGACTGTGTTCACCAGCCGGCGGCTGAACGAGGCCCTCGGCCATGTCTCGTCGCTGATGATCGTTCTACCCTATGAACACTATGCGCTATTTCACTGGGACCATCACCGCTTCACGCAGGATCCCGACCGCGATCCTGAACTCGTCACCGCGACAATTCCATCGTCGGATACCAGGCTCGCGATTGCCTATACCGGCATCGTGCAACTGACCAACCGGATCCGCCTGCTGGTCCGGCGTGCCGTGACCGGACAAGCCGTAGCGCCGTGGATCCCGGAATCCAAGCAAGGCATGGTGGTGCGCGAAGCCCGCATCTATGCCCTCGTCTATCTGGCGCTGCTGATCGCTTCTATCGCCTTCTCCAGCACGATGCTGCTGTGGTGCTGGCTCGTCCCGCTCTATGTCGGCCAGCTATTCCTGCGGCCCTATCTCTATGCCGAACACACCGGCTGCGAGCATACCCGCAGCGCCTATGAGAACACCCGCACGACCTATACCGATAGGCTGACGAAGTGGTTCACCTGGAACATGCCATTCCATGTCGAACATCACGCCTATCCGTCGGTGCCCTTCCACGCATTGCCAAAGCTCAACGCCATCATCGACGAACGTATCACGCATCGCGGTTGGGGTTACCGGGCCGTCACACGCGAAACCTGGCGCTGGTTTCGCCGCGCGCGGCAAGGCGGCATCTGACTATTGCACCGACAACACGGATTTGACGAGCTTGCGGGCATAGTCGGCCGTCAGCGGCCGAAATCCAAAGACATACTCATAAAACAGCGTGCCATAGATCCGATCATAGAGATCGCCGGCTGGCTCCGAAGCAACGATGCTGCCGTCCTTCTGGCCGTCCTTGATAATCGCCAGCGATATGTCCCGGCGGATACCGAGATAGCGTTCGGAGAAGATTTTCGCTGAACCGGTCCGCGAGATGCATTCGGCGATGACAGCGAGCTGTACCTTGCCAAAATCGCTGTTCAGCGCCACGGCATAGGCGGTGGCATGTTTCGTGATGCGCGTGAACGGATCGCCGCTCTCGGAAAGCGGTAGCATGGTCGACGCCTGCCGCAGAAATGCGTCGATCAGTACCGCTTCGCGCGACGGCCACCATTTATATATCGTCATCTTGGAAACGCCGGAATCCCGCGCAATCGCATCGATGGTCGTCGCAGCAAGCCCCTCAGCCGCCATCATGCGATAGGCGCTGTCCAGGATCGCATCCTCGGTCTCGACCGATCGAGGACGACCTCGCCGCACCGGGGTCACGTCGGTCATCGTCGCAATATTTCTCTGTTGGCTGCCATGCGTTCACTATAGCGCGGCCCCCTTAGATCAAACAGGGAAATTGGCGTGGCGATCAGACGCGGCGACGGAATGTTGGTCTCGCGCACCGAGCAACTCATAGATCTGCACTTCCGCGGCAAAGCCTTTCGGCTTGATCCGGGCGACGCTGCGGAAAAGGAACAGGGAGTCCACCCGCTCCTTGACGGCTTCGCTGACCAGGACGCTGGTTCCGTAGTCCTTGTTCAGCGTCTCGAGCCGTGACGCGAGATTTACGGTCGCGCCGAGCGCCGTGTAGTTCATGCGGTCGGGTGACCCGATATTGCCGATCATGACATCGCCGACATGCAGGCCAAACCGGGTCCTGTAGACGGGCCAGCCCTCACGCTCGAATTCCTCATTGAGCTTCCGATTGGCTTCGACGCAATCGAGCACAGCGGCGCAAGCCTGCGCGACATGGTTGGTGTGCTCGACGGGTGCGTTCCACAGCCCCATAACCGCATCGCCGATATATTTATCGACCGTGCCCTGATGCGTAGCAATGACGTCCGAAATCGCAGCGAAATAGCGCGACGTGTAGAGCATCACCCGGGTCGGATCTTCGTTCTCCGTCATTCCCGTGAAATTCTCGACATCCGTGAACAGGATGGTCGCTTCGCGGCGCTCTCCGCCCAATTGCATGGCCGTGCCGGTTTCGACCAGTTGCTGAACCAGACGCTTAGGAACGAAATTCGAGAATGTCTGCACCAGCGTACGCATGGTGAAGACCGATCGGCCGAGATCGTCGATTTCGCGGATCGGCGAACGCAGTTGCGGCATCGACGAAAACCGGAAATTCTGGATGCGATCGACCTCGCGCGCCAAAATTCGCAGGGAGAGCGACAGCTTGTTGCCGATCCAGAACGCAATCGGTACGGCCGCGAGCACAAAACAAAATGCGAGAATGAAGAGCGTGCGCTTTTCTTGCTCGATCTCGGCATAGAACTCATCGAGCGGAGCGAAGAAGCCAACGCGAAGATTGGCCGATCCAGCCATCTCTACAGGCCTGAATGCCGCCGCATAGGCACGCCCGGTTCCGTCATCGAAGAACTGTTGTTCAACGCCGGTCTGGCGCCACGCCTTGATAGCCGCAGTAGCGCCGATCGTATCGACATCGCTCAGTCGCGGCAGCTCCGACAGTTTGTTCGGCACACTCGTGGCTTCAAGCCAGCGGGACATCTCGGGATGCGCCAGCACCCGGTCGGCATCGTCGAACAGATAGGCCACCCCCGAATGCCCAAGCTGCTGCTTGCGCAGCATGGCCTCGGCTTCACTGAGCAGGATATCGCCGGCCACAACACCCCGCTGCCCCTCGACAATGGGCATCCGCAGCGTGTAGCCGATGTCACCGGTCTGATAGAAAATATAGGGCTCGGTCAGCAGACTGGCATTGGGCTCGAAGGCGCCGCGATACCACGGCCGAACGCGAGGATCGAAATCGACAGGCCCGGGCAGACTTGCCAAAGGCCGCAGCGCATCGTCGAGATAGGAGGTCGTGGTCTGAAGCGGTCCAAAATCGCCTGCTTTCACGATCGTGAACAGGCGAAATCTGGCCCCGTCCGGCGCCCCGAAGCGCGCTTTCACCCCAGCTCCCGTTCGGTCGATCAGGTCCATTTCCAGGAACGAGCCGTCCTCATATCCCATGTACAGGCTGAAGAGCTGCTTGTTGTTGCGCAGCATCGACGCCAGCAGGATGTTCAGCCGCGGGTTATTCTTGAGCTCCGCGGACTGGACCGATGTGATACCGCGCAGGATATCCAGATTGTCGTGAACGCTCTTGAGCTGCGCATCGATGCGATCGGTCGCAGCCTGCGCGACCACGCTGAGATACGACGAAGCCGCGGTCCGGATGATCGTATTGACCCTGCTGAAGCTGAGATAAACCAGCGCCAGACCGACCGTCAGGACGACGCCGACGAACAAGGCAATGATCGACGTCCTGAAGCCAATCCGGAAACGCGATCTCGCCGGCACCGTCATCGCAGGATGCTCCACACGCCAGCCAAT
Organism: Tardiphaga sp. 862_B3_N4_1; assembly: GCF_051811085.1. Taxonomy (NCBI): domain Bacteria; kingdom Pseudomonadati; phylum Pseudomonadota; class Alphaproteobacteria; order Hyphomicrobiales; family Nitrobacteraceae; genus Tardiphaga; species Tardiphaga sp. 862_B3_N4_1. The sequence continues at coordinate 2,613,907 of NZ_JBPWQB010000001.1, forward strand.
CTGGCACCGCATATCGACAGGCCAGACCTGGCTGCGCCGGACGGGACGTCTCGCGGTATCATGATTCCGCCACGCAAGCGCAATTGCCGAGTATCTTTACGGTAAAGAAACCCGATCCGTGCTTACGACATCGGACAATGAGCTCACCTCGTCCAGTACGCCGGCAAGCGCCACGAGCTGCGACGATTGCAATGCCTCAATGGCAACTGCATAATTGAAACAATTGACTATTTTGGCTGTCACTTAAGGAAATGAAGAATGACGGGCGCCGATCTGGATGTGATCATCCGGCAGACTGCTAAGCAGCAAAACAAGACACTGATGGCAGCCGTCAAGGCACAACGCGATCGCTATGCGGGCCTGGCCGTAAAGGCCAAGGACAAGACCGCCAAGGACCGTTTCAAGCAACTGGCGAAGGACGTGACGGAGCAAGGCATGGCCGCCGCCAAGCGCCTTCAGATGTCCGCCGATAATGCCGCCGATAGCTATGCGCGATCGATGCGTAAGGCCGTTGAAGCACTTCAGATCGCAGAAGCAGCGCAAGTGATGAAGGCTCAGAACGCCGAAAAGGACACGGCCCCCAAGAAGGCTGTACCCGCCAAGAAAACGGCCAAAAAGGCGAAGAAGCCAAAGAAGCGATAATGCGGGCATAACCTCGCCCGCTCGGCACGATCCGCACCGGAGCTACAAAAGGCCCGGCTTGCGCCGGAGTTACATCAGTCGGCCGGCCCATATGTATGTCAGGGTCGGCACAGCAAGACTTAGTTATGAGACCTTGAGGTTCTCGGCAGACGCCTTGCCGCGATTTTCCACCAGGTCGTATTCGATGGTCTGATTTTCATTGAGGGTGCTAAGGCCCGCGCGCTCCACGGCGGAGATGTGCACGAAGACATCCTTGTCGCCGACAGTCGGCTTGATGAAGCCATAACCCTTGGTGGGGTTGAACCATTTGACGGTGCCCTTCTGCATCGCCTGTCTCCCGATCTAGATACAAAAAAGACGCGGCCACGCATCATGCGTACCACGCCACAAGCGGGCTTCCCGGTGTCTGCTGAATGTCCTGCTCGCAAAACGCACAGTCGAACGGCCTCAATCCGATTGCGCAAGAATTCCAACATGAAAATTTTGGCTACGCAAGTCTTCGGCTTTTTACGGCAGAGGTTTTGATATCCCCGGCCGCGTTCAAACGTACCTATCGAAAGCCGCTGACCGGACCCATGAGCAGACGTGCCGGATTGAAACATCGTCGGCCCGTCCTGCGTGAATGGCCATAACGTGATGAAAAGCGACACGAATCCGCTGTGGCAATCGCACAACAATACGCGTCAATCGCCACCGGAGGCGCTCAATGCGCAGCGGCAATGCTCATTGGATCGCGTATGCTCTGCCGCAGTCGAACGGCACTGCAGCGACAATTTCGAAACGAGTAACAATGCGCGATCCATCGCGATACGCCCAAACGGACAGGCGCCCGGCTGCCAGTCGGCAACGCCGGACCATTGTACTCGGCCTTGCCGTCGCGCTTGTCGTTGCGCCTTCGCTTGCATCCGCCCAGGTCGCGCCGCCGCCTACCACGCCGCCCCCAACCACGCCGCCACCGCCAGCAGCCGCACCGGTGCCCTCATCGACCGACTTCAACGCCGGGCAATCCGCCGGCATCGCCATCAGCGATCTCGGTAGCCAGTTCCTGCGCCGCCTCGGCGATCAGGCAAGCTACGGCTTCAACCGCGCGTCGCGCGCCAATCCCGGCGGCGGCGGTGCGTCGGAGACCACCGAGACGCCCCGCTTCCGAAGCTGGGCCGAATTCTATGGCGTTGGCGCGCATACCAGCACGATCGGGGATTTCGTCGGCGACAAGCGCCGGACCATCGGCGGCGTCGCCGGGATCGGCGCGCGGCTGATGCCGGGTGTCAATGTCGGGCTGTCGGTGGACCAGAGCCACACCACGATCGATGTTCCGCTGGCGCTGCAATCAGCGACGCTCGACCTCACGCAAATCGGAGTCAACGCTTCGGTCGACCAAGGCGCCTGGACCTGGGCAATCGCATTGGTGCACGGCTTCGGCGACATCAGCTCGCGCCGCGACACGGGTCTGGGGCTCGCGAGCGCCGGCTACAATGCGCGGATCGACGGCGCGCTCACCGAGCTGAGCTATTACTGGAGTTACGAACAGGCACGGATCGTGCCCAAGGCTGCTTTCGAATACACCCGCGCGACGACCGGCGCGATGCAGGAGCTTGGCGGCCTCAATCCTGTCAACGCGAGCGGCGCCTCAGCCGAGCGTGCGCGTATCCTGATTGGCGCAGAAGTCGGTCGTTACTGGATATTCGATCAGAAGATTCTGGATCTGTCGGGCTATGCCAAATTCGTCGACAACGTGCATCAGCGCTTTAGCAACGTCACGGTTAGCCTGGGTTCCGAGAGCATCACCGTTCAGGGGATTGGCGAAAGCCAGTACGGCGCGGATGCCGGCGCATCGGCGTCGCTGAGCCTCAGCAACACCGCGCGTCTCTATCTCAATTATGACGGCAAGTTCCGCGCCTATTCGCAGTCCCACCAAGGAACGCTGGGCGTCGAATTCAAGTTCTAGAAATGATCAGGTTCTAGAAACAAAAAAGTGGGCGAAAGGCAAATACCCCTCGCCCACCCTGCGCTTTTAATGCGTTAGGCTGCCTGTTCGGCGTGCCCTGCCATGCTGCGACGACGCCACAACGTTCCGACAGCGAGCACCACAGCGACACCAATCAGACCGCAGACGATCTCGCCACCATGTCCCCCATTGGTGAAACGAACGCCAAGGCCCAGCGATGACATCAGGCTGTCGAGGCCAGTGCCGACCGAGCCGCTGAAGAAGCTGTGCATCAGCGGCAGGACCGCAGGATCCGTCGCGATCACTTCGCCGGCGACCCAGCCCAGCAGGGCCGCACCGAGCCAGACCAGAACGGGCAGACGGGTCAGCAGCGCCATGATCAGCGCCGCGCCGGCGACGATCAGCGGGACGCTGATGGCCAGGCCAAGGATCAGCAGCGGCACGCTGCCATTGGCAGCGGCAGCAACTGCAATGACGTTGTCGAGGCTCATCACGATGTCGGCAACGACGACGATCTGCACGGCGGCCCACAGATGCGAGGCAGCCTTTACGCCGTCCTCTTCTTCCTGCTCGGGGACCAGCAGTTTGGCCGCGATCACGATCAGCGCGAGACCACCCACCAGCTTGAGGTATGGCAGTTCCATCAATGTGGCGACGATGCCGGTGAAAATGATGCGCAGGATGACGGCCGCAGCGGCACCGAGGATCATGCCCCACATGCGCTGCTTCGGTTCGAGACCGCGGCAGGCCAGTGCAATCACCAGCGCGTTGTCGCCGGACAGCAGAACGTTGATCCAGATGATCTTGCCAACGGCTACCCAGAATGCGGGCTGCTGCATTTCGACCTGAAACTGAACGAAAACCGACTTGATCGTCGCCGGATCGAGAATATGCAGCAACCAGTCCACAGCGCGCCCCTTTGTTTGTTCGTTTTGATTGGAAAGGTCGGCGCGCCCCCGCGCGCCGACCGGTCGTCAATTCGGCTGGAAGTTTAGCCGACGATCTCGTTGCCCGAGAAGAACTGTGCGATCTCGATCGCCGCAGTTTCCGGAGCGTCCGAACCATGAACCGAGTTCTCGCCGATCGACTTGGCGTGAAGCTTGCGGATGGTGCCATCAGCAGCCTTCGACGGATCGGTTGCGCCCATCACATCGCGATGCTTGAGGACGGCGTTCTCGCCTTCCAGCACCTGCACGACAACCGGACCCGAGGTCATGAAGTCCACCAGTTCGCCGAAGAAGGGGCGTTCCTTGTGAACGGCGTAGAAGGTGCCGGCCTGTTCGCGGGTCATGCGGATGCGCTTTTGCGCGACGATCCGCAGGCCGGCCTTTTCGATCAGCGCGTTGATCGCACCGGTCAGATTGCGCTCGGTCGCGTCGGGCTTCAGAATCGAAAAGGTACGCTCGATAGCCATGATTTATCCTTGAATAACAGTCGCTGGAAGATGGCGGCTTATATCGACGCCATCCGGGAACGGCAAGCGATCCGTCTAAATGTCGCAGGCCCCTTTTTGGCCAATCCCGTGCCGAAATTACCGAGATGTCATCCACATGAACCATTCCTGACAGGATTGGCGCGATCCGGTTCAGCTTCCTCCTCCTAGACTGCCTGCAATGACCCCGGCCAACGGCATTTGCCCCCGGTGCCATGTTCACGGCAGGCGCAACACGCGCCGTACCAGAGGAGATGAGAATGTTCCGCAAGATCGCACTGACTTTGGTTGCAGCGGCCTCATTGGGCGCCGCGGCGCTGGCTCCGACCTCGGCTTCCGCCTGGGGCGGCCACGGCGGATGGCACGGCGGTGGCTGGCATGGCGGCGGATGGCATCGCGGCTGGGGCGGGCCACGCTTCGTCGGCGGGCCGGTTTACGGCTATGGCGGCGGCGGATGTCTCGTCCGCCGGGTCGTTCCGACCCCGTGGGGACCGCGTTGGCGACTGGTCAATCGCTGCTACTGACGCTCCACGAGCAGAGAAATACCGCCCGGCCGTTCCCTCGGCCGGGCTTTTTCTTGGCAGATCCATCGACGATTCATCGAATTTTGACTCAAACAGCCTCAAATCCATAAATCTTGAAACAATTTCGGCCCGGACGACTTGCCTTAGTGTCATTCAACTGCCACGAGCGCCGGGAAGACAATGCAGAACCAGTTCATCAATGATGGCGAAGAACACATCGACCGCACCACCAGCGTGGCGATCTGCAATGCCATCGGCGAGCGGTTGCGCCGTGATATCGGGTCGGATGATGACACCCTGCCCTCCCATCTCCAGACGTTGATCGACCGGATGCGGCAGCAGGACGAAAAGCGGTAGCCGTTGACGGCATAATTGACCTTCCGCGCACCAGCAGCGAGCAAATCGGGGTTGCCTTTGTGCGTCGCAGCGGTGACAACCCCGCATGCTTTCCATCACAGACATTTCGATCCGGATCGCCGGACGCCTGCTCATTGACGAGAGCACGGTACAGATTGCGCCGGGAGCCCGCGTGGGTTTCGTGGGCCGCAACGGCGTCGGTAAATCGACACTTTTTCACGCCATTCGCGGCGATCTGGCCACCGAAACCGGAAGTATTTCGATTCCGCCCCGCTGGCGTATCGGCAGCCTCGCCCAGGAGGCGCCGGACGGCCCCGAAAGCCTGATCTCCGTCGTCTTGAAAGCCGATCTCGAGCGCGACGCATTGCTGAAGGAAGCTGAGACCGCCTCCGATCCGGAGCGCATTTCCGACATCCAGACCCGCCTTGTCGATATCGATGCGCATTCCGCGCCCGCTCGCGCCGCAGCGATTCTGAGCGGCCTTGGCTTTTCGGCTGACGCCCAGTTGCGCTCCTGTTCCGAATTCTCTGGCGGCTGGCGCATGCGCGTCGCGCTTGCGGCCACGTTGTTCTCAGCGCCGGACCTGTTGCTGCTGGACGAACCGACCAACTATCTGGATCTCGAAGGCACGCTGTGGCTCGAGGATCATCTCGCCAACTATCCGCGCACGGTCATCGTCATCAGCCATGACCGCGACCTGCTCGATACGTCGGTGAACGAGATCCTGCATCTCGACCGTGGCAAGCTCGTGCATTATCGCGGGACTTACTCAAATTACGAAGAGTTCCACGCTAACAAGGAGGCACTCGACGCCAAGAACGTCAAGCGTCAGGAAGCCGAGCGCAAGCGGCTGCAGGACTTCGTCGATCGCTTCAAGGCCAAGGCCTCCAAGGCACGTCAGGCACAATCGCGCGTAAAGATGCTTGAGCGCATGAAGCCAATCTCGGCGCTAGTAACGCAAGACGTGCGCGAGATCGTCTTCCCTGCGCCCGAAAAGATCCTGTCGCCGCCGATTCTCGCAGTGGACAATGTGTCGGTCGGCTATGAGCCCGGCAAGCCGGTCCTCAATCAGGTGACACTCCGCATCGATACCGAGGATCGCATTGCCCTGCTCGGCTCCAACGGCAACGGCAAGTCGACGCTGGTCAAGCTGCTGGCAAACAAGCTGAAGCCATTTTCGGGATCGATTACGCGCGCCGACAAACTGTCGATTGCTTACTTTGCCCAGCATCAGCTCGACGAATTGGTGATGGACAACTCCGTCTATGATCACGTCCGCAAGCTGATGCCCGACATGCCGGAATCGAAAATCCGCGCGCGCGCCGGCAATATCGGCTTTTCCGGCAAGGCCGCGGATACGATCGTAAAAAGCCTGTCCGGCGGCGAAAAGGCGCGGCTACTGCTGGGGCTCGCGACGTTCTACGGTCCGAACATGATCATTCTGGACGAACCGACCAACCATCTCGATATCGACAGCCGCGCAGCGCTGGCCGAAGCGATCAACGAATTCCCCGGCGCGGTGATCATGGTCTCGCATGATCGCTATCTGATCGAGGCCTGCGCAGACCAGCTCTGGGTCGTGGCCGACCGCACCGTCACCAATTTCGACGGCGATCTCGACGACTATCGCAAAGTCGTCATGCAAGCCCGCGGCATGCGCGCGCCGACACGCGACCGCGCAAACACGGACCGCGAAAAGCTGGCGAAGCCTAAAGAAAAGAAGGTCCCGCTCAAGCAGCAGGTCGCCGAAGCAGAATCCGAGATGGAGCGGATCACCGCCATCATCGCCAAGATCGATACTGCGCTCGCATTGCCTGACCTGTTCAAGAAAGATCCGAAGCAGGCCACGCAACTCACCAAAGCGCGCGCCGCTGCGGCGGACGCATTGCAACGCGCCGAAGAGCAATGGCTGAGCGCGAGTTCTCTGCATGAAGAAGCGAACGGCTGAAAACGCAGCCGTCGCTTACTTCGACATCATCACGAAAAGATCAGGTCGCGGCGCGCTTCTTCGCCTTCGGACGCGCGGTCTTCGGCTGCTCAACTTCCGGACCGCGTTCGACCACGGTCAGACGACCGGCGGTAAACGTATAGATGCCAGCGCGCGGACCGCGCAGATAGGTCAGCACGGCAACGCGATCGCCGCGCGGGCTGGTCGAGAGACTGACATTGTCTGGTGCGCCTGCACCGCGCGCCACGTCGCATTCGGTATGGCCGAGCGCCACGACGCCAGTTTGAACCGGCGCACCTGCGGTACCATCGGCAAGCGCGTTGGCATCACGCGGCGCCATGCCCGGGCACGCACCGTCAGCGCTGATGAGATCCTGCGGACTGACGGCCTGCTCAGGCGACAGCGGCGGCGTCTCAATCGAAACATTCTTGATGAACACGCGACCTGGCTTGGAGAACCAGTCGGCATCCTTGGACAGCAGGTCCGTGGAGAATGCGTCACCGCCCACGCCGGCGCAGCCAGCAAGCAATGGCGCAGCAAGCAGCAGCACGAGCAGACCGTTTCGATGAAGCTTTTCTTGTCGCACGATTACGCAACCCCAAGACAGGCGATAAGCGCCTGTAACATCATTCATTTGCGGCACCACCATGACACAGCGGCAGATACCGGTGAGGAAATCTACAATTATCATTAATTGCAGCAGATCGCCAATCGCCAGCTAATTCTTACGCTGCCACCGGCCACGTTCATCGGTCTGCCAGTAAGTGGCGGTAAAGCCCCTCGCCTTACAATCAGTCCAGGCTGCTCGCGCTGCAGCGAGCGCATCGGCATCGTCGCCGTTGAATACCAGCACCATGCGCTCATAGCCGTCGGCATCCGCCGGCACTGCTGCGCTGTCCACAAGGAACCGGACCTGGGCACGATTGGGATTCCCCTCTTCGATCGCGAGAATGATCGGCTGATCCGCAGCGTCCGCCACACGCCAGGTGGCGTGCGGCAGAAATGAATCATCACGATAGGTCCACAAATGCGCATCGAGCGCATCGGCGCGTTCTTCTGACGTGGATTGCACCACGACACGCCAGCCGCGCTCGAGTGACTTCTCGAGCAGCGGCGGCAGCACGCTCTCCAGCGTCATGTTCTGCAGGTGATAGAACAGGACCTCGGTCATCGTGTCGGACTACTTCTTCGCCTCGTAATAGTCGGCCACAAGCCGATCCAGCAGCCGCACGCCGTAACCCGAGCCCCAGCTCTGATTGATCTCTGTCTTCGGCGCGCCCATGGCGGTGCCGGCGATATCGAGATGCGCCCACGGCGTATCGTCGACGAAACGCTGCAGGAACTGCGCCGCAGTGATCGAGCCGCCATTGCGCGTGCCGGTGTTCTTCATGTCGGCGAATTGCGAGTCGATCTGCTTGTCGTATTCCGGACCGAGCGGCATCCGCCAGACACGTTCGCCGGTGGTCTGTCCCACGGTGGACAGACGCTCTGCGAGTTCATCATTGTTGGAGAACATGCCAGCATATTCGGTACCGAGCGCGACCATGATCGCACCGGTCAGCGTCGCCAGATCGACCATGAATTTCGGCTTGAACTTCTTCGCCACATACCAGAGCACATCGGCCAGTACGAGACGGCCTTCAGCGTCGGTGTTGATGATTTCGATGGTCTGACCGGACATCGACGTCACGATGTCGCCCGGACGCTGCGCGTTGCCATCCGGCATGTTTTCGACGATGCCGATGGCGCCAACCACATTGACCTTGGCCTTGCGGCCCGCGAGTGCATGCATCAGGCCAACGACGCAGGCTGCGCCGCCCATATCGCCCTTCATGTCTTCCATGCTGCCGGCCGGCTTGATGGAGATGCCACCGGTATCAAAGGTGACGCCCTTGCCGACGAAGGCGACGGGCTGCTCGCCCTTCTTGCCACCGTTCCAGCGCATCACCACCATGCGGCCGGGACGCACAGATCCCTGGGACACACCGAGCAGCGCGCCCATGCCAAGCTTGGTCATCGCCTTGACGTCGAGCACTTCGACCGTGACGCCGAGCTTCTTTAACTCACCTGCGCGGCGCGCGAATTCGGCGGGAAACAGCACATTCGGCGGCTCATTCACGAGTTCGCGGGCCAGCACGACGCCGTTGACGATATGATTGCCCGGCACAAAGGCCCTCTTGGCTGCAGCGACGTCACCGACGGCCAACGAAACCGCGACGCTGCCGGGCGTCTCGTCGGCATCCTTCTTCTTGGTTTTGTAACGATCGAATTTGTAGGCGCGCAGCAATACGCCGGAGGCAACCGATGCCGCCTGCTCCGGCGTCATTGCACCCGAAGCCAGCTCCGCGATGACGGTCACCGCCTCATTGCTGCCGCCGACCTTGCCGGCGAGCACGCCGCCAAATTTCAGCAGATCGGTCTCCTTCAGATCGGCCGGCTTGCCGGTGCCGATCACGATGAGACGGGACGCCTTGATGCCGTCTGGGGCCAGGATGTCGAGCGTCGACGCGCTCTTGCCCTTGAACTTGCTGGTTGTAGCCGCGCGCTTCACAGTTGCTGCGGCGTCCCCGAGAGCCTTGGTCGCGGCAGGACCGAATTTCAGCGCTTCGTCGCAGAACACCACAAGAGCACCGCGCGCAGCAGTGGCAAACGGGACGAAGCCGACCTTGACGGCGTCGGACATGGCAAATTCCTCCAGAAGATCAGGGCTGTCGCAGGGGTCGGCGCGGAATCCGGTCAGTGCGGCGGGGTTCAAGTGTTTTGTTGTCGTCGCAGCGTGAACCGTCAAGACAGGTTCTGACCGAAACCGCCAAGGATCGATAGTTTCTTGTGTTTCCCCCGAGGGAAACCAAACCGCCCGTAACCCACGATTCGGGCATTGCCTGTGTCCGAATGTGTCGACTCTGGCCTTAGGCGACGGTCTTGCCAACGAATAGGCCCCACCGACGGATACGCCTCCTCGTCGCCACGCGGGTTGCGAAGCATTTCAGTGGCCCAAGGGACACATCAGGCACATAATTAACCATATCTTGAGCGAGCCATCCCCCGGCCATTTTGTTGACCAATCAAAGGGATGCTAAGTGAGATGATGGGCTAGTGAGGATCGCGGCATGTCCTCGGGGGTCCCCCTTGCGGGATTGGGCATGCGGGCGGCTTTAACGGCCGGAATGGGGATTGATCGGACCGATGGGGTCTATCGACAAGTATATTTTCCGCACGACGCTGGCGTCGTTTGCGGTGGTTCTGGTCAGCCTGACGGGCGTGATCTGGATCACGCAAGCGTTGCGCGGAATCGACCTGATGACGAGCCAGGGTCAGACCATTCTGACCTTCCTCGGCGTCACCAGCCTGGCGATTCCCGTTCTCGTTCTGATCATTGCTCCGATCGCCCTGATGATCGCGGTGTCCCACACCCTGACCAAGCTCGCGACCGACTCCGAAATCATCGTGATGAATGCCGCCGGCCTGTCGCCGCGACGGCTATTTCGTCCCTTCCTGTTCGCGACAATGGTCGTATCGCTGCTCGTGGCTTTCATTGGCTCATATCTGGCACCGGATGGTATGCGCCGGCTGAAGCGCTGGGACGCCGAGATCACGGCCGATGTTCTGGCGAATATCCTGCAGCCAGGCCGCTTCGCACAGCTCGACCAGAACCTGACTATCCGCGTCCGGGAGCGTCAGCCCGGCGGATTACTGGTTGGCATCTTCGTGGATGATCGCCGCGACCCGAAGGAGCGCGTCACCATTATCGCGGACCATGGCACGGTGCTGAAGAACAAGGATGGCTCGTTCCTGATCCTGGAAGACGGCAATCTGCAGCGTTTCGAGACAGGCAAGACCGACCCCGCCATGGTAGCGTTCGGCCGCTACGCTTTCGATATGTCGAAGTTCTCCAATCGCAGCCAGGACGTCACCTACGGAATTCGTGAACGATATCTCTGGGAATTGATGGTGCCGCCAGTGGATGACCCGCTTTACAAGCAGGTGCCGCGGCAGTTCAGCGCCGAGATGCACGACCGCTTGATGGCGCCGATCTATCCGCTTGCCTTTGCCGCCTTGACCTTTGCATTCCTGGGCTCGCCACGGACGACGCGGCAGAGCCGCAACTTCTCGATGGGTAGCGCAATTGCCGCGGTGTTCGGCCTACGCATGGCGGGCTTTGCCTGCTCCGTCGTGGCAGCGAAATCGGACTTCGCCGCACCGCTTCAATATGCCTTGCTGGCGACAGCGATCGGCGTCAGCTTCTGGATCATCTCTGCCGGTATTGTGGTGGAACCGCCGGCCAAGCTGGTGGAAGCAATCAACAGATCCAACGAGCGGTTGTTGCGCCTCTTCCGACGGCCAGCCACCGCATGAGCATGATCACCAACACCATCGGCAGATACTTCGCCGGTCGCTTCCTGGTGGCAGCCCTTGGCGTGTTCACCAGTATCTTCATGCTGCTGGTGCTGGTCGACTACATCGAGATGGTCAGGCGCACCTCCGGGCTGGCCTCGGCCTCCGCTCTGATGGTGGCGCAGACGTCGCTGTACCGGGTACCCCAGTTGCTCGAGAAGATGATGCCGTTTTGCATCCTGATCGGTGCTATGACCTGTTATCTCGCGCTGTCGCGGCGGCTCGAATTGGTGGTCGCCCGCGCCGCCGGCGTCTCGGCCTGGCAGTTTATTTCCCCTGCACTGGCCAGCGCTCTCATCCTGGGCGTGCTGGCGACTGTGGGCTACAATCCCCTGTCGGCCAACCTGCGCGAGGAATCGAAGCGGATGGAGGCCCAGATGTTCGGCGATGCGCCGGGCGGCGGCGTCCAAGACGCCTCCGGCTTCTGGATCAACCAGGTCAACCGCGAGGGCCAATCCATCATCAATGCCGCCCGCAGCGAGCAGCAGGGCGTCCGCCTGACCGGCCTGACCGTGTTCCGGTTCGACACCGAATCCCAGTTCAAGGAACGGATCGAAGCTCGCGAGGCATCGCTGGAGCCCGGCCGCTGGTTGTTCAAAGGGGTGCGACGCTACACCCTCGATTCGCCCGTGGTTGAGCAGGACAGCATGTACCTGGCCACGACCCTGACCCCGCTGCAGGTCAGAAACAGTTTTTCGACCCCCGAAACAGTGTCATTTTGGCAACTTCCTTCGTATATCAAATCCTCAGAGAGTTCGGGTTTCGCGACGGCGGGGTATCGCTTGCAGTATCATAAGCTTATCGCACAGCCGTTTTTGCTGGTTGCGATGGTGATGCTGGCTGCTTCCGTGAGCCTGAGGTTCTTTCGGATGGGCGGTGTCCAGAAGATGGTTTTGAGTGGCGTGGGCGCAGGCTTTCTGCTCTACGTCCTGTCGAAAGTTACGGAAGATTTGAGCAAGGCTGAGTTGATGCATCCGATTGCTGCGGCGTGGCTGCCTGTGTGTGTGGGCGGCCTCACCGGCTTTTTGGCCTTGTTGTACCAGGAGGACGGATAGTGGCTGTGTTTGCCGCCCTCCGTGAGCAGGCATTTGATTGGAAGCTGCGCATGACCGTGCGCGCTGACCGTTTCTGCACGTCTGGCGTACTGGCCCCGATGCTCGCAACCGTTTTGGGTCTGGCGGCTGCATTTGGCGTCGCGGCGACGACCCCGGCGGCTGCCCAGAGTTTCACTTACAATCGCCCCGCCACCCGGCCGAAGCCGCCGCCTGCCGCCCAGACCGGGCAGATGCTGGTCCAGGCGACCGAGGTCAATTACGACTATAACAACTCGCGCGTCGCCGCAGTCGGCAGCGTGCAGATGTATTACAACGGTACGTCCGTCGAAGCCGACAAGGTCATCTACGACCAGAAGACCAAGCGCCTGCACGCCGAAGGCAATGTCCGCATGACGGACGCCGACGGCAAGATCACCTATGCCAACCTGCTCGATCTCAGCGACGACTACCGCGACGGTTTCGTGGATTCGCTGCGCGTCGATACGGCCGATGCGACGCGCATGGCCGCGACACGCGCCGAGCGCACCGCCGGCAACTACACCGTGTTCCAGAACGGTGTCTACACGGCCTGCGCCGCCTGTAAGGAAGATCCGAAAAAGCCGCCGCTGTGGCAGGTCAAGGGTGCCCGCGTCATCCACGACCAGACCGAAAAGATGATGTATTTCGAGGACGCCCGGATCGAGTTCTTCGGCGTGCCCCTCGCCTATATCCCGTATTTTTCGACGCCCGATCCGACGGTGAAGCGCAAGACCGGCTTCCTGATGCCGGGCTTCACGCAGAACACCAATACAGGCTTCGGCGTTGAAACCCCGTTCTATTGGGCAATCGCGCCTGATTACGATGCAACCATCTCGCCACGCTACACCAGCAAGCAAGGCCTGTTGATGCAAGGAGAGTTCCGGCAGCGCCTGATGGATGGCGCCTACCAGATCCGTGCCTATGGCATCAATCAGCAGGATCGCAGCGCCTTCGCCAACACGGTCGGCGACAAAGACTGGCGCGGCGGAGTCGAGTCCAAAGGCCAGTTCGCGCTGAACGACAAATGGGTCTGGGGCTGGGACGCGGTCGCACTCAGCGATTACAACTTCCTGCAGGACTATCGCTTGTCCATGTACAAGGATCCGTACGCCTCGTTCCTGAACCTGCAGACGGAAGCCGTTTCGCAACTCTATCTGACGGGCGTCGGCAAGCGTAGCTTCTTCGATGCACGCACGATCTACTATCTGAGCTTCTCCGGTAATCAGAGCCAGGTCCCGGTCATTCACCCGGTGATCGATTACAATAATGTGCTCAACCAGAACATTCTGGGCGGCGAGTTCAGTTACAAGTTCAACATGACCAGTCTGAGCCGTGATCAGGCCTCATTCACGCCGATCACATCCCTCGCCAATACCAACGGATTGTGCAATCTGACTTCCGCAGATCCGCTCGCGAGAACGCCAACCAATTGCCTGATGAACGGCATTCCTGGCACCTATACCCGCGTGACCGGTGAAGCTCAGTGGCGCCGTTCCTATACGGACTCGTTCGGCCAGATATTCACGCCGTTCGCGATCCTGCGCGTCGATGCGATCGATGCCTCGATCTCGAACCAGCCCGGCGTCTCCAACTTCCTGCCGACCGGCGACACGACCGCGCTGCGGGTAATGCCGACCGTGGGCCTCGAGTATCGCTATCCGTTCATCAACGTTCAGCCGTGGGGCACCACGACACTCGAACCCATCGCTCAAGTGATCATTCGTCCGAACGAAACCTACGCCGGTAAGTTGCCGAACGAAGACGCGCAGAGCATGAGCTTCGATGCGAGCAATCTGTTCAGCGTCAACAAGTTCTCCGGTTATGACCGTGTCGAAGGCGGCGGTCGCGCCAATGTTGGCGTGCAGGCCACCACGCAGTTCGACCGTGGCGGCTCCGTCAAAGTCCTGTTCGGTCAGTCCTACCAACTGTTCGGCCTGAACTCGTTCGCAGTTGCAGATAGCACCAACACCGGTGTCGACTCCGGACTGGCTACCTCACGGTCAGACTATGTCGCCAGCCTCGCTTATTCGCCGAACCGGACCTACACGGTCAGCACGCGTGCGCGGATCGACGAGGCGACCGGTAACGTGTCGCGCTTTGAGGCGGAGGGTCGCGCAAGCTTCGACCGCTGGTCGGTCAGCCTGATGTATGGCAACTACGCACCGCAGGCGGAGTTGGGCTACCTCACCCGCCGCGAAGGCCTCCTTGGCACCGGCTCGATCAAACTGGCATCGAACTGGGTAGTCACCGGTGGCGCGCGCTGGGATCTCGAGGCCAACAAGATCAACCAGTACACGGTCGGCGCAGGCTATGTGGACGATTGTTTCGTGCTCGGCGTCAATTATGTCACGTCCTACAACTACGTGACTAACCTGAGCACGCCGCCCGTTCTGAGCCATTCATTCATGTTCCAGATTGGCCTGCGGACAATTGGCAATACCACGTCTGCGAGCGGAACCGGCGGCACTTACTAGTATCGGTCGTTTGTGCCGTGAAATCTCCGTTTTCCGTCGCGATGTATGCGAATTCTGCTTTCAAGAGAGCTTTGACACCGCGGTTTAGACAATGATGGGTACGATGATTTCCGGACGCGTTCTGCAAGCCGCTTTGGCGACGGCAGTTACCCTTTTCATTTGCGCGGGATCGCCGGCTCGGGCCCAATCCGTCGCCGTTATGGTCAATGGCGAGCCCATCACCAATTTCGATATCGAGCAGCGCACCAAGTTGAATGCACTGTCAGGTGCGAAGACAAACAGCCGCCAGGACGTGATCGACGAATTGATCAACGAGAAGGTGAAGATCAAGGAAGGCAAGAAATACAGCGTCGATCCTGGTGCCTCGGAAGTCGATGGTGCATTTCAGAACATGAGCTCGCGCATGCGCCTCACGCCGGATCAGCTCGTGCAATCGCTGGCATCCAAAGGCATTCGCCCGGACACGTTGAAGAGCCGCTTGAAAGCCGACATGGTTTGGAATGCCATCGTCCGTGGCCGCTTCAAGCAGAGCCTGCAGGTCGGTGAAAAGGAAGTTGACGCAGCGGTTCAGGGAGCCGGCGGCGACGCGATGACCGAAGCATTCGAATATCAGATGCGACCTGTCGTGCTGGTCGTCCCCCGCGGAGCGGCGTCCGGCATGATGGAAGCGCGGCATAAGGAAGCCGAAGGGCTGCGCGAGCGTATCCAGAGCTGCGAAGACGCCAACCGTACCTTCAAGTCGATGCAGAATGCGACCATCCGCGATACGGTCGTGAAAACCTCTGCCGATCTGCCGCCGTCGCTGCGAGAACTGCTCGACAAGACCCCGATCGGACGTCTCACGCCTCCGGAAGTGACCCGCCAGGGCGTGGAAATGGTCGCTCTATGCGCGCGCAAGCCGACCAAGGTCGATACACCGAAGAAGCGGGAAGTCCGCGACAAGATGTTTGCCGACAAATTCGAAGCGAAATCGAAATCCTACCTGCAGGAAGTGCGCAAAGCGGCGATGATCGAATATCGGTAATTTCCGATCCGGCTTAGGCCGCGACTGGCTTAGGGCGGCACCATGACCAAACCTCTTGCGCTGACATTGGGCGAACCGGCCGGCATCGGCCCGGACATTGCCATCGCTGCCTGGCTGCGTCGGCACGAACTCGACCTGCCCTCGTTCTATCTGCTTGGTGACCGTGACTTCATGGCGGAACGTGCCAAAACGCTCGGCCTCGACGTCAGGCTGGCCGACGCAACGCCCGCCGGTGCTGCTGAGACGTTTGCTGACGCGTTACCAGTGGTGTCGATCGGGCAGACGGTCACCGCGCCTCCCCGTCGTCCTGACGCTTCCAGCGCGCCCGCAGCCGTCGCCTCGATCCGTCAGGC
Source organism: Tardiphaga sp. 862_B3_N4_1 (assembly GCF_051811085.1). Classification (NCBI taxonomy): domain Bacteria; kingdom Pseudomonadati; phylum Pseudomonadota; class Alphaproteobacteria; order Hyphomicrobiales; family Nitrobacteraceae; genus Tardiphaga; species Tardiphaga sp. 862_B3_N4_1. The sequence continues at coordinate 2,630,077 of NZ_JBPWQB010000001.1, forward strand.
TGTCGCGGATGTGGAAGCCGGCCGTGCCAGCGCCGTCGTAACCAATCCGATCGCCAAGAGCGTGCTCTATCGCGCAGGTTTCACTCACCCCGGTCACACCGAATTTCTCGCCGAGCTGGCCGCCCGCGACGGAAAGGTCCCGCTGCCGGTGATGCTGTTGTGGTCGCCGGAACTGGCCGTGGTGCCGGTCACGATCCATGTCTCGCTGCGCGATGCCATTGCCCAACTGAGCGGCCCGCTGATCACTGCCACCGCGCGCATCGTGGTCAACGACATGAAGACCCGTTTCGGCATCAAGCGGCCACGACTGGCAATTGCTGGCCTCAATCCGCATGCCGGCGAAGACGGTTCGATGGGAGATGAGGAGCAGGCGTTCATCATGCACGCGGTCACCGTATTGCAGAATGAAGGCATCGACGCACGCGGGCCTTTGCCCTCCGACACCATGTTCCATCCGGCAGCCCGCGCGACCTATGACTGCGCGATCTGCATGTATCACGACCAAGCCCTGATCCCGATCAAGACCATCGCTTTCGATGAGGGCGTCAACGTCACGCTCGGCCTTCCCTTCATCCGGACCTCGCCGGATCACGGCACGGCCTTCGATATCGCCGGCACCGGGCGCGCCAATCCGTCGAGCCTGATTGCAGCGCTGAAACTCGCGGCCCGCATGGCTGCGACGCAATCCGCATGAGCGGGATCGACGATCTGCCGCCGCTGCGTGACGTCATCAAACGTTTCGATCTGCAGGCGCGCAAATCGCTCGGCCAGAATTTTCTGCTCGACCTCAATCTCACCGCACGCATCGCCCGCGCCGCCGGCCCGCTGGAAGATTGCACGGTCATCGAGGTTGGTCCCGGCCCCGGCGGCCTCACCCGTGCATTGCTGGCCGCCGGCGCCAGGCGCGTTATCGCCGTTGAGCGTGACGAGCGCGCGCTCGGCCCACTCAAGGAAATCGCCGCGCACTATCCTGGTCGGCTCGAGATCGTCATCGGCGACGCCCAGACCTTCGATCCGCGCCCGATGCTATCAGGCGAGCGTGCCAAGATCGTCGCCAACCTGCCCTATAATATCGGCACCCAGCTCCTGATCGACTGGCTGTGCACCGAGCCTTGGCCACCCTGGTACGACATGATGGTGCTGATGTTCCAGCGCGAGGTCGCCGAACGCATCGTCGCCGTCGAAGATGACGAAGCCTATGGCCGGCTCGGTGTGCTCTCCAATTGGCGCGCCGAAACCAAGATCCTGTTCGACATCTCGCCGGCCGCCTTCACGCCGCCACCGAAGGTGACGTCATCGGTCGTGCGCCTCGTTCCCCGTACGGAGCCCGAGGCCTGCGAACGACGCCTGCTGGAGCAGGTGGCGGCCGCCGCCTTCAACCAACGCCGCAAGATGCTGCGACAGAGCCTGAAGTCCCTCGGCGCCGATCCGGAGCGGCTCGCCGCAGCTGCCGATGTCGACGTTACCCGGCGCGCCGAGACGGTTCCGGTGTCGGGCTTTGTCGCGATGGCGCGCGAATTGTCAGAGATCAGAAAGACAAAGAGCATCACGCCAACGCCCTGACGTCCCGTGCAGGACTGCAGATCGCCGCGCACATGAAACATGTGCAGGCGAGTGCCACGAACAGCGGCAGCCCATGCGTCAGTCCCTGCATCGCAACGCCGGCGAAGACCGGGCCGATCAGCGCACCCGCGCCCCACATCAGTCCCATCGCCGCATAGATACCAACCAGCTGGCTGCCGCTGAAGCGACTGCCGACAATGGTCAGCATGATCGTATAGATGCCGACAAACACACCTCCCCATACAAACAGCAACGGATAGGTGGTCCATGGTGACAGCAGCGCCCATGGCCACACGAGCGCACCGATCACGGCCAGTCCCGCCAGGACGATGATCATGCGACGGCGGTCGAGCTTGTCGCCGAGCCAGCCGATCGGCAGTTGCAGTATGATGGCGCCGACCATCATGCACGACATCAACTGCGTCGCTTCTGTCTCGAGCCAGCCGAGCTTCACGGCATAAAGCGCGAGGAACGACAGCCCGGCGCTTTCCACCGTTGCATGCAGCACCGTTGCCGCCATCGCGAGCGGCGCCAGCATGATGAAGCGCAGCGGATTGGCATCCGCGGGTCCATCGAACACCGGCTGCGCAATCCCGGGCATCGCCAGACACATCAAGGCAAGGATGGAGAAGCCCGCACCGATCCAATAAGCGGTCCCGCCCTGCGTCCCCACAAGGGACGGCGTAAACGGACCGAGCGCGAAGCCGACCGAGAGTGCTGCAGTATAGGCAGCCATGGCGCGGGCCCGCGTCGCATCGGTGCTCAGGCTGTTCAGCCAGGTTTCCGACATCACGAACAGGGTTTCGGACGCAGCGCCAAGCACGATGCGGATCGGAAACCAGAGCCAGATCGACGGCACGGCCGGAAACAGCACGAGCAGGACAACAGCGACGGCCAGCGCACCGATCACCATACGCCGCATGCCGATACGGGCGGCAAACCTTGGCAGCACAAATGCCATCGCCAGCACACCGACCGCATGCATCGCAGCATTCGCCCCGATGAACGCGTCGGACGAGCCGCGTTCTGCGAGATCCAGCGCAATCAGTGCGGCACTGAGGCTGTAAGTCAGGCCGAAGATCATCGCTGCCATGATCACTGCGGCGCGCGACCAGAGCGTGGAACCGGGTATGGAACCGGCTGAAGACTGCATGCGTGACCCCACGATGAACGCAGAGCTCCTCGCATAAAAACATTAATCATCCGCTGGCTATATCTGGCCCTGGAAAACCGGGATCATGGGTAACCGATGATACGACTGCTGCTCCTCCTGCTGGGCGCGGAAGTGGTGCAACGGCGCTGGCGGTTGCTGCTCGCGATCGGCGTGCTGTGGGCTGCCTTGGGCCTCGCTATCGTGATCGACGCGTTCGATGGCAGCACAATCGTGCGCCCTCCCTATTTCGGCTATCTGCTCCTGCTGGAAGGCATTGCCAGCCTGCTGGCTGCCCTGCTTGCCGTCACGCGCCGGCCCTATCAGTTCGCCAAGGCCGTTATCCTGATCGTACCGGCCGTTATCATCATCGCGCAGCCGCGTCATTCCAACCTGTTGATCGCGATGCTGCTGGGCGGCGTGCTGCTGCTCGACGGCAGCGCGCGCATCGTCAGCGCCTGGCTGGTGCGCTTCGAGAACTGGCGGATGGCAATCGGTGCCGGCACTGTCGAGGTGATGCTCGCCGCCACGACACTGGAGCCGTGGCCGACCTGGTACGAGGGCACGATCGGCTTTAACATCGGCGCGCTCCTGATCGTATCGGGGTTGAGCACGACATTGCTGGCTAATCGCTTGCGGCGATTGCCACCGGATGCCCCCATCTCGATGCTGGTGGGCGGCGCGTTTCCGACCGCATTGTGGGTGCCCGCCACGCCGGATGATGCCGGCAAGGACGATCTCGTCGTGCATGTCTGGACACCCGCAGGTCCGGGCCGCAACGCGCGGCGCCGTCCGCTGGTGGATCGCTACATTGCCGCCGTTGATGCCAATGGGATTGTTTCTACCGGGCATGCAGCACTCGAGCTGGCGCCCAATGTCTATGTCAGCCACTACCCCGCCGTCGAAATAGATCGCGCGCCGGATGAGTTCGGCCGCGTGCTGCGCGCGGGCGTCGAGAACGACCTGCCCGGCCGTTTCCAGCCGAGCTATGCCGAGGAAGCACAAGGATGGTGCGAGGCCACTGAACATGTCCGTTTCACGCGCATCGATCGCGTTCGCGTCCGCCACTTCTGGCGCACCTACCGCGTTGATACGACCTACAACCTCACCAGCCGCAACTGCTCGACCGCCGTGGCACACGCGCTCGATGCAGCACTCGAAGGCGTACTCGGACGCACCGAGCGACCGTGGCGCGCATTTTTCCGGGCCGCGGTCACGCCCGAATTATGGGTCGCGGGCGTCTTGCGGCAGCGCGCCGAAGCGATGGCCTGGACACCCGGATTGGTCCTCGACTATGCGCGGCTGCTCCAGGTGTTGGTCGAACCCACGCCGGAACAGACCTCCCCGGACTGGTCGCGCCTCAGACGGCACAGTATCCGCCGAGCAGCACGGGCCCGCACGCGCACAGCATGACCTTCCGCACGTGTGGCGCAGGTGCGAACCCGGTGCTCTTGGGCACCCTTGAACTCGCCCCCATCCTGTGATTGCTAGGATGCAACGAAGTCTAGGGAAAACAAAAATGGCTCTTATGAAACGCCAGTCTCTGGTGAAATTCGACGCTCCGCTCTGCGAAACCATCGTCGACACGCCGAAGCCGCAGGGCAAGGAAGTGCTGGTCCGCATCGAGTGCTGCGGACTCTGTCATTCCGATTTACACATCCAGGACGGCTACGCGGATCTCGGCGGCGGCAAGAAGCTCGACACCACGCGCGGTATGACGCTTCCCTTCACCCTCGGCCACGAGATCGCCGGCATCGTCGATGAGGTCGGTCCCGATGGCGATCAATCGCTGATCGGCAAAAAGAAGGCTGTCTTCCCGTGGATCGGCTGCGGCAAATGCCGCGACTGCCTGGCAGGCGATGAGAACCTCTGCGCCAAGAACCGCTTCCTCGGCGTGTCGCTCGACGGCGGTTTCGCAACGCATGTCCTCGTGCCGGACGAGAAGTATCTGCTCGATTACGATCCGCTACCGATCAACATGGCGGCGACTCTGATGTGCTCGGGCATCACCGCTTACGGCGCGCTCAAGCGTCTCGTTGATCGCCCGCGGCAACGCAACCTGCTGCTGGTGGGTCTCGGCGGCGTCGGCATGGCCGGTCTCGCGCTGGCACAGGCGATGTTCAAGCAGCCGATTTCGGTCGCCGACCTCAACCCCGCCGCACGCGAAGCCGCGCTCAAGAACGGCGCCGCCTTCGCCTATGACCCTTCCGAGCCCGATGTCGCCAGGCGCATGGTGAAGGAAAATGACGGCGGCTTCGATGGCGTGGTCGACTTTGCCGGCAACGACAAATCCATGAACTTCGCGGTGGCCACTGTTGCGCGCGGTGGCAAGATTGTGGTGTCCGGCCTGATGGGCGGCGAGTTCAGCCTGCCCATGGTGCAATGGATCTACAAGCGCATGACCATCGAGGGCTTCATGGTCGGCACGCTTGAGGAAGCCAAGGAGCTGATGGCTCTGGCCCGCGCCGGCAAACTCAAGCCGACGCCGATGAAGGCGGAACCGATGGGCGATGCCCAGAAGTGGATCGATGAACTGCGCGCCGGCAAGGTCGTCGGCCGGATCATGCTGACCAACTGAGCTGAGGCCTTGGCCCGGATTGCGCTTCATGCGATCCGGGCTAGGATATGTCCCATTGCAGGATGGGATTCATGGACCATTTCGTCCAACCGGTCAGGTCGCTTGCGCGAATTGCCGCGCTGATAGCCCTGACTTTGCTGCTCTCGGTCAGCGCTGCATTGGCCGAGAAGCGCATTGCGCTTGTGGTCGGCAACTCCGGCTACCAGAACATCACCCGCCTCGATAACCCGAAGAACGACGCGAAGCTGATGGCGGAGACGCTGAGCGGTCTCGGCTTCACGTTGATCGGCGGCACTGCGCAATTGGACCTGGACAAAAGCGCACTTGATCTCGCCGTGCAGAATTTCGGGCGGCAGGTTCAGGGCGCTGACGTCGCCCTGTTCTATTACGCGGGCCACGGCGTGCAGGTCAGCGGCTCCAATTACCTCGTGCCGGTGAACGCCAATCCGACCCGCGAGGCGGATGTCGATTTCCAGATGGTCGATATCAATCTGGTGCTGCGCCAGATGCAGGGCTCCGGCACGCGGCTCAACATGGTTATCCTGGACGCATGCCGGAACAATCCGTTCGGGTCGCGTGGCCTGCGCGCCTCGGAAGGCGGCCTTGCCCAGATGCGCGCACCGGAAGGCACCCTGATCTCCTATGCGACCCAGCCCGGCAGCGTGGCGCAGGACGGCAGCGATGGTAACAGCCCCTATACCAAGGCATTGGCGAGTACCGTGCGTCAGGCTGGGCTTGATATTTTCCAGACCTTCAATCAGGTCGGCCTTGCCGTGAAGCGCGCCACCGGCGGCTCGCAACAGCCTTGGGTGTCGTCATCGCCGATCGATGGCACATTCTACTTCGTGGCACCAACCGCCACCGTGCCGCTCGTCGTGCCGCAGAAGGCCGTGCAGGAAGCACGCCTGCCCGATGCGCCACGGATCGACTTCGACAAATTGCCGATCACCGATCCAATCAAGCTTACGGAAATCAGCGATCGGCTTTATGAGCTGAATTTCGATCCCGAACCGCTGAACAGCAAGAATGGAATCGCGGTTGCGATCCGCGATTTCCAGGTCAAGGGCGGCATGCCACCAACGGGAGAAGCGACCGAGGGCCTGCTGCAGCGTTTGCGCAGCGCGAGCGACCAGAAACAATGGGGCTCGATCGTCTATGACATCAAGAACAAGAAATGGGGCATGTCGTGGGATCAACCGTCCCGCAAGTCAGCCGTGACCAAGGCACGCGCCCAATGCGGCACGGCTCCCTGCCCGCTCGAACTGTCGTTTTACGGAGCGAATTGCGGCGCCTTCGCAGCTCTCGGCGGCAACTGGTCGCTTGTCGCGCGGCCCACGCTTGCACAGGCGCGCGATGCGGCCATCGATCAATGCACCAAAACAGGAAAATCATGTCCGATTGTCGGCGCCATCTGCGCCAACGCCACGATGGGGCCTGACGCGAAATTGTAAGTTCGATCTTTTTTTGAAAGTTATTGAACATGATTTTTCGATCTGGACTTCTGATTGGTTTGGCCATTCTGATATTTTCGGGAGACACAGCTCTGGCACAGGGCGCAACCGGTGGCAGCCTTGGCAATGACAGCAAGACGCTGTCGGGCTCCTCCCCCGAATCCCGATCAGCGGCGCCTGCCCAACGCGAAAGCTCCGAACGCCGCGCGCCGCGCCGTCAGACCGCGCCGCGCAACCGTGGCGAGGGCGCGGGAGGCGGCGGAAATTTCGACGGCGCCTGGTCGATATCGAGCGTAGGCACCTCCGGCTGTTCCGACACATTCACGGAAAGCTTCGTCGTGGCCAACGGAAGGATGATCGGCAAAGACGGCAGCGCCCCGGTCAGCGCCAACGGGACAGTGCGCGGAAGCGGAAACTACAGCGGCATCCGCGTCACCAGCCAGGGTCGCCTCTCCGGCCGTACCGGTTCGGGAGTTTTCCAGCGATCCGATGGATGCTCGGGCCGCTGGGTCGCAAGCAAGCAGTAACCGCCCATGACAATCCCGCAGATCATCATGAAATCCGTCATCCTCCCCTGTCTGCTCATCATCGCACTCGGCGGCAGCGACGCATGGAGTCAGGGCGCAACCGGCGGCAGCCTCGGCAATGACAACAAGACGCTGTCCGGCTCGTCTTCCGAGCCGCCTGCCGCCAAGCCAGCCCGCCGCGAGCGATCCGAGCAGCGTGCAGCTCCAGCCCGCCGCGGCGCTGGTGAGGGCGGCAGCGCCGCCAGATTCGACGGCATGTGGCAGATCACTTTCACCGGTCAGTCGGCGGTGTGCGCGGGCAAAACCGCCAGCAGCACATTGACGATCTCCGGTGGGAGCGTCGGCGGAGGCGGCAGCATCAGTCCGAGCGGCGTATTGCAAGGGGTCGGCAGCAGCGGCAGTGTGAGCGCGGTCATGACCGGCCGCCTGTCCGGCCGCGGTGGCGGCGGCTCGATGCAAATGTCGAATGGCTGCACCGGCCGCTGGACCGCCAGCAAGCAATGATCGGCGGTAGCGCCTACGACTTGCGCTGCGGACGCATCGCTTCGCCGATGGACACCACGACGGCGCAGATCGCGACCAGAACGATCGATGCTGCGGATGCGGCCGGCAGATCGGTCCCCGTCTCCGAGATCTTGCTGTAGAGCACCAGCGGCAGGATATTCACCTGCGTGCCGGCGAGCGCCAGCGCCGTACCATAGGCGCCGACGGCAACTGCGGCCGTCAGGCAATAGGCTGCAATCAGGCTCGGTAGTATTTGCGGCAGCATCACCTCGACGAGCGTGCGGAAGCTCCCTGCACCGAGCGAGCGCGAGGCGAGCATCTGATTACGATCGAAATTGCTGATCGCCGGCAGCACGATCAACACGACGCGCGGCACGAGATAATAGGAATAGGCCAGCCCGAGCCCCACCGGTGAAAAGATGAAGCCACCGATGACGGCGGGATCGAAGCCCAGTTTGGCGAGCAGCAGTGTCACGAAGCCGGCGCGGCCGAGCAGAAGAATGAAACCGTAAGCGACGATCAGCCCGGAAAATGTCAGCGGTAGCGAGATCGCGATCAAGGCTGCCGTACGGAGGCCTGGCGCGAAACGCGCCAGCGCAAGTGCAACGCAGAAGCCGACAACGAGCGAGAACAGCGGTGCGACGGTGCCCAGCACCATCGTGCCGCGCAGGCCGTTCCAGAACACGGGATCGCCCGCGAGACGACCGAACGCACTGCCGCCATCCGCAAAGGCGCCGACGAGCACCGCACAGACGGGGATCAGGAAGAACAGTCCCAGCACCACGCTGCCGGGAACGGCAAAGGCAGCGAGCATGGATGTCGGAACGCGCGCGCTCATCGTGATCTTTATTCCGTAATGACGAAAACGCGATCCCCGCGCTATCGCGGAGATCGCTTTGGTGAGTTCGGCTTACTGGCCGAGAACGGCCTTGGCCCAGCCGGCGTCGATCTCCGCCTTCTTTGCGGTGGCCTTGGCGATATCCATGGCCTGCACCTGCGGCGCGGCCGGCATCTTGTCGGCAACGCTCGGCGGCAGGGCGACACCGGGCACGGCCGGACGCACATAACCTTCGGCGAAGATCTTCTGACCTTCATCGCTCATGATGAAGTTGAGCCAGAGCTTGCCGGCGTTCGGGTTCGGGCCGTTCTTCACCAGCGAGATCGCGTATGGCGCGGCGGCTGAAGCTTCCTTCGGAATGACGACAGACACGCCATCGCCGAGACCGTCGGTGAACTTGGCCTTCAAACCATCGTTCTCGTAGCCGATCCAGATCGGGATCTCGCCCTTCAGGAACTGCGCGTAAGGCGTGGTGCCGACCGTGCGCAGTACGTTGCCGGCCTTGGTCAGCTTGCCCAGATAGTCGATACCCGGCGCGACATTGTCCATGCTGCCGCCATTGCCGAAAGCCGCGGCGAAAGCCACCACCTGGCCCTGCCCCGTCGAGCGCGGGTCCTGATACACAATGGCGTTCTTGTATTCCGGCTTCAGAAGATCAGCCCAGCTCTCCGGCACGGTCTTGACCAGCTTGGTGTTGACTAGGAAGGCTACGCTCAGCGTGTGAATGGTGAACCAGCGGCCATCGGTCTCGCGCAGCGGCTCGGCAAGCTTGTCGAAATTTACCGGCTTGAAGCCATCGACGACGCCGGCCTTGGCAGCGTCGAGCGCCGAGGCCGCGAAGTAATAAGCCGTGTCGGCCTGCGGGCGATTGCGCGCCTTGTCGAGGGCAACGACGGTCGCCGCCGAGCCAAGGTCATTGTAGACCATCTCGACGCCGGGATAGCGTTTCTGGAAAGCCTTGAACTGGTTGGCCCAGTTGGCCCAGGTCGGTCCGGTATCGAACGACACGACGAGGCCCTCCTTGCGCGCGGCTTCGTACAGCGTCTTCTCGCCGGCGTAGAGTTCGGCACCTTCGAAGGCCCATGCGGTTGGGCTGATGGCAATGGCGAGGGAAGCTGCGGCAACGCCGCTCAGAAACTTGCGTCGGTTCATGTCGATCTCCTTTATGAGGTCGGGGGAAGAAGGCGGATGGCATCGTGCGGGATCGTCACGCCGGTGATCGGCCCGCGCAGATGAGTTTCGAGACGGATGGCCCCGCCGGCGACGGCCATATCGATCCGCCTGACGGGACCAAGATAGCGGTCGGCCGACATGCTGCCCGCGAAGCAGCAGGGATTGCTCGCGTCGACCGGACCCGTGATGGGCTCGACCCGCTCGGGGCGTACGAAGACGGTGACCTTTGTGCCGAGGCTCTTGCCATGCGTATCGCAGGCCAGCGCGCCAATCGGCGTCGTCACCATGCCATCGCCGGAGACGCTGCCGGACCACAGATTGGATTGACCGACAAAGGCCGCGACACTTGCATCGGCCGGCGTCTCGTACAGTTCGCGCGGCGTGCCGATCTGCACGATGCGACCATCGCGCATCATCACGACCTTGTCGGCAATTGACAGCGCCTCTTCCTGATCATGCGTCACCAGTAGCGTCGCAATGCCGGCCTGACGCTGCACGCGCAGAATTTCGTCGCGCATTTCCAGTCGCAACCCCGCATCGAGCGCCGACAGCGGCTCGTCGAGCAGCAGTCCCTGCGGCTCGAACACCAGCGCACGGGCCAGCGCAACGCGCTGCTGCTGGCCGCCCGACAATTCCGCTGGATAGTCCTCTGCCCGCTTACCCATGCCGACACGTCCCAGCATCTCGATGGCACGCGCGCGCCGAGCCTGTTTAGCGATACCGCGCACCTTCAGCGGATAGGCGATGTTTTCCCAAAGCCGCATATGCGGGAACAACGCATAGTTCTGAAACACGACACCCAGACGACGCGCCTCGGGCAGTGACGCGCCGACGTCCTTGCCATCGATCAGGATGCGCCCGGTGTCAGGCTTGAGGAAGCCCGCCAGCAATTTCAAAATCGTCGACTTGCCCGACCCCGACGCGCCGATGATTGCCAGCAATTCGCCGCGGCCGATCTCTAGGGCAATGTCGAACACACCAGTGCTCGTGCCGGGATAGCTGTAGCTCACTTGATCGTATCGCAGCGTCACGCGTCTGCCCCCACTTTACGCCGGCCGGTGACCCGCGCCGTCAGCCCGCTGGTCAGCGATGCGATCATCGCAAGCCCAAGCAATACGACGGTGGCCGCGCAGGCAAAGCCCGTCGCGCCATAGAACGCCTGCAACAGCACCACAGGATAGGTGCGCGACAGAAAGCCAGAGACCAGGTTGGATAATTGAAATTCACCGATCGACAGCGCTGCCACTGTCAGCATGCAGGACAGCAGACTCGTATGCAGCTGCGGCAGCGTCACGTCCCACATACGGGCCGGAAAAGATGCGCCGAGCGTTGCAGCCGCATGCTCATATTCGGCGAGCCCGAGCTGATCCATATCGGCGACAAGAGCCGTCACCGTATAGGGCAGCGTCAATACGAGGTGCCCCGCCGCCAGCAGCCAAAAACTGCCGAGCCACGGCAATGCGTCCGACGAGAAGACGAGGATGAAGCCGAAAGCCAGAACGAGTTCGGGCACGGCAATCGGCATCAGCGTGACGATCCGCGCTGCAAGCCGCACACCACCCCGCGCGCCGGCATGAATGGCGTAAGCGAGCGGAAGTCCAATCAGGATATTGAGGATGCAGGTGGTCGCGACGATCTTCAGGCTGGTGGTGAAAGCGCGGCGAAAGCTGGGATCGCCGGCGACTTCCTGATACCAGCGCCAGGTGAAACCCGACGGCAGCAGCGTGCCGCTCCAGACTTCTCCAAAAGAGCCGACGAACAATAACAGGACTGGCGCCGCGAGAAAAATCAGATAGGCGATCGCGACGAACGGCACGAGCCATGTCCCCTGTCAAATGTGATGCTGAAGTCTGCGCCTCAGTATAACGGCGGCATATCAGTTTTATGACAGAGCGGCAAAGTTATGCATTTGCGAGAAGGCGTGCTGCGATGCGAGCAATGACGCCGTCGACATCAGCGACGCGCTCTACCGTATTCACCTCCGGCGCATCGGCCATCGCCAGCACCAGACGATTGAACTGTAGTCCCAGCGCCATCTCCGAGAGTGTCCCGACACCTCCGCCAATCGCGACCAGCACGAGACATGCGCGCGCGATAATGGCATTCCGTGCGGGGCCGATGCCCGTTGCGATGGGGATCGCGACATAGGGATTGGCTGCGTGCCACTCCTCATCGGGCAACAGGCCGACGGGCATGCCGCCCTCCTGTGCATGGCCCTTGCACGCCGCTTCCATCACGCCGTTCTTGCCGCCGCACAACAGTTGCAGGCCATGGCGCGCCAATGCCGCGCCCATCTGTTCGGCGAGATCGTATTGCGCTTGTGTCGCGTCTCGCGGCCCAATGATCCCGATGGGCACACGGCGCAGCTTGCGCGTTGCTGCGAGCCGCAGCAGTGCTTCGGAAGCCGTCACAGCTTCTCCACCCTGCTCCACGGCATCATCACGCCACGTGAGCGCCAGCGGATCGAATAGCCGTGCGCCATCGCTGAGCTGCTGCGTGCGCTCATTCCAGAACAATGCCTGCATGATGTTAGCCTTCGAGTTCTTGCTGCAACCCGCGGACGAAAGATGTCAGCCCGGTACGACGTTCGCGCTTCAGACGTTCAGCCTTGAGGATCGACTGCACCTCGCTATAGGCCTCCTCCACATTGTGGTTGATGACAATATAGTCGTATTCAGCCCAGTGGCTCATCTCGTGGCTGGCACGGCTCATGCGCCCGCGGATCACTTCGTCGGAATCCTGCGCGCGGGTATGCAGACGCTTTTCGAGATCGGCCGCCGAGGGCGGCAGAATGAAGACGCTGACGACGTCGGCCCGGGCTTTCTCACGCAGTTGCTGCGTACCCTGCCAGTCGATATCAAACAGCACGTCATTGCCGGCTGATAGCGCGGCTTCCACCGGCGCACGCGGCGTGCCGTAGCGGTTATCGAACACCGTGGCCCATTCGAGCAGTTCATTGCCCTTGGCCATCTTCTCGAAGCGCGGCTTGTCGACGAAGATGTAGTCCTTGCCGTCAACCTCGCCGGGCCGCATCGGGCGCGTCGTGGCCGAGACCGACAGTTGCAGCCCCGGCATCCGGTCGATCAGCAGCCGCGTCAGCGTCGTCTTACCGGCACCGGATGGCGATGACAGCACGAACATCAGCCCGCGCCGCTCGACTCCGTCAAAGCCAGCTTCTTGAGAATTTCGGCTGCCCCCGGACATGGTCACTCCAGATTTTGTACCTGTTCACGGAATTGCTCGACCACGTTCTTCATCTCAAGGCCGGTGCTGGTCAATTCCAGATCGTTGGATTTCGAGCAGCAGGTGTTGACCTCGCGGTTGAACTCCTGCGACAGGAAATCCAGCCGCCGTCCCACCGGACCGCCCTTCTTGATCATTTCGCGCGACTGCGAAATGTGCGACGCGATGCGGTCGAGTTCTTCGCGGATGTCAGCCTTGGTCGCCATCATCAACGCTTCCTGATTCAGCCGATCACTATCGAAACGATCCGACGCCTCGAGCAACGTCGCGATCTGTTCGGCAAGCCGTGCACGAATGGCTTCCGGCTTGCGGCCGGGCGCAGCCTCGGCCTTCTTCGACAGTGCCTCGATTTCATTCAGACGCTGGGACAGGATGTCACCAAGCGTCATGCCCTCACGCTTGCGCATGGCGACCAGCGCGGTGAGGGCCTCTTCGAATGCTGCGGTCACGGCAGCCTTCGCCGCCTTGTCCTCGGCCTCGTCAGCCTCGGGCTCGACCACTTCGATGACGCCCTTGATGTTCATCAGGCCATCGACGCTCGGCGCGACGGCGTCGATCTTGCTGGCCAATTCGGCGGCAATACGCAGCACCGAATTCAGCACCTCTTCGTTGATCCGCACGGTCGAAGCCGCATTGCTGCGCTTAACGGTGAGGTTCGCGTAAACCGTGCCGCGTGACAGCACTTCAGTGGCGCGCTTGCGGGCGACCGCCTCGACTTCGTCGAAACCCGGGGGCATCCGGAAGCGCAGGTCGAAGCCCTTGGCGTTGACGGATTTCAGCTCCCACTCGAAGCTGTAAGGCCCGCTGGTGCCGTGGCTTCGCGCAAAGCCGGTCATGCTCGACAACGCCATCGCGGAACGTCTCCAAAGATACGAGTAAGATTCGCAAGGCGCGAACCGGCTCAGGTTAGGGCCTTTTCAGGCCAAGGGGAATTCGAAGCAGAAGCCAGCGCAGGCTTGGTGGTACGGCCTATTGCTGGACAACCGGCGGTGTACCCGTCGACTGCGCAGCGCCCTGACGGGCCGGCGCGGCTGGCGCAGGAGCCGTACGGGCACGCTGTTTGGCCGGTGCGGCGGGCCTGACCGGACTTGTACCCGTCGCGGCGGCAGGATCCGTCGCCGCTCCGGTAGGCGCAGCAGTAGCCTCTTCCGGCGGCTCGACAGCGTCGTTCTGGACGGCCTTCTCGAGCGCGCGCAGCTTGCTGACGTTCTTCTGGTGTGCGTCGTAGGTTTCGGTAAAGGCGTGACCGCCGGTGCCGTCGGCAACGAAGAACAGGTCGCGGGTGCGTGCCGGATTGGCAGTCGCCTCAAGCGACGCACGGCCCGGATTGGCGATCGGGCCCGGCGGTAGGCCTTCGACCACATAGGTATTGTAGGGCGACGGCTGCTGGATCTCGCTGCGCTTGATCGGACGGCCCAATGTGCCCTTGCCGCCGACGATGCCATAGATGATCGTCGGATCCGACTGCAGCTTCATCTTCTGGCGCAAGCGGTTGGCGAACACGGCGGCCACCCGGCTGCGCTCATCGGCGCGGCCGGTTTCCTTCTCGACGATCGAGGCGAGCGTCACCAGTTGTTCAGGCGTCTTCGCCGGAATGTCGGCGTTACGGCGTTCCCAGACTTCGGCCAGCACGCGCTTCTGCAATTGCTGCATGCGCTGGATCACCTGGTCGCGCGGCGTGCCACGGGGGAATTTGTATGTCTCGGGCAACAACGTGCCTTCGCGTGGCATTTCACGGATCGAGCCGGTGAAGATGTCGTTATCGGTCAAACGCGCGACGATCTGCTCGGAGGTCAGGCCCTCGGGAATCGTGATGGAGTGTTGCACGACCTTGCCTTCGACAATGGTGCCGATGACATCGCGCAGATTGGCGTTCTTCTGGAACAGATATTCGCCGGGCTTCAGTTCCGAGCTGGCCTTCAACGCAAACACGGCGCCGATGAAAACCCAGCGATTGGCTGAGATCACGCCTTCGCGCAGCAACGCTTCGGCGATGTCGCCTTTGCCCGCACGCGCGGGGATATTGACGACCTTTTCTTCCTGCAGCGGCCCCGGCGCTTCCAGCGCCTGGCGACCATAGACATAGGCGCCACCTGCACCGAGCATGGCGACGATAATGATGGTGATGATGGCATTACCGGCAACCACGAGCGGATTACGCGCATGATCGGAACGCTTCGGCGGCGGCGGAACCTGCTCCGGCTCCAGCGCGGCACGCGGACTCCTCGGCGAAATGGGCGGCCTCTCACTCATCGATAGTACCTGATCCTGTCGGTTCAATCGTGACGGGGACAAACACGATCCCCATCAATAACATACGCCCAGTGTAGGAATTAGCGCGGAATACGGCGAAACGGTGGAGGTTCTCTAACCAGCCACGCGCTGTAGGATCACGGACGCATTAGTACCGCCGAAACCGAATGAATTCGACAAGGCAATGTTGATCTCGCGCTTGCGCGGGGTCAATGCGACGAGATCGATCGCAGTTTCCACCGACGGATTGTCGAGATTGATCGTCGGCGGCGCGATGTTATCCCGAATCGCGAGCACACAGAAGATGGCCTCGACCGCACCAGCCGCACCGAGCAGGTGGCCGATCGACGACTTCGTCGATGACATCGACACTTTTGACGCGGCATTGCCGAGCAGGCGCTGAACCGCGCCGAGTTCGATCTCGTCGCCGAGTGGCGTCGAGGTGCCGTGCGCATTGATGTAGTCGATGTCGGCCGCGGCAATGCCGGCGCGCTTCATCGCAGCGTTCATGCTGCGGAACGCACCATCGCCATCGGGCGTCGGTGAGGTGATGTGATAGGCATCGCCCGACATACCGTAGCCGATGATCTCGGCATAGATGCGTGCGCCGCGCGCTTTGGCGTGCTCGTACTCTTCGAGCACGACGACGCCGGCACCCTCGCCCATGACGAAACCATCGCGATCCCTATCGTAGGGCCGCGACGCTTTCTCCGGCGCTTCGTTGAAATTGGTCGACAGCGCGCGTGCTGCCGCGAAGCCGGCCATCGCCAAACGGCTGATTGGCGACTCGGTACCGCCGGCGACCATGACATCGGCATCGCCGAGCGCGATCAGACGGCCGGCATCGCCGATCGCATGTGCGCCGGTCGAACATGCGGTGACGACGGAGTGATTGGGGCCTTTAAGGCCGTGCTCGATCGAGACATATCCCGAAGCGAGATTGATCAGGCGACCGGGGATGAAGAACGGCGACACTTTGCGCGGGCCGCGCTCTTTCAGAAGCAATGCGGTATCGGCAATGCCGGACAGACCGCCGATGCCGGAGCCGATCATCACGCCGGTGGCGCAGCGATCGTCTTCATTGTCGGGGTGCCAGTTGGCATCGTCGAGCGCCTGCTTGGCGGCGCACATCGCATAGATGATGAAGTCGTCGACCTTGCGCTGGTCTTTCGGCTCCATCCAGTGGTCGGGATTGAAGGTACCGCCCGTGCCGTCGCCGCGTGGAATCACACAGGCGATCTGGCTGGTGAGATCGGATACATCGAATGTATCGATCCGCTTTGCGCCGCTCTCACCGTTGAGGATGCGCTTCCAGGTCGGCTCGACGCCGCAGCCAAGTGGCGACACCATGCCAAGGCCTGTGACGACCACCCGCCTCATTGTCGTACCTCCATGGCCCATCCTTGAGCCAATGCCTTTGAGCAATGCCTACGCGTCACAGCAAGAAGCCGGTGGATCGCACAAACGCGATCCGGCCGGCTTCAAAATGTGTCGCGCGAAGGTGTCAGCTCTTTGCGTTCTTCTCGAGAAACTTGGTTGCGTCGCCGACGGTCAGAATCGTCTCGGCGGCATCGTCCGGAATTTCGCAGCCGAACTCTTCTTCGAACGCCATCACGAGCTCGACCGTGTCGAGGCTGTCAGCGCCGAGATCATCGATGAAGCTCGCGGCATCGACCACCTTCTCGGGTTCAACACCAAGGTGTTCAACCACGATCTTCTTCACTCGCTCGCCAATCTCGCTCATATCAACCTCGTGCTTGTTACATTGGGCCCGTCCGCAGACGATACGAGCCATCGTGGAGCGTTTAACTCGTTAAACCTTGCGCAGTTGCGCGTCTCTGGATTGACCCCGTCGTCCCGGACGGAGCCTCGCGAAAACGGCAGGCTCGTCCCCGCCAATATACAGGGTTTCAAATTCCTGCAATGGCCTTCTTTGCCCCACCGTTGGAGGTTCGGTTACCATACTTCATTTGGCTTGGCCACATAGCCCGGCGACTGTCCAAACCTCAATTAAATCACGACGTTGGGGTTCCCCGACGCTTAGATCATCGCCATGCCGCCATTGACATGAATCGTCTGTCCGGTGACGTAAGCCGCCTCATTTGAGCTCAGATAGACCGCTGCTGCCGCAATATCTTCCGGCGAGCCGAGACGCCCTGCCGGCACCTTGGTCAGAATCGTTTCGCGCTGCTTGTCATTGAGCACATCGGTCATCGGCGTTGCGATGAAACCGGGTGCAATGCAATTGGCCGTCACGTTGCGCTTGGCGTATTCCGCACCCAGTGTCTTCATCATGCCGATCAGACCGGCTTTCGCCGCGGTGTAATTCCCCTGCCCGGGATTTCCGGTGACGCCGACCACCGAGGTGATGGCAATGATGCGGCCGAAGCGCTTGCGCATCATCAACTTGGTCGCGGCGCGTGCGAGGCGGAAGGTCGCGGTCAGATTGACGTTGATCACGTCATCCCAGTCTTCGTCCTTCAACTGCACGAACAGATTATCGCGGGTGATGCCGGCATTGCTGACGAGGATATCGAGCTGGCCCATGGCTTTCTCGGCTGACGGCACCAACTCTTCGACCTCAGCGGCGTCGGAAAGATTGCACGGCAGCACATGCGTGCGATCGCCGAGCTTCGCAGCCAGCGTTTCGAGAACCGCCTTGCGCGTTCCGGACAGTGCCACCGTCGCGCCCTGCGCATGCAAAGCCGTGGCGATGGCTTCGCCGATGCCACCAGTCGCGCCGGTCACGAGCGCCGTCTTGCCTGTCAAATCGAACATCTTGTCTTCTCCTCTGGCCGCTTACGCCGAACGCGCTGCTGCGAGCGCATCCTTGGCGGCGGCAATGTCATTGGGTCCACCGATGGCGACGCCGACGGCGCCTTCGGCAATGCGTTTGACGAGCCCGCTCAGCACCTTGCCGGAACCGACCTCAAGGAAACGCGTCACGCCCTGGCCTGCCATATAGGATACGCATTCGCGCCAGCGCACGGTGCCGGTGACCTGCTCGACCAGGCGGTGGCGGATTTCATCGGGATCCAAGATCGGCGCGGCCAGCACGTTGGACACCAGCGGCACCACCGGCTTGTTGATCGTGACCTTGGCCAGCGCCTCCGCCATCACGTCGGCGGCGGGCTGCATCAGGCCGCAATGGAACGGCGCCGACACCGGCAGCAACATCGCACGCTTGGCGCCCTTCGTCTTGGCGATCTCCAGCGCGCGTTCGACCGCAGCCTTGTTGCCGGACACCACCACCTGACCGCCGCCATTGTCGTTGGCGGCGTGGCACACTTCGCCCTGTGCAGCTTCTTCAGCCACGGCCACGGCGGTCTCGTAATCGAGGCCGAGCAACGCCGCCATGGCGCCGACACCCACCGGCACGGCCTTCTGCATGGCCAGACCACGGGTCCGCAGCAGGCGGGCCGCATCCGTGACTGAGAGGCTTCCGGCCGCTGCCAGCGCCGAATATTCGCCGAGCGAGTGGCCGGCCACGAAAGCGGCGTCCCGGGCCAGCGAGATGCCGGCCTCGGCCTCGAGCACTCGCATGGTCGCCAGCGACACCGCCATCAGCGCCGGCTGGGCGTTTTCGGTCAATTGCAGGGTTTCGGCCGGGCCGTCCCAGATAATGCCGGTCAGCTTCTCGCTGAGAGCCGAATCGACCTCGTCGAACACGGCCCTGGCGGCGGGAAATGCATCCGCAAGCGCCTTGCCCATGCCGACCGCCTGGGACCCCTGCCCCGGAAAGGTAAATGCTGCGGTCATTGACGCCCCGTCATGTTTTTTGGCTTAAACTCGTTCAAACGTGCGCCGTAAGACACTGGCACGACGGGGAATGTCAAGCCGCAGCGCCCAGGATGCACCACGATCCGGGTTCCCGCCCGCTCCCGGAATCCGCTCATTTGGCCCCCGTTTCGCTTGCCATTACTGGGAAAATCCGTATAAGGCCCCGATCCGCAGATCCCGGCCGGGAGCTGAACGGACGGTCACAGCAAAATCACACACAGGTTTGTTGCGATAGGGCCAGTTGGTCCGTCGTCCCGTGCTCCCGCCTTCTGAGCAATATCGAGTCCTTTCCATAAGGGTTCGAAGGGCTTGCCGCCGGGAAACGCGCTAACCTTGGAAAGGACAGCCATGCCTCTTTATGAGCATGTATTTCTCGCACGTCAGGATGCGAGCGCGCAGCAGGTCGAAGACCTCACCACCCAGATGACCGGCATCGTCGAAGGTCTCGGCGGCAAGGTCGTGAAGATGGAAAACTGGGGCGTGCGCTCCCTGACCTATCGCATGAACAAGAATCGCAAGGCGCACTTCGTGCTGATGAACCTCGATGCCCCATCCGCGGCGGTCACCGAGATTGAGCGCCAGGAGCGTATCAGCGAAGACGTCATCCGTTATCTGACCGTCCGCGTCGAAGAGCACGAGGAAGGCCCGAGCGCCATGATGCGCAAGGCTGATCGTGATCGTGAACGCGACGACCGTGGTGGTGGCTTCCGTGGCGACCGCGAAGGCGGCGGTTTCCGTGGCGACCGTGACGGCGGTGGCTTCCGTGGTGATCGTGGTCCGCGTCGTCCGCGTGACGACGAAGCAGCATCGGTTGAGGAGTAAGAATAATGGCTGAAGCTGGTGCACGTCGTCCGTTTTTCCGCCGTCGCAAGACCTGCCCGTTCACAGGTCCGAACGCGCCGAAGATCGACTACAAGGATTCCAAGCTGCTGATGCGTTACGTCTCTGAGCGCGGCAAGATCGTGCCGAGCCGCATCACGGCCGTCTCCGCCAAGAAGCAGCGGGAACTCGCTCGCGCCATCAAGCGCTCGCGTTTCCTCGGTCTGCTGCCCTACGTTATCCGCTAAGGCGGTTTTCGACCGGCGGCCTCGTGCCGCCGGTCGCTTTTATTTCTCATAAGGCTTCCGGGTCGTCCGGTCGCCGATGGTTGGGGCAAGTGCCTCTAACCGCTCAAAGGGGGCGGGACAGCTGATGATCGCAAGTCTTCTCATCGCGTTTGCCGCCGGCGCTGCCTCAGCGCTGATGTTCGCCTCGATCATTTCGGGCGCGTTGATTTCCCTTTTGCTGTTCTATCTCGCGCCGCTGCCCTTGATGGTGGCCGCTCTCGGGTGGGGTCCGGTGACTGCTGCCATCGGCGGCATCGCAGCCGGCACCTCGCTCGGCCTGTTGTTCGGCATGCCCTATCTCGCCGCCTTCGTCTTCACTGTGGCCCTGCCCGCCTGGTGGCTTGGCCATCTCGCATTGCTCGGCCGCCCTGTTGCTGCAGAAGTGCCGGGCGTGAATGGCGCAGCCGCGACCCCCCCCGTGGTCGAATGGTATCCGGTCGGCCGCATGTTACTGTGGACCGCGGGTTTCGCCGCATTCACGACCATGGGCGCGCTGCTGACCCTCGGCACCGATGGCGACACTATCGTCTCGGCGCTGCGCCGCGCTCTGACCCGCATCCTGGGATCGCGCGGCGGCGCTGGCGACTCCGAACAGGTCATCAATGCGCTGGTGACGATCGCGCCGGCTGCCGCCGCCATCGTCGCGATCATGACACTGACGCTCAATCTCTGGCTCGCCGGCCGCATCATCGTGACATCGGGCCGACTGAATCGGCCGTGGCCTGAGCTGAAATCCGCAGCACTGCCGCCGATGACGATGGTCGCGCTGTGTCTGGCCATCGCGCTGTCCTTCATGGGCGGCATCGTCGGCATCTTTTCGCAGATCGTCACCTCGGCGCTGATGATGGCCTATGCCCTCACCGGCTTCGCCGCGCTGCATACGCTGACCATGGGCATGAAAAGCCGCGTGATGGTGCTGGGCCTGACCTACGCCATGGTGCTCGTCCTCGGCTGGCCCATCCTCACCATGGTTGGCCTCGGCCTCGCCGATGCCTTCTTCGGATTTCGCCAACGTTTTCTCGCACGCAAGCCGCCTTCTTCGACGGTGGCCTGACCAACTCACCTCAACTCAACACCTGCTCACCACTTAAAGGAGAACGATCATGGAAGTCATTTTGCTCGAACGCGTTGCTAAGCTCGGCCAGATGGGCGAAGTCGTCCGCGTCAAGGACGGCTACGGCCGCAACTTTCTACTGAAGCGTGGCAAGGCGCTGCGCGCCACCGCCGACAACCGCGCCAAGTACGACGGCATGAAGGCTGACCTCGAAGCCAACAACATCAAGGCCAAGGCGGAAGCCACCACGGTTGCCGAGAAGATCGACGGCCGCAACGTCGTCATCATCCGTCAGGCGTCGGAAACCGGTCAGCTGTTCGGTTCGGTGTCGGTGCGCGACATCATCGCCACCTTCGAGGCTGACGGCGTCACCTTCGCCCGCAGCCAGGTGCTGCTCGACGCGCCGATCAAGACCATCGGCCAGCACAAGATCTCGATCGCCGTGCATCCGGAAGTCGAAGTCAGCGTCAGCGTCACCGTTGCCCGTTCGGCCGACGAAGCCGAGCGCATCAACCGCGGCGAAGACATCTCGAGCCGTCAGGAAGATCAGGACGCAGCCGCCGAAGCACTCGCCGCCGCCGGCGAGTTCTTCGATCCGGACGCACAGGGCAACGCCGAAGAAGACAACGGCTAAGTCACGGACCTCGGAGCTTCTGCTCAAACGAGAAAAGCCCGGCCAGATTGGCCGGGCTTTTTTGTATCGTCACTCAAACGGCTGATCTACTACTGCGAGATCGGCGGCACCGGCGAGCCTGACGAGGCCGGAGGCGCCGGTGGTGCAGCCGACGCCGGAGGCGGTGGTGGCGGCGCGGCCGGTGCCGGCGAAGGCGCAGCTGGAGCCGGGGCCACAGGAGTCGGCGCGGGCACTGGCGGAGTTGCGGGAGGCGCGACCGCTGGCGGCGGAGCTGCGGCTGGCGGAGGCGTTGGAGCCACAGGTGCCGGGGCCGGCGTTGCTGCGGGCGGAGACGCAGGGGCTGCCGGCGCCGGACGGCTTTCCCCTTCAGGCGCCTTCGGAGCCGGCGTGACCGACGGAACGGGATCTGGACGAAGTGCCGGCGTCTCAGGCTTGGCTTCGGGCTTCGCCTCAGGCTTGCTCTCTTCAGCGGGCTTCGCAGGCTCGGTCTTGGCCGGCTCAGGCCGTGGCTCAGACTTGGGTTCAGCCTTCGGCTCAGTCTTGGGTTCGACCTTGGGCTCGTCCTTCACAGGTTCGGCCTTCGGCGGCTCTTCCTGATGACGGCGCCCCTTCTTACCGAGCTTTTGCTTCTGCGCGGGACGCTCTGCTTCGGCGGCAGCCGGCGACTGTGCGTCTACGGGCTTGGCCGCATCGGGCTTCGCTTCGGGATTGTCTGTCGCCGGGCGCGCCTGTCGCCGGGCATTGCGGCCCTGGCGCGTGCCGGGCTCGGCCTGAGCTGGTGCAACATCGGCATCGGGCTTGGCGGCCTCCTGCGGACGTAGCCGGCGTCCCGGCGGCGGAGCCTCGGACGGCGGCGCAGCACCGGGCTTGGCATCGGCCGGGGCCGGCTTCTGCTCGGTCGTGAGTTCACGGCCCTGACGCGTCAGGTTATCCCCGGCAGGACGGCGGTCGGCCGCCCCGTTGGACACGACATAAGCGGCCATGGACGCCGCCATATCTGTACTTGTGGTGTAGTGCTGGCGCAGGAAGGCCGGCAACTGACCGGGTGCCACCGTCTTCAGCAGCCCGCGCGGACTTTTATGGCAGACGGCACAGCCGCCCGCGAAAATCTGGGAGGGTGACTTTCCGGCTTCGAGGTTTTGGGCCTGTGCCGGGACTGCCGCGAAGCTAATCAGGAGCATCACCGTCGCTAAACTGAGCGCTCGGCTCAACATTTCAATCTCCTGATGTGGCTAGCTTAATCACGCGGATCACCTTGTATCCGATTGTGACGTGAATGGAAGCATCGACATATCGCAACGATGTGATCGGAACAATCGGGATAGCGGCATTGCAGCGTGCGCATTGGCACAGGCGGTGCACCGCTACTATCTTCTACACAAGAGCTAGGGAGACAGTTGATCTCGTGCACGGCGGGAAGTTACGCTGTTGCTTCAGTTTGCGCGTGATCGGATCATTGGGGTGATTTCGATGGACCGTCTGTTGCGATTCTTCCTGAGTCAGTACATTCGCCGAGGGGCAATAACCTTCACCACGGCCTCCGGCCAACAGTTTACCTTCGGTGATGGCTCCGGGCCTCCCGTCTCTGCCCGCTTCGTCACCAAAGCCGCCCAACGCCGACTACTTCTCGATCCCGAACTGGCACTCGGCGAGATATTCATGGACGGGCTCCTCGTTATGGAGCGTGGCACCATTGCCGACCTGCTCGCCATCGCCCTGAACCAGCCCGACATGGCGCCCCGCTGGGCCAAGCTGCAATGGTGGCTCCGCTACGTCCTGCGCCACGCCCAGCAGTTCAATCCCCGCACGCGCTCCCGCAACAACGTTGCCCATCACTACGATCTGGACGCCCGACTCTACTCATTGTTTCTGGATGCCGACAAGCAATATAGCTGTGCCTATTTCGAAGGACCGGACGCGACCCTGGACGACGCCCAACTCGCCAAGAAGCGCCACCTCGCGGCCAAGATGCTCATCGAAAAAGGCCAACGCGTACTCGACATCGGCTCCGGCTGGGGCGGGCTTGGGCTCTATCTGGCAGAGATGACCGGTGCCAATGTCACCGGCGTTACGCTGTCCACCGAACAGCTGCAGGTCGCCAATGCCCGGGCCGGCGAGAAAAACCTCAAAGACCGCGCAAAATTCCTGCTCGAGGACTATCGCGACATCCCCGGTCCATTCCACCGCATCGTCTCCGTCGGCATGTTCGAACATGTCGGCGTCGACCATTACGACACCTACTTCAAGCGGTGCGCAGAACTCCTGACCGAGTACGGCGTCATGGTGCTGCACTCCATCGGCCGCCCTGAGGGACCCGGTATCACCAATCCATGGGTCGCCAAGTACATTTTCCCCGGCGGCTACATCCCCGCTTTGTCGGAAGTTCTCCCGGCGATCGAACGGGCCGGGTTACTGGTCTCGGACATCGAAATCCTGCGGCTGCATTATGCCGAGACGCTCAAGGCATGGCGCGAGCGCTTCATGGCACGACGCGAGGAAGCCGTGCGGCTCTATGACGAGCGCTTTGCGCGGATGTGGGAGTTCTATCTGGCGGCGTCGGAAATGTCGTTCCGTATGCAGAACGTGATGAACTTCCAGATCCAGCTCACCAAACGTCAGGACGTTGTGCCGTTCACGCGCGATTATATCGGGCAGGAGGAAGCTCGGCTTCGAGCCAGGGAACGTAGCCAGCAACCGCGTCTGCAGATTGCCGGCGAATAGGCTGGTTTAGTGCTGGAATAGGAGCGTCGCATGCCGGCGGCGCAAGACAGGCCGTGGCCGCAGAATGGCGGGGCGCTGGAGGCGCGCTTTGGCGGCGGAGAGCGCTTTCGTATCGCATGGGACATTTTCAAGCTGCGCGGTGCGCTCGAACGTGTCGATCAGCGTGGACAACCACGCAGAACCGTCGGTTCCGGCAGCCTGAGTTCCGGCATCGGGATGCTGGTGACGCTGGCTCATGGATCTATCCTTCGCCTCTTATTCGTTTTGAAGCCAACGCCCGGCTCCCCGCGGGGTTCCGGCATTGCCGTGCCTGCCAGCCGCTGGCTCTCTTATAAGTGCGAGAGATCGCCATCCGGTTCAGGCGCGGGGCGCAATTTTTCCGGGTTCCTTAAGCAATGATTCAGATCCCTCCCCTTGCTGCGGTGGAAGCGTCAAGCGCAATGCGCGCCACCGGCCGGAATTCCCCCGCCTTGATGTGTGAATCGTGCATAAGGCCGCTTCGTCCTTCCACTCGGAGACCGTCAGGCGCTTAGTCGCCGACGCCCGCGTGACCACGCCGTTCATCCGCCCAATTCGGAAGACCCAATAGAGACCATGGCCGCATTCGATTCGAACGTTCTCAAGCTCACCCCCGAGGCGGGCACCCCGGCCTATCGGTCGGCGCCGCACAATATCGAGGCGGAACAGGGCGTGCTGGGCGCGATCCTGGTCAATAACGACGCCTTCTACCGGGTCTCGGACTTCCTCAAGGCCGAGCATTTCTTCGAGCCGATCCACCAGACGATCTTCGAAACGGCCGCTGCCATCGTGCGCGCCGGCAAGATCGCCACACCCGTGACGCTGAAGACCTTCCTGCCGACCGACACGGATCTCGGCGGCATGACCGTGGGCCAATATCTCGCCCGCCTCGCCGCCGAAGCCACCACCATCATCAATGCGCAGGATTACGGCCGCACGATCTATGAACTGGCGATCCGCCGCCAGCTGATCAATGTCGGCGAGGACATGGTCAACGTCGCCTATGACGCGCCGGTGGACTTCGCTCCCCGCGCCCAGATCGAGGATGCCGAGCGCCGGCTGTATGAGCTGGCCGAAGCCGGCCGCTATGACGGCGGCTTCCAGCGCTTCTCCCAGGCGATGACCACCGCGCTCGACATGGCGGCCAACGCCTATCAGCGCGACGGCAAGCTTTCGGGCATCTCCAGCGGATTGCGCGACCTCGACGCCCGCATGGGCGGATTGCAACGCTCCGACTTGATCGTGCTCGCCGGACGTCCCGGCATGGGCAAGACCTCGCTCGCCACCAACATCGCCTACAACATCGCCGCCGCCTATCAGTCCGAAGTGCAGCCCGACGGCAGCATGAAGACCATCAATGGCGGCGTCGTCGGCTTCTTCTCGTGCGAAATGTCGGCCGAACAGCTCGCCACGCGTATTCTAGCAGAGCAGACCGAGATTTCCTCCAGCGCGATCCGCCGCGGCGGCATCACCCAAGCCGAATTCGACAAGATCCGCGACTACACCATCAAGCTGCAGAACCTGCCGCTTTACGTCGACGAAA
Source organism: Tardiphaga sp. 862_B3_N4_1 (assembly GCF_051811085.1). NCBI lineage: Bacteria > Pseudomonadati > Pseudomonadota > Alphaproteobacteria > Hyphomicrobiales > Nitrobacteraceae > Tardiphaga > Tardiphaga sp. 862_B3_N4_1. The sequence continues at coordinate 2,656,213 of NZ_JBPWQB010000001.1, forward strand.
CCGGCGGCCTGTCGATCTCGCAGCTCACCGCCCGCGCCCGCCGCCTGAAGCGGCAAAAGGGCCTCGACGTCATCATGGTGGACTACATCCAGCTGCTGCAGGGCTCGGGCAAGCGCTCCGACAACCGCGTGCAGGAAGTCACCGAGATCACCACCAGCCTCAAGGCGCTGGCGAAGGAATTGAACTGCCCGGTAGTCGCGCTGTCGCAGCTCTCGCGTCAGGTCGAAAATCGTGAAGACAAGCATCCGCAGCTGTCCGACTTGCGTGAATCCGGATCGATCGAGCAGGACGCCGACGTGGTGGTCTTCGTGTATCGCGAGGAATACTATCTGCAGGCCAAGGAGCCGCGACTCGGCACTCCCGAACACGAGAAATGGCAGCTCGAGATGGATCTTGCGCACGGCAAGGCCGAAGTCATCATCGCCAAGCAGCGTCACGGCCCCACAGGCACCGTCGACCTGCAGTTCGAAGGCCAGTTCACCCGCTTCAGCGATCTCGCCGGTGGCGCCCAGTTCCGCGCCCCGCAGGAGTGACGTGCGTGCGGTTGAACCGTCTCTGACGCGCGCATATTGTGCGGCGCAAAATTCGATCGTGTGACCCCATCACACGATCCCTGTGCCAGGACATTTCGATGAACAGCGTCTCCGACCCAAAACCAACAACTCCCGCCGACATGGAGTTGCCCGCAGACGCCAGCGGCAGCCTGACCATCGATCTCGACGCCATCGTCGCCAATTGGCGCAAGCTCGAAAAGCATGGCGTGCCCGCCGAATGCGGCGCGGCGGTGAAAGCAGACGCCTATGGCTGCGGCATCACCCCCGTGGTGCGCGCGCTGGCGAAGGCGGGCTGCAAGACCTTCTTTGTCGCGACCTTCGACGAAGCCCGTGCCGCGCGCGCCGCTGCACGGGATGCGGCGATCTATCTGCTGAACGGTTTCCCGCCGAATTCCGGCGATGCGCTGGCCGCCATCAATGTGCAGCCGGTGATCGGCGATCTCAACGAACTCGCCGAATGGGACATGTTCTGCCGCCGCACAGGCTGGAAGGGCGGCGCGGCGGTGCATATCGACACCGGCATGAACCGGCTCGGCCTCGGCCTGGTTGACGTCCAGGGCCTGATCCCGCGCCTCGGCTCGGGCGATCACGGCTTCACGCTGGTGATGAGCCATCTCGCCTGCGCCGAACAACTGCATAATCCGATGAACGCCCGGCAATATTCCAGTTTCCGCGAGGCGTCCTCGCTGTTCTCCGGCGTGCCTGCATCCCTCGCGAATTCGTCAGGCATCTATCTCGGCGCGGCCTATCAGTTCGATCTGATGCGTCCGGGCGCAGCGCTCTACGGCGTCAATCCGACGCCGGAAGCCGACAATCCGATGGCACCTGTGGTCGATCTCAAGGTGCGCATCCTGCAGACCCGCAGCGTCGAACGCGGCGACAGCGTCGGCTATGGCGCCACCTGGGTGGCGCGGCGTCCGACCAGACTTGCAATCATCGCGGCCGGCTATGCCGATGGTTACTTCCGCGCGGCCGGCAGCAGCGACGGCACCCGCGGCGCCGAGGTGATTATCGCCGGCCAGCGCTGCCCAATCGCCGGCCGCATCTCCATGGACCTGCTTGCGGTGGATATCACCGACCTGCCCCACAACGCCGCCCGCCGCGGCCATCTGGCGACGCTGATCGGCGACGGCATCACCGTCGACGAACTCGCGCATCACTACGGCACCATCGCCTATGAGGTGCTGACCAGCCTCGGCCGACGCTACCTGCGGGTCTACAAGGGCGACGACGGCACCGCCGCCGCAGAGCCCGCCGCCGCGTCCTAGACGTCGACCTTGAAGCTGAGTTCGATCTCGGAGGCCGGCAGGCCGCCGCGCACGCCCCAGTTCTCCAAAGGCTGTTCGTTCAGGACGATCTTGATCTCGAGTTCCGGAACGCCGAGCGCCCCAAGGTTCTGCACGATCGTCTTATAGAGGCTTCGCTTGGCCTCGATGGAGCGGCCGGCAAACATCGTGATCTCGACCCGCGTAAAACGCTGCGAGCGCCCGGTCGGCACGATGCGCTGCGTTTCGCTATAGGTGTCCACCGTCACGTCGCGGTCCCAGTCGGGAATTTGGAGCGCCGCCAGCATCGCCGACTGCACGGCCTCGATGACCTCGATCTCACGGCCCCGCGCCCATTCTCCGGCGACTATTCTTGTGACTGGCATCGCCGTCTCCCATCGGATCGGTTGCACCTACACGACTGGAGCGCTCTTGTAACGTCCCGCGCTTGGAGAGTCGCGCCTTGAACTTCATCTTCGTCTGCACGGTCGGCCTTATCGCCGGCACCATTTCCGGGATCGTCGGCACCGGCTCGTCGATCATGCTGATGCCGGTGCTGGTCTGGCAATTCGGGCCGAAGGAAGCCGTGCCGATCATGGCGGTCGCCGCCGTGATGGCCAACCTGTCGCGCATCCTCGCCTGGTGGCGCGAGGTCGACTGGCGCGCCACCGCCGCCTATTCGCTCACCGGCATTCCAGCTGCAGCCCTGGGCGCACGCACGCTGCTGGTGCTGCCGTCGCATGTGGTCGATCTCACCATCGGACTGTTCTTCATTGCCATGGTGCCGCTGCGCCACTGGCTGGCGCGGCGCTCCTTCACCATCACCCTGTGGCAACTCGCGCTTGGCGGCGCGATCATTGGCTATCTGACCGGCATCGTCGTCTCCAGCGGCCCACTCAGCGTGCCGCTGTTTCTGTTTTACGGCCTCGCCAAGGGCGCCTTCCTCGCCACCGAAGCCGCGAGTTCGCTCGGCCTGTATCTCAGCAAGTCTGTCACCTTCCAGCGGTTTGGCGCGCTCGATCTCGACGTGCTTGTGAAAGGCCTGATCGCCGGCGCCTCGCTGATGGTCGGCGCATTCATCGCCAAGCGCTACGTACTGAAGCTGAGCGTCGAGACGTTCCGCCTGGTCATGGACGGGATCATGCTTCTGGCTGGCGCAAGCATGGTGCTGTCAGGCATGGCGCTGATCTAGGGAGTGGACTCACAAATCGCGGTAAGTATGTCCGCTACCCCGCTAATTGCAGACTCAACCGGACAGCAGGCCGTTGGAAGCTGGCGCTGTTTAAAGTTGTATCTATTACTTAGAAGTACATGCGACTGATTTTCATAGATGCGATCAACCAGCAACAGGTATTAGTATCTCGCAAATCCGCATTCCGACGTGCGCAGTGCACCATAATCCTTTGCCTCGCCGCGTACAGTAAAGCCAATATTTCCAACCTATTATTAAGGTTCGTCATCCACGCTGAAATCCGGAATTTCATTTGTTTCATTTGTAACGACTACTGGACGCTTCATGCGCGCGTTCTATGGAAGACTGGCCCGGCTGCCAGGATTTTCATTGGTGGTGCTCGGCGTCTTCTTTGCGACGTCGATCATCGTTGTGTTTTTGGTGGATCTGCAGGCGCGCCATCATGCGGCGCTTTCTGAGGCAAGAAAGGCAGCACTGAACATCGCCGAGATTCTCGCCGAACACACGGCGCTGACCTTTGAGGGGATCGATCGAACACTGCTCGAAGCCGAGAGAATTCGCGAAGATAGTCTTTCGGGAAAGTATGCAACGCCCGAAGCCGCAAATACCGCCTTGCGTCTTCTCAAGAAGGCCTCATCGATCGTCGTTGCCGTCGGCTGGACAGATGCAGCCGGTAACCTTCTGGCGCATTCCTACGATCGCACGCCGCCGCGAAGCAATATCTCCGACATGTTGCACTTCACCGCTCAACGCGATCAGGCCGATGGCCGGCTGTTTATTGCGCCCCCCTATCCCTCGGCTGTCACCGACAAATGGTTGACGGCGGCGTCGCGCCGGTTAAGCAACGCCGACGGCAGCTTCGCAGGGGTCGTAACTGCGCCGCTCGACCCGACACATTTCACGCAGGTCTATCGCGCGATCGATGTCGGCAAGGGCGGATCCGTGCTGTTGCTGCATCGCGCGGGCACGGGGCGGGTTCTTGCGCGAGAGCCCGCGAGAAAAGGAGCCATCGGAAAATCTTTCGCGGATAGCCCGCTCGTCTCCGAATATCTGCCAAAATCGGAAGCGGGCACCTACGAGACGATAGGCGTTATCGACGGCATCGCGCGCCTCGCGGGGTACAAGGCTGTGCCCGGACTGCCGCTGGTCTTGGTCATCACATACGCCCGCAGTGAGGTGCTGGGACCATGGCGCCAGCACCTTTACATGGTGGGCCCGCTCGTCGCCATGATCGTTGCCGTCATCTTGTTCGGCACGTTTAGGATTTTGCGCCAGACGAATAGTCTTGCCGTGAAAACTAGGATTCTGGAACGAACGAACATGCAGTTCGATGCTGCCTTGAGCAACATGTCGCTAGGGCTCTGCCTGTTTGACGCGAACAAGAATCTGGTGGTTTCGAATGGCCGCTTCCGCGAGATGTACGGTTTCCCGGAAGAACTCGTCAGGCCCGGAACACCTTTGTCTCTCATGCTGCAGGCCCTCAAAGATCGCGGAAAGCACGATTTGTCCATCGAGGGGGATGTTCAGGAGATTCCGACGAAGCAAAGACAGATTTTTATGACTGCCGACGGTCGCGTGATTTTAATTCAACGCAGGTCGATTGCGGATGGCGGATGGGTCGCAACCCATGAAGACATCACCGAGCAGAAACGCGCACAGCGCTTGTTGACTGATAAAGCTGCTGAACTCGAACGGATCAACATGCGCTTCGACGCCGCGATGAACAACATGTCGCAGGGTCTTTCACTGTTTGATGGTGAGCAGAGGATCATTCTTTCAAATGCGCGCTATGCGGAAATCTATCACCTCAGCGAGGAACAGGTGAAGCCAGGGACTACGCTGCGGCAAATCATTGAATATCGCCGGGCGAAGAGAACAAATTGCGAAATGGCTGCGGATGTCCTTGTCGACGCCAAACTGAAACTGGAGAAAGAGGTCCAGGAGCTTGTCGACGGGCGCCTCATTTCGATGACGCGCCATCTGATGCCGACCGAAGGGTGGCTGGCGACTCATGAAGATGTCACGGCGCAAAAACACAGGGAGCAGTTGCTGGCCACGAAAGCCGTGGAGCTGGAGCAGACCAACGAACGCTTCGACATTGCGCTGAGCAACATGTCGCAGGGTCTCTGCATGTTCGACGGAGCGAAACGGCTCGTTGTCTGGAATGATCGTTATGCGGAACTATACCAGTTGCCTGCGGCTTTGTTGAAAGTCGGGACGCCTCATGAGGCTATCATCGCCGATCGCGTCTCTCGTGGCATTCTCAAGGGCGGGACGAGCGAACCAGCCATCAGGAAAAAAATAGCTGAATTGGGCCAGCATTCGACAGATTCAAGCTCGGCCAGGGTCGATGAATTTGCGGATGGGCGATTGATGCTCGTCACCCGACAGCCGATGAAGGACGGCGGTTGGGTTGCAACGCACGAAGACATCACCGAACGGCGGCGCGCAGAGGCCGAGATCGTTCACCTGGCGCGTCACGATGCGCTCACGGGACTTGCCAACCGAACACTGTTTACCGAGAAACTTGAGGAGGCGAGCCAGCGCCTTAGCCGCCATGACGATGGCTTTGCCGTGGTCATGCTCGACCTCGATAGATTCAAGACCGTCAACGACACGCTGGGACATCCTGCAGGGGATCGTTTGCTTGTTGAGTTCGCTCAACGGCTGAAATCATCGACTCGCGAAACCGATGTGCTGGCCCGCCTTGGGGGTGACGAATTTGCGATCATCCAGGACGGAGGACCCAATCCGCAGGAGGGTGCAATCGTGCTTGCCCTCAGGATCATCGATGCCATTGCTCAGCCATTTGATCTCAACGGCCACCAGGCCAGCATCGGGATCAGCATTGGAATTGCCCTCGCTCCGGAACAGGGCGTCGATCCCGAGGACCTGTTGAGAAAGGCAGATCTCGCACTCTACGACGCCAAGACCGGCGGGCGAAACGATTTTCGCCTGTTCCAGTCCGAAATGATCGAGGCTGCCCACTCGCAGAAGATATTGGCAAACGAACTGCGGGACGCGATCGCGCGAAATGAATTCGAGGTGCACTATCAGCCGGTGGTTGACGCCAAGACACGGCAGATCCGCGGCGCCGAGGCGCTGGTCCGCTGGCGGCATCCGTCGAAAGGACTCGTCGCTCCCGATCAATTTATTCCGCTCGCGGAAGCGACGGGGCTGATCCTTCCTCTTGGCGAGTGGATCCTGCACCAGGCTTGCACGGATGCAGCGTCGTGGCCGGCTCACCTCAAGATCATGGTCAACATCTCTGCGGTTCAAGTCAGCAAGGGAAAGCTGCTCGACGTCATGCTGGATACTCTGATGGAGACGGGTCTTTCGCCTGAACGGCTGGAGTTGGAAATTACGGAGACGGCTCTTCTTGAGAACGCGACGGCGCATCTGGGGACGATACGGCAGCTGAAGAATCTCGGCATCTCCATAGCGCTCGATGATTTTGGCACTGGTTATTCAACGGCGAGTTATTTGACCAATTTCCCGTTCGACAGGATCAAGATCGACAAATCCTTCGCACAAGGCGCTCCCGATCGCCGCGATTGCGCAGCGGTAGTGTCCTCGGTGCTTGCGCTGGCCCATGGTCTTGGCATCGCAACGACGGCGGAGGGTGTCGAGACCGAAGAGCAATTTGAATATCTGCAGGCTGCAGGCGTGGACCTCGTCCAGGGCTTTCTGTTCGGTCGGCCCGTCCCGCTCTCCGAATTCGACCTCGATGCGGCAGTTTCATTTGGAAATGGTGCTGCTGACGGCGAGTTGTGCGGAGAGGTCATCACCGCAGGGCGATGACCGCCGCCGCCACCGGTGGCCTCCCCCAAACGCAAATCGGCCCCCCTGAGGCGGCCGATCGCAGTCCTGAAAATCTGAGCTATCCGCGGCTTAGTAACCGTAGCTTGAGCCGAAGCTGAAGCCGCGATTGCAGGTCGAGCAGCCCTGCTGCACCGGTGCGTAATAGACCTGCGCCGGAGCGACCATCTGGACACGCTGCTGCGTGGCGTATTGCGCCGGAATGCGCTCGTAATCGACGCGCGCAGGCGCGACCATCACGGTCTTCGGCACCATCACCGTCTCGTACTGCGCTGGCGTGCGGCGCGCGACGGTGCGACCGGGAGCGACCATCACCGTCTCTTCGACCGTGCGATACTGCGGCGGCACCACCTGCTGCTGATAGCAGGTCTGGCACGGCGGCGGTGTATAGCAGTTATAGCAACCCGCCGAGGCAACACCGGGCATCGCCATTCCGGCGACAGTGGCGAACATCGCAGCAGCAATCAATTTTGTCATGATGAGACCCCGTGGCGAGCTTGTTTGAAATGAGTTCGTATCGCTCTGATGCGCGACACTCAGCCAAGCACCACCACCGGTCAACGCGGTCCTGATATTTACCTTGATGAACGTGCTTAAGATTTGATGACGGCAACATATGAGGATGCCAAGGCAGACACAGCTGCACTGCGCCTGGATTCACCGCAGAGCCCGACGTGAGATCAATCGGCCTCAGCAGCCAACCTAATAACCGTCGCGGGGCAGCCCGAAGAGTTGCTCGAACACACTCGGTTGGCGAACCACCCATTGGCCCGGTTCGCCCGTTCTCAGATCCCGCACATAACGCGGCGGCGCTTCCACATAGTAAAGCGGCGGCGGCGCGCGAATGCCGGTATCCATCGTGATGGGATAGCGCGCGGTGCCGGCGCGATAGCGCGCATCACGGTAGTCAGAGGCAAGTACCGGCGTCGCCAGCGTCGCTGCACCCAGCACGATTATCAAAATACGCACGGCACACCTCACGCTGACGTCACTGCGGTGAGGCTATCGGGCGGAGGTTAATGAAGGATTCGTCGCATGGCAGTTCCACGCGAGCTCCTGCGCGGAACAAATTGGACTCGCGAAGCGCTGGACTGCGGCTCAGCTGGTTGGTCGAGCAGCCTCGATTGCTCACCACTGCTTGCATCTGGATTCTGCTCGCGGCGCGTCTACCGAGCGTAAGCAATCGCCAAGTTGAACAGGACCACTGCAGAGGCTGCACCTCCGGCATCGCCGCGGCAAAGGCGATCCAGGCCAACATTGCCGACCAGTTCTCGCGCGTCGGAATTTTGGCAACCAAATAGACCTTGCCCATGTGCCGGTCGATGCGTCCCACCCGGCAAGGCTGGCGAACCCTTCGAGAAGAAACTTGCAAATGCCCCGTTCAACCGCGTAGACCAAGAGAACAAACCAAAAACACCCATAGCCGCGATTCCCTCCGCCAATGGCCAAAAACCTCCTCTCCTTCGTCTGCCAGAATTGCGGTGCCGCCTATAACAAGTGGCAGGGCAAGTGCGACGCCTGCGGCGAGTGGAATTCGCTGGCCGAGGAGGACACCACCGGCGTCACCACGATTCCGGTCAGCGCGCGTTCCAAGCGCAAGGGGCGAACCTTCAATCTCGAAAGCCTGACCGGCCAGAGCAACGATGCGCCGCGCATTGCCTCGGGGATGGGCGAACTCGACCGCGTCACCGGCGGCGGTTTCGTGCGCGGCTCGGTGCTCTTGATCGGCGGCGATCCCGGCATCGGTAAATCGACCTTGCTGACGCAGGCCACCAGCCTGATGGCGCGGGCCGGCCATCGCGTGGTTTACATCTCCGGCGAAGAAGCCGTGGCACAGGTGCGGCTGCGCGCGTCGCGGTTGGGCCTTGCAGACGCCTCGGTGCAGCTCGCGTCCGAGACCTCGGTCGAAGATATCATCGCCACGCTGTCCGAAGGCACGGTGCCGCGGCTGATCGTGATCGACTCGATCCAGACCATGTGGACCGACACGGTGGAATCCGCGCCGGGCACCGTAACCCAGGTCCGCGCCTCGGCGCAGGCGCTCATTCGCTTTGCCAAGAAATCCGGCGCCACCATCATCCTGGTCGGCCATGTCACCAAGGACGGCCAGATCGCCGGGCCCCGTGTGGTCGAGCATATGGTCGATGCCGTGATGTCCTTCGAGGGCGAAGGCTCGCAGCAGTTCCGCATCCTGCGCGCGGTGAAGAACCGCTTCGGCCCGACCGACGAGATCGGCGTGTTCGAGATGACAGGCCTAGGCCTGCGTGAGGTCTCCAACCCGTCGGAGCTGTTCCTGTCCGATCGCGATCTCGGCTCGCCGGGCACCGCCGTTTTTGCCGGCATGGAGGGCACCCGCCCGGTGCTGGTGGAACTGCAGGCTCTGGTTGCGCCGACCACACTGGGCACCCCCCGCCGCGCCGTGGTAGGCTGGGATTCATCCCGGCTGTCCATGGTGCTGGCCGTGCTGGAGGCCCATTGCGGGGTCAAGCTGTCGGGCTACGACGTCTATTTCAACGTCGCCGGCGGATTGCGCATCAACGAGCCCGCCGCCGACATGGCCGCGGCCGCAGCACTTGTGTCGTCGCTCTGCAATGCCCCGCTACCCACCGACGCGGTCTATTTCGGCGAAATCTCGCTGTCCGGCGCCGTGCGCCCGGTGGCGCAGACCTCGGCGCGGCTGAAAGAGGCGGCAAAACTCGGCTTCGGCCGCGCAGTGCTGCCGGAATCGGCGCGCGGCGACCCCGGCGGCGACGCCGGACTGTCGCTGAATACCATCGGCGGCCTGACCTCGCTGGTCGCCGATATCGCTGCGCGCGGCGTCAAACCCACGCGCGACAACAGCAAAAGCACAGATGCCGAGAAAAATACCGTACCGGCGCGATTCAAACGCCAGGACGGCTGACAGCGACGTGACCTGCGCTGCTGCGGCCGCTATAGAATGCGCGCGCAACAGACTGCGCAGATGTGCAAAACGCTCCGTTAAGGCACTCTGCCGAAAGCGGAACAATGGTGTGATCAGGTGTGCTCTTGCGGCCGATAGCGGTTTTCCGGCCTTGCGAGACGTGCCATATCACCGTCACCTGAAGCGGCCGCCTGTGCCGATTCGCGGTTTCTGATTCACGAGCGGACCTGACCAGCCGATGCCGATCACGATTCTCGACCTTGTCCTGCTCGGCGTCATGCTGATCTCCGGCCTGCTGGCCATGGTCCGCGGCTTCATGCGCGAGATCCTGTCGATCGCGGCCTGGGGCGCGGCGGCGCTGGTCACCCTGTTTGCTTTCCAGAAGCTGCTCCCGACCGCTAAAACTTATTTCAACAACGATACCGTCGCCAGCATCGTGGTGGTGGCCGGCGTGTTTATCGGCACGCTGATCGTGGTCTCGATCATCACCGTCCGCATCTCCGACATGATCCTGGATTCGCGCATCGGCGCGCTGGACCGCACGCTCGGCTTCCTGTTCGGCCTCGCCCGCGGCCTCCTGATCGTGGTCGTCGCCTTCCTGTTCTTCTCATGGCTGGTCCCGGACAAGCAGCGTCCGGACTGGGTCACGGGTGCCAAATCGCGCGTCGTTCTGCAGGGAACCGGCGATTGGCTGATGGCACTCTTGCCGGATGACCCTGAAAACACCATCTTGAAGAGGTTCAAGAAAAACAAACCCGATGAGGATACGACCGACGCCGAGCCCGCAGCGCCCGGCGCCGCGGATGGCTATTCCAAACCTGCCCGCGACAGCCTGAAAAAGCTGATCGATGGCAAACCGGCGGGACGCTAGGCGTTCTTAGTTTCTCGCGACACCTGAAAGGCGCGATGGATCCGATGCAGAGCCCTTCCGACGACGCGAGCACCACCATGCGAAATCCCGATCTCGACGGCGACATGCTCCGCGAAAAATGCGGTGTATTTGGTATCTACGGCCATCCCGATGCGGCGGCGATCACCGCGCTCGGTCTCCACGCCCTCCAGCATCGGGGACAGGAAGCGGCCGGCATCGTCGCCTTCGACGGCAAGCGCTTCCATTCCGAACGTCGCCTCGGCCTCGTCGGCGACACCTTCTCCCGCCGCGAAGTGATCGAGCGCCTGCCCGGCACCGCCGCCGTCGGCCACACCCGCTACTCCACCACGGGCGAAACCATTCTCCGCAACGTCCAGCCGCTGTTCGCCGAACTCAATGCCGGCGGTTTTGCAGTGGCCCATAACGGCAACCTCACCAACGGTCTGACCCTGCGCCGCGAGCTCGTGAAGAACGGCGCGATGATGCAGTCGACCACCGACACCGAGGTCATTCTGCACCTCGTCGCGCATTCCAAGCGCAACCGTTTCATCGACCGCTATATTGAAGCACTCCGCGCCATCGAAGGCGCCTATGCGCTGGTGTCGCTGACCAACAAGAAGCTGGTCGGCGCCCGCGATCCGCTCGGCATCCGTCCGCTGGTGCTGGGTGAACTTGACGGCTCGCCGATCCTCGCCTCGGAAACTTGCGCGCTCGACATCATCGGCGCCAAGTACATTCGCGACATCGAGCCTGGCGAAGTCATCGTGTTCGACGAGAACGGCGCGCAGAGCCACAAGCCGTTCGCGCCGCAAGCGCCGCGCCCCTGCATCTTCGAATATATCTATTTCGCACGTCCGGACTCGATCGTCGGCGGACGTTCGGTTTACGACACCCGCAAGGCGATGGGCGAACAGCTCGCCCGCGAGACCCATGTGGAAGCCGACGTGATCGTGCCGGTGCCGGACTCCGGCGTGCCTGCCGCGATCGGCTACTCCCGCGCTTCGGGCGTGCCGTTCGAACTCGGCATCATCCGCAATCACTATGTCGGCCGCACCTTCATCCAGCCGACCCAGAGCGTGCGCGAACTCGGCGTGCGCATGAAACATTCGGCCAACCGCGCCGCCATCGAAGGCAAGCGCATTGTGCTGATCGACGACAGTCTGGTGCGCGGCACCACGTCGAAGAAGATCGTCAAGATGATGCGCGACGCCGGCGCCAGGGAAGTCCACTTCCGCATCGCCTCTCCGCCGATCACCCATCCGGACTATTACGGCATCGACACGCCGGACCGCGCCGGCCTGTTGGCCGCCACGCATACGCTGGAAGAAATGCGCGACCTGATCGGCGCGGACTCGCTGGCCTTCGTCTCGGTCGATGGCATCTACCGCGCCATGGGCGAACCCGGCCGCGATCCCGCCCATCCGAAATTCGCCGACCACTGCTTCACCGGCGACTATCCGACCCCGCTCACCGACATGAGCGAGATCGATGCCCCGCGACAGCTCTCGCTGCTGGCGGAAGCGAGCTGATCGCAGTCTTATCGGGTGTCATCCCCGCGAAAGCGGGGATCCATAGCCACGATCTAATTTGTTTGGCTCTGGATTAGACACAACCACCTTTCCGCATCATAACCCTCCCGTGTATGGATCCCCGCCTTCGCGGGGATGACGCCTGAGATTTATGAGCCGCGCCATGACCCTTCCCCTCGCCTCCCGCATCGCCCTCGTCACCGGCGCCTCGCGCGGCATCGGCTATGCCACTGCGCTGGCGCTGGCCAAGGCCGGCGCGCACATCGTCGCCGTGGCGCGCACCCAGGGCGGCCTCGAAGAACTCGACGACGCGATCCGTGCCGAGGGCGGCAGCGCCACGCTGGTGCCGCTGAACATCACCGATCTCGACGGCCTGTCGCGGCTCGGCGCCGCTCTGCATGAGCGCCACGGCAAGCTCGACATTCTGGTCGGCAATGCTGGCGTCGCAGGCCCCTCGTCGCCGCTCGGCCATATCGAGCTGAAGGCCTGGAACGACACCATGGCCGCGAACCTCACCGCGAACTTCCAGCTCATCCGTTGCATGGAGCCGCTGCTGCAGCAGTCCGATGCCGGGCGCGCGGTGTTCCTCACATCCGGCACCGCCAGCAAGGCTTCCGCCTATCGCGGCCCCTATGCCGTCTCCAAGGCTGCGCTGGAAACGCTGGTGCGCGTCTGGGCCAATGAGACCGCCACAACCAATATCCGCGTCAACCTGTTCAATCCCGGTCCCGTGCGCACGCATATGCGCGCCATTGTGATGCCCGGCGAGGATCCCGAGACGCTCGACACGCCGGCGCAAGTTGCCGAGACCATCGTGCCGCTCTGCCTGCCGTCATGGACGGAGACGGGCAAGTTCGTTGATTACAAGACCGGCAAGGTGATGGGCTTTCATCCGCCGGCGTAAGCACCGTAGGGCGAGTTAGCGAAGCGTAACCCGCCGACTCATCATGTGGGCGGCGGATTACGCCTACGGCTAATCCGCCCTACGCACCGCGCCGCAAGATTGACCCTGCATCACGACGGTACTTCACTCCCTCCCAAGCGGGACAACCCGCACCGACAATCAGGGAGGTCGTCATGGCGTCGCCAACTCATCGCGCGCGGTCACTGCGTGCACTTGCAACAGCAGCCCTCGCTTTCGCCGCGCTGTCCCTCGCACCTCCCTCCTCCCGCGCCGCCGATATCCCCCGCTTCGAGGTCGACGCGTCCTGGCCGAAGCCGCTGCCGAACAACTGGATCCTCGGCCAGGTCGGCGGCATCACGACCGACAAGGACGGCCACATCTGGGTGATCCACCGCCCGCGCTCGCTCACCGATGACGAGAAAGGCGCGGCACTCAATCCGCCGCGTTCGAAGTGCTGCGTCTCAGCGCCGCCGGTGCTGGAGTTCGATGCCGCCGGCAATCTGTTGCGCTCATGGGGCGGTCCTGGCGAAGGCTATGAATGGGTCGGCCGCGAGCATGGCATCGAAGTCGACGAGAAAGGCTTCGTCTGGGTGGGTGGCAATCTCGACAACGACAATGCGATCCTGAAATTCACCACCGACGGCAAGTTCGTGATGCAGATCGGCAAGATCGCGCCGAGCAAGGGCAGCAACGACACCACCCAGCTCGGCAAGCCCGCCGAGACCGCCATCGACAAGGATGCCAACGAGATCTATGTCGCCGACGGCTACGGCAATCGCCGCGTCATCGTGTTCGACGCCACCACCGGCGCCTACAAGCGGCACTGGGGTGCCTATGGCAACAAGCCGAATGACGACAAGCAGGCGGCCTACGACCCCAATGCGCCGGTGTCGCAGCAGTTCGGCAATCCCGTGCATTGCGTGAAGCTCGCCAATGACGGCCTCGTCTATGTCTGCGACCGCATCAACAACCGCGTGCAGGTGTTCAAGAAGGACGGCAGCTTCGTGAAGGAGTGGTTCTACGAGAAGGCCACCCTCGGCAACGGCGCGGTGTGGGATCTCGCGGTGTGGCCCGATCCTAAGCAGAGCTGGCTGCTGACGGCGGATGGCGAGAACAACGAGATCCGCGTCATCAATCGCGACGACGGCAAGGTCGTCGGCACCTTCGGCCGAAATGGCCGCCAGGCCGGCCAGTTCCACTGGATTCACGCCATGGCTGTCGATGCCAAGGGCAACGTCTACACGGCCGAAGTCGACACCGGAAAGCGCATCCAGAAATTCAGGCTGGTCTCGGATGCGCTGAAGTAGTCATCGCGACAATCAGACCGACTGTTTCTGGTCCTGATGATACACGCCCCATCCTGATGCACACGGACAATAGAGCTGTCCATCATCTGGACAGCCGCATCGTTCGAGCTCCCGGTTGGAGAATTTGAATCACTGACGTTCGGCCAGACGCAATGGCCCTGGCTCGGCTCTCGCCCTTCGGGACGACGCCGACAATACATGCTAGTCTCGCGCGCCATCAAACGGACGACGGGTGATAGCAATGCTGGAAACCGACAAGTTGTTCGCTGGCTCGATTCCGGAAAACTACGATCGCTATATGGTGCCGTTGATTTTCGAGCCCTACGCCGCAGATCTCGCACAACGCGCAGCGTCTTTCGCGCCAGGCGCCGTTCTGGAAATTGCCGCGGGCACCGGGGTTGTCACCCGCGCGTTGACGCCAAAATTATCCCCACGCGCAAGCTATATTGTCACCGACCTCAACCAGCCGATGCTCGACTACGGCGCGTCGCGACAAGCACCGGACAATCGCATCACATGGCGACAAGCGGATGCTCTGGCGCTCCCGTTTGAAAATGCGGCCTTCGATCTCGTGTGTTGTCAGTTCGGTGCGATGTTCTTTCCTAATCGCCCATCTGCCTACCGCGAAGCGAAGCGAGTTCTGAAGCCCGGAGGACATCTTTTATTCAATGTATGGGATCGCATCGAGGACAATGTATTTGCTGACGATGTGACAAATGCTCTCGCAAAGATTTTCCCGGACGATCCGCCGCGCTTTCTGGCGCGCACGCCGCACGGCTACCACGATACGGCACTGATCCGTCGCGAGCTGGAGGACGCAGGTTTCTCCCATGTGATGATCGAGACGAGAGCCGAACAAAGCCGTGCATCCTCGCCGCGACTTCCGGCCGTTGCTTATTGTCAGGGAACTGTTCTTCGCACCGAAATCGAAGCCAGAGACGCGGGAAAACTGGAAGCTGCAACTGACTACGCAGCATCTGAAATTGCGCGCAGACATGGCAACGGCGAGGTTGCTGCTAAAATTCAGGCGCACGTGATCGTGGCTGTGGCCTGAGTGTCGGAATATCCCGTGCCGGCACTTCGCATGGCGAGGCATCCGTGAGTTTCGAACCGTTCTATATCATGTCCTCATCAATAACTTGAGCTGGACGGTGGTACCGTCTATCTCTGCCGGAAGATCAGGAGCATCCTGACCACAGGAACCGGTGATGAGCGAGATTTCCGATAGCGACATTGGCGCCGTCGGTGACATGGTCGACGATCTCGTCATACAGACAACATATCGTTTGTATGGGTCAGCTATTGCCCCGTTCTCAATGATCGCCGCAACGCATCGAAGCCCGTCTTGTTCGAACGCGTGACATCATGACCCTCTGGAAGAGCACGATCGCGAGGCTCTTTACGTCACATCGCGCTCATCTCGAAACGCTCGTGCGTCGCCGGGTCCGTGATCGTGAAGTGGCTTCGGAGATCGTCCAGGACGTCTTCGCTCGCGTACTTGCCGCCGGCACCAATGGCTCGGACGAAGACAACAAGCGCGTTCTCTATGCTGCTGCGCGGAACGCCGCGATCGATCATAACCTGACGGCATCGCGGCGGCATCATATGCTCGCCGATGTATTGCCTGAACAGCTCAGTCCCGGGCAGCCATCGGAAGACGCAGCACTGCAGGCGCGCGAGGCCGTTGCCGCGCTGGATCACGCGCTCGCGCAGCTTCCCGCCCGAACCCGCGAGATCTTCATTCGCCGACGTGTCAATGGCGAATCCAATGCCGAGATCGGACAGCGGTTCGGCATTTCCGTGAGTGCCGTCGAAAAACATCTGCTACGCGCCATGCAACACTGCCGCGCCGCCGTGGACGATCATCTCAACCTCGCCAGCAAAGATTTCCGCTAAAATGGATGTGGGTTCTTTCTCGTCGCTCGTTGTAAAGGTAGGAGTAGCTGGAACGCTTCTAACGGCAGGAGCATTCCCGCATCGCCTTTTCGATCGATCGAAGGAATTGCTGATGAAACCTGGCGACCGGCCAACGAAAGCACAGTGCGCCGCCGCTGATCTCTGGCTCATCCGACGCGACGGGACGACAACCGAGGCCGACGAAGCGTCCTTTCGGCAATGGCTCAATGAGGATCATCGTCATCAACTTGCCTATCGCGAAGCAGCGGCGATCTGGCAGCAGCTTGAGGAGCCTGCCATTCGGCTGGCTGCACGCGACCATCGTCTCGGCAACATCGCTGCCCGGCGCCAGATGAGATGGTGGCCGGCATTGCCCGCAGCGATCGCTGCAGCCTGCGTCATCTGGGTCATCAATCCATCGATGCTTGAGAACTGGCAGGCAGATATTGTCACTGCGCGTGGTCAGGTGATGGCCCGCGACCTGCCGGACGGCTCCCGCCTGAACATCGGTGCCGACACTGCCCTGGACCTGGACTTCAAGGATGGTCGACGCCGGGTCGTTCTGCGCCGTGGCCAGGCCTTTTTCGATGTAAAGCCAGACCAGACGGCCTTCACGGTCGACAGCGGCGCAGGCGAAATCCGCGTGCTCGGGACTGCCTTCAATATCGACCGGACGGCTGATGGTGTCGAGGTGACAGTTCAGCGCGGACTGGTGTCGGTCGCCGGCGAGGATCGCGATGCGACCGTCAAGCTATCGGCAAACCAGCATGTGCGCGTGTCCGGCGGAAAGCTCGGCACCGTCGAAACCGGAGACATTGACGCCAGGCTCGCATGGATATCCGGCCGCCTGGTCTTCGACCGCGTCCCGCTGCATCGGGTCGTCGAAGCCCTGCAGCGCCAGACATCAAGCCGCATTGTCATCCGCGGCCGCTTCAGCGATCTGCTCGTCTCCGGCACGTTTCCGACTGCGAATGTCGATGAAAGCCTCACAGCCATTGCCGGCATGATCGAGGGCAACGTCGCCCATCTCACCCCCTGGGTGACCGTTATCTACTGAACTCCTCCGCTGTTTACCGGAATTCTAAACCGCAACACCCATAGACCTGATGTGGGTTTGATTTCGTGACTCGTTGAACTGGATGAAGAGCAGAAGCTCTTCGCGGCGCTGGGGCGGCGCACAGCAAACAATGAGACAACGGAGTTCGTGCGTAATGCGGTTCGTGGGTAGACGGGGCGTCGCTCGCCATGTGGCGGGCGGGCTGATCGGCATATTGCCGTTGATCACGACAGTACCGGCCTTTGGCCAAAACAATGTCGAAGCAACAGCGACCACCCCTACGACCTACCCGCTCAACATTTCCGCCAAACCTCTCGCAGCAGCAATTGCCGATCTCGGCGCCAGCAGCGGATGGCGCATCCTCTACACGATCCAGCTCGCGCCAGACATGCGCAGCCAACCGTTGAACGGCAATTACACGGTAGCGCAAGCGCTGGGACAACTGCTGGCCGGCACGGGAATTACGTATCGCATCACCGGCCCGAAAGCCGCGCTGCTGATCGATCCGTCGCAGAGCCGCGCGGGCCCCGTCCCTTCCGGCGACGGCGTCCAGCTCGATACGATCGTCGTCGATGCGGCCAGGAGCGATAATACGACGGGCTCCGGCTATCAGGGAACGCCGGACTGGGTCTACCAGCGACCCGCAGCCGTCAGCGTGATCTCACGCGAAGCGATCGAGAGCAGCCCGACACGCAACGCACGCGATCTGCTCGACAATGTCGCGGGCGTCTATGCCAACCGCTCGGCGGCGCAGAACCCTGGCATCAGCGTCAATATCCGCGGCCTGCAGGACCAGGACCGCATTGCCACCATGATCGACGGAGCGCGGCAGAATTTCCAGCGCGGCGGCCACGGTGCGACGCAGCGGACCTATGTCGATACGGCCTTCCTGCGCCAGATCGACGTGGAGAAAAGTACGACGTCGGGCGTCGGCAGCGCCGGTGCGCTTGGCGGCCTGGTCAATTTTCGCACCTTCATCGCCGACGATTTGATCAAGCCCGGCAATCAGTATGGCGGCGTGGTGAATGCCACCACGGGTACCAACGCCTATAATTTCGATGGCTCGACGGCAGCAGCCGTCCGCGTGTCGGAACGCTTCTCGGTGCTCGGCGGCGTCAGCTACAAGAACATCGGCGCCTACGATATCGGCCAGAACGGTACCATCGGCGATGGCATGAAGGCCTATGACGGCAATGTCTTCCTGTTCTCCGGCCAGGAGGTATTCTCGACGATCCTCAAGGCCGAGGCGCTAACGACCGAGGACGTGAAGATCACGATCGGCTGGCTGCATAACGACTCCCGGTACAATACCGGAAACTACGATGACACGATCGCACGCGGCGGAATCCTGAAGTCCAGCGAGCAAGTCGCCAACGACACGTTCACGTCCGCGGTCGACTGGAATCCGGGCAATGACATCGTCGATCTGAAAGCCAAGCTCTATTACAACCACCTCAAGAACGACACGGTTTCCGATGGCGCGTTTGCACTGACCGGGCCATCGAATTTCGTGTTCTCAACACTAGGCGGAAGCGTCGAGAACACCAGCCGTTTCGCGACAGGCATCGGTGCACTGGCACTCAATTACGGCGTGGAAGCGTTCAGCGACACCGGCAAGACGACGCTGCAGCGCGGTTTTGTCGCCGGCAACGGTGTCGACTATTCGAGCACGCTGACCGGCGGCACGCCGAGCGGAAACCGCGACGTCGCCAGCGGTTTCGGCACCGCGACACTCAAGCCGGCGGAATGGGTGACCCTGATCGGCGGCGTGCGTTACGACTGGTATCATGTCGCGGGCAACGCGACGATCTACGGCGAAAGCCAGGAGATCGTCGGGCAACGGATGACCAATCCCGGAAGACCGGCCATCTGCAATGCGCGCGGCTGCGGCGCAGCCGTCCCACCGACATATGTGCCCATCGTTGGCACCGTTTATAGGCCGTACAATCTCGATGTCGATAAATCGGGCGGGGCCTGGCTCCCGAATTTCACGGTCGCGTTTCAACCAGTCGATTGGCTGCAGCCCTTCGTAAAATATTCCAAGAGCTATCGGCCGCCAACGATCATGGAATCATTCCTGAACGGCGGCCACGATGCAAATGAGATCAATGGCTACGCTCCGAACCCGTTCCTGCGTCCGGAACGCGGCGACACCTACGAGGCCGGATTCAATGTTCTGGCCAACGGCATCCTGACCGAGCGCGACACCGTCCGCTTCAAGGCCGTCGGCTTCTATCGTGAGATCACCGACTATATCAGCTTCGGTCGAATCGAGAATGCGAACAACGCCCAACAATACACCTCGTACGTCAATCTCAACGGCGTCACCCGAATGAAGGGCGTCGAGGTCGAGGCCAATTACGACGCGCGCTTCCTCTATATTGGTGGCACCGTCACGCGCATCGACACGGATTTCGCCGACAGTTTCACCAGCCCGACAGGGCGGGACATGCCGATCAACAGCGGCCTCGGCGCCCCTGTCATCTTCGAGCAGCCGAAACTGCGCGTGACACTCGATGCCGGCATCCGTCTGTTCGACGAGAAGCTGACGCTGGGCACGCGCATCGTCGACGTCTCGAAGACCGTCCCTGCCCTGGGCTCGCTGCGCAGTGGCTACGAAATGCCGGGCTACCGCGTCTACGACATCTACGGATCCTATGCCTTCGACGAGGCGACCAAGCTGCGCTTTGCGGTGAACAACGTCACCGATCTCGCTTATGCGCCGGCGGTCGGCGCCAATTTCTACGCCGCGCCGGGCCGTACCGCGACGGTGTCGTTGAACTACAAGTTCTAGGAATTCCCCGCCCCATTGGCGTGGATGGTGGCCCGCCACAAGCGGGCAAAGCAAGCAGAGAAGGGCTTCGAGAATGGCACTCAATCTTCAGCTGACGGCAGCAAGCAGCGACCTCGCAACATATCTGGCGTCGTACGACGCCAACTTCACCTACAATGGAAACGGCTGGTTCTCCACCTCGTTCACCGGCCAGGATCAGTGGTCGGCCGGTGTCGATACCGAAGGAACCGACAATAATCTACCTTCCGTCATCATGAACATCCATGACTACAGCTATTCGCCCGGTACATTCAACGGCGACGTGGAATCGCTGACGCTCGGCCATAATCTTGAATATGTACCGGCCACGGATCTGTGGGTGCAAGATCAGGAACTGATCATCACCAATAGCAGTGGCTACATGCCCGTCACCACCACCTTCAATCAGGCGATCTATTCGCTATCGCATGGCGGGCTGGTCGATGGTGGGACGTTCTTCGGTCAGTCATTCGCGGGTCTGACCGACTACTTCGCCGAACAGGGCACGAACCAGACCGGCACGACAAACGATGACGTCCTTGTCAGTTTCGCCGGCGACGACGTTCTGACCGGCAATGGAGCTGTGCTGGTCGATACGTTCCTCTGGAACGCGAATTACTACGATACTGCCGCAGGTACAGCAGCACAGGGCTGGGGCGACGACGTCATCACGGACTTCTTCGACGGAGCCGACCAGATCCAGCTCTCCGGCTTCGGTTGGGCCAATGCCACGGCATTCCAGAGCGCCGGCGGCAGCCTGTCCGGCAATGTCATCACCTATGCCGACGCGACGAACGGGCTGACCAGCACCATCACAGTGAACTTCACTGGATCGGGCACGCTGGACTGGAGCGATATCGCCTTCGTCTAACAGGCTTCGCTGCGAACGGGCGGCCACGCGACCTGCTGACGCGACGCTGATGTCGCGTCAGCCCCTCCAATCGGGATCGCCTGCAGTGATCACGACACGCCGCTGAATCACGACGTCCCGACAACCCAAATTCTGAGGAACGACAATGGCACTGACTATCACCTATAGCGAAGCAAGCAGCAACCTGCCCGCTTATCTGGACAACTGGATCGACAATTTCGAATATCGCGGCACCGGAAATTTTAACGCCGTGAAGAACACCACCGACCAATGGTATGCCGGCACACGCATCGGCGGCGGCGTCGATAACGACAAGTCGTCGGTCATCGTGAGCGGTGATGACTTCTCCTATACGCCGGGCGTCATCGACGGCACGGTCACCAACCTGACACTCGGCAGCAATCTGGCCTATGTCGCGCCGACCGATCTGTGGGTCCAGGATCCCGGTCTGTCGATCGGATTCAGCGGCGCAACGCTGACGCCGGCCTTCGACGCCGCAATCACCGACCTCTCGCAGAACGGCAGCCTGAACGGCCTTTACGGCTACTTTGCCGAACAGGGCACCATCCAGACCGGCACGGCCGGCGACGATGTCATGCTGAGCTTCGGTGGCAATGACAGCTTCACTGGCGGTCTTGGCAACGATACGCTCGTTTTCGCCGACGGGTGGGCCAATGACGTCGTGCTGGATTTTCACGCGGCCGCAGGCGATTTCGACGTCCTCGACCTGCAGGGCGTGACCAACATCTCGAACTATGTCGACCTGTTCTTCAACCACAGCAACTGGTGGGACAATAGCAACGTGCTCACCATCACCGACGGCGCCAACTCGATCCAGCTCGATGGCTATGTCGGGACAGACATGCTTGGTCTGATCCTGGACGGCCACTTCACCGTCTGAGCAGAGCTGTCGTGGTGAAAGCTTCGCAGCGAAGTCCGTCGCAGCCATTGGCTGCGGCGGCCATCTCGCCACTCAAGCCCGCCATCGCGGGGATCGCCGTGATCAGCGGCATCGTGAACGTGCTCGCGCTGACCGCGCCGCTGTTCATGCTGCAGGTCTATGACCGTGTGCTGGCCAGCCGCAGCGTTTCGACGTTGATCGGCCTAGGTGTGCTGGCGGCCACGCTCTACGCTTTTCAGTCCCTTTTCGACATCATTCGATCGCGCATTCTGCTGCGCATCGGCGAGCGCTTCGATCATCAGTTGTCCGGCCGTGTGCATGATGCCGTTGTCGGCCTGCCGCTTGAGATGCCTTTGCCGGGCGATGGCCTGCAGCCGTTACGCGATCTCGACAATGTGCGCGGCTTCCTGTCCGGCCCCGGCCCGACCGCCTTTTTCGACCTGCCGTGGATGCCATTCTACCTCGCCATCTGCTTCGTGTTTCACTTCTGGATCGGCATCACGGCCCTCGTGGGCGCCGTCATCCTCGTATCCCTCACCCTTCTCACCAATGCCCGCTCCAGGGGACCCGCCCGCGAGACCGTGCAACACGGCATGTTTCGCAACGCGCTCATGGAGGCCAGCCGTCGCAATGCCGAAGTGGTGCGCGCGATGGGCCTCGGCGGCCGGATGGCCGCGCGCTGGCATCGTACCAATTCGGATTATCTGGCGGCCAATCGCCGGGCTGGCGATGTGGCGGGAGGCCTCGGTGGCGTCGCCCGCGCGCTGCGTGCGCTGCTGCAGTCGACCATGCTCGGTGTCGGCGCCTATCTCGTGATCAGGCAGGAAGCCAGCGCCGGTGTGATGGTGGCGAGTTCGATCATGATGGGCCGCGCGCTTGCTCCCGTGGATCTGGCCATCTCGACATGGAAGCCGTTCCTGATGGCGCGGCAGAGTTGGGCACGGCTCGACGAATTGCTGACCCGCATGCCGGAAGCCCCAAAGACGATGGCGCTGCCACGCGCGCATATCGATCTGCGCGTCGAAGCGATGACCATCGCGCCGCCCGGAGAGAAACGGCCGAGCGTCACGGGGCTGAGCTTTACCGTCTCCGCCGGAAGTGCTCTTGGCATCATCGGCCATAGTGGCAGCGGCAAGTCCACACTGGCACGCGCACTGGTCGGGGCCTGGCGACCCGCCAGCGGCAAGGTACGCATCGACGGCGCCAGCTTCGACCAGTGGGACCGCGAGATGCTCGGTCGCGATATCGGTTATCTGCCGCAGGGCGTCGAACTGTTCGATGGCACCATTGCCGAGAATATCTCCCGCTTCGAAGATGACCCGGACTCTGAGGCCATCGTCGCTGCCGCCAAGGCTGCCGGCGTGCACGATCTCATCCTGCGGCTGGAACATGGCTACCAGACGCGGATCGGCGAAGCCGGCTCCGCCCTGTCCGCCGGCCAGCGCCAGCGCGTCGGGCTGGCACGCGCGCTGTATGGCGATCCGTTCCTGGTCGTGCTCGACGAGCCCAATGCCAATCTCGACGTCGAGGGCGAAGCGGCGGTCATCCGCGCCATCGCCGCTATCCGCGAGCGCAAGGGCATTGCCATTGTCATCGCTCATCGTCCGAGCGCAATCGGCGCCGTTGACCTCGTCCTGGTGATGGAAGGGGGTCGTGCCAAGGCATTCGGTCCGCGTGCAGACGTCCTCAGCAAAGCGCTGAAGGCTCCCGCCGCCGCAGCACACGGCAGCGGCACGATGACGGGCCATGCGGCCACCGCGCGGTCTCCGGCGCCGCTACGGGTGATCGCCAATCCCGCCGACAAGTCGGGAATGAGCACACATCCTCACGACGATATGGAAGATCGCGATGTCCGATAGCAATGTCTCGGCGGTCTCCCACTCGATCCTGCGCCACCTCGGCATCGCCACGCTGGCGGGTGTTGTGCTGGTGGGCGGCATCGGCGGATGGGCAGCGGCAACCAATCTGGCCGGTGCGGTCGTCGCCGCAGGACACTTCGTCGTGGATACCAACGTCAAGAAGGTCCAGCACCCGACCGGCGGCGTGGTCGGCGAAATTCTGGTCCGCGAAGGACAGCGCGTGACTGCAGGCGACATTGTAATGCGCCTCGACGCGACGCAGACGCGCGCCAATCTCGCCATCGTTACCAAACGGCTCGACGAATTCGCGGTCCGACGGGCCCGGCTCCGCGCCGAGCGCGACGAGGTCGGCGTCATCGCCTTCCCCGACGAAATCAGATCACGCGCCGCCGATCCGGAGATCGCACAGCTCATGGCAGGCGAAAGCAGACTGTTCGAACTGCGCCGCGACGCCCGCCTCGGCCAAAAAGCGCAGCTTCGCGAACGCGCCCTTCAATACGGCAAGGAAGTGCGCGGCCTGGTGGCTCAGGAGGAAGCGAAAATTCGCGGCATCGGTCTGATCCAACGCGAACTGACAGGCGTGCGCGAACTCTGGGAGAAGGGCCTCGTGCCCATTCAGCGCATGATGGCGCTGGAGCGCGAAGCGGCAAACCTCGACGGCGAACGCGGCCGGCTCGTCGAAGCCCAGGCGCAATCCGGCGGCAAGATTTCCGAAACACAGTTGCAGATGATTCAGGTCGACCAGGACCTCCGCAGCGAAGTCGCCAGCAGCCTGCGCGACATCGAGGGCCAGACGGCGGAATATGTCGAACGGAAGGTGACTGCAGAAGATCAGCTCAAGCGGATCGATATTGTCGCGCCGCAAGGCGGACTGGTCCATGAGCTCGCGGTGCACACCGTTGGCGGCGTCATTTCGCCAGCCGATACCGTCATGCTGATCGTGCCCGACAGCGACAGGCTGGCGCTCGAAGTACAAATCAACCCGCAGGATATCGACCAGATACGGCTCGGCCAGCCTGCCGTGCTGCGCATGTCGGCCTTCAACCAGCGTACCACTCCCGAACTGAACGGCAGCGTCAGCCGCATCGCCGCCGACCTGACGCTGGATCAGAAGTCCGGGCTTTCCCATTACATCGTGCGGATCACCATCCCGCCGCAGCAACTGGCGCGCCTCGGCAAACTCGCCCTCGTTCCCGGAATGCCTGCGGAAGCCTTCATTCAGACCGGCGAGCGCACAGTCCTGTCTTTTCTGGTCAAGCCCATCGGCGACCAGATCGCACGATCATTTCGTGAGGAGTAGCTGGTTCAAGTCGAGTTCAGCCCCTGCGCATGGGGCTGGGATACGGCTTCGCCGACTTCGCGCCGTCACGCCAGCGCCCCGGCGCTATGCCGGTCACGCGCTTGAACGCGCGATTGAAGGCCGCCTCGGAATCGTAGCCGACGTCGCTGGCGATGACAGCAAGACTGTCGCCACCCGTTCGCATGCGCTCCGCTGCCAACTGCATCCGCCAGCTGGTCACATATTCGATCGGAGCCTGGCCCAACACCTCGTTGAAGCGCTCGGCGAGCACCGTTCGCGACGTGCCGCATTCGCGGGCCAGATCGTCGACCGTCCAGCGATGACCGGGATTTCCGTGGACATGCCACATGGCGCGTCCGAGCACGGGATCATTCAGCGCCGCGAACCAGCCATGTGCACTTGGCGGCAATCCCGCAGCATAGCGACGCAGCACCTCGACGAACAGCAGCTCCATCAGCCGGCCGAGCATGATCTCACTGCCGGGCGTCGCATCTTCGGTCAGTGAGAGAATTTCGCGCACCGTCGTGGCGAGAATCGCGCTCACCTTGTCGTCGCCGGCGCGATCGATCAGCATCGGCGGCAGGGTCCGAAAGACCGGAGAATGCAGCAACTCCGACGATTCGATGAAGCCGCAGACCATGCGGGTCTCCCGCCCTCCGCCGCCATGCTCGATCGTCCACATGCCGGATAGTGGACCGGCCCGCACCAGTTCCATCGCGGAACATAACTCCGCGCCGCCGCCGCTGTAGAACCTGTGCGTGTCGGCGAACGGCATCAGCAGAACGTCGCCCGCAGCAATGGTGCCTCGCTCGCCACTGGCGAGTTCGACGGTGCATTCGCCCGCCGCGATCAAATGAAAAATGCTGACATGGCGCAAATGCGCCATCGGAGTGCGTTCGTCGAAATGTTTCGGACTAATGAGGCCGAAGGGCTCGGTCAGGCTGGCGTTCAGAAATACCGATCCGCTGAGCCGGATCGACCGCAGCATATCTGCGAGCAAATCCCCGCCGCGATCAATATCCGGCGTCGCTGCAAATGATGGCGGTGTCTCGATCATGTGAGGTCCTGAACCTCCGATCATCGTCCGCAGCCCCAACCATGCGCGGCATGTGGCGCATTGTATCCGATGGAGACGATGATGATCAAGAAACGGCTGTCCAAAGCCGCCGATCGTAGCTTCCGCTTGATTGCAGCACTGTTGATGCGGCGCGCCATTGCGCGGCTAATCAGCATCGACGACAGATCGCTATCCAAGGCAGGAATATCACGCGCCGCGGTGGCCGAGTTCCTCGAGAGTCCGCTCCGAACCGACCCGCACCGCTTCTTCAGTAGCAAGCACGCGCAGCGCGATATGCAAGACGTAGATACCGCTCTTGAGTCGGGTCAAGTGTCGCTGCCCCAACCGGACCCGACTCAACATCTCGCAGATGAATCGATCGCTTTCGACGGCCACCGCGCGCAGATCGATACGCTGCACCGGGAAACCATCATGCGCGCGATCCGACAAATGGTGAGCTTCCGCATTCGGATACTTACAGCTGGCGTGCTCGTCGCCGTCGGCGCCCTGAGTGCTTGCTCTGGCATCCTGCCCGATCACCATGCGGCACAAATCCGCCGTGATCAGCCCGCGCGCTGTCAGTTGCGGCCGAATCTCATTCATCTATCGCCGATCATGCCGTCGGGCGAGCGCGTGGCCGAGGCATCTCTCCTCCCCAGCCAGCCGCGCAGCAGGCAACCCGAAGCGCGCGCCGGTCCTCCCGGACGGGCCGGCTAAGGAAACGCTTACGCTTGGTTCAAATCGACAAGACAACCAGCAAAGGATAGTTCCATGACCCGCTTCATTGCACTCATCTACGGGCTCGCGTCCTACGCGATCTTCTTCATCACGATCCTTTACGCCATCGGTTTCGTCGACGGAATGATGGTACCAAAAGACATCAACGCCGGAACGCAGGTTCCGTGGCTGGAAGCTGTGCTCGTCAATCTCGCTCTGATGTCGCTGTTTGCAATCCAGCACAGCGTCATGGCGCGGAAGTCGTTCAAGCAGTGGTGGACGCAATATGTCCCGGCGTCGGTCGAGCGCAGCACCTATGTGCTGTTCGCCAGTTTGAGCCTTCTGCTGCTGTTCTGGCAGTGGCGCCCGATGCCGGCGATCGTCTGGCAGATCGATAATCCGCAACTGGCCATGGCGATGACAGGGCTTTCCCTGTTCGGATGGGTCCTCGTCTTCACCAGCACGTTCCTGATCAACCATTTCGAGTTGTTCGGCGTGCAGCAGGTGGTGCAGAATCTGTCTGACCAGAAGCCATCTGCGCCGGTGTTTCGCACGCCGCTCTACTACAAGTTCGTGCGTCATCCGATCTATCTCGGCTTCATCATCGCCTTCTGGGCGACGCCGCTCATGACGGTCGGACATCTGTTGTTTGCGGCCGTCACCACCGCCTACATCTTCGTCGGGATCTTTCTGGAAGAACGCGATCTGGTCGAGCTGTTCGGCGACGACTATCGCCGCTACCGCGATCGGGTGTCGATGATCCTGCCGTGGCGCAAATCACAGCGTCCGCCTGCGCAGAGGCACGCCAATCCGTTCGGACTCAGCGGCGAGCGATAGCACACAAAATAGAAACGCCGGATCGCGTGCACCGCGATCCGGCGTTTTTTCTTGCTGGCTGATCAGTTCGGCCGCTTGCGCTTATGCGCGAAGGGATTAGCCTTTTCACGCAGCGTGATGCGGATTGGCGTGCCCGGCAGGTCGAACGCCTCGCGCAGCGTATTGGTGAGATAGCGCAGATAGCTCGTCGGCACCGCATCGGCGCGCGAGCAGAACACCACGAAGCTTGGCGGCCGTGCCTTGTTCTGGGTGACGTAGTTTAGTTTCAGCCGGCGACCCGATACCGACGGCGGCGGATTCTTGTCGATCGCATCCTCGAACCAGCGATTGAGGCCGGCGGTGGGAATGCGGCGATTCCAGACCGCGTAGGAATCCTGTATCGCCTTCATCAGCCGTTCCACGCCCTCGCCCATCAGGCCGGAGATCGCAACGACCGGCACCCCCCTGATCTGCGGCAACAAGTGATCGGCATCGGTGCGCAGCGCGCCAATCTGGCCGCCCTGCTTCTCGACCAGATCCCATTTGTTGACCGCAAGCACCAGCGCGCGTCCCTCACGCTCGACCAGATCGGCGATGCGCAGATCCTGTTCCTCGAATTTATTCTGCGAGTCCATCATCAGCACGACGACTTCGGCGAAGCGCACCGCGCGCAGCGTATCGGCAACGGAGAGCTTCTCCAGCTTCTCCTCGATGCGCGAACGGCGGCGTAGACCCGCGGTATCGAAGATGCGGAAGTCGCGGCCCTTGTAGTTGAGCTCGACCGAAATGCTGTCGCGCGTGGTGCCGGCTTCCGGCGAGGTCAGGAGGCGCTCTTCACCAAGCAGATAGTTGATGGTGGTCGATTTGCCGGCATTGGGGCGCCCGACGATGGCGACGCGGATCGGCCGCGTCTCGATCTCTTCTTCGGGAATGATGACGTCGTCATCGTCGAATTCTTCAGGCTCTTCGACCGGCTCCGGCATCAGCACGCGCAGCGCATCGTAGAGTTCGCCAAGGCCTTCGCCGTGTTCGGCGGAGACCTGGATCGGATCGCCGAGGCCCAGCGCATAGGATTCCATCGCGCCGACTTCGCCGTGCTTGCCCTCGCTCTTGTTGGCGAGCAGCAGCACCGGCTTGTTGGCGCGGCGCGCGAAATCCGCGAAGGCGCGGTCGTTCGGCGTTAGGCCCATGCGCGCATCGATGACGAAGAACAGCGCGTCTGCCAGCGCGATCGCCGTCTCGGTCTGTTCCTGCATGCGCGCGGTCAGTGAGCCCTTCGGGCCTTCATCGAGACCGGCGGTGTCGACCAGCGTGAATTCGAGATCGCCAAGCTTGCCCTCGCCCTCGCGGCGGTCGCGGGTGACGCCGGGGGTGTCATCGACAAGCGCGAGCTTCTGCCCGACCAGACGGTTGAACAGCGTGGACTTGCCGACATTGGGCCGGCCGATAATGGCAATCGTGAAGGACATAGGTGATCCGTGCGCCCTTTACGGACAGCCTGTCAATGAGAGGGCGCGCGAACTCAGCGCGAGAAACTACCCGACGGCACTGGTGCCGGGAATGGTGTGGTGGCCTGCTGGGCCGGCGCGGCTGCTGCCGGCTCATCCGGCGGCGGCGCGGTAGTGCTGCGGCGGCGGGCGACCTTCTTGCCTTGCGGCAGAGGCGGTGCGGCAGCCGTGCTGCCTTCCTCGGCGGCGGCGGCATCGGGATCGGCGGGCGCTGCGCCGTCCTGACGGACGGTGCCGACCTGAACGGAGCCACGGCTCTTCGCCTTGCGGCCCTTCGGCTCTGGCGTGCCCGGCGGCGGCTGCAGTGGGGCGGCTGCGACGGGCGCAGCCTCCTGCGCGCGCTGGCGCTCGACATTCTCCTTGTAGAGATCGCGCGGCACGCCCTGCTCAAGACCGGGGACGCCGTCGGGGAACACCGGCTTGCGGTCACCGGGTAGCTTCTTCTTGGTGTCCAGGAAGTCGAGCATGTCGGACGGGTCCCAGCCGGTCATGCTGCCGCAGCCCGAGAGCGCGCTGGACAGCGCGATCAGGACGGCGGCGGAAACGAGGCGTTGCATCGGGCGCATAGACGACTTCTCACTCAACTCGTGATCTGAACGATCGGCTTCAGGTCAGCTTTAATTCGGCTCTTGTCTTGCTCAGCTTTTCGCCGCGGGCGGCAGCAGCGCCTGCAGTGCTTCGGCACGGGTGCGCAGGCTCGCCGGCGTCTCCGCATCGTTGGACATCATGTCCAGCCACTGCCGCGTCGCCACGGCGTTGTTGGCCTTCCATGCCGACAGCGCCAGCAGCTCGCGCGCCGAATGGCGATAGGTGCTGGTATTGGTCGTCGCCGGCTCCAGGCGCGTCTGCATCGCCTCATAAGGCGTGGTCTCCAGCAGCAGGCTGCCGGCGCGGATGCGCGCGAGATCCTGCTCGGGTGCTGGAACGGTGCGGTCGGCGATGATGTCGTCATAGAGCTTCACGGCAGCCTGCGGGTCGCGCGAAGCAGCCTCGGCAGCGGCGCGCAGACGCGCCAGCGTACGGTAGCCGGACGGCGCCTCGGCAGCGAGCTTGGTGAAGGCGGCTTCCGCCTCGGCATGCTTGTTCTGCTCGGCCAGCTCGACCGCGCGGTCGAACGCCGCACCGGCCACGGCGGCCTTCTTGGCCTCAAGATAGCTGTAGCCACGCCAGCCGCCGACGCCGACCACGATCAGAATCGCGACTGCGATGATCAGGAGCGAATACTTCTCCCAGATCTTCTTGAGCTGCTCGCGACGCAGGTCTTCGTCGACTTCATTAAATAATTCAGACACTTAAAGGTATCCTGTCCCCGATGGGCCGCGCTCACCCCGAGCGGCGCCGGGCATATACGCTCCGGCATGGCGGCGGCGATACCCTAGCGTTATGGCGCTGGCAAGGCAAAGCCAGCGCGATCAAAGCGTTATCCCGAAATGCTTAATTTGGCTGGCGCCTGAAGGCGTCAGTTCATACCGCCGGCGCCGCCGCTGGTGCGGCCATTGGCATTGGACCCGGCGCTGTTGTCGCCGAAGGCCGAATTGGCGTTGTTGCCACCCAGCGCCGCATTGCCGCGCGTGTCGTTGAGCGGGCCGACGATCGGGCGCGGCTCCTCGACGCGATAATGGGGCTTGCGCTCCTTTTTGGCCGGATCCGCGTGCGAAACCGCGGGAAGCAGCGCCAAAACGGCGACAAAGCTCAGGAATTTCAAGGCCTTCATCATCAACATCCTTCGCATTGCCCCTGCTCTTTCAACCCCGGCCGGGCCGCAAAATTCCTGCGGAAATCCTGCGTTCGTCTTGCGTCAAACCTGCGTCAGCCCTTCGGCTTGCCGCCATAGACATGTTCCGGCCCCGGAAACGCGCGCGAACGCACATCGGTTGCGTAGCCCTCGATGGCGGCCTCGATCATCGGTCCAAGATTGCCGTAGCGCTTGACGAATTTCGGCACCCGCGCCGACAGGCCGAGCATGTCTTCGAGCACCAGCACCTGACCGTCACAAGCCGGGCTCGCGCCGATGCCGATGGTCGGGATCGGAATCGTCTCGGTGATCTTTCGCGCGAGTGGTTCGGCGACTGCTTCAATGACGACGGAGAACGCGCCGGCTTGCGCGATAGCAATCGCATCGTTCTGAATCGGACCCGGCGCGTTATCGCCCCGCGCCAGTGCCTCGGCCTCGGCCTTACCTTGCGAACGGAACGAACCGAGCGCTGCGATCGACTGCGGCGTCAGGCCGATATGCGCCATCACCGGGATGCCGCGCTCGGTGAGGAAGGCGATGGTCTCGGCCATGCGCGCTCCGCCTTCCAGCTTCACGGCGCCGCAATGGGTCTCTTTCAGGATGCGCGCGGCAGAATGAAACGCCTGCTCTTTCGAAGCTTCATAGGAGCCGAACGGCATGTCGACAACGACCAGCGACTGCTTCGAACCGCGCATCACAGCATGACCCTGCAGGATCATCATCTCCAGCGTCACCGGGATTGTCGTCTCAAAGCCATGCATCACATTGCCGAGCGAGTCGCCGACCAGGATCAGGTCGCAATAGCGATCGACCAATGAGGCCGTATGCGCATGATACGAGGTGAGCATCACGATCGGCTCGCCGTTCTTGCGCGCGAGAATATCCGGTGCGGTCTTGCGCTTGATGGCCGACTGAACTGACATGAACTTAAGCTCCGAACACTGGAACGCCGATCACCACCGGATGGAAGGCGAAACCCAAAGCGATATAGGCGACGACGCCGACCGCGACCGCAATCGCATCATTCATCGGACCGCCCACCGGGATCGGCGGACCGCCGGCGTCAGCGCGATGTTTCATCGAGATGCGATCGATCACCGCCCAGGCCAGGAAGGATCCGAACAGGATGATCGAGCCGAGATCGCCATTGGCGAGCAGATGCGCGGCGGCCCACAGCTTGATGCCGGCGAGCATCGGATGTTTCAGCGTGGTGTAGATGCGGCCGCGGATATAGGACGCAGTGACCATGATCACCGCCGGCAGCATCAGGGCGACGGTGATGTGCTTCATCGCCAGCGGCGGCGTCCAGACATTGATCCAGCCGGTCGCGCGATATTGCGCGAAGCCCCAGATGATCAGCGCGAGGCCGATAGCGGAGATCAGTGCAAAGCCGAGCTTGTAGACGCTCTCGCCCAGACGCGCGATCAACTGCGCGCGCGCCTCGCGCCTGATGATGAACAGGTGAATGCCGAGAAACAGCACGAGGCCGAGGATCATCACGATCAGTCCCATGATGTTCAGTCCTCTCGCCCGGGCGGTTGCGTGCCGGATGGGTTGCCCGCCCTGAAATTCCCACTATGGTCCCGCCCGGCCAGCGGATTTTAGCCGCCTTTGGCGCCGGTCAGACGGTTTCCGGGTATCACTTTTCAGGGGACGCACGCAATGCTGCGAAACGACACGACACCTGCCCGCTTTCGCCTTGCGCTCGCAGCGCTGTTGTTTGCGACGCAGCCCTTCGCAGCGCACGCGCAGGCGCCCGTCTGGCCGCCCAAGCTTGTTCGCATCATCGTGCCGTTCGGCGCAGGCGCGAGCCCGGACATCGTGGGTCGCGTGCTCGCCGACAGTCTGCAGACGCGGCATCCCGGCACCAATTTCGTGGTGGAGAATAAGCCCGGCGCCTCCGGCAATATCGGCACCGACGCCATCGCCAAATCCACGCCGGATGGTTCGACCATCGGCATCTCGCTCGGCGGCCCGCTCGCCATCAACACGCTGCTGTTTGCCAAGCTGCCCTACAATCCCGACACCGACATCGCACCGATCACTTTGCTGACGCAGCTCCCCAGCGTGCTCGCGGTGCCGACCAGCCTCGGCGTCAATACGGTCGCGGAATTCCTCGCCAAGGCCAAAGCCGATCCGAAGGGCCTCGGCTACGGCTCGATCGGCGTCGGCACGCTGTCGCAGCTCTGCATGGAAGCGATCGCGCAGAAGGCCGGCGCCAATATGGTGCACATCCCCTATCCGTCGTCACCCGCGGCGACCACCGCGCTGATCCGCGGCGATGTGCAGGTCGCATGCCTCCCCGCCATCGGCGTCACGCCGCAGCTCGCCACCGGCGCCGTGAAGATCCTCGCCGTCACCACCGCGAAGCGCTCGCCGTTCCTGCCGGATGTGCCGACACTCACCGAGAGCGGCATCGACGTGCAGTCCGACGCCTGGAATGCGCTGGTCGGCCCGGGCGGGCTATCGAAGGATGTGGTGGCGACGATCAATGCCGAAGTGACGCAGACGCTCGCCGAGCCTGCCGTGATCGAGAAGCTGAAGCTGCAGCTCATCACGCCCTCGCCGACCACGCCGGATCAGCTCCGCAGGCGCATGGCCGACGAGAAAGCGCTATGGGCCGAGGTGATCAAGGCGGCGAAAATCAGGATCGATTGAGGTCTAACCTCTCCCCGTTCTTTACGGGGAGAGGTCGCCGCGTCTTCGCGGCGGGTGAGGGGCATGGCTCGAGGCCTGCCACAAACACGCTCCCTCAGGTTCCGCTGACCGACCCGCGAGTCCACGCTTGCCTTAACACCGTACAAGGCCCCTCACCCGCGCGCTGAGATGCGCGCGACCTCTCCCCGCAAATGCGGGGCGAGGTAAGAAGCACCGTCACACGAACCGGCAGTTTCGCACAGTTTGCGCCATGCCGGACGACGACGAAGTCGGAATGCTGTAGCTCGCCTCGCTCGGCGTCTGGCCGCGTGCGGGGATGATCACCGTGCCATGGTCCTTCACCGAGCCCCTGGCGTTAGTTACCGTGACGTCGATGCCGCAGGCAATCTTGCGGGCGCAGTTGTTCTCGAAATCCATCTTGAACGAATACTTGCCGTTGTCCTGCCAGAAGCCGACATACTTGTCGCCGACGCAGGCCTTGGCTTCCTCGGTCCAGTTGTCGGGCTCGGGCCAGAACAACAGCGCGCTGCCGCCGGTGAGCGCACCAACAGCGCCAACAATCGTCGCAATCAACACGAACCTGCGTCCAAACATTGCCGCCTCCGGAGTGATTCCCCTTCGTCGCGGCGGGTGGCTCAGCGGTTCACGCCACACGTTACTTCCCGGACTGCTTCTGCAGCTCCCGGTTATCGACATAGCGGATCATGATCGGCCGCCCGGCGATGGCGCCGCCGAGGCCCTTGGTCAGCTTCAGCGGCAGGCAGGCATCGAGGGAGCCGTTGATGGCCTTGAGATAGGTGCCGCGCGTGTCCTGCGGCGCATCCTTGCTAGCAAAGGTCACGCGCGGCGGCGCGATGGGCGTGCCGGCCGTGTTGAACGAGAACATCACCGACATCTGCATGCCTGCACGCGCAACGTCCGGTGCGGGCGGCGACCAGCACGACCGCAAGCTGGCGAACAGGTCGCCAATCGTATCGAGATCATGATCAGGCCGGCGGTAGAGAGCCTGCTGATCACCCGGCGGCGCGCTCAGCACGGTGACCTGTAGGTTTTGCCCGATCGGATAATCGATTTCGGGAATGCACGGCCCGTGATCGAACACGCTACAGGTGGACGGCGTGCACGGCTCGCCATCAAGCACGCTGCACGGCCTGTGCGAGAAAGGCACTGCATCGCCCGCGCGCAGCCGCCGCGCCTCCGCCTGGCCAGCGAATGCCACCAGTACGCTGACGATCAACAGTAACGTGAGGTTCCGTGTCATTCGGACACCCTTGCAAATGCGCCCTCACCTGAAATGATACAGGCGTGTGGCGTCATCAAGATCGGGATGGGTCACAACTGCACGAGCAGACCAACAAACGGAACGCCGGCCAAACGACCGATTGCAGACATCGTTGCGCCTGCGCGCAGCCCGGCACCACACGTCGTCATCATCACACCCCGACCTCAGGAGACCGACATGAGCAGTCCCCAGGTGCATCGTGATACTTCCATCACTATGAAGCTCGAAATCGTCGTCATTCCCGTGTCGAATGTCGACACGGCCAAGAGTTTTTACGCAAATCTCGGCTGGAGGCTCGACGCCGACTTCGTGGTCGGCGACGACTATCGCGTGATCCAGTTCACGCCGCCGGGTTCGGATTGCTCGGTCATCTTCGGCAAGAACGTCACCGCCGCGACGCCGGGCTCGGCGCAGGGTCTGTATCTGATCGTCTCCGACATCGAGGCCGCCCGTGCAGACCTGCTCGGCCGCGGCATCAAGGTGAGCGACGCCTTCCACGCCGGAGATGTCAATGTCGGGCCGGACGAACCCTATTTGTTCGGGCGACTTCGGGTGCATGGCCCGGATCCCGCACGGGCCAGCTATCGCTCCTTCGCATCATTCAGCGACCCGGACGGCAACGGCTGGCTGTTTCAGGAGATCACCGCGCGATTGCCCGGACGTGTCGATGCCAGCGCCACGACTTTCAATTCATCTGCTGACCTTGCAGCCGCCTTGCGGCGAGCGGCGATCGCGCATGGTGAACACGAAAAGCGTACCGGCGGCCAGCATGACGAGAACTGGCCGGACTGGTATGCCGACTATATCGTGCGCGAGCAGAGCGGCGAGTCGTTGCCGACATAGCGGCCGTACTGCACAGCACATGGAATACATCACAGCTGAATCGTCTGACGCAAAGCTGGATGACTCGCGCACCCATCTTTGCGGAACCGAACTCGACGTCAGAGGCGAACGCTGTCCTGGTTCTGCAACTGCGGGAGCGCGTATCCGGATCCGGCGACAGACGCGTCGGCGGAGGCGCTCGATAGCGCATGGGAGATCGTGCGGTTGCGGCCGGTCCGCTTCGCTTCGTAAAGTCGCCCATCGACCCGCTTGTACAGGCTCGGCCAGCTATCTCCCGGCTGCAACGTCCCCACGCCGAAGCTCGCAGTGACCTGCCTCGCTCCACCCGGGACGGCAAAGCTGTTCTGCTCGATCGCGATCCTCAACCGTTCGGCATAATCAACCGCTTCCTGTTCGTCCGTATCCGGAAGGAACACCGCAAATTCCTCGCCGCCCAGCCGCCCGACAATGTCGCGTTTGCGCGACGCGTTGCGCAGCATGCGCCCCACCTCCCCAAGGACATCGTCTCCGACGTCATGACCGAGGGTGTCGTTGATGCTCTTGAAGTTGTCGATGTCGCACAAGGCGAGCGCAGCACGGCTCGGTCCGTGTTTGCGCAGATGGGCGGATACCCGTTCTTGAAAGCCGCGCCGGTTCAGGATGCCGGTCAACAGATCGAGATCGCGTTCGCGACGAAGATCGTCGATCATGTCGGACACCGCCGCGGCGAGGATGGCCAGCGCCAGGCCGGCGCCGAGCACGGCGAGCGAAAGCTGGAGTGCTTGCCAAAACATCGAATTGCTGAACGCGCTTCTGTCGACCGGCGCGGAAAATCCGACCGTGAGCAGGGTTCGCGGAAAAAAATGCAAACCAAACAGCAACAGCACCCAGAACAGAGCCCGATCGACATAGGGCCCGCGCGCCAATGCGGTGAGCCGCCCCGCTGCGATCAGCATCAGGAGGCCGTAGCCGAAATTCTGGATGTAGACCCGGGCGATGAGACTGCGATCGATATAAAAGAAATAGGCGAGCAGAAGAACGAAGCCGGCAAGGATCGCCATGTCGATGACCGGGCCGAGCCCCTTCCCCGACCGTACCAGAATGCCCTCCACGGCGGCGATAACCGCCGACGTGTAGAGCGCGCCCGAGACGATGGCATTGGGCCCCGCGCCGGGCGGCCAACTCAAAATCTGCGACATCGCACCGAGGGCAAACAGGACGCACGCGCCGGCCAGCAAGAGCAGGTAGTTGCGCTTCTTCTCGACGAGCCACGCGCAGACGAAGGCAGCTCCGAAGACAAACAATATTCCCGGCGTTATCAGTTGGAGCGTAGTCCTGACGATGACCCCATCCATCTCGCTCAAACTTTCCAATAGGCTCAGGTCGTCGTGACGCACGGCTTGGGCACCGGTACCTCGTAGCCAGAGAACACTATCAAATTTGATCGGAAATGCCTCAAATGCGAGTCGATGACGGGAACCGGGTTCGTCACGCCCGACGTTTGACCCGCGTACCCATCTTCCCCGACAAAGCCTCCACACAATACGCAGCGCCGTTGCGCACTCATCAAGAACAAGACCGTTCACAACTGCGCGAACAGACCGCGGAGGAACTGCCAGCCATGACCACACCCAAGACACCGACGCATCCGTTCGAGCGCAGCCACTCCATCGTGATCGCGGCTGCGCCCGAAGCCGTGTTCGACTACGTCACCAATCCGAAAACATGGCCGCAATGGCTGCCCTCCTCGCACGACATCGACTGCGAGGATCGCCCGATGCGGTTCGGCGACACGTTTCACGAACACTGGTCGACGCGGTCGGGCCCAGTTGCGCTGGACTGGCTGGTGATCGCCTGCGAGCGTCCGCGGCTCTGGATCGGCCTGACGCATATGAGCGTCACCGGCCCGATCGTGGTGCAGTATGTGTGCGATGTGGTGGATGGCGGGACGAAATTCACGCGGACCGTGCGTAACCCAGCGCGGCCGAAGGCACCAACGGCGGAAATGATTGCGCGGATCGACGAGGAAGCGGAGTTGGGATTAGGGAATATCAAGAGGATTGTGGAATCTCTTGCCTAAGGCTGCGGCCTGAAGGCCGCACAACTTCATATGCACTTCACGACTTAACTATGTAGGAGCGGCGGCCGATTCTCTGTTGCCTTCTGACAATAGTTGCGGACGCGCTTCGCGCGCAGGAATCTTTCTTTAAGAATTCAGCGATACGGTTCTCTCAAGCGGTTCATGTATTGCGTACCGCTAGCAGGTCAAGATCCGCCGGAGCGACCCGGCGGATCGTCCTGATTCTGTCGGGAGGCAGCTGCGTCGGCCTACGAAAGGCCGAGGTCAAACGCGTCGCCTCACCCCTGCTGCTTCACGTCCTTGATATCAGAGAACACGATCCCCTCCGCCCGTTCCTTCGTGTAGTTTAGATAGAAATCGTTCTTCGCCAGGAACACCGGATCGCCGTCGACATCATCGGCGACACCGGAATTGTTGTTGGACATGAAGGTCTCGAGCTTCTTCTTGTCATCCGACGAAATCCAGCGCGCCAGCGAGAATTCCGAGACTTCGAAACTCACAGGCAACTGATATTCCGCATCGAGCCGCGCCTTGAGCACGTCCAGCTGCAGCGGGCCGACGACGCCGACCAGGGCCGGCGCGCCGTCGCGCGGGCGAAACACCTGCACGACGCCCTCTTCCGACATCTGCTGCAAGGCTTCCTTCAGCTTCTTGGCCTTCATCGCGTCACCGAGACGCACACGTCTCACGATTTCCGGCGCGAATGACGGCACACCGATGAAGGTGATGTCCTCACCATCGGTCAGCGTGTCGCCGATCCGCAGCGTGCCGTGATTGGGAATACCGACCACGTCGCCGGCATAGGCTTCGTCCGCAATGGCGCGGTCCTGCGCGAAGAAGAACTGCGGCGACGACAGCGACATGTTCTTGCCGGTACGCACCAGTCTGGCCTTCATGCCTCTTGTCAACTTACCCGAGCACAGCCGAGCAAAGGCGATGCGGTCGCGGTGGTTGGGATCCATGTTGGCCTGGATCTTGAACACGAAGGCCGACATCCGGGGCTCGTCGGCCTCGACCTTGCGCAAATTAGATTCCTGCGCGCGCGGCGACGGCGCGAAACGGCCGAGGCCTTCCAAGAGATCGCCGACGCCGAAATTGCGCAACGCGCTGCCGAAATAGACCGGCGTCATATGGCCTTCGCGGAACGACTGCAGGTCGAACGGCTTGGAGGCTTCCTTCACCAGTTCGAGTTCGTCGGCGACCTCGCTGGCGTCGAGATTCGGATTGCGACCGGCCAGATCGGAAATCTCGATCTTCTCGGCCGCACCGGTCTTGGCGCCGCCGCCCTCTAACAGGCGGATGCCGCCGGTCTCGATGTCATAGGTGCCCATGAAATCGCGGCCGCGGCCGACCGGCCAGTTGATCGGCGTGGTGTCGAGCGCCAGCGTCTTCTCGATCTCGTCCAGGAGATCGAACACATCGCGGCTCTCGCGGTCCATCTTGTTGACGAAGGTGATGATCGGGATGTCGCGCAGACGACAAACCTCGATCAGCTTCAGCGTCCGCGCCTCGATGCCCTTCGCGGCGTCGATCACCATCACGGCAGAGTCGACCGCGGTGAGCGTGCGATAGGTGTCTTCCGAGAAGTCTTCATGGCCCGGCGTGTCGAGCAGGTTGAAGACGTGGCCCTGGAATTCGAAGGTCATCACCGAGGTGACGACGGAGATGCCGCGGTCGCGCTCGATCTTCATCCAGTCCGAGCGCGTGTTGCGGCGCTCGCCCTTGGCCTTGACCTGGCCCGCCAGGTTGATGGCGCCACCGAACAGCAGCAGCTTTTCGGTCAGCGTGGTCTTGCCGGCGTCAGGATGCGAGATGATCGCGAAAGTGCGGCGGCGGGCGACCTCAGTGGCAAGCGGGGAACGCGCGGCTGAGTCGGCGGAAAGGGCGATATCGGACATAAACGTGCCTGTGGCAGGGAAAACGGGCGCAATCAAGGGATTTTGGGCGGGAAACTGGCCGAAGTGGCGACCATCGGCCGCGTTGCGATCCGGCTGCGTGGGTCCCATATAACCCCTGCGAGGACGACCTCCAAATCATCATCATCCGCAGGGACGGCCCTGCCTGTTTACAGGGGTCATCCCATGGCTTGGCTATTGTTGTTCGTTGCGGGTCTGCTTGAAGTCGGCTGGGCCGTCGGGCTCAAATATACCGAAGGCTTCACCCGCCTCATCCCCTCCGTCCTCACCCTCATCAGCATGACCGCGTCAGTCGGCATGCTTGCCCTCGCGCTCAAGGAACTGCCGATGGGAACCGCCTATGCGGTCTGGACCGGCATCGGCGCGGTCGGTACCGCAGCGCTGGGCATGTACCTGTTCGGCGACCCGGCGACGGTGGCGCGGATCACCTGTATCGGGCTGATCGTGGCGGGCATTGCCGGGCTAAAGCTGGTGTCATGACCTGCGTCAGATAAAGCTCAGATGCAGCAGCTTCACGATCCAGTAAGTCGCGGCGGCGACGATTGCCGCGGCCGGGATCGTGATCACCCAGGCATAGACGATCGAACTCGCCACATTCCAGCGCACCGCTGATACGCGACGGGCTGCGCCGACGCCGACGATCGCACCGGTGATGGTGTGCGTGGTCGAGACGGGAACGCCGAGGAACGTCGCTGCGAATAGCGTCGCCGCACCGCCGGTCTCGGCGCAGAAGCCCTGCATCGGCGTGAGCTTGGTGATGCGCAGGCCCATGGTGCGGACGATGCGCCAGCCGCCCATCAGCGTGCCCAGCGCCATCGCCGCCTGACACGACAGCACGACCCAGAACGGCACGGAAAACTCTGTGCCGAGGTGACCCTGCGAGTACAGCAGCACCGCGATGATGCCCATGGTCTTCTGCGCATCATTGCCGCCATGGCCGAGCGAATAGAGCGAGGCCGAGACGAATTGCAGAATGCGGAAGGCGCGGTCCACGGCGAAGGGCGTCGAGCGCACCGAGGCCCATGACACGATGGCCACCAGCACCAGCGCCAGCAGGAAGCCCACCAGCGGCGACAGCACGATCGCCAGCAGCGCCTTGGACAGTCCGGTCCACAAGGCCGCAGAGAGACCTGCCTTGGCGACGCCCGCCCCGAGCAAGCCACCGATCAGCGCATGCGACGAGCTCGAGGGAATGCCGAGGCCCCAGGTGATCACGTTCCAGACGATGGCGCCCATGAGTGCTGCAAAGATCACCGCAGGATCGATGACGCTGGGCTCGATGATCCCCGTGCCGATGGTGTTGGCGACATGCAGACCGAACACCAGGAAGGCGATGAAGTTGAAGAATGCCGCCCACAGCACCGCATATTGCGGCCGCAGCACGCGCGTCGAGACGATCGTCGCGATCGAATTGGCAGCGTCATGCAAGCCGTTGAGAAAGTCGAACAGCAATGCGATGGCGATGAGGCCGATCAGCACCGGAAAGGCGAGCGTGGCGTCCACCTGATGGCCCTGCCTTATACTTGTTCGATGACGATGCTGTTGATCTCGTTCGCGACGTCGTCGAAGCGGTCGGCCACCTTTTCAAGGTGCTTGTAGATCTCGGCGCCGACCACGAAATCCATGGTGTTGGCGTCGCGATGCTTGAGAAAGAGCTCCTTGAGCCCGATGTCGTGCAGATCGTCGACGCGGCCCTCGAGCTTGCCGACTTCCTCGGTGATAGCGGTGAGCAGACCGACATTGTCGCCGATGGCGCTCATCAGCGGCACAGCGCGACCGACAAGGTTGGCACACTCCACCAGCAACGTGCCGATTTCGCGCATCGGCGGCTCGAACTGGCGTACCTCGAACAGCATCACCGCTTTCGCCGTCTGCTGCATCTGGTCGATGGAATCATCCATCGCCGTGATGAGGTTCTTGATGTCGACGCGATCGAACGGCGTGATGAAAGTGCGGCGAACGGCGGTCAGCACCTCGCGGGTGATGGCGTCGGCGTCGTTCTCGAACTGGTTGACGCGCTGGCAGTAGACCGGCGTCTCGTCGCCGCCTTCCAGCATCCCCGCAAGCGCCTTTGAGCCCTCGACCACGGTCACTGAATGGCGGGCGAACAGGTCGAAAAACCTTTCCTCCCGGGGCAGAAAGGACCGGAACCAACGCAGCATCATCTCATCCAACTGTCAGGAAAACGCAGCGACCGGACCGCCAGATGGCGGACATGGTCCCGCGGGGCCACCGCCGGGCGGCCCTGTGTCACACGGATGTCATAAAGCATTTCCGGCCAAGACGGGCAATCGCACACCTTTTAGGCCCGATCATCCACCGCTTTATGACAGCCTGCTTTTCCTAAGGCAGTGCCTGGATTTAGAGCGACCGCTTGAAGTAATGCGCGATTTCGCCATTCACGCTGCGGCGGAAAGTCGACCGCAGCCCCCTCGACAGCTACGCCCTGTAGGCGACCCAGCCCCGGAACGTGAACCCGGCATAGAAAAGGGCGATGTCGGTGAAGCCCGCGTCCCGCAGCAGGGCTTCGTCCTGCTCCGGCGACAGCAGCGGCAAGCGTTCGCCGATCGCCGAGATCGCATTCTCCGCATTGGCGGCCGGTACGCCGGATGCCGCCGCAAAAGCTGCGTAACGGGACAACCATCTGGCCTTTTCTCCGTCGTGCTGGGGAAAGCTGTGGTGGGCGACGACGAAGGGAGCACCCGGCTTGAGCCGCCGGTGCACCTCGGCCAGCGTGCGTCGACGCTCCTCCTCCGGGATGAAATGCAGGGTCAGGATGCAGGTCGCCGCATCGAACGGCCCCTCGGGCGCGCCGTCGATATAGCCTTCATGGAGATCGACGCGCGATGCAAGCGGACCGAGCATGCGCTTGGCCAGTCCCAGCATCTCGGCCGATGGATCGACGCCGCAAAAACGCCATCCAGGCCGCGTCGCCGCGAATGCTTTCAGCTCCAGTCCGCCGCCCGCGCCAAGCACGAGCACATGGGCGTCGTCCGGCGCTCGTTCCGCAAGGAGAATACCCGCCATCTGCTGCAGCCCAAGGAAGCCCGGCACTTGCCGCACCGGGCCTTCTGCATAGCGTGCCACCGCCTCCGGATCGGAGAAGTAGGACAACGGCGAACTACAGCGACCGCTTGAAGTAATGCGCGATTTCGCCAATGACGCCGCGGCGGAAGGTCAGCACGCAGACCACAAAGATCACGCCCTGGATCACCGTCACCCACTGGCCGAAGCCGGCGAGGTATTGCTGCATGGCGATGATCACGAAGGCGCCGACCACGGGACCGAACAGCGTACCGAGGCCGCCGACCAGCGTGATCAGCACGATTTCACCGGACATGCTCCAGTGCACGTCAGTGAGCGAGGCGTTCTGCGCCACAAACACCTTCAGCGCGCCGGCGAAACCGGCCAGCGTACCGGACAGGATATAGGCCAGCAGCTTGTACTGGTCGGTCTTGTAGCCCAGCGACACCGCACGCGGCTCGTTCTCACGGATCGCCTTGAGCACCTCGCCAAACGGCGAGTTGATGGCGCGGTAGATGATCAGGAAGCCCAGCGTGAAGCCGGCCAGGACCACGTAATACAGGGTGATCGGCTTCGAGAGATTGAACAGGCCGAACAGCGTGCCCTGCGGAATGCCCTGGATACCGTCTTCACCATGGGTGAACGGCGTCTGCAGATAAACGAAGTACAGGAGCTGCGACAGCGCCAGCGTGATCATGGCGAAATAGATGCCCTGACGACGAATGGCGATGAGACCAGTGATAACGCTGAGCGCGGCGGCGGCAACAACACCGACGACGATGCCGAGCTCGGGCGTCAGGCCCCAGACCTTCAGCGCATGCGCCGTGCAGTAGCCGGCGGTGCCCAGGAACATCGCGTGGCCGAAGGACAGCAGACCGCCGTAACCGATCAGGAGGTTGAACGCACAGGCGAGTAGCGCGAAGCAGAGCGCCTGCATCACGAAGAACGGATAGACGCCAGTGAGCGGCACGACCAGCAACAGCGCGGTCATGATCGCAAAGGCGACCATCTCGTCTTTGACGGTGCGGCGGGGTGACGGAATGGCGTTTTCAGTGATCGTTGTCATATCAGGCAGCCCGTCCCGTCAGTCCGGAAGGTTTCACAAGGAGCACCAGCACCATCAGCACGAAGACGACGGTGTTGGAGGCCTCGGGGTAAAAATACTTGGTCAGACCCTCGATGATGCCGAGGGCGAAACCGGTGATGATGGAGCCCATGATCGAGCCCATGCCGCCGATCACGACGACCGCGAACACGACGATGATCAGGTCCGCCCCCATCAGCGGGCGAACCTGGTTGATCGGCGCCGACAGCACGCCGGCGAGTGCCGCGAGACCAACGCCGAGACCGTAGGTCAGCGTGATCATCAGCGGCACGTTGATGCCAAAGGCGCGGACCAGCGTGGGGTTTTCCGTCGCGGCGCGCAGATAGGCGCCGAGCCGTGTACGCTCGATCAGGAACCAGGTCGCGATACAGACCACCAGCGAGAAGATAACGACCCAGCCGCGATAGATCGGCAGGAACATGAAGCCGAGATTCATACCGCCCTTCAGCGCATCCGGGATCGCGTAAGGCAGACCCGACGAGCCGAAATAATTCTGGAACACGCCCTGGATGATCAGCGCCAGACCGAAGGTCAGCAGCAGGCCATAGAGATGGTCGAGATTGGCGATCCATTTCAGCATGGTGCGTTCCATCACCATGCCGAACAGGCCGACCGCCAGCGGCGCCAGGATCAGCGCCGGCCAGTAGCCGATGCCGGCCAGATTGAGCAGGAAATATGCCGCAAACGCGCCCATCATATAGACGGCGCCATGGGCGAAATTGATGATGTTCAGCATGCCGAAGATCACGGCGAGGCCGAGACTTAACAGCGCATAGAACGAGCCGTTGATGAGTCCGACCAGCAATTGCGCAGACAGGGCCTGTAGATTGATCGACATGTTGTTCTCAACTCTTATCGCAGGAAAGTCTTGGCCCGGCAGAGTGACGCCGCCGGGCCAACGATCTTATTTCTTCAGCAGCGCACAAGTGCTCTTCTCGATCGGTGTAAAGGCCTGATCAGCTGGCACTGTACCGGCAAGCTTGTAGAAATCCCACGGCGCCTTCGATTCCGACGGCTTCTTCACCTCGAACAGATAGCCCGGGTGAATCTTGCGGCCATTGGCTTCGATCTTGCCCTGCCCGAACAGCGGATCGTCGGTCGGCAATTCCTTCATCTTGGCAACGATCTTCGCGCCATCATGCGGATTGCTGCCGA
The DNA here is from genome assembly GCF_051811085.1 of Tardiphaga sp. 862_B3_N4_1. Lineage (NCBI taxonomy): Bacteria > Pseudomonadati > Pseudomonadota > Alphaproteobacteria > Hyphomicrobiales > Nitrobacteraceae > Tardiphaga > Tardiphaga sp. 862_B3_N4_1. The sequence goes on from NZ_JBPWQB010000001.1 coordinate 2,701,127, forward strand.
GCGCTTCCAGCGCCTTGAAGTAGTGGATCAAGCCGGCATACACGCCCGCCTGCACCATCGACGGCGGAGCGCCGTTCTTCATGCGCGCTGCGAACTTCTTGGAGAAGTCGCGGGTCTTGTCGTTCAGGTCCCAGTAGAAGGTCTCGGTGAAGCTGAGGCCCTGCGCGGTCTCGAGACCAATCGCCTTGACGTCGGTGATGAACAGCAGCAATGCCGCGAGCTTCTGACCGCCCTTGGCGATGCCGAATTCCGCCGCCTGCTTGATCGAGTTGGTGGTGTCGCCGCCGGCATTGGCCAGACCGATGACCTTGGCTTTCGACGACTGCGCCTGCAGCAGGAAGGAGGAGAAGTCCGCGGTGTTGAGCGGATGCTTGACGCCGCCGACCACCTTGCCGCCCGAGGATTTGACGACTTCCGAGGTATCGCGCTCCAGTGCGGCACCGAAGGCGTAGTCGGCGGTGAGGAAGAACCAGCTGTCACCGCCGGCCTTGACCATCGCCTGCCCGGTCGAATGGGCGAGCATGTAGGTGTCGTAGGTCCAGTGCACGGTGTTCGGCGAACACTGCGCATTGGTGAGATCCGACGTCGCGGCGCCCGAATTGATGTAGACGCCGTTCTTCTCCTTGACGATGTTGTTCACCGCCAATGCCACGCCGGAATTCGGTACGTCGACGATGGTGTCGACCTTGTCGACGTCGAACCACTGCCGCGCGATGTTGGAGCCGATATCCGGCTTGTTCTGGTGATCGCCGGAAATGATGTCGATCTTCCAGCCCTTGGCCATCAGACCGGAATCCTCGGCGGCCATTTGGGCAGCGAGCGTCGAGCCCGGGCCGCCGAGATCGGCGTAGAGACCTGACTGATCGCTGAGTGCGCCGATCTTGACAGTCTTATCCTGGGCCATGACGACGCCCGCCATGGCCAGCGAAAGCGCCGTGCCGAGAAGTGCGGTCGAAATCTTGTTTTTCATGACTTCCTCTCAATGATTTGGACGACGGGCTTCTAAATTAGGTCTTCTTCAAAAGCGGACAAGCACTCTTGTCGAGCGGCGTGAAGGCCTGATCGGCAGGGATCGTCGCCACCAGCTTGTAGTAATCCCAGGGTCCCTTCGACTCCTCAGGCTTCTTGACCTCGAACAGATAGGCCGGGTGCAGCTTGCGGCCGTTCGGCTGGATCGTGCCCTTGCCGAAGATGATGTCATCGGTCGGGGTCGCCTTCATCTTGTCGACGATCTTCAACCCGTCATGGGAGTTGCCACCCATCGCATCCAGCGTCTTGAAGTAATGGATCAGCGACGAATACACGCCGGCCTGCACCGTGGTCGGCATGGCCTTGTTCTTCATGCGCTCCTGGAAGCGCTTGGAGAACGACCGCGTGCCGTCATTGAGGTCCCAGTAGAAGGTCTCGGTGAAGCTCAGTCCCTGCGCAACCGGCAGGCCCAGGGCATGGACGTCCGAAATGAACATCAGCAGGCCGGCAAGTTTCTGGCCACCCTTGATGATGCCGAATTCGGAGGCCTGCTTGATCGAGTTGATGGTGTCGCCGCCGGCATTCGCTAGGCCGATCACCTTCGCCTTCGAGGTCTGCGCCTGCAGCAAGAACGACGAGAAATCGGCGGTGTTCAGCGGCGGCCGCACGCTGCCCAGCACCTTGCCGCCCATGGCGGTCACGGCGTTGGTGGTGTCGCGCTCAAGCGCGGTACCGAAAGCATAATCCGCGGTCAGGAAGAACCAGGTATCGCCGCCGCTCTTGACCATCGCGGAGCCGGTGCCGTTGGCAAGCTGATAGGTGTCATAGGCCCAGTGAATGGTGTTGGGCGAGCACTGTGCATTGGAAAGATCGGATGTGCCGGAGCCGGAGTTCAGATAGACGCCGTTCTTTTCCTTGACGACGTTGTTGACGGCGAGACCGACGGAGGACGTCGGCACGTCAACGATCACGTCGACCTTGTCGCGGTCGAACCACTGGCGCGCGATGTTGACGCCGATATCCGGCTTGTTCTGGTGGTCGCCGACCACGACGTCGATCTTCCATCCTTTGGCGGCAAGGCCGGAATCCTCGACGGCCATCTGCGCCGCCAGCGTCGAACCGACACCGGTTACGTCGGCATAGAGGCCGGACTGGTCGTTCAGCACGCCGATCTTGGCGGTCTTGTCCTGGGCAAACGCAAGCGAGCTTGCGCTCATCATCAGCGTAAAACCCAGCAGCGACGTCGAAACGACTTTTTTCATTCTGTGCTCCCTACCCGTATTGATGGTTGTGTCTATCGTCGGACCGTTGGCTCGGTCCGTTATTCGATATTAGACGCCGAGATACGTATGCAGCTTGTCCATATTCGCCGAGAGCTCGGAATTGGCGAAGCCATCGATGATCTTGCCGTGCTCGACGATGTAGTAGCGATCCGCCACCGTGGCAGCGAAACGGAAGTTCTGCTCGACCAGCAGGATGGTGAAGCCTTCCGACTTCAGCCGCGCAATGGTGTGACCGATCTGCTGGATGATGACGGGCGCCAGCCCCTCGGTTGGCTCGTCCAGCATCAGGAAGCGCGCGCCGGTGCGCAGAATGCGCCCGATCGCCAGCATCTGCTGCTCACCGCCGGAGAGTTTTGTCCCTTGGCTGTTGAGACGCTCTTTCAGATTTGGAAACAGCTCGAAGATCTGATCCAGAGACAACCCGCCCGGCCGGATCGTCGGCGGCAGCATCAGATTCTCTTTCACGTCGAGGCTGGAAAAGATGCCGCGTTCTTCCGGACAGAATGCGATGCCCTGCTTCGCGATCTTGTCCGACGAGGTCTTGATGATCTCGTTGCCTTCGAACTTTATCGAGCCGGTGCGCTTGCCGATGATGCCCATGATGGACTTCAGCGTCGTGGTCTTGCCGGCGCCGTTGCGACCGAGCAGCGTGACGACCTCGCCCGGCTTCACGTTGAAATTGATGCCGTGAAGAATGTGCGACTCGCCATACCAGGCTTCGAGATTCTCGATGCTGAGAATTGGATTGCCGGTTGCTGCAGTCGTTGCCGGTGCGGCCATTGTGATCTCAGCCATGCCCGGCTCCCAGATAAGCTTCCTTGACGCGCTCGTCCTTGGTGAGGTCGGCGTAGCTGCCTTCCGCAAGAACCTTTCCGCGAGTCAGAACGGTAATGATGTCCGACAGATTGGACACGACGCTGAGGTTATGTTCGACCATCAGGATGGTATACTTCGCCGAGATGCGCTTGATCAGCGCTGCGATCTTGTCGATGTCCTCGTGGCCCATGCCGGCCATCGGCTCGTCGAGCAGCATCATCTCGGGATCGAGCGCCAGCGTAGTGGCGATCTCTAATGCCCGCTTGCGGCCATAAGGCATTTCCACGGCGGGCGTATTGGCGAATTCGCTGAGGCCGACGTCGTCGAGCAGTTCAGCGGCGCGTTGATTGTACTGATCCAGCACGCTCTTGGAGCGCCAGAAGTCGAACGACGATCCATGCTGACGCTGCAGTGCAACACGGACATTTTCCAGCGCCGTCAGATGCGGAAACACCGCGGAGATCTGGAACGAACGTACGAGGCCAAGGCGCGCCACGTCGGCGGGCGCCGTCGCGGTGATATCCTTGCCCTTGTAGAAAATCTGGCCGGCGGACGGCTGCATGAACTTGGTCAGCAGATTGAAACACGTCGTCTTGCCGGCCCCGTTAGGGCCGATCAATGCGTGAATGGTGCCGCGGCGAACTTTGAGACTGACATCGCGGACTGCGAAAAAGCCCGCAAATTCCTTGGTCAATCCGTTGGTTTCGAGAATGAACTCATCGGTCAAGCAAATTTCCCCCATCGACCTTCCCGGCGTGTGTCTCCGCCAGTGGCCAACTTTTTGCGCAGCCGCATTTCGGGGAAAACTGAAAGTCATCCCCGCGCGGCCACATCGAGTGGCGCGAATATGCCGTCAACGCGACGGCGAACGCAAGGTGCAATGCGGCAGAATTGGGTGGACTGCCTGTCGCACCGACTTCGCCCTTAGTCGTAGGCAGTTAGCCCCCTGCGCATGCAGAAAGCAGAGTCCGCCTGCGACCGGTCCACCGTGCAGAACGCACCATCTGTTTGCGCCGCAAGGAGCTTTGAAAATCGCTCGTTAATTGTATTGCGAGGCGACTTCCCGCGTTCATTGATTATTTGCTTGCTGTACTCATACTACCCTCGATCGATATCAGGGGGATCGTTGCCGTGGACTTCCAGAGCGCCGACGCGTCCGTGGTGAAGTCCATTCGGCAGCGCGATCTGCTGAACTGCTGGCTACGGCTCTATGCGCCGCAACAGGCCCTGCCCGATATCGCCAACTATCGCCCGGATCGGATGGACGACGAACGTCCTGATCTCGTCGACTACATTGTTAATCACAGCACGGCACCGCCGCGGCTCATCATCGACAGCAACGGCACCCGCATGGCGAGCGCCTATGGTACCACCGGCAAGGGCCGCTATCTCGACGATTATCTCGGTCCGATCCTCGGTCCTGTCGTGCTGCCGGCCTATCATGAATGTATCGCACGCGAGTTGCCGACTTACACCGTCTCGATGATCGACGATGTCAACGGTCGTGTTGTCGCCTATGAGCGGATGCTGATGCCGTTCTCATCAGGCGATGGCGTCACCCATATCATCGCGTCGCTCAAGACGATCAGCGAGGACGGTGGATTCGAAATCAAAAATCTGATGCGCGGCCATCACACCGTGCCGGTGCCGAAACTCCGCGCGGTGATCGATCGCAGCCTGTCCTATCGTGCGCCGCACCGGCTCGCAGCCGGCGACGTCGTCGAGATCGACTGATCGCTATTTTACGTCTTTTGCGTAAATCTCCGGCTTGAAGCCAACCACAAGCTTGCCGCCAAGATCGAGCACAGGCCGCTTGATCATCGAGGGCTGCTCGAGCATCAGCGCGATTGCCTTGCTCTCGTTCAGACCTTCCTTGGCAGCGTCATCGAGCTTGCGAAACGTGGTGCCGGCGCGATTGAGCAGCGTCTCCCAGCCGACCTCCTTGGCCCAGCGCTGCAGCCGCGCCTTGTCGATGCCTTCGGCCTTGTAGTCATGGAAGCTGTAGGCGACGCCATGGCTGTCGAGCCAGACGCGCGCTTTCTTCATCGTATCGCAATTCTTGATACCGTAGATGGTGATGGCCATGAGATGTCGCCGTGCCTGCCAGGAGTGATCGTCGTTCTGACCTGACTAGCAGATCAGGCAGCAGCGGCTGACAGCAAATCCGCGATCATCCACAGAGGCGGCCGATGATGCTGGGGCCGGCATCATCGGTTTATCCTCAGATCTCAGGCCGTACGCCCGCGGTTCGCGAAGATCAACCACAGCGCCGACACCAGGAAATAGAAGGCGCCGAAACCGGCATAGGGTGCGACGTCCACGATTGTCGGCACTGTGGCGCCGCCCGCCTGCTTGACAAAGAACAGGCCGGCGGCGGTCGACTGCGCGCCGCTCAGGATCATCGCCCACTGCGCACCGAATGCGCGCCAGCGTCGAACGCCGGTCACGAGTTGCGCGAGGCCCGCCAATGCCGCCCAGACGCCGAACACCGCGAGTACGGCATTCATCCCCGTGCGCAAGGCGATGGCCACGGCCAGTGCGGCAATGAGGCTCACCCCCACATTCAGCGCCTGCGAGGGATTGGCCAGCAAGCCGCCGCTGCCCTGGGCATCGAACCAGTTCGCAAGGGCATCCCAGGCGGGGTAACTGACCAGCAGGATGGCGGCGGCCCCGGGCGACGAGACGCCAACGGTGAAGGCGGCTGCCACCCAGGCTGCCGCGACGATGCCGCGGACGAGGTAATAACGTGCGAGGTCTCCGCTCGCTACGGCCGGCAGGCTGGCGGTTCCCTGTGGGACGGTCATTCTGGTCTCCATCGAAGCTTGGACCGGGCGCTCTCCACCGGGCTGGCGGAAGAACCTTGGTCAAATTACATATTACGATAACTAATATCGCGATATGTTTATTGGCTCGAGCAGGCCGCCTTGTCCATATTTACTTATCGCGATATACGTTATTGTGATATCGACGTGAGGAGAGTTGCCGTGGTGCCCGCCGACATTCCGCTGGATCACCAGCTCTGTTTTTCGCTCTACAGCGCCAGCATGGCCATCGGCCGCGCCTACAAGCCGCTGCTCGACGCGCTCGAGATCACGTACCCGCAATATCTCGTGCTGAGCACATTGTGGGAGGGCGGCGCACAGAGCGTCGGCGGCATCGCCGACCGGCTGGCGCTGGAATCGAGCACGGTCACGCCGCTGGTGAAGCGGCTCGAACAGGCCGGCTTCGTCGCGCGCAAGCGCAATCCGGACGATGAGCGGCAGGTCGTCGTCAGCCTCACTGCCAAAGGCGTGGGTCTGCGCGAAAAATCCCGCTGCCTTGGCGAGACGTTGTTCGCCGCAGCCGGCATGACGCCGGAACGGCTGATCGCCCTGAACAGCGAGGTCCATGCCTTTCGGGATGCCGTGACCAACTACACCGGCAAGACAGGTGCGACCGTGGCGGAGACCGCCGACTGACGCAGATGACACGCGACAGGGCGCCAGCGAATCTGTCGTAAGATACCGGACACATTCAGCGCCGGAGCGACCATGGAGTTCACCGCACTTTTCCTGGCGATCGCCATCACCATGCTCGTCGCATGGTATGGCAGCCGCAGCCTCGCATTCTCTCTGTTCGCCGTTGTGCTGATTGCCTGCGTGGCGACCTTCCTGCACCACGCCACCGACGCGCTGAAACTGTCGTTCTGAGGCCATCATGACCTCACATCGCGCTATCGCCCTCAACGTCCTCGCACTCTACGCGCTCGCCGCGCTGCTCGCGGCCGCCTTTGCCGCCCAGTTCATTTTGGGCGAGCTGCCCTGCCCGCTATGCCTGCTGCAGCGGATCATGTTCGCACTGCTCGCCATAGGTCCGATCCTCAACATCCGCTTCGGCCCACGTCCCAGCCATTACGCGCTGTCGCTGCTCGCCGCCGTGGTCGGCGCCATCGTCTCGACGCGGCAGGTGCTTCTACACATCACGCCCGGCGATCCCGGCTTCGGCACCGCGCTGTTCGGCTATCACTATTACACCTGGGCACTGATCGGCTTCATCGCAGCCATCGTTCTGTTGTCGCTGGTGCTGCTGTTCGACCGGCAATTCGAGAAGGCCCCCGCTGCTCACTCGGCGCCCAGCGTCATCGCCCATGTTGCCGTCTGGCTCGTGATCGGCCTGACGGCTGCGAACGTCGCCTCGACCTTGCTCGAATGCGGCTTCAAGGCCTGTGCGGATGATCCCGTGGTGTATGAGCTACTGAAGCGATAGCGGCGTCGTTCCCCGCGGGTGCGAGCGACCTTACAAATGCGTTGAGCTGGCACGTCAGGACGACCAACCCGTATTGTCGTAGATCTCTCCGAACGTCTGAACCGCGATACAGTTGACTCCCATCGACTCCAAGAAAAAGAGCTTTCCGGCCTGCCTGTCGTCAGACATATCGTTTTTGTAAACATACCAAGCTGGATGAAAGCGCTCGCGAAACTTCTTGAAGTACTTGGCACGCTCAATAAGAAGCCAGCCGAGAAAGACTTCGTTTTCTTCAAGAGCCAAACCAAAGATGAGCAAGGGCTTATTGAATACAACATGAATCCAGGTATTCGCACCTGCCCAAATGCGACGATCCTTTGCTCCAAAGAGAGGGGCGGCGCCGCTGCGATGAAGCCAAGTCCGGGCTCGCTGAACCGACCCCATATAGTGGCTAAGTCCCAAGCGAATGCTGCGCTTGTATTTTACCATCCCGTTAATGTGCCAAACGCCGAAAGAAGCGCACGGATCAGTGATAGCTGTTTGGCTAAAGTGACACTCCCACGGGTAGTAGCTCGTAAATTTCGGATTTTGCGGACGCCAGAACTGTGCATTGACGGCATCGCTCAACACTTGATCGAAGTTCGTCGTGAGCACTGGAGTACAGTGTCGTACTGCCCAGTTCATGATCTTCCGGTGATGTGGGAGTACATCCCAACCGTCCAGGAGCGCACAAAATTGCTCCTGCAGAGCACCGATCTTACTCCCAGACAAGAGCTCCAGCACATCATAAAATTCTGTAAGCGTCGTGCCAGGTGGCACCTCAACAAGCCCGGGCGAGCACTCTTGAGCAATCTCGACGAGCAGCTGATCCCAGGAATTTACACGTTTCGATTCTACGTATCGGTGGATGCCGTTTCCGATGATCAGAGCCAAATTATCGCTGCTCTGCTCAAGCAAGGCGCTAAGGCTGTTGACGGGGTTATTGGCCACAATTCCTCATGATGCTGCTTCGGCGATAAAACGGCATACACACTCAGCCTTGCCGCCTGAGTTCTACCCGTTCGCAATCCGAATCTAATGACATCAAAACACGCTTGGCAACGCCCGGCGGCCAATCTAACAACGACGCCATGACTGAGATCACCGGTATCGCTGCCGCCTTCGCTCCGTTCGAAACGCTGGCCTCTTCACTTCTGCATCACATCGAGACCGATGACGGATCGCATGACGTCGCGCATCTGGCGCGTGTCTGGTCCAATGTCCGCGCCATCCAGAAGGCCGAGGGCGGCGATCCCGAGATCCTCGCGGCAGCGACGCTGCTGCACGACTGCGTCGCCGTCGAGAAGAGCTCACCGCTCCGCGCCAGTGCCTCGCGCCTCGCTGCCGAACATGCCGTGATCCTGCTGGCGCCGCTGGGCTGGACGAACGATCGGCTGGACCGTGTCGCCCACGCCATCGCGGCGCATAGTTTCTCGGCCAAGATCACGCCCGAGACGATCGAGGCGCAGATCCTGCAGGATGCCGACCGGCTGGATGCTATCGGCGCCATCGGCATCGCGCGCTGCTTCTACACCGCCGGGCGGATGCAGTCCCTGCTGTACGATCCCGAGGATCCCGCTGCACGCCGTCGCGCCTTTGACGATCGCAATTTTGCGATCGACCATCTGCCGGCGAAACTGCTGACGCTCGCGGACGGCTTCAACACCGCCACCGGCCGACGCATGGCACAAGAACGCCACGCGCGGACCGAGGCTTTCCTCACGGCGTTTCTGGCCGAGGTCGGCGTTTCGTGAAATGGGCGCTTACGGCGCCCACTTCGTGAACACGTAATCCCGCTCCTTCACGCGTGCCTCGTGACACGCAAAGCAGGTTTCGTGCTGTGCCTGATCCACCGGCTTGCCGTCGATGAAGCGGCCGAAGCCCCAGCCGCCTGACGCGGGGTATTTCTTCGAATCCTTCACCATGACCTGAACCGTGGTCGCGGCGCCGGGGATCGAGGCAGATTCGAATTCCGGCGACTGGGTGTGCTTCCAGGCGAGCTTCACCAGCACCGTGCCATCGGGAAACGGGAGCTGGCCGTCCCGATAGGCTTTGACGGCGATGTCGTTGCCGACCACGGCGCGTAATTCATTCAGAGGCTCGGCCTCCTGCGCCGGCGCGATCAGCTCCCATTTGCGGTAGCCATCGGGAAGCCCGACGCCATAGATCGGCGACAGGTTGGCGGGACTGACCGTGTTGGCGGCAAAGGCCGCCACCACCACGGATGACACCACGCCTGCTGCGAGGCTCGCTGCAAGAATCCATCGCATCGCGGCTCTCTCTCAGCGTGCCATCGCGTCGGCGTCGATGATGGCCTGGGCGAATTCACGCGGTGCTTCCTGCGGCAGGTTGTGACCGATCCCGCCATTCACCGTGCGATGCTCGTACTTGCCGGTGAACTTCTTCGCATAGGCCTTGGGATCGGGATGCGGCGCGCCATTGGCGTCGCCTTCCATGGTGATGGTCGGCACCGCAATCACCGGCCCCTGCGCCAGCCGCTTCTCCAGCTCATCATATTTCGCCTCGCCCTGGGCGAGTTCGAGCCGCCAGCGATAGTTGTGGATGGTAATGGCGACGTGATCGGGATTCTCGAACGCCTTGGCTGATCGGTCATAGGTGGCGTCATCGAAATTCCACTTCGGCGAGGCCAGCTTCCAGATCAGCTTGGCGAAGTCGTGCCGGTACTTGTCATAGCCCAGCCGGCCGCGCTCCGTGGTGAAGTAGAACTGGTACCACCATTCCAGTTCAGCCTTCGGCGGCAACGGCATGCGGTTGCCCTCCTGGCTGCCGATCAGATAGCCGCTGACGGCGACCAGCGCCTTGACGCGCTCGGGCCAGATCGCAGCCAGAATGTCGGCCGTGCGGCCACCCCAGTCGTAGCCGCCGACCACCGCCTTCTCGATCTTCAGTGCGTCCATGAACGCGACGATGTCGGTGGCGAGCGCTGCCGGCTGGCCATTGCGCACCGTCGCGTCGGAGAGGAAGCGCGTCCCGCCATAGCCGCGCAGATACGGGATGATGACGCGGTAGCCGGCCGAGGCCAGCAGCGGCGCGACATCCACATAGCTGTAGATGTCATAGGGCCAGCCGTGCAGCAGCAGCACAACGGGGCCGTTCGCCGGGCCGTCCTCGGCATAGGCGACGCTGAGGTCGCCGGCATTGATCTGCTTCAGCGGCTTGAACGACGTATGCGTGCCGCGCTTGATGGCCGGGAGCTGCTTGCCGGCCTTGGCGGCCTGCGCCGCGGCGGAGCCGATGCCGCCGAACGGGGCCGCGGCGATGCCCATGAGCGCCGCGCCCAGCAGGCTGCGGCGGTTGAAGTGGCTGGTGTCGCGCTTGTCATTCGTCATGGTGCAGGTCCTCCGGGCAATGACGGTTGAGGCCGTCGATATGCGGACCATGCCGCGGCGTGGCGGCATCCGCTTGAAGGATTCTTAGATTTTCTCTTGAGAAGGCCATGATTTATCGTTGAGACGGGGTGTGCTAGGGGAGGCTCCTGCGCACAAGGCCTTGGCGCGACAACAGGTATTGGACCCCTATCTTGCTGTTCCGGTTCGACGAATTCGTCCTCGACACTGACCGGCGGGAGCTACGGCGGGGCACGGACACGGTGGCGGTGGAGCCGCAGGTGTTCGATGTGCTGGAATTCCTGATCCGCGCGCGGGACAAGGTCGTCAGCCGTGACGATCTGCTGGCCGAAGTCTGGCACGGCCGCATCGTGTCCGAGGCGACGCTCAGCAGCCGGGTCAACGCGGCCCGCACGGCCATCGGCGACAATGGCGAGCAGCAGCGGCTGATCCGCACTTTACCGCGGAAGGGGTTTCGCTTCGTCGGCGAGGTCATCGAACAGACCGACAGCCCCTCTCCGTCCGTGGTGACAACGCCCGCAACTGCACTCCTGCCCGCTACCGCCGATCCCGCAGGTTTGTCGATCGCGGTGCTGCCCTTCACCAATATGAGCGCGGATCCCGAGCAGGATTATTTCGGCGACGGTATCGCCGAGGAAATCATCACCGCGCTGTCCCGCTGCAGCGGACTGTTCGTGATCGCGCGCAACTCGTCCTTCACCTACAAGTCCAAGCAGGTCGACATTCGCGAGATCGGCCGCACCCTCGGCGTCAACTACGTGCTCGAAGGCAGCGTCCGCCGCGCCGGCGAGCGGCTTCGCATCATTGCGCAATTGATCGACGCCCGTTCCGGTGCGCATCTCTGGGCCGACAAATTCGACGGCGACCGCAGCGATGTATTCGACCTGCAGGACCGCATCACCGAACAAGCCGTCGCCACCATCGAGCCGACGCTGCGCATCGCCGAAATCGAACGGCGCAAGCACAGCCGGCCAAACGCGCCTGATGCCTATGACCTGCTGCTACGCGCCTATGGATTCGAACACGACTTCACGCCGGCGAGCATGAGTGCGGCGCTGGATTGCCTGCATCAGGCGCTGGCGCTCGACCCGACTTACGCGCCCGCGATGGCAGCGGCCGCCTATTGCCATGCGCAGCGACATTTCCAGGGCTGGATCAGCCCGGACGACGCCCATCGCAGCGAAGGCCTGGCACTGGCGCATCGCGCCATTGAGCGGATGCCGAACGATCCGCAGATCCTCTGGATGGCCGCGTTTGCGATCTGGAATCTCGCCGAGCCACAGACGGCGAAGGACGCGGCCGTCGAATTGTTCAGCCGCTCGCTCGCGATCAATCCAAACTCCGCCACTGCACTTGCACTGGCCGGATGGATCGAGACCATGCGCGGGCAGCAGCAGACAGGCCGCGCTCTGCTCGACCGAGCGCGCCGGCTCAACCCGCTCGATCCACACGGCTGGTTCGTCTCCGGTGCGCTGGCCATCGCTGCGATCATCGACGAGAACTATCCGGAGGCGATCGCTTGGGCGGACAAGGCGCTGCTGCAGAATCGGCGTTTCGCCGTCGCACTCCGCGCACTCGCCGTGGCGCTCGTGAAAACCGGCGCGCACGAACGCGCCGCACAGGTGGTCGAGGAACTGCTCACCATCGAACCGGAGCTCACGGTCTCCGCTTTCTTTGCGCGCATCCCCGTCCCCGTCGAGTCCATGGCGCAAACCTATGCCGCCGCGCTGAAAGCGGCTGGACTGCCGGAATGAGTATCCGCCCGATCGTCCGCTATCCCGACCTGCGCCTCACGCGGCCGGCCGCTGATGTCACCGTATTCGACGATGCGCTGCGCGCGCTCACCGACGATCTCCGCGACACCATGCATGCCGCTCCCGGCATCGGCATCACCGCGCCACATATCGGTGTATCCCTGCGCGTCGTCGTGCTCGATCTCGGCGATGGCGCCAAGACCTATGTGAATCCCGAGATCGCATGGGCCTCGTCCGAACTGATCATGCATCAGGAAGGCAGTGTCTCGATGCCCGGTGTGAATGACGACATCCAGCGCCACGCCCGCGTACGGATCAGCTATCAGGATCTCGACGGCAATACGCAAACAGAAGAGTCCGACGGCCTGCGTGCGGTTTGCCACCAGCACGAGATCGACCAGCTCAACGGCATGTTCTGGATCCAGCGCCTGTCGCGCCTCAAGCGCGAGCGGCTGATCAAGCGGTTCGAGAAGTTGTCGCGCGCCTGAAGCGCGCCACAACCGTCACGTCCGCCACTGCGATTGGCGGTATCGGCCGGATATCAGCCTGAGCCAAGGCACGGTATGGAACAAACTCATCAGGGCATACATCACCGCCATTCCACTCCACGGCGATGCGCGCGACGCCGAACAGAGCAGGTCCGGCGAACTGCCATCGAACACACCCGTCAAAAGCGCCATCAATGCGAAGGCCGGTGCGGCCGCAAGGCATAGCCAGTCGGCGGCCGGCGCAAGACCACCCATTTTCCAGCGATAGGCCTTCGCACGATCCATGATATCGTCGATGGCGCTACTCATCGGTCTTCCGAAACGTGGCCTCTCCGGCGGCCGAGACCTCGACCCATTTCTTGTCGGGTGCAGCGCCAGCGACATAGTTGTCGTGCCAGTTCCACCATTTGTAGGTCGGAGTCTGCGGATAGCCTTCGGGCGAATCCTCCCAGACCTCCTGGCGGCCGAGCGGCGTCGCGTCGAGATAGCTCCAGGTGGTCCCCATCGCCTCGTCGCCGCGACTGTTGATGAAATAGGTGCGGAACACGCGGTCGCCGTCGCGGAAGAAAACGTTATGGCCGTGCCACTCGTCGACACCGAAGTCGGCGTCGAAACTGTCCGTGATGGTGACCCACGGCATCTCCCAATCCATCCGCGCCTTCAGGCGTGCGATGTCCGCCTGCGGTGCCCGCGAGGCATAGACGAGCGTGGTATCACGGGCATTCAGATGCGCGAGATGGGCGACCTGATCGGCACCCAGGGAACAGCCGCGGCAGGCGTGATCGGGCCAGCCGAACACCCCGGGCTCGAAGAAGGCGCGGTAGACGATCAATTGACGGCGGCCGGCGAACAGATCGCGCAGGCTGACCGTTCCGCCAGGCCCCTCGAAAGCATAGGCCTTATTCACTTCCATCCACGGCATCCGCCGGCGCTCGGCAGCGAGCGCGTCGCGCGCCCGCATGACAGCCTTCTCCTTCACGAGCATGTCCGTTCGCGCGGCCTCCCATGCCTGCGGTGACACAATCGGTGGTGTTTTCATCGGTGCCGTCATGGTCTTCTCTCCACTTTCGTCCATCGTCATGCGTTGCCGGCACGACTTGCCGGTTGATCGTCGTGAGGTAGATTAGGATCCGGCAATGGACGGGTGGGAGTGACAAGTGTGGCGGGATTTGAATGGACTCCCTGATCACCGCCGCAGGTCATGCGCTCGCGGCGGGTGATCCGCTGGGTGCCTTGAAGCGTGTTGCCTTGCGTGATGACGCGCCGGCGCTTGCGCTACGCGGCATCGCAATGGCGCAGCTCGGCGATTTTGCACGCGCGAAGGATCTCGTGAAACGGGCCGCGCGCGCCTTCGGTGCGAAGGAACCCGTGGCGCGTGCGCGGTGCATCGTCGCCGAGGCCGAGATCGCCCTTGTCTCACGCGATCTGAACTGGCCCACCAAGGCGCTCGACGCCGCGCGGCTGACGCTCGATGCCCATGGCGACCACGTGAATGCGGCCTATGGCGGCTATCTCGACGTCAGGCGCCTTCTCCTGATCGGGCGTCTCGACGAAGCCGAGCGAAAGCTCGGCGCGCTCGATCCCGCGCCTCTGCCGCCCGCCTTGCGTACGGCCCACGCGCTGGTCGTCGCCGGCATCGCGATGCGCCGCCTGCAGGCGAAAAAGTCACGCGCCGCCATTGCCGACGCGCAGCGTGCCGCCAGGCTCGCCCGCATTCCGGCGCTAACGGCCGAAGTGGACACTGCGTCCCGGCTCCTCGACGCTCCCGCTGCGCGTCTGATCGCACGTGGCGGCGAACGCGTGTTGCTGCTCGACGATGTCGAGGCGTTGCAGAATTCGAAAGCCATTGTCATCGATGCGTGCCGGCATGTCATCCGCTGCCAGAAGACAGAGCTGTCACTGGCCACCCGGCCCGTCCTGTTCGCCCTCGCCCGCGCACTTGGCGAAGCATGGCCTGCGGATGTTTCGCGCGAGACGCTGCTGGTACGCGCATTCCGCGCCAGACATGCCGATGATTCGCATCGCGCGCGGCTCCGCGTCGAGATGGGACGGCTGCGCAAACTGCTTGCGCCGCTGGCCGAGGTGCACGCGACCAAGCCCGGTTTTGCGCTGGTACTGCGCCGCGCCCGCGACGTCGTCGTGCTGGCGCGGCCGGTCGAGGAAGAACACGCCGCAGTGCTCGCGCTTCTCGCCGATGGAGAAGCCTGGTCGAGCTCTGCATTGGCGCTGGCGCTCGGCACCAGCCAGCGCAGCGTTCAGCGGGCACTCGACGAACTGGCGGTGGAGAATAAGGTGCAGCCGCTCGGTCGCGGTCGAGCACGCCGCTGGACGTCGCCATCCCTGCCAGGACTCGCGACGATGTTGTTACTCCCGCCGCCGCTGCCGGATCACTAGGGTCATCGTCACATCATCAAGGAGAGTTACATGACCAACTCAGCAGCCGAAATCATCCGCGAATATGGCCCCTTCGAGGGTGTCGACGGCGTGCACGGCGTCACCTATGACGGCACGCAGGTCTGGTTCGCATCCGGCGACAAACTCCACGCACTCGATCCCGCAAGCGGCAAGACGGTGCGCGCCATCGACGTCGCCGCTCATGCCGGCACGGCATTCGACGGCAAGCATCTGTTCCAGATCGCCGAGGACCGTATCCAGAAGATCGATCCGGCGACCGGCCGCGTGCTGAATACCATCCCTGCGCCCGGCGGCGGTGCCGACTCCGGCATGGCCTGGGCCGAAGGCACGCTGTGGGTAGGACAATATCGCGAGCGCAAGATTCACCAGATCGATCCCGACACTGGAAAGATCCTGCGCACCATCGAGAGCAACCGCTTCGTCACCGGCGTCACCTGGGTGGACGGCGAACTCTGGCACGGCACCTGGGAAAACGACGAGAGCGACATCAGGCGCGTCGATCCGCAAACCGGCGAAGCGCTGGAGAAGCTCGCACTGCCGGCAGGCAGTGGCGTCTCCGGCCTCGAGTCAGATGGTGCCGATCAGTTCTTCGCCGGCGGCGGAGCCAGCGGCAAGGTACGCGCGATCAGGCGGCCGAAGCGGAAGTGATCGGTAGCGTGAGCCGCGTCCCGTCGCGGCTCACTTCTTCCCCTGCGGATAGATCGTCTCGCCCTTCTTCAGCATCTCGACGAAGGCCGCAATCCGCTTCTTGCGGCCGGCTTCGGTCTTCATGTTGTGGACCCGAAATGCCAGCGAGAAGCGGTTCTGGGCGCTGAGCTTAGCCAGCATCGCACGGGCTTTCGGCTCGGCGTCGATCGCGGCCTGCAGATCGGCGGGGATCGCCATGTCCTTGCCGCTGCCATAGGCGCGATCCCAGCGGCCATCGGCCTTCGCCGCCTCAACATGGACAAGGCCGTGCTCGGTCATGCGCTCCTCCTCGACGAGGCGCGCAATGTTGTCGACATTGATCTTGCTCCAGACGCTCTTTTTGCCGCGCGGCGAATAGCGCTGCAGAAAGCTCGTCTCGTCCAGTCCCTTGCGGATGCCGTCGATCCAGCCCCAGCACAGCACGACATCAATCGCCTCCTTGGGCGTGATCGATGCGAGGCCGGATTTCAGCTTGTGAACCTTGATCCAGACCTCACCGGCCTTGTCGTGGTTCTTGCCGAGCCATTTATAGAAGGCGTCAGCGTTCTTAAACTCGCGCACATTCGCGGGATCGACTTTGACGGGTGCCATGCTCTGTCCTGACCGCTGCGCGCTGCGTTAGCGCGCGTCCAGCCCCATCTGCCAGAAATCAGCTTCCAGCCGCGACGCCTGGCCAAACAATTTGGCGAGCTCCGTAAAGCGCCGCTCGGTCATCGCACGCGCGGCGAGATCGTCGAGATGGCGGCGCGCTTTCACCGCGATATCCTGATAGGCCTCGCCGGCATATTCGCCGATCCATTCGCGATACGGATGATCGCCAAGTGCATCGGCACCGTCCGGCGCGAGCTTCTTGCCTATCTCGGCGTAACCGATCACGCAGGGCGCCAGCGCCACATGCAGGTCGAGCAGATCGCCGGCGGCGCCGCAATCCAGCACGAAGCGCGTATAGGCCACCGTCGCCTGCAGCTCGGGCGCAGCCTCGATATCGGCCGGCGACAATCCCCACCTCCCGCACAGTTTTACGTGAAGCTCCATCTCGCCGAGAATGGCCGCAAGTCCGCCTTGGGCCGCCTTCATGTCGTCAAGCGAGCGGCTCTTGTACGTCGCCAGCGCATAGGCGCGCGCGAACTGGATCAGGAACAGATAGTCTTGCACCAGATAGGTGCGAAACGCGGGCTCAGGCAGCGTGCCGGCGCCGAGTTGGCGGACGAAACTATGATCGACATAGCTGGACCAGTCATCGGCCGCAGCGGATTTGAGACGATCAAAAATATCCATGCGCATTCCAATTCACGCGTTCATCCGTCGACTGCCCTGCGTTGCTCTACGCCACTTTGTGGCATAGGGCAGCACGAACATATAGAGACCGCTGAACATCAACAGAAACAGCGGTGGCAGCGGCGAGAAGGTCACGCAGGCTGGCGGCTCGCCAAATCCGCGGACAGCGAAATTGGCGATGACCGTCACGGTGAAGGCCAGCGAGAGCCAGCGGTGTGCGTATCTGATCCATAGGCTCATGTTGAGTAACCCTCAGTGCAAATACGGAAGTGGCGTGAGATTCTGTGTCGGCCGAATTCAGTCCAGTCGCGCCAGAAGCTGCTCCATCGACGCCAGGAAGCGCGGCCATCCGAACTTGGCGCCCTGATAGGCTTGCTCCTGATCCGGTCGGAAGCCGATCTGCTCCATCCGCAGCAGCGTCCCGTTGCTCGAAGGTGTAAGGGTCCAGGTCACGACACTCTCGAGACCCAGGGCCTCCCACGTGTAAGCGAGCTTTTGGTTCGGCTCGACTTCCGTGACCCGGCAAGCGACCACGCCCCAGTTTGCGCTCAGATCAAAACGATGCCCGATGACGGGCTTGAAATCGTTTTTCATCAGCCACTCAGCGATCAGATGCGGCTGGGTCAGCGCGCGCCAGAGCTTTTCCGGCGCGTGGCCAAATTCCCGCTCGACGACGACAGAACGTGTTTCGGCTGCAGTATTGGTCAATTGTCCATCCTCTTCAGCAGTTGTTCGAGATCGCCGAACCGGCTCTCCCAGAACCCGGCCATCTGGCTGGTCCACTCGAGTATCGGCGCCAGGGCCGCCGGTTGCGATCGATAATGTGTCTGACGGCCGCTCTGGCGATCGAGCACCAGTCCCGCGTGCTTCAGCACGCCGAGATGCTTGGAGACCGCCGGCTGCGAGACGCCGGCTTGCGCGGTCAGTGCCGCGACGGTCTGCTCCCCGTCACGGCAGAGCCGTTCGAAGATCGCGCGCCGGGTCGGATCGGCGAGCGTCTTGAAGAGCAC
The DNA here is from genome assembly GCF_051811085.1 of Tardiphaga sp. 862_B3_N4_1. Classification (NCBI taxonomy): domain Bacteria; kingdom Pseudomonadati; phylum Pseudomonadota; class Alphaproteobacteria; order Hyphomicrobiales; family Nitrobacteraceae; genus Tardiphaga; species Tardiphaga sp. 862_B3_N4_1. Next base: position 2,719,458 of record NZ_JBPWQB010000001.1, read on the forward strand.
ATCGAAGGTGTTTGGCATCGCAATCCATAACCCGTCAGCTATCGATTAGATCAATAACCGGCGAGCTATGGATTGGTCAAGCGCAAATTGGATGGAAGGGAGTTTTCGGGATCGCGGAAAGCGCGGGCGTCGTCCGAGGCGGCCGATCTACTTGCCGTCGTCGAGGCTCACCAGCACCGCCGCATTGGCGATGAGGATGCCGTCGCCGCCACTCTCGGCCGGAATATCGAGACCGCCTTTGACTGCGGTCACGGTCACAGTGCCGTAAGGCAATTCCTTCGCGACCGCCGCCGTGTCGACGTCGTCCGGATTCGGCACCGCGACGGTCACATCGACGAACATGTCATGCGGCGTCTTGCCGACCATCCGGAAGAAGCCAACGCTGGAATGGCGGATTGCATCGGAGACCGCGCGCTTCGCAGCCTTGGTGGCATCGCGACCGTGGACGTCGACGCCCATGCCCATCTCGGTGATACAGCGCACACGTGCCATCCGGTGTCCTTTTCGCTCATCCAGAATTATGTCGGTACCGACTTAAACAATCTCGCGCGACTTACACCAGCCGTCTGCTCACCAGTTGCGATCAGCGACCAGCCAATGTGCAACCCGGCTGCGGCGGAATTCTGCCGAGCGCACGGACGGTGACCAATTCACTGCCCTGCGTCTTGGCGATGAACATGCTCATGGTCGCATAGTGGTTCGCATCGATGGTGACCGTTCCAGTCGGCGACAGGATGGTGAGCCCGGCCAGCGCACCGACGATGGCCTCCTTGTCGACACGGCCCACTTTCTCGATCGCAGCCTTCAGCGCGATCAGCGTGTTGTAGTGGGTCATGACATAGTTCGACACCAGCACGTCATTGCCGGCTGAGGCCCGCACCCTGGCGACGAACGCCTTCATCTCCGGCGCGTCGCTGGTCGCCAGCGACGGCACGACGGTGATCATGTTCTGGCCCTTGCCCTTGAAGATGCCGAGATCGATCTCGGACAATCCCAGGAATGCAACCGTGGTCTCCTTGAACAAGCCCTGATCATCGGCCTGCCGGATGAAATCGATGCCGTCCCCCTTCAGCGCGAACAGCAGCACCTTCGGTTTGGCCGCCGCCACCTGCTTGATCAGCGGCGTGAAGTCCGTCTCGGTCCCCTGCGTATATTGCGTGCCGACGATGGTGCCGCCGAGCTTCTCGATCAGCGGCTTGGCTATATCGAACATCTGGTGCGGCCAGACGCGATCGGCGCCGAGCAGGAAGTAGGTGTTGCCGACAGCCTCGTTCACATAGGGCAGCAACTGGCCGAGATCCTGGTTCGGCACCGTGCTGAACGAGAAGATGTAGCGGCTGCATGTGCCGCCTTCGAAATTGGTGGCGTAAAGCAGCGGCGTCTTCGTGCTCTCGGCAAGCGGCCTGATCGCATTGAAGTTGGCCGAGGTGACAGGGCCGATAACCGCCACGACGCCGCTGTCGATCACCGACCGCATCGCGCTTTCGGCGGAGGCCGGCCGGGTCTTGTCATCGACATAGATGACCTCGAGCGGCCTGCCGAGAATGCCGCCCGCCGCGTTGATCTCCCTGGCAGCGAGATCGAGCCCGAGTTTTGCTTGCTCACCATAAAGTTCGACACCGCCGGAAAACGGCAGCACCGCGCCGACACGGATGGGATCCGCCGCCAGCGCTGCGGAGCCAAGCGCCAAAGGCCCCAGCAGGGATGCGAGCGTCATGACTCGTGCGACAAGTAATTTCATGCGCGATCCCCTCTGCCATGAGCTGCGCTATCGGCGCATCTGGACTCGCGGTCATGATTGCCCCGGAAAGATCGCAGCGCGCAAGAGGCGATCAAGACTCTGCCTGCTCAGGGCAACGCGGTCGACCTGGGCACGGGTACAGCAGGCGCGGGAGCGTCAGTGACTGGCGCGACAGGCAGCGGGGTTTCAGATACGTCCGTTACGGGAGCGGCAGCCACGGGCGCAACACTATCAGGGACAATCGACACAGGTGCTCCAGCAACGGGAGCCGGCGTGATTGCCACTGGCGCGCCTGCTGCAGGAGCGTCCCGAGCCACAGGGACAGGAGCAACCACCGGCGGCACCGCGGCATCGATCATCGGCTTGCAGAGCATCACGGCCGCGGCCGCTGAGGTCAATGCCGCCAGACTCTGGAGCTCCGGCGCTTGTCGGGGGTCCCCTGCCACGGCGGCCGCTTCGTCGCGAAGCCTGGCATTGCAGTCGCAGTTAGGAATGCCGCTCGCCGGTGTGCAGGCATCATGATTCATGCAGGCGAGATCGAGGGCATCGATGGGTGGTTTGCCCGGCCGGTTGCCGGCACCGCAGTAATTGCCATGAATCAGCGTCGCACCGTCAGTGGCGACAGCCGGATTGCTGCGGGCAGCCCGCGCGCCAGACGTCCGCTCCTGTGCATACAGAGGCGCCGTTGCGACGACGGTGCATGACATCAACAGCGCCGCACACGAGCAGCGCAGCCACGGAGCGATGGACAAGGGTTTTATCATTCTGGAGGGGTCCGCCTGGCGCCGACGGAAGATGTCGGCCGCCAAGCATACGCCCAACCTGCCCCAAGGTTCCCGACCGGGTTCCCTCGGGTTCCACGAACCCTGATGGTCAGCCCGCCATCAGTTCCTTCGCCAGCGCCATATAGGCCGGCAGCGTCACCGGATCGTTGGCGGCATTACCGGCGACCGGATGCGAGGCATAGCGCGCGATCACCATCTCGGCCTTCGGATCGATATAGAGCCCCTGCCCGTAGACGCCGCGCGCCATATACGCGCCGTGTTGATTGTGGGTCACCCACCACTGGTTGCGATAGGACGCGCCAGGCAGCGTGGTGTAGCCGGCCGGCTTGAACTTCTCGGGATCGGCGCCGCGCTCGATGTCCTCGACCACTGCGCTAGGCACGATCTGGCGGCCATTGAAGCGCCCGTGATTGCGCATCACCTCGCCGAAGCGCGCGAGATCGCGCAGCGTCGTCGACAGTCCGCCGCCGCCGCTTTCGGTGCCGATGCGGTCGACGTGATAATGCGCGTCCTCCTCCGCCCCCATCGGCGCCCAGATGCGCTCCGACAGAAGATCGGACAGCGTCATGCCGCTGGCGCGGCGGATGATCCAGGCCAGCACGTCGGTGTTGACGGTCTTGTAGGCGAACGCCTTGCCATGCTCGCCCTGCTTCTGCTGCGTGCAGAGAAAGGCGAAGATGTCGCTCGCGCCTTCGTAATCCGGAGGGATCGGCGCCATGCCATTGGCGCGCCGCAGCCCCCACACATCGGAATTCTTGTCCGTATAAACCTCGGTGTAGAGAAGCCCCGTGGTCATATCCATGACCTCATGCACATCAGCATCGCCAAAGGCCGTGGCCTTCAACTCCGGCACATAGTCGGTGACCGGTGCCTGCGGATCGATCTTGCCTTCCGCGACCAGAATGCCGGCCAGCGTGCCGGTAAACGACTTGGTCACCGACATCGCGATATGCGGCTTGTGCGGCTTCAGCGCGCCGGCATAGCGCTCGTAAATGAGTTTGCCCTTGTGCAGCACGGCAATGCCGTCGGCATAGGTCTCGTCAAACATGCGGGCAAACGTCATCGGCCGGCTATCCATGGTGGTCGACGCGATTCCGCCGATATCGCGCTCCGCGCGCGGCAGCACCGAAGCGCCGCCTGCGCCGCGCCAGACATTCACCGTCGGCACCAGCTGGCGGACATTGCTCCAAGCCCAACGCAGCTCGGGAAAGTTGCGGAACGAGCCGTCGTGAAATTGGATGGTCTTGTCCTGCGCAGGCGGAAAGCCCTTCATCCAGCCGAGCGTCTCGGGATCGGTCTCGGCGGCGGTGGGTACTTGGCTCGGTGCAGGCGCGTCAGACATGAAGGCTCTCCGGGAGGATGGTGAGCCAGTCGTAACATCGCGGAGAATGACGCACATCCCGCGTTTGAGCGGGGGTGCATTGATCAGTCGCATGTCGTCTGGCGACTGCTGCAGGCGACCGTCCTTCACTCGAACAGCCACCTCATCTTTGATCATTCTGAATCGAGCGTGTGACGCTCCGTAATTTCATCTCTAAGTTAGCAGCTCGCTCAATGGTCAATGCTCTCGGTTTCGAAGAATATCCGTAGTCCGGCGGGGTCCGATGACAGGTTCGGCCCGCGAAATTCCGCGGCCAAAAATCAAAATCGGTTGTCGGGAGAGGCGCCGCTCGTTCGTCCTGGGGATGCGAAACACCCAGGTGGAGAGAAACGATGCCCACGATTAGCGCCTTTGAACGATCTCCCGATCGCGGAAGGGGATTGGCGCGTGACATGAGCGTTCGCTGGGCGCTCGAAGAGGTGGGCCAGCCTTACGACGTCCGTCTACTGTCGTTCGCTGAGATGAAAGAACCCGCGCATCGCAGGCTTCATCCCTTCGGACAGATCCCGACCTACGAAGACGGCGATCTCATGCTGTTCGAGTCGGGGGCGATCGTCTTCCATATCGCGGAATGCCATCCGGGCCTGCTGCCAGACGATGCGAATGCCCGGGCGCGCGCGATCGCCTGGATGTTCGCCGCGCTCAGCACCGTAGAGCCGCCGATCGTGGAACGCGGAGCCGCCACGCTCACGGAGCGCGACAAGACCTGGTACGCGACGCGCCTGCCAATCCTCGACGATCGCGTTCGCGCCCGACTGGCAGACCTGTCCATCCGCCTTGGTGACGCCGACTGGCTCGACGGCAGGTTCAGCGCCGGCGACCTGCTGATGGTGACGGTGCTGCGCAGATTGAACGGATCAGGACTACTGGAGGACTATCCGAACCTCTGCGCCTATATCGCCCGCGGCGAAGCGCGGCCCGCCTACAAGCGCGCCTTCGCCGATCAACTGGCGGTCTTCACCGGCAAGCCACCGACCGGCTAACAAAAGTCCGCTCTGGGCTTACTCGAGCCTTTCATGGTCTGACCTGTGGAGGGCAGCAATGGATCGAAAGCGGGATCGGTGCCCGCAGATCGATCTTGCCCTCGGCAACCAGAATGCTGGCCAGCGTGCCGGTGAACGAATTGTCACTGACATGGCGACATGTGGTTTGTACAGCTTCGGCGCGCCGGCATACCGCTCGTAAATCAGTTTGCTCTCGTGCAGCACCGCGATGACGTCGGCATAGGTTTCGTCGAACATGCGAGTGAGGGTCATCGGTCGACCATCCATGGTGGTCGACGTCGATCCACCGGTATCGCGCGCCGCGCTCGGCTGGCGCAAACTAACGGGCAGAGCTAGTGGCTACCGAGGTGAGAACAGTATCCAAAATGCAATGAGGAAATCTGACGCGCGTATTCCTCTGCCAGCTCGGGCGCCACAGCTAAATTAAAGTCCGACACTTGTGCTGCCTTAATCATCTCAAAGAGATGCTGCGCATCAATACATTCCAATCGAATTCCTGCGAAACGTGCTTGCTGTTGAAGTCTTGACGCTCCGCTAGTGAAGGTTGACGTTGTTACAAAGACGCCTTGTGCGATGCCGTGCAGCAGCAGAGCACCCAAGAACGATCGTATCTCCTCGATACGAATTTTATTCTGGTGCCTTTTCACTTGGACTCCAAACGGAGAGCCAGCTTGATCGATTCCGAAGACGTCGATTCCGCCGTCGTGAGACTGCTTGGAAATTCTTGTCTGACACCCCGATGACTTGAAAACGCTTGCAACTATGTCTTCCATTTGACGAGGTTCTATCGACCATCGTCGCTCATAGCAGGCGCACAAGGCCTGCCGCATTTCTTTCACAGGGATGGCTGAAAGCGATGCCTGTTCGTTACGCAGGCACCCCGCGGCCCAATTAAACGTAATGAATGGGCGACAGGTCTCGTAGTGGATGCCTTGAACAATGCACCACCAGCCGCACGCAGCACATAGTCGAAACTGCACATCCTCGACGTGGAAGTCCGAACATATTTCAAGATTCTCTACGTAGTTGTCATCTATCCCTGAGACCGAATTGACGCGCAATTCATGCTCTTCTTTCAAAAGCGCTCGATCAAGTGGCCAACGATCGGGTATGGAAATCGCGACCAGCTTCGAGTTGCAGAACTCGCATCTTTCCTGAAACCATCGCACGTCGATTTGATCTGTCGAAGAGTTGTGGCGCCACATCTGCAAGCTCTCTGATCAACCAATCTAACGATGGTCCAGAACATCAGAGGCGGAGGCAGCGCAAACTGATGCTGGATCACGCGCTCCTTTCACTTCCATTCAAGCGTTACTGGCGGCTTGCTGGTGATGTCATACACCACGCGATTGACGCCCTTCACCTCGTTGATGATCCGCGTTGCGGTCTCGCCGAGAAACTTCATGTCGAAAGCGCAGAAGTCCGCAGTCATGCCATCGGTCGAGGTCACTGCGCGCAGGCCGACGACGTATTCATAGGTGCGGCCGTCGCCCATCACGCCGACGGTCTTCACCGGCAGCAGCATGGCAAAGGCCAGCCAGTTGGCGTCCTAAAGGCCCACCTTGCGGATATAGTCGATACAAATGGTATAGGCCTCGTACAGGATGCCCGCTCGCGTACCAGCCCCGGGGCGCGGCAGGCCTTCACCTGCCGCGCCAATTTTTGAACAGCTCTCGCTCTCCACCCTAGTAGTGGACGGACGCCCCCATCGCACCGATCTTGGGCGGTGCGAACTTCGTCAGGTCGATGCCTTCGACCGCGGCCTTGTATTCTTCGGCGCTCGGCGTGCGACCGAGGATCGCCGACAGCACCACGACCGGGGTCGAGGCCAGCAGCGATTCACCCTTCTTCTCGGTGGTGTCTTCCACGACGCGGCCCTGGAACAGACGGGTTGAGGTCGCCAGAACGGTATCGCCCTTCTCCGCCTTTTCCTGGTTGCCCATGCACAGGTTGCAGCCCGGACGCTCGAGATAGAGGATGTTCTCGTAGGTGGTCCGGTTCGCGGTCTTCGGCTTCACATCGTCGAATTCGAAGCCGGAATACTTCTGCAGGATTTCCCAATCCCCTTCGGCCTTCAGCTCGTCGATGATGTTGTAGGTCGGAGCCGCGACGACCAGCGGCGCGTTGAACGCGACCTTGCCTTCGGCCTTCTCGATGTTCTTGAGCATCTGGGCGACGATCTTCATGTCGCCCTTGTGCACCATGCACGAGCCCACGAAGCCGAGGTCGACCTTCTTGGTGCCGCCGTAATAAGAAATCGGACGGATCGTGTCGTGGGTGTAGCGCCTGGACACATCGGCGTTGTTCACGTCGGGATCGGCGATCATCGGCTCGTCGATGATATCAAGATCGACGACGACTTCGGCGAAGTATTTCGCATTGGCGTCCGGCGTCAGCGCGGGCTTCTCGCCCGAACGAATCTCGGCGATGCGCGCATCGGCCTTGGCGATCAGGCCCTTCAGCGTGCCCGCGGCATTGTCCATGCCCTTGTCGATCATGATCTGGATGCGCGACTTGGCGATCTCCAGCGACTCGATCAGCGTGTCGTCCTGCGAAATGCAGATCGACGCCTTGGCCTTCATCTCGGCCGTCCAGTCGGTGAAGGTGAAGGCCTGGTCGGCGAGCAGCGTGCCGAGATGGACCTCGATGATCCGGCCCTGGAAAACATTGTCGCCGCATTGCTTGAGCATCTGCGCCTGGGTCGCATGCACCACGTCGCGGAAGTCCATATGCGGCTGCATCGCGCCCTTGAAGGTGACCTTGACCGATTGCGGGATCGGCATGGTCGCCTCGCCCGTCGCCAGCGCCAGCGCCACGGTGCCGGAATCGGCACCGAAGGCGACGCCCTTGGACATGCGGGTGTGGCTGTCGCCGCCGATGATGATCGCCCAGTCATCCACGGTGATGTCGTTCAGCACCTTGTGGATGACATCGGTCATCGCATGATAGCTGCCCTTGGGATCGCGCGCGGTGATCACGCCGAAATTGTTCATGAAGCTCATCAGCTTCGGAATGTTGACCTGCGCCTTCTTGTCCCACACCGATGCCGTGTGGCAGCCCGACTGATAGGCGCCGTCGACGATCGGCGAGATGACGGTGGCCGCCATCGCTTCCAGCTCCTGCGCGGTCATCAGGCCGGTGGTGTCCTGCGAGCCGACGATGTTGACCTTGACGCGCACGTCCGAGCCCGCATGCAGCACCTTGCCGCCGAGCACGCCCACGGCGTTGCGGTTGAAGATCTTCTCGACCGCAGTCAGGCCCTGGCCTTCGACCGAGATCTCCTTGTTCGGAGCGAAAACCGGGGTCGGCTCGACGCCGAGCGTTTCGGCGGCAAAGGTCTGCAGCTTCTTGCCAAACACGATGGCATAGGAGCTGCCGGCCTTCATGAACTCCATCTTCTGCGGCGTGAAGGCGGCAGCGACGTCGACCAGTTCCTTGCCGTTTTCGTCGCACAGCTTCTTGCCCTTGGCATCGAGCGTCAGGACGGTGCCGGTATCGACCGCAAATTTCTGTTCGAGGACCGGGTTGCCGTCGTTGTTCAGGATCGGCTTGCCGTCCGCGTCGAGTTTCTTGACCCAGTTCTTGAGATTGACGCCGATGCCGCCGGTGACGTCGACGGTGGTCGCAAAAATCGGCGAGATGCCGTTGGTGCCGGCGACGACCGGGGCGAAGTTGACGAAGGGCACATAGGGGCTGGCCGGCTTGCCGGTCCACAGCGCCACGTTGTTCACGCCCGACATGCGCGACGAGCCCACGCCCATCGTGCCCTTTTCGGCGATCATCATCACGCGCTTATCGGGATGCTGCTTCTGCAGCGCCACGATTTCCTGCTGCGCCTGCGGCGTCATCATGCACTGGCCGTGCAGCTCACGGTCCGAACGCGAATGCGCCTGGTTGCCCGGCGACAGCAGGTCGGTCGAGATATCGCCTTCGGCGGCGACGTAGGTCACGACCTTGATCTCGTCCGCGACGTCCGGGAGCTTGGTGAAGAACTCGGCCTTGGCATAGCTCTCGAGCACGCCCTTGGCGACGGCATTGCCCGCCTTGAAGGCATCGCGCAGCCGGAACATGTCGGCGTCGTAGAGGAAGAACTGGGTCTTCAGAACTTCACCAGCCTGCTTCGCAAGCCCGGTATCACTGCCGAGCGTGACGTCGAGCAGCACGCCGATCGAGGGGCCGCCCTTCATGTGCGACAGCAGTTCCAGCGCGAAGGTCGGCGTGATTTCCGGGACGATCGCCTCACCGAGGATAATCTCCTTCAGGAACGCGGCCTTGACGCCTGCGGCGCTCGTGGTGCCCGGCAGGGTGTTGTAGATGAAGAATTTCAGGGCGTCGGCGCGGTATTCGCTGCCGGTGTCCTTGATCAGGGCGATGATTTCGCCGGTGAGCGCGCCATCGTCGATCGGTTTGGGAGCGAGGCCTTGAGCTTTTCTGCTTTCGATTTCAGCGAGGTAATCTGAATAGAGGCTCATCGTCATCCCAACGTCATGAGGTGGTTGACGCTGGAAACGCAGCGCCACCAACCGTTATTGTTAAAACCGGTCTAAAGGCGAATTCGGCTTCGAGTACGTCAATCGCGACCGACTGACAAGATACTGCATTGCAGTAAAAATAGCCCTTTAAATTCAGCGTTCAACGGTCAAAACATGACGGCAGGCATGCTTGCCGGGCTAAAATGCTGGTTCTCACCCGACCTGTCGCAAAAAAACTCTCCGAAGACACGTCCGAAAGGTCGGCCTGACCCGCCACCGTCAGCAAATTGGTGGTCGGCGACCCGCCGCGCGTCAGTCGCGCGATACGGACAGCCCCGCGAGCAGCGGCGCGTAGGCGGCGAGCCTTCCGGATACGAACTCGGTGAAGAGCCGCACGCGCTTCGTCTTGCGTGTCTCCCCCTGTGTAAGAAGCCAGAGCGTCCCATGCATGGGCAGGTCGGTGCCCGGCACCCTCACCAATAGAGCGTCAGCATCTCCGACGAAGCACGGCAGTTTTGTCATCCCGATCCCTTGCCTTACAGCAACGATCTGCGTCTCGGCGTCCGGGGTCCTGAACGGAACTCCCGTGGTGTGAACCTCTCCCTCGCGCGCCCAGGCCGGGAGTCCATGATTGTCTATGACGATCCACCGGATGGGATCAGGCGTGCCCGCACGCCACGCGGCTAGTCGATCGCGAGACATGTAGATACCGCTGAACAGCTCCGGTCCCTTCAGGCCGTGAAGATTGAGCGGCAGAGTCTTGCGGTTGGCGACAATGCGGATCGCCACGTCGGCCTCTCGGTTGGTCAGATTTGCCACCTCGCCGGTCGACATGATTTCCATCTCGATGTCCGGATGCAGACGCGCGAAATCGGCGAGATCCGGCATGAGCAGGTGTGTCGCGAGGAACGGTGGAAGCGTCACCCGCAAAAGCCCGCGCGCGCTCTGGTCGCGACCGAAGATGCGCGTCTCCAGCAAATGCGACGACGCTTCCATCTGGCCCGCGAACTCGAGAACCTCCTCGCCCGCAGCCGTCAGGCGGTAGCCCGAAGGCAGCTTTTCGAACATTTGCACCCCGAGGCGTGCCTCGAGCTGGGCGATGCGTCGCAACACGGTCGCGTGGTTCACCCCGAGGCGCTCGGCGGCAGCCCGCACCGAGCCTCCGCGCGCGACGGCAAGAAAATAGCGAACGTCATCCCAGTCGATCATGGTGCAATCCCGCACCGCACGGTGCGCCTTCCAAAGCCCGTATCTAACACATCGAACAGCGGCACGGGCAGTTCTCATAGCCTGTGCCAGCAAGCGCGACCCAATTCCGAACGGCGGACACCGATGGTCGCGGCTGGGGTCGTTCGTCCAGCCGGATCGATTTCGCACCACCGATGTGCGCGCTTCCGCACTCAACGCCTGACGCCGGCAGACCCATCTCGAGGTTCTCGGGGACAGTCCCGACACCACGACAGGAGAAGTTATGGGAAAGCTTGAAGGCAAGGTTGCAGTCATCACGGGTGGATCGAGCGGCATGGCGCTGGCGAGCGCCAAGCTGTTCGTCGAAGAAGGCGCCTATGTGTTCATCACGGGCCGGAGGCAGGAGGCGCTCGACGAGGCCATCAAGCTGATTGGCCGGAATGTGACCGGCGTGCGCGGCGACGCGGCCAATCTCGACGACCTCGACCGCCTGTTCGATACGGTCAAGCGGGAAAAGGGCAAGATCGATATCCTGTACGCGAGTGCCGGCACGGGCGAAGCCGTCCCACTGGGCGAAATTACCGAGCAGCATTTCGATGCGACCTTCGGCCTGAACGCGCGCGGCACGCTCTTTACTGTTCAGAAGGCGTTGCCGCTGTTCAACGATGGCGGATCGATCTTCATGACCGGGTCAGTTGCTTCGCTCAAAGGTTTCCCCGGTTACAGCGTGTATGCGGCGAGCAAGGCGACGCTGCACGCATTCGCACGCGGATGGCTCAACGAACTCAAGAGCAGGAATATCCGGGTGAACGTGCTGCACCCGGGACCGATCGCCACACCGATGCAGGACCTGGTTCTCACCCCGGAGGCGAAGCAGATGTTCGAATCCCTGATCCCGCGGGGAACGATGGGGCGCCCTGAGGAAATTGCGGCGGTCGCACTGTTTCTTGCGTCAGACGATTCAAGCTTCGTGAATGGGCTGGAGTTGTCTGTCGACGGCGGCTTCTCGGCGATCTGAAATCGCACCATCGTTCACCGCAGGACCTCTACGCGGGCGCCACCGCGGACCGAATAACCCGGCGCCCTCGAAGGCCGTGAATCAATATCAAAACAAATCGGAGAAGATTATGAGCTACGCAATTATCGGATTCGGCAAGATAGGCCAGGCCCTCGCCCACGCCTTCGCCCGCAAAAACATCGACGTGACCGTCGCGAGCCGCCGGCCGCCCGAGGCATTGGCGCAACAGGCCCGGTCGATCGGACCCACGGTCGTCGCCAGGTCGCTGCGGGATGCGCTCGAGGCCGACACCATCATCCTGGCGGTCCCTTTCGGCGAGCATCGCGAGGTTGCGAAGATCCTGCCGAGCTGGGACGGCAAGACGGTCATCGACGCGATGAACCTGTTTCCGGGCCCCGACGAGCCGGACGGTCTCCCGGGCTCCGCCGTCGTCGCGAAAGCATTCACCGGCGCCAGGTTCGTGAAAGGTTTCAATCACCTGGGCGCAGCCACCCTGGCGACCGATCCGGTCGTCGAGGGCGGGCATCGGGTCGTCTTTCTGTCTGGTGACGACGAGGACGCGATCACTCCCGTGGCGGCCCTGGCCAAGCAACTCGGCTTCGCACCCGTCAAGCTGGGAAAGCTCAACGAAGGTGGCGCGCTGGTGCACGCACGCGGCCGCACCTGGGGCCAGCTGATCTTCGAGGATTTTTTCAAGAAGCAGCAGTGATCGATTGACGACCGTGTGATCGACGCCGAGAACTGGTCGCGCGCTAACGTCTTCGAGCAGCGCGCGACCGAATATCTGAAGGCCACAAAGTCGCGAAGGTTGGGGTGGGCCTGACGGCGTTGGGCGCCGTTCGCAGAGCGGAGAGACGCCCGACAGAGCGTCAAATCTGCGGGTCGCCTGGAATTGATCGACCGCTTATCGATGGCCTAGGATTCGTGCGCGTGTCCTCTACTATCCGATGCTACTCGACGGTACTCCGCTTCACTCCCACTCGATCGTGGCCGGCGGCTTGCTGGTGATATCGTACACACCCGGTTGACGCCCTTGAGCTCGTTGATGATGCGGGTCGCCGTCTCGCCCAAAAAACTTCATGTCGAAGGCGTAGAAGTCCGCGGTCATGCCGTCGGTCGAGGTCAAGGTGCGCAAGCAGTAGGATGCCCATAACGAAGCGATAGCGTGGGCCATTCTTGATTTGTGCGAATAGGCTTCACAATTTCATGCTGTGAGCTTAGGCCGCTCCTTCGATAGCCATTTGAATCAAAGATTCCAGCGCTGAGTAATCGTCTGTATCAGCCATCTTCAACGCCTGATAGTACGCGGCTCCACGATCCAGAAGCAAATCTTCGTTCAATCCAAATAGGTCGCGTGCTTGGAGCGACAAGAGTGCTCGAGCTAGGCGACCATTCCCGTCTATGAAAGGGTGAACCGCCAGAAAGTTATGGAAGAATCGTGCCAATGCCGGAACAGCCCGACGATCCAACTCAGTAGCTAAAGTTGGATATTCCCGATTCCATCCTTCAATCAGTGTTTGAAGCAGGCCCGGGACTTTGTCCCAACTGGGACACTCCAAGTCGACATTCGATTGGCCCGTCGGGTCGATAAGCCAAACTTGGGTTTGGCGGAATTGACCCGCATAGGCTGGATCGGTCGGAAGAAGCAGCCGATGCACATATCGGACAAAACTCGTTGATAGTCGGCTGGACAATGCTTCAGATGGAATACGATCAAAGCTTTTGGAAGCAGCAGATCCTGACTCTTTGATCATTTGAGCGATGTCGTTCGTCGGCTTATCCGTACGTACTGCGTCTGCGACGACAGCCATCGTCTCTACAAGAAAACCCATCTGCGCTTTTGCGATGCTAGCGACTTGGCCTGTTAGCCGGTCGATTGCCTGAGTGTGGACTTTCAGGGCGGCAGCAGTCGATGCATCGGCGGCGGCGAAGAAAGCCGATTGTTCCTCCGATGTCAGGGCAATTCCTAGGTGGCGTAGTCTCAAGCCATAACCCTGAGGCGAATCCAGCACTACACGAAGATACTCGCGGTGATGGATCAGGCACCTTTGGCCCTTTTTCCGCGCTAGCTCTTCAAGCACTGCACGCTCCCCGGGCGTGAGTTGCTGATTTGTCATGAAAATGAAGCCGTCCCGTTTGCGACGCAACGCGGCAGTCAAATCCGCCCCAAATTTCTTCTTCGTAACTGCGAAACTCAGATCATTGTTCGAAAAGTAGCAGGCGGCGACGAACATAATCTCATCCTTGTCGCAAAGGATATCCTTTCCGCCATCTGGCCCTCCCAACGGCGACTGTGGATCGACATTCAAAAAGCCTTCTAGACGCAATATATCAGCGCATATCCTCTCCGCGGCCGTCGATTGCCGGTCCCACATTCGGAGAGCATTGCCGGTTGAAACGATAGGCGTGTCAGGCAGCGGTTATCTCCGTACGAGGCGGATTGAATATTCAATCAACGAAACAACAGATAATCCTTAATCTTTTTCGATACTTCGCCAGTGCGTCTGAGGTACCCTATGCTCCTCACTCCCACTCGATCGTCCCCGGCGGCTTGCTGGTGATGTCATACACCACGCGGTTCACGCCCTTCACCTCGTTGATGATCCGCGTTGCAGTCTCGCCGAGGAATTTCATGTCGAAGGCGTAGAAGTCGGCGGTCATGCCGTCGGTGGAGGTCACGGCGCGCAGGCCGACGACGTATTCATAGGTGCGGCCGTCGCCCATCACGCCGACGGTCTTCACCGGCAAGAGTACAGCGAAGGCCTGCCAGATGGTGTCGTAGAGATCGGCCTTGCGGATCTGGTCGATATAGACGGCATCGGCCTCGCGGAGGATGTCGAGCTTCTCGCGCGTGATCTCGCCGGGGCAGCGGATCGCGAGGCCGGGGCCCGGGAACGGATGGCGGCCGACGAAGATGTCCGGCAGGCCGAGTTCGCGGCCGAGATCGCGGACCTCGTCCTTGAACAGTTCGCGCAAAGGCTCGACCAGCTTCATGTTCATGCGGGCCGGAAGGCCGCCGACATTGTGGTGCGACTTGATGGTGACTGAAGGTCCGCCGGTGAAGGAGACGCTCTCGATCACGTCGGGATACAGCGTGCCCTGCGCGAGGAAATCCGCGCCGCCGATCTTCTTGGCCTCGGCATCGAACACGTCGATGAACAGACGGCCGATGGTCTTGCGCTTCACTTCGGGATCGGTGACGCCTTCGAGCTCGCCGAGGAACGTCTTCGATGCATCCACATGCACCAGCGGGATGTTGTAGTGGTGCCGGAACAGATCAACGACGGTCTTGGCCTCGTCCTTGCGCAGCATGCCGTGATCGACGAATACGCAAGTGAGCTGGTCGCCGATCGCTTCATGGATCAGCACAGCGGCCACAGCGGAGTCGACGCCGCCGGAGAGACCGCAGATCACCTTGCCCTTGCCAACCTGGGCGCGGATCTTCTCGATGGCTTCCTCGCGGAAGGCGCGCATGGTCCAGTCGCCGGTGAAGCCGGCGATGTTGCGCACGAAGTTGCGGATCAGCTTCGCGCCGTCGGGCGTATGCGCCACTTCCGGATGAAACTGCATCGCGTAGAATTTTCTGGTGTCGTCGGCGATGATCGAGATCGGCGAGCCCGGCGCCTTGGCGACGGCGCGAAAGCCGTCGGGCATCTTGGTGACGCGGTCGCCATGGCTCATCCAGACGTCGTATTTGCCACCCACTTCCCACACCCCGTCGAACAGCGCGCAGGTATCGGTGATCTCGATGGCGGCGCGGCCGAATTCGCGATGATGCCCAGCCTCGACAGTGCCGCCGAGCTGCTGCGCCATGGTCTGTTCGCCGTAGCAGATGCCCAGCACCGGCACGCCAGCGGTGAGGATCGACAGCGGCGCCGACGGCGCGTTGTCGTCGAGCACCGAGGCCGGGCCGCCGGACAGGATCACGGCCTTCGGCTTCATTTCGGCGAAGGCAGCCTCCGCCTTGTTGAACGGCACGATTTCGGAATAGACGCCCTCCTCGCGGACGCGCCGCGCAATCAGCTGCGTCACCTGAGAGCCGAAATCGACGATCAGAATCTTGTCATGCGCCGAGGCCACATGGGGTGACGGATCGGCGGGCGAAACGGAGCTTTTGCTGGGGGCTGTCATAGCGAGGAATTACGCGACTCACGGCGGGGTCGCAAGGCTGAAAAGGCTGTCATGGCAGCCCTGCACCGGCCTATCCCCGTCATTGCGAGGAGCCCTTGCGACGAAGCAATCCAGTCTTCGCTTGTGGCCTTCTGGATTGCTTCGCTGCGCTCGCAATGACGGCGAAGGGGTCTCAGCCTACCGGCTGGCGCTTCATCACCGACACGAAAAACCCGTCCGTTCCCGTCTTCCGCGGGGTCATCAGCAGGCCTTCCGGGCTCTGATAGGTCGCCGCGGCGAAATCCTCGGCTTTGTCCCACAGCACCGACATCACCTGCGCCGGCGGGACCACCGAAAACTCCGGCTGGCGGGCGGTAAAGGCGCGGATCTGGTCGCGGTTTTCCTGGGGAAGCACCGAACAGGTCACATAGGCGATCCGGCCACCCGGCTTCACCAGCGCCACCGCGCGGTCGAGGACCTCGGCCTGGTCCTTGATCCGGACCTCGAGGGCGCCCGGCCGCATCCGCCATTTGGCGTCGGGATTGCGGCGCCAGGTGCCGGTGCCGGTGCATGGCGCGTCGATCAGCACGAGGTCCGCGGAGTTGTGAATGTCGCTCAGCGTATCATCCGGGCCCTTCGGGGTGCGGATATCGGCATTGTGGATACCGGCGCGCGACAGCCGCTCGTGGATCGGTGCGAGCTGGCGCTTGTCGGCATCGGTGGCGATCAGCCGGCCCTTGCCCTGCATCATCGCCGCCAGCGCCAGCGTCTTGCCGCCGGCGCCCGCGCAGAGGTCGATCACCTGCTCACCCGGCTTGGCACCGGACAGCAGGGCCGCGAGCTGCGAGCCCTCGTCCTGCACCTCGATGCCGCCCTTGATGAAATCCTCCTCGGCATGGATGCCGGGATTGCGCGCATCGGCGCCGAGCTCGATGCGTAGCCCCAAAGGCGACCAGAGCGTTTCGGTGGCGCCGAGATGGCGCAGCGAGCCCAGCACCTTCTCGCGCTTGGCCTTCAGCGTGTTGACGCGCAGGTCCAGCGGCGCGCGGCTGGCCATGGCGGTGGCTTCCGCCACGCGATCGTCGCCGAATACATCGGCCAGCTGGCCGTCGAGCCATTCCGGATAATCGCCGGCGATATGCGCCGGTGCATCCGCCACCGTGCGCGACGCCAGCGCCGAACGCTCCGCGTCAGACAGCGGCGCCGGCGCAAAACCGCTGCCGTCACAGAGCGCGGCAATCGTATCGACATCCATCCTGCGCTCGGCCTTGAGCATGCCGAGCAGCCGCGCCCGCGACGTGTCGTCGTCCATGATCCAGGCGCTGGAGGCGCGCCGCCGCAGCACGTCCCAGACCAGCCCGGAAATCCCGGCCCGGTCGCCGGAGCCGGCGAAGCGGTGCGCGGTGCCCCATTCCTTCAGCGCCTTGGCGGCGGGGACACGCTGGGTGTCGATGGCCTCGATCACTTCGATCGCGGCGGAGAGGCGTGCGGCGGGAGTCATGGCAATCTTTCAACGGAGAGAGGCGCGACGCCGCTCCCGATCAGATCAGGAGAAGCATCCGTAGCGCGAAGTAGAACCACATCGCCAACAACACAAGCGCGCTGGCGAGCCAGGCCTGCGATCCCCGGCTATTGGCAATGAATCCGGTGCCCACGAAGCGGGCGATCACGAAGATCCAGGACAGGCAGACCAGCACCAGATCGATCTTGCGCAGCGGCAGGCCGATGGCGATCAGCGCATAGAACAGCAGATCGAGCTGCGGAGCGGTATTCGGCAGATCGCCGGCGTCGTTGCGGCTCAGCAGGCCGCCGCGCCGGCCGGTCCAGAAGAACATGCCCAGCGTAATCGCCACCAGCACGAAAACCGGCAACAAAACCCATTGAATCGACATTGAAATTTCCTCAGCCCGGGGAATTCAGAGCCGCGCGGCACCCCGCTCGCGCTACAGACCCGCCCCTTGGAACATGACGATTAACCGGCCCAAGAGTTCCATATGAGTTCCATATCGGTTCCATGCAGGTTCCATTGAACCGGCTGGGCGGCCCTCGACACCCATTTGCAGGCGCTGCCCGGCGGCGCGCCAGCCTCAAGAGTTCTGCCCGTGAGCTCCGCCATGGCCTATCTCGATGCCCTCTTTGCGATGCTGACGCCCGGCGACCCGGACAGCTGGGCCGGCCTCACGATGTCGGCGTTGGCCGGCGCCGCCGCGGCGCTCGCGGTGGCCATCCTGCTGAATCTCTATTTCCGGGCCCGATATCGCTCGGTCCATGACGTGGTCCACCACGGCGTCGCGGCGCTGGCCGTGCTGGGCCTCCTGGCCTTCGCCGCCACCGACATGCGCCACACGGCACTGGGCTATCTCGGCATCAATCCGACCAGACCCGCCGTCGAATTCGAAATCCGCCTGCCCGACGCGGTCGCGGCGAAGATCATCGCGGAAGCCACGCAGATCGAATTGCATACCGACCGCAACCAGGCCCTCGCCGCCATCAGCGAAGGCCCGACTTTCACGAACAAGGGCGAGAGCATTCTCAGGGGTACCGTGCCGCTGAAATTTCGCACGGCGCAGCGTGTGATGATCGTGAACGTGCCGGGCGAAGCACCGCTGATATTCAAACTGCGGCTGGCCGCAAGCCCGAGCCACTCGACTGAATTCAGCCCGTGGCATCTGGTCGATCACGTGAGCGCTTCAGCCAGTGCAGGCAAGACGGCCCGCAACGACGGCTATGCAATCAGATATCGCGTGATCTAACCTTTCGGTTGCACAAGCCATCTGGCTGACATCCGGAACGGCTACACTCCCCACTAGAGGAGTTCCCGCCATGTCCGAATTCCGCTTGATCCAGATCACCGATACGCATCTCGGCGCAGGCTTTCCGCAGTTCGCCGCAAATTTCCAGCGCGTCTGCGCGTTCATCGACGCGGCAAAGCCAGACCTCGTCATCAATAGTGGCGACCTTGCCTTCGATGGCCCGGGCCATCCCGATGACCTCGCCTTTGCCAGGTCACTGCATGACGCCCTTCCCGTCGCCTGCCGCTATCTGCCGGGCAATCACGACATCGGCGACAACCCGACTCTGGTCGCCCCGCCGCCAAGCCAACTGATTTCCGAGCAGAACCGGCAGGCATTCGTCTCGGTCTTTGGACACGACCACTGGCGCTTCAACGCGGCCGGCTGGTGTTTCATCGGTCTGAACTCGTTGATCATGAATAGCGGGCTCGCCTGCGAAGAGGAACAGTTCGACTGGCTCGCCTCGCAACTGGCGGGCCTGAACGGACGGCCGCTGGCGCTGTTCATCCACAAGCCGCTATTTCTGAATGCACCGGACGATCCGGAACTGGCCGCAACGTCGATCCGCTACGTCCCGATGCCGGCGCGCCGGCGTCTCATCGATCTGCTTGACCCTGTCGATCTGCGGCTCGTCGCCTGTGGTCATGTGCACCAGCGGCGCGACACCATATGGCGCGGCGTCAGGCACATCTGGGCGCCCTCAAGTAGTTTCATCATTGGTCCGGAGGACAAGCAGGAGACGATCGGCGTCAAGGAAGTCGGGCTCGTGGAATACAGTTTCCAGCCCGACGGCTTTGAAGTGCGTCACCGCCGCGCGCCGGGCCAGACTGACATCGATCTGTTCACCGTCATCAATGCGGACGGCACGGTGCGCCCGCAGTGATGACAGCCTGAAGGCGTATTCGCCTTACGCCTTGTCGGCGCCGACACGCACGAGCTGCTTGCCGAAATTCGCGCCCTTCAGCAGCCCCATGAACGCCGTTGGCGCGTTATCGAGACCTTCGGTGACGTGCTCCTTGTACTTTACCTTGCCCTCGCGCACCCATTGCGACATGTCACGCAGGAAGTCGCCATGCATCGACGCAAAGTCACGCACGATGAATCCGCGGAAGTTGAGGCGCTTGGTGAGCACGTTGCGCATCATCGCGCCGGCCCATTTCGGCGCCTCCGACGTCGTATCGTTGTATTGTGCGATCAATCCGCAAACCGGAATGCGCGCGAAGAAGTTCAGCAGCGGAAACACTGCCTCGAACACCGCGCCGCCGACATTCTCGAAATACACATCGATGCCGTTGGGGCACGCGGCCTTGAGCTTTGCCGGAAAATCCGGATCGCGATGATCGAGGCATTCATCGAAGCCGAGTTCTTCCTTCACATAGCGGCACTTGTCGGCGCCGCCCGCGATACCGATGGCACGTGCGCCCTTGATCTTCGCAATCTGGCCGACCGCAGAGCCGACCGCGCCGGAGGCTGCGGCAACGACCACAGTTTCGCCGGCCTGCGGATTTCCAATGGCAAGCAGGCCGGTATAGGCGGTCATGCCCGGCATCCCGAGAATGCCGACGGCCGTCGAGATCGGTGCCAGCTTCGGATCGAGCTTGCGCAGCCCCTTGCCGTCGGAGATCGCGTGGGTCTGCCAGCCGGCATGAGCCAGCACGATATCGTCCTTCGCGAAACCCGGATTGTTCGAAGCGATCACCTCGCACACGGTACCGCCTTCCATCACGCCATCCACCGGCACCGGCGCGGCATAGGACGGGCCGTCATTCATGCGGCCGCGCATATAGGGATCGAGCGACAGCCAGATCGTGCGCAGCAGCACTTCGCCCTCACCCGGCGTCGGCACCGCATAATCCTCGATACGGAAATTCGATGGGCCGGGCTCACCGTGTGGGCGCGATGCGAGAACGACGCGTTTGGCTGCTGACATGGGAATTCTCCGTTTCTATTTCTTGATCGCAAAAAAATGCGGCGCGCGATGATCGCGCGCCGCATTCAAAACGTAAACCGGCAAATATCAGGCCGTGATCTTCGCCAGCACCTTGTCGAATGCTGCAGCTGCGCTGTCGAGATCCTTGAAGGACAGACCGCCGTCGGCCGACTGCTTCTGCGCCGCCGTTGCCGTCGGACGGATTTCAGCCACGGGCTTGCCGCCGTCGAGCATCGTCAGCGGTGCGATCACCTGAAATTCATGCGCCTCGATCGGCTGATCCTTGAGCAGGAACACGCTGAGCGACGCGATATCGGTGCCGCGACGATAGGAGATGTAGCGATCGACTGCGACCGAGCCATCGCGCTGCATGCCGCCGAGCTTGGCATGGCCATCGGAGCCGAGCAGCTTGTGCGCCTTGAAGCCCTTCACGCCTTCGGACTTCGCCTTGGCGGTCGCTTCGGAGAGATCGTATTTCTCGGCCATCGCCTTGCCGACCGTGGCGAGCTCCGCCGACATGTCATGCTCGAACTGCTTGGCCTCGCTGCGCGGCTGGCCGATCCTGCGCGGCTTGTCGGCATTACGCTTGGCGAGCTCGGTGGTGCAAAGCTCAACCAGCGCCGTGACCTCGCGGCGTGTGGCGTTCTCACGCAGGTTTTTCAGTTGCGCGGTGTCGAGAGCCGCAATGCGTTCGTCCGTCCATTCAATGGCCATAGTATCCAACGTTCTTTTCTGCGGGTGTTACTTCGACGCGTGACGAGGTCATTGTCGAAAATGAGCATCACAACGCGGCGCGGAGCCAAGCTCCGCGGCCGGGTTCGTCCGGCCCTGGAAATCCATAACGGGACATCCATGGCCGACAGCGCACGTGACGCGCGAACAATAGCGCGTTTTCGCCGATCTGTGGGGCTCAATTTAGGCAGCGATGCCTATGCGGCACTGCGAAAGTGCCGCATATCACGCATATAGTTAAGCGCCGCCCGGATAGTTCGGGCTTTCACGGGTAATCGTCACGTCATGCACGTGGCTTTCCCGCAGGCCGGCGCTGGTGATGCGGACGAATTCTGCCTTGTCGTGGAATTCGGTCAGCGTCTTGGCGCCCACATAGCCCATGGCGGCGCGCAGGCCGCCGGCGAGCTGATGCATCACATTGGCCACCGGGCCCTTATAGGGCACCTGGCCCTCGATGCCTTCCGGCACCAGCTTGAGCGTGTCCTTGATGTCCTGCTGGAAGTAGCGATCCGCCGAACCGCGCGCCATGGCGCCCACCGAGCCCATGCCGCGATAGGCCTTGTAGGAACGGCCCTGCCACAGGAACACTTCGCCGGGGGTCTCGTCGGTGCCCGCGAGCAGCGAGCCGACCATGGCGATGTCAGCGCCGGCAGCGAGCGCCTTGGCGAGATCGCCGGAGAATTTGATGCCGCCGTCGGCGATGATCGGAATGTTGTGCTTCTTCGCGGCTTCCACCGCATCCATGATCGCGGTGAGCTGCGGCACGCCGACGCCGGCGACGATGCGTGTGGTGCAGATCGAGCCCGGGCCGATGCCGACCTTGATCGCATCCGCACCTGCATCGATCAGCGCCTGCGCGCCTTCGGTGGTGGCGATGTTGCCGGCGATCACCTGCACGGAGTTCGAAATCTTCTTGATGCGCGTGACGGCTTCCAGCACGCGCATCGAATGACCATGCGCGGTGTCGACAACAACGACATCGACGCCCGCATCGATCAGACGTTCGGTGCGCTCGAAACCACCCTCGCCCACAGTGGTTGCGGCAGCTACACGCAGACGGCCCTGCGCGTCCTTGCTGGCAAGCGGATGCGCGACGGCCTTGTCCATGTCCTTCACGGTGATCAGGCCGACGCAGCGATACTGATCGTCGACGACGAGCAGCTTCTCGATGCGATGCTTGTGCAGCATGCGCTTGGCTTCATCCTGGCTGACGCCTTCACGCACGGTGACGAGATTCTCGTGCGTCATCAGTTCGGAAATTTTCTGGTTCGGATTGCTGGCGAAGCGCACGTCGCGATTGGTGAGAATGCCGACCAGCTTGCCGGGGACGTCCTTGCTCGCACCGGTGACGACGGGAATGCCGGAGAAGCCGTGCTCGCTCATCAGCGCCAGCGCTTCGGCCAGCTTGGCATCGGGGCCGATGGTGAGCGGATTTACCACCATGCCGGATTCGTACTTCTTGACCTGCCGGACCTGCGCGGCCTGGCCCTCCGGATCGAAGTTGCGGTGGATCACGCCGAGACCGCCGGCCTGCGCCATGGCGATCGCCATGCGGGCCTCGGTGACGGTATCCATCGCCGATGCGATGATCGGAATATTGAGCGGAATGGCACGGGTGGCGTGGGAGCGGATATCGGCGTCGGAAGGCAGGATGTCCGACAGGCCGGGCTTCAGCAGAACGTCATCGAACGTGTACGCTTCGCGGATCTTCTGAACGACTGCCATTGCCAACTCCATGCGGCGACCTCGGGATCGCGGTAGAAACCTCTGGATGCACCAATTCGACGGCGGCGCAGGACACCGTCGTCGAATCTGAACCCATAAGTAGGATTGGCGGTGGTCGATAGCATGCTGCTGCACGAAATCAAAGCGTTTGGCAGCCATGCACAGGGATTTTAGGCGTTTTCGGCCTCCAGCCGGGCGGGCGCAGTCACGGATGATTTAGGAGGTATTCGGCCTCTCGCAATAGCCCACGCCCCGGCAGGATGTTAAAGCGCCCGCAGCTTGGGCACTCGTAAGAATCATCAATAATTTCATGAATAAAGAACGCCTGATCCCGCTCATCGTCGCCTCCGCCTTGTTCATGGAAAACATGGACTCCACGGTGATCGCGACCTCGCTGCCGGCCATCGCCGCCGATATCGGCACCAGTCCGCTGACGTTGAAGCTGGCGATCACCTCCTACCTGCTCTCGCTCGCGGTATTCATTCCGGCATCCGGCTGGACCGCCGACCGGTTCGGCGCACGCGCCGTGTTCTCCATCGCCATTGGCGTGTTCATGATCGGCTCGATCGGCTGCGCGCTGTCGCAATCGGTCACGCATTTCGTCATCGCCCGTATCATCCAGGGCCTCGGCGGCGCCATGATGACGCCGGTGGGACGCCTCGTGCTGCTGCGCTCCATCGACAAAAGCGCGCTCGTCAGTGCCATGGCGTGGATGACGGTGCCGGCGCTGATCGGCCCGGTGATCGGACCGCCGCTGGGCGGTTTCATCACCACCTACTTCTCGTGGCACTGGATCTTCCTGATCAATATCCCGATCGGCTGCCTCGGCATCTATCTTGCGTTGCGCTTCATCGATCCGATCCGCTCGGAGGATCCGGAGCGCTTCGATCTGCTGGGTCTGGTGCTGGCCGGCGTCGGGCTCGCCGGCATTGCCTTCGGCCTCTCGGTCGCGGGCCTCAATCTGCTGCCATGGCCGATCGTCGCCGCACTGGTCGGCATCGGCACGGTGTCCATGACCCTCTACGTGATCCACGCCCGGCGCACCGCGTCCCCGGTGCTGGACTTCTCGCTGATGCGGCTGGTGACCTTGCGCGCCGCCATCATTGGCGGCTTCCTGTTCCGGCTCGGCATCGGCGCATTGCCGTTCCTGCTGCCGCTATTGATGCAGGTCGGCTTCGGCCTGTCGCCGTTCCAGTCGGGCATGGTGACCTTCGGCTCGGCAGTGGGCGCCATGGGGATGAAGACATTGGCGGCGCGCATCATCCGCGCCTTCGGCTTCCGCAATGTCATGACCGTCAACGCCGTGGTGAGTTCGGTATTTCTCGCCGCCTGTGCGCTGTTCACGGTGACCACGCCGCTGATGCTGATCCTGATTATCCTGGTGGTCGGCGGCTTCTTCCGCTCGCTCGAATTCACCGCGATCAATACGGTTGCCTATGCCGAAGTCGAGACGGCGCAGATGAGCCGCGCCACCACGCTGGTCAGCGTCAACCAGCAGCTGTCGATCTCCGCCGGCGTCGCGATCGGTGCATTCTCGGTGGAATCCACCATGCTGATGCGCGGCATGACCGAATTGTCGGCTGCCGACTTTGCACCGGCCTTCCTCGTGGTGTCCGTGATCTCGGCAGCCTCGGCCTGGTTCTTCTGGCAGATGCCGGACGACGCCGGCCACGAAATCTCCGGCCGCAAAGTGATCGATATCGCCAGCCGCAAGGGCGAGGCAAAAGCCGCTGTCAAAGCGGCCAGCGAAGGCACCGCAGATGCAAGGGATCAGAAGCTGGGGTGAGTTGTGACGCGCTCGCAATGGGCCATAGGTCTCGCCACGATCGTCCTCACGATCATCGCCGGCGTCATGTCGTTCGAATATGTGAACAGGCGATTTCCGCCGAAGCCCGCGCCCATTGAGCAGGTGACCGCGCAGGATGCCAAAGAGCAGACCGATCCGGATGCCGCTAAAACACCGCCAGCCTGCGTCGAGCGCGATGGATCCTGGCGAAACTGGTCATGGCCGAACGTGCCGATGCTGTCGCCGAAATGCGAGAGCGCGAAGTAAATCATCCGACCGCAAGATGACGAGAGCCGACAGATCGCTCAAAGCGCGCCCTGTCACAAACTCCCCCTCCCATCACCTTAAGCTGTCATTTGCAATTAATGACCAATCGGTCCATATATCACCAATGGAACATCATTCCCCTGTGCGGTTGCCGCGCGGCCGCCCCCGAGGTTTCGACACGGAAGCTGCCATCGAGCGCGCCATGAACGTGTTCTGGTCGCGCGGCTATCATGCCACGGCGCTTCCGGACCTTCTTCAAGCGACGAACCTCTCGCGTGGCAGTCTCTACGCCGCCTTCGGTGACAAGCGCGGACTCTTCCTGCGTGCGCTCGATCGCTACATTGCCGACGCCCTGCTACGAATCGACATCGAACTCGACCCGCGTGGCGCGCCAGTCGCTGGCCTACGGGCCTACCTTGCTGGTTACGTCGATCGGACGAGTGGCGCCAATGGTCGCCGCGGATGCCTGCTGGTCGCGACAGCCATGGAGTTGGGTGGCCGCGACCCGGAAGTCGATCGCCGCCTCGGCGGCTTTTTCAAAGCTATGGAGACCAAAGTAGCCAATGCGCTGTCGCGCGCGAAGGCCGCAGGCGAGTTGGCTCATGGTGTCGAGCCCGCAAGCGCGGCGCGACTGCTGGTCTGCTTCGTCGAGGGGCTGCGTGTCGTAGGTAAAACACGTCCGACACGAAGCACATCGCAAGCCACCGTTGACGCTCTTCTCGAACGCTTCATCAGGTAACGCGTCAAGGCGTGGCTGGTTGAGCGCACCTATATCTGGACCGAACAGTCTTGAATGGAAAGTGTCATGTCGCTCATCCAGATTGTCTGCGCGGTGATGGTACCCTTGCTTTGGGGTTATCAGTTCGTGGTCATCAAGGTGGGCATTGTGGAATTTCCGCCGCTTTTCTTCCTTGGCCTGCGCTTTCTGGCTATGGCATTGCTGCTCGTTCCGTTCGTCAAAAAGCCTGCACGTCAGGAACTCAGCCCTGTCGCCGCGATCTCGGTCTTTCTTGGTGGGCTGAACTTCGGCCTCTTCTATGTCGGCCTCGCGCTCGGCTCCGGAAGTGTTTCGGCCGTCGCATATCAACTCGCCACGCCCTTCACCATCCTGTTGGCTTGGCCGCTGCTCGCGGAGAGACCGTCTCTCGTAACGTCTAGTGGGGTGTTGCTGGCATTTCTCGGCGTGGTCGTGCTTGCAGCGGGGCCTGGTGTGTCTGCGAACGCTATTCCGATTCTGCTGGTGGTCGGGGCAGCACTCGCCTTCGCGGTCGCCAACGTCTTAACGAAGCGGCACGGACCCTTCGACCCCTTGATGTTGACGGGCTGGTCCTCTCTCTTCACGGTGCCACAGGTGATGCTGATGTCGTTTGTCCTTGAAGATGGACAATTGACGTCCCTCGTCACGGCGGATGAACGTGGTTGGCTCGCGCTCGCCTACACCGTTTTCATCGGAGGAATTGTTGGATTTAGCCTTTGGTTCTGGCTCATCGCTCGCTGCACCATGGGCCGCGTGGCGCCATTCGGTTTGCTTCTTCCGGTCTTTGTCCTGATTTCAAGCGTGCTGTTCCTTGACGAGCATATCACTCCAACGTTGATTGTCGGGGCGCTGCTCGCCATCTCCGGTGTTGCCATCACACAAGTGAGATCGAGCGCTCTACCAAATCGGACTTAGAGTCGCCTATGCGCTCACGACCTAGTTGTCGTGCTCACCGAGCCGGTGATCACCTGCCACGCCGCGAAAACCCATGGCCAGCACGTAGCGCTCCGACGAGTCCTTGCGGCTGGCGGCTGGCTTCACATGTTTCACCGTCGCGAAGTCGCGCTTCAGCTGGGTCATCAGCGTGGCGTCGGCGCCGCTCTGGAACACCTTGGCGACGAAGGTGCCGCCGGGCTTGAGCACGTCAGCGGCGAAGGCCGCAGCATCCTCGACGAGGCCAACGATGCGCAGCTGATCGGTCTTGCGATGGCCGGTGGTGTTGGCCGCCATGTCGGACATCACCACGTCGGCGAGACCGCCCATCATCGCCTTCAATCTGTCGGGCGCATCATTGTCGAGAAAGTCCATCTGGGCGAAGGTCACGCCGACGATCTCCGGCATTTCCAGGAGATCGATGGCCACCACTTGCCCCTTGCCCTCGGCCGAGCCGACGCGCCGCGCCGCGATCTGGCTCCAGCCGCCAGGCGCAGCGCCGAGATCGACCACGGACAGGCCGGGCTTCAAGAAGCGGTACTTATCGTCGATTTCGATGATCTTGTAGGCCGCGCGCGACCGCAGGCCGTCCTTCTTGGCCTGCTGCACATAGGGGTCATTGAGCTGGCGGTCGAGCCAGAGCTTCGACGACAGTTTCATTCTGCCGGCGCTCTTGACCTGGATCCGCAGGCGTCCGGTGGTGTCTTTGGCCATGGTCTCGTGCTTGCTTTCAGCTATTCGCGTTTCCCTTAGCACGGCATGGCGGGAAACCCGAATATTCGCTCTGAATCGGGAAAATCAGGCTCAGGACGCGCGGATCGCGCCATCCTCGCGCATCATTTCCACCAGCATGCCCTCGCGCAGCCCCCGATCCGCCACACGCAGCCGCGGCAGGGGGAACGCGTTGCGGATGGCGTCCAGAATGGCACAGCCACACAGCACCAGATCGGCACGGTCGGGGCCGATACACTGGTTGGCGGCGCGTTCCGCATAGGTCATGTCGAGCAGCCTGGAGATGGTCTCGTCGAGCTCGGCATTGCTGAGCCAGATGCCGTCGATGCGGCGGCGATCGTAGCGCGCCAGCCCCTGATAGACGCCGGCCAGCGTGGTTACTGTGCCCGAGGTGCCCAGCATATGCATGCCGTCGAGATCGCCGGCATGTTCGGCGGCGAACGGCGCCACGTGCCGGGCGACCTCCGCAATCATCTGCGTGTAGCTCTCGCGGGTGACGTGCTTGCCGCCGAATTTCTCGGCCAGCGTCACCACGCCGAGCGGGATCGACATCCACGCCTTGATCAACGGCTTGCCCAAGGGATCGGTGGGATCACGCTCGATGCGCACCAGTTCCGACGAGCCGCCGCCGATATCGAACAGGATGGCGCCGCGGCCCTGCGGATCGATCAGCGGCGAGCAGCCAATCACAGCCAGCGCCGCTTCGGTCTCGCGATCGATGATCTCCAGCGTGATGCCGGTTTCGCGCGCCACCTGGTCGAGAAACGCGTCCGAATTCGAGGCCGCGCGGCAGGCCTCGGTTGCGATCAGCCGCAGCCGCTGTGCGTCCCGTGCGCGGATCTTGTCACGACAGATGCTGAGCGCCGAAATCGCACGGGCAATCGCGGCGTCGCTGATCACGCCGGATGTCGAGACGCCCTCGCCCAGCCGGATGATCCGTGAAAACGAATCGACCACGCGAAAACTGTCGCCCGTGGGACAGGCGATCAGGAGACGGCAATTATTGGTTCCGAGATCGAGCGCGGCATAGGTGTTGGCGCATGCGGCTTCGCGCCCGCCGTCGGCCAATACCGCAACCAATCCCTGCACACCCTCGCCCGGCCCATGGCCGCCGCGAAGCCGCGTGTCATCATCCATTCAATCTGTCTTTCCGCGACCGTTCCGGCCGGCGTGGAAACCTTCTTGGAAATATCTTTCACGGAAAGTTTAGCAGGGCACAGGATCAGCGCAACCTTGGCGCACCCCCATGCCCAATCGTCCGTTGTCGTACAGGTCACGCTGCCTTATCTCAGGGACTTACAGGGGCGCGCCCCCGCGCCAAATCCTGGAATCATCCACATTTGATGGATTCATCATGCAAGATTTTACCGGCTCGCCCGTCGACAATGCCATCGCCATGCAGAAATACGGGGTCGGCCAGCCTGTCCGCCGCAAGGAGGACGACACCCTCGTCCGCGGCAAGGGCAAATATACCGACGACGTCAACCTGCCCGGCCAGCTCTATGCCTGGATCGTCCGCAGTCCCCATGCCCATGGCGTGATCCGCGGCATCGATACCGAGGCTGCCAAGGCGATGCCGGGTGTCCGCGGCATCTGGACCGGCCGGGATCTCGAAGCCGCCAATTATGGCCCCTTCACCTGCGGTCTGCCGCTGAAGAGCCAGGACGGCACCCCGCTGTTCCAGACCAATCGCCATGCTTTGATGACCGACAAGGTGCGCTATGTCGGCGACCCCGTCGCCTTCGTGGTGGCTGAAACAGTCGCGCAGGCGCGCGACGCCGCCGAAGCCGTCGTCCTCGATATCGACGCCCTGCCCGCCGTCACCGATTGCGAGGCCGCAACGAAGCCCGGCGCGCCTGTTCTCTACGACCACATCCCGAACAATGTCGCACTCGACTATCACTATGGCGACACCGCCGCCGTCGAGGCGGCATTCGCCTCTGCCGCCCATGTCACCAAGCTCGACATCGAGAACACCCGCGTCGCCGTGGTGTCGATGGAGCCACGCTGCGCGCTCGCCACTTACGAAAAATCCGGCGGCCGCTACGTGATCCAGGTGCCGACCCAGGGCGTCGCTGGCAACCGCAATACGCTGGCCAAGCAGCTCAACGTCGCGCCCGACAAGGTCCGCATCCTCACCGGCAATGTCGGCGGATCGTTCGGCATGAAGAACATCAGCTATCCCGAATACATCTGCCTGCTGCATGCGGCGAAGGAACTGGACAAGCCGGTGAAGTGGCTCGACGAGCGCTCCTCCAGCTTCCTGTCCGACAGCCAGGGCCGCGCCCAGGATATCCATGCCGAACTCGCCCTCGACAAGGACGGCAAGTTCCTCGCGGTGCGCCTGAAAGGCTACGGTAATCTCGGCGCCTATATCACCGGCGTGTCGCCGAGCCCGTTGTCGCTCAACACCGGCAAGAATCTCGCCAGCGTCTACAAGACGCCGCTGCTGTCGGTGGACATCAAATGCGTGCTCACCAACACCACGCTGATGGGCGCCTATCGCGGCGCCGGGCGCCCCGAGGCCAACTACTTCATGGAGCGCCTGATCGATCGCGCCGCCGACGAGATGGGCATCGATCGCTTCACGCTGCGCAAGCGCAACTTCATCAAGCCGTCGCAGTTGCCCTTCGCGGCCGCCTCCGGCGTCACCTATGACAGCGGCGATTTCCAGGGCGTGTTCGAAAAGGCGCTGGCAATTTCCGATCACGCCGGCTTCGCCAAACGCAAGAAGGACAGCCGCAAGAATGGCAAGCTGCGCGGCATTGCGGTGGGCTCCTATCTCGAAGTCACCGCTCCCCCCTCAGGCGAACTCGGCAAACTGACCTTCGGCGAAGACGGCACCGTGACGCTAACCACCGGCACACTGGATTATGGCCAGGGCCACGCTACGCCTTTCGCACAGGTGCTGTCGGCGCAGCTCGGCGTGCCGTTCGACGCTATTCGCCTGGAGCAGAACGACAGCGACCTCGTGCGCATGGGCAATGGCACTGGCGGCTCGCGTTCGATTACCGCCTCGGGCCAGGCCATCGTCGAGGCGTCGGATCTCGTCATTGCCAAGGGCAAGGCTGCCGCCGCACATCTGATGGAAGCGTCCGAAGCCGATATCGAGTTCAAGGCCGGCCGCTTCACCATCGCCGGCACTGACCGCTCCATCGACATCATGGAACTGTCGCAGCGTGTGCGCGAGGGCAAGATGCCGGACGGCGTACCCTCCTCGCTCGACGTCGACCACACCTCATCGGACGTGCCCTCGACATTCCCGAACGGCTGTCACGTCGCCGAAGTCGAGATCGATCCCGACACCGGCGTGCTGACCATCGTCAATTACGCGGCGGTCAACGACTTCGGCACCATCGTCAATCCGATGATCGTCGCCGGCCAGTTGCATGGCGGCGTGGCCCAGGGCATCGGCCAGGCGCTGATGGAGAAAGTCAGCTATGACGCGTCGGGCCAGCCGATCACCGGCTCCTTCATGGACTATGCGATGCCCCGCGCCGGCGACATTCCGCTGATGCTGGTCGGCGATCATCCCTCGCCGGCGACGACCAACCCGCTGGGCACCAAAGGCTGCGGCGAAGCCGGCTGCGCCGGCTCACTCTGCACCATCGTCAATGCGGTGGTCGATGCACTCAGCGACTACGGCGTCACGCATATCGACATGCCGTTGACCTCCGAGCGCATCTGGCGCGCCATCCAGGACGGCAAGCAGAGCAAGGCGGCGTAAGCCCGACCAACTCAACAAAAAGCCCCGCGATCACATCGCGGGGCTTTTCTGTGTCGTCTACGCTAACGCGCCGTGGCCGACAGGACCCCTAGCTCTTCGTCCCGTATTTCCGCGCGAAATCCCGCCCGGATCGCGCGATACAAACAGCTGCCTGACTCTGATACATCGAGCCCTCGTTCTTCTCTGCGATCTTATCGCATTTCGCACGCGCCTTCTCATAGGCCGCCTTGGTCGCGGGCAGCGCCTTCGGCAAGAACCGTGGTTCGCATTTCGACAGCACAATGGTCGAGAACGCATTATCGCCGGACGAACCGAGCTGGCAGAGTTCCATGATCCGATATGCGCCTTCGCAGCTGAACTCGGCCTTCATCGCGGCCTCAATGGCCTGGTGGAGGCCGCCGGCCTTCGCTTCGGCTGCATCACTGATGGGGCATTTTTCTGCGGCGGCGAGAACAGGCGTTGAAAAAGCAAACACCGCGAATAAAGCAACGCCAATTCCACGCATCGTTTTCGTCTTTCAAAATGACCAAAAAAGAAAGTCCCGCGGCTTTCACCGCGAGACTTTTACATTGGCCGTTGCCGCCGTCTAGTGCGCGAGAATCGCCAACAACAGGAGCGCCACGATGTTGGTGATCTTGATCATCGGGTTCACCGCGGGGCCTGCCGTGTCCTTGTAGGGATCGCCGACGGTGTCGCCGGTCACCGCAGCTTTATGAGCGTCGGAGCCCTTGCCGCCGAAATGACCGTCCTCGATATACTTCTTGGCATTGTCCCAGGCGCCGCCGCCCGAGGTCATCGAGATCGCCACAAAGAGACCCGTGACGATCACGCCAAGCAGCATCGCGCCGACCGCGGAGAATGCCGCCGACTTGCCGACTGCGCCGCCGCCGGCAATGGCGTAGATGATGAAGTACACCACGATGGGCGACAGCACCGGAAGCAGCGACGGGATGATCATTTCCTTGATCGCGGCCTTGGTCAGCAGATCCACCGCGCGGCCGTAATCCGGCTTGTCGGTGCCCTGCATGATGCCCGGCTTCTCGCGGAACTGGCGACGCACTTCCTCGACGATGGCGCTGGCTGCACGGCCCACCGCCGTCATGCCCATCGCACCGAACAGGTATGGCAGCAGACCGCCGAACAGCAGACCGACCACCACATAGGGATTGTTCAGCGAGAAGTCCGGCAGCACATCCTTGAAGTACGGATACTTCGCGGCATTGGCGATGAAGAATTTGAGGTCTTCATTGTAAGCCGCGAACAGCACCAGTGCGCCGAGGCCTGCCGAGCCGATGGCATAGCCCTTAGTGACCGCCTTGGTGGTGTTGCCGACCGCGTCGAGCGCGTCGGTGGCCTTGCGGACTTCCTTCGGCAATCCGGCCATTTCGGCAATGCCGCCGGCATTGTCGGTGACTGGACCGAAGGCGTCGAGCGCCACGATCATGCCGGCCAGCGCCAGCATCGTCGTGGTGGCAATCGCGATACCGAACAGGCCCGCGAGGCTGTAGGTGACGAGAATGCCGGCGATGATGACGATCGCAGGACCCGCTGTCGACTCCATCGAGATCGCGAGACCCTGGATCACATTGGTGCCGTGACCGGTGACCGACGACTGCGCGATGGACTTCACCGGACGATAGTCGGTGCCGGTGTAGTATTCGGTGATCACGATGATCAGCGCCGTGACAACGAGGCCGGCGACGCCGCATTGGAACAGCGCCAGACCCGTATACTTCACGCCGGCCAGCGGACCGAAACCGATCAGCCAGTAGATCACGGCGGCAACGCCAAACAGTGACAACACGCCGGTGGCGATCAGGCCCTTATACAGCGCGCCCATGATCGACTGGCTGGCACCGAGCTTGACGAAGAACGTGCCGGCAATCGAGGTCAGGATGCAGATGCCGCCAATGGCGAGCGGCAGCGTCATCATGTTGACCAGCAATGGCGAGCTCGCGAAGAAGATCGCCGCCAGAACCATGGTGGCGACCGCGGTCACCGCATAGGTCTCGAACAAGTCGGCGGCCATGCCGGCGCAGTCGCCGACATTGTCGCCCACATTGTCGGCGATCGTTGCCGGATTGCGCGGATCGTCTTCGGGAATCCCGGCTTCGACCTTGCCGACGAGATCGCCGCCGACGTCAGCGCCCTTGGTGAAGATGCCGCCGCCGAGACGGGCGAAGATCGAGATCAGCGACGCGCCGAAGCCGAGCGCCACCAGCGCATCGATCACGGTGCGGCTGTTGGCAGCGAGGCCGAGGGCGTGCGTGAGATAGGCGAAGTAGATGGTGACGCCGAGCAACGCCAGACCCGCCACCAGCATGCCGGTGATGGCACCGGCCTTGAAGGCGAGTTCGAGGCCGCCGGCCAGCGAGATCGTCGCCGCCTGCGCGGTGCGGACATTGGCACGCACCGACACGTTCATGCCGATGAAGCCGGCTGCGCCCGACAGCACGGCGCCGATCAGGAAGCCGAAGGCCACGAGCATGCCGAGGAAGTAAGCCAGCAGCGCGAAGATCACGACGCCGACGATGCCGATGGTGAGATATTGTCGCTTCAGATAGGCCTGTGCGCCCTCTCGCACGGCCTCTGCAATTTCCTGCATCCGTGCGTTACCCGCATCGGCCTTCAACACAGAACTCGTCGCCCAGATCGCGTAAACGATCGACAGTGCCCCGCAGAGCACGATCACCCACAATGCTGTCATGGAATCTGCCTCAGTCCTTCCTGCCCGGCGCCTTGTTAGTTGGCGCATAAAAAGGAGGCCTGCCCAGCACGTGAGGACGGCCTCTCGTTTGATGAGCATGGCAAAATCGGTATCGCCGTGCAACGCTGCCAATGGGCTAATGCAGGATTTTTGGAGGGGATGTAGGGGGAAGAGGAACGTTGGCCTTTCGGGTGTCATCCCCGCGGAGGCGGGGATCCATAACCTCAGGCCGCTCAATTAAAAGGAAGGCCTCTCCGTCCTGCGTTGAACAGCTCTCAAGAGTGTATGGGGCCCCGCCCCGCGCACGCCTTCGGCGTGCTAGGCGGGGACGACACGGAGATTACTTCCAGAGCTGTTCCTAGAAGTGGCTGTAGGACAGGCGCTTCAACACGATGTCCCTGCCCGCCTGGTCGACGAAGCGGGGCGATGACGCACCTGCAACAATTGTCCCGATGACCGCGACCCGCACGCCCGCCTGGTGCGCGGCCTGCACGAAACCGGTCGTGCGATTCTCTGGGATGGTGCAGAGGACTTCGTAGTCGTCGCCGCCGGCAACGACCGTTTCGAGACCGATCACACCGCGATCCAGCAGTGCTGCCGCCGGATCCGACAGCGGAATAGCCGATGCATCGATGACGGCAGAGATGCCCGACACCGCACAGAGCTTGGCGAGATCGCCGGCCAATCCGTCGGAGACATCCATCGACGCCGTCGCGAAATCGCGCACCGCAAATGCCAGCGCGTTGCGTGGCTGCGGCACGCGATAGCGTGCCACGAGCGCGTCACGCGCGTTGCTGTCGCCAGTCAGCGCCGCCGCGACCGCGCCGCCTTTCAGCGCCGCAAGGCCAAGCGCGGCATCACCGATCATGCCACTCACGACCACGCGGTCCCCCACCGCCGCGCCGTGGCGGCGGACCATCTTGCCCACCGGAACGCGTCCGAAGGCGGTGACTGAGACCATCAGCGGCCCCGGCGTCGAGACCGTATCGCCGCCGAGCAACGCACAGCCGAATATTGCGATGTCTTCGCCGAGACCGCGCGCGAACTCCGCCAGCCACGCCTCATCATGTGTCCGCAGCGCCAGCGTCAGCACGAAGCCTGCCGGCGTGGCACCCTTGGCGGCGAGGTCGGA
The DNA here is from genome assembly GCF_051811085.1 of Tardiphaga sp. 862_B3_N4_1. Taxonomy (NCBI): domain Bacteria; kingdom Pseudomonadati; phylum Pseudomonadota; class Alphaproteobacteria; order Hyphomicrobiales; family Nitrobacteraceae; genus Tardiphaga; species Tardiphaga sp. 862_B3_N4_1. The sequence continues at coordinate 2,754,377 of NZ_JBPWQB010000001.1, forward strand.
GAGGTTCACCCGCAGCGCCTTGCGCGCGATGGTGTCCGGGGGATCGTCAGGGAGAAAGTGCACGCCTTCGACGATGGCATCGGTGTTGACGACGATATCCTCGCCGTCGGCCTTGAGCACCGCGGCGTCGTCGGTCAGGCCGAACGCACCGGGATCAGTCGCGAGCGGCTTGAAGTAGCGCGCGATCAGGGTGTCTTCGCCGGATGCGTTGGACCCGGCTGACATGGTCAGTGTCCTGCGCGCGAAAACTCTTCCGCGCGAAACTGCCGGGCGATCTGGTCGAGCACCGCATTGACCATGCCGGTCTCGTCGCCTTCGACGAAGGCATGCGCAACGTCGACATATTCCGACACCACGACACGGCCGGGAATGTCCTTGCGATGTTCCAGCTCATAGGCGCCGGCGCGCATCACCGCGCGCAGGATCGCCTCGATCCGCTGCAGCGGCCAGCCTCTGGAGAGCGCGTCGTCGATCAGCGGATCGAGCTTGTTCTGGTCGCGCACCACGCCGGACACGATGTCGCGGAAGAACGCCTCTTCGGCCGGGAGATACTGGTCACCCTCGATCTCGCTGCCGAGCCAGAAGCTCTCGAACTCGGCGAACACGTCGTTGATGCCGGAGCCGCCCACATCCATCTGATAGAGCGCCTGCACGGCCGCGAGGCGCGCGGCACCGCGGCGGTTGGCCTTGCGGTCGCCTTTGGGGATCGGCTTCTTGAAGTCCGCTTTCTTGTCAGCCATTTTCTTCTCAGACATCGGCTCAGGCCTTCGCCAGACGGCGCTTGATGCGCAGCACGGACAGTGCCGCACGGGCCGCATCGCCGCCCTTGTTCAATTCACCGGCGCGCGCGCGCGCCCAGGCCTGCTCGTCGGTATCCACCGTGATGATCCCGTTGCCGAGGGGCAGCCGCAGATCGACGGACAAATCCATCAGCCCGCGCGACGACTCCATCGAGACGATCTCGAAATGGAACGTCTCGCCGCGCACGACACAACCCAGCGCAATTGCCGCTTCATAAGGCTTGCCGCTTTTCGCGGCAGCATCGACTGCAATCGCGATGGTCGAGGGAATTTCCAGCGCGCCCGGCACCGTCAACACGTCATGGGTGACGCCGGCTGCCTTCAGCTCGACGATCGCGCCTTCCAGCAGTGCATCCTGAATGTCGTCATAGAACCGCGCCTCGACGATCAGGACGCGCGCGCCCGTGATGTCGGTCTGGTCCTGCAAATGAGCGCGTCGCGCGTCTGCCATATCTCAACCTGTTAAAAACGTTGAACATCTCCAAGAATGAAGATTGTCAACAACGCGTGTTTGTAGTCGTCGCGGGCAGTGAAGCCAAGGGCAATACTTGGCAATTTAGCGCCGTCATGCCCGGCGCATGCCGGGTATCCACGTCTTGGCCGGGCACGAAGACGTGGATGGCCGGGACAAGCCCGGCCATGACGGCCGAGAGGTCGGAACCTTAAACAGGCATTTCGCTGAGCCGCGCCGCATAGCGGGCCATCAGATCGACCTCGATATTGACCTCGGCGCCTGCTTCCCACGCCTTGCCCAGCGTGGTGACGCTCAGCGTGTGCGGAATGATCAGCACGGCGAACTGCACGTCATCGACGGTATTCACCGTCAGCGACACGCCATCCAGCGTGATGGAGCCCTTGGTGGCGATGAAACGCGCCAGTTCGCGCGTGGTGCGGAAGGTGATCCGCGCCATGTCCGGCAGGCTCTCGCGCGATACGATGGTGGCGATGCCATCGGCATGGCCGGCGACGATATGGCCGCCAAGCTCGTCGCCGATCTTCAGCGCGCGCTCGAGATTGAGCCTGGTGCCCAGCTTCCAGTGCTTTGCCGTGGTCATGCCCAGCGTCTCGGCGGCAGCGTCAACGTCGAACCAGGTTTTGCCATTGGCCACGCCGGAGCCGACCACTGTGAGGCAGACGCCGTTGCAGGCGATCGAGGCGCCGTCGGCGATGGTGGTCTGGTCGTAGTCGCAGAGAATGCGCAGCCGGTGGAGCTGGCCCTGCGCCACTTGCGTAAGGCTCTCGATCTCGCCGATGTCGGTGACAATGCCGGTGAACATTAGCTTCTTTCGTAGATGGTCAGAGTGTCGTTTTCGATCGTCTCGCTAGCACGCTGCACGAAGTCCGGCGACCCGGTGATCGCCGATAGCGGCAATGCATCCAGCGCGGCGATGCCACCCTCGCCGATCTCCTTCGGCCCGCGAAACAGCCAGACCTCGTCGACCAGCCCCGCCGTCACGAAAGACGCCGCGACTTTCGATCCGCCTTCCACCAGCAGCTTCGTAATGCCCTTCTCCGACAAGCTATGCAGCACGGCGAGCAAATCCAGCCCCGGCGGCGGCGCGGTCGTGGTCGGCACGCGCAGCACCTGCGTGCCGGCAGCGCCCAGCGCCATCGCGGCGGGGGCTTCCGACAGGCTGGAGGTCATCACCCACAGCGGCGTCGTACGCGCCGAATGCACCAGTCGGGTATTACCGGACATGCGCAGCGCACGGTCGAGCACCACGCGCACCGGCGAGCGCTTCATCATGCCCGGCAAGCGACAGGTCAGTTCGGGATCGTCAGCGATGACGGTGCCCATGCCGACCAGCACCGCATCGCATTGCGCCCGCAAGAGATGCACGCGCGACCGCACCATCTCGCCGGTGACGGCGACCGGCTTGTGACCGGCTGCCGCGATCTTGTCGTCCGGCGACACCGCGAGCTTCAACACGACATGCGGGCGCTTGTCGCGGATACGCCGAAAATGCCCGGCGTGATCGCGCGCGGCCTGTTCGGCGCAGAGCCCGACATCGACCCTGATGCCCGCCGCACGCAGCCGCGCATGACCTTGGCCCGCCACGTCCGGATTGGGATCTTCAATCGCCGCGACGACGCGCGCGATGCCCGCAGCGACGATCGCATCCGCGCAAGGCGGCGACTTGCCGAAATGCGAGCATGGCTCCAGCGTCACATAGAGCGTGGCACCGCGTGTGGCCTCGCCGGCCTGCGCAAGTGCGACAGGCTCGGCATGGGGACGGCCGCCGGGCTGCGTCCAGCCGCGGCCAATAATAACACCGTCCTTCACGATGACCGCGCCGACCGCGGGATTGGGCCATGTCCGGCCCTGCCCGCGCCGGCCGAGCGTCAGCGCCAGCTGCATGAAGCGCAGGTCGGTTGCTTTCGCGTCGGCAGATTTTTGAGCGTATTGATCTTCCAGGATCCGGAAGATCATTTTCGGACCACCACCGGCCGGCCGTCGTCATCGGCATGCAATTCGCCGAGCACGGCCTCGAAGTCCTTGGCCTCGCGAAAATTGCGATAGACCGAGGCGAAGCGCACATAGGCGACGTCATCGAGCCCGCGCAGATGCTCCATCACGATCTCGCCGATGGTCTCCGACGAAATCTCCGCCTCGCCGCCGCTTTCCAGCTCGCGCACGATGGCCGAGACCATGGTCTCCACCCGCTCCGGATCGACCGGGCGCTTGCGCAGACTGATCGACAGCGAACGCACCAGCTTGTCGCGGTCGAACGGGACGCGGCGGCCATTGCGCTTGATCACCGTGAGCTCGCGCAGTTGCACGCGCTCGAAGGTGGTGAAGCGGAAGTTGCAGGTGACGCATACGCGCCGCCTGCGGATCACGGCGGAATCTTCCGCGGGACGCGAGTCCTTCACCTGCGTATCGAGGCTATTGCAGTTCGGACAGCGCATTCCAAAGAACCTTCCAGACACTCGTTCCTGCGCGACCTTCTGACCGCGCAGGTCTCCGCCTCGTAGCAGGCCTTACTGATAGATCGGGAAACGATCCGTCAGCGCCTTGACCTTCTCCTTCACGGCCGCTTCGACCAGCGGCGCACTGCCGTCGCCGGACTGCGCCACCGCGCTCAGCACTTCGGCAATCATCTCGCCGGTTGCCTTGAATTCGGCAATGCCGAAACCGCGCGTGGTGGCGGCGGGCGTGCCGAGACGGATGCCCGAGGTGATCCACGGCTTTTCCGGATCGAACGGCACGCCGTTCTTGTTGCAGGTGATGCCGGCGCGGACCAGTGCCTTCTCCGAGACGTTGCCCTTCAGGCCCTTCGGCCGGAGGTCGACGAGCATCAGGTGGTTATCGGTGCCGCCCGAGACAATGTCGTAGCCCTGCGCGCGCAGCGTTTCGGCCAGCGCCTTGGCATTCTCGACAACGTTCTTGGCATAGACCTTGAAGTCCGGCTGCAGCGCTTCCTTGAAGGCCACGGCTTTCGCCGCGATGACATGCATCAGCGGGCCGCCCTGCAGGCCCGGGAAGATCGCCGAGTTCAGCTTCTTGTGCAGCGCCTCGTCATTGGTGAGGATCAGGCCGCCGCGCGGGCCGCGCAGCGACTTGTGCGTGGTCGTCGTCGTGACATGGGCATGCGGCACCGGCGAGGCATGGACGCCGCCGGCAACGAGGCCCGCAAAGTGGGCCATGTCGACGAGCAGATACGCGCCGACGCTGTCGGCGATCTCGCGGAAGCGCTTGAAGTCCCACGAGCGCGAATAGGCCGAGCCGCCGGCGATGATCAGTTTCGGCTTCACCTCCTCGGCCTGCTTGGCGATCGCATCCATGTCGAGGATCTGGTCGTCCTTGCGCACGGTGTAGTGCACCGGCTTGAACCACTTGCCGGACATGTTGACGGGCGAGCCGTGGGTGAGATGGCCGCCGGCTGCGAGGTCGAGACCCATGAAGGTATCGCCCGGCTGCAGCAGCGCCAGGAACACCGCCTGGTTCATCTGGCTGCCGGAGTTTGGCTGCACATTGGCGAACTGGGCGCCAAACAGCTTCTTGGCGCGTTCGATGGCGAGGTTCTCAGCGATATCGACGAATTCGCAGCCGCCATAATAGCGCGCGCCCGGATAACCCTCGGCATATTTGTTGGTCATCACCGAGCCCTGCGCCTCCATCACGGCGCGGCTGACGATGTTTTCCGACGCGATCAGCTCGATCTCGTGACGCTGGCGACCGAGTTCACCCTTGATCGCCTCGGCAATCTCGGGATCGGCCTGAGCAAGCGTGGCGGAGAAGAACGAGTCGGGCGCGGAGCCGGTTTTGGCCGAAGTGGTCATAGGGCAATATCTCCACCGCCGCGGCCTTCTTTCGGCGTGCGGACGGTCACGAGTGGCGATCAGGAAACGGTGCCCCGAATACCATATCTGGCTGGCGGGGCCAAGGTTTTGCGCTTCAGGGCGCGATATTTAGGCAGCAGCGGCAAATGCGGCGATTGCACATGCCGATTGCCTACCGCCCGAAGTAAACGGCGATTCCGCCCCTATCGCTTGACGCCCGCCGCCTTACGCAGGACCTCGTCGATCTTCGATTGCCAGCCCGGCCCCTTAGACTTGAAATGGGTCAGGACGTCCGGACTGAGCCGCAGCGACACGAGCGTTTTGGTGGGCGCCTTGTTGGGACCACGCCCCTTGCGGATCGATTTGGCCAGATCCGGCAAGGCTTCAGCAAAGGGCTTAGCCTTGGCAAAGTCGTCCTTCGTCAATTCCGGGGTGTCGCTGACCTCTCGCATATCTTTGGCGCTATAACCCCGCTTTTTAACGGTCATTGTAGAGCCTCCTCTCATTCTTACTGGCGGGACGCATGCTAATCACGCTCAAGGCCTCCTTTCCGAGAACCACGAACACCACCACAATGACGCCGCGGATATTCCGGCCGATGCCAATCCAACGCTTGGCTTTCACCTGTGACGGCAACCAGAGCGCTTTCGAAAAAGGCCTCATCGAGATCGGCGAAATCCAACCCGTGCTTGTCTAGGTTGGCGAGACGCTTCGGCTCGTCCCAGAGGATTTTCATGACTATAATGTATCTACATTATAATCATCGGTCAACGTCCGAAGTGCTCCGTCCCTATTTCGCCAGCCGGTATACCCCGCCCTTCTCCACGCTGCGCTGGAACGCCGGGCGGGCATGCATCCGGCCGATCCAGGCGGCCAGATCGGGATAGGCCTTGAGCCGGTCGAAGCTGCCGGCAACCTCGGCGACGAAACTCATCTGGATATCCGCGCCGGTCAGGCTGTCGCCGACAAAGAACGCGCGGCCCTGCAGCGCCCGGTTGGCATGACCGAGATGCCGGGCCATCTCGCTGTCGATCCGCGGCCGCAACGGCGCACCGGCCTCCTTCAGGCGAGACACGTAGAGATTGAGCATCAGCGGCAACATCGCCGAGCCCTCGGCATAATGCAGCCATTCGAGATAGGCCTCATGCTCCGGAGTGCCCTCCGCCGGCCGCATCGCGCCCTTGCCGTAGCGGCGGATGACGTAGTCGACGACGGCTGCGGATTCCGCGATGGTCACATCGCCGTCGACGATGACAGGCGACTTGCCGAGCGGATGCACCGCCTCGAGCTCCGGCGGCGCCAGCCGCGTCTGCGCATCGCGCTGATAGGTTGTCAGATCGTAGGGCGCGCCGAGCTCTTCCAGCAGCCAGATGATCCGCTGCGAGCGGGAGTCGTTGAGATGATGAAGCGTAAGCATGGGCGTGTCCTTGTGTTGTCCCCGGCCCGATCTGTAGACCGTCGGCGTGAGAGAAGTCTTCGAGGATTATCGCGCGGAAACAGCGAACAAGAAAATCTTCACGAGCTTTTCCATGCTAGTTTGCCGGTAAGGCGACTGTCTGTCGTTGTGGAGAGGTTCGGCTCTCCTTCCCCTCTGCACCAAGCCAAGCCGCCAACCTGAGGCCTATCGCAGGAGGTTGAGATGGACGATGTACGGGCCGCCCTGGAGCGTCATTGGACTGCATCGGACGCGAACGATTTCAATATCGAACATGACATCTACCATGAGGATGCGATGCTTTATTATCCCCAATCGGGGGAACGCATCCGCGGTCGGCACAACATTCAGATGAGCCGACTTGTCCAGCCAAATGAGAAACGTTTTACGGTTCGGCGGATTATCGGCAGCGGCGAATTATGGGTCACCGAATTCATCCTGACCTATGACGGTATACCATCCTACGCGGTAAGCATCATGGAGTTCCGCGACGGACGGGTGGCCAACGAAACGCAGTATTTCGCCGATCGGTTTGAACCTGCGGTCTCGCGCGCGCATCTTGTCGAGCGATAGTTCGAGTGGCAGAACCGTGACGACAGTGCTTCGATGAGCACATATGCGATGAGCGCATCGCGTCCCGCTCGTCATTCCGGCGCGCGACTAGGGCTTGCCGGACGCCACACTTGTCATTCCGGGGCGCACGAAGCGGCGCAGCCGCGTAGTGCGAACCCCAGCCACTCCAATTGGAGCGGCTGGGAATCTCGAAGTGTTTGGCACGATAGGAGACTCCCATGCTGAGATTCCGGGTTCGCCTGCGCGAAGGCGCGCAGCCGCCCTCAGGCAAACCAATTGGTTCGCCGGGGAATGACAGTGTGGGGCGGCAAGACAGTACCCAAACATTTTTTCCTATTCCCCATTGACTGCATCCCTAACTTGATTATATTCTCCTCCGTCCTGCCCCACCGAGAGGGGCGATCGCGATCGTCACGTTCGCGGGGTGGGATGCGGTGGACGCCGGAGATGCGGCGTCGCGCGGTTCACGGGTGACGTCTGTCTTCGGGCAGGACGGATCTGCGCCAGCACTGCCACTGGCAAGGAGACGGCTGGCCTTGAGATGGAAAGAATCCTGGACAGTGTGACGGACGACCAATTCGAAACGCGTTCGGCCCAGTCGCTTGAGGCTCCCTTCCCATCGCCTTGGGACTTTAATTCGCGATCGGAGCGTTCGTCGAGGCAAAGTGCAAGCAACCGAAAAAACACCGCATGCGGAACGTCGGGCACTTGCTCGGCGCCTCCGAAAGTCCTGATGCACTCTAACCCTGCGGAAGACCGCATCGCATCAGGCCCAAGGGTGCAACGGGCACCCGGCGTTCCGCACGCCCTCTCACAGGGGGCCGGGAATGCAGGAGACGACGGCGCCCCCGCGCTGCAAATAACAGGGGTGATGACGCATGTCTGAAGGGTAGTAGCTGTTTGAAATTTGAATCTGATGAAGCCCTGGACAGGGCGCCAGCGCTTAAACGCAGCGCTATTGCGCCCTACTCCCTCAAAGGCCGGTAAACCCGGCCTTCACCGGATCGTTGCTGCCATCGAGCTCACGCAAATAGGTCAAGCCGAACACCGTCAGCCGGTGCGGATCCTTCTCGCCACCGTCGAACAGCGACTGCACATAGTCGGTCACCTTGGTGCGGGCTTCGTCGGATGCAGCCTGCGTGCGGCTCATCATCAGGTCATAGGTGTGCATGATGCGGTCGATGGCAATCTGCATGTCGTCATTTTCCCCGTTGGACATCAGAAAACCGGCTACGCGGCTTCAGCCCGTGCAGCCTGGAATTGCGCGATCGCTCTGTTCGCAAGGCGAAGCTTGTTGTCTTCGCCGCGATGAAACATCCGGACGATGATTTCGAGCAGCCGATCGTTGGTGAGATAAGTATCGGGGATCGCGCCGGACTTGCGCAGGTAGTTCGCAGCGATGGCATAGGCGTCGCCCACCGCCTCGACATTCATCACTTTCAGACCGCGTTCGACCAGCATGACTTGATCCCTTCTGACGAAGCGATAAGCCGCGAGAATGGAACCGGTTCCATCGACATGGAAGAAAGTTGTGAGACTGCTACTGAGCGATCTAGGCGAATCGAGAGCTTAGCCAAGCAATAGTCACGCAAGACGATTGCCGGACAGATCGAATTTTAGGCCTTCTGGCATATTCACGCCGACCAATTTAAACGGTTCGGGTGTGACCCACGACCTTTCCAACATGGCGCGAACTTTAAAAGCCAAGCTTATCGTCTGCTTTATTTCGTCGTCAGAAAAGGCTCGGCTGTTGTTTTCGTAAAGGCCGTATTCTCTCAAGTCTCTAAGGATATTAGACCGCACAAAGTGCAGCAATAAATGAGCCGCCGCTATATCGGGACAGGACCTCTGATCCTTTTGCTCTTCATCGCTCAGGCTATGAGGTTGCGTACGCGCAATCCAAGATGCGATGTCTTCTGTGCTATTGCTCGGGAATTCATCCGCGTAGCGCTTTGCCATCGTTCGGACGAAGAATGAGCCGAATGCGTAGTTCATTATATGGCCAGCAAGGGCATCCTGACGCTTTGCATGTGCATTCGTCTTGCCGCCAAAGATGCCCATATGCACCTCTGCATCGGGATACGAGACTTTTGTCAGAACTTCGACAAATTCGCCCATTTGCTCAAGCGCAACTACTATCAATGTGGCAGCGGAACGCGCCCTATCCTGCGCGTGCAAATAGGCGGCATCGGAGACGAGCCGTTCGGCGTTAGCGAGATAATCCTTTGGTGTCGCCACTGCTCTCTCAGAGAGTTTGCTCCAACTTGCCTACAGCAAGCTTACGTGTTGGGCAGCACGATTGCAATTTCTGAGACTTAAAATTCAAGTTGGTCGGCGGCAATTCCACTCCTGCTTGGCACGAGTGACGAATCGCTCACGCCGCCTTCACGCTTTCCGTTGGTTTATTTGACAGCCACGAACACACGGCGGCTGGAATTGCGCCGATCAGACCGAGTGCCACGAGTTGCTTGCTGGAGCCGAGAAGCAAGGCCATCGCCAACACTGACAGCCCGTAGGCAAGAAGTGTCGTCGTCATGACCGCAGGCATGGACGTCCTGGCAATCAGCCAGTCGAGCAAAGCGACCAGGAGCCCCGGCACAATAAAGACGAGATACATGAACACCGGCCCTGTACCGCTATCCACCGCTGCGCCCGTCAGGACGTACGTCACTGCGTAGAACGCGACAGTCGCAACGGCAGGAAAGAGGAGCAGAAAGATCAACAAGCGCTTCATGAAATCATCTCCAATATCTCTGTGTCTGTCTTGGAGGTGTTTTCGTTCAGCAAGCGTGGGATGCGCGTAACGCCAAAGAAAAAGGCGCCCTGCGAGGGCGCCTTGATCAATTTCAGTGTCGCATGCGTCTTGCGCGCATTTCGATGTGCTTTCGGAGGGCAATCCGTCGGCAGTGGTTCGGCGACTTGGAGGTCGAAGTCTCAGAGACGATACAGGATCTGGTCGGTCCAGAAGCGCTCGAGGCGGTGCAGCGACTTGTTGAGGGTCGCGAATTCCTCGTTGGAGATGCCACCGACCTGCTCGACCGTCTTGACGTGCTTCTGATACAGCGCGTCGACGATGTGGCGGATTTCCTGGCCCTGCGCCGTCAGACGGATGCGAACCGAACGACGATCGACGCGCGAGCGCTGATGATCGAGGAAGCCGAGTTCGACGAGCTTCTTCAGGTTATAGGACACGTTGGAGCCGAGATAGTAACCACGGGTGCGCAGCTCGCCGGCGGTCAATTCCTTGTCGCCGATATTGTAGAGCAGCAGTGCCTGGACCGAATTGATATCAGCGCGGCCGCGGCGATCGAATTCATCCTTGATGACGTCGAGCAGACGGCGATGCAGACGCTCCACCAACGTCAAGGCTTCCAGATAAAGCGGCTGAACCGGCGCCTGGCCCGGAACGAGATCGACGCTTTCCACCGTCGCAACGGTCTTCATCATGACACTACCCCTGTTGTCGTTTTTATCGACTTATTCGACGAAACTTGTGTCCCGTCTGATAGGGCCAACTTAAGGGGGAGCGTTTGAAGAACCGCTTAAATAAGACAATAAAGAGATCATGAATTTGAGACAGTGAATCTGAGATTAAGCCGGTGAAACAAGGGGTTTTCGCAAGGTTTGATTCACGCTGCAGAGCCCATGTTCCAGCTTTGTCCGCCCGATCTGTCGCATAGCGGAACAGCTTCCGTAAAATTCGAAACACTCGCGTAAGGTTCGTAACCGGGGTGTTAGGGTGACCGAAGTCTTACCGCCAACGCCCCGAAAATTAATTCGACAATTTTACGCAACTCCGCGCGTTCGCCCGTCCCAATAGGGCGCGCGCAATGCCTTGCGATCGATCTTGCCGAGCCCCGTCACGGGGATCTCACTGACGAAATCGATGGTCTTCGGCGACCACGGCGCGCCGCGCTTGTCTTTCACATGCGCCTGAAGTTCCTCCACGGAATTATTCGCGCCGGCTTTCAGCACCACGAAGGCCTTCACCGCCTCGCCCCACTTCGCATCGGGAATTCCGATGACCGCAGCGGACGCCACCGCATGATGCGCCATCAGGGCATCCTCGACTTCACGCGGATAGATGTTGAAGCCGCCCGAGATGATCATGTCCTTGGTGCGGTCGACGATATAGAAGAAGCCGTCGCTGTCCTTCACCGCGACATCGCCGGTGTGCAGCCAGCCACCTCGAAACGCGTCTTCGGTGGCATCCGGCCGTTTCCAGTAACCATCCATCACCAGCGAGCCGCGCACGCAGATCTCGCCGGGCTCCCCTGTCGCCACTTCGCGCATCTCGGCATCGAACAGTTTGACCTCGACCATCGGATTGGCGCGGCCGCAGGAGCCGAGACGGCCCGGCTTGCTGTCGTCGTGATCGATCTTGCGCATGGTGGTGATGATCTGCGGCGCTTCGGTCTGGCCGTAGAGCTGCACGAACACATTGCCGAAGATGCCTACGCCCTCGCGCAGCCGGTCCGGCGACATCGGCGCCGCGCCGTAGACGATCATCTGCAATGACGACATGTCGTATTTGGCGCGCAGCTCCGGCGCGTCGATCAGCGCATAGATCAGCGTCGGCACCAGGAAGGTCGCGGTAATCTTCTCCTCATGCACCACGCGGCAATAGGTTTCCGCATCGAAACCCTGCACCAGCCGTGCGAAACCGCCGCGCAGCATCACCGGAAACAGCGTGATGCCGGCGGCGTGGCTGATCGGCGTCGCCGCGAGATAGCGGATATCGGCCGGCCAGTCCCAGTCCGCGTAGATCGCCAGCGACATCGCCACCAGCACGCGATGCGGCAGCATCACGCCCTTCGAACGGCCCGTGGTGCCACCGGTATAAGCCAGCCAGCAGATATCGCCGGTGCTGCTCTCGTCCACCAGCGGCGCCGGCGTCGCATTGGGCAGTTCGGCCAGCAGATCGCGCGCGCCATCGAGCGCGCCGAAGGACAGCAAGTGTTTCAGGCCCGGCACGCGGCTGCGCAGCGAGAGGCCGCGCGCGGCGAACTTGCCGGCCTCCACGATCAGCGCGGAGATCTCGGCGTCCTCGAGAATGAAGGCGTGGTCGTCCTCGGCGGCCATGGGATGCAGCGGCGTGTAGCGCAGGCCCATCACGGCGGCGGCGGAAATTGCGGCCCAGCTCTCGGCGCGGTTGCCGGAGAGAATGGACAGCGCATCGCCCCTCTTCAGGCCAAGGCTGCGGAACAGGCTGATGAAACGCGCGACCACGTCGCCGAATTCGCGGTAGCTCCAGCGGACATGGCCGTCCGCGAGCGCGGGCTGGTCGCCATAGCGGGCGATGGCGCTGACGATGATGCTGCCGGCGGTGCCGCCGGAATAAAGCTGGTTCAAAATGACCTCCCTGAATGCAGGGCCTTCTGCGAGGCCTCTGCTTGACGTCCTGAGCCTATGGCGGCCGTTCGCGCGCCGCCATCCATGCCAGCGCAAGGTAGCCTGCGAGAAACGCAGCCTGGACGCCGACGATCAGGAGGTTGCCGCCATAGATGGTCGGAAACATCAGCTCGATGACCGCCATGGACACCACGGTCGTCAGCCAGACGACGGCGCCCCATGGCGTCGCGAGCCAGAGGCCGACGGCGCTGACCAGTTCGATGACGGCGAAATAGACCGTGGCGGTCTGCCAGCCCATGGTCTGGACCTCGAAGGCGTCATCCTCGGTGCCGACAAAGCCGGTAACCTGCGCCCAGTGATAAAGGCCCTGCATCATCGAGACGACGGCCATCACGCGCAGGAACAGGACCAGGCGCCGGGTCCAGATGTTTTCGTCGGATTCGATGCGTCCGGACGAGATCGCCGCAACCGACATGGCATGGTCCCGCGACGTGGGCTCTCTCGACCCGAGGTCGCGCGGCATCTGCTCAGACATGCGAATGCGATCTCACGGATGGGAACTGGACGTTTGGGCGACGGTTCAGGCGATTCATGGGGGCTTTTTGTGAGCCTTTGGGCCTGCAAAATCAATGACCCAGCCCGTCACGTCACGCGCGCATGACGTGCATGATCGCGGTGACGCCGGGACATCGAGGTGCTAGACTTAGAACAGGTCGAATTTAAGGGGCTTTCGACCTCACGAAGGCCCGCGGGAGAGACGGTATTATGGCAATCAAGTTCGGGCGCCCCATCGAATTGCGCGATCACGCCCCCCGCCCGGCCACTTATGATGCCCCCTCCCTCGGCCTGACCACCCGCCCCCGCCGTAACCGCAAGTCCGAATGGGCCCGCCGGCTGGTCCGCGAGAACGTGCTGACCACCGACGACCTGATCTGGCCGCTTTTCGTGATCGACGGCGACAACCAGCGCGCGGCGATTGCCTCGATGCCCGGCGTGGAACGCCTCAGCGTCGATCAGGCAGTGCGCGATGCCGAGCGTGCCATGAAGCTGGACATCCCCTGCATCGCGCTGTTCCCCTATACCGACCCGTCGCTGCGTGACGAGATGGGCACCGAGGCCTGCAACGCCAACAATCTGGTTTGCCAGTCCGTGCGCGCCATCAAGAAGGAATTCCCCGACCTCGGTATCCTCTGCGACGTGGCACTGGATCCGTTCACCAGCCATGGTCATGACGGGCTGATCCAGAACGGCAAGATCCTCAACGACGAGACCGTCGCCGTGTTGGTCCAGCAGGCGCTGGTCCAGGCCGAGGCCGGCTGCGATATCATTGCGCCATCGGACATGATGGACGGCCGTGTCGGCGCGATCCGCGAGGCGCTGGACGAAGCGGGATTCCTGGACGTGCAGATCATGGCCTATGCCGCGAAATATGCCTCGGCCTTCTACGGCCCGTTCCGCGATGCCATTGGCTCGGCCAAGACGCTAACCGGCGACAAGCGTACCTATCAGATGGATAGCGCCAATTCCGACGAGGCGCTGCGCGAGGTCGAACTCGATCTCGCCGAAGGCGCCGACATGGTCATGGTCAAGCCTGGCATGCCCTATCTGGATATTGTGCGCCGCGTGAAGGACACGTTCGCGGTTCCGACCTTCGCCTATCAGGTGTCCGGCGAATACGCGATGATCATGGCCGCCGCGAACAACGGCTGGATCGACGGCGACCGCGCCATCATGGAAAGCCTGCTCGGCTTCAAGCGCGCCGGCGCCGATGGCGTGCTGACTTATTTCGCGCCACACGCCGCGGAACGCATCAAGGCTGCGCGCTGAGCGCATCCGCGCTCAAGCCACGCCTGATTTACGTCATGGACAGTCTGTAACGATTCCGCACACTTGTTGCGCGGTCTGGTGATATCCATGTGATGGACCGTGAGGATGCAAACGGAGGGATGCGTCATGTCTGATACCGGCCCGAATGCTGGCGGCCCCAACAACGGAAGCTGGCAGGGCGACACCTGGCGCAGTGCCGGTACCCCGCCCCGCGCCCATGCCTTCGATCCCTATGCGCAGCCGGATTTATTCCGCGGCGTGTTGATGCGGCGCGTTGTCGCCTTCCTGATCGATCTCGTGGTGCTGTCGATTCCGATCGTGCTGGCTTGGGTTTTCATTCTCCTGTTTGGCGTCGTCACCCTCGGCCTCGGCTGGGCGCTGTTCTGGCTGATCTCGCCGGCGACGGTGATCTGGCCGGTCGTCTATTACGGCATGTCGCTGGGCGGCCCGCATTCGGCCACCGTTGGCATGCGGATGATGGACCTGCAGATGCGCACCTTCAGCGGCACGCCGGGCTACTTCGTGCTCGGCGCCGCGCACGCGGTCCTGTTCTGGGCCTCGGTGTCGCTGCTCACGCCGCTGGTGCTGGTGGTCGGCCTGCTCAATGGCCGCCGTCAGCTGCTGCATGACCTCGTGCTGGGAACCGTGGTGGTGAATAATTCCGTGGTCCGCGCCGCTTACGCCCAGCCGCCCGGCCGCGCCTACTAACAACCACTAAGAACGCCAACTTGGCCGGGCAAAGCGATTGACCGTTTGCCCGGCCGGCGCGATGCTACGCCAAACTGCTTCGGAGACCGACGGCAACCCGTGACCCAGCACTCCCGCGACACTCCGCAATTCTACCTCACGGCGCCGTCGCCCTGCCCCTACCTGCCGGGCCGGCACGAACGGAAAGTTTTCACCCATCTGGTCGGCGACAAGGCCGGCGATCTCAACGACCTGCTCACCCATGGCGGCTTCCGGCGTAGCCAGTCGATTGCCTATCGCCCGGCCTGCGACCAGTGCCGCGCCTGCGTCTCCGTCCGGGTCATCGCCAATGAATTCAAGCCGTCGCGCAACTTCCGCAAGATCCAGGCACGCAATGCCGACGTGATCGGCGAGCAGCGCAGCGCGGTGCCGACCTCCGAACAGTATTCCGTGTTCCGCGCCTATCTCGACCAGCGCCATCGCCATGGCGGCATGGCCGACATGACCGTGCTCGATTACGCGATGATGGTCGAAGACAGCCACGTCGAAACCCGCATCATCGAATATCGTCGCCGCGGCCCCGATACAGGCATCACCGGCCGCGGCGAGGACCTGCTCGCAGTCGCGCTGACCGATGTGCTCAGCGATGGGCTGTCGATGGTGTATTCATTCTTCGAGCCCGGTGAAGAAAGCCGCTCGCTCGGCACCTTCATGATCCTCGACCACATCGCCCGCGCCAGGCGGCTCGGCCTGCCTTACGTCTATCTCGGCTACTGGATCGAAGGCTCCAAGAAGATGGACTACAAGGGCCGCTATCTGCCGCAGCAGCGGCTGGCGCCATCAGGATGGCTGCGCGTGGACGCGACCGGCGAAACGATGCCCGAGCCGCAGGATTAGCTGGCCCGGCCGCGGCCGCCCGGGATTTCAGGTCTTCAGCCGAAAAAGGTGTCGTAAAGCAGTTTGCAGTTCAGGATCACGATGATGCCAGCGATGATCCATGCCACCGTGGCGACCGACCGCGAAATTACGAAGTCACCCATCTTTCGCCGATCCGAGACAAACCGCACCAGCGGGATGACTGCAAATGGCAATTGCATCGACAGGATGACCTGACTGAAGACGAGGAGTTGTCCGGTGCCGCGTTCGCCATAGAGCGCAGTGACGACCACGACCGGAACGATCGCGATGCCGCGCGTCACGAGCCGGCGCGCCCAGTTCGGCAGGCGCAGCCGGAGAAAGCCTTCCATCACGATCTGGCCGGCCAGCGTTGCCGTCACCGTCGAGTTGAGACCGGATGCCAGCAATGCGATCGCGAAAAGCGTCGATGCGATGCCGAGGCCTAGCAACGGCGACAACAGCTCGTAAGCCTGACCGATCTCAGCCACATCGGCATGACCTGACGTATGGAACGTCGCGGCATCGAAGGAGTGCCGTCTGCAATCGTCAAAACTGGTCGATCCGATCGTCACGCGCCACATTGCTCTGGCGATGTCGCGTCATGGAAGCCTGACGCTGGCATGCCGGACTGTCATGGAGCTCACGCGGGAGATCGCGAAATCCAGCGCGGCAGGACTACGCCGCGCGTAGTCGAGGCCCGATCAGCGGCATCGATGATCCCGGTCGCGCATGCGCGCTGGCAGGGCCGCAGCCATGGCTTGCTCTTCCGGCGCCAAAAGCCCATTGTTACCAAGGATCCAGGGCCTGTTCGACGAGGTCCAGGATTAGATCGTGCCATCGCGGCTTCCGCGAGGTCTTGATCCATGAACTGCTCGTGTTGCGGTTTCGAGGTTCAGAGCGGCTTTGCGTTCTGCCCAAAATGCGGCGCGAAGCAGCCGGACCCATGCCCCAGTTGCGGCTACGCGTGCGCACCGGATTTTGCGTATTGCCCGAAATGCGGCGCCCGCGTCGATCACGCCCCCAAGGCCGGCAACCAGCGGGAGCCGTCATCGCCAACAATTCCGGCGACGGTCACGACTAGCGCCCGTTCACCGGCGCTGATGCTTGTCGAGCCCGAGCGCACACCCCGGCGGACGCTCCATAAGGTCGACAGCGAAGCCAACCGCCGCACCATCACGGTGCTGTTTGCGGACCTCAGCGGCTTCACCACGATGAGCGAACGGCTCGACCCGGAAGTCATGCAGGCGTTTCAGAACGAATTATTCGAGGAACTGACCGCAGCCGTGCAAAATTTCGGCGGCTTCGTGGACAAATTCATTGGCGATGCGCTACTCGCTCTGTTTGGTGCGCCGGCCGCGCACGAGGACGATCCTGAGCGGGCACTCCGCGCGGCCCTCGACATGATCAAGCGCACGGCGTGCTTAAGCGAACGCTCGAAGATATCCGCCGGATCGCCGCTCATGCTTCATATCGGAATCAACACCGGGCACGTGGTTGCGGGTGGATTGGGCGCAGGCGTTGCCAAGTCCTATTCAGTGACCGGCGACACGGTGAATACCGCTCAACGCTTGCAGTCGATGGCCCCCCCGGGCGACGTGCTGGTGGGACCGCTGACCTACCGCCTCACCCGGCATGCATTCTCGTATGAATCTCTCGGCGACGTTGCGCTGCGCGGCAAGGCAGGCAGCGTCCTGGTCCATCGTCTGAGGGGCCCGCTCGAGACACCGCGTGCGGCACGCGGACTCGAGATACTGGGCCTGAGCGCGCCGCTGATCGGGCGCGACGCGGAGATGGCCCGTATGATGGGGTGCCTTGACCTGGCGTGTAACGGAGCTGCCCAGCTGATGCGGCTGGTTGGCGAAGCCGGCATCGGAAAATCGCGCCTGGTGGATGAATTCGCTACCCGCGCTCGCGATGAGGATCGCTTCGCAGGCGTGGCGATCCGGCGGGCCGCTTGCTCGCCGCTGGGCGAGCAATCCTACGGTGCTCTTGCCGCAGTGCTGCGCAGCGCCTACGGCATCGCGCACAAGGCTTCGGCGGCAGAGGCGCAAGCCAAGCTAGCCGAAGCGTTGTCGGGGCTTGGCATGGCGGCCGAAGAGGTCGAGCGGCTGATGCCCCTCTATTTTTATGTTCTTGGTCTCGGCGACCCCGACGACGCCCTGCAGCACGTTGAACCGGAACAGCTTCGACGGCAGATTTTTTTCGCGATCCGCACCGTCTTCGAACGGCGTCTGGCCCTATCGCCCCTCCTGATCATTGTCGAGGACCTGCACTGGGCCGACGCCGTATCGCTTGAGGCGCTGCGGTTCGTAATGGATCGGCTGGAGCGCGGGCGGCTGATGCTATTATTCACACACCGGCCGACACTTGAAATGGACCAGCTCGACTCAAGTCGAATTAGCCATACAACACTGCGGCTGGCACCCCTTGGCATCGCCGACGGACAAAAGCTGCTCGCGGCGTTCTTCGGTGACGGTTGGAATGGATCATCCGGCAATCTGTTCAATCGAATTCTTGAACGCGCAAGCGGGAATCCGCTGTTCGTTGAAGAAATCATACGCGGTCTCATCGAAGCTGGCATTTTGGAACGTGACGGCTCGCATTGGCAGATCAAGTCAGATGAAGCGGCCGCTGACATCCCGGCGAGCATTCAGGCGCTGCTGCTCGCGCGAGTGGACCGACTGCCACACGGCGTGCGCAGGTTGGCTCAGGAGGCAGCGGTCATCGGGCCGCGCTTTGATGCGGCCCTTCTCGGTGCCACAGCGACCGACCCGGCGAAAGTAGAGGCAGGGCTTGAACTGCTATGCGACGCCGAGATCATTGAGGAGATCGCGGGCGCAAACTCGATTTCGCTGCAATCCTATCGTTTCACGCAAACCATGCTTCAGGATGTGATCTACCAAAACCTCCTTCTGCAACGGCGCATTGAGATGCATGGGCGGATCGGTGCTGCCCTGGAGCGGCTGTGCGGAGATGATCCGGAGCGGCTCGAAGACCTCTCCCTACTGGGACATCATTTCAGCCTCAGCGCGAGCAAGCCGAAGGGTGCACATTACCTGAGCGCGGCCGGCGATCGCGCACGCGCGATCTATGCCAACGACGACGCCATCCGCCTCTATCAGCAGGCCCTCGCCGTCTTGTTGACCGCTGGCGATCAAGGACCGGAACGGCTTGTGCTATACGAACGAATTGCGGACCTGTGTGGAGCGGCGGGCCGGCGTGACACGGCCGACGAACATTACCAGACGGTATTGGAGGCCCACCGCGCGGCCGGGGACCGCGCCGCCGGAGCGCGGATACTTCGCAAGCTTGGCCGTTTGATGTGGGATGCCGGCAAACGAAACGGGGCGGAGGCGCATTACGCCGAGGCGGCTGCGTTGCTCGAAGGAACGGACGCGCCGATCGAGTGGGCGCACCTGTTACAGGAGCGCGGCCACCTCGCGTTTCGCATCGGCGATCATGCTGCGGCCGCGAGATGGGCAGACGATGCGCTTGGCTACGCTCAATCCGTGCCGCCGGAGGTAGACAAGCAAGCCGGACTAGAAGCGGCTCGCGCCACCGCGGAGGCACTTAATACCAAGGGGGTTGCATTGGCGCGGCTGGGCCGAAGCCAGGAGGCCGTTCGCGAGGTGGAGCGAAGCGTCGCAGTTGCCGAAGCCGCTGGCCTTCTCAGCGCAGCCTGCCGCGGCTACACCAATCTTGGCGTGCTCTACACGATGATCGATCCGGCGCAAGCCATGGAAGTATGTCGGCGCGGTCTTGATGTCGCCCGCCAGATCGGCGATCTCGGTTTTCAGGCGCGTCTCCTTGTCAATCTCGCTGTCGCCTGTTGCACCTTCACGGACAGGTGTGCCGACGAAGGCGTGCCGGCGGCCGAAAAGGCGATCGAACTCGACCGCTCGCTTGATCAGCGCGAACATCTCGCTGTGCCATTGATTGTGCTCGGGCAAATTCATCAATGCCATGGCCAGCCGGAACTCGCCGCCCGCTGCTACAATGAAGCAATTGAGGTGGCGCAGGAAACGGGCGAGCCCCAGCAGCTCTTTCCATGCTATGATGGTCTCGCGACGCTGAACCTCGATCGAGGCGACATGCCTGAGGCCGAGCGGTATTTTGCTCTGGCGCACGATGTCTGCGCCCGGCACGGGCTTAATCCCGAAGCGCTGGTCGTACTGCCATTTCTTGATTAGCAAGTAGAGGAGGTTGACCATGTCTGAGCATCATGTCGATGGGTTACTCCACCCGGGCGACCGCGCACCGAACATTGTGCTGGATGCGATCACACGTGACGGCAAGATCGCGCTTGATGACTTTCGCGGCCACAGCCCAG
The DNA here is from genome assembly GCF_051811085.1 of Tardiphaga sp. 862_B3_N4_1. Taxonomy (NCBI): domain Bacteria; kingdom Pseudomonadati; phylum Pseudomonadota; class Alphaproteobacteria; order Hyphomicrobiales; family Nitrobacteraceae; genus Tardiphaga; species Tardiphaga sp. 862_B3_N4_1. The sequence goes on from NZ_JBPWQB010000001.1 coordinate 2,774,562, forward strand.
TACTGGTCGGCTTGTTTCGAGGTCTGCACTGCCCGTTCTGCCGGCGCCATCTCGCGGCCCAGGCGCAACTTGACCCGGCCCTGCGCGAGAAAGGCGTCGAGAGTCTCGTGGTGGTCAACACGCCTATCGACCGTGCGCGGCTCTATTTCCGGTATCATCCCTTGCCCAATCTGCTCGCCGCGTCCGACCCCGAGCGCGTCTCGCACCGCGCGTTTGGCTTGCCCAATCTCGAGTTCACGGAGAGCGAAACCGAATGGCCGCGCAAGCTGGGTATGAACGCCGTCATGAGCATGCGGATGGACATGCCGGGCGAGCTGCCCGAGCCGATGAATCCGATGGCGGCGGCTGATCTTCTCAACACCAAGGACGGCTACGAAATAACCGAAGCCGACGAGCACATGCTGGCAACTGGCCAGGGTCAGCTCTTTGGCCAATTCCTGCTTGACCGGGAGGGCATCGTACGTTGGAGCTTTACCGAAGTTCCTGAGGGTGGCCATCGCATGTTCGGGGCTCCCACTCCGCGAGAGCTGATGTCGGCGGCTTCCGAGGTTGCAGGCTAAGGCATTTCGCTCAACGTCGCCTTGGAGGCCGTTTCACTCAGCCTGCAAACGCATATTGTCGCCGAAGGAAGCATCTACGCTTTGCTGGGACCCTATGCAGTCGCCGCGGCATCGAAGGATGTGCCGTCTGCAATCGTCGAAACTGGTCGATTCGGTCGTCACGCGCCACATTGCTCAGGCGATGTCGCGTCACGGAAGCCTGACGCTGGCATGCTGGACTGTCATGGAGCTCACGCGGGAGATCGCGAAATCCAGCGCGGCAGGATTACGTCGCACATAGCCACAAAGGCCAGTCCCCTTCACCAAAGTTGGTGGCATCATCTGCAGCTGCCTTAAATTTCAAGGCTTCAGCCGAAAAAGGTGTCGTAAAGCAGCTTGCAGTTCAGGATCACGATGATGCCAGCGATGATCCATGCCACCGTGGCGACCGACCGCGAAATTACGAAGTCACCCATCTTTCGCCGATCCGAGACAAACCGCACCAGCGGGATGACTGCAAATGGCAATTGCATCGACAGGATGACCTGACTGAAGACGAGGAGTTGTCCGGTGCCGCGTTCGCCATAGAGCGCAGTGACGACCACGACCGGAACGATCGCGATCCCGCGAGTCACGAGCCGGCGCGCCCAGTTCGGCAGGCGCAGCCGGAGAAAGCCTTCCATCACGATCTGGCCGGCCAGCGTTGCCGTCACCGTCGAGTTGAGACCGGATGCCAGCAATGCGATCGCGAAAAGCGTCGATGCGATGCCGAGGCCTAGCAACGGCGACAACAGCTCGTAAGCCTGACCGATCTCAGCCACATCGGCATGACCTGACGTATGGAACGTCGCGGCGGCGACGATGAGGATCGCCGCGTTGATGAACAGCGCCAGCATCAGCGCGATGGTGCTGTCCGTCGTCGCCCACTTGATCGCGTCGCGGCGGCCTGCATCGGTGCGCGGATAGGCACGGGTCTGCACGATCGACGAATGCAGATAGAGGTTATGCGGCATCACGGTTGCGCCGATAATGCCGATCGCAATGTAGAGCATTTCGGGATTGGTCACGATCGCGGTGGACGGCAGGAAGCCGCTCAACACGGCAGCCACGGGCGGCGCCGCAGCGACAATCTGAACCGTGAAACAGACCGCGATGACGATGAGCAGCGCGATCACGAAAGCTTCGAGAAAACGGAAACCCTTGTTCATCAGCAACAGCAGCAGAAAGGCATCCAGCGCAGTGATGAGCGCACCCCCGATCAGCGGAATGCCGAACAGCAGCTGCAGCGCAATCGCGGTACCGATCACTTCCGCCAGATCGCAGGCGATGATCGCCGTCTCGCAGGCCAGCCACAGCATGATGTTGACCGGCCGGGAAAAGCTGTCGCGGCAGGCCTGCGCCAGGTCGCGGTCGGTGACGATGCCCAGACGCGCGGCCAATGCCTGAAGCAGGATCGCCATCACGTTCGACAGCAGGATCACCGAGAGCAGCGTGTAGCCGAATTTCGAGCCACCTGCGAGATCGGTCGCCCAGTTGCCGGGGTCCATATAGCCGACCGAGACCATGTAACCCGGTCCCGCGAATGCCAGCAGCCGCCGAAACCAGTGCCCGCCGATCGGAACCGGGATCGACGAATTGACTTCCGAAAGGCTGCGCCGGAAATCTCCGCCAAGGCCGGAGCGCCAGCCGGCCGCGTCTGGAACGCTGCCGGGGATTGGAGACGTTGACGAATCGGGCGAGGTTTTCGGCGAAAGTGCATCCATCAGAGCTCAATAGAGCAATCTCTCCCTTGTTGCAACTCATTTGCAACTGCATCTAGCCGGTTGGTGGGCACTCCTTGTCACGGCGTGTGCTCAGTAATCGGGTGGCTGCGTGCTCGTCCGGACCCCATGGTGGCTGTCACAGACAGGAATCACCATGCCCCGCACGCCGACTGACCGACTGCCACCAACCTTCAACCGCCTCGCCTGGTCGAACCTCGCGGCGCAGTCGGCCGAGCAGATCGCACTGGCGGCGGCGCCGATCGTCGCGGTGCTGTTGCTCGGCGTCGGCGAAGGCCCGACCGGATTGCTGCAGACCGCGCTGACCCTGCCCTTCGTGCTGTTCGCCATTCCCGCCGGTCTGCTCGCCGACCGGATGTCGCGCCGCACCCTGATGGCCGGAGCTGAGGCGCTGCGCGCGATCGCACTGTTGCTGACGCTGGGGCTGATCTGGTTCGGCGCGCTGACGATGCCGCTGCTCGCTTTGCTCGGCTTCGTCGCGGTGTGCGGCACCGTGGTCTACAGCGTCGCCGCGCCCTCTCTTGTGCCATCGCTGGTCGTGCCGCAATTGCTTGGCGCGGCGAATGCGCGGATCGAACTCGCGCGCACCGCGGCTTTTGCGAGTGGTCCTGCCATCGGCGGCGCGCTCGTCGGCTTCACTGGCGCCGCGCCTGCCTTCGGCTTTGCCGCAGCGCTGTCGATCATCGCTGTCGCGTTGCTATCGGGCATCCACGAGCCTACGCGCACGACAGTACAGCGACGCAATCCGGTGCAGGACATCGCCGAAGGTCTGTCCTTCGTCTGTTATCACCAGTATTTGCGACCGGTCTTCATCACGCAGTTCATCTTCAGCGCCGCATCCTTCATGGTGCTGGCAGTGTTCGTGCCTTACGCGGTTCGCCGTCTCGGCCTCTCCGCCTCCGGCGTCGGCGTGACACTCGCGATGTATGGCGTGGGCATGGTGATCGGCGCACTGCTGGCAACACGTGTGATGAGACGGTTGCCGTTCGGCACCGTGATCGCGCTTGGCCCCGTCACCGGCTTCGTTTCCGCCGTTGTGATGGCACTGACCACATGGATCCCCTCGCCGGCTTTGGCGGGCCTGAGCTTCTTCCTGCTCGGCGTCGGTCCGATCCTGTGGGTGATCTCCACCGCGACGTTGCGACAGTCGGTAACGCCGCCGAGCCTGCTCGGACGCGTCTCCGCGATCAACATCCTGAGTTACGGCGCCCGTCCGATCGGAACCGGGATCGCGGCCGTTGTCGGCGGGCTCTATCACGCGGAGGCGTGCCTCTACCTCGCCGTCGCGGGTTTCGCCTGGCAGGCCGTGGTGATCCTGACCTCTCCGGCGGTTACACTGGAACGGCAGCCGGACATGGTCGGCGATGTGACCGGATACGTTCCGACGAAAGTCTAACAGGCTTGGTGTAGTTCATCTGTAGTTCGCACTCGCTCATGATCTCCCCGCACCGCAGCACGGATAGTTAGTGTAGTTACGCCGCGTCGAAGCGTCGCAGCAAAGCGAACTTTCTTGCCAAAGCGGCAAGCAAGCCTTTGTCTTGTCACCAATCAACAAGGTCAGTCCGCAAAAGGACGACCATTCGGGGAGAACACAATGGCTTCATCCAAGGACAGGACTCCGTCTCGGCGCCGTTTTCTGAAGGTCGCCACCGCCGGTGCCGCTGCAAGCGTCGTCGCACCGGCAATCGCCCGGGCGCAGGGCCCGATCAGCATGCGCTGGCAGAGCACCTGGCCGGCCAAGGACATCTTCCACGAATACGCGCTCGACTACGCCAAGAAGGTCAACGACATGACCGGTGGCGACCTGAAGATCGAGGTGCTTCCGGCTGGCGCCGTAGTCCCGGCCTTCGGCCTGCTCGATGCGGTTTCCAAAGGCACGCTCGACGGCGGCCACGGCGTGATGGTCTATCACTACGGCAAGCAGACCGCGCTGGCGCTGTGGGGCTCTGGCCCGGCCTATGCGATGGATGCCAACATGCTGCTAGCCTGGCACAAATTTGGCGGCGGCAAGGAGCTTCTGGCAAAGCTCTATGCATCGATCAACGCCAATGTCGTGTCACTTCCCTACGGACCGATGCCGACCCAGCCACTCGGCTGGTTCAAAAAGCCGGTGACCAAGGCCGATGATCTCAAGGGTGTGAAATTCCGCACCGTCGGCATCTCCATCGACGTGTTTACCGGCCTTGGTGCAGCAGTGAACGCATTGCCGGGCGGCGAAATCGTCTCGGCGATGGATCGCGGCCTGCTCGATGCGGCCGAGTTCAACAACGCTTCGTCGGACCGCATCCTTGGATTCCCCGACGTATCCAAGACCTGCATGCTGCAGAGCTATCACCAGAATGCCGAACAGTTCGAAATCCTGTTCAACAAAACCAAATATGACGCTCTGCCCGAGAAGCTGCGGGCGATCATCGCGGGCGCCGCCGATGCGGCCGGTCAGGAGATGTCCTGGAAGGCCATCGACCGCTATTCGCAGGATTATGCGGAGATGCAGAGCAAGGACAAGGTCAAGTTCTACAAGACGCCGGACTCGATCCTGCAGAAGCAGCTTGAGGTCTATGACGAGGTCGTCGCCAAGAAATCGGCCGAGAATCCCCTGTTCAAGGAAATCTCCGAGTCCCAGCAGGCCTTCGCCAAGCGCGCCACGCAGTGGGAGCAGGACACGGTCGTGAATCGCCGCATGGCCTACAACCATTACTTCGGCCCGAACGCGAAGAAGAAGACCTGACGCCATCAGGCGCACATATCCCGCATCATCCGGGACTTTCTCCCGGATGATGCTTTGTTGTTGCCTGATATCGCCGATCTTCACCTACCCACATGTCCTGTAGACTGGCCTCCATGAAATGACCGCCGAGCGTTTCCTGCAATCCATCGACGGTATCAGTACATTCGCCGGCAAGGCCGCGGCCTGGCTCATTTTGGGATTGATGGGCCTCGTCTGCGCCGAAGTGTTCAAGCGCTATATGCTGAACATGCCGACGGCATGGATCTTCGACGCGTCGAACATGCTCTATGGCACGCTATTCATGCTGTGCGGCGCCTATACGCTGGCGCAGAACGGTCATGTCCGTGGCGACTTTCTATACAGCTCGATGCGGCCGCGCACGCAGGCCTCGCTCGATCTCGTTCTCTACATCGTGTTCTTCCTGCCCGGCATTGCCGCGCTGGTCTATGCGGGCTGGGACTATGCGGGCGACAGCTGGCGCATCCGCGAGCATTCCAACGTCACGGCGGACGGACCGCCCGTCTATCATTTCAAGGCAATGATCCCGCTCGCCGGCGCGTTGCTGTTGTTGCAGGGCATGGCTGAAATCACCCGCGCCGCGATTTGCCTGAAGACAGGGGTGTGGCCGAGCCGGCTCAAGGACGTGTCCGAAATCGATGTCGTCGAGGAGCAGCTCGCGCATAGCGAACACGTCGATGATGACGTGCGCAGGAACGCCATCGCGCAGGCGCAGGAGATCGAGGAGAGCGCACGCCAGCGCGGCATGGGCGGGGAGACGCAAAAATGAGCGATCCTGCACTCGGCCTCCTGATGCTCGGCCTCATCGTTGTCGTGATCATGCTGGGCTTCCCCACGGCCTTCACGCTGATGGGTCTCGGCATGTTCTTCGGCTTCTTCGCCTATTACCGCGCGGGTGAGTCCTGGGCCGACAACCACATCTTCGACCTGATGGTCCAGCGCACCTATGGCGCCATGACCAACGACGTCCTGATCTCCATTCCGCTCTTCGTGCTGATGGGCTATGTGATGGAACGCGGCGCGCTGGTCGACAAGATGTTCTATTCGATCCAGCTCGCCTTCCGCCGCGTCCCGGCCTCGCTGGCGGTGGCGACGCTGATCGTCTGCACTTTCTGGGGCATAGCATCCGGTCTGGTCGGCGCTGTCGTCGTACTGATGGGCGTGATCGCCTTCAATCCGATGCTGAAGGCCGGCTATGACGTCAAGCTGGCGTCCGGCGTGATCACGGCCGGCGGCACGCTGGGCATCCTGATCCCGCCATCGGTGATGATCATCGTCTATGCCGCGGTCGCCGGGCAGTCTGTCGTGAAGCTCTATGCCGCTGCGATGTTTCCGGGCTTCTTTCTGGCCTTCCTCTATCTCGTCTACATCATCGGCTGGGCGCTCATTAACCCCAAGATCGCGCCGAAGCTGCCCGAGAGCGAAACACGCGTGCCCGTCCGGCCGTGGATCGCCGATCTGCAGCAAGCCTATTCGCACCAGATGCTGCCGGCTTTGCTGACGGCAGCCGTGGCGCCGTCGCGCGCGATGGCCCTGACCATGGACGGCGCACGGATCACCTATGCGACGATCCTGAAGAATCTCGGTTTTGCATTGGTGCCACTGATCCTGGCGCTGACCACGCTATGGGCCGCGTGGTGGTATGTCGTCATCCATCCGCAGCCCGACGCCCCCGCACCCGCCGCGATCACCGAGCGGGTTCAGTCCGGCGACGCCAGCACCGCCACACCTGAAGAAGAAAAACTGGAGGAGCTGGGCGCCGCCCAGTCCGGCTCGGCAAAAGAGAGTGAACCGGAAGTGTTGCAGCAGATGGGCAATGCCGATTTGCAAAACAGTCCGACGAATGCGCCGGTCGATGCCGGGCCGCCGCCGGAATTCTACACCTACTTCGCCTTCACCGCAGCCATCATCGCCCTGATGCTGTTCTATTATTACTGGACCATGGGCGCCGCGCAGTTCGAGGTATTGCGACTGCTGACATCGTCCGTGATGCCGCTCGGCATTCTGACCGCCATCGTATTGGCCGTGATCCTGCTCGGCATCACGACGGCAACGGAGTCCGCCGCCGTCGGTGCCGCCGGCGCGTTCCTGCTCGCCTTCCAGGCGCGGACGCTGGACTGGAAGCGCACCAAGGAGGCCGTATTCCTGACCGCCAAGACCACATCCATGGTGTGCTGGCTATTCGTCGGATCGGCGCTGTTCTCCGCGGTGTTCGCCATTCTCGGCGGACAGGCGCTGCTGGAGAGCTGGGTATTGTCGCTGAACCTGACGCCGGTCCAGTTCATGATCCTGTCGCAGGCGATCATCTTCATCCTCGGCTGGCCGCTGGAATGGACGGAGATCATCGTGATCTTCGTGCCGATCTTCCTGCCGATGCTGAAGCATTTCGGCATCGACCCGATCTTGTGGGGCGTTCTCGTCTTCGTGAACCTGCAGGCCGCCTTCCTGTCGCCGCCGGTCGCGATGTCCGCCTTCTATCTGAAAGGCGTCGCGCCATCGCACGTGACGCTGAACCAGATCTTCTCCGGCATGATGCCCTATATGCTCATCGTCATCATCTGCATGGTGCTGATGTATATCTGGCCCGGCCTGACGCTGTGGCTGCCGAATTACCTCTACGGCAACTGATCCATCAGCCTCGACCACCGCCGGGAACGCGGCAGTGGCACTCACGTCCTCCCGGAATACCGCATGACTGCCCTGCTCTTTGCAGCTCGCTTTATATGATGTACATCATTTATAAAATGAGGATCATCATATGACCGACCGCACGGCAGACGCCATGGCAGACACCCCGCCGCAGGAAGCATCCTCCACCGCACTGCAGATCGCAGTCCTCGCGGGGCTGGCCTCGATGGGTACCCTGGCGACCAACATTCTCCTGCCATCGCTGCCACAGATGGCGGTATCGTTGCAGGTAACGACGCCCGCGGTCACGGCATCGATCACCGTGTTTTTGCTAGTCTTCGCGCTTGGCCAATTGCTGGTCGGACCGATCTCCGACCGTTACGGGCGCCGCATGCCGGTGCTGGCCGGCTTCGCTGTCTTCATCATCGGCAGCATCTGGTGCGGGATCTCGAATGATCTTCCTTCGCTGCTGATCGGCCGCGCGATCCAGGCCGCCGGTGCCTGTTCGACCTCGGTTCTCTCGCGCGCGATCGCCCGCGACCTGTTCAGCGGCGCGGCGCTGGCACGCGCACTCACCTTGGTGATGATCGCGCAGGCAGCAGCCCCCGGCTTCTCCCCGCTGCTCGGTGGCGGTCTCGATTATTTTTTCGGATGGCGTTCAGAATTTGTTTTCGTCGGCGCCTTCGCTGTGTTGTCGGCTCTCAGCTATGTCCTGGTGCTCGGCGAAACCCACAACACGACGCGCATCCCGCTCAATCCGCTCGCCGTCAGCGCAACCTATCTCAAGCTCTCGGTGAACCGCCATTTCCTGATCCCAGCCGCCACAGTTGGCCTGATCATGGGAGGACTGTTCTCGATCTTCTCCGCAGCACCTCGCATTCTCATTGAGGGCTACGGCTTCACACCGATTGCGCTCGGGCTGTTCTTTGCGGGCACCGTGCTGGTCGTGTTCGGCTCGGGCATGCTGGCCGCCCGCCTCGCCCCGCGCTTCGGGCTGGATCGGGCCATTCGCTATGGATTGCTGATCGCGTTCATCGGCAGTATTGCGGTGCTCGCAACCGCCTACTTCCACGGCAACGTTGTCACCTTCATCGCCGCGACTTGCGTGTTCCTGCTGGGCATGGGCGTAGTCAATCCGCTCGGCACGGCGCAGGCGCTGTCGCCGTTCGGCACCCATGCCGGCGCCGCCTCGGCACTGCTCGGCTTCTGGCAGATGATGGGGGCCGCGATCGGCGTATCCCTGTCGGCCATGATCGTGCCGCAGGCCGCATTGGCGCTCGGCATCGTCCTCGGCGCGGCCTGCCTGATCGCCATCGTGCTCTACGCGATGCGCCAGCAAACCACGGCAGTCAGCTAACGGGCCAGATAGCGCTCATAGCCGCCACGTACGACCTCGTCGCTGTCGATCTCGGGATCCAGCGTATAGAGGTCCTGCGCGCGGCCAATGCCGCGCAAGGCGTAGCGGCCCGTGGAGACCAGATATTTGCGGCCAGCTGCGTCGAGCCCGGCCTGGAACGCGGACGAGGTCAGCAGCGGCCGATCGACCGACGAGCACATGGAAGCGATGCGGCTCACCTCATTGACCGAGGGACCAACCACGGTGAAATCGAGCCGCTCGTCGCTGCCGATATTGCCGTAGAATACCTCACCCTCATGCAGACCGACATAGGCCGTCGTGACCGGCCGGTTCGCCGCTAGTCGTTTCGCATTCAGCTTGGCGATATTCTTGCGGAACTGATGTTCGGCGCGCAAGGCGTTGCGCTTCGCCTTCACCATGTCGTCGCCGGTGAACATCGCCAGAATGCCGTCGCCGATAAGTTTGAGCACGTCGCCGCCGACATCATGGATCGCAGCGATCGAGGCTTCGGCATAGTCATTCAAGAACGGGATGATCTCGTCCGGTCCAATCGCCTCGCTGATCCCCGTGGAGTTGCGCAAGTCGGAAAACCACAACACCGCATTGATACGCTCGGTGACGCCTCGCGCGATCTTGCCGCGCAGAACCTGTTCGGCGGCATCGCGGCCGAGATAGACGCGGCCAAGCGTGCGCGCGATCTCCATCTGGGCTCCCGACTTGATGGCGAGACCGAGCATCGGCACCAGTTCGCGCAGCGCCGACATCTGGCGCTCGTCGAACCCGTCTTCATGGCGCGTGGCCCAATAGGAATAGAGGCAATCCATCTGCCCCATCGAGCCAGCCTCGCCGAACTTGTGCAGGAACACGGCGCCATGGCGGTGACCGCCTTCCTGCAAGCTGCTGACCATCGAGAAGCGGTCGGCGATCCCGGGCGCGTGCAGATCGAGCCGCAATTCGTCGTGCCCCTCTTCCAGCATGTGGAAGAATACCGATCGTCGCCAGTTCGCGGCAGCCTCGCCGATCTCGGTCGAGCCGTATTCGAACACGTCGCTCTCGTTGCTGGCCGTGTCGTTCCAGCGGAAGCCACGGCCCTCGAAGATCGGATGCAGCGTGTCAATGAAGACTAGGCCACGGGATACATCGATGCCGCCGGCACGGCAGCGCTCGCAGAAGCCACGGATCAGGTCGTTTTCGGGAAGGCCGGTCAGACCCTCGCCGACCAGCCAGCTCATCAGTTCAATGCGTGCGGCAGTTTCCATGAGACACTTGTAGGATGGGTTGAGCCTTTGCGAAACCCATCCTGCGGCGCTTTAACCATGCGCGCCTTGCTTCTTGGCGTGAACCTCGACGGAGCCGGGGAACAGGCGCCGGATCAGGATGTAGAAGACCGGCGTGAAAACGAGGCCGAAGATCGTGACGCCGATCATGCCGAAGAACACCGCAACACCGACGGCCTGACGCATCTCCGAGCCGGAGCCCGACGAGATCACCAGCGGCAGCACGCCGAGAATGAAGGCGAAAGACGTCATCAGGATCGGGCGGATACGCAAACGGCAGGCCTCGATCACGGCTTCGAGCTGGTTGCGGCCTTCCTGCTCGATGTCGCGGGCAAACTCGACGATCAGGATCGCATTCTTTGCCGCCAAGCCGACCAGCACGACGAAACCGATCTGGGTGAGGATGTTGATGTCCTGCCCCATGATGCGTACGCCGATGGTGGCCGCGAGCAGGCACATCGGCACGATCAGGATGATCGTGAACGGCAATGTCCAGCTGCCATATTGCGCGGCCAGCACCAGGAACACGAACAGCACGCAGATCGGGAAAATATAGAGACCCGCATTCGCGCCGGTGGACTGCTGATAGGACAGATCGGTCCATTCGAAGGCAAAGCCGCTCGGCAGCGTGTCGTCCGCGAGCTTCTTCATGGTCGTGAGCGCCGTCGCCGAACTGGTGCCCGGCAGCGTGTCACCTTGCAACTCGGACGACGGATAGAGATTATAGCGCGCGACGCGGTCCGGACCTGCCGTGTCGCTGAAATTCACGACACTGCCCAGCATCACCATGTTGCCCGCGCTGTTGCGGGTCTGCAGCCGCGCCAGATCCGCCGTTTCCTTGCGGAACGGATAATCCGCCTGCGCGGTGACGTGATAGGTGCGGCCGAGAATGTTGAAGTCGTTGACATAGGTCGAGCCGAAATAGGTCTCGATCGCCTCGGTCACATTCTGCATGGGCACGCCGAGCATCTGCGCCTTCTGGCGATCGATATCGACGAACACCTGCGGCGTGTTGGCGGAGAAGGGCGAGAACACCGAAGTCAGGCCCGGCGCACGGCGCGCGGCATTGACGAGTTCATCGGTCGCCGCGGCCAGCAGCTGCGGCCCCCTGCCCTGACGATCCTCGATCCGCATGGCGAAACCACCGCCGGTGCCGATGCCCGGCACCGCGGGTGGCGGCAGCACGATGATGAAGGCGCCTTCGATCACCGAGAGGCGCTTGCGCAATTCAGCCGTGATGGCTCCCGCGCTCAGCCCCTTCTTGGCGCGCTCCTCGGGATTCTCGAACACGGGGAACATGGCGGCCGCATTGCCGGCCTGGGTGAAGGTCGCGCCGGACAGGCCAGCCAGCGCCGGCATGCGCGCGACACCGGGCGTATCCAGCACGATGCCTTCGATCTGCTTGACGATCGCCGTCGTGCGCGCCAGTGATGAGGCACCGGGCAATTGCGCGACCACGATGACATAGCCACGGTCCTGCGCCGGAATGAAGCCTTGCGGTGTGGCGTAGAGCAGCCAGCCGGCGGAGCCGATCAGGGCGACATACAAGATCAGCATCAGCGCCGAATGTCTGATGACAAAGCCTGCGAGGCCACCATAGGCATGCGACAGGCGGTCGAAACCGCGATTGAACACGCCGGTGAACGCCGCCCATCCTCGTGCCAGAAAATTCCAGCTCGCCGGCGGCTTCTTCTCGTGATGCGGCTGCAGGATCAGCGATGCCAGTGCCGGCGACAGCGTCAGCGAACAGAAGCATGAGATCGCCGTTGCGACCGCGATCGTGATGGCGAATTGCTGGAAGAACTGTCCGGAGATGCCGCCGAGAAATGCCGTGGGCACGAACACCGCGCACAGCACCAGCGCGATCGAGATCAGCGCGCCGCCGACCTCGTCCATGGTCAGCAGTGCCGCGTCGCGCCGGCTCATGCCGTCGCCGAGATGGCGCTCGACATTCTCCACCACCACGATGGCGTCGTCGACGACAATGCCCACCGCGAGCACAAGTCCGAACAGAGTAAGATTGTTGATCGAGAAGCCCAGCGCGGCCATCACAGCGAATGTGCCGACCAGCGACACCGGAATGGCGATGATGGGAATGATCGCCGGCCGCCAGCCCTGCAGGAACACCAGCACGACGATGACCACCAGCACCATGGCTTCATAGATAGTCTTGATCAGCTCCGAAACCGACTGGGCGATGAATTCGGTCGGGTTGTAGCCGATATTGTAGTCCAGCCCCTTTGGAAAATCGGCCTTGAGCTTCTTCATCTCCTCTTCGATGTTCTTCGCGGTCGCCAGCGCGTTGGAACCCGGACGCTGATAGACCAGCATGGCCACCGCTTCCTTGCGCAGCAGGAAGCCGTTGGTGGTCGACGACAGCGCGCCTATCTCGACGCGCGCGACATCGCGGAGACGCACCAGACGGCCATCGTCGCCGGCTTTCAGTACGATGTCCTCGAACTGCCGCGGCTCCTTCAGACGACCGGTGAAGGTCAGGTTAGGCTGAAACGCGCGATCTGCAATCGGCGGCTCGGCGACCTGGCCGCCCGCAATCTGCAAATTCTGCGCGCGAATGGCAGTCAGCACGTCGCCTGCGGTCATGCCCAGCGTGGCAATCTTGTCAGGATCCAGCCACAGCCGCATCGAATAATCGCGCGCGCCGAAGATGGTAATGTCGCCGATGCCATCGAGGCGCAGGAGCGGATCGCGGACCTGACGCAGCGCGTAATTCGAAATGTAGAGCTGGTCGTAAGTGTCGTTAGGCGACAGCATGAACACGACCATCATCAGGTCGGGACTGTTCTTGCGGGTGACGACGCCGTTGCGCTGGACCTCCTCCGGCAGCCGCGGCTGCGCGATGGCCACGCGGTTCTGCACCAGCACCTGGGCTTTATCCAGATCGGTGCCGAGCTTGAAAGTCACGGTGATGTTGAGCTGGCCGTTCGAGGTGGCCTGGCTGTAGATATACAGCATGTCCTCGACGCCATTGATCTCCTGCTCGATCGGCGTCGCCACGGTATCCGACACAGTCTGTGCCGATGCGCCGGGATATTGCGTGGTCACGACCACGGTCGGCGGCGCCACTTGCGGATATTCCGCAACCGGCAAGGTCGTGTAAGCAAGCGCGCCGACGATCAGCAGCACGATGGAGAGCACCATCGCCAGGATGGGCCGGTTGACGGAGAGGCTGCCCAGATTCATGGCTTTGTGCCAGCTGCTGGTGCGGGCGTCGCGGCAGCCATCTTCGGCGCCACCTTGGCGCCCACACGGGCGCGCTGAATCCCGTCGACGATTACCCGATCGTCGGGTTTGAGCCCTTCCCTGATCACCCGCAATCCGCCATCCAGCGGCCCGAGTGTCACAGGCCGCGCCTCCACCGTGTCATCGGCTTTCACCACCATCACGATCTTGCGTGATTGATCGTTGGCAACCGCCGCATCAGGAATCAACAGCGCTTCATATTCGCCGCTGGCAATGACCCGGACCCGGGCGAACTGGCCCGGCAGGATGGAGAGGTCCTTGTTGTCGACAATAGCACGACCGCGCAGCGTGCCGGTGCCGACATCGAGCCGATTGTCGAGGAAATCCATCTTGCCTTCATGCGACGGCTTGGTTTCGCCGACCAGCGTGATCTGCACGGGATTGGGCGTATCGCGCGAGCTCGGCCGCTTGCCCTCAAACCACAGCTTGCTGTTGCGGACGTAAGTGGCTTCATCGGTGTCGAAATAGACGTAGATGGGGCTCAGCGACACGATCGAGGTCAGCAGCGTCGCGCCACTCTCGCTGCCTTGCACCAGGTTGCCGACTGTCACGAGATGACGGCTGACGCGGCCGGCGATCGGCGCGACTACCTTGGTATATTCGACATTGAGTTGCGCTTGCTTCAGCGCACCTTCGGCCTGCAGCGTCGCTGCCTGCGCGGCAGCTATTGCCTGGCTGCGTTGATCGACGATATTTTCGGAGATCGCCTGGGTCTTGATCAGCGTGGTGGCGCGCTCCAGCTCCTTCTCCGCCAGCACGACCTTGGCCTTGGCATCGTCGAGCTGGCCCTGCGCCTGCTCTGCTGCAGCCTGATACTGGCGCGGATCGATTTCGTACAGCAGATCGCCGACCTTGACGACGGCACCATCCGTGAAAGCAACCTTGGTAACGAAGCCGGTTACGCGGGCGCGGATCTGCACCTGTTCGATCGCATCGAAGCGGCCGGTGAATTCATCCCAGTCGGTCGTGACCTTCTTGGTGGGATTGGCGACCGTGACCGGTGGCGGCGGAGGTGCAGCGGCCTCTTCCTTCTTGCCGCAGCCGGCGAGCAGGAGAAGAGCCACAACAGGCGCTGCGACCGACAAACACGACGCAAAGGCATTTCCAACGTCATATAATCGCGACAAACTGATTGAATGTTTCAAAACCAGACCCCCGCCACGACACGCGATATGGCGGTCATCATGCGCTATATCAATTCGACATCAAGCGAAATAATTGATGCCCGAATAGGCTGCTATCCTGCGGCCATTGTCTTGCCACATCCACGCGACGCCTCGCGTCATACCGACGTTATAATAACGTCCTGCTGCGGGACGTGCGCCTGCGCAAGGCGTCGGTTCGGGGGGAGCGACCTATGGGCGCACCGAGGAATTCAACCCGCCCGGCGGAGTGTCGCAACGCCACTTGCCACCATGGCGCGAGATAAGCGGATCGACTATAATACCTGCCCATCATCCAAAAGGATTGAGCGTGTTATCTCTCGAACTCGGGATCGTTGCGGTCCTGATCGTCGTCAACGGCCTGCTCGCAATGTCTGAGCTGGCGATCGTATCCTCCCGCCCTGCCCGCCTCGCCGCCTTGGTTGAAAAAGGTGTGACAGGCTCTCGCCGCGCTCTGGCGCTGGCCTCCGATCCCGGCAAGTTCCTCTCCACCGTGCAGATCGGCATCACGCTGATCGGCGTATTGTCGGGCGCCTTCTCCGGTGCGACGCTGGGCCAGCGTCTCACGATATTGTTGCTTGACCTTGGCGTATCGAAAGGCCTCGCCGATACGCTCGGCGTCGGCATCGTCGTATCGGTCATTACTTACGCTTCGCTGATCATCGGCGAACTCGTGCCGAAGCAGATTGCGCTGCGCGATCCCGAAGCGGTGGCCGTGCGCGTTGCGCCGGCCATGGTGCTGCTCGCAAAAATCTCGCTGCCGCTGGTATGGCTACTTGACCGCTCCGGCAAGGCGATCCTGTTTCTCCTTGGGCAGCGCGGTGAAGCCGAGGAGAAGGTCAGCGAAGACGAAATCCGCACGCTCGTGACTGAAGCGGAAACCGCCGGCGTATTGGAGCCCGGCGAAAAGGAAATGATCGCAGGCGTGATGCGCCTCGGCGACCTGCCCGTCGGCGCCGTGATGACACCACGCCATGAAGTGGCGATGATCGATCTTGCCGATCCCATCGAGACCATCCAGGCCGAACTCGCGGGCAGCTCGCATTCGCGCTTTGCGGTGTTCGATGGCGACGGCGATTCCGCCATCGGCATCGTTCAGGCCAAGGATCTGCTCGATGTGTATTTGAGCGGCAAGACGCCGGACATCCGCGCGCTGGTGCGCGAGGCTCCGGTCATTCCCGACACGGTGGACGCGCGCGACGTGGTGGCGATCCTGCGTGACTCGCCATTCCATATCGGCCTCGTGCATGACGAATACGGCGTGTTCCAGGGGGTGGTGACATCGGCGGATATTCTGGAGTCGATCGTCGGCGCCTTTCACACCGAGGAAGGCCCGGCCGAGGTCGCCTTCCACAAACGCGAGGACGGCTCCTACCTCATCTCCGGCTGGATGCCTGCGGTGGAGTTCGCCGCCCTGCTCGGCATCGACCTGCCCGCGCAGTCGCGCCCCTATCAGACCTTTGCAGGATTTCTGTTGCAGGAGTTCGGCAAGATTCCCGAGGTCGGCGACGAGATCGTCTCGCATGCCTGGCGGTTCGAGGTCATGGACCTCGACGGCCGTCGCATCGACAAGGTATTGGCGAGCCGCGTCAAGGAAGAAGCGCTAGGGTAAATTCACCCCAGCGCTCCATGTATCGGGACATCAGGCCGTAAAGAGCGGCCGCAGCGAGCGGATATCCTTGACCTTCTCCAGATTGTTGATCTGATCGATCAGCTTCTTCGCCTTTTCGGCCCCGAGAACCGGCGCGATCAAGTCACGGGTCTTCGCACTGACTGCTTCGGTACTCAGCGGATTCTCCTTGGTGCCGGGCGGGAACTTGGTGAAGTGCTCCACCTTCTTGCCATCCATCATCTCCACTTCGACGATGGCGCCGCGCGGCGCGGCAGGGTCCATCAGAGCCTTGTCGCCGACCACGGTTACCTTGGCGCGTTGCTCAAGGATCTTGGAATCCTTCATCAGTGCCTGGTCATGGCTGTCCACGAACGACACGGCACCCTTGACGAGCGCGACCGCCACCAGATGCGGGCAGTTGACGTCGGGCATCGCGCTGGTGCCGACGATCCCCGTCGCATCGGTCGGAATCTTGACAAGGATGCTCTTCACATTGCCCGGCGTCAGGCCGTTCTGCTTGCGCAGGGTTAGTATGGCGTCGAGCGGCGACTGGATCGGATAGCCGACGGAGAATGTCTTGATCGCCGTTTCAGTGACGTAGAAGCGGCTGCCGAGACCGGCGAGCATCTCTTCCGGCTTCGGATCCGTGGACAGCGCAATGAACAGGTTATGCGTGCCATCGAGGACGTCATGAACGCCGGTCAAATCGGCCTGAACCATGGTCACGGCGGTCAGGCCGTTGCGGGCGCCCATGCCCGCGAAGTCGAAAGCCTTCTCGACGTGATCCTCGTCCTTCACCCAGCTCCACAGACCAGCCACCTGTTGCGAGGAATAGGAGATCGCATAACGCATGCCCTTCTCGTCCAGCCGGGCCAGCGACGCCGCTGCACCAAGAGAACCGAAGGTGGAGCTGGTCCCCTCCGCACTGCGGTGCGAACCACGGACGAGATCCGGTCCAAGCGCCATCAGCAGCCGGCAAGTGAGATCATATCCGAGCGTCACGGCCCGAATGAATTCGATGCCCGACCGGCCACCTTCCTTTTCCGCCATCGCCAGCGCGGACGGCACGACAGCGCTTCCCGGATGCGCCTTGGTGACCGGCTCGAAATCATCGGTCTCGTCCGCATGCGCGCACATGGCATTGGCCAGCGCGGCGTTGACGGCGGTAGTGCGGAAACTGGATCCGATCACCGACGCCTGCTGTTCGCCGCCGAGCCCGCGAACATATTTCAGGGCCATCTCGCCCGGATGCATCCGCGCACCGGAGACCATCGCGCCGAACGTATCGAGGATGCGGTGTTTGCATTCCGTCATCACCACATCAGGAAGCGCCTTGTCGCGCGCCGAGACCATGTAGCGCGCAAGACGCCCGGTGACATCCGCATCCGCTGCTGCAGCCTTGCGAATGATGGACGGCGAAAGCGTTAATGCGGCGAGAGCACTGGCAGACTGGAGAACGCGACGGCGTGAAGGCGTACGACGCTGGGACATGTCATCCTTTAAGGAGTGTTGGCCGCAAGGCTCCCTGGAGGGATGCGGCGAGGTTTCTGCTCACAATACTGACGGCGTGACGATTGACGTACGTTCAGGCCACCTCGCGAAGGCCTCAATGCCTCATCGCGGGCAACGGCTGTCAGGCAGTGGATCGCGCGCCTGCCCTTGCAATATCTCCGGCGCTCGCCAAGCCCTCCACCTTCCAGCACAGCTCCATCACCTTTGCCGCCTGCTTGTGCGGCAGGATTCCTTCAGCGAGATCCTTGAACTTGCGTTCGAGATCGGCATCGCTCATGGGCTTCTCGAGGCTGCCGATGGCGTGCTCGATCCGCTTCTTGAGCACGCGCCCGTCATTCAACTCGACGGACATCTCGACCTGTTCCGGCTTGATCGATTGATCGACAGTCGGAACGACTTTGCCGCGCAATTCGATCGTCTTCGCGTCGCGCACCGCCCCATCGCTGAACTGCTTCTCGCCACCGGCGCCTTCGATAAAGGCGATGGCAACCGCATGGTAGACGCTGAATTTTCCTTCGAGCCCCTCCCTGGGGGTCTTCTTCCCGGTAAGCTCGAGCACCAGCGGATGAACGTTCACGTCGACCTGCTTGATCACATCCGGCGTCAGCTTGTTCTCATTCCTGAGTTGGATCGCCGCGTCGATCAGCGGATGCAGGACGATGCCGCAGGCAAACGGCTTGTAGGTGTTGAGCGCTGACTCGTAACGCTTGCCGAGCCCCTCGGTGACCTCGGCATAGTCCTGCTTGGTGCTGATGGCATTGGCCCAGCCGCGCTTGGCCTCGATCATGCCATCGGAGCTGGTGTAATTCTTTGACGCAAGGATAGCGGCAAAGATGCCGTTGCTGGCAGCACGGCCAGGATTGAAGCTCTTGTTCATCGAACCGAAGGACTCCCGCAGGCCGACAGGCTGCGAGGCCGCGAGCCCCAGCGCCCAGATCATCTGCTGTTCGTTAAGACCGAGCAGCTTGCCAGCCGCGGCGGCCGAGCCAAATACGCCGGCGGTGCCGGTGATGTGCCAGCCGACGTCATAGTGGTCCGGATAAACAGCATTGCCGATCCGGCATTCGGTCTCGATACCGAGCACCAGCGCATTGAGGAAATCCTTGCCGGACACCGGCTTCATTTCCGCAATCGCCAGAATCGCAGATGCGACTGGACCAGCCGGATGAATGATCGTCTTCAGATGGGTGTCGTCATAATCGAAGATGTGACTCGAGACACCATTGATGAAAGCGGCGTTCATGATGTCGAAGCGTTCGTTGCGCCCGAACAGCGAGGCCTTCGCCGGACCGGAGAATGGCGCCAGCGCCGACGCCGCGATGTCCACCGTCTGATGATGCGAACCGCCAATGGCGACACCGACCCAGTTCAACAGCGTGCGCACGCCTTCCTTACGGACACTTGCCGGAAGGTCATCGTATTTGGCGTTGACGATGTAGTGCGCGAGAATCTGCGTCACATGCGGCGGAGCAACCGATGCGACTTTCTTCGGCGCCTCACTGGCAGCTGGCTCCGCAGCCAAGGCACCACGCCCCGCTGCAGCCAGAGCCGGGAGCGCAGCAGCTGCCTGCAAGATGGTCCTGCGATTGGTATACGCCATGGGATTTCCTCCGAACTATCATTCTTCGCGCGATCGACGCGCCGCTTCGTCGGGCTGCGGCGATACGCCTATTACAATTAGATAGCAAGCTGTTCGAATTCAGGCGACCTTACGGATTTGCAATATATGCACGAGATAGCGCTATTATCCCGAATTTCTCATTTGTTTCATAAATTCACCCCCACTAGTTTTTATGCGGTCTGTTTCCGTTGCACGTCATGCGCGCTCTGGATTCCAACAAATAGCTTTCAGGGTGAAACGCTGCAGAGATTCATCATCCGGCCATGAGCGCTGCTCGCATTCCCGCAGAGACATATGTCGTTTCGACAGCCAACAAATTTGCAGGTGCCGCTCTACGGCGACACATACACCGATGATTCACGTCTGGTGCATGCCACAGCGCATGCAGACGCAAGGAGATTAAATGCACCGACGTGACGTTCTGGCCGCGATGGCATCACTTGGCCTCACAAATGTGATTGGAAGCCGAATAGCGCAGGCTGCCGACGAACCCGCAATCCCGGCCATTGCAGGCCCCGATCTCAATACAATTCCTCCAAAATTCCGCGCGCCCGCCGGAAGCGTCGATACGCATACACACATCTTTGGCCCTGCCGCGGTGTATCCTTTCTCGCCCAAGCGCCCCTACTCGCCGCCTGATGCTCCGCTTGAGATGTTTCGCAAGCTGCATGAAGCGATCGGCGTCGAACGCGCCGTCATCGTTAATGCGACCGTCCATGGGTTTGACAACCGCGTGGTGATCGACGCGATCGCGCAGAGCGGCGGCAGGTACAGGGGCGTCGCCAATGTGAACAACAGCATGTCGGAAGCCGATCTCATGGCGCTCGACACAGGCGGCATCCGCGCCTGCCGCTTCGCCTTCCTCAAACGACTTGGCGGCGTCGGCGACATGAAGGTCTTCCGTACGCTGGTCGACCGCGTCGCCGCCATCGGCTGGCATGTGGACATTTATCTCGAAGCCGGCACAGTCCGTGAGTTCGTGCCGATCCTGAAAGCGCTCCCGGTGACTTACGTGATCGATCACATGGGGACGATCAGCGCCGCCAAGGGCCTCGACGATCCCGAATTCAAGGCACTGCTCGATCTGCAGGCCAGCGACGATAAGTGCTGGATGAAAATTACAGGTCTCGAACGCGCCTCGGCTGGCGCAGCGCCATTCCATGACTCCGTGCCGTTCGCGAAGCAGTTGATCGACAATGCGCCGGACCGCGTGTTGTGGGGCACCGACTGGCCGCATCCGAATGTCAAGATCATGCCCAATGACGGCACGCTGGTGGATCTGATCCCGCTTTACGCGCCGGATCCTGCGGTTCAACGCAAACTGCTGGTGACCAACCCAGAGAAGCTGTTCAAGTTCGCGCCGGTGACGTAGTTGCCGCGGCCCATCTGGCGCCGAGATCTGCAGCCCTCATGGTGAGGAGCGCGCCTTTTGCACTCGTCTCGAACCATGGGCTCGTTGACACCAACTTTGCCGCCATCCTTCGAGACGCCGCACAAGAGCGCGGCTCCTCAGGATGAGGCCGTCGTTTGATCGGCGAGTTGGACCCCTAGAGCAGCTCCAGCACCACATCTGCCGGCCGGCACAATCGCGTGCCCTTCGACGTCTCGACGATGGGTCGGTTCATCAGGATCGGATGCGCGATGATCGCGTCGATCAGTGCGTCATCGCCGAGCGAGGGATCAGCAAGCCCAAGCTCGCCATAGACACTTTCCTTCTCACGTAACAGCGCCCGAACGCCTCCGCCCATGGCGCCGATGAGCGCGACCAGCCGGGCGCGATCCGGCGGCATCTTGAGATAGTCGATCACCACCGGCTCAATCCCACTCTGTCGGATCATCGCGAGCGTATTGCGCGATGTCCCGCAGGAGGGATGGTGGAAGATGGTGACCGTCATAACGCGCGAGGTTACTCGATCACCCGGCCGAACTTGTTCGACTTCGGCAGCCCGGCCGCGAGACGGCCGGCGTCCGCACGGTTGCCGCGCCAGTCGGCCAATTCTTTCCAGGTCAGACGATGTTCGCGGTCCGACGAATCCTTCCAGGTCAGGCCTTCCTTGGCCACGAAAGTGGCGACATCCGACAGGCCTGCGCTGGTGTACTTCTGCAAACGCACGCCGCGGCCACGCGCCATCTCCGGCACCTGATCGAGCGGGAAGATCACCATCTTGTGGTTGGTGCCGATAACCGCGACCTGATCGCTGCCTTCGCCGACCACCGTCAGCGCCCGCGCCTCGTTCGGCATCTCGACATTCAGCACCTGCTTGCCCTTACGGGTGGTGCCGACGCAGTCGTCCTCATTGACGAGGAAGCCTTGGCCGTCATGGCTGGCGATCAGGAACTTGCGGCCGCCCTTGTGTACGAACATCGAAACGATGGCGGCATCGCCTTCCATGTCGATGAATAGGCGGATCGGCTCGCCATGGCCACGACCGCCCGGCAGCTTCGACACGTCGAGCGAATAGAACCGTCCATTGGTGGCCAGCAGCATCAGCTTCGAGGTGGTCTCGGCAAAGAACGCCTTGTCGAGCTTGTCGTCGGTCTTGAACGTCAGATTGGAGAGATCTGCGACCTGGCCCTTCAGCGTGCGGACCCAGCCCTTCTCGGAAATCACGACCGTGACGGGCTCGCGCTCGACCAGCGACTCTTCGAGGGCAGCGAGATCGTGCTCCGGCGCGTCGGCAAACACCGTGCGGCGCTTGCCGAGCGGCGTCTTCGGCCCGAAGATGTCGCGCACCTTGCGGACCTGCTCGCCGACCTTGGCCCACTGCTCGGTTTCGGACTTCAGGATCGCGTTGATGCCCTTGAGCTCCGCGCGGAGCTCCTTGTCTTCTTTCCTGATCTCGAACTCTTCGAGCTTGCGCAAGCTGCGCAGCCGCATGTTCAGGATCGACTCGGCCTGCAATTCGGTGAGGCTGAACGCCTTCATCAAAGCCGGCTTCGGCTCATCCTCGGTGCGGATGATCCGGATGACTTCATCGATATTGAGATAGGCGATCAGGTAACCGCCGAGCACTTCCAGCCGATGTTCGATCTGGTTCTTGCGGAAGTTGGAGCGGCGCAGCAGCACGTCACGCAGATGATCGAGCCATTCGCGCAGACATTCGGCGAGACCGAGCACCTTGGGGATGCGGCCCTTGACCAGCACGTTGAGGTTCAGCGGAATCTTGCTTTCGAGCTCGGTGAGCTTGAACAGCGACTCCATCACCAGACCGGCATCGACATTGCGCGTCTTCGGCTCGATGACGACGCGGATGTCTTCGGCGGACTCGTCGCGGATGTCACCGATCAGCGGCAGCTTCTTGTCGTTCAAGAGCTCGGCGATCTTCTCGATCAGCCGCGACTTCTGCACCAGCCATGGAATCTCGGTGACGACGACATTCCAGGCGCCGCGGGCGCCCTCTTCTACATGCCACTTGGCGCGAGTGCGGAACGAACCGCGCCCGGTCATATAGGCCTCGGCGATGCTTTCCTTGGAATCGACGATGATGCCGCCGGTCGGGAAGTCCGGCCCCTTCACCCAGCGCATCAGCGATTTCGATTTGGCGTCGGGCTTGTCGATCAGATGCAGCGCGGCGTCGCAGAGTTCGGCGACATTGTGCGGCGGGATCGAGGTGGCCATGCCGACCGCGATGCCCTGCGCGCCATTGGCCAACAGGTTCGGGAAACCGCCCGGCAGCACGGCCGGCTCCTTGGTCTGGCCGTCGTAGTTCGGGCGCAGCTCGACCGCGTCTTCGTCGATCCCCTCGAGCAGCAACCGCGCGACATCGGTCATGCGCGCTTCGGTGTAACGATAGGCCGCCGCGCTATCGCCGTCGATATTGCCGAAATTGCCCTGGCCGTCGACCAGCGGATAGCGTGACGAGAAGTCCTGCGCGAGGCGCACCAACGCGTCATAGATCGACTGGTCGCCATGCGGATGGAACGAGCCCATCACGTCGCCGACGATCTTGGCGGATTTCTTGAACGGCGTACCCGGGTCGAGCCGCAGCAGGCGCATGCCATAGAGGATGCGGCGGTGAACCGGCTTCAAGCCGTCCCGCGCATCCGGCAGCGCCCGATGCATGATCGTTGACAGCGCATAAGCGAGATAGCGCTCCTCGAGCGCGTCCCGCAGTTGCACTTCGTGAATTTCAGCCGGCTCCGGCGGAATCAGTCTTTTTCCCATGGCGAGGGGTTAGCGCCTCCCGGCGAATCGGGCAAGAAATGAATCACGCGCCACCGATCAAGTTCCATCGATATCGGGGCGCCCTCGCCCCGGGGAGAGGCCGCCCACGTCATTTCGTCAGCCATTAGGCGATGGGATAGATGGCGGTTCCAGGCTCAGCCTAGACGCCATCTTCCCGCGGCTATTTGGATTTCTGGATGGAGGTCACGACGATCTGACCATCGACGCGACCGGCATCGAACTTCACCTTGTCGCCCACCTTGACCGATTTCAGCATCGCCGGGTCTTTCACGCGAAACACCATGGTCATGCCCTCGTCCATATCGAGGCTCTTGATCGGACCGTGCTTCAGAGTGATCTTGCCTGCCGCTTCATCGATCTTCTTCACTTCTCCGCGCACCGCAGCATCCTGCGCGTAACCCGCGACGCAGAACATTGAGAGCGCAACAAACGCGACAAGCGCGACAGATCCATTGGTCTTCATAGTGCAGTCCTTTGCGTGAACTTGAGCTGTTTGCATCGCGCTATTTCACGATGACCTTGCCGGTCATCCCCAATTCACGATGCGTCGGGATCAGGCATGAATATTCGAACGTCCCTGCCTTCGAGAACTTCCACAGGACTTCCCCGGACTTTTTGGCGGCAAGACGCAGGCCATTGGGCTCGTCATGCTCCATGTCGGGATTTTTCTTCATCGCTTCGCCATGCTTCAGATTTTCTGCCGTGGTCGCCAGCAGGAACTCATGTGCTTCGGTCCCCACGTTACGTATGACGAAGCGAATCTGCTCGCCGCGCTTCACCTCAATGACCGCAGGCGAATAATCCATCTCGTTCATGCTGACGACGATCTCGCGCGCCGGCTTCTTGGGATCGCCGGGTTCGCCAGCCGAATATCCTCCATGCTTGTCGTGGGCCACAGCAGCAGCCGCGTAAGCCATCGCGGCCAGTATGACGCCGCGACCAATGTATTTTCGAGTCTCGTTCATTTCAGTTTTCCGTGTTGATTGTTGTCTGCGATGACGATGTGCAGTCCTGGCCCTACATTCCCTTCATTTTCATACCCTTCTTCATGTCCATCGGCTTCGATCCCTGGCCTTTGATGGTTTTGTCCTTCACGCTCGTCTGTCGTGGCGCTTCGCTCTGCGGCGCCTCGATCTCATAGGCCACCGTACCCTTCGGGAAATCGTAAGGACCCGGATCGCGGTAATCGTCGCGCGCGAGTCCGTCCCGCACCTTCATGATGCTGAACATGCCGCCCATCTCGATCGGACCGAACTGACCTGATCCCGTCATCATCGGCAGAGTGTTGTCAGGCATCGGCATCTCCATCTCGCCCATGGCACCGCCGGTGGATCCCATCACCATCGCGTCCGGCGCCAGCTTGCCGACTGCCTTCGCCAGATCCTTTTTGGAGACGCCGATCAGGTTTCTGACGTCGTGACCCATCGCATTCATGGTGTGATGCGACTTGTGGCAGTGGAACGCCCAATCGCCGGGATTGTCGGCGACAAAATCGAATGCGCGGATCGCACCCACCGGCACGTCAGTGGTGACTTCCGGCCATTGCGCGCTGTCAGGCACCCATCCTCCATCGGTACAGCTGACCGCAAACTTGTGCCCATGCAGATGGATCGGATGGTTGGTCATCGTGAGATTGCCCACCCGTATCCGCACACGGTCGCCGAGACGCACCGGCAACGGATCGATGCCGGGAAAGACGCGACTGTTCCACGCCCACATATTGAAGTCGGTCATCTCGTTGACCTTCGGCAGATAGGTGCCGGGATCGATGAGATAGCTGCTCATGATGAAGACGAAATCGCGATCGGCGGGCCGGAAGCTGTTGTCGCGGGGATGCACGACCATCATCCCCATCATGCCCATCGCCATCTGGACCATCTCGTCCGAATGCGGGTGGTACATGAACGTGCCGCTGTGCTTCATCTCGAATTCGTAGACGAAGGTCTTGCCGGGCTTGATGTGCGGCTGGCTCAGCCCGCCGACGCCATCCATGCCACTTGGCAGGATCACACCGTGCCAATGCACGGTGGTGTGCTCCGGCAGTTTGTTGGTAACGAAGATGCGAACCTTGTCGCCTTCGACAGTTTCGATCGTCGGCCCCGGCGACTGGCCGTTGTAGCCCCAGAGATATGCTTTCATGCCGTCCGCGAATTCGCGCTCGACGGGCTCGGCGACCAGATGGAATTCCTTCCAGTCGCCATTCATACGCCACGGCAATGTCCAGCCGTTGAGCGTAACCACCGGATTGTAGTCGGGCCCGCTCGGCGGATGCAGCGGTGGCTGCATCGTTACTTTGTCCATCATGGGCGCTTCGGGAATACTCGCCGCCTGGGCGCGGCCGGTCACCGCAGCCGCACTGGCAAGCACCGTGGCTGTGCCGAGAAAGTTTCGCCGGGACAACATGGTTTTCTCCATTTCAGTGCCCTCCTCCACTGGACGCCTGCGCGGCCGGCGCGGATCTTGTTTCGGATGATGGTTCGCTGCGGCCGCCGCCATTGATCGCGGTCTGCAGTTCCGACTGCGCGAGCCAGAAATTGCGTTTGGCTTCAATGGCTGCGCGCAAAGCTGCGATGCGTTGGCGGGCCTCGGTCAACAGCGCGAATACATCGACCTGCATGCTGCTGAAGCGCAATTGCATCTCGTCCGAGATGATCTTGCGCAGCGGCAACACCTCGCGCTGGTAGTGACCGGCGATATCGTAGGTCGAGCGATACACCCTGAAGGCATAGCGCGCTTCGGAGCGGATATTCACGGCCTTCTCGATCAACAGGTTGAAGGCCTGGTTATAGGTCTCCGCCGCCTGTCGGACGCGCACTTCACCGCCGTCAAAGATCGGAATCTGAAATTGCACGTCGAAGCCGCGTTCGCGGAACGGCGTCCCCTCCGGATCACGCGTCTTACGGTCGATGCCGGCGACGTCGAGCAACGTCACGAACCGACTTGCTTCGGTGAGGTTCAGCGACTTGGCGAGAGCGGCGAGTTCAATGCGGGCGATCTGCAGGTCAATGCGGTGTGCAACGGCATCGACCTCGATGCGCGGCAACGACAGCGGCTGACGCGGCAGCACCGGCAACTTCTGGGGCAATCTGATGTCGGTGTCCCAGAGTCCGAGCAGACGGATCAAACGCTCGCGCGAACTCGTGGCCTCCTGACGGAGCGTTGCGAGATCGGCGGTCGTCTCCGCGTAGAATACCTGCTCGCGGGCTTGGTCGAGCTTGTTCAGCGATCCGGTCTCGCCCAGCTTCTGTGCGAGTTGCGCCGTGGTTTCCGCCGTCGACTTGGCATCCGTCAGCAGGCCGACAAGTTCGTTGGCAGCGACGGCGCGGTAGTAGGCGCGTCTGACGTCAGCGGCCAGCCGCAGCGTCTCCTCCGCAGCGCGCAATTGCGCCTTCTGGAATCGCTGACGGGCGATCTCGGAGCGGAACGGCAGTGTCGCCAGCGCGAGAATATCGCCGACGACCTGTCGCTCGATTTCCAACGCACCGTTGCCGGAAATGCGCGAGATCGAGAATGTCGGATTAGGCGGCAGGCTGTCGCCGACGAGATCCGTTTCCGCAAGCGCCAATTCATTATACGCAGCCTGCAGGCCGCGATTGCTGAGCAATGCGATCTGCACCGAGCTGTCGACTGTCAATGCCCGCCGCAGCAGGGCTTTGACGGTTGCATCGGCACGTTGTGCGTCATCCGGCGTCCGGATCGCAATCACGTCCTTGTTGATGGTCTCGCTTGCGACCCCGGCGACGACGCCCATACCGCCATCAGGCGAGAACGATGCACATCCCGCCAGCAACAGCGTCGATAGCAGCGTAATGCCGGCTGCAGACCTTGAACCGAACTGGCGCGCATGCGTGCGCGACTTGTGATGCTTGTTGAACATGACGTGCCCCTACCGGCCAGATTTCGGCACAGGAGCGACACGGTCGTTCTGCTCGCGCCATGACGACGGGGCAACCGGCCGAAGGCTGCTGTAAGGAGCCACGGTGGAGCGATAGCCGACACCAGCGACCTTGGTGCCGGGATCTGCCGGGTCGGCGCCAGCCAACGATGCGGTCACTGGCATGCAGCCACCGAGCGCCATACTGGCAGCGGTCATCGCTGCGAGGATTCCAAATCTG
The DNA here is from genome assembly GCF_051811085.1 of Tardiphaga sp. 862_B3_N4_1. NCBI lineage: Bacteria > Pseudomonadati > Pseudomonadota > Alphaproteobacteria > Hyphomicrobiales > Nitrobacteraceae > Tardiphaga > Tardiphaga sp. 862_B3_N4_1. The sequence continues at coordinate 2,802,360 of NZ_JBPWQB010000001.1, forward strand.
ATATCGAATAGCTTCCCGACCACCGAACAAACGGCGGCGAGCTTCGCCCCAAGCTGCGCAAGCATGTTATTTTCCTGAAATGACGATGGATCACAGGTGCGCGTGCCCTTAACGGGCGCGGCACCGCGTCGATACGATCAGATCAGGAAATGGGAGGGCGGTAGAGCCGGGCGGGCGCACTGTCGGTGACCGCGCGATAGCCTTCGGTGACACGAAGAACCGTCGGCACCGAAGGGGTCACGATGTCAGTCAGCGGTGCCGGCAGTGCGGAAATACACATCAGGCCGCAGCATGGACCGTTCGGCGAATGCGGCACTTTGTGCGAACCGGAGGCATCGTCGATCGCCGTCAATGCGTGGTCGCCATCAGCATGTGCGGCTGCAGAGTGTGCGGCTGATGAGTGCGCGACAGAATGATCGTGCGCGTGACCATCCCCATGCATGTGCGCAGACGCGCTGCTATTAACATGAACCATGCCGGCCATATGACTTTCGCCAGTCAGGCACGGCGCGACCGGGTGCTGTCCCGGCAAGGCAAAGGAGATTGTCGGCGCCAGCACGCACAACAGATATGCCAGGGCGACGAACCACCCTGCTCTTAGTCGCTGCACTCTGGTCAGACGAACCAGCATCTGGATGCGATATCTTCCTATCAACCCGTCAATGAACGGAACATAGACGCGAATCCGGCATTCGCCAATGTCGAACTTGCCTCAGGACGATGAGATTCGCGCGAGGTGCCGCGTCACCGCGTTGATGAACCCTTCGCGGGCGTCGGAATGGCCCTGCCCGCGCGGTTCCAGCACGTTGCGGAGCAGAAAGCGGCCGGTCAGGTCGAAGCCGTCCTGCAGGTCGCGGTCGGAGATGCTGTTTTGGCCGTCTTCACTCTCGCGCAGGAATGACGGCAGCCGCATCAGCCGGTCGCGATACGGTTCACCCGCGGTCCGGGACACTGCGTTGCCAGATTTGGGTGACACGTAAATCAGGTCAGAGGTCACGCCGGTGGCGGCGCAATTCTCCAGATCGAGGCCGAAGCCGAGTTCGGTCAGCATCGCCAGCTCAAACCGGATCACATGGAGCGCGGCTTCGCCGACATCATCGAAGTCATCCAGGATGCGCTCCAGCGTCTCGTAGATGTCTTCATGCGGATCGCGCTCCGGCAGCAACCGCGCCAGCGAGGCGAGATGGGTGATGCCGTAGACCGCATGGGACGAACCCAGCAGCGTCGCAGCACGCATCAACGTGCCTTCCATCAGGTAATAGCCGAGCTGTTCGTCCAGCCGCGCCCGCCATATCGCCTGCACGCTATTGCCGGGTTGCAGCAGCGGTCGCATCTTTGACCCCGCACCACCGCGCACCAGGCCGAGATGACGACCATGGCTACGCGTCAGCAATTCGACGATGGCACTGGATTCGCCATGCCGCCGCACGCCCAGGATGATGCCTTCATCGGTCCATTCCATGGGGGCAGTTTACAGGAATTCGGCAGCCGCCGCAGTAAATGCGATCAGGCCTTGAACCAGGTTTTCGCGTCGCCAGTGAAAGCGCAATACAGTCCGAGCCCGGTCAGGATGCATGACACGATCTCGATCGCACTGTCGAACTGCAGTCCGTACAGGCCAAGCACCTGAAACAGAGACAATACCGAGAAGGCCAGCGACACCACCAGCACCCAGCGCGGCCAGCCCTTGCGGCGATAGGCGGCGAGCCACACGAGCCAGACGAAGAACAACAGCATGCAAGCGGCGACCAGATTCGCCGCCATGATGGTGCTCTCGGACATCGCAAGGTCAGGCGTGCGGTCCTGGAACGCGATCGACAGCGCGTCGAGGATCAGCGACATGTAGAGCAGGACTTCGAAATAGAAGACGTTCTTCGGAAGGTTGGCGGGAGCGGTCATCTTGTCGGCTGCACTTCCATCATCGCTCCTCGATCACTCGTGAGGAAATTCGAGGCCCATTTCGCGATAACGATTGGGATCGTCGCCCCAGTTCTCGCGCACCTTCACGAACAGGAATAGATGCACGGGCGCGCCCACGATCTCGGTCAGCTCCCTGCGCGAGTCCGCACCGATCTGCTTGATCGTCGCACCGCCCTTGCCGAGCACGATCTTGCGCTGGCTTTCGCGCTCGACGAAAATCGTCTGCTCGATCCGTACCGACTTGTCCTTGCGCTCGGTCCAGCTATCGGTCTCCACCGTCGACTGGTACGGCAGTTCCTGATGCAACTGACGAAAGATCTTCTCGCGGGTGATTTCCGCCGCGAGATGCCGCATCGGCGCATCCGACATCTGGTCTTCGGGATAATGATACGGGCCGGCGGGAACGTCGGCTGCGAGCCTGCGGCGCAGGTCGTCGACGCCGTCACCGGTCATCGCCGAGATCATGAAGGTCTCTTCGAACTTCAACCGCTCATTGGCCATCTGCGCCAGCTTCAGCAGCTTTTCCTTGGAGACGATGTCGACCTTGTTGATCACGAGGATCTTCGGGTGATTGACGCTCGCAAGCTGCGCGAAGATCGCCTCGGCTTCCTCGTTGATGCCCGCTTTGGCATCAAGCAGCACGCAAACGACGTCGGCATCATGCGCACCGCTCCATGCCGTCTTGACCATCGCCCGATCGAGGCGCCGCTTCGGCAGGAAGATGCCGGGCGTATCGACCAGAATGATCTGAGCGTGGTTCTCGATCACGATGCCGCGGATCAGCGCGCGGGTGGTCTGCACCTTGCGCGAGACGATGGTGACCTTGGAGCCGACCAGCGCATTGACCAGCGTCGACTTGCCGACATTGGGCGCACCGATCAGCGCGACAAAGCCGCAGCGGGTTTCAACGGGTGTCCCTTCGGACTCATGGTCTGGTTCAGCATCGCTCACGACATTATCCTTCATTGCCGCCACTGCTGACGCCTTCACGCGCAATCATCGCCTGCGCCGCGGCTTTCTCGGCGGCGCGCTTGCTGCCACCCTCGCCTTCGGCCGGCGCAAACCCCTTCACATCCACCTCGATCTTGAAATGCGGATCGTGGTGCGGACCGGAGCGTTCGACCTCCCGATAGGCCGGTGTCGGCAGACCGCGGCCCTGGGCCCATTCCTGCAGCACCGTCTTGGGATCGCGCAACGGACGCACCGGCTTGCGCATGCGCTCGGTCCAGTTGCGCTGCACGAAGCTTTCCGCAGCCGGATAGCCGCCATCGAGGAAGATCGCGCCGATCACGGCTTCGCAGATATCGCCGAGGACCGACTTGCGCAACCGCTGACCGGCGCCGGCGCCGACCGTGCCTAGCTTGATACCCTCGAGGAGACCCAACAGCCGTGCGACGTCGGCGCATGCTTCCTTGCGGACGAGGTCGGCGAGCCGCTTCGACAACTCGCCTTCATCCGCATTCGGGAAAGCGCGAAACAACATGTCGGAGACCACGAGGCCGAGTACGTGGTCGCCGAGAAACTCAAGACGCTGGTAGCTCTCGGTCCGGCTGCGCTGCGACTTCAGGGCCGACACATGGGTGAAGGCTGTCGCCAGCAGCAGAGGATCCTTGAAGCTGTGGCCGATGCGCGTTTCGATCTCGGCTGCGGCGACCTTCGCCGCTGCGCGTGCCTTCTTCTTGCGGGCAGCAGCCGTCTCCGGCGTAGCCTCGGTCGTCGAGCTAACTTCGTCGGTCTTCGGCGCGGTCTCGATGGGATTGTTGGAGTCGTCGGTCATCGCACGATAGAGAAAATTCGATTCCAGCGTACGGCGGTCGGCCAGCGCCAGATCTGCCAAGCATGTTCGCCTTCGGCGATCGAGAAGAAGATCATTTGCGCGCGACCGACTAGATTCTCGAACGGCACATAGCCGACGGCCGACAGCACCCGGCTGTCCGTCGAATTGTCGCGGTTGTCGCCCATCATGAAGAAGTTGCCGGGCGGCACGGTGTAGACATTGGTGTTGTCGTAGAAACCGTTGTCGACGCAATCGAGCGTCTCATAGGTGACGTTATTGGGCAGCGTTTCCTTCCAGCGCTTGACGCGCGCCGTTGCGTCGGAACCGCACGGATCTTCGCCGACGAAGTCGCTCATACGCTCGCGCTGCACGGGCTTCTCGTTGATGTAGAGCAGCCCCTCTTTCATCTGGACGCGGTCACCGGGCAGACCGATCACGCGCTTGATGTAGTCGGTGGAGTCGTCCTTCGGCAGACGGAACACCACGACGTCACCGCGTGACGGCTCGGAACCGAAGACGCGGCCGGAGAAGATATTCGGCGACAGCGGGATCGAATAGTGGCTGTAGCCGTAGGAATATTTCGAGACGAAGAGGTAATCGCCGACCAGAAGCGTGGCCTTCATCGAGCCCGACGGGATATTGAAGGGCTGGAACAGGAAGGTCCGGATCACCAGCGCGATCAGCAGTGCGTTGATGACAACACGGATGGTCTCGCCGACGCCGCTTTCAGTCTTGGTCCCGGATGTCACACTCATCGCTTTCCCGATTCCCGCAGCGTCGCCGCGCGGCTGGCAGCGCATTTTGGGGCAAGGCGGCGTCGCGCCTCGCACGAAAAATGCATTAGATTCATATAATTACGGCAAAGTCCTGCAAATGCCATGAGCGGCGTCAGCGAGAATTGGCGTCGGTTCGGTGTCCTCGCAGGTTTAAACGGTTGTTGGTAACGGTGCAATGAACCGCCCCGAAAAGCCGCTATTTCCCGCCAGTTTGACGTGCCGGCTTGTGATCGCACCGCTTCAGGTGCGGCTCCCGGCCAGCCCTCAGGGCTTGGGCGACGGGACGGCCGAAATTATGACGAAAGCCTGCGCCAGCGGCCAATCGTCCGTGATCGACAGATCGATCTGGGCATCATGCCCCGGCGGTATCAGGGCCTGCAGCCGCACCAGCGCACCGCCGGTGAGCTTCATGGAGGGCTTCCCCCCGGGTAGGTTGACGACGCCCATATCCCGCCACCAGACCCCCTGGCGGATGCCGGTGCCCAGCGCCTTGGACATGGCCTCCTTGGCAGCGAAACGCTTGGCATATGTCGCCACCACCATCCTCTCGCTCTTCACGCGGCGCTGTGCCCGCGCCCGTTCGGCCTCGGTGAAGATGCGATCGAGAAAGCGGTCGCCATGGCGTTCGATCACCTTGGCGACGCGCGTAATGTCGATCAGATCGGAACCGATGCCGATGATCATGAGGCGCTCTTGGACTGCATCCGCCCGCGATCCATCGCCGCGCGCATCAGACGCACCGTATCGGACAGACCGATGAACAGTGCCTCGCCAATCATATAGTAGCCGATGTTCAGCTCCATGATTTCGGGCAGCGCTGAGATCGTCTCGGCGGTGGCATAGTCGAGACCATGGCCGGCATGTACTTCCAGGCCTGCGGATTTCGCCAGCCTCGCGCCGGCGGCAATGCGCTGCCATTCATGAGCGGCCTTCGCGGTATCGCCATCGGTGATCGCGTCGCACCAGGCGCCCGTGTGGAGTTCGATCACGGGGGCCTTTAGTTTAGCGGCCATTTCGATCTGCTTGGGATCTGCCGCTATGAACAGCGACACCCGTATGCCGGCTTCAGTGAAGCGCGCGATCGACGGCTCCAGCGATTCACGCTGGCCGACCACGTCGAGGCCGCCCTCGGTCGTCAATTCTTCGCGCCGCTCCGGCACCAGACAGACGGCATGAGGCTTCACCGCCAGCGCGATCCGCACCATGTCAGGCGTCGCCGCCATTTCGAAATTCAGCGGCTTGGAGATCTCCGCCTTCAGTCGTTCCATATCGGCGTCACGGATGTGGCGACGATCCTCCCGCAGATGCGCGGTGATGCCGTCGGCACCGGCCGAAATGGCTTCCAGCGCAGCACGAACGGGATCCGGGTGCTTGCCGCCCCGCGCGTTGCGCAGGGTCGCGACGTGATCGATGTTGACGCCGAGGCGCAGCGAGGATGAGGACATGACGAAATTCCAGAAAACCTTAAGGGAAGACGCTACCCATTGACCCGCTCGACCTTGGCGACAACGGCCTTGGCGCGCAACTGATTGATGATCGCGCTGAGATGCTTGAGGTCGTAGACCCCGAGATCGATGGTCTGTTCGGTGAAATCGGGCGAGCGGCGGTGCATGCTGATATTGTCGATATTGCCGTCATGGTCGGCGATGACCTGAGCGATCTGCGCCAGGCTGCCGGGCTCGTTGACATTCTGCAGGAACAGCCGCGCCGGAAAACGCTGCGGCGAGGATTCATCGATATCCCAGCGCACGTCGACCCAGCGCTCCGGCTCTTCCTCGAAGTCTTTCAACGCCGGTGACTGGATCGGATAGATCGTGATGCCCTCGCCCGGCGTAACGATGCCGACGATGCGGTCGCCCGGCACGGCGCCACCGTTCGGAGCGAATTTAATTGGCAGATCGGAATCGACGCCACCGATCGAGATGATCGAGGTGAAGCGTGCCGCGCCATCCGGCGTTCTGACCTTGTCCGCCGTCGACTTCTTGTTGTTGGCCGAAAAGCGGCCGATGCGCTCTTCCTTGTAGTCGGGATACATCGCACGCGCGACGTCCGCGGCGCGCAATTCGCCGCGGCCGACCGAGGCCATCACGTCGTCGATAGACGTGCGCGCCAGACGCGGCAGCGCGCCCTTCAACTGGTCGTCCGAATATTCCATCTTGGCGCGCACGAACAGGCGCTCGACGATCCGGCGGCCAAGGCTGGCATATTGATCACGGACCGCCGTTCGCGTCGCACGGCGAATGGCGGCGCGCGCTTTGCCAGTGACCGCCAGGCCTTCCCATGCGGATGGCGGCGCCTGCTGTGCGGCCGAAGTCAGCACCTCGACTTCGTCGCCATTCTGCAATTCGGACGACAGCGGCGCGAATTTGCCGTTGATCTTGCAACCCACCGCACTGTTGCCGACGTCGGTATGCACGGCATAAGCGAAGTCGACGACATTGGCATTGCGCGGCAGCGCGATCAGCTTGCCCTTCGGGGTGAAGCAGAACACCTGGTCGTGGAACAGTTCGAGCTTGGTATGCTCGAGGAATTCTTCCGGATTGGTGCTCTCCGAGAGAATGCCGATGGTATGGCGCAGCCACGAGAACGCGTTGGATTCGCGCTTGAGCATTTCGGTCGGCGAGCCAATGCCATCCTTGTAGAACGCATGCGCCGCGATGCCGTATTCGGCGATGCTGTTCATGTCCTCGGTGCGGATCTGCAGTTCGACGCGCTGGTTGCCGGGGCCGATCACCGTGGTGTGGATCGAGCGATAGTCGTTCTGCTTCGGCGTCGAGATGTAATCCTTGAAGCGGCCCGGCACCACCGGCCAGGTCGTGTGCACCACGCCGAGTGCGCGGTAGCACGCCTCCATGTCCTGCAGCACGACGCGGAAGCCGTAAATGTCCGACAGCTGCTCGAACCCCACCGACTTGCGCTTCATCTTGGTCCAGATCGAAAACGGCTTCTTGCGTCGGCCGGTGACGCGCGCCGTGATGCCGTTCTTCTCCAGCTTCGTGGAGAGATGACTCTCGATCATGTCGATGAGGTTGCGATTGCGTTCGGTCAGTGAGTCCAGGCGCTGCATCACCACCAGATAGGCGTCGGGATCGAGCACCTTGAACGACAGTTCCTCAAGCTCCTCGCGCATCGCCTGCATACCCATGCGTCCGGCGAGCGGCGCATAGATGTCGAGGGTCTCCTCGGCGATGCGGCGGCGCGAGGCTGGCGGCATGAACTCCATCGTCCGCATATTGTGCAGACGGTCGGCGAGCTTGATCAGCAGGACCCGGACGTCGTCGGCGATCGCCAGCAGCAGCTTGCGCAGGTTCTCCGCCTGCTTGGCTTCGCGCGACACCAGTTCGAGCCGCTTCAGCTTGGTCAGGCCCTCGACCAGCGCGCCGATTTCGGCGCCGAACAGCTTGTCGATTTCGGTCCGGGTGGCCTCAGTATCCTCGATCGTGTCGTGCAGCAGCGCCGCCACGATGGTGGCGTCGTCGAGCTTGAGGTCGGTGAGGATCGCTGCCACTTCCAGCGGGTGGGAGAAATACGGGTCGCCGGAGGCCCGTGTCTGCTCGCCATGGGCGACCATGGCATAGACATAGGCGCGGTTGAGCAGATCCTCATCGGTGTTCGGGTTATAGGCCCGGACGCGGTCCACCAGATCGTATTGCCGCATCATCCGGACACGGGACGTCCGCGGCACCTTGGCCGGAATTGGCGTCTCTGCAGACAGCGCTTCAGGCGAAACTGGCGAGACCGCGGCGACCGTGTCGTTCGCAGCCTGCATCTGCCGTTTATTACGGCGCGAAGTCGCCATCCTAGCCTCGTTCGATCCGGTCAGCAGCGACCTGGATTCTTCGTCTCAAGTTTGCCCCGAAACGGACTGCAAAAGCAAAGGCCCGGACGCATGTCCGGGCCTTTGTGATGACTGATAATCAAAACGGTTAAGCAAAAGACCGTGTGTATCGCTTTACTCGTCTTCTTCGGGCTGCTCTTCCGGCGGAGCGAGGCCTTCGAGACCCTTGAGGAGCTCTTCTTCGGTCATGCGCTCGACAGCCACTTCGGTATCGTCGGCATCGACGCTGGCGCCGGCGGAGCCGATCAGCGGAATCGTATCCGGCTCTGGCTCGTCCACTTCCACGAACTTCTGCAGCGAATGGACCAGTTCCTCACGGAGATCTTCCGGGGAAATGGTCTGATCAGCGATTTCGCGCAGCGAAACAACGGGATTCTTGTCGTTGTCGCGATCAATCGTAAGTTGTGAACCGGACGAGATCATTCGTGCCCGGTGTGCTGCCAGCAACACCAGGTCGAACCGGTTGTCGACCTTATCGATGCAATCTTCGACGGTTACGCGCGCCATAAAATGTCGCTCCGTTTGTTGTGGGACCGAATATGATGATTAAGTCCCGTAGGTATAGGGGCTTTGCAGCATTCGCAAGGACCAATTTGGAATTGCGTCCTTCTTGGCTTGGTTTTCTGCCGCACTATGGTACCCTCAAAAAGACCGCAGAAGCGGTGGCACCATCTGGCCAGAAGCGGATATCTCGACACCAAAAGGCTTCATTGCAAGGGAAGATGGATCGGCATATTCGGGCAGTTCCAGACCAGCTGATTGCGTGGCGTCAATAAAGCCGATCCGACGAAGAGCGGACGACAAATGTGATTCAAATGCGCAACGACGAAGTCGCGCCAAAAACGCTAACAACAACAAACCACATGAGAAAACTTGATGTCCCTCACATCTAACAAGATCGCACTCTTCATCGACGGCGCCAACCTGTACGCCACCGCCAAGACCCTCGGCTTCGACATCGACTACAAGCGCCTCCTCAAGGAATTTCAGAGCCGCGGGACCCTCGTCCGGGCCTTCTATTACACCGCGATTATCGAGGATCAGGAATACTCGTCGATTCGCCCGCTGATCGATTGGCTCGATTACAACGGGTATACGGTGGTAACCAAGGCCACCAAGGAATTCATCGATGCGTCCGGCCGACGCAAGGTGAAGGGCAATATGGACATCGAGCTCGCCGTCGATGCCATGGAACTGGCCGAACATGTCGACCAGATCGTGCTGTTCTCGGGCGACGGCGACTTCCGCTCCCTGGTCGAAGCCGTGCAGCGCCGCGGCGTCCGCGTCACCGTGGTGTCCACCATCTCGAGCCAGCCCCCCATGATCGCCGACGAGTTGCGCCGGCAGGCAGACGTGTTTACCGATCTCATGGAACTGCAGAGCAAGCTTGGCCGCGATCCGGCAGAGCGCCCTGCTCCGCGCGAGCCGCGTCACCAGACGCCGCAATTCCTGCAGCGCGCGACCACCATGGCGCCACGAGGCGATGAAGATTTCGAAGACTAAGACGCAACTCAGCAGACAACAGCCGGCGGTGGTCGCAACCGCGATTTCCGCTGGCACTTCCACCGATCCCGGGCGCGATTGTCCCCTGTGCCCCCGCCTCGTCGAGTACCGGCTGGAGGTGCGCGAGCGCGACCCCGACGGCTACAACGGACCCGTGCCGTCGTTCGGCATGTCCGATGCTGCCCTCCTGATCGTGGGCCTCGCCCCCGGCGTGCAGGGCGCCAATCGTACCGGGCGTCCCTTTACCGGCGACTATGCCGGCGATCTGCTCTACGAGACCTTGCTCGATTTCGGCTTTGCCTCCGGCACCTATGAAGCACGCCCTGATGACGGGCTAATGCTGCAGGATTGCCGGATCACCAATGCCGTGCGCTGCGTACCACCACAGAACAAGCCGCTGCCCGTCGAGATCACCACCTGCCGGCCGTTTCTGATTGCCACGATGGACACCATGCCGCGATTGCGCGCTATCGTGCTGCTGGGCCGCGTCGCCCACGACACGATGCTGAGGACGCTCGGCATTCGCGCCGTGACAGCGCCCTTTGCGCACGGCGCCGTTCACGATGTCGGCCGCTTCAAGCTCTACGACAGCTATCACTGCTCGCGCTACAACACGAACACGCGCGTACTGACGCCCGAGATGTTCCGTGCGGTGTTTGCGCGGGTAAAGGCGGATCTGAGTGATGCCTAACCTGTAGCCCGGACGAGCGAAGCGCTATCCGGGCTAGGACCGCGACAACGCGATCAAACCGGGTTCGCCTTCATCCATTCCAGCACATCGCCCGCGTTCCGGTCCGGTGGAAACACCGGATAGAACACATGGGTGATCTTGCCGTCGTCGATGATCATGGCCATGCGCTTGATCATCGTGAGATCGGCAACCTCCATAGTCGGCAGGCTGAGTGCGTCACTCAGCTCAAGGTGCTTGTCGGACAACACCGGAAACGGCAGATGCAGCCGCCCGGCCATTTCGGTCTGATATTCGTTGCTCTGCGTCGACAGGCCAAACACATGCTTGGCGCCAGCGGCCTTCAGCTCCGCGAACAGATCCCGGAACGAACAGGTTTGCGGCGTGCAGCCACGCGCGCCCGGAATCATGTCCCAGTCATCGACCAGCCCAATTTTACCGGGCTCGCCTGTACGCGGATAGCCGAACACCACGGTGCGGCCGGTGAGTTCGGACAGCGTGACCGCCGTATCGTTCGTTGCGCGCAGGCTGACCGGAGGGATCGTCATGCCGGTCAGATGATTGGCGGCACCGTCGTCTTCCGGCGCCGGAATCTTGCTCCAGTCGACTTCGAGCAGGTTGCCTTGCGTCATCTCATCCTCTTGTTTGAAAGAATGGGCGACGCCCAGCCTTATCCCCGCGCGCGTAACAGACGGCCCTTCTCGCGGCCCCAGTCACGGTCCTTCTCGCTCGCGCGCTTGTCGTGGAGCTGCTTGCCCTTTGCCAGCGCGAGCTGCAGCTTAACGCGGCCGCGTTCGTTGAAGTACATCTTCAACGGCACAAGGGTCATGCCCTGGCGTTCTACCGCACCCATCAGCTTGTTGATCTGCTTGCGATGCAGCAGCAGCTTCCGCGGCCGCTTCGGCTCGTGGTTGAAGCGGTTGGCCTGCAGATATTCAGGGATGTTGCAGTTGATCAGCCAGATCTCACCGTCCTTCGGATCGGCGTAGGATTCCGCAATGGTGCTCTTGCCGTTGCGGATCGACTTCACCTCGGTCCCGGTCAAGGCGATGCCCGCCTCGACCGTATCCTCGACGGCGTAGTTGAACCGCGCCTTGCGGTTCTCGGCGATCACCTTGATCGGGCGTTCGTTCTTTTCGGCCATCGTTCAATACTTTCAGCATGCTGACCGAATATAGGTGCGGCGAATGCCCGACCCAAGCCTTGGGCTCAGGCCTTCTTGAGCAGGTCGCGGATCTCGGTCAGCAGTTCTTCTTCACGGGTCGGCTTCGGCGGTTCAACCGGCTTGGCGGCATCATTGCGCTTCAGCTGGTTCATGAAGCGGATCACCAAGAACAGGACAAAGGCGACAATGATGAAGTTCAGCGTCAGGGTCAGGAAGCTGCCCCAGGCGAGCACGGCGCCCTGCTTCTTGGCGTCGGCCAGATTGGTTGCCGTAACGGATTTCGAGAGACCCGTGAAGTAATTCGAGAAATCGAGACCGCCGGTGATCGCACCGATGATCGGCATGATGACATCGGCCACCATCGACGAGACGATGGCACCAAAGGCTGCGCCGATGATCACGCCGACGGCGAGATCGACCACATTGCCCTTCATCGCGAAATCGCGAAATTCCTTCAGCATCTGCAATTCCTTTTTGTTTTCAACGAACGACGCGTACGCGCTTACAAACAAGGAGAGATGACGCAGCCAAGTCACTCAACATCTGGTTGATGCAGATGCCTAGTTGATAAGGCCCGCGAAGACCATGGCATCGCGGATCACCTTGCCGGTGGGCGGCGTCACCGTCATCAGCGGCAGACGTACTTCTTCCTTGATGCGGCCCAACAGTGCGAGGCCGTGCTTGGCGCCGGCAAGGCCCGGCTCCTTGAAGATCGTGTCATGCAGCGGCGTCAGGCGATCCTGGACCTTGAGCGCCCCGGCATAGTCGCCCTTGAGCACCAGCGACATCAGTTCGGCACAGAGCTTCGGCGCAACATTCGCCGTCACCGAAATGCAGCCATGGCCACCCGCCGCCATATAGGCCAGCGCAGTCATGTCTTCGCCGGACATCTGGATGAAATCCGGCCCCATGGCATGGCGCTGCTGCGACACGCGCGCGAGATTGGCAGTGGCATCCTTGACGCCGGCGATGTTCTTCAATTCGAACAGCCGGGTCATGGTCTCGACGGACATGTCCACCACCGAACGCGGCGGAATGTTATAGATCAGGATCGGAATGCCGATCGCGTCGTTCACCGCCTTGAAGTGCTGATACATGCCCTCTTGCGTGGGCTTGTTGTAATACGGCGTCACCACCAGCACCGCATCCGCACCGGCCTTCTCGGCGTGCTTCGCCAAAGCTACCGCTTCCTTGGTGGAGTTGGACCCGGCGCCAGCGATCACCGGCACACGGCCCTTGGCTTCGTCAATGCACCATTCGACGACCTTGTAGTGCTCTTCGTGGCTCAGCGTCGGGCTCTCGCCCGTGGTGCCGACCGGAACGAGGCCGTTGCTGCCCTCGGCGATCTGCCAGCTGACGAGCGCACGAAAGCCTGCCTCGTCCAGCGCGCCATCTTTGAACGGCGTGACCAGCGCGGTGTAAGACCCCCGGAAATTCGTCTTGGTGGCTGCCATGGTCTGCTCCGAACGCGATGCGGCTTTAGCCGTCTGCTTGAACCGATTGATTGAACAGCAAGTCTTATCGAGTCTATGGCTGCGGCGAAAGACCGCCCGAAGCGGTTTCAGCGCGGTTTACCGGCTGTTTGGCCGTGATTTCGCCGCCGTAGCCGGGCAGAGAGGAGCAAGCGGTTACAGAAATTGACGATTTGGTCACCGTTTCAATCAAATACATCATGGGAATGCGTGCGATTGCCTGATTCGCCGCGAGGGAATGCCGTGAAGCACCTGTTCCTCACCACGACTGCGCGGCGGACGGCCTTGCAACGGACAGCCTTGGGCTCCGGTCTGGCGCTGGCGGTCGGAGTATCGGTGCTGGCCGTCGAGGCCTGGGCGGCCACCAAAGTTCCATTGCCGAAAGCGCGCCCCATTGCGCGTAGCGCCGCACAGGCCGCCACGGCCGTGGCGGCCCCGGCGAAGCCGCTCGCGCCAGATGCTGCGAGCCCGGCTCCGGTAATCCAGCCCGCCACACGCCAGCATGCGGCGATTCCCCCTGCTGCCAAGAAGCCAGTCGCCCGCGCCGCGGTGGCGGCAACAACATCCACCCCACAGGCGGATGCCGAAACGCTCGAAAGCGTCATCGAGCTGATCCGCAAGCGCAAGGGTTCGGAAGCCGCGCAGGTCGTGCAAACGATTGGCGATCCGGTGGCGCGCAAGCTCGGCGAATGGATCTATCTGCGCAGCGATGACAATGGCGCTTCGGTCGAGCGCTACCGCGCTTTCGTCGCCGCCAATCCGAGCTGGCCATCGCAGACCTTCCTGCGACGCCGCATCGAAGCGGCGCTGTGGGACGACAAGCGCGACGACTCCGCGATCCAGTCTTATTTCGAGAGCGAGAAGCCGATTTCCGCCAAGGGCAAATTCGCTCTGGCCAAGTCGCTCCTCGCGCGCGGCGACCGCGCCGGCGCGGAGCGGCTGATCCGTGATGCATGGCGCAGCGATCCGTTATCGGGCGATACCGAGAACATGGCCATCGACATGTTCGGTCCGCTGATCACACCCGGCGATCACAAGGCGCGCATGGACATGCTGCTCTATGGCAGCGATTCAGATGCCGCGCTGCGCTCTGCCAAACGCCTCGGCGGCGCGCAGATGGCTCTGGCCCGGGCGCGCATCGGCGTCACCAAGAAGGCATCGAACGCCAACGCGCTGCTCGCTGCAGTGCCGTCCGAGCTGCATAGCGACCCCGGCTACATCTTCAGCCACATTCAGCAGCTGCGCCGCGAGGAGAAATTCGGCGAAGCAGCGCGGCTGATGATTGCAGCGCCGCGCGAACCGCAGCGCCTGCACAATCTCGACGAATGGTGGATCGAGCGACGTCTCACGGCGCGCAAGTTACTCGACGTCGGCGAACATCGCTCGGCCTATCTCGTGGCACGCGATGCTGCCCTGCCCGCGCGCGACATCTACAAGACCGAGCAGGAGTTCACTGCCGGCTGGATCGCGCTCCGCTTCCTGAAAGATCCCGCAACCGCCGCACAGCACTTCGCACGTATCGGCGTCGGCAGCGTCAATCCGACAGCTCTCGCCCGCGCCGGTTACTGGCAGGGCCGTGCTGCAGAAGCCGCAGGCCGCAGCCAGGAAGCGCGCGCCGCCTACACGCGCGCAGCAGAGCAATCCACCAGCTATTACGGCCAGCTCGCGCGCGCCAAGCTTGGCCTGCAGCAGCTTGATATCAGCGGTGCATTGACCGCCCGCGCGCGTGGGCTCGATCGACTGGAAATCGTTCGCGCGGTGCAACTGCTCTACGCCATCGACGAGCGCGAAGTCGCCATCCCGATCTTCGCCGATGTCGGCGAGAACGGCGATCCGGAAGCCGTGCTCGGCCTTGCCGAGCTCGCGCAACAGAACAAGGATGCCCGCGGCACATTGCTGGTCGGCAAGGCGGCCCTCAATCGCGGCCTGCCCTTCGATCACTATGCCTATCCGACGACGGGCATTCCGAGCTACCGCCCGATCGGGCCCGAGGTCGAGTCTGCCGTGGTCTATGCGATCGCACGGCAGGAAAGCGCCTTCAACCCGGCCGTCGTGTCACCGGCCCAAGCCTATGGTCTGATGCAGGTGACGCCGAGCGCGGCGCAATACGTCACCAAGCGGCACGGCGGCACCTATGACCTTGCGCGCCTCAAGGGCGATTCGGTCTACAACGCCACGCTGGGCGCCGCCGAACTCGGTGGCCTCCTTGAGGACTATCGCGGCTCCTACATCATGACCTTCGCCGGCTACAACGCCGGGCGCGGTAGCGTGCGCAAATGGATCGAACGCTACGGTGATCCACGTGACCCCAAGGTCGATCCGGTCGACTGGGTCGAGTCGATTCCGTTCTCGGAAACGCGCAACTACGTCCAGCGCATCATGGAGAACCTGCAGGTCTATCGCGCCCGCTTCGGCGGTGGCTCACGGCTGCAGATCGAGGCCGACCTGCATCGCGGTGCCAGCAGCAGCGTCGAGTAGCATCAACCAGGACAGTGCGAATACGTCGAATGGGGTAGACCGCAGACGCGTAAGCGTCGAGCGAAACCCATCCTACGCCTTGGCACAGCGATCGATCACGCAAGCAAAAACCCCCGGCAGTTTCCTGCCGGGGGTCTTTGTTTCAGATAGCGATTGCCGTGAGGCAGTCGATATTAGAACGAGCGCAGGATCTGAACCGAACCGTTGTAGAGGTTCTGGTTCTGGAGCGCGTAGCCGCCGACCGGGGTCGGCTTGCCAGTCACAGCACCGGTCCAGGCGCCACCGAGGTTCTGCTCCAGACGGGAGTAGGTAAATTCGGCCGACAGGGTCAGGTTCTTGACCGGGGTCCAGGCGGTACGGGTACCGATCTGGGCGATAGCGAAGTCGAAGTTGCCGGTCGAACCAACAAGCGTGCCACCATTGTTCGCACGGGTACCGAGCGGGTTGGTCGGGCTGAAGGCAGCGGCGAGCAGCGCGTTGCCTTCATTGCCGTACGAGATGCTGCTGTAGCTGCCGAACAGCGACGTACGCCATGCCGGGTTCCAGTAGTGCTCGTAGAAGGCTGCGACCGCCCAAGCGTTGCTCTGAACGATATTGCCGCCGTTGGTGTAGACGCCGTCAAGCACGTAGCCGAAGGCCAGCGAGTTGCCCGAAGCCGCGGCAAAACGGCCGCCGCCCGAGGTGTCGGTGGTACCGCCGGTGAAGGCATACTTGGCCGCGCCCTTGGCGTAGACTGCTTCAATCTTCAGGCTGTCGCCCGCGCCGGTCGGCAGGTTCTTGAACTCGACAGCGCCGTTGACAGCGAAGCCGTAGGAGTCGTCGGCGTGGCCGAGCGACTCGTTACCGGCAGCGCCAGCAGCGGTGGTGTAGAAGGTCGGGGTGATGGTGTGCATGGCAGCACCGAAGTGCAGCGTGCCCCAGGCCTGATCGAGGCGCAGGTTGCCGACCACGTCCGGAATGTGGTTGCCACCGTAGGAGTTGCCGACGAAGGAGTTCGACGACACGCCGTAGACACCAGCCGAGGCAGCGTTCGAGCCGAACGGAGCGAGGATCAGAGCGGTGTTGTTGTAGACACCGGCGTTGCGATAGGGCGAGGCGTTCTCGAGCGAGATCGTGCCCGACACGCCGTTACCGAACGAAGCGGTGTAGGCGATCTGCGGGATACCGGTGGTGTTGTTCGAACCGGCGAGGAAGCCCGACGAGATGTACGGCTTCGCGAGCGCCCACTGCGGGTCGAACTGCGAGACGGCCTTACCAAAGGTGAAGCCGGCGAACTGGATGAAAGCGTAGTCGACTTCGGTGAAGCCGCCAGCGATCGATTCACGGTTCTGCGAGAAGTCGAACTGGATGTTTGCGTAGGTACGAACGACGCCGTATTCGGTGGCGGTGCGCGTATCGGTGGTCAGGTTGATACGTTCACGGGTGATGAAGTAGTCCTTCGTGAACACGCCGGCACCGCCAGCGCCACCCTGCCAGAACGGGGTGTCATAGGCGTTCGCGTTGAACGAGGTGTCCAAACGGATCGCGCCGCCGATCTTGATGCAGGTATCGGTGCCCGGGATGTAGTAGAAACCCGCGCCGTAGAGGGAGCAGATCTTCACGTATTCGACCGCTTTGGCCTTGACGGGAAGATCGGCTGCCTGAGCTCCGCCAACGGCGAGCAGAGCTGCCGTCGAGCCGAGAATAAGGCCCTTAATCGTCTTCATGTAAACCTCCAAGTTGCTTTAGGGAAGGTTCTGCAACGGGGTGGAGGCCACCCTGAAGACAAGTCCCCTTAATCCCTGACAACCCGCAAACGCTCCGAATCGCAAACCCCGTCGCACGAGCGTGCCGACGAGATTCAGGACGAACCACCTTACGGGACGACCTCGGGATGCCCCCCTCCGTCGCACCGAGACCATCTCCTAAGGTCTCTCGCTCCGCAACAATGGAACGCCTCAAAGCGGCCTCCATTCGGCCGTTTCCCGGGCTGTGTTGCTTAAATCACACGGACTCGTGAATGCGCATTCCTGGCAAGCAATTGTTTCAACATCAGAATTTCCAGCGCCGCATTTCAGGGCACCGACCCATCCCATAACGAGCAGAAACACATTCTTACTCGCATTCGATGTGTCTGGCTGGCTTTCCTAGTCCCTCGGCCGAATCGTCTCACATCTGCCGGAGCGATAAATTCCGGCAAGTGCGGAACGGCGGATGGCCGTCGATAAACAGCCCCGGGGGCCTATTTCCCGGCGGCAAATGCACGACAAGCGGAGGCAGCATCTGAAGATTATAGAGACACAGCTACATCGGACGTGTCCGATTTCTGCGAACATGCGCTACAGACTGCGATCTGGCGCTTGCGGCTCGCGACGGTGTCGGGCATATGCAGCAATGATGGAGCTGTGGCCGAGTGGCTGAAGGCACCGCTTTGCTAAAGCGGCATACCTCTCAAGGGTATCGAGGGTTCGAATCCCTCCGGCTCCGCCATCCTTTTTCCTACGATATTGTTTTCATTGGCGTTTCAACTTCTACCCACATGTCGACCCACAACCCGCCGCCCTTGTTCGGAGCTGAGGATCGCATGAACGTTTTTTTCTCGGACATTTCGGGATTCAAAGATTTCAGCCGCTGCTGAGGACGCTCTGACACCCTCGATCACTCCATCAGTCGCGCCGAACAATTTGCCGCTTCCCCAAAGTCGCCCCGAGTGGCCTGCCTGGCGTCCGGGATGCCGACTTCGTGGTGCTTGTGTTGAACGAGCGTCACGGCGATGCCTCCCCCTGAGGCGCGGCGCCACAACAAACCGCTATTCGTCTTCGTGCAAACCAATGTAACTCCCGACAAAAAAGCACCCCGCACTGATCAGAGAAGCGCAAGGTTGGACGTCGGGAAGATGCACTGGAGGCTTCACGACGCCAGACGAACTTCGCAAAGCAATCACCCGCGCGGTCAACCGCTGGCAACTCTCGGAAACATCCGGCATCGTTGATGTGCCCGAGATGGTGAAACGAGCGACCAGTCAGATTCCGAAGACCGGGCGCAGCGGCTATAGCAGAGAGCAAATGCTTCATCCGAGCAAAATCGAGAAGCCGGAGTTAGTCGAAACGCTCGATAGTCTATGCGGGAGATGGGCGCTTGAGAATTCGCTCCGGACTGACGCTCGCTGTGACCTTGGAGTTGGAGAGTGTGGTCAGGAAGCCAGTCAAATATGTGAACGCTACCGCGCTCGATTGGCGGTCGTCAGATTGGCTAACCCGTCAAAGAAATTCGCAGCGACGTCCGCTGTCGTTGATGGCCGCTTTGCGCCATGAGCTGACATAGACCTTGCAAGCGAATAAGTGATATCCCTTTGTCTCGCAAGCCGACGGATCGGCGGATGTGACCGCACATATTGCGGCGAAAACAATGCGTGCCGCCTATCTTCTCGGTGGCACGCCTTATCGTGGGTGGCGCAGCGCGCAGATCCGCCGCGTCCTGTAGACGATCAGCGCCCGCAGCAGTCAATGGAAGTGGGTCGCCCCGTTGATATCGAAAATCGCACCGGAGGCGTAACCACTGCCAGCGCCGCATAAGAACACCGCGGTGGCGGCGATCTCTTCCGGCTTGGCCATGCGCTTCAACGGATAGAGCGACGTGTCATAGCCTTTGCCCTCGGTCATCGCGGTCTCTACCGGCCCCGGCGCAATGCCGTTCACGAGGACGTTGCGCGGTGCGGCCTTGCTCGCCAGCCAGCGCACGAAGGAATGGATGCCGCCTTTGGCAAAGGCATAATGCGGCCCGGTGCGCAGACCGCCCATCCAGCCGGCGACCGATCCGCACAGCACGATGCGGCCTTCGCCCGCCTCCATCATGCCGGGCAGGAAGGCGCGGGTCAGATTGATCGGTCCCTTCACATTGGCGCGAATGACGCGATCAAGCGACTCTTCCCAGTCCTCGGCCATCCAGTCGTCATGCGGTGCGATCGCCGCCGTATCGATCAGTCCATAGACCGGTCCAGTCTGCCTCGCGAGAGCCGTCACGTCGGCCCGCGAGCCGGTGTCGAGGCCGTAAATTTCAGAGCGGTCCGCAACCTCGGCACCGACGCGTTCGCGGATACGATCCTTGCCTGCGATATCGACCAGCACAAGCGTCGCGCCTTGCTGTGCGCATAGCTTCGCCGTAGCGCTGCCGATGCCGCCGGCCGCGCCCGCGATCACAATGCGCTGTCCGGTGAGATCGAATGGGGATTTTTCAGAAGACGTCATGACGATAATTCCCGTTTGTGATGCCACACCTCTGCAAACCCACGCAGTGTACGGGTTGACGTAACGGCGATCAGCGCGCCGGCGGCACGCCGCCATAGGTCGTCAGATGCGAACTCGCGAGCCACCCAGCATCAATCGGAAGATTGATCCCGGTAACCGCCGACGCGTCGTCGGACAGCAGAAACGCGACGCCGCGTCCGATTTCTTCCGGATCGACCATGCGTCCCAGCGCGGAGCCTTCGATCAGCAGTTTCGGATCTCGCGTCCCACGTTCGATGTTGGCGAGCACCGGTGGGGTTCCCACATAGCCCGGCGACACCGCATTGACCCGCACACCCGAACGGCCCCAATCGGCCGCGAGGCACGCCGCCATATGAACCGCCGCAGCCTTCGAGGGCGCATAGGCATGCAGTGGCGCAGTGCGCGACGCGGTGACCGAACCGGTGATCACGATACCACCGCGGCCGCGCGTGACCATCCGCTTGCCGGCCGCGAGGCAGGACACGTAGACGCCGCGCAGATTTGCGGCGATCACTTTGTCGAATTCGGCGAGCGGCAGGTTCTCCGCGCGGCCGCCCGACTGGATCACGCCGGCATTGGCGAACAGCGCCTCGACCGGCCCCAGCCGCGCCTCGATATCCGTGAAAGCCGCTTCGGTCGCGTGTTCATCAGTCACGTCGAACGGCACTGAATCGGCGCCGATCTTCGCTGCAGATTCCTGATTGGCCTTCGCATTGATATCTGAAATGACAACGCGCCATCCGCGCTCGATTAAGATACCAGCTGTGGCCAGACCGATTCCGCTTGCTCCGCCCGTCACCACGGCGATGCGGCCGCGCCCTTCATCTCGTTTCATCGTTGCACTCCCGTTGTCCGTTTCTTGTTGCACGCAGCAAAGCTGCGCGGATGGCGACGGTGCTAGACCGCAAGATAGCGTTGCTTGATGTCCTCGTTGTGCCGGAGTTCGTCGATGGTCGCGCGATAGACGATCTGGCCCTTGTCGATCACCGTGGCATGGGTCGCGATACCCAGGCAGAAATGCATGTTCTGCTCGGCCAGCAGAATTGTGACGCCCATGCCGCGCAGCGTCTTGATAAGTTCGCCGATGGCCTGGACGATGATCGGCGCGAGGCCCTCACTGGGCTCGTCGAGCAACAACACATCGGGATTGCCCATCAGCGTGCGCGCGATGGTCAGCATCTGCTGCTCGCCACCCGACAGCCGGCCGGCCAGGCGGTCCTTCATCGAGGCGAGGATCGGAAACACTTCATAGATGCGCTCGCGATTCCAGTGATGGTCGCCGCGCGGCCCCTTCTTGGCGGCGACGATGAGATTGTCATCGACCGTATGGTCGGGGAACACCTGCCGGTTCTCCGGAACGTAGCCGATCCCCGCGCGCGCGATCCTGTAGGACGGCCGACCAGCCAGCCCCTGCCCTGCGAGCGCAACCTTGCCGCGGCGTGGCGGCGCGAGGCCGGCGATCATTTTGAACGTGGTCGACTTGCCGGCGCCGTTACGGCCGAGCAGCGCCATGGTTTGCCCCTGCTCGACCGCGAGATCGACGCCGAACAGGATCTGGCTGGCACCATAATAGACGTCGGCCGCTTCGACATGAAGGAACGGGTCGGCCATCATGCCTCTCCCACCGCTGCGGAGAGATGATGATCGGCGCCAAGATAGGCGTCGATGACATCCTGATTGCGCCGGATCTCGTCGGCCGTGCCCTGCGCGAGCACGGCGCCGTATTTCAGGACGTGGATCTTCTGGGCGATCTTGAACACGATATCCATGTCATGCTCGATGAAGAGCACCGTCATCTTCTTGACCTGCCACAGATGTTGCACCTTGCCGATCATGCGCCAGCGCTCATCCGGACCCATGCCCGCCGTCGGCTCGTCGAGCAGCAGCACCTTGGGCTCCATGGCGAGCGCAAGACCGATATCGAGCAGCTTTTGGTCGCCATGCGAAAGATTGCGCGAGAGCGTTCCGGCCTTGTCCGCGATCCCGAGCAGTTCGATGATCTCGTCGGTCCGTGCCCTGGCTTCCGCGACGGGAAACCGCCGCAGGAAGGTCCATGACTTGCGCAAGTGAGAGATCACCGTCGCCATGATCGCCTCGGTGACAGTCAGGCTGGGAAAGATCTCGGCGACCTGAAAAGCCCGCGTCATGCCAAGACGTACGACCTCAAGGCTCGATTTGCCGACGATATCCTGCCCGTCGAAAATGATCTTGCCGGAGTTCGGCCGGAACGCCCCCGAGATCAGGTTGAAGAAGGTGGTCTTGCCCGCGCCGTTCGGTCCGATGATCGCCGTGAGCGAGCCATCGGGAAAATCGATCGAGACGTTGCGCGTGGCGTGAACACCGCCGAAGCGCTTGTCGAGGTTCTGCACCGAGAGCATCAGGCGATCCTCTCCTTGACGAAGGCCGCCTCTTTGGCGGGAGCCGACCTGGCCTCTTTGCGTCGCTGCAGAAATTCGACGACGTAATCGGCGATGCCCTGCCGCAGGCCCAGCACGATGGCCAGAATAGCGATGCCCAGCACAAGGCCGTGATATTCGGTGTAGATGGATACGAAATGCTCGAGCAGGCGCAGCAGGATGGCGCCGATGATCGGCCCGACGAAGAGCTGCGAGCCGCCGAGCATGATCATGAAGATGGCCTCGCCCGACGTCGTCCAAAAACCGAATTCCGGATAGGCGCCGGAGACGAACAGCGACAGCAGGATGCCGGCCACGCTGGCCATCGCACCGGCGAGGATGAACACGCCGAGCTTCATGCGAACGATATCGACGCCGAGGTAATTGGCCCGGTTCGGATTGTCACGGATCAGGCGCAGCGTATAGCCGAACGGCGACTGCCATACCTGACGCATGATCAGGATACAGACGACGAAGATGCAAGCCGAGAAGATATAAAGCGACACACCGCTGCTGAGATCGATGCCGAAGAACGGGGGCCGCGGAATGCCGCCGCGCAACCCCTGATCGCCGCCGGTCAGGCTGACCCAGGTCAGGATGATTGAGTGGATGAACATCTGGAACGCCAGCGTGATGAAGGAGAAATAGATTTCCTTCAGGCGCACGCAGATCGCGCCGATCACCAGAGCAAGTACCGACGTACCGAGCACCGTGATGAGAATTGCGATTGGTATCGACACGCGGCCGGACTGCATCAGCAGACCGAACATATAGGCGCCGGATACGAAGAAGGCAGCGTGTCCGAACGAGACCAGCCCCGTGAGCCCCACGAGGAGATTCAGCGACATCGCCAGCAGCCCATAGGCCATCACATAGATGAGGAAGTCGCGCAGCGACGGCTTGGTGAAGATGAACGGTGCGACAATCAAAACGATCAGCACGGCAGCCGCAAAGAGCAGATCGCGCAGGAACCCCGCTTTCATCATCGCGCGATCTCCCGGCCGAGCAGACCGCTGGGCTTGACGATCAGAACGACGGCCATCATGCCGAACATGATCCCGTCAACGAAGAGCGGAAAGCCGATCGCTCCGAAGGCCCGCGTGAAGCCGATGAGCAACGCTGCGATCAGCGCGCCGACGATCGATCCCATCCCGCCGATCACGGTGACGATGAAGCTTTCGATCAGGATCGATAGACCCATACCCGGCGTCAATGTGCGTGTCGGCGCCGCGAGGGAGCCGGCGATACCCGCCAGCATGCTGCCGACGCCAAACACGGCCGCGTAGAGCAGCGTCGTGTTGATCCCGAGTGCGCCGACCATCTGCGGATTGATGGCGAGGGCGCGAATGATCTTGCCGATCCGGGTCTTCTCGATTGCGAGCCAGAGCATCGCGCCGATCGACAGGCTCGCGACGATCATGAAGACATAATAGGCCGGAACGAAGCCGCCGGCGAATTCAAGCGGCGGAAGCGCGAACACGTCGGGCATGCCCATCATCTTGTACTCCGGGCCGGCGATGATCTTCACCAGATCGTCGAAGATCAGGATGATGGCGTAGCAAACCAGCAACTGCATCAGGATGTCCTTGCCATACACCTTGCTGATGATGAACCGCTCAAAGATGACCCCGATCAGGCCTGCCCCGAGCGCGCCGGCCAGGAACGCCAGTAAAAAGCTCTGCGTCGCCTGATAGGTGAAGAAGGCGATATAGGCGCCAGCCATATAGAACGCGCCATGGGCGAAATTGATGACGCCGAGCACGCCGAAGATCAGCGACAGGCCGGACGCCACCATGAACAGCAGCATGCCGATGATGAGCGCCGTCGATATCTGCGTCACGGCGCAGGCTGACGATGACAGGCAGGAGGCAAGGGCTTCGAGGTTCACAGCGCAGTCCTTTGATGGTCTGACCTTCGATGGTCTGAACGAGCCTGTTCCGGCCGCCGCGAACGGCAGGCCGGATGTGCGACGGAGCCGCCGAGCCCGTCGCAATGCGACGGGCCGCGTCATCTAGCGACGACGCCCGCAGACAGCTCAGGCGTAACCCTTTTCTTTCTTCCACTCCTTCTCGAGCTCGACGATCTTCGACCATTCCGTATCGACGTAATCGACCACCCAGGGTGACTTGCTGACCGTCTTGCCCCATGCGACGGGGTAATTGATGATCGTATGATCGCTGTCACGCATGGTGATGCCGGCACCGCCAAACGGCTTCTTCACCGTCATGCCGGAGATTTCCTTGGCCAGCGCAGAACTGTCGGTATTGCCGTTCGTGCGACGCAGCGCCTCGATAATGAATTGCGACGCCGCGTAGTTCTGCCACGCCCAGTTGGTCGGCTCGTGCGGCACCACCTTGACATAGGCATCGCAGAAGGCGGTGTTCTCGGGTGAACTCGGAAATCCGTTGTTGTACCGATAGGCCGTGTTGAGTCCCTGCGGCAGGTTCTTGATTGCCGTCAGGATCGGCGGATCGCCAAGACCACCGGAGAAATAGGCGGTGTTCTGGAACAGGCGATACAGGTTCGACTGCTCGATAAACGCGACGAGATCGCCGCCCCACAGCGCCGAATAGACCGCCTGCGGCTTCACCTGCATCAGCTTGGTGATGCTCTCGGTGTAATCGGGCGCAAACAGTTTCGGCCAGAGCTGATCGACCACTTCGATCGACGGCTCGAACACCTTGGCGTATTGCAGAAATTCCGCGGTGTTGTCGCGGCCATAGGCGTAGTCGGGCGAACAGGTCGCCCACTTCTTGAGCCCCTTCTCCTTGGCAATCTTCGCTGCGTAGCTACCACCTGCGACGGCATCATGGATGCCCTGTCGGGCGCATCTGAACACATTCTTGCTGAACTGCTTGGGGTCTGCCGTCAGCGACGAGGTTTCGCTGCAGGTATGGAGGCAAAGAATGCCGAGATCGCGCACGACCTCATGCACCGCGAAGCTGCCCGACGACGCCTCGCCATCGATGATGATATCGCAACCGTCGTTGTTGATGAGATCGCGCGTGACCTTTGCGGCTTCATCGGGACGACCTTTGGAATCGCGGTCGACCACTTCGAATTTGCGGCCGTTGATGCCACCGGCTTCATTGATCTGATTGAAAGCGAGCTGGACTGCAAACCGGCTGGACGTGCCGAGGATCGCCACGCGCCCCGACAGGATCGTCGGCAGGCCGATCTTGATCACCTTCGCCTGCGCTCCGGCGACATGCGGCGCGCCGAATGCGGCAAGGCCTACCATGGCGCCAGCGCCCTTGAGGACGCGTCGGCGTGAAATGCCCTTGGTCGTCTTGGTCATTGAACCCTCCCTGATTTTGATGTCCGGCTTTGCCGGTACAGATTTTATTATTTCCAGATCAGCGTCGTCTTCCCGTCGCTTGCTCTCCTCACTAGGTTCTCTCGTCGATCAGCGCACTCCGAAGATCGTGCCGCAGGAACGGCGCGCTGTCCAACGGACTTTCCGAATACCTCGCGCAAATTCGCGGCAGCGAAGGTTAGGGACCGATGCTGCGGCGTCGACGCCTGTTGCCCGCGGAGCCCGCTTGGACATCCGCGGCATGTGCCGTTAGCTCAGCGCGAAACCGCGATAACCGCTTTGTGCGACGTCGTCACAGATCGAGGTGTAGCGCGCAAGTCCGCCGGCATAGGGCATGAAGACGCGCGGCTTGCCCGGCACATTGGCGCCGAGATACCAGGACGAGCTGGCCATCGGCAGCAGCGTCGCGTCCGCAGCTTCGTTGACATGCGCGACCCACTTTTCGGTCGAGTCGGTCCTGGCCTCAATCCGCTTGAGACCCTTCGCGCGCATGTCGCGAATACAATTGGTGATCCAGTCCACATGCTGCTCGATGGCAATCGGCATGTTGCATAGCACCGACGGGCTACCAGGACCGGTAATGGTGAACAGATTCGGGAATTTCGGCGACTGCAGGCCGAGGTAAGTGCGCGGGCCGGCCGCCCAGGCATCCTTCAGCTTCGTACCCTGGCTGCCACTGATGTTCAGATTGACGAGCGGCCCAGTCAGGGCGTCGAAGCCCGTCGCGAACACGATGATGTCGAGCTCGTACTCCTGCTTCGTTGTCCGGATACCTTTCGCCGTGACCTCGACGATCGGCTCTGCCTTGAGATCGACCAGCAGCACATTGTCCCGGTTGAATGTTTCGAAATAGCCACTGTCGATCGGCGGGCGCTTGGTCGCAAAGCCATGATCGCGCGGCGTCAACATCTCTGCGACCGCCGGATTCTTGACGACGGTCTTGATCTTGTCGCGGAGGAAGTCTGAGGCCGTGAGGTTTGCCTCGACGTTCTGCAGGACATCGGAAAACGATGCACGGAAGCGCAATCCGCCGCGCTCCCACGCCTTTTCATAGATCTCCTGCCGCTCCGCATCGGACACCGACAGCGCGGAACGCGTCGAGATCGTGAACGGATGTCCGTTGGTGCCGGCGCGCGCAAGACGCCAGATCTCGTCGTAATTGTCCCTTGTATGCTTGATGTCGTTCGCCGTCACCGGGCCGTTGCGCGCCGGAATGCTGTAATTTGCCGTACGCTGGAAAACCGTGAGATGTCTTGCCTGCTCGGCAATGACAGGTGCGGTCTGAATCCCGGTCGATCCGGTTCCGATCTGGCCCACACGCTTGCCGCTGAAATCGACGCCCTCATGCGGCCACAGGCCGGTATGGTACCATTGGCCCTTGAAGCTATCGAGGCCCTTGATATCAGGCACATTGGCTGTCGAGAGACACCCCACTGCCGTAATCAGGAATGGCGCGGAGAAGAACTGTCCGTTCTTCGTCTGCACCGTCCAGAGATTGGCATCGTCATCGAACGCGGCCGCGGTGACCTCGGTGTTCAGCCGGATATCGCGCTTGAGATCGAGCTTGTCGGCGACGAAATTCAGGTATTTCCGGATTTCAGGATGTTCGGGATAGCGCTCACTCCAGCTCCACTCCTGCTCGATCTCCTTGTTAAAGGAGTAGCAATAGTAATAGCTCTCGGAATCGCAGCGCGCGCCCGGATAGCGGTTCCAGAACCAGGTCCCGCCGATGCCATCGCCCTTTTCAAGCACAACGACGTCGAGGCCGAGTTCGTCCCGTAATTTGTGCAACTGGTAGAGGCCTGAAAATCCGGCGCCGATAATGATCGCGTCACAGGCATGGCTCGATTGTTCGTTCACTGCAAAAGCAGTGCTCTCCTTGCTCGCCAACGGTCGTCTCCCCGTTCGTTTATGAGCGGCTTCGCATGGCCGCGCTATTGCCTCGAAGGCTAGAGATTTGCCGGATGGCTTTCCATACTCTATCGTTCAAACCTGATGTGAATTTCCGTCACAAGAGAAAAACGTGAACCGCTACACAGAGATGCAGGTTTTCGTCAGGGCCGCGGAAGACGGCAGCTTCTCTGCAGCGGCCCGAAACCTTGCCATCACGCCGTCCGCAGTCAGCAAGCTGATTGCGCGGATGGAAGAACGGTTGGGCGCGCTGTTATTCCGCCGTGCGCACCGCAACATCGTCATGACTCCGGAGGGAGAGGTCTTCTATCGGGCGGCGCTTGCAGCCATCGAAGCCGTCGAGGCCGCTGACGCGACGATCTTCAGCGGCAAGCTCGGTCGCGAAACCCTGCGCATTCGCTCGATGCCGATCTTCGGACAGGTCATCCTCGCCAAGAAGCTCCCGGAGTTCTGCCGGCAGCATCCCGACCTTCAGGTCGAACTTCAGCTGCGGATCGATCCCGGGCCGCTACTCGACGAGGGAACCGACGTTGCGATTCATGTTGGGCACCTCAATGACTCCTCGCTCGTGGCCACGCGATTTACGAGCACGCGATGGATCATTTGTGCGTCGCCGAGCTATCTGGCCGAGTACGGCACGCCGTCACATCCCAACGAGTTGGCGGACCACGCCTGTCTCAATTTTCATTCGTCCATTGCCGCCAGCACATGGACCGTTCGCGGTGCCGATGGCTTGTCCACACCGCTCGCCGTCAAGAGCCGTGTACGCTCGAACCAGGCTTCGATCCTTATCGAGTTCGCGCGCGCTGGCCTCGGCATCGTGCGATTGGTCGAAGTCCAAATCGCCGACGATCTCGCCCAAGGCCGCTTGGTCGAGCTCTTTCCGGAACATCAGTGCCCGGAGGAACATCCCATCTATGCGGTGTATCAGAGCCGCCGACTGGTAAGTAACCGTGTCAGGGTCTTCTTGGACTTCCTCAAGACGAAACTACCCGATCCGCCGCCTTGGCGGTATTGGCGGGACCAATAGACGTCCGCTTTGCGCCACAAGCGGCCTGTCCAACTCAAAATAACTTAATGCCTAAGCGTGACGTTAAGTTGCTCGCGGGCGAGCATCTGGGCTCAACGGCGCCAATCAGATCCAGCCCATGCAAAGACACTTAACCTCGAGATAGTCATCGATCCGGCCTAGCCGCGCAGCGATCTCGCGAGAGATAAATTCATCTCGCGCGTGTCAGGGTTCGAGCTTCGCTTCCTTCACGATGATCGACCAGCGGTCGACCTCCGAGTTGATGAGTTGCTGCAAGGCCGTGCGGCCTTGCGCAGATGGCGCCTGCGCCGCCAGTTCGGCGAAGCGCGCCTTAACGTCTTCATTCTCGAGCGACTTGGCGAGCGCCGCTTCCAATCTGGCGATCACTTCGGGCGGCGTGCCGGCAGGGGCCGCCAGCGCATTCCACACTTGCAGATCGAATTTCGGCAGATTGCTTTCGACGAAAGTCGGCACGTCGGGCGCCTGCACCAGTCGCTGCGGCCCGGTGACGCCGATGGCCCGCACCAGCCCGTTTTGATGCGCCGGAATCATCGTGACGGTTTGGTCGATCACCGCCTCGATATTGCCAGCGATCAAATCCTGGATGGCAGGCCCCGAGCCACGATAGGGCACCAGCATCGCATTGGTCTGCGTCAGATAGAGCAACATCGCTGCGGCGAGCTGCGCGGTCGAACCCGCCCCGGATTGCCCGAAGGTGATGCGGTTGTTCGGCACCTTGAGGCGCTCGACCAGTTGGCTCAGATTCTCGATGCCGCTCTTTTTGCTGACCGAAAGCATCATCGGGACATTCGCGAACACGCCGATGCCGGTCAGGTCCTTGCGCGGATCGAAGCCCAGATTCGGATACAGTGGCACGATCGCCGCCATCGAGCCCATATTACCGAAATTGAGCGTGTAGCCATCGGGTTTGGCCCGAACCACGCGCTGGGTGCCGATCGTGCCGCCGGCACCACCGACATTCTCGACGATCACCGTCTGTTTGAGTTCGGCGCCGAGTGCCTTGGCGAGAATGCGAGCCAGCACGTCCGTGGTGCCACCGGCCGCATAGGGCACGACTAGCGTGATTGGGCGGTCCGGATAGCTGTCCGCCCGTGCAGACGTAAGCGAAGGTGCGATCCAGAGCAGTGCAATAAACAGAAGGCGCACGTGGACCCTCCCCTTGATATTTGCCGATGGGCGCTTGGCGCGCCTTTGTTGTCCTTCTGGCATACTCGCCGGGCTCCGTCCCATAGGCTGTTGCTCTGAGGGGTATAAGATCGGGCACCGGCCCCATCGCCGCCGCTGGTAATGGCCAGCGAAGTGCGGTTCGGTGTAAGCAAACGAGCTTGCCCGCATCTTCACTGGATCGATGCCTTGGAACTGAGACA
Source organism: Tardiphaga sp. 862_B3_N4_1 (assembly GCF_051811085.1). Classification (NCBI taxonomy): domain Bacteria; kingdom Pseudomonadati; phylum Pseudomonadota; class Alphaproteobacteria; order Hyphomicrobiales; family Nitrobacteraceae; genus Tardiphaga; species Tardiphaga sp. 862_B3_N4_1. The sequence goes on from NZ_JBPWQB010000001.1 coordinate 2,832,265, forward strand.
GCTTCGCTACTTCGTCAACGTGGTCGACATGGGCAGCCTGTCGAAGGCCGCGGTGCTGCTCGCGGTGTCGCAGCCCTCGCTGAGCCAGCAGATCGCCGCGATGGAGCACGACCTAGGCGTGCCGCTTCTGCTGCGTAGCGCGACGGGCGTGAAGCCGACCGATGCCGGCGCCAAACTGTATCGTCATGCCCGCATCGTGTTGCGGCAGATGCAGGAGCTCGCGGCCGACATTGCTGACGAGGGCAGCGGCGCCGTCGGACCCGTGGCCGTCGGCCTTCCCACCAGCATCGCCTCGGTGCTCGCCGTGCCGCTGGTAGAGCGCCTGCGGCACGACCACCCCGGCGTGAAGCTCCAGCTCTTCGAGAGCTTCAGCGGCTATCTCAACGAGTTGCTGGCCAATGGCCGCCTTGACATGGCCATTCTGTTTCGCAGCTCCGACGCGCCGGGCATGACCGTCAGGCCGCTGTTTACCGAGCAATTGTCCGTATTCGGCGCCCCCGGCATAGGCGATCCCGAAGCGACGACCTGCGATCTCGCATCCCTGGCCGATGTCCCGATGGTCCTTCCGGACAGAACCAACGGGCTGCGCCTTCTCGTCGAGCAAGCGTTCTCGGAAGCCGGCGTGCCGCTGAATGTGATGTCCGACATCGACTCCCTGCCGGTTATGATGAAACTCGTGCGCAACGGCACCGCCGCGACGATCAACTCCTCCGGGGTCGCCCGGGTCGCAGAAACACCCATCCTGTCGAGACGACTGGTGAACCCCGCCATCAATCGCACCGTGAGTCTCTGCCTGCCGACCGGCATCCCGCAGACCGCAGCCGCGCTGGCCGCGGAGGAGACGATCCGCACGCTGGCGCGCGAGCACGCGGCGGTCTGGGACAAGGCCACTGACTGACCCGCCATTGGTTCAGCCTATACCGGCGATGGCAAACCAGTATGCCCCTGCGCGCATCGCTGCGGTTAAGAGTGCGCGGAGCAAAATTGTCGGGACAGCAGATGGACCAAGAAAAGCGCGCCTTGCCCCTGTCGGGCGTCACCGTGGTATCGCTCGAACAGGCGATTGCTGCACCCTTGGCCAGCCGACATCTGGCGGATTGGGGCGCCCGCGTTATCAAGATCGAGCGGCCGGGACGCGGCGATTTCTGCAGGGATTACGACTTCGTCCTGAACGGCATGTCGAGCCAGTTTGTCTGGACCAACCGGTCGAAGGAAAGCCTGACGCTCGACATCAAGCAGCCGCAGGACCGCGACGCGCTGGAAAGCCTGCTCGCCGGCGCCGACGTCTTTCTGCAGAACCTGGCGCCGGGAGCGGCGCAGCGGCTCGGGCTGGATGCCAAGGCGCTGGTTGAGCGCTTTCCCCGCCTGATCGCTTGCGACATCTCCGGCTACGGATCGGGCGGACCGTATAGCGACAAAAAGGCCTATGACCTGCTGGTGCAATGCGAGACCGGCCTGCTCTCGATCAACGGTTCGGAAGACCATCCCGCCAAGGGCGCCATCGCCATCGCGGATATCGCCACCGGCATGTATGTGCTGAACGGCGTTCTGATGGCGCTCTATGCGCGCGAACGCACCGGCCGCGGCACCGCCTTCGAGGTGTCGCTGTTCGATGCGATGACCGAATGGATGAGCTATCCCTCGCTCTATACAGCGGGCGCCGGAAAGCCGCTGAAACGGACCGGCATGCGCCACGCCACGATCGCGCCCTACGGTCCGTTTCGCGCCGGCGACGGCAAGACGGTGTTTTTCGGAATCCAGAACGAACGCGAATGGCTTTCGCTCTGCACGAACGTACTGGATGACGCCGATCTCGCCATCGATCCGCGATTCGTGACTAATCCGGATCGCATGACCAACCGCGACGAGCTCGAACGTCTGATCGAAAGCCGCATTGCCGGCGCCACCAGCGACCAGTTGCTGGCCCAGTTGGAGCAGGCCTCGATCGCCAATGCGCGCCTCAACAGCGTCGAGGAATTTCTCGATCACCCGCAACTGCATAGCCGTCATCGCGTCGTCAATGTCGGTACGCCGAATGGCGCTGTCACCAGCTATCTCCCGGCCATCACGATCCCCGGCCTGACGCCGCAGATGGGTCCGGTCCCCGCGGTCGGGCAGCACACCGACGCGATCCTCTCTGAACTCCGAGAACGAGCCCGCTTATGACCGCCCCTCGACTGACGCGGACCTATCTTGCCGTGCCGGCGCATCGCGAACGCATGGTCGAGCGCGCCGCGGGATCTACGGCGGACGCCGTGTTTCTCGATCTCGAAGACGCTGTCCCCGTCGGCGAAAAGAACGCCGCCTTGCGGACGGCGATCGATGCCATCACGCGGCTGGACTGGGGGCAGAAGACCGTCACGGTTCGCATCAATGCGATCGACAGCCCGTCCATCGCGGAGGAAGTCGAAAAACTGTCCGGCCTCGCAAGGCTGGACGCCGTCTTGCTGCCGAAAGCGGAACGCGTGGCCGATGTGATCGGCATCGGCCAGCGGCTGTCGCAGCATCGCGGCGACCGAAACCATCCGCTGGAGCTTGAGCTCCTGATCGAAACCGCGCTCGGCGTGGTCAATGTCGATCCCCTCGCCGCTGCGCATGCGACGGTCGCCGCGCTGCATTTCGGTGTCGGCGATTTCAGCGCCTCGATCGGCGCGCGCAGCGACGAGATCGGATTGTCCCCCCGCGACTACAGGCACGTCGCCTCCTCAGCGGAGGAGCACCGGGAAACAGCGCTCGACCTCTTCGCCTATCCGATGATGCGGATTCTGATCGCGGCGCGCGCCTTCCAGCTGAGGGCGATCGACGGGCCTTTTGGCGCATTCCGGGACAACCAAGGCACGCTCGGCTCCGCGGTCAAGGCGGCAAGCATGGGCTATGACGGCAAGCAGGTGATCCATCCCGACCAGATCGAGCCAACGCGCTCCGCATTCGTCCCGTCAGCCAGCGACATCACTTCGGCGAAACGTGTCATCGAAGCGATGCGTGCCGCCGAACGGGACGGGCATGGCGCCGTGACACTGGACGGCCGGATGCTCGATCTCGCCAATGTGAGAATGGCCGAGCGCATCCTTCGCTTTGCGTCATAAAGGACTGGGCCCGGTTCACTCGCGCTTGCTTCTCGCAAACACGCGTTGCCGCATCGTCGGATGGCTTGCAACAGCTCGTTGAGGACGAGAACTGACAGCGGTGCTGTCACGTGCACACCCTCCCCGGACGACGCTCGCGGTCGCCGCCGAGTCGTCACGTCCTGGATGACGGATCTACCAGGTCTGGTTCCGCGAATTGTCTCCAACGCCGTAACCGTAGCCGGGATAGGACTGCGATACCCCGCCGGGCGCCCCAACATAGCTACCATAGGCATCACGCGGAGATGTGCGCCTCACCTGCCGGTTCTTGCGTGCCGCACTGATATCGGTGGATGTGACAACAGCGGGCGCGCTGATCGATTGCAGATATGCGGGCGCCGATGCAGCAACTGCAGGCTGGGCTGCGCCAACGGCAATAACCACCAGACTCGCAAGGCCGCTGGCGCGGATGATCGATGGGAGCGTGAGTTTCTTCGTCGACATGGCATTGTCCTTTTTGTTGCGCGGCCTCTCGGCCTCGTTGCAAGCGACGAGACAGACATTGGGGCGCACATGCCCGTTACAACCGTGATGCTCGTAACAAGGCCGTGACGTGGCTACGGTACAGTTGGAAACATGCGAGGGAGTGCGCGATATGAAATGGGGCGCCGTGATTGCCGTCGCGATGACGATCTCATCTGCCGCCTCGGGGCAGACCCTCAAGCTGATGGATCTCAAGGAGGTCGATCCGGCGCTGCTCAGGGATATCTACGGGACCAGGGAACTCCAGGACACCAAGGGCAGGAAACGCTGCCGCGTGGTTTTGAAGAGCGGAAGCACCATCGGCGGCTCACAGATCGACGTGGCCAAGGACTGCGCCAGGACTTTCCCCGTCATGGACGAGATCGCGGCGTGGCGGCTCTATGAGGGATGGACGATCGGCTTTGCCGACGCGACCCGCAAACTGCGCATCCGGTTCTCGACGCCGGACAACCGCTATGTGGCGGAGCCGGAGACCGACGGCATCTTCACCATCGTCAAGAAGTAGCGGCTCATCACCCTGCTCGGGTCAATCTCGGCCAACGACCTGACCCGATCATTGCGGCTCGCATCTCTTGCGGCTCACGCCGCAATTCGAGCGAGACCCACGCTGCCCCGGCGGGCATCGCGCCTGCCGAACCACCGCGAAAACACGTAGTCGGATCAGTGAACCGTCGACAGCCAGGCGCGGGCATCGCGCTGCGCGGCTGCGATCTCGACATCCGACATCATCTCGGCTACTTCGCGGCGCATCGGGATGGCATCGACCCGGCCCTTGAGGGCAGCGAGGTTGAACCACTTGTGCGCGGCGACGAGGTCAACGATCCCCGAACGGCCCGACGCCCAGTACAGACCGCGCTCGAACAGCACGTCCTGGATGGCGGTCTCTGCGATCGGCATCGCAGCTTCAAAATCGATCTGCCCCTGAAACATCGGTCATTCCTTTTTTTGCTTTTGCCGCCCCAACCGAGCGCGGCTCCTGTCCGTTATTTGATGCAATCCCAACCGCCGTTTGCCGGCTTGTTGGGATCAATATGACCGATCAAATTTGAAGAGCAGTTTAAGTATCGGGATGAACGAAATCTGAAGAGCCGAAGCCGAAACCGGCTCATACGCCGCCAAAAACCCAGCATTTATGCGGGTTTTCTGCATTTTGGCGGAATTCGGTTTACCCTGCTGTTTGGGGATGCCGTAACCATCTCGGCAGCGTCGGCGACCAGGGATATTAAAAGGGCCTGCTCCGCACATGCGACGACGCCAACGCGAGAGACGTCACAGCGAGCAGATCAAAAGCTATTCGGGATCGGGACATTCAAAGCGCCGGGGATGAACCGCACCGGCAAAAACGAGGGCGTCGGCAACACGTCAGGATCATATCTCATGTGGCCGGAGCCACCGATGAAACTGCGGACCAATGATCCGCACCGAATAAAGAACGCCAATCACGGGATGACCGGCTTCTTTGCCGGACCGGCTCGCGGGAAGAGCAAGCCCTGCCCCAGTGACGGTCCAGCCGTTTGACCTGATGTCTCGCCGACACCCTCTTTCGTCGACCAGAGCTGCGATCAATATCCGCTTCGAGAAGCAAATTGTCGTCAAGGCTCTCGTGACGTCGCCGGCGTTGCCACCGGCGTCGATCGTGGCAGAAGAAGTTACTTCTTCTTGGCGACCTTCTTGGTCTTCTTCGCGGTCTTCTTCACAGCGCTCTTCGCTGCCTTCTTGACGGTCTTCTTGACTGCCTTCTTCGTAGCTTTCTTGGCCATGTTGCCCTCCATAAAGAGATGACTTGATCGCTGCGTGCACTCGGGAATCGAAATGCACTTCATCCCGAATACACCAACGATTTCAAAAGAACAGTCTCTCGCTTAAGGAAGTGTTGATGAGCGCAACGCGCCACTTCCCCCACGGGCTCAGTCACAACTTGAAATCCGGCATGCGGGGTGGCGCGAGAAACGCCCGGAAACGCGGCGTCCACAAATGTCAAGATTGCAGAAAGTGCTTATTTTTCCGTACGCCCGCAATTCGTACTATCAAACAACTACACAAACTTCTGTCGCCCCCAAGCGTGAGTCGGGGCACTGAAAACAGGTGCCGCGGACTCTGAGTCGGTATTTTTGGCAATGAAAATATTTTTCGGGAAAACGCGTTCGCGACTTATCGGTGCTGGCCACAACCGCACTTTCTGTCGACTGACGGCACGCCGATTCGCGATCTAATTCCGCGCGCGCGACCGTTCATCGCCTACGTTACGACGCGCCAACGCGGTTCGCTGAAACGAAAACGGCGCCGCTCGAGGCGGCGCCGCGGTCATCGAAAGGGTAATTGTCAGATCCCGAGTTTGCTCTTGAGGAGGTCGTTGACGACCTGCGGATTGGCTTTGCCGCCCGAGGACTTCATCACCTGGCCGACGAACCAGCCCATCAGAGCCGGCTTGGCCTGCGCCTGTGCGACCTTGTCGGGATTGGCTGCGATGATGTCGTCGACCACCTTCTCAATGGCGCCGGTGTCCGTCACCTGCTTCATGCCGCGCTCTTCGACCAGCGCGCGCGGATCGCCGCCTTCCGTCCAGACGATCTCGAACAGATCCTTGGCGATCTTGCCGGAGATCACGCCTGCGCCGATCAGGTCGATGATGGCGGCCATCTGTGCCGCCGACACCGGTGACGACGCGATGTCCTGGCCTTCCTTGTTGAGGCGCCCGAACAGTTCGTTGATCACCCAGTTGGCGGCCAGCTTGCCGTCGCGCACTTTGTCGGCGAGCCCGGCGAGCGTTGCCTCGAAGAACTCCGCGCTCTCGCGCTCGGCCACCAGCACGGCAGCGTCATAGGCTGACAGGCCGAACGCGCCGATGAAACGCGCCTTCTTCTCGTCCGGCAGTTCCGGCAACTCGGCCTTCAACGCTGCGACATAGGCCTCGCTGAATTCCAGCGGCAGCAGATCGGGATCCGGGAAATAGCGGTAGTCATGCGCCTCTTCCTTGGAGCGCATCGAGCGGGTCTCGCCCTTGTTGGGGTCGTAGAGCCGCGTCTCCTGCTCGATCGACCCGCCATCCTCGAGGATGCCGATCTGGCGGCGCGCCTCGTAGTCGATGGCCTGGCCGATGAAGCGGATCGAATTGACGTTCTTGATCTCGCAGCGGGTTCCCAGGGGATCACCGGGCTTGCGGACCGAGACGTTGCAGTCGGCGCGCAGGTTGCCCTTCTCCATGTCGCCGTCGCAGGTGCCGAGATAGCGCAGGATGGTGCGCAGCTTCGACACATAGGCCTGGGCCTGCTCGCTGGAGCGCATGTCTGGCTTGGAGACGATCTCCATCAGCGCGACGCCCGAGCGGTTGAGATCGACCGAGGTACTGGACGGATTGCGGTCGTGCACCAGCTTGCCGGCATCCTGTTCGAGATGCAGGCGCTCGATGCCGACGGTGGCGGTCTCGCCATCGGCCAATTCGATCGTGACCTCGCCCTCGCCGACGATCGGCGACTTGTACTGGCTGATCTGATAGCCCTGCGGCAGGTCCGGATAAAAATAATTCTTGCGGTCGAAGGTCGAGCGCCGGTTGATCTGTGCGTTCAGGCCAAGCCCGGTGCGCACCGCCTGCTTGACGCATTCCTCGTTGATGACCGGCAGCATGCCCGGCATGGCCGCATCGACCAGCGACACATGGCTGTTCGGCGCGCCGCCGAACTCCGTGGACGAGCCGGAGAACAGTTTGGCGTGAGAATTGACCTGGGCGTGGATCTCCAGACCGATGACCATTTCCCAGTCGCCGGTGGCGCCCTTGATGAGCTTCGAAGGTTTGACAGGTGCGTTCATGGAGCGGTTTCTACCGCGACCGCGGGCGCGGGAAAACCCCCAGCGAGGCTTTCCAGCTTCGCTTCTAGGGCATTTGCCCCTATCCGATCAGATGCCCGAAGCGAACGCCCTGAACACGGAGCTGGCACGCAACGTCTCGCGACCGGCGAGGATCAAGTCATCGACCTGCCCCTGCGGCAGCTGGAAGCGCGTCGGAACGGCTTCGAGCACTGCGGCCCGCGCCGGATCTAGCTGATCGAAGCCGAGCCGGCCGACGAAGAGCTGCAAATCGGTACAGCGCCAGCCGGGCCGCGCGCCATAGCGGGCACGCTCTGCCGCCGACAAGCCGCAGCGCCACTTGATCAGCGACGATTGCCAGTCCTTCATGGTTCGGTCGAATGCGGTGTAGCTGGAGCCGATGCTGGCATCCATAGTGGTGTCCACCGCAGCCTTGATCAGATCGACGCCTTCAGGCCCTTCCACCGTATTGATCCAGTTGCCGGAGAGACCGACTTTGGAATCCACCACCATAAATATGCCGCGACGAAGCCGGACCGCCTGCTGCGGTGTCATCGGGCCGTAGGGTGTCTCGGAGGATTCGCGCACGATGGTCAGCGCAGAGACGCCGTAATTGTCGACCAGCCCGCCATCCATCAGCTTGATGTAGGGCACCGCGCCGTCGCGATAACGCATCACTGCCTTGGAATAGGCACTCAACATCGGCGACGCATTGCGGTTCGCGGCTGCGCGCGCGACCCAAGGCGGCAGCGGCTCGTTGCATGTGCCGGGGAAGGCCTGCACCACGGCCGGCGCAAAGGCGAGCGGCACCGCTGCCGACGCAGCCACTGCGCCCGACAGCGGATACTTGCTGAGATCACTGCAGATCGCGGCGAAGGCCGTGTTGTCGAACACGAAGGGCACGCGGTTATAGATGTCCGAGGCGTTGATCCAGACCCGTGGCGAACCGCTATTTCGCAGGCTGCCAAAAGTCGCATTGTGGAACAGGTTGGCGTCGAGCCAACTGGTGAAGCCCTTGGAGTCATTGATGCCGCCGCCCAAGGCACGGCCGATAGTACCTAGCGACAACTGCGTCGTCAGTCCGGCCTCGGCATTCTGCAGCAGGAAGCGCTCGCGGAAATCAGACAGCGCCGCGCGCTTCTTCAATCCGTAATAGGCCGCCGTGACCGAACCGCCGGAAACGCCGGACAGAAAATCGATGCGCTCCAGCATGGTGTCGGATGCACCGCGCATGCGGATGCTGCCCAGTTCTTCCAGGACACCGAACGAAAACGCCGCAGCGCGCGTGCCACCGCCTGAGAACGACAAACCGATCAGCAGGTCGTCCTGCTCGGCAGCATCCTTGAAAACGGCGTCGAGATTGGGATCGAGGGAGGCGCCGGCCAGCGGCACGTTGGCGGGAAGGTTGTAGACCGACGTACAGCCCAGCAGCAGCGCACAGGTCGTGACCACGACACCGATCGAACGCAACGCACTCATCACTTCTCTACCGATCCCACAAGACGGCCGCACCAAACGGCACGGACCGTGTCCGGACGGTCCCCAATCCGGAATCTCAATCAGATATTACCGTAAAGCGTTGCAATTCGATGCAAACTGACGATCCGGCACCAATCGCGCCAGCAACGTGGCTAATGAATGGTGAAAAAAGGTGCGCGCCAAATGGCGCAGCACCAATCCTCAGTTCAGCTGCGTGCCTGGCGCGGCATCAAATACCAGCGTGAACCAGCTGCCCTGCCCGCGAATGCTCTCGGCGTTGAACTTCACGTTCGGCGCATTCTCTTTGAGCGTCTGCAGGATCAGCGCGCCGAGCTTGCGCGGCGACGGCCAGTCCTGGCCTTCGCCGAGGCCAACGCCGTCATCGGCGACAACCACCGTGACGTGGCCGCCTTCCAGCTTGCAGATCAGTTTGATCTGACCACCGGCACGGCCGACGAAGGCGTATTTCAGCGCATTGGTCAGCATCTCGTTGACCAGCAGTCCCGCCGGCATCGCGATATTGATCGACATCGGGCAATAGCCAACCTGCAGATCGAGCGTGATATCCGCCGTCGCGCTCGCAGCCATCACGGCATTGGCGATGTCCGACAGATACTGGCCAAGATCGATCTCGGGCGTCGCATTCTCGTCGGACAGCGTCCGGTACAGTACTGTCAGCGCATCGATCCGGCTCGCCAGCCGGCCGAGCGCAACAGCCTCGCCTTCTACTGCCGAGCGGGCTTCGAGCCGCACCAGCGCCGTGATGAGCTGCAGATTGTTCTTCACCCGATGCTGCAGCTCGCGCATCAGCATGTCGCGGTCGCGTATCTGGTTCTCGAATTGCTCGATCTGCGCACGCTCGCGGCCGCCGACATCGACCAGCGCGGCGATCCGGAAATTTTCGACGCCGTCGTCACTCTCGATCACCGAGGCATAGGCCTGCACGATCACCAGCCGATCGACCGGCACCGACGGACGGAAAACACCGATGAAATCCTCGCCGTCGCGGATCGCTTCGCCCAGCGTCTGGCTCTGGTTGTCTTCGTTGAGAAAGCCGTCGAGACAGGTCCAGCTCTGGCCTTCGACATCGGCCGGCGCCATTGTCATCAATTGCTCGAAGGCCTTGTTGATATAGACAACCTGCTGATCGCTGCCCAACCCGCGCGAGATGGCGAGCGCAACGGGAACATGATCCAGCAGATGCTTGTAGCGATCATTCTCGATCGCCTGCGCAAGCTTCGGGGAACCCAGAATCTGATCGACCTGTTGGGAAGGCGGAAGCCCGTCGTCGGTGCTCATGCACGGTCCATGCTCATAGGCAAACCATGGCCAAGTGCACCGCAAAACGCAATGTCAAACGCGCAACACCCTAAAGCGTTCTCAAGCGAAATGGCTGCTGGCTCGCGTCAAGAAAGCGCGCCACACAAGACCTCCAGACAGATGACGTCAGGCCCACCACTTCGTTGGCGTGAAACGCCCCGATGCCTGCTCAATGGTTTCGCCGAGCGAGAACAGCGTTTCCTCGTCGAATGGACGCCCGATCAGCTGCAGCCCGAGCGGCAATCCCTGCGCGTCCTTGCCGGCGGGAACCGCGATGCCCGGCAGGCCGGCCATGTTCACCGTCACCGTGAAGATGTCGTTGAGATACATCTCGATCGGATCGGCGCCGCCCTTCTCACCAATGCCGAAGGCGGCCGACGGTGTCGCCGGCGTCAGGATCGCATGGATGCCCTTGGCGAAGCATTCTTCGAAGTCGCGCTTGATCAGCGTGCGGACTTTTTGCGCGCGGAGATAGTAAGCGTCGTAATAGCCAGCCGAGAGGACATAGGTTCCGATCATGACGCGGCGGCGCACTTCCGCGCCAAAACCTTCGGCGCGGGTATTTTCATACATGTCGCTGATGCTGCGGCCGGGTACGCGCAGGCCGTAACGCACGCCGTCATAGCGCGCGAGGTTCGACGAGGCTTCGGCGGGCGCCACGATGTAATAGGCCGGCAGCGCGTATTTGGTGTGCGGCAGCGACACGTCGACGAGTTCGGCACCGGCGGCCTTGAGCTGCGCAGCGCCTTCCGACCAGAGCTTCTCGATCTCGGCCGGCATGCCGTCGATGCGATACTCCTTGGGAATGCCGATCTTCATGCCCTTGACGGACTTGCCGATCGCCGCCTCGTAATCCGGCACGTCGCGATCGACCGAGGTGGAATCCTTGGGATCGTAGCCGGCCATCGAGCGCATCAGGATCGCGGTATCGCGCACGGTGCGCGCAATCGGCCCGGCCTGGTCGAGCGACGATGCGAAAGCGACGGTGCCCCAGCGCGAGCAGCGGCCATAGGTCGGCTTCATGCCGACGATGCCGGCGAAGGCCGCGGGCTGGCGGATCGAACCGCCGGTGTCGGTCGCGGTGGCACCGAGGCACAGACCTGCAGCGACCGCCGATGCCGAACCGCCGGACGAGCCACCGGGCACCAGATTGACGTCGGAGCCGTCGCGCCGCCACGGATTGATCACCGGACCGAAGAACGAAGTCTCGTTCGCCGAGCCCATGGCGAATTCGTCGTTATTGAGCTTGCCGAGCATCACGGCACCGTCACGCCATAGCTGTGCGGTCACGGTCGACTCGTAAGGCGGCACGAAATTGCCAAGTATCTTCGAACATGCGGTTGTGCGCACGCCCTTGGTCGCGAACAGATCCTTGATGCCGAGCGGGACGCCGCCGAGCCAGCCGCCCTCGCCCTTGGCGAGTTTCGCGTCGGCCGCCTGCGCCATGGCGCGCGCCTGATCCGGCGTCTCCAGCACATAGGCGTTTAGCACGCGTGCGGCTTCCATCGCCTTGAGATGCGCATCGGTCAGTTCGACTGACGTGAAGGATTTGGTCGCAAGGCCGTCACGCGCCTCGGCGAGTGTCAGCGACGTCAGATCTGTCATCTATTTATTGACCGGGCTGCAAAAGAAGGGAGAGAGCGTCTTGTCGTTTTCAGGTGCATCTTTTTTGAAAGAGCTGCGGCGGAGCTTGTCGTCAGCCTCCTGTGCGGCCTGAACCTTGTCGAGGATGGCATCCATGGCCGCGTCGACGTTCTTGACCTTCCCCTGACGCTCCATCTCGTCGAGGTAGTCCATATAGAGCTGATAGGACTTTTCATCGTCGCAAAGCAGGCACATGGCGGTTTCCGTTCGAACGGTTCTTGCTCGATTACTCGACGACTTTCGGCACCAGGAAGAAATGATCTTCGGACTCCGGCGCATTCGCCGTCACCGCGTCGACGATCTCGCCGTCATTGACGACATCGGCGCGCTTCTTCATTTCCATGGGCATCACCGAGGTCATCGGCTCAACGCCGTCGACATTCACTTCCTGCAACTGCTCGACAAAGGCCAGCATCGCGTTCAGCTCGCCCTGCAGATGGGGAACTTCAGCGTCTGTGACCGCGATCCGCGCGAGATGCGCGATACGGCGAACGGTGGCAGCATCGACGGACATTATATAGGGCCTCAGGCAAAATCTGCCCGCCGTATAGCAGACGGAGGTTTCGCGCCGCAACCGGCGGACGCCTCCGCCTTGTTTGACGCCCTAGCCCCGCAATTCGGCCATCCGCGCCAATGCCGCCGCCGCCAGCGACCGCGTCAGCTCTGCCGCAGGCCGTTCGCTGCCCATTCCGACCGACTGTCCGGCCCAGAGATTGGTAAAATCGGCCCGACCGAGCTTCTCGGCGGCGGCTTTCAGCGGCCCCAGCGCGGTCGCCGAATGCGGGAATGCCGGCGCATCGGGCGAGACCGGCCCGACCTCGCGCATCACGCGATTGATGACGCCGCGGGCGGGTCGCCCGGTCATGACATTGGTAATGACGGTGGAGGCATCCGACGCCCCGGCCAGGGCTGCACGACCCGGCCCGCTGACCTTCGATTCCGGCGTACGCAGATAGGCGGTGCCGATCTGCACACCGGCTGCGCCGAGCGCAAAGGCTGCGGCAATGCCGCGCCCATCGGCGATACCGCCGGCCGCGATCACCGGCACCTTCACCGCATCCACCACCTGCGGCAACAGCGCGAACAGGCCGGGCTGCGTGGCGATATCCTCGGTCAGGAACATGCCGCGATGACCGCCGGCCTCCGCCCCCTGCGCAATGACCGCGTCGACGCCGCGCTCTTCGAGCCAGACGGCTTCCTTGACGATGGTCGCAGAGGCGATGACCCGACAGCCGGCTGCCTTGATGCGCTTCAAGAGCGCCGGGTCCGGCAGGCCGAAGTGAAAGCTGACCACTTCGGGCTTCAGCTCTTCCACCAGCGCGCACATCGCCTCATCGAACGGCGCGCGGTTGGCCGCATTGATGTCTGCATTCGGATCGAGCCCGAGTTCGGCGTAATAGGACGACAGCCGCTTGCGCCAGTTGGCCTCGCGTGCCGGATCGGCGTCCACCGCCGTATGGCAGAAGTAATTCATGTTGACCGGCGCGGAGACGCGCTGGCGCACGATATTGATCTGCTCACGGGCTTTCTCCGGCGAGATCATTGCGCACGGCAACGAGGCCAGCGCGCCGCCCTCCGCTGCGCCGATCATGATGTCGGCATCCTGCACACCTGCCATTGGCGCCTGCACGATGGGAAATTCGGTGCCGAATAAGTCGATCAGTCGGCGGTCGGGCCACATGGGGGATCTCCGGATTCTTGCGACAATCTTGCGGCAATGCCTCTGAATCCAGCGGCAAAGCAGTGACGATCTTGAGACAAACGTGAGGAAATGGCACGCGCATCATTGCCGAGCCTTGCTCAGGCTAACACGGCCGCACCCGCGTGAGCTATGCGGTTGCGCGGGGGATGAGCATCCACTTGCGCAGCGCCACGCCGGCCCAGATTGCCTCCACCAGCCCGAACGGCCAGGCGCCCTGCAGGAAGCCATAGAGCGATCCGAGCCCGCAGGCGCCGGCAAAGGCCAGCGTGAACCACGGACTGCGTGCCTCCAGCGCGTAGCAGACCAGCATAGCGCTGACGGCGAACAGTCCAAACAGGCTGAGCGGATCCATGGAGGGCTCGTGACTTGCAGGCGAGGAAGCGAAGGCGATATCACATTGCCGCAGATCGCTCCCGATGTGAAACGCGACCGATGACCGCTGCCATTCCCGAACTCACCACGCCCAGGCTGATCCTGCGCCCACTCGTGCTGGCGGACTCCGATGCCGTGCAAAAGCTTTTCCCGCGAATAGAGGTGGTGCGTTTCCTGGCCAGCCGCGTGCCATGGCCCTACCCGGCTGACGGCGCCTGCACTTTCCTGCGCGATGTCGTGCTGCCAGGCATGGAGCGCGGCACCGAATGGCACTGGTCGATCCGCCTGAAGAGCGCACCGGAGCAACTGATCGGCATGATCAATGTCAGGAACAGCGGCGACGAAAACCGCGGCTTCTGGCTCGATCCCGCCTGGCAAGGACAAGGGCTGATGACCGAGGCCAGCGATGCCGTGACCGATTACTGGTTCGACACCCTGCAGCGGCCCGTCCTGCGCGTCATCAAGGCCATCGCCAACACGGCTTCACGCCGGATTTCGGAAACCTCCGGCATGCGCGTGATCGCCACCGAGGATCGCGACTACGTCTCCGGCCGTTGGCCCTCGGAAATCTGGGAAATGACCGCCGAGGAATGGCGCAGCCGCCGTCCGCCCCGATAATTGCGGCGCAGCGTTTGATCTGATGGCTCCGCATGTTATGCGGGACCATGCCTGCAGTCATCCTTCCCCTCGTCGAAGCCGCCGCACATCTTCCGGCCCGCGGTGCGCTGATCGGTCTCGATCTCGGCACCAAGACCATTGGTGTCGCGGTGTCCGATCCCGATCGCCGTCTCGCCACCGGCATTGAGACTGTCGAGCGAACTGCCTTCAAGGCGGATGCCGCACGCCTCATCAAGCTTGCCGCTGAGCGAAATATCTGCGGCTTCGTCCTTGGTCTTCCCATCAATATGGACGGCAGCGAGGGACCGCGCGCGCAATCGACACGCGCCTTCGCCCGCAACTTCTCGAAACTGACCGAACTGCCGATCGCCTTCTGGGACGAGCGGCTCTCCACATCTGCGGTCGAGCGCGAACTGATTGCCAATGATGTCAGCCGCGCCAAACGCGCCAAAGTCATCGACGAACATGCCGCGATCTTCATTCTTCAGGGTGCGCTAGATCGCCTCGCCGCCTTGCTGCGCACGCCGGATATTCGCTGACCCCATGCTGACGGTATTTGCCGCTCTCGTCCCGGTCTTCCTGCTCATCGTGCTCGGCTACGCGCTGCGGCGCCTGCTACTGAAACAGAACATCGAATGGGTCGGGCTGGAACAGCTCGTCTATTACGTGCTGTTCCCCGCCCTGCTCATCGACACGCTGGCGCGGGCCAATCTGGCGTCGGTGCCGATCGCAGGTGTCGGCGGTGCCTTGTTGCTCTCCGTCATCCTGATGTCCGCGCTATGTCTGGCGCTGCGTCCGTTGCTGGCGCGGGCCATCGGCCTCGATGGGCCGGCATTTACGTCACTGTTTCAGGGCGCCACGCGTTGGCAGACCTTCGTGGCACTATCGGTCGCCGGCAATCTGTGGGGCGATCTCGGCATCACGCTGGCCTCCGTCGCCATGGTGGCGATGATCCCGCTGCTGAATATTCTGGCGGTCTGGGTGCTGGCGCATTACGCCTCACCGCAGCGGATGGCGTGGCCGGCGCTGCTGCTGACCATCGCCAGGAACCCGCTGATCTGGGCCTGCGTGATCGGCCTCGCGATCAACCTGGCCGGATTGCCCGTGCCGCGCCCCGCGCACGAATTCCTCGATGCGCTCGGGCGCTGCTCTCTGGCGATGGGTCTGCTGATCGTCGGCGCCGGTCTTCAGCTCGAAGGCCTGCACAGACCCGGCATGGCTGCAGCACTGACAGTCGTCTTGAAACTCGCCGTGATGCCACTGATTGCCATGGGCCTTGGCATCGCCTTCGGCCTGTCCGGCACCAACCTTGCGGTGGTCGTCTGCTGCGCGTCGGTGCCGTCGGCATCGAACGGCTATATTCTGGCGCGGCAGATGGGCGGCGACGCGCCCCTCCTGGCGCAGATCCTGACCATTCAGACCACGCTGGCGGTCCTGACCATGCCCATCTTCATTGCACTGGCGGAATAGGTTTTTCTTTTTTTGAGCATGATCTTGCCCGAAAACCGGTTCCTACTTTTCGGGATCATGCTCTAGGGCGATATCACACCGTTCGCGATGAGCAGCGTCTGAACAGTCGCCGCCAGATTGTTGAGGCCATGCAGAAAGATCGTCAGCCATGTCGAGTGGCTGCGATAGCGCATATAGCCGAACAGCAGGCCGATGGTGAAAATCTCGACGAAGAAGAACCAATCGTATTGCAGATGCATCGCCGTCCAGACCAGCGATGACGCTACGATGGCGCCGAACGGCCGCAAAAACGATTCCGACCAGCCGCGATAGAGGAAGCCGCGCGCGAAGAACTCTTCGGTCATCGGCGCGCCGACGCAGAACGCGATGATCAGCAGCCATAGCGCGCCGTCGGCGCGGGCCGACTTCAACACTTCCAGCATGAAAGTCGGCGCGGAGTCGCGACCCATGCCTTTTGCGACCAGCTCCCAGGCGCCGACCAGCGCGATCAGCGCCACCGTGCCAATGACATAGTTTTTCCAGGACGTGCCGCGTAGCCCCAGATAGTCCGCAAAGGATTGCCGCGCCATGCGCGTCGCCAGCCACAGCGCCAGGCACACTGCCGGAAGCCCCATGAGAACCGACGCGGCGATGGTCGTACCGCTGCTCATCGCCTTGATCAGCAGCGTCGCATCGAGTGGCGCATCCTTGATCAGCAGATAATAGGCAACGACGGTCAACTGACCGACGAACATCGCTGCAAAAGCGAACAGTCCCCAGAGGCTCGTACCCCAGAATTTCCAGACCCGCGGCGGCTTCGTCGCGGGTGGCAGATCCGAGGGTGCGACGGGAGCGATCGGCGTCTCCAGTGCACTCACTGCGGCAACGCCCGCTCGAGCAGTCCCCGGCCCTGAGCTTCGGTCAATTCAGCGGTGCCGTAGATCGCGTTGCGCGCACCATCGAGGCGTGTCCGCGCAAACAGTTCAGCATGGGGCGGATGCACCATGTTCAGTGCGGCGCAGGCCGCTAGCAATGCCAGCGATTCCACCGCCTGCCGCGCAACACGCTCGCTGTCGGGCCGCAGCAAGGTGCGGATGATGAAGGCAGCGGCTTCGGCCGCGCCGGGCAGTCCGCGCGTCTCCAGCATCAGCTCCTGCAGCACCGCGGTCGATGCGTCGCCTTCGCGCGACAGCGCCCGCAGCACATCGAGGCACATCACATTGCCGGAGCCTTCCCAGATCGCATTGACCGGCGCCTCACGATAGTGCCGCGCCAGAATGCCCTCCTCGACATAGCCGTTGCCGCCCATGCATTCCATCGCCTCATAGAGGAAGCCCGGCGCCGATTTGCAGACCCAGTACTTCACCACCGGCGTCAGGAAGCGCATATAGGCGGCCTCGGACGTATCCTCCGGCGCCAGATCGAAGGCGCGACACAGCCGCATCACCAGCGCCGTTGAGGCCTCGACATGCAGGGCCATGTCGGCGAGCACACTTTGCATCATCGGCTGATCGGCGAGGTGTTTCTGGAACACGCTGCGATGCCTTGCGTGATGCAGCGCATGGACCAGACCCGAGCGCATCAAACCGGCGGATGCTGTGGCGCAATCCTGCCGCGTCAGCTGCACCATCTGGATGATGGTGCGGATGCCCTTGCCCTCGTCGCCGACGCGCAGTGCATAGGCATCGTTGAACTCGACTTCCGACGACGCATTGGAGCGATTGCCGAGCTTGTCCTTCAGGCGCTGGAAGTTCAGCGCGTTGAGCGAGCCGTCGGGCCGGAATCGCGGCATGAAGAAACAGCTGAGGCCATCTTCGGCTTGCGCGAGTACCAGAAACGCGTCGCACATCGGTGCCGACATGAACCATTTGTGGCCGCTGATCCGATACGCATCGCCGTCGCGCACGGCGCGCGTCATGTTGCTGCGCACGTCCGTGCCGCCCTGCCGCTCGGTCATCCCCATGCCCAGCGTCATGCCGCGCTTGGCCGACCAAGGCGCAAAACTCGGATCGTAATCGCGGCTGGCGATGACCGGCATCACCTGCGCCAGCACATCCGGCTGCATCGCCAGCGCGCCGACGGCAGCGCGTGTCATGGTGATCGGGCATAGATGTCCGGTTTCGACCTGCGCCGCCATGTAAAATTTTGCGGCGCGCGCCACTTCGGACGCGCCGCGTGCGGACTTGCCGTCACGCGTCCATGTCGAATTGTGAATTCCCGCTGCAACGCTCTGTGCCATCAGCTCGTGATAGGCTGGATGAAACTCAATCTCGTCGCGCCGGTTACCGCGTGCATCAAAAGTCCGCAGCTTCGGCGTATTCTCGTTGGCCAGCCGCGCGCGCTGTGCCATCTCGGCCGATCCCCAGAGCTGACCGAATTCGGCGTGGTCGACATAGGCGAACGAGCCCTCATTCATCGCGACCGCTTCCACGAGCGGCCGGTCCAGCTCGAACAGATTGACGTCCTCGAAGGGAGGCGACTGGTTAAGCACCGCATGAATGGCAGAGGTGGCGTCGGTCATGAATCAGTTCCGGCTGGAGGCGGTATTGCGAATCATTTTACGCCGGATCGGCCGGGATTTCACGGGGCTATCTTGCCTGCCGCGCAATCGGGAAATCGTAGGCGCGCGCGCCTATGCCCGGCAGCGAGAAGTGCCACCATTCCTTGGAATAATTCACAAAGCCCTGCCTGCCCATCGCAGTTACCAGGAGATCCCGCCAGCGCCGCTGCGCGGGTGAAATCGCGCGCGATCCGGTATGCGCCTTGGCATCGGAGCAATCGTAACCCGTGCCCATGTCGACGCTGCCCTCGGGCGCGCGCTGTGCTTCCGGCGCGATGCAGCTTGCATAGGCCTTGTTCGGATCGAATGCCGGCGACGCAGGCGCACGCAGATCGACCAGCGTCAGATCGAGCGCCGCACCGGTGGAGTGGCCTGAGCGCTCGGCGATGTAGCCGAGCCTGAACAGATCCACCTTGCTGAAGGATGGATTGTAACGCTTCTGCGCCGGTGTCTCGTTGCCATCGCGCGCCCACGCCACCATGTCGCGCGACGCCCGCACCGGCCGATAGCAATCCAGCATTTTCAGCGACAGGTTTTGCGCCATCAACTCACGCTGCACATTCTGCAGCGCGAGGCCGACCGGGCGCTTCACCACGCATTCCGCGCTATCATAGCCACTGAGCTTGCGGCCGACAAAATTGTTGACGTCGGCATAGCGGATGTCCTGCCGGATCGAGGGATCGATATCGCGCAGGAACACGAAATCATCGGGCAGCGTCTGTGATTGCGCGGGCGTAACGCCAAGCATGATCGCGGAAAGGCCCCACATCATCGCAACGGATCGTTTGAGACAATTGATCATCAGGGCTTCCGCCATCCAATCGGGGCGACTTGATGCAAAGGCGGCTGGGGCGAACGCGCCGATAAGTCGGGTCAAGTGGTTCGAGCTGACGGACCCGCCGCCAATGATTGACCGAACAGGGCGCCCCCCGCGTCAGGAGACAGTCGTATCGGCGTGCTGACCGTTTGGAAAGGACCGAAAGCTTGGCGCTTTACCTGCTCAAAGCCCTTGATTTGGAAACGTTCATTTTCTATAAAGAGTGATGTCGAACGCCGTACCATCATCCGCTTCCCGAGGCCCCGGCCGACCGCGTGAGTTCGACGTGGACGAAGCTCTCGATAAAGCCGTTCGGGTGTTTTGTGAGCGTGGCTATCACGCCACGTCGATCGGCGATCTGACAGATGCAATGGAACTGACCCAAGGCAGCATCTACAAGGCGTTCAAAGACAAGCGCGCGGTTTTTATTGCCGCCTTCGATCGGAACAAGGCGGTTCGCAATGAAAAGCTAGCTCGCGCCATCAAAAATGGCGCAACGGGACTGGAGCGTATTCGTAATGCCCTGGCCTTCTACGTCGAATCGTCACACGGCGCGGAGGGGTTGCAGGGATGCCTTGTCGTCGGGAGCGCAACGGAACTTGCGATCTTCGACAAGGAAGTCGCCGAGCGTGTCACGGCATCCTTCAAGCGGAATGAGGCCATGATGGCCGAGTTGATTCAACAAGGGCAGGTTGACGGCTCCATTCCCACCGGGATCGACAGCAAGGCAACCGCCCGGCTGATGCTCTGCCTGCTTCAAGGCATGAGGGTCATCGGGAAGACCGGGCGAACCCGCGCGGAGATGGCAGCCGTAGTGGAGGTTGCCATGCGCACGCTCACCTGATTTTTTTTGCCAAATTAGAAAACGAATGTTTCCTATTGTGAGGACGACCGTGACCACCATCACCGACCACCTGCCCGACAGGCGGATTGTTTCCACTGGAATGACTTTCCTCCTCGCCGCCGCCTGCGGGCTTATCGCGGCCAATGTTTATTATGCCCAGCCACTGGCCGGGCCGATCAGTGCCGCGCTCGGCCTCTCGCCGCAGGCGACGGGACTTATCGTCACCTTGACGCAGATCGGATACGGGGCGGGTCTGCTGCTGATCGTGCCGCTCGGCGATCTCATCGAGAACCGTCGTCTCACCCTCATTATGCTTGGCGTCGCCACCCTAGGGCTGCTGGGCGCGGCACTGTCACCTCACGCACTTCCGTTCCTGATCGCAGCCCTCTTCATCGGCCTCGGGTCGGTCGCGGTGCAGGTTCTCGTTCCCTATGCAGCTCATATGGCTCCTGAAGCGAGCCGGGGCCGCGTTGTCGGCAACGTCATGAGCGGGTTGATGCTTGGCATCATGCTGGCCCGCCCGGTGTCCAGTTTCATCGCTGAATTGTCGTCATGGCACGCCGTGTTCTTCCTTTCGGCGGGTGCGATGATTGTCCTCGCATTGGTTCTCAGCCACGCGCTGCCACGGCGTATGCCGACGTCGAAACTTCGTTACGGAGAACTGCTGGCCTCGATGGGGCATCTGGCGGTGACGACGCCGATCCTGCAAAGGCGTGCGCTCTATCACGCCTGCCTGTTCGGTGCGTTCAGTCTGTTCTGGACCACGACGCCGCTGTTGCTCGCGGGGCCGGAATTCCACCTGTCGCAAGGCGGGATCGCGCTTTTCGCGCTGGCGGGTGTTGCCGGTGCTGTCGCCGCCCCGATCGCGGGCCGGATTGCCGATCGCGGATGGAGTCGCCCTGCGACCGCTGTCGCCATGCTTGCGGTGGCCGGTGCTTTCCTGATGACGCACATCGCGCCTGAAGGTTCGATGCTGGCCCTCGGTCTCCTCGTCGCAGCAGCGATCCTCCTCGATTTCGGCGTCTCGGCTAATCTGACTCTCGGGCAGCGCGCGATCTTCTCACTTAGTGCGGAATTCCGCAGCCGTCTCAACGGGCTCTACATGGCGACGTTTTTTGTCGGCGGGGCGGTTGGCTCGGCGGCAGGCGGATGGGCCTACGCGCAGGGAGGATGGACACTCGCCTCATGGGTCGGTTTCGCGTTCCCCGTCGTGGCGGTCGTGTACTTCGTAACGGAATAGAACGATGCCGAGACTGCCCAGCCGCTGTCAGCTCTTTGGACGCGGCTTGTCGGCCTCGGCGTCGCCCCTCGCTGAAGGTGGTCCCAAAACGGTACGCCGTGGAGAGGATACCCGGCATTCGTCGGGCATGACGGCAAGAATGTGGTCGGACTGACCGGGGGATAACCGAAAAGCGGGCGAATCGCGCTTGCTCCGCTTTTCAACTCTGCCTATAGCTTTCGTTTTAATGACCCAAGCCACGAAATCCTCTTTCGTCCTCGGACACCGGCATTTGCTGGGCATCGAGGGCCTTTCCGCCGCGGATATCACCGGCCTCCTCGACCTGTCCGAGGAATATGTCGAGCTGAACCGCCAGGTCGACAAAAAGCGCTCCTCGCTGCGCGGTCGTACCCAGATCAATCTGTTTTTTGAGAATTCGACGCGCACCCAGTCGTCGTTCGAACTGGCCGGCAA
This sequence comes from Tardiphaga sp. 862_B3_N4_1, assembly GCF_051811085.1. Classification (NCBI taxonomy): domain Bacteria; kingdom Pseudomonadati; phylum Pseudomonadota; class Alphaproteobacteria; order Hyphomicrobiales; family Nitrobacteraceae; genus Tardiphaga; species Tardiphaga sp. 862_B3_N4_1. The sequence goes on from NZ_JBPWQB010000001.1 coordinate 2,854,175, forward strand.
GCGGCTCGGCGCCGACGTCATGAACATGTCGGTGTCATCGTCCTCGATCAAAAAGGGCGAGACGCTGATCGACACCGCGATGACGCTGAACGCGATGCATCCGGACATTCTGGTGATGCGCCATCACGCTTCCGGCGCGGTCGAACTGCTGGCCCGCAAGGTCGACGGCTCCGTCATCAATGCCGGCGACGGCGCCCATGAACATCCGACGCAAGCCCTGCTCGACGCATTGACCATCCGTCGCAACAAGGGCCGCCTCGAAGGTCTCGTGATCGCGATCTGCGGCGACGTGCTGCATTCGCGGGTCGCGCGTTCCAACATTCTCTTGCTCAACACCATGGGCGCACGCGTCCGTGTGGTCGCGCCCTCCACGCTGCTGCCGCCGGGCATCGAGCGCATGGGTGTCGAGGTCGCGCGCGATATGCGCGAGGGCCTCAACGGCGCCGACATCGTGATGATGCTGCGGCTGCAGCGCGAGCGCATGAACGGCTCCTTCGTGCCGTCCTCTGCCGAATACTTCCAATATTTCGGCCTCGACCAGAAGAAGCTCGCTTATGCCAAGCCCGATGCGCTGGTGATGCATCCCGGCCCGATGAACCGCGGCGTCGAGATCGACTCCCTCGTCGCGGACGGCGCGCAATCGCTGATCCGCGAACAGGTCGAGATGGGCGTAGCGGTCCGCATGGCCGTGCTCGAAGCGCTCGCGCGCAACCTCCCGAACGCGTGACGCCATGCTGACAGATCGCCGCCCTATCCTCCTCGCCAATGCGCACCTGATCGATCCGTCATGTGACCTCGACGGTATCGGGGATGTGCTGATCGCCGACGGCATGATCCGCGACGCCCGCCGCGGCATTGGCGCGGCCGGCGTGCCCGAAGGCACCGACATCATCAATTGCGCCGGCAAGGTCGTGGCCCCCGGCCTCGTCGACATGCGCGCCTTCGTCGGCGAGCCCGGCGCCAGCCACCGCGAGACTTTCGCCTCTGCCAGCCGTGCAGCCGCAGCCGGCGGCATCACCACCATCATCTGCCAGCCGGATACGTCGCCGACCATCGACAATTCCGCCACGGTCGATTTCGTGCTGCGGCGCGCCCGCGACACCGCCATTGTCAACATCCATCCGATGGCCGCCCTGACCAAGGGCCTCGAAGGCCATGAGATGACCGAGATCGGGCTGCTGAAAGCGGCCGGCGCCGTCGCTTTCACAGATGCCGACAAGAGCATCACCAACGCGCAGATCATGCGCCGCGCCCTGACCTATGCGCGCGATTTCGACGCGCTGATCGTGCATTACACCGAGGATCCCGACCTCGTCGGCGAAGGCGTGATGAATGAAGGCGAGCGCGCGTCACGCCTCGGCCTGATGGGCATTCCGAATGCCGCCGAAGCCATCATGCTGGAGCGCGACATGCGTCTCGTCGCCCTCACCGGCGGGCGCTACCATGCGGCCTCACTGACCTGCATCGAATCCATCGAGATCCTGAAGCGCGCCCGCGACGCCGGCTTGCGTGTCAGCGCCTCCGCGTCGATCAATCACCTGACGTTGAACGAAAACGACATCGGGCCCTATCGCTCCTATCTCAAATTGTCGCCGCCGCTCCGCACCGAAGAGAACCGCCGCGCGCTGGTCGAGGCCGTCGCGTCAGGATTGATCGACGTCATCATGTCCGACCACAATCCGCAGGATGTCGAGACCAAGCGGCTGCCATTCGCCGAAGCCGCGCCGGGTGCCATCGGCCTCGAAACAATGCTGTCGGCGGGATTGCGGCTGATCCACAATGGCGAGCTCACCTTCACCCAGTTGATCCGTGCGATGTCGACACGCCCGGCCGAACTGCTCGGCCTGCCGGGCGGCACACTGCGCCCCGGCGCTGTCGCCGACATCATTGTCATTGACGCCGATGTACCGTGGGTGCTGGATCCCGCGGATCTGAAATCGCAATGCAAGAATACACCATTCGACGAAGCCCGCTTCACGGGGCGCGTCGCACGCACTATTGTCGGCGGACGCACCGTTTACGAGCACGTCTGACGCGATAAGCGCGTCTGCGAACACGAAAGTGCGAAGCGCGTCTTAGAATAGAGGTCCGATGATCGTTCTCTACATATTCGCTGCCGCGCTCGGTTATTTCCTCGGCTCGGTTCCTTTCGGACTGGTGCTGACCAAGCTCGCCGGCACGCAGGACATCCGCACCATCGGCTCGGGCAATATCGGCGCCACCAATGTGCTGCGCACCGGCCGCAAAGGCCTCGCCGCGGCGACGCTGCTGCTCGATGCCCTCAAGGGCACCGTCGCCGTGATCATCGCCGGCAGCGTCGGTGGTCCAATCCCGGCCATGATCGCCGGTCTCTTCGCGTTCCTGGGCCACCTCTTCCCGGTCTGGCTCGGCTTCAAGGGCGGCAAGGGTGTCGCCGTCTATATCGGCATCATGTTCGGCCTGTACTGGCCTGCCGCCATCGTGTTCTGCCTTGCCTGGCTCGCCTGCGCCTTCACCTCGCGCTACTCGTCATTCTCCGCGCTGACCGCCAGCGCCATCACGCCGATCTTCCTGTGGTGGGCCAAGGCGCCACAGCTCGCCGTGCTGGCCACCGTGCTGACGCTGCTGCTGTGGTTCATGCACCGCGAGAACATCAAGCGACTGCTGAACGGCACCGAAGGCAAGATCGGCGCGAAAAATTGAGTCAGGCTGCCTATGTTCGTGATCGCGAACGGTCGATATCCTTCACCACCGTGCTGCCTGCACGGCCTGATCCCGATCCGGCATCACCGCTTTTGATGCCGATAACTGCATGCGAATGCCGCTTCGTCAGCTCCGAGCGAAGAAGTATTTGCTGTTGACTTAGAGCGCACTCTAACCTGTAGCAAGGTCAGCGTCGTGACGAGAAGACAGAACATGAAAATCGGAGAACTCGCTAAGCGCGCCGGCTTGTCAGCACACACGATCCGCTATTACGAGCGGATCGGGCTGCTTCCTGGCGCACCGCGCAACGCCTCCCGTCAACGCGAATATGACGCTTCCATCTTGGTGTGGATTGCCTTTCTCGGACGCCTCAGGACGACCGGGATGCCGATCCGCGACATGCTGCGATACGCTCAGCTGCGCGAGCGAGGTTCGCAAACCACGGAAGACCGCCGGCTCATCCTCGAGCAACATCGGACCAACGTCCGTGCTCGTCTGGCCGAACTTCATGACTGCCTTGCCGTCCTCGACACCAAAATCGCCGGCTATTCCGGCCTGAACACGGTGGAGAAGGACAATGACGCTGCCACGGATCACCAGACACGGCACATCCGCGAAACGCTCGCGCGCGCCCTTAAAGATTGAGATCGCCCCGCAGGAGAACGCGGACGCCCCCGCCAGCGAGGACAGTCCGCCGGACAAAATTGCCTCCCGCCGCAACTTTCTCACAGCGCTCGGCGCAGCGGGGGCTTCGTTGGCCGTTCGCGCGCAAGAAGCCAATGCAGGAACAACAGCAATGGGCAATGAGCGATTCGCACGCGGCCTCGACATACTGCGCAAGGTCGGCGGCGAGAATTTCGACGGCCCCGTCAACAGCCTGGCGGAAGTATCTGCGGATCTCGCGCGCTTCACTGTTGAGTATCCGTATGGCGACGTGCTGTCTCGCCCCGGGCTCGCGCTTCCGCTGCGACAACTTTGTACGGCGGCAATGCTGCTCGCCGATGGGAGTGCCCAGCCGCAACTGAAGTATCATATGGCGGGCTATCTCAATGTCGGCGGCGAGCCGCGCGTCCTCATCGAACTGATGTTCGTCTCCGTCGCCTTGCTCGGTTTTCCTCCGACCATCAATGCGGTCGGACTGTTGCGCAGCATTTTCGCCGAACGAAAGCTCGCTTTTGTGCCGGTCGAGCCCGCCACGGACGATGGAACCGGACGTGCGCAGAACGGCAGCGAAGCTGCAAGCCGCCTCACCGGCGGCGACATGCAGGCATATTTCGGCGAGTTTGAAAAAGCCTCGCCCGATCTGGCGCGGCTCTCGGTCGAGTTCGCTTTCGGCGAAGCACTTTCCCGACAGGGTCTGGATTTCAAGGCCAAGGCGCTTGTGATCGTCGCCATGCTGGCGGCGGGTGGCAATCATGCAGCTGCCCTTCGCCAGCACATCCAAGGCGCACTAGCCCTAGGCATAACGCGAGACGAAGTGGTCGAACTTTTGATGCAGGTTAGCGTCTATCGCGGCTTTCCGTGCGCCTTGAATGCCTTTGCGGTTGCCAAGGAAGCCTTTGGCGACACCGCCGCAAGCCAGCCAATATCGTTCCGCCCGGCCAATGCCGAAACCCGGCAGATGCGATTGGAGCGCGGACGCGCGGCGCTCGGAAAGACCTCGGGCGCATCCGGAGATGCCGTAGTCCGAAGCTTTGACGATATCGCCCCTGACCTCGGGCGAATGATTGTCGAACACTCCTATGGCGAGATCTTTTCGCGCACGGGGATTGACGCTAGGACGCGAGAGCTAACCGCCTGCGCAGCCCTCGCCGCCGTCGGATCGAAGACCGCCGAGACACCGCTTCGCGTGCACATCAATGCCGCCCTGAATGTGGGAGCCAGCCGAGACGAAATTCTGGAGACATTGCTCAACCTAGCACCCTATAGCGGCTATCCTGCCGTCCAACAGGCGGTCCGGATCGCGGCTGAGGAATTCGGCAAACGAAGCTAGCCGCGGCCAACCCGGCGTCAGTGTCAGTTTAAAACACCCGCGCGCCCTGCTTCGCGTCGAGATCGAACTCCCAGATCTCGACACCGCGGCTGATCAGGTGACCGTTGTTCTTGATATAGTGCGAGATCAGACTCACCTTCGAATGCGGGTGAAGATGTTTGAGCACGAACAGAATCTTCCGATAGTCGCGCGGCGCCGCACCGAACAGCAGCATGGCTTCGTTCATGCCGCGGATCTTGGCGCTCGGCCGATTGCCGGACACTGTCCAGGTGTAGGACTTGCATTCGACCAGGATGCGCGGACTGGCGCTGCCGAGATCGAAGCGCTTGTTCTTCTGCAGCCGGTGACCGACGGGTACGACGAAATTGCGCGCAAGCTGCACGCCCTCGGAATGAAAGAAGATCTGCGCCGCTTCCTCGAACTCACGCCCAACGGCGGCGTTGCTCGATGCGCCGATCCGCTGGAAGTTGTTCACGTCCCAAAGCATTGCCATCACTGAACACAAGCCATCAGGGCTCACCCCTACTCTCGCACCTTAAGTGCGAATGTCAATTGAATGCATCCTTAAGTTGATAGACACTCTCCACCGGGGGAGCATGGCTTGGACAGCATCTCACAGGGCAGCACACAGCTCACGGACGCCCAGCGGCTAGACTGGTTGCGGCTGATCCGCAGCGACAATGTGGGGCCGCGCACCTTCCGGTCACTGATCAACCATTTCGGCAGCGCACGCGCCGCGCTGGAGCGACTGCCCGATCTGGCGCGCCGCGGCGGCGCTGCCCGCGCCGGCCGGATCTGCAGCGCCGACGACGCACAGCGTGAACTCGACCTCGGACGCAAGATGGATGTCGCGCTTGTCGCGCCCGGTGAGCCCGGCTACCCGCCGCGATTGGCGGGGATCGACGATGCACCGCCGCTGCTCGGCATCCGCGGCAAAGTGGACGCGCTGATGCGGCCGATGATCGCCATCGTCGGCTCGCGCAATGCGTCCGGCGCAGGACTGAAGTTCGCCGAGAGACTGGCGCGCGATCTCGGCGACGCAGGCTTCGTGATCGTGTCGGGCCTCGCACGTGGCATCGATCAGGCCGCGCATCGCGCCAGCACCACCAGCGGGACGGTCGCTGTGCTGGCTGGCGGTCATGACAAAATCTATCCGCCCGAACACGAGGGCCTGCTGTTCGCCCTGCTGGACAACGGCGGCGCGATTTCCGAGATGCCGCTCGGCCATGTCCCACGTGCTCGCGATTTCCCGCGTCGCAATCGCCTGATCTCGGGTGCAGCGCTCGGCGTCGTCGTGATCGAAGCGGCGCATCGCTCGGGCTCGCTGATCACCGCGCGGATGGCCGCCGAACAGGGCCGCGAAGTGTTTGCCGTGCCGGGCTCGCCGCTCGATCCCCGCGCCGCCGGCACCAACGACCTCATCAAGCAAGGCGCAGCGCTGGTGACCGAAGCGGCCGACGTGATCAATGCCGTCGCGCCGATCATGGAGCGGCCGATCGAATTGCCGAGCCGTGAACCTGATGATGTCACGTCATTCGATGAACCAGACAGCAGCGACCGCGCACGCGTGATCGCATTGCTCGGTCCAAGCCCGGTCGGCATCGACGATCTTATTCGCCTTGCCGGTACATCGGCTGCCACCGTACGCATCGTGCTGCTGGAGCTCGAGCTTGCCGGACGGCTGGAGCGTCATGGCGGAGGGTTGGTGTCGATGATCTGAGGACTCAGTCCTGCGAATTGCGCCCGTCGAATTTTTTTCGTGCGGTGTCGATATCGGGCAGATGTTGCTGCGCCCATGCGCCGAGCTTTATGACCGGATCGCTCAGGCCTCGGCCGAGATCCGTAAGTTCATAGTCCACGCGCGGAGGCACGGTCGGAAACACGGTACGCGTCACCAGACCGTCGCGTTCGAGCCCGCGCAGCGTGAGGGTCAGCATCCGCTGCGAGATGCCGCCGACCATCCGTTTCAACTCGTTGAAGCGCCGTGGACCCTCGCCGAGCAGCATGATCACCAGGACGCTCCACTTGTCGCCGACCCGCGCCAGCACCGAGGCAACGCCGCGACAATCGCTCTCCTGATGCGGAATCGCCGGCAAAGCAGGCACCTTTTTGTGCTCGGGTTTCAAAATTGTGCCTTCTTGTGCAGTTTCGGCCAGTCACTCATGTAGCGTCAGTTACAAACCTATACCATGAGGTGACCACATGAAACTGCTCCATATCGATTCCAGCGTTCTCGGCCCCCACTCCGTCAGCCGGCAGGTTTCCGCCGCCATTACCGACCGGCTGGCCAAGGCCAATCCCGGCCTTGAGACCACCTATCGCGATCTCACCACCACGCCGCTGGCGCATCTGTCCGGCTCCCATCTCGCCGTCGCACAGGGCGCAGCGCCCGATGCGGCGCTTCAGCCCGATCTCGCCGCCGGTAGTGCCGTGCTGGAGGAGTTTCTTGCTGCCGATATCGTGGTGATCGGCGCACCAATGTACAACTTCACCATTCCGAGCCAGCTCAAGGCGTGGATTGATCGCATCCTCGTCGCCGGCAAGACATTCAAATACGGCGACAAGGGTGCCGAAGGCCTCGCGGGCAGCAAGCGCGTCATCGTCGCCATTTCACGCGGCGGCTTCTACGGCGCGGACATGCCAACGGCTGCCGGCGAACATCTCGAAACCTATCTGCGCTGGGTGTTCGGCTTCATCGGCGTCACCAATCTCGAATTCATCGCCGCCGACGGCATCATGATGGGACCGGAGCTACGCGAGAAAGCCGTTGCCGGTGCCTTGCAGGCAGCGACAGATCTGCACGCGGCGTAAGCCAAGACTGCCATAGCGAGCTTGAACCGGCCCGCCGGTTCAAGCGGTTTTGCTCGTCGGGAAGCGAGACCTCAGAACCACTCACCCGGCACATATTTATCGAGCAACAAAACGCTCAACGAGATCAACAGGCCGATTGCGCTAAACAGTGCGACCGTAGCGAGTGGGTGACTTTCGGTACGTGCAGAAATGACCGCAGGTTCGGAGATGCGCGCGACTTTGGTCATGTGGCCTCCTGTGCGTCGCTCCAGCCCGCTTCAAATGTCTGACCGGCAGCCACAATGGTTCAGCGCATCCAAACATTACCTTCAAGAGATACCGACGTACCTCGAACGCGTACGAGAGACGCCGGCACTCTTGTACTGTTTGATCAGCGATCAGCCACGAAACGCCGGCGCGCCGGCTGGCGACGACGTGACGCCGCCATCGACAAAGATCTCCGCCCCCTGCACGTTTGATGAATCGTCCGATGCCAGAAACAGCACCGTCTTGGCGACTTCTTCGGGCTTGCCGAAACGCCCGAGCGGAATGGTCTGCGAAATCCTGGCCTCCAGCGCTACCTTGGCTTCCGGCGTCGGCGCGGTGCGATCCCAGATCGGTGTCGTCGTGCCACCGGGCGAGACCACGTTTACGCGGATATTGCGCGGCGACAGCTCGGACGCCATTACGCGCGCCATGGCGCGCACGCCGGCCTTGCTCGCCGCATAGGCTGCATAGCCGGGATTTCCGAGCACGGAGATCACCGAACCGTTGAGAATGATCGACGCGCCGTCATTGAGATGCGCGGCTGCCGCCTGCACGGTGAAGAACACGGCGGTGATGTTGGTCTTCAAAACGGACTCGAATACATCGAGCGCAGTACCGCCCACCGGCGTGTGTGCGCTGATGCCTGCATTCGCGAACACGATGTCGAGCTTGCCGAATTTCTCGACAGCTTTGGCAACGGCATTCTCGGTGGCAGCGATGTCAGTCGCGTCAGCCACGATGCCGATCGCATTCGGGCCGAGTTCGGCCACCGCCGCGTCGAGCCTCGCCTTGTCGCGGCCGGTGATGGCCACTTTGGCGCCCTCAGCGACGAAGAGCTTCGCCGTGGTCAGTCCGATACCGCTATTGCCGCCCGTGATGAGCGCCGTCTTGTTCGCCAAACGCATGGTGATCTCCTGATGATCAAGTGGTTGCTTTTTAAAACCACATTGCCATTTAGGGCGGATGGTTTCATAATGCAACCACATGTCCGCTAATCACTGCATTTCTTTTTCCCGCCGCTGGAAAGTCGCATGGCCAAACGCACCAGTCTCAAGGACTCCACCTGCCCGGTCGCCCGCTCCATGGAGGTGATCGGCGACTGCTGGACGATGATGATCATCCGCGACGCCATGCTGGGCGCGCGGCGCTTCGGCGAATTCCAGAAGAGTCTCGGACTGGCGAAGAACATTCTCGCCGTCAGGCTGAAAGCCCTCGTGGAGGACGGCATCCTGAAACTGGAGCCGGCAGCCGACGGCAGCGCCTATCAGGACTATGTGCTGACCCCGAAAGGCCAGGCGGTTCATCCAATCATGGTGGCGCTGCGCCAGTGGGGCGAGGATTATGCGTTCAACCCCGGCGAACCGACGACCATCATGGTCGATCGCAAGAGTGGCAAGCAGATCAAAAAGCTGGAACTGCATGCGGCCGACGGCAGGCTGCTCAGCTATGGCGACACCACGATTGTGCCCTCAACTGCCTGAGGGCTTGCGCAGTCCATGCCGCAGGATCTCCTCGGTTTCGAGATGCGCCATATCGAGCAAGTAAGCGAGCATGTCGTGGCGATGGCGGCGCGCCATCCGCGACAGATCGCGGACCGCACTCTTTATATAAAGAGCCGCCTCCTCGGGCCCGCCATCGCCCTGCGGCTGATCGTCCGGAATGGGCGGTGTCATAGGCATTCCCTACCCGCGCAGTCCGGGCGAAATCAGCACCAAAGAAGCATCAAATCATACTCCTAATGGTTGCATTTTACAACCCCTGGTAAGTGACTGGGAACCAACAGACGCGGCCATCAACAACTCACGATTTGACACGGGACCCCTTCGCACCCATGTTCGCCGCGAAACGGCTGGCGCGACTCTCGCAGACCCAAGCCGGATTCCCCCTGTAAGTTATTGGAATCACATGAATCTCGTCATTGTCGAGTCGCCTTCAAAGGCCAAGACGATCAACAAGTATCTGGGCAAGGACTATGAGGTCCTGGCGTCGTTCGGCCATGTCCGCGACCTTCCCGCCAAGAACGGATCGGTCGATCCCGACGCCAATTTCCAGATGATCTGGGAGATCGACCCCAAGGCCGCCAGCCGACTGAACGACATCGCCAAGGCGGTCAAAGGCGCCGACAAGCTCATTCTCGCGACCGACCCTGATCGCGAAGGTGAGGCCATCTCCTGGCACGTGCTCGAAGTCCTCAAGCAGAAGCGCGCGCTGAAAGACCAGAAGATCGAGCGCGTGGTGTTCAACGCGATCACCAAGCAGGCCGTCACCGACGCGATGAAGAACCCGCGCGAGATCGATGGCGCACTGGTCGACGCCTATATGGCGCGCCGTGCACTCGATTATCTGGTGGGCTTTACGCTTTCTCCTGTGCTGTGGCGCAAGCTGCCCGGCGCCCGCTCCGCGGGCCGCGTGCAATCGGTCGCGCTGCGCCTGGTCTGCGACCGCGAGCAGGAAATCGAGAAGTTCATCCCGCGCGAATACTGGTCGCTGGTGACCACGCTGGCGACGCCGCGCGGCGAGAGTTTCGAAGCCCGCCTGGTCGGCGCTGACGGCAAGAAGATCCAGCGTCTTGATATCGGCACCGGTGCGGAAGCCGAAGACTTCAAGAAGGCCATCGAAGCCGCCAACTTCACGGTCTCCACCGTCGATGCAAAACCAGCACGCCGCAATCCGCAGGCGCCGTTCACGACCTCCACGCTGCAGCAGGAAGCCAGCCGCAAGCTCGGCTTCGCGCCGGCGCACACCATGCGCATCGCGCAGCGTCTGTATGAAGGCATCGACATCGGCGGCGAAACCACCGGTCTCATCACCTATATGCGAACCGACGGCGTGCAGATCGACCCCTCCGCCATCACGCAGGCCCGCTCTGTCATCGGCGAAGACTACGGCAAGCAATATGTGCCGGACGCCGCGCGGCAATATACGAGCAAGGCCAAGAACGCGCAGGAAGCGCACGAAGCGATCCGTCCGACCGATATGTCGCGTCGCCCGGCGAGCCTGCGCGGCCGTCTCGATAGCGATCAGTCGCGGCTTTATGAATTGATCTGGATGCGCACCATCGCCAGCCAGATGGAATCAGCCGAGATGGAGCGCACCACCGTCGATATCGCTGCCAAGGCAGGATCGCGCCTGCTCGAACTGCGCGCCACCGGTCAGGTCGTGAAGTTCGATGGTTTCCTTGCCGTCTATCAGGAAGGCAAGGACGACGACGCCGAGGATGAAGATTCACGCCGCCTGCCCGCCATGAGCGAAGGTGAAGCGCTAAAGAAAGAGAACCTCGCGGTCACCCAGCATTTCACCGAACCGCCACCGCGCTTCTCGGAAGCCTCGCTGGTCAAGCGCATGGAAGAGCTCGGCATCGGCCGTCCCTCGACCTATGCATCGATCCTGCAGGTGCTGAAGGATCGCGGTTACGTTCGTCTCGAAAAGAAGCGCCTCTATGGCGAGGACAAGGGCCGCGTCGTCGTCGCCTTCCTCGAAAACTTCTTCGCCAAATATGTGGAATACGATTTCACCGCGGCGCTGGAAGAGAACCTCGATAGAATCTCCAACAACGAGATTTCCTGGCAGCAGGTGCTCAAGGATTTCTGGACCGACTTCATCGGCGCCGTGAACGAGATCAAGGATCTGCGCGTCGCGCAGGTGCTGGATGCGCTCGATGAAATGCTCGGCCCGCACATCTACGCCCCGCGCGAGGATGGCGGCGATCCGCGCCAGTGCCCGACCTGCGGCACCGGCCGCCTCAACCTCAAGGCCGGCAAGTTCGGCGCCTTCGTCGGCTGCACGAATTATCCGGAATGCCGCTACACGCGTCCGCTCGCCGCCGATAGCGGCGCCAACGCCGATCGCGTGCTCGGCCCCGATCCGGTGTCAGGTCTCGAAGTCGCGGTGAAGGCCGGACGCTTCGGGCCCTATATCCAGCTTGGCGACGCCAAGGATTACGAAGAAGGCGAGAAGCCGAAGCGCGCCGGCATTCCGAAGAACACGTCGCCCAGCGATGTCGAACTCGATCTGGCACTCAAGCTCCTGTCGCTGCCGCGCGAGATCGGCAAGCACCCGGAGACCGGCGAGCCGATCACCGCGGGCCTCGGACGTTTCGGACCGTTCGTGAAGCATGAGAAAACCTATGCCAGCCTCGAGGCCGGCGACGAGGTGTTCGACATCGGCCTCAACCGCGCGGTCACGCTGATCGCCGAGAAGATCGCCAAGGGGCCATCAGGCCGCCGCTTCGGCGCCGATCCCGGCAAGCCGCTCGGCGACCATCCGACCCTCGGCGGCGTCGCCGTGAAGGGTGGGCGTTACGGCGCCTATGTCACCGCGGGCGGCGTCAATGCGACGATCCCGAGCGACAAGACGCAGGAGACGATCACGCTCGAAGAGGCGATCGCGCTGATCGACGAGCGCGTGGCCAAGGGCGGCATCAAGCCGAAGCGCGGCGCCAAGAAAGCACCGGCGAAGAAGGCTGTCGCCAAGAAGGCCGACGCGGCCGAGAAGAAGCCGGCGGCCAAGAAGGCCGTTGCGAAGAAAGCCGCGGCAAAGCCAAAGGCTGAAACGGCTGCCGCCAGCAAGGCGCGCGCGCCGGTGAAGGCGAAGACATCGCCTGCGAAGAAGAAGGCCGCGAAAACGGTCGCGAAGAAAAGCGCTGGCTAGAACGGATAATTGTGAACAAGAAACGTGACAGCAGCTTTCCAACCAGGGATGCCATCGTCGCGTTCGTTCGCGCGTATCCCGGCAAGATCGGCACCCGCGAGATCGCGCGTGAATTCGGACTGAAGAACGCCGCCCGTGTCGAGCTCAAGCGCATGCTGCGCGAGCTCGCCGACGAAGGCGCCATCGCCAAGAAAGGCCGCAGCTTGCGGGAGCCCGCAGCGCTGCCGCCGACAGTGCTGGTCGACATCACCTCCAGGGATGCCGATGGCGAGTTGATCGCCACGCCTGTCGAATGGGACGAGGCAGACGGCGTCGTACCAAAAATTCGCATTCATACGCCGCGCCGTCCCCTGCCCGGCACCGCCGCCGGTGTCGGTGACCGCGCATTGTTGCGTATCGAGAAGATCGAGAACGATGGCGAGTTAGCCAGCTATCAGGGCCGCGTCGTGCGGGTGCTCGAAGGTGCCCGCACGCGCCTGCTCGGCATCTATCGCGCGCTGCCGAATGGCGGCGGACGATTGATCCCGGTCGACAAGAAGCAGGCCGGGCGCGAACTCAACATCGCCGCGTCAGACGCTAACGGCGCCGAGGACGGCGATCTCGTCAGCGTCGATCTCATTCGTACCCGTGGCTATGGCCTCGGCTCCGGCAAGGTCAAGGAACGGCTCGGTTCGCTCTCCTCCGAGAAAGCGGTCAGCCTGATCGCGATCCATTCCCACGATATCCCGCAAGCGTTCTCCCGCGATGCGCTGAAGGAAGCGGAAGCGGCGCAGCCTGCGACATTGCAAGGACGCGAAGACTGGCGCGACGTGCCGCTGGTCACCATCGATCCGCCGGACGCCAAGGATCATGACGACGCCGTTTACGCGGAGCTCGATTCCGATCCGAACAATACAGGCGGATACATTGTCAGCGTCGCGATCGCCGATGTCGCTTTCTATGTGCGCCCCGGCTCTGCGCTGGATCGCGATGCGCTGATCCGCGGCAACTCCGTCTACTTCCCCGATCGCGTCGTACCGATGCTGCCGGAGCGCATCTCCAACGACCTGTGTTCGCTGGTGCCGGGCGAACCGCGCGGCGCCCTCGCCGTACGCATGGTGATCGGTGTCGATGGCCGCAAGAAGTCGCACACGTTCCATCGCATCCTGATGCGCTCGGCGGCCAAGCTGAATTACGCACAGGCGCAAGCCGCCATCGATGGCCATCCCGACGATACTACCGGCCCCCTGCTCGAACCGATCCTGAAGCCGCTCTATGCGGCCTATGCGCAGGTAAAGCTCGCGCGCGACGAACGCGAACCGCTGGATCTAGACATCCCCGAGCGAAAAATCCTGCTGAAGAAGGACGGCACCGTCGATCGCGTCATCGTACCGGAGCGGCTCGACGCGCATAAGCTCATCGAAGAGTTCATGATCCTGGCCAACGTCGCCGCAGCCGAAACGCTTGAAAAGAAGGCTCTGCCGCTTATCTATCGGGTACATGATGAGCCTTCGGTGGAGAAGGTTCACAACCTGCAGGAATTCCTCAAGACCCTCGACATGCCGTTCGCCAAAGCGGGCGCATTGCGGCCATCGGTCTTCAACCGGGTGCTGTCACAGGTCAAAGGTCAGGATTCCGAACCGCTGGTGAATGAAGTGGTTTTGCGCTCGCAAGCCCAAGCGGAATATGCCGCCGAGAATTACGGACATTTCGGTCTGAACCTGCGCCGCTACGCGCATTTTACCTCACCTATCAGGCGATACGCAGATCTGATCGTGCATCGCGCATTGATCCGTGCGCTCGGGCTCGGCGAAGGCGCGCTACCCGAGACCGAAACGGTGGAAACGCTGAGCGAAATCTCGGCGCAGATTTCGGCCACCGAACGCCGGGCCATGAAGGCCGAGCGCGAGACCTCCGACCGGCTGATTGCGCATTTTCTGGCCGACAAGATCGGCGCCACCTTCCGGGGCCGGATCTCCGGCGTCACGAGGGCTGGACTCTTTGTCCGATTGACCGAGACCGGAGCCGATGGCCTGATCCCGATCCGCACGTTGGGCACCGAATACTTCAACTATGACGAAGCTCGCCACGCCCTCGTCGGTACACGCAGTGGTGCCATGCACCGGTTGGGCGACGTCGTCGATGTCCGTCTGGTCGAGGCAGCCCCCGTTGCAGGTGCCTTGCGGTTCGAAATGCTCTCCGAGGGCAATACCGCCCCACGGAACCGCCGACGCGAACATGCCCGCAGCAATGACGCTGCAGACCGGCCGCGTCATCCGGGTGCCAAGCCTTCTGGTGCGACGAAGTTCAAATCGTCGAAGAAGCTCAAGGCGCCCAAGAAAGCCAAACCCGGTCGCAATGCCCGGCAGGCTGCCAAAGCTGACAAGGCTCGCGCCGGTGGTAACCCCGGCAAGCCGAAAAAGGGGTAACGTCATGATGACATTGACCACACCGAAGATCTGGAGCGCGACGCTGGATTCCTCCGCCAAACGCAATGTGTGGACCGCGATGAAGCGCGGCTTCGCCTGTCGCTGCCCGAACTGCGGCGAAGGCAAGATGTTTCGCGCCTTCCTCAAAACCGCCGATCACTGCGATAAGTGCGGACAGGATTTCTCTGCACACCGCGCCGATGATCTTCCCGCCTATCTCGTGATCGTCATCGTCGGTCACATCGTCGTACCGATCGCATTGTGGATCGAGACCAACTATTCGCCATCGGTCGCGCTGCAACTTGCGATCTACCTGCCGATCACACTGATCGCGTCGCTGTTGTTGTTGCAGCCGGTCAAGGGCGCCGTGGTTGGATTGCAGTGGGCATTCCGCATGCATGGATTTGGCGACGGCCCGGCTGACTGATACGTTCTCCGTCCCCTTGAACAGCACGTAATAAGAAGAATTTCAGGAGACGGAATGAGCGACGCAGTCGAGATCGGCAAAGAAGCCGACCACCATCCCTATAAGCGTCCGCGCGACGCAGCGACCCTGATGCTGGTCGATCGCTCCGGCCCGATTCCGAAAGTGCTTGTCGGCAAGCGTCACGACAAGGTCGTGTTCATGCCCGGCAAGTTCGTCTTCCCCGGCGGCAGCGTCGACACGACCGACAACAAGATTCCGGTGGCTGCACCTTTGCCGCCGGAGCTTGAAGCCAACCTGATGAAAGGCAGCCCGAAGACGCCGCCGTCGCGCGCGCGTTCGCTTGCCGTTGCTGCGATCCGCGAAGCCTGCGAAGAAACCGGCCTCTGCCTCGGCCGCAAGGTTGATGGCGCGACCAGGAAGCTCCCCGGCGTATGGGAGGCTTTTAGCGATGCAGGTCTCCTGCCCGATCCCTCGGGCCTGTTCCTGATTGCGCGCGCCATCACACCACCCGGCCGTATCAAGCGCTTCGATACGCGTTTCTTCACAGCAGATGCATCGTCGATCGCGCATCGCGTCGAGGGCGTCGTGCATGCCGATGCCGAACTGGTGGAACTGGTCTGGGTCGAACTCGGCTCCGCACATCTCGCCGACGCGCACGCAATGACGAAGAACGTGCTCAATCAATTGCAGCAGCGTCTCGCCACCGGCCCGCTCCGTCACGACGCGCCGCTGCCCTTCTTCCATTGGTACAGCGGCAAGATGCAACTCGACATGCTGCCCAGCGAAAGCTGAGTTAATCAAGTAAGAGGTCTCGCTTTTCGATCTATTCTAATTCTAACTGTTTCCGTAGTGGGATAACTGGTGAGGCACGGTAAGCTACCGTTGTCTTGCTCACAGGAATTCCCAGTTATGGGACAGATGAATTGGACGCCGCAGGTCGAGTCTTCGACATTTACGCGCGCGTCACTGGAATATCGTCGCAAGGCGTCGGCACTCAGCCAGCGCGCCAGCGTGGAAGCTGACCCACGTAAAATTCGTGCATTGCTACAACTCGCCATCTCGTGGATTCAGGTTGCTGAAAACGAAGAGCTGATGGCGAGCGAGTATCGCGCCAGCGCACACATGCACAGTTTCTGACACGAGAAGACGCCGCATACGCGGCGCCTTCCTGCTCTGCCAAGCCCATCGTCAGATCTGAGCGAGACCACCGTCGACGAACAATTCTGCGCCGGCGACGAAGCTGGAGTCATCCGATGCCAGGAACAGAACCGCCTTCGCGACTTCGTCCGCGGTACCGAGACGGCCGAGCGGCACGATGGTCTTGAGGTAGCCCTTCACATCGTCATTGGCGAAGACGTCGAGGCCGGGGGTCTGGATCGGTCCGGGGCTGACGACATTCACGCGAATTTTGCGCGCCTTGAGGTCCGAGGTCCAGCTGCGCGCGAACGAGCGGATCGCTGCCTTGGTGGCGTTGTAGACGCTGAAGGACTCCATGCCCTTCGATCCCGACACCGAGCCGGTGAGAACCACCGAGGCGCCGTCGGAGAGCAGCGGCAGTGCCTGCTGCACCGTGAACAGGACGCCCTTCACATTGATGTCGAACATCTTGTCATAGACGTCTTCGGTGATCTGGCCGAACGCGCTCAATTCATAGCCGCCGGCATTGGCGAACAGCACGTCGATCTTGCCCTTGGCAGCCTTCACCGTATCGAACAGATGCGCGAGATCGGCGAGCTTGGCCGCGTCCGCCTGCACGCCGACGGCCTTCGGTCCGAGCTGCTTCACGGCGGCATCGAGTTCGGCCTGGCGGCGGCCGGTGATGAACACGGTGGCACCTTCGTCGATAAAGCGCTGCGCGGCGGCCAGACCGATGCCGGCGCTGCCACCGGTGACGACTGCGATTTTGCCTTCGAGTTTGCGGGTCATGATGCTCTCCATTTGATCTGGGGCGGCGCCATCGCCGTCCGACATGGAGAACATCGTCCATTCGCTCACTAGCGGTTATGGGCTTGTTCGGATATTATTTATCCGTATTCTGAATGAATGACCGATACCGTCGCCCTTTTCCAGGCTTTCATCCGTGTCGTCGAAGCGGGCTCATTCACCCGTGTGGCTGAGGAGCAGAATTCCAGCCAGCCGACCGTCAGCCGCCAAGTGGCAACGCTGGAAGACCATCTCGGCACCCGATTGTTCACCCGCACCACGCGCAAGCTGACGCTCACCGATGACGGCCGCAGCTTCTACGAGCGCGCCAAACTGGCGCTGGAAGCCGTTGCCGAGGCCGAGGGCGCGGTGGGACGCCGCCGGGCCAGACCATCAGGCACGTTGCAACTGGCCCTCCCGGTGGTGTTCGGACGGCTGCGAGTGATCCCGCATCTGAAGGGCTTTTTGGCGCGCTACCCCGAGGTCAGTGTCGACCTCGTGATGAATGACGGCTTCAGCGATCTGGTCGAGGATGGCATCGATCTCGCGATCCGCTCCGGCGTCGTGACCGACCCGAACCTGATCGCCCGGAAGATCGGCGTGACACGCCGCATCCTGGTGGCGTCGCCGTCCTATCTGCGCGGCAAGACACTGCCTGCGCATCCGAACGATCTCATCGGGCATGATTGCATCCCCTATACGCGCTTCACGGGCGGCGTGACCTGGCGCTTCGAAAGTCCGGACGGCCCGATCGCCATCGAAGCCACGGGACCGGTGCGCACGCAGAGTTCGGAAGGCATTCGCGAAGCCGTGATGTCCGGCCTTGGCATCGGCTTCGTGCCGATCTGGCATTTCAGGGATGAGATCGAGACCGGCCGTCTCATAGTGTTGCTCGAAGCCTTCGAACCGAAACCGGTGCCGATCAGCGCGGTCTATCCCTCGCGCCGCTTCGTGCCGCAGAAGACCCGCGCCATGATCGACTACCTGGAAACGCAATTTGCGATGGACCCGACGCTGAATCCGAAGCGGGTGTGAGCTCCGTCCTCATGGTGAGGAGGCGCTACTTCAGCGCCGTCTCGAACCATGAGCGCCGGCCTCCATCCTTCGAGACGCGGCGAAGACGCCGCTCCTCAGGATGAGGTTCTGCAGATAATCCACAAATCGCAATAATCTTCTCGTGAGCAGCATCTACCTGCGCGCGCTGGCGTCCCTATCTGTTCCCGACCAGCATCACGGGGAATTCCAGATGGCGAAGCGTCAGTTGAAGCTCGGGGCCTTCATGCGCCCGATCAGCATCCACACCGGCGCATGGCGCTATCCCGGCGCTCAGCCTGACGCCAACTTCAACTTTCCCTTCCTCAAACAGATGATCCGCAAGCTCGAGGCCGGCAAGTTCGACGCCTTCTTCATGGCCGATCATCTTGCCGTGCTGAATATGCCGGTCGAGGCGCTGAAGCGCAGCCACACGGTGACATCGTTCGAGCCGTTCACGCTGCTGTCAGCGCTGGCCGCCGTCACCGACAATATCGGCCTCGTCGCCACCGGCTCCACCACCTTTGACGCGCCCTATCACGTCGCCCGCCGCTTCGCCTCGCTGGACCATATCTCGGGCGGCCGCGCCGGCTGGAATATCGTCACCACATCCAATCCCGACGCAGCGCTGAACTTCGGCCTTGATGATCACATGGAGCATGCCGAGCGCTACAAGCGCGCGCGTGAATTCTATGACGTGGTCACCGGCCTGTGGGATTCCTTCGCTGATGACGCCTTCATCCGCGACGTCGAGAGCGGCATCTTCATGGACCCCGACAAGATGCATGTGCTCGATCACAAGGGCCCACATCTCTCGGTGCGCGGCCCACTGAACATCGCCAGGCCCGTGCAGGGCTGGCCGGTGATCGTGCAGGCCGGCGCATCCGAAGACGGTAAGCAGCTTGCCGCCGAAACCGCAGAAGCCGTGTTCACCGGCGGCGGCGCCATCGGCGATGCGCAGAAGCTCTATGCGGACATCAAGGGCCGCATGGAGAAGCTCGGCCGCAATCGCGATCATCTCAAGATCCTGCCCGGCGCCTTCGTGGTGGTCGGCGACAGCGTCGAGGAAGCTAAAGAGAAACGCGCGCTGCTCGACAGCAAGGTGCATTACGCCAATGCCATCGCCTCGCTTTCGATCAATCTCGGCACCGATGCTTCCGGCTTCGATCCCGATGGCCCACTGCCCGAGATCCCGGAGACCAATGCCAGCAAGAGCGGCCGCGAGCGCGTCATCGCCCTCGCCCGGCGCGAGAACCTGACCGTGCGCCAGCTTGCCCAGCGCCTCGGCGGCTATGGCGGCTCCGCCTTCGTGGGCACGCCCCAGACCATCGCCGACGAGATGCAGGAATGGCTGGAAACCGAGGCCTCAGATGGCTTCAACATCATGTTCCCCTATCTGCCGGAGGGGCTGAACGACTTCGTCGACCGGGTGATCCCGGAACTCCAGAAGCGCGGGATTTTCCGCACGGAGTATGAAGGCCGGACGCTCCGCGAGAATTTGGGGCTACCGCGGCCCAAAAACCGCTTCTTTCCGGGTTAAGACCCGCAAATCCCCGGATTTACCGCCCCAGAAAACCTTGACTTTGGGGCGTTCGGGGCTAGGTTGCGCCCCAACACGGCCAGTTCTCTGGCTGTCACCCGATTCCCGACATTCAGAGGTTCTGCCATGGCCAAAGCGGTCACCATCAAGGTCAAGCTCGTTTCCACCGCGGACACCGGCTTCTACTACACCGCCAAGAAGAATTCGCGCACCATGACCGACAAGATGGTCAAGAAGAAGTACGATCCGGTCGCGCGCAAGCACGTCGAATTCAAGGAAGCCAAGATCAAGTAAGCGCTGATTACAGCTGCTGACGGATTTTGAACGGGGCCCTTATCGGGCCCCGTTTTCTTTTGACCTCTCCCGCGCAACGCGCGGGGCGAGGTTAAGTAAGAAGCCGAGCTCAATCGTTTCAATTTTAGCGATGCGTGCAGTATCGTGTTTACCCTGCCACAACTATGGCGGGCATGAAGCCTGCGATTGAAACGGTATTCACGTCATTTCGTGCGACAAGTCGGTATCATTCGACGCAATTGATTTGCATCGGGAGCGACCCTTGTCTTTTCGCGACACAGACACGACGGCTGGCCAGCTCACCTCCGCCGTGTCCATGGCAGGCATCGCCGTCCGCTACGCATTCTATTTCTTCGGAATGATCGTTTTCGGGATCATCGCCCTCGCCTTGATCTGGCAGTGGCACAACCGAACCCGGATCATCGATGACAAGCCCGCTTTCAGGATTGCAGACGGGAGTATCGCCAGACTTCCCGTGAGCACCGACATCGTTTCGCGCGCATCGAAGGCGCGGATCGACATCCTGCGCTATGGTACGCTGCAAAATCGCACGACGGACTTGGCGCTGGCGATCACATTCCCGAGCCGTGGCAGCGGAATGACGTCGCCGGGCATGGGTGTGCTGAGCAACGGCTTGCTCACTGATCTCAATTTCCGGACGCTCGCCGGGCATTTCGATCTCGAGACGCGCTACGGTCCCTACCATGCCGTTGAAATGCGCATCGAGGCCGATGGTCGCTGGAAACAGTGCCTAGCCTTCAGCTCACGCTTCGACACGAACGTGGTATTTGTCGCCGGCTGGACCTGCGATGCGACGGGCACCAAGCCCGGCGCCGATGCCCTTGCCTGCGCACTCGACAAGCTGGTGATCGACAAGGAATTGCCGACCAAGGAAGCCGACGCCTATCTGCGGGAACGCATGACACGGCCGGCGTTCTGTTCGTCCCGGCAGGTCTCACAGACCTTCGATACGGGATCGCGCCCGATCTCGCCGCCGTCCCGATGGTCGCAGCCGTCAGCGCGAACGCGGCTCTGATAGTAACTCAGGCGGCCGCAGCAACCACGCGGTTGCGGCCGTCGTGCTTGGCGCGGTACAGCGCCACGTCGGCACGCTTGAGCACGTCGGCGACGGGCTCGCCCTTCTTCTCCAGCGTCGACAACCCGATCGAGATCGTGACCTCGATACGCTTGTTGCCCTTGTCGATGGAGAACGGTTCGCCGGCGATCGAACGACGCAGACGTTCGGCGACCATGCTGGCCACATGCATGTCGGTTTCCGGCATGACGATGACGAATTCCTCGCCGCCGTAGCGACAGGCCAGATCGATGCCGCGGATTGACTTGCGAATGCGCACGGCGAATTCGCGCAGCACGTCGTCACCGCAATCATGGCCATGATTGTCATTGATCGACTTGAAGAAGTCGATGTCGAGCATCATCAGCGCCAGCGGCTTGCCGCGGGTGGCCGCCTGCTCTGCCAGCGTTTCCAGATGGCTTTCCATGTAGCGGCGGTTGTGCAGTCCGGTCAGACCGTCTGTGATCGCGGCTTCGATGGAGTGCTGCACATTGTCGCGCAGATGATCGGTGTAACGGCGGCGACGGACCTGCGTCCGCGCACGCGCCAGCAGCTCGTTCTTGTCCACCGGACGCATCAGGTAGTCGTTGACGCCGATCTCGAGACCGCGCAGCAGCCGCGGATTGTTATCGGCATCAGCAATCGCGAGAATCGGAATCTGCCGCGTGCGCTCCAGCGAACGCGCCTGGCTGCACAGCCGCAATCCGTCGTAATTCTCGAGGCTCAGCGAGACAATGAGCAGGTCGTAATTGCCCTCGGCGGCATGAAACAGCGCCTCGGTCGGATTGGGTTCGACATCGACGGTGTGTTCGGCCGACAGGACCGGCGCCAGCCGCTCATAGGATGACGGACGGTCGTCGACCAGCAGGATGCGTCCGCCCACACCCAGATCAGACACGGCGCTGCGCTCGGGCGCCTGTACGCCGATTTCCAGCGAGGTGATGGCGCGCATGCGCAACTCATCGGTCATCATCTTCAAACGCGTCAGCGAGCGTACGCGCGCCACCAGCACGGCATCGGCGACGGGCTTGGTGAGGAAGTCATCGGCGCCGGCTTCGAGGCCGCGCACGCGATCCGACGGCGAATCCAGCGCGGTGACCATGACCACCGGAATGAAATGCGTCTTCGGATTGGCTTTCAGGCGACGGCAGACTTCGAAGCCGTCCATGTCGGGCATCATGACGTCGAGCAGGATCAGGTCGCATTCGGAACGCGCGCAGACTTCCAGCGCCTGTGCGCCGTTGGAGGCGGTGATGACGTCGAAATACTCCGCCGAGAGACGGGCTTCCAGAAGTTTCACGTTGGCGGGGATGTCATCGACGACAAGAATACGCGCTGACATAGGGAACTCCCTAACCGATGAACCGACGCACGGTTTCGATAAATTTTCCGACCGAAATGGGCTTTGATAAATAGGCTTCGCAGCCGCCTTCGCGGATACGTTCTTCGTCGCCCTTCATGGCGAAGGCTGTGACGGCGACGACGGGGATCATGCTGATCGCAGGATCCTTCTTGATCCAGCCGGTCACTTCGAGACCGGAGACCTGCGGTAGCTGAATATCCATGAGGATGAGATCGGGGCGGAGCGAGCGGACAAGATCGAGCGCTTCATAGCCATTGCTCGTGCCGACTGTCTGATAGCCATGGGCTTCCAGCAGGTCACGGAAGAGCTTCATGTTGAGCTCGTTGTCCTCCACGATCAGGACGGTTTTTGCCATCCCGCCCTCCAATCCAGAACCCGAGCGTTCTTGTTTCGCGGAGCATGATTGCCCTGCGTCACCGGCCAATGTGATGTTCGAAGCGAACTTCCAAATTCACTTCGGCCACCCGCCGAAGTGCCCGTGTACCGCGCGTATCCCTGCAACTGGAATCGCCCCGGTGACTCGGGCATGATGACTTAAAATAGAGACGATAAGTTACGGAAAGGCAAACACGCGTGATGAAAAAACCCCAGCGCCACCCCAGCGAAGTTGCTGAAATCGTTGCGATTCAGGCGCTGTCCTTCGTTGCCGGGGAACCTGAGCGGCTGGGCCTGTTCCTGTCCGAGAGTGGAATCGGTCCGGAGACTCTCCGCTCGGCTGCCAAGGATCCACAGTTCCTCGTCAGCGTGCTCGATTTCGTGCTGCGCGACGACGAGACCGTGAAGGCGTTTTCGGCGTCGTCGCAACTGGATCCCACCACCATCGCCGCCGCGCGGCAGGCGCTCGATCCCCGCGGGCAGGACTTTACGTGAGCCCCTCTCCGGCAGAGCTGAGCGGACCGCGCTGCTTCTGCCGGGATTGCCTTGTCGATCTGGATGCACGCGTCAAGCGCTGCACGTCATGCGGGTCGCCGCGCCTGGTGCGACACCACGCGCTGCCGTCGCTGACGCTGGCGCATATCGACTGCGATGCGTTCTACGCCACCGTCGAGAAGCGCGACAATCCCGACATCGTCGATCGGCCTGTTATCATCGGCGGCGGCAAGCGCGGCGTGGTGTCCGCCGCCTGCTACATCGCGCGCACCTATGGCGTGCGCTCGGCGATGCCCATGTTCAAGGCGCTCGATCTCTGCCCCGACGCCGTCGTGGTGCGGCCCGACATGGCGAAATATGTCCGCGTCGGCCGTGAGGTCCGCCATGCCATGCAGGCGCTGACGCCGCTGGTCGAACCATTGTCGATCGACGAAGCCTTTCTCGATCTCTCAGGCACGCAGCGCGTCCACGGCATGATCCCCGCCAAGGTGCTGGCGAAATTCGCCGCCGACATCGAGCGCACTGTCGGCATCACCGTTTCGGTCGGCCTGTCGGTGAACAAGTTTCTCGCCAAGATCGCCAGCGATCTCGACAAGCCACGCGGCTTCGCCACGCTCGATCAGGACGACGCTGTGGCCATGCTCGCCGACAGGCCCGTCAGCTTCATCTTCGGCGTTGGCCCCGCGACGGCCGAGAAGCTCTCGCAGCGTGGCTTCCGCAAGATCAGCGATATCCAGAAGGCCGACGAGACCGACCTGATGAAACAGTTCGGTGGCGAAGGCCGCAGGCTGTGGCGCCTCGCCCGCGGCATCGACGATCGCCTCGTCGTCGCCGATCGCGGCGCCAAAACGATTTCCAACGAGACGACGTTCAACGAGGACATCCGCGACTACGCCACGCTGGAAAAGATTCTGTGGCGACTGTCGGAGAAGGTTTCATCGCGTCTCAAGAGCAGCGAATTGTCCGGTACCACGGTCACGCTGAAACTCAAGACCGCGGATTTCCGCCAGCGCACCCGCTCGCAGTCGATCCAGTCGCCGACGCAGATGGCCGCGCGCATCTTCGATATCAGCCGCGAGATGCTGGCAAAGGAAATCGACGGCACCGCCTTTCGCCTGATCGGCACTGGTGTCAGCGCGCTCAAGCCCGGCGCGGAAGCCGGCGACGACAACATGCTCGACCGCCGCTCATCGCATGCCGAGCGCGCGATGGATGATCTCAGAAAGAAGTTCGGCAGCGCCGCGGTGATCCGCGGCATCGCCTATGACGGGCCGGAGAAGCCAAGGACATAATCCCCATAGGGATTGCGAACTTGTGATGTGCCCGGGCTTCCCACGCTGTGGTGGCCGTGAGATGGTCGAATATGGATCTTCGTCGGCTCCTGAAACTCTTTCTAGCGATTGTTGTGACCATCGGCCTGTCGGTGGCGCCGGTGGTGACTCCGGCGGCTGCCAACGGGCCGTCGGCCACGATGACCGATATGTCGGCGATGTCTGGAGACATGCCCTGCTGCCCATCCGAACAGAAGAGTAAGGATTGCCAGGACTGTCCACTTCTCGCGATTTGTGTGTTGAAGACCGCCCAGGCGGGGCCTTCCCTGGCGCCACCCATGACGGTTCGCCACGCCGTCCGAACCTACCACTCGGTGCTGAATGACGCGCTGACTGATGGCGTCAACCGCCCCCCTCCAGACCACCCTCCTCGCACTTCGATCTGAGCGGCGCTGAGCGCCGTCGCTGCCGCTTGCCTCCTGGCGCGCGGATAACGCATGCCGTTCGCGGCACATCAGATTCAATCGAGGATACCAAACCATGAAGAGGTCTAACTCCCCGCGCGCCTTCCGGGCCGCGTTGATCGCTGTCGCTTTGGGCGGCGCAAGCACGGCTGCACTGGCTGACATCAAGGACTACACGTTCGAGCTCGTCGATCAGTCCGTTCAGGCCGGCCCCGACAAGATCATCACCGTCCGCTTGATGAACACCAAGACCGGCAAGCCCGTGCCGGATGCCGTTATTTTTGCAACCCGTCTCGACATGGCTCCTGACGGCATGCAGGAGATGGCCACCAAGGTCACGCCAGTATCGGGGGCCGAGCCCGGCACCTACAAGTTCAAGGCCACTTTCGGAATGGCCGGTCGCTGGCAGCTTTCTCTCGGCGCCAAGGTGCAGGGAGAAACCGGCTCCGTCGAGAACAAGCTCGTCATCACGGCGCAGAAATGAACCGCGCCGTTTTAGCTGGTACCGCCGCCGCGTTCATCGCGGCGGCCGGAGGCGGATTCATCGTCGCGCAGCGGCCGTTGACGCGCAACGTTGTCGCCGTGACTGCCGCTTCCGCACAAGAAATCCAGGCGCCGATCTACTATCAGGATCCGGACGGGAAGCCCGCATACTCGTCGACGCCGAAGAAAACGCCGGACGGCCGCAACTACCGTGCTGTCCCGGCGGACGCCGACGTGAGCTTCGACGACGCCGTGGCCGAACCAATGCCGGGTCCGAGTTCCGCGGCTACGGAGCACAAGATCAAGTATTACCGCAATCCGATGGGACTTCCTGACACGTCGCTGACGCCGAAGAAGGACTCCATGGGGATGGATTACATCCCGGTGTTCGACGGCGACGATTCCGACGATGGATCAGTCAAGCTCTCTCCGGGCAAGATACAGCGCACGGGCGTGAAGTCCGAGCCAGCCACCAGGCGCGTGATCCGGACGACGATCCGCGCACCCGGCACGATCCAGCTCGACGAGCGACGCATCTCCGTGATCTCGATGCGCGCGGAAAGCTGGGTGCAAAAGGTTGCCGATGTCACCACCGGCACAAAGGTCCGCAGCGGGCAGCCTTTGATGGATATCTACAGCCCCGCAATCTCGTCCGCTGCGGCGGAATACGTCGCGACCATCACATCGAAGACGACGGGCGGCGATGGACTGTATGGGCGCGGGTCGCGTCAACGGATCATGAATCTCGACGTTCCGGACACGGTGATTGCCGAAATCGAGAAGAGCCGCATCGTCCCGATCTCCATCGCGTGGGCCGCACCGCGGGACGGCATCGTTCTCGAGCGCAACGCCATCGAAGGGATGCGGGCGCAACCCGGCGACATCCTCTTTCGTATCGCCGACACGTCGCTCGTCTGGGCGATGGTCGATGTCGCGGAGCGCGATCTTGGAACCATTGCCGTCGGACAGCCGGTGAACGTCCGGACGCGTAGCCTCTCCGGCAAGCAGTTTGCAGGCAAGATCAACGTCATCTACCCGCAGGTCAATCGCGAGACCCGGACGACACGCGTCCGTATCGAACTCGCGAACGCCGATCTCGCTCTGCTACCGGACATGTATATCGACGCTTCGATCGAGACCGGCAGTGCGGATCCGATCGTGTCCGTCCCGGAGAGCGCTGTGATCGATACCGGCACCCGGCAATCGGTGTTCATCGACAAAGGACAGGGCCGCTTCGAACCGCGCGGCGTCGAACTCGGCCGTCGCGGCGGCGGCTATGTCGAACTCCGCGAGGGAGTCGCAGACGGCGAACCGGTCGTCATTTCGGCCAATTTCCTGATCGATGCAGAAAGCAACTTGAAGGCCGCGTTGAAGGGCTTCTCCGACGCGAGGAGCCCACAATGATCGCCCGCATCATCGCATGGTCGGCGCGCAATCTGCTGCTGGTGTTGTTCGGCACAGGGTTCGCCGCAGCCGCAGGCATCTACGCGCTGGCGCATCTGCCGCTCGACGCCATCCCCGATCTCTCCGACACGCAGGTCATCGTCTATACCGAATACCCAGGCCAGGCGCCGCAGGTGATCGAGGATCAGGTCACCTATCCGTTGACGACGGCAATGCTCACAGTGCCGAAGTCGAAAGTGGTGCGCGGGTTCTCGTTCTTCGGCGTGTCGTTCGTCTATGTCATCTTCGAAGACGGGACCGACATCTACTGGGCCCGGTCGCGCGTTCTCGAATTCCTGAACGGAGCCACGTCCCGCCTGCCCGCCGGCGTCACGCCGACGATGGGCCCCGATGCCACCGGCGTCGGCTGGGTCTACCAATACGCGATCATGTCCAAGGAATTGAACCTTGCCGACACACGGGCGATCCAGGACTGGAATCTGAAGTTTGCGCTCGCCAAAGCCGAAGGCGTCGCTGAAGTCGCCAGCGTCGGTGGCTTCGTCAAGCAATATAACGTCGTGCTCGATCCGCTTCGGATGCGCGACCTCGGCATCACCATGCAGAAGATGCGCGACGCTATTCGCGCCAGCAACGCCGATGTCGGCGGTCGCACGGTGGAGCTGTCCGAATTCGAATATGTCATCCGCGGCAAGGGCTATCTGAAGTCGATCAACGACCTCGGCAATGTCGTGCTCAAGACCAACAACGGCACGCCCGTCCTGCTGCGCGACGTCGCGCGCGTCGAACTGGGCCCCGACGAGCGGCGCGGCATCACCGAACTCAATGGTGAAGGCGAAGTCGCCAGCGGCATCGTGCTGCAGCGTTTCGGCGTCAATGCGCTCGACGTCATCGAGAACGTCAAGAAGCGCTTCAAGGAGATCGCCAGCAGTCTGCCGAATTCCGTCGAAATCGTTCCGGTTTACGACCGCTCGAACCTGATCAACGCCGCCATCGCCACGCTCAAGCACACGTTGCTGGAGGAAAGCGTTGTCGTCGCACTCGTCTGCATTTTGTTCTTGCTGCATGTTCGCAGTGCGCTGGTCGCGATCCTGATGCTGCCGGTCGGCGTGCTGATGGCGTTCGGCGCCATGAAGCTACTCGGTCTTGGCTCCAACATCATGAGTCTCGGCGGCATCGCGATCGCCATAGGCGCCATGGTCGATGCCGCCATCGTCATGATCGAGAACGCCCACAAACATCTCGAACGCGCGGATCCCGGCAAGTCGCGCGTCGAGGTCCTGATCGAGGCAGCCTCCGAAGTCGGCCCGGCACTGTTCTTCAGCCTGTTGATCATCACCGTGTCGTTCATGCCGATCTTCACGCTGGAATCCCAGGAAGGACGGCTGTTCAGTCCTCTGGCGTTCACCAAGACGTTTTCGATGGCAGCCGCCGCCATCCTGTCGGTGACGCTGGTCCCGGCCCTGATGATCATCTTCGTTCGCGGCCGGATCGTTCCGGAACACAAGAATCCGATCAACCGCTTTCTGATCTGGGTCTACCGGCCTGTCATCACCGTTGTGATGCGCGCGAAGACTCTGGTCGTCCTGCTCGCAGTCGCCGTTCTCGCGGCGAGCGTCTGGCCGGCTCGTCAGCTCGGGACCGAGTTCATGCCCAGTCTGAACGAGGGCACGCTCATGTATATGCCGACGACGCTGCCGGGCATCTCCGTCACCAAGGCCGGAGAACTGCTGCAGATGCAGGACAGGATCATTCGGTCTTTTCCGGAGGTGGCTTCGGTCTATGGCAAAGCGGGGCGCGCTGCCACGGCGACCGATCCGGCGCCCTCCGAAATGTTCGAGACAATCATTAACCTCAAGCCGAAGGAAGAGTGGCGATCCGGTCTCACGGTCGATGGACTGATCGCCGAGATGGACAAGGCGCTGCAGTTTCCGGGCGTGTCGAATGCCTGGACCATGCCGATCAAGGCCCGCATCGACATGCTGTCGACAGGCATCCGCACGCCCATCGGCGTGAAGGTGATCGGCACCGACCTCGTCGAGATCGATCGGCTTGCCAGGCAGATCGAGCAGGTGCTCAAGGCGGTGCCGGGCACATCGTCGGCCTATGCCGAGCGCGGCATCGGCGGCTACTACCTCGATGTGACACCGGATCGAGAGGCATTGGCGCGCTACGGCATCATGATCCAGGACGTCCAGGACGTGATCGGAACCGCGCTCGGCGGCCAGACGGTAACGACGACCGTGGAAGGCCGGCAACGCTTCACTGTCAACATGCGGTACCCCCGCGACCTCAGAGACAGCCCGCAGGCCATCGCCAGCGACGTGCTGGTGCCGATGCCCGGAGGTGGCGCGGTCCCGCTCGGCGAAGTGGCCAGGATTACGCTGGCGAGAGGGCCGACGTCGATCCGGACGGAGAACGGACAGTTGGCCACCTACATCTATGTCGACATCCGCGACCGCGACCTCGGCGGCTACGTGGCCGACGCACAGCGCGCGGTCCAGGCGAGCATTCAATTTCCGCCTGGCTACTACGTGATGTGGAGCGGCCAGTACGAATATCTCGAACGTGCGACGGCGCGCCTGAAGATCGTCGTGCCGGTGACGCTGTTGATCATCTTCCTGCTGCTTTACCTGAACTTCCGGTCGATCACCGAAACGATGATCGTCATGCTGTCGCTGCCGTTCGCGCTGGTCGGCGGCCTGTGGCTGATGTGGTGGCTCGACTTCAACCTGTCGGTTGCAGTCGTCGTCGGCTTCATTGCGCTGGCCGGCGTTGCCGCCGAGACCGGCGTGGTGATGCTGATCTACTTGAATCAGGCATTGACCGCGATCCAGGCGCGACGGGACATTGAAGGACGATCTCTGACGCGCAACGACCTGTACGACGCCATCATGGAGGGAGCTGTCGAACGCGTCCGCCCCAAGATGATGACGGTGGTCGCCATCATGGCGGGCCTGCTGCCGATCATGTGGAGCACCGGCACGGGCTCGGAAATCATGCAGCGCATCGCGGTGCCGATGATCGGCGGCATGATCTCGTCGACACTGCTAACCCTGATCGTGATCCCCGCGATCTATGCAATTGTTAAGGGCTATCGGCTGCCTCAGGCCGGCTTGATCTCGGCAGAAGAGATCGTGCCCGTGACCAGATAGCCCGGAGCTTGGAGGGACGTGTTCGGACTCAGCCGAACACGTCCTGCACGACGCCGTCCTTGATCACATCCACGCCGTCGAGCGTGATCGTGGTCTTGAAGATCGGCAGATCGAAATGCCCCGCGGTGTAACGGCCCGCGAATTCATTGGCACCGGTCGAGAACAGGAAGTTGCCGGCCACCGCGCGGATTTCCGTGCCGTTGGTATCGCGCTGGTCATACATCTGCAGCGCCTCGTAACGCGCATTGGGATTCATGCCCCAGCCCACATGCGACACGGCATAGGCTTCGCGGTCGCCCCACGCCGCGAGATAGCGCTTCATCATCTCGGCGTCAGCGCCCTCGCCCGTCAGCTCGGTGAGATAGTCGTCCTTGAACAGCATCCGCACCGGCGACGTCAGATAGCGCTTGAAGGTCAGGTTGATATCGCCTGCATCCATCACCACCGTGCCATTGATGGTCTTGCTCTTCGGGAAGCTCACCACGATGCCGCCCGGCCAATGTGCCAGCGTGCCCGGCTTGTCGGTCCAGCCCCAGACGCCGACGGTGGCTGCGCCTTCCATGTTGACGTCCAGATCGGTGCCCGCCTTCGAGGTCACCTTCATGTGCTTCGTGCCGCGCAGCATCTTCGCCGCCGCGCGCACGCGCTTTTCGAGCGCCGAGTCCGGCACCATGCGCTCAAGCGCTTCCGGATGCTCGTTGGAAATCACGAGAATGCGCGCGCCGGCCTTCAGGATCTCCGGTGTTTCCTTGGCATGCATCAGGCCTTCGATGGTGCAGTCGACCACGAAGCCGGCCTGCTGCAGCGCTGATACAACCGGCCCGAGTTGCTGGATCGCTTCGGACGCGCCGGTGGAGCGGATCGGCACGACCTGCTTGTTGCGCGGCGTCGGCACCACGACGTGGAACGGCCGCGCGCCCATGCGGAGCAATGCCAATTCGGCAATGTGCACATTCAGCGCGCGCGATTGCGTCTCGGAGAGGATGGCGGCAGTGTCGCCGGGCTTGACCGCGCAGCGTTCGAAGATCTCGCAGAATGCGTCGATCCATTTCGCCTCGATGCGATCCGCCAGCATGCCGTTTCTCCGTGTTTTAAAGCGATTATGGTTGGATGATAGGCGCGGTCATGTTATATGAAAAGGAATATTTTTAATCTTGAAGGACAATCCGGCGCTGTATTTTGGGCAGTCGCTGATGTTGCGGAGCGGCGAATTCCATGGCGTTTGACAAGACGGCGCAGGACAAGGTCGCGGACGACAAGCTCGTGGACAAGGCGCAAGCGGTCAACCCCGCCACCTTCCGTCAGGCGCTGGGCCAGTTTCCGACCGGCGTCACCGTGGTCACCGCCACCAATGGCGACCATCCCGTCGGCATGACCGCGAACTCCTTCTCGTCGGTCTCGCTCGATCCGCCGCTGGTGCTGTGGAGCGTCGCGAAATCTTCACCGAGCCACGATCCCTTCGTCGAGGCTGATGCCTTCGCCATTCACTTTCTCGGCGCCGATCATGGCGAGCTCGCGATGCGTTTCGGCCGCCGCGGCTCCGACAAGTTTGCTGATATCGCCCATGCGCCGGGCATCAGCGGTGCACCGCTGATCGAGGGCCTCGCGCCGATCTTCGAATGCAAGACCTGGGCGCGCTATCCCGGCGGCGACCATACGATCCTGGTCGGTGAAGTCGTGCACTTCGTCGAGCGCAATCACGACCCCCTCGTCTTCCACTCCGGACAACTCCGCCGCATCGACAAGGCACAGCCACGTGCGCCGGCTCTGGCCAGCAACAGTTTTGCGCGCAGCTACCTGTCCTATCTCCTGGCGCGCGCCAGCTTCAACGTGTCCAGCTCGTTTCACGCGCGGCTGAAGGAATGGGAGCTCACGGTGCCGGAATGGCGCGTATTGGCCTGCCTCGCCGATGTCGAGGGCCTGTCGGTCGGCGAGCTCGCCGCAATGGCGCTGATGAAGCAGCCGGGCCTGACGAAAGTGCTCGACCGCATGGAGCGTGACGATCTCTTGAAGCGCAAGAGCACCTCGAACGATCGGCGCCGCGTCACGCTCTACCTGACCGCAAAGGGTCGCGCACGCGTCAAGCCGGTGCAGAAGGCGGCGCTCGAACATGAGACAGAGCTGCTGAGCCGCTTCAGCGACGACGAGCGCGCGACCATCAAATACACGCTGGATCTCCTGATCGACAGCGGCATGTCGGACGCGACGAGCGAATAGCAACAATCACTGCTTGTCTCCTCCGTCATTGCGAGGAGCCCTTGCGACGAAGCAATCCAGTCTCTCTTCAAATAAAGAACTGGATTGCCGCGTCGCTTCGCTCCTCGCAATGACGGCGGAAAGGCTCGAGCAAACGAAAATGCCCGGCGCAAGGCCGGGCATGACGGAGAGAGTGTCATTGTTTGTAAGTGAGCGACGCCGTTACTTGATCGGCGCGACGACCTTGCCCTTCAGCTCGGAGACGTCGAGCTTCTTCGGCAGCATTCCGGATTCGACATAGGTGTCGAGCATCTTCTGGATCGCGTCGAAATTCGGCGCAGCACCCGGATCCCTGGCGAAATCATTGTCCTTCAGCAGATAGGTTTCCAGCACCGGGATCGGCGCCTTCATCACTTCATTGACGACCTTCAGCGTTTCATCGCGGTTGGCCAGCGCCTTCTGCATGCCGAGCGTCAGATCGCGCACATACATTTTGGCCAGTTCCGGATTCTTTTCGATGAAGTCGGCGCGGCAGGCTTCGAGAATATGCACGATGCCATCCTGCTGCTGCGACAGCGAGAACAGCTTGCGGGTGCCGCCCTTGGCTTCCATGCGCGCCGCAAACGGCTGGTTCATCACGGCGGAGTCGACACGGCCCGAACGCAGTGCTTCTTCCGAGAGCGCGAAGCCGACTTCAACCAGCTTGACGTCCTTGGCCGGATCGAGACCGGCCTGCTTCAGCAGGATCGCCATCGGGCCATAGATGCCGGAGCCGAGCGTATTGATCGACATCGTCTTCCCCTTGAGGTCGGCGATGGTCTTGATCGGCGAGTCGTCCTTCACCGCCCAATAGACCGAAAAGCTGCCCGGCTTTTCGAACACGTGCTGCGCAACGATCGAAGCCTTGAGGTTGCCGCTCTGCACGCCCTGCGCCAGTGCCAGCACCGATTGCGTCGCGCAATCCAGCGCGCCGGCCGCGAGTGCCTGCGTCATCGGCGCGGTGCCCTGAAACTGCACCCACTCGATATTGTATTTCTTGCCGAGATCCGCGAATTCCTGCGGACGCTTCATCATCCAGTATTTGGATTCTTCGGCCGGGATGGTCCAGCCAACCTTGATGGTTTGTTGGGCAAATGCCGAGCCACTGCTCAGCAACGCTCCGAGTGCCAGAGCCGCCACAACGCCACGCTTCGATGCGATCCGCTTCATCCTGAACTCCTCTGTTTTCAGCGATCCGGCCGCAGTCAGAAACGAATGCAATTCTCTTGCCGAAGCGCTCCCCACTCACAATTGTTTCATGCTTCAAATGATCGCGCAATATGCCTCGCTATGGGCTATATTGAAGCAGACTGGTTGAACTGCCAGCCCGGGAATTGATTCACCATGAGCAATGACTCCTTCTTCTCCGACCTCCTCGCATCCATCTCGGAACGCGGACGCACTCTGCTGCGGCTCGGTCCCGCATCTGTCGATCCCAAACAGAACGCATCGGATTTGATCGAACTCTGTACGGAGCTGTTGTCAGGACGCGGCGAAGCGTCCGGCACGGTCCTCGCGCGCGGCGTGCTCGATCGCTACAAGAGTCTCGACGAGGCCGGCCGCCTCACCTTCTTCGAAAACCTCGCACAGAATTACGGTCCCGATCGTGACAAGCTTGAAAAGGCCATAGCGGCATGGCGCGCCAAGCCGACCGGCGACATCTCCGGCGAATTGCATTTTGCATCCGAGCCGCAGCGGCAGGAACTGTTTCGCCGGCTAAACCGCGCCCCGAACGCGACCAGCGAACTCGTGAAGATGCGTGAAGATCTTCTCGATCTGAAGAATGGTAACAAAGACCTCAACGCCGTCGATCGCGACGTCGTTCATCTCTTGGCATCGTGGTTCAACAGGGGATTTCTGGTGCTGCGCAAGATCGACTGGTCCACGCCCGCCAATGTGCTCGAAAAAGTCATCAAATATGAAGCGGTGCATGAGATCCACGACTGGGACGATCTGCGCCGCCGCATCGATCCCGTGGATCGCCGCTGCTACGCGTTCTTCCACCCTGCCCTTGTCGATGAACCGCTGATCTTCGTCGAGGTTGCGCTCACCGAAACCATTCCGGGCGCCATCGCCCCGCTGCTCGCGGTCGATCGCCAGCCGGTGCCGATCGAGCGCGCGCGCACCGCGGTGTTCTATTCGATCTCCAACTGCCAACGCGGTCTCGGCGGCATTTCGTTCGGCAACTTCCTGATCAAGCAGGTGGTCGAGGAACTGCGCCGCGAATTGCCGAAGCTCGACACTTTCGTGACGCTGTCGCCGGTGCCGGGTTTCATGAAGTGGCTCAAGAAGGCCGATGACCTCAACCTGTCCAATGAGGATCAGGCGCTGGTCGACATGCTCGCCGATCCGCTATGGGTCAACGACACGGCACTGACTGCGCAGCTCAAGCCCGTGATGGAACAGCTCGCCGCGCATTACTTCCTGAGAGCCAAGAGCCCACGCGGCGGTCCGATCGATTCCGTTGCCCGCTTCCATCTCGGCAACGGCGCACGGCTCGAGCGCATCGACTGGCTCGGCGACACCTCAGCCAAGGGCCTGCGCGAGTCCGCCGGTCTGATGGTGAACTATCTGTATCATCTCGACGATATCGAGAAGAACCACGAAGCCTATGCCGACCATTACGAGATCGCGGCATCGAGCGCGGTGAAGAAGCTGCTGAAGAGTGAAAGCGGCGGTGGCCTGCGTTTGCTGGACAGCATGCGGTTGTCGCGGGCGGAGTGAGATAGGCTTTTAGGTTTATGGCTGTCGTCCCCGCGAAGGCGGGGACCCATAGACTCCGAATTCAAATCGGAGCGCTATGGTTTCGACCACGTTTCAATTTTTAGAAGTAGTGGTTATGGATCCCCGCCTACGCGGGGATGACAATTGAGAGAACCGAGCAAAAAGCTCATACTCCTCACTTACAAGGCTTGCTGTCCTTCACATTGAACTTGCTCATGGCGCCGCCGATGACGAAGTCATTGTAGTCCAGCATCAGCGACCGCGAGACGCCGTTCTCATAGAGTTCGAACGACATCGCATAGACCGGCGTCTGCTCGCCGCCGTCGGACGATTTGGCCGATTTGTCGTAATAGCTGACGGTGACCGGCCAGCGCGTCAGCTTCTTCATCCCGTCATCGCCCGTCGAAGGATCGGGTTCGCTGACCTTGCGGTCGCCGGGGATCGCCTGCCCTATCACCGTGAGCGTGCTGTAGACCTTCTCGCCTGTATCCGACCCGTCGTAGACATTCAGTTCCAGCACCGACTTGCCTTCGCGTGCGGCAGCAATGATGCGATGGATCTGCTCGGTCGGAAACACCGTGGAGCCCTCCAGCGTGAAGGTCTTCGCCACCGGCTGCTTGAGCTTGACGGTGACGTGATCGCCCTGGCGTTCCGCCATGCCGTCGACGGCGCTGGCATCACCGTCATTCATCCGGGTGTCGATCTTGAACCGATAACTCTTGCCGTCGCCGGCTTCCCAGCTGGTGGAGCGCAGATCGCTCAGCGTGGTCTTGTCCTCGCCGCTGTTGAGCTCCGAAACCTGACGGAAATCCGACGTGTAGCCTTCGCAGGCACTGCCGGTAAAATTATAGAGGATGCGGCCGCTGGCGCTGTTGACGCTGGCATTGCCGCGCGACTTCAACAGCTTCAGCTCATACAGCGCCTGATGCGCCACGAACGGCGTGCCCGCAGCAGGCGGAGCCGCGAATGCCGACACCGGCGCCGCAAAGGCCGCCATGGTCAGTGCCAGCGAGGCAGCCTGGAATCGCGAAACGGAGGAAATGCGGCGCATGGGTTTTCCCTGGATTCTGGAACTACAACAATAGAGAGCGTCCTATTGCGTCGCAACTACGGCCGCGCCGGATTCGCACTGCGCAAATGCCACATTCTGCAGCAAATCTTGCCAGAACCGCACTATTGCGGGGCGGCCCGGCGTCGCCGGATCGTCACTTGCGCGGCGACGCGGTATGGGTGAAACAGACGGTGCCTGAACCCTTTGGGGAGTTTTGTTCGGGCACTTCATCAATCATTTGGGGAATCATAATGGCAGGCACTGTCGAGCAGAAACTTGCGGATCTGGGGGTCAAGCTTCACGAGCCCATCAGCCCCGTGGCGAATTATGTCGGCTTCGTCCGCACGGGCAATCTGCTGTTCGTCTCCGGTCAGATCTGCAAGGACGCGAACGGCCAGCTGATCGCCAAGGGCAAGCTCGGCGCCAGCGTGACCATCGAACAGGGCGTCAATGCCGCCCGCGTTTGCGCGATCAACCTGCTCGCTCAGGTCAAGGCTGCCCTCGGCGATCTCGACAAGGTTGCACGCGTCGTCCGCCTCGGCGGCTTCGTCAATTCGACGCCGGATTTCATCGACGCACCGACCGTCATCAACGGCGCCTCGGATCTGATGGTCGCAGCCTTCGGCGACAAGGGCCGTCACTCCCGCGCCGCTGTCGGCGTCGCTTCGCTCCCCGCCGATTGCGCGGTCGAGGTCGACGCGGTGTTTGAAGTCATCTAGCTTTTCGTTTTGACGCGTTTTCTTCACGCGAACCAGTATCCACTTCGCTTGAAAACGCTCTGATGCAGGACAATCCCGATGCGCGCACCTGACTGGCTCATCGCCCGGCCGGTCGCGCATCGTGGCCTGCACGACCCTGCCCGCGGCATTGTCGAGAACATGCCCGGCGCCATGCACGCCGCCATATCAGGCAATTTCAGCATCGAGACCGATGTGCAGCTCACCGCCGACGGCGAGGCGATGGTGCATCATGACGATGAACTCGGCCGCCTGACCGAGGGCTCCGGCCCCTTGCGCGCGAAGACCTCCACCGAACTCAAGAAAATTGCCTTCAAGGACACGCCGGAGCGCATGATGACGCTCGGCGATCTGCTCGCTCTGATCGATGGCCGCGTCGGGCTCGTGATCGAGATCAAGAGCCATTTCGACGGCGACCGCAAACTGGTCGCCCGCGTCGCCGAGATTCTCAAAACCTATCGCGGGCCGGTTGCCTGGATGTCGTTCGATCCCGATCAGGTTCTCGCGATGCGCGAGATCGCCCCCGAGATCCCGCGCGGCATCACCGCCCAGCGCACCTATGACGACGGCGAGTGGCTGACGTTGACGCAGGCCCAGCGCGACGGCATGCGCCATCTCCGCCATGCCTTCCGCACCCGGCCGCATTTTGTCTCCTACTGGGTCAAGGAACTGCCGGCCCTGGCGCCCTGGATCGCCCGCAACCTGTTCGGCTGCGCGCTCCTGACCTGGACCGTGCGCACGCCGGAACAGCGCGCCATCACCGCCCGCTATGCCGACCAGATGACCTTCGAGGGCTTCGTGCCGTAAACTGAAGGCGTTGCGGCCGGGTCTTGAAGTGTCCGGCGCGATGCACAATCTTAGGAGCGGTCGCCGCGACGGTTGATCGCATATGACCGGTTCAAGTGATTGATGACGTCATCGGAAATTACGCTCGAAGCAGTGGCGTCCATCAGCCAGATTCCGGCCACGGACTGGGATGCCTGTGCCACCGGCCATGCCGATCTCGGTGGCATTGAGAGCCTCGATACGCTGGCCCCCGCGGCCAACGGTTGCGCCTCGAAAGCCAATTACAACCCGTTCGTGTCCCATGCCTTTTTCACGGCCGTCGAGAAGTCGAATTCGGCCTGCGCCCGCACCGGCTGGGGACCGCGCCATCTGATCGCCAAGAGTGATGGCCGCATCGTCGGTGTCGTGCCCTGTTATCTGAAATCGCACTCGCAGGGCGAATACGTGTTCGACCGCGGCTGGGCCGATGCCTATGAGCGCGCCGGCGGGCAATATTACCCCAAGCTTCAGGCCTCGGTTCCGTTCACCCCCGCCACCGGTCCGCGCCTGCTGATCCGCGACGGCGTCGATGTGGAACGCGTCGGCGCGGCGCTGGCCGGCGGCCTCGTCGGTCTCTGCGAGGCCACCGATGCATCGTCCGTCCATATCACTTTCGCGCGCGAGAGCGAATGGCAATTTCTCGCCGCACGCGGCTTCCTGCAGCGGACAGACCAGCAGTTTCATTTCCGCAATGATGGCTACAGCACCTTCGACGATTTCCTGGCAACGCTGAATTCGCGCCATCGCAAGGCGATAAAGCGCGAGCGCCGCGATGCGCTGGCCAATGGCATCACCATCCATCCCCTCACCGGCAGCGAGATCACCGAGGATGCCTGGGACGCGTTCTTCGCCTTCTACATGGAGACCGGCTCGCGCAAATGGGGACGCCCCTATCTGACCCGCGAATTTTATACGCTGATCGCCGAGAGCATGAGCAATGACGTCGCGCTGATCATGGCCAGGCGCGATGGCAAGTGGATCGCCGGCGCCATCAACTTCATCGGCTCGGATACGCTGTTCGGCCGCCACTGGGGCGCCATCGAGCATCACCCGTTTCTGCATTTCGAGGTCTGCTACTATCAGGCCATCGACTTCGCGATCCGCCGCGGGTTGAAGACCGTCGAGGCCGGCGCGCAAGGCGAACACAAGATCGCACGGGGCTATCTGCCGCAAACCACCTATTCGGCGCATTACATCGCCGATCGCGGACTGCGTCAGGCCGTCGGTGAATATCTTCAGCGCGAGCGCGAATATGTCGCGGAGGCCGTCCGCGAATTGACCGAGGCCGGCCCGTTCAGGAAGGGCGACGAGCAGGATTAAGTTGTCTTGACCGGCTCCCCTCTGGCGGCGACAGTCGCCCAAACTTGCGCCGAAATTCTCCGGAGGATTCCATGACCGCGTATGACCCGAACAACATCTTCGCCAAGATCCTGCGCGGCGAATTCCCCTGCTACAAGGTCTATGAGAACGACCACGTGCTGGCGTTCCTCGACATCATGCCGCGCTCCCCCGGCCATACGCTGGTGATCCCCAAGGCGCCCGCGCGCAACATCTTCGACATCACTCCGGACGACTACGCCCATGTGATCCGCGCCGCCCACAAGATCGCCGCTGCCTGCAAACAGGCCTTCAAGGCCGACGGCATGACCGTCGCGCAATATTCGGAAGCGGCCGGCGGCCAGGTGGTGTTTCACCTGCACATGCATGTGATGCCGCGCCACGACAATGTCGGCCTGCTGCCGCCGGCATCGCGCAAGGAAGACCCGAAGGTGCTGGAAGACAACGCGACGAAACTGATCGCGGCATTGGCGGCGATTGGATAGATCGTCGCCTGTCTTACCTCGCCCCGCTTGCGGGGAGAGGGCAACTACTCCGTCTGAAAGTCCCCCGGCTGCGGCGGCGCCAGCGGTGTGAACTCGCAGCGGTCGGGTTTCACGTCCAGCAGCGGCGTCTCGTCCAGACAATCCAGCCCCCGCACGAGCACGGTCGATCCCTCAATCCCCACCAGCTTCACCATGGATGTGCCCAGCGGATTGGGCCGCACCGGTGTGCGCAGTGAGAAGATGCCGCGCGCATTGCCGTCGTTTTTCGGACTCTGCAGCACCAGGTCACGGCGCGACAGATGCAGCCAGTAGATCACCTCAAGATGCTTGTAGAGGTCGAGGTCTTTCAGCCCCGGCACCCACGGCTCGAAGATCTCGAGCCTGCACACCGGGCCGTCATGGCGGCCCTGCCGCGGCGTCTCCAGCCGCGACGTCCAGGGCGTGCGGATGCGCCCGATATAGACGAGGCCCGCATGGTTCGGCTTCGGTGCATCGACGGCGAGTTCGCCGGCGCGGATTTCACTTTCACGAACCATTGGTCACCGTTCTTGCATCCAGTCGATCAATCCAGCGAGATGTTCTGCGCCTTGATCACCTTCGACCACCGGGCCCGGTCTTCGTCAACGAATTCGTTGATCTCCTTGACCGTCTTCGGTCGCAGTACGGGGAAGCCGATCTTTTCCAGCGAGGCACGGAATGTATTGTCGTTCAGGGCGCGGTCCATGCTGGCCATCACGGTCTTGACGACATCGTCCGGCAGTTTCGACGATCCCGCCAGACCGAACCAGACGCCAACCTGATAGTCGGGATATCCGCTCTCGATGACGGTGGGCACGTCAGGCAGATCCGGGCTGCGCTCTTTCGAACTGACACCGAGCGGCCGCAGCAACCCCGCCTTCACGGGCGGCAGCGCCGTTGAGAGCGTATCGAACATCACCTGGATATTGCCGGAGAGGAGATCGGTCAGCGCCGGCCCTGCGCCCTTGTAGGGCACATGGGTCATCTCGACGCCGGCGATCTGCTTGAACATCTCGCCAGCCAGGTGAATCGTGCCACCGGTGCCGGCCGAGCCGAAATTCAGCTTGCCCGGATTGGCCTTCGCGTAGGCCACGAATTCCTTCACCGTCTTGGCCGGCACGGACGGATGCACTTCCATCACGACGGGCAGATCGGTCACCACCGTCAGCATCCGCAGATCTTTCTGCGGATCGTAGGACAGCTTTTTGTAGAGCAGCGGATTGAGCACCATGATGGACGCGGCCGTGACAAACAGCGTGTAGCCATCGGGCTCTGCACGCGTCACCATTTCGGCGGCGATGGCGCCCTGCGCGCCCGGCTTGTTCTCGACGATCGTCGTCTGCTTGAGATCGCGGCCGAGATAATCCGCAACCAGCCGCGCGAGCACATCGGTCGGCCCGCCGGCTGCATAAGGCACCACGAGCTTGATCGTGCGCGTCGGATATTCCGCCGCACGGGCGAGCGGCGCGGCAAAACCCAGCGCAGCGATAACGATGCCGGTTATCAAGGCAGAACTTGCGCGCAATCTCATATCGGCTCCCAACCCCTATTTTTAAGTTGAGCGGAGACTATCGCGTTCACGCGGTCATACAAGGCCGCTACAGCCTGACGCTGTCGTCTATCAACCGAGGATGTATTTGCCGGTGACCATTACAAGCTCCCCGCATGCGACGCCGAGAAAGATCGAGCGCCGGAAAGCGACGAAGACGACGAGGCCGACAGCGACCGCGCCATAGCGCAACGGCGGCGGAACGCTCGCGAGTGCACCGGGCGGCACGACCAGGATTTGCGCGATGACGCCGGCGAGGATCGCGGTGGCCACCGCCCTCACCCAGATCAGTATCTCGGACTCTTCGTCGACACCGCCGCCGAGCCACAGGCCGAGCATGCGCCAGACCTCATTGGGGAGGAAACCCGCCAGCAGCAGCACAAGGAGCGCGTGCCAGTCGCCGATGAAGTCGCTCATCGCCGCCTCCAGCGATGCACGCCATAGGCGATCGTCCCGGCCGAGACGCCGGAGATCAGAATATCGACGCCGGTGTTGAAGAGCGACACGAGAGGAAACAGCGCGAGACCGAGCACGAGCGCCACGACATCGGCGAGCTGTTTGCAGTTGCGCGCCGTCGATAGCAGAAATGCCAGCGGCGTCAGCAACAGGATCGCCGCGCCGAACAGCGGCGGCAGGTTGGCCGCGAGGTGATAGCCGATGAAGGTCGCGGTCAGCGAAGACAACACGAGTCCGAGGCCGAGACCGTTGACGAAGGCGATGCGTCGCTCGCGTGGGACCAGCGGCATCAGCCGGAAGCATTCCACCCACAGCGTCACTGCGATGAAATGCGACGGCAAGATCAGTTGCCGCTTTTTGGTCTCCGGCATGCGCAGCATCGGCAGCACCGACACCACCATTGGAAACAGACGGATCGCACTTACGGTCACCGCGAGCGCCGCCTGGATCACCGTGGCGCCGGAGCCGAGCGCGACGAGAAGAATAATCTGTGCGGGACCGGCCCAGACGAACAATGTGCTGGCCAGCGCCCAGAACAGGCTGAAATGCGTGTCATGGGCCAGCGCGCCGATGCCGATATAGGTCGCAAACAAGACCAGCGTCAGGATGGTCGTGGTGATCGACCGCATGCCGTAAAGGAAGGCCGCCGTACTGCCCTGCCATCTCGGTGAATCCAGTGCAGGAAGCGACACGTGTGTTTGTTTCTTCTTGGTTGATCCGGCCTGTCATAGGCTGCCGAAAGCCGCCGGCGTCAAGAGGCGCCAATGCATGGGGTGCCAGCAGTCACGCTCTGCCGTTGCGCAGCACCAGACAGCCTTGCCCGGCCCGGCGGATCTTGCCGCAGAGATCGTTGGCCTCGTCGCGCGTGTCGGTCCCGATCCTCACCTGATAGAACGTTCGGGTGCCGCGGCTTCTGAACAGCGAACTCAGCAGGTTGGGATCGCGTTCGCCGACCACCGTGCGCAAGCGCAACATCACACGCGCGTAGGACATCAGAGCACGGTCACGATTGAAGCCTGCCGCCAGTTGCACGCCCCATGGCCGTGCTTCGCCGAGCTTCACGCGCGCTTCCAGTTGCGTGACGAAGGGATTGGGCGCGCGCTGCAGCAGCGCCATCAATTCACGGCAGCTCGACGTCGCGGCACGCGGCGGCGTCTTGCCGTTGCGGCCCACAGCCTGCCAGTCCTCGACCGTCGCTCCCGTAATGGCGGAGACATAATTGCGGGTCTCGCCGGGCATGTATCCCTTGCCGTCGAGCCAGTCCTGCACGCGGCGTGGTCCTGCATTATAGGCCGCAGCCGCGAGGCCGAGATTGCCGAACTGGTTACGCAGCTCGCTGAGAAATTCCGCCGATTTCGGCAGCGCCTGCACCGGATCGAACGGATCGAGCAGCCGCCGTTCATTGGCCGTGCCCGGCATGAATTGTGCGATGCCCTGCGCGCGCTGGCCATTGCGCGTCACGGGACCCACGGCATCGGGCTGAAACCGGCTCTCCTGCCAGATCACACGGGCAAAGAATTCCAGCGGCAGGTCGTTGGCCCGCGCTGCGGACTCGATCATCAGACACATCGACTCGCGTGCGTCACTGTCACGTGCCAGATTTGGCTTCGACGGCGCCGCCATCGGCATCATCCGGTCCGCGCCGGGCTTCGCCAATTCGCTGACCGGCAGCTCTTCGGCGCGCACGCCCGCGACCGGCGCAAGCAACAGCGCCGCGAGGCAAATTATCCGGCCGATGATGCTTCCGAACGCCATGCCTGATCCCGCGCGGATTCCCCGCGCCTTGACAGCGGGACCCCAGCAGCTAGCTATGAATGAAAGACGGCAAAAGCGGGAGTGCAAACAATGGCCGAGACGCGCGACGACACATCCGGCTTTGCCAGCGACGACGATGTTCCAATCCAGTATATGGCCCGCACCCGCGCCTATTATCAGGCGATCGGCTATGACGTTCCCTATCGCTGGGCCCACCACGTCGACGCGCCGTTCCAGCCGCTGAAGAAGCCGCTGGCGCAGTCGCGCGTCGCCATCGTCACCACCGCAGCCCCCTTCGATCCCGCCAAGGGCGATCAGGGTCCGGGCGCGCTCTATAACGGCGGCGCCAAGTTCTATCAGGTCTATGACGGCGATACGTCGGTCGATCATGACCTCCGCATCTCGCACATCGCCTATGATCGCGTGCACACGAGGGCAGACGACAGCGGCACCTGGTTTCCGCTGCCCGCGCTGCGCGCACTCGCCGCATCCGGCCGCATCGGCAGTGTCGCGCCGCGCTTCTATGGCGCGCCGACCAATCGCAGCCATCGCGTGACCCTTGAGACCGACGCGCCGGAGATCGTCAAGCGCGCCAAAGCCGATGGTGTCGATGTCGCCGTCCTGGTGCCGAATTGCCCGGTCTGCCACCAGACCATCAGTCTCGTCGCCCGCGAGCTGGAGGCCAATGGCATTGCCACCGTGGTAACGGGCTGCGCCAAGGACATTGTCGAACACGCTGCCGTGCCCCGTTTTCTGTTCAGCGACTTCCCCCTGGGCAATTCCGCCGGCAAGCCGCATGACAAGGCCTCGCAGGCGCAAACCCTGGAATTGGCGCTGCGCCTGCTGGAATCCGCCGTGGGTCCGCAGACCACCCTGCAGTCGCCGCAGCGCTGGGCCAGGGACGCGGTCTGGAAGCGCGACTACAACAATGTTGCCCTGCTCAGCGCCGAGGAACTGGCGCGCCGCCGGGCCGAATTCGACAAGCAGAAGGACATTGCCCGGGGATTGCGCGAGACGGCGGCCTGAGCCCGTCCTGAGGCCGATCACCCCGTCTTTCGGCGATCGCCCTTAACTTTGGTTTACGTTAAATCCGCTCAATCCGCGCGAGAGCCTTCCCCGCCGGATGG
Source organism: Tardiphaga sp. 862_B3_N4_1 (assembly GCF_051811085.1). NCBI lineage: Bacteria > Pseudomonadati > Pseudomonadota > Alphaproteobacteria > Hyphomicrobiales > Nitrobacteraceae > Tardiphaga > Tardiphaga sp. 862_B3_N4_1. The sequence continues at coordinate 2,898,563 of NZ_JBPWQB010000001.1, forward strand.
AACTGCGTACAGTCCCCGCCTGTAACCTCAGGGGGCCTCAGGACATGGACGAGCGGCGCAAGAACGTCAGAGACAAGGTGATCTACGGTGCCGTCGCGTCCAAGGACCAGAAGGCCAAGGAATGTGTCGTGCGCGACATTTCCGAAGACGGCGCCCGCATCGAATTTGGAAGCGGCGCGCGACTACCAAAGGATGAGCTGACGCTCAACATCGCGCGAAAGGGCCGTTCGTTCCTCGCCAGGATCGTCTGGTGGCGCGACAACATCGTCGGCGTCGCCTTCACCGATCCGCCGGTGGAGAGCAAGGAAAGCTCCGACATCGAAGAGCGGTTGCGCAAGAGCGAGAAGAAAAAGCGCGAATTGCAAAAGCAGATTCAGAAACTGCTGGGGCAGTAAGGCGTTTGGCCAAATAACAAAACCGCAAACTCAGCCCTCATCCTGAGGAGCGCGCTTGCGCGCGTCTCGAAGGATGGGTGCATATGCATTCATGGTTCGAGACGGCGCCGAAGAGGCGCCTCCTCACCATGAGGACAGAGAGCGTATCCCCCAAAACAAAAACGGCCGGTGATCTCTCACCGGCCGTTTTCATGTGTTCAAACGGGCGAGAGCTTACGCCTTCTCCAGCGGCCCCTTGGCTGAACCCGAACCCTTGCCCGACTTCGGCTTCTTCGCCGCGCCGCGCTTCGCCGGCAGCTTCTCCGGCTTCGGCGTCACGGGACCGTCGACGAATTCGAAGCCGATGCTTTCCTGCTCGACACCGAGCACCGCCTCGTCCTTCTTCAGGATGACGCGGACATGGCCGCCATTCTTGAGCTTGCCGAACAGCAGTTCGTCGGCCAGCGGCTTCTTGATGTGCTCCTGGATCACGCGGCCCATCGGGCGCGCACCCATCTGCTCGTCATAGCCGTGCTGGATCAGCCAGGCCTTGGCGGGATCGGACAGTTCGATGGTGACGTCGCGGTCTGCAAGCTGGGCTTCCAGCTGCAGCACGAACTTCTCCACCACCATGCCGATCACATCCGAATTCAGATGTGCGAAGGACACGACCGCATCGAGACGGTTGCGGAATTCCGGCGCGAACTGCCGGTTGATCGCCTCCTGATCCTCGCCTTCCCGCTTGCCGCGGGTGAAGCCGAAGGCCGCACGTGCCATGTCGGCGGCGCCGGCATTGGTTGTCATGATCAGGATCACGTTGCGGAACGAGACCTGCTTGCCGTTATGGTCGGTCAGCCGGCCGTGATCCATCACCTGCAGCAGCACATTGTACAGATCCGGATGCGCCTTCTCGATTTCGTCGAGCAGCACCACGCAATGCGGATGCTGGTCCACGCCATCGGTGAGCAGACCACCCTGATCGAAGCCGACATAGCCGGGAGGCGCGCCGATCAGGCGCGACACGGTGTGCCGCTCCATATATTCGGACATGTCGAACCGAATGAGCTCGACACCCAGCGACGACGCCAGCTGCTTCGCCACTTCGGTCTTGCCGACGCCGGTGGGGCCCGAGAACAGGTAGCTGCCAATCGGCTTCTCCGGCTCGCGCAAGCCGGCACGCGCCAGCTTGATCGATGCCGCCAAGGCTTCGATCGCCTTGTCCTGGCCGAACACCACGCGCTTCAAAGTCGACTCAAGATGCCGCAGCACCTCGGCATCGTCCTTCGACACGCTCTTGGGCGGGATCCGCGCCATGGTCGCGATCGTGGTCTCGATTTCCTTGATGCCGATTGTCTTCTTGCGCTTGCTCTCGGCCACCAGCATCTGCGCCGCACCCGACTCGTCGATCACGTCGATCGCCTTGTCCGGCAGCTTGCGGTCGTGGATGTAGCGCGACGACAGCTGCACCGCAGCCTCGATGGCCTCGTTGGTGTATTTGAGCTTGTGGTAATCCTCGAAATACGGCTTGAGCCCCTTCAGGATCGAGATCGCGTCTTCAACGGTGGGTTCGTTGACGTCGATCTTCTGGAACCGGCGCACCAGAGCACGGTCCTTCTCGAAGTGCTGGCGATATTCCTTGTAGGTGGTCGAGCCCATGCAGCGGATCGCACCCGAAGCCAGCGCAGGCTTGAGTAGATTCGAGGCATCCATCGCGCCGCCCGAGGTGGCGCCGGCGCCGATCACCGTGTGGATTTCGTCGATGAACAGGATCGCATTCGGATGCGCCTCAAGTTCCTTGAGCACCTGCTTCAGGCGTTCCTCGAAGTCACCGCGATAGCGCGTGCCGGCCAGCAAGGTACCCATATCCAGCGAGAACACGGTGGCCGCCGACAGCACTTCCGGCACATCACTGTCCACGATGCGCTTGGCCAGACCTTCGGCGATCGCTGTCTTGCCGACGCCGGCTTCGCCGACGAACAGCGGATTGTTCTTCTGACGGCGGCACAGGACCTGGATCGCACGGTTGATCTCGGCCGTGCGCCCGATCACCGGATCGATCTTGCCGTCACGCGCCTTCTTGTTGAGATTGACGCAATAGGTATCGAGCGCCTCACCCTTCTTCTTGGCGTCGTCGCCGTTTTTGGTCTCGGTCTCCTCGTCAACGCCGCGCACCGGCCGCGCCTCGGAAACGCCCGGCCGCTTGGCAATACCGTGGCTGATGTAATTCACCGCGTCGTAACGCGTCATGTCCTGCTCCTGCAGGAAATACGCGGCATGGCTTTCGCGCTCTGCGAAGATCGCGATCAGCACATTGGCGCCGGTCACTTCTTCGCGACCCGACGACTGCACATGAATGACGGCGCGCTGGATCACGCGCTGGAAACCGGCGGTCGGCTTGGCGTCATCTGCACCATCCGTCACCAGGTTTTCGAATTCGGTTTCGAGATAATTGACAAGGCTTCCGCGCAGCTTGTCGAGATCGACGCTGCACGCCCGCATCACTGCCGCTGCGTCGCTGTCATCCACCAGCGACAGCAGGAGATGCTCCAGCGTCGCATATTGGTGGTGCCGCTCGTTCGCAATCGAGAGCGCCCGATGCAGCGATTGTTCAAGGCTTTGAGAAAAAGTTGGCATTCCGCGTCCTCGTTGGCCCCCACCATCATGATCGTCGTTGCCGGGTCAGGCAACAAGAACCTTTCTCACATATAGTGATGTCTGATCGTGGTGAAAGGCTGGTTCCCGCTGCTTGTTGTGACGCGTCCGCAGAGCACGTCTGTTCATTCCAGCGCATTGTCACATGCGCTGTTGACGCAGCCGAACGACCGCGTTCGACTCACATCAGTTCAATGCAAGACCTGTTCCCAGTTTCCGGGAATTCACGCGAGGCTACTTCTTTTCCATCACGCATTGCAAAGGGTGCTGGTGCTTGCGCGCAAAATCCATCACCTGCGTCACTTTGGTTTCGGCGATCTCATAGGTGAAAACGCCGCATTCCCCGATCCCGTGATGATGAACGTGGAGCATGATCTGCGTCGCCGCCTCGGCGTCCTTCTGGAAGAACTTTTCCAGCACATGGACGACGAATTCCATCGGCGTGTAATCGTCGTTGAGGATCAGCACGCGATAGAGGTTGGGACGCTTGGTCTTGGGTTTGACCTTAGTGATGACCGAGGTGGCCGGTCCACCGGGCGCATTGGACCGGTTGTCGTCCTCTGCCATGCCACGCGGCCGCCGGCGGCGATCGTCGAGGGCGCCGGCCACAGGCATCAGGATGCCGTCAGGCATGAATTTCGAAGGTTTCTGGAACATAGCGCCTGTATAAAAGTCCCTAGCCGATATTGGCCAGCCCCGAATTGACAGCGTCCCCAGCCACGACGTGCTGCCGGACGCCTCGGGCACAGAGGCGCGCCGGGTCGCCGCATGGGTGCGACGCTGTCCGTTACAGGACCGATGGAGCCAATATGGGTTCCTGTGGCCGTTCTCGCAAGCACACTGCAAGCACCTGGAATGGCTCGCCGCGCACCCCGCCTGATGGCCTCCGGTTCGGTCAGGGTTAACCGATCGTGCTCGATTTGACCGGATCCGCCAACCAGCCATTTAACCGTCGTTCACGATAATACCGGACGCTGGCGCAGCGGCACACCAATAGTCGGCCTTTTACCTATTTTCTGAGGACACCTTTACCACCTGTTTAGCCGCAGCCGCCGACATGACCGCCAGAAACCTACCATTGGCGGTGACAATGTTTATTCAGTCCGTGTCGAGCCAGGCAAAGCGCCTCGCATCCCGATTTGCGCGCCACGACGGCGGCAATATCGCGATGACCTTCGCCGTCGCTCTGGTGCCCCTGCTCGGCTTCGTGGGCGCCGCCGTCGACTACTCCCGGGCCAACGCTGCCCGCTCGGCGATGCAGGCGGCGCTCGACTCTGCAGCCCTGATGGTTTCGAAGGACCTGTCCGCCAATCCGACGATGTCGGCGACCGATGTCACCAACAAGGCGACCGCCTATTTCAACGCGCTGTACACCAACACGAATGCCGGCCCGATCACGGTGACGGCGAGCTACACGACCAACACCAAGGACGGCTCCACGGTCACGGTCAACGGCTCCGGTGCCGTCGTAACCGATTTCATGAAGATGGTCGGCCTCCCGCAACTAGGGATCAGCAGCGGCTCGACCACGACCTGGGGCTCGACGCGCATGCGCGTCGCCATGGCGCTCGATGTCACCGGCTCGATGGGTCTGGGGAGCGGAAAATTGGAGGCGATGCAGAAGGCTGCCAAAAATCTGATCGATACACTGAGCGCCAACTCGCGCATGACGGAGGACCTCTATATTTCGATCATCCCGTTTGCGCAGATGGTCAATGTCGGCGCGTCGAACAAGAACGCGACCTGGCTCAAATGGGATGACTGGGACGCCGCCAATGGAAACTGGGTTTCAAAAAACGGCAATTGGAGCTGGCAACCGGCGAGCCATAACGGCTGGAATGGCTGTGTCACTGACCGTGATCAGCCTTACGACACCACCAACGAAGCCCCGACAGGCACGGCACGCTATCCAGCCAACCAGTACAATGCATGCCCCTCAGCCATTCTTGGGATGACAACGGCCTATGGCGCCACCAATGTTAAGACACTGAAAGACAAGATCGATGCCCTGTCGGCGAATGGCGGCACGAACCAGCCGATCGGCATGGCCTGGGCCTGGCGCACCTTGCAGATCGGTAGCGATCCATTCCCGGCGCCGGCCAAGGACTCCAATTACAAATACACGGATGCTATCATCTTGCTATCGGACGGCGACAATACCAAGAACAGATGGGACGGTGACGGCCAGCATTCGTCACCGGCAGTTGATGCGCGCCAGAAGCTACTCTGCGACAACATCAAGGCCGAGCTTGTCGATGGCAAGCGAAAGACCGCAATCTACACCATCCAGGTCAACACTGACGGCGGCCCGGATTTCGCGGTTCTCAAATACTGCGCCGATTCCGGCAATTTCTTTGCAACAACGACGGCAAGCGGCATCGCTACCGCCTTCACCGCCATCGGCAACTCGCTGAACAAGCTCCGCGTCGCCAAGTAAGACCGAGCGCGCCTTCAAACAAAAACGCCCGGCCATCAGGCCGGGCGTTTTGCTTTGAAAACCGGATCGCTTAGCGCGCCGGGGTCATCTTGGCGACGAAGCCTTCGAACGGCTTGTACGCCTGCTTGGCGAGATCGACATAGAGTTCGCTGATCTTGTGCGATTCAGCCAAGAAAGACTCATAGGCCGACTTGGCGTATTCGGTCTGCACTTCGAGCACCTTGTCGAGCGACTGCACGCCGGACAGTTTGGTCACGAAGGCATTGCCGTCCTCGAACGACTTCTTGGTGTAGTCGCCAACCGCGACAGCGATAGCCTGTGCACCGTTCTGAAGCGTGGCCGCCGATGCGACTGCACTCTCGAACTGCTCCTTGCCGTACTGCTGGATGTCTTCGACCTTGATCACTGCAAATCCTTTCCCGGATTGAACGGGTCAGCCGCGGCCGGGTGGACCCCGGTCTGATCTGACCCGCCCATCTATCGTGCGGTGCACAATGACGTCAAGAATCCTGTGCGATGCACAATTTTTACCATTGGCAATAAATGCACGGGTAACTGGCAAGGGTTGCTTAACCTTTTGGAAACTCGCCGGACCTACCCTGATTTCTTGCATTGGTGCGTTGGGGCCAAAAAGCCCAAAAACTGCATGAGTACATACTCTTAGCCAGAATGGCCGCGTATGCTTCTGCCATCCCGCCGAGAGAACCGCTCAGGCTGACGCTTAAAACTGAGACACATCCCCGGTTGTTGGGCATAATTTAGCCTCACGATCCGGGGAATGAGACTGATCTGACGGGGAAGTCCATGCTTCGCACAACGTTTGCTTCGTCGCGCACCTTGCGGGTGTGCGCTCTTGGGCTGGCAACTCTCAGCATCGCGGTCATCTTTACGGCTGACAGCGCGGATGCCCGCCGGCGACATAAATCGCGAAGCCACGTCGCGCGCGTCTCAAGCTACAATCCCGCGTTCTCGTCGATCATCGTCGATGGCAATTCCGGTGCGGTTCTCTCGTCCAACAATCCCGACGGTTCGCGCCATCCGGCGTCGCTGACCAAGATCATGACGCTGTACATGCTGTTCGAGAAGCTGGAAGCCGGCAAGCTCACGCTGGACAGCGAAATGGACGTCTCGCAGCACGCCTCCGTGCAGGCTCCGACCAAACTGGGCCTGCGCCCTGGTCAGACACTGCGCGTCGAGGACGCGATCAAGGCCCTGGTGACCCGCTCCGCCAACGACGCCGCCGTTGTCATCGCCGAAGCCATTGCCGGCGACGAAGACGATTTCGCCAAGCTGATGACCAAGAAGGCCCGCGCGCTCGGCATGAGCCGCACGGTGTATCGCAATGCCTCCGGCCTCCCTGATGATGCGCAGGTGACCACCGCGCGCGACCAGTCGGTGCTCGGCCGCGCTATCCAGGATCGCTTCCCGCGTTACTACCGCTACTTTGCCACCGCCTCCTTCAATTATCGCGGCCGCAACATCCGCAACCACAACCGCCTGATCGGCAGTGTCGAAGGCGTCGACGGCATCAAGACCGGCTACACCCGCGCCTCCGGCTTCAACCTCGTCTCGTCGATGAAGCGCGGCAACCGCCATCTGGTCGGCGTCGTACTCGGCGGCCGCAGCGGCGGCGCCCGTGACGCCGCCATGCGCAACCTGCTTGCCGAGAACTTGGACAAGGGCGCCACCCGCCGCACCGTGGCCGCGATCACCGAGCGTAATCCGTCCGAATCCGCAACCGAGGTCGCCGAAGCCGAGGCCCAGGCGCGTCCGATCGAAACCAAACAGGTCAACGGCGCCATTCAGGTGGCTGCTGCAACGCCGGTCGCCGCTGAACCGCTCTCCGAGCCTCCGGCTCGTCCCGCCACGCCAGCGGCGCGCCCGTCCGTCTTCGCCGCCGCCACCGCAGCACTGCCCCCGGCAGCGCCGATGCCGCAGGCCCGCAAGCCCGAGCCTGGCCCGCTGAATTCAGGTGTCATCCAGTCCGAGCCCATCTCGACCATTCCGGGCTCGTCAGAGCCGATGAAGCCGGTTCGGGTCCGCACCGTCCAGGTCAAGTCCGGTCAGTACAAGTTGGCCTCCGCCGGTGGCGAGCAGCCCGCCCCTCCCGCCGCCACCAATGCCATCACGGCGCGCCCGGAAACCACCGCCCGCTCGCCCGAGACCACCAATTCGCTCTATGTCCGCTCGGAGATGCCGCGCCAGCCGGCAGGCTTCGGAACCGGCAATGGACTTCTCGGTGTTCTTCCAGCCTCTGGCGCCGCTCAGGGCGGCACCCAGATGGCCTATGCCGACCCTGCCCCGCGCAACGTGCCAGCCCCTCAGGCTCCCGCTCCGCAGACGGTACAACAGGGCGGTGCCATCAAACCCGCCGCGATCCACACCGGCTGGATCATTCAGGTCGGCGCGCTGGAGAGCGAGAGCGAAGCACGGATCCGCCTTGACGCCGCGCGTGAACAGGCCCGTGGCCTGCTCGGCAAGGCCGACCCGTTCACTGAAGCCGTCGTCGGCAAGGGCGACAGGAAACTCTACCGTGCCCGCTTCGCCGGCCTTGACCGCGAAAAAGCCGAAGCCGTCTGCAAGACGCTGAAGCGTTCCGAGATCTCCTGCATCACCATCAAGAACTGATCGACTGATACCGTCGGATACGCAAATGGCCGGGACATTGTCCCGGCCATTTTACTTTTGGTCACCATAAATCCCCGTGGCGACAACTTCTCGTCAAGACTTAGCCAGTACAAAATACAGACGGGGATTGATCGACCATGCCGGACAACGGCGGGCGATGGGGCGTTCTCAGAGAAACGGAAGCTGCTCGCAGTTGTAGCGTAAAAGCGTGCTGGAGTTAGCTGCGATGCGTGCGAAGCATAGTGTCCTTGGCCTCGTTGACACGGGCCGCCAGGTACGTCGAGCCCCCCTGGTCGGGATGCAGTTTCTTCATGAGGGATCGGTGCGCGCGGCTGATCTCGTCGCGGGTCGCACCCGGCTTCACGCCAAGGATCTGATAAGCCTCCTCTTCCGTCATTTTACTGCCCGACGCCGCGCGGTCGTGCCGCCCTGCCGTATCGCCCTGCGCGTTCTGACGCCAGGCGGGAAACCGGCGGTCAAGATAACTTTCAAGTAGCGCCACGCTCTCCGCGTCGAAGCCGGCCATCATCGCCGCCAGTTGCGGCAGGTCGAATGCATCGAGCGACTGCCCGGCATAGGGGCCGGCGACAATCCGTCCGCTGAGCTGGCCACTGTCATGATCGAGGGTCATGTCGAGAAACGCCGAGCGGACCTGCGAGGTCTGGCCGGACGATTTGGTCCCGCCCCCGAACATGCCGCCGATATTGCTGAAGCCCGCAGTGCCGAACGGCGCCCAGCCCAACAGGCCCGCCCCGAAGATTCCCAACGGGATCGCCACCGCCAGTTCACCCTTGATGCCGGTAAAGGCCGCAACGGCCAGCGCCAGCACGCCGCCAGCCAGCTTGATGCCGCGCGCCAGCAGCGCCGGGTTGGCCGAGCGGAACATCTGCAGCAGCATGTAGAGTACGAAGACGGCGAGCGCGCCAGCGATCAAAGTAGGCATGAGGGATAGATAGTCGGTTGCCGCGATCCGCGAAACGGTTTTGCAGACCGTTTATCGCATCTGGCCGAGCAGCTTTGCCGCACCCGGCGCCGACGACGCCAGCCGTGTCAGTGCCTCCCGTCCGCCCGCGGCATAGGCGGCTACCGCGCGCAGCAATTCGCGGAGCTGCGCAGCGGCTCCCGGATCGAACCGGCACCAGGCGCCCCCGGTCAGCCGGGCAATCTCGCGAAAGGCCTGTTCGGCCGCCGGGTCATGCCCTTCCTGGAACATGAAGACCGGCACTTTCAGCAGGCCGAGCTCGCCGGCTCGCGCACAGAGCTCGTCAACGGACTCCTCCATGGCGTCGCCCACGAACACCAGCGCGCGTACGCCGGAGGCCACCGCCTCGCGCCGCGTCTCCGACAGCACCTTGCCGATCTGGGTCTGACCGCCCTGGCAAGCGATCTTGCCCATCAGCCGCGCCAGTTGTGCGGTGTCCGAAATCCAGCCGGTCGCGCGGCACTCGCTGAGACCACGGAAATAGACAAGACGGATATCGAGACTGCCGATCGACGCCGCCTCGCGAAACATGTCGGCCTGCAGCGTGCAGGCCATATCCCAGGTCGGCTGCCGGCTCATGGTGGCATCGAGTGCAAACACCAGCCGCCCGCGCCCGCCCGCTGCATGCGGCGCCATGGCTTTCGCCTTCGCTACAAATGCTGCGATGTCGGCCGATGCCGACGGCTGGGCCAGCGTATCGGTCTTGGACGTGGGGATCGTGGGATCGCTGGCCATTTGAACTCGCGCTTGCTGCAAGCTTCCTGTGGCGAGCATAGGCCGCGCGGTCAACCGCGCAGCAAAGGACTCAGTTCACGCTCGGCGTATACTGCGCGATCTTGTTCGGGTCAGCCGCATTGCTCTGCTGCGCAGGCTGCTCGATGATCTTCGGCTTGCCCGTGACCGGCGACAGCTTGCTGTCGTCGTCAAGGAACTTGTCGAGCAGCCCCTGAATCTTGGTCTTCAAGGTTTCCGGACCGCGATCGCTCATGTCGGTGTGCTGCGCGCCGGTGTTGACGACCGTGATACCGGCCTTCTCGCAGATCTCGTCATCCGGCACGACACCGGGATCCGGCTTGAACACCGTATCGTGCGAACGGAACGACAGGATCTTGAATTTGCCATCGGTCATGAACGGCACGCGCAGATTATCCAGCGTCACGACCTTCTTGACGTCATCAGGGAATTCCTTGGCGTAGAACATCGAGATGTCGCCGCCGTTGGAATGACCGACCAGCGTCAGATGATCGTAGTCGGAGTTCGGCTGAATCTTCTTCAGCTCTTTCACCGCGTATTTGATGTTCTGAACGCCGCGCTCATAGACCGGCAGACGGCCGACATAGAGCTCGCCGACCTTGGTCACGAGCGGAGCGTCGGTATCGAGATCGTGCTGGATGCTGACGGCCATATAGCCACGCGCCGCAAACACGTTTGCCAGGAACGAGTATTCGGTGAACTTGACTGTGTTACCGTGATTGAGAACCGCGACCGGCAGAGTGATCATGCCGGCATTGGCCTGCATTTCCTTGTCGCGGCGAACGGCGATGTCGACCTGCACAGGACGATTACGCGACGCGTCGAAGAACGTCAGCGTCTCATGCCGAATAGCCCACTTCGACGCGGTGAAGTACGCGGCGGTGGTCAGCACGCAAACCGAAAGCAGAATGAGAAGTCCGCGTTTCATGTTCGTCCCTGATCGGCCAGCTAGAGAGAGGTCTCAGCCGGCTACAGCACTTATGGGCCGGAATGGCCTCAAGCGGCTGCTTCAACAGCATATATGTCACAGCCCGGTGACAGAAAGGCTAAATATTGTGAATTCCGAGCCATGTTATTGTGCGCCGCACCCGTTTCTTGTGCAGTTGCTAAAGAAATCCACGGTCGAATTGAGCGATTTTGAACAAGTTTCGCAAGGGATCGGAATTTCAAAAACGTCCTGTTTTCAACGACAAATCAACTGTCGAACGGGTGACTCGTTCCCCGGTAAAAGAAAATGATACCTGTGGTATCAGCGTGAAGTTGAGTGCGGGATCGTTCATAGCCTGCCGAACGCGCAGCGCTGGCTTTGCACAGTGAACGCGACTCAGTTGCCAAGGATGTCGTGAACGTCGAGCGGCTTGTCGACCTGGGCAAACCACTCGGCGCGGTTGGCGGCGCGGCGGCGGCCACGCTCATCGAGCGGCAGCTTCAACTTGCGCAGCAGTTCGATGACTTCCTCGCGCGCCGTGACATGGCCCATGCTCGGGCGACGCCCGAGCGTGGCTTCGTTGAGATCGTCGAGCGCCGTCAGGCCACGCGGGAAGAACTCACGATACATCACGCGCTCGGCGAGACCGTCGATGGCGCGGAAACCGAGCTGCAGCGAGAGTTGATCGAGGACGCCGGCGACCAGCATCTTGTTGCGCGAGCCGAGCACCGAGAGCCGGTTGCGCACCACGATCCAGTCGGTGGTCGAGCCATCGTGCTGGCGGCGTTTGCGCCGCGCCTCACGCGCCATCTTCGAATAGTGGCTCTCGCCGGTCACCTTGTAGCTTGTAGCATCGACGGCGCCGAGCACGTCGAAGTCGAGAAAGCTGTCATTGATCGGCGTCACCAGCGTATCGGCCATCGAATGCGCCAGACGCATCAGATAAGTATCGCTGCCAGGCGTGTCGATGACGATGAAATGGTGGGTACGTTCCACCGCGCTTACCGCGGTCATGAACTGATCGAGTTCGAAGGCTTCGTTGTCGGCGATCTGCATCGTCTCGCCGAGCTTGACGCAGCTATGGGTCGGCACTTCCAGCGCAAGTCCGGCGCTCTGCGCCCAGGCTGCGCGGTTGGCGATATAGCGCGTGAAGCTCTGCTGGCGACTGTCGAGATCGATGGTGGCGACGCGCTGACCGGCCTTCAGCAGCGCCACGGCAATATGAAGCGCAGTGGTCGATTTGCCCGACCCGCCCTTCTCATTGCCGAGCACGATCACATGCGCCGTGCCGGACTGGCCCTGGGTGGTTTGCATCAACATCGCGCGATCCTTCGATCATCTTCAAATCGCGAGGCGTGGCAAGGGTCAAGCTAAATACAGGGGCATCCTGCTCTGCAGGCGATCAGCCGCCCTTAATCATGAATCCCGGCGGCCGGTTGCGGCATCAGGACACCCGGCAGCCTGGTATCGTGAGGCTTGGGTGATCCCGCGAGCTTTGATAAGCAGGGCGCGCACGCCCTCACCCGCCGCAGCCAGCAACAAGAACGAGCCGCAATGCCCCGCACCCCGATCGTCGCCCGCACCCTGCCCGCCCTCCGCAAGGCGCTCGACGGCCTGCGCGCGCGCAAGGCGACCATCGGCCTGGTGCCGACCATGGGCGCACTGCATGACGGTCACGTCTCGCTGGTGCGCCTCGCCCAGCGCCGCACCAGCAAGGTCGTGGTGTCGATTTTCGTCAATCCAACGCAATTCGCGCCGACCGAGGACTTCGGCTCCTATCCGCGCACCTGGAAAAGCGACGTCGCCAAACTCACCGAAGCCGGCGTCGACCTGATCTGGAATCCCGACGCCAAGGTGATGTATCCGGAAGGCTTCGCAACGAAGATCACGACCGGAGGCCCGGCCACCGCCGACCTCGAAGATCGCTTCCGCCCGCATTTCTTCGGCGGCGTCGCCACTGTCGTCGGCAAGCTGTTCACGCAGGTGCGACCGGACATGGCGTTCTTCGGCGAGAAGGACTACCAGCAGCTCAAGGTCGTGACGCGCATGGCGCGGGATCTCGATCTCGGCGTCAAGGTGACCGGCGCAACCACGGTGCGCGAGCGCGACGGTCTCGCGATGTCGTCGCGCAACGTCTATCTCTCGCCGGAAGACCGCGCCACGGCGCCGGTGCTGTATCGCGCGATGAAGGAAACCGCGAAGCGCCTGAAGGCAGGCGATAGTTTCGAGACCGCCATGGCGGGCGGCGCCGCGACGATCACGGCGGCAGGCTTCGCACTCGACTACTTCGAGGCGCGCCATGCGGAGTCACTGGCGCCGGTCAGTTCGATGAAAGACGGCCCGGTGCGACTGCTGGTGGCCGCGAGGATCGGCAAGACGCGGCTGATCGACAATATCGGGGTGTGAGGCTTTCGTCCTGACTCGTCATTCCGGGGCGCACGAAAGCGGCGAAGCCGCTGAAGTGCGAACCCGGAATCCCAGAGTGTTTTGCACTGACTAGAGACTCCCATGCCGAGATTCCGGGTTCGCGTCCGGCAAGTGCCGGCCGCGCCCTCAGGCAAACCAATTGGTTTGCCGGGGAATGACAGTGTAGGGCGGCAAGACAGCACCCAAACATTTTTTCCTATCTCCCGTTGACAACATCCCCACCAGGTTTATATTCCCCTTCGTCCTGCCCCACCGAGAGGGGCGATCGCGATCGTCACGTTCGCGGGGTGGGATGCGGTGGACGCCGGAGATGCGGCGTTACGCGGTTCACGGGGGACGTCTGTCTTCGGGCAGGACGGATCTGCGCCAGCACTGCCACTGGCAAGGAGACGGCCGACCTTGAGATGGAAAGAGCCCTGGACAGTGTGACGGACGACCAAATCGAAACGCGTCCGGCCAAGAGCTTGAGGCTACCCTGTCCCTCCGCCCTGGGACACTAATTTTGGTGATGGGGCCGTTCGCCAAGGCAGATGTGCAGGCAACCGAAAAAACACCGCAGGCGGAACGTCGGGCAATCGCTCGGCGCCTCCGAAAGTCCTGATGCACACTACTCTGCGGAAGACCGCATTCGCATCAGGCCCAAGGGTGCAACGGGCACCCGGCGTTCCGCACGCCCTCTCACCAGGGGGCAGGAATGCGAGACACGACGGCGCCCCCGCGCCGCAAATAATGGGGGCGATGACGCATGTCTGAAGGGTAGTGGCTGTTTGAAATTCAAATCCGCGATGACGCGCAGGCGTCAAAGGTGTCCCTCCCCCACTGCGCGGCTTCGCCGCTTGGGGGAGGGAAAAGCAAGAGCCCTACTCCGCTGCGATCTGGCGCGGCGCCGGCGGCGGATTGACGAGGTCCTTGGCGAGTTCGGCGTAACGCACCTTCGCGGCCTGCACCGAGGCTTCCTTCACCGGGCCGTAGCCACGAATGCTGTCCGGCAACGAGAGGAGCTGCACGGCCGTATCCACCGTGAGCGGCGACAGCAGGTTCAACACCGTCGCGACGTCCTTCTCGTACCCCGCAATCAGATCGCGCTCCAGTCTGCGGTCGGCGCTGTAGCCGAACACATCCAGCGGCGTGCCGCGCAAGGTGCGCAGCTTCGCCAGAATGCGAAACAGCGGCAGCATCCAGGCGCCGAAGGCGCGCTTCTTCGGGCGGCCCGACGCATCGGTGCCGGGCAGCATCGGCGGTGCGAGGTTAAAGCTGATCTTGACGTCCCCCTCAAACTGATCGCGCAACTGCTTCTCGAACTTGCCATCGGTATAGAGCCGCGCGACTTCGTATTCGTCCTTGTAGGCGAGCAGCTTGGCATAGTTGATCGCCACCGCGCGCGGCAGTTCATCGTCATAGCCACCACGCATGGCGGCCTCACGGACCAGATCGACCATCGCCTGGTAGCGCTCGGCGAGCTTGCTGTTCTGATAGTCCGTCAGCAATCCGCTGCGATGAGCGACGATCTCGTCGAGGCTCATCTCATCCAGCGTCTTTGGCGCGATGGTCTCATCGGCGCCCTTGAGCATATTGGCGAGCCGTGCCGGATCGGCGGCGGCAAGACGGCCAAGCTGGAACGCCAGCATGTTCATCTTGATCGAGACGCCATTGAGTTCGATGGCCTGTTCGATGGACGCCGCCTGCAACGGCAGCAGCCCCTGCTGATAGGCAAAGCCCATCATCATCATGTTGGTGGCGATGGAATCGCCAAGCAGCGCTTCGGCCGCCTTGGTGAAGTCGAGGAATGTCGATTCCTTGCGCAGCGACATTTCCAGCACGTTGTTGACCTTGCGGGACTGGAAATTGAAATCGCGGTTGCGCACGAAATCCGCGATCGGAATGAGATGGGTGTTGACGATACCATAGGTGCGCGAGCTCTCGCAGAGCGAGATCGTGTCCTTGGCAATGGCCACCACTTCATCGGCCGCGATCAGGACATCCGCTGTGCCGGTGACGATGCGCGAACAGGTGACGTCGCCGGTGTCGTTGGCGAGACGCACATGGCTGAGCACCGCGCCACCCTTCTGCGCGAGGCCGGACATGTCGAGGATCATCGAGGCTTTGCCCTCGATATGCGCAGCCATGCCGAGCAGCGCGCCGATGGTCAGCACGCCGGTGCCGCCGACGCCGCCGACGGCGACATTATAGGGCTTGTCGAGGGTCGGCCGCGTGGCCGGCTCCGGCAATGCACCGATGGCGCCAAGTTCGACGGGCGCCTTGCGCTTCAGCTTGCCGCCATCGACCGTGACGAAGGACGGGCAAAAGCCCTTGAGGCACGAATAGTCCTTGTTGCAGGACGACTGATTGATGGTGCGCTTGCGACCCAATGCGGTCTCCAGCGGCTCCACCGAAATGCAGTTCGACTGCACCGAGCAATCGCCGCAGCCTTCGCAGACTGCCGGGTTGATGAGCACGCGGCGCTGCGGGTCTTCCAGAATGCCCTTCTTGCGGCGGCGACGCTTCTCGGCAGCGCAGGTCTGCACGAACACGATGGCCGAGCAGCCCGGCACGTCGCGTAGCGTCTTCATCACGTTGTCGAGTTCGTCGCGATGCGCCAGCTTCACGCCCGGCGCAATGGTGCTGGCGGGATAGGCATCGGGATTCTCGGACACGAGATAGATGTCGCGGATGCCCTCGCTGTGGAGCTGGAACGTGATCTTCTGCGGCGACAGGTCACCGTCATGGTGCTGACCACCGGTCATCGCCACCGCATCGTTGTAGAGTATCTTGTAGGTGATGTTGGCCTTGGAGGCGATCGACTGGCGGATCGCCAGCGAACCGGAATGGAAGTATGTGCCGTCGCCGAGATTGGCGAAGATATGCTTCTCTTTGGTGAACGGCGCGATGCCGGTCCACGGCACGCCCTCACCGCCCATATGGGTGAAGGTCTCGGTGGAGCGATCCATCCACAGCGACATGAAGTGGCAGCCAATGCCGGCCAGCGCACGCGAGCCCTCCGGAACCTTGGTCGAGGTATTGTGCGGGCAGCCCGAACAGAAATACGGCGTGCGCGTGATCGGCACGACGTTCTGGACCTGCGAGGCCTCGCGGCCGTGAAACCAGTCGGCCTTGGCACGCAGCAGTGCGGCGATCTCGGGGTCTATCTCCATCGCCAGCAGGCGATCCACCAGCGAGGTCGCGACCTTGGCGACGCTCAGTTCTTCGGCGAATGGCAGGAAGCGATGATCGTGGGAATCCATCTTGCCGACGATGCGTGGCCGCACATCGTCGCGCCAGTTGAACAGCTCCTGCTTGACCTGGTTTTCGACGATCTCGCGGCGCTCCTCGACGATGAAGATTTCATCGAGACCTACCGCGAACTTGCGCACGCCTTCCGGCTCCAGCGGCCACGGCATGCCGATCTTGTACAGCCGCAGACCAATCTTCGCGGCCACCTCTTCGGTAATGCCGAGCTCGCGCAGTGCCTGGCGCACGTCCTCATAGCTCTTGCCGGAGGCCATGATGCCGAAGCGCGCATTTGGCGAGTCCATGGTGACACGGTTGATGTTGTTGGCGCGGGCAAAGGCAATCGCCGCGAAGCCCTTGTAGTCCTGCAAGCGGCGATCCTGCACATAGCGGTCGTCCGGCCAGCGCAGGTTCAGACCATCCGGCGGTAGTTCGAAATCGGTGGGAATATTGAACGGCGTCATCTCGTCATTGAGGTTGATCTCCGCCGTGGTCTCCACGGTTTCGGTGATCACCTTCATGCCAACCCAGCAGCCGGAATAGCGCGACATCGCGATACCGAGCAGACCCATCTCGATCATCTCGTGGATGCTCGAAGGATAAAGATAAGGCATCAGCGCCGATATGAAGGCATGGTCGGACTGATGCGGAACGGTCGAGGACTTGGCGCCGTGGTCGTCGCCGGCGAGACAGAGGACGCCACCGAATTTCGCGGAGCCGGCGGCATTGCCGTGGCGGAAGACATCGCCGCAGCGATCGACGCCGGGGCCCTTGCCGTACCAGATGCCGACCACGCCATCATATTCGGCGCCGGGCGAGAGATTGAGCTGCTGGGTGCCCCAGATCGCGGTGGCTGCGAGATCTTCGTTGACGCCGGGCTGGAATTTGACGCCGTATTGATCGAGATGTTTCCGCGCGGCCACGAGCTGCTGGTCGTAACCGCCGAGCGGCGAGCCGCGATAGCCGGTCACAAAGGCTGCGGTGTTCAGACCCGCCGCGCGGTCCCTGCGGACCTGCGCCATCGGCAGTCGCACCAGCGCCTGAATGCCGGTCAGGAAGATGTGGCCAGAGCCCTGGGTGTATTTCTGATCGAGACTGATCGCGCCTTGATTAATTCCCATTCCCACCCTCGTCACTGCGGCCTCTGAGCTGTCGCCCGGGGCTATCGCCCCGGACTGCACCGTCCGGCCTGCTCGCGCCTATTATCTGGGGTCGTTCGACTCCCTTAGAAACAGTCTATGTTGGATTTTGAACGGGGCGCACCACAATTCTGGGCAATGGAGCCCCGCGTCCAAAGAACGCAATTTCGTGATGAATGCGGCCGGTAGACTTGTCACGTTGTGTCGCCGCAAAGGCCTTTGGCGCAAGGACGTAACGGCTTCACGCTGCAGTGCGATGCAGCACAAACTGCCAAAGGAGGCTCAGGCCTCGCCCGGGAATATCTCGCTGATGATCTTCATCAGATCGGCCTCGCGAAACGGCTTGCGCAGATAGGCGCGAAAACGCCCTGCCCGGTCGCGTACGACATGCTCCAGCAACGAGGTCATGACGACCACCGGAATTCCGCTCAGCCGCTCGTCCTGCCCCATCGCTGCGATCAGGCCGGCGCCGTCGAGGAACGGCATCATGAAATCGGTAAGCACCAGATCGGGCGTGTCCCGATGCAGAATGTCGAGCGCCTCACGGCCGTTGCCGGCTACGAGGACATTGAAGGCATATTCGCTCAACAGGACTTCGAGCCAGTCGGCGATCGCCCATTCGTCCTCGACAATCAGGACAGTTCGCACCGCTATTCTCCAGTCAACTTAAGATCCGTCGATGGAGTTGGTGCAGGTCCCTGACTAGAAATGTCCCTGAGGATGCGCTCCGCGCTCTGGAAATCGGCATCGAGAACGATGCCGCCGTCGAGAATTTCAAAGCGGCGCATGCGCATATCGGTCCGGCGGTCACGCGATTTCAGAATGGTCATCAGACGATGGTTTTCCGAGCGCAGGGCTGCGAGATGCAGCGCGATGATGTTCTCGGCAACCGCGGAGAGACCCGTCTGGTTAACGCCCTTGAGCGGCTGCCCGGGTGTCATGCCAGCGTGGTCCGTTTCTGCGGTTGCCAGCGTGGTAACACCGAGTGCGCGCAACTCGTTGCACAGCGCCGACAAAAAAGAGCCGATGCGCTCCTTTTCGTCGGTGAGCTTCGAGAAGCCTTCGATGCCATCGATCACCAGACGGCGCACGCCGTTCTGCCTGATGGTCGAGAGCAGCTCGGTTGCGACCTCGTCGAGCACCGCTTCTGTCTGCGGGCGCCACATCAGCGTGACCTTGTCGGCCCGCGATTTCAGCGGCAGCTTGAGGCTGTCGGCCTTGATCCGCAGCGCCATCGGATTCTCGTGAAACCCGAACAGCATCGCCGGTTCATTGGCGGGACCGCCGGTCAGGAACTGAAGACCGGCCGTGGTTTTGCCCGACCCGGAAGGCCCGAGCACCACTGTCACCGAATGCGTATCGACGCCGCCGCCGAGCATCTTGTCCACGCCGCCAATGCCGACGGACACCATGGGACCGTCGGCGCTGTCCCAGACGCTGGGTGTCTCCAGCAGCGCCTCGATACGCGGATAGATGGCGTGTCCATTCTCGGTGATGCGATAGGAGTGCTTGCCGCCCATGAACCAGGTGCCACGCAGCTTGTGGACCTGAAGTGACCGCTCGGCGCGGCGGCCATGCAGTGCCGACTGCAGCTCGATGAGACCGTCCACCATCGTATGCTCAGGCGGATGCGCATCGGCATCGAAGGCGCTGGTCAGAAGGAACATGGTGCAGTTGCTGAAGGCGGCCTGGGTCTGCAATTCGTGGATGAACTTCTTCAGCTCAAGCTCGGAGCGCGCCTTTTCGTGCACGGTGATGAGACCATCGAGCACGAGGATGCTGGCCTTGCGCGTGCGAACCTCGCGGCGGACCACGTCCAGCAGTCCGCGCAGCCCGTCGTCTTCCAGCGTCTTGAAGGCGCCGACATAGGACATGCGGTCGGGAATTGCTGCTTCATCGAAGAAGGTCATCCGCCGCATGTGTCCGATCATGCGGGCGTGGCTCTCGGCAAGCAGCGTGATGTAAAGCGCGTTCCGCCCCTGCGCGGCCTGCGCGAAACAGATCTGGTTGCCCAGAATCGTCTTTCCGGCGCCCGGGGCGCCCTGAATGATGTAGATGCCGCCGTCGAAAACGCCCCCGCCCAGGATCGCATCGAGACCCGGTACGCCGGTTGCAAACCGGCCGTTATCGCCACTCATTCCGAAACTGCCCCTAACGTGTCACCTATACCGGTGAGATGTTGAAACGTGTCGGGGAGCGATGGGTTCCAAAGCTTTTTCAGAAATATTTCGAAACGCTGCCTCTCAGCAAGGCAGCATCCCGCTAATAGCGCACCCGAAACGGAACATCGGCCTTTACGGGCCATTGCTGTCCGGTCACCCTGACAACATCAGGCATGGAGGACGGAAATGGATCAGAAGCTGAATACCTGGACGTCGCAGCCTGAACTCGCCGGCAGCGATATGGCGTCGACGAATGACGGTTCTTATCATCCGGATTGCGGCGAAGAGCATGATCACAAGCCGACCAAGGCCATCATCGGCGTGGGACTACTCGTGGTGCTGAGTTTCCTGCTCTATGAATTCAACGGCAAGGTGTCCAAGACGCACACGTCAGCGACCCCGCCCGCGCAGCACCAGAGCTTCGCGGCTAACCGCTAGGCTTCGACAGCTTCGTCCGCAATAGCGCTTTCAGTGTCGGGCACGACGACCCGAAACTGGAAGCCGTGCAGACCGATCGTCGGTACGATGCCGAAATGGTCGGTGCCGAAGACTTTGACCCGATGCTGCAATTCGTCTTTCTGGATGCTTACCGGGATATCGCAGATCTGCTCATAGGCCTTACGCGTGTGACGCGTGCTGTCCCAGCGCAGCGCCCGCTCGATGAGCGGCACCGGCTGTGTGGCCAGGACGCGTGCCATCCGCCAGAAAGTCTGGACCAGCTTCGTATAGGCAATCTCTTCCAGACCCGCGACACTGATGTCCGCCGGAATTGGGAACGCCTCGACATCCACGATCGGTCCGGCATCGACACGTGCAATCATGCGATGGACAGTGCAGCCGAAGTCGGTCGCATGATCGTAGAGCGCAAAATGTGCCGGGGCCCAGCCGGGATATTGCGGCGGACCGGGATGGAAATTGTAGGCGCCAAAGCCAAGCTGATCGAGCACCGCACCGGGGACTATGACGCCAGTGGTGAACGAAATCATCCGCGCTCGGCGCAGCCAGTCGGGCTCGATCGCCGCCAGATCTTCAGCAGTGAAAACAGGAAGCACCGTGAGGGCCGGATTGTGACCACGGAGCAGGGTTGTAAAGACCGAGTGCTCAGCAGGACCCGTCAGGAGGATAATCGTATCGAACATTCGGGCTGCCACGCGCTTCTGCGAATCAATAATCGCCTCAGCGTCGCAGCCAGGCCTTAACATCTGATGAGCAGCCCCGATCACGCTGCATTGCCACATAGGATGAGGCTCTGGAATGGCACAATCTCTGGAACATGCACCTCATCTGACGATTGTCTTGCCGCACAGGAGGACACGACATGGCGAACATTCCCAATCCCAATGATCCGTATCGTCCAAATCCCGCTGATGACATCCGCAATCCTGCGCGGCTCGACAATGAGCTGCAGGCCGATCCTGAACTCGCGGAAGGGCCAGCGAGCGGCAGCCGCATGGCTATTTATGCACTTGGCATTGTTGTCTTGCTCGGCGCCGTATTCTACGGCCTGAACAATACATCGATGAATCCGGGCGACGCGACGAAGACCGCATCCCAATCCGCCCCGGCGACGCAGGACAGCACGCCAAAGGCGCCGGCGCCAACCAACAACGTCGCGGATTCCTATTCGAAGCCGCCAGTGGCTCCCGGCGTACGTGACGTGACGCCCACCAACAACCAGCCCGGCGTCACCACCGGTGCGGCACCGGCACGGCCGCAGGCTCCGCAATCGGCTCCGACCGGCACCGAGATTGACAGCACGAAGGGCGGCGCGCCGAAGTAACGGCGCGACCGGGCAGATAAGGCTGCGGGCATCGATGCCCGCGGCCTTGTTGCGCATGGACTATACGGTCACCTGACGCAGGAACGTGCGTTCCTCCGCGAGGATGAACTGGTGCTCTTCGGCCGACGCGAAATTCGCAACGCCTTCCTCATCGCTCCGCAGTCTGGCGCGATAGGCTTCATAGGCCGCGAGACTTGGGAACGAGATCAGGCCGAATGCGACGTTGTTCGTTCCTTCATGGGGCATCCAATAGCCCTGCAGATCGCCACCGCATTTGGGAATAATCGTCAGCCAGCGCTTGGCATAGGCCTCGAACAATGTGCGTTTGAACGGATCGATCTGATAGCGAATGAAGACAGTGATCGTCATGACAGCTCCCTCTGCAGATGCCTGGATATAGCCGCTTGATCGACTGTGATACTTCGATTAGCGTCGAAGTATGAAAGCAGGTCCGGACATCGCCATGGTCGCCGCACTTGTTGGCGACCCTGCACGCGCCAATATGCTGACGGCACTCATGACAGGCCGTGCGTTGACTGCGAGCGAGCTCGCCCAGGAAGCCGGGATTACGGCGCCGACCGCGAGCTCACACCTCTCCAAGCTCGAAGCCGGTGGCCTGATCGAGCCGGAAAAACAAGGGCGCCATCGCTATTATCGCCTCACCGGTCCCGATGTCGCCGGAGTGCTGGAAGGTCTGGCCGGCCTGGCAGCCCGCGCCGGCCATCTTCGCGTTCGCACCGGGCCGAAAGAACCCGCATTGCGCCGCGCACGGATTTGCTACGATCATCTCGCCGGCGATCTCGGCGTGCAGATGCTCGACAGTATGCGGGCACAGAAGCTGATCCGGCAGACCGAGCGGGTCATCGAACTCACGACCCAGGGCAGCAGGTTCGTTGCTGAAGAATTGAGGATCGATCCGACGACGCTGGCGCATCCGCGCCGGCCGGTCTGCAAGGCCTGCCTCGACTGGAGCGAGCGCCGCCACCATCTGGCCGGGACACTTGGCGCCGCCATCATGATCTCATTTACTGCCATGAAATGGGCGGCCAGAGACCCCTCGCCCGGCAGCCGCGTGGTGCATTTCACCCGCAGCGGCGAGAAGCGCTTCGAGGCATTGTTCGGCACCACCGGCGACGCCATCCGGAAAACGTGAAGACGCCGGCTTACCTTCGCCGCAATGCAGCCCGAAACCGCGCCGGACCTTCTTTCTCCCGGAGCTTTTCCTAATGAACCGCCTGCTGCTCGCCGCGCTGATTGCAACCCTGCCTTTCACCTCATCGCAGGCGGCCGAGCCTCCTGCGGCACGCGAGCCCTATGGCATCGGCCTCGAAGGCTTCCCCTATCCCTACCGCGTCAACATGCTGCCGCTGGTCAATGACGGCGAACAGCTGCGCATGGCCTATATGGACGTGCCATCGACCAAGCCCAATGGTCGAACCGTCATACTGCTGCATGGCCGCAATTTCCCTTCGAGCTACTGGGCGCCGGTGATCGGCACGTTGAACGAAGCCGGCTACCGCGTCGTGGTCCCCGATCAGATCGGCTTCGGCAAATCGTCGAAGCCATCAGGCGATCTGCATTTTGACAACCTTGCCCGCAACACTGTTGCGCTGATGGATCACCTCGGGATCGCGAAATTCGACATCGTCGCGCATTCCCTGGGCGGCATGTTGAGCGTGCGCATTGCCCGCGCTTATCCCGATCGTATCGATCACCTGCTGCTCGCGGCGCCGATCGGGCTTGAGGACTATCGGCTCTATGTGCCACCGACACCAACCGAGAAGATCTTGGAGAACGAAGACAAGCTGACGGCGGAAGGTTACCGCAAACAGCTCGAGGTGAACTATTCGCTGAAGATGCAGCCCGACCAGGTAACGCCCTTTATCGACGCGCGTTTCAACATCAAGGGGTCGCCGGAATATCCGCGCTGGCTGCGCGCCTTCGTCAGTTCGGCGCAGATGATCTATCGCGAACCCGTGGTCCACGAAATTCCGCTGATCGCGCTGCCGACCCTGTTCATCATGGGCGCCGACGATCATAACGCACCGGGCAAGCCGAATGCGCCGGAGGCGCTACGGTCGAAGATGGGGCAGAACGCCGATCTGGCCAAGGCGCTGGCGGCGAAGATGCCGAACGCGAAGGCCGAGGTGCTGCCGGACGCGGGCCATATCGTGTTTCTCGATGCACCGGCCAAATTCAACGAATTGATGCTGGGCTTCCTCGCGGCGAAGTAGCAACTGCCGCGCCCTGCTACGCGCATATCCCGAAACATTCATGCTGTATTCAGATCGAATCGGCTTAATCGTGCTGTGCAGCGTTGATCCCCAGCAATTTTCTTGCCCCGTAAGAGTCCTGCAGCGGGTGATGCGATGCCATCATTATTCTCTGCGCCGCATCGCGGCACCATCGAGGGAGAACACGAATGAAGACGATCTTTGCTGCGGCTCTGTTCGCCGTCAGCGTCGGAGGCCTTGGTGCCGCCAATGCAATGCCACTGGCGCCGCTCAGCGCAGTCGAGACGGCTGGCGTAATCCAGGTCGCTCAGGGCTGCGGCCCCGGCTATGCCCGCGGTCCCTATGGCGGTTGCCGCCCGATGTTCCGCGGCCCGCCGCCGCGCGGCCCGGGTTACTGCCCCCCCGGCTTCTTCCGCAATCCCTACGGCCGCTGCATCCGCCGCTGGTGATCGCTGCACAATCCTGACGACGAAAACCCCGCCACTGGCGGGGTTTTCTGTTGCCCACGCGCCGGTTACAGCCGTCACACGAAGATGACAGAATGGCACTTCGCTATTCTGGAGATCGTCATGTCGCGCACCTTGCGTCGTCTCATACTGGCCGGGCTGCTCGGCCTCTCATCGCTGACGACCGGCCGCGCCGACACCATCGCACTGCCCGAGCCGCAGCTCGGTCCGCGGCCATTCTATCTCGTCGACAAGATGAAAGACGGCCCGCTAAAGGCAAAGCTGAGCACCTGTACCGGGCCGTTTCGCAAGAGCGATTTTTCCATCGCCCATCGCGGCGCGCCGCTGCAATTCCCCGAGCACAGCCGCGAGTCCTATCTGGCCGCCGCACGCATGGGTGCCGGCGTAATCGAATGCGACGTGACCTTCACCAAGGACCGCCAGTTGGTCTGCCGTCATTCGCAATGCGACCTGCACACGACAACGAACATCCTGTCGGTGCCGTCGCTTGCAGCGAAGTGCACACAACCCTTCAGCCCCGCCGATCTCGCCACCGGCAAGAAGGCATCAGCGAAATGCTGTACCAGCGACATCACGCTGGCGGAGTTCAGGACGCTGACGGCGAAGATGGATGCCGCCAACACCTCTGCCACGACCGTCGCGGATTATCAGAACGGCACGCCGCGCTGGCGCACCGACCTTTATGCGAGCTCGGGCACGTTGATGACCCACGCGGAGAGCATCGCGCTGATCAAGAGCCTCGGCGCCAAATTCACGCCGGAGCTGAAGGCGCCGGAGGTGCCGATGCCGTTCGACGGCGATTATAGTCCGGAGAAGTACGCGACCCAGATGCTCGACGAGTATCGCGCCGCCGGCATTCCGCCTGGCGACGTATTTGCCCAGAGCTTCGATCTCAACGACATCAAGTTCTGGATCCGCACCGCGCCGGACTTCGGCGCGCAGGCAGTCTATCTCGACGGCCGCTATGAAACACCGGGTTTTGATCACATGCGACAAGAGACGTGGAAACCGTCGATGCCGGAGCTGAAAGCCACCGGCGTGAAGATCCTCGCGCCTCCGATCTACATGCTGCTGACGCTCGATGGCAGCGGTCAGATCGTGCCCTCCCCTTATGCCAAAGCAGCGCGCGATGCCGGGCTCGATCTGATCACATGGTCGCTGGAGCGCGACGGGCCGCTCGCAAACGGCGGCGGTTTCTTCCATCGCTCGATCAAACCCGCCATCGATCGCGAGGGCGACACGCTGACGGTGCTGGACGTGCTGGCGAGAGACGTCGGCGTGCGCGGTGTGTTTTCCGATTGGCCGGCGACGACCACGTTCTATGCGAGCTGCATGCGGCTGCGCTGACGCAGCACGCTATTTGGCGTCGCTGTCATAGACGAATTTCGGCATCTCCAGCTTCAGCCGGATTGCCAGCAGGCGGAATACTAAACCGGTCGCGGCGGCGACCAGCGTCACGAGATCGGGACTGAATCCGTATTTGATGCCGCCGATATACAGAAGCCCCGTGACGATCGACACGCTGGCATAGAGTTCGGCGCGAAACAGCAGGGGCACGTCGTTGCACAGCACGTCGCGGAGCACGCCGCCGACGCAGCCGGTGATCATCCCGGCCACGACCACGATCAGCAGCGGCTGATCCATGGCGAGGGCGATGTTGCAGCCCATGATGGTGAAAACCACAAGACCGATGGCATCGAGCACCAGAAACAGCGCGTGAAAGCGATGCACCACGCGCGCAAGCCCGATGGTCAGCAGCGCCGCGCCGCCGGTCAGCAACAGCAGATAAGGGCTTTTCACCCACCACAGCGGATAGTGCCCGAGCAGCATGTCGCGCACCGAGCCGCCGCCGAGCGCCGTGATGCAGCCGAGCATGGCAACGCCAAGCCAGTCCATCTTGCGCCGCCCGGCCGCCAGCGCAGCCGTCATCGCCTCGGCAACGAGCGCGATCATGGCGAGCGGAAACAGCAGGGCTTCGGTATGGGGCATGGGACTCGTCGGTAGCGGATGACGGCGACCTGTAACACAAATCCGTGCATGCGGTGACCGGCGGCGGACAAATCCCCGCCATCTTCCTGAGCCTCCATCACAACCTCACAGCAGGAGGTGTCATGACCCGTCTGTTTCTCACCCTCCCCATTCTACTCATGGCTGGCGCGGCCATGGCGGAGGACGCGCGGCTGTCGATGCCCTATTACGGCAGCGCCACCATGAATGCCGATGACAGCCTGGTGCTGCATTTCACCCGCACGGTGGACGGCAAGCCGGCTGACGGCTCGCAGACCTTTGCCCCCGGCGATCGCAGCTATGACAACGTGCGTCGCCACCTGAGCGGCATTGAACCCGGCCAGACCAAACCGCTGACGCCCTGGAGAGACTGAGCGTCAGCACAAACGGGCTTGCCCTACCAGTACCGGCGGCGCCAGTACCGACGACGGACCCGATAACGGCGACGCCAGCCCCAATGCCGGCGGCGATAACCCCAGAAACGACGCCGACGCCAGCCGCGGCGACGCCACTGGACTTGCTCAGGCTGGAGACGATCGACGTCGTCCTGCGACGCCACCGCGGCTTGAGGTTCTGTGTCCGGTTTGTAGTTATCGAGCGGATTGGCCGGCAGCAGCGGCGCGGCCTGAGCCTGCGTGATGGCCTGAGCGGCCAGGCCGACGCCCGCAGCAAAGCCGAAGGCGATCTTCAGAAAATGACGGCGTTCCATCGCGATCCCTCCTGATATCCGTGAGGGCATCAGGATCGGACCAGCGGCATGAATGGAAACTGAATGCGCGTGGGAACTCGCACATTCGACATCTCGCCGTTATCGAAAGCCCGCGGCCAGTCCGACGACCTGACCATCGAGGCCGTTGAAACCATGATATCCCCGCGCCTCGCAGGGATCGCCTTCGTTGCGTCCGCCGCTCAGCCACGCCACGCGAGCGCGCCCGGCCGACCATTTCACGAATGGATCGACGCCCGCCGGCGCAGTGAATTTGCAGCCGTCGTTGCGATGATGGATGACCAGCGTGCGCGGCAGCGCCGACGGCGAGCCGATGATCGACATGACATTGCTGCCGCCACCCGACTCCGCACTGAGAAAGCCCGAGGTCAGCACCAGTGCATCCGGCCGCGCACCGCGCGCAATGCCTTCGGCGGCACGTTGCGTCCCGCGGCTGGTCGCCACCACCGTGACTGGGCGCTTGATCGCGGCCATGTATTGCACCGCACTCTGCAGATCGACTGACGCGTCGACCACCAGCACCGCCAGACCCCGCGCCGCATAGGCGCTGCGGGTGCGGACCAACTGATTGCCCTTCAGCCCGTTGATCTCGCCATGTTCGCCCGGATTGATCGCCCCGCTGCCGCCGGGCATCAAGATCACGCTGGCGCGCGGCGACGCAGGCTTGATGAGCACGGCGCGTGAGCCGCCGACGGTCACGGTTTCGTCGGCGCGGGCGGTCGTGGTCATAAGACAAACTAGTGCGGCAGCGACAAGGACAATCCTGGTATGGGCGTTCATCGTGCGCATCCTCGCAAATCTCCGGCCTGAAATGCATGCTGTCACAAGCAGTTGATACTGCTGCGCCAATCCAGCCTACGAGTTAAGCTACTTAAAATTCACTTGTGGCCAATACGTCTTGAACTCGGGGAAAAATGGATCACCATCCGAGCGCTCATTTAACATCATCACAATCGACAGCATCATGTTCAACCCCTTTGATAGATTTTCATGAAGTGTCGATTTATTCGCTAGCTGATCGTCGCCTTTGTAGATCGCATTCTCCGGTCCAGCCCAAAGAATTCCGTATTCGAATACGCGCAGCAGGATGAGATGGATGGTGAATTTTGACATCGGTGAGATAACCCCCATCGCGTTCTTTGCGATGTTGGAATCCTCCTTCTGCGAATCCATAAAAGTAGAGAAAGAAGCTCCAAAACTCGGATGCGCAGACATGCCCATTAAATCAATGTAATTCTGTCGTACGCTGTGAAAAGCAACGGCGGGCTCCTCAGCCCCATTAAAGAACCATAGCCAGCGCGTTTTGACGAGCTTTCCTATCCTACCTCTTGCACAATGCTCATGCCAAACTCCGACGCTCGATCATTGTCTTTCGTCTGCGCAAACTCGCCTGCTAACTCAGGATGGCTGCTAATAAGGTGCATCACATCGATAGCTTCAATCAAAGAACGAGTAACCACATTCGATTGAACGAAAAATCCCCCAACAATCAACTCACGCACACACAGAATGTCTTGGAGAGCGCGGCCCCCAAGCGTCATCAAACACAAGAGTCGCTTATCTGCCGGTTCAACGAGCCTCTCGCGATATGTTGCCCAAACAGCGAGCCAGAATGCTGCAGCTTCATCAAACAGTGCAACCCAAAGCTCTAGATCTGAAGGAATATCGTTCAAAGTTTTTCGGTATTCTTTAACGATCAAGCGCAGCTCCTCTCCCGGAGAGCTTTGATTCGCGCGACGTACTCCTTTCTGGCGATAGACCTTGCGGATGCGCTTTCGCATCTCCTTCAGGTAGATATCGTGGGCAGATTTGCTCACAACGGCATGTTGTCGTGCTTCTTCATCGGCACTTCCAGATGCTTGTCCTTCAGCATCGCCAGTGCCCGCGCGATCCGCTTGCGGGTGGAGTGCGGCATGATCACGTCGTCGATATAGCCGCGCTCGGCCGCGACGAAGGGCGACAGGAAGCGGTCTTCATATTCCTTGGTGCGCGCGGCGATCTTGTCGGCGTCGCCGATGTCCTGGCGGAAGATGATCTCCACCGCGCCCTTGGCACCCATCACGGCGATCTGCGCCGTTGGCCAAGCATAGTTCATGTCGGCGCCGATTTCCTTCGAGGCCATCACGTCGAACGCGCCGCCATAGGCCTTGCGGGTGATCACGGTCACCAGGGGGACGGTGCACTGGCTGTAGGCGAACAGCAGCTTGGCGCCGTGCTTGATGAGGCCGCCATATTCCTGCGCGGTGCCCGGCAGGAACCCCGGCACGTCGACGAAGGTGACGATCGGAATGTTGAAGGCGTCGCAGAAGCGCACGAAGCGCGCCGCCTTGCGCGAGGCGTCACTGTCGAGCACGCCGGCCAGCACCATCGGCTGGTTGGCGACGAAGCCCACGGTCTTGCCGGCGATGCGGCCAAAACCTGTGACGATGTTCTTGGCGAAGGTTTCCGCGATCTCGAAGAAGTCGCCCTCGTCCACGACCTTGAGGATCAGTTCCTTCATGTCATAGGGCTTGTTCGGATTGTCGGGGATCAGCGTATCGAGCGAGAGATCCGTGCGTTCGATATCGTCGAAGCTCGGCCATTCCGGCACGCCTTCGGTGTTGTTGGCCGGCAGGAAGTCGATCAGCCGGCGCATCTGCAACAGCGTCTCGACGTCGTTCTCGAAGGCGCCGTCGGCGATCGAGGACTTCGTCGCATGCACGCTGGCGCCGCCGAGTTCTTCTGCGGTGACGACCTCGTTGGTCACGGTCTTCACCACGTCGGGCCCGGTGACGAACATGTAGCTGGTGTTCTTCACCATGAAGATGAAGTCGGTCATGGCCGGCGAATAGACGTCACCGCCGGCACAAGGTCCCATGATGACCGAGATCTGCGGGATCACGCCCGAGGCCTGCACGTTGCGGCGGAACACGTAGGAATAGCCCGCGAGGGCCGCGACGCCCTCCTGGATGCGCGCGCCGCCGGCGTCATAGAGGCCGATGATCGGCGCCCGCGCCTTCATCGCCATGTCCTGCAGCTTGGTGATCTTGAGCGCGTGGGTTTCGGACAGCGAGCCGCCGAACACGGTGAAATCCTTGGCGAAGACGAAGGTCTTGCGGCCGTTGACGGTGCCCCAGCCGGTGACGACGCCGTCACCGGGAATCTTGGACTTTTCCATGCCAAATTCCACGGAGCGGTGTTCGACGAACATGTCGAATTCCTCGAACGATCCCTTGTCGAGCAACAGCTCGATGCGCTCGCGGGCGGTCAGCTTGCCCTTGCTGTGCTGCGACTCGATGCGCGTCTCGCCGCCGCCCAGTTTGGCGCCTGCACGACGCGCTTCAAGGGTGTCCAGGATGTCTTTCATGTGCTCCAGCCCGTCAATGTCACGTGTTATCGCCCGCGGCAGCCGCAGGGTTTGGGCGAGGTTCTAGCATGGGGTTTTCGGCGGTGGAAACGCCCGTCAGGAAGGGTTGAATCCCCCAAAATCGCATGGCGCCGGCGACGATCCTGCCTATATCGGGTCAGACAAGGGAGAGCGCCGGATGACCAATATCGTGATCAATGAAAATAGTGGCGCAGCCACGGGTGGCGTGCGTGACCTGCTGCGCTGGGAAGGCGTGGCGCTGTTTGTCGGAATGACGCTGTTCTACTGGATCTCGGGCGCGCCCTGGCAGATCTATGCCCTGTTTTTCTTCGTCCCGGACCTCAGCATGCTGGCCTATCTGGCGGGCCCGCGGATCGGCGCGGGCGTCTATAATCTGGTGCATGCGACCATCGCGCCGCTGCTGCTCGCGCTGGCCGGTATCGCCACCGCCGAGCCGATCGCCGGTTCGATCGCACTGGTCTGGTTCGCCCATATCGGCTTCGATCGCGCGCTCGGCTACGGCCTCAAATACGACGCCGGTTTCCGCTTCACCCATCTCGGCCGCATCGGCAAGGATGCGACCGCACCGGCCACGGCGGAAAACCCGACAACCGGCAACCCGATCAAGGCTGCCTGACGCGCGGCCTCACGGCTCGCCGGGCTTGAACGGCGCCTCCTTGCCGGGCGGTGTGCTCTCCTCTGCCATCGCCAGTAACATCGCCACCATCACATAATTGCCGGCCACGGCCGTGAGATCGACGATCTGCTGATCGTTGAAGATCTTCTTGGCGCGCGCATAGGTCGCGTCGGAGACTTTGTGCGTGCCCGTCAGCTCGGTGACGAAGTCATACACCGTCGCCTCGTCTTCAGCCATGTTCGCCGGCCGCTTGTTGGCCTTGAGATCGGCGATGATATCGGGCGACAGCCCCGCCTTCTGCGCTAGCGGCGCATGCGCGAACCACTCGACCTGCGATCGCCATTGCCGGCCGATGATGATGATCGCGAATTCGTTGAGCTTGACCGGAACGGACGTGTCCCAGCGCAGATACGCGAACAGATCGAACAGCTTTTGCCCGAGCACCGGGCTGCGCATCATCGGATTATAGGGACCGGCGAGCCCCACGCTTGAGACCTTCATCACCTGCTCGCCGAGCGGCTTCTGCCTGGCGTCGAGCTGATCCATGGTGAGCTGCGGAAACCGCGGCTCCTTGCTGGTGGCAGGCTGCGCAAACATCGTGGCGGCGAACCAGCCGCTGGCTGCGGCGAGCGCGAGCGACGACAGTCCGATGGACGACATCCAGAGCGATGGTGATTTCATGATTTCCTCCGTGAGCTTTTTTCTTGTTCACGAAGGCTAGTTCAACGGGCATGACAGCGCCAGTTCCGGAGCGTCCCAGAACGATCGCCTCGCCCCGCAGAACGCGCGGAGCTCAGTGACCGCTCATCACCAGCGTCTTGACAGGAAGCAACAACGCCTGGATCCGCAGCAACATCGCGTGGACGACCCCAACGGCATCGACGGCATGAAGCGCCAGCCACTTGAAAGAACCGATCCCCTTCGCGGCGATGGCGTCATGATTGCTGGTATAGGCATTGACGATACAACTGCTGCCGGGCGTCACGCCGTCGAGACCGCCCTGATAGATTGGCTCCAGGAATGTGAGGATGGTGCCCGGTGCGCGGACTTGCTGCGCTTCCACCAACTGCTCACCGCCGCGAAACTGACCGGCCGCGATATAGTTCTGGACGCCGGTCACCACCATCGGGATGACGGTCCACGGCTTCGAAATACAGGTCGCCTCGGCAACCATGCCCACCTTCATCACCTGCGCTTCGATCTGCCCAAATCCTGCAGAGAGCACGCGGCCCGCATTCTCCGGAATGAGAATGCCCGCCGATCGCATGACGGGATTGACGACATCGCCAACGCGAAGCGTGAACTGCTCGACGCGCCCGTCCACGCCTGCGCGAATGAACGTCTTGTCGAGATCGACTTGCGCCTCCGCGAGTGCCGCCTGCGCGCTGGCCTTCTCCGCCGGCAGCAGCGCGGAGATACGCGTCATCGCGGATTGTCGCGCGGCCATGGCCGCATCAAGCGCCCCCTGACGGCCGGTCAGCAGCACCTCGAGTTTTTCGATGTCGCGTTGCGGCACCATGCCGGGATTGCGCTTCTGCAACTCACGTTTGGTATCGAGTTCGTCCGAGGTCTGCTGATAGGAACCCTTGGCCTCCTGCGCCTGCCCTTCGGCCTTCAGAATATCGGCCTGCGCCGCCAGCATGGCGGCATCGACCTCGGCAATCTTGCGCCGCGCGGTCTCCATCGACGCTTCCTGCTTGGCGTTATCGAGCCGGAAGATCACGTCGCCTTTCCTGACCGGCGCGCTGAACTGAACGTGCACCTCCGCCACCCGGCCATTGACCTCGGGCAGGATCGGCACGGTCCGATAGAACAAGGTCGCGCTTGTCGTCGACGGATGAAAATAGAAGATGACGGTGATCAGAGCGACGGTCAGCATGACGCAGGCCGTGATTCCCCATCTGAGTTCGAACCACACCGAATAGAACGTGATCTCCCGCCCCAGGCGCTTGCCTTGTGCGTAGCGGCGATAGAGATAGTCCGGAAAAACCGTCAGCAGCGAGCAGAGGAGAAGTTCAAGCATGACCGTGCCCTCCGGCTTCGCCGGGACGGCTCGAAGTTTCTGCCGTGACAGGGAGCGGTGGTGGTTCACCGGACAGCTCGGTGGTTTCGCTGGTAGCATCGCCGTCGGCAATCTTTCGCACCGATCCTGCGATACTGCGCAATGGCGTGCTGAAATCCGGCAAATCGATCATCGCCAGCAACAGCCCGATTATCCAGAACAGATGGTTGTGGGTGAACAACGCGATCAAACCCAACACGGCCACGATTTCAAACTGCAGCTTCTGCGATTTGTGCGCCATGCGCTCCGGCATGCTGTGCAGGCGCAGATACAGATTGCCGACCATCATGATGGAGCCGATCAGAACGATTCCGACCACAACCATGAGCGTGTCAGTCTCGCCGGGAGCGGTAATGAAGCCAGGCAGATGATGCGGAGCGTTCGGATGCAGCGTCTCACTCACGTGATCCCCCATTCCAACAGCGTCAGGCGAGCACTAGCCTCTCCCGGGTTTCATAGTTGCACAAAGCTGGAACTTGGCAAGCATGAGCTTGTGCGCGATAGGAAATGCGCTGCAACAAATCTACATTCATAACGGGCGGACTGCGGGTTGATAGCTCGCGGATGCGAGATCACCAGCCTCGAAAGGTCGCTGCAGAACAGCTCAACGATCTGACATGTATCGCAGTCAAATGACGAGGCTAGTGCGCGCGGCCCGACAGCCTGAGCACGAAGACCAGCACTTCCGCGACAGCCTTGTAGAGCTCGGCTGGAATCTCATCACCGATTTCGACATTCGAGAGTGCGCCGGCGAGTACCTCATTTTCCTCGATGGGAATGTCGTGGGCCTTGGCGACCTCGATGATCTTCTCACCGATCGCGCCCTTGCCTTTCGCGGTGACAACAGGCGCGCCGGTCTTGTCGTAATGCAGCGCGACAGCCAGCGATCTTTTGGGCTGCACGATCATAGCGCGCGATCCAGAAAATGCCCCGCCGATGCCGGCGCGGGCTGCATCGGTGCGCCCTCGCGGACCACGATATCCCCGGGCTGCAGATTGGCGCGGATCAGCGCCTGATTGAGCTGCGCCGTACCGGCCTGCAACTGCAGCGCCGTCGCCGGACGCTCGGCCCACATCCGCACCGACGTCTTGTCGCCGGTCAGCGAGACCAGCGCATGGACCGGGCCAGCGGGCTCGACATCGAGTGAGAAGCGCGCACGCCAGACCTGCTTGGCCGCTTCAGCCTCACTACCATTGCCGCCATCACGCGAAATTTCGAATTGCGCCATGGCCGTGCCGGCCGGCACCGCAAACGGAATTTCAAAACTCCAGCGCGGCGATGCCTGATCGAGCCGCGGCGCTGCAAGACCATCCGCACGATCCGGCAAGGATGCCACCTGCAGCAGGGTCTGGCGCGCCAGCGCCGCATCGGTATCCGCGAGCAGATGATGCACGGTGGTGCCCAGCGGCACATTTGTCGGGAGCGTCGGCAGTGCCATCGCCTGCGCCGTCGGCAGCCCGCCGCGCAATGGCGGCGGCGGAAGGGTGTTGCGCGCGATGTTCGTTTCGGCACCCGGCTGGCCCGCTGGCGCCTTCGCGGCGGGCAGCAGATCCATCATCATGCTGTCGTCGAACACCAGCGATGCTGCGCTTCCCATGCCCTTCGGAGCCGTCTGCAGCGCTTCCCTAAGCAGGTTGAGCGCTGCGCCATTGGTCGCCAAGCGTGCAGCCGCTTCGGGAGCTTTTGCCACGCCCGGTGCGGCTTGAGCCGGGACATCGAGCACGTGCTCGTCTGCGGCGAGAAGTCCAGCCTGCTGCAGCGGATCGTTCTTGATGCCGGTCTTGGGCAGCATGACCACTGTCGCTGCAGCGGCTTGCGCCTGCTGTGCAGCGACCTGCGCCGCGACACTGGGAAGCGCGTTTGCCAATGCCGATGCTGGCTGCTCCGGTGTCGCTGCATTCGCCGTCGCTGGCGTCGTGCTCTGGGTCGGACTCGCTGTGGCGAGCGTCGTCGCCAACGCCTGACGCAGCACGATCAATGCTGCTTTCATGTCGGGCAGCCCGCCTTGCGGCAGCGATCCCTTGGCGAGCGATGATTCCAGAAACAGGCCGGAATTCTGGAATGCCGATTTGACTTCCTCGCCGGTGAGCTGGCTGTCGAGCGGCGGGCGTTGCGCCAGTACCTGCGCGACAGCCTGCTGCAACTGCTGCGGCAGCCCCTTCAACGAAGTGGCGACACCGAGATTGGCAAATAGCGTCGCAAGGCTCGCCTGCTGCGTCACGGCGCTTTGCGTGGCGGTGGAGACCGCCTGTGCTTCCAGCGATGTCAGCTGGATCTTGGAGGTCGCGATGGCATTGGCGAGATTGATCGGCAGGTCTGGCGCGAGGGTCACGTCGCCGGAGGACGTACCGCCCGCCTGCCCCGCACCTGTATTCTGCGGTGTGACGATGGCAAGCTGGACATTGCCGTTGTCGGTCTTCGACACTGCGAATTGCAGCACCTGCCCGGCCTGCAACGGCACCTGCGATTGCACGTCGATCGTGCTGTGCCCGATGGCGATACGGACCTGATTGTCTGGCGAGACCGAGAGCACGCGGCCGGCAATCACGCTGCCGGGCTGAAACGCGACTTCGCTCGCCACGCCCTGCGCGGAGACAACCGGTAAGATCGAGTTGACGGGAGTCGGCATGGTGAGCGGCACCGGACAATGGTGCAGCTACGCTAGTTAACGGTCGTTAACTTCCGATTAACCCGCTGACGGCGTGACCGCCTTCAGCACCAGCACGGCAGCCTTGAAATCCACTTGTCGCGCTGCGCGCCGCGCAGCGACTTCCTCGTCGAGGCCCCACTTCTCGATATTCCAGTCCTCGTCGACAAAGGCGGCTGTCCAGACCTGATCGGCATTCAGATGGCCATGGAGCAGCGCCAGCGCGAGCAGCGCCGAGCCGGTGATCGTCGTCACCAGATGCAGCGGGGCGATCGCCCATGGATCGCTCGGCAGCGCCGCGCGGGCAGATGCGACGGCCTGTTCGGGCTGGCTGACATGCACGATGCCCTCAGCCAGGATGAAATGCGCGCCGAGATCATCGGCAGCCCAGAACAAGACAGGGTCCCATGCCGCAGCCTCGCGCGCGATAAGCGCCTCGGGATAGCCGGCGCGATAGAACAGCAGATCCGTGCTGAAGTATTTTGCGATATCGTCAGCCACTGCCTGGGTCTGCGCCTCATCGCGGATCGCATCGATCACGCTATTGGCAAGGCGCGTCACCGGCATGCTCGTGGGGTCGATGACATCCTGCTGCGCATCCCATTCCGCAATCATGACCTCGGCAATGGCTGATGTAGGAACGACCAGCGGATGGCGCGACGGCGTGCGTACGGTCTTGTCGTCGAGCATGATGGCAAAGCCATCCGGCGTCTCGCTCAGCCCAACGGTCTTGTAGAAGCGCTTGCGCTGCGGACCTCGCGTCGACCGTCGCACCGCCTCTTGCGGATCGAGCTGCGACTGGCCGTACACTTCGTCAAACAATTCACGCATCGATGGTCTCAATTCCTGTTCGCAGCCGTCAATTTACGCGACAGACGGGCGCCACGCGAGACCAAATCGCTCGTGTCAGCGATTGGCACAGGCCCGCGAATAGGTCGCACGATCATTCGGGCCGAGACCCGCAGCGGCCCCGTCCTGAAGGCAGTCGGTGATGCGATCACTGAAGGAGCGCCGCGCCTGCGGCACACTCTGTTGTCGTGGCAGATCGCCGAGTTGCGGCACGACAGGTACTTCTATCCGCGGCGGTGGCGGTGCGGGCGGCAGTGGCGTGATCAAAGCCGGGTTGCCGGGCACTCCGATAACCTGCGCGACCGCAGGCGCAGCAGAGAGCGCCGCCGCAACGGCGACCAACACAGCGAATGGGATGGAGCGATGTCTCATTGGTCTCATGTTGTCACGATCCCGCATCACATCAAGTGTCAGCGCCGGACAATGTGATCCGCTGCCGCATGACGGCGTTCCCATCCGGCGCGCTCGAGTTCCGGCCGATCGTCGTCGATCTCCGGATAACCGATGCAGAAATAGCCAATCAACCGCCAGTCACGAGGTATATCGAGTGTCACGGCAATCGCAGCAGGATCGAGGATCGAGACCCAGCCCATGCCGATGCCTTCAGCGCGCGCGGCGAGCCACATGGTTGCGATCGCCGTCACCACCGAATAGTCCGCCATCTCCGGCATGGTGCGGCGGCCAAGGCCGTGGCCAACATCCGTCGCGTGGTCTGCAAATACCGCGAGGTGGCATGGCGCTTCGCGCAGACCGGCGAGCTTGAGCGTCGCATAGCTCTGCGCGAGTTCGCCGGTATAGGCGCTCAACGCCTCGGCATTGCAGGCGCTGAAATTCTCCAACACCGCCGGACGACGTGACGCATCGTCGACGATGACAAAGCGCCATGGCTGGCTCAGGCCCACCGAAGGCGCGAGGCACGCGGTATCGAGCAGGCGATCGAGAAAGCCCGCAGGCAGTGGATCGGACTTGAAGCGCCTGATATCGCGGCGCCACACAAACAGATCATGCAGACGCGCGCGAAACGCGGCGTCGAAATCGGGCACGTCGGCGGTTGCCGACGTCGCGCACGGGATGTTGTCGGAGCCCGACAACGCCCTACTCTTCCGGTGCGTTCTCGATCGGATCGAACCGGTCGTGTTCGAGACCGAGCAAGTTCCACGATTGCAGCATATGCGGCGGCAGCGGCGCCGTCGCGTCGATCACGCCGCCACGCGGATGCGGGATCACAATGCGGCGCGCCAGCAGATGCAAACGCTTCTGAATGCCGCCCGGCAACTGCCAGTTCTCGATGTTGAAATATTTCGGGTCGCCGACGATCGCGTGGCCGATATGCGCCATATGCGCGCGCAACTGATGCGTACGCCCCGTCACCGGCTTCAGCGACACCCAGGCGAGTTTCTGCGCCGAGGTCTCCACCACGGCGTAATAGGTCACCGCGTGGCTTGCGCCCTCGTCGCCATGCTTGGCGACGCGCATGATGGTGTCTTCCTCGTTCTCTTCCTTGGCCAGATAGGTCGAGATGCGTCCCTGCTTGGGCTTCGGTACGCCGGCAACCAGCGCCCAATAGATTTTTCGCGCAGAGCGTTCGCGGAACGCGCCGGTGAGTTTGGTGGCGGCGAAGCGCGTTTTGGCGATCAACAGGCAGCCCGACGTTTCACGGTCGAGACGGTGCACCAGGCGCGGCTTCTGTCCCTTGGCGTCGCGCATCACCTCCAGCATCATGTCGACGTGACGCGTCATGCCCGAACCGCCCTGCACGGCAAGACCAGCCGGCTTGTTCAACACCATGACGTCGGCGTCCTCGTAGATCGTCATCTCCTTGAGCGCCTGCAGAGTTTTGTTGGCAGCCTCCGAGAGTTCACCGACGACCTTCGGCGCATCGAGCTTCAGCGGCGGAATGCGGACGGTCTGTCCTTCTTCCAGCCGGTCCTTGCTGTCAGCGCGCTTGCCGTTCACGCGCAGCTCGCCTTTGCGGACGATGCGCTGGATATGGGAGAATGACAGGCCGGGAAAATGCGCTTCGAGAAAGCGATCGACGCGCATGCCATTCTCATCAGGCGTAACAATGACGTTCTGCACGGCGGTGGGCAGCGGCGCCGGCGCAACTTCCGGCTTCGCCGGTTCTTCATCGAGATAAGGCGCGGGCATCCGCGGCTCACGCAGCGGCGCGTTACCATAACGCGGCGCGGCCTTGCCGCCCGGACGCGAACCGGAAGGACGCGCGCTTGGTGGACGCTTGCCGGCCGGACGCTCGGAGCGCTGCGGCGCATCGAAGCGCTCGGCTCGTTCGGCACGCTGA
The DNA here is from genome assembly GCF_051811085.1 of Tardiphaga sp. 862_B3_N4_1. Lineage (NCBI taxonomy): Bacteria > Pseudomonadati > Pseudomonadota > Alphaproteobacteria > Hyphomicrobiales > Nitrobacteraceae > Tardiphaga > Tardiphaga sp. 862_B3_N4_1. The sequence continues at coordinate 2,937,328 of NZ_JBPWQB010000001.1, forward strand.
GGGCGTTCGGATCGCTCGGCACGTTCCGGCCGCTCGGCCCACTCAGAGCGTTCACCGGCACGCGCACGCGGCGGACGTGCACTCATCGGGCGATCGCTGCTCACGCGGCCGGCCTTGCCGAATGACGGCCGCTCGCCCTTCGACGCGGCGGCTTTGGAGGCAGCGCCCTTCGGCGCGGCGCCCTTGCCACGCGGCGCCTTGCTACGCTCACCACCGGGACCACGCTTGGCGAGAGGCTTCTTGTCGCGACGGCTCATGATTGTCTCTCGTTCCTCAGTCTGGTCCAGTAATCTAGCCGCTTGCGAATCTCGCGTTCGAACCCGCGCTCGGGCGGATCATAGAAGGTCTGCCGCCCCAAGGCTTCCGGGAAATAGTCTTGCCCGGAGAAACCTTCTGGCGTGTCGTGGTCGTATTGGTACCCGTCGCCATAGCCTTCGGACTTCATGAGCTTGGTCGGCGAGTTCAGGATGTGCTTCGGTGGCAGCAGCGAACCGCCTTCTTTCGCTGTCCGCATCGCGGCCTTGTAGGCCATATAGGCGGCATTCGATTTCGGCGCGGTGGCGATATAGATCACGGCCTGCGCAATGGCGAGTTCGCCTTCGGGATGGCCGAGAAAATCATAGGCATCCTTGGCGGCATTGCAGATCACCAGCGCCTGCGGATCGGCAAGACCGATGTCCTCCACGGCCATCCGCACCACGCGGCGCGCCAGGAACAGCGGGTCCTCGCCGGCGTCTAACATCCGGCACAGGTAATACAGCGCTGCGTCGGGATCGCTGCCGCGCACCGACTTATGCAGTGCCGAGATCAGATTGTAGTGGCCATCGGCCGACTTGTCGTAGATCGGCGCACGGCGTTGCAGGATGTCCTGCAACTGCGCGGCATTGAAGATCTCATTGGTCCGCGCGGCGCGCCAGACCTCCTCGACCAGCGTCAGTGCAGCGCGGCCATCGCCATCGGCCATCCGCACCAGCACGGCGCGCGCCTCGGCATCGAGCGGCAATGCACGGCCTTCGACCTTCTCCGCATGCACGAACAGTTTCTCGATGGCGGCCGCATCCAGCGACTGGAACACCAGCACGCGCGCGCGCGACAGCAAAGCGGCGTTGAGTTCGAATGACGGGTTCTCGGTGGTGGCGCCGACCAGCACTACGGTGCCGTCTTCCATCACAGGCAAGAACGAGTCCTGCTGCGCCTTATTGAAGCGGTGCACCTCGTCGACGAACAGCAGCGTGCCCTTGCCCATCTCGCGGCGCGCGCGCGCAGCTTCAAACACTTTCTTCAGATCGGCGACGCCAGAGAACACCGCAGATATCTGCTCGAATTGAAGCTCCGTTGCGTCCGCAAGCAGCCGCGCAACGGTGGTCTTGCCGGTGCCTGGCGGTCCCCAGAATACCAGCGAACCCAGCGTGCGCGTTTCCAGCATGCGCGTCAGCGCACCATCAGGACCGAGAATGTGATCCTGCCCGACCACATCGGACAGCACACGCGGCCGCAGCCGCTCCGGCAACGGGCGCGGCGCGTCCTGCTCCAGCCCGGCTGCGGCAAACAGGTTTGCGGACAGAGTGGGTTGTTTCGGGCTCATCCGCCGAGTGTAACGTTGATCTGCTGACCGCCGCGCACCACCACGATGCGCCACAGCCGCGCACCCTCGCGCGTCACCTTGTCGAGATCGCTGGTCTTGCCGATCTTGGTGCCGTTGACCGCGATGATGAGATCGCCCTTCTGGAAGCCGACGCCAGCCGCTGTGGCCGTATCGGTCAGCTCTGTAATGACGACGCCTTCGGTGCTGGAATCCAGCCGCAACTCGTCGGCAACGGCCGGCGAGATATTGGCGACCTTGGCGCCCTGGAATGGCGAACGCGCCGTCAGCGTGATCTCGTCACGGCCCGTGTCAGGGGCCGCCTCGAGCGCAACGGTCAGCTTCACCGGCTTGCCGCTGCGTTGTGCATCGAGCTGCGCAGTGCCGCCGAGCGGCCGCGTCGCGAAGCGATACTCGAATGCATTCGGATCCTCGATGGCCTGGCCATCGATGGCAGTCACGAGATCGGAGACCTTGAGACCGGCCTTTGCAGCCGGGCTGTTCGCGGTGACATTGACGACCAGCGCACCCGAAGGCGTCTTCAGGCCGAGCGTCTCGGCGATCTCAGGCGTGATGTTCTGCAGCCGCGCGCCGAGCCACGGACGCTTCACGGCCTTGCCACCGCTCTTGGCGGAGGCAACGACGACGCGCACCATATTCGCCGGGATCGCAAAGCCGATGCCCTGCGAGCCGCCGGAGCGCGAGAAGATCGCGGTGTTCACGCCGACCAGCTTGCCGGTCATGTCGACCAGCGCGCCGCCGGAATTGCCGGGATTGATCGCAGCATCGGTCTGGATGAAGAACTGATAGTCGGTGATGCCGACCTGGGTGCGCGCAAGCGCCGACACGATACCGTGGGTCACGGTCTGGCCAACGCCGAACGGATTGCCGATGGCGAGGACAACGTCACCGACCAGCAAGTCATCCGAGTTCGAGAAATCCAGCGTCGGGAATTTCTCCTTGCTGTCCTTGATGCGCAGCACCGCCAGATCAGTGCGGCTGTCCTTGAGCACGATCTCGGCCTCGAACTCGCGCTTGTCCGCCAGCGACACCTTCACTTGGTCGGCGCCTTCGATGACGTGGTTGTTCGTAACGACGAGGCCCGATGCGTCGACCATCACACCCGAACCGAGCGAACGCTGCATCTGCTCCGGCTGCATGCCCTGGCCGCCGAAGAAGCGGCGGAACACCGGATCGTCCAGCAGCGGATTGCGGTTCTGCACCGTCTTGGCTGCATAGACATTCACCACGGCCGGCTGCACCCGCTGCACGATCGGCGCGTAGGACAGCTTCATTTCCGTCGGCGATGTCGGGACCCGGCGATCTTGTGCAACAGCCGGCGCGAGTGCGGACGACAGGACAATGGCGCACAGAGCGGAAGCGGTCGCAGCGTTGCGGAAAAATGGGATCATCGGGGCCTCTTTGAGGAAATCGCGGCGAATATAGGCTGCTGAGCGGGGCAATAGAAGGGCGGGAACTAGCTTGCGTCCGCCGGCACATCCTTCTCCACCGGCGCTTTTTTGCGCGGCTGGGGCGCTACGGCCGCGACCGACTTCTGACGCATCTTGTGCGCATCACCCCACGCCTTGAGGGCATCGATGACCGGGCGCAATCCGAGCCCGGTTTCCGACAGTGCATATTCGACCCGCGGCGGGACCTCGGCATAGACCGTCCGGACGATCAGCCCATCCTCCTCGAGCGCGCGCAGCTGTTTGGTCAGCATACGTTGGGTGATCCGTGGCATCAGCTTGCGCAGTTCGCCGAAACGCAGCCGCCCCTGCTGCAGATGATACAGGATCACGCCCTTCCATTTGCCGTCGATCAGATCGAGCGTCACCTCGACCGGACAGCCCGGCCCATTGCCGAAATCACGCCGTTTCATCGCAAATACCCAATAGTATCCATTCGGTGACTATATCCCTGAAATGACAGTACTTGCAATTATTGTCGCCTCGGGACACCTCTTCGGGACATTCCCGCCAGGAGCATGGAGCGCACCCAATGAAGGCAGTCGGCTACACCAAATCCCTCCCGATCGACGCCGCTGACGCGCTGGTCGATTTCGAGGCTCCGAAGCCCGAACCGACCGGTCGCGACATCCGCGTATCGGTGAAGGCGATCTCGGCCAATCCCGTCGATTTCAAGGTGCGCAAGCGCGCGGCGCCGCCGACCGGCGAAACCAAGATCCTCGGCTATGACGCTGCCGGCGTCGTCGATGCTGTCGGCCCCGATGTGACGATGTTCAAGCCGGGCGACGAGGTGTTCTATGCCGGCTCGATCCAGCGCCAGGGCACCAATGCAGAGTTCCATCTGGTCGATGAGCGCATTGTCGGCCGCAAGCCCTCCTCGCTCTCCTTCGCACAGTCTGCGGCGTTGCCGCTTACCGCGATCACCGCCTGGGAACTGCTTTTCGATCGACTCGGCGTTGCACCCGGCAAGAGCCTCGATCCGCGCACGCTGCTGATCATGGGCGGTGCCGGCGGCGTCGGCTCGATCCTCATCCAGCTCGCACGCCGCCTCACCGGCCTCACGGTAGTGGCAACGGCATCGCGACCCGAGACGATCAAGTGGTGCCAGGATCTCGGCGCACATGCGGTGATCGATCACAGTAAGCCGCTGAAGGAGCAGATCGACGCATTGAAACTGCCGCCGGTCTCACTCGTCGCCAGCCTCACGGGGACGGAACAGCACTACAAGGCGCTTGCCGACCTGATCGCACCGCAGGGCAAGTTGGGGCTGATCGACGATCCCGTTGAGTTCAACATGTCCGCGTTCAAAGGCAAGGCCGTCTCGGTGCACTGGGAATCCATGTTCACGCGATCGTCATTCCAGACGCCCGACATGATCGCGCAGCATTACCTCCTCAACGACGTCGCGGACCTCATCGACAAGGGCGTGCTGCGCACGACGCTCGACAAGACCTTCGGCACCATCAACGCCGCGAATCTCAAGCGCGCGCATGCGCTGCTCGAATCCGGCAAGTCGCACGGCAAGATCGTGCTTGAAGGCTGGTGATCACGAAACTGCTACCTACAAAATTCCCGCCTGGAGACACCTACGATAACAGAGCGCATCCATGGATGCGCTCTTCTCGCATAATAGCTAATTAAGATAGCTAATTATCTAAATCGCTTGTGATCGAAAAGCGACACAGCGGTGTCGTTCACCACAATGCGATGCGGGTTTTACAGAACTGTCGCAAAGCTTGCCTAGGTTGCCCGCGAGCTCAACGGTAGCTCGCTTGTTAAATGAGAACGGCCCCTGGCGAGAGCCTCCGGACATTCTCTTTCGCAAGATCACAAACACAGATCCATACGCGTCCATCACCTGCGGAGCAATTCGCGGGGCGTGTCGGATTTTGTCTTCTACAGGGGTACTCCATGTCTTTCACGACACACAAAATCCTGGGCACGCTCGGCGTGATCGGCGCGCTGGCCGCAGGCCCGGCGCATGCGCAGTCATCGAATGATGAGATCGCCGTATTGAAAGCGCAGCTCCGCGCGCTGGAAAAGAAGCTCGATAACGTTCAGAAGCAGGCCAACACGACGCAAAAGCAGACGGAAACGGTCAAGCAGAACTTCGCGAATGCCAACGCTGCCATGCACAAAAAGGCTGTGCCCTTCATCAACGCGAACCTGACGATGCCCGGCAACCGTCCGACCTTCTGCACCGACGACGGTCTGAACTGCATCGCCATCACCGGCCGTCTGCACCTCGACACTGCCGCCTATTCGTTCTCGCCGAAGTCCGCCGGCACCAGCCCGCAGAGCGTGAATGACGGCATCAATGCCCGTCGCGCACGTCTCGGCCTGATCGGCACCTTCAACAAGAATTGGGAATACGGCGTGATTGTCGATGCCGGCGGTACCACCGATGGCGACGTCACGCTCAACAACGCCTATGTCGCCTATAAGGGCGTCAAAGGCCTGTTGATCCAAGGCGGTTACATCGACGTCCCCTATACGCTGGACGAAGCGACCAGCTCGAACAACATCATGTTCATGGAACGCGCAGCTTCGCAGGTTCTCGCGACCAGCCTCGCGGCAGGCGACAACCGCGCCGCGTTCGGTGGTCAGGTATTCGGCGATCAATACTGGGTCGGCGCCTACGTGACCGGTCCGACGACCGGCCTCAACGTCAATCACAGCCAGCCGCAGCCGCTCGGCGCAACTTTCCGTGCGGTCGGCCTGCCGATCAACAACGAAGTTGGCACCGTGCTGGTCGGCTTCGATGCGCTGTATCTCGCCCAGCCCGGTGGTGTGACCAACAATACGCTCGGCATGTCCGATCGCATCGAAGTTCGCGTCGATCCGGCGACCAACGCATTGCTCAACACCGGCACCATGAACTTCGTGAATAATGCCCGTGTGCTGAGCGGTGAAGCCGCCGTCAAGTTCGGCAGCTTCATGGCGTCGGGCGAATACTTCGACTACAACATCCAGCGCAGCAACGGTCTGTCCGACCTGAGCTTCAATGGCGGTTACGGCCAGGCCAGCTACGTCATCACCGGCGAACAGCACAAGTACAACACATCGGCCGGTGCCTTCGGCGGCATCAACCCGGCCCGTCCAGTCAACTTCGCGACCGGCGATCTCGGCGCATGGGAACTCGCGGTGCGCTACAGCTACGCCAGCCTGAATGACGGTGTCATTTGCGGCGGTGAACTGAAGAACACCACGGTCGGCGTGAACTGGTATGTGAACCAGAACATGCGCTTCATGTTCAACTGGATCCACGGCACCGTCGACAAGTTCGCCGTCAACAGCAACGTGAACACCGGTGCCGACTATGACGCGTTCGCGATGCGCACTCAGGTGGCCTTCTAAGCGCACGCATCGTCTCCGCGGTCTCGCGGCATGACGTCCTCAACGAATAAAGGCGGCGCTTCGGCGCCGCCTTTTATCTTTGCGGGGCGTAGGCTTATGCGATGGTCTGGACGATCCCGCCTTCCGCGCGCAACGCTGCGCCGTTGGTGACCGATGCCTCCTTCGACGAGACATAGACGACCATGTTCGCGATCTCCTCGACGGTCGCAAAACGCTGGATCAGCGACGTCGAACGGTGCTGCTTGACGAAGTTGGAAGCAGCCTCTTCGACCGATTGCCCATTCTGTTTGGCGAGATCCTTGACGAAGGTCTCCACGCCTTCCGACATGGTCGGTCCGGGCAGCACGGAATTGACCGTCACAGCCGTGCCCTTGGTGAGCTCCGCGAGGCCACGCGAGATCGCGAGCTGCGCTGTCTTCGTCATGCCGTAGTGGATCATCTCGCCGGGAATGTTCAGTCCGGATTCCGATGAGATGAAAACGATACGGCCCCAGTTGCGCTTCAGCATACTCTGCATGTAGGCGCGCGACAGACGGATGCCCGACATCACATTGACCTCGAAGAAGCGCGTCCAGTCCTCGTCGGGAATGTCGAAGAAACCCTTGGGCTCGAAGATGCCGGCATTGTTGATGAGGATATCGACCTCGGGGAGTGCCGAGGCGAGCGCGTTGCAGCCCTCCGCTGTCGACACGTCCGCAGCGACGCCTGTCACCTTGGCCCCGGGCACGGCCTTGGTGATCGCGGCGATTGCCGCGTCCACCTTGCCCTGACTGCGGCCATTCACAACAACCTGAGCGCCAGTGGCGGCCAGGCCCTTGGCAATGGCGTGACCAATGCCCGAGGTCGAGCCCGTCACGAGTGCCGTCTTGCCCGTCAGATCGATCTTCATATGCGTACTCCCGTTTGAATGACGGAGCTGATATCGGAACGCGGATTGAAAGATGCAACTGCATCCAAAAGACGAAAGCACAACAAAAAAGCGGCGCACAAGGCGCCGCTTTCCCTAAATTCTGATGTGAAGTGGCTTACGCCGCTTCGGACGCGCCCTGCACCGGACCCGAATCCTTGCCCTTGGCGTCTTCGTCGCGATCGACGAATTCGATCAGCGCCATCGGGGCGTTGTCGCCGTAGCGGAAGCCGGCCTTGATGATGCGGGTGTAGCCACCCTGACGATCAGCGTAGCGCTTGGCCAGCACGTCGAACAGCTTGCGAACCTGATCCTGATCCTTCATCTCGCTGATAGCCTGGCGACGCATGTGGAGGCCGCCCTTCTTGCCAAGGGTGACGAGCTTCTCCACGATCGGGCGGAGCTCCTTGGCCTTCGGAAGCGTGGTGATGATCTGCTCGTGCTTGATCAGCGACGCGCACATGTTGGCGAACATCGCCTTGCGATGTTCTGCGGTGCGGTTGAGCTTGCGATGAACCTTGCCGTGACGCATTGGAATATTCCTTATATTTCAGTTTGCCGCGACGGTTCGTCGGACATCATGTTGCAGGTGGGCTGCCTGCGTTCGCCCATAACGACATGGCCGGGACAACCCGGCCACGCCGCTCGTGATGCTCAGTAGTGATCTTCGAAGCGCTTGGCCAACTCGTCGATATTTTCCGGCGGCCAACCGGGCACTTCCATGCCGAGGTGCAGACCCATCTGGGCGAGCACTTCCTTGATTTCGTTCAGCGACTTGCGGCCGAAGTTCGGAGTGCGGAGCATTTCTGCTTCCGACTTCTGAACGAGGTCGCCGATGTAAACGATGTTGTCGTTCTTCAGGCAGTTTGCCGAACGCACCGAGAGCTCGAGTTCGTCGACCTTCTTGAGGAAAGCCGGGTTGAAAGCGAGATCCGGGATGACTTCCTGAGCAACTTCCTTGCGGGGCTCTTCGAAGTTCACGAACACGTTGAGCTGGTCCTGCAGGATGCGCGCGGCATAAGCGACCGCGTCATCCGGCGTCAACGCGCCGTTGGTCTCGATCGTCATCGTCAGCTTGTCGTAATCGAGGATCTGGCCCTCACGGGTGTTCTCGACCTTGTACGACACCTTGCGAACCGGCGAGTACAGGCTGTCGATCGGGATCAGGCCGATCGGCGCGTCTTCCGGACGGTTATGCTCGGCAGCGACGTAGCCCTTGCCGCCGGCAACGGTGAATTCCATGCGGATCTCGGCGCCCTCGTCGAGGGTGCAGATCTGCAGGTCGGGATTGAGAACGGTCACATCGCCGACAGTCTGAATGTCGCCGGCGGTCACGACGCCCGGGCCCTGCTTCTTCACGACCATGCGCTTCGGGCCTTCGCCCAGCATCTTGATCGAGATGTCCTTCACGTTCAGCACGATGTCGGTGACGTCTTCACGCACGCCGGCAATCGAGGAGAATTCATGCAGCACGCCGTCGATGTGCACCGACTGCACGGCAGCGCCCTGCAGCGAGGACAGCAGGATGCGGCGGAGTGCGTTACCGAGGGTCTGACCGAAACCGCGCTCGAGCGGTTCGGCAACCAGGGTCGCAAAACGGGTAGGATCGCTGCCAGGGGTTACCTGCAGCTTGTTCGGCCGGATAAGTTCTTGCCAATTTTTCTGGATCGTCACTGTGTCACCCATGCCATCAAACTCACTGGCGTTGGAGATCGCGGATCAGTCCGCGTAAGTCGCATCGCAAAAGCGATCGCGGGCAGCCGAGCCACCCGCGATCAAAAAGTATCAAACGCGCCGACGCTTGCGCGGGCGGCAACCGTTGTGCGGGATCGAGGTCACGTCGCGGATCGAGGTGACCGTGAAGCCCGCGGCCTGCAGAGCGCGGAGAGCCGATTCACGACCCGAACCCGGACCGCCGACTTCGACTTCCAGCGTGCGCATGCCGTGTTCCTGCGCCTTCTTCGACACGTCTTCAGCAGCAACCTGCGCTGCATACGGGGTCGACTTACGCGAGCCCTTGAAGCCCATCGTACCAGCCGACGACCAGGCAATCGTGTTACCCTGCGCGTCGGTGATGGTGATGGTCGTGTTGTTGAACGACGAATTCACGTGCGCGATGCCCGATGCAATGTTCTTGCGCTCGCGGCGACGAATACGTCCGGCTTCCTTTGCCATCTCTAACCTTTCTGAGGATCTCAACGCCGCCGTAATGCCAGCGGCTACACCAAAAAATAATTGCAGAAGCGGATGATCATCCGCTTCCGCAAACTCGTATTCGAAAGTTTACTTCTTCTTGCCGGCGATCGACTTGGCCGGACCCTTGCGGGTGCGCGCATTGGTATGCGTGCGCTGGCCACGAACCGGCAGACCGCGACGATGACGCAGGCCGCGATAGCAGCCGAGGTCCATCAGACGCTTGATGTTCATGCCCGTCTCGCGACGAAGATCGCCCTCGACCAGATAGTCGCGGTCGATGACTTCGCGGATCTGCAGAACTTCCGCGTCGCTGAGCTGATTGACGCGGCGTTCAGGAGCGATCTTCACCTTCTCGATGATATCGGCGGCGTTCTTCTGGCCGATGCCATGAATGTACTGCAGCGCGATCAGCACGCGCTTGTTGGTCGGGATGTTTACACCGGCGATACGGGCCACAACTTCTCTCCTGTCACCAGTCCATCACGAACCGGCATTATCATCATTTGTCGGGCGGGTATTCACAAACGCGAACACGACGCCCGTCCCCTGGATTTCAGTGGGGCCCGGCATCGTTGGAATCTTCCGACTGGATGAGGGCCTTATTAAAGTATTCGACTTCGTTTCGTCAACCTGCTCTAGCGTTTGACGCGCTTTTTGCCGGCTTTCTTGGCCACTTTACCGGCCTTCTTGGCCGGCTTTTTGGCCGACTTGCTGGTTTTGGCCTTCGAAGCCGATTTTACAGCCTTTTTGGCCGCTTTTACCGCCTTTTTGACCGTTTTCTTGACAGTCTTCTTCACGACCTTCTTGGCCGCCTTTGCCTTCTTGGCGACCTTTACCGGCGCCTTCTTGGCCTTCTTGACTGCCTTCGCAGCTTTTTTGGCCGATTTGGCCGCTTTCTTGGCCGGAGCAGATCCACGCTTGGCGGCAGCAGCCTTCTTGGCGGGCTTGCGGGCCGGCTTCTTCGCCGCCTCATCGGCGGCGAGAATCGCTGCCAGCACGCGGTTGATCTCAGCCGTCACCTCTTCGATGGTCATCATGCCATCGATGGTCACCAGCTTCCGCTTCTCCGAATAATAATGCACCAGCGGCTCGGTCGAGGTGCGGTAGCTCGCCAAACGCTTCGACAGCACTTCCGGCGTATCATCGATGCGCACGGTCTCGCCGCGCTCCATCATCTGCGCGACACGGGCTTCGACACGCTGCAACAGCGCGCTCTCATTGACGCGGAGCTCAACGGCAGCATCGAGATGAAGCCCCTTGGACTTCAGCAGTGCATCCAGCGCTTCAGCCTGCGGCACGGTACGCGGGAAGCCGTCGAGGATGAAGCCGTTGGCGGCATCCGGCAGCTCGATGCGATCCGAGATGATCCCGATCACAATATCATCGGGCACCAGGCCGCCAGCGGCCATGATGTCCTTGGCCCTGAGGCCAACTTCGGTCTCGGCAGCCACGGCAGCACGCAGCATGTCACCGGTGGACAGCTGAACGATGTTGTGACGTTCGACAAGACGATGTGCCTGAGTTCCCTTGCCCGCCCCCGGCGGCCCGAGAAGAATCAACCTCATTTGCGCCGGCCCCTCAGCTTCGACTTGCGGATCAAACCTTCATACTGGTGCGCCAGCAGATAGCCCTGCACCTGCGCCACAGTGTCCATGGTGACACTGACCACGATCAGCAGCGACGTGCCGCCGAAGTAGAACGGCACCGAGGCGTAGGAAATCAGGATCTCGGGGATCAAGCAGACCACGGCGAGATAGGCAGCGCCGAGTACAGTGATGCGCGAGAGCACATAGTCGATGTATTCTGCGGTCCGCTCACCCGGGCGAATGCCCGGGATGAAGCCGCCGTGCTTCTTCAGATTGTCGGCAGTCTCGGTCGGGTTGAACACGATCGCCGTGTAGAAGAACGCGAAGAACACGATCAATGACACATACATGATCAGGAACAGCGGACGACCATGGCTGAGCTGCGTGGTCAGCCACTGGAACCATTCCGGCCCCTTGCCTGCGTTGAAGCTCGCGATGGTCGCTGGCAGCAACAGCAGCGATGACGCGAAGATCGGCGGGATCACGCCCGAGGTGTTGAGCTTCAGCGGCAGATGCGAGGACTGGCCCTCGAACATCTTGTTGCCGACCTGGCGCTTCGGATACTGGATCAGCAGGCGGCGCTGGGCGCGCTCCATGAACACGATGAAGGCGATCACGACCACAGCCATCACGATGACGACCAGGATCAGACCGGTCGACAGTGCGCCCTGACGACCCAGTTCGAGCATATTGGCGATCGCCGACGGAAGCTCGGCCACGATGCCGGCAAGAATGATCAGCGAGATGCCATTGCCGATGCCGCGCGAGGTGATCTGCTCACCCAGCCACATCAAGAACATCGTGCCGCCGGTCAGCGTGACCGAGGTCGAGATCAGGAAGAACATGCCGGGTTCGCTGACGACATTGCCTGCGCCCTGCAGACCCGCCGCAATGGCATAGGACTGGAACGCGGCGAGGATGACAGTCAGGTAACGTGTGTACTGGTTCAGCGTCTTGCGGCCCGCCTCACCCTCTTTCTTGAGAGCTTCGAGCTGGGGTGACACGGTGGTCAGCAGCTGAATGATAATCGATGCCGAAATATACGGCATGATGTTCAGCGCAAAAATCGCCATGCGGTTGATGCCGCCGCCCGCGAACATGTTGAACATGCCGAGGATGCCGCCGGCCTGCTGCTTGAACACCTGTTCCCACGCGGCCGGATCGATGCCGGGCAGCGGAATATAGGTGCCGAGCCGATAAACAAGCAGCGCACCCAGTGTGAACCAGATGCGCTTCTTCAGTTCATCGGCCTTGCCGAGGGCCGAAAAGTTGAGGTTTGCTGCTAATTGCTCTGCTGCAGAGACCATGTTTGGCTTTCTCCCGCGCCCCTTTCGCCATCATGCCCCGAAAGAGCGGGGCATGCAGCGGAGGCCGGACATTATTTGGTGCTCGGCATTGATAAAATCTACTGCCACATCACGCAAGGCCGCCCACAGACGCAGGCGATGCCGCAGATGTTACGCAGCTTCGCCGTCGGCCTTCTTCGGCGCGATGATCTTCACCGAACCGCCGGCCTTCTCGATGGCTTCGATCGCCGTCTTGGTGGCGCCGTGCACTTCGATGTTGATCTTGGCCTTAATCTCGCCACGACCGAGAACACGCACACCAGCCTTCGAGCGGCGCAGAACGCCAGCCTTCACCAGCGATTCAGCGTTGATCACGGCCTTGATGTCGATGGTCTTCGCATCGATCGCGTCCTGGAGACGGTCCAGGTTGATCTCGGCGTAATCGAGACGGAAGATGTTGTTGAAGCCGCGCTTCGGCAGACGACGATGCAACGGCATCTGGCCGCCCTCGAAGCCCTTGATACGGACGCCCGAACGTGCGGTCTGGCCCTTGCCGCCGCGGCCCGCGGTCTTGCCCTTGCCGGAGCCGATGCCACGGCCGACGCGCATACGCTTCTTACGGGAGCCGGCGTTATCGGCGATATCGCTGAGCTTCATCGTTCTTTTCCCTGTTTCGCCCTGTCTTCCCGAGGCTTACCGGCAGATCCGGACCTCGAAGGTCAACAGTGTCATCCCTGCGGCAACCTGGCGGCCGCAGTGAGACGACGTGAACTTACTTATCCTCGACCACGCGGACGAGGTGCTGCACTTTGGTGATCATGCCGCGAACTTCAGGAGTGTCCTGCAATTCGCTGACGCGACCGATCTTGTTGAGCTTGAGGCCGATCAGCGTAGAACGCTGCGAGTGGTGCCGGCGAATTGCGCTGGCGACCTGCTCGACCTTGATCATCTTTGCGGCCTTGGCCATCGTGATAACTCCAAAAAGTCTTTTTAGAGGGCATGATCCTTATCGGAAAAGTGGAGATCCACTTTTCCGAATCATGCCTGTTATTCGGCAACCAGCTCGGCGTCACCGCCAACGCGGCGCGACTGCAGGGTGGACACCTTGATGTTGCGGCGAGCAGCAACCGAACGCGGCGAATCCTGATGCTTCAGCGCGTCGAAAGTGGCGCGAACCATGTTGTAGGGATTCGACGAACCGATCGACTTGGCCACCACGTCCTGGATACCCAGCGTTTCGAACACAGCGCGCATCGGACCGCCGGCGATGATGCCGGTACCAGCTGGAGCGGCACGCAGATACACGCGACCCGCGCCATGACGGCCAGCGATGTCGTGATGCAGCGTGCGACCTTCGCGCAGAGCGACGCGCGTCAGGTTGCGCTTGGCCGACTCGGTTGCCTTGCGGATTGCTTCCGGAACTTCACGGGCCTTACCGTGACCGAACCCGACCCTGCCCTTCTGATCGCCAATGACGACCAGAGCTGCAAAGCCGAAGCGCTTGCCGCCCTTGACGACCTTCGCCACACGATTGATGTGGACGAGCTTGTCGACGAACTCACTATCACGCTCTTCCCGGGGGCCCCGGTCGCGTCCGCCGCGTTCGCGTTCACCTGCCATGGTGTTTTCCAATCCTTGCGAAGCTTTCGCTTCTAACCCTGTGTCCGTTCAAATCTGCAACTTGCAAATCAACGAAAGTGAAATCGCTTAGAAGCTGAGCCCGCCTTCGCGAGCTGCATCTGCCAGCGCCTTGACGCGGCCGTGGTACAGATACTGACCACGGTCGAACACCACTTCCTTGACGCCATTCTTGACCGCGCGCTCTGCCAGCAGCTTGCCGACAGCCTGCGCCGCATCGACGTCCGCACCGGTCTTGCCGGTTTCGCGCATCGCCTTCTCCAGCGACGACGCGGAAGCGAGCGTCTCGCCCTTCAGGTCGTCGATGACCTGCGCGTAGATGTGCTTCGACGAGCGGAAGATCGACAGGCGCGGACGGCCATTGGCAGTCCGGCGGAGCGAGAGCCGCACGCGTTGCTTGCGCCGGGCATTCGTAATCTTGAGTTTCGACATGACCGGCTCCGTTACTTCTTCTTGCCTTCCTTGCGGAAGATAAACTCGTCGGAATAACGTACGCCCTTGCCCTTATAGGGCTCCGGCGGACGATAGCTGCGGATCTCCGCTGCTACCTGACCGACGCGCTGCGAGTCGTTGCCGGCGACGTTGATCTCGGTCGGCTTCGGCACCGTGATGGTGATGCCTTCCGGGATCGCGTAGACGACATCGTGGCTGTAACCGAGCGCCAGCTGCAGGTTCTTGCCCTGCAGGGCCGCACGATAACCGACGCCGGTGATCTCGAGCTTCTTCTCGAAACCCTTGGTAACGCCTTCGAGCAGATTCGCGATCTGCGCGCGAGCGGTACCGTACAGTGCACGGGCGCGGTTGGTTTCGACGCGAGGAGCAACCTTGATTGCGCCCTCTTCCATCTTCACCACCACGTCGTCGTGCACGACGAACTGAAGAGCGCCCTTGGGGCCCTTCATCTTGACGGTCTGGCCTTCGACGGACGCGGTAACTCCCGCGGTCACCGCCACTGGCTTCTTGCCAACTCGTGACATGACTGATCCTTCCTCAGAACACCGTGAAGAGAACTTCACCGCCCACATTCGCGTCGCGCGCGTCGTGGTCGGCCATAATTCCCTTGGGCGTCGACAAAACGGAGATACCGAGGCCGTTCTTCACGCGCGGCAGGTTCTTCACCGAGACGTAAACGCGACGTCCTGGCTTCGAAACACGCTCGATTTCGCGGATGACCGGTTCGCCATCGAAATACTTGAGTTCGATCTCGAGCTCGGAGCGGCCCGACGAATGCTCGACGCTGGCGAAGCCACGGATGTAGCCTTCGTTCTTCAGCACTTCGAGCACGTTGGCGCGCATCTTGGAGCCCGGGGTCGAAACCTTGGACTTGGTACGCATCTGCGCATTGCGGATACGGGTGATGAGATCGCTGATTGGATCGTGGGTCGACATGTTCCGCCCCCCTTACCAGCTGGACTTCACGAGCCCGGGAACCAGGCCCTTCGAGCCCAATTCACGCAGCGCGATACGGCTGAGCTTGTTGATACGATAGACCGAATGCGGACGACCGGTGATTTCGCAACGGTTCATGATCCGAACGGGCGATGAATTGCGCGGAAGCTCGGCGAGCTTCAGCGTTGCGGCGAACCGCTCTTCCATCGGCTTGGTCTTGTCGGCGATGATGGCCTTGAGACGCGCGCGCTTCGGCGCAGCGTTCGCGGACATCTTCTTCCGACGGTTGTTCTTCTCGATCGAACTCTTCTTTGCCATGCTTGGCTCCTGGGTTACCGCGTTTGAGAAGCTTTTCAGCTACTCACTGCCGGAACGGGAAATTGAAAGCGGTCAACAAAGCGCGGGCCTCGTCGTCGGTGCGCGCAGTGGTGCACACCGTGATGTCCATGCCCAGCGGCGTATCCCCGGCCTTGTCGAAATCGATTTCCGGGAAAATGATGTGCTCTTTGAGACCGAGCGAGTAGTTGCCACGGCCGTCGAAGCTCTTGGCGTTCAGGCCACGGAAATCTCGCACGCGCGGCAGAGCGACGTTCACCAGACGATCGATGAACTCGTACATCTTCGTCTTGCGGAGAGTCACCTTGGCGCCGATCGGCTGGTTTTCACGCAGCTTGAAGGTCGCGATAGCAACGCGCGAATAGGTCACGATGGCCTTCTGACCGGCGATCAGCGACAGGTCGCCGGCAGCGGTTTCGGCCTTCTTGCGGTCGTTCACAGCTTCGCCAACGCCCATGTTCAGGACGATCTTGTCGAGGCGCGGAACCTGCATGACGTTTTCGTAGCCGAACTGTTCAGTCAGCTTGGCACGAATGGACTTATCATATTCGACGCGCAGGCGCGGAATGTAGACGGTCTCAGACATCGATCTCTGCTCCCGAACGCTTGGCGATACGCACCTTGGTGCCATCAGCCTGGATCTTGAAACCAACGCGAGTCGGCTTGCCGTCCTTGCCGACGATCGCGATGTTGGACAGTTGGATCGGCGCCTCTTTCGAGATGATGCCGCCTTCCTGTGCCTGGGTCTGCTTCTGGTGACGCTTGACCAGGTTGACGCCGCGAACCAGCGCCTTGCCCTCGGTCGGGCGCACTTCAAACACTTCGCCGGTACGGCCCTTGTCGCGACCGTTCAGCACGATGACCTTGTCACCCTTGCGAATTTTGGCAGCCATTACAGCACCTCCGGCGCAAGCGAGATGATCTTCATGTGGTTCTTGGCGCGCAGCTCACGCGGCACGGGCCCGAAGATACGGGTACCGATCGGCTCGGACTGATTGTTGATCAGCACGGCAGCGTTGCGATCGAAGCGGATGACAGAGCCATCCGGGCGGCGAATGTCCTTGCGGACGCGCACGACGACCGCCTTCATGACGTCGCCCTTCTTCACCTTCCCACGTGGGATGGCTTCCTTGATCGATACGACAATTACGTCGCCAACGGATGCATAACGGCGCTTGGATCCACCAATCACCTTAATGCACATGACACGGCGTGCGCCTGAATTATCGGCCACGTCGAGGTTGGTCTGCATCTGAATCATTGATGCACCTCGTCCTCTGTTTATGCGCTAATGCGCGATTTTTAGGCAGTCTTCTTCTGTTCGCCCCGGACAACCGTCCAGTGCTTCAGCTTCGACATCGGCTTGCTCTCTTCGATCCACACCATGTCGCCCGGCTTGAACTCGTTGTTCTCGTCGTGGGCATGGTAATTTTTCGAACGGCGAATGGTCTTCTTGTAGATCGGGTGCGTAAAGCGACGGTCAACGCGAACAACAACCGTCTTGGCTTGCTTGTCGCTGACGACCACGCCCTGCAGAGTACGTTTCGGCATGTTCGGCCCCTTACTTCGACTTACCGTCGCGCTTCTGCGCGGCGATGGTCTTGATTCGTGCAATATCACGACGCGCCTCACGAAGGCGAGAGGTGTTTTCCAGCTGCCCGGTGGCGCGCTGGAAGCGCAGGTTGAAACGCTCCTTCTTCAGATTGAGGACGGCGTCGTCCATCTGATCGGGGCTCATTGCGCGGATATCGCTGGTTTTCATTTCGGCCATGGCTCTACTCCGCAATGCGCGTAACGAAACGCGTCTTGATCGGCAGCTTGGCGGCAGCGAGGGTCATCGCTTCCTTGGCAATCTGCGTGGTGACACCGTCGATCTCGAAGATCACTCGGCCTGGCTTGACGCGCGCAACCCACAGTTCCGGGGTACCCTTGCCGGAGCCCATTCGGACTTCAGCGGGCTTCTTCGAAACCGGAAGATCCGGGAACACCCGGATCCAGACGCGGCCGGCACGCTTCATGTGACGGGTCAGCGCGCGACGGGCAGCTTCGATCTGACGCGCGGTCAGACGCTCCGGCGCCATTGCCTTCAGGCCGAACTGACCGAAAGCCAGCGTGGCGCCCGAAGTCGCAACGCCGTGGATCCGGCCCTTATGCGCCTTCCGGAACTTGGTCTTCTTTGGTTGCATCATGGCTTACGCCCTCAAACCTTCTAATTAAACGCTCAAGCAGCGTCGCGACGCGGCCGGGAATTGTCACCCTCGGCCATGCGCTTGTCCTGAGCCATCGGATCGTGCTCGAGGATTTCGCCCTTAAAGATCCAGACCTTGACGCCGCAGGTGCCGAACGTCGTGAACGCGGTGGCTACGCCGTAATCGATATCCGCACGCAGCGTGTGAAGCGGCACGCGACCTTCGCGATACCATTCCATACGCGCGATTTCCGCACCGCCCAGACGACCCGAGCAGTTGATACGAATGCCTTCGGCGCCGAGACGCATGGCCGACTGCACTGCCCGCTTCATCGCACGACGGAACGCAACGCGGCGCTCGAGCTGCTGCGCGATCGACTCGGCGACCAGGGTCGCATCGAGCTCCGGCTTGCGGATTTCGACGATGTTGATCACCACGTCCGACGAGGTGATATCGGCAACCTTCTTGCGAAGCTTGTCGATGTCGGCGCCCTTCTTGCCGATGACAACACCCGGACGAGCCGACTGAATGGTCACGCGGCACTTCTTGTGCGGGCGCTCGATGATGATCTTGGCGACGGCCGCCTGCTTGAGCTCCTTGTGCAGGATCTCGCGGATCTTGACGTCTTCGTGCAACAACTTGCCGTATTCGTTCTTGCCGGCATACCAACGTGAATCCCACGTACGGTTGATGCCAAGACGCAGACCGATTGGATTGATCTTCTGACCCATCTTATTCTCCTGCGCCTGCTTACGCTGCTGCTTCTGCTTCGACCTGACGAACGACAATCGTCAGCTGCGCAAACGGTTTAAAGATACGGCCCGAACGGCCACGGCCGCGCGGACTGAAACGCTTCATCACGATGCCCTTGCCGACATGCGCCTCGGAGACGATCAGCGCGTCAACGTCGAGGTCATGGTTGTTCTCGGCATTGGCGATCGCCGATTCCAGGCACTTCTTCACGTCGACCGCGATCCGCTTGCGCGAGAACTGCAGGTCGGCGAGTGCAGCCGAGGCCTTGCGGCCGCGAATCATCTGCGCAACCAGGTTCAGCTTCTGCGGGCTCACGCGCAACATGCGGGCGATCGCCTTGGCCTCGTTATCCGGGAGGCTCCGTTCGCGCTTTGGCTTGCTCATGACTTAGTCCTCAGCCCTTCTTGGCTTTCTTGTCGCCGGCGTGGCCATGGAAGGTTCGGGTCGGCGAGAACTCGCCGAACTTGTGACCAACCATTTCCTCGTTCACAGCGACAGGTACATGCTTCTGGCCGTTGTAAACGCCGAAGGTGAGACCCACGAACTGCGGCAAGATCGTCGAGCGACGGCTCCAGATCTTGATCACATCATGACGACCAGACGAACGAGCGGCATCTGCCTTCTTGAGCAGCGAACCCTCGACGAACGGGCCTTTCCAGACTGAACGAACCATGTCCGGCGATCCTTACTTCTTCCGCTTGTGGCGGCTGATGAGAATGAACTTGTTGGTCGACTTGTTCGACCGGGTCTTCTTGCCCTTGGTCGGCTTGCCCCAGGGCGTAACCGGGTGACGACCACCCGAGGTACGACCTTCACCACCACCGTGCGGATGGTCGATCGGGTTCATGACGACGCCGCGGTTATGCGGACGCCAGCCGAGCCAGCGGGTACGACCGGCCTTGCCGATCGAGATGTTCATGTGATCCGGGTTCGACACAGCGCCGATGGTGGCGGTGCAACGACCGTGAACCAGGCGCTGTTCGCCCGAGTTCAGACGGATGATCACGTAATCATGGTCACGACCGACGAGCTGGGCGTAGGTGCCGGCGGAACGAGCGATCTGGCCGCCCTTCCCGATCTTCATCTCGACGTTGTGGATGATCGTACCGATCGGCATGTTGCCGAGCGGCATGACATTGCCCGGCTTCACGTCGACATAGCTGCCGGCGATGACGGTATCGCCAACGGCCAGACGCTGCGGCGCCAGGATATAAGCCTGCTCGCCATCGGTATACTTGATCAGCGCGATGAACGCGGTGCGGTTCGGATCGTATTCCAGACGCTCGACCACGGCCGGAACGTCGACCTTGGAACGCTTGAAGTCGACGATACGATAGGACTTCTTGTGGCCACCGCCACGGAAGCGCACCGTGATGCGACCGGTGTTGTTACGACCGCCAGCCGAGTGCTTGCCTTCGGTCAGAGCCTTGACAGGCTTGCCCTTGTACAGCGCGGAACGATCCACCATGACCAGCTGACGCTGGCCGGGTGTCGTTGGGTTGAATGTCTTAAGTGCCATCGTTGATCGCCCTTACAGTCCGGTCGTAACGTCGATGCGGTGGCCCTCTTCGAGGGTCACGATCGCACGCTTGACGTTCGACTGTGAACCGAGGTTGCCACGGAAGATCTTCGTCTTGCCCTTGCGAACCAGCGTGTTCACGCTCTTTACCTTGACGTCGAACAGCTTTTCGACGGCTTCCTTGATCTGCGGCTTGGTGGCCTTGCCGTCGACCTTGAAAACAACCTTGTTGAATTCAGAAGCGACAGTGGCCTTTTCCGTCACCACAGGGGCGACGATCACGTCGTAATGGCGCGGGTCGATATTCTTCATTTGAAGCGCGCCTCCAACGCATCAAGCGCCGCCTTGGTCAGAACCAGCTTCTGACGACGCAGAATGTCATAGACGTTGATGCCCTGGATCGGCAGCACGTCGATGTTCGGAATGTTACGGGCCGCCTGAGCGAAACCGACATGAACCTCGGCGCCATCGATGATCAGCGCATTGGTCAGGCCGAGACCCGAGAAGTGACCGAGCAGAGCCTTGGTCTTGGCGGCTTCCAGGTTGGCGTTCTCGATCACGATCAAGCCGCCGTCCTTGGCCTTCGCCGACAGAGCATGCTTCAGCGCGAGTGCACGGACCTTCTTCGGCAGATCGAACGCATGGGAGCGAACGACCGGACCGAAGGCACGACCGCCGCCGCGGAACTGCGGAACGCGAGCCGAACCGTGACGAGCACCGCCGGTGCCCTTCTGCTTGTACATCTTCTTGCCGGTGCGCCAGATTTCGGCGCGACCCTTGGCCTTGTGGTTGCCCGACTGGCGCTTTGCGAGCTGCCAGTTGACGCAACGCTGGATGATATCGGCGCGCGGATCGAGACCGAAGATGGCATCCGACAGCTCGATCGAGCCGGCGTCCTTGCCCTCAAGCGTGGTGACGTTCAGTTTCATCTCACGCTCCTTCCTGCTCGGCCGCAGGTGCTTCAACGGTCGCACCCTCTCCTGCCAGCTTGAACTTGCCGGGCTTCGGCGCGTCCTTCGGCAGAGCCTTCTTCACCGCATCGCGAACCGAAATCCAGCCACCCTTGGAGCCGGGAACGGCACCTTCGACGAGGATCAGGCCGCGCTCGACATCAAGCTGCACGACGCGCAGGTTGAGCGTGGTGATACGATCGACACCCATGTGACCGGGCATCTTCTTGTTCTTGAAGGTCTTGCCGGGATCCTGACGACCACCGGTCGAACCGATCGAACGATGCGAAACCGACACACCGTGCGTGGCGCGAAGACCGCCGAAATTCCAGCGCTTCATACCACCGGCGAAGCCCTTACCGACCGAGGTGCCGGTGACATCGACGAACTGGCCAACCACGAAGTGGTCTGCCTGAATCTCGGCGCCGACCGGGATCAGCGCGTCTTCCGACACGCGGAATTCCGCGACCTTCCGCTTGGGTTCAACCTTGGCGACCGCGAACTGGCCGCGTTCAGCCTTGGGCAAATACACGGTCTTGCGCGAGCCCGATCCGAGCTGCAGCGCGACGTAACCGTTCTTCTCGCTGGTGAGGTGGCCAACCACCTGGCAGTTACCCAGCTTGAGCACGGTCACAGGGATATGTTCACCGGCGTCTGTGAAGACCCGGGTCATCCCGACCTTTTGTGCGATCACTCCGGAGCGCATCGGCGTGCTTCCTGTTCTTTCTGTCCGTTTGACCGGACGGGACCTAAATACTTAGAGCTTGATCTCGACGTCGACACCGGCGGCCAGGTCGAGCTTCATCAAAGCATCGACTGTCTGCGGGGTCGGATCGACGATATCGAGAAGACGCTTATGAGTGCGCATCTCGAACTGCTCGCGGCTCTTCTTGTCGACGTGCGGCGAACGGTTGACCGTGAACTTCTCGATGCGCGTCGGCAGCGGGATGGGTCCACGGACCTGTGCACCCGTGCGCTTCGCGGTGCTTACGATCTCACGGGTCGATGCATCGAGGATACGATGATCGAACGCCTTGAGACGAATGCGGATATTCTGGCCGTTCATTGCCGTGTCTTTCTTTGAAAGCGAATGGTTGTTGCGAGTAGCGAGTAGCGAGACCCGCTACTCACGACTTCCTGTTCGCGTCCTTACTCGATGATGCTAGCGACGACGCCTGCACCGACGGTGCGGCCGCCTTCACGGATGGCGAAGCGCAGCTTTTCTTCCATCGCGATCGGCACGATCAGGTGCACTTCCATGGCGATGTTGTCGCCCGGCATCACCATTTCGGTGCCTTCCGGCAGATGCACCACACCGGTCACGTCGGTGGTGCGGAAGTAGAACTGCGGACGGTAGTTGGTGAAGAACGGCGTGTGACGGCCACCCTCTTCCTTGGTGAGGATGTAAGCCTCGGCCTTGAACTTGGTGTGCGGCTTCACCGAACCCGGCTTGCACAGCACCTGGCCGCGCTCGACGTCTTCACGCTTGGTGCCGCGCAGCAGCGCGCCGATGTTGTCGCCGGCCTGGCCCTGATCGAGCAGCTTGCGGAACATTTCAACGCCGGTGCAGATCGTCTTCTGCGTGGCGCGGATGCCGACGATTTCGATTTCCTCGCCGACCTTGACGATGCCGCGCTCGACGCGGCCGGTCACGACCGTACCACGGCCCGAGATCGAGAACACGTCTTCCACTGGCATCAGGAACGGCTGGTCAACCGGACGCTCCGGCTGCGGGATGTAGCTGTCGACATTCTTCATCAGTTCGAGAATGGCGTCGTGACCGAGCTTCTGGTCCGAGTTTTCGAGAGCGGCCAGCGCCGAACCCTTGATGATCGGAATGTCATCGCCCGGGAAGTCGTACTTCGAGAGCAGTTCGCGGACTTCCATTTCCACGAGCTCGAGCAGTTCCGGATCATCGACCATGTCGCACTTGTTCAGGAACACGACCAGCGCGGGCACGCCGACCTGGCGGGCGAGCAGGATGTGCTCGCGGGTCTGCGGCATCGGGCCGTCAGCGGCCGACACGACCAGGATGCCACCGTCCATCTGCGCGGCGCCGGTGATCATGTTCTTCACATAGTCGGCGTGGCCGGGGCAGTCGACGTGGGCGTAGTGCCGGTTGGCGGTCTCGTATTCGACGTGCGCGGTCGAAATGGTGATGCCGCGGGCCTTTTCCTCGGGCGCCTTGTCGATCTGGTCGTAAGCGGTGAACGTGGCACCGCCCGTCTCTGCCAGCACCTTCGTGATCGCCGCCGTCAGCGACGTCTTGCCGTGGTCAACGTGACCGATCGTACCAATATTGCAGTGCGGCTTGTTACGTTCAAATTTTGCTTTGGCCATGACTCTCTCCGTTTAGTCGTCAACTGTCGCTAACGACAATCAGGCAAACTTCTTCTGGACTTCTGCCGACACATTGGCCGGCGCTTCCGCGTAGTGATCGAATGACATCGAGAACGTTGCACGACCCTGGCTCATCGAGCGCAGCGTGTTCACGTAACCGAACATGTTCATGAGCGGCACCATCGCGTTGATGACGTTGGCGTTGCCGCGCATGTCCTGACCCTGGATCTGACCGCGCCGCGAGTTCAAGTCGCCGATGACCGAACCGGTGTAGTCTTCCGGGGTCACGCATTCGACCTTCATGATCGGCTCGAGCAGAACGGACTTGCCCTTCTGCAGCGCGTCGCGGAGTGCCGCGCGCGAAGCAATTTCGAAGGCCAGTGCCGACGAGTCGACGTCGTGATAGGCGCCGTCAACCAGCTGGACATGAACGTCGACCACGGGGAAGCCCGCGACCACGCCCGAGGTCATGACGCTGTTGAGACCCTTTTCGACGCCGGGGATGTATTCCTTCGGAACCGAACCACCGACGACCTTGGATTCGAACACGAAGCCCGAACCCGGCTCGCCCGGCTCGACCACGAACTTGACGCGGGCGAACTGGCCGGTACCACCGGTCTGCTTCTTGTGGGTATAGTCGACTTCAGCGCGCTTCGTGATCTTCTCACGGAACGCCACCTGCGGTGCGCCGATATTCGCGTCGACCTTGTAGGTACGGCGCAGAATGTCGACCTTGATGTCGAGATGGAGTTCGCCCATGCCCTTCAGGATGGTCTGGCCGGACTCGTGGTCGGTCGACACGCGGAACGACGGATCTTCTGCAGCGAGCTTCGCCAGAGCGACGCCCAGCTTTTCCTGGTCGGCCTTGGACTTCGGCTCGATCGCGATTTCGATCACCGGCTCCGGGAATTCCATGCGCTCGAGAATGACCTGCTTGTCCGGATCGCAAAGCGTGTCACCGGTGCGGGCTTCCTTGAGGCCAGCCAGAGCGACGATGTCGCCGGCAAAGGCTTCCTTGATGTCTTCACGGTTGTTCGCATGCATCAGCAGCATGCGGCCGATACGTTCTTTCTTCTCACGGGTCGAGTTCACGACACCGGTGCCGCTCTGCAGAACACCCGAATAGATGCGGCAGAACGTGATGGTGCCGACGAACGGATCGTCCATGATCTTGAATGCGAGCAGAGCCAACGGCTCCTTGTCGTCCGCCTTGCGGAGGATCTCGTTGCCGTCTTCGTCCGTACCCTTGATGGCAGGAACGTCAACCGGCGACGGCAGATAATCGACAACCGCGTCGAGCAAAGGCTGCACGCCCTTGTTCTTGAAGGCCGAGCCGCAGAGAACCGGGTAGAACGCGCCAGTCAGCACGGCCTTACGGATCAGACGCTTGAGGGTCGCCTCGTCCGGCTCGGTGCCGTCGAGGTAAGCAGTCATCGCCTCATCGTCGAGTTCGACGGCGGCTTCGAGCAGCTTCTCGCGATATTCCTTGGCCTTCTCGACCAGGTCAGCCGGAATGTCGACGGTCTCGTACTTCGCGCCGAGGGCCTCGTTGTTCCAGATATAGGCCTTCATGATCACGAGATCGACCATGCCGACGAAGTCGTTCTCAGCGCCGATCGGCAGCTGGATCGCAACGGGCTTCGCGCCGAGACGGTCGATGATGTCCTGCAGGCACTTGTAGAAGTCAGCGCCGGTCTTATCCATCTTGTTCGCGAAAACGATCCGCGGAACCTTGTACTTGTCGCCCTGACGCCAGACGGTTTCGGTCTGCGGCTCGACGCCCTGGTTGGAGTCGAGAACGCACACGGCGCCGTCGAGCACGCGCAGCGAACGCTCGACTTCAATCGTGAAGTCGACGTGGCCGGGGGTGTCGATGATGTTCAGGCGATGGCCATTCCAGAATGCAGTGGTGGCAGCGGACGTGATGGTGATGCCACGCTCCTGCTCCTGCTCCATCCAATCCATCGTCGCGGCACCTTCGTGCACTTCGCCGATTTTGTGGCTCTTGCCGGTGTAATAGAGGATGCGCTCGGTCGTTGTCGTCTTACCGGCATCGATATGCGCCATGATACCGAAGTTACGGTAGTCCTCAATGGCATGTACGCGAGGCATGGGATGTTCCTTAAATTCCGGAGTTTCGCCGTTACCAGCGATAGTGCGAGAATGCGCGATTGGCTTCCGCCATCTTGTGCACGTCTTCCCGCTTCTTCACGGCGTTACCACGGTTGTTCGACGCATCGAGCAGCTCAGCCGAGAGACGCTCGGTCATGGTCTTCTCGTTTCGAGCGCGCGCAGCGGTGATCAGCCAGCGAATGCCCAGCGCCTGGCGCCGAATGCTGCGGACTTCAACCGGCACCTGATAGGTGGCGCCACCGACGCGACGCGAACGAACTTCGATCGTCGGCATCACATTTTCCAGAGCCTGCTCGAACACGCCGAGCGGACCCTGCTTGGTCTTCGCTTCGATCATTTCGAAAGCACCGTAAACGATGGTTTCGGCGGCAGACTTCTTGCCGTCATACATGATCGAATTCATGAACTTGGTGACGATGACGTTCCCGAACTTCGGATCCGGGTTAACTTCACGCTTTTCAGCAGAATGGCGACGAGACATCGATCAGACCCCGGCTTACTTCGGACGCTTCGCGCCGTACTTCGAACGACGCTGCTTACGGTTCTTGACGCCCTGGGTATCCAGCACGCCGCGGAGGATGTGGTAACGAACGCCGGGCAAATCCTTGACGCGACCGCCGCGGATCATGACCACGGAGTGCTCCTGAAGGTTATGACCTTCACCCGGAATGTAACCGATGACTTCGAAGCCATTGGTCAGACGCACCTTGGCAACCTTACGAAGCGCCGAGTTCGGCTTCTTCGGAGTCGTCGTGTAGACGCGCGTGCAAACGCCGCGCTTCTGCGGCGACTGCTGCAGCGCAGGAACCTTCTTGCGCGACTTCTGAATTGCGCGCGGAGTAGCGATCAGCTGGTTGATCGTCGGCATGTCAGCCTTCACCCTTTAGTTCGCTCGAAGCCGTAACGGCTTCCTCAAAATCACTCGGAGCAACCTGCCCCACGGTTCGCATCACGTGAAAAGCTTCACGCAAAACGAAATCACGCCAACCATTCATTGCTGAACGGAAAGCGCTTAACGCCACAGAGGACCGCGATCATGACCGCCAGACTTATGTCTTCAGGTCTGCACCGAGGTCATGCATTCGAATTTAATCTCAGGAGAGAAGTCTCTCAGGAGACAAACGTCGTTTTGGCATTGCCTTGATATAGCGACAGCGTTTGAGCTTCTTGGTCGAGGTTGGTGCCCAATCAGCTCCGAAAAGCCCACCGGGTGATCCGTTCCGACACTGGCGAAGCTCACCGCCTGTCGTTGAATGGCCGGGTTGTATCCGCAGGGGATACCCAAGTCAACAACAAAGCGCGATGAAAGAAACGCTTCTCGCACTGCATCTTCTAGCATGTGGATCATGACAGAACATACGCGATTTCGACGCCCGCCATGTCATCCACGAAAGAATCCGCGACTCGGATTCGTTGCAGTTTGATGAAAGAGAATCGCCTGGGTTGCGGATTTTTTGCGCCCTGCCCCGCCGACTCGCATCCGATGCAAACCGTACCGCGTCCCGAATCGACACACCGGGCCAGCATCGATCAGCAGCAAATATTACCAGGGGCCGAATGGAGAGGGACACAGCCCACCCCACCCGACACTCGCGACCAGCCAATCAGGCGGATACAGGGATGCGTGCGATAACCTTGATCTCGAAATCGAAGCCCGCCAGCCAGTTGACCCCGACCGCGGTCCAATTCGGGTAAGGCGGCTCGCCAATCACGGCCAATCGGACGGCATTGACCGCCGCGAACTGGGTGGCCGGGTCGGTGTGGAAGGTGGTGACGTCAACCACGTCGTCGAACGTGCAACCTGCCGCCTTCAGCACGGCCGCGAGGTTATCGAATGCCAGCTGGACCTGCTTTTCAAAAACCGGCTCCGGTGAGCCATCTTCCCGGCTGCCGACCTGGCCGGAGACAAACAAGAGATCGCCCGAGCGTATCGCCGCCGAATACCGGTTAATCTCGTAAAGCGGCTGCCGGCCGGCCGGGAAAATCGCGTCGCGTTTGGTCATGGTGTCAGTCCTGTTCAAAGATTATATACGCTCCGTATGTCAGAATATTCAGGCATACGCCTCGTATGTCAATACGCATACAGCGCGTATGTTACTTTGCAGAGATGACAGTGGTCGCGAGACGGCGTGCAGAAATGGTGGAGGAAACCCGGGCCAAGCTCATCCGGGCGGCCCGGACGGCTTTCGCCGCCAAAGGCTATGCGGCCGCGTCGATGGACGATCTGACCGCCGAAGCCGGCCTGACGCGCGGCGCGCTCTATCACAACTTCGGCGACAAGAAGGGTTTGCTGCAGGCCGTCATCGATCAGATCGACGCGGAAATGTTGGCACGGATGCGCGCTGCCCGCGGCCAGGCGGACACCGCATGGGACGGGTTTCTCAACGAGGGCGTCGCCTATATCGAAATGTCCCTCGAGCCGGAGATCCAGCGCATCATGCTGCTGGATGGCCCCGCCGTGCTCGGCGATCCCTCGCAATGGCCGAACCAAACTGCCTGTCTGCGCACAACAACACAGGCGATTCAACGGCTGATCGACGATGGAACGGTCAAGCCTGTCGATGCCGAAGCGGCGGCCCGTCTGATCAATGGCGCGGCGCTCAACGCCGCCCTCTGGATCGCTGCCGCCGACGATCGCCGCGCGGTCCTTGCGAAAGCTGTCGAGGCTTTCCGCCAGCTCGCGGCGGGCTTGCTGCGAACGGCGGGATGACCGCCTCACACATCTTCAGATGCGCTCACTCGTCGTCGTCATCCTCGTCATCATCATCGTCGCTGGCAGATGACCTGTGCCGCTGGTCGTCCCAGAGCTGGCGATAGGTACCGTTCAGCGCCAGCAGCTCCTTGTGCGAGCCGCGCTCGATCGCCTTGCCGCCATTGATGACGATGATTTCGTCCATATCCACCACGGCGGCCAGCCGGTGCGTCGACGAAATCAGGGTGCGGCCCTTGGCGAGTTTGAACAGCGTCTTGTTGAGCGCCGCCTCGGTTGTCTGGTCGAGGGCGGATGTCGCCTCATCCAGCAGGAGCACCGACGGATTGCGGACGACGGCCCGCGCGATCGCAATGCGCTGGCGTTGGCCGCCGGATAGCGTATCGCCGCGCTCGCCGACCTGGGTGTCGTATTTGTCCGGAAGGCTCATGATGTAGCGATGGATCTCGGCCTTGCGCGCCGCCTGCTCGACTTCCTCGTCGGTGGCGCCTTCCTTGCCGAGCCGGATGTTCTCGCGGATCGACATGTTGAACAGCATGTTCTCCTGGAACACCACGGCCATGTGTCCGCGCAGGGACTCGCGCGTGATCTTGCGGATATCGACGCCGTCAATGGTCACCCTGCCCTCGTCCGGCATATAGAGCCGCAGGATCAGGTTCAGCAACGTGCTCTTGCCGGAACCGGATGGGCCGACAATGGCGACGGTCTTGCCGACATTGATCTTGAGGCTGAGATTGTCGAGCACCGGCTGCTGGCTGTTCTCATACTTGAACGAGACGCGATCGAACGTGATGTCGTTGACGATGCGCGGCAGCTCCGGTGAGCCGGGCTTGTCGGCGCCGCGTGTCGGCTCGTCGAGCATCTCCTCCATGTGCCGCACGGCCGCCGCTGCCTGGATCGACACCGGGATGAAATGCATGACGTGGGCGATGTTGTAGGACACCTCCCAGAACGCGCTTTCGAAGGTGACGAAGGTACCGACCGTGATCTGGCCCTTGGTGGCGAGATAGGCGCCGATCGCCAGCACCACCAAATGCAGCAGCAACACCGAGACGGTGACCGAGCGCTCGACCATGGTCGACAGGAAGGTCGCCGCCGCGATCCTGTCGCGCGTTTCGTTGTTGCGTAGCCGGAACCAGCCCATGGTACGCCGCTGCAGGCTGAAGGCCTTGATCACCGCCTGTGCCGCGATGTTTTCCTGCACCATGCCGAGCACGGACGCTTCGCTGAGCTTCTGGTCGTAATTGGCCTGCACGGCCTTCGGCGTCAGGATGCGCGGGCCGATCAGTGTGATCGGGAAAATCAATAGCGCGACGGCGGCAAGCTGCCAGTTCAGATACAGCATCAGTCCGATGCCGGCGATCAGTTCGAGGAACGGCAGCAATGCGCTGTTGGCGAAACTCTTGATGGCCGTCTCGAAAGACGACAGATCGATCGAGAAGCGAGACAGGATCTCGCCGCGCTTGGTGCGGGCGAAATAGGCCGACGGCAGATCCTGCACGTGATCGAACAGACGCGAGCGGACGTCCGTGATGATCGAGGCTGCCAGTTTGGCGTCCCAGCGCTCGTACCAGATCGCAACGATCGACGTGACAATGCCGGCGACGGCCAGCACCGACAGGATCTTGAACAGCGCGTCGAAGTCTTCCTCGCCGAGCGCGTCGTCGATCAGATATTTGAGGCTGAGCGGCATGATGACGTTGAACAGCGTCTCGACCAGAACGCCGAAGCCAACGAAGCCAAGCAACTTGCGGTACTTGCCGAGCAACGGCCGCGTGAAACGATAGACCGTCCCGAAGGCGCCGGCGGCCTCGCGCGCGGTGAAGACGACCAGTTCCTCGTCATCATCGTCATCGAGCTCGTCGTCTTCATCCTCGTCGTCATCATCGACGGCAGGCTTGGCTTTTGCCGTCTTCTCGACAGCCGGCGGTTTCGTGCTGGGAACCGAAGCGGCGGCAGCGCCAACCGGGAGCGCAAACTTGTCATCGAGCGGCGTGGCCGGCTCGGCCGCGTTCTTGTCGTCAGATGGAGGCTTTGGAGGTGGCTTCGACGCCATGGAACGAACCGTTGCTGCACGGTCCTTCGACCGCAAGAATCAATGAAGCGGCCCGGACAGCCACGGCAATGATCCTATGCGATCAGAATGTCCTCGGCAAAGCAACCGAAGGCGGATGCCAAAGATCAATCCTCGGCATCGACCTTGTCGAAGAACGAGTAGCGCAGGCTGTCCGCGTCGGCATACCAGTGGCCCGGTCCCTTGCCGGCGGCCAGTGTGGCTTCCCACACCGCCTCGGTGCAGTCGCGGCGATGCATCGACAGGTCGAAGCCGTTGCCGAAGAACAGTTCCGACCATTCCCACCAGGTGCCGAGCTTCTTGACGCCGCGCAGCAGGTCATAGCGATCGATCACCGCCGGCGCCATGTCGGACGTGACCGAGCCGAACACGAGGCCGGTCTTCACGACGCGGTTGAGCTCCTGCACGGCCGTCACCACCTGCTTGTCGCTCACGTGACACAGGCTGGTCTCGAACACGAAATCGAACTGCCCGGCCTTGAAGGGCAGATCGGTGATCGAGCCGAGCTTGTTGAACTTCTGCAGCGCCTTTGGCGTCCTGGCGTGGATCGCCTTGTTGTTCTCGACACCCCAGGCGTCGATCCCCCTGGCACGCAACGCGCCGACCAGTTCGCCTGATGCCGAGCCGGCGACCAGCAGCTTGTAGCCCTTGGCGCGGCCCCAGACGATCTTGATGAGATTTGTCAGATAGGCCGGGTCGGTAAACTGGCTCCAGACCTCGCTGTAGGGACCGACGCCGCGATAATTCTGGAAATAGTCGCGATCGATCTTGTCGGAGATCGTCGTACCATTCTGACCCTGCGCGCGGCGCAGGCGCATCATCTCGGTGAGGATGATGTCGGTGGCCGCATCCGAGGAGTCGAGCAGACCGTTCAGCGTCGAGTCGAACAGATAGTCGCCGACCACAACGAGGCCCGGATGATCCTTCGGCTCCGGCCGGTGATTGGTCATGACGTCGCGCACCGGCATGCCGCCGGGGATCGCATTGACCGACGACAGCCAGCGATGGATCTTGCCTTCCAGCAGATGCTCGCGCGCATCGCCAAACGAGACCGGCAACGACTTCAGCGCGGCATCGATCAACTCATCGTCTGTGAGGTTGGCAAAGGCCAGCGCGTCGGAGCCTGGCACCAGCCAGTTCAGCACGCCGTGCTTGCCTACATCGTGGCGGGCGCCCTCGTTATAGACACAGCAGCCGCCAAAGGCTTCCGACATGAACCAGGCGCCGGGAATCTGCTCGCCCCAGAACGGCGTGTCGAACAGCAGCGAGATCCGGAGATAATGCGCCGGGCGGTCAAAGTAAGCGACGTGCTTGACCATCGACTTGCGCAGCTGCTCGCCGTCCCAGCGCATGGTCGCCAGCCATGAATGCGGCAGGCACATCACCACGAGATCGAAGTCGCGGGTGTCCGGCCCCTTGCCATTCATCATGTCGAGCTGATAGCGGCCCTGCTCGGTCTTGCCGACCTTGAGCACACGGTGATTGAGCCGGATGTCGGCATCGACTTCCGACTGCAGGCAGGAAATCAGCTGCTCGTTGCCGTTCTGGATCGAATAGAGGCCGATATAGCCATCGACATCCATCACGAAGTTCTTCAGCGCATTGAGGCCGTTGGTGTTGTGCGTCTCGGTCGCGATGTCGGAGCGCGCCATCACCTTCAGGAAGCGCTTGGCAATGGGATCGCTGACTTCCTTATCAAGCAGCTCCTCGGCATTTATCCATGCCCATGGGTGTTCGTTGTCGTGCGAACCGACGCCTTCGTAATATTCGATCGGCGACACCATGCTCGCGCACTTCTTGCGGAAGGCTTCAATGGCGGCTGCGGTCTTGGCGCCGTATTTCTTGCGCATGCCCGGCACGTCGTTGAGCAGCTCGCCGTCCAGCTGCACCTGCTCGGCATCCATCGGAATGGTCTGCAGGCCGAAATGCTGGATCAGCTCGCGCAGCGGATCCGGCCCGGTCATCGAGTAATCGTAGATTTCCGCAACGCCAGCTTCGTACATGGCTGGCGCTGTATCGAACTTGCGCGTGAGAATCTTGCCGCCGACGCGGTCGGACGCCTCGTAGATGGTGACACGACAGAGATCGCCGAGCTTCTTCTTGAGATACCAGGCGCTCATCAGGCCGCCTGGACCACCACCAACAATTGCTAGATCAAGCATAGGTTTCTTTCACGCGTCGTGTTTGCCGGCGGCAATATCCGGCAACGGTCGATGTAACGTATTCCCAGCCAAAGCGGAATCCGCTGACGCTGCAAGGCTGGCCCGTCGACCCCGTCGACTCGCGCTAACCCCCTCCAAGTGAAAACATTTTTCAGCTGAAGGAAAGATGAACAAAAGCATGTAGTGCGCCGCAACACACGTCAGACGCGAAAAAGGCCGGCTTTCGCCGGCCTTTTCCATGGCATTGATGTGATCTGCAGTGGCAGGTCAGTTGGTCGGCGACAAGACACGCTCCATGACGATGGTCCGCTCCTCACCGTGATAGGCCTCGCGAACGGCCGTGAAGCCCAGTCTCGCGTAAAAAGCCTCTGCGGTGACCGTCGCCGGAACCGTCAGAATCGCAAGCTGTCGTTCGCGGGCGACCCTCTCGATCCGCTGCACCAGCAAACGGCCGATGCCGCGCCCTTGCACGTCCGGCAAGACGAACATGGTCCGCAGGGTCTGCCCATCCAGGCTCGCCGTGCCGACAACACGATTGTCCATCTCGGCAACGAACACATCGCGCTGATCGATCAATCGTTCGACAGCCGCCGAGCTGAAACTGAGTTCAAAGCGCGCGATGATATCGGGCGTGTAATCCTTCGCATTGGTTTCGCGCAGCGCGCGGATGATGACGCGGCTGATACCTGCTGCATCGCCGGCTTGAGCCGGCCGAATATCGCATGTCATCTGACCGCTCTCCGTTACCAACCGAATGAACAGATCAAAACGAGAAAGGGCCAGCTTGCGCCGGCCCTTTCGTTTCTTAAGTCTGCCCGGTCCGATTACTCGGCCGACGGCAGCATCAGCGGTTCTTCTGCCGGAGCCGACGGCACGATCGCCGCCTGCTTCTCGCGCTCGTCGAGGATCATCTTGTCGCGCTTCATTGCGACTTCGCGGATCTTCGCCATCGAGGCGCCGGTACCGGCCGGGATCAGACGGCCGACAATGACGTTTTCCTTGAGGCCTTCGAGCGGGTCCACCTTGCCGTTGACGGCAGCTTCGGTGAGCACGCGCGTGGTCTCCTGGAACGACGCTGCCGAGAAGAACGAACGGGTCTGCAAGCTGGCCTTGGTGATGCCCAGCAGCACAGGGTTTCCGGTCGCGATCTTCTTGCCTTCTTCCTTCGCCTTCAGATTCAGCGCGTCGAACTCGATCTTGTCTATCTGCTCGCCCGAGATCATGTCGGTCTCGCCCTGATCGGTAATCTCGACCTTCTGCAGCATCTGACGGACAATCACTTCGATGTGCTTGTCGTTGATGAGCACGCCCTGCAACCGGTAAACTTCCTGGATTTCGTTGACCAGATAGGCAGCGAGTTCCTCGATGCCCTTGATCGCCAGAATGTCGTGCGGCGCCGGATTGCCTTCGACGATGTAATCGCCCTTTTCGACGATGTCGCCGTCCTGCAGATGGATCTGCTTGCCCTTCGGAATGAGGTACTCGCGGGTCTCCTCGTTCTTGTCGAGCGGCTCGATCGAGATGCGACGCTTGTTCTTGTAGTCGCGTCCAAAGCGGATGGTGCCGCCGATTTCCGCGATGATCGCCGCGTCCTTCGGCTTGCGCGCCTCGAACAGTTCGGCCACCCGCGGCAGACCGCCGGTGATGTCACGCGTCTTCGCGCTTTCCATCGAGACACGGGCAAGAATGTCACCCGAGGTCACCTTGGCATCGACGTCGACCGACAGAATGGCGTCGGGCGATAGCATGTAACGGGCGTCGCCGCCACGTGCGAGCTTGAGGACCTTGCCGTCCTTGCCCTTGATGACGATAGCCGGACGCAAGTCCGCACCGC
Organism: Tardiphaga sp. 862_B3_N4_1; assembly: GCF_051811085.1. Classification (NCBI taxonomy): domain Bacteria; kingdom Pseudomonadati; phylum Pseudomonadota; class Alphaproteobacteria; order Hyphomicrobiales; family Nitrobacteraceae; genus Tardiphaga; species Tardiphaga sp. 862_B3_N4_1. The sequence goes on from NZ_JBPWQB010000001.1 coordinate 2,971,738, forward strand.
CACGCGACGAACGCCAGTCGGTAACGACGCGCTTGGCGATACCGGTCGACTCGTCGAGCGTTTCCGTAATCGACTGGCCGTCGATCAGGTCCTCAAACCCGATCGTGCCGTCGACTTCGGTCAGCAGCGGACGGGAATACGGATCCCATTCCGCAATACGCTGGCCACGCTTGATCATGTCGCCGTTGGCGACGTGAACGCGAGCACCGTACTGGATACGGTACGTCGCACGCTCGGTGCCATCGGCGTCAGAGATGGCGATGACCATGTTGCGCACCATTGCAACCATGTGGCCTTCGCCGTTCTTGGCGATGTTCTCGTTCTTGATCGTGATCTTGCCGTCGAAGTTCGACTCGATCACCGACTGCTCGTTGAGCTGCGCCGCGCCGCCGATGTGGAACGTACGCATCGTCAGCTGCGTGCCGGGCTCGCCGATCGACTGCGCCGCGATGACGCCGACGGCCTCACCGTGGTTGACGGGCGTGCCGCGGGCCAGATCGCGGCCGTAGCAGGTGCCACAGATGCCGTTGACCAGTTCGCAAGTGAGAGCCGAACGGATCTTCACTTCCTGGATGCCGGCCTGCTGGAGAAGATCGACGTCCTTCTCTTCCATCAGCGTGTTGCGCTTGATCAGCACCTTGTTGGTCGCGGGATCGCGAATGTCTTCGCAGGCCGAACGACCGAGGATACGCGACGCCAGCGATGCGACCACCGAGCCGGAGTCGATGATGGCGCGCATCTTGATGCCGAGATTGGTGCCGCAATCGGTCTGCGTGATGATGCAGTCCTGCGCCACGTCGACGAGACGGCGGGTCAGATAGCCCGAGTTCGCGGTCTTCAACGCGGTGTCCGCGAGGCCCTTACGAGCGCCGTGGGTCGAGTTGAAGTATTCGAGAACCGACAGACCTTCCTTGAAGTTCGAGATGATCGGCGTTTCGATGATCTCGCCCGACGGCTTGGCCATCAGGCCGCGCATACCACCGAGCTGACGCATCTGGGCCGGCGAACCACGGGCACCGGAATGCGCCATCATGTAGATCGAGTTGATCTGGGCTTCTTCACCAGCCGCATTCCTCTTCACCGAGGAGATCTCTTTCATCATCTCCTTGGCGACTTCTTCACCCGCCTTCGACCAGGCGTCGACGACCTTGTTGTACTTCTCACCGTGGGTGATCAGACCGTCATTGTACTGCTGTTCGAAGTCCTTCGCGAACGCACGGGTGGCGTCGACGATCTTCCACTTCGAACCCGGCACGACCATGTCGTCCTTGCCGAACGAGATGCCCGCCTTGAACGCGTTGTAGAAGCCGAGCGCCATGATGCGATCGCAGAAGATCACGGTCTCTTTCTGACCGCAGTGACGGTAGACCTGATCGATGACGCCCGAGATTTCCTTCTTGGTCATCAGCTTGTTGATGACGTCAAAGGGCATCTTCGGCGACTTCGGCAGAACCTGACCGAGCATCGCACGACCGGCAGTGGTTTCCACCATGCGCGTGACCGGCTTGCCGTCCGCATCGAGACCGGACCAGCTGTATTTGATCTTGGTGTGGAGGTGGATGACCTTTGCATGCAGCGCATGCTCGATCTCCGCCATCTCACGATACAGCTTGTTTTCGCCCGGGAGACCCGCACGCATGGTCGACAGGTAGTACAGACCCAGCACGATGTCCTGCGACGGCACGATGATCGGCTGACCGTTCGCCGGATGCAGGATGTTGTTGGTCGACATCATCAGGACGCGTGCTTCCAGCTGCGCTTCAAGCGACAGCGGAACGTGCACGGCCATCTGGTCGCCGTCGAAGTCGGCGTTGAAGGCCGAGCAGACCAGCGGATGCAGCTGGATCGCCTTGCCTTCGATGAGCACCGGCTCGAACGCCTGGATGCCCAGACGATGCAGCGTCGGCGCGCGGTTCAGCAGCACGGGATGTTCGCGAATGACCTCGTCGAGGATGTCCCAGACCTCGGGACGTTCTTTTTCAACGAGCTTCTTCGCCTGCTTCACCGTGGTGGACAGACCTTTGGCGTCGAGACGCGAATAGATGAACGGCTTGAACAGTTCGAGCGCCATCTTCTTCGGCAGGCCGCACTGATGCAGACGCAGTTCCGGACCGACGACGATGACCGAACGGCCCGAATAGTCGACGCGCTTGCCGAGCAGGTTCTGACGGAAACGACCCTGCTTGCCCTTCAGCATGTCAGCCAGCGACTTCAGCGGACGCTTGTTGGCGCCGGTGATGACACGGCCACGGCGGCCGTTATCGAACAGTGCGTCGACGGCCTCCTGCAGCATGCGCTTTTCGTTGCGGATGATGATGTCCGGCGCGCGGAGCTCCATCAGACGCTTCAAGCGGTTGTTACGGTTGATGACGCGGCGATACAGATCGTTCAGATCCGACGTCGCGAAGCGGCCGCCATCCAGCGGCACCAGCGGACGCAGATCCGGCGGGATCACCGGCACCACCGTGAGGATCATCCACTCCGGCTTGTTACCGGAATAGCGGAAGGCCTCGACGATCTTCAGGCGCTTGGCGAGCTTCTTGTGCTTGATGTCGGATTCGGTCTCCTTCATCTCGACGCGCAGCTGCTCGTCGAGCTTCTCGAGCTCCAGACCCTTCAACAGTTCACGGATCGCCTCGGCACCGATCATCGCGGTGAACGAGTCCTGGCCGTATTCGTCCTGCGCCTTCAGATATTCTTCTTCAGACAGCAGCTGACGGTCCTTGAGCGCGGTGAGACCCGGCTCGAGAACGACGTAGTATTCGAAATACAGGATGCGCTCGAGATCCTTGAGCGTCATGTCCAGCAACTGGCCGATGCGCGACGGCAGCGACTTCAGGAACCAGATGTGCGCAACCGGAGCGGCTAGTTCGATGTGGCCCATGCGCTCGCGTCTGACGCGCGACAGGGTCACTTCGACCGAGCACTTCTCGCAGATGATGCCCTTGTACTTCATGCGCTTGTACTTGCCGCACAAGCACTCGTAATCCTTGATGGGCCCGAAGATGCGGGCGCAGAACAGGCCGTCGCGCTCGGGCTTGAAGGTACGGTAATTGATGGTTTCCGGCTTCTTGATCTCGCCGTAGGACCACGACAGAATCTTCTCCGGGGACGCAATCGAGATCCGGATCTGGTCGAAGACCTGAGCCGGAGTCGTCGGATTGAAGAGATTCATAATTTCTTGGTTCATCGTCTTCTCCTCGCGTGCCGATCGCCATCAGCAGCAAATTCGAAATTCTTTAGAGCCACACACCCTGCCCCACGTCCCGGCTGGGTGCGGACGCCCGGCCATCAGGCCGGGCGTAACGCTTGTTCTTACTCGGCAGCTTCAGAGGTCGGCCCCGGCAGCTTGGAATTGTGCAGATCGACGTTGAGGCCGAGCGAGCGCATTTCCTTGACCAGCACGTTGAACGATTCCGGAATACCGGCCTCGAACGTGTCGTCGCCGCGCACGATCGCCTCGTAGACCTTGGTACGGCCCGCGACGTCGTCCGACTTCACCGTCAGCATTTCCTGGAGCGTGTACGCCGCGCCATAAGCCTCGAGCGCCCACACTTCCATTTCACCGAAGCGCTGACCGCCGAACTGCGCCTTACCACCCAGCGGCTGCTGCGTGACGAGCGAGTATGGACCGATCGAACGCGCGTGGATCTTGTCGTCCACGAGATGGTGAAGCTTGAGCATGTAGATGTAGCCCACAGTCACCTTGCGATCGAACTGGTCGCCGGTCCGGCCGTCATAGACGGTGGACTGACCGGACGCGTCGAAGCCAGCCATCTTCAACATCTCTTCGATGTCGGCTTCCTTCGCACCGTCGAACACCGGCGTCGCAATCGGCACGCCGGGCTTCAGGTTACGCGCCAGTTCAAGCAGCTCGGTGTCGTTCAGCGACTTGATGACTTCGTCTTCGCCGTAAACCTTCTTCAGGGTGTCGCGCAGCGGCTTCAGATCCTGCTTCTGGTAATAGGCGTCGATAGTCTGACCGATCTTCTTGCCCATGCCTGCGCAGGCCCAGCCAAGATGCGTCTCCAAGATCTGACCGACGTTCATGCGCGACGGCACGCCGAGCGGGTTCAGCACGATGTCCGCATGCGTACCGTCTTCAAGGAACGGCATGTCTTCGATCGGAACGATCTTCGACACCACGCCCTTGTTGCCGTGACGTCCGGCCATCTTGTCGCCGGGCTGAATCTTGCGCTTCACCGCGACGAAGACCTTGACCATCTTCATCACGCCTGGCGGCAGTTCGTCGCCACGCTGCAGCTTCTCGACCTTGTCGAGGAAGCGCTGTTCAAGGCCCTTCTTCGACTCGTCGTACTGCTTCCGCATCGCTTCGATTTCGGTCATCAGCTTGTCGTTCGCGGTGGCGAACATCCACCACTGCGACCGCGGATTTTCGTCGAGCACGGCGCGCGTGATCTTGCCGTCCTTCTTGAAGCCCTTCGGACCGGCGATGCCGACCTTGTTCTCCAGAAGATCAGCCAGACGGCCGTAGACGTTACGATCCAGGATGGCCTGTTCGTCGTCACGGTCCTTGGCAAGACGTTCGATTTCTTCTCGCTCGATCGCCAGAGCACGTTCGTCCTTGTCGACGCCGTGCCGGTTGAACACGCGGACTTCGACGATCGTGCCCTGCACGCCCGGAGGCACGCGGAGCGAGGTGTCGCGAACGTCCGACGCCTTCTCACCGAAGATGGCGCGCAGAAGCTTTTCTTCCGGCGTCATCGGGCTTTCGCCCTTCGGCGTGATCTTGCCGACCAGGATGTCGCCGGCGCGGACTTCAGCGCCGATATAGACGATGCCGGCTTCGTCGAGGTTCTTCAGCGCTTCTTCCGACACGTTCGGAATGTCGCGGGTGATTTCCTCAGGGCCGAGCTTGGTGTCGCGGGCCATGACTTCGAATTCCTCGATGTGGATCGAGGTGAAGACGTCTTCCTTCACGATCCGCTCCGAGAGGAGGATCGAGTCTTCGAAGTTGTAGCCATTCCACGGCATGAACGCGACGAGCACGTTACGGCCGAGTGCGAGTTCACCGAGATCGGTCGACGGACCGTCGGCAATGATGTCGCCCTTGCGAATGACGTCGCCAACCTTCACCAGCGGACGCTGGTTGATACAGGTCGACTGGTTCGAACGCTGGTACTTCATCAGACGATAGATATCGACGCCCGACTTGGTCGGATCGAGATCTTCGGTCGCGCGGATAACCACGCGGGTTGCGTCGATCTGGTCGATGACACCCGAACGGCGGGCAGCGATCGCAGCACCGGAGTCGCGGGCCACGACGGCTTCCATGCCGGTACCGACGAACGGCGCTTCGGCGCGCACCAGAGGCACGGCCTGACGCTGCATGTTCGAGCCCATCAGCGCGCGGTTGGCGTCGTCGTTCTCGAGGAACGGGATCAGCGCCGCAGCGACCGAAACGAGCTGCTTCGGCGACACGTCCATGTAGTCGACCTTGTCGGCCGGCAGCGGCAACACGTCGCCGGCATGACGGCAGATGATCATGTCTTCGGTGAACTTGCCCTTGGCGTCGAGCGACACGTTCGCCTGCGCGACCGAGTAGCGGCCCTCTTCCATCGCGCTGAGGTACACGACCTCATCGGTGACGCGACCGTCCTTGACCTTGCGGTAAGGGGTCTCGACGAAACCGTACTTGTTGACGCGCGCGAAGGTGGCGAGCGAGTTGATCAGACCGATGTTCGGGCCTTCCGGCGTCTCAATCGGACAGATACGGCCATAGTGGGTCGGATGCACGTCGCGGACTTCGAAGCCGGCGCGCTCGCGGGTCAGACCACCGGGGCCAAGCGCCGAAAGACGACGCTTGTGGGTGATTTCCGAGAGCGGGTTGGTCTGGTCCATGAACTGCGACAGCTGCGACGAACCGAAGAACTCGCGCACCGCGGCAGCCGCAGGCTTCGCGTTGATCAGGTCCTGCGGCATCACGGTGTCGATGTCGACGGACGACATACGTTCCTTGATGGCGCGCTCCATGCGCAGCAGGCCGACGCGATACTGATTTTCCATCAGCTCGCCGACCGAACGCACACGGCGGTTGCCGAGATGGTCGATGTCGTCGATTTCGCCCTTGCCGTCGCGCAGATCCACCAGCGTCTTGATGACGGCGAGGATGTCTTCCTTGCGCAGCGTGCGATGAGTGTCCGGCGCGTCGAGTTCGAGGCGCATGTTCATCTTCACGCGGCCCACGGCCGAGAGGTCGTAGCGCTCCGAGTCGAAGAACAGCGACTGGAACATGTTCTGCGCGGATTCGAGCGTCGGCGGCTCGCCCGGACGCATCACGCGATAGATGTCGAACAGCGCGTCTTCACGCGTCAGGTTCTTGTCTGCCGAGAGCGTGTTGCGGATATAGGCACCGATATTGACATGGTCGATGTCGAGCAGCGGGAGTTCCTTGTAGCCCTCCTCGTTCAGCGCCTTCAGCGACTTCTCGGTGATTTCCTCGCCGGCTTCGGCGTAGATTTCACCGGTCTTCACGTTGACGAGGTCCTCGGCGAGATAGTTGCCGACCAACTCTTCGTCGGTCAGACGCAGCGCCTTGAGGCCCTTCTCGGCGAGCTGACGGGCAGCGCGCACGGTGAGCTTCTTGCCGGCTTCGAGCACGACCTTGCCGGTGTCGGCATCGATCAGGTCGTTGACGGTGGAGTAGCCGCGGAAACGGGTGGCGTCGAACGGAACGCGCCAGCCTTCCTTGATCTTCTTGAACTGGATCTTCTTGTAGAACGTCGAGAGGATTTCCTCGCCATCCAGACCCAGCGCGAACATCAGCGACGTCACCGGAATCTTGCGGCGACGGTCGATACGCGCGAACACGATGTCCTTGGCGTCGAACTCGATGTCGAGCCAGGAGCCGCGATACGGGATCACGCGGGCAGCGAACAGCAGCTTGCCCGACGAATGGGTCTTGCCCTTGTCGTGGTCGAAGAACACGCCCGGCGAACGATGCATCTGCGAGACGATGACGCGCTCGGTGCCGTTGACGACGAAGGTGCCGTTCATGGTCATGAGCGGGATATCGCCCATGTAGACGTCCTGCTCCTTGATGTCCTTGACGGACTTGGCGCCGGTTTCTTCATCGATATCGAACACGATCAGGCGCAGCGTCACCTTCAGCGGCGCAGCATAGGTCATGCCGCGCTGGCGGCACTCATCGACGTCATATTTCGGCGGCTCGAATTCGTAGCGCACGAATTCCAGCATCGAGGTGCCCGAGAAATCCGAGATCGGAAACACCGAACGGAAAACAGCCTGCAGACCTTCGTCGAGGCGACCGCCGGTCGGCTCATCGACCATCAGGAACTGGTCGTAGGACGCCTTCTGAACCTCGATGAGGTTCGGCATCTCTGCGACTTCTTTAATATGACCGAAGAACTTGCGAACGCGCTTGCGACCTGTGAACGTCTGCTGACCCATCGTGGCCTCTCATTGCGTCGCCCGAAAGGGGCGAACCTTCCAGAGCGCGACTGCCATCGCCTCCGGGTTGAATTTCCAAGAACGTTCCGAATTCGACACCCAATGTGAGGAACAAAATCCCTCTCCCGAGCATTTGAATCGCAGAACGCAAAACGACGTGCGCGATGCCCGACTGCATCTCGCCCGTCCAAACCGCCTAGCTACGGACCGAAAAGCCCGAAAATTGCCCATCTCCCAACGGCTTAACCGGAAACGTCGCCGTTTCCGCTGTCAGACCGTGTTTTTCGTGCTGCCGTCCCGATATGGGATGGCAATCATGGAGATTCGAGGGTGGTTCCCAGCGCATCCCCACACATTCCTGTGTAGTCCATCGGGTTCCGGCCCAGAGGGCGACCAAATGGCCGCCCCCCAGATGGAACCCATAAAGGGCCTTACTTGAGTTCGACCTTCGCGCCAGCCTTCTCGAGCTGACCCTTGATCTTCTCGGCTTCGTCCTTGGCAACGCCTTCCTTGACGGGCTTCGGAGCGCCTTCGACCAGGTCCTTGGCTTCCTTGAGGCCAAGACCCGTGATCGCACGGACTTCCTTGATGACTTCGATCTTCTTGTCGCCGGCCGAAGCCAGAACGACAGTGAACTCGGTCTTTTCTTCAGCAGCAGCAGCACCGCCGCCACCAGCAGCCGGACCAGCAACTGCAACAGCAGCAGCAGCCGAAACGCCCCACTTTTCTTCGAGCATCTTGGCGAGGTCGGCAGCTTCGAGCACGGTCAGGCTCGAGAGATCGTCAACGATTTTCTGTAGGTCAGCCATTGTCTATTTCCTTAAGCGTATTTGGTTCGAACCAGGGTTTGAATGCGAAGGGCGTCAGGCCGCTTCGCTCTTTGAGGCATAGGCCTGAACAACACGCGCGAGCTTCGCCGCGGGAGCTGTCGAGAGCTGAGCGATCTTGGTCGCCGGCGCCACAAGGAGGCCGAGGATCTTCGCGCGCAGTTCGTCGAGCGAGGGCAGCGCGGCCAAGGCCTTGACGCTGTCGACGTTCAGGACGGTTTTACCCATCGAGCCGCCAAGGATGACGAACTTCTCGTTCGCCTTGGCAAATTCGACGGCAACCTTCGGTGCAGCTACCGGATCGTCCGAAGTGGCGATCACAGTCGGGCCCTTCAACAGGGAACCGATGGCAGCAACATCCGTGCCTTCAAGAGCAATTTTGGCGAGACGGTTCTTCGAGACCTTCACCGAGGCGCCAGCCAGCTTCATCTGCGAACGCAGATTCTGCATCTGAGCAACGGTGAGGCCGGAATAATGGGCGACGACCGCAACGCTGGTGGTCTTGAAGACCCCGTTCAGCGCGTCGACCGCGTCCTTTTTAGCCGCTCTTTCCACAGCAAGCTCTCTCCGGTTGGCGGCCTCTATCGAGATAGGACCGCCGGGTTACACCCACCGTCCCACCTGAACCTGACCTCAAGACCCATGCTCGTTAAAACACATGGCCTAAAGACACGTCGGGCGAGACGATATGATAGCCTGCCCTCCCGAACCGTCCTGGCGAACCAGTATTGGCGCGGGGTGTCGAGGTTCGAACCAAATACGCGTCATGTCGCACAAAACGACATTGGCGAAATCCAGTCTTCACCCGTCTATGCTGGCTGCATCAAGTTTTACGATTAAGCCGTTGATGAAACTTGCGTTTATCTAAGGCGCCAGCAGTCTCGGACAGGATTCAGGATCATCGATAAGCCATCATCCGGCCTATTGGTGACCCCTGCCCGCCTTCCTCAAATCCGCGTCGCGCGTCCCATCCCCGTCGAGCGATCCGTATGGACGGCCTGAAAGGAAAAGTCTCCTGCGATGTGGGTTGTCGGAGTGCGAACACAGACGCGCCAGCTACCAGCCAGCACGCCCGGAAACGGTTGTTTAACGAGTCTTTTTCGTGTTGCCAAGCGCGAAATGCCGATGTGGCATCTTTTCTGCAGGGGGCCGTGATCGCCCCCCAGCCCCGCGCGCTGCATCCGGACAATTCTACACATTTTGGTAAGCCGCTGTCAGTCATCGCGTTGACCGAGCAGTAATCCCGCAATCGGATTAACTCGCGCGCAACCCGTGCTTGCCACCCTGTCCGAAAACAAGTGGCTGCGACCCTCTGCCGTCGCGCCTCATGGAGCGTCAGATGTCCGTTGTTCGCAGTTCCACCCGCGCATTTATGGCGGTAGTTGTTTTCCTTGGGCTGTTCCACGGCGTCATCCTGGTTCTCGGGCTCGCCACATTCCTTGCGGACCAGATGGAGCCGCCCTCCCCCGACCGGGCATTCCAAATATTCGTGTTGCAGGTCGGCACCGACGCAGCACTCATGGTGGCCGGCCACTGGTTGATGCGCTCGCTGCGCTACAGCACCCGCGCCGCATATGGATTGATGGGTGGTGCAGCAGCGGCTCTCGGCTACGGCATCGCGCTGTCGAACAACCTGCTGATCATGCCCCCGCTGGACGGCACGCGCCTGACCGCATCAGTGCTGCCAATTCTGGTCGGCATGGTCGCCGGTGTCATGTACGTGAAACTCGCTGGACGCGAGATGCGGGCCGTGCCGGCGGGTGAAACACCCGACGCGGCGACGGAAGCTCCCGCAACGCCGGCCGTCACTTTCGACGGCCCGGTCCAGGTCCGCACCTCACTCACCGCTGTCGCGATCGCGGCGGCTGTGCCTGCTGCGATTGTCGCCGTGGTCACCATCCCCTTCGTCACGTCGATATTCGGCCACTTCAGCGCCGACGGGAGTCACAGCTTCAACTGGAGCAAGCAGGTCAACGAAATGGCGTTCCCCGCCTATTTCTTCATGCTGACTTTGATGACGACGTCCTTGCCGTCTGCGATCGTCATCGCCATCACCCATGCCATAGCCCGCAGCACGCGACGCACCAGAGGCATTGACTATTCCGGGATTGGCGCAGCCGTCGCGGGTGCAGGCGCCGTGCTGGCGAGCCCATTCATCTCGCTCTGGCTGACCATCCCGATCACCGCCGTCGCCGGAGTGATGATGGGACTGGTCTATCGCTGGTTCGCCGGCATTGAGCCACTGTCGCTGCCGGAAGTTGTTCTAGCGACGGACCGCGCGACGCTGGTCGGTGCAGATGACCCATCACGTCGAACGCGCGCCGTGATCATGAATGGCTGAAGCGCAAACGCCGTGACGCGCCCGCGCTTCAGTTAGACGTTCATGCCAAGCGGAGCTGTCACCCCTTCGGGCAGGCCGCTCCGGCATCGGCCCAGGCCTTGATCAGTTCACCGAACTGCTTCTGGGTACCCGGCGCCGGGGTCCGGTTGCCACCGGGATGCCAGCCCCAGCCGACTAGTTCGTCTTCGGCCATGTGCTTCACAAGTGCGGCCATGTCCTTGCCGCCATTGCGCTCCTTGTCCTTGATCTGGGTGCAGATCTGGCCAAGCGTCTTGCCCTGCCAGGCCATCTCGATGGGCGCCAGCGCCCACTTCGGATTGCCGGGGACGTTGGCGGCATCGAAGTTGTTCTCGTGGTGACAGGTGGCACAAGCGAGACCACCGGCCGCGCCGACACCGCCCTCGCCGCGCACGACCAGCGGGATATGCGGCCGCATGCGGTCGGTCTGGGTCGGGCGTTCGGTGGCCGGATGGCAGTTCATGCAGCGCGGCGACTGGATGACCTTGCCGGCCTCCGTAAACAGCGCCACCGCACGCTCGTTCTTGTTCTTGATCTTGGCGAAGGCCGAGACCGACTGCAGCTTGGTCGGATTGCTGACCGCTGCATCGGCCTCCTGGAAGCTCGGCTCCGCGAATGCGAGGAGACCCGCCGCGAGACCGCCGGCGACCAGCGCCAACATCGAGTTCTTAAACAAGCTCATGCTGAGGCTCCTGGTACGATCGGCAACTGCCGCGGTCTTCCCACTCCGAGTTTCGCCAGCGCGTTGGCAACGGCAGGCCCGAGCGGAGGCACGCCCGGTTCGCCGACGCCCGATGGCTTCTCGGTCGATTTCACGATGACCACTTCGATCTCCGGCATCTCGTTGATGCGCAGCGAACGATAGGTGTCGAAATTGCCTGACACCGGCGCGCCGGCATCCAGCGTCTGTTCCGCATAGAGGATGTGACCGAGGCCGAAGCCGATGCCACCTTCCATCTGCGCGCGGATGATGTCGGGGTTCACGGCGACGCCGCAATCCACCGCGCACCACACCTTGTGCACCTTCGGACCATCGTCGGTCATGGACAGTTCGACGACCTGCGCGACGAAGGTGTTGAAGCTCTCGACCACCGCAACGCCGCGCGCGCGGCCTGCCGGCACCTTGTAGTTCTTCCAGTCGGCGAGTTCGGCGACGGCCTTGAGCGCGCCCGCATGGCGCGGCTTCTTGCTCAGCAACTCGAGCCGGCCTTCGATCGGATCCTTGCCGGCGGCCTCGAGCAGTTCATCGACAAAGGCTTCGACAACATAACCGGTGTGGGTGTGGCCCACCGAGCGCCACCACAACACGGGCACGCCGACATCAACCTGATGCATGTCGCAGCGGAAGTTCTCGACGTCGTACGGGATTTCGTTCGAGCCTTCATAGGACGTCGGGTCCAGGCCGTCCTTGAACATCATGGACTCGAAGAAGGAGCCCTTCATGATCGACTGCGAGACAATGGTGTCGCTCCACGCCTCGATCTTGCCGTCGCGCACCGCACCGCGCATGCGGTGGATGCAATACGGCCGATAATAGCCACCGCGCATATCGTCCTCGCGCGTCCACACCAGCTTGACCGGTTTGCCCGGTCCGATCGCTTTCGCGACTTCGGCGAGCTCGATGGCCTGATGCGTGCTCTGCTGGGCGCGGCGGCCGAAGCTGCCGCCAGCCAGAAGAACGTCGATCTTGACCTTCTCGATCGGCAGCCCGAGCACCTTGGAGATCGCCATATGGTCAGGCGTCGGAAACTGGCAGCCATAGCGCGCATAGGCGGTGTCGCCGTCCCATTTCAGATAGGCGTTGAGCGGCTCCATAGCGGCATGGGCCAGATACGGGAAGACGTATTCAACCTCGATCACGCGGCCACCTTTGGCCATCGACTCTTCGAACTTGCCCTCGGCCTTCACGAGTTTGCCGGCCGTCCTCGACAGCCCGCGGAATTGCTGCAGCAGTTCCGCACTGCCACGCTTCTCCGCCTTGCTGTCGTCCCAGGTGATCTTCAGCGCGTCGCGGCCCATCTTCGCGGGCCAGAAACCCTTGGCGTAGACAGCGACGCCATTCGACACCTGCTTGACGTCGACGACACCAGCCACGGCTTTCGCAGCCGTCGCATCGAAGGACGCGACCTTGCCGCCGAATTTCGGCGAACGCGCCACGACCACCGTGAGCATGTCCGGTTCGTTGATATCGAGCGTGTAGAAGGCCTTGCCATTGGTCTTGTCGGCGCTGTCGAGGCGTTTCACGACGCCTTCCTTGCCGATCAACCTGAACTGCGACGGATCCTTCAGTTTCGGATCAGTCGGCACCGGCATGGCCATCGCCTTGTCGGCGAATTCGCCGAAGCGACCTTCATGGCCAGACGCATGCTTGATCACACCGTTATCGACAGTGATCTCGCCTGCCGGCACCTGCCAAGCGTCGGCCGCAGCCGCAACCAGCATCTGGCGCGCGGCGGCGCCGACCTGTCGCATCTGGATGTAGGAATTGGCGATGGCCGTCGAGCCACCGGTGCCCTGCATGCCGAACGCCAGATTCTTGTAGAGCTGCGGATTCGACGGTGCATGATCGGCACGCATCTGCGCCCAGTCTGCGTCGAGTTCTTCGGCGACCAACGTCGCCATGCCGGTGAACGGCCCCTGCCCGAATTCGATGCCCTTGCACAGCACCGTGACGGTGCTGTCGGGCTTGATGATCAGGAAGGTGTTCGGCGCGATATTGACTGACGGCTTTGCCGCCGCCTGCGCGAACAACTTGTCGGCACGCGCAACGTAAGCGCCGAGCACGAGGCCAGCGCTGCCCTTGAGCAGCGTGCGACGGGAGAGGTTGGTGTCATGAACGGTCATGGCTCAACCCTCCAGAGATTTGGCGGCGCCACGAATGGCGGCGCGGATGCGGACATAGGTGGCGCAGCGGCAGATGTTGCCATTCATCGCCAGATCGATATCGTTGTCGGTGGGGGTCGGATTGACGCTGAGCAGCGCGGTGGCGCTCATCACCTGGCCGGATTGACAGTAGCCACATTGCGGCACGTCAAGCGCGACCCAGGCAGCCTGCACTGCCTTGGCTTCCTTGGAGTCGAGCCCTTCGATGGTGGTGATTTCGCTGGTGCCGATGGCCGAGACGGGCATTGAACACGAGCGGACGGTCTGGCCGTCCACATAGACCGTGCAAGCGCCGCATTGCGCGACCCCGCAGCCATATTTGGTGCCGGTGAGACCGGCCCCGTCCCGAATTGCCCAGAGCAGAGGTGTGTTGGGATCGACGTCGACCTGACGGGCCTGACCGTTGATCTTGAGGGTGAACGCAGCCATCGCTGATGTCCTATGTCGTCGAATGTACGCCTACATTCGAGTTGTTCTAAACAACCGACATCTACATCTGCATTGCGGAATAACCCATTCAATTATTTTTGTACCGGCCGGGAACGAAATCGTTTCAGCAGTATTTAAAGGCGTTTTTGACCTCGTTGCAGGATCGGACATAATTCTCGTAGCATCATGCAAGCGTCAAAATCACCGGTCCTCGGCTTGTCGCGACCAGCGTGTGCTCGAACTGCACCGTGGGTTGGTTGAACGGCGGACGCAGCGTCCAGCCGTCGTCCTGCTGATCCACCCAGTCGGCGCCGAGCGACAGGAACGGCTCGACAGTAAAGACCAGCCCCTCGGTGATCACACGTCTGTCTCGCGCCTCGTACCATGTCGGGATTTCGCCGGGCTCGTCGTGCAGCGATCGTCCGACACCGTGGCTCGCGAGATTGCGTACCAGGCTGTAACCATTGGTGCGGGCGAACTTCTCGATGGAGCGGCCAACTTCGTTCAAACGGCCGCCGGGCTTCACGGCCTTGATGCCGGCCCACATTGCGCGGCGCCCGTCGCGGCAGAGGCGCTCGATGTGCGGCTTTACCGGGGGAACGGCGAAGCTCGCGCCGGTGTCGCCGAAATAGCCGTCGAGCTCCGCCGACACGTCGATATTGATGAGATCACCAGCCTTCACCACGGTGTCGTCCGGAATACCATGCGCACAATCCGGTCCCACCGAAATGCAGGTCGCGCCGGGAAAGTCATAGGCGAGCTCGGGCGCTGAGCGCGCGCCTTCCTTCTCGAGCATGGCGCGGCCGAGGTCATCCAGCTCCCTTGTCGTCATGCCGGGCTCCAGCGCCTTGCCCATCGCGGCTAGCGTGCGTGCCGCTACGCTGCCGATGGCACGCAGCCTGTCGAGCTGGTCTTCGTTCTCGATGGTCATCGGGTCGTTTCCATTTTCAGAATGTCCTATGTGGCTTTCAATGCACGCCGACGCTAGCAATACGCTCTGACCACATAGAAGTCGGTCTTGAGAGAGCTTGTACTGATCTTGCACCCCTCAACTGCCAAAACTTGACGTGCAATCTCCGAACCGATGGCCTCCAGCGAGGGGGCATCGCCGTTGCCGGCATTTGCACTGAAATGAACGATGAACTTGTAAAAGTTGCGCGACTCCAAGCTGTGAAGGACTACAGGCCATTTTCGATTGCCCGGTACGAGCTCACTGAAACGAGTTGAATTCAGGTGGAGAAATAGCTGATCGGCCCAAATGTCTATCCGCGATCCGGCGGAAATAGAGACCATAACACTAGCAACGAATAAAAGACCGCAGGCGAGCCGCCCGACGCTCCATTGCCGACGCACCACAGCGGTAATCAAATCAAAGACAACTACTGCAAACACAACGACAACACAGGCAGTGATCGCCAAGCTTACATAAAAGACGTCGTACGGACGACGAAACGAAAGGTAGTTTTCAAAAAGCTTCATAAAGAAATAGAAGCCCGCGCCAACAAACAGCAACGATCCGCACGCGATCCGCCGGAGAACGTAAGCTCGACTTGACGACATTCCGTACCTTGCTGCCCGAGTGTGATTAAGCCACCTTATGCGGCAGCGCCTTCCCCGCATAAAACGCATCGAGATTGGCGATCACGCAGTCCTGCATGGCCACGTGTGAGTCGAGTGTGTGGCCGCCGATATGGGGGGTCAGGACGACGTTGGGGAATTCGGTCAGTGCATCCGGCGCATGCGGCTCCTTCTCGAACACGTCGAGGCCGGCGCCGGCGATCGTCTTGTCGGCCAGTGCTGCCGCCAGCGCGGCCTGATCGATCACCGAACCGCGCGAGATGTTCACGACGACGCCATTGGCGCCGAGCTTCTTCAGCATCGCGGCATCGATGATGCGGTTGGTATCGGTGCCTGCCCGCACCGCGATCATCAGCACGTCGCACCATTCGACCAGCGCTTCGAGGCTGGGCTCATAGCGATACGGCACATCATGCTTGCTGCGGCTGTGATAGGCGACGTCGCATTCGAACGCCGCGACGCGCGACGCGATCTTGCGGCCGATCTCGCCCATGCCATAAACGCCCACTCTGCGGCCAGGATTGCCGGGCTGCGGCGACATCAGCGGCGACGGCTTTGCCGACGACCAGCCACCCTCGCGCAGATACTGATCCGCAGGCAGCAAGCGCCGCGTCACCGCGAGCATCAGCGTGAGTGCCAGATCGGCGACCGAGGCCGCATTTGCGCCCGGGCTGTTGCCGACCACGATCTTGCGCTCGGCCGCGGCCTTGAAATCGACGCCGTCATAGCCGGTGCCGTAGCAGATGATCGCGCCGAGCGCCGGCATCATGTCCATCACGTCTGCCTTGAGCACCTGACCGCCAGCGGTGATCAGCGCGCGCACGTCTCTCAGTTGGTCAGCGGAAAAGGTCTGCAGCGGTGGCTTGCCTGCAGCGTCTAGAAGATCGAAGTGCTCGCCGATGCGCACCATCTGGGACTTCGGGAAACGCGAATAGATCAGAACCTTCTCGGCCATCGTGACGATCCTTTGGAGGCATTCCTGCCGGGTCTAAAGAGCGGAAGACAAAAGAAAGGGCGGAACCGGTTGCCCGATTCCGCCCTGGTTTCTTGCAAGCCTTGTTCCGGCTTAGCCGAGCACGGTGCCCGTCTCAACCTTGACGCCGGGGCCCATGGTCGAAGACACGGCAACGCGCTGCAGATAGGTGCCCTTGGCGCCAGCCGGCTTCGCCTTGGAGACGGCGTCGACCAGAGCCTTGATGTTTTCGACGAGCTTCTCTTCCGAGAAAGATGCCTTGCCGATACCAGCCTGCACGATGCCGGCCTTCTCGACGCGGAACTCGACCGAACCGCCCTTGGCACCCTTGACTGCGCCGGTGACGTCCATGGTCACGGTGCCGATCTTCGGGTTGGGCATCATGCCGCGCGGACCGAGCACCTTACCAAGGCGACCGACCAGCGGCATCATGTCGGGGGTTGCGATACAGCGATCGAAATCGATCTGACCGGCCTGGACCTTCTCGAACAGGTCTTCTGCACCGACGACGTCTGCACCGGCAGCCTTGGCTTCTTCAGCCTTCGGGCCACGGGCGAACACGCCGACGCGCAGGGTGCGGCCGGTGCCGTTCGGCAGAGTGACGACGCCACGGACCATCTGGTCGGCGTGACGCGGATCGACGCCGAGGTTCAGCGAAATTTCGATGGTCTCATCGAACTTCGACTTGGCGCGTTCCTTGACCATCTTGATGGCCTCGGCGACCGGATAGAGCTTCTCGCGGTCGATACCCTCACGGGCCTTCTTCAAACGTTTTCCAATTGCCATGACCGTTTACCCCGCGACCTCGACACCCATCGAACGGGCAGAGCCCTCAACCATCTTCATGGCCGATTCAATGGTGTCGCAATTCAGATCCTTCATCTTCGCTTCGGCGATCTCGCGCACCTGCGCTTTGGTCACCGCGCCGGCCTTGTCACGACCCGGCAGCTTGGAGCCGGAGGTGAGCTTGGCGGCCTTCTTGATGAAGAAGGACATCGGGGGGGTCTTGAGGGCGAAGGTGAACGAACGATCGGCGTAGATCGTGATCACCACCGGGATTGGGGTGTTCTTTTCTTCCTTCTGCGTCTGCGCGTTGAACGCTTTGCAGAATTCCATGATGTTCAAACCGCGCTGACCAAGCGCGGGACCGATCGGGGGCGAAGGGTTCGCCGCACCGGCCGGCACCTGAAGCTTCAGGTATCCGGTCACTTTCTTTGCCATGTGTCACTCCTGTTGTGCCGGTCATCGACCGGCTGTTTCAGGTTTCGTGGTTCGGTCGATAGCGGTTGGCAACCGCCCTCTTCCTCCCACGGCCTTAGAAACGCGAGGCGAACCTCGCGCTATTGCGATCAGACCTTTTCGACCTGACCGAATTCCAGTTCGACCGGCGTGGCGCGGCCGAAGATCGACACTGCGACCTTCACGCGCGAGCGTGCTTCGTCGATTTCCTCGACGACGCCTGAGAACGACGCGAACGGACCATCGGCCACCTTCACGTTCTCGCCGATCTCGAACGACACCGACGCCTTCGGGCGCTCCACGCCTTCCTGCACCTGGTGCAGAATGCGCATCGCTTCGGCTTCCGAAATCGGCATCGGCTTGTTTTCCGCGCCGAGAAAGCCCGTGACCTTCGGGGTGTTCTTGATCAGATGAAACGCTTCGTCGGTGAGCTGCATCTTCACCAGCACGTAGCCCGGGAAGAACTTGCGCTCGGCGTCCATCTTGCGACCGCGACGTATTTCGGTGACCTTCTCGACCGGAACCAGGATCTGTTCGAACAGGTCTTCCAGGCCACGCTGCTTGGCCTGTTCCTTGATCGACTCCATCACCTTCTTTTCGAAATTCGAATAGGCGTGAACGATGTACCAGCGCATGCTCATAATTCTGTTCCGTCAGTGCATCGTGAGCAAAAAGGCGACGAGGTAGCGGATGACCTGATCCGCCGCAAAAAAGAAGATCGACGACAGCGCCACCATGACGAAAACCATGATGGTCGTGATGGTCGTCTCGCGTCGCGAGGGCCACGTGACCTTGTTGGTCTCGGTGCGCACTTCCTGCAGGAATTTGAACGGGCTGAACGCCATCGTTATGTGATCCGCATCCGTCGTGAGACGATTGAATTGGTTTCAGAATCCGAACAGCCCTCTTGCGCCCAACCCTTTATTCAAGGATGAGCCGCCAAGCGGGCTCGTTCGTTCGGGGATTTGCCGCGTCGGATATCCGGTCACCGGGCCGACAGCGAGTGCAGCTTCCTACTTCGGACCGGACCAAAGGTCAAGGTATCCGGGCCGGACCGGCGGGAACCCTTCCCGCCACCGGATACCAGCTGGATCAGCGCCCGCCCACCCCCGGCGACGGTTTGCCGACCGCCGCACGGACGTGCCGGACGACGTGATCGGCGACGATGGCGTGGCCCTCCGCGGTCGGGTGCACCGCCCCGCTATACATGGCCGCATAGACCGGCTGCAGGATGTCGAACTGGGTAAAGCCCGTTGCATGCACGTTTGCGGTCAGAAACGCATCATTCGGGGTCCGGAACAGGCGCCAGCGGGACGCATAGGGCAGATAGGCCGCCGGGGAATACGGCGTAAACTCCTCCTTGCCGATCCAGCGTCGCGGCATCGCCATCGCCTCGCCGTCCGCCTGCGGCCGCTTCGGATCGCGCGCACAGAGCCCGCGTTTGGCAAATTCGCTCTGGTGATCGGTGATGAGCTGGAAGCCGGTTCCGGCGCCGGTGGCCAGCGCCGGGCAGCCCCCGCCCCGTCCGTTGGTGATGCAGGCGGTCCGGGCGAAGAAATCGTTCAGAAAGCTCACCGTCTCGGCCAGCCGTTCGCGCGACAGCACCAGCTTCTTGTGGACGTCGAGGCCGAGCGTCGGCTGCGCGCCGCACAAGGCTCCTGTCTCGTCGAACTGGATCGGCTCGTAAGCCGTCTGCAACACCTTCGCGGGCGCCACGCCAAAGCCGTCGCGCAAGGCATCGCGGAGCGCCACCATGCGCTCGTCGAGCTGCTCCATGTAAGCGCGCGAAACTTGCGGCGAGAACCGGATCTGCTTGCCGAGCAGGTTCGCGATCGGTGCCAGATCGCCCGCGGACTCGGTCATCGCATAGACCATCAGCGGCGAGAAGCCGACATCGTTGCCCCCGATCGAGAGCAGCAGTGTGTCGATCGGCCGCTTGCGCTCATTCGGCGCACACCAGGATTTTGTCACCGGCATATTGGCGACCTGCACGCTGCCGCTGGCATAGGTCGGCAGATTGTAGGTCGCACGCTGCGTGCGACCCGCGGGGCTTTTGCAGATCAGATCGGCAAGTTGATCGAGCTGCGAGCGCACCATCGCATTGCCGGCGCCCTCACGCGCCTTCTTCTCGAGGAACAGACCTTCGGTCACCTCCGAGCCGGTGCAGGCCAGACTGACCAGCGTGATCGACCGGTGCGGATTTTCCAAACTGAGTTGCAGCCCGACGCGAAACGGATAGCCGTATTGCGAGCGGTGGCAATCGGGACTGAGCCAGCGCGGATTGGCGGCATTGAACGCCTTGTCGAACTGCGCCGATGCGAGTGGGAAATAAAGCTCCTGCTCCTCGTCGGCGAGCTTGCGCCGCGGCAGATTTTTGTAGTCGAAACTTCCCACCGGTGCAGCGGGGGTCAGTTTCTGTAGCGACTTGGCGGTGCTGCGTGTCGCCATCTCCTCGCGCATCAGGGTTGGATCGTAGACCATCTCGCGCACAGCGCTGAATGTCACCGGAACGTCTGGATTGCTCTCGCCCGAGGCAAAGGAATCGCCGAGCGCCACGATGAACAGATCCTCAACGACGACCTGCGGGTCGTTCAACGTTCGACCGTCGGGCAATTTGACCTGGACCGATGCACCGGACAGATTGCGATCGACGGCATAAGGCAGGCGCGTGATCTTGAGCGGCGTCGCGCAGGACTGCGTTGTGGTCTCGGTCCTGCTGCCCGGCCGCCGCGGCGTCCAGCTCCAGACGCAATCATACGCGCCGGCTTCGGCAATGCGCTCGGGCGACAGCCGGATCAGCACAGTATGCGCATCCGGCAGTACGTAATCTTCCTTGGCCGTGCCCCACGAATAACGCCGGTCGCAACTCGCGAGATAGCGGCCCTGCCGGCTGTCGTAGCAGACGGCGTCGACGGTCTGCGACGCCCAGCCGAGACGCGAGCGATCGTAGCGCGCCCGCGCGGTGTCGGCGCAACTGGTCGGGCTGGTCATGTCGCGGCAATCGGGATCGTTCAGCCGCCGCTCGGTGCGCCACACCACATCGGCGGGCGGCAGCAGCAATTCATTGCGCGCAGCGGGATAGCCGCGCTCATACATCGCGAAGGATGCGGCATTCTTGAAGAAGCGAAATGGACTTTCCACCTGCCAGAGCAGATCGGCGGCATGAGCGCCATGACTCAATGACAAATGTCCAAAGGACGACACCAGCAACGTCGTGGCCCCCACGACGAACGTCACAAGTAATTTCATTCTCGACTTCCGGCTGAATTCCCAACGGGTGTGTCGCGCGCGCGGCAAGCCAGGTTCATCGCCGCGACCGCACGCCGCAGGGACGCAGCGCAACGCAAACGCGGGGAGCAGCACAATCGCGCATGATTGGCAAAGCCGATGTCGGACATGGCCATCCGCCTATTGAGCAAATTGCCCCGCGGATGGTCAGATTCCATTAACCCCGCGGCCAGACTAAAACGCGAGAAGCTACCCAGATACTCCAGTAAGTGGATGTATTAGCAGACCTAAATGCTTTGATCGGCAGATTGCTTGTTTGATCGGCAATGCGACGGGCATCAGCGAATGACCAGCATCACCACCCTGTCCGAGGGAACCGACGCCTCCACGAGGGACCTCCGCAAGGATTCGGCATTGCGGATCGCGCGGCGCCGGACCGCCTATATCGCGCAGGCGTCGAGCTATCTGATCGATGCTGCGATCCTGCTGCTCTACGCCATGATCGGCGTGACCACCGTGGCGACGGGGGTCGTGTATCTGGCCATCAGGCTCACTGTGGTCGGCATTGCTGCCTATCTCTCGGAGATCCAGGTCAACGACCGTTTCAAGGACCCCTACCTCACGGTCCCTCTCTCCATCGTCAGCATCATCGTCCAGATCGGCGCGATCTATCTCGTGCCGCAGATCGGCTTCTACTTCATCTCCATCATTTTCGTCGTGCTCGGCTTCGCTGCACTCCGCATGAGTGCGCGCCAGACCGGTATCGTCTGGTCCACTGCAACGCTGGGCCTCGCACTGCTTTTTCTGATGACCGACAAGCCGATCGGCATTCCCATGGCCACCGCGACCGAGCGCGCTCTGGCGCTGGCCTGTTTCGTCAGCGCGCTTGGCCGCTGTGCCAGCGCCGGCCTCTACGGCAGCTCGATGCGCGAACTGCTGTATCGTCGCAGCAACGACCTCGCGGCTGCCAATGCGCGGATCGAGGAACTGGCGCAACTCGACGAACTCACCGGCGCATTGAACCGGCGCTACATCATGAAGTGCCTGAACGACGAGATCGCCAAGGCCCAGCGCAACGCCACAACCTGCTGCATCGCGATCATCGATCTCGATCACTTCAAGAAGATCAATGATCACTTCGGACATCCGGTGGGCGATGAAGTGCTGCGCGCCTTCGCCATCTCGGTCTTTGCCAATATCCGCACCATCGACCGGTTCGGCCGTCAGGGCGGCGAGGAGTTTCTGCTGATCCTGCCGGACACCGATATTGATCTTGCGGTCCAGACGCTGGATCGATTGCGCAGCCTGATCACGGAACTGAACTGGTCAGCGATTGCGCAGGATCTGACTCTGACGATATCCGCCGGGATCAGCGCCATCAGGCCCAACGATACGCCGGAAGACATTTTGGCGCGCGCCGACCTTGCGCTCTACAGAGCCAAGGATACCGGCCGTGATCGCGTGGTGGCAGCGCCGCAGAAGCGGCAGTTCAGCTGACTGGGCAGCAGAAACCCCGCCTGAAAAGCACGCTCAGGTTAAAATATATCGATATTTCAAAGGCTTAAAATGGCAGGGGCGGTAGGGCTCGAACCTACGACAACCGGTTTTGGAGACCGGTACTCTACCAACTGAGCTACACCCCTACAGGAAAACGGCGCACCGTCATTTCCGCGCCGTTTGAAGCATATGCGACGCCTGATTTGCAAGAGGCGAAGCGAACACCACCCCTTAAACCCGATTATTTTGCGGCATCTGCCGGCAACCGTTTGGCTGGCATCGCGCATTCACGATTCAGGCCAGTACCGGGGGCGTTTTCAAAGACGCAACGTGTCGGCGGGTTGCCGCAGACCTTATCGAGATTTTTGAAACCGACGCATTTTTGGTCTGGCCCTCGATAGCCGGGACCGCCCTTGCACCCGCAGCCCTCACAAGCGGGGCGTTCGGGGCATGCCGCGTGGCCAACGGACATCGGCCACGCGGATAATACCGTGAATGCGAGCACAGAAACGAGCGCTCGCAGCTACATTACTCGATGATGCTAGCGACGACGCCTGCACCGACGGTGCGGCCGCCTTCACGGATGGCGAAGCGCAGCTTTTCTTCCATCGCGATCGGCACGATCAGGTGCACTTCCATGGCGATGTTGTCGCCCGGCATCACCATTTCGGTGCCTTCCGGCAGATGCACCACACCGGTCACGTCGGTGGTGCGGAAGTAGAACTGCGGACGGTAGTTGGTGAAGAACGGCGTGTGACGGCCACCCTCTTCCTTGGTGAGGATGTAAGCCTCGGCCTTGAACTTGGTGTGCGGCTTCACCGAACCCGGCTTGCACAGCACCTGGCCGCGCTCGACGTCTTCACGCTTGGTGCCGCGCAGCAGCGCGCCGATGTTGTCGCCGGCCTGGCCCTGATCGAGCAGCTTGCGGAACATTTCAACGCCGGTGCAGATCGTCTTCTGCGTGGCGCGGATGCCGACGATTTCGATTTCCTCGCCGACCTTGACGATGCCGCGCTCGACGCGGCCGGTCACGACCGTACCACGGCCCGAGATCGAGAACACGTCTTCCACTGGCATCAGGAACGGCTGGTCAACCGGACGCTCCGGCTGCGGGATGTAGCTGTCGACATTCTTCATCAGTTCGAGAATGGCGTCGTGACCGAGCTTCTGGTCCGAGTTTTCGAGAGCGGCCAGCGCCGAACCCTTGATGATCGGAATGTCATCGCCCGGGAAGTCGTACTTCGAGAGCAGTTCGCGGACTTCCATTTCCACGAGCTCGAGCAGTTCCGGATCATCGACCATGTCGCACTTGTTCAGGAACACGACCAGCGCGGGCACGCCGACCTGGCGCGCCAGCAGGATGTGCTCGCGGGTCTGCGGCATCGGGCCGTCGGCGGCCGACACGACCAGGATGCCACCGTCCATCTGCGCGGCGCCGGTGATCATGTTCTTCACATAGTCGGCGTGGCCGGGGCAGTCGACGTGGGCGTAGTGCCGGTTGGCGGTCTCGTATTCGACGTGCGCGGTCGAAATGGTGATGCCGCGGGCCTTTTCCTCGGGCGCCTTGTCGATCTGGTCGTAAGCGGTGAACGTGGCACCGCCCGTCTCTGCCAGCACCTTCGTGATCGCCGCCGTCAGCGACGTCTTGCCGTGGTCAACGTGACCGATCGTACCAATATTGCAGTGCGGCTTGTTACGTTCAAATTTTGCTTTGGCCATAGATCCACCTGTTAAGCCACGCCCGTGCGCAGCACCAAACCGGCGGCTGGTTACAAGGGAAAACGGCCCTGTTCAAGCCCGAACTTCTGGGCCAAGCTCGTCCAACCATGCCGGCGAGCCCCCTATGTAAGTCGGCAAATGACAAGATCAATCAAAGCACTATCGGGAGCCCCCATGAACGCCCAAACTGCCGCAAAACACGCCATTTCCCTCGAGACCCCCGAGCTGCCGCAGGCCCGGCCGGAAACGCTGGGATTGTCATCAAACCGTCTTCAAATCATGTCGGACGCGTTCAAGCGCGAGATCGACAAAGGCACCACGCCGGGCGTTACCATGCTGGTCTCCCGCCGCGGCCAGATCGGCTATTTCGAGGCCTTCGGCAAGCAGACCCCGGACGGCTCCGCGGCCATGACGCGCGACAGCCTGTTTCGCATCTTCTCGATGACCAAGCCGATCGTCTCGCTCGGCATCATGCAGCTGGTCGAGAACGGCCACATCCTGCTCAACGATCCGCTCGCCAAATACATCCCCGCATTCGCCGACACCAAGGTCGGCGTCGAGCGCAACGGCGCGCTCGAACTGGCGCTGCCGCTGCGCCCGATCACCATCCAGGACCTGCTGCGCCACACCTCGGGCATCTCCTATGAGATCACCGGCAACGGCATGGTGCAGCGGATGTACCAGAAGTCGAACCTGCGCAATCGCGACATCACCAATGAGGAGCACGCGACAATCGTCGCCGGCCTGCCGCTGATCTGCCAGCCCGGCAGCGAGTGGAATTACAGCCGCTCCACCGATATTCTCGGCCGCGTCATCGAAGTCGTGTCCGGGAAGTCGCTTAGCAACTATCTCACCGAGAATATTCTTGCACCGCTGCAGATGGCGGAGACCGGCTTCCACACCGCGGCATCCAACAAGGATCGCATCGCGCACCCCTTCCCCACCGATCCCTGGACCGGCGAGAAAGTCGCGCTGTTCGATCCGCTCGAGATTCCGAAGATGGAATCCGGCGGCGGCGGTCTGGTGTCAAAGACGATGGACTATGCGCGCTTCTGCCGGATGCTGCTGAACGGCGGCACGCTCGACGGCGTCAGAGTGATCGGCAGCCGCACACTGCACCTGATGGCGTCCAATCACCTCAACCCCAGCGTGAAGCTGGAAACACATCTCGTGCCGCCCGGCCATGGCTTCGGCCTCGGCTTCGCGGTGCGCACCGACGATGGGCTGGCACCTTACGCAGGATCAAAAGGGCAATTCTTCTGGAGCGGCGTCGCCGGCACGTTCTTCTGGATCGATCCGCAGGAAGAACTGTTCGCAGTGTTCATGTCGCAGGGGCCGGGGCAGCGGGAATATTTCAGGACGCTGATCCGGAGTTTGGTCTACGCCGCGGTGGAGTGACGACGAAGTCGTCATTCCGGGGCGCGGCCGGCGCAAGCCGGACGCGAACCCGGAATCCCGACATCGCCTGGCGCCGTCAGAGACTCCCATGCCGAGGTTCCGGGTACGCGGCCGCCGCCTTCGGCGCCGTCCACGCCCCGGAACGACGAGTTTGAAATCAACTAATCGTCGCGCCGCCGTCGATCACCATGGTCTGCCCGGTCATGAAATTCCCGGCTGCAGATCCCAGGAACACTGCAGCGCCTGCGATTTCATCGGGGATGCCGATGCGCAGCAGCGGCGAGCGTGCGGTGGAGGCCTTGAGGTTCTCCGGATTGTCCCACAGCGCCTTGGCAAAGTCAGTCTTGATGAGGCCCGGCGCAATGCAGTTCACACGCACATTGAACTTGCCGTATTCGCAGGCGAGATTGCGCGCGAGCTGCATGTCGGCGGCTTTCGAGATCGCATAGGCGCCCAGGATCGTCGAACCCTTCAACCCGCCGATCGACGACACGATGATCACCGAGCCGTCCTTGCGTTCGATCATGTCGGGCACGACCATGCTGGTCAGCCAGTTATTGGCGACGATGTTGTTGTCGAGAATCTTGCGGAACTGATCGTCGGAAATGCCGGCCAGCGGCCCGTAATACGGATTCGACGCAGCGTTACACACCAGCACGTCGATCTTGCCGAACGCCTTCTTGCTCTCGTCGACGAGGTTCTGCAGGTTCTCCTTGCTGGAGATGTTCGCGGCGATCGCCACCGCAGTCCCCTTGCCTGACTGTGCGTTGATCTCCGTCGCCACCTCGTCGCAGACATCCTGCTTACGCGACGAGATCACCACCTTGGCGCCGTGCTCCGCCATGCGCTCGGCAATGGCGCGGCCGATGCCACGCGTCGAGCCGGTAATGACGGCAACTTTTCCGGTCATGTCGAACAGGTTCATGTGTGTTTCTCCCTAGTTTTTTCTGTTTGAGTTTTCCTCCGTCATTGCGAGGAGCGAAGCGACGAAGCAATCCAGTCCTTCTTGTTGACGAAAAGAACTGGATTGCTTCGTCGCCAAGAGGCTCCTCGCAATGACGGCTATGACTAAGCCAGTTTCGTCGGCGTCACTTCCGGCCCCGCCGGCTGATGCATCGCTGCATGCGACGGATCGGCGATCCAGGGCTGCTGGTTGACCATCGGAATGCGCCAGCCGCTGTGGCCGTCGCTGGCGAGATGATCGAGCCGCGTCACCGAGCAATTGTCGATGGTGAAAGCGAGGCCACGATCCGGCTGATCGTTGAGCGCGAGGCCGATCGCCGCCTTGATCGTGCCGCCATGGGCGACCGCAATGATATCCTTGCCGGCGTGCTCGACATTGATGCGCTCGATGCCGCGGCGGACGCGATTGTAGAGATCCATGAAGCTTTCGCCATTCGGCGATGGCTCATCGATGGGCGCGAACCAGTAGCTGCCGACATTGATGGGACGGCTGGCGAAGAACGCGGCGCGGTTCATGCCCTGCCAGTCGCCGAGATGCTGTTCGGCGAAATCCGCTTCATGCGGCATCGCGTCGGGCTTCGGAAATCCCGCGGCCCAGATCGCACTCGCCGTCTGATGCGTGCGCTTGAGATTGCTGGCGACCCAGACGGCATTGCGTGGCAGGATCTTGCCGACCGCATCGAACACCACGCGGTCGCTGCAGTCGCAGTCCATGTCCTTCTGGCCGTAGATGTTGCCGCCGTCACTCCGCACCGGGGCGTGTCGCACCCACCACCACCGCGTCGCCGTCACACCTTGAGGGACTGTATGCTGCGCCACGAACGGTTTCTCTGCGTTGGACATCGTGACCACCCTTCAATACTGTTTCATCCGTCCTACGTCAGAGCGCGAAGCGCCTCAAGCATCTTCGCGGCTTGGCACGCATCATTGAATTCCATATGGCGGCACGCCGCACAAAAAACATACAGGGAGAGAGTTATGGGCCGCCTCGCAGGCAAATCCGTGATCATCACCGGCGCAGGCAGCGGCATCGGCCGCGCCGCAGCGCAATTGTTCTCGCTGGAAGGCGCGAAGCTCATCATCGTCGACCGCAGCGAGAGCGTGCATGAGACAGCCAAACTTGTGAGCGATGCCGGCGGCACCATTGAAGCGATCACGGCGGATGCCGGTTCCGAGAGCGATGTGAAAGCCTATGTCGAGAAGGCACTGTCAAAATACGGCAAGCTCGACGCGATCTGGGCCAATGCCGGCATATCAGGCGGCCTCGTGCCGCTGCTGGAGCAGACCGTCGAGCAATGGCAGGAGATCCTGCGCATCAATCTGATCGGGCCGTTCCTCGCAATCAAGCATTCCATGCCGCATATGGTGAAACAGGGGCACGGCTCCATCGTCCTCACCGCCTCTGTCGCAGGCCTGAAGTCCGGCGCCTCCGGCCATCCCTATGCGTCGAGCAAGGCCGGCGTCATCAGCCTGGTGCAGACCACGGCCTATTCGCTCTCCGGCACCGGCGTGCGCATCAATGCGGTGTGCCCCGGCCTGATCGAGACCGGCATGACCAAGCCGATCTTCGACAATGCCAAGGAGCGCGGCACGCAGGGCAAGATCGGCCAGCTCAATCCGCTGAAGCGCGCCGGCCAGCCGCATGAACTCGCGGCGATGGGATTGTTTCTGGCGAGCGACGAAGCGTCCTATGTGAATGGCCAGGCGATCCCGGTGGACGGCGGCCTCACGGCGTCGATGCCTTACGCGGGCAAACCGATCTAGCCGCGTCGCTATAGCGCGGCGTACTCGCCGCGCTATACGCCGTCAGGCGGAGCGTTCGACGAATTCGTCGCCAGCAAGCGGTCGCGCACGCGCTCGCGGTGGAATGTGTAGATGCCGGACAGCACGATCACGCTCGCGCCGAGCACCATCATGGCGTCGGGCACGTCACCGAAGACCAGATAGCCCAGCAGCATCGCGTAGAGCATCTGCGAATAACGCATCGGCGCGACCGACGAGACATCGCCGACGCGCAGCGCGAGGATGACGCACTGGAATCCGATCAGCGTCATCACTGCCGCCAGCGCCAGCAAAGCGAGCGAATGAAACGATAGCGCAGTCCAGTCCCCGTGCAGCAGCGTGAACACTGCCCCTGCCAGAGTCACCGCAACGGCGGTGAGAAAGGTGACGAACAGCGTGGGAATTTCGGCCGGGATGCGTTTGGTGACGAGATCGCGCGTGGCGTAGAACAACACGGACAGCAGCGCCACCAAAGTGAACTGGCTGAACCCGTCGGCGCCCGGCCGCACGATGATCAGCACGCCAATGAAGCCCGCGGCAATCGCCAGCCATCGCCGCCATCCCACCGGCTCGCCCAGGATCAGCACGGCGCCACAGGTCATCACCAGCGGCAGCGATTGAACGATGGCGGTCACATTGGCGAGCGGCAACGCGCTGACCGCGACCAGGAACAGCGCCGAGCCGCCGATCTCCCCGGAGATGCGCAGCGCCACTGACGGCACGAACAGCAGCCGCTGAGGCCGTAGCGCGCCCTGATGCACCGCCAGCGCACCGATCATGACGCTGGCGAACAGCCCGCGCAGCATCATTACCTCGCTGAAATGCATCTGCACGGTGAGGAACTTGGCAATGGCGTCGTTGACACTGAAGGTTGCCATGGAGACAGCCATCAGCAGGCTGCCGCGCAGATTGGGAGAGAGAGGCAAGACAATCCTGGGTGAGTTACGGTCAGAGCAGACAGGCTCCGAAAGGAGCAAGACTCAGGCCAAATGATTGCGCCTCATGTGCACGAAGACGGACGTGCGAGCCAGATGGCTCACGCGTCCCTGCCATTCACTGTGCGCCGGACTGATGGCCGGGCGCCAAGCCTACAACCCATCCGGCGGCATGCTCGGCGCACTGGCCGCCGGCAACCGGTTGCGAACACGCTCGCGATGGAACGCATAAAGACCGGACAGCACGATCACCGACGCGCCGAGAACCATCGGGCCGTCCGGCACATCGCCGAACACGAGGTAGCCAAGCAACATGGCCCACAGCAGTTGCGAGTACCGGAACGGCGCAACAGCGGAGATATCGCCGGCGCGCAACGCCAGGATCACACACTGATATCCAATCAGCACCAGCACAGCGGCGAGCGCCAGCAGGCCGAGCGACCGGTTCGAGGGTGGCGTCCAGCCGCCCAGCGGAACGAGCAGGATGGCGCCGACGATCGTCACGACGATCGTCGTCAAAAACGTGACGAACAGTGAAGGGATTTCGGTCGGAATGCGCTTGGTCGCGAGATCGCGCACGGTACAGAACGCGACCGACAACAGCGCCAGCAGCGAAAACTGGTTGAAGCCCTCGATGCCGGGCCGGACCACAATGAGAACGCCGACGAAGCCCGCAGCGATCGCCAGCCAGCGCCGCCAGCCCACCTGCTCACCGAAGATGAGTGCCGCACCGAGCGTGATCGCGAGTGGCAGCGATTGAAAGATCGACGATACGTTCGCAAGGGGCAGATGTGCGAGCGACGCCAGAAAAGTCACGGTGCCGCCGATCTCGCCGAATACGCGCAGCGCCACAGACGGGACGAACAGGATACGCAGCGGACGCAGGGCCTTCTGCTGGGTGGCGAGCGCGCCGATCAGCACGGCGGCGAACAGACCCCGCACCAGCATCACCTGACCGAAGTTCATGTGCAGCGTCAGGAATTTCGTGAGCGCGTCGTTGAGGCTGAAGCCGGCCATGGCCGTGGCCATCAGCACGCTGCCGCGAAGATTGGGAGAGAGAGACAAGTGCGTTTCCAGGTCGATCGACGCAGCAGCACTTGCTGCGGCCGGCCCTCTTAGCGGGGCATCTCTAAAGCGATCATGAAAGAGGCGCGATCCCCAATCGGTCGCGCCTCTTCAATCGTTTATTTCGCGCCGGCGAGCTGTGCGTATTTCCACGACGCCTGCGCCAGCGGAACGGTGCGCTTGGCGGATTCCATCGCCTTGGCCGACGACGCGGTGCCATCGCGAACACGGCCGGCAATGCCCTGCAGAATGCCGGTGAGCCGGAACAGGTTGTAGCAATAGTACCAGTTCAGATCCGGCACGGTCTTGCGGCCGGCCTTCTCGCAATAGATTTTCGCGGCTTCATCCATAGTCGGGATGTTGAGCGCCTTGAAATCGAGCCCGTCGAGGCCCGGCATGATCCACTGCATCAAAAGATAAGTGAAGTCGGCCATCGGATCGCCCAATGTCGACAGCTCCCAGTCGAGCACCGCCTGCACCTTCGGCTGCGTCGTATGGAACACCATGTTGTCGATGCGGTAGTCGCCATGCACCACCGACACCCGCTCCTGCTCCGGAACGGAGGTCGGCAGCCATTCGATCAGCCGTTCCATTTCCGGAATGAGCTGCGTCTCCGAGGCGCGGTACTGCTTGGTCCAGCGATCGACCTGACGGGAAAAGTAATTGCCGGGACGGCCGAAGTCGCCGAGCCCGATTTTTTCGGGATCGTAGCTGTGCAGTTGCGCCAGCGTCTCGATCTTCGCCGTGAAGATCGCGCGGCGATCTTCCTTCGGCACCGTCGGCAGCGCCGGATCCCAGAAGATCCGGCCGTCTTCCATCGACATGATGTAGAACGCCGAACCGATGACATTGTCATCGGTGCAGAGTGCGTAGGCCTTGGCGACCGGGAAGCCCTGCTTCCCAAGCGCCGCGATCACCTTGTATTCGCGATCGACGGCGTGCGCCGATGGCAGAAGCTTGCCGAACGGCTTGCGCCGCATCACGTAGGATTGCTTCGGCGTATTCAGCCGATAGGTCGGGTTGCTTTGTCCGCCCTTGAACTGCAGGACGGTCAACGGTCCCTCATAGCCTTCCACATGCTCGCGCATCCAGGCCTCGAGGCTCATCTCGTCGAAGCGATGCCGCTCCTCCACTGGCCTCGTGCCGTTATACTCGTCGTCGCGCTTCACACCATCGGTCACGTCAGTCTCCGCTTAGCGTTTCTTAGTGCTTCGACTCATTGGCATACTTGCGCAGTTCGAGCCGCGCAATGGCACGGTTGTGCACCTCGTCCGGACCGTCGGCGAGACGCATGGTGCGCATCGACGCATAGTCACGGGCGAGACCCGCATCGTCGGACACGCCAGCGGCGCCATAAGCCTGGATCGCGTTGTCGATGATCTTCAGCGCCATGTTGGGGCCGGAGACCTTGATCATCGCGATTTCGAGCTGGGCGGTCTTGTTGCCGACCTTGTCCATCATGTCGGCGGCCTTGAGGCAGAGCAGACGGTTCATCTCGATATCGGTGCGGGCTTCAGCAATGCGCTGCTCCCAGATCGAATATTCGATGATCTTCTTGCCGAAGGCGGTGCGCGACGACAGCCGGCGCACCATCTTCTCCAGCGCTTCCTCGGCCTTGCCGATGGTGCGCATGCAGTGATGGATACGGCCCGGACCGAGACGGCCCTGTGCGATCTCGAAGCCGCGGCCTTCGCCGAGCAGGATGTTGCTGGCAGGCACGCGGACATTGTCGAGCTTCACCCGCGCATGGCCGTGCGGTGCATCGTCGAAGCCGAACACCGGCAGCATCTTCTCGATTGTCACACCCTTGGCATCGCGCGGCACCAGGATCTGCGACTGCTGCTGATGCTTCGCTGCGCTCGGATCGGTCTTGCCCATCACGATCATCACGGCGCAGCGCGGATCGCCCATGCCCGAAGACCACCACTTGGTGCCGTTGATGACGTATTCGTCGCCGTCGCGCTTGATCGAGGTCTCGATATTGGTCGCGTCCGACGACGCGACATCCGGCTCGGTCATCAGGAAGGCGGAGCGGATCTCGCCGTTCATCAGCGGCTTCAGCCACTTCTGCTTATGCTCTTTCGAACCGTAGCGCATGAACACTTCCATATTGCCGGTGTCAGGCGCCGAGCAGTTGAACACTTCCGAAGCCCAGCCGATATGGCCCATCTGTTCGGCGAGCAGCGCATATTCCAGATTGCTCAGTCCCGCGCCGTGGAATTCGTCGTCTTCATGCGACGACGGCGGCATGAACATGTTCCACAGGCCTTCGGCCTTCGCCTTCTTCTTCAATTCCTCGACGATCGGGATCACCTTCCAGCGCTCGCCCGCTTCGTCCTGCTGACGATAGATCGGCACGGCGGGGCGGACATGCTTGGTCATGAAGGAGGACACGCGCTCGAGCCATTCGCGCTGGCGGTCCGACATATTGAAATCCATGGGGCGATCCTCGCGTTTTTTAGAATTGTTGGCGGCACTGTTGTCCCGTCGCTGGATCACCGCAAGAGCAAATTTGTCTCTGCTGATGCGGCACAGATCCGCGCGGGGGCGATGGCGTTGAGCAGATGCAATATGCCATCAGGCGCACATTGACATTTCCCGACGCTCAAACGATAGTTTCATACACGCGTTTGAAATGCAATGACCCCGATCCGCGCCGCTTGCATGGGGCCATGTTGCAAAAGGACCGTTTTGATCAGGACGATCGCATGGCAGCAGACCACACACGGACGGCGATCATCACCGCAGCCGAACGGCTCTATGCCGAACGCGGCTTTGCGGATGTGACCATGCGCGACATCGTGGCCGCAGCGGACGTCAATCTCGCGGCGGTGAATTATCATTTCGGCAGCAAGGACGAATTGATCGCCGAACTGTTCGTGACGCGCAGCCTCGCCACCAATCGCGAGCGCCTGCGCGAATTGAAGGCGGCGGAGGAAGCCGGCGACGGCCGCGCCGACATCCATGCGATCTTCGCCGCATTGGTCGGCCCGACGCTGCGCGGCTGCCTCGGTCCGGAGAAACAGCGCTCGGACGCCGCGCGCTTCATGATCCGCGCCTCGATCGAATCCGTGCCGCCGATCCGCAAGATCAAGAACCGCGAGGTCGATCACCTCAAGCGCTTCGCCGCGGCGATGCGCCGGTCCCTGCCCGATCAGGACCCGGCGGATATCTTCTGGGCGCTGCATTTTGCGCTGGCCATGGCGCACCAGACCATCCGCGACAGCGAACGCCTGACGCGCATGTCCGACGGCTTGTGTGATCTCAATGACGTGCAGGCGATCACCGACCGCGTGGTCGCGGTCGCGGTCATGGCGCTGACGGGGAAACCCGCCAAGGCCGCGCAGAAGGAACCGGCCAAGGCGAAAGCGCGCGCCTGAACGGTAAAGCCCGGTTCCCGCTTCAGATTGCTGGTGACGTCCCGCCGATTCGCGGCGTAGGACGGGAGCGGATCGGGACCCCAGCATGAGCGCACAGGACGCCATCGACTTCGTGTCGGACAATATCGCGGAAGTGGGCACGCTGATGCGCTCGCTGTCCGGCCGCTATGAAGGCATCTTCGGCAATCTGCGCGCCGCCTATGGCGTCGCCTTCGAACAGGCGGACAGCATCGCGGATGCCGCGCGCGACGCGACCGCCATTGCGGACGCCGCCACCGCAGCCATTCGCGACAACATCCCGAACCAGCCGGGCAATGCCTGCACCAGCGGCTGCGCCGCCTGCTGTCATCTCTATGTCCAGGTGCCGCCCGGCACCGCGACTGTGATGGCCAAACATATCGCTGCGCATTTCACGCCGGACGAACAGGCGGCACTCCGCACCCGCCTCGAAGTCGCCGCGACCGCCGCACGCGATGCCGCCGACGTCATGAAACTTCGCATGCGCTGCGCGCTGCTCGGATCGGACAATCGCTGCACGGTCTATGAGGTCCGCCCGCTGACCTGCCGCGCCTTCACCTCGCGCTCGGTGGCGCGCTGCCACGACGTGGTGTTCGGCGACGTGCCTGAGGGCACCGGCGTCGAACAGAACGCCGCGCATTTCCGCATTCACATGGAAGCGACCTTCGCGCTGGAACAGGCCGCGCGCAATCGCGGCCTGCCGGATGCGCAGAAGGGACTGGCACAGGCGCTGCTGGACGAGATGGGGACCAGCGATGGGCCTGCACCGGAAGCGAAGCGCCATGCCGGTTCGTGATGGCGAATGCGCGACCCCGCTCACGACCAACAGCCGACGTGATCGATGAGTATTTCCGTCCCTTCGTCGCGCGACTCTACGTTCATATCCAGGGGGTGACGCCCTCCCCGCCACCGGCTATCGGCGCCGCGATTTGCGTGAGTGCTGGACTGGCGCAGGCGCAGGCGGCTGCGACACGAGTGAGCCCGATTGGTTTGTGACGTAGCCGCGCGATTCCTGCAGCCGGCGCTGATAGCCCGGCGAGTTCATGAAGCTGCTGCCACCGCCTCGGGCAGATGCCGCGTCAGCGAGCGCGAGTTCAGCAACGGCAGCCAGGATGAGCAGCGCAGCTTTCTTTGACATGATGGTCATAGTTCGAACCTCTCCGACCTGAGCAAGCAGCGCAAGGCAAAATCGTTCCGACAATCACATGGCACATAGAACGAGGCTGCGAGAGCGCACCAGTGTTCCCGATCACCGCACCGTGATCCTCGCCCACGTAATCATCGCGATCCCCGAACGTAACTCTCGCGGCACCACGCCATAGCGTTACGTGAAAGGACGAAATATGAGAGCGTTTTCTGCTGTAATCACCGGGCTGGGCATTGCCCTGCTGAGTGCAGCCACCATTTCCGCCGCAAGCGCAGCCGAGACGGTTCGCGTGCGCGGCACGGTCGAGAGCGTCGACGGCGCGAAGCTGACGGTCAAAACCCGCGAGGGCAATTCGACCGCGATCAAGCTGAACGATAACTGGAAAGTCACCGGCGTCGCCAAGGCCTCGCTCAACGACATCAAGCCCGGCGACTTCGTCGGCATCGCCTCGCTGCCCAAGTCCCGCGGCGGCGACGGCGCCCTCGAGGTGCTGATCTTCCCGGCGGGCATGAAGGGCACCGGCGAAGGCAGCTATCCCTGGGATCTGAAGCCGAACAGCACGATGACCAACGCCACCGTCACCAACGCCGTCAAGGACGTGGAGGGCCGCAACGTCACGGTGACCTTCCACGGCAAGGAAAAGACCATCTCGGTCGCGGATGACACCACGGTCGTGACCTTTGCGGCTGCCGCGCAGGGCGACCTGAAGCCCGGCATGACGGTGTTCGTGCCGTCGCAGAAGGCGGACGACGGAACGCTCTCGACCGGCAACGTGGTCGCCGGCACCAATGGCGTCGTACCGCCGATGTAGTCCGCGCGAAGCGCATTGCGCCGAGGGATCAGTCGAGCGGTTTGTCGTCATCGGTCGGAGGCTCTGCCTCCGGCGAGCAGATGTCGCCGCCGCCGAACTGATCCTCCGGAGCGGGGTGATCTCCGGGAATCGTGAGCGGGTCCGGCTTTTCGCCCGGACCTTCCGGGCCCCGCTCCGCTGGCTTGCGAACATTCATACTGGTGCCTCCCTGTGCAAGCCAACGCGGCCCCGTGCAATCCGTTGCATGGGAGGCGACGTCTGCGTTCTGAATGGGAGCGTCCTAGATCCGCGCCGCGATCAGTTGCCGGATGCGCAGAAGGGACTGGCGCAGGCACTGCTGGACGAGATGACGGGTTGATACGGGCCCTGCTCGATGCCGGACGCAACGACTGGCCGGAGAGCTATTTACCGCGCATTAAGCATAAACTGCCATCCTCCCATCGAAGCTGCCGACATAGGTGCCTCAGATGATTTCGGAAGCACAAATTTTACGTTTGATTGCCCTGCCACTGGCAGGTTGCGCCTTCCTGATCGCCGTTTATCTCACGACCGGAATCGGCTTGAGATAAAGCGACGCGGAAGCCGAGCAGCGGCTCATCCGGAAGCGGAAGAATGCGCTATCCCGCAACGCCCCGCCTGCGTTGCCTCCCTTGCGCGGCACCGCCAAGGTGCGAGCTTTAAAGCTCCACGCCCGAACGGAAGCGTCCTAGCTCCGCGCCGCGATCAGTTGCCGGATGAACTCCGGCGCCTTCGCGCTGGGCAGCCACCGCGTCACCGCGATCATGTCAGCGTCGCGATCGATCCAGATCATGTTGCCACCAGCGCCGAGCGCATACACCGCCGTCTCCGGCGCGCTTTTGTTGGCATGCGGCCCGCGGTTCAGCCACCACAGGAAGCCGTAATTCGGCTGCTGTGACGACTGCGCCCACATCGCATCGACCCAGGCCTGCGACAGCAGCCGCTTTCCATTCCAGTCGCCGCCGCGCGCCATCAACAGGCCGAAGCGCGCATGATCCTCGGCGCCGATGAACATCCCGCCGCCCCAATGGCCGCCGCCCGGCACCGACTGCATCCGCCGTCCGTCGATCTCGACGAAGGAATTGTCATAGCCGACCCACTCCCAGTCCCTGGACGCGCCGATCGGATCCATGATGCGCGCACGCAGCACATCCGGCAGCGGGTGCTTGAACAGATTCAGCAGGCAAAGCGACAGCAGGTTCACGCGCACATCGTTATATTCGTAGAAGCTGCCCGGCGTTTGCAGCTCGCGCAGCTCGCCCTTGCGGCTGTTGTCGGCATTCGGCGCGACCAGACGGTTGTGATCGATCTGATCGGGCTTGCCGAACAGCTCGCCGCGCCATTCGCTGGTCTGCTCCAGCAGATGCCGCCAGGTAACCTTCGCGTTATACGCATCCGCAAACAGCGGACCGGGCACGCGCGTGCCCACGGGCTCGTCGATATCCCCGATCAGCCCGTCATCGACCGCCAGTCCCGTCAGCACGGCCAGATAGCTCTTGGCGATGGAGAAGGTCATATCCGCCCGCGCGATTTCGCCCCACGCCGCCAGCACGCGACCATTCTGCAGCACCATGCCCGCGGAGCCGCCGCGCTCACGCACGGGACCCAGCACCGCGCTCCATGGCCCGGTCTCATTCCAGTCCACATTCGGCGCGTAGCGGCCGTCATCGTAATAGAAGCCACGCGGCCACGGCGTTTCATTGGCCTGCGCAAATGCGACGGCAGCGGCGAGCTTGTCCGGCGCATAGCCGGCGGCGCGCGGATCGATTTTGTCCCAGGCGTTGCCGCTGGCCGGGAAATAACGTGACTCTGTCATGGGGATATCAAGCTCGCTTTGGATGACGCGCGGCTGTTATTGACCGGATGGGAAGCGGCGGCAACGTATCGCAACGCGAGTGACTTCTGGAAGAGTTGTTCGAAATGAAAACAACATCCGTAATTTGTCGTGTATTGCTTGTGTATCATCGTTCATAGAACGAGCTTTTGAGGTTTAGGTGGGATCGTCCCCAATTGCCCCCACATCATCCCCTGAAACTGAGGCAGATCCAAGTCGGGCACGTAGAAGGTGGTGACGTCGCAGTCCACCAACCCAACCTGAAAGTGCGAGTTGAACACGCTCGAAAGCATTCCGCCGCCATTGTAGAGTCGGTACGGGCCGAACCGAACACTGAACAAGACTATGTTGGCCGCGACCGCCGCAATACATGCCTGGAGTGTTGCGGCGGATAGACTTTCTAGGCCGTCATGCTTCGCAGTGTTATAGGCATCGTACCAAGCAAGACTTTTCGTCGGCTTCGCTGAGTCCCAGTCCAGAAATGGTCTGATCGGAGAGATTGTCCCGTGGCGTGGAAGGGACACTTCATACTCACTTAGATAGAGCACGTCCCTCAAACAAACGTAGTCTTTCGTGTTGAAACCTTGCCCAGCGGCCGTAATGCCTGCCTTGACCAAATAATAGCGCCATTGGGCTTCGACGGATGTGCAGGCGAGCAGCAATAGTTCGCGTGTCTTACTGCCAAACGCTTCGAGGGATTTGTCAGTTGGTTCGATGAACAAGAGAATCTCGTCGAGCCGCTGGAGCAATAACAACAGCTGTTGCTCGGCCAATCTCAATTCTGCTTCGCTCTGAGCCAGGCCGGATTTGACATCTACATCGAAGAATAGACCGGGGCGCCAGATTCCCTCGACGCATACACCGACATCGTTCTTGGTTGGCTGAACCTCTCTCGCACCGAACTTTCCCTCGACCCAGTACTGCAACGTGCCCGACGCGCGCTCAGCAATAGTCAGACCGGGCGATATGACCCAGAGTTGGTTATCAACGCCGTACATCTGAATGAAGTGGCCATCTTTCTCGTACGCATAACCGCGTGATTGACTCGCTGCGATCTTCTCCCAGTTTTTCACCGGACAACTCGTTCCTCGAAACGTCAATGCCTTCATGAGAAAAGCTCCTCCGCGATAGCATCTGTCGCCGCAGCGTGATCGTCGGGCAGAGAGGTCCCTAGTTGTCCAACGTCATTTGCAGCGTTGTACAGCCAACGAACATCTGCACGATCTCACGGCGTGTTTAATATCGCGATCATCTCATCACGACGAGCCTAGCAAACACAGCAGCACTCGACTCAAGAGTCGTGGCCCGATGTTCTGCGCCGAGGTGCGCCCTAGACATTGTCCCCTCATAAGAACATTTCCCCAACTTTATAATTCAGGACGTTACGCCTGAAATTGTTTCCCGCTTCTACATCCATAGGCCCGTGCGTGCACGCGCCGCCGTATCAGCCCCCACACCGTCGAGCCCCGGAAACAAATTTCTTCTATCAACACCAACTCCCGATAACCGCACAAAGAGTGCTCGTTTGATAGCTTGGGGGATGATTATCTTTGCAAACCCACGAACAGAACCACCTTTACCGGCCGGATTTCCAATCTTTCCGCCAATATTCTGTCGCTTATCCAATGAGACAAATGGCTGGTCATCTGGATCGTGAGGATGATAGGTGAAGACTGATCGCTGGGCAGGAATCCTCCGATCAATTGCCGGCGGCCGAAACGCAATCACTTGGTGTGGCCCCAAGCTCACAACGTCCTCTCGTCTATAACGAGCCTCGGGCAAGATCATAAAAACCGCTGCGTCGGTTGGGGTGTCCCATCGTTCAACGGCAAAGAAGGCCGCAACCAACGGGTCTTCACTCCAATCTAATAGTCTAGTTGGCACACCGAAATGCTGCGCTAAAGCGCGATCATTGGAGTAGTTTCTCTCTAAGGCAGGCAAATAGGGAAGCCCTTCTTGAAAAAAACGATCAATCAACTGAGCTTCGAGATAGTCGAAATTTTTCGCCACGCTGCCGACTGCGAGATTAGGATTCAGTCGATATAGATTTGGAACAAGTTGCCATGCGGCGTCGGCCTGCCCTCTGAAGAGGTGCCCCTGAAAAGCCGGCAATTGCTCGACTAAGGCAAAGAACGCAGCAAGAGACCCCGTCTGTAAAGTGTGCTCAATCATAACGGCTCCTTGCTTGGCGCCGTCATCGTTCTCATTATGTTCCAATGAAGTCAAGAGAACTGCAGCGTCGTCGTCGGAGCGACTTGCTGCAAATGCAGCCCCACAACCAGGCTACAAATACCCTCGGGTGGAATTCCAACTATTTGATTTGCATAGATAAAATGATGTGGAGCGGGTAGAGGGAATCGAACCCTCGTATTCAGCTTGGAAGGCTGCTGCTCTACCATTGAGCTATACCCGCATGCCGCGTCAGGTAACACGTTGCGCCAGGGGTCTCAACCTCTCAGCATGCGGCGTCCCCAGACCCGCCGATCCCCGATATCGGCCTCCCCGCTCCACCGCCGATCTGCGCGTCGCGAGAAAATGTTCCTATTTTGCTCTTGACGAATTCCGCGCAAGGATTATTATCCCCTCCGTCCTGCCCCACCGAGAGGGGCGATCGCGATCGTCACGTTCGCGGGGCTGGATGCGGTGGACGCCGGAGATGCGGCGTCACGCGGTTCACGGGTGACATCTGTCTTCGGGCAGGACGGATCTGCGCCAGCACTGCCACTGGCAAGGACACGGCCGACCTTGAGATGGAAAGACCCCTGGACAGTGTGACGGACGACCAAATCGAAACGCGTCCGGCTTAAGTGCTTGAGGCTACCCTGTCCCTCCGCCCTGGGACACTAATTTTGGTGATGGGGCCGTTCGCCAAGGCAGATGTGCAAGCAACCGAAAAAACACCGCAGGCGGAACGCCGGGCACTTCGCCCAGCGCGTCCGAAAGTCCTGATGCACTCTATAGATTGCGGAAGACCGCATCGCATCAGGCCCAAGGGTGCAACGGGCACCCGGCGTTCCGCACGCCCTCTCACAAGGGGGCGGGAATGCAAAAGACGACGGCGCCCCCGCGCCGCAAACAATGGGGGCGATGACGCATGTCTGAAGAGCAGTGGCTGTTTGAAATTCACATCTGCGATGGCGCACAGGCGCCGGAGGTATCCCTCCCCCAAGTGAAGCGCAGTGGGGAGGGTCGGCCGAGCGAAGCGGAGGCCGGGGTGGGGGTTGCCCCACGTGAGGGCGCCGCTTGTGGCGCCCCCACCCGACCGGCCAAGCGGCCGGCCACCCACCCCGCAAGGGGGAGGGAAAAGAAGGACCTTACCAGGTCGCGAGCACCGAGCCCTTGAACTTCTCGTCGATGAACGCCTTCACCTCGGGCGACTGATAGCTTTCCACCAGCGTCTTCACCCAGGGCTTGTCCTTGTCCACGGCACGCACGGCGATGATGTTGGCGTAAGGACCCTTCGGGTCCTCGCGCAGGATCGCGTCCTTCACCGGATCGAGACCGGCCTGCGTGGCGTAATTGGTGTTGATGCCGGCGACATCGACGTCAGGCAGCGTGCGCGGGAGCTGCGCGGCATCGACTTCGGTGATCTTCAGCTTCTTCGGATTGTCGGTGATGTCGAGCAGGGTCGGCTTGAAGCCGACGCCGTCCTTCAGCTTGATGATGCCCTTGTCGCGCAGCAGGATCAGCACGCGGCCGCCATTGGTCGGATCGTTCGGGATCGCCAGCGTGGCGCCTGACTTGACCTCGTCCCAGGTCTTCACCTTCTTGGAATAGATGCCCATCGGGAAGTTGATGGTGTTGCCCACAGCGACGATCTTGTATTTGCGGTCGGCCACCTGGTTGTCGAGATAGGGCTGATGCTGGAACGAATTGGCCTGCAGGTCGCCGGCTTCCAGCGCCGCATTCGGCACGACGTAATCGGAGAACTCGACGATCTGGATGTCGAGGCCCTTCTTGGCGGCGACGGCCTTGGCGGCTTCCAGCACCTGCGCATGCGGACCCGGGGTCACGCCGACCTTGATGGTCTCGGCTGACGCAGCACCGGTGAGCGCAGCGAAAGCGAGGATGGAGAGAAGATAGCGACGAAGAGACATTGTGTTTTCCATTGTGAGTAAACGAGTGTGAGCGGGCCCGCTGACGCGAGCGACCGTTTCAGGAATGTCGCGTGCGTTTGTCGAGGCGGCGCGAGATGAAGTCGCCAAGGCTCTGTACGCCCTGCACGAGGCAGATCAGCACGGCGACGACGGTCGCCATGACTTCCGGCATGAAGCGCTGATAGCCGTAGCGGATACCGAGATCGCCGAGCCCGCCGCCGCCGACGGCGCCGACCATGGCCGAATAACCAATCAGGCTGACGGTCGCGAGCGTCAGCGCCAGCGTCACCGCCGGCATCGCTTCCGGCAGCAGCACCTTCCAGACGATCTGCAACGGGCTGGCGCCAAAGGCACGCGCGGCTTCGACGAGGCCCTGATCGACTTCGCGGATGGCGCCTTCGATCACGCGCGCGATGAACGGCGTCGCGGCAATGGTCAGCGGCACCACGGCGGCGCTGGTGCCGATGGAGGTGCCGGCGATCAGGCGCGTCAGCGGCACGATGGCGACGACGAGAATGATGAACGGCGTCGAGCGCGTGGCATTGACGACGAGGCCAAGCAGCCGATTGACGTTCGGCGCCGGGAACAGCTCACCGGCGCGGCTCGTCGCCAGAAAGATGCCGAGCGGCAGGCCGGCCAGCGTGCCGAAAATGCCGGCCAGCGCCACCATGGTGAGCGTGTCCAGCGTCGACCACAGGATCATGTTGATCAGTTCAGGCGACATAGCCGAGATGCTCCACGGTGTTGCGGGTCGCGGTGAGATCGGCGATCAGCTTGGCCTGCAATTCCGGCTCGGCCGCGACGGAGGCGATCAGCGTGCCGAACGGATGATCGGCGACATATTCGATCTGGCCATGCATGATGTTGAAGTCCACGCCATAGGTACGCGTCAGC
Source organism: Tardiphaga sp. 862_B3_N4_1 (assembly GCF_051811085.1). Classification (NCBI taxonomy): domain Bacteria; kingdom Pseudomonadati; phylum Pseudomonadota; class Alphaproteobacteria; order Hyphomicrobiales; family Nitrobacteraceae; genus Tardiphaga; species Tardiphaga sp. 862_B3_N4_1. The sequence goes on from NZ_JBPWQB010000001.1 coordinate 3,014,243, forward strand.
CGTGAGAGTACGGGCTCATCGGCATCGGCACCGGTGAAGGCGATACGGATCACGGCCTGACGGCCGGGCGCATAATCGGCCAGCAGCTTGTTTTGCAGCCATTCCGGCACATTGCCGCCGGTGACCTCGCCGACGAAACGCTTGGTGGTCGCATGGGTCGGCTTGGAGAAGATCTCGTAGGTGGTGCCCTGCTCGATGATCTGGCCGCCTTCCATGACGGCGACGCGCTGCGCGAGCTTCTTCACCACGGACATTTCGTGGGTGATGAAGAGGATCGTAAGATTGAGATCGGCATTGATCTGCTTGAGCAGCGCAATGATCTGCGCCGTGGTCTCGGGATCGAGCGCCGAGGTCGCCTCGTCCGACAGCAGCACTTTCGGTTTGGTGGCGAGCGCGCGTGCGATGCCGACGCGCTGCTTCTGGCCGCCGGACAGCTCGGCCGGATAGCGGTCGCGCTTGTCGGCGAGGCCGACCATGTCGAGCAACGGCTCGACGATGCCCGGGATCGCTTTGCGCGGCGTGCCGGCGATTTCCAGCGGCAGTGCGATATTGTCGAAGGCGGTGCGCGACGACAGCAGGTTGAAGTGCTGGAAGATCATGCCGATCGAGCGGCGCGCCTGGCGCAGCGCCTTCTCATCCAGCGATCCGATGTCGAGGCCGTCGACGGTGACATTGCCGTGGGTCGGCTGCTCAAGCCCGTTGATCAGGCGGATGAGCGTCGACTTGCCGGCGCCGCTCTTGCCGATCACGCCAACGATCGCGCCTTCGGGAACGACGAGGTCGATATTGTCGACCGCCTTCACCTCGGCGGAATCCTTCCGCGACGGGAAGATCTTGCTGACGCCATCGAAGGAGATGATGGCACGCCCTTGTTGGCCAGGATCTTGCGGATCGAGAACTGGCACGGGCGCTCCGGTCGGCTTGGACAGGGGAGCGTTCATTGAATGACGTTTCTGCGCAGTTGTGAAGCACGGGGCCGGCCTGCGTGTCGCGGGCGCCGTGGCTGCAACCTACTGATTTCGGGCATTATTTCAACCGCACTGCACAAATGAGGAAAATCCAGCGGTTTCAATGGCCTGCGGGAGTAAAAGAGTGCCGGGAGACGGCTGGTGACAGCGCTAATCGTCTCCCGGCGAGTTTTCGGGAGCTCAGGAGCCCGGAGTCCAGGTCCAGACGATGTCCTTCACATTGATCGCCTTGGGGATCAGGCCGAGCTTGTGGAAGCGATCCGCCGTTTCCTGCTGGGTGGCGATGATCCGGTCGTTGATCGGCACCACCGTGTAGTTCGACCGTTCGACGGCGCGCGTGGTGGCGGCCTTGTCGACACCGGTCGCCTCCTGCAGCCGCGTCGCAACCTCGGCGCGATTGGCTTCGGCCCACTTTCCTTCATCGGCAAAGGTCTTGTTGAACAGCGCGACGATGTCCGGATGCCTGGTGGTGAAATCCTTGTTGGCGAGGAAGAACGAAATGGAATCCTGCACGTCCTTGGAGAAGGCAATCACCCGCGCCTGTTTGCCCTCAGCGAGCGCCAGATACGGATCCCAGATCGACCACGCGTCGATATTGCCACCGGCGAATGCCGCCACCGCATCGGCGGGGCCGAGATAGACCGGCGTGATATCCGCATAGGTCAGTCCGGCCTTCTCCAGCGCGGCGATGATCGTGTTATGCGCGCTCGATCCCTTGCCGAAGCCGACCTTCTTGCCCTTGAGATCGGCGAGCGTCTTGATCGGTGAATTCTCGGGAACGACAATGCCCTGATTGTAGCCCCGCGACGGGATGGCGGCGATATAGACGAGATTGGCACGCGCAGCCTGCGCGAAGATCGGCGGCGCATCACCGGCATAGCCGAAGTCGACATTGCCGGTATTGATGGCTTCAAGGATCGGCGGCCCGAACTGGAACTCGACCCAGCGCACGCTGATGCCCTTTTCCTTGAACACCTTCTCCAGCGTCGCGCGCTGCTTCACGGCCGGGAAGATGCCGGCCTTCTGGAAGCCGATGCGGATTTCCTTCAACTCCTGCGCCGCGGCTGGCGATGCGGCGAGCCCGGCTGACAGCAACAGTGCTGCGGAGAGACCTGCGACCACGGATCGTCGGGAATAGGACATGCACTGTTGCTCCAGTTGCGCCCGGGGCGATGCAAGGGCGTGACGGTGAAACGCTACGCGCGATTGCGAAGATTGTGCTTTCAAAGGTCGCGGGCAGTCTGCAAGTTTTGCAATCCGAAGGTCAGCTCCGGGAGCAGCTTCATCTCCGCCGCAGGGAAATAACCTGCTCTTCCGGAGCCAGCCAGAAGGCATGCGGAGAACGTTTCCGCTGCACAACAAGGCCATCGCAGCATGCCTGCATCGCCGCGCCCGGAACTACAGTTGGCCATTTCATTGACGGAAACGCGCTGCTCTCGCACCTTTGCTGCTCACGAAACATCATCAGCAAAGCAGTCCCAACATGCTTCCGATTCACATCGCCCGCTTCATCGAACGCTTCGTGTTCCGGCGCACCCGGGCGCTGCAACTGGCCGCCGTAGCCTCGATGCTGTCGGTCTCCTTCGCCTGCGCGCAGACACCGGACACGGTGCGCATCGGCTATCAGAAGTCGTCGACGCTGATCGCCGTACTGAAGACCAATGGCGAATTGGAGAAGGCGCTCGCGCCGCTCGGCGTGAAGATCAGCTGGCATGAATTCAGCAGCGGCCTGCCGCTGCTCGAAGCCATCAACACCAACAATGTCGACTTCGGCGCCGATGTCGCCGACACCGTGCCGCTATTCGCGCAGGCGGCCGGCGCCAAGCTCGCTTACATCGCCGAGGAAGCCGCCTCGCCTGCCGCGCAGGCGATTGTGGTTCCAGCGGAGTCGCCGCTCAAGACGGTCGCCGATCTCAAGGGCAAGAAGGTCGCGGTGACCAAGGGTGCCGGCAGCCACTTCCTGCTGCTCGCTGCGCTGAGCAAGGCCGGCCTCACCTTCAAGGACATCCAGCCGGCCTATCTGCCGCCGGCCGACGGGCGCATTGCTTTCGTCGGCGGCAATGTCGATGCCTGGGTAGCATGGGATCCGTTCCTCACCAGCGCGCAGCGCCAATCCAACGCGCGCGTGCTCGCGGACGGCAGTAACGGGCTTGCCAGCTACAAGCGCTACTATCTCTCATCGGCCGCCTATGCCGACAAGCGCGGCGACGTGCTGAACGTGATCTTCAAGAAGCTGGACGAGACCGGCAAATGGGCCAAGGCCGAGCCGAAGGAAGCCGCCAAGCTCCTCTCAAGCCTGTGGGGCATCGACGCCCCCACTGTCGAGGAAGCCAACAGCCACCGCTCCTACAAGGTCGGCGCCGTCACCAAGGCCGGCCTGTCCGAGCAGCAGATCATCGCCGACGCCTTCTTCAACGAAAAGCTGATCCCCGTGAAGGTCGATGCCAGCGACGTGAAGATCTGGGCGCCGAAGTAATCCCATTCTGACATTCCCTGAAAGACAACGACAATGAAGACCGCCCTCTCCGCCATCGCCGCCGCGATGCTCGCACTCGTCTCCTTTGGTGATCATGCCGACGCGCAGTCCGCCACCAAGCCTGAACTGAAGGTCGGTTTCGTACCCGGCCCCTATATCGACGGCTTCAAGAAGGGCGTCGAGCCCGAGCTGAAAAAGAAGGGCTACACCGTCAAATACTATGAGTTCTCGACGGGTCTGGAAGCCAACACCGCAGTGTTCAAGAACGACATCGACGCCAATGTGATGCAGCACACGGTGTTCCTCGACAGCTATAACCAGCGCCAGAAGACCGACCTGACCGGCATTATCACGGTGCCGACGCCGCCGATGGGTCTCTATTCGACCAAGCACAAGACATCCGATGCCGTGAAGGCCGGCGCCACCGTGGTGGTGCCCAATGATCCCGTAAACCTGCAGCGCGCGCTGTGGATCCTGCGCGATCTCGGCTGGATCGAGATCAAGGACAACAACCCCGTCGACGTCACAGAGCTCGACGTGGTCAAGAATCCGAAGGGCATCAAGATCGTCCCGCTGGAAAACGCGCAGGCGCCGCGCGCCCTCGGCGATGCCGACTTCGCCGCTGTGCAGGGCAATTTCGCGATCTATAGCGGGCTGAAGCTGACCGAGGCCTTCGCACTGGAAAAGATGACCAAGCCCTACACCAATGTCGTGGCCGTCCGCCGGGGCAATGCCGAGGCGCCATGGGCGAAGGACATCGTTGCGGCCTATCAATCGGACACGTTCAAGACTGCGATCCGCAACGACAAGTTCTACGCCGGCTTCACCCTGCCCGAATACTTCAACTGAGCGCAACCTACGCGCGCAGGCTGCCCTAGCGCGACGATCATACCGAGCCGCGGATTTGACTCCCAGCGCGGCTCGGTTACGCTTTCCGGAGGCGTTATGAGACGCCTTCGGAAACGAGGGACATGAGAGATCGGATCGTCGGGGTATTGCTGGCTTTGTGCGCGATCGCCACACCGGCGACCGCCCAGACGCTGTCAAACTTCGAGATCGCCGCCCGCTCCCGCGGCACCCCCGACATTCCCGGCCTCAACATGGTCTGGCTAAGGCCATGGACCGATCTCCGCCACGCCCGTGAATGGCGCAACATCGTCGTCCATCAGTCGGAAGGCGCGGTCGGCTCCGCCTGGCGTAACGCTGTCGCGCAGATGCAGAAACCCGATCGTCGCGGCGTCGCCATCTGGATCGAGACCGACGGCACGGTTTACTGGTCGACGCCCGAATGGGCGGTGCCGAACCATCTCAACCGCGGCAACCGCAACGACAACAAGTATATCGACAACAGCGGGACCTATCAGCAGATCGACAATGACTCATCGATCGGGGTCGAGTTCGTCGGCAACTACCCCAATGTCCGCAAGCCGCCGACTGACGCGCAGATCGCAGCCTGGCGCGTACTCGTCCGCGTGTTGCAGGCCCGCTACGATATCCCGAACGAGCGCGTGTTCGCGCACAACTGGATCGAGTATAAGGATCGCCGCTACTGCGAAGGCTGCGAACTCGCCAAGATCGCCCGGACCCAGGGAATCGAGACTGCGCAGCAGATAGCCCCTGCGCATCAAGCCGAAAGCAGCAAATAGGCTTCAGGTCCCGACGCGCAGCGCCGCGCGCTGCTTGCGCAGATAGGCGATCACCGACAGCGCGGTGATGCGGCCGGTCTTCGGATTCTCCGACGGGATATTCTCGATCTGCATCGAGAACCGCGCGGAATCCGAATCCACTTCGACGCGATGGACGTTGCGCGTCAGCGCCGGATCGGCCCAGATTTCCAGCGTTGTGGCGTCGGGGCCCGCGCCTGCGAGCGACAGCGCGACGGCGACGTTGAGATTGGCGGGAAAGCCCTTGGCAGCCTCGCGCGCCGTGCCCTCGAAAATCTTCATCGGTTCGGTGATGCTCTCGATGTCGATCTTGTTCTCGACGATATAGGGCGCGCCGGCGAGGCCCTTCACCGGTTTGCGCGTCACCATGCGCACCGTGTTGATCTTGCCCTCGGCGGCAGCGGTCACGGCATCGAGCCCGATCAACGCCCCGGTCGGCACCACGATCTGCCCGCCATTGGCCTTGGCCAGCGCGATGAGATCGTCATTGAACAACAGCGCTCCGGCGCTCAGCACGATCGCGGTCTTGCCCTTGCTGACGAACGGCTTGACGATCTCGGGCAGCAACGCTGCGGGCGCACATTCGATCACGATATCGGCGACATCCACGAGGCCTGCGATGGGCAGCACCGGCGGCGCCTTGCCGAGACCGGACAGGAACGCCTGATGCTTCTCCGGATTCTGCACGGCGACCGCCGCCAGAACCAGACCGTCGATACCGCGGTCCAGGGCTTCCGCCACCTTGCGGCCGATCGGGCCAAGGCCAACAATGGCCACGCGCGTGGCAGACTTTGCTTCAGTGCTCATTACGTCGATCTCGTCCAATGATTTCGGGGGCATGCCGCCACATCCGGAAACCGTTCTCCCCCGGAAAGGCCGCAATGTCCATGCGGTGACGTCAGCCAGTTTAGAAGGCTTCCGGCCTCACGCCATCGTGCGTCGCGTGCGACAATCCCGGGCTTGCACGTAAAAGGACGTTTCGCTACCTCTGCCGTGATTGCTGTCTCGGCGAGGCCGCACGTAAGCGTTAACGTGAACCAACGCGCCGATCGAACCTGATCCAGGCTCGACCTGCGCGACATCGCGTCAAACAGGCCGATCTGGATTCCCCGGGAATCCACATGACCGACACATCTTCAGACACCATTTCCAACGATCTTCATCGCATCACGCGCGTTCGGCACGAGCTGAAGCGCCGCCTGCTGACCGTCAAGCGCGTGACGTCGGTGACGCCGCATATGAAGCGCATCACCCTCACGGGCGACGACCTCGATGGCTTCGTCAGCGCGTCCTATGACAACCACGTCAAGGTGTTCTTCCCGCGCCCCGGCGAAGCCGAGCCCCTGATGCCCGCCTTCAGCGAAGGCCGCGTGCTGGTCGATGAGAGCGCGCGGCCAATCGCGCGGGACTACACGCCGCGGCGCTATGACGAAGCCGCGAAAGAGCTCGACATCGATTTCGCCATTCATGATGCGGGGCCTGCCACGACCTGGGCCACCCAAGCCAAGCCAGGCGATAAAGTCGGTATCGGCGGCCCGCGCGGTTCGTTCGTGGTGCCGGACGACTTCGACTGGTACCTGCTGATCGGCGACGAAACTGCCCTGCCCGCCATCGGCCGCCGACTTGAAGAACTGCGTCCTGCCACACGGGCCATCGTGATCGCGGAAGTCGCCGATGCTGCCGAGGAGCAGATCTTCGCATCCAAGGCCTCCGTCACCATCAACTGGTTGCATCGTGGCCAGCAGAGCGCCGGTTCGACCACCCTGATGGAAGATGCCCTGCGCAGCCTCAAACTTCCCGTTGGAGACGGCTACGCCTTCATCGCCGCGGAATCCGAAGTCGCCAAGCGCCTCCGCAAGATTCTCGTCGACGAGCGCCAGCATCCCAAGGCGTGGGTCAAGGCGTCTGGCTATTGGAAAGGCGGCGCAGAGAACTATCATGAGCCGCATGACGACTGATCGTCGCGTCCCGGACTAGCAGGGAGTATAAGTGTCCCATCGTTTCACGCGCCGCGATTTCACTGGGGCGGCCGGCGCGCTCGCCGCCGGCCTCGCCGTCCCGCCTGGAAAGGCCGAAGCTCAAACAGTCTCGGCCACACCGGCGGCGCTTGCCAACGACCGGCGTTTTCCCGCGGATTTCGTCTGGGGCACCGCCACGTCGGCCTATCAGATCGAAGGTGCCGTCGCGGCCGAAGGCCGCGGCCCCTCAATCTGGGATAGCTATTCGCACACGCCGAACAAGATCCGTGGCGGCGGCAACGGCGACCACGCGGTGGATCATTTCCATCGCTACAAGGAAGACGTCCAGCTGATGAGGGCGTTGGGCGCGAAGGCCTATCGCTTCTCCATCTCATGGTCGCGCGTGTTTCCGACGGGCGTGGGCACGCCCAATCCGCAAGGGCTGGATTTCTACAATCGTCTCATCGACGAGTTGCTGGCCAATGGCATCGAGCCATTCGCCACTCTGTATCACTGGGATCTGCCACAGGCGCTGCAGGATCGCGTTGGCGGCTGGGCGTCATCAGATACGCCGAAGGCGTTCGGCGACTATGCTGGCCATGTCGCACAGCGCATCACCGACCGCGTCAAAAACATCTTCACCATCAATGAATGCGGGACCTTCGTGGATTTCGGCTATGGCCACGGCCCGGTCGAGCTCGCGCCCGGCCTCAAGCTGCCACAGCCGCAGCTCAACCAGGTTCGCCATCACGTCGCACTGGGCCACGGCATGGCTGTGCAGGCGATCCGCGCCAATGGACGCGCCGACACCAAGGTCGGCGTTGCCGAGAATGTCGCATCCTGCGTTCCGGCCATCGAGACGCCTGCCAATATCCGCGCAGCCGAAATCGCAACGCGCGAGATGAATGGTGGCTACATGACCGTCATCCTCGAAGGCAGATACACCGATGCATTCCTGGCCTATGCCGGCAAGAATGCGCCGAGCTTCACCGCCGAAGAACTGAAGATCATTTCTTCCCCCGTCGATTTCGTCGGTCTCAACGTCTACATGCCGCAATATTATGTGGTAGCGAGTGGCGATCAGCACGGCTTCGCCCTGGTGCCGTTCCCGATCTCGTTCCCGCGCATGGATTCAGACTGGCTGCGGATCGGACCGGAAGCGCTGTATTGGGCGCCGCGCAATGTTGCGAAGGTTTGGAACGTCAAGCAGATCTACATCAGCGAGAACGGCACATCGGCTGCCGACCGGCCAGCCGGCGACGGCAAGATCCACGACCTCGACCGCGTCATGTACCTCAGGAACTATCTCACGCATCTGCAGCGCGCGACGTCGGAAGACATCCCCGTAGCGGGGTATTTCCACTGGAGCCTGATGGATAACTTCGAGTGGTCGGATGGTTATGAAAAGCGCTTCGGCCTCTATCACGTCGACTTCGCCACGCAGAAACGAACGCCAAAGCTCAGCGCGGAGTTCTATCGCAGCCTGATCGCGGCGAACGCGCTGGTCTAGCTCAGAGCAACTTCCCGTCAGCGCCGAAGAATGGATGCGGGCCGTCGAAGTCGCCGATCGGCACCTGATGCGTGACCAGATGGCCGCCCTCCTCGCCATCCGGAAACCAGACATGCAGGTGGAAAGCGGGCGGTTCGACACGGAAGGACGGCGGACGCAATTCGGCGATGTCGAGATCGACCGCATGGTTCGGCGCCGGGCAGATGGTCGCAACCGTCCCGGCGAATGTCGTCAGTGTCGCGCGATGGACGTGACCGGCGGCGACGATGCGCACGCGCGGATGCCTGCGGACGATGGTTGCGAGGTCATCCGCGTTGAACAGGTCCTGCACGTCCATGTGCTCGATACCGGTGCGGAACGGTGGATGATGCAGGAACAATAAAGCCGGCCGCTCGCGCGATGATGCCAGCGTGGCATCCAGCCACGCCAGCGTTGCCACTTCCAGCGTGCCATGCGGCTTGCCCGGCACATGCGAGTCCAGCAGGATGATATCGAGCGGGCCAACCGTCCGCGCCTGATCGAGCGGGCCCAACGACTTGGCATAGGCCCAATCTGGAAATGCCGCGCGCATCATGTCGCGGGCGTCGTGATTGCCGGGGACGCCGATGAAGGGGATCTTGAGCGGAGCGAGCAGCCGCCACAGATGCTCGTATTCGCCCGGCGTCGGCGTATCCACGAGATCGCCGGAGATGACAACGAGATCGGGCCGCGGATCGAGCGCGTTCAGCTCGGCGACACCGCGCTCCAGCGCCCTCGCCGTGTCGACCTTGCCATAGGCCAGCTCGCCCGGCGCCTTGATATGCAGATCGGAGATCTGCGCGATGATGGTGGGCTTCGACATCAATCTTCTTTCGGCAACACGCGAACCGCTTGAGGCGCGACCGACAGGCCGACGCGCTCCCCTGCACGCACATTGATGGTGTTCGGCGCGTCCACCGTCAACGGCTTGTTCGCCGCACCCGTCACCCCGAGACGCTGGCGATCACCGATAAAGGCGACGCTTTCGACCATGCCGCGCAGGAAGGCGTCTGCCTCGGCGACAATTCCGATGGTCTCTGGCCGGATCATCGCCACCGCCGCAGCGTTGTCGGCGGCGTCATTGAGCGCCAGCCAGCCGCCGGGCAGCGTCAGCCGACCGCCGCTCACCGGCCCCTCGACGATATTGGCCGCGCCGACGAATTCGGCGACGAAGCGGTTCTGGGGAGCAAAGTAGATCTCTCGCGGCGTTCCGATCTGGGCGATAGCGCCCTTGCGCATCACCACAATGCGGTCACCGAGTTCCATCGCTTCGGCCTGATCGTGAGTCACATAGATCGCGGTGATCCCGAGCGAGCGTAGCAGGCTGTTGAGTTCACTGCGCAGCCGGTCGCGCAGCGACGCATCGAGCGCGGTCAACGGCTCATCCAGCAGCAGCACCCGTGGGCGCACGGCCACCGCGCGCGCCAGCGCGACGCGCTGACGCTGACCGCCAGATAATTGATCGATCCGGCGGTTTTCGAGCCCGCCAATATTGGTGAGCGCCACCATCTCGGCGATGCGCGCCTGCCGCGCGGCCTTGTCGACGCCGCGGATCTTGAGCCCGTAGCCGATATTCTCGGCCACCGTCATGTTGGGAAACAGCGCATAGGACTGGAACACCATGCCGACATGGCGCTGCTCGATCGGCACCGCCGTCATGTCGGTCTTGTCGAACAGCACACGACCACCGACATCGGGCGTCTCCAGCCCGGCAATGATCCGCAGCATGGTGGTCTTGCCGCAGCCGGAGGGACCGAGCAGCACCAGCGTCTCACCACTGACGATATCCAGCGAAGCCGGCGCCAGAGCCTGCGTACCGTCCGGAAAGGTCTTGCCACAGTTCTCGATATGGACGGCCGCACCGTGGCCTGCGATCCCGCTCATTTCTTTTCGCCCTTCTCGGCAAACATCTGCATCGCCACCAGAAGAGGCACAATCATGATGAAAAAGATCAGTGTGTAGGCCGATGCCACTTCCAGCCGCATCGACGCGTAACTATCGGCGAGGCCGACCGGCAGCGTCTTGGTGAGCGGCGTGTGCAGCATCCAGGTCAGGTTGAATTCGCCGAGCGACAGCGTCACCACCATCAGCGATCCGGCGAGAATGCCGGGCATGGCGTTCGGCACGATGACATTGCAAAACCGCGTCCATGGCGAGGCGCCGAGCGAGGCAGCGCCCTCGTCCAGCGTCTTAATGTCCACCGAAGCGAACACCGCCATCACCGAGCGCACCATGAAGGGCATGGTGAAGATCACGTGGCCAGTAAGGATGAAGACCCACGACTGCCTGAAGCCACCGAAACCGCCATAGGTGAGCAGCAGCGCCAGCGCGATGGCCAGGCCAGGGATTGCCAGCGGCAGCGTGATGATCTCCTCGATCACGCGCGACAACCTACCGCTCTTCACGTGTAACCCATAAGCCGCGGGCACGCCGACAACCAGCGTCACCGCCAGGGTCGCGAAGGCGATCAGAAACGACAGCCCGATTTCACCGGCATAGAGGTTCCAGACCTGTACCACCCATTGCAGGGTGACGCCCGACTGGATGCCACGGAAGTAATTGACGGTGACGCCAGCGGAAATCGACAGCACAACAGGCACGACGAGGAACGCCGCGACGAGCAGTGTGAAGCCGAGCTGGCCAGCGAAAATCAGGCGATCGCGCATCGGCTTACCCCGCCGCCGCGACAGCGCCGCCGCTCATTGAGCGGGCCAGCGCGAGGATTGCCCAGGCGATCACGCCGAGTCCGATCGACAGCGCCGCCGAGATCGCAAAATTCGCCGCCAATGTGAACTCGGTATAGATCAGCATTGGCAGCACATCGATGTTGGTCGCAAGCGTGAAGGCTGTCCCGAACGCCCCCATCGCCGTCGCGAAGGCAATCGCGCCCGAGGCTACGAAAGCCGGCCCGAGCGCCGGCAGTACCACGTCGCGCTGGACCGCCCACGGGCTCGCACCGAGCGAACGCGCTGCCTCCTCCAATCCGATATCGAGCTTCTGCACCGCGGCCATCACCGTGAGGATCACGCGCGGAATCGAGAAATAGAGATAGCCGAGAAACAGACCGAAGATCGAATAAGCGAATACGACTTTCTCGCCCGTCACCGCGGCGGTGATGGCGCCGATCAGGCCCTGACGTCCTGCAAGGAGAATGATGAGAAAGCCGACCACGACGCCGGGAAATGCCAGCGGAAATGTCAGCATCGCGATCAGCACGGCGCGGCCGGGGAAGCGATGCCGCTGCAGAAACAGGCCCGCGATGGTGGCAATCACCAGCGTGGCGATGGTCGTCGCCGCAGCGAGTACGACCGTATTGATCAGCGTGGCACGATAGCGCGGTTCTGTAATGATCGCGAGATAGGCGGACACGCCGCGCGATCCACCGGCACCGACGGCGAGCAATTGCGCCATCGGCAAGAGGAAGAAGGCTGCTGTCACCACCACGAGCGGCAGCAGGCAGATCCAGATGAAATTACGATGCGACATGAAATTATGGTGCCCCTGCCCCCGCCGGGGCACCATTGTGCATCAACGGACTTCGGCGAGATAGCGGTCGCTGAAGCCTTTCTGCGCCAGCTCCATCTTGCCCCAGTCCACGCTCTTGGCGCGGGCATATTCGCTGTCCGGCAGGAACTTGGCCTTCACGGCTTCCGGCAGGTCGATCTTGCGGGCCGGACGGAGGTAGGCGTTGGTCCAGATCGCCTGGCCCTTGTCGGACAGGAGATAATCCATGACCTTCTTGGCCTTGTCCTTGTGCGGCGCGTTCTTCACGAGACCGACCACATAGGGGAACACGACCGAGCCTTCGCAGGGAATGACGAATTCGAAACTGCCCTTCTCGGAATACTTGGCGCGATAGGCATTGAAATCATAATCCAGCAGGATCGGCATCTCGCCGGAGACGACGCGGGCATAGGATGTCTGCTTCGGCACGATCGCGTCGTTCTTCTTCAGCTCCTTGAAGAAGGCGATGGCCGGATCGAAATTCTGGTCGGTGCCGCCGAGGGCGAGATTGACCGCAACAGCGCCGACATAGCCGACGGCGGCAGACGTCGGATCGAGATAGCCGACCATGCCCTTGTAGTCGGGCTTGGCGAGATCCTTCCAGCACTTCGGCACCGGCTTGCCAGCGAGGGCATCCTTGTTGACGAAGAAGCCGAGCGTGCCGGAATGGATCGTGGTCCAGTAGCCTTCGGAATCCTTCAGGCCGGCATCGACCTGATCCCAGCCGGCAGGCTTGTAGGGTTCGAGTGCATCCTGCGCCTTGGCCTTCATACCGAAAGTGACGCCAAAATAGCCGATATCGCCGACCGGATTGGCCTTCTCGGCGAGGATCTGCGCCAGCGCCTGGCCGGAATTCTTGTTGTCATGCGGCATCTCGATGCTGAGGTCGGTCTTCACGGCCTTGATCATCGACGCCCAGTCGGCCCATTCCGGCGGACAGTTGTAGCAGATGACATCCGCAGCACGGGCGGGCTGCGATAGGGCGGCGAGCGCCAGCGCGGACAGAGCAAATACCAAGCGGAACGGTTTCACGGCGATCGTCTCCATCCTGACGCAGGCTTTAAGGCCGGCGCATAGAAGTCTGAGGGGAATGCGTGACGCCCCACTATAGGCCGCGGATGAAACTTTTGCGACAAAGCCAACCCGCAGCGCATTTGTGCACCGCAATGACCGCGAAGCCCATCGACAACACCCCGCGGAGGATGTGAAATCACGTGTCGCCGCTGATATTGGACCGTTGATGTGAAAGAGACGCCCGAACGCGATCGAGGCCTGCTCGGTCTGGTCGAACGACTCATGAGGAGGCCAGGCGATCCCGAACCGATCACGCCTGAGCCAGACGCGGACACCAGAGACGGTTTCGATCCGGTCGTCGCAGAGGAGAATCCAGCGGCATCGCTGGAGCCGCAACTTGCGGTCGAGAGCACCCGCACGCTTGGCCGGTCGGAAATCGCGGATGTGATCCTGCGCGCGCTAAGGGGTATCGATGGCTGTCCGACAGCCGGCTTCGAGGTGGTCGTCTATGGCACGCGCCCATGGAACGCCATGTTGCGCATCACGCCGGCCGCCGGCGCGGTGCCTGACGCGCGTGCCTGGCGCCAGCGGGTCCAGGACATGGTTCAGCTGTTGCGACATCAATACGAGTTGCGCGAATAGACCGGAGGCTAGCCTTCCATGCGCACCAGCACGACCTCAAACGGCACGCCAGGGCGTTGCTTGACGACACCTCTGCAGGACGCCGTCGTGGTCTTGGATGTCCCGACCAGATCAATCTCGACCTCGTCGATGCCGAAGATCGTTGGCTGGCCGTCCGCATGCCGGCGGGTCGCAATCGTCGCCGTGAAAGCATCGCCGTTCTGGATATAGGAACCGCTATAGGCGATCACCGTATCGCCGCCCGACAATCGACCATCAGCGAGCGTGATAATCCCCATGCCTTCCTTTTCGGGAATACGAAACCACGCCGAATAACGGCCATCCGGGAGCATGACAAACCTGAACTGTAAGTTGCGGTATAGCCAATTACCACCAACCCATCAGAAAGACGTTAACCAGATCGGTCGCATTGAAACGATCGATCTCGCCTTCCCCAATGTAATGCCGCGCTACTTGCCACCCCCGATATTGCCGCCCTTGATATGGCCGAGCGAGTTGCTGCCATAGGCAGAATTGCCATGATTGCCGCTCATCGCGGCATTACCACGAAAAATCGCCGGCCCTCGCATCTGGCCATAGGTCCCGTAATATCCGTGGTGCGCCTTGTAGCCGCGATGGACTTTCTTCGCCGACGCCGCCGTCGCCGTGAAACTCGCGATCATCAGTGCAGCTGCCGCCGTCGCCAGGATCTTTTTCATGTTCAAACCTCTGTAACGCCCTTCAGGAAAACGCCGGTCGCTGCGTCTCGTTCCGGCACAAATCGTTGCAAAAAACGGTCTTACGACGATCTCCGGACATCCCTTCCATCGGTCTGGTAACGCTTTGCTCACCATACAAAATGGGTGGCCCCGACCGCGATCGGTGGTAAGTGGGTGCTGCTTATTGCGCATCAAATAAATTACACCGCGTTCGGACATCATGTTGCTAGATCAGTCCTCCATCTTCGCAGCGATCGGACTCTCGAGCGCGGCGCTCGCGCTCACATTGCTCGCCACCTGGCTCGTCGCGCGATCCGAGACCTATCTGCTGACTTGGTCGATCGGTCTCGCGACCACGGTCGTTGCCGTCATCATCTATGCAGGCTTCGAACAATATGATTCGAGGCTACAGCTCGCTGCATTCATATTGCTGCTTGTCGGCTTCGGGGTGATCTATGCGGGCACCACGCAATTCTGCTCGAACCAGGCCCATTGGATCCGCGCCGCCCTCGTCACCACTGCAGGGCTCGTTCCGATGATCATCGGCTTTGCGCTTGGTTACACCGGCACCGGCACGATGGCCGCGAATTTTGGCACGGGCCTTCTCGTTGCGCTCTCGGCTGCGCAATATTGGCACGCGCGCGCCGAAGCACCGCTGCTGATGGTCGCAAATGCGTTGCTTTATCTCGTCACGGCCGCATCGTTCGTGGCTTGCGGTGCCGAACTCTTGCGTACCGGACAATTCGTGCTGACCGATCGACCGATGAATTGGGCAGAACAGTTCAATTCACTGATGGTGATCGTCGGTCTGACCGGGATCGGTGCACTGTCACTGACAATCAACCAGATCCGGACGTCGAACCGGCATAAATCCGATGCCATGACCGATCCTTTGACCGGCCTGCTCAATCGGCGCGCGCTGTTTGGCGAAAAGGTAACGGAGACAGCATCCAACACTGCAATTCTGGTGATGGATCTCGATCACTTCAAAACGATCAACGATCAGTTCGGCCACGCCGCCGGCGACCGCGTGCTGCGGGCCTTTGCTGAAGTGATCTTCTCGAACATTCGCGCCGAAGATGTTGCCGCGCGTCTGGGCGGCGAGGAATTCTGCATTGTCCTATCCGCGTCGAGCCCAAAAGCAGCGGCCGCTGTCGCCGAGCGCATCCGATCAACGCTGGAGACAAAGACGTTCCCGACTTCCGCCGGTGTTATCCACGCCACGGTCAGCGTGGGAATCGCGATCCGGTCAGCCGAGCCTGAAACGCTGCAGGCATTGCTTAGCCGGGCCGATGCGGCGCTCTACCAAGCCAAGGCGGCAGGCCGAAATCGCGTGCAGATTTCGGACTTCCATCTGGCCGCCTGAGCCGCGCGACACCCGGTTCCACGAAAAATTAAGCACTGGCTGGCAGCGTAAGGTTTTTCGGCAGAATGCCCCGATGCCCGGTCAGAAAACCATTGCCATAGAGACGCTCAATCTGCTGCGCGCCTCAGAACCTCGTCCCAACGACAGCCACCTCAAGGCGGCGTCGATCGTCGCTTTTCCGCTCGGCCCCATCGAGGTCGAGCAAATTACGCCGCGGTTCTTCGCCTCCTTCGCCATCGAGAGCCTGCTGCGCTCGATCTGCTATCGCGAAGAACAGTGGTTGATCGAAGCCCGGCACAGCCATGCGATGCGGATGACGCTGAACTGGGTCGAGGCTGAAAGCTGACGACCAAATTACCTCTCGGCTGGAAACGTATCTCGCAGTGACGGCCGCTCCGACACGGCAGCGAACCAGTCGGCCAGCGCCGGGCGCGATCTGCGCCAGTCGAATGATGCGAAACGGAAATCCAGATAGCCGAGCGCACAGGCGATGGTGAGGCTGCCGATGCTGATGCGCGCGCCGAACACGGCAACGGTCTTTTCCATCTCATCCAGCGCCGCGGCGATCTTGATCATCTGACCATCGATCCATTCCACCGATCTGATCTCGTCGCTACGGCAGGTATTCTCATAGCGCGTCAGCAGCGCCGCATCGAGCAGGCCGTCTCCGAGCGCCTGTTCGGTGAGCACCCGCCAGCGCTCCGCGCCGCGCGGAAACAGCGAACCGTGTCCGAGGTCGTCGAGATATTCGCAGATCACCCGGCTGTCGAACAGCAGCGTGCCATCCGCCAGCTTCGCCGCCGGCACCTTGGCCAGCGGATTGAAACTTGCGATCCGCGCGTCCCGCTTGAGCGGATGCGCCGCACTCGGGAGCCGCACGATGCGATCGGCCAACCCCAGTTCGATGGCGCAGGCCATCACCTTGCGCACATAAGGCGATGTCGGCGCATAAAACAGTTCGATCTTGTTGCTCATGGCTTCTGATCCTCCGCGTCGATGGCTGCCAGCGCGGCACGCGCGACTTCGACATCCTGCGCGCCGGTGCCCGATCCAACGCCGACCGCGCCGACGCACTGGCCTGCAATCACGATGGGCAGTCCGCCTTCGAGATTGGTGAGGTGGCCGCCGCCTGCGATGGCCAACTTGATCTCGTCGGCGGGATTGAGCCGCGATGTCGGCTGCCGATGCGACGCGGCCGTAATGGCCTTGGACATCGATGTTTCCCGCGACAGCAATTTGGCGCCGTCCATCCGGACGAACGCCAGCAGATTGCCGCCGTCGTCGACGATCGTGATGTTCTGCGCCACGCCCAACTCTTCTGCCTTGGCGACGGCACCCGCCAGCGCTTTGAGCGCGCCTTCATGTGTCAGCTTGAGAGAGGGTTTAGTCGTCGCCATGGGACTGCTCCTGTATCGATATGCGGCCTTTGTGCTCGACATAGCCGCTCATGCGGCGGCGCCGGCTGGCAGCAGCAGCACTTTGCCGATGTTTTCATTGGCTTCCAGAATGCGGTGAGCTTGCGCTGCATCTCCGAGAGGCAACTGGCGCCAGATCAACGGCCTCACTACGCCGGATGCGACCAGCGACAGCACCTCGGCACGGAGCGCGGCAGCGACTGCGGTCTTCTCCTCGTCTGACTTCGGCCGCAGCGTCGACGACGTCAGATACAGCCCCTTCCGCATCACCAGACCGAGATCGATCGGCACCACGCCGCCTTCCATGAAGGACAGGCTGACATGCCGTCCGCCCGGCGCCAGCGCATCGAGATTGCGCGCCACATAAGAGCCGCCGACGATATCGAGCACGACATCGACACCGCGCCCCGCGGTGGCGTCGCGCGCTGCGACAACAAAGTCGTCGGTACGATAGTTGATGGCGATGGCGCCAAGCGCTTCCACCGCCTTCTTCTTTGCATCGCTGCCCACGGTCGCGATGGCCGTCGCGCCGCGCGCGATGGCCAAGCGGATCGCAATAGTGCCGATACCACTGGCACCGCCATGCACCAGCACGGTCTCGCTCTTCGACAACCGGCCGCGTTCGAACAGATTGTGCCAGACGGTGAAGAGTGCTTCGGGCAATGCCGCCGCCTGCTCCATCGTCAGCCCCTCGGGCACCGCAAGACAATGCGATGCCTTGGCGATGCAATAGCGCGCGTAACCGCCGCCCTTCACCAGGGCCATCACCGCCTGCCCCTGCAACGCGGCGTCGCCGCCGACCACGCGGCCAGCGACTTCGAGCCCGAGCACGTCAGTGACACCCGGCGGCAGCGGCACGGCACCGCTTCGCTGCATCAGGTCCGGGCGATTGACGCCGGCCGCGGCGACCTCGATCAGCACTTCGCCCGGGCCAGGCACAGGCACCGATCGTTCGACTTGCGTCAGAACGTCAGGACCGCCTGCTTGCGTCGCGATGATCGCCTGCATGGTCGACATGATCGTCGACGCTTCGTTCTTCATGATACGCGTATCCACTCTTCACTCGGCCGACGCAGCAAATCCGCCAGCCTGTCCATCATCACGTTTGCGGCTGCGAGTTCGTCGAAGCCGATCCACTCGTCGGCTTTGTGCCCGCGCGCCATATCGCCGGGTCCGCAGACCAGCGTCGGGATCCCCGCCTCTGCGTAGAGGCCGGCCTCAGTGCCGAAGGCGACTGTGGTTGCGGGTTGCGTATCGCCTGCCATTTCTGCGACCAGACGCGTCATGGAGGCATCGGCAGCAGTATCGAGCCCGGGATAGGCCGACAGTTCCTCGGAGACGATGTCAGCCTCCGGCGCACTGGCGCGCAGCCGATCACGCTCGCGCGCGACCACCTCATCGACCCGCGCAAGAATCTCGCCCGCGTCACGGCCTGGCATGGTGCGGATCTCGTATTCCAGCACGGCCCGTTCCGGCACCAGATTGACCATGCTGCCGCCATGCAGCGAGCCAACGTGAATGGTCGTGTATGGCGGATCGAATGCCGCATCGCC
Source organism: Tardiphaga sp. 862_B3_N4_1 (assembly GCF_051811085.1). Classification (NCBI taxonomy): domain Bacteria; kingdom Pseudomonadati; phylum Pseudomonadota; class Alphaproteobacteria; order Hyphomicrobiales; family Nitrobacteraceae; genus Tardiphaga; species Tardiphaga sp. 862_B3_N4_1. The sequence goes on from NZ_JBPWQB010000001.1 coordinate 3,033,029, forward strand.
GCCGCGCGCGACTTCCTCATCAGCGAAGCCACGCAGCGCATGCGCGATCGCAACGCCCGCATCGACCGCATTGGCCGCACGATGCGGCATCGCCGAATGACCGGTGCGACCGGTGACCGTCAGGCGACGCGCGACCTTGCCCTTGTGCGCGCGAACGACGCGCATCGTGGTGGGCTCACCCACGATGGCGAGCACCGGTGGCACGACGGACTGCATGAGCGCACACACGAGATCGGGGGCACCGCGGCATCCGACTTCCTCGTCATAGGAAAACGCAAGATGCACGGGCGCGGCAGTTGCCGCGTCCTTCAACCGCGGCACGCTTGCGAGAACGACGGCGAGAAAGCCCTTCATGTCGGTCGCGCCGCGACCATAGACGCGCTCATCGCGGATCACGCCGGCGAATGGCGGCACGGTCCAGGCCTGCCCCTCCACCGGCACCACATCCGTATGCGCCGACAGGACCACACCGGGACGATCCACGGGACCGATAGTCGCGAGCAACGACGCCTTGCAGCCATCAGGCGACGGCACGCGGCGCGAAGACACGCCCGACGACGCAAGTATCCGCTCGATATACGCGATGATATCGAGATTCGAATTCGCACTTATACTTTCGATACTGATTAGCTCGCAAAGTATTTGAGCTATTTTCTCGATCATCTATACTACCAATACTTTTACGATTGCAGGAGCATCACGATGACCTATTCCATCTCGGCACGCTGTCCGGAGACCGGCGCGTTCGGCATTGCCATTACGTCGTCGAGCATTGGCGTGCCGGCGCGCTGCGCCTGGGTGGGACCGCTCGGCCTCGTGGTGTCGCAGAATGTCACTGATCCGTCGCTCGGCCCGACCGGCCTTGCACTGCTGCGTCAGGGCCTCGGCGCGGGTGCCGTCCTCAACAATCTCACGCTCGGCACGCCGCAGCCCGCATGGCGGCAGGTCGGTGTGATCGATCGCTACGGCCAGGTGGCGTGGCATTCCGGCGCGCAGGCGCTGCCGATCGTTGGCATTGCGCAGGGCAATGGTTGTCTCGCGATGGGCAATCTGCTGGTCGATGAAAAAGTCCCGAGCGTGATGATCGCAAAGTTCGAAGCTACGGCCGGACAGCCGCTGGCGGAGCGATTGCTGTCGGCGCTGGAAGCCGGCCTCGATGCCGGCGGCGAGACCGACGACGAACATGCGGCGGGCCTGCATGTCGCCCACATGTTTGACTGGCCGGTGGTCGACCTGCGTGTCGACTGGCACGACGCTCCGATCGGTGAACTCCGCGCGCTGTGGGAGCGCTACCGGCCGCAGCAGAAGGACTATGTCGCGCGCGCGATGAATCCGGGCGCTGCGCCGTCGTTCTAGACGCGACCGCCTCACGCCGCCTCACCCGGCGGAAACGCCACGATATCGTCGGAGCCGATGGTCAATCCGATCTCGGCTCCGACCGGACAGGACGACAGCGCCGCAATGCCCGGCGAACGCAGCAGGATGCGCTCGCCCGCACTGCCGGGCGCGTCGATATAGAGATCGACATGACCGCCTTGAAACACCTGCGTCGTCACGGTGCCGGGCAGCGATCCCGAAGCGCCGCGCGACGTGACGGCGAGATGCTCCGGCCGCACGAAGACATCCACGGCATCGCCGATCGAAAGCGCGGCAATCGGCGCCGCAGGAACGTCGGCGCTGATGTCGCCGACCGAAACGACCGCGACATCGCCGCGCTTCTCGACAAGGCGCCCGTTGAGGATATTGGCATCACCGACAAAGGACGCGACGAAGCGATCGGCCGGACGGCGATAGATATCGTCGGGTGCCGCGATCTGGCGGATGCGCCCGGCCGACATCACCGCGATACGATCCGACATCGACAGCGCCTCACCCTGATCATGCGTCACGAAGATCGTGGTGACGCCGAGCTCGCGCTGGATCTGCTTGAGCTCGACCTGCATCGAGCCGCGCAGATTCTTGTCGAGCGCCGAGAACGGCTCGTCGAGCAACAGCACCTTCGGCTTGATCACCAGGGCCCGCGCAAGCGCGACGCGCTGCTGCTGACCGCCTGACAGCTGTTTGGGCTTGCGGTCGGCAAAGCCTGACAGCTTGACCAGCGCCAGCGCCTCGTCGACGCGGCGCGCGATCTCCTTCTTTTCGACGCCACGGGTCTTCAATCCGTAAGCCACGTTCTTGGCGACGCTCATATGCGGGAACAGCGCGTAGTTCTGGAACACGATGCCGATCTCGCGCATATGCGCGGGCGTTTCGGTGACCAGATCGCCGTCGATGAAGATCTCGCCATTATCGGCTTCGAGGAAGCCGGCAACCAGATTGAGCAGCGTCGTCTTTCCGCAGCCGGATGGGCCCAGCAAGGTCATGAACTCGCTCGGCCGGATCTTCAGCCAGGCCTCATGCAGCGCCATGGAATCGCCGAAGCGCTTGGTGACGGCGTCGAGCTGCACCGCCGGACGGATCTTGTCGCTCGCCGCGGCTGGCGTGTGTGCCGTCATTGGATCAGTGCGCATCAACATTCAGGATTTTCCCGAGGCCCAGGAAGGAATTGGCGATCGTGAGCAAGGTTGCGGTCACGACGATGTAGATGACCGACAGCGCGGCCAGCGTGGGGTCCGCGAATTCGCGGACGTAGTTATACATGGCGACCGGTAGCGTCTGCGTGGCCTGGCTGCTGACGAACAAAGTCGCCGTGAATTCGTTGAAGGACAGGATCGCCGCGAACAGCCAGCCGCTGAGCAAGCCCGGAATCAGCAGCGGGATCGTCACCGTGAACAGGATCCGCAGCGGCGTGGCACCGAGACTGGACGCGGCCAGCTCCAGGCGCGTGTCGAGATTTTCCAGCGAGATGTAAGTGCTGCGCATCACGAAGGGCAACACCATCACCACATGGGCGAAGATGACGAGCGGAAAGCCGCGTCCAATGCCCGTCTGCGAGGCGAGGATGAGAATGCCAAGACCGACGGTGTAATGCGGGATGATCAGCGGAGACAGCAGAATGCCTTCAAGGAAATCCCTGAGCGCGAATTTATAGCGATGAATGGCAAAGGCAAAGGCCGATCCCACCATCACCGCGATGCTGGATGCCCAGACCGTCACGGTCAGGCCATTCCAGAATCCCTTCGCGAAATCGGCATAGGAGAAAGCGCGGTAGAACCAGCGCAGCGACCAGGACTGCGGCGGAAATTGCAGGATCGCACGATCGTTGAAGGCCGAAATTGCCACCACGACGCCAGGCAGCAGCACGAAGAGGAGAATGACGGCGACGAGGACGCGGCCCGACCAGCGCAGCGCGAGGGTTGCAGGTGAGCGCTTCATGTGGTGCCCGCCATACGTTCGAGCGGGCTCGCGGCTTTCTTCAGCAGCGCGATCACAGCCAACGACAATGCGAGGCCGATGATGGAGAGGCTGGCGGCAAAGGGGAAATTGAACGACGAGAAGCCAAGCTGATAGATCAGCGTCGACACCGTGGCGACGCGGCCACCGCCGATCAGCTGCGGCGTCGCAAAGGCACTGAAGGTCCAGGCAAAGGCGGTCGAGAAGCCGGCAACGATGCCGGGCATCGACAGCGGCAGCGTGATGGTCATGAAGATGCGGATCGGACCCGCGCCAAGACTTTCGGCCGCCTTCTCGTAATTGCGATCGATATGCGACAGCGCCGCGGCCAGCATGATGACCATGATCGGCATGGTCACATGCACCAGTGCCGCAATCACGCCGCCGGCGGTAAACATCATCTTCAACGGACGATCCACAAGGCCGAGCTTGAGCAGCAGCGTGTTCAGGAAGCCGTTATTGCCGAGCACGATCATCCAGGAATAGGTCCGCACCACCTCGCCGAGAAACAGCGGAGTGACCGACACGATCAGGATGAAGGAGCGTAGCGCGGAGCTGTTGGTGCGCGTCAACGCATAGGCTAGCGGATAGGCAAGAAGCAACGTGAACACCGCCGTTTCAAAACAGATCAGCACCGTGTTCCAGAACGCCAGGGCGTAAAGCGGCCGCAGCATGGCTTCGAAATTCGCCCAGGTGAATCCGCCGACTTCGAGCGTACCGGGAATATAGGCCCGCACGCTGTACTGAAACACAGCCAGCATCGCCGCGATCAAGCCCACGGCGACGAGGCCGGCCGGCGAGACGAACCATCCCAGAAATGGACGTGTGTTCATGGACAAACTCGAGGTGGGCGAACGTGACGTCATGGATCGCGACCCGGCGGTAGCAACCGGATCGCGATCTGAGCTCCTTTACGGAGCCATGATGTTCTCGGTGAACCACTTGCGCCAGGTACCGGTCTTCTCGGCACGCAGCTTGGCGTCGATCACCAGCGTCTGCTTCGCCCACTGATCCGCGGTCGTGAACACGCCCGGCAGTGCTGCGATCTCGGGCTTGACCTTGGCGTTGTCCACCACTGGGCTGCCCTTCTTCAGTTCGGCGATCTTCGCCTGCACGTCCGGATCGAGTGCGGTGTTGATGAACTTGTAGGCCAGCTCCGCCTTGGTCGAGCCCTTGGTGATGCCCATGGTATCGACGCCGAGTACGGCGCCTTCCTTCGGAATCGCCAGCTTGATCGGCACGCCCTGGGCCTGCATGTAATAGGCATTCATCGACAGCACGACCTGCACCGGAGTTTCGCCGGTGGCGAAGAGCTGCTGACTGTTGGCGTCATTGGTGTAGAACGCCTTGTAGTTCGGCTTCAGCGCCTTCATCTTGGCTTCGCCGACTTCCCAATTCGATGCATCGCCACCGGACAGCTTGGCTGCGACCACCATCACATGACTCGGATCGAAATCGGGCGATGAGATCATGCCCTTGAGCGCGGGATTCCACAGACCTTCCCAGCTCTCGAAGCTGACGCCCTTGGGCAACTGATCAGGCAGATAGCCGATGGTGTAGACATAGGCCCAGGCGCCGATGTGATACGGGCTGATCTTGGCCTGCTCAACCAGATGGCTCGCGTTCGGAATCTTCGCCATGTCGAGCTTTTCGAACAGATTGTCGTTGGCATAGAGCCAGCCGACATGGGCCGTCGTGAAGGTAACGTCGCTCTCGGGCTTGGCAGCGGCGAGCTTGGCCTGATTGAGGCGATCGATCGTGCCGCCGGTGATGTATTCGACCTTCACGCCGGTCTCGGCAGTGAACTTCTTGGCGATCGCTTCATCGATCAGATCGCGGAAACTTCCACCCCAGGTGCTGACTACCAGCTTCTCCTGGGCGGATGCCTGCCCGCCAATCGCGAGCGTCGACAGCAACATCAATGCAGTAAACTTCAAGGCGCGCTTCATCTCGAAACCTCACAAGGATTATGACGTAGAAAGAAAAGCAAACATCGTGCCAGACGATTGATAAATCTCAGGAATTTCCGCCGAACAGCCGCGTGCAACCGCACTCATCGATCATGCGAAGGATGAAGCCGCAAACGTCCGATTGATCTCTGTAGTGCCGGCGAAAAACGCGTCGTTACGCCGGAATTTCCGCGATGATGTCGATTTCCATCAAGTATTCAGGCTTGGCGAGGCCCTGAACGATAATCCCCGTCGAAACCGGATAGACGCCCTTCAGCCATTTGCCGACGACGCGATAGACCGGCTCGCGATAGGCGCGATCGGTGATGTAGATGACGATCTTCACCACGTCCTCAAGCTTGGAGCCTGCCTCTTCAAGCAGCACCTTGGCGCATGTCATGGCATTCTCGGTCTGCGCAGCGGCATCGCCGATACCGACGATCTTGCCGTCGAGATCCATCGCCGTCTGGCCGCGCACATAAACGGTGTTGTTGGCGCGAACGACCATGCAGACATCGTTGTCGAGCGACTGCTCGGGATAGGCTTCTTTGGTGTTGAACTTGCGAAAACGCTGATGGGTGGTCATGGAGCAGATCCTCAGGCGGCGAGACGACGAAATGTGCGATCGGAAAAGATCAAGGGCAGCGCAGCTTGGTTGCGAACGTTCAGCACCTCGCCCGCGACGATGCGATGCGAGCCGAAATCGAACACGCTGGCGACGCGGCAGTCGAAATTGCACAGCGCGCCATCGAGCGCAGGCGCGCCGGTCAGCAGTTCCGACCAGTCACCGGCAAGAAAACGGTTGTCGCGCAGTTCAGGGATCAACCCGGCGAAGCTGTTGGCAACACGCTCCTGCGTATCAGACAGAATGTTGGCGACGAACACGCCATTGGCCAGCAGCTTTTCGAGATGGCGATTGTCGCGGTGAACGCTGAACACAACCGATGGCGGCTCCATCGACAGTGAGCACAACGACGACACCGTGACGCCCGCGCGGCCCGCCTCGCCATCCGTTGTCACCACTGCCACGCCCGAGGCCGTCATCCGCATGGCGTCGCGGAAGATATCGACCTCGACCAAGGGATGCGCCGCAGCGCTCATGACTTCACCCCGTCGATACGGTCGGACAGCCCGGCCGACTTCTTCACGAAATCCAGCGGCCCGGCAAAGTCGAAGCTGTTATAGACCGCCGCCAGATGATTGAAGTGCGGTGCCTGCGCGAACTGCACGAAGGTCAGGCGATGACCGGCATAGTCTGAATTGAGCAGGTCGCGCGCAAAAGCGAGCAGCTTGCGGCGATCGTCGGCCTGCCACTGGTCATTCAGCGAATAGAACTTGTTGAGCCACTTGCCTGATCCCTCAGCCTCGAATGCATCGGCATTAGGGGTGATGCAGATCTGGCCGCCGCACAGTTCGCGCGCGATGTGCATCATCGCCGGAAGCTGCGAACAGGCGAACACGCGGCCGGCATAGAGCATCGACTGCTGCGGCATCAAAAGGCCGCCCGGGCTCTTCTCCGCCATGGCGATCGAGGCGGTGAGATGCGCATTGATGCCTTCGCGGTAGCAAACGAGATCGGCCAGCTTCTCGCGCACCGACTGCAGCTTGTCGAGACCGGTCTGCTTGGCGTTCCACATCGCCGCGCCGATCATCATGTCGGCGGTGTAGAGCAGACGCAGTACATAAGGGAATGCCGAATAGCGATGCAGCGTCGAACGCACGAACTGTGCAGCGCGGGTATGGCGATAGAAGAACACGTCTTCCCACGGGATCAGCACGTCGTCGAACACCACCAGCGCCTCGACCTCATCGAAGCGATTGGCGAGCGGATAATCCTTGGCGTTGGCGCTGCTGCGATTGGCGAAGCCACCGCGGCAGATGTGCTTGACGCCCGGCGCACCCATCTTGACGATGCAACCCACCGCGTAGTCTGAGAGTTTTTCATTGGCCCAGGCGCCGACAGTCGGCTTCAGATAGGCCTGATCGGCATAGGCCGCAGCGGTCTCGTATTTCGCGCCGCGAATGATGATACCGGCATCGGTCTCGCGGGTGACGTGCACCATCAGGTCGGGATCCTGCTGCTGCGGCGGCAGCGAGCGGTCGCCCTTCGGATCGGTATTGGCCGAGACGTGGAAGATGTCCTTCTCGATCACGGCACGGATGTGATGATCGATATTGGCGGCGAAGCGCGGATCGATCTCGGCCAGCACGTCGCGCCCGTCGGTGAGCGACCACATCTCGCCGATGGTCTCGTCGCCGACGCGGGTGACCACGCCGCCGATATCCTTCATCACGTGATCGACGGCCTTGATCTTGTCGTGCCAGTCCTTCTGCTCCGTCGGCGGCTTGTAGAAGACCGAATGTGTCTCGTTGTCTTCAACGTAAGTAAGGTCGGCGGCGTAACGCTCTTCACGCGCCATGTCATACATCCGGGCCTTGACGTCGATGATCGGCTTCAGCGCCGGGTGCGTGGTCACGTCCTTGACGCGCTCGCCATCGATCCAGACCTCGCGACCATCGCGAATGCCCTGTTTGTATTCTTCACCCGTGCGGATCATTGATCGGCTCCTGTTCGACTGGACGACAGGGTGCCGAAGGGCCTATCATAAAGAAAATATTTTTATCTTTGGAGTTGCATAGGAAAACGCGATGAGGTTTTCACTCCGGGCCCTGCGTTACGTGGTTGAGACAGCCGATGCGGGGAGCGTAACGGAGGCGGCCAAGCGCTTGAACGTGTCGCAGCCCTCGATTTCGGCCGCCGTCAGCCAGCTGGAAGCCGAACTCGGCGTCCAGATCTTCGTTCGCCATCTCGCCAAAGGCGTGACGCTCTCCCCCGCCGGCCAGCGGCTGGTGAACGACGCGCGGCTGCTGCTCGCGCATGCGCGCGATTTTGCCCAGGGCGCCCAGTCGCTTGGCTGCACCCTGCACGGCGAGATCGTGGTCGGCAGCTTCTCGACCCTCGCCACACGCTTCATGCCGGGGCTGCTGTCCGGCTTTCGCGAACGGCAGCCGGGCATCTCGGTAAAACTTGAGGAAGGCGACCAGCAGGAGATCATCGATGGGCTGGTCTCTGGACGGACCGAACTCGCGCTGTCCTATTCCTTTGCCGTCCCTGACGAGATCGTCGGTGAGAAATTCTGCGAGCTGCCGCCCTATATCGTGCTGTCGGCGGATCACCCTCTGGCAAACCGGTCGTCGATCAGCCTGACCGAAATGCGCGACGAGCCGTTCATCCTGCTGGACCTGCCGCATTCGCGCGACTACTTCGCCAGCCTGTTTACAGCATCCGGTATCGAGCCGCGCATTTCCTTCCGGACCCGATCATTCGAGCTGATCCGCGGACTGATCGGAAATGGCCAGGGATACTCGATCCACAATGCCGTGCCGCGCACCACCATCGGCTATGATGGCAGCCGAGTCGCCGTGGTGCCGATCACCGAAAAACTGCCGCCAACGCATGTGATGGCGCTGCGTCTGAAACGCCACGCACTGCGGCCGGCGGTACAGACATTCGCCGACTACGCGCGCGACGCCTTTGCTGTTGGCGGCCAATTCGCGCCGGGCTCAATAGCCCCGGCGCGGATCGACGCGGCTTAGCAGCTCCTGCCCGGACCGCAGCCGGCGTACATTCTCGCCGATCTGCTGTGCCGCGGAACCCGGCAGCGCCACCGATGCGAGATGCGGCGTGATCAGAACATTGTCCATCGCCCAGAGCGGACTTTCGGGCGACAGTGGCTCGGAGGCAAACACATCCAGCGTGGCCTCCGCGATATGGCCCGAACGCAGCGCCTCGATCAGCGCCGGCTCATCGACGATGCTGCCGCGCGAGACATTGATGAAGACCGCGCCACGCTTCATCTGCGCCAGGCGCTCGATGTTCAGCAGCCCGCGCGTCTGTGGCGTCTGCGGCAGCATGCAGACGAGAATGTCGCTATCGCCCAGGATATCCGGCAACGCGGACAGGCCGGCCGATGTCTCGATGCCCTCCACCGACTTCAGCGTGTTGGACCAGCCGCGCACGCGATAGCCTTGCCGGGCGCATTCGAGCGCCGCTGTCAGTCCGAGTTCGCCGAGGCCGAGTACGCCGACCGTGATGGTCTCTGGATCGCGTGGATGAATATAGTGCCAGCGGTGCTCACGCTGCGCCCGCTCGAACGCGGGGATGTCCCGTGCGTGCCGCATCACCGCGAACAACACGTAGCCAGCCATCATCCGCGCCATTTTCGGATCGGACAGGCGCGTGATCGGAACCTCCGGCAGGTCGTCACGCCCGACCAGCGCGTCAACGCCGGCGCCGAGATTGACGACGAGCCCGAGATTGGGAAAGCGCGCAAAGAAGCCATGCGGCGGCTTCCAGACAAGTGCCTGCCGCACGCTGGCGAGGTCAGCGATATCGTCAGCCTGACGAAGATCGATCCCCTCCGCGGCCAGCGCCGCACGCCACGTTTTGAAGTCATCGAGGACGCTGTAGAATGCCATCACCTCCGACGTCATTGCGCGGCCTTTTCGGCGATCAGGCGCGATACGGCAGTCAGCGCCAGTTCGTAGCCGAGCGCGCCGAGCCCGGCGATGACTCCCGTTGCAGCACGCGACACATAGGAGTGATGGCGAAACGGCTCTCGCTTCCAGATATTACTCATATGCGCCTCGATTATCGGCCCCTCGAAAGCGAGCAACGCATCGAGGATCGGTACCGACGAGTAAGTGAGACCGGCGGCATTGATGACGATCCCCTCGGCCCTCTCCCTCGCCTCCTGAATCCAGTCAACCAGGACGCCCTCGTGGTTGGATTGGCGGAAGTCGACCGTCAAGCCGAGCGAAACTGCATGGTCCTCGCAGCGCTTCTTGATCGAGACGAAACTTTCGCGGCCATAGGTGCCGCTTTTGTCCAGCCCATAAAGATTAGCATTGGGACCATTGAGGAAATAGACAACTGGAGACGTCATGGTCGCGCTTTCATCTGTCTGGAGGGCAATCGGGTATTCTTGAGAGGCAAGACCGACCCGGGAGAAAACACCAACGAACGAGTGACGTCGGATGATCCCAGATGCTCATCCCTTCGCCAACAGGGCGCATGCAGCTACGCATCGATGCAGCGCACCCGCAAATTGAACCTTAGAGAGACCTGCCTCATTGCAGAAATCAAAAGAACCTATGCGGTTCGACGGATTTCAGTATGGTTCAGAGGTTGCTCTTGCCGTAGGTGAAAAGCCCGGAAGCGGCGCCGTACGTCGCCCGGTAAAAATATGCAAGCCGATCAATTGAAGAAAACCGGCCGAAAAAATCGGTCCGGATGACATGCGGTGCCCGGTCGGCATCCGGCTAGAGCGTTTTCGAGCGAACTCGGTTCTGCTTCGATCAGAACCGAAAAGGCTCTAGTGCATTGGCGCGTGTTTCAAGGAATCCCTGATTTCGCGCCAGATGTTCACACCCCAATTTCTCGCTCTTTGGGTCAACACGTTTTTCAAGATTCACTCCCGCTACTGCCCTATCTCTTTATTGCGGCGAGCAAGAGTTGTGCCAACAGCAGTACTAAGAGAGCGGCGGCGGATGTAAACTAACGTGGCAGCGCGCCTCCTCCAGTGGCCTGCATTCTATTCATTATCCAGCATACCGCGGCACTGAGCGGCACCGTTCAAATTATAGCTGCTTGGCCTTTTCGATCACGCTCGTCGTCTGACTGCGCGAGGGTGGAACGCCGTTGCCATCGCCGTAAGCGGCCCCTTTGCGCGGGCCGCCGCGACGAATCTGCAAGCATCTGACAGCTCGACTGTATTTTAACCTATTCAATCTACAGTTGATCAAAGATTCGTCAGAAGTTGAGTAGTTCGGCGCGACGCCGCCAGACGGAACAAGACATGCTTGCAAATCTGAGCCTGAAGGCCCGCATTACAGCAGCACTTGCAGTGTCTGCGGCAGCAACCGCCCTCGCCGTGCTTTTCGGGGCCATGTGGATCATCGGTGGCATCGTCGATCGGGCCGATCGCAGTGAACTGCAAAGCAACTACGATGCCCTGCAGTCGCGATTGATGCAGGAATCCCGCCGGGCGGCGGCCATGAGCGCCGTGGTAGCAACCATTCCGGCGGTGCAGGACGCGGTCGCACGTAACGATCGTGACGCGCTGTTGCAGTTGTTCGGACCGGGCTTCGCCCAGCTCAAGTCGGACTACGGCGTCGACCAATTTCAGTTCCATACGCCATCGGGATTGTCCCAGTTCCGGGTGCATCAGCCTGCCAAGTTCGGCGATGATCTGACCGGCTTCCGCAAGACCGTGGTCGTGGCCAATTCGACAATGAAACCCGTTGTCGGCCTGGAAGGCGGCGTCGCCGGCCTCGGCATTCGCGGCGTCGTGCCGGTTGCACAGAAAGGCAAACATCTCGGCACTGTCGAGTTCGGGTTGACGTTCGGACAGGGCTTCTTCGACGAGTTCAAGCGCGCGCGCAGCGTCGACGTCGCGTTCTATCTCGCAGGGAATGACGGCTTCAAAACCTTCGGCGGTACGCTGGGCAGCACGAGTTTCTTCGATGCCGACGCCTATCGCAACGCCACGAACGGCAGTTTCATCGTCCGGCAGGGCGAGATGAAGACGACACCCGTGGTCGCCCTGCTGGGACCAATCAAGGACTTCTCCGGTCAATCCATCGGCGCCGTCGAGATCGTCATGGACAACAGCGAATATGCGGCGTCCATCGCGCACGCGCGTCTGCTGGCCGCCAGTATCGCAGCGATCTGTCTGGTGCTAGCTGCCGCCGGGGGCCTTCTGATTGCCCGCGGCATTTCGCGACCAATTCTTGCCATCACGCAGGCGATGCGCGAACTCGCCGAAGGAAATCTGTCGGTCGCCCTGCCGCAACATCGCGGCAAGGACGAAGTCGGCCAGATGGCGCAGGCGGTCGAGGTCTTCAAGCAGAACGCAATCCGGGTCAGTCACTTTCAGGCCGACCAGGATGCGAGCGCTGCACGCGCCGAGCAGGAAAAACGTGCGATCTTCGCCTCGCTCGCCGACAGCTTCGAGGGCAATGTCCGCAAGGTCGTCGACCACGTCTCATCGGCTGCGGCAGACATGCAGAACACGGCGCAGTCGATGTCGTCAGTGGTCGAACAGTGCCGAATCCAGTCCAACGAAGTTTCCGATGCGTCATTGTCGGCGACCGACAATGTGCAGACCGTCGCTGCAGCGTCGGAAGAGCTGTCGTCCTCGATCGGCGAGATCAACCGGCAACTGGCGCAATCTTCCGCTGCGGTCGGAAAGGCCGCCGACAGCGGACGGCGCTCCAATGCGCGCATGCAGAGTCTGGCCGCAGCGGCCCAGAAGATCGGCGAGGTCGTCGCCTTGATCAATCACATCGCCAGCCAGACCAATCTCCTGGCGCTGAATGCCACCATCGAGTCGGCGCGCGCCGGCGAGGCTGGCAAGGGATTTGCGGTCGTGGCGGGTGAAGTCAAATCGCTGGCGACCCAGACCGCCAAGGCCACCGAGGAAATCCGCGCCCAGATCGCGTCAATCCAGGGCGAGACCAACGCCGCGGTGGAGGAGATCCAGGCGGTCTGCGCCACCATCGACGAGGTCGACAAAATCTCGTCGGCTATTGCCGCAGCTATTGAAGAACAGGGTGCTGCAACACAGGAGATTGCCCGCAATGTCAATCAAGCAGCGGCGCGTACCGACGACGTGTCTCGCAACATCTCCAGCGTGACGTCGGGCATCTCCACGACCGGCTCTGCGGCGCAGGAGGTGCTGGGCTCGGCAACAAAACTCGCATCGCAATCGGAAGTGCTGCGCAACGAAGTCGACCGCTTCCTGGCGAGCATCAGGGCCGCGTAAGAAGCGACAGCGCTTTAGCCGCCCTTCTTGCCGTCCGCCGCGAACTGCTTCAGGAACGCGGTGAGATCCTTGATCTCCTGCTCGTTCTTGATGCCGGCAAAGCTCATCTTGGTGCCGGGGATCTTGCCCTTCGGGTCCTTGATGTAGTCGGTGAACACCTGCTCATCCCAGGTCAGGCCGGAATTCCTGTTGGCGTCGGAATAATTGTAGCCCGCGACAGTGCCGGATTTGCGCCCGAACAACCCGTTCAGGATCGGCCCCACGGTGTTCTTCGCGGTCTCGCCGACCTGATGACAGGCGCGGCACTTGTTGAAGGACTTCTCCCCCGCTGCAACATCCTGCGCCATGGCATCGGTTGTTATCAGTGCGAGTGACAAAGCGAGCAGCGAAAAGCGGAACGTCATCCTGGTCAAACCTCGATTGTGGTGATTGTCATGGCGGGCAAGCGATGGCAACAACGCGCGTCGCCGTCGCACTATTCGACCTTGGGGCCGGACTTGCTGTCAGGCGTGACGTCGATTGCCATGGCCCGCCCGATCACCTTCGGTGCCGGCCGGCAATCCTTCATGCACGGGTTCTTGTTCCAGAACTGCTTCTCGGACGTCTCGCGGTCGTCCTCGAAAAATGCCGCAGCATTCGGCATCTTGATCGACGTAAAATTCTTCTCGTTGAGTTCGAATGTCTCGTCCTTGACGATATCGTTCATGCTGAGGATGTAAGCCGTCAGCGCATAGACCTCGTCATTGGTCAGCGACTGCGCATTACCATAGGGCATCGCGCGCTTGATGTAGTCGAACACGGTGGACAGATCGGGCCAGAACGAGCCGACAGTCTTGTCCGGCCGGTCCGCCTTCAACGTCCCGGCGCCGCCGGCAAGCACCGGCCATCGACCGACGCCCTGTCCGAATTCGCCGTGACAGGACGCGCACTTTTCCTGAAACAAATCGTCGCCCTGCTTCACGGTGCCCTTGCCCACCGGAAGACCGCGCCCGTCCGGCCGCACGTCGGTGTCCCACGCGGCGATTTCTTCAGCCGTGGCCGCCCGCCCCAGCCCGAGCTTCGCGGCGGGCTTGGTAGCGTCGCGGCCCGCCATCTGCTGGGCAGCGCTTGGCGCACTCGTGCCGCCGAGCAGACATGCCGCCAGCATTAGTGTCAGGGCATTAGCCGATTTCGACATTTTCAGTCTCCCCGCCCGAACGCACCAGCCAGGTCTGAATGCCGTTATTATGGTAGATCGAATTGACGCCGCGCACCTTGCGCAGATCGTCCTTCGACGGCTGCACATAGCCGGTGGAGTCGATGGCGCGGGACTGGATCATCAGCTCCTGTCCGGTCCAGTCGAAATCCACGTAGAAGCGCACGACGGATTTGTCGAAGACCGGGCCGTCGATGCGCGCAGTCTGCCAGTTGCGGCCGCCATCCATCGAAACATCAACGCGCTTCACGGTGCCGCGCCCGGACCACGCGAGCCCGCTCAGCACATTGCGGCCCTTGTGCTTCAATGGCGCCTGCGGCGACGGATTGGTCACCACCGATTTCGCATCCATCACGAATGTATGCTTGCGGGAATTTCCATCGGCCAGCAGATCCGTATATTTCGACGTCTCCTCGCGGGTCTGCCACGGCTGATCGCCAGCCTCGATGCGGCGCAACCACTTGACCCACAGATTGCCTTCCCAGCCGGGAATGACGGCGCGTAGCGGATAGCCCTGCTCGGGACGTAGCGCCTCGCCGTTCATCGCGAAAGCGATCATGACATCGTTCAGCGCCTTCTCGATCGGCAGCGAGCGGTTCATGCCGGCAGAGTCTGCACCCTCCAGCATCAGCCACTTGGCATTCGGCTTCAGCCCGGCCTCATCCAGCAACACTTTCAGCGGCACGCCGGTATACATCACGTTGTGGATCATGCCGTGCGTGAACTGACAGCCATTGAGCTGACTGCCGCGCCATTCCATGCCGGAATTGGCCGCGCATTCGAGGAAGTACACCTTGTTAACGCGCGGCATCCGCTTGATGTCGTCCATGGTGAACACCAGCGGCTTGTCGACCAGCCCGTTGATCATCAGCCGGTGATCCGCCGGATTGATCTCGGCCACACCGCCGTGATGCCGCTCGAAGCACAGGCCGGACGGCGTGATGATGCCGTCGAGGTCGTGCAGTGGCGTGAAATTGACCGAGGACTCCGCCGACGCGGTGAGCCACGGAACATCGCGCCGGATCACGTTCTTCTCGAACTTCGAGGGCACGCCGTAAGGATGTTTATCGACGCCATCGCCGAGATAGCGCTGCCAGTCCTGCACATCCGTAATGAGTGCTTCGGATTTTGCCGTCTCACCTGCGAGCGCCGGAATCGCCGAAAGTGCTGCACCGGCCAGACCCGCTGCGCCGAGAAAGCGACGGCGATTGAGCGTTTCGGTTGAGGTTCGATCAGTCATGCGACCAGCTTTCGTATCTCTGCAATGCAGGGGCCTGCGATCAGGAACCGGTCACCTTGACGGCGGTGTTGGGTTCGATCTTCACGGTCGACACCTTCGCGACATGCGCCGCGACCACGTCCCAGATCGGCGGCCCCTGGGTGTTCTCATTGATGCTGGCCCAGCCCGAGACCGTGTAGGTCTTGCTGGCTTCGATCGGCTTGCCGGACTTCAGATGAGTCATCCCGGAAATGCGCGAACCCATCGGTTTGGAAATATCGATCGCGTAGCCCATGCCGCCCATGCGCACCATGTCGCCACCGCCCTGGAAATAAGGATCGGGGTGGAAGATATTGTCGGCAACGTCCTCCAGCACTTCCTTGATCTGCGTGCCGGTCATCTGGTTGCGATAACAGTTCGGATAGGTGATCGCGGTGGCGTTGGTGATCTGCTCCCAGGTGATCGCATCACCGGGGATCAGCGTGCCGCCCCAGCGGAAGCCGGGCGACAGCACGATCTCCGCATCGCGCTCGGACATCATCGCGTTGCAGATCAGATCGTCGAAAGTGCCGTTGAAATTGCCGCGGCGATACAGCAGCGAATCCGTCTTGCCGATCTCGCGCGCCAGATCCCCCGCGAAAGGTGCCCTCACCTTTTCCACCAGCGCGGTCATTGCCGGATCGGGTTTGATGGCATCGGAGAAGACCGGCATCAGCTTGAAGCGGATATCCGCAACTTTCTTGTCCTTCACCTCGATATCGAGACGCGACACGAACTTGCCGTGCGAGCCGGTGGCGACGAGCACCGTATTGCCGACCTTGATCAGGCCTGGCATCGCGTCATGGGTGTGCGCCGTCAGGATGACATCGAGCCCCTTCACGCGGCCGGCCAGCTTGCGGTCGACATCGAAGCCGTTATGCGACAGCAGCACCACAATGGACGCACCGACAGCGCGGGCTTCATCCACCTGCTTCTGGATGTCCTCTTCGCGAATGCCGAATTCCCAGTTCGGAAACATCCAGCGCGGATTGGCGACGGCCGTGCGCGGCAATGCCTGACCGATCACGGCAATGGTGGCGCCGCCGCGCTCGAACATCTTGCGCGCCTCGAACACCGGCTCCTGCCATTCGTTGTCGCGAATGTTCTGCGCGAGGAAAGCGAAAGGCGCGCTATCGGCGATCTGCTTGACGCGCTCGGCGCCATAGGTGAATTCCCAGTGCCCGACCATGGCGTCGAGCTTCAGCGCCGACATCACATCGACCATGTCCTGCGCCTTGGTCTGCAGTGACGTCCAGCTGCCCTGCCAGCTATCGCCACCATCCAGCAGCAGCACCTTGTCGTCGCCGCGCTCGGCGCGCACGGCGCCGATCAATGTCGCGATACGGTCCATGCCGCCCATGCGGCCATAGTTCTTCGCAAGCGCAACGAAGTCATCGGCGGTCAGCGCGAAGGCATCGGCGGAACCGGCTGCAATCTTGAAGTAGTTGCGAAACTCGGCATCCGTGAGATGTGGCGGCATGCCTTTCACTTCGCCGACGCCGAGATTCACCGACGGCTCGCGGAAGTGCAGCGGCATCAGCTGCGCGTGTGTATCGGCAACATAGAGGATCGTCACCGTGCCCAGCGGATCGAACCGCAGAATATCGGCCTGTGTCAGGCGCTGCTGTGCCGCAGCCCGACCGAGCGGACCAAGGCCGCTTCCGATCGTCAGCGCAGACGCAGCCGCCGTCGCTTGCAGGAAATCCCGCCTCGATATCATGATCCACCTATGATCCCTTCCGCTATGGAAGGGTGAATGTTCAGAAGAACGTCAGATCCAGAATCTTCAATTCAGGATCTGCAATACAAAGTCTGCAATCCGTCAGGCCACGGTCAGCTTGTTGGTCGCGACATAGTCGGAGCCGTCGTCATCCTTCCAGGTGAAGGTGAATTCGCCGGACTCGGCAGCCTTATAGAAAAACGACTGATAGGGATTGGCCGAGATGGCGGGATTCCAGTCGGCCTCGAACACCGTCTTGCCGTTGAAGGCTGCGGTGAACTTGTTGATGATCTTGCGCGGCACGACCTTGCCGGCCGCATCCTTGCGCTGGCCGGATTCCATTTCGTGAGAGATCAGCGTCTTGATCTCGATCAGTTCGCCCGGCTTGGCCTGGGTCGGAACGCGAACGCGCGGGGTTGGTTTGGTTGCCATGGGAAAGTCCTCGCCTGATAAATCTGTTCTGTGAACGAAGCCGCGCGACTAGCCGCCGCAGCCGCCGATCGTGACTTTCACATTGGCCTTCGCCATGTGCAGCTTGCCGTTGGACATTTCGGCGATGCAGACGATGTTCTGGGTTTCCGCAAGGCGCATGCGCGTCGAGGCCGAGGCCTTGCCACAGGCAGGCGTGAACCGGTAGCTGACGACGGCCGGCAACGGATTGCCTTCGGCGAACACATGCACCGACTTGACGTAGTCGGCATCGGTCATCGGGCTTTCGATATCGACATTGACCGGGACCACGAGGCCGTTCTCGGCGATCTCGGGCACGTCGAGCTTGATCTTGCCGCTTTCGAATTTCTTGTCGCCATACAGCTTCTTGATTTCGGCGGCGACGGCCTGTTCATCGGCCAACGATAGTCTGGGAGCAAGGATTGCTGCGAGACCGGCGATCGCGGCCATGGCCAGCGTTTCGCGACGGGTCTTCTCGACCGACTTCAAAATCATGAGTGCTTCCTCCTGCGGGATTTGAGCAATCCCTTTACAATAGTATCGCTTGACGATTCCAAGTCTGATCTATCTTATCTGGGACATATCATTATATTCTTTTTCTTGAATGTAAAGATCTGAAATGCACAAGTGCCGCACAGACGGCGATGTGGGAGGGGACAGATGAGGAAGACCGTCATTCGGTCAGCGGCAGCGGCCATTCTGGTACTCTGCGCGGGGAGCTTCGGCAGTCATGCGCAAGACGCCAGCGAGAAAGAGATCGAACGTTATCGCGAGATGATCTCGGACCCGATGTCCAATCCCGGCTATCTCGCCGTCGACCGCGGCGAAGCGCTGTGGAGCGAAGCCCGCGGCACCAAGAACGTCTCGCTGGAAACCTGCAACCTCGGTCTCGGCGCCGGCAAGCTCGAAGGCGCCTTCGCGCAATTGCCGCGCTACTTCGCAGATGCCGACAAGGTCATGGACCTCGAACAGCGCCTGCTGTGGTGCATGCAGAACATTCAGGGTCTCGACACCAAGGATGTCGTCGCGCGGCGCTTTTCAGGCCCGGGCCGTGCGTCGGACATGGAAGACCTCGTCGCTTACATCGCCAACAAATCGAACGGCATGAAGATCGACATTCCGCTGAGCCATCCCAAGGAGCAGGAGATGGTGGCGGTCGGTGAAGCCCTCTTCTATCGCCGCGGCGGCGTCAACGATTTCTCCTGCGCCACCTGCCATGCCGACGACGGCAAGCGCATCCGGCTGCAGGGACTGCCGAACTTCTCCAAGCCCGGCAAGCCGGCGCAGGAAACCATGGGCGGCTGGCCGACCTACCGCGTCTCGCAGGGCGCGTTGCGCACCATGCAGCACCGCCTGTGGGATTGCTTCCGCCAGCAGCGCTGGCCCGTGCCGGAATACGGCTCGGACGTACTGACCGCCCTCACCTCTTTCCTGCAGAAACAAGCGGTGGCCGGCGAACTCAACGTTCCGTCGATCAAGCGATAAGGAGCCCGGGATGAAACGCGTTTTGACACTCGCCGCGCTCGTTCTCGCAGCAGGCTCGCTCACGACATCCGCATCGGCGCAGACCGCTGCCAAGGCGCCGGATCCGGCCCTCGTCGATGCCTATATGAAATCCACCTTCGGCAAGGCGCCGCCGGAATGGCAGGCCCGCATCGAGCCGGACGAAACGCTCAAGACCTGCAATGCCTTTCACAACGAGGTGCCCAGCGCGGAAGCCGACAAGATCACCGCGCGCGAACTGGCGCGGGTGGTGTATCCCGCCGACGGCAAATTTCTCGGCAACTGGAAGGAAGGCGCGAAGATCGCCAATAACGGCCGCGGCGGCCAGTTCTCGGATCCGCCTGATACGGTCGCCGGCGGCAACTGTTACGCCTGCCATCAGATGGAGCAGAAGGAAGTCAGCTACGGCACGCTCGGGCCGAGCCTGACCAATTACGGCAAGGATCGCAAATACGATCCGCAGGAAATCAAGAACGCCTTCACCAAGGTCTACGACTCGCAAGCCATGTTCGCCTGCTCGAACATGCCGCGCTTCGGCGTCAACAAGGTGCTGAGCGAACAGCAGATCAAGGATATTGTGGCTTTCCTGTTCGATCCGGAATCGCCGGTCAACAAGTAACCGAAGCTGAGAGGGGATCGATATGACGATGCGAAACGCATGGATTGCCATCGTCCTGTCGACGCTTGCGTCATCTGCAGTAAAGGCGGAAGAAGCCGTCGTCAGTTACAAGTCCCTCGGACTTGAACTGGCGCTAGATGCCGCGCGTGCGGCGCTGAAGGACTGCCAGAAGCGCGGCTATCAGGTCGCCGTTGCCGTGGTCGATCGCTTCGGTACACCGCAAGTCCTGCTGCGCGATCGCTTTGCCGGACCGCACACGCCGCCGACCGCGACCGGCAAGGCGTGGACCTCCGCGACGTTCCGCAACAGCACCACCGAACTCAATGCGATCAGCCAGCCCGGCATGATGCAGGCCGGGCTGCGCAACCTGCCTGGTGTCGTGATCATCGGCGGCGGCGTCATGATTGAAGGCGGCGGTGCAATGCTGGGCGCCATCGGCGTCTCGGGCGCCCCCGGCGGGGATGCGGACGAAGCCTGCGCCAAGGCAGGCATTGCCGCGATCCAGGACAAGCTTGATTTTTAACCTGGTCGTTAGCGACTACGCCTGCTTCTTCAGCCATTCCGGAAACGTCGCGGTCTCGTAGCCCTTCTGGCGCACGTAGCGGAACATAGCCAGAAACTCGGTCGGCTCCAGCAGCCCGGGCATGCGCGCGACTTCCCGCGCCTGCTCGCTTTTCGATGCCAGTCCCGCGACGGTCTCCGGAAAGAACTGGATCGTCGGCGTGAAGCGAATGCCATAGGCTTCGCCAAAGGCTTTCTCGCCGCGCTTGCGGCCGTCGAAATCCGTGACCTCACGTGAACCGATATGATTGAGATGCAGTATCTCGAAATTGTCGCGGATATAGGTCTCGATCTTCGGATCGGTCATGTAGCTTTCGTGCATGCGCTTGCAGGCCGGACAGCCCTTGAGCCCCCACATCACAGCGAAGCGCTTGCCCTTGGCGGTCGCGCCCGCCAGATCCTCGGAGAGATCGAGGAAGCTCTCCAGATACCAGTCCATCTGATAGAGCCCGTCATCACCGAGCGTCGCCTTTGCGGATGCCGGTGCAGCGCGTAACCCGACCACGCCGAAACCGATGGCCGCGAGCGCATGCCGTCTGGTGATCACGCCAGTTACCTCAGACATTCGATCCTCCCGAGCCACACATCATCCGATCGTGCCGAAGGCCGGAAAGGTCTCCAGCATCCAACCTGAAATCCGCGGCATGGCACCAGTCAAAAACAGAACACCTGTCAGGACAAGGCCGGCGCCGATCACCTTCTCGATAGCCAGCATATGCTGACGCAGCCGCGCCATCAGCCGCATGAAAGGCCCCGAAAACAGCGAGGCCAGCATGAAGGGAATTCCAATCCCCATCGCATAGGCCGCAAGCAGAAGTGCGCCCTGCGCCGGCGCACCTTCCGCGCCTGCGACCATCAGAATGGCGGCCAGCACCGGACCAACGCATGGCGTCCAGCCGAAGGCGAAGGCGAGGCCGACCAGATAGGCGCCAAGAAAGCCCGCCGGTCTGCGCACCGCCTGAAAGCGCGCTTCGCGAAACAACAGCCCGATCCGGAAGACGCCGAGAAAGTGAAGTCCGAGAATGACGATCAGCAGACCGGCGATGACGGCCAGCGTATCGAAATAGGCCGTGATCGCCTTGCCGATCAGCGATGCCGATGCGCCCAAGGCGACGAAGACCGTGGCAAAACCCAGCACGAAAGCGAAGGACAACGCGACCACGCGTCCGTTCGGTCGCCAGCCGGCCTGACCACCGCGATCGTCGAGTTCGTCCAGACTGACGCCTGCCAGAAAGCAGAGATAGGGCGGCACCAGCGGCAGAACGCAGGGCGACAAGAACGACAACAGCCCTGCGCCCAGCGCACCAAGGAACGAGATTGAGGACACCACGGCGGATCCGGTTCTGGCATAAATATTCGAATTCGTGTATATGTAGCACATGACGTGGAAATTGCCTCTGAAAACCTCGTTGATCGCAACATTGTTGGTGATGACTGCGGCGCTGTCGCCGAGCATCGCTGATGCGTCCGAACTACTGATGTTCGAGCGCGATGGCTGCGTCTGGTGCGCGCGCTGGAATCGCGAGATCGCGCCGGTCTATGACAGGACCGACGAAGTCAAGCTTCTTCCGCTGCGCCGCATCGATATGGATCGCGACAAGTCGCCCGGCGTCGCACTGGCGTCGCCGGTGCGTTTCACGCCGACCTTTCTGATCGTGGACAATAACGGCCGCGAGATCGGCCGCATCACCGGTTACATGAACGACGAATCTTTCTGGAGCCTGCTCGGGAAGTATGCTGCCAGACTGACCAACTCACAGCCCAACGCCAATCGTTCCTGATCCTCTTCAAACATTCGCGGGACACGCACGCTGCCATGGCTTCTATCATCCCATCCGAACTCGAAGACGAACTGCGCGACGGTGCGGAATATTCCCCCGAACTCGACCAGTTGATGCGCAAGGCCCGCAAGGCCAGCAATTTCCTGAAAGCGATCTCGCACGAAAACCGCCTGCTCCTGCTGTGCCTTTTGGCTGAGCGCGAACGGTCGGTGTCCGAACTGGAGAACATCCTGTCGCTGCGGCAGTCAGCCGTGTCCCAGCAACTCGCGCGTCTGCGCTACGACGGCATGGTGGAGACCCGCCGCGACGGCAAGACGATCTATTACAGCCTGGCCAATGACGATGTGCGAAGCGTCATCTCGGTCATCTACGATATCTTCTGCGCCACGCCGGCGCCGACCAAGAAAAAATAACGCCGCCGATCTGGCAGGCGGAGGCGCGCGGCCCGTAAGGCCAGCGCACCTCACATCAGGAGGAAACCCATGCAGAACATGTCTGCCTGGTTATCGGCGCTGGCTGGATTTGCCATCGGCGCTGCTGCAGGGTTTGCCGTACGACGCGCGCGGCTTTGCACATTTGGCGCGATTGAAGATGCGTTGATGGGCGGTGACAATCGCCGCCTGAAGATCTTTGGGCTGGCGCTGGGTATCGCCGTGCTCGGCACGCAGGCGCTGATCCTGTCCGGCTTTCTCGCGCCCGAACACACCACTTACGTTCCCATTGCATTGCCCCTCATTGCGATCGTCATCGGCAGCATCATGTTCGGCACCGGCATGGCGATGGTCGGCACGTGCGGCTTCGGCTCGCTGGTCCGGCTCGGCACCGGCGATCTCAGGAGCCTGATCGTGATCCTCGTGCTGGGCGCGACGGCCTATGCCACTCTGCGCGGACTGTTCGCCGATCTCCGCATTGGCGTGCTTGAGCAGCTAGCGATCCGCATGCCGGACGGCATACGCTCCGACTTTGCATCGCTGCTGACGCAAGCGACCGGCCGCGATCTGCGCGTGCCGCTCGCCATCATTGTCGGCAGCGGCCTTTGTTGGCTGGCACTCAGCGACAAACGCCTGCGCCGCGCGCCGCGCCTGCTCACTGCCGGTATCGCACTCGGATTACTCACGATTGCCGGCTGGATTGTCACGGTGGGATTGAACGACGATTTCGCGGGTCCGCCGCGCCCGCAAAGCCTGACATTCGTGTCGACCATCGGAAAAGCACTGTATGCCGGGGTCCTGAATGTCGCGAACTTCGCCGATTTCGGCGTCGGCAGCGTGTTCGGCGTCATTGCCGGTGCATTGGCTGCAGCGTGGTTCGCGGCTGAACTCCGATGGGAAGCCTTCGACGACGATCACGAAATGCGCCGTCATCTTATCGGCGCGTGCCTGATGGGTGTCGGCGGCATTCTGGCGGGCGGCTGCACCATCGGTCAGGGCATCACCGCGGGATCGATGCTGGCGCTGTCCTGGCCGATTGCCGTCGGCGGCATGATGCTTGGCGCACGCATCGGCATTGCGATCCTGGTCGATGGCTCGCCACGCGACCTCATTCAGCGCAACTGGATGCTGCTGGCGCGGAAAGCGCCACCGTCCAAGTAGTCATAGCGTTTTCGAGCGAAGTGGAGACCGGTTCGCGTCAAGAAAACGCGTCAAAAAAAGCGAATCTTCAAGGCTTGAGGTAGCTCCAGCCGGCTTCCTGCAACTCAATCAGCCGAACCGCGCCCGATGGCACCACCGTCGCCTCGGATACGACACTGATAGCCTTGCCCTCGCGCTTCTCCATGCCCTCTTTGGTATTTCCGCAGGCGATGAATTTGACGCTGGACGGAAAGCTGGCATCGACGATCTGCTTGATGCGGTCCTTCACCGGCGAGGTGTCGTCGCGCAGCATGTGCAGACCTGGCCCATAAGTGACGATCTCGATCTGAACGTCCTCGCCCTTCGCCTTGTAGAATTCCATGACGTTTGTCGCGTTGTTCAAGGCCAGATTCATCAGGGCCGGATCGTTCTGATTGACCTGAATGGCGACGCGATGCTCCTTCGCGCCTGCTGCGTAAGCGGACAACGCGATCAGCGACAACAGGACGGCTCCGGCAATCGATCTCAACAATGATCGCATCTCGAAATTCCTTTTCAGGGACGTATAATTTCAGGGACGCACGATCGTGAAACCGCGCTCGGTCAAATCCAGCAAATGGCCGACGCCGACCTGCACTTCCACCGCATGCGGATTGATCGCCGGGCGCTTGCCGGTGTCGCGTTCGATCGTGTCCAGCGTGTTGCCGCAGACGCTGAAGCGCACGCCCTGGGTCACCAGACTATCGACCAGCGCGCGGTATTCGTTGGTGTCGCGCATCAGATCGATGCCGGGGCCGAAGGTGACCACCTCGACCGCCACCTTGTCCGGCCCATAGGCTTTCAGGAGATTGCTGGCGACGCTGAGAACGAGGCGTTCTTTCTTCGGATCGGAATCGGACAGCTGCAAGGCGATGAAATGCTCGGCGAAGGGCTTGTCAGGCGCGGCGGCGTCCTGCTTCGCGGGCCGTGTCTGCGCAGTGACCGGGCCCGTTGCAAATGACGTCAGCGCAAGGATCGACAGAAAGAAAAACAGTCCTCGCTTATTCATTGCGCACAAAACCTCTGACGATCAGGGGATTGATTAGCAATCGCCCTGCGCCAGCGCAATCAAACTAACGAAGCGGACTGGAGAGGATTTATTGCGTCGCAAACACAGGACGCAGTGCCAGGCCGCGGATCGCAACTGCAGCGCCCGCAAAGATACCAGCGGCCGCGACGAAGGATGGCAGCGCGAGCGTGGACACACCTGTCAGCCCCTGCCCGATCGAGCAGCCATAAGCCATCGCGCCGCCGATCCCCATCAGCGCCGCGCCGGCCATAGAGCGGCCGGTATGACGCGCAGAGGTGTAGCCCTCGAATTCAAACCGGCCTGTCAGCAGCGCGGTCAACAGACTGCCGACGAACACACCCGCCACCAGCGCGATGCCGAAATTCAGCGTCATGCCCGTCGACAGCATGATGAATTGCAGCGTATCGGCAGCCGGCGACACGAATGTCAGCGACGCCACCGGAATCGGATCGAACTCATCGGCACCAAGCCAACCGGTTGTCAGCCAGCCGGCGATCACCAGGAGGCCCATCACGAGACCCGCCGCGAGTTGCCCCGGCGAACGGCGGAACGCACGATGCGACAGCGCAAATACCAACAGCGCAACGCCGACAATCAAAGTTGCTACGACGCGCGCCGTTGCGTCAGGCAGGCCGAGCGTTCCGAACAGCGACGGGAGAGAATTCACCCCAGGCGTCGTCTGCGTCCATTGCAGGATCGACAGCCGCATCGGCGCGAGCAAGCCCTTCAAGGTCATCTGCGCCGTGACGCCGATGATCGCGATCACGACCAGCGATCTCAGATTTCCTTTGCCCAGCAACACCAGTGCACGGGACGCGCAGCCGTTCGACAGCACCATGCCCAAGCCGAACAACAGGCCGCCGACGAAGATCAAAGGCGCCGAGAATGACGGCTGCAGATAAAGCGACTTGGCGATCTCGACGATCCCAGCGCCGGCAATGAATTGTGTGCCAACAACCGCCACGGCAACCGCCAGCGCATAGCTGCGGATCTTGCGTCCATCGTCATGCGCCCACCAGTCGCGCAGGCTGCTCATGAGGCAGAACCCGCTCAGCAGACCGACCACGCCGAAAACGGCGCCAATCGCAAAACCCGCGATAACCGGGAGCGCAAACATCGAATGATCCGAACGTGATTTTGAGGTGATGACGCCGGATTACTACTGGCAGTTTCAGAACCGGTCCAGTTGGCGCATGATTTAAGGAGGAAGTTCTACGGACGATGAAAAACAGGAAACATAATTCCACCAGATCCCGGAATGCGATGCAGAATAACTATCGCTCTGGGAGCGGCAGAGATCGCCACACGCGTGTTTCGCACCCAATTTTCGAAACGGCATTTTCGATCTTGCCCAGCTCCGGGACCATTCGAACAGCAAGCGATCTGGATCACTGGGGCGAGCTTTGCGCTCCTGTTGCCAACCATTTCTTGGGTGGTGGCTGACGCGCAGTAAGGACGTGCGGGATTCAGCAGTCCTGGAATAGGAGAGATTACGTCAACTGCCGAATGCCAATGAAGGCTGCGACCGCTGCTACTGCCCAGAATATGCTCCCGACAATCCGCTCAGCTCGTTCCGAACGATCACGCAGACCCACGAACCTAAGTATATTTCGTCCTGTTGCCTTAACGATGACGTCGAGAACAATGTGGATTAAAATTCCTACGATTTGATCCATTCGGCCGTCGGGGTCCTGTCGCGGCGTGCGTGCAGCCAGGATAGGCATTGCCACAATATTCGCAATGCGGATGCCCTCCCCGCTCACGAATAAGGAACGCTTCTAACATGCACATGCTTCTAGGCATTTGGGTCATATTCTTCATTGTCGGGCTCGTGCCCGGCAGCATCTTCGGGTACTTGCTCGTGAAACTGCCTTTAGGATTTGGATGGCAAGCGCTCCTATCCGCATGTTTGGCAGCGCTCTCGGGGTACGTAATATCGTTGGTCGTCGTTCCAGCGGAGGCCGCGACGACAGATATTCACACTCGCAACATTGCGCTGTTTGCTCCACCAATTCTTCTGGCCACACTGGTGAGCATCTACTGGACTCGGAAAGAGGCCAAGCCGCCTCCGCGTTCCTGACCAGGAATGCGAGCGCCAATGAGAGGCATGATCACTGCGCATTCCGCAATGTTCCGGGAAAGGGAAACCAATTTTGGCGACTGGGTAGTTTGAACAGAAACACCTCCAAATCTGACCAACGGATCTTGGAGATGATTTTATGAAGCGACTGCTCGTTTTCACGATGTTGTTTCCGCCACTCGTGCTGTTCGTTTACATCTCAGCCGATCAGTTGTTGCGCGATGGTTTTCCCGACATCGGTTTCCTGGCGTGGCTGGTGGGAATTGCGTATGTGCTCGCCGTCATTCCTGCTTGGTTGACGGCAGGAGTGGACTGGGCGCTTTCCGGCCAGCCGCTTTACGTGCGGCTCATCGCGACGATGCCGGTGGCGGCTATCCTGGCCGAGCTTGTCGCAAGCTACATGGGCCAGCCATATTTCGATGTGTCCGTTGCGATAGCGGGAGCAGTTCCAGCCGCGGTGTGTTCGTGGCTGTCAGATAAACCAATGAGAAGCGTGCATGCGTGAGCAAGCTTAGCACCACCACGGGACCAATCTGCGCAAGTCTTGACGGGCACACGTGTTGACGCAGCCGTCCACCGCCAAGTTGTCTATTTTTATAGACAACACGCCAATGACTGCGGTAGCGTTTGCAAACCTTTCACAGCAATCACGGGGTGTGCTTCAGTCGTGGCCTACAGTATCTACGGGACCCCTCACGGGCAGCCTGAGAAGGTCTGCTACGGAACCGTACAGACCCTCGATCAGACGGCGAGCGAGCTACGGAAGCTGCGTGAAGCTGGCGTCTTGGACGTCTACGCTATTGGCTTCGATCCCGAGACCGCCAACCTGCGGAAGCCGCCGTCGGACCCCAAATCGAATTAGGCTGACGCGTTCGGAACCAGGCAAATATGCGCTGCTTGAAGCGAACAACACCGAAAATGGAATTGCTTACAGGATTGCCTGCAACCCGCCGCCCCGCAGGGCCAATTCGTCAATGATGTGAAAATGGTGGGGGAAGAAGGACTCGAACCTTCGAAGTCATAAGACGGCTGATTTACAGTCAGCTCCCTTTGCCACTCGGGACACTCCCCCGCCTGACGCCATCGGACCCAAGCCCAACAAGACCTTGGCCCAACACGGCAGTCCCACCGAATAAGTGGCTGGACGGCCATGGATGACGTTAAAACGCGCGCCCGTAAACGGGCTCCCGGTTGGCGCGTTTATGACGGAAGCCATGGGGCAAAGTCAACCGACCCTGGCAGGAATATCCCCCCTTCCCGACCTCTTTCCGGGGGCCCCAAATTGCCATTATTCGGCATGCGTGAGACAAGCCAGCCATGAGCGATCGAGAACGAAAACAGCGATTCCAGCGTGGACCTGACAAGGGACGCGACGGCCAAAGCAGTCAAAACCGGGATAAACCGCGCGATCAGGGCCGGCGGCCGCCCCGGCGGGGCCGGGAATCCGGCGGCGATGGCCCGGCCATTCTCTATGGCTGGCATACCGTCACCATGGCGCTGGCCAATCCGCAGCGGAAAATCCTCAAGCTGATTCTGACCGAGAACGCCGCCCGGCGCCTCGCGGAGGAGAAGATAGATACCCGCGTTGCCCCGGTGCTGGTCCGTCCGGACGAGATCGACCGCCGCCTTGGGCCCGACGCCGTCCATCAGGGCCTTTTGGCCGAGGTCGAGCCGCTGGAATCGCCGGATCTGGACAGCCTGTCCCAGGACGGCATCGTGCTGGTGCTCGACCAGATCACCGACCCGCATAATGTCGGCGCCATCCTGCGCTCGGCCGCGGCCTTCGCAGTCAAGGCGATCATCACCACGGCCCGGCACAGCCCGGAGGCCACCGGCGTGCTGGCGAAATCCGCCTCCGGTGCGTTGGAACTGGTGCCGATGATCACGGTGCCCAATCTGGCGCGGGCGCTGAATGAATTGAACGATCTCGGTTTCATGACCGTCGGTCTCGACAGCGAGGGCAGCGAGAACATCAGCGCGATCCAGCTGCAACAGCCGCTGGCGCTGGTGCTCGGTGCCGAAGGCAGCGGCTTGCGACGGCTGACGCGAGAGACCTGCAGCGTCGTCGCGCGGCTCGACATGCCCGGCGAGATCAAGAGCCTCAACGTGTCGAATGCCGCCGTGCTCGCGCTCTATGTCGGCGCCAGCAAGCTCGGACTGATGGGCTAGAGCGTTTTCGAGCGAAGTGGGTCCCGGTTCGCGTCAAGAAAACGCGTCAAAACAAGAATCCCTCTATCCAAAACGAAAACGCCCGCCCGCATTGCTGCGAGCGGGCGTTCGTCGTTCGATCAGATCAGTACGCGCGGCGATGCTGCTGCGACTGGTGATAACCACGCTGCGGTCCTGCGGCGCGCGGCGCATACATCACCTTCGGCGCGCCGTAGCGATGTGCCTGATGATAACCGGTGCGCGCCACATAGCTGCGCTGCGTAGTGCCGTAACGCGTGCGCGGCTGCATGCTGTAGCCGTAGCGATAGCTCGGGCGCGCACGATACTGGCTGCGCGACGGATAGCTGTAGATCGCCGGCGCGCGATAGGCCGGACCATAGGAGTAGTTCACCGGATTGGCATAGGGGCCGCCGTAATAGCCGCGACGATAGCCGTAACCGTAACCTTGACCGTAACCCTGGCCATAGCCGCGCCAGCCGATCGCAGTCTCCTGATAGGTCGGGACCGGAGCGAACATGCCCGGGCCGCTGAAGGTCGGGCCCTGGTTGGCGTAATAATACTGACGCGTCACCGGCGTCGGATCGGGCAGCCGCTCATAGGCGGCCACACCGGCGTAACCGTAACCGGCGCTATAGCCCTGTCCGCAGGGGCTGACATAGGCCTGACCGCAAGGCGAACAGCCGTTTGAGGTGAACAGGCCGCCGCCGCAGGCCATTGCAGGCGCTGCGCCGGCAGTGGCGGTGACAACGGCGAATGCCGCAACCCATTTTGAAATCGCGTTACGCATGAATACTCTCTCCTGTCGGGTGTCTTTTTTTGGTGTTGGTGATTGATCGGTCAGCGTCGGAATTCCGGCGGTGCGACGATGACCTCAGGTGGATTGAACGGCACTTCATTTTGCCGCTCCATCGGCGCGGATTTCGCCGACCAGTGCTCGTGGAAGCTCTCGGCCGGCTGCGGCAATTTGCGATTGGCCGGCGGCTCGATTTCCAAACGCCCGTAGCCGGGCTTGTGGCCGAGGCTCGGATAGTAGTGGCCGACATTCGGCACCGGATCGACGTAACGACCGCCATAGACTGTCGGTTGAATATGAATGCCGCGCTGCAAGCCCCAATCGCCTTCGATCACGCGATAGGACGCATCGACGCCGTTGATGATGATCGGCACGCCGGGACGACCGGGCACGACGATGTTGAAACCATCGGCGGCTGCAGCCGGAAGCGTGGTCGCGATCACGAAAAGCACTGCTGAAAGGGTTCGCATGGCCATGTCCTGCATCTCGGCGGTACGATATTCGAACGCCTGGCAGGATGGGTTAAGGGCGCGGTCTAAACTGCCGGTAAGCCTAACGCGCAAGCATCAGGCGAAGTTCAAATGCGCGGGATCGCAGCGTGGATTCGTTAACGCAACGCGCTCGCACGGCGATCTGATCCCGGTCGAAAGACGTCAAGCGCGCGCCGCACACATCTTGCGCGTTGCCTTGGCAACGTGGTCTGATCCCTTCAGCCGTCGTTGTCGCAGACATCTGCAGTCGTCATGTCCGGAGAGCCCCGATGAAGTTCCTCAGTGCAGCCATCATCCTGTCGACGCTGGTCGCGACCCCTGCTTTCGCGCGCCACTGGAAACATCATCACAGCGCCGAAACCTTCGTCTTTGCCGCACCCGGCCAGCCCTACCGGATCCAGTTCGGGCACAATTACGGTCCGGGTCTGCAGCCGGGCACCTTCGCCTATTACGACGGTCCCCTCGCCGCCCGCTGCAAGCAATCGGCCGCGGCCTATCGCGGCCAGGACGGCCGGGCGTATCCCTGCTTCTGATTAAGGTTCCACAGGCCGGTTGACGGGTGGGCAGATTGGCCACTGCGATCGAACTACTCAACCTCTGCCGCATTGCCGCGCCGGAGGTGGCACATGCCCTACGCGCTATTCGAAGACGACCAGAAGCTCAGCCAGGAATTCCCGACCGAGGAGGACGTCTGGCAACATGCCGACGAAGCCGGGCTCGTTGATGTTGTGGACGGCAAGACGGTGCTGGAGGACGGCTACACTATTCAACCGTGCAGCACCGAAGAGGACACGGGCAAGCCGATCGCGGTACCGTCGGCAGTGACCTAGGAACGACTCTCACAATCCTTGGTTGGAAGACTGAGCGTCCTGAGCGCAGGATGGACGTTCCGAAAGTCCTGCCACCTCTCCAGGGGTGGTGGGGCTTTTGCTGTCGTAGCCATTGGTATGCAGTAGCCGCACAAACTCATCCATGGACGCGTTCAGTCGCCTGGCGCGCTCTTCAGATTCGGGCGTTGAGGTGCTGCCGAAAAGCCGGGTGATGGATTCGCGAAAAGTCATGCGATTCCCCTTACTCATTGAGACGCGCTTTGGTCGCGCGAACGGCAAATTGGTTCAACTCGCCGCGGGGCTTATTTAACAGTTTAGCACACACGCCGCTTGACGGCGAATCACATGAAGGATTCTCTATCCCCGTTCAGGGAGGCGGAGATGGAAGACCACTTCACTCACCAGTATTTCAGCCGGCAGTGCTTCGAGCGACATCACGCACGCGAGGTTTTGGAGCGCGCCCTCTGCGCAGGCGCCCTACTCTTCGGCCTGACGGCCTCGTTCGCAGCCTGTCTGTTTATTTGATTATTTGACGCCCGTTCGCCTTCGGCGAACCTCCCACAGCCAGCCGCCCAAAGGCGTCAGCAGGCCGCTTGGAGACGCATTGGCGCTGACACGACGACGGAGCCAATTCTGCACTGTGCCCCGTTAGGCTTAACCCGCTGACGCGCTTGCACTAACGTCGCTCAATCTAAATGATGACGCCATGAGTTGGGTCGAAGAGCGCGATCGTTTAATCGCGGAGACATTGGCGTTTGTAAAAGAGGTCTCGGGCAACCAGCCCGAGCTGGCCGCGAAGTTGACCGTTGCGGTAGACGCCGAGATGAAAGCCGCTGAAAATCCGAAGCAGATCGTCCCGGAACCTGCGCAGCCGATGAAGCTGACTGATCTCCGGGAAGACATCCGCAATCGCGTTGCATCATTCAAGGCACGGCAACAGGAAATGCAGGACAAGCGGGAGGCCGATTATCAGGAGGTCATCGCAAAAGTCCGGGCTACCTTGGAACAACGTTCATAGGTTGAACCCACCGATGGCGAGCCGGTGCGAAAAGACCGTTTGGCCAGGTTATTGAAATGATGGTGCGCTTAGAGAGAGAAAGCTTGAACTTTCTGTTTGAGGTGCTTGAAGAGTGGGAGCGCCATCTCGCACAGCTCGCCCCTAGGGATCTGGAGTGCGATGGTGCGCATCTTCGACTATGAATTCAATGAGATAACGGCTGTCCGACGGTGAAGGTGGACAATCGGAAGTCCCCGCCGCCGTGCTCCTACAGCAGACATATGACGAGCGGCCGCAGTTGAGGGCCCAGACCTCAAACGGCTACGGAGGTGCCGGTCAACGAATTGGGTGAGCGGTTTCGGTCCGGGTTGCTGCGGCCGTCGCGGTCGTCATTGTCGTCCGCGGTGCTAGGACTCCCAGCTGATGCACAGAGGCCGTGGAGGTTGGCGCCGCCGACTGTTCCTGGACATTCGCGGCTCCCAGCACTCGAACTTGCACCGCCGATATCGGCAAATCCGCCGATTCATAGGTCGGCAACTCCGCAGCGAAGCCGGCAGTGCCACCCGAAATCGCGATCGCGGCGACGGCTGCGATCGATAAGGAAGTCATCTTCACTATTATTCTCCTCGTAGGATTCAATAAGCCAGCCTAGCCCCCTTTGCTGCATTGCAATAGATCATTGCTGCATTGCAACAATGCAGGTTCGCACATTGCGCCTTCCAGCCGGCTCTGGCGTCCCGCGCTAGCATCCGCTCGGCGCGGCCTCGCACGCCTCGGATCGAAGGCGCGATCCCCGGCTTAAGGGGGCAATATTGGGCTCTGACGCAATTTGGTGCAGGCGCATCACGGGGCGCCGATTAGTCGGGCTTGGAGCAAGTCGAGCTTGGCGCGTCCATACATCTGACTGACGCTTAACGAGCTTGAGCTTTGTTATCCGTCCCTCGGTCTGCCCGTTGGACCATGCCGATGTTATTGCAGCGCTGACGTCACGAGCGTTCCGGAAGGTCACCGCCCGTTCGCATCCGGACACGGCAAGACGTCGAGAGCCGCCTTCAGCCCGACGCCGCTGACACCGACTTTCAACATGTCGACCACCAACGATACGACCAGGTCGGTGGCATCCACAATGGCAAGGCCGCCATCCCGGACGTTGGAGATGCAGTTTCGCTTCGAATCCGGCGTGCCGATCGCGGGCGAATGGGTCAGGTAGATTCCGAGACTGTCGGCCGCCGAAAGGCCGGGACGTTCGCCTATGATCATGACTGACACCTTCGCGCCGATGATCGCCGCAATGGGATCTCCGATGGCGACGCGCGCCTGCGATGCCAGAACGATAGGCGCAATGGAAAGCTGCCGGGCCGACAGCCGTGCGACGATCGCCCTCGTCAGCGGCACCGCGTTGATGTCGATCGCGCTGGCGGAAAGGCCGTCGGCGAGAATGATCGCGACATCGCAGCCCGGCGTCATGCTTGCGAGCCGCTCTGCAACCTCGGCGGAGACAGTTCGGCCGAGATCGGGGCGACGGACATAGGTGGCACGATCGCCCGCCTTGCTGGCGACCTCGATGATACCCAGCCCGAGCTCATTCAGGCCGGCTTCGACCGAAGCCCAATCGACACTGGACCACACGGCCTGCCGTGCACGCGCGTGATCGAGCAGAAAGGACTGTGCCGCGCGTGTCGGCATGCCCGCTCCGAATCTGCCGAGAAGTACCCGTGCGTCCGTCATCTGCCGCAGATCGCGTGGCAGTGGGGATGTACGTTCTGGCTCCTTCGTCATGTCAGATCCCGAGTAATCTGGAATTCGCCATGTAGTCGGTCAACCGGGTTGGCGCGTCGATCAGGCGACCCGCCTCATCGGTCAAGCCGACCTCAACGAGCCAACGCTCGAACTCCGGCGCCGGCGGACGATTCAAGGTTTCCCGGCAATAAACGGCGTCGTGATGCGCGAGCGATTGATAGTTCAGCATCACGTCGTCGGCACCAGGCACCGTAATGACGAAATTGACATTGGCGGCGCAGAGCAGTGTGAGCAGCACATCCATATCTTCCTGGTCCGCATCCGCATGATTGGTGTAGCAGACGTCGACGCCCATCGGCAGGCCCAGCAGCTTGCCGCAGAAATGATCCTCGAGCCCGGCGCGGATGATCTGCTTGCCATTGAAGAGATATTCCGGGCCGATGAAGCCGACAACCGTGTTGACGAGCAGCGGATCGAACTCGCGCGCGACCGCATAGGCACGTACCTCCATCGTCTGCTGATCGACACCGAAATGCGCGTCGGCCGACATCGCCGTGCCCTGCCCCGTCTCGAAATACATCAGATGAGCATCCGCCGGACCACGCTTGAGGGCACGAACCGCCTCATAGGCCTCGCGCAACAGCGACAGACTGACGCCGAAGCCGTCATTCGCCTTTTGCGAACCGGCGACCGATTGGAACACGATATCCACCGGCGCCTTCGCGGCCATCGCCTTCATCGCTGTCGTCACGTGACCAAGGCAACAGGTCTGTGTCGGGATCGCTAGGCGCGTGCGCAATTCGTCGAGCAACGCGACGATGCGGACATAGTCCTCCACAGTATCGGTGGCCGGGTTGACCCCGATCACGGCATCGCCGGAACCCATCAGCAGCCCGTCGAGCGCCGATGCAGCGATGCCATAGGAGTCGTCGACGGGATGATTGGGTTGGTTGCGCGTGGATAGCCGTCCTTTCAGCCCGATGGTCGAACGAAATTTAGTGACGACCTCGCGCTTCGACGCGACCGAAATCAGATCCTGCAGGCGCATGATCTTGGACACTGCCGCGACCATTTCCGGCGTCAGGCCGAGTGTCAGATCCTCAAGTTGCTGCTGGGCGGTTTTGGGGGCGAGCAGCCATTCCCGGAACTCGCCGACGGTCAACGACGAGACGGCGGCGAAGGCAATCGGATCGTGCCTGTCCTGAATCAAACGCGAGACCTCGTCGGTCTCCGGCGGGATCAGCTCTTCAGTCAGGAATGTTTTGAGAGGCAGATCGGCCAGCGCGATCTGAGCTGCCAGCCGCTCCACCGGCCCGTCCGCGGCAATGCCGGCGAGCTGATCACCCGATCGCTCGGGCGTCGCCTTCGCCATCAGATCCTTTAGATCGTTGAAGCGGAAGACGGTGCCTTCGATAGTGGTTTTGTAAGGCATTTTCACTCGTTACCGCCGGATGAAGGCCAGCGCTTCCGCATGCAGCGCGGGTGTCGCGCTCGCCAGCACGCGCCCGTCCGAGCGGAGGGACAGTGGACACCCCTCCCAATCGGTCATGCAACCACCCGCACCTTGCACGACAGGAACCAGTGCCATGTAATCATAGGGGTGAAGCCCCGTTTCCAGAACGATGTCGCAATGCCCTGAGGCAAGCAATCCATAGATATAGCAGTCGCCACCAAAGCGACGCAGCCTCGTGCTCCGCGACAGTCGCTCATAGGTCTCGGCTTCCCCGTCGTGGAACATATCCGGTGACGTGGTGTAGAAGCGTGCCTCAGCAATCCGCTCGCAAGAGCTGGTCCGCGCCGCTTCGCCGTTGCAGTTGGTCAGTCCCGGCCTGGCGTTCCATCTCTCCCCCGTAAAGGGAATGTCGATCACTCCGCAGAACGGCTTCTCTTCATGAGAGAGCGCTATCAACGTCCCGAAAAGCGGGAAACCCGTGATGAAACTCTTGGTCCCGTCGATCGGGTCGATGATCCAGTTAAAGGCGCCGCGCGGCGTGCCGCCGGTTTCCTCGCCGATGATCCCGTGATCCGGAAAGCGCTGCTGGATCCTTTCTCTCAAATGCAGCTCGGCCGCGCGATCGGCGACCGTCACCGGACTGTCGTCAGGTTTGGAGATGACGTCCAGCGGACTGCGGAAATGCGACAGCAGAAGCGGTCGCACCGAATCCGCGAGTTCGGTGGCAAAAGCGAGATAGGCGTCGGCATCGTCTGCCACCAGGGCGTCCTCGAACATCAAAGTGCCTTCAGAAACGACGGCCATCGTGGATCCTGGATGATGGAGCGGGCGCGCATGTGTTTCCAGATCCCATACTTGTAGAAATCGAAATCCAGCGTCGAGACGCGATTCTGCACCATCGCCCAGGTGCTCCATTTGATGTCGGCGAGCGCCTTGTGAATCACGAAGCGTGCGTGCAGCCGCCGGTCGAAACGGCCGAAATAGGCTTCGATGATCTCCTGTTCGACATCCTCCGGAAAGAAGTGCTCGCTGCTCCAGATCGCAAGATCGTAGAGCCGTTCATTGTTTGAGGCATATTCGAAGTCAATCAGCTTGACCGATCCGTCATCGCCAACCAGGAAGTTGCCTGGCATGGGATCGTTGAAACATGGCACGAGATCCAGCCCCGATGCGTCCAGTGCTGCACGCGCCTGCTGATATTGACGATAGAGCCAAGTGTGATCCTCTGGCCAGTAGCCGCCGAGCTGCCTGACCTGATCATAGTGTTCATCGATCATGTCGAACACGGTCTTCGTCAATGGGAGCGGTTGAGCCCGGTGGAAGCGACGATAGATCTGCACCACGTTGGTGCGAAAACCCTGATCCACGGCATCGCGATGGGTCGATGCGCGGCGATCATCGAGGAATTCCGACACTTCGATGTCTAGATGATCGAGATAATCGAAAGTGCGCGGTCCGATATCGATCGCCTCCGCCTGCTTGCTCGCCGCCCGCGCGGCGTTGCGATCGATGAACATCTCCGTGCCGCGGCCGGGAATCTTGACGAAGTAGCCGACCGGATCGTCCTCGACCCTCACACAGAAATTGATGTTGCTGATTCCACCGGAGACCGGCGCGTAGGACAGGCGGCGCCCCTTCCAATGGGCGACCTGAATGATAGCCGCTTCGAGCGACCGTTCGGCATCCGATGTGCCAGCGCCTACTTCCATCATGGTTCTCGTCTCGCCTAGAGGGATCGCAAGCGCTGCCCGAAACCGGGATTCCCCAGCAGCATCCGGCAGCGCAGAAAACGCCAGCCCGCATATTTCAGGAATTCGACGCTGCGCAGCGGCGATCGAGCATGCTGCAGCAGACTGCGCAGCGCCCAGTACAGGTCGTCGGCAGCAGCATAGATCCGGCAACGACTGAAGGCTGTTTCGCTGAAATGCCCGTCATGCATTTCCAGCAGCGGCTTCATTTGGCTCTCGAACTGATAGAGCTCGTTCATCTGAACGCCGAGCTGATAATAGGGATCCATGTCGGCCGCCATGTCGAAATCCACCAGTATGATTGATCCATCCGGATCCAGCATCACATTGGAGGAATGCGGATCGCCATGTGCCGGCTTGTCGGTGACGCCCGCTGCGGAGATCGCCTCTCGCATCGCCGCCATCCATTCCAGCATCCAGTCCGTGTCAGCAGGCAGGTTCTCACCACTCTGCACGACGAGCGTTTTCAGCCTGTCGATGCCGTCGAACACCGACCATGACCGCCCGAATGGCGCGCCCGCCGCGATGGTTTTCTGCATCTCGATCAACCGGGTTGTCATCGGCGGCTGCATCAAGTCGTCGATCTTGGCCGCACGCCAGCCGTTTCCGAGTCGAGCAAAAAGCACCGCGCGCTGCTCGGCTGCACGTCCGACTGGTTCCGGCGAAAACGCGAGATCATTGAGCCTGCCTGCAGCGGCGAACGCGACATCGTCATCGACCAGCTCAGCCACTTCGTCATTTGCCAGGCGCAGGAAGTAGCTTGGTTCTGCGCCGCCGATCGCGACATCAAACGACTGCGACTCGACAGCCTGATAGGACGGCGACGCTACCGGCGACGTGCAGGCGACATAAGTCACCCGCGATGCATCGAGCACCGGAAGACTCACGATTGCACGTTCCACGCGTTGTTCGAGCAGAGAAACCGGATTCCCGAGCGCCTTCATGTCATGCCCCGTCCGTGTTGCCGAAGCTTTGCAGACCCTTGCAGGCGATCTCGTAGAGCATGTCCGCGAGGACCCGCGTGCCGAAGGCCTGATCCGCGGCGCTGGTGAATTCGGTGGGGTGATGAATGACGCCATCGCGCGAACGCACGGCCATCACGATGGACGGACAGACGGCCGATAGCGCAACGGCGTCGTGTCCGCCGATCGTATCCAGCGAACGCGCGGTCTCTC
This sequence comes from Tardiphaga sp. 862_B3_N4_1, assembly GCF_051811085.1. NCBI lineage: Bacteria > Pseudomonadati > Pseudomonadota > Alphaproteobacteria > Hyphomicrobiales > Nitrobacteraceae > Tardiphaga > Tardiphaga sp. 862_B3_N4_1. Next base: position 3,071,340 of record NZ_JBPWQB010000001.1, read on the forward strand.
CGTGTGTTGCGGCCATCCGCTCGGCCAGCGCGATCAGCCCTGCATCGAAGCGGCCGGCCTTGCGACGATCAATTGCGCGAACCTCGTAGGCGACGCTGGCATTTGCCGCCGCCACCTCGATCCGGGCCAGCATCTTGGTTTCGGCTTCGGCGAGAATCTCCGGCGAGCCAGAGCGCAGCTCAATGAACAGAACGGCCTCCGACGGCACGGTGTTCGGTGAATTGGGAAATACTTCGAGCCGCCCGACGGAGGTGTGCAGGTCGAGGCCGTGCTCGCGCGAGATCTGCTTGAGATCGGCGATCAGATAGGCGGCTGCAAGCACCGCGTCCTTGCGTTCCGCCATCGGCGTCGCGCCCGTATGAGCCTGTCGGCCGAGAAATGCGAGGCGATATTTGGTAGCGCCCCAGAACCGGGTGAAGACACCAAACTTCTCTCCGGACTGAAACAGTGCCTTGTCACCCTCGATGTGAAGCTCGATCAAAGCGCTTGGCACGGCAATTTTGCTCGTGCCTGCATATCCGATTTCTACGAGCGACTGCCGCACCGAAATGCCGTCGCCGTCGACGCGGTCGAGCGCCCAATCAAGTTCAGCTGCGCCAGCGAACACGCTGCTACCGAGCAAGCTCGGCTGGAAACGAGCGCCCTCTTCGTTGGTCCAGTTCACCACCTGAAAATTGCAGAGCGACGACTTACCCTCGGCCTTGAGGCGCTGTGACACGGCGAGAACGGCCTCGCAGGCTGACACCACGCCGAGCGCGCCATCAAATCGACCGCCATTGGGCTGGCTGTCGATATGCGACCCGACCATGACCACCGGCGCATTTGCGCCTGCCAATATCAGGCTGCCGAACTGGTTGCCGATCGCATCGACCGCCTGTGTGAAGCCCTGAGCGGAAAACCAGCCCGCGAGCCAGTCCCGCGCCGCGCCATCCTCTTTCGACAATGTCAGCCGCGTCATGGCGCCGTCCGGTCCACCGCCGAAGACCGACAGTTCGTCCATCATCGCCTGCAGGCGGGCTTCGTCGATCGGTGCGTGGTCAGAGAGGGTGTCAGGCATAGATGATGTCCACTTTGGATTTCAGAAACTGGCTGGCGAAGTCCTTGGTCAGCGGTGCCCCGGTGATCACCGCATGCACATCCGAAAGGCCGAATGTGTGGATCGAACCGATGCGCCCGAATTTCGAACTGTCGGCGACGATGACGGCGCGCTTGGCCTGTGTGCGCGCAATCCGGCGGATGATCGCCTCGTCCTCGCCGTAGTCCATGAAGCCGCGCTCGGCATGCACCGCGCTGATGGCGATGATGGCGAGATCGAAGAAATGGTCCTTCATCGCGGCCACCGTCTCCGGTCCGAACGTCGCCTGGTATTCGGTCCGCAGTCGGCCGCCGAGCACGCGCACGCTGGGCGTCGGCTCCCGGTAGAAGTGGGCTGCGACAGCCAGTGAATTGCTGACGATGGTAAGATCCTTGCGTCCCTCGATATAGCGCAGGCAGGCGAGAGCCGTCGTTCCCTCGTCAATGAAGACCTTCATGCCGTGCTCAATCAGCGCTGCGGTGGCTTCGCCGATGCGTGCCTTCTCCTTGGCGCCTACCCGCAGACGTTCCGCAAACGGCTGATCGCTTTCCTGCCGATCGATGACGGCGCCGCCGTAAACCCGGCGGGCAAAACCCTGCGTCTCGAGCTCCCTGAGATCCCGCCTGATCGACTCGTGGCTGACCCTGAGTTGATCGACGAGATCCTTGACGTGAACACGTTGCTTGTGACGCAGCATTTCGCGGATCAATTCCAGGCGATGCTCCGTGAAACTCATGGACGTTCCTCGACTTCGATAGCTTTTGCAGGCTCTTGGCCCATGTTCTTATGCACGACCATCCTCAGGAATTGACCGGGACCGTCTCGCTGAAGCGAGCGGTTACGGCCGGCGGCACCACGAGATGGCAGGCGGCGAAATCCTGCCGCTCCCGCACCGTCAGGCTTGGCTGCGACTGGCTGCATTTGTCCATCGCTTGCGGACAGCGCGACCTGAAACTGCACCCTTCGGGAATATTGAGCGGGCTCGGCGGCTCGCCTTCCATTAGGCAGTCCTCCGGCCGGTAGCGCCGCTGTTCGAGCGTCGGCATCGCGCTGAGAAGCGCCTTCGTATAGGGATGCCCCGGATCGAAAAACAGCCGCTCGTTGTCGGCGAGTTCGAACACCTCGCCGAGATACATCACCGCCACACGGTTGCACGCCTTCCGCACCATCGCGAGATCGTGCGAGATATAGATGTAAGTGAGGTCGTATTCCTTCTGCAGCTTCTGGAACAGATCAAGAAGCTTGAACTGCTCGGCCTGGTCGAGGGACGACAAGGTTTCGTCCATGATCAGGATCTCGGGCTCCAGAACCAGCGCGCGTGCAACATTGATGCGCTGCCGCTGCCCCGCGCTCAGTCCCAACGGAAGCTCCTCATAGAGATCGACCGGAAGCCCGACCTCTCCCATCACCTTCAGCACGCGCGCGCGAATCTTTGCCTTGTCACGCCATCCGTGCGTTCGCAGCGGATCCTCCAGTATCTTGCCGACCGAGGTGCGAGGTGGCAGCGATCCGAACGGATCCTGCAGGACCATCTGCAGTTTCCCGCGGAATGCCAGCAGTTGCTTGCCTTTCAGATTTGCGATATCGGCCTCGCTGCACAGAATCTGGCCGGAACTCGGCAGTTCGAGCCGGCACAGCAGCCGCATCAGCGTGGATTTGCCGCAACCGGACTCGCCCACGATGGCAAAGCTGTCGCCGCGCCGGATGTCGAAGGTGACGTTGCGAACGGCGCGCACGAGATCGACCCCGCCGAAACCCGTCTTCTTGCGTACTTTGTAGCTCTGCGACGCATCACGCAGGCTTAGCACGACATCCCGGCGATCGTCGCGCGGCGCGGGCACGGGCGCGTCGATCCAGATTTTCGGGGTCTGGCTGACGAGATCGCGCGTATATGAATAGATCGGCTTTGCGATCAGATCCTCGGTCGACTGCTCCTCGACGATCCGGCCCTCATCCATCACCAGGATCCGCGAACATGCTTCGCGTGCGACCGGCAACGACGAAGACACGAACAGGACGGCGGTGTCGAAACTAGTCGTCAGTTCCTTCATCAGCCGGATAACCTGCGCAGCCACGGTGACGTCGAGCGGCTGCGTGACGTTGTCCGCGACTAGCAAAGCCGGGTTTGTCACCAGCGCGTCCACGATCAGCGCACGTTGCATCATGCCGCCCGAAAAATGCGACGGATAGTCATGAAAGCGGCTTCGCGCCGAGGGGATGCGGACGGCGTCGAGCAGTTCGACGACCCGATCCTGCGCCTCCCGGCGTGAGACGTTGGGGACGACGGCACGCATCTTCTCCACGATCTGTGCACCCACCGACAGCGTCGGATCCAGCGCGCCCTGCGGGTTCGCACCCACGTAAGAAATCCGCTGGCGCAGTAGCCGCATGTCGGATCCGCGCATGGCGTAGAGGTCACGTCCTTCGAACAGCACCTCGCCGGATTGCTTCGCCAGCGGCTGCTCCAGCCAGTTGACGACGGTCTTCGAGAGCACGGTCTTGCCGCACCCGCTGGCGCCGACCACACCGACGATTTCACGTGGCGCGAGGCTCAGTGATACGTCGTTGAGGATGATTTTCGAGGAGCTGCGGCCGGCGGTGACCGTCACGTTCCTAAGTTCGAGAAGCGGCTCCGTCATCACTCCGAACCTCCATGAATGGTGCTGCGTGCGCGTTCGAGGGAGGCGCCCATCAGATTGATGCTGGTGAGCGTCAGGCCGAGAAAAAGGCCCGGCATGGTGGCGATCCACCAGGCATTGAGCAGATATTTGCGGCCGTCAGCGATGATGTTGCCGAATGTCGGCGTCGGCGGCTGGACGCCGAGGCCGAGAAAGCCAAGCGTCGATTCGAAGATCATCATGCGGGCCACGTCGAGAACCGACGTGAACAGCACCGGCGGCAAGAGCAGCGGCAGCAGCAGTGTCAGGATGATGCGGAGATCCGTCGATCCGCCGATCTTGGCGGCACGGACATATTCGCGTTGTCGCTCGGTCATGACTATGCTGCGCATGATGCGTGCATAGACCGGCCAGTTGGAGACGCCGAGCACCAGAATGATCGCCGGGATGGTGGGCCGCGACACGCCCAGAACCGCGATGGCGAGGATGATCATGGGAATGGAAAGCTGGGCATCGGTCAGCCGCATGATGATGGCGTCGGTCCGGTTGCCGAAATATCCCGCAATAGTGCCGAGCGCACAGCCTATGATCAGCGTCACGATGACCGACGCGACGCCGATCAGGAACGAATAGCGCAAGCCCACCAGCGAACGAACCAGCATGTCGCGGCCGATCTGGTCCGTTCCGAGCGGATAGGCCCAGCTCCAGTTGTTGCCGATGAAGAGCGGCGGCAGCAGCCGTGCCTTGATATTTATCTTGGTGGGGTCGATGCCGCTTAGCTCGGGGTAGAATGCCGCGGCGAACGCGAGGATGAGAAATATTCCCAGGCCCGCGCGAAAGCCGGGCATCGACGCTGCCCGGCTGAAAATTCGGCGAGCAATGGAGCGTTGCGATGTAACGGGCGCAATGGGCGCTGCGGTGGCGGTGACGATGGACATCAGTATTCCAGCCTCGGATCCATGGCGGTGGCAGCGAGATCGACGACGATATTGATGAGCACGAAGATGGCGCTGGTCACGATCGCGATGCCCTGGATCAGCGGGAAATCACGTTGCAGCACGGCGTTGATCGTCAGCAGGCCGAGACCGGGATAGTCGAAGATGTATTCGACGATGATGACTCCGCCGAGCAGGCTGGAGAACTGGATTCCCAGCAGGTTGAGCAGCGGCACCGACGCGTTGCGCAGCGCATGGTTGGCGATGATGCGGCTGCGGCTAAGGCCGCGCACATGACCTACCGCCACATAGGGTTCGGTCATTTGCGCCGACACCGAACTCACCAGCGTTCGGATCAGCACCGGCGACAACTCCACCGCAAGCACGATGGCCGGCAGGATCGTATAGGCGAAGCCGCGATAGCCGATCGCCGGCAGCCAACCGAGCTTGACGGAGAACAGCAGCGCCAGAACGATGCCCAGCCAGAAATTCGGCAGTGAGATGAAGACGGACGACACGTAGAATGCGAGCTTGTCCGGCCATCGCCCGATCGCGAGGCCGCCGGCGATCCCCACGATCCCTGAAAACACCAGCGCGATCACCAGAGTCACCGCAGCGAGCTGCAGCGTCATGGGCAGAACTTCCATGATGAGGCCGAGAACAGAAGCCCGCTCACCACGCGTCGTGTCGTTGAAGTTCGCCCCGCCGGTCGAGGCTCCGTTGGCGGGCCGCACGAAGGACTGGCCGAGATCGCCGCGGACGACGCCATACATGTAGCGGCCGAACTGCACCAGGATCGGATCGCGCAAGCCCATGTCGGTTGCGATCTTCTCGATCAGCGCTTCGGGCGCCATGCCTCCCGCCATCAGCCGTACGGGATCGCCCGGTACGACCCTCAGCAATGTGAAGATCAGCAGCGAAACGAGAAAGATAATGACGACTCCCTGAGCAAGGCGCCGCATAAGAAAATTCAGAATGAACATTCAAAGCTCCAAGAAAGCCAGGCATGGCTGCGCACCGCATCATTGCAGTGCGCAGCGGTCACTCCTGGTCATGCAACGGGCTTGGATGCGTCCATGGATCCATCCGGATAGATATACATGCCTTCGAAATCCTTCTGCATCGCGTGGATCATGACCGACGTGAACAGCGGGAGCGCTGGCATTTTTGAAGCGAGCAAGGGCATCGTTTCGGTTTGCAGGATCTTCTTGCGCTCTTCGAGCGTCGCCGCGCTGCGTTCCTTGTCGAGGCTTGCATCGATGGCAGGATCCTCGATGCCGCAGATGCGGTGCGACGACGAATGGAAGTGGGTGCGCAGGACCAGATCGGGCTCCGGCGAGCCCGTCGACCAGCCGCAATCGACCATATGGCCGGGACCGCCGCCCGGACGATGATAGAGCCGCTCGTTCCAGGCGGCCGGCTCGAGCACCGTCAGGCTGACATTGAAGCCCTGCTCGTTGAGCATCGCGGTGATGACCTCGCCATATTCCTTGGTCTTCGGGTAGAAGCCGACCGATGTGATATATTCGAGCGGCGGCAATCCCTTGCCGTTCGGGAAGCCTGCCTCGGCAAGCAACGCCTGGGATTTCTTCGGATCAAATTTCGGATAGTTTTCGAGATCGACGTAACCGAACTTCACGGGCGAGACGAAGTTCGACGATGCGTGGCCGGCCGATCCCAGCACTTCGAGAATGAGGTCGCGATTGATGGCGTGACAGGCGGCGAGGCGGATGCGCGGATCGTTGAACGGCGGCTTCGAGCAGCGGAACCACAGATATTTGTTCTCGACCGACACCACGCGATTGATGCGGATATTGGCGTTGCCCTTGACTGTATCGACCTGCTCGGGCTCCAGTCGCTCGACGATCGAGGCCTGACCGTTCATCAGCGCGAGCATCCGCGTGGTGGAATCGCCGGTGAATGTGAAGTTGATGCCGGCGATGGCAGGCTTGCCTTTGAAATAGCCGTCATAGGCCTTCATCACGGTGTCATTGCCGCGCTGCTCGACGAAGCGGAACGGCCCGGTGCCGTTAAGCCGCTGCGGCAACACGCCACCGGGACCGGCCGCGATGTCCTTCGCCGACATGATCGGCAGGAACGCCGCCAGGAACATGAAGAGATGTGCGGGATAGCCGCCCTTCGACGTATCGACGATCACTGTGTAGTCGTCCGGCGTCTCGATCTTCAGCGTTTCTGTCGGGCCGGGATACCACTGCGCCGGGCGATCCGCGCGCGATCCATATTCGAATGTGGCCTTAACGTCTTCCGCCTTGAACGGCTTGCCGTCATGGAAGGTCACGCCCTGGCGCAGCTTGATCTGCAGGCGATTGGGATCGAGCAGCTTGATGTCGGTCGCCAGTTCGTAGATCACCTCGCCGGGATTATCGAGCTTCATTGGCGTGCGGGTGAGAAAGCCCATCACGAAGCCTTCGATGTTCTTCTGCGACAGCGTCGTGTGCGCGGTCGGATCCCAATTGCCCGTGATGTTTTCGGCCGACAGAAAGCTCATGGTCTTGCCGGCTTGGGCATGAGCCTTTGAGATGAAGAAGTCCGGATCGATCTGCGCATAGCCAGCGGCGCCTGCAGCGCCGGCAGCTCCCTTCAGAAAGTAGCGACGGTCAAATTGTGTAGGCATAGCCATCTCCTGTTTCCGCAAACCGGACAATCGGTCAAAACGGTCATGCAGGAGCTGTGCCATCTTCAAAAATAGCGAAAACCAGATGATATTTTGTGTGTTTTTTGACCGTTGTTCGAAGCCATAGATGACTGCGACATCGTTTGCCTGATTTTCGAAGAGCGAACGGCTATCTCTTAGGCATCGGCTATGACGATCTCATCGCCGACATGATGCAGCTATTAGCACCATGTTCCAACAGCGACATCCACCACGGAACTCCCCCAATGACTTAAAAGGCAATTTCAGTGACATAAGCGTCGTTAAATTTGCTCGGCATGGTGCAACATTTCTTGGGCAATCAGCGCTTAGCCATGCTCCGGCGATATACGACGTCCGCTTTGCGCCAGAAGCAGTCATAGGCACAGCTCTGCACCTTAAGTCAGCAGCCCGAAAGCGTGGTTACCCCTGGCGTCGCTGTGGCACCCGTGGCATTGGCAGCCGCCATCATGCCGGGGGCGGCAAGGTTCATCGAGACGGTCTCGTTGCAGGCCGTCGCGTTCGGTGTAGGCATCGTCGCCGACGGGGCGATACTGGTGTCGCCGAGGATGGCAGTCAGCGCCTCAAGCGTGCCGGGCAGGACGCTGGAAATCAGCGGAGTCGTGAGCGGCAACGATGAGGGGTCGCTTGGGCTGGTATTCCCGTTCAGGATACAGCTGCTGGAGTCCAGCGGGCTACCAACCGGCGTGGTCGGGGTGGCCGTACCGGTCGCGCTACCGAGATTCGTCGTCGAGATCGTTCCCAGTGCGGCGGCGGGCGTCGCCGCACTTGGCGCTGTGGTTGGCGCGCAATTGATAACGGTGCCCGGCGTTGTCGGATCCGACGCCAGCGGCACCGGAGCCAGGCTGGTATCTGCCGCCCCCGGACGCGTCGCCGCGGAGAACGGACTCGGGCCGTTGAGCGGCGAGGAAACCATTGTACCAGGAGTGGTCGGAAGCCCCATCGACGTCGTGCCCATGGTCGAGACCTGCGCCAGAACCGCATCGCAGCCCAACAGCGATAGCATCAAAACGCCTAACAGTCGCACCATGGCTACGTTTCCTTTCCTGCTCACACAGCCTGCTTGTGGGCCCTCACCTTCTGACCTTCGGCCAGATTCACCATCGGATTCAGCACCACCTGGTCGCCCGCCTTGATGCCATTGCGCACTTCGACGGAGGTGCCGAAGTCGCGCGCGATGGTGATCTTGTGCATATGGACGATGCCATTCTCCACAACGGCCACTTGCGTGCCATCGGCGTTGAAGATCACAGCATCTGCGGGCACGATAAAAGCAGACGTCTTGCGAGGAACATGCAGATCCACGGTGCAATAGACGCCCGGGCTGAGCGCCCCGTCCGGGTTGGGGATGTCGACTTCGGTCAACAACGTCCGGCTGCCGGGCTGCAACGCAGAAGCGATCCGCGTGACCGTGCCGTCAAACACCTGATTGGGAATTTCCGGGACGTGGACGCTCGCTTTCACGCCGGGAGTCACACCGAACGCCGCGTCCTGCGGCACGAATAGCTGAACGCGGATGACATTGCTGTGCATCAGCGTATACATAAACGTGGATCCGGACTGAACCAGGCTGCCGTTATCGATATTGCGCTGGGTGATGACGCCGTCAAACGGCGCGATCACGCGCTGATAAGCCTTCTCCTGCGTGAGTATTCGAATTTGCGCCTCTTGCGCGGCGATGTTGGACTGCGCGACTCCGACCGCCGCCTGCTGGGCTGCCAGCGTCAGCCGGTCGTTGTCGCCCTGCTGCAGCGTCAGCCAGCCCTGTTTCACGAGCCTGCTGTCACGGCCGTTGGTGGCGTCCGCCAGATCGCGGCTGGCCTGGGTCTGCTGCAACGCAGCCTGGTTCTGTTTCAGCGTGGCCTGAGCCTGAGTGATCTGGTGATCGAGTTCCGGCGCGGTGATCTCGGCCAAAAGGTCGCCAGCCTTGACCCGATCGCCAATGTCTACATAGCGTTTTTCAACATAGCCGCTGGTTCGGGCAAAGATATTCGCCGCTTCGAACGCCGTGGTGGTGGCCGGCAGTGAGATGTCGTTGCTGCCGGTGCTGTCGCTGATAACCGCGACCTTAACGTCCGGGACCAGATCGCGGAGTTCCTTTGCTGCGTCCGCAACGGCCTGCTGCGCCTGCTCATGCCGCCAGAAGCCGAAGCTGAGACCACTGCCGAGTAACAACAGAACCGCCAGAACCAGCATCAGTCGGGCCTTGGAACGAGGCCGCACTGGCGGCGGATCCGCATGCCGATTTACCACGGATGGCTCTTCTTGCGTCCGCGCCTCATGCAACCTCTGAATCCCGGTCATGAACTTGCCTCCTCAAAGACGCCGTGTTGCGGCTGGCCGTCGACGCGTTTGCGCAACAGCGAAAACAAATACGGCACGATCAAAAGCGTTGTCGGCGTCGCAAACAGTAATCCGCCGATCACCGCACGGGCGAGCGCTGCATTCTGTTCCTCCCCGGCACTGCCGATCGCCATCGGAATCATGCCGACGATCATCGCCGCCGCGGTCATCAGCACCGGCCGGATCCGGGTGTGGCCAGCGCTGATTGCGGCCTCGAACGCAGAATGGCCTGCGAGTTGCTGCTCGCGCGCGAAGGTAACCAACAGGATCGAATTCGCCGACGCGACGCCGACCGCCATGATCGCGCCCATCATCGACGGCACGTTCAGGGTGGTACCTGTGATGAACAGCATGGTGACGATGCCGGCCAGGGTCGCCGGCAACGCCAACATTACGACGAAGGGATCGCTGAAGTTCTGGTAGTTCACCACCATCAGGAGGTAGACGAACACAGCCGCGAACAGCAAACCGATACCGAGGTTGACGAAGGCATCGTTCATGCTCTGGATCTGCCCCAGTACGACAATGCTGTTTCCGGGCTTCATCTCCTTCTGCAAATCGGCCGTTACCTTGTTGATGTCGGCGGAGATCGCCCCGAGATCGCGGCCCTGTGCGCTGGCATAGACGTCGTAAACCGGCTGCACGTTGGCCTGGTCCAGGTTGGTGGGCAGCGGCTCGCGCTTGAAGGTCGCGACGTTGCTGAGCATTCCCGGCACCGGCTGGCCGCCGACGGTCAGCGTGCTCGACACCGGCGTATTGCCGTAGGCGTTGAGCGAATTGACTCGGTATTCGGGTGTCTGCACGGCGAGATAATAGGGAATGCCAGATGTCGGATCGGTCCAGAAGTTCGGCGACACCTGCGACGAGGAACTCAGGCTGACATTGATATTCGTCGCAATCGTACTGGCATTGAGTCCCAGCTGCGCCGCGCGGGTACGGTCGATCTCGGTATAAAATGACGGCGCGTCAGTTTCCTGCTGAAGATGCGCATCGACAATGCCGGGGATCGCCGCGATGCGCTCCCGCAGCTTCTGCGCGATAGCAAGGTCACCAGGATCGTAGCCTACGGTTCGGACGTCGATCTGCGCCGGCAGCCCGAAATTCAAAATCTGCGTTACGATATCGGCAGCCTGGAAGTAGAACACATCGTCGGGGAATGCCGCAGGCAGCACCTCGCGCAGCTTGCGAACGTAGTCAGCGGTCGGCTTGTGACCTTCTTTGAGCTCCACCTGGATAATGCCGTCATTGACACCGATGGTTGAGCCGTCGGTAAAGGCAAGATTATAGGGTCGGGCAGGCAGGCCAATATTGTCGACGATCAGACTGCGCTCGCTCACCGGAACGATCTGGCGGATCTTGTCCTCTACCTGCTGAAAGATTTTTTCGGTGGCGTCGATCCGCGTGCCGGCGGGGGCACGAACGTGGAGCTGGATCTCGCCGCCGTCGATCAACGGGAAGAAATCGCGGCCGACCGAGACCAGCATGACGCCGCCGAGACCGATGATCAGCACTGCAGCCACCGGCACGGCGACGCGGTTCTTGAGCAACTGGGTCAGCAGCGCGACGTAGCCAGTACGCATCTGCTCGAAGCCGCGCTCGAACGCACCCGACAGCCGCGCGAACAGCCCCTTCGGATGGCCATCGTCCGGGCCGTGCTTTTCGTACCGCAGCAGCAGCCCGATAGTAATCGGGGTGAGCGTCCGCGACAGGCCGTAGGATGCCAGCATGGCGAATACGACCGCCAGGCCAAGCGGCGTGAACAGATATTTCGCGGGGCCATCGAGGAACACTACCGAGGTGAAGACGCAACTTATAGCCAGCGTCGAGACCAGCGTCGGGATCGCGATGCCGGCTGCGCCATGCAGGGTCGCGTCCGGCAGCGTCATGTGCTCCTCGGTCAGTAGCCGATGCGTATTCTCGATCGTCACCGTGGAATCATCGACCAGAATGCCGACCGCAAGCGCGAGGCCGCCGAGCGTCATCGTGTTGAGCGTCTCGCCGAGGAAATATAACACCACGAGCGACGACAAGATCGCCAGCGGGATCGAGATCATCACCACAAGTGTTGAACGCCACGATCCCAGGAAGAGCAGGATCATCAGCGCCGTCAGGCCGGCGGCGATCGCGCCTTCGTGCAGCACGCCCGTCACCGATGACTTGACGAATACAGACTGATCGAACAATTCGTTGATTTTTAACCCGGCAGGCGCTGCTGCCCGCGCCTGTTTAAGCACGTCCTTGACTGCGTTGACCACGGTCAGCGTCGAGGCGTTGCCGTTCTTGATGATACTCAACAGCACCGAACGCCGGCCGTCCTGGCGCACGATATTTTGCTGCACTGCCGACGCGTCGCGAACCTGGGCAATGTCCTTCAGAAAGATCGTCGCGCCGTTGACAAACTTGACCGGGATCATGTTGAGGTCAGCGATGCTTGCGGGCGTCGCGTTTGTACGCATCGTATACTGCTTGTCACCGATCTTGGCGGTTCCGGTCGGCAGCGTCAGGTTCTGAGTATTGACCGCGTTGACGACATCGAGCGGCGTCAGTCCGCGCGACAGTAGCTTGTCAGGGTCGAGATCAACCATAATCTGGCGATACTTGCCGCCAGCCGGGGTAGGTAGCGTCACGCCATGCACCGGCGCCAGCTGTTGCCGGACTCTGTAGATGCCGAAATCATACAATTGCTGTTCGTTGAGCGTATCGGAGTTGAGGCTGAGCTGCAGCACCGGAACGCTGGAGGCATTGAACTGCACCACGATTGGCGGCTGGATGCCAGGCGGCATCAGCGCACGGATCGCATTTGTAGCCGAAACAATCTGCGAAATTGCGAGGTCGAGATTGACGTCGGGTTGGAAGTAGATCTTCTGAATCGAGAGCCCGTTCAGAGTTTGTGCTTCGATATTCTTGATGCCGTTGACGTTCGCGCTGATGGAGTACTGACTGTAAGTCGAGACCCGATCTTCCATCTCAGGTGTCGAGAGACCCGTATAGCTCCAGATCACCGTTACGACGGGAATTCGGATCTCTGGAAAGATGTCGGTCGGCATCGAGCGGATGGCAACGCCGCCGAGAAACAGAATCAGCACCGCCACCACGTAATAGGTATACGGAAATCTCAGTGCAAACCGCACGATGCCCATTGCTCGCTCCAAGATTGTCCGTACGTGGAATAATTCTGCGACTGCCCCGAAGCGCCGTGTGAAGGCAGAACATCAGCACCGGCAGATGTTCAGCGACTTGTCGAGCTGCTCGTCCAGCAAATGCTGCTGCGCATCGAACTTCGAAAGTCGCTGCTGTTCGTCCGCGTTCGCATCTTCGTCTGACAGAAAGCCATTCGGGGTCGGCTGGGCATGCCCCACCGGAGCCGGCAGGGGTTTCGATGCAACGATGGGTTCACGGGCCATCGCGGCATTCGGAGCTGCTGCGATGGCGATCAACGCGATGAAGACTGCCGACACTACTGGCATGAGATTTGAGCGCATTGGATCATTCCTTCCTTGACGCCCGACCGGATTGGCAATCCAGCGGCGCGCGACAGTTGGGTCTTCGGAAGACATAATGATGCGATGCGGAGGGCCAACTAAATAACGATTTAGGAAACGGCGCACCGAACAACGGACAGCGATCTCGCCGCGATGTGATCGCGATCTAGACTTTTGTCTCGGAAGCGTCAGGGAATCCAATTTCGATCACGCACCCCGCCCCCGAAAAGATCGTCAACCGAAAGCCGTGCAATTTGGCAATCGTGGCAACAAGAGTGAGGCCAAGCCCAAGACCTGGTGTCTTGCGAAACGCATCGGAGCGGTAGAACCGCCGCAGCACCGCACTGCGCTCGTCTTCGTTTATCCCCGCGCCGGTGTCCGTGATGCGCAGGATACTCTCGCCGTCGCCGGACACGGTCGTGATCTGGACCTGCCCACCCCGCGGCGTGAACTTGACGGCGTTATCGACCAGATTGGCGATCGCCTCCATCAGCAGGTCCCGATCTCCCTCGACGATCGGGGTATGAACGATATCGGTGCGCAGCGTGATGCCCTTGTCTTCGGCGATCGGCGCATAGAGATCGCGGACCTCGTGCAGCAGTTCCTCCAGTGCGACCTTGCCGAATCCGGTGGAGCGACGGCTGTTCTCGATCTCGGCCAGCCTTAGCAGTGCTGCGGCAATCGCCAGCGACTGGTCCATGCTCAAGATGGCCTTGTCGACCACAGATCGCAGTTCGGGCAGCGTCCTGGCGTTGTTCCGGCCGCGCTCCAGGGCCAGGCGTGCCCGGGTCAACGGGGTCCGCAGGTCGTGCGCGATGTCATTGCCGACTCCGGCAATCGTGTGGATCAACGTTTCGATCTCGTCCAGCATGCTGTTAACCATGGCGGCGAGCTGAGTGAACGGATCGCGGCCGCGATCAACCGGGAGCCGTTCATGCAGACTACCCGCCACGATGCGCTGAATGCGCTCATTAACTCCGGCGATCCGACGTTCGGCACGCAGACTGAGCAGTGCGCCCAGCGCGAGGCATAGCAGCAGAGCCGGGATCAGACCGAGAGCCAGAGCCTGGCTGACAACCATCGACAGCTGAATCGCCTCATCGACATAGCGGCCGATCACCAATATTTCGCCGTCCGGCAACTGCTGGCCGATGGCCTGAACGGTTAGTTGCTCCGGGCCAGCGGGGCGCGGCCTTATGATCTCGACGGTCTGCACCGTGGCGTCCAGCCGCAGCATCGCCGGCGGGCGCTCAAGATTGCCGGCGACCCGGCTTCCATCCGCCCGGAACAGGCCGACGAAATGCACGTCGCGCGAATCCTCGCTGAGTTGAAGATGAAGCGCGTCGAGCCTGCGTTCATTCGGCAATGCCGCCACCGTTTGCAGCTGCAAGGCGATGACATGGTCGGAGCGGGTCACCAGCAGACGGTCGGTCTTCCAATAGATGAAGCCGAACAGGACCAGCACGAACAAAGAAAGCGCGACAGCCGCGACCGTAGCGGCGCGGAAGGTTGAACTACTCGCAAACTCGGCCAGATTCATCGCGTGAGCGGCCCGTGGGGGATATTTGGGCCGCCAACATAACGGATTTCCCACGCTTGCGCGATTCGTCATCGTCCGCCGGAATGACGCAATTCAATGCGTTGCCAGCGCCGGGGCGCGGGTGTGACGTCGATCGTGCGAAAGCTTGCGCGCCGCCGACTGCACCTTCTCGAACGCCCGCTGCTCGATCTGGCGGATCCGCTCGCGCGACAGCCCATAGTGCTGCGCGAGGTCTTCGAGCGTATCCGGCTCGTCGACGAGATGACGCGCCTCGAAGATGTGCCGCTCGCGCGCATTGAGTACGTCAATCGCGCGCACCAGAACCTGGCGGCGATGATCGATTTCGTCCTGCTCGACCGTCATCAGTTCTGGCGTGGGCGCCTGGTCGATCAGATAGTCCTGCCACTCGGCGGCACCCTCGTCATCGTGCACCAGCGCGTTGAGCGAAGCATCGCCGCCGAGCCGACGGTTCATGTCGACGACGTCCTTCTCGGTCACGCCCAGATCGCTGGCTATCAGAGTCACCTGGTCGGGCCGCAAGTCGCCGCCTCCCAGCGCCGAAATCCTGCTCTTGGCCGAACGCAGCTTGAAGAACAATTTCTTCTGACTCGCGGTGGTGCCAATCTTCACCAGCGACCATGAGCGCAGGATGTAGTCCTGGATCGCCGCACGGATCCACCACACCGCGTAGGTGGAGAAGCGGAATCCCTTGTCCGGGTCGAACCCGTCAAGGGCCTGCATCAGGCCGAGATTGGCCTCCGACATGATCTCCGACAGCGGCAGGCCGTAACCACGATAGTTCATGGCCACCTTGGCAGCGAGGCGTAAGTGGCTGGTGACAAGTTGCTCGGCTGCAGCACGGTCGCCGTGATCGCGCCAGCGTATCGCCAGCACGTATTCCTGCTCGCGTTCGAGCATCGCAAAACGCCGGATGTCGGTTCGGTAATTCAAGGCGGTGCCGGCTGCCGCGGGCGACCGCAGCCCGATCGGAGCCGCCAGACCAGACGCCGGTGTGGAATATTCCGTCGACGTTCCATCGATATTCATGTCAGCCCCTCCGCTATGATTGATCTGTTGCTGATCAATGTCCGTCCGGGGCCGATGTCACGGCCTTTGCGGACGATCCTGAAAAGATAGCGGCGGCGATCACGGGAACCATTAAATTACAGGTTAAGGATATAAATTCGAATTCAGATTCGGCTTGCGGCACGAACAAGGCGGGCGTGACGTGGCTTCCGCAACGTCACGCCCGCGATGCCTTGCAGGACGGTTCGTTAGCTGCAGCCGGCGACCCAAGGATAATGGTGGGGATGCAGCGGGCCGTAAACATACGGACAGCCGTAGCCGTAATCATCGTAGTAGCCCGGGAAGCCGAAGCCACGGCCGGTATGTCTGACGAGGTGATGTCCGGCAAAAGCGTGCGATCCGAATCCGCCTCCTGCGAAACGCTGGCCGCCTATTCCGCCGAGATGCTCGCCGCCGATTCCACCCACATGACCGGCGGCAATGCCTGCTATATGGCCGCCGCCGGCTCCGAAGCCCCCCATGTGACCACCACCGAAGCCACCGCCAAAGCCGCCCATATGGCCGCCACCGCCGCCGAAACCACCTCCGTGGCCACCTCCGCCGCCGCCGCGTGCATCAGCGGCGGTGGCTAGCAGGCTCAACGCCAGCGCAGCCGTTGCGAGTACCTTGAATGTACGTCCTTTCATGATCTCATCCTTTCCATCGAGGCCGTTGTTGCCGAAAGCGCCCATATGGCATCGAGGCAACAGCGCGATCTACGAAACATGGTGAGGGGACACGGCGAGACGACTAAAATGTCCTTCAGACAGATCACCTTTCCGGCAATGGACAGGCGATCTCCGCGACGCAGCCGGGACCGGTCGACAGCGTCAACCGGAATCCATGCAGCTTGACGATCGCGGAAACCAGGCTGAGGCCAAGACCGGTGCCAACGGTCCTGCGACTCTTGTCGGAGCGATAGAACCGCCGCAGCACTGCTTCACGCTCGTCTTCTCCAATGCCGGGTCCGGTGTCCGATATTCTGACAATGACATCGCTGGGCCCTCGCACCAGAGCCAACCGGACGCATCCGTAGGGCGGCGTAAACTTGACCGCGTTATCCACCAGGTTGATGATAGCCTCCTGCAGCAGATCGCGGTCGCATCGGACAATGGCATCGTCCTCGACATCGACGCGCAGGCTGACCTGCTTGTCTTCAGCGATCGGTTCGTAGAGGTCGCAAGCCTCACGTAGTAAACCCGCCAGCACCACATCGCCGAATCCCCTGCGGTCGCCATAATGCTCGATCTCCTGGATACGCAGCAGGCTGGTGATAATGGTGAGCACTTCGTCCACGTCAGTGATCGCGCGGTCGGCGACCGCCTGCAGGTCCGCGACCGTCGAGGCATTGGCGCGGCCGCGCTCGAGGCCAACGCGGACACGGGTCAGTGGCGTGCGCAGGTCATGCGCGATCTCGTTGCCGGTCCCTGCCATTTCGGTGACCAGCACCTCGATCTCGTCGAGCATGCCGTTGGCGATGATGGCCAGCTTATCGAAGGGGTGGTCGAGGTTGGCCGTGGGAAGTCGCTCGCGTAGGTCGGCATCGATAATGCGCCTGACCTGCGTATGGAGTTCATCGACACGACGCTGCACCCGCAGGCTGAGCACGCCACCGATCGCCAGACTAAGGGCGCCCGCCACCGGCAGACCGAGCAGCAGGGCGCGGCCGATCGCCGCCGCCAGTTCCTTGAGTTCGCCGCTATGGCGGGCGATGACCAACACTTGGCCGTCAGACAAGCGACGACCGATGGCGCGCACGGACATCGACTCCGGCTTGTGCGGATCGATCCTGACCACCTGCGTCGCATGAATCCGCGCGTCGATCGCCAATTGCGGCGGGATATCGCGCAGATTGCCGGCGATCCGTTTTCCGTCAGCTGTGAACAGACCGGCCAACCGGGTCCGGCGCGGATCGGACGCCAGGCGGTCCTCGATGGCGATGATCCTGCGCTCCGGCACATCCGACGCGATCGCCTCGCTTGCCTCCGCGATCGAAGCGTCCATGTCAGCCCGCATCGAACTGCCAGCCTCCCAGTACACGAAGGCCGAGAACAAAAGAATGCAGAGCGCGATCGCGATGGACGTCCACCGGAACGTCGTCGTGCGGACGAAATCAGGAAGGCGCACGAAGAATAAATCCTGCGCCGCGGACATTGTGGATCATCGGCGGATCGCCCGGCGTGTCCACCTTGTGCCGCAGCCGCCCCATATGAACATCGACAAGATTGGTGTCCGGGACGAATTTATAGTTCCAGACCTCCTCCAGCAACATCGCCCGCGTCAGCAGCTGCTCGTTACGCTGCATCATGTATTCGAGAAGGCGGAATTCCCGCGGCAGCAATTCGATCTCCCGCTCGCCACGCCGCGCTGTGCGTTCGATCAGGTCGAGTTCGAGCGGTCCCACCCGCAACATGGTTTCCCGCGTTTCGATCGGACGGCGCAACAGGGCCTCGATCCTCGCCACCAGTTCGACTATCGCAAAAGGCTTGGTCAGATAGTCATCGCCGCCCATACGTAATCCGCGGACGCGATCATCGACCGCTCCGAGCGCGCTCAGGATCAGTACGGGCGTGCGAATTTGGTCATGCCGCAGCGCCTCGACGATGGTGAGTCCGTCCATTCCCGGTAACATGCGATCGACGACCATCAAGTCCGGCTTGATGGAGCGAGCCTTGTCGAGTCCTTCGATGCCGTTCGCGGCATGTTCGACCTCGAAGCCGCGCTGCGTCAGTTCGGCCGCGAGTTCCTCGGCGGTCTCATTGTCGTCCTCGATCAGCAGAATCTTGGTCATCTGGAGTATCTCGGGCACCGTTTGATCTGAAGACACGACAAGGTGCGACCGCGCCGTAGCATAGCGGAAAACGTCGTCATTTTGTCGAAACTCGGTCATTTCGTCCATCCGGTCGGCACAAGCCTCACCGCTGCGACAGGGACCAAGGATCCCGGGATCGCGTACAGCGTTGCTCCGGCATCGGTATGCCGTGTCACCATGATCTGCCGGGCCAGTCCGCGGAGCTTTTCCTCGTGTCCGTAGCAGAGCACGGCCTGCGCCAGGTCGATTGCGTCCGGCCCTCGCGATACCAATCCCGCAATCACATCCTGATCCCTACCCGCTATCGGCCGAAGATTGATATCAGCGACCATCTTGTCGGACGCAGAACAGCTGTTGAGAGCGAGCGGACTCGCTCCAATGAACGCGGCTGCAGTGGCCGGGCGACGCTCAATCGCTGCCGGTTGAAACGGCGGCGACTTGTGCGGCGGGCGCGCCACCGCAAATGCGGTTGCGGCAAGCAACAGCGATACCCCTAACGAGATCGCACCTTGTCGAACGAACGACGTCAAAATTCCGAGCATCCACCCACCTGCGAACGGCGCTTACTGATGCAGCAGCCATCGGAACGCGCCGAGCCGGACGGCGAACCAATGGCCACAACATCTTCGGAAGGCTTCTGTTCTTCAATTAAATACGAATTTAACCTGCAACGCAGCGACGCCCCGTGCGCAACGATTGCCGGCCAGACACCTGCCATCGACATCCCCGGCAGCAACCGAAGCAGAGCGTCGGTCCGTTCTTAAATCGCAATTTAATCGCTCCGCGGACTTTCTTCGCTATCTCGACCTTCATCGGCCGGCGCTCATTTCGGCGGAGGCATACGGAGGGATTCCCTTGCCAGCAGTTTATATCAATCGTGTCGCAACGGCTGTGCCGCCTTACGACGTTCATGACACTTTTCGCCGCTTCGCACAGTCTACGCTCCATCTGGCCAACCCGCGTCAGGCGCGGCTGTTCGAACGCATGGCCGACAAGTCCGGTATCGAGCACCGCTTCTCGTGCCTTACGCCGGGCAATCGACCGGAAGGCGACCATTTCGATGCCGGCGGCTTCTATGCCCGTAGTGGTTTTCCCGATACGGCGACGCGGATGGAGCAGTATGAGCGGCACGCGCCCGAACTGGCGCAAGCCGCCGTCGATCGCCTGCATCTCGGAGCAGATCGTGACCGCATCACGCACTTGATCATCACCAGTTGCACAGGTTTCTCCGCGCCCGGCCTCGACCTCGATCTCATCGCGCGTTGCGAGCTGCCGACGACGGTCGAACGTACCGTTATCGGCTTCATGGGCTGCTACGCCGCCATCAACGCCCTGAAGCTGGCCTATCACATCGTCCGCTCCGAGGCGTCGGCGCGCGTACTGGTCGTGAACCTCGAACTCTGTACGCTGCATCTCAAGGAAAACGCCGATCTCGAGCAGATGCTCTCGTTCCTGCTGTTCGCCGACGGTTGTGCGGCAAGCCTCGTGAGCGCCGAGCCGTCCGGCATCGCGCTCGACAGTTTCCGCGCCATGCTGGTCCCCGATACCCGCGATCTGATCACATGGAACATCCGCGATGCCGGCTTCGACATGGTTTTGTCGGGACGCGTTCCGGCCGTTATCCAGGACGGCCTACGGCGGAGCGCCGATGAAATCCTGGCTGGAGCGCCCGCGGCGGCGGTCGACCTGTGGGCGGTGCATCCCGGCGGCCGGACCGTTCTCGACGCGGTGGAGCGAGCCTTCGCGCTGGCGCCGACCGCACTGGCGGCGTCGCGCGACGTGCTGCGCCGTTATGGAAACATGTCGTCGGCGACGGTCATGTTCGTGATCGAGCGACTGATGCGTTCGGGCGCACGCGGCCGCAGCGGGTGCGCAATGTCGTTCGGGCCCGGACTGATCGCAGAAACCATGCTTTTTCGAACCGCGGCCTGAGCCCATGAGCACATTCAGCACCACCCGCGCTGCAGCGACGGACCTGTCGCAGCGAAGTACCGAAGCCGAATGGCTGGACAGCGCCGGCGCAAGTTCGGAAGAGCTCGAACTTGTGCTGCGCGACCTCGCCCGCTTCAACGGCGCGATGCTCGGGCACCGGGCGGTGATCGCCTGGCTGGACGCCGCCATCCAGCGGATACCTGAAGGCACCGAGCTCACACTCGTCGATGTCGGTTGCGGCTATGGCGACCTGCTGCGGGCGATCCGCAGCTGGGCCGCCGGGCGCGGCCGGCAGATCAAGCTGATCGGGCTCGATCTCAATCGCGAGACGGTCCGCATCGCGCAGTCGGCGACAGGAAACGATCTCAATATCGAATATCAGGTGATGGACATCTTCAATTTCATCCCGCCCTCCCCCATTGACTTCGTCGTCAGTAGCCTGCTCACGCATCATATGTCCGACGAGATGATCGTGACGTTCCTGCGCTGGATGGAGAGGACCGCGCGACGCGGCTGGATGATCTACGACCTGCAGCGCCACCGGGTGCCGTTCCATTTCATCGGCCTGATGGGCTGGCTGACGCGGCTGCATCCCATCGTCATTCACGACGGCCGGATCTCGGTTGCGAGAGCCCTCACCCGCGCGGAATGGACGGCGCGGTTACGCGATGCCGGGATCGCGCCGCGCGTGGTGCGCCTGCGATGGTTCTTGTTCCGCTTCGTGATCGGACGTGTGCGATGATTCAGGTCGAGACGATCGTCATCGGCGGCGGGCCGGCCGGCAGCGCGGTGGCCTGCGGTCTGGCCAGGTATGGCCACGACGTCATGCTGATCGAGCGCACAGCGACCTCCCAGCATAAAGTGTGTGGCGAATTCCTGAGCGTCGAGACACAGCTGCTGTTAAGGCGGTTGGGCGTCGATCCGCTGGCGCTCGGCGCGGTGCCGGTCGATGAGGTGGCGCTCTATTCCTCGCGCCGCAGCGTGACCTCGGCACTACCGTTTCGCGGGCTGTCGCTGTCGCGCTATCGACTCGACGCCGCGCTGCTGCGACACGCGCATTTCAGCGGCGCACGCCTGCATCGCGACGTGACGGTGAAAACGGCGAGACCCGATGGATCCGGCTGGCTGGTCATGTGCGACAACGGCCATACGGTGAGTTGCCGGAACCTCGTACTGGCCACCGGCAAGCTGGGTCTGCGCGGCATCGACGACACACGCGACGGCTCGCAGGTCGGGTTGAAAATGCACCTGCGGCCTACCCCCCACATTCGCCGAGCGCTCGAGGGTCGGGTCGAGCTTTACTTTCTGGAGGCCAGCTATATCGGCCTCGAACTGGTCGAAGACGGTATCGCCAACCTCTGCATGGTGCTGCCGGGTAAAGTCATGAGCCAGTTCGGATCCGGCTGGCCCGCGCTGCGCAACCATGTGGCGGCGGCACTTCCCGCACTGGCGGAGCGGCTGGCAGACGCCGAACCACTGTGGGACAAGCCGAAGGCCGTGGCCTGTCCCAGCGGCGGACATCTTCATCGCGAGCGAAACACTGCAGCCTATCGGGTCGGCGACCGTCTCGCCCACATCCCGCCCTTCACCGGCGACGGCCTTGCCATCGCCCTTGGATCGGCCGCGCTGGCAGTCGCGCATATCCGGGAGGGCCTTTCACCTGATGTGTATCTGGCGGCGGCGCGAAAACTCACAGCCGGACCGATCCGGCTGGCGAGCATCGTCTCCTGCCTTGCCGAACATCGCATCAGCCGAAACCTGATGTTCGCCGCGGCCACGCGCGGCCCGGGCCTGATCAGCTCGATCGTCCGCCGCACCCGATTAACCCGCGCGATGGATAGCCTTGACCCTGCCGTGCTGCCTGCCCCGCCGCTCGTAAGCCCATGACGACCCCGCGCACCGAACTGCCCCTCGCGGACACCCGGACGTGGCTCGGCTTTGTCCTGATGTGTCTTGGGATGTTCATGGCGATCCTCGACATTCAGGTCGTCGCAACATCGCTGCCGACCATTCAGAATGCCCTCGCCATCTCCCCGGAGACGATGAGCTGGGTCCAGACCTCCTATTTGATTGCCGAGATCATAGCCATTCCCCTGACGGGCTGGCTGACGCATGTGCTCTCAATGCGCTGGCTGTTTGCCGCCGCCCTCGCGCTGTTCACACTGGCGTCGATCGGCTGCGCCGCGAGCGGCACCTTCGCCGCCCTCGTGTCGTTTCGTGTGCTGCAGGGATTCGCGGGCGGAACGCTCATCCCGGCGGTGTTCGCCGCAGTCTTCCTGCTGTTCCCGCCGCGCAACCAAGGTATCGCCACGACGATCGCCGGCATCGTGGCGGTGCTGGCGCCGACGGTCGGCCCTGTGGTCGGCGGCTGGATCACGCAGACCTGGTCCTGGCACTGGCTGTTCCTGATCAATGTCGTTCCCGGGCTGATCGCTTGCGTTGTGGCGCCTCCTCTGCTGCCCCGGCAACAGCTGAACTTTGGCGACGTTGCGGAAATCGATTGGCGGTCGCTGGTTCTGATGGCGATGTTGCTGGCCACTCTGGAGATCGGACTGAAGCAATCCCCCCATGATGGCTGGGTATCGGTCACCTGCACGGGCCTGTTCACAATCAGCGCGCTCTGCGGCGGCCTGTTCGTCCGACGCACATTGCGCGCTGCCCATCCTGTCGTGCAGCTTGGCCCGTTCCGAAACCGCTCGTTCGCGATCGGATGCGCGTTGAGCTTTTGCCTGGGCGTGGGCCTGTACGGCTCAGTCTATCTCATCCCGGTTTTTCTGGCTTACATCAGGGGTCACGACGCCCTGCAGATTGGTTCGACGATGCTGGTGACCGGCGCCGCGCAACTGGCGATGTCGCCCATCGCCGTCGCGCTGGAACGGCGACTCAAGGCGCGCTGGCTGACCGCCGCAGGTTTTGCGGTGTTTGGTATCGGCCTCGCCCTCAGCATGTTTCAGACACGCGACACCGATTTCAACCAGATGTTCTGGCCACAGATCGTTCGCGGCGTCGCCATCATGTTCTGCCTGTTGCCACCGACCCGCCTGGCGTTGGGCTCGCTGCCGGAAGCGCAGATACCGGCAGCGAGCGGCCTGTTCAACCTGATGCGCAATCTGGGCGGCGCGATCGGCATCGCGCTGATTGACACTATCCTATACAGTCGCACCCACATCTACGCCGCTGCGTTGCATATGCGATTGTTATCGGGAGACCCCACGGCGGCAACGGCCATTGGCCTCGATCCCGCGTTGCTGACAAGCGGTCTCTCCGGCCCACCCACTCCTGCCATGGAAGCCCTGGTCCGGCCCATGATCGAAAAGACGGCCTTTGTCTGGAGTGTGAACGATGCTTGGGCAATGCTGGCAGCAACGGCGCTGCTTGCCGTGCTGCTGGTGCCATTCGCATGGGGCGGGCGCGAACGGTAGTTCGGCCCGGGCGAGCGGCGCTGCTGCCGCCATCTCGAGAAGCGATAGACGCGTTTCACGGCGTCCCCCTTTTCAAGATGATCTCGTTTTCCGCACAAGAGATTATTATCGACCGGGCCGTGCCGCTCGCGAAGGCGCTCAGTACCGGGCACGCCACCCGTCGGGCGTTCGCTCATAACTACCGCGGAAATCGATGTTCTCCACGCAGTTGGCGTGCATGTCGGCCGCGGCCTGCAGACATTCCTGATAATCATAGTAGCCGCAGATCTGCGGTGCGCCCCCTGGACCATTGGATGAGCCTGGCAACAGACAGAATGGCGACGCGTCACGGTGCAGTGGCGTAGCTTCGGCGGGTTGCGAGCTCAGCGCTGCGAACGAGAGCACGACGGCAACGGCAAAGGCCGCGGTGAGATATCTGGGTTGTCGATCGAAAATCATCATCCATCTCCATCTGCTGTGAACCTCAAAGCGTGCCGCTCGCGGTCGCGCAGTCGCATCGATCGGAGATCGCGATTGCAAAGCCTGCAAGATGGGCAGCCAAGGGCTACGTTTCCGAGGTCATCGTGCGCCGGAAATTCAAGATTTTCTTCGCACAGGTCCCATACCAAAGAGATAGGAAATCCTATGTATTTCCCGAATAAATACGTGTTTAACTTTCGAAAGCGCTCGGAGCGACCCCGATCGACGTTCCGAATGAAGGTCTGACTGACAGCGGAAAATCGGCCTCTCGAATTTTCCGCAGCGTTTCGAACAGCCGCCATCATCTTCGGCACAAAGCGGCCATTCACGCTGCAAAAGCCACCTGGCCCGTCCAGTGTCCACGGTTGTGTCACTTAACGACATTTGGTGACTACGACCTCAAGATATTGGCTAGGCGACCACCATTCCTCGGCTGCATTGTCTTCGATCAGCACGTAAAACGTCGGCTTCCAACGATTGCTGCGAGCTGCATCGCTCATCACCACTGCCTCTCCGACTGTAGAAGCGCGCACGATGCGCTCCAGGCTGAAGCGCCAACACATGCAGTGCTCGATTTTACCCTTGGTGGCGGGAGCGTCGCTTGCGGAAGGTTAGGGCGACTGATGCTCGGGGCGATGGGGGCCGTCTCATTGGGAGTCATCTCAATCATTGAGCGCTCCCATGGCAAGTTTCCTTTAGTCCGGATGAAGGCTCTATACTTGCTCGAGACAGATCAGATCGAAGCGCTCCCTGCTCATCGCATATCAGCCAGGGCTCATGCCTTCTCCCATACAAACTTGAAGGTGCATCGAGGCAGATCGGATCACACCTACATTTTCACACCACAGCAGGATGCCAACGGATATTGACGTGGTTGTTGTCAGAGAGGGCAAGAACTGGAAGGGCGCGCGCTAGATTTTGTGCTCGGAATGATAGGTTTGGAAAAGCGTTTTAAGACTCAGTCAAAACCCTCGAAATTCATAATGGTAAAGAGTAGCTCGAGAAGCCCACCTGCGTTTGTTTTGCATCTGGCAACCGTTGGCAGTCAGCACTCAGGCCAATCGCAATCGGTGTCATTTGTCACTTCGCTGCCCCCGAATTTGCCGAAGGTTTGTTTTGCGCCAGGAGCTGCCAATCGCCCAAGCTGAGCCGAAAAGCCCACTGCTTCACGATAGCTCGTAGCTGTCGTATCACCAGCCCCATAGCCGCCAATTAGAGGCACATGGGGGCACCAACCGACTGAGCCCCACCTTCCAGCCCGTTTCGTTTCCACGGTCGCAGTTTGGCGTTGGCGCCGGGTTGATGTCACTCATTGCAGAATGGCGAGATCACACCGAGTTAGCTGATCGCCGATGACTGTATAGGAAATTGCAGTTTCCTATACAGTCGTCAGCGTGGATGAATTCTCATGTTTCTTAGTTCAGCAATGATCGTCGAACTATCCCGCTCCTCGAACTGATCGCGCCTCGTTTCGAAGCGGGTTCAGAGCTACACGGCCCTCGTCAGAGCACCGTCGATGATGAGGTTGGTACCCGAGATGCGGCTCGCGATAGGGCTAGCCACGAACACGACTCCGGCGGCCACTTCCTCCGCGGTTCCCATTCGACCGGTCGGGTTCAAGCTCATGGCCGTCTTGTAAAGTTCGGGCGAGCCGTGTTCGATGCCCTGCCATATGCCGCCTTCGAAATAGGTGTTGCCGGGCGACACCGCGTTGACGCGGACGCCTTTGCCGGCGAGCTGATTGCTCAATCCCTTGGCATAGTGGATCAGTGCAGCCTTGAAGGCGCCGTAAGAGCCGGCGGCGAAATCGACCTCGAACCCGGAGACGCTGGAGACGATGACAATCGACGGCGTCTTCGATTTTTCCAGATAGGGAAGCGCGGCCGCCACCGCATTGACCGTGTGCATCAT
Organism: Tardiphaga sp. 862_B3_N4_1; assembly: GCF_051811085.1. Classification (NCBI taxonomy): domain Bacteria; kingdom Pseudomonadati; phylum Pseudomonadota; class Alphaproteobacteria; order Hyphomicrobiales; family Nitrobacteraceae; genus Tardiphaga; species Tardiphaga sp. 862_B3_N4_1. Next base: position 3,097,608 of record NZ_JBPWQB010000001.1, read on the forward strand.
GTCGATGCGGAATGACTTTTCCCAGGTTTCCGCGGTATCGCCGACCGCCAGTGCGCTGACATTGCATACGAGGATATCGACGCCGCCGAGCTCGGCGGCCGCGCCGTCAACCCATTGCTTGAGGGCGACGGGATCGGCGACATCGGTCGACTTGCCCCAGGCCTTGACGCTCTTCGCCTGCAAGGCCGCAACGACGCTGTCGATCTGCACTTGCTGTCGCGCGCAAATGGCGACGTTGGCGCCCTCGCTAGCGAACATGTCCGCAATCGCACGACCGATTCCCTTACTTCCGCCCGTCACCAGAGCGTTCGTGCCCTTCAATCCCAGATCCATGGTTCACTCCTCGGTTGAGATGCCTGACTGCTCGGCTTGCACGATTGTCATCGGTGCTCTCGCGCGTACCACCCCGCAGCCTTCGTGATCAACCCGCGGTAGCTGTGCGGCATCCGCATAGCAACCAGATCTTTCCGGCGCACAACGTTGGTCGGATAGACGGTGTCGAGATTCGTGGTGTCCACCACCGCCGTCGCCGTCCCTTCGGTATCCGCCGCGATGGCTTCCCGACGCGGAAACTCGAAGGTGTCGGGGCCGAACACGCCGCTGAGGCCTGGATATCCGTTGCCGGGATCGAACACATTCGAGAACGCAAAAAACACGTTGTTCTCGCCGGCGCGAACCCGGAAGTGATGCCAGTGATAGAGATCGGCGCCGGTCGGGATCGGATAGTTCTGCGACACAAGCGATCCCACATGCGGGGTGCTGAAACGTTCCTTAATCGCTGCCGCGCAGACGATGAGATCACACCCCTTCAGCGCAAGGATGCGGCCGGCTTCAGGAAACGATGCATCGTGACCGATCAGAAGGCCGATGCGCCCGACCGACGTGTCGGCCACCACCCAGTCATCGCCGTGACGCGCCCAGGCACGCTCGGATTCCGTCAAGTGGGTCTTGCGGTAAACCGCGACAAGGCCTTCTGGCCCGATCAGGCACGCGCTGTTGTAGATCGCATCGCCGTTACGCTCGGCGATGCCGACGACAAGATACACCTTGAGCTGGGCGGCCAGACGGCAGAGCTGATCGGTCTCCGGCCCCGGAACAGTCTGCGCTCGCGCGCCGGGATTGTTGAGGCCGCTCAGCGCGAGTTCCGGAAACACGACGAGGTCGGCCTTGCCCTCAAGCTCCGCCTGCCGCGCAAGCGAGGTGATGCGCGCGAGATTTGCTTCGACGTCATCACCGGGACTCATCTGCGCGACCGCAACCCGCGACGTCCGCCCCGTCGGCCAGGGCTTGTGGCCGTACAACTTGAAGAAATCGCGAGGATTCCAGCTGAACGTATTGGACAGCAGCCCCGCATAGAGTTCGGGGCGGCGCTGAGAGAACACGGCTTCACCGCCAACACGCCGCGCGCGGGACGCGTCCAGATCCATGTCAGCTAGTGCGAAGCCGTCCCCGCCATCGATCAGGGCCGCAATTGTTCCGTCCGGCGCGATCACGCAACTGCCGCCGCTGAACTGGACGGTGCGTTCAAGTCCCCACCGATTGCTTTCGATCAGATAGCAACCGTTCTCGAACGCCCGGCTGATCCAATACGGAGCCGGTGTGCGCTCAGCGAGCCAGTTCGAGATATGGCAGATCACGTCGGCGCCCTGCAAGGCGACGAGACGCGCGGTCTCCACAAAGTGGATGTCCATGCAGATCAGCAGCGCGATGCGCCCGATCGGCGTGTCTAAGACCTGATGGCCGAGATCGCCTGCCGCCGACCATTTCGGCTCCGCAATATAGGGATGCGTCTTGCGATGCTGGCCAATCACACCTTCGGGTCCGATCAGCACCGCAGAGTTGAAATAGATGCTGTCGCTATCGACCTCCGGCATGCCGACAACAATGTAGCAGTCATGTTTCCGCGCGAGCGCTGCGAAGCGATCCGTGGTCGGCCCCGGGATCGTCTCGACGAACGGTGCGACCTCAGCCCGGTCGAACCAGCAATAGCCCGTGGTGCCCATCTCCGGCGTAACGATGAGCCGGGCGCCCGCTGTCGCCGCCGCTTCGCAGAGTTCGAGCAGCCGCGCGATATTGCGCTCCTTCTCGAACATGGTCGGTTCGAACTGAACCGTGGCAACCTTGTGCACGCGCGACATGATCGGCTTACCCTTTTAGACCAAAAATGATTTCTTGATCGAAGCGCCGAGCGTATATTTCGGATCCACCATGTTGCCGAGCCGGACGCGGCCGGTCTGGGTCAGTAGCATGTAGGCATCGATCTCCTCAAAGCCGTAATCGGCCGTCATCCAACGGCAAAGCTCGCGATAGGCGATGCGCGCAGCATCTTCCATCGGCCGCGCCGAGCCGATCGTCATGATGAAGTCCTTGGTCTCCAGCCGCGGCCAAGCAATGCTCCAGCCCTTGATCAGATCAATCTGGACCGTGGTCACGGTCGGATGCTCGATCGCGACGCCGCAGAGTTCGCCGTCGCCCTGCGCCGCGTGGCAGTCACCGAGATAGAGCAACGCGCCCTTGGTATTGACCGGCAGATAGATCACCGCACCGACACCGACGTCGGGCAGGTCCATGTTGCCGCCGTAATAGTCCGGCACCAGCGACGAAATCGCCTCGATCTCCGGCGAAGTGCCGATGGTGCCGATGAACGGCTCATAGGGCAGCGTGATCTTGTCGTTCCATTTGGTGCCGTTCTCGAGAGTGATCTCGAGCTTCTTGACGCGCTCGGGCAAAGCCGGATTGAGCAACGCGGTCTGGCCGGTGCCGACCAGCCCGCCGAATTCCGGCATGACGACAGTGGTGCCGCGCGGTTGCGGCCCACGCGGCACGATGCTCTCGATATAGACCGCGAGCGTATCGCCCTTCTCGGCTCCGTTGATCCAGATCGGCCCGTTCTGCGGGTTGAGAAAGGGAAAGTTGAGAATCTTCGAGGGGATGTCGGTCTCGTGCTTGATGGCGCCCTCGAACGCATCATGGGTTTCGGCGGAGACCACAGCGCCGGGATCGACCGTCAGCACAGGCCCTACGTAAGGGCCATAGACATAGTGGTACTTGCCCTGATCCTGTTCGGTGATCATGTGATGGGTGCCGGGTTTTCCCTTGGCGACGCCCTTGCTCGCCATGATCGAATTTTCCTGCCAGGCCATCGATTCACTCCTTCGTCTCTGTGTTGTTATGGGCGTGGGTTGGTTTCAGACCGCGAGATGACGGCGCATTTCTGCCTGATCGTCGAGCGCGGCCCGATCGAGGCTTGCGACGATGCGCCCCTTGTCCATCACGTAGCAGCGCTGCGCCATGGCGCGGATCATGTCGAGATTCTGCTCGACCAGGATGATAGTGACGCCGGTGCTGCGGTTGAGTTCGACCATGTTGCGGGCAATGTCCTGAACGATATTCGGCTGAATGCCTTCGGATGGCTCATCGAGCAAAATGAGGTGGGGATCGGCAATCAGCACACGCCCGATGGCGAGTTGCTGCTGCTGGCCACCGGACATGGTGCCGGCACGCTGGCTCCAGCGCTCCGCGAGGATCGGAAAGGCTTCCACGATCCGCCGCCGTCCCTCCTCGGGGATATCGCCCTTGATCGCAGCGCCGACGGCGATGTTTTCGGCCACCGTCAGGCGCGGAAACACGTCGCGCCCCTGTGGCACATAACCCATGCCAAGCCGCGCCCGTTTGTGCGGCGGCAACAGTTCGACGGCCTCGCCGCGATAGACAATCGAACCGCTCATCGCCGGCACGAGGCCAATCAGGCTTTTCATCAGCGTCGATTTGCCGACGCCGTTGCGGCCGATCACAGCGACGATCTCGCTCTCCCACACCTCGATTTCGAGGCCCTGCAACACCGGCTTGCCGCCGTAACCGGCGCGCAAGGCCTGCGTCGAGAGAATGACTTCCTTACGCATGGGCCTGCCCCAGATAGATAGCGGCGACGCGTTCGTCGGCGACGATCTCATCGATCGAGCCTTGCGCGAAGACCTGTCCAAGATGCAGCACCGTGACGCGCTGCGCGACCTGGCGCACGAAGGCCATGTCGTGCTCGATCGCCAACACTGTCATGCCGTCCGCATTCAATCGCTGCACCATCTCGCCCGTCTGATGCGTTTCTTCCGGCGACATGCCCGCAGTCGGCTCGTCGAGCAGCAACAGTTGCGGCTTCAGGCTGATCGCCATGCCGATTTCGAGCCACTGCTTCTGGCCGTGGCTCAGATTCCCGGCGGTCTGCATCTGCTCGGCTTCAAGGTTGAGGAACGTCAGCAACCGATCGATCCCGCGCGCGAGCTCAACGCTGCGATGCGTCCGCTGCAGGGCGATTTCGAGGTTTTGTCGGACAGACAATCCCTTGAATACGCCAGGCACCTGGAATTTGACCGACAGCCCGCGGTGAATGCGCGCGAACGGTTTCAGCGCAGTGATGTTCTCGCCGGCGAACAGAATATCGCCGCTACCGGGATGGTGTTCGCCTAGGATCAACCTGAACAGCGTACTCTTCCCCGCACCGTTCGGACCGATCAGGCAATGGATTTCACCGGCCTCAAGCACGAGATCGACCGAATTGGTGACATGCAAGCCGCCGAAATGTTTATTGAGTCCGCGAAGCTCGAGAAGCGCCATCAGACGTCTCCCTTGCTGCGGCGCGCAACGAGCCGGGAAATCAGATTCATGGCACCGAGCACGAGCCCGTTCGGCGCGATCAGCACGGTCAGTACCAGCAGCACACCCATGAACACCAGCGCGTATTGGCTGCCGTAAATGGTCAGGGCCTGGAAGGCCGCGAGCACCACCAGCGTGCCGATCACGGTCGACGTGAGATCGCTGCGGCCGCCGACCGCGACCCAGATCAACGGCAGCGCGGCCGCGGTCATGCCCATGCTCGACGGCGTGATGTACTGTCCCCACGCCGTGTAAAGCACGCCGGAAATGCCCGCGAGCGCCGCTCCGATCACGAAGGTGATGAGCTGATATTTGCGCACGTCGTAGCCCAGCATCTCCGCGCGCTCCGGATTCTCGCGGATCGCAACGATGACATTGCCAAACGAGGAGTTCATCAGGATGCGCAGGCCGAGATAGACCAGCAGCAGCAATCCCAGCACGGCGTAATAGAGTCCGATATCGGCCAACAACACGATGTCGCCACCGGACCATGGGATCGTTAGCGGCGGCATCGCGCTCATGCCATTAAAGCCGTTGAGGCGCGCCGCGCCGATGCGCCACTCAGGGCCCGCGGTCTGGGCCATAAAGCGCTCCAGCATCAGCGTCACCGCCAGCGTGACAATACCGAGGAAGACGCCGGCGATACGGCCGAAGAACATGAAATAGCCGAGCAGCAACGCAAACAGCGCGGCGATCGCGACCGCCAGCACCAGCGCGACCAAGGTGAACCCATAAGCCGAGCCGAAATTGAGCGTGAGGATGCCGTAGCTATAACCGGCAATGCCAAAAAAAGCGGTCTGCCCGAACGAGAGCGAACCGCCATAGCCCCAGATCACACACAGGCTGAGCGCGATGAACACCCAGACGAAGAAATACACGGTATTGCCGACCGTATAACCGTCGCTGAACAACGGATAGGCGCAGGCAATCGCGAACACGATGGCGAACGTAATCCAGAACGCCGGACCACGACCCACAGTCTGCGGGCCTTCGAGGCGGCGGAGGAAACCAGGCAAACCGTTCACAGCTGCGGATCCTTCAGGTTCGTTCGCGCAGCAGGAAGCCGGAGATGCCTTTCGGCAGGACCCGGACAACGATGATCACGGCGACCAGCAAACCGATCTGGCCAAACAATTGTCCCTGCCAGGAGGTCATCACCGACTTCACCACCGCGAGGATCGCGCCGGCCGGCGCGGTACCGAGGAATACGTCGGCCCCACCAATCACCACGGTGACGAAGGCCTCCATGATGAAGGTGGCGCCCATCGTCGGCACCAGCGTCATGGTGGGCGCGTACAGGCCACCTGCAAGACCGGCGAGCCCGGCACCGCAGGCAAAGGTGAGACTGTAGATCAGGCGGGTATCGACACCGAGAGCCGCGGCCATGTGCGGCACCTGGATGGTGGCGCGGGCAAGCACGCCGAAGCGCGTCCAGTTGAACAGCATATAGAGGCCGCCGAGTACGCCGAGCGCGGAGGCAAACAGCACGAGGCGATAGATGGAATAAGAATACTCGCCAACCTGAAAGCTGCCGAACGGCGTTCCGACGCCGGCCATGGACGAGCCCACCAAGATCAGCGTCCCCTGGGTCGCAATGAGGCTCAGGCCCCAGGTTGCCACGATGGTGTCGAGCGGCCGGTCATAGAGATGGCGGATCACCACGAGTTCGACTAGCGCGCCGACCAACGCGGCGACGATGGCCCCGGCCAAGATCGCCAGCGGCAGCGGCAGGCCGAGATGGACGGTGGAAGCCGTCACATAGGCGCCGCACATGATGAACTCGCCATGGGCGAGATTGATCACGCCCATCATGCCGAAGATCACCGCGAGTCCGCATGCCGACAGCACGAGAAAAGCGAATGCATCGCCGAACTGATAGAGCGCCGAGAATATATGCGTTGCGATGTCCATGAACCAACCGGGATGATGCAAATTCGAAATGCGAGGGAAACTTCAGCTCTTCGAGAACACTGTCCCGGCAGGCAGACGTACCTGCCGGGACGGCGCCGACGCCGATGTCAGGGTTTCGGCGGCGGGTTCGAGGGCGTGTACTGCGCCATAGGATCCTTCTTGGTCAGATCGCAACCGGCATCGCCCAGCCAGTACGGCTTGATGCCCTCCCACACTTTCGGAAACGAGATCGAATGATCGGCCCCGACCTTGGCGAGATAAATGGTGTGCGACATATGCTGGCTCTTCGGGTCGATACAGACCTTGCCCTCCGGCGCATCCATGCAGACATCACCGACCGCGATTACCTTGCGGATATCTTCCCGCTTGGTCGACTTCGCCCGTTCGACCATCTGCTTATAGAGATAGACTGCGAGATAGGAATTCTCGGCTTCCTGGTTCACATAGGGCTCGTTAGGGAACTTGGCCTTGAACTTGGTGTAGAATGCCTTGCTGGCCGGGGTATCGATTTCCTCGATGTAGTTGGTCGTGACGTACATGTCCTTCAGGCTTGGCGGCTTGAAGCGTTTGTGTTCGTAGCCCTGCCCGACGTTGACCGACGAGGCCATCGGCAGATTGACGTTGGCGGATGCCGCCTGCTCGTAATAGGAAGCCTGCGCAGTGCCAACCAGCAGCGTCACCACAAAATCAGGCTTTGCTTTCTGGATATTCTGGATGCTCTGTGAGAACTGGGACACGCCGAGCGGGATGAACTCCTCACCGGCCATCTTGCCGCCGTTCTCCTTGACGATGTTGCGCACCCACTCCGCCGATATCTGGCCGAAATTGTAATCCGCGGCGAGCGTGTAGACGTTCTTGCCGTACTTCTCCATCATGTAGGGAATGAGCGTGGAGAACTGCTGTTCCGGCACCGCACCGGTGACAATCATATGGCCGTCGCAAACGCCGCCTTCGTACTGATTGTTGTAGAATGCGAAGCCGTTGAACTGATCGACGATCGGGCGATAGGCCTCGCGCGAAGCGGACGAGAAGCCAGCGAATACTACGTCGACCTTGTCGCGCTGGAGCACACGGCGCATGAATTCCTGATAGCGTGTGTTGTCGGACTGGGTGTCGTAGGCGACCAGCTCAAGCGGCCGGCCGTCGATACCACCGGCCTTGTTGATCTCTTCGGCCGCGAGTTGGATCGCATGCACTTTTCCGATGGTAGCCACCGCGAAATCGCCGGACTGGTCCTCCAGCACCCCGAGCTTGATCGGGGTTTGCGCAAACGCCGCACCTGTCGCGAGAACAAGCGTCCCCGTGAGGGCTACGGCGCGCAGCCCCCGCAACACATTCTTGGTCATGTTGGTGTCTCCTACATCGCTTGCTTGTTGCCGCCTCGCAGCGTGATGCTGGTCGCGCGGCCGGGAATGTCGGGCGCACTTGCCCGCCTGCTCAGAAATTCCTCGCAGTAGAGTTCCAAGTTCTGCCGCGCGCGCATGCTCTCGCGGCGAAGCTGGGAATAGGCGCTCTCTTCATCGAGACCGTCTTGCTGCATCAAGAAGATCACCGCGCGGATCACCGCGCGACGGCTACGACGGCGTTCTTCGAGATCCTGAAGGCGGGCATGCATATCGCTACGCAACATGAACTGGTTCACGCCCATGAACAGTGAGGTGTAGACGGCGCCGCCGTGGACCGGCTTACGCAGGAAGGAAGTCGCGCCGAGATTGACCAACGCCTTCAGACGGCTCGGCGCCTCAACGCCGACCAGACCGATCACCGGCACCGGCGGCAGGCGTGAGATGGGATTGACCTCAATCGCCACCGCGCCTTCGAGATCGCCGTCAATGAACAGGATATCGCGCTCGGACTGCAGGTTGCCGACATCGATCTGCGCGCGGCCGTCGACGATCTCGGGATATTCGGTCGTCACACCAAGTTTGGCGAGGGTGGACTCGAGTGAGCCCTCTTTTCCACCGCGTCCGATGACGACAAGAGCGCGACCGCCTTTGAAATTCTGCAGCAACCGGGATGTCATGATTGCACCACTCTGAGCACGGGAGAGCGCATTGCACTCGCAAAGCGCGGCGACGACTGAACGAGATAGGGATCTGGCGCGATTGGGCTGCGTGCCTCCAGCAGCACTTCGAACTGCCCATTGAGGGTGGAACGGGCGATCCGCGGTGTCAGCCAGGCGTGATAGGTTTGCGGATCAATGCGCACCTCGCCCTGCGGCGCCAGCAAGCTCTGGCTGGCGACCGCGGCGCGCACGGCGCGTGCATCATCGGTACCCGCCTGCTCCAATGCTGCGGCCAGAAGCTTGACGGCGATGTAGGACGCTTCTGCGTCGGCGGACGATACTGGTCCGCCGGGGAAGGCCTTGGCATAGGCGGCGATGAATGCCGCATTCGCCGGAGATTCCAACGAGGAGAAATAGACGCTGGAGCTCAAGTGCCCGTCGATAGCCTCGTCGCCAATCTCCGCAAGCTCCGGCTCTGACAGCGTGCAGCTGGCCACCGGAATTTCATTGACCTGATCGATACCGCGCGCGCGGCAGGCCGCGCGGAAATCGCGGAAGAAGGCATAGGCGCTCGTACCGATCAGATTGTTGAAGACGAAATCTGGACGCTGCTCAAGGATCGCCGATATCACCTGGTCGAATTCGGTATCGCCCACGGACAGGTATCGCTCTGCGACCACGGCGCCTCCCCGCGCGGTCAGCGCCTCACGGAAGATGCGGTTGTTCTCCCAAGCCCAGATGTAGTTGGAGCCGACGCAGAATGCGCGAGTACCAACCCGCGAGGCGAGATACTCGACCAGTGGCAGCACGTGCTGGTTGGGCGATGCTCCGGTGTAGATCACATTGTCCGAACTCTCGAACCCTTCATAATGCGACGGATACCAGAGCAACCCGTCAAACTTCTCGAAGCAGGGAATGACCTCCTTGCGACTCGAAGACGTATAGCAGCCCAAAACTTGGCGGATGCCGGCGCCAAGCAGCTCGAGGCTAAGTGCGCGGTAACGTTCAAGATCGCCCGACGGGTTCACCACGACGGGCTCCAACGTCACCGCACCGTCTGCCTCGGCATTCTCCTGGAACGCCAGCAACGCGCCGTTCAGCATCGAGCGTGCGACGACGCTGTAGGACCCTGTCGTCGAGAACATTATGCCGATGCGATAGTGCTTCCGCGCCATTAGCCGATCCAAAACAAAAAAAGCGCCCGCCGGCTGTGAAGCCGTGGGCGCCCTCGCCACCAACTGGACACGCTTGAATTTGAAGCGCGGTGTTGGAAATGGTTTGAACTTGTAGCGTTATCGGGCAGCTCTGCCCAACGCTTGCAGTTTAAGCTCCCTTAGAACGACCATACTGTCAAGCACGTTGTTACGGCGAGAGTTGCTTCAATTCATCCCTCGTTGCAGCAAAACTATGCAGGGCGCCGGGAAATTACACTGGTTGCACGAGCGCCAATGACAGTCATTGCGTCAGGATCCATTCAGACGGCAATGCGGAGCATCACCTACCATCCACAGCTATCGAATTAAATCGCAGGTCATACCCAACAGATGTATTATGAACCGGCAAACAAAAATATCGACCTTCGAAGACGAGTTGAATGAAAACGCCAGCAATTTGACGACCACCAACGAGGAGACCGCTTGGACCATACACTGCGACGTTGCGTGGCTCTTCGTCGATTCTGCATTTCGTCCTATTAGATGAGCGGCATCTGCGAGAGGAGCTCGCTGAGCGCGACCATGGAGCCGCAGGTCAATCAACTTTCGACGCGCTCGCGGTAATGCTCAAATACACTTGTAACGCCGCGGGATGAGATCCAGCCATTCAAGCACCAGTTCCCGCCCTATCGCCATCACAGCAGCTCACGTTTCAACAGTCCACCCAGCCAGTCCGCAAAGACCTGAAACCTCCGAGAGAGATGCTGACGGTGTGGATAGAGCAGTGCCATGGCATCGGCGCAGCTCGATGATGGGGCATCACCTCGACGAGTTCGCCCGCGTCGAGGTGGCGCTTTACATCGTAGGCCGGGATCTGGATGAGGCCGAAGCTGGCAAGGCAGCAGGCGATATAAACTTCGGCACTGAAGACCTACCCGGGTTTCCAAATTCAAGGTTGGCTTCATTCTACGCAGCAATATCCGGTAGCTACGAAATCGCCTTTCTCTCTCGCCCCAGGCGTCCCAACAGGATCAATCCGGCGAAAATCGCCGCGATCCCGACGACGTGATACCAGGCGAGATGTTCGCCCAGCCACCAGATCGAAAACACTGCCGTACACAGCGGACTGAGATACAGAAATCCTGCAGCACGCGTCGGTCCGTTAGTGGCTACGCCGTAGATATAGAACACGTTACCAAGCATGGTAGGACCCAATCCGGTATAGGCGATCGCGCCTAGGGCTATGGCCATGTCAGCGTTGGTCCAGGCGAACCATGGACCGCCGCTGGCAACCCATGTGACATAGACCGGCAACGACACGACCAGGAGACCTGCCCAGGCAGTCACCACCGTGAGCGGCAAGGTTTCGATTACGCGCGACCATTCCCGCACACGGATCGAGAACCACGCAAAGAAGATCGCTGCGAGAAGCGACCAGAGATTTCCAAGATTCAGTTGCAGCCCGGTCAGTCGCAGCAGATCGCCCTTGCTGATGATCAGGAGCGTGCCGACAAAAGCCAGAGCGAGCCCACCTTGGCCCATTCGGGCGATCTGCCCCTGCCCCATGATCCAGCCGATCAACACGACCCATACCGGCGTCGTGGCATTGATGAAGCCCACTTCGATGGCTGGGCTTTGATATGCTCCGCCGATCAGAAGAAACGAAAACAGGCCGACGCCGACAACGCCACCGATCGTCAATTCGCCCAGCCGCGGCCGGATCTCAGGCCAGGCGCGCCGCAGGGACGGCCACGCAATGACTGTGAGAATGACGAGAGCGGGCAGCCAGCGCCAGAACACCAGCGCCGGCAAAGGCGCCGCGTCACGCGCGGCCCGCGCGACCACATGGTTGCTGCCCCAGAGTGCCGCAGTCACTATCAGCGCAAGCGTACCGAGTGATCGCGAGCCGCCGTTCATGCCCGATCGGCGGATGACTGATGACGCCCGCGTTGCGAGACGTGCCATGGCAGGGATAGCCGCTCAGCATAGTCGACGAGAAAGAAGAGGATTGTTCCGACCACGCCCAACAACAGCAACGACACGAACACACGCACCGTATCGAACTGCCCTTGTGCAACAAGTATCTGAAAACCGATCCCCCGGCTGCCGGCCACGAACTCTCCGACGATGGCGCCCACCAGCGCGAACGAGATCGCCACTTTCATGCCCGCGAACAGACTCGGCAAAGCGCAGGGAAAGCGGATTTTTATCAATACGGCCCAAGGCGATGCCTTTGATACCTTGGCCAGCGCCAGCATGTCAGGATCCACCGACCGCAGGCCTAGAACCATATCGATGACGATCGGAAAGATCGCCAGCATTAACGCAATCGCCACCTTGGGCTCAGGACCGGTGCCCATCCAGATAACGAACAGCGGCGCCAGCGCCACTTTCGGGATCGAGTTGAGCGCCACGAGCAGCGTATAAATAGTCCGCTCGAGGAATTTCGAATAGACAATCCCAACCGCCAGCGCGACGCCGATGACGACCGCCAGTACAAAGCCGAGGCATGTCATCCAGAGCGTAAAGCCGAGATGACGCAGGAACAACCCAGGTGTCTCCAGAAACGCGGCAAAGATCGCCGACGGCGCCGGCAGGATCAGCGGCGACGGCTGGAACACGCGAACCCCGATCTCCCACAGAACGAGAGCTCCGGCCAGCACGACGATGACGTCGCGTGTTTCGTTATCGCCCAGAAACAGACGCCTTGCGAAACGCATCATTCCTTGACGATCCCCAACTCGGCGAAGTGGTGACGGATCCGGTGCACATAGGCGGCGAATTCCGGCGTGTCGCGCACTGCAAGCAGGCGTGGCCGCGGGAGGTCGATGGTGATGACATCGACCACCATGCCCGGCGCCTTGCTCATCATGACGACGCGATCTGACAGGAAAACGGCTTCCGCAATCGAATGCGTGATGAACAAGAGCGTCTTGCGCGTATCCTGCCAGATCTGCGCGAGCTCGATGTTGAGATCATCGCGGGTCATGGCATCGAGCGCGCCAAATGGTTCATCCATCAGCAGCAGGTCGGGATCGGCCAGCAGTGCCCGGCAGATCGATGCGCGTTGTCGCATACCACCCGACAGTTCCCACGGAAACCGATGCTCGAAGCCACCGAGGCCAAACCGGTTCAGCAAAGCCACCGCCCGCGCGCGTTCATCGGCGGTCGGTTTGCGGGTGAATTCGATCGACAGCAGGACATTGTCGAGAATGGTGCGCCAGTCCAGCAGGACATCGCGCTGGAACACGACGCCAAGCCGATCCGGCGTGCCGTCGAGCGGTTTGCCGCCAATGTCGATCGTTCCGAAGGTCGTCCCTTCGAGGCCGGCCACCAGCTTCAGCAAGGTGCTCTTGCCGCAGCCGGATGGGCCAACCACGCTGACGAATTCCTGCGGCCGGATATCGAGATCGATATCGACCAGCGCCGCGACCGGCCCGCGCGGGGAGGCATAAGTCTTCCCCACGCGGCCGAGCGCAACATAGGCCGCTGTTTCTGATGAAGCAGGAGGCGCCATGTTACTCAACGAGGCTGTTGGTGTAGTAGTCCGTCGCTTTCCAGCCGGCCGGCAATACGCCCGCGGCCTCCATCGACTTGCCCGCCGCTTCCCAGTCCGCCTGTGCCTGCCAGCCGATCGGCTTGCCCTGCGACGCCGACGTATTGAAGTAATCCAGCGTCAGCTTGATCTGTCCGAGCAGCACCACGGGGTCCAGCTTGGCGTCCGGACGCTCGGCGATCATCGCCTTCACGCCGTCGTCGGGATTGGTACGCAGATGCTGCCAAGCGCGTTGCTGCACCTCGATCAGACGCTTCAACGCCGGTCCCTTGCTGGCGATCACTTCGTCGCGTGCGACCAGGCCGTAGCTCGGGAACGCAATGCCCGCATCAGATGCCAACAGACACTTCGACGGGCGGGTCGCTTCCGCGAGCGGGAGCGCAGAACCGACGGTCGACATCAGACCATCGGATCGCTTGGCAATATAGGTGCCCCACAATGCGGCCGGATCGACAACTTCAACCTTGAGATCGTCACGCGTCAGTCCGCCGGATTTCAGATAGACGTCTATGAAGGGCGCCCATGGGCTTGCCGCAAAGACGACGACGCTCTTACCGCGCAAATCGGCGACCCTCTCCATCGGCGACGTCTTGTCGACCAGAATGCAGAGATCGGTCTTGCGCTGGAACGTCGCGATCGAGCGAATAGTGGCGCCCTTGGCTCGCGCTGAGCCAACCAACCCCACCTGAACCTGACCGACATCCGCCTGCCCGGCATTGACCAACTGAATCGTATTGCCAGAGCCGCGACCATCCTGAATATCAACATCGAGCTTGGCTTCCTTGAACCAACCGCGGTTCTGAGCCAGATGCATGGCCGCCTGCACGCCCCACGGCGAGAAATCCAGCCGCACCGACAATTTATCCTGAGCCAGAGCAGGCGAAACACCCGCGCCGGCCGCAGCACCTAGAAGCATCAGGGTCGATAGAAAAAGCCTTCTCATATCCCAATCTCCGGTTTGATTACTCTGTGTCGGCGCCATCCGCTTCTGCCGGCGAATTCTGCGTCAAATAGCTCAGCACCATCTCGACGACGTGCTGGCGTCTCTTGAGCACACGTCGGCGCGCCGCGAGATCGCGGTCGAGCAGCCAGGATAATGTGTGCTGATTGGACAGAAAGAAGTAAGCGAGGCCGGAGATCGACATATAGAGATCGACCGCATCGACATTGGCGCGAAACACACCCTCGGTCTGGCCGCGTTTCAGCAGGATCTGGATCGTGTCGAGCAGCCCGCGATAGAGCGGCTTGATGGTGCTCGAACTTTTGAGGTGCTGCGCATAATGGATGTTCTCGATGCTCATCAACCGGATTAGATCCGGCGTCGCAACGAAATGATCGAACGTGCTGCTGACCAGTCGCTTCATGCCTTCGACCGGCGGCAGACCGCGCAGGTCTTCGTCCTGCTGCTTAGTACGCAAGTCCGTATAGATGCGCTCGAGTACTGCCAGATAGAGCTCGTCCTTGGAGCCGAAATAATGGTAGATCAGGTTCTTGTTGACACCGGATTGTTCGGCGATGCGATCGACGCGCGCGCCGTTAAGCCCGTTGGAGACGAATTCGATCCGTGCCGCGTCCAGGATCTTGGCACGGCTCGCTTCCGGATTGCGGGTGATCTTGCTGGGCGCGGCCACACTAAGCTCCATGGCGCCCTTCCGGTAATGGCGGGGCGTCCCGCGAGGATCGTAGTGCCGCAGTTCCCTCGACGTCCAGCACGCCACGCGGGCCGAATGTCACAGCATAATGCTTTCGCGCGAACTCGGCCGTGATCTTGCCGTCCAGGAAATCCTCGCGCACATCGGAGGGATCACGCAGCAGCGGATTGCCGAAGCCGCCTGCACCGGCCTGCTCGTGGATCAGGAGCGCGCCCTCAGTGACATTCCGCGTGATCTTGCCAGGAATGGCACTACGCTCATTGCCGATCTCGATGTAGTTCTTCGACAAGCCGCCGGGCTCGCCCCCATTGAGACCATAGGGATGAAACTTGACGCGGTCGGTGCGCAATTGCAGCAGCGCTTCCGGCGCGAGGATACGATAACTACGGCGAATGCCGACACCGCCGCGATATTGTCCAGCACCACAGCTGTCCGGCACGAACGAGTAATCCTCGATTCGCACCGGATGCTCAGCCTCCATCACTTCGACCGGCATGTTCGAGAGATTTTGCGAGGCATTGGTAACCGCTTCAAGCCCGTCTTTGTCGGGACGACCACCCCAGGCGCCGCAGATCATGTCGACGATGATGAAAGGCTGGCGGTTAGGTCGCAGGCCGCTGATACAAATGACGCTGTTGCCGCCCTCACCTGCGGCTGGCACCTTGTCCGGCACGATCTGCGCAAGTGCTCCGAGCATCGTATCGAACACGCGATACCCCGTCAGCGCACGTGCCGCGCACGGCCCAGGCATGATCGGGTTGAGCACGGAAGCTTCCGGCGTTTTCACTGTAATGCAACGAAAAAGGCCGACATTGTTCGGCACGTCCTTAGCCAGCACGCAACGTATGCTGAGATAAGTCAGCGAATGTGTGAAACTGAGCGTCGAATTCAACGCTCCTTTCACCTGTGGCGAAGAGCCCGTGTAATCGACCAGCAGCGTACCGTCGCCGTTGACGGTGATTGCAACCTTGATAGGGATCGGCGTATCGGAAAATCCGTCATCATCGATATAGTCGATGAAACTGTACGTACCCTTCGGCCAGGTCTTGATCTCCTGCCGGGTCAATCGTTCCGCGTAGTCGAGCAGTTCCTGCATATAGGCGTCGACATCGTCCGCGCCGTAACGCTGCATCAGCTTCTCCAAGCCGCGCTTACCGACCTGAGCCGCCGCAAATTGCGCCGAAAGATCGCCCCAGACCCGATCCGGAACCCGAACGTTGATCTTGATCAGCGCCTCTAGCGTCGTGTTCAGCATACCGCGGTCATAGAGCTTGAGCGGCGGAATCCGCAGCCCTTCCTGATAGATCTCGGTCGA
This sequence comes from Tardiphaga sp. 862_B3_N4_1, assembly GCF_051811085.1. Lineage (NCBI taxonomy): Bacteria > Pseudomonadati > Pseudomonadota > Alphaproteobacteria > Hyphomicrobiales > Nitrobacteraceae > Tardiphaga > Tardiphaga sp. 862_B3_N4_1. The sequence goes on from NZ_JBPWQB010000001.1 coordinate 3,113,851, forward strand.
ATCCGACGCGTTGGAGCCGGGCACGCGGCCGCCGACATCGGTGTGATGGCAGATCACCACGGCGAAAGCGCGCCGTTTGCCGCTGTGGAAAATCGGCACGAACATGAAGATATCAGGCAGATGCATGCCGCCGTGATAGGGATCGTTCATGATGACGACGTCGCCGTCGTGCAGATCGCCTTCGTATTTGCCGAGCACGGAGGCCATGGCTTCTGGAATCGCGCCGAGATGCTGGGCGATGGTCTTGGCCTGCGCCACCATCTGGCCGTCGCCGGCACAGATTGCCGCGGAAAAATCCATCACGTCCTTGACGATTTCCGAACGCGCTATGCGCACGACCGTATAGGCCATGTCGTCGGCGATGGAATCCAGGCCGCTCTTGATGACCGCGAAGGTGATCGGATCGACTTTCATACCTCGAACTCCAGCACAATGCAGCCGATCGCATCCTTGTGCACACTGGCATCGGGCGGCACGATGATAGTGGCGTCGAACTCCTCGATGATCAGTGGTCCCTGGCGCGGTGATAATCCGACTGCGCTGCGATCGACGATATTGACGGCGATGGCAGCCTCGCCGCGCGCGAAGGACACGTCACGCGTCCCGGAGCGCGATGCGCCCTGTCGGGCGGCGATCTTCATCGCCGAAAAATCCAGACGGTTCTCGCGCAAGCCGCGGCCGGCCACGCGCACCTTCATCAGCTCGATCGGCGTAGCGTCGCGATAGCCATAAGTCTTGAAATATTCGGCGACAAACCGCTCGCGAATCTGGTCGAAGTCCTCGCCTTCGAACGGCACCGTGAGTTCAGTCGCCTGGCCCTCGTGGCGCAGATCGGCCTCCCACAGGAACATCGTGCGCTCGGCCTGATAGCCGTCACCGGCGAGTTGTCCGGCAACCTGTTGCTGCAGCTCGGACTTGATGGCCTTGAGATCGCTGACCTGCATCTTGTCGAGATACAGGCTGACGGTTTTCAGTGCGGTATGCTCAATATCGGAAGCCAGCATGCCGAGCGCGCTGAAAATGCCTGACATCGGCGGCACCACGACGCGTGGAATGCCCAACTGACGCGCGAGATCCGGCGCATGCACGCCCCCGTTGCCGCCAAATGCCATCAACGTGAGATCGCGCGGATCGCGACCACGCTCGACGGTGACGGCGCGCACGGCACGCGCCATCGCCGCATTGGCGACGGCACGAATGCCATGTGCGGCATCCAGTAGAGTGAGGTCGAGCGGGTCGCCGACATGGGTACGGATGGCAGTCTCGCTTAGCTTGCGATCGATATTGAGATTGCCGCCAGCCAGCGACGTGGCGTTGATGAAACCGAGCACAACGTTGGCATCTGTCACTGTCGGCTTTGTGTTGCCGAGCCCATAGCAGGCCGGGCCCGGAACGGCACCTGCGGATTGCGGGCCGACGACCAGCAGGCCACCTTTGTCGATGCCGGCAATGGAGCCGCCGCCGGCGCCAACCTCGGCGATATCGATAGCCGGCACCTTGAGCATATAGCCGCCGGCCTTGATGAACCGGCTCGACGTCGAAATTCCATCGCGGAATTCGTATTCCGACGTCATGGTCGGGCGGCCGTCCTCGATAATGACCGCCTTGGCCGTGGTGCCGCCCATGTCGAACACGATGACGTCGCGATCGTCACGCGCGATGCCGAGCCGTGCCGCGCCAATGACACCGCCCGCAGGACCGGACGCCACCACCAGCACCGGCTTCTCGCAGGTCACATTGGCAGCCAGCATGCCGCCATTCGAGGTCATGACCAGAATGGGCGCAGCCACGCCGATCGAGCGCAGACCCGATTCAAGCTTCTGCAGATAAGTGCGCATGGCCGACAACAGATATGCATTCACCACCGTCGTGCTGGTCCGCTCATATTCCTTCATCTCGGGCAGCACCGCGCAGGATGTCGTCACCAGCAATTGCGGGAAATTGGCCCGCAAAATCGCTTCGGCCTGCAATTCATGCGCCGGATTACGATAGCTGTTGATGAATGCGATAGCGACGGCCTCGATATCCTCGGCGAGTAGCGCCTCTCCGGCCGCGATGACGCTTGCTTCGGAGAGCGGCTCGACCGTCGTTCCGTCCGCCGCCATGCGTTCGGTCACTTCCATACGATACCGGCGCGGCACCAATGGCTGCGGCTTCACCCATGTCAGGTCGAACATGTCGGGCATCCGGATGCGCCCGATCTCCAGCACGTCCCGGAAGCCGCGCGTCGTGATCAGTCCAGTCTTGGCGCCCGACCGTTGCAGGATGGTATTCGATCCGACGGTGGTGCCGTGCAGCACTTCGGCCACAGCCGAAGGCGCAATCGATAGCTCCGCCAGCAGGCTTCCGACGCCGTCAACAACCGCCCGACTCGGATCGGCAGGCGTCGACGACACCTTGCTCTGATGGATCAGACCGGTTTCAAGGAACAATGCAATGTCGGTGAATGTCCCACCGATATCGACAGCAACCCGGATTTTTCCGCCTGACGCCACAGCCACGATCGCTCACCTCGTCGTTACTAACCAGTTAGTCAACAATCTTGGCTAGAGGATGCGGAGTGTCAAGCTGCTGTTTTCAGCGCTTAGCGCCCGAAAAACAGGCTAAAAGCTCACTTTTGATCATGAGGGATTGGCTGGCGACGCACGACCAAGCGTAGGGTCGGGGTTCGGCTTCTTGATAGCTACGCTAACGTTCGCTGATGCGTCAGTCGGTTTATTGGATGAATATTTGACCGGCTGAAAGGCAGTAGCCAATAAGGCGAAGGCTATTTCTTCACTTTCCCCTTCTTCCTTGCAGCCTTCAGGGCATCGGCTTGCGCGCGGAACGCTTCAGCCAGATTCCGCATCCGTTCAGCATGCTCGGTGTCTTCCGAGCGATGAGCTATGGCCTCGGCTTTCTCGGCCTGCTTCCTCAGCGACTTCGTTGGTTTCATGCCGATGTTATACCGCAACGCGGGAAGTTGTTCCACGCTTCCACGCTCCCTCCGGACAGCGTAGGATCCGACAATGAAACAGTCCGACACTTACCGGGCGAATGCAGAGAACTGCGCGGAGATGGCTGCTGCATCCGATAGCGAGCCAGCCAGGAATCGTTTCAAGCGCATGGAAGCTGCATGGCTCGCGTTGGCCGAGGAAGGGGACTGGCTCGACGGCGAGACACCGCTGGAGAAGTCACCAGTTAATCGACAGTAACCCGATGACCGCCGCATGGTCGAAGGGGCGCTACCGTCACTACCCTTATTATTTATGCATGACTCGGGGCTGTGAGGCTAAAAGCAAGTCAGTGCCGCGCGCGAAGCTCGAAGACGGCTTTGCAGAGATCATCAAGACCTTGCAGCCCGCGGAAGGGCTCTTCGATCTGGCCAAGGCAATGCTATGTGATGCTTGGGACATGCGGCTGGCCGCTGCCAAAAACGAGAAGAGTGCGCTTCAAAAGCAATTTACGGATGTCGAACGGCAGATCGGAAATCTCTTGGATCGCGTCGTCGATGCCTCCAGCCCATCGGTTGTGAGCGCTTACGAGACCCGGATCGAAAAGCTCGAACGCGAAAAGATCGTTCTCGCCGAACGGGTTGCCAGAACGGTACCGCCCAAGGGGCGGCTGGAGGATTGTATCGAACTGGCCCTGAGATTTCTGGCAAACCCTTGGTACATCTACGAAAACGGCGACTACGTGATGCGTCAGACCGTACTGAGACTGGCCTTTCAAACACCTCTAAGATACGGCAAAAACGGGGTGTATCGAACTCCCGAATTTTCGCTCCCTTTCAGGTACTTGGCAGAAACTTTCGGTGAAAATGCGAAATGGTGCCGGTTGAGAGGATTGAACTCCCGACCTTCGGTTTACAAAACCGCTGCTCTACCGCTGAGCTAAACCGGCAACAAGATCAATGGGTTAATTGATTACCCGAGATCGAAACAGGACGTCAGGATCAGACGCCTGCCCGCGTCGCGCAGTCAGATATCAGAGTTGTCCGGCAAGGGCTACTCCCGCGCGCGCCAAACCGGCGCACGCGTTTACAGCCACGCGTAAAGCAGCAGCAGATTGACCGCGCAGGCGGCCAGCAGGGCGACCGTGAGTGCCACCTGCACCCCGTCGCTGCGGATATTGTCGATCATTCTCATCGCCCGACAACCATCAAGCGATTCTGGCAAGGGAGTCTCGAACCTTATTTTTCCCGGGATTCAGGACTCGTTTACTTTCGATTCCTGGTGCGGGGGCAGCGGAGAGCTCGACTGTCTACTGCCCCGCGCTCGTCATTCCGGGGCGTGCGTCGCCGGCGAAGCCGGCAGAGCGCGAACCCGGAATCTCGAAGTGTTTAGCACTGACTAGAGACTCCCATGCTGAGATTCCGGGTTCGCGTCCGGCAAGTGCCGGCCGCGCCCCGGAATGACGAGTGTGAGGTGGACTCGGGCTGAGCGCACCCGAACATATTTTCCTATCTCCCGTTGACACCATCCCCATCAGGTTTATATCCCCATTCATCCTGCCCCACCGAGAGGGGCGATCGCGATCGTCACGTTCGCGGGGTGGGATGCGGTGGACGCCGGAGATGCGGCGTTACGCGGTTCATGGGGGGGGACGTCTGTCTTCGGGCAGGACGGATCTGCGCCAGCACTGCCACTGGCAAGGACACGGCCGACCTTGAGATGGACAAACCCCTGGACAGTGTGACGGACGACCAAATCGAAACGCGTTCGGCCAAGTGCTTTGCGGCTACCCTGTCCCCCCGCCCTGGGACATTAATTTTGGTGATGGGACCGTTCGCCATGGCAGATGTGCAGGCAACCGAAAAAACACCGCAGGCGGAACGTCGGGCACTTGCTCGGCGCCTCCGAAAGTCCTGATGCACTCTAAATTGCGGAAGACCGCATCGCATCAGGCCCAAGGGTGCAACGGGCACCTGGCGTTCCGCACGCCCTCTCACTAGGGGGCGGGAATGCAAGCAACGACGGCGCCCCCGCGCCGCAAATAATGGGGGTGATGACGCATGTCTGGAGAGCAGTGGCTGTTTGACAGTTGAATCCGTGAATGACGCGCAGGCGCCGCACCACAGGTGTCATCCCCGGGCTTGACCCGGGGATCCAGCTTCGCCCGCACACCGTCGCACAAGAAAGATGGATGGCCGGGTCAAGCCCGGCCATGACGTGGAGAGGATGACGATCGCATTGAAGCGATGATCAGCGACGCGCAGCGGCACATGACGAATCCCCACAAACAAAAAGGCCGGCGTGATGCCGGCCTTTCCGTCGAAGATTGAAGCGGTTTCGTACTTGCTCAGTACTTGGCGACCACCGGGCCACCCCAGCCGAAGCGATAGTTCAGACCGGCCTTGATGGTGTGCTCGTCGTTGTTGAAGCTGGTCGAGCCGCCGGGAATGGCCGTCGAGGTGATCGTGGTGTTGCCGAAGTTATAGTACTGATATTCGACCTTGCCCGACCAGTTCGGCGAGAACATGTATTCGAGACCGCCACCGACCGTGTAGCCGTCCTTCTTGTTGCCATCGATCACAGCAACCGCGGGAGCCACAGCGGCGATGGTCAGGTTGTTGTTATCCTTCCAGGCGTAACCGCCCTTGGCGTAGAGCAGTGCCGGACCCCAAGTGTAACCGAGACGACCGGTGACCGAGCCGAGCTGATCGTTACCGCCGCCCGTGATGGTCGTGCCATTCGGGAAGACGAGGCTGGTATTGCTGCTCGCCAGCCAGCTGTACTGGGCTTCGACACCCACCACCCAGTTGGTGGCGAACTGATAGTCGAAGCCGCCCTGCACACCGCCCATGAACCGGCCGCTATCGCCGACGAGGCTGTTGCCGTCACCGAAGGCGCCGCCGAGATGACCGCCGATGTAGAAACCGGTCCAGTTGTAGACCAAAGCCGGCGCCGTATAGGCCGGGGCCTTGGTATAGGTCCGCGCCGGAAGGTCGGCAGCGAAGGCTGAAGACGAGATCGCGGCCACGGCAACGATGGCCGACGCGCTGAGCAGAAGCTTCTTCATGGTTGTTCCCCTGTGTTGCGTAATGACCATCGAAAAACAACGTGGCGGCAGTTTGGTTGCTTCACGGCAGGCGTTGCCACATCGATGTTTGCCGACTGCGACAAAGCAGCAACACTTTTGGATTTATTCATTTTCAGGCGGCGCGAAATGGCTTTTGGTTCAATGCTCACACGAACTTGATCGGGTTTTTCAGTGTCCAGATACCCACGCCGGGCTGCGGCAATCTCGTGGCGACGTTGCGGTCAGTTGAGGGCGCCAACGTCGGCATTGATCGTGATCGCATCGAGCACCGACAACAGATCTAAAGAGCTGCCAACAACGCGCTACCGCGTCATCTTTTCCATTTCGGGGAACGGCGCGTAGGTGGCGCCGGCACAGGCCTCAGTGACATTGTCGACAATGCGATCGAGGCGCTTGTCAACATAGGATACCGCCCGCTCCTGCGGCGCGGTGTATCTGCCATCGAAATCCTTCGCCGTATAGCGCACGCAGCTGACATAGCGCAGGCGACCGCCAACGGTGCGTTGCACCGGCTCAGCCATCATGGCGTCACGAACGCCGACCGGATTGTTCAAATAGGTCTTGAAGAACGCCAGCAGATCGACGCGATAATTGGTCGGAAATGGCTGCGCGGCAACGCCCTGGTCATCCGTGAAGCTGATGCCACCGGCGCCGCCTCCTCCGCATGCTGCAAGCCACAGCGGCAACAGCACCGCTGCTGCCTGTTTCGCCGATATCCCCAAATGCCGTCTCATCCGTCGTGCCGTCTCAATTACGCAGGCGTGTCCCCGTCATGCCTGTCCTAGACGGTTCGCCCGGGAATTGGAATTCGCATCTCGGTGACGGACCCGCGCAAACGAACCGGCCTGCCGCACCTCAGGGATGTTATGCATCCCAGGGGATAGGTGCAGCAGGCCGGCCGTTGAAACTCCGCGATCGCGGCTGGGCAATATGAGGCCGCGACCGCGGAGCCCCCTCAGCCGCGCTTGTGCACGACTGTGGTCTGGATGGCGGTGTGCTTGTGAACTTTGTGAACGCTCATCTTCTTGTGGAAGCGATGATGAGGACGGGCATGGCGGTGATGATGGCGGACCATTTTCGCATTTGCGTTCAGCACGCCGGGCTTGGCCTGCACCTTGTTATCGGCCGACGTCACCGGCTTGGTGATCGGCGCCGGCGTGGTCTTGGCGATACCGGCAGCCATCGCGGGAGCGGCAAGCATGGAAACTACGATCAACGCGGTGGAAATTTTCTTCAACATGGTCGTCTCCTGTCGGTCTCGATCACGAAGTTGACCGGTCGGTTGGCCGGGCTTGTCGATCAATGCAGTCAGACTAGCGACGCTGCGCTGAACCCACTCTGAGGAAGCCGGACAGGCTTCGTTCATCTCGGTGACATCCTCGTCATGATCGCTGGGTCAGGCGTCCTGCCCCAAGTCTGCTGCCACAAGTCTGCTCCCCATGTCGGCACAAGCGGGAATGAACACCCACGTCCGGTGTTCACAACCTGAGACTTCCGTGTCAGATTATTGCTGTTGCAAACAGGAGCGCTGCATGACCCACCTCGCGATCAGGCTGACGACGCTGGCAATGTTTTCCGTGGCCGTTGCCGCCACGCCCTTCATGACCTCGGCCTATGCCGCAGGCGGCGATACGCCTTCCGCACCGCCGGCGTCCGACACCAAGGGCACCAAGGACAAGAAGAAGAAAACCGAGACCAGGAATCCGAACAGCGAGAATACCGCGTTCCTCGCCAATTATCGCGCGGCCTATGCCACGGTCTATGACAAGCAGGACTACACAACCGCCATCGCGCAGCTCAAGGCGCTCGGCCAGGACGACCGCGCCGATGTCGCCAACCTGATCGGCTACTCCTATCGCAAGCTCGGCGACTACAAGGTCTCGCAGATCTGGTACGAGCGCGCGCTGAAGGCCGACCCCGCCCATGTCCGCACCTGGCAGTATTACGGCTTGTGGCAGGTCGAACAGGGCAACCGCGATCAGGCGCAGTATCATCTCAACAAGATTGCTTCGCTGAGCGGCAAGGACTCCGCCGAATATAAATCGCTCGCTGCTGCGCTTGAAAAGGCGCCCGGCTCCGGTCCCACCTACTGATCCCATTCGCGGATCAGTCAGCCGGTGCAATCCTTCGGATTGTGCCGGCTTTGTTATGGCTGAGAGATCTGTTCATATTCGCGGCTGCGACGCTCTCCTCACATTGAGACCTCTGATGGATCCCTGGCTGAAGCCCGCACTCGACTACATCCACGACTGGCTCTCATTCCAGATGGCAACGACGCAGCAACCCGGCTGCCTCGTGGCCATCGCGCATCGCGGCAAGATCGTCGCTGAATATGCCTTCGGTCACGCCGACCTCGCGACCGGCGAGAAGCTGACGCCGCGGCATCGCTTCCGGATCGCCTCGCATTCCAAAAGCTTCACATCTGCCGGACTGATGAAGCTCCGCGAGCAACGCAAATTGCGCCTCGACGATCCCGTTGGCGACCATGTGAAAGGCCTGCATCCGCAGGTCGCTGCAACGACTATCGGACAATTACTGTCGCATAGCGCCGGCCTCACGCGCGACGGCGTCGATGCCGGGCAGTTCATCGACAGCCGCCCCTATCTCGACAAGAAGGAGCTATTGTCCGAGCTGCAGCAACCGCCCGCGATTGCGCCCGGCACGCGGCTGAAATATTCCAACCATGGCTTTGGCCTGCTCGGCCTCGTCATCGAAGCTGTCACCGGCGAGCCCTATCGCGACTGGATCAGGCGCGAGATCATTGATGCGGTCGGCCTGCGCGAGACCCAGCCCGACATGCCGCTGGCAAAGGGCGCGCCCCTCGCACAAGGTCATACGCCGCGGCTTCCGCTCGACCGCCGTCTGGTCATTCCCGGCGACACGCCGTGCCACGCCATCACGCCTGCTGCGGGCTTCGTCAGCACCGCAGCCGACGTCGCGCGCTTCTTCGCGCAGCTTGCACCCAATGCAAAGCACAGCGTGCTGTCTGCGGCGGGCCGGCGTGAGATGACGCGGCGGCACTGGCGCAATCCGCACGCAACTATCGAGAGCTATTACGGCCTCGGCACCATGAACGGCACCACCGCCGGCTGGGACTGGTTCGGCCACAATGGCGGATTTCATGGCTATATCTCGCGCACCGCCGTGATCCCGGCCTGCGAGCTGACGATCTCGGTTTTCACCAATGCGACCGACGGCTGGGCGCCCATCTGGGTTGATGGCGCCATGCATATCCTGCGCGCATTCGCCCAGCGCGGCGCGCCGCAGAAGCGTGTCCGCGACTGGACGGGACGCATGTGGACCTCATGGAGCGCGTTTGATCTGGTGCCCATCGGAGACCGGGTGCTGGTCGCCACGCCTCAGGCGATCAATCCCTTCATGGACGTCGCCGAGATCGAGGTGACCGGCAAGGACAAGGGCACGATCGCCGCGGCCGCGGGTTATTCCAGTTATGGGGAAGCAGTCCGGAGGGTCCGTGGCAAGACCGGGAAAGTGACCGAGGTTTGGCTCGCCGGCAGCAAATTAAGGCCCGAAAAGGCGGTCGCGGAGGAGCTGACCCGCAAATATGGAGCAACCGGGCGCCGCTCGCCCCGTTAACGATGCGGCGCTCCCTGCAGCCCGGCCGTCTCAAAGACCTGCTATCCTTTCGCTCGACAAGCCCCAGCGAGGTCGGCTAGACGACCCCGCGCAATCACGCAGCATGAGCCGGCGATCCCCTGATGAACCCGTCCAAGCGCTATGACCGGATCGCCTTCGTGGCCAGTACCAGCGGTGAAGCGCAGGCAGCGCTCGACCAGCTGACGCAGCTCTATGGCAATGCCGATCCGGAAACCGCCGATATCATCGTCGCGCTGGGTGGCGACGGATTGATGCTGAAGACGCTGCATGACTTCATGCGCACGGGCAAACCGATCTACGGCATGCATCGCGGCACCGTCGGTTTCCTGATGAACGAGTTCTCGACGCTTGATCTGCATGCGCGCCTCACCGCGGCGCGCGAGACGCTGATCAACCCGCTGCTGATGCGCGCCACGGACGTCCATGGCGGCGTACACATCCATCACGCCATCAACGAGGTCTCGCTGTTTCGCCAGACGCATCAACTGGCGCGCCTGCGCATCCTCATCGATGAACGCGAACGGATGGCCGAACTTGCCGCCGATGGCATCCTCGTGGCGACGCCGGCCGGCTCAACCGCCTATAACCTGTCGGCGCAGGGTCCGATCCTGCCGATCAATGCCGCGCTGCTGGCGCTGACGCCGATCAGCGCGTTCCGCCCACGGCGCTGGCGCGGCGCACTACTTCCCAATACGGCGATCGTCGCGATCGAGGTGCTGGAAGGCGAAAAACGCCCGGTGGCCGCCGTCGCCGACAACGAGGAAGCCCGCGACGTCCGGCGGGTCGAAATCATCTCCGACAAGTCGATCTCGATGCGCATGATGTTCGACCCCGGCCACAGTCTGGAAGAACGCATCCTGAGCGAACAGTTCGGATATTGAGGCGCCTGCCCGCCTCAACCATTCGTTAAGACGCAACGCGGTATGGTTAACGTCGGGTAACGGTCCCAGCCCGGTTCGAGCCGCATCATGTTCCGTATCGACTTCAACAAGCTGCGTTTTCTGGTCTGCGACGACAATCCGCACATGCGGCGCATCCTGCGCACGCTGCTGCATTCGTTCGGCGCCCGCGAAGTCTATGAAGCCGAGGACGGCGCCACGGCGCTGGAAATGTACAGCCATTACGTCCCCGACATCGTGATCGCCGACTGGGCGATGCCGATTTTCGACGGGCTGGAACTGGCGCAGATGATCCGGCAGCCGGATTCCAAGGGCAATCCCTACGCACCGATCATCATGCTGACCGGCCACTCCGAGAAGCGTCGCATCACCATGGCGCGCGATGCCGGCGTCACCGAATTTCTGGCCAAGCCGATTTCGGCCAAGGGCCTCTATCTGCGCATCATGAGCGTGGTCGCGCATCCCCGCCCCTTCATCAAGACGAAGAACTATTTCGGGCCCGACCGCCGCCGCAACACCACCGTCGCCTATATCGGACCGGAACGCCGCAATGGCGGTGAAGCCGAGGTTCTGCAGCAGCCGTCGCTGCTGGATAAAGCCCGTGTCACTGGCTAGCGCAATGTTCGGAGAAACGACGACCATGGCCAAGAACAAAGCGCCGGCGCCGCCGAAGGTGCAGGCTTTCGCCGATCACCAGGTCATCACGCCGCCGAACACACTGAAGCACGCGATCCGCCGCGTGATCGATCGCGAGCTCGACGATCCCGTCGCGCGCGCCGAACAGGCTCTGGCCAATCTCTCCGGCGAGTTCAAGACCTGGATGCGCAGCGAATGCGACCGCCTCGCCGCAGCACATACCACGATCCTGAAAAAGGGCTTCGATACGCACACCCGCGGCGAGCTGTTTCGTGCGGCGCACGACATCAAGGGCGACGCCTCGACCTTCGGCTTTCCCGCGGCCGGTGTGGCCGCCGAAAGTCTGTGCCGGATTCTCGAACACGCCCCGGATCTCGATGCGGTGCCGCCGGATCTGATCCAGCACCATATCGATGCGATCCAGGCCATCGTGCGCGAGCACAACACCATTGAGAAGGCCGGCGTAGCCAACGAACTCAGCGCCCGCCTGCGTGCCGTCGCGGATGATTATCTGACGGTCGTCAATCGCGATCGGCCGGACCATCTCGAGATGATCTCGGCGCCGAGCATCGTACCGAAAGAATAGCTGCTTTCGTAGGATGGGTAGAGCGCAGCGAAACCCATCACAGCAATTCCAGAAGATGATGGGTTTCGCGAAGACGCTCTACCCATCCTACGGCTTCATGGCGATTTTGGATACTTACGCCGCGATCAGCTGATACTCGTCGCGCGCATTCGCCTGTTCGGCCAGTTCATCGCAGAACACCCGCGCTTCCTCGCGAGCCGATTCCGTCGCGAAACGCCGCAGCAGGATCAACAGCGGCTCGGACGCCGCCTCGTCGGTTTCGCACACCGTCAACACCCGCTCGACCATGCGACGACGCAGCCGCACGGCGCCGCCGACAGAACCGATGAAACCGATTTCGTTGCGCGCAGCCAGCGCGGCGCGGAAGGCAGGGAATGTCGACTCCGGCAGACCTGCGCGGGCAAGCAATGCGTTCAGCCCGGCACCGACGCCGTCATAGACCAGCGCGGCCACGCGGCTCTGCGGCAGGCCGGACAGCTCCACCAGCGCCTGGTCGAACAGGTCGAGATTGCCGGACAGCAGGGCACGGAGGATCAGGCCGACGGTCAGTTGCCCGGCTTCGCGCAGGTGATGGACGAGATCACGCATCTCGTCGCCGCGCGAACGCGACGCAATGTTGACCGTGGAGCGCGCCATCGCCTCGTCGGCAATGCGCTCGGCACGATCCGGCGACAGCCAGTTCCGTGCAACGACAAAGCGGGTCAGTGTTTCGGAGAGCTTGGCCACCAGCGCGAGACGCGTCGTGGCCGGCAGGTCGCCAAGGGCCAGCATCGCTTCGCGGATGGCGGCGAGATGACCGTGACGCTCGACGATACGGTCCCAGGAGAATTGCGCCAGTTCGGCATACGGATTTTCAATGAGTTCGAGCGCAGCCGCGGCAGAGCCGACTTCGGCAATGGCGGCGCAGATCGAAATCGGCAGATTGATGCGGCGCGCGACCGCGCATTGCAGTTCGCTGTTCCCCGTCGCGACGATGTCGACCAGATCGGCATCGATCAGCAGCGGCGAATGTTCGAGCACTGGAAGCGACACACAGGGCTGATCCACCGACAGCGCCTGCACGATGGCCGGGGGCGCCGACGGCGCACGGGCAAAAACCTGCGCCATGGCCTGGCGCACCAGCGGCGATGCGTCATCGAGCAGCATCAGCAGCGCGCCTTCGGCGGCGGCACGGTCGTCGTCTGAAAGATCAGAAAAAATCCAGGCCCGCGCCAAAGAGCGCGTTGCCTCTGCCCGCTCGCTGGCTGGAGCGGTCCGTACCCAACTGATGAACTGCCGAACAATCATGGTTCTGCCAGCCTACGCAACAAGATCAACACCGAAACGCGATGCCACTGTCAGAGAAAATAAACCATCCCACTTAACAAACGGTTCACCATAAGCTTATGGGTTTGTTGAGGTTTTATTAAGGGATCGGACACGCGGGGAAATCTGTGGCTCCCGGTGAATATCACACACTCCGCCCTCATCCTGAGGAGCGCGCCCTTGCGCGCGTCTCGAAGGATGGCCGCTAGCGGCGATGCCTGCCAACAGCCCATGGTTCGAGACGGCGCTGCGCGCCTCCTCACCATGAGGGGACGGAGCTAACTACTAAAAGTTCCGGCGCGATCGCTGAACAGATCGAGCGGCTTGGGCACGCCGACTTCAGGTGCCTTCGGCAGCGACGTGGACGTCAGTGACGTGCGGTTGCCCCACAATTCCTGCACGGCCGGCGACACAGGTTGCGCACGATCACCGCCCTGGAACAGCGACCGGAAAATCGGCTGTTCCTGCACAGCCGTCGATGACTGATCGGATGCAAAGCTTGCGACCTGCGCCGTGCTCAGATCCGGGAAGCGCGACAGGAACGTCGCATTGCTGGACGGCGTCAGTGGCGAGACTGCCTGCGCCGTCACCACACCCGCAGATGCCATCGCCGTCCGCGTCGCCGTGGAATTCGCAGCACTGTCATAGCGCGCCGACAGCACCGAATAGACCTGCGACACGCTGCGTGCGCTGCCGCTCTGATCGTAGAAGATTGGCCGGTTCGCTGCGGCGGCATTCGGGAACAGCGCAGCGCCCGATGCGCTCGGATTGTTCGCCGCATTGTTGATCAGCTTCGATGCACCACTGACGCCCATGAAATGCGCCATATAGAGTTCGGCATCGCTGGGACGACGACCGATCTCGCCAGTGAGTTTGAAACTGTTGGACTGCGTCAGCACGCCGGCCATCGCTGAACTCGCGACGGGATCGTCACGCAGTTTCAGGATCTCAGCCTTCGCAGCGGGATCGCTCACCGAATAACTTCCCGACGGCGACTTGGTGATGGCGTCGGCATATTTGCCGTAGCCGAGCTGCGTGCCGGCTTCCTTCACGGTGCCGAGCCAGGTCTGCTCGATGAACTGGAACAGGCCCTTGGCCGAGGATGTCGAAGCCGTGGCCGAGGGATTGAAATTGGATTCCATCTTGGCGGTGGCGAGCAGATATTCGAAGCTCGTGCCCGTGGTGCCGGCAGCATTCTTGATCGCGCCGGTCACCTGACTGCGCGTTGACGAGAGTGCTGATGCGAGGTTGGTCGCGTCGACCGCCATAGTGTGGTGCCCCGCTGCCGCGACATGACCACCGGGAATCGTGCCCTGTCAGCCGTGCGGAAGCCGCGGACACAGTGGGACATTCATGGTTAACGAAACGCTAAGGCGGTTTTGGCGCCCAACACCTCCATCCATGGTTGAATATTTTACAGAGCATTAACGCGAGGGTGTTTCCGTATGTGTCTGACGGAGATTCGCTCCGTCGGCAGCGGGAATGGAGCTCACGATGGTTGCGGTCGCAAACGGCGCAAACGCGCATTCGACGTCGACCCAACAGTGGGACAAAGCGGCCCCCGCCGCCGTTGCGCCCGCCAAGCCATCCGTCTCATCCGACAAGCCTGCATCTGCGCCGACAGCCCCTGCCGCCTTCGTATCGCTGTCAGACCGCGCCAAGGCGATTATCGAAAAGGCCAAGGCCGATCAGGCCGCGACCGAGGGACTCACCGATACATTCGACGAAATGCTGACGAAGCGGACCGACGCCCTGGCCGACCGCCTCTCCAAAGCGTTCGAGAAAATGAACATCCCGCCGGAATATGCGACGCATATGAAGGTCGACAAATTCGGCAACGTGACTGCCGAAGGCCCCTGGAAGGCCAAGATAGAGAAGATGTTCAGCGACGATCCGGCGCTCGCTAAGGAGATGAAGGAAGTCTCGGGCCTGAATGCCCTGAAGGCGGCGCAAGCTTCGCTCGATCTCTATAACGAGCAGAAAAAATCGACCAATAGTGAAGCGAAACAGGCGGAAGCCTGGAAGAACTACAATATCCGTTCGATGAACATCCAGACCCTGTCTGGCGTCATGACCATGAAGGACGGCAAGCTCCGGTCGGCGGCGGTCGATTACATGAACATGATCGCCGATCCAACCGGCATCAGCGCCGCCAAATCCCGGCAGGATTTCGCCAGCCGGCTGGCGTGACCCAAGATCGGAGCCAGTTCAGCTTCCGTAGACCGACGCCGGATCGAACACCTTGTCCGCATCGATGAACGAGACCTTCGCTGCCCCGCCCTCGCCCTTGGTGATCGCGCGGTAGAAGCATGAGCGACGGCCGGTGTGGCAGGCGGCTCCGCCGATCTGCTCGACCTTGATCCAGATCGCATCCTGGTCGCAATCCATCCGCATCTCGACCACGCGCTGGGTCTTGCCCGAGCTCTCGCCCTTGCGCCATAGCGCCTTGCGCGAACGGCTATAATACCAGGCATCGCCGGTTTCGATAGTGTTGCGCAGCGCCTCTTCATTCATATGCGCCACCATCAACACGTCGCCATTCGCCACGTCGGTCGTCACGACGGTAACGAGACCGGCAGCGTCGAATTTCGGCGTGAGCACGAGGCCTTCTTCGAGATCATGGCTGTGCGCGTGCGATGTATTGGACACGGGAAAATCTCTCGCTGTGGTCGTCAAACGAAAATCGGGCGCCTGATGCGCCCGATAGTCTAGCAGCAAATCACGATCGTCGCGCGATCAGCGCGACGTGGGTTTAGCGCGACATGGACTGGATCATCGACATGAACCGCGCCTGCTCGGCAGGATTGTCGCGGAAATTGCCGGTGAAACGCGTGGTGAAAGTGCGCGAGCCTTCCTTGCGGATACCGCGGGCCGACATGCAGGTGTGCTCAGCCTCGACCATCACGGCAACGCCGCGCGGCTTCAGCACTTCATCGACCGCGGCAGCCAGCTGCGCGGTCAGATGCTCCTGAGTCTGCAGCCGATGGCCGAAGATATCCACGAGACGCGCCAGCTTGGAGAGACCGACGACACGCTCCACCGGTGTATAGGCAATATGCGCCTTGCCGTAGAACGGCATCATGTGATGCTCGCAATGGGAGACGAAGGCCATGTCGCGGATCAGCACGAAATCGTCATAGCCCGCGGTCTCGCCGAAGGTCCGATTCAGAACCTCGGCCGGGCACTGATGATAGCCCTGGAACAGCTCGTCATAGGCCTCGACCACGCGCCGCGGGGTGTCCATGAGGCCTTCACGCTGCGGATTCTCGCCGATATAGGCGAGCAACGTCTGCACGGCCTGCTCTGCCTCGGCGCGCGAGGGTCGCAGCTGGTCGGGATTTACCGCCGCAGCGAGAAATTCGGCGGGATCGAGCTCCGCCGGCCGGAATTCCTGCACTTTGCTCTCGGCAGATCTGACTTCAGAAGATTTGCCATCCGGGGATTTGCCGCGAAGCGGCTTGATCACAGCGTCCATCTTTACTCCGTTCGACCGGCCCCACGGGAGGCCGGAGTGTCACCGGGCAGACGGGGCGGCAAGGCCGCCGGACGCCTGAGTCCGTCAATAAAACATCGTCTTGCGACAATAACACCGAGGCCGCCGAACTGAATTCTCAAATTCCGGCGATCTGGAGAACGCCCGGCGCTCTGTTCGCCGGGCTCCGCCCTATATAGTGGACCATTACGACCGTTGCCAGCCATCAGGCTACCCACTCATCACATTTAAATCGTTGGTCTTTTTCCTATTATTCCCAGCACGCCATTCAAGGGCAATGCGGGCAGTTCCCATGTGAGCCTAGGGTGATGACCCGATACTTCAGAACGGCGCGGAGGAACAATCTTGGCAGCGCGCATCGCGTCAAACAGCTCCCCGCGCGACTCTTATGGAGGACGCTGGTTCGGAGGGAGGTGCGAGAAACAGCGCGAACGATCCGTAACCCAGGCATTGGTTGGAGGAAAAGGCGATGGCGGCATCCTGCAAGTATGAAATCAGCATTCTGAAACACGACGAGCAAGAAATCGTTCTTGCTACTCATCATCCCGCCATCGGCGAATTAACGCGCGACAAGCTGGAGAGCCTTCGTTCGAGGCTACAGGATTTTCATGGCAAGGAGCACACCCTAGCGCGGCACCGACAGCGCGAAGCAAGAGGAAAAGCCGAACCGAGGGGCAGCAGCTTTTCGGGAACAGCCGAGCATGCAACTCAGCGCAAGCAAGTCTTCGTTGCTGCTATAAAACGCGTTAGCAAGGAGCTAAAGCGCCTGCAGAACTTCGAAGCAAAAAAGGAACTCGGAGAGGCCGCCAGGCGCGCATTGGCGCTGCGCCGGGCACAGCAATTCTCTCGACCGCAGAATGATCTTCGCCCTGGTGAAGGAATGCGCTCCATCCCGAGCCGGCGCCGGAATATCAAGATTCCGCCTTCACGGATTGGGAGGGTGTCGCAGGCGAACAAGCGCGCGCAGGCTCGGCGCGACGTCAGCCGCGGAAGCGATTAAGCGGTGTGGAGGGATCCGAGATTCTTTTTTGTCCGTCCCAAGGACGAGCGCCGGCTGATCGGAGGCATCGAGCCTTTGGGTCTGTTCCCATCACAGATCGCATGTGATCCGATCGGCGTGCCTTCTTTCTGAAGATGTTGGGCGGTCGCTAGAGCGTCCCTACCTGACGGGGACGGCTGCGACGTGCAAAATCCGTGCGTCGCCAAAAACATAACTGCTCACAGACCATTGAAACTGCTGATCTTTTATTTCATGGAATGGACGCTATATAGAGTCGAGTTCCTCGCGCGCCAAAGACGTGATCCCGGTGACCGATGGTACAGTTAAGGTCCGAACCAGATGCTGAACGACATCTATAACAAGCGCATCATCGAGCTCGCCGGTAACATTCCCCGGCTGGGCCGCCTCCCTGCCCCCGATGCGTCAGCCACCGCCCATTCCAAGCTTTGCGGATCGACCGTCAAGATCGATCTCATGATGGATGCCGATGTGGTCACCGACTTCGCCCATGACGTGAAGGCCTGCGCCCTCGGCCAGGCCTCGTCGTCGATTATGGCGCGTCATGTGGTGGGCTCGACCGCCGGAGAATTGCGTGCGCTGCGCGAGACCGTGCGCAAGATGCTGAAGGAAAACGGCGCACCGCCATCGGACGGAAAGTGGGCAGATATCGCCCTGCTCGAACCGGTGCGCGACTACAAGGCGCGCCACGCCTCGACGCTTCTCACATTCGATGCGGTCGTGGACGCCATCGGGCAGATTGAAGCCAAGTCAAACGCCGGAGCCAGTCAGCCGACACCGGCGTAACGCCAGCGTGGCTATTTCCCTGACGGTGCCGATGCGACGCCGCCAGTCGGCACCGAGGCCTCGGCCGTCTTGGTCGACTTCGTCGAAGACACGACCGGCGCCGAAGCGACCGGGGTGTTTTCATTCTCCGGCCCGCTCACGAAACGATCCTGTACCGACTTCGGCACCAGTGATGCGACCGGCGCCTCCTGCTCGCGAGGCTCGGGCA
The DNA here is from genome assembly GCF_051811085.1 of Tardiphaga sp. 862_B3_N4_1. Lineage (NCBI taxonomy): Bacteria > Pseudomonadati > Pseudomonadota > Alphaproteobacteria > Hyphomicrobiales > Nitrobacteraceae > Tardiphaga > Tardiphaga sp. 862_B3_N4_1. The sequence continues at coordinate 3,132,421 of NZ_JBPWQB010000001.1, forward strand.
ACACATCACCGACACTATGGCTGGTGACCAGATTGGTCAGCTTCAATTCGGCTTCCGTAAGCCGATGCAGATCGTCCCACGGCGGCACGCTGAGCGACAATGACAAGAGATCGCCCGTGCCTCCCATCTCGAAGGTGTATTTGGCGAGACGGCCGATATCCCGCTCGACGATCATCAGATCGTTCGCCGTATAGCTCGCGGCCTTCGGATCGTCGGCCCGGTCGCCCATCCAGATTTGATGGACGCGTACAAGGGATTCCTCAGCCACATAGCGGGTCTTGCCCGCCAGCAGCAGAAACACGCACATGGACTCGCAATAGGCCTGCGGCACGACCGCCGGCTTCATGACGCCCGAGGACGATTGCAGGTCGACCGTGATACCGACTGTGGTGCGCAGACCAAGCTTGCGCCAGCGCCGGCCCATGGTGATGGCGTCATTGACCGAGCCGCCGCTGGAATCCAGCACCACTGTCGCGTCAGTCAGATCGCGGCCTTTGGAAAACTCGTCGAAATCCCTGACGGTGTCGCCGGTGACAATCCCCACCGCGCCGATCCAGCCACGGCAATTCGGCTCGCAGGCGACCCAGGTGAAGCGCATCGGGAGTTTGCGTTCTTCGAGAACGGCTGCAGCTTGGGCAGAGGACGCGACCGAAGCCAGCAGGCCGGCCGCGAGTCCGGGAAGAACGATGCAAAAGGCCGCGGCGCGAAACAGCGCCGAACTACCTGATCGAAGCGACCTCATACGTCCCAAGTCGGTTCCTTCCCCGCACTCTCATGAGCAATGGCAACGGCCCCAAACAACGCTCATGATTCTGTCACACGGGCGTTAAGTGAAAACCTAACGAGCTTCGCCGCAGCGTCCAGTTACTTTTGCTGCACTGCATGCAATAAATTGGCAGGTGTGTCTCCAATGCATAAGTAGATGGGTTCCATGCAAAGGAACCGGGCAAAACCCGGCTGATCTGATAGCAATCCGACCATGAAACATTCATCCATGTGCCCGAACTGCGTCGGTACTATTCAACGGCTGCCGCGCAATGCCGGTCGCGGCATGATCTGGATATACCGCCACACGCTGTCTCCGCTGGTCGGATACAATTGCCGTCATCTCCCGACCTGCTCGGTCTATGGCGACGAAGCGATCGAGCGCTACGGATTGTGGGCCGGCGGCTGGATGACACTGGCCCGGCTGCTCCGCTGCCAGCCATGGGGCACTTCGGGTATCGACAACGTGCCGGTCAAGCTGTCGCCCGATGCCCGTTGGTACACACCGTGGCGCTACGCGCGCTGGCGCGGTGTCAATGACGGCGCAAACTAGAAGCTTACGCAGACATTGCCGACCTTCGTGAGCACGGACTGCTGACTGAACTGCCGCTTATAGCTGTCCGCGATGGCAACGAGGTCGGCACGTTTCTGAGCGTCATCGGCGAAAGTGATCAGAACGACCTTTGCCCTTTCGCGGACATCAACATTACGCACGCCGTCGCGCCACTGCCCGTCTCCATCGATGACGGTGAGACCATCGGGAAAGCGGGGCGTGATTTCCCTTGCGACGAAATTTGCAAATGCAGATTCGCTGATACCAGGCCGATCGCCAATGTTGCGGCCGAAGATCATCTCCGCAGACACCATGATGCGCGACGGCGGCAGACAGGCTTGCGGCGACAGCCATGCACAGCCGCTCATCAGCACACTGACTGTTAATGTAGCAAGGCATGCGGAGAACAGTTGGCGGATATGTCGCGGCACGCCGAACCTCAAATTATCAAAGCTATTTTTACAAAATGCCTACTGGTGGGATTGTTGAATAACATTTGATACCATAGGGTGCCGCCACTTCATCTCGCCAAATTCATCTTCACTTAACATCACTGCCCGGGGCACTCAGGTGGAAGACGGCCTATACGAAGTACATTTTCATACTATTCATGGCACCGGGACCGGCGTCGTCTATGCAATCGGCGGAAAGCTGCGCGGCGGCAACTCCGCTTTCGCCTTCATGGGCAACTATCAAAACAGAGGCGAGACCATCTCTGTCAAGGTGTCATCGAAACGCTACAACCCGGATCAGAGCTTCAAGTCCGTGTTCGGCTTTGAAGGTGTCACACTGGCTTTGACCGGTCGCGTCAATGGCGACCTGCTCGATTTCGAAGGCAGTGCGCTACAATTGCCCGGCGTGCCGTTCAAGGCGCAACTGACCCGCATCTGCGACTAAGCGACACGTCCCGACATTTTACGGCTGAACGCGATGGCCACCAGTGCCGTCGTCAGGAAACCCATCGCGACAAACCCCGACGCGTGGAAGTATCCGCCGGCGAACAGCGCGCCACCGATGCCCGATCCAATCGCCTGGCCGACATAGAGCATCGATGTATTGAGCGAGACCGACGCCGCTCCGGCCGACGGTGCCGCCATGATCAAGCGGACCTGCTGCATCGAGGTGATGGCGCCGAAGCCGAGCCCCCAGATCGCGACGCCGAGCGCCATCGCGGGCAGATGGCCTGCGCCGAGCGTCCAGACCGTCATGCCAGCCAACACCAGCGATGTCGATAGAATGGAGGTCCTCAGCGGCCCCCAGCTATCGACGATCCGCGTCGCCGTCATGATGCCGAGAAAACCGCAGACGCCGTAGATCGCGAAGACGGATGCCGCTGCGTCGTGCCCTGCGCCCGCGAGACGTTCGAGCAGCGGCGCCATGAAGGTGAAAATCGAGAACTGCCCGGCGATCTGCAGCATGGTGATCGACAGCAACAACAGCACGAGCCGGTTGCGCGCCAGCGACGACCAAGTGCTGAGATCCACAGGCGCGCCGAACAGCCCGCGCGGTATCCGCCACACCAGCAACACGAGACTGATGCAACTCATTACGCCGACGCAGCCATAGACCTCGCGCCAGCCGAAGCGGCTGGCGATGAACGTCACCAGCGGCAGACCGACCGCAGCGGCGAGGGTCCAGCCGAGAAAGACGTAAGCGACGCTGCTACCCCGCTTCTCCGGCGGCACCAGCATGCCGACCACGCCTGCCGCCTGCGGAGTATACGGTGCCGCAGCGATGCACATCACCAGGCGGATAGCGAGCAGCACCGCATAGTTGGGCGCAAGGGCCGAAGCGAGATTGCACACGGCCACGACCGCGATGACGCCGATCAACATGTGCCGTCGCTCGATCCGGCTGGTCAGCCACGACATCAGGGGCGAGCAGATGCACAGCATCACTGCGCCGAAGGTGATCAAAAGCCCCGCCTCGCGGATCGTGACACCCAGCCCCGCCGACAGCTCGCCAAGCATCGCCGTCGGCCCCAGCAGGCCGATGCCGGTGACGAAATTGCCGATCATGAGTGCGGTGGGCGCGTAAGGGCGGGAGACTGTCAAGATATCGCATCTTATGGATGCAACTGCATGCAAGTCAAACCTGCAAGCCAAGCGTGCAAATCAGGTCAGCCAGACTGGTGTTGCAACGCCCGAATCGGCTGCTATACCGCTCGTCCGCTTACCTGCGCCCGTGTGCAGGAGTGAGCCACAGGAGAGAAGACATGACAGAGAATGAAGGCTCGGGATTCAAGTTCGGCCTCGCCAACCTCACCCCCGCCGAAACCAACAACATCACCGTTACTTTCCCGGACGGCGCCAAGCGCGAATTCGCCAAGGGCACGACCGGTTTCGAGATTGCCAAGGGCATCTCGCCGTCGCTGGCCAAGCGCACCGTTGCTATGGCGCTGGACGGCACCGTCTCGGATCTCTCCGATCCGATCGACGCCGACGCCAAGATCGATTTCATCAACCGCGACGACCCCCGCGCGCTGGAGCTGATCCGGCATGACGCGGCGCACGTGCTCGCCGAAGCCGTGCAGACGCTGTGGCCCGGCACCCAGGTGACCATCGGTCCGGTGATCGAGAACGGTTTCTATTACGACTTCTTCCGCAACGAGCCATTCACGCCCGAGGACTTCGGCGCGATTGAGAAGAAGATGCGCGAGATCATCGCGCGCGACAAACCGTTCACCAAGGACGTCTGGGATCGCGAGAAGACCAAGCAGGTATTCCGCGACAAGGGCGAAGCCTTCAAGGTCGAGCTGGTCGACGCCATTCCCGGCAACGAGCCGATCAAGATCTACTACCAGGGCGACTGGTTCGACCTCTGCCGCGGCCCGCATATGACGTCGGTCGGCAAGGTCGGCAACGCCTTCAAACTGATGAAGGTGGCCGGCGCCTATTGGCGCGGCGATAGCAACAATCCGATGCTCACGCGCATCTACGGCACGGCCTTCGCCAAGCAGGACGACCTCGACGCGTATCTGAAACAGATCGAGGAAGCGGAGAAGCGCGACCACCGTAAACTGGGTCGCGAACTCGATCTCTTCCACTTCCAGGAAGAAGGTCCGGGCGTCGTGTTCTGGCACCCCAAGGGCTGGACTATCTTCCAAGCGCTAATCGCCTATATGCGCCGCCGCCTCAATGGCGATTACAGCGAAGTCAATGCGCCGCAGATCCTCGACAAGGTGTTGTGGGAGACCTCAGGCCACTGGGAATGGTACCGCGAGAACATGTTCGCGGCGCAGTCCGCCGGCGACGAAGCCGAGGACAAGCGCTGGTTTGCGCTGAAGCCGATGAACTGCCCCGGCCATGTGCAGATCTTCAAGCATGGATTGAAGAGCTACCGCGACCTGCCATTGCGCCTCGCCGAATTTGGCGTCGTGCATCGCTATGAGCCGTCGGGCGCCATGCACGGCTTGATGCGCGTGCGCGGCTTCACCCAGGACGACGCCCATGTGTTCTGTACCGAGCAACAGCTCGCCGACGAATGCCTCAAGATCAACGATCTGATCCTGTCGACCTATTCCGACTTCGGCTTCGGCGACATCGTGGTCAAACTGTCGACGCGGCCGGAAAAGCGCGTCGGCACCGACGAGATGTGGGATCACGCCGAGCGCGTGATGGCCACCGTGCTGTCGGTGATCGAGAGCCAGTCCGGCGGTCGCATCAAGACCGAGATCAGCCCCGGCGAAGGCGCATTCTACGGACCGAAGTTCGAATATGTGCTGCGCGACGCCATCGGCCGCGACTGGCAGTGCGGCACCACGCAGGTCGACTTCAACCTGCCGGAGCGCTTCGGTGCGTTCTACATCGACGCCGACGGCTCGAAGAAGGCGCCGGTGATGGTGCATCGCGCGATCTGCGGCTCGATGGAGCGTTTCATTGGCATCCTGATCGAACACTTTGCCGGCAACTTCCCGCTCTGGCTGTCACCGGTGCAGGTGGTGGTCACAACGATCACCTCGGAAGGCGATGAATACGCCAAGGTCGTCGCCGCAGCCGCGCGCAAGGCCGGCCTCCGCGTCGAGATCGATCTGCGCAACGAGAAGATCAACTACAAGGTCCGCGAACACTCGCTGGCCAAGATCCCTGCTCTGCTCGTGGTCGGCAAGAAGGAAGCCGAAACCGGCCAGGTCTCGGTGCGCCGTCTCGGCAGCGATGGCCAAAAGGTGAGTTCGCTCGAAGAAGCCCTTGCCGCACTGGTCGACGAGGCGACACCGCCCGACGTGAAGCGCGCACTGGCAGAGGGCTGAGCCGATGAGCGACGATGAAGAGATCGAGATCGAGGCCTATCCGCTCCGATCCTATCAGGTGATCGCCGATCCCAACAGGCCGGACGTGGTCGCGCTGGCATTCGAGACTGAGCGTGGCCATAGCCTCTATCTGGCCTCGCGGGCCGTGCTGGAGGATCTGGGCCGTGATCTGCTGGACCGTGCCTCCAAGATGCCGGAGCACAAAAAGGTCAGCTAAGCGGATGCGCGCGGTCACAATCCGTCTAAATCAGCAAGGCCCGCCTCGTGGCGGGCCTTTTCGCGTGGTAAGCGGTCATTCAATTCCTGCAAATTCTGCGCATCCTCATCTGTGAGAACTGCCCGTGCCCGACATCATCGACTTCCTGAAGACCCGCCGCTCCGTCAAGCCGCGCGAAATGACCGGCTCCGGCCCCTCATCCGCCGAACTCGAAACCATCCTGACCATTGGGGCACGCGTGCCGGACCACGGCAAGCTGGCGCCATGGCGCTTCATCATTTTCGAGGGTGACGCCCGCAAACGCGCGGGCAACGTCATCGCCACCGTGTTCGCACGGAAGAATCCCGATGCACCGGTCGAGGAGATCGAGGCGCAGAAACACAAACTGACGGAGGCGCCGCTGGTGATCGGCGTGGTGAGCATCATCAAGCCGCATCCGAAGATTCCGTCATGGGAGCAGGAACTGTCCGCAGGCGCGAGCTGCATGAATATTGTATCGGCCGCTACAGCCATGGGTTATGGCGCCAACTGGCTGACCGGCTGGATGGTCTATGACCGCGACGTGCTCGAAGGCCTCGGCCTCGCCGCCAATGAAAGACTGGCCGGCTTCATCCATGTCGGCGGCAAGCCCGACAAGGTGATCGAGGACCGACCGCGGCCAGAACTCAAGGACGTCGTGACCCGGTTCTGAACCGGATTTACGCAGCCTGCGACGCCTGGCTACCAAACCGGCGCAACAGATTTTCGATTTCCGACGCCGGTTTGGCAGGGCTGAACAGAAAACCCTGCACCTCGTTGCAGCCTTCCGCGCGCAGCCAGTCCAGTTGATCGATCGTTTCGACCCCCTCGGCGGTCGTGGTGATGTTCATGCTGCGACCGAGTCCTGAGATCGCGCGTACGATGGCAACGCAATCCGGCCGCTCGATCAGATCTTTCACGAAAGACCGGTCGATCTTGATCTTGTCGAACGGAAAACTCCGCAGATAGCTCAGGCTGGAATAGCCGGTGCCGAAATCATCCATCGAGATGCGGACGCCCAGCGCGCGCAGTTGATGCAGGATCGCAAGATTGGCCTCGGTTTCCGCAAGAAACACCGACTCGGTGATTTCCAGCTCAAGACGATGCGGCGACAGGCCGGAATAAGCTAGCGCGGCAACCACGACCTGCACCAGGTTGCGGCTGCGGAACTGCACCGGCGAGAGATTGACCGCGACCTTGATATCGTCCGGCCACTTGGCAGCTTCGGCGCAGGCCTTGCGCAGCACCCACTCGCCGAGCGTGACGATGAGGCCGATATCCTCCGCGACCGGGATAAAATCGGCCGGCGAGATCATGCCCTTTTCGGGATGTTTCCAGCGCAGCAGCGCCTCGAATCCGGTGATGCGATCGGCGGTCAGATCGACCAGCGGCTGGTAATGCAGTTCGAAGTCGCCATCGGCGAAAGCGCTGCGCAGATCGAGCTCCATGTCGCGGCGCTTCTGCGCCTGGCGATCCATCTCGCGCTCGAAGAAGCGATGCACGCCGCCACCTTCGGACTTCGCGCGGTACAATGCCATATCGGCATTGCGCATCAGCTCTTCGCTGGTATCGCCATCGCCCGGTGACATGGCGATACCGATGCTGGCGCCGATCACGACCTCGACGCCGTTCATGTCATAGGGCGCGCTGATGATCTCGATCAGCCGCGCGGCAAAATCGTTGGCTTCGTTCGGCGTGATATCGGCTGCCAGCACCACGGCAAATTCGTCGCCGCCGAGCCGCGCCGCGAGATTGTTGCCACGCACCTCGGTGCGCATTCGTGTGGCGACCATCTTCAACAGCCGGTCACCCATGGGATGGCCGAAGGAATCATTTACATTCTTGAACAGGTCGAGATCGATGCACAGCACCGCGACATGCTTGCTCTGATCGTCGTGATCGAGCGCCTGGGCCAGACGCTCCTGATAAAAAACACGATTTGGCAAATCCGTCAGCGCATCGTGATGCGCCATATGCGCCACGCGCGCCTCGGCCTTGCGACGCTCGGTGATGTCGACGACAGCCACGAGGAAGCCGTCGCGACCTTCGAACATCACGCGGCGGCCATAGGTCAGCACCTCGATTTCGCTTCCATCGGCCTTCAGGTGGCGCCAGTTGCGATCCGACTGATAGATATCTCCGAGTTGCATTAACGCGCGCGTATGAAGCTCCCACTCGTCACGCGGCCAGATTTCCTTGAGCTGCATCCGGAGGAAAGTGGCGCGATCGTATCCGTAATGCGCGACAGCCGCGTCATTGACGCTGAGAAAATCCATCGTCTCGGCATCGAACACCCACATCGGCATCGGATTGCTGTCGAACAGCAGCCGGAACGAGGCCTCGCGGCGCTTAATGTCGGTGACGTCAGACACAGTCAGCGACACCAAGTCGCCAAAAGCGGTGGCGCTGAGCCGAAGGTTGCGATCATCGCTGTCGATTTCGAGCTGACCGCTCTGGCCATTGGCGATCATGGACAGCAGCCATTTCGTCACGCTCGGCAGCGACAATGCGTGACCGCCCGCGCTCAGCTTGCGCCACTGAAGGTCGGTGGGTGATACTTTCAGCAGGCGCGAAGCGCCCTGATTATGATGCACGATCTGGAAGTCGAATGCCTGGCTTGCGGAATCCCGGATTGCCGCAAGCGACACGATGCCTTCGTCCGTCGACGAGAAGATCGCATCGACCAGATTGTAACGGGTGCCCTGCTCATTGACATAGACGCCGACCAACCGGCCACCCCAGCGTGACGCTGTCGGCAGCGCCAGAATGTCATAGGTGTGGACGAGACCGTCACGCACGCAATGCGCCACCATCAGATGCGGCCTGTTGGCCTGCAACGCGCAGTTTGCGGCTTCCGTTAGCGCACGCACGCAATCAGGTGCCAGCACGTCGAGCGGAATGCCCCAGCGATCGTCACCCAACCACTGTTGCACATAGCGGCCGCTGCGTGACACTTCGAGCGTCTCACCTTCGACTTTCAGCAGGACGATGTGATCGGCCATCCGCCCAAGACTGCCGAGCATCACTTCTTCATAGCCGGGCAGAATCTGGCCGGGACGAACGGCCGCCCGCCATTTGCGTTGCAAGGCGGGAATGTCGTCGAACAACTTGACGTCCGGGCTTCCGGATAACTGTCTGGCCGCGATCACGACATCCCCTTCGGAACACTTGTAGCGATACGTGCTATTCGGACTATGGGGATTAACGTCATGTAAACGTTCCGCGACCGCGGAGGGCAACGACCTGCTATAACGCGACAAACTGGCACGATGGTTAGTTGGCGATTCAGGATCATGACACGCGCATGACAATTCATTCGCGTTTGAAGCGTGTTGTCTGCAACGAGATCTTTGTTCTGGAAGATTGTTGAGTAGCTTGCGAGCAGCAGTTAGCGCGCGATGACTTCGATCTCGCCGTCGACGCCGTTCACGACGTTGAAGGGGCGCTCGAACACCTTGCCTTCGTTCTTGGCGATGGCGCGATATTCGCCTTCTGCCAAAGTGACGCGCGGGAATGCGCCGATGGATTCCTTGATGACGTCGCCGGCCGGCGTGATCACCGACCATGCGGTGTTGGCCAGAGCCTCGCCGCCCTTGTCGCTCACCAGCTTCATGGTGATGACAGCCGCACGATGCGTGATGGTCACGTCGGTGAGCTTGCTCGCCTGCACGCGGATGTCGGAGCGCACCACCGAATTGGCGTCACCGTAATTCGAGATGATGTAGTAGGTGCCTTCCTGCAGCAACACGACATCGCCGGCAGGAACACTCGGCAGTAGCGGCGTGCGCTCGCCGCCTTCGAACTGGCTGCCTTTGTAGATCGAGAACGAGATCTGGTTCTGCGGGATCTTCGTGGTGCCGACGCGGCCCTCGATCCGCAATCCGCCGGCCGGCAGCACAAACGCTTCACGATCGGTCTCGGACTTGATGGTCACCGGACGAACAGCGCTCACAAGGCCCAGCGCCACATGCACCACATAGCTGCCCGGCGGCAGCACGATGTTCGGCGTGGCGCCGCGATCCTCGCGGATCAACTTGAAGGCACCAGTCTCGTCCGGCCTGTCGGAATAAACCCGCCAGACCAGACCGCTATTGATGACCGGCATATCCTTGCCATAGCGCGCCGTCAGCGCCAGCACGCCCTGTGCGGGGCCCGTTGGAGCAGCCTGGACCGGCGACGGCACAGGCGGGGCGACATTGGCAACCGGCGGTTGCGTCAGCGGCGCCGGCAACAAGGGGGTGGAAGCAGGACCGGACGGCGGCGCGAGGCTGATGGCCGGACCCGACGGGACATCCGGGATCGAGCCCGGCGGAACCGGTGCCGGACGGTCCGAAAAGAACTGCGCAGATGCGGTTTGGGGCAAGGCAACAGTCTGCAGCAGAGCGAGGCCCAGCACCATAGCCAGCCGTCCGCTCCGGCCGGATGTTCGCAAATCATGGCCCCATGCAGTCATGGTCATGCTTTTCACCCAAAACGCGACAAATTCAAGCCTTGACGCGGCTGTCCCGCCGCCAGACCCACAATCGCGTGAGGTTCCCCATGAACCGGCGCACCGGGCGGTAACGGGTCGCTCTGCAGTCACATTTGGTGCCTAAACCTCGCAAACGCGACATAAATCATGAATTAGCTACCGTCTGGAATGATGGCGCAGCTGCATTTAATATCGGCGGCGTCGAGGAGCTTAGTGTGCTGGAGATTTTGATGGGGCGCGGCCAGAATGGCGCGAACGGTCGCGACAAACCTGGTTTGGGAAGCGTTCGACGTCCGATCATCGGTCTGGCGCTGGGCGGGGGTGCGGCGCGCGGTTTCGCCCATATCGGGATCCTCCGCACTTTGCTCGCCCATGGCATCGTCCCGAACGTCGTGGTGGGCACCTCGATCGGTGCCGTAGTTGGCGGATCCTACGCCGCCGGCCACCTCGATACGCTCGAGGAATGGGCGCGCAGTCTGCAGCCCCGCAATATTCTCAGCTATCTCGACATTCGCCTGAACGGCTCAGGCCTGATCGGCGGCAACAAGCTGGCCGCACAGCTCGAAGCGTCGCTGGGCCATACGCTGATCGAAGATCTCCCGCTGAAATTCGCCAGCGTCGCCACCGAGGTGCGCACCGGCCATGAAATCTGGCTGACTCATGGTCGCCTGGTCGATGCAATGCGCGCGTCCTATGCGCTGCCGGGCATCTTCTCTCCGGTTCTGGTCGGCGATCGCTGGCTGGTCGACGGCGCGCTGGTCAATCCGGTGCCGGTATCGGCGGCGCGCGCGCTGGGCGCTGAGATTGTCATCGCAGCCAATCTCAGCAATGACGTGTTTGGCCATTCGACCACGATTTTCGACCATGGCACGGGACCTGAAATGGCCGAGCCCATCATCGAAGTCGAAGAGCCGAAGCGCGGTTTCAGCAAGTTCTTCTCGGCCGAGCGCACCATGAAGCGCGAATTCTTCGGCGGCGGCGGTCGACCGGGCATCTCTACCGTAATGGTCGATGCCTTCAACATCATGCAGGATCGCATCACCCGCGCGCGACTTGCCGGCGATCCGCCGGATCTCCTGATCGCCCCCCGCGTTGGCCGCATCGGCTGGTTCGATTTCCACCGCGCCGAAGAAATGATCACGCTCGGCGCGCGTGCCGCAGAACGCGCTGTCGAGTCCATTCAAGAAGCGATCGAAATCCTCGCCCCTGAAGTGGCAAACTCGCCTGCACCCGTCGTTGCGCAGAAGCCGACCACTTCGCAGAGTTGAGCGCGGCGGGCTCAGGCCGTCGCAATATATTCGCGCAGCGCTTCCTGTTCGCGCTCGAATTCGCGCAAGCGAAATTTGACGACGTCACCGATCGAGATCAGACCAACGACCTTCTCGTCCTCGATAACGGGCAGATGCCTGAATTTTCCGGTCGTCATCTTTTCCATGATTGCACCGACCGTATCGGCCGGTTTGCAGCCAATGACCTTGCGCGTCATCACGGCGCTCACGTCTTCATCCAGCGCCGAGGCGCCGCGTTCTCCGATCACCCGCACGATATCACGCTCAGACAGGATACCATCGATGTGGTGATGGCTCATCACCAGCACGGCACCTATTCTTCGCTGTGACAGCATCTGCACCACCGACGAGACCTTATCGTTCGGCGAGACGCTGATGATCTGGTGGCCTTTGGAATCGAGAATTGCACGTACCGTCATTGTCGCCTCCTAAGTCGACCATGCCCTTTGTCGGGCGCGGTCTTTCATTCTAGGGTCGTCAGACAGATGCAGTGTAACAGCGCAGTTCAACAGTCGTTCAGATGTGGTGATCGCACTGAAACACCGTTCGCGCCGGGAACGGGATCGGCCTCAAGGGCCGAACCTGCCAACGTGAGTCACCTGTCGAATACATAAGATGGATCAAATGCGTCGGCCTCGCAAGAAGCCGGTACGCGCTTAATGCAGGTCGGAGATGTCCGGAGACGATGTTTGCGAACCCGTGCGTTGCAACCTCGGAATAGGATCGAACAGCGAGAACAGCAGCAGCCCGGCGAAGAAGCCGCCGATATGCGCCTGCCACGCAACGCTCGCCCCTTCCGCGCCGATCGCAATCGAGCCGACACCGAAGATGATATTGACGCCGAACCAGACCGCCAGAAATCCGATCACGCGCGGATCGCGCAACGAACGCAACAAAGGAAGCGCCGGCACACGTGCCGCCTCATCGGCATCGCCGCGGTTGAACGACAGGAAGCTGCCGCGCACGAAGGCAAAACGGATGGCCGCGGCCATGGCGCCGGAGACCGAAGCCGAGGCGCCGATCATCGGTGCGAGTGCGTGTTCATGGGTAACCAGATGCGCGGCGGCGCCAGCCACAGCCGTCACCGCCATGAAGATGAAGAAGCGGACCGCGCCGAAGCGCCGCGCCAGCGCGCTGCCGAACGGCAGCAGCCACAACACATTGAAGCCGATATGGCTGAGATTGGCGTGCAACAGGGAGTAAGTGACGAAACTCCATACCTTTGCGCCATTGCCGCCGGGAAAAGGCATCGACAGCAGCGTCTGGTCGTAGCGCTTCGGAATGAAACCGAAGACCTCAATGGTCCAGTATTCCAGATCCACCGGCAGCAACATGCGGATAATGTGGATCACGGCAAGCAACCCGACATAGGCCGTCAGCGCCCCCGGCAGGGTCAGGATCGGTTCGCGCGGGGGAGCGGGGGAATCCAAGGTGTCCAAGGGGATAACGGCCTGTCAGCGGCTCTGGCGAGCGATGCCCCAGATAGTCGGCTTTGCCGGTACCGCGCAAGCTCAGGATCACCGCAGGACAGCAAACCCGCTTGAAAAGAAAAAGGGAGAGCCTCTGAGAAAGGCTCTCCCGGGTCCGTCTTGATCTTTTCCCGCGGATGGATGTCCCGGTGTGCCGGACGAGCCGACATCCCCACCCCTCCCCGCGTGACGACCAATTCTGTTTTCAGCCACCTGTTTATCTAAGCGCGTCACGAACTGCTGGAGACAGTCCGCTCCGCTCTGGAGTGAGCAGGAGACTACCGGCAATCCCCGCGTTGCCAAGCGCATGCTTAACTTAGAGTTAACGGCGAACTGGTCCACCCGCTCCGAAACCGGACGGTTAATGAGATCCTAACAATCATAGTAAACTTAACCTTAACGGCGGATACCCGCCCGAACGCGGTGGAAAACACGCCTTCGGCATGGACGCTGCAATGACTGATCTGCACAACATGTAGCGGCGAGCGATGGATGGATTCGGGACAGAAATGTCCCCGATCCACTGCAAGCCGGGTCAGGATCAGGCGAATGAAACATCCATCCAGCCGCGCGTTCTTCGCCTATTGGGACGACAAACGCGGTTTTGCGCGCGCCCCCGATCGGAGTGAGCTGGAACCCGGCCCCGTTCGCGAGTTGCTGGGCGACATCTTCGTGCTGTCCTATGACCAGCCCGTCGAATTCCCGTTCCGTGTGGCCGGCACAAGAGTTTGTGCCCTACTCGGCCGCGACCTGAAGAACCAGCCGTTTCCGTTGCTGTTCGCGCCCGAGTGTCGCGACGAGATCCGGGACATGATCACCGTCGTATCCGAGGAGCAGCTCGTCGCCGTCGCTGGCGTGACCGCAATGACCGAATTCGGTCTAAAGGCGCATCTGGAACTACTGTTGCTGCCATTCGCGACGCGCGCGCATTCCCCTATCAGCCTGACCGGCCTGCTGGCGCCCATGTACGAAGTCCGCGGCCGGCTCGGCGCATTCCAGCTGACGTCGTTTCGCTATCTCGCCCACCAGCCGCAGCGCTTTGCGCCGCGCGCCCTGCGCAAACTGCAGGTTGCCCGCGGCCTTATGGTCTATGAAGGGCTGCGCTGAGCAGCCTTCTACGGACGCTGCTCATTATAAGTGTCGCGCAGAACAATCACGCCAACTGGTTGCGCCAGTTCGGTATTTGCTAACGCGGCGTTAACCCTACGGGCCGTAGGGTCGGTCGAAACTCGACCAGCATGACCGGCACGACACTGATGGCGTTCGCGCAAACAAAATCGATTCTTCCGTCTGCAGAAGAACGCCGTCGCTTTCAGCGGGTGAAAGTGCACCTGCTTGGCCGCTATATGCTGCCGGATCGCCGCGAATTTCCGTGCCAGGTCATCAATATGTCGCCCGGCGGCCTCGCGCTGCTCGGTCCCGGCATCGGCAATGTGGGCGACCGCGTCATCGCCTATCTCGACCATATCGGCCGTGTCGAAGGTAAAATCACCCGGATCATCGACAACGGCTTCGCCATGACCGTGGGTGCGACACCGCGCAAACGCGACAAGCTGGCAGCCCAGCTGACCTGGCTGGCCAACCGCGACATTCTCAATCTGCCGGAAGACCGCCGCCACGACCGCATCGTGCCGCGCAACCCGATGGTGCTCCTCACCCTCGAGGATGGCGTCCAGATGAACGGCCGCATTATCGACCTGTCGCTGTCCGGCGCCGCCATCGCGGCAGAGAAACGTCCGCCGCTGAACTCGATTGTCATGCTCGGCCGAATCCAGTCCCGTGTGGTCCGCCATCTCGAAGAAGGCTTCGCTCTGGAGTTCTTCCACGAGCAGTTGGCAGAGACGCTCGAAGACAGCGTCAACGCCCGGTAAACGGCCGAACGCCCCCGATCCTCGTTTTTCAATGTCCTGAAGGCGCTATCCGCATCAGCGGATACCGTTGCGCGTCATCTGCACGCGATCGCGAGGGGTTAATTTCACGCCGCTTTGCGCACGCAAGTTCCTGAATTGCAGCATTCAAGCCATTAACGCGTACAATTTGAATCAAATACAATTAGCTAAAATTTGAATCGCATTCGATTCAAGTATAGTTCGAATTCGCCGCGCCTTTTACTTGTAATCGCTTCAATTGTACTTGAGCGATTTAGCGGCGACGAAAATCCTTTGTGCGAAACATGGTCCCAACAAGAAAACGGGGGCCACAATGTTTGGTAACAAGGGGCGATACTTCGGACTGGCCGTTTTAGCAGTCCTTCTTGGAGTGACTTCGTCGGCACGTGCCGGCAACGAAAAACTCTACGCAAGCCTGGGCGACAGCACACGCGCACCGATCGGCTGGGTCGAATTCTGTTCAGACAATCCGACCGACTGCCGCGGCGATGCGACGCAAGCACGTGATATCGTCATCACGCAGACTGCGTGGAAGGATCTGGTGCGGGTCAATCGCTGGGTCAACGAGACCATCAAGCCAATGACCGACATGGATCATTGGGGCGTGATCGAAAAGTGGTCGCTGCCATCAGACGGTTACGGTGACTGCGAAGACTATGTACTCCTGAAGCGCAAGATGCTGATCGAAGCAGGCTGGCCACGTGAGGCGCTGCTGATCACCGTGGTGCGTGACAAGAAGGGCGAAGGCCACGCGGTGCTCACGGTGAAGACGGACAAGGGCGAATACGTTCTGGACAACCAGAATGAGAACGTCCTCGCCTGGACCGAGACCGGCTACCGCTTCGTCAAACGCCAGTCACAGAGCGATCCGAATGTGTGGGTCTCGCTCGGCGACAACCGTCCTGCAGTGGCTACGGCCAGCGCGCGGGATCGCTAAACAACACGAATTCGAGACACGCGACCCGGTCACATCCCCACCCCTCCCCGTCCCAGACCGGATCGCGCGCGGCCAGCTCTCCCCCAAGAGCTGGCCGCAACTTTTTGGGGGTGATGCTCGCGCAGCTTCCGACAGGAAGCGGCCGACAATGGGTGGAAACAGATGCAGGCCTGGCTGACGAACTACAAAGTGCCTGGCTGATCCCGGACTGACGTCCAAGAAACACGAACCGACAAAAAAATCGCCGCGCTAGTCGCGACGATTTGCGTTTCGGTCGATGGTGCCGTCGGGCCGATAGCCGAAGCGCACGAGTGCAATCGCCGTCAACCGCTTTCCGAACCGGCGCTCGAACTCACAGAACATCCAGACGAAAGCCATCACCAGCGCAAAGACAGTGGTGACAAACAGTAGCGTGAGACTGGCAATGTCGAGGGTCATGGTCATCGTTTCGATTTTGCAAAACGCGTACCAGACAATCTGACCAGCCATGATGTGGCTCCAGCACAGCCATGCTGGAGCCGACGAGGTAATCAGGTGGCGTCGCTCAAGGCCAATCAGTCACAAACCTCGACACGACGCACCCGATATCCAGCCGGTGTCCGTACGCGCTTACGCGTTATGTAACATCCGCCTTCGTCATCATAACCGCCATAAGCGTAGGGGTACCCACCGTAATACGCATAGGGGCCGTAGCCGTAGTAACCGCCATAAAGGCCGGCGCCGGCGAGGCCAAATCCCAATCCTATTCCAGCACCGCGAAATCCACGGCCGAAGCCACCGCCGTGAAATCCGCCGCCATGGAAGCCTCCCCCGCCGTGAAAACCTCCACCACCATGCCCGCCGCCACCGCGTGCCGATGCGGCTGTCGGCGCGACCAGCGCGACTGCGGCAAGGGTCAACAGACCAAACACCAATTTGCGTAACATCAACTACACTCCGTCACGGGTCACTTCCAGCGCCGCCCTGTCAGATAGGTAGCTCTTTCGTTCGCGAACCGCCACGGTGCGACGATCAATAGCCGTCACTTGTTCGCGACTGTCGGTTACGGTGTGTTGCTGAACGCCTGTCGCGCAACGTTGCGCTAGCACCCCTTGCAGATGCTCTTCACCTTGCGATCGACGGCACGATCCTGCGCATCGACCGCTGCATCGCCTGTCGCCGGCTTGCCATCGGGCGACGCCTGTCCGGTCCCGCTCGCGCCTGCCGTGATCCCGGTCGCGGCGCGTCCACCGCTCGCATTCGCCGTGCCTGCACTATTGGTACCCGCAGCGCCACCGGTCGCGCCGCCACCTGCACTGCCGGATTGGGCGAACGCCGCGACTGAAGACAACAGGACGGTAGCCGTTGCAGCCGCGATGAGTTTCGAGGAATGCGCCATTGGAAATCTCCTTTGGCGTTCAACGAGACCAGCGGAAACGGGTTCCGTTGCGGGAACGAATTTGGCGCCGGCGGCTTGAATCCCTGACATTGCCGAGGAGAAGCCTGCGTGTCCTGGGACAAGCCGTTTCGCGAACCGATCGAATTGCCCGACGGCAACACGCTGGTGTCGCTGCGCGACGCCGGCGCTTACATCACACAGCTGTCACCATCTGAACACGATGCAAAGGAATGGCAAACCGCGATGCATTGCCTGATCGAGGCGGCTGACTACGGCGGCCCTGTCAGTTTCGCGCGGCTCGGCGTTGCACAGGCGCTGCATCGCCATCAGGAGAAAGTATTCGACCCGACGCGCGCGCGATCGCGCTGGCGCAGGCCGGGCCTCAGTTAGCAGATGTCATGCGCAAGCTGATCGACTTCGACGACGAGACCCTCGACAAGCTCATCCAGCTTGGCCGCGACCGCATGGCGACGACGCAAGAACTCGCGGATGAAGCCTTCGCCGACCTCCTGAAAAAGCACGGCGTTCCGATCGATCTCAAGGATGCGCTCCGCAAGAGCGTGAAAGCCGCCGGTCCATCATCGGCATCAAGCCGCAACACTGCGATGCGCCCCGCCCCATCACGTCCAGCAAGGAAGAAGGCCCATGCCAAACGATCCGCAAAAAGATCCATTTGAGGAAGGCGAGCGTGCCGCCAGCGAGGGCATTCCTGCCGAGGCCAATCCCTATCAGGACGGCACCGAGGAGCATTCGCTATGGAGCGCCGGCCACGAGCGCGTGGCCGGCGAAACAGAAGCCAATGAGTCCGAAGGGACGTGATCGCGGTGCGTGCGATCACAACGAGAGCCCTTTCGGTTCTGATAGAATCAGAACCGAGGCTCTGGCTTTTTGATGCGTTTTCTTGACGCGACCCGGTACCCGCTTCGCTCTAAAACGCTCTAGCCGATCTTCTTGAGACCTTTCTGGAAGCGCGGGCCGTTCGCCGCATAGAATCGCGCGGCGCTGCCCATCGCCGTCACCTGCTCCGGCGACAGCGTGCGAATGACGCGCGCCGGCGATCCGATGATCAGCGAATTCTCCGGAAACTCCTTGCCCTCGGTGATCACCGAGCCGGCGCCCACGATGCTGTTCTTGCCAATTTTTGCGCCGTTCATCACGATCGAGCCCATGCCGATCAGCGCGCCGTCTTCAATCGTGCAGCCGTGCAGGATGACATTGTGGCCGACGGTGCAGTTCTTGCCGATGGTCAGGGGAAAGCCCTTGTCGGTATGGCACGTGCAGTTGTCCTGCACATTGGAGCCTTCACCGATCTCGATCCATTCGTTGTCGCCGCGCAGCACCGCGCCGAACCAGACACTCGCCTGCTCCAGCAAACGAATCTTGCCGATCACATCGGCCGTGTCGGCGATGAAGTAATTTCCGCTGGCCGGAAGATCCGGTCCCTGCCCGTCGAGTTCGTAGATTGCCATGATTTAGTGGTCTCCCTTTGCGGGAGACACTGCCACGGATTCTTGCGCTTAGGCCAGTATGCCCAGCGCTTCCAGGGTCATCACGATCAAGGTGCCCGACATCAGGCTCCAGATGCCCGACAGCACCGTCGCGATCATCACGAACTGAATGCGATGCTGCTCGGCTGCACCGTTTCGGAGCGTGTTGCGCATGATGATGAAAGGCGCCGTGAAGACCAGCAGCGGCACGGCTGCGAAGGCTTCAGGGGACGGCCCCTGCTGCAGCAGGCTGAAGCTCGGGGGACGTTTGGCAAAGGCCTGATAGGCGCTTGCAATGGCGCCTGCGAGCGCGAAGCCAATGCATAGCTGGAAGAATGAATTCAACGCATCGGGGGACATCGAAGCTCTTTCACGGCACATACAAACACCGCCCTGCATCGCAAAATGCGAAGCTCGCCGCCAGCATAACGTTAATAAAGGGTTAACGGCACGGTCGGGAACCGCGCGCGGTGCATGGCTCCCGGATACCGCCTGCGGCGAGGCGCGCGAGGCCGTTAACCATCGGCTGGCATATTCGCGGTTGATTCGCCCACCCGGTACACCGTCCCAGTTCCAATTTAGCGTGCGCATGTCTCTGCTGTTTCCGACCCACCCGACGACGCGGCCGCGGCGCCGCCACCGCCGCAACCCCGTCGTACCGATGCTGATCGGTGCAGCGCTTGCAGCCCCCGCTATCGCAGTGGTGGCCTATCTGTTGTGGCCGACCTGGCAGAGCCAGAAGCCCGGCGATCCCGACCGCATCCCGGTGAGCGTGGGCGCCACACTGTTCAACGTCCCGACCCATGCGTTTCGCCGCAAGGTGCAGAAACATTCAGGGCCGCAGGAACGCGTCGATCTGAGCTATGTCTATCCATCGCTGGAAGCGAGCAACCTGCCGAGGCATGTCAGCGTCGAGAATTTCGATGAGAACGCGCAGCCGATCGATCGCATCTTCGTCTCGATCTCGGCGCATCACGATGCGACCTCGCCGGACACCCGCCTGCGCACGATCTATCCGCGCTATATCGACCGTGCGACATCAAGCGAAGACGGGCTGACCACGCAGCCATTCCGCGACAACTCGCCTTACAGCAATGAAGATCTCTATCTCGGCACGACGCCGGCGCTGGTGGCGCGCTGTACACGCGACGGCGCCACGCCCGGCATGTGCATGAGCGAACGACGCATCGGCGGCGCCGATCTCATCTTTCGCTTTCCACGTAGCTGGCTTGAGCAATGGCGCGATGTCGGTAACGCGATGGATCGACTGACGATCCAGCTCAGCGGGCTGCGCTGATCGCTCGCGGCGTCATTTGCGTCGATCATCGGATGCAATTGTCAAACAGCCATGCGCTCGCAGTCTCGCGGCGCCCATGGCGTCCGAGGTGTGAGCAGTCCCCTCAAAGGATGAGGGGTGGCGACGCGCCGTGAGGCGCAAGGGTGGTTTCTGTCGCGATCCGCTCCACCGGAACGCCGGCAAGCTGCAACCGCGCAACGCCTCACGGCGCGCCACCGCGGCGATTTCTGTCCCCGGGACCGTTCTTCCGGGCAAAGGCGCAGAGCTCCGCACTCCGCTGATCCCGACGGTTTCCCGCCGTTCACCAATGCCACGTCCAGCCAGCATGAGTGGCAGACCCCCGTAGTGGGGCCGGACGGTGACCCAAGGCCTCCCGAGTGCGCGGGGTACGTCACCCCACGCCCGCAGGCGCCGCAATCCAGATCCCGCTTCAAGACGCCTCATGAAGCGCCCCTCGCGAACCGGACAATTCGGACAATAATCCTTATAGGTATATTGTCAATAGAATGCAGGAAAAAATGTTTGGGCGCTGCCCCGCCCCAGCTCCGTCATTCCGGGGCGCGGGCGCGCCTTCGCGCACGTGAACCCGGAATCCCGACATGTTCAGCGCAAAACACAACGAGATTCCGGGTTCGCGTCCGGCAAGTGCCGGCCGCGCCCCGGAATGACGAGCAAGGACAAAGCCCCGGAATGACGTTAGAGCAAAACACTCTGAGATTCCCCGCCACCCCAAGCGAAGCTAACGTTCGCGATGGCCATCGCCGCTACGGCACATCTTTGGCTGGCAGGACGGGCACGGGCAGCGGGGCGAATGTGATGGACTGGGAGTCGCCGCGCATGAAAGCGGGGTCCAGCAGACCACCGCCGGACGGATCGCCGCCCGGCTCCCCGCTGGCGAACAGCGCACCTGGCGGGCCACCAGGTGGCAACTCGCCCTCGCCGGATCCGAATTGCGCGGCACGCCCGCCTTGCGGATGACCCGCGGCGATCTCAGTGCGCGCACGCTCGGCCTTGCGCGCGAGCGCGGTGGAGTAAGGCCGCCGATAGGCCCGCGGCGCCCCGCTCGGGAGATTGTCGTCGTCGAGGGCCTCGACCCACATGTGGATGGCACCGGGCTCGCCCTGGGCGATGTTGGGCTCGACGCTGCGCACCCACAACAACTGGAAGTTCGGCGGCAGCGGATCGTCCGCCGACCAGCCGAGCAGGCCCTGGGTGCGGAAGAACACCAGCACGTAAAACGCCGAAGTCACCGCCACCGCGCCGGCCTTCACCGGCCACGGCAGCCGCGTCCGCACCACCGCCAGCAACAGCAACAGGCCGAGCAGCGCGTAGCCGAATGACAGACCGAGAATGCTGGCTTGCAGGCTCATCGCTTCATCCGGCCTTGCGCTCCCTGTACCGCTTGTTCAGCATCCGCACGAGCGATGTCTGGTCGTGATTGACCTCCGTCACGTTGCCGGCCTTGTCCATGATGAAGCGCACCGCGGTTGTCTCGGCGCCGCCATGATCGACATTGACGGTGTCGTAGTGCACCACCTGTACTTTCGGATTCAACTTCTCGACCTTGACCGTCACCGGCACTGGCTGTCCGGTCAGCGCCGCGAAATGGTAGATGTTGACGATGTATTCGCCGGCCACGATGCCGCGCACGCTGACGATCTCCTGCCGGATCGGCGAGAGCACCTTCTGGCCATTGACCATGATGAAATCGTTGAGCCCGCCGCGATCATCGCGGTCGAGCACCATGAAGCCGGTCTCACGCCGCCGGTACCACACGATATTGCCGAGCGGGTCCTGCACGAACATGTCGATGTCGTCCGGGTGCTTGTCGGGCCAGCTCACCGTGATCATGAATTCCAGCTTGGGATCGACCTTGCCTTCGTCGTCCTTGGTCTTGATCGCCAGCAGCGCAATGAAGAACAGGAAGGCGATCACCTGCAGCGCCTTGAACAGCATGACGCCGAGCGGATCGAACGGCGCTTCCTTGCCAGAGAATTCAAACTCGTCGATCACTTCGCGTGCTCCGCTTCACGTTCGAGCAGCGACACGGCGTGGACGTCGATGACGCCGACGGCAAAGGCGAACAGTTTGGCGGTTGCGTCCTCCAGCATGTAATACTGGATGCGGATCAGGATCGAACCGATCAGCCCCGCCAGCGTGGTATACATCGCCACCGCCATGCCCTCGCTCATCAGGTTCATGGAGGCCTTGATGGCGCCCTGATTGCCGGTGTCGAGGCCGGCGATCGGCGCCAGCATCATGATGAAGCCAACTATCGTGCCGATCAGGCCGAGTTTCATCAGCGTGTCGCCGGCAAACCCGCCGAATCCGTTCGAGCCGCGCAAATTTCCGGCGAGACGACGCAGCAGCAGCGTCTGGTCGAGCCGTCGCCCGCTTTGCAGTGCGGACTTCACGGCCAGGTCGCGGATATGCGACGCCATCAGGCCTTTCGGTAACGCACCGACGCCGTCGATCGCGACACCGTCGCCGGCCACGACGATGCGTTGGCCGCCCTCCGCGAATAGCTCCGCTGCACCCCGCGCCGCGTCGGCTTCGCGCGACACTGCGATCAGGCGCCACAGGCAATGCAGCGATGCACCGAAATAGAGCAGTACGATCACCGACGAGATATAGGTGCGATCGACAGCAAGCATCTGCCGCACCAGGCCATAGTGCCAGAGCAGAACCGCAGCGAACAGACAGAGCCCGGTAAAGATCAACCAGTGCAGCAGCGGCGCGCGATCCGCCGGATCGAGATGATGCCGGCTCACCACATGTCCCTCCTGCTGGTTGTTTCACCGATCACGATCGGCGATTAGCTTCAATCTGCCGCCTGTACGACTGAGCCTCCAAGGGCATCGCACCCGCCACATACCGGGCAAATTGCCTAAACGATGCAGAACCGCTTGCCAGACCACGGCGCCTGCCGCTTTAATATCAATGTCTCACCGCGGGGAATGCGATCATGCGCCTGCTGATACATCTCGTTCTTCGTCTCGTCGCCGTGGTGCTGCTCTGTCTGGCCTGTACTATCGGATGGATTCTGGTCGATGCGCACCGCACCATCGAGGCCGACACCGCCGCCTCCGCCGACCGCGTCGCGACAACCCTGCAGAACCTGTACTGGCGCGAATTGCTGTGGCGCGATGGCACTTACCGCGATGCACTGCTGCCGCTGCCGGACTGGAAATCCATTGCTACCATGAAGGTGATCGCGCCAGGCGTGTGCATTGACTTCCGGCTCGGCAGCGCGCCGCCGTTCGACCTGTGCAGCCAGACCGAAGACATCGGCAGCCCGGCGCCATCATGGTTCGTCAGTCTCTACGGCGCGCTGTTCGGGCCACATGCCACGGAGACGCGGCCGCTTACCGTGCGGCAGCGCGATGCAGGCACGGTGCAAGCCCGTGTCGACCCCGCCGCCGCCGTGCGTCAGGCATGGCGGCAGGTGACCGTGATGGTCAGCATCGCCGCGGCGATGGCGCTGGGCATCAGTCTGCTCGCGATTCTCCTGATCGGCCATGCGCTGATGCCGGCCCGGAGCATCGTACGCGGCCTGCGCCGCCTCGAACATGGTGACCACCGCCATCGCCTGCCCGCTTTCGGCGCCACCGAATTCAGCCATATCGCCCGCGCCGTCAACGATCTCGCCGGCCGTCTCGCGGCCACCACTGCCGAACGCGTCGCGCTGACCAAGCGACTGTTTCAGGTACAGGAAGAAGAACGCCGCGCACTGGCGCGCGATCTGCACGACGAGTTCGGCCAGTGCCTCACCGCCACCGCGGCGCTCGCCGCAGCCATCGAGACCGGCGCCACGCCGTCCCGTCCCGATCTGGCCGACGATGCCCGCGCCGTCGCCCGCATCACCGGCCAAATGATGACGACGCTGCGCAGCGCGCTGGCGCGGCTGCGCTCGCAGGATCTCGAGGAACTGGGATTGCAGGCCAGCCTTGTGCAACTGGTGGCGCAGTGGAATGCGAGCACGACGCGACGCGCCGTGTTTCATCTCGACGTAACCGGCGATCTCACCGCCGTCCCCGCAGAAGCCGCCGTCAACATCTACCGCATCGCGCAGGAGTGCCTCACCAACGCCGCACGCCACGGCAAGCCGCAGCACGTCCATCTCCGCATCAACCATGGGGAAGAGGTCCGCGACGCCATCGCCGTCAGCGTCGAGGATGACGGCGGCGGCGACGCCACGCAGGCCCACACCGCCTCCGGTCACGGCATTCTCGGCATCCGCGAACGCATCGCAGCGCTTGGCGGCAGCCTGTCGATCGGCCCGGCGGCACACGGTATCCGCGTGGCCGCGGTGATTCCGCTGCAGCCACGACAAGCCGCGGCATGACCACCGTCAGCATCCTGCTGGTCGACGACCATCCGGTGGTGCGCGAAGGCTATCGCCGGCTACTGGAGCGGCAGGTCGGTTTTCGCGTCAGCGCCGAGGCCGAGGATGCCGCTGCGGCCTATCGCGCCTATCAGGCAGAGCGCCCGGACGTGGTGGTCATGGATCTGTCGCTGCCCGGCCCCGGCGGGCTGGAAGCGATCCGGCATATCCGGCAATGGGATCGCACCGCGCGCCTGCTGGTATTCACCATGCATGCGAGCGCCGCGTTCGCGCTGAAAGCGTTCGAGGCGGGCGCCTGCGGCTACATCACAAAGAGCAGCGCGCCGCACGAACTGGTGCGCGCCATCGCCACCGTCGCCCGCGGCGGACGCGCATTGAGCGAAGACATCGCGCGCGAAATCGCCAGCGAGCGGCTCGGCAACGAACGGTCGCTGGTGGAAGATCTCGGGCCGCGCGAAACGGAAATCCTGCGGCTGGTGGCGTCAGGCTGGACCACGGAGCAGATCGCGACGTCGCTCAATCTGAGCACCAAGACCGTGCAGAATTATCACTACCAGATCAAATCGAAGATCGGCGCGCGCACCGACGCGCACCTGGTCTGGCTTGCCACCGCCGCCGGCCTGGTCGCGCCGGACAACGCGGCCTAGCGTGTGATGTACAGAGCGCGACGACCCACGCAGTGCTTGCGCTGATCTCGCCGCCGGCAAGCGGGGCAAGGTGCCTCCTCAGCCGTTATCGACGAGGTCTTCTTCCAGGATCGCCATCTGGAACTGGAACGAGCGATCATCGTCTTCGTCATCGACGAACAGCACGCCGATAAATTCTTCGCCGATATAGACTTCGGCGGAGTCGTCCTTCTTCGGGCGCGGCACTACGCGGAGCTTCTGGTTGCCGAACACGCGCTTGAGATAGGCGTCGAGCTTTCTGACTTCCTGAACGTCCACAGGTGTCTCCAATGCAGTTGATGTCTGTTGAGCTGATGGAGAGAAGCTTTAATGCGAGATGGCGTCCACGGCTAGGCCGTTTCTCGAAAAATCACGCCATCCCACAAGTGAACGAAAACGCGTGCAATATCAGCGCTTGCAAATCGCAAGCCCAGAA
Source organism: Tardiphaga sp. 862_B3_N4_1 (assembly GCF_051811085.1). NCBI lineage: Bacteria > Pseudomonadati > Pseudomonadota > Alphaproteobacteria > Hyphomicrobiales > Nitrobacteraceae > Tardiphaga > Tardiphaga sp. 862_B3_N4_1. Next base: position 3,157,886 of record NZ_JBPWQB010000001.1, read on the forward strand.
GTCTCAGCCCCTGAAAATCAGAGCCCGATCGCGTTCAGCATCTGGTTCATGGTGCGCGACGGCTCCGAACAGCCGGCTTCGCCAACGATCTTCGCCGGCACGCCCGCCACAGTGACGTTGTGCGGCACTGGCTTGACGACAACGGAACCCGCGGCAATGCGCGCGCAATGGCCGACCTCGATATTGCCGAGAATCTTGGCGCCGGCGCCGATCAGCACGCCGTGGCGAATCTTCGGATGGCGGTCCTCGTTTTCCTTGCCGGTGCCGCCGAGCGTCACGCCGTGCAGGATCGACACGTCGTCTTCGATCACAGCGGTCTCGCCAACGACAAAGCCGGTCGCGTGATCGAGAAAGATTCCGCGGCCGATCTTGGCGGCAGGATTGATGTCGGTCTGGAAGGCGGCCGACGAGCGGCTCTGCAGATACCACGCAAAGTCCTTGCGGCCCTTTTTGTGGAGCCAATGCGCAAGACGATGCGCCTGGATGGCGTGGAAGCCCTTGAAGTACAGCAGCGGATCGATGAAGCGCGTGGTGGCGGGATCGCGGTCGAACACGGCGACGAGGTCGGCGCGGAACGCATTGCCAAGATCCGGCTCGTCGCGCAGCGCTTCGTCGAAGGTCTGGCGGATCAGGTCGCCGGACAGCGCTGCGTGATCGAGACGTTCAGCAACGCGGTGCACCACCGAATCTTCCAGACGGTTGTGATGCAGCACGGTCGAATAGATGAAGGATGCGAGTTCAGGCTCGCGATGGACGATGTCTTCCGCCTCGGAACGGATGCGATCCCAGATCGGATCCAGCGTTGCGAGTTTTGAATTCTGCGGATTGATGCTCTGCACGGCCATGGCGGACTCGCAATTCCCTGAATACGGCGTCGATTATAGCACAAGGCGCATCGCTGTCGCGACACGGCTCCTGCCATCGTGAACGGCGGCTTACCCGGCGATCGCCTGACAACACGTTGAAAACGCAGGCGTTTCCGGTGAAAGCCCCGTCCGCCCACAAACCGGGCGTGCATCAGAAGTGGGCGCTCATGTGATCAAAACAAGGTGCGCCCCTCGCCAATTGTCATCACGGCCGGCGCGACAGGAAATCCAGCACACCTTCCTTGTAGACGCGATCGCCGACCGCCCGCATGTGATCGCGGTTCGGAATATCCAGCACTTCGGAGCCGGCGATGACCTTCTGCAACTCCTGTGCGGAGCCGCTGATCTCGTCCGTCGTTCCCACAGCGATCAGCAGCGGCACCTTGATGGCGGCGGCTTCCTCATTCGTCATCAGCCGACGCGAGCCGCGCAGACAGGCTGCGAGCGCGCGGCGGTCCGAACGGGTCTGATCGGCGAAAGCGCGGAAGGTGCGGCCGACGGGATCGGTGACGTCGTCGAGCGAGTCCGCCTCGAGCGCGAGGGCGACATTCTCGCCGGGACCGCCGCCCTTGATGAGGCCGATGCCGAGACCGCCGAAGATCGCGCTGCGGATCAATTCCGGATGGCTGTAGGCGATATAGGCAGTGATGCGCGCGCCCATCGAATAGCCCATCATGTCAGTGCGCGCGATGCCGAGATGCGCGAGCAGCGCGCGCACGTCCGCGGCCATCGCGCCGATGCTGTATTGTTCGGAATCGTAGAGCTTGCTGGAATCGCCATGGCCGCGATTGTCGAGCGCAATGACGCGGCGATTGTGCTTCTTCAATTCCGACACCCAGGTCGGATAGACCCAGTTGACGTTCTTGCTCGACGCAAAGCCGTGCACGAGGACGATCGGATCGCCCTCGCCTTCATCGAGATAAGCAATTTCGACAGCGCCGTTGTGAAAGCTCGGCATCCAGAATTCCGTTACGATTGAGAGATGGGGTGATTGAGAGAATGAATGGTGGTGATGGGAAGCGCTCAGTTTACCCGTGGACGAGCACCGGCGCCAGTGAGTGAGCCGGCGCGGGATGGCGGAGAGCCATGTCCCTGAGTAATGCGTCCTTGCGTGAGATGTCCTGCAGCAGAGCGTCCTGCCGTACCGCAAGCTCGCGGCGCGCACGTCTGGCCTTGGAGCGCTGCAGCCACGACCAGGTGATGCGTTCCGTGGTTGCCTTGATCGACACGACAAATCCGAGCAGCGCGAACAGCGCCCAGAACACCCACATCGAGAGATTGAATGCGCCCGCCGCCAGCAGCAGCGCACCACGGCCGAACATCTTCATGATGGCGCGAGTCTGACCGCCTTTGACTTCGGCGAGTCGCGCCGCGCGCGTGACGTCTTTCGGGCTCTGGGCGATACGCAGCGTATCGAGTGCACCGCGCGTGCCGGCCTTCTCGCCGACACGACCGACATCCCCGGCGAGACGCACGATGCCGCCGGCCTTCTCGGTGCGGAACGCCGCCTTCACCGCAGTGATGGTTTGCCCCGGCCGCAGGATCGACGCATCGGCCACCGCGGCGCGCAGCATCGGCCCGTCCACCACGCCGCGCGCCGAGCGCGCCGCCCAGGTGGTGAGTCCCTCGCCGATCCGCCCGACCTTGCGCGCATCCTTCACCAGTGTGAGGCCCGCGCGCACCGGCGCGACGCCGCCAACGCTGACATAGGTCGCTGCGGTCACAGCGAGACCTGCGGCAGCAAGGCCGAGAATGAGGTGATCGGTATCCTCACCCATCGCCATGTGCTTGCCTTCGCGCACCACGTCGCGAATATCGCCGAACACAAAGAGATCGCCGGCGACAGTGCCGGACAGGCTGCCGACATCATCGGCAGTGCCGGTGACAAAGCCAGTCGCAAAGCGGCTGGCGAAATGGGAGGCGGAATTCTCGTCCGCAACCGCCTCGGTCACGCGCCTGGCGAGATCGTCCGGCAGTTGAACATGTCTGGCAGCCGCAACATCAGCAAAGCTTTTGGCGAGGTCGGCATCCCTGGCCGCGAGCGCGTCCTCGATATTGCGGGCGAGCACCGCGGGATCCTTCCGCAATGCAGAGCTGAGTTGCGCATCGGCCAGAGCGACGGGGTCATCCTGCGCGGCGAGCACGGCGCCGGCGTCGCGCGCATGCGGCAGCAACAGCAGGCCGGCGGTCGCGCAGACCGCTACCCCCGTCAAAGCTGTGTCGAGCCGGAACCACATGGCGGGAAACCCTATCCTTGCACCTCTTTAGAAATGGTGCGTCACATCGTGGACACAACTGCCCCGACGAAAGAAGGGCTATTCGGAGACACCCGAATTGTGTCGAATTTGTACGGATGAATGACCCCTGCGCGGTCTAGGAATCATGGTTCCGGACCAGTATGGTGCGCCGCACTGAATGGCGCGCCGGCTCATACGCCCGCGGCTGTTGCGAGCAAAGGTAGAGAAGATGTCCGACCACGTGGTTCCGCACTTTCACAATGACGCCGGCGTTCCGATCATCGAGATCGGCTCGCAGGAATTCATGTGCGTGGGTGCAAATCCGCCGTTCGATCATCCGCATGTCTTCCTCGACCTCGGCAACGACAACGAGATCATCTGCCCGTATTGCTCGACCCTGTATCGCTTTGCCGCCGATCTCGGCGCCGGCCAGTCACGTCCGCCGGAATGCGTGGTGAAAGACAAGGTTGCCTGATTTCCGGCCGTGACGGCGCCGCGCACCATCGTCATCGCTGGTGCGGGCATCGGCGGACTGACGGCCGCACTCGCGCTAGCCGCCCGGGGCTTTCGCGTCCTCATCTGTGAGAAGACCGGGCGGCTCGAAGAAGCCGGCGCCGGACTGCAGCTCTCGCCCAATGCGACCCGCATCCTGATCGGCCTCGGCCTGCAACCGCGCCTTGCGCCCCATGTCGCGACGCCGGCCAGTGTGAGCATCATGACCGCGCGCAGCGGCGGCGAAGTGATCCGCCTGCCACTCGGCAGCGCCCGCGATGACGCACCCTACTGGCTGGTGCATCGCGCCGATCTGCAATCGGCATTGCTCGGCGCGGTCATCGCGCATCCCGACATTGAACTGCGCCTCAGTTGTCCCGTGGACAACCTCCGCGCCACGCCCGCCGGTATCATCGTCAACGGCGAGTCGGTGCTGGCCTTGATCGGCGCCGATGGCGCGTGGTCTTTCGTGCGACGGCAACTGTTTCCCGAAACGCAGCCGCACTTCTCCGGTCTCATCGCCTGGCGTGGGACGCTGGAAACGAGCCGGCTGAAAAGCGACCTGGTCCCCCATGGCGTCCAGCTCTGGATGGGGCCGAAAGGCCATCTCGTTGTCTATCCGGTGTCATCGGGCGAGCGGATCAACATGGTCGCCATCATGCCCGGCGCCGCGATGCAGCTGGGCAGCAGCGACATCGGCGACGCCAGCGAGATCCGCCAACATTTTGCAGCGTCGCGCTGGCCCGCCAATGCACGCGCCATGATCGAGAGCGTCGATAACTGGCGGCGCTGGCCGCTGTTCACGATGCCGGACGGCGGCATGTGGCACGAGGGATCCGTGGCGCTGCTCGGCGATGCCGCCCATGCGATGCTGCCTTTCGCCGCGCAAGGCGCGGGCATGGCCATCGAGGATGCGGCGGTGCTGGCGGAGTGCCTTGCCGCCGCTGGCCACGATGCCGCAGCGATCGCGCCCGCATTGGCGCGCTACGCCGCGCTACGCCAGCCACGCGTCGGCCTGATACAGCGCACCGCCCGGCAATCCGGCCAGATTTATCATCTGCGTGGCCCCATGGCGCTGGCGCGCGACCTCGCCATGCGCGCGCTCGGTGCAGAGCGTCTACAGGCGCGGCAGGATTGGATCTATGACTGGAAACTCTGATCCTGACAGGCTCAGGAGCGGGCGCCAGCGCGCTTGCGCGGCGTAATGGGTTCTGACGCTGCCGGCGCTTTCGGCGGACTGGCCACACACTTGCTCTTCTGCCAGTTCTCTTCCGCCAGCTTGGCCTGCGCCCGCGTGGAGATGTAATCGTTGCGATAAGCGAGTTCGCTGACCACCGCTCCACCCGTGCCGGTCTGCGCCTTGTCGATCAGCCCCTGCAATTCGGCCGTCCGCGTCGCAAGCGTCTTGCGCTCGGTCTCAAGCTGCGGGCAATCATAAAGGTCATATTTCGCAGGATCGACGAAAGCGCCCGACACCATGCCATCGCCCATGCTGGCGCAGCCGCCGAGATAGCCGGCCAGAACGAGCAATGACGCCATCGCAGCAGCGCGCATCGGCAGGCGGGAACGGGAAGGACAAACGATCATCGGGACTTTCTAGCCGGGCAGGATTGACGTTGCGTAAAGCAGCCGCCGGTGGCCGGATTGAGGCTGAAGTTCCCCTGAAGGCTGGTGCGGACGGCGGGAATCGAACCCGCACGACGTTGCCATCGAGGGATTTTAAGTCCCTTGCGTCTACCAGTTCCGCCACGTCCGCGCTGGCACCTACTTAGCCGGTTTTCGCCGCAAGTCGATCCCATATCCGCCTGGCGCCAGAACACGCATAAAGTCCCGCTACGCCCCCGCCACGACGATATGCGCCCCTGCATGCTCCATCAGCTTGCGCTGCTCCGCCGAGGCGCCAGCGCCCGTCACCAGCGTCCAGCGCGGCGGGAACGGCGCCCAGGCGTCCTGTTCGGCGCGGCCGAGCTTGCCGGCGTCGGCGAGCACGATGACCTCCTTGGCCTGCTGCATCATCAGGGACTTCAAGGCGACCTGATCGAGGTCGGCCTCGCACAACCCGCGACCGCTCACGACACCGTCGGCGCTCATGATGGCGCGGTCGGCGGTGAGACGCCGCAGTCCCTCACTGGCCAGAGGTCCCATGGTGCTCATGCTGGTCGAGCGCAGCGCGCCGCCCAGCACCACGAGTTCGATGGAAGGCGCCTTGGCGAGAAACGGCAGCAGCGCGATATTGTTGGTGATGATGCGCAGGCGGCGCTGCAGCAGCAGCTTGCCGAAAGCGGCGACCGTCGATCCCGCATCGAGGATCAGCGTGTCGCCGTCCTCGATCAGGTCGATCGCGGCCCGCGCGATGGCCTGCTTCTCCTTGCCCTGGACCGAGAAGCGCTGGTCGAGTGTGGTCTCTGCGACATGGCCGGTGAGAATCGCGCCACCGTAAGTGCGGCGCACCGCGTTGTTCTTCGAGAGATGCTGCAGGTCGCGCCGCACGGTGGACCCGGACACACCAAAGCGCCGTGCGAGATCGTCGACATCGATCTCGCCGGCGTTCAGGGCGTCCAACAGGCGTGAGCGACGTTCCTTATTGCGCATCGACATCGAACCTCAGCCAATCAAGCTGGTATTTACCAGCGTTTCGTCATGGCCGGGCAGCGCGAAGCGAGCTTCGCTTGACGTCCCGGCCGTCCACGTCTTCGAAGTAACAAGACGTGGATGCCCGGCACAAGGCCGGGCATGACGGAGATTGTCAGGCCGCCCTGGATCCCGGTGCGAGATCCACCGCCTGCCGCAAGGCCTCGAGAAGGCTGCGCTCGTCGGCGATACCCTTGCCGGCGATGTCGAAGGCGGTGCCGTGATCGACCGAGGTACGGATGACAGGAAGGCCGACCGTGATGTTCACGCCGGATTCCAGGCCCAGCACCTTGATCGGGCCATGGCCCTGATCGTGATACATCGCGACCACCATGTCGTAGTCGCCGCGCCCTGCGAGGAAGAACAGCGTGTCGGCCGGCAGCGGACCGCGCACGTCCCAGCCCTTCTTCTGGCAGACTTCGACGGCCGGCGTGATCTTCTCGGCTTCCTCGCCGTAGCCAAACAGGCCGTTCTCGCCGGCATGCGGATTGATCGCGCAAACGCCGATCTTCGGATTCTTGATGCCGGCCTTGACCAGCACTTCATGGCCACGCGTGATGACGCGCTCGACCAGGCCGGGCTCGATCTTCTTGATGGCATCGATCAGGCCGATATGCGTCGTGACATGAATCACGCGCAGCTTTGGCGACACCAGCATCATCGACACTTCAGGCGTGCCCGTCAGATGCGCGAGCAGTTCGGTATGTCCAGGATATTTGTGGCCAGCCGCATGCAGCGCTTCCTTGGAGAGCGGTGCGGTGCAGATACCTTGGGCGATGCCGGCCTGAACGATCTCGACGGCCTTCTCGATGAAGCGGTAGGCCGCCTCGCCTGCGATCGGGGAGTTCTGCCCGAACGGCAGGTCTTCGGGCACGATCTTCAAATCCACGCACTGCACCGCGCCGGAGGCGAAATTCGCAGCCTTTGCATCGCTGAGCGAGTCGACGCCGATCCTGGCGCCGACGATCTCGCCGGCCTTGCGCAGGCGATTGGCATCGCCGATCACTAGCGGATTGCACATCGCGAGCATTTCCGGATGCGCGAAGGCTTTCATGATCACTTCGGGGCCGATGCCTGCGGGATCGCCCATGGTGATCGCAATGGTCGGACGGGTCATGTGAAGCTTCCTTGAGTTCGGACGGTGTGAAGACGTTCGCGAATTTTGATCAGGCTGTTCTCGTCGCCAAAGGCGCCGGCCTTGGTGGCGATCGGCACGGACAATGCGCCGAGCGTAAGCCCGAGCGAAACGCCGGGCTCGATCTCGTCGGCCAGACGGATTCCGTTGACACCGAACCGCGACAGCAGCGCCGCGGCAGTCTCGCCACCGGTGGCCGCAAAGGCGCCGATGCTGGACGCCACGGGCATCAGCGCATCGGCAAGATTCTGCGCGAGCTGCGGGCCGAGCGACATTTTCGGATTGTCATCCATCACGATCTCGACCAGGACATCGCCGCCTGCGATCAAGCCTTCGGTCACGCGCGCGGCCAACGCCGCCTGCCCTGCCTTGTCGCCAAGCAAGACTTCAGGTGTGACAGGCAGATGCGTGACGGTGCCGCTGGCGACCAGCTTGCGCGCTGCGGAGCGCGACGCACCGGCGAGCGAGCCGACAACGATCAATGTGCCATATGTGCTGGGTGGAATTTCCAGCTTCTCGGCAGCACTGGTGTCATCAAGCGCAGCCAGCGCGTGCGCAAGGCCCGCGCTGCCGATGAACACTGTCGCCGGTGAAATCTTCAGGCTGGCTTCGGCGATCAGATGCAGATCGTGCTCGGTCTCCGCATCGCAGATCGCAACGACGCTGTCGCCGGACGCGATACGCGCAAGGTGAGTCTCGAGATGCCCACCGCGGATGATTTCGAGCAACACCTTCTCGCTGCGAATACCAGCCGATGCCAATACATCAGCGATGTCGGCATTATCGTAGGTGTGATCGCGCTTCCAGACCTCGGCTTCCTCAAGCGGACGACCATTGACGACGACGCGGCCATTGATCGTGGTGCGGTTCGTCGCGGGAAAGGCCGGCGCGAAGATGCCGAAGGCCGAACCCGACTGCGCTTTGAGATGCGCCAGCGCAGCCGCCGTCTCGGAAGCTGGCTGACCGCGCAGCGTGGAGTCGATCTTCTTGAACAGGAGCCGATCCGGCTCCATCAACTGTTGCAACACGTCGGCGTGCCGACGCGCAGCGGCCTCGGCCGTGAGGCCGCGGCTCGCTGCATCATAGGAGATAACCGGATGCTGGCGATCCCCGGCGCTTGCGACGTCGCCCCAAGTCACGGCAGCCGCAAGGCCCCGGCGACCGAAGGCGATGGCGCAGTCCGCTGCACCGGTGAGATCATCGGCGAGGATCAGCCAGCGACCCGCCATCTTAGCGCCCAGCCACTGGTGCGGGTGATGCGACGCTCGGCGCGGCAGGCGTCGTCGCCTCCGCTTCCGGCTCGACATCACGGCCGACGATGCCGGCAACCCACGAGGTCAGGATCGGCGTCAGGATCGCCGTCACGACCACGCAGGCCGCGATGAGGATGGTCGCCGGGCCGGCAGCAGCCGCATAGGCCGGATTGGCCGCAGCGACGATCGCAGGCACGGCCGCCGCATTGCCGGCGGTCGATGCCGCTGCGACACCCGCAACGCCGTTGCCGCCGGTGAGACGGTCAACGAAGAACAGCGGGATGCCGGTCACGATCACGACGGCAACGCCCATGCCGACGCCAAGCAGACCCGCCTGCCAGACCTGCGTCAGGTTCAGGCCGGTGCCGAGCGCGAAGGCGAAGAACGGGATCATCACAGGCACGGCCTTGCTGAGGAAGTCGCGCAGCTCGCGATCGAGATTACCAAGGATCATGCCGGCCACCAGCGGCAGGATCGCGCCGACGAGCGCGGGCCACTGGAACGACGACAGACCGGCAACGCCAAGCGTCACCATGGTGAGGAACGGACCGCTTTCCAGCGTCATGATGCTGTAGGCACCGACGTCGCGCGGACGGCCATACTGGCCCATCAGCGCCATGTAGAGACCGCCATTGGTGTCGTTCATGGCGGCGACGATCGCCAGCGTCGACACGCCTGCGAAGATGCCGGCGGTGACCGGCGCTTCACCGAGGAAGCGGCCGAAGATCAGGCCGAGGATGATGGCGGTGCCAACCTTCACGATCATCAGGGCGCCGCCCTTCTTGACGATATAGGGGGTCGCCTTGAAGTCGATGCTCGCACCCATGCACACATAGAACACGGCGAGAATGCTGAGAGCGCCGCCGGAGAACAGCGCGCCGGTGAAGGAGCCGAAGAATTTCGGGGTGTTGGGGGCAAAGGTCGCGAACAGCGCGCCGATCAGCAGCGGCACGGTCATCATGCCGCCCGGCACCTTCTCAATCGCCCGCTTAATTGGAATCTGCATGGTCTATTTCCTTCCCGCGCCGTGCGCATCACTGATTATTCTGCGCAATTTTCCTCAGGAGCCCCTGCGCACACCGCCCGATATGCGCAAATTACGCAGACATCAAACACTTTTTGCGCACTTTGCGCAATTTCTAAAAATTAGTTAAGCGGTCAAGGTATGTTTGTAGGCCATCCAAAGCGGGCGGTTCGCTGACCGGAACGTCGGGCGTTGCGATGCGCTGCATGAAACGCAAACAGGCGGCAACGGTGCATCCGTTGCCGCCTGTTTGGCCGTCAGATCGGACGTCAGAGATCGAGAACCAGACGATCCCCAGCGGAACCCGCCACGCAGACCAGCAGGCTGCGTTCGCGTTCCGCCGGCGACAGCACGCGGTCGCGATGCACCGGCTGCCCTTCCAGCCAGTCCACCTTGCAGGAGCCGCAGATGCCGCCGCAGCAGGATGCCGGCACGTCGATGCCGATATCTGTCAGCGCCGACAGCATGGTCTGTCCTGCAGCCACGGTGATTTCCCGGTTCGATTTTGCGAGCGCGAGCACATAGGGCTTGGCGTCGGGATCGACCGGCAGCGGCGGCGGCACGAAGCGCTCGATATGAACGCGATCGGCGGGCCAGTCGCGTGATGCCTGTTCGAAGTCGTCGATCATGCCGTCGGGGCCGCAGCAGGCAAGCGCGACATCCGACAGCGGCCGGCCGACCAGTGCCGCGATATCCGGGCGTTGCCCGCTCGACGTGTCGTGAATCACCACATGACCGGACTTGCGCAGCGGCGCGAGCAGATCGGCGAGTGGCGGCTCACCGCGCGCAATCATGTGCAGCATGAATTTCGAACGGCCCATGCGCTTGAGCCAGGCCGCCGCCGACAAGAACGGCGTCACGCCTATGCCGCCACCGATGAAGGTGAAGCGCGTCACATCCGCAGATAGATCGAGCCCGCCGCGCGGCAGCGTCACGCCGATGGTGTCGCCGACCTTGACCGCGTCATGCAGCACGATCGAACCGCCCCGCCCTTCGGCCTCGCGCTTCACTGCCACGACATAGCGCTTGTCGTCGGCGGGATCGTTGCAGAGCGAATAAGTCCGCACCAATCCACCGGGCAGATGCAGATCGATATGCGCACCCGGCCGAAATGGCGGCAGCTCCCAGTGATCGGGATCGACCAGCGAGAACAGTTTGATGCCCGGGCCCCCGTCCTCGATCTGCTCGACGATCGTCCTGACTTTGGTGATCGGCACCGCGGTCATTGCACATTCCGCACGGCATCGCCGACGCGCACGGTGCCACCCTGCAGGATCTTGCAGTTGAGGCCAGAGCGGTTGATCAGCGGATCGAAGATCGCCTTGCCGGTGATCTCCTCGATATGCCGGCACGGGATCGACAAACGCGTCGATTCCAGCAGCGTTTCGCCGAGCCAGAACTGGCGACCGACCAGATGCGTCAGCGGCACGCCGGATACGGTGACATTGCGCCGATGTTCCTCGGGACCCAGATCGATATTGTGATCGCGCTTGAGCGCTACCAGCGTCTCATATTCGAACAGCGTGACCTGGCGCCCTTCTTCAGGCTTGTGCGAATAGAAGCCCCCCTCGCGGCCGATCATGTAGCGATCGCCCTCGATGCCCTTGCCGGCGACCAGCGTGAGCTCAGGCATTTCGCGCATCGGCAGGAATGCGCGCGGCGTGATGTGGAGATAGCGCACCACGCCGGTCCATGACGGGACCACGGAGCCGGGTGCAGGTTTGGCAGTCAACGTATCGAGCATCGCTCATATCCCTTCTGCGGAAATCATCATCGCAGTCATTGATAGGCAGGCATATGGGGCGGCAGCCGTACTGCCGCCCCGTTGCCGTCAGGTCAGTTCCTTGTTCGCCATTTCCGGCGCAAAGGACGTCGCGATGGCGGTGATGCAGGCGCAGAAGATCAGGAACACCGACACCGGCCAGGTCGCACCGGCCCACGTCATGAGCGACGCCGCGATGAGTGGGCTGAGACCGCCCGAGATGGCCGCACCGACCTGGAAGCCGAGCGACGCACCGCTATAGCGCAGCTTCGCGGTGAACAGCTCCGAGTACCAGGGCGCGCCGATGCCGAACATCACCATCTGGCCGAACGAGATCGCGACAACGATGGTGAGGATCACGATGGTCGGATCGCGCGTATCCAGCAGCCAGAACATCGGGAATGCGAAAGCCGCGCAAAAGAGGCAGCTCGCATAGAACATCGCCTTGCGCCCGACCTTGTCCGACAGCCAGCCGAAGAACGGGATCGAGAACAGTGCAACGAAGGATGCGATGAAGGCGCCGTTCAGCACCAGCCCGCGCGACAGGCCGAGCTTCGACGTCGCATAGGACATGATGAACACGCCGGCGATCGAGGCATAAGCGATCTCCGAGATCTTCAGACCGACGGCCGTGAAGAACGGACGGCGGTGATACTTGAAGATTTCAACGATCGGCATCTTGGCAACTTCATTCTTGGCCTTCAGCGCGCGGAACGCGGGGGTCTCTTCCATGCTCATGCGGATCCAGAGGCCAACGCCAACCAGAAGGATCGAGATCAGGAACGGAATGCGCCAGCCATAGCTCATGAAGTCTTCTTCGGGCAGTTGCGAGACCAGCGCGAACATGCCGATGGCCGCGAGATTGCCGACGGGATTGCCGACCTGCACCATGCTGCCCAGGAAGCCGCGTTTATGCGTGGGACAATTCTCGACCACCATCAGAACCGCGCCACCCCATTCGCCGCCAAGGCCGATGCCCTGCAGGAAGCGCAGCGCGATGAGCAGGATCGGTGCCGCGATTCCAATTTGTGCATAGGTCGGCAGCAGACCGATGGCGAATGTGCCGAGACCCATCACCATGATTGTAATCGCCAGCATCGCCTTGCGGCCGACGCGGTCGCCATAGTGACCGAAGATCGCCGCACCGAGCGGACGCGCAAGGAAGCCGACCGCATAGGTACCGAAGGCTGCGATAGTTGCGAGTGCCGGATCGCCGGCAGCGAAGAACACCTTGTTGAACACCAGCGCGGTTGCCGCGCCGTAGATCAGGAAGTCATACCACTCGACGGCGGTGCCGATCACACTGGACCAGACGATCTTGCGCATGGCCGCATCGTCGGGATTCTCCGCCGTGGCGGTGACTGTATTGAATTCTTCTGCGACGGTCATGTTCACTCCTTCAAAAGACATGTTCAGTTTCAGGCGCGCGGGCTCGTTCTGTGCCGCGACATCTCGCGGCGCAGTCCGGGTCTTCTCGTGAACTTTCGCTGTTGCTTCAGTCGCCCCAGCGCAGGCGGTGGTGATGCCTAAGGAATGGCAGCGATTCCCTAGAGAATCGCAGCAATGGCTGCGATCTCGACTCTGATCGAGGGATTGGCGAGCCGCGCTTCGACACAGGCGCGTGCAGGCGATGCGCCTGCCGGCACCCACTCATCCCAGACCGTATTGAAAGCCGCGAAATCCGCGATGTTGGGCAACCACACCGTCGCGCTCAGGATCGATGACTTGTCGGTGCCGGCTTCGCCGAGCAGTGCATCGATCTTGGCGAGCACTTCGGCGGCCTGCGCTTCGACACCGACAGACAGATCGTCCGGCACTTGCCCTGCGAGATAAACGAGACCACCATGCACCGTGGCCATGCTGAGCCGCTTGCCGGGCTTCAAACGCTTGATCATCTATCTGCCTTCGTGTCGTTTTCTGAGGACATATTCCCGTCATCAAAATCCAACAGGTTTACTGAGAGAAATCAACGTCATGAAAATCGGCATCTGATGCCTAAATCGGCAAAAGGCAGCAGATGCACATAACACAGGCGTAAAATAGCCATTTCCCGACACTTTTGCCTAAATTATCCTTGCCCGTGCTGGAAATATCTGCAGCAATGTTTTCCTGTAGAAACACTCCGGCATCGCTCTGGAGCTCTTTCAAAGAGATCAGCGAGACGGCCCTTCCACCATCGCCGCGCGCACTCTAAAAGAATAAGCACCTCATCAGGAGATCGACGTTGCTCGACGTCAGCAAGAATGCGGTTGGCTTCAACCTGCGCCAGCTACGCACCACCAAGGGACTGACGCTGGATCAGCTCGCCACCCAGAGCGAACTGACGCGCGGCTATATCTCCCTCGTCGAGCGCGGCCTGAAAACGCCGTCGGTCAATGCGCTGCTGCGCCTCGCCGCAGCGCTCGATGTCAACGTCACCTATCTGTTCGACCCCAACCCAACGCCGGCCCCGCGCTACACGCTGTTCCGGCAGGACGAACAGCAAACGCCCATGCAGGACGACGGCGTCGATCTGCTGGCGCTGGCTGCGGGACGCACACGCAAGATGATGGAGCCGTTCCTGATCCGGCCGCCGCTGAAATTCGCGCCGCGCGCATCGCACGCGGGCGAGGAATTCCTGTTCGTCATATCAGGCAAGATGGCGATCAAGATCGAGGACGAAGAGATCGTCCTGAAGAAAGGCGACTGCCTGTACTTTTCCGGCGAGACCCCGCACTGGGTGCGCAGCATCGGCAAGCCCAAGGCCGACGTGCTGCTGGTCGTGTCCGCCGCCTCGCCCTAGCGCTGAGTTTCCTAGACGCGTTCAATTCTTCCGCTGAAAAGCGCGCGCGGCGCGACCTTCTTGCGCAAGGCCTGTGCCTGCATTTTGCAGACGCACATCGGCTCGCCCCTGCGCGTGGTGCTTTTGCAGGGATAACCATAAGCAAATTCAATCAACGCATCGACGTCATGGGCCATGATCGCCTGCTCAACGCGCTCGTCATACGTCATGTGGCCATCTCTTCTTGCTAGCGGCTGCTGGCTGGGCTTTGCGCTTCGTTCCCACAGGCATGTCGAACAGATTGGGCGTGGGCGAGAGCAACTTTAAATCTGTTTATACCAACACCGCAGGACGGGCAAAGCCTGCCTCAAAACAAAAGCGCCGGCCTGATCACTCGGGCCGGCGCTCTCTTATTCAAACCTGCCCGCCGCAGCGGCGCCGGTTACTCCTTCTTGTCGATGTTCCAGAACACCGGAGTGGCGGCGCCCGGCAGCACGCCGGTCAGCGACTTCCGCCATATGCTGGGGATCCGGTATTCGCCAAGCGGCAGATACGCGACCTGCTCGAGCGCACGGGCCTGGACTTCCGCAGCGGCAGCCTTCTGTTCCGCAGGCGTCGCTGCGCGCGCATACTTGTCGCGCAGTTCTTCGATCTTGGCGTCCTCGAACCATCCGAACCAGCCGCCATTCTTGCCGCGGCCCGACGTCGAGACGTTGGAAACCGGGTTGAGAATGTCAGCAGCGACCCAATTGGTGAAGAACATGTTCCAGCCACCCTCCTTGACGGGCTTCTGGCTGGCGCGGCGCGTCACCACGGTTTGCCAGTCGGTGGCTTGCACTTCGACCTTGAAGCCGGCATCGCGCAGAAGCTGCGCTGCAACGATCGGCTGCGCCTTCAGCGACGACACATCGGTGGGCGCCATGATGACCACGGGCGTGCCATCATAACCGGATTCGGCCAGCGCCTTCTTGGCTTCCGCCATGCCGCTGCCCTTGACCATGGTTTCCGAACCGACGTCGGTATCATTCGGCGTGCCGCAGCCGAACATGGCACCGCAGATCTTCATGTAGTCGGGATTACCGACCAGCGCATCGAGCACCGGCTTCTGGTTCATCGCGAGGAATGCCGCGCGGCGAACCTTGACGTTGTCGAAGGGAGGCAACAGGAAGTTCATACGGCCCAGCGTCTGGTAACCGAGCTCGTTCAGAACCTCGATCTTGAGGTCCTTGTCCTTGACGAGAATCGGCAGCAGGTCGTAGGGACCGTTCTCCATGAAATCGATGTCGCCGGACTGCAGTGCGTTCACCGCCGTCTGCGCATCGGGCATCGTGACCCATTCGACGCGGTCGACCTTGACGACCTTGCCACCGGCCGCCCAGCTCGCAGGCTCGGAGCGCGGCACGTAGTCCTTGTTCTTCTCATAGACCGCCTTCACGCCCGGCTGGAATTCAGCCTGCACGAACTTGAACGGACCCGAACCGATCTGCTCTGGAATGGCCTTGCCGGCGGGCGTCTCGGCGAGACGCTTCGGCATCATGAACGGCACCAGCGAGGACGGCTTGGCAATCGAGTCGAGCACGAGGCCATAGGGCTCTTTCAGCGTCAGCACGATGGTCTTGGCGTCTGGCGCCTCGATGCTCTTGGTGAAGTCCATGAGCTTCTGGCCCATGCCGTCGTTACGACCCCAGCGTTGCAGCGATGCGGCGCAATCTTCCGCGGTCACCGGCTTGCCGTCGTGCCACTTCAGGCCGTCGCGCAGCGTGAAGGTGTAGACCATCTTGTCATCGGAGACTTTGTACTCCGCCATCTGCGGCTGGACTTTGAAGTTTGCGTCCATCGCCAGCAACGTGTCGTAAACCATGTAACCGTGATCGCGCACGATATAGGCGGTGGTGATGCCCGGATCGAGCACGCGCAGATCCGAGTGCATCACCGCAGTGATGGTCTTGCCGGCAGCATGCGCGGGCGACGACAGCACCGGCAGCGCGAGCGCAATGGCTACCGCCAGACCTGGTAGCGTCAATTTCGTGAAGGCCGCAGAACGCTGCCAACGTGACATGTAGGACATTCGATCTCTCCTGACTTGAAACTGACCATCGGTCGATGATTGCTTGTGCAACGCGATAGAAATTTAGGCGCTACCACGCATTGCCTTTATCTTTTAGACATCAAAGACTTGCATCAAGCATGATGCGCGTCAATCGCGATTTCGACGCGCGACATCCACATGCTGTAGAATGCATTCCAATGCACATCATCAATTTGCAAAGGGGATTGCCTGCTGCTGCCAAGTCACGCACGCAGTCAACGGCATGCTCGACCCCGCTGCACGCGACATGACAATCACGGGTGCGACCATCGAACGCATCGCTCGTGGAGAGGTCATTCGCAAAAACAAAAACGCCGGCCTGATCACTCAGGCCGGCGTTTGTTATTTCATACGGACCGCCGCAGCGGTGCCGGGTTAGTCCTTCTTGTCGATGTTCCAGAACATCGGAATCGCAGCGCCCTGGGTGACGCCGGTCAGCGAGGTGCGCCAGATGCTCGGCACCTTGTATTCGCCGAGCGGGATGTAGATCACCTTGTCGTAGATCTCCTTCTGGATCTCGGCGGCGAGCTTCTTCTGCTCTTCCGGCGTGGTCGCCCGCGCATATTTGTCGCGCAGAACTTCCAGCTCGGCATCTTCGCTCCAGCCGAACCAGCCGCCATTGCTCTTGCCGCGGCCGGAGGTCGCGACATTGCTGATGGGATTGAGAATGTCGGCGCCGACCCAGTTCGAGAAGAACATGTTCCAGCCGCCTTCCTTGACGGGCTTCTGGCTCGGACGACGGCTAAGCACCGTCTGCCAATCGGTGGCCTGCACTTCGACCTTGAAGCCGGCATTGCGGAGCAGTTGCGCGGCAACGATCGGCTGAGCCTTGAGCGTCGTCACATCGGTCGGCGCCATGATCACCACCGGGGTGCCGTCATAACCGGCCTCGGCAAGCAGCTTCTTGGCTTCCTCGACGCCATTGCCCTTCACCAGGCTTTCCGAACCGACATCCGTCGCATTCGGCGTGTCGCAACCAAACACCGCGCCGCAGACCTTGTAATATTTGGGATCGCCGACCAGCGCATCCAGCACCGGCTTCTGGCTCATTGCCAAAAACGCGGCACGGCGAATCTTCGGATTGTCGAAGGGCGGGTTAAGGAAGTTCATGCGGCCGAAGGTCTGGAAGCCCAGAGGGTTGAGCACTTCGATCTTGAGCTCCGGATCCTTCGCCAGGACCGGCAGCAGGTCGTAGGGACCATTTTCCATGAAGTCGATGTCACCCGACTGCAGCGCATTCACCGCGGTCTGTGCATCGGGCATGGTGATCCATTCGACGCGATCGACCTTTACCACCTTGCCGCCGGCCTGCCAGTCGGTCGGCTCGGAGCGCGGCTTGTACTCCTTGAACTTCTCGTAGACGGCCTTCACGCCGGGCTGGAATTCCGACTGCACGAATTTGAACGGACCCGAACCGACCTGCTCGGCGATCGCCTTGCCGGCGGGCGTCTCAGCCAGACGCTTTGGCATCATGAACGGCACCAGCGACGATGGCTTGGCGATCGAATCCAGAACGAGGCCGTAGGGCTCCTTTAGCGTCAGCACGATGGTCTTGGCGTCGGGCGCCTCAATGCTCTTGGTGAAATCCATGAGCTTCTGGCCCATGCCGTCATTGCGGCCCCAGCGCTGCAGCGACGCGGCGCAGTCTTCGGCGGTGACCGGCTTGCCGTCATGCCACAGCAGGCCGTCGCGCAGGGTAAATGTATAGACAAGCTTGTCGTCGGAGACCTTCCAGTCGGCCATCTGCGGCTTGATCTCGTATTTCGAGTTCATGCCGAGCAGCGTGTCGTAAACCATGTAGCCGTGGTCGCGGACGATATAACCGGTGGTGATACCGGGATCGATCACACGCAGATCGGAATGCATCACTGCAGTGATGGTCTTACCTGCAGCATGCGCGGGCGACGACAGCACCGGCAGCGCGAGCGCAACGACGACCGCCAGACCGGGCAGCGCAAATTTCGTGAAGGCCGCAGAATGCTGCCAACGTGACATGTAGGACACTCAATCTCTCCTGACTGGAATCTGACCATCGATCGATGATCGATTATGCAACGCGATAGAATTTTAGGCGCCTTCGCGTATTGCCTTTATCATTTAGGCTTCAAGGACTTGGCATCAAGCGTGATGCGCGTCAATCGCGTTTTCCACGCGATACATCCACACGGTGTAGAATGCATTGCAATGCACATTGTCGATTTGCAAAGGCGATTGCGCTGCTGCTAAGTCATGCGCGAACTCTCGCCGACAAACTCTCGCAATGTGCGCAGGCACGGAGCGCCTTGATCATCCGTGACGAAATTCTCATCCAAGAGGAATGACTTGATGAACCCCGCCGAACTCCCGTTTGATCTCGAGAACATGTTGCAGGGCCTGCGCATCTGGGTCGAATGCGAGAGCCCCACATGGGACGCAAATGCGGTCAACGGCATGCTCGACCTCGCTGCACGCGACATGGCAATCATGGGTGCGACCATCGAGCGCATCGCGGGACGTCAGGGATTCGGCGGCTGCATCCGCGCCCGTTTTCCACATCCGAAATTCGGCGAACCCGGCATCCTGATCGCGGGCCACATGGATACCGTTCACCCGGTTGGCACCATCGAAAAGCTGAAGTGGCGCCGCGATGGCGAGCGCTGCTACGGCCCGGCGATCTGCGACATGAAGGGCGGCAATTATCTGTCGCTGGAAGCCATCCGCCAGCTCGCACGTATCTCCTATACGACGCCGCTACCGATCACCGTGCTGTTCACGCCCGACGAGGAAGTCGGCACGCCATCGACCCGCGACATCATCGAAGCTGAAGCCGCGCGGAACAAATACGTGCTGGTGCCGGAGCCCGGTAGTGCGGGCAACGGTGTCACCACTGGCCGCTATGCGATCGCCCGCTTCAATCTCGAAACCATCGGCCGGCCCAGCCATTCGGGCGCGACGCTGTCGAACGGCCGCTCCGCGATTCGCGAAATGGCGAAGAAGATCGTGCAGATCGACGAGATGACCGGACCGGACTGCACGTTCAGCGTCGGCATCGTGCATGGCGGACAATGGGTCAACTGCGTTGCCTCGTCATGCACCGGCGAAGCGCTGAGCATGGCCAAGCGTCAGGAAGATCTCGATGCCGGCGTCCAGCGCATGCTCGCTCTCTCAGGTACCGAGAATGACGTGACCTTCAACGTCACCCGCGGCGTCACCCGCCCGGTGTGGGAACCGAACGCGGCGACCATGGCGCTGTTCGAGAAAGCCAAGGCCATCAATGGTCGCCTCGGCCTGCCCGAACTGACCCATGGCAGCAAGGGTGGCGGTTCGGATGGTAATTTTACCGGCGCGATGGGCATCCCGACCCTCGACGGGCTCGGCGTTCATGGCGCCGATATGCACACGCTCAACGAATATATCGTCGCGCAGAGCCTTGTTGATCGTGGCCGCCTGATGGCGGGATTGCTGGCAACCCTCGATTGATGCAACGTCGCCCGGTTTGCACATGCATCGCATGGCGCAAATCGGGCGGTGGCACAGGACTTGCTACCTTTACGTTTAAGTTTAGCGAACTTCGGGTTGAGGCAAGTTGCGACGGTGAATCAGCGTTTCTCGAAAAATCTGTGTTTCTCGCGGACAATGACGACCAAGAGCAGCGAGCCCGTGACGTTTCCGGTTGACCGACGCGGTCCAGTTACGTTCGATCAACACCACCAATAGGAAAGCGCCATGCTCGGATACCTCATTCGCCGAATTCTAGCGGCCATACCCGTTATGGGCGTGGTGGCCCTGTTTGTCTTCCTGCTGCTTCGGCTGACGCCCGGCGATCCTGCCGCGATCATCGCCGGCGATAACGCGACGGCCGAGCAGCTCGACCGCATCCGGACGCAGCTCGGCCTCAACGAACCGCTCTACACGCAGTTTTTCAGCTGGGTCTGGCGGCTGCTGCACGGTGACTTCGGCACCTCGCTGATCTCCAACGTGCCTGTGCTGCAGATGGTCAACCAGCGCATCGAGCCCTCTTTGAGCATTGCATTAAGCGTGATGCTGGTTTCGATCCTTGTTGCGATCCCGCTCGGCGTCATCGCCGCATGGAAACACGGCACATGGATCGATCGTTTCGTGATGGCGCTGTCGGTGATCGGCTTCTCCGTGCCGGTGTTCGTGATCGGTTACGTGCTGGTCCAGGTGTTCGCGATCGAACTGCGCTGGTTTCCGGTGCAGGGTTTCCGCAGCATCTCGCGTGGCTTCGGGCCGTTCTTTGAGCGCATCACGCTGCCGACCATCGCGCTGTCCTTTGTCTATGTCGCGCTAATCGCGCGCATGACCCGCGCGGCAATGCTCGGAGTGCTCGGCGAAGACTATGTCCGCACCGCGCGCGCCAAGGGCATCAACGAGAGCGGTGTGCTGTTCCGCCACGCGCTGCGTAACGCCGCCGTGCCGGTCATCACGGTGATCGGTACCGGCTTCGCACTGCTGATCTCCGGCGTCGTCGTCACCGAAAGCGTGTTCAACCTGCCCGGCATCGGTCGCTTGACGGTCGACGCCGTGCTGGCGCGGGATTTTCCCGTGATCCAGGCCATGATCCTTTTGACCTCGGGCGTTTATGTCGGGGTCAATTTGCTTATCGACCTTGCCTACGCACTGCTCGATCCCAGAATTCGTTACTAGGAATCTGTATCTGATGGCGATCGAATCCCTTCCCAACCCGGCCCTCCCCTCCCGCAGCGGTCCGTCGCTCGGCTTTCTCACCGCGACGCCGATTATCGCCTTGGCGACGATTTGCCTGACGCTGGTGATCCTGTCGGCGATTTTCGCACCGTGGCTGACGTCGCACGATCCGCAATTGCTGGCACCCGCCTTGCGGCTGAAGCCGGCCAGTTCGGAATATCTGCTCGGCACCGACGCTTACGGCCGCGACGTGCTGGCGCGCATCCTCTATGGCGGTCGCATCTCGCTCCTGATCGGCCTCGGCGCCGCCGTCACCAGTATTGTCATCGGCCTCTTCATCGGCCTGTTCTCGGGCTTTTTCAAATTGGCCGACGCTGTGATGATGCGTGTCATGGACGGCCTGATGGCAATGCCCGGCGTGCTGCTGGCCATCGCCGTCGTGTCGCTGTCAGGCGCCACCCTGACGACGGTGCTGATTGCGATCACTATTCCGGAAATCCCCCGTGTCGCGCGACTGGTGCGTTCCGTGGTGCTGTCGGCACGTGAGGAGCCCTATGTGGAGGCGGCGATCTCGCTCGGCTCCAGCATGCCGAAGATCATGTTGAAGCATCTGATGCCCAACACGGTGGCGCCGCTGATCGTCCAGGGCACCTTCATCGCCGCATCCGCCATTCTCACCGAGGCGATCCTGTCGTTCCTCGGCGCCGGCATCAGCCCGGAAACCCCCACCTGGGGGAATATCATGGCCGAGGGTCGCGCCTTCTTCCAGGTCAAGCCATCGCTGATCTTCTGGCCGGGATTACTGCTCTCGATTGCCATCCTCTCCGTCAATCTGATCGGCGACGCTGCCCGCGATGCGCTCGATCCCCGCATGAAACAGCGTGAGGCCGGCAAGTGAGTGAACTCGTGAACCCCACCGTGAATACCCGCCCCATCGCACTGGAAATTGAAAACCTCGTCGTCGGCGTCGGCAAGAGCGGCACCGGCAAGAAGATCATCGACGGCATTTCTCTCCAGGTGCGCCAGGGCGAAACGCTCTGTGTGGTCGGCGAAAGTGGTTCCGGCAAGTCGGTTACCTCGCTCTCCACCATGGGCCTGCTGCCGCGAGATTCACTCAAAGCCATCGGCGGCAGCATTAAGTTGGTCGGCGAAGATGTGCTGCAAGCCAGCGACCGGCGGCTGCGCGAGCTCCGCGCCACCACCATGGCGATGATCTTCCAGGAACCGATGACGGCGCTCAATCCAGTCGTCCCCGTTGGCAAGCAGATCGACGAAGTACTACGCACCCACACCAGTCTCGGCGCCAGCGCCCGCCGTGCGCGCATTCTCGACATGATGGAGCAAGTGCGGCTTCCCGATGTGAAGCGCATCTTCGCGTCCTATCCGCACCGCCTGTCGGGCGGCCAGCGCCAGCGCATCATGATCGCCATGGCGCTCGTGCTGGAGCCGAAACTGCTGATCGCCGATGAGCCAACGACAGCGCTCGACGTCACCACCCAGGCGCAGATCCTCAAGCTGATGCGCGACCTTCAGAAGGATCACGGCACCGCCGTGCTGTTCATCACTCACGACATGGGCGTGGTGGCCGACATCGCCGACCGCGTCGCCGTGATGCGTAATGGACGCCTGGTGGAAACCGGAGCATTGAAGGATATTCTGAGCGCGCCCACGCAGGACTATACTCGTAACCTGCTGTCGTCGGTGCCGAGCCTCATTCCCCGCGCGGCCCGCGAGGAAGCAGGCTTCAATCCAGTCGTGCTCGAGGCCAATGAGCTCGGCAAGGTCTATCGCGAACGTTCCATGTTCGGGAAACCACGCGAAGTCCACGCAGCCCAGGACGTCACGCTGACACTGCGCAAGGGCCGCACGCTCGGCATCGTCGGCGAAAGCGGCTCCGGCAAATCGACCGTGGCGCGCTGTATCGTCCGACTGATCGATCCCACCTCGGGCGGCATCCGTCTCGCCGGACGCGAAATCTCCGACCTGTCACGTCACGCGTTGCAGCCGCACCGCAAGAAGATACAGATCGTCTTCCAGGACCCCTATCGTTCGCTCAATCCGCGCATCACCATCGGCGAGTCCATTTGCGAAGGTCCGATCAATTTCGGCACCAAACATTCGGTGGCAATGGCCAGAGCGCGTGAACTGCTCGAACTGGTCGGTCTTCCACCTGACGCAGTGTCGCGCTATCCGCACCAGTTCTCCGGCGGCCAGCGCCAGCGCATCGCCATTGCGCGCGCGCTTGCCCTCGATCCGGAAGTTCTGGTGGCCGACGAAGCCGTCTCGGCCCTCGACGTCTCAGTGCAGGCCCAGGTGCTGCGGCTGCTCGATGACATCCAGACCCGGCTCGGCATCGCCATCCTGTTCATCACCCACGATCTGCGCGTCGCCGCCCAGATTTGCGATGACGTTGCCGTGATGCAGCACGGCCGGGTGGTGGAACAGGGCCCGGCGGCGGAAGTCCTCGCAAATCCGCAACAGCCCTATACGCGCCAGCTGCTTGACGCGGCACCCGGACGAGGATGGGATTTCGCCAACTTCCGCGCGGTCGATGGCAGCACCACCGTGCCGGCGGCCTGAGCCCATACCGAAACTGACCCTGGATTCTGAATGACCCGTATCGCTGTCGGCGGCTTTCTGCACGAGACGAACACGTTTGCGCCGACCAAGGCGACCTATGAGGCCTTTGTACATGGCGGTGGCTGGCCGTCGATGACGCATGGCGCCGACGTCCTCAAGGTCATGCGTGGCATCAATGTCGGCCTCGCCGGCTTTATCGAGGAAGCCGAGGCACGCGGCTGGGAGCTGATCCCGACCATCGCCTGCGGCGCGAGCCCTTCGGCGCATGTCACCAGGGACGCGTTCGAGCGCATTGTCGGCGAGATGATTGACGGCATCAGGGCAGCGCTGCCCCTCGATGCGGTCTATCTCGATCTGCACGGCGCCATGGTCACCGAACATCTCGACGACGGCGAAGGCGAAATCGCGCGGCGCGTGCGCGAGGTGATCGGGCCGGACATTCCGTTCGTGGTCAGCCTCGACCTGCATGGCAACATCTCGCCGGAAACGGTCGAATATACCGACGCGCTAATCGCCTATCGCACCTATCCCCATGTGGACATGGCCGACACCGGCCGCGCCTGCGCACGCCACATGGACTTGCTGCTGGCCGGCAATCGCTTCGCCAAGGCATTCCGGCAATTGCCGTTCCTGATTCCGATCAGCTGGCAATGCACCAATGACGAGCCGACCAGGAGCATCTATCTGAAGCTGGCCGCGCTGGAACACGACCAGGTGCCGACGCTGTCGTTCTGCCCGGGCTTTCCTGCCGCCGATTTCCCGCATTGCTGCCCGAGCGTGTTCGCCTATGGCGTGACGCGGGCCGATGCCGACGCCGCAGCGGACACCATCGTCAAGCTGGTGATGGGCCACGAAGACGATTTCGACGGCAAGATCTACAGGCCGGATGAAGGCGTGTTGCATGCCATGGAATTGGCGAAGACCCTCACCAAGCCGGTCGTCATTGCCGACACCCAGGACAATCCCGGCGCCGGCGGCGACAGCGACACCACCGGCATGCTGCGCGCGCTGGTGAAGAACAAGGCGATCAAGGCCGCCCATGGCGTGATCTACGATCCCGCTGCAGCGAAGGCTGCCCATCAGGCCGGCGAAGGCGCTACGGTCAAACTCTCCATCGGCGGCAAGTCGGGCATCCCCGGCGATGCGCCTTACGAGAACACGTTCGTGGTCGAGAAACTGTCGGACGGCAAGTTCGTCGCCAACGGCCCCTATTATGGCGGTCGCGACATGGATATGGGCCTCTCGGCCTGTCTGCGTATCGACGACGTCCGCGTCGTCATCTCCTCGCACAAGGCCCAGCTCGCCGACCAGTCGATGTATCGCTATGTCGGTATCGAGCCGACTGAGCAGAACATTCTCGTCAACAAGAGCTCGGTGCATTTCCGCGCCGACTTCGAGCCGATCGCCGGCAAGCTGCTGATCTGCGCCGCGCCCGGCGCGATGCCGGCGGATACGTCCGTGCTGCCCTGGAAGCATTTGCGCCCGGGCATCCGGCTGAAGCCGAATGGCGAACCATTTACGCCCCAGACCTCATCACCTGCCCTCGTGCCGTGAACGGATAGACCCATGCCCACACTCGAACGTATCGACGCCTTCGCCGACGAACTCACCGCCATCCGCCGCGACCTGCACGCGCATCCGGAAATCGGCTTCGAGGAAGTCCGCACCTCCGGCATCGTCGCCGACAAGCTGACCTCCTGGGGTGTCGAAGTGCATCGCGGCTTAGGGGGTACCGGCGTCGTCGGCGTGCTGAAGGGCAAAGGCTCGGGCACCAAGCGCATCGGCCTGCGCGCCGACATGGACGCGCTGCCGATGGAAGAAAACACCAATCTCGCCTGGCGCTCCACCATTCCGGGCCGTTTTCACGGCTGCGGTCATGATGGCCACACCACCATGCTGCTCGGCACCGCTCGCTATCTCGCCGAGACCCGCAATTTCGACGGCACCGTGCATTTCATCTTCCAGCCCGCCGAAGAAGGCCTCGGCGGTGCGCGCGCGATGATCAAGGACGGTCTGTTCAAGCAGTTTCCCTGCGATGAAATCTATGGTCTGCACAATGCACCGGACATGAATCACGGCGAAGTCGGCATCTTCCCGGGCCCTGCAATGGCCGCCGCTGATTTCTTCGACATCACCATCCGGGGCTACGGCGCGCATGGCGCGATGCCGGAGCGCTCCAAGGATCCTGTCGTGATCGCGATGTCGCTCGGTCAGGCGATGCAGTCGATCGTCAGCCGCAACGTCAATCCGTTCGAATCCGCGGTGCTGTCGATCACCCAGATCCATTCCGGCTCGGCCTATAACGTCATCCCGGATGATGCGAAGCTCTGCGGCACCGTGCGCTGTTTCTCCGAGAAGGTCCGGATGCAGATCCGCGAGCGGATGCATGCGCTCGCTGCCGGCATGGCGACGGCATTCGATTGCGAGATCAAGGTCGATATCCGCGACGGCTTCAGCGTGCTGGTCAATCAGGAAGAGCATTCCAAGGCCGTCGAGGACGTTGCACGCACGATCGTCGGCGACGCCAATGTGATCACCCGCGCGAAGCCGAAAATGGGCTCCGAAGATTTCGCCGACATGCTGCATGCCGTGCCCGGCGCCTATTTCTGGGTCGGCCAAGAAGGCTCGGTGCCGGTGCACAATCCCGGCTACTATCTCGACGACAAGATCCTGCCCATCGGCGCCAGCATGTTCGCCCGCATCGTCGAAACCCGGCTGCCGGCGTAAGAAGCGGCAGCCAACGCTGTCGGCATAATTCCGCAGGATGGGTTGAGAGCAGCGAAACCCGTCACGCTTGTGTGCGAAGGATGGGTTTCGCAAGGGCCCTACCCATCCTACAATCCTGCACCTAGCACGTCATTCCGGGGCGCGCGCGTCTTCGCGCGCGAACCCGGAATCCAGTAGTAATGAAAACACGTCGGGATTCCGGGTTCGCGCCAAGTGGCGCACCCCGGAATGACCAGTGAACCAAAATAAAAACAGGGAAGAAACCATCATGGCCTATGAGACCATCCTCTACAGCGTCGACGAGCAGATTCTCACCATCACGCTGAACCGCCCTGAAAAGCTCAACGCCTATAACGCCACCATGCAGGCCGAGCTGATCGACGCCTTCGACAAAGCCGATGCGGACGACAATGTGCGCGCGATCATCGTGACCGGTGCCGGACGTGGCTTCTGCGCGGGTGCGGATCTCTCCTCGGGCGCCGACACCTTCGATCGCGACGCGCGGCGCGGCCCGGTGAGGCGTCTCGCCAGCGGCGATGTCGATTACAGCGATCCTATGGTGCGCGACGGCGGCGGTCAGGTGACACTGCGCATCTTCAAATGCCTCAAGCCGGTCATCGCCGCGGTGAACGGCCCGGCCGTTGGCATCGGTGCCACCATGCAGCTCGCGATGGACATCCGCATCGCGTCGGAAGCCGCACGCTTCGGCTTCGTGTTCTCCCAACGCGGCATCGTGCCGGAAGCCGCGTCGAGCTGGTTCCTGCCGCGCCTCGTCGGCATCTCGCAGGCGCTGGAATGGTGCTACTCCGGTCGCGTGTTCCCGGCACAGGAGGCCCTCGCCGGCCGCCTCGTCAGCAAGGTCGTGCCGCCCGACGATCTGCTGCCAACCGCACGCGCGCTGGCCAGGACCTTCATCGACAAGACGGCGCCGGTCTCCGTCGCGCTGATCCGCCAGATGATGTGGCGCATGATGGGCGCGGACGATCCGATGGAAGCGCACAAGATCGACAGCCGCGGCATCTATGCGCGCGGTCGCTCCGAGGACGTCAAGGAAGGCGTCGTGGCCTTTCTCGAAAAGCGCCCGGCCGAGTTCAAGAACAAGGTCAGCACGGATATGCCGAGCTATTTCCCGTGGTGGGACGAGCGCGGCTACAAGTAGGATCACGAATGAATTCGACGCCCTCCTGTCGTCCACGCGAGGGCGTCATTTTCCTGCACGGCATCAGCCGGTCGTTCCGATCTTTCATCAAGATGCAGCAGGCGGTCGAAGCTGCAGGATTCGCCACGCGGAACATTGGCTATCCCAGCCGGCGCAAGACGCTGTCTGCACTGGCCGATGACATCCATCCCGCCATCGCGCCGTTTGCCGAAGCCAACGAAGGCTGCACGCATTTCGTCTGCCATTCGATGGGGGGCCTGCTGGCGCGTGTCTATCTGGCGCGCCACCGTCCATCACGTCTGGGCCGCGTGGTGATGCTGGGTACGCCGAATGGCGGCAGCGAAATCGCCGATCTGTTCAAGAACTGGCTGCCCTATCGCCAGTATTTCGGCCCGGCGGGGCAACAACTCGTTACGATGCGGGATGACCTAACTGAGGCGATGCTTCCCCCAGTTGACTATCCGGTCGGCATCATCGCCGGCGATCGTACGCTCGATCCGATCGCTTCGCGCTTGATGTTGCGTGGCCCGAATGATGGTCGTGTCACCGTCGCGCGCACAAAACTTGAAGGCATGACCGACCACCTCGTCATCCACGCGTCACATGCGATGATGATCCGGAATCGGGAAGCAATCATGCACACCATCGCCTTCCTGAAGAACGGCCAGTTTCGGCGCTGAGCGCTCAGCCCATGGTCAGCGCCACACGCCCGATCGCCTTGCGCTCTGTCAGCAGCCGCATGGCAGCCGCGACATCCGCCAGCGGCAGGCGATGCGAAACATTTGGCCTAATCTTTCCCGCTTCTGCCCATGCGAGGAGCTGAGCGATGCGGGCTTCGCCGATCTTTGGATCTCGCCGCGCAGCCTCGCCGGCACGCACGCCGAGCACGCTAGCGCCTTTGATGAGCACGA
This sequence comes from Tardiphaga sp. 862_B3_N4_1, assembly GCF_051811085.1. Taxonomy (NCBI): domain Bacteria; kingdom Pseudomonadati; phylum Pseudomonadota; class Alphaproteobacteria; order Hyphomicrobiales; family Nitrobacteraceae; genus Tardiphaga; species Tardiphaga sp. 862_B3_N4_1. The sequence continues at coordinate 3,186,160 of NZ_JBPWQB010000001.1, forward strand.
GATTGGTTTTCGCCACGCCGATACCACCGGTGAAGCCGATCACCAGCAGCCTTGCGCCCCAGTTGATGCAACGCAGGCTCTGCTCGAAGATATCGCCGCCGACCGGGTCGAACACCACATCGGCGCCCTTGCCATCGGTGATGCGTTTCACGGCATCGCGGAACGGCTCCGCGCCATACAGCACGCCATGATCCGCGCCGCGCGCACGCGCGACGCCGAGCTTGTCTTCAGATGACGCCGCCGCAATCACGGTAGCCCCAAGCAGCTTGCCGATCTCCACCGCTGCCAACCCCACGCCGCCGCCGGCGCCATGCACCAGCAGCACTTCGCCCGCCCCGATCTGCCCGCGATCGACCAGCGCATGATGCGCGGTGCCGTGGGCGGCGAGAAACGTCGCGCCCTCCGCGTAGTCGAATGTCGACGGCAGTGGAGTAAGTTGTGTCGGCGTCACCACGACTTCGTCCGCATAGCCGCCATGACGCAGCTTGACGATGACGCGATCCCAGACCGCGATGCCGGGCACATCGCTGGCGATTTCGCTGACGTCGCCCGCCGCTTCCATACCCGGCGTGAACGGCAGTTCGGGCTTGAGTTGATACTCACCGGCCGCCATTAGGATGTCCGGAAAATTGATTCCGGCGGCGCGCACGGCAACGCGGACCTGCCCGGGTTTTAGCGGCACTGATGCAAATTGTTCGAGGCGCAGGCTTTCAGGTGACCCGAGCTCGCGGCAAACGATTGCTTTCGGCATCAGGCGGCGCTCTCGGCGCTTCCAGCGCCAACGCGGCGACGCTGCAGCGCCTCGCGGATCAGTGGCAGGCGATCATTGCCGAAATACATGTCGGTCTTGTCGAGATAGATGGTCGGCGAGCCGAAGCCGCCCCGTGCGATCACGTCATCCGTATTGACCTTGAGCTGGTCCTTGATCGCCTGATCGCCGATGCCCGCGAAGAATTTCGCGGGATCGATGCCGGTGCGCGTACAGATCTCGGTGAGAACATCATCTTTCGAGATATCCTTGTCGTCGCCCCAATAGGCTTCGAACACCGCGCGCGCGAACGGCACCATCGCATCGCTTCCAAGCCAGATGCAGCCGCGCATCGCCTTGACGCTGTTCACCGGAAACACCGTCGGCGGCATCTTGATGGCGAGGCCTGCCGAGCGCGCCCAGTCGCCAAGGTCCTTCTTCATGTAGCGAGCCTTCGCCGGCACCGGGGTTTCGCGCGAAGCATAGACGCTGGGATTGATCGAATTGAAGATGCCGCCCACCAGAATGGGTCGCCATGAGATCTCTTCGCCAAACTCCTTCGCCAGTGGCTGGATGTTGTGGAAGGCGAGATAGGTCCAGGGGCTGGAACAGTCGAAGAAGAATTCGATCATGGGTGTTTCCTCGTTTTGTTATTATTTTCTTCGTCATGCGCGCGTTCCGAAATGACGAGCTCTATTGCTGCGCCTGCGCATGCGCCGGCGCATCGACACCGAACATGATCTTCCTCGCCTGCTCATCCATCGGCTTCTTCTCCTGCTTACCGACGGCAAGCCCCGCCTGTACCTGCGACCGTGCGCGGACCAGCGCAAACCAGCGCTTCACGTTCGGGAAATCATCCAGCGTCAGGCCCTGCGCCTTATGGGTCATGATCCACGGAAAGCACGCCATATCGGCGATGGAGTAGTCGCCGGCGATGTAATCGCGGCCTTCCCCGAGATGCGCATCGAGTACGCCGTACAGGCGCTTGGCTTCGCGGGTATAGCGATCCATCGCATAGGGAATCTTCTCGGGCGCATAGAGCAGGAAATGTCCGTTCTGGCCGAGCATCGGGCCGAGGCCGCCCATCTGCCACATCAGCCATTGCACGACGTCGAAACGCTTTCGCATCTCGGCCGGCATGAAACGGCCGGACTTCTCCGCGAGATAGATCAGGATTGCGCCGCTCTCGAAAATCGAGACCGGTGCGCCGCCATCAGCGGGCGCATGATCGACAATGGCCGGCATGCGGCCGTTGGGGCTGAGTTTCAAAAATTCTGGCTGGTGCTGGTCGCCGCGACCGAGCTGCATCGGGACGACCGTATAGGGCAGCCCGCATTCTTCCAGCATGATCGAGATTTTCCAGCCGTTCGGCGTCGGCGCATAGTGCAGGTCGATCATGTAATTTTCCCGGCGTCCTCGATACGTTTTGGCCGATCCTAGCCCTCCCTTATGGATGCGCCAATCCCATATACGGAGGGTCAGGAACGTGGCAGATAGGCCTCCGCAAAACACAATTTCCGGGGAGCGAACAAATGCTGTTTCCAACCACCATCGCCGGCTCGCTGCCGAAGCCCGAATGGCTCGCCGAGCCGAACAAGCTGTGGCCGACCTGGCGCTCGTCCGGCGACGAACTCGCGCGCGCCAAGCGCGATGCGACGCTGCTGGCGGTGAAGGTTCAGGAAGATGCCGGCGTCGACATCGTCACCGAAGGCGAACAGGCGCGGCAGCACTTCGTCCATGGCTTTCTGGAAAAGGTCGACGGCATCGACTTCGCCCACAAGGTCGAGATGGGCATCCGCAAGGATCGCTACAAAGCGATGGTGCCGCAGGTGACCGCGCCGCTGCAGCTCAGGGGCCGCGTGCACGCCTTCGAAGCGCAGGCTGCCCGCGCGCATACGACGAACAAGTTCAAGTTCACGCTGCCCGGCCCGATGACCATTATCGATACCCTGTCGGACAGCTATTACGGCGACCGCGTCAAGATGGCCTTTGCTTTCGCCGAATTGCTGAACCAGGAAGCGCTCGCACTACAGGCCGACGGTGTCGACATGATCCAGTTCGACGAGCCGGCCTTCAACGTCTTCATGGACGAAGCCGCCGACTGGGGCGTCAAGGCGCTGGAGCGCGCCGCACAGGGACTCACTTGCGCGACAGCCGTTCACATCTGCTATGGCTACGGCATCAAGGCCAATACCGACTGGAAGGAAACCCTCGGCAGCGAGTGGCGGCAATATGAAGAGATCTTCCCGGCCATCGACGCCAGCCCGATCCAGCAGGTCGCCATCGAATGCCGCAATTCGCGCGTACCGCTGGAATTGCTGGGACTGCTGAAGAACAAGATCGTGCAGGCCGGTGTGATCGACGTCGCCAGCGACACTGTCGAAACGCCGGAAGATGTGGTCGCCACCATCGAGGCCGTGATGAAACACGTGCCGAAGGACAAGATCGTGCCGACGACCAATTGCGGCATGGCTCCGATGCAGCGGGATATCGCGGAAGCAAAGCTGCGCGCACTGGGTGCGGGTGCGAAGCTCGCAAGGCAGAAGCTGGGATAAGACGTTCCCCGCAACAAACGCCGTCATGCCCGGCCTTGTGCCGGGCATCCACGTCTTAGCACCAAGCAAGGAAAGACGTGGATGGCCGGCACAAGCCCGACCATGACGAATTCTAGTTTCCCGCGGCAGCACTCACATGCAGCACCGGACGATAACCGGCGCGAAATGCATTCAGCGTCGATGGTGGCGTCAGCAGCTGCGGGTCGACGAGCTCGACATCCGCCGCGCGATAGCCCGCAAACGACCACCGCAACGCCCGCCCCTGCGCGATCAGAAAGCTCTCACCAGCCGCCTGCACCATCGTCCCATCCGGCAATGCCTCGATAGGCCCATCCACCGGATGCAATCGCTTCTTCCTGTTATCCAGCCGCTCACGATGCAGCACCCCATCGATCTCCGTTGCCCGCACACACGTGACGCCGTTGCCCTCCTCCCACGCCGCGCGGAAGCGGTTGGCATCGTCGCGGCGGCAATAGAAGCATGGGCGGTGACCGGCGGCGAAGGATGTGGCCTCGTCGAGGAAGAACAGCTCGGTCCAGCTGCGTGTCGCCATGACATCGCGGCGACGCCCGCGAAACTCGCAGACGCAAGTGATCCAGGCCGGATTCGACCAGCGCCTGTTCAGGAGCGTTTTGGTCGAAGGATCATGGATGATGCCACGATTGCCGGTGAACGTTCCGCGTTCCGGTGTCGCTACAATATCGCCTGCCGGCGTGACACGATTTTGCAGCGGCATATCCCTGTCCTCTCCACGTCATTGCGAGCGCGGCGAAGCAATCCAGAAGCAACAAGCGAAGACTGGATTGCTTCGTCGCAAGTGCTCCTCGCAATGACGGCTGAAGAGCTGGTGCCCTAGCCTGCGCCTTCGCGCATCGGCGGCTGGAACGACAGGCCGAGATCCCACGGAAAAAAGATCCATGTGTCCTGCGACACTTCGGTGATGTACGTATCCACCAGCGGCCGGCCCATGGGCTTGGCATAGACAGTCGCAAAGTGCGCTTTGGGCAGCATGTCGCGGACGATACGCGCCGTCTTGCCGGTATCGACGAGGTCGTCAATGATCAAGAGGCCCTTGCCGTCGCCGCCACCGAGTTTCAACGCATCGGCCGACAGCCCCTTCAGTACCTGCAACTCGCCGCGCTTGTTGTGCTCATAGCTGGCGATGCACACCGTATCGATGACGCGGACGCCGAGCTCGCGCGCCACGATCGCTGCCGGCACAAGCCCGCCGCGGGTGATGGCGATGATCGCGTGAAATGGACCAGCGCTGTTCAGCCGCCAGGTCAGCGCGCGGCAATCGCGATGGAACTGATCCCAGGACACCGGGAATGCCTTGCCGGCGCGCTCCTCAGCACTCAATTCCGGATGATCGGCCATGTTCGTCTCCTCACATCGGTCGCCCTCAGGCGGCCGGACTTATGTTGATCCACTCGTTAGTTCACTCTTAATTTCACTTGGGCGCGTTGATTGTCGCCAACATCGCCTTGACGGCCTCCATTGCCGCATTGAGCTTATCCTGATCGCGCGAACGCACCACCAGATTGGTGTTCGGCTTGCCCTGTTCGTCCATGAACGGATAGCTGCCGATGATCGTGTCGGGATGCGCCTTCGCGATATCGCGTAGCGGACCGCCGACATCACCTTCACGCGCATTGGCCTTCACCGTATCGGATAGCATCCGCAAACCAGATTTCAGCTTCGGCGACACGATGTCCATCATCGCCTGCATGATCGTCGGCACGCCGGCCATCACGATCACATTATCGATCTTGAAGCCGGGCGCCAGGATGGTCGCGCTCTGGATCAGGTCGGCGCCGTCGGGAATACGGGCCATCCGCAGCCGGGCTTCGTTCAGGTCGGCGCCGAAGCGCTCCTGGAAGCGCGCGACCACCTCGGGATGGTGATCGATCTTGACGCCGAACGCCTTGGCGACCGCATCCGCTGTAATGTCATCGTGAGTGGGGCCGATGCCGCCAGTGGTAAAAACGTAGGTGTAGCGTTTGCGCAGCGCATCGAGGGCCGCGATGATATCCGGCTCATCATCGGAGACGACACGGACTTCCTTGAGATCGATGCCGATATTGGTGAGGTACTCGGCGATGAATCCAATGTTCTTGTCCTTGGTCCGACCTGACAGAATCTCGTCGCCAATCACCAGGATGCCCGCGGTCACAATCTCGGTCATTTGTCGTTCCTCACCATTCCCGGGACCATGCGCAGGCAAAGTCCTGATGTCACGGGGTTTTGCTGCCGAAACGAGCAGCGTCCAGCCGTTTTTTCAGGCAGCTCTACACGCATCTCATACGAATTGCTCTTGTTGAATGCATATCGTGCTGGCCCGCCCCTTGCTACCATCCCTTTCAGTCGTGCAATCTCCGTACGGCCTCGAAACAACAGTCAGGGTACATGGCAGTCGCGTTCGACGAAATGAACGGGCCCCAAGGCGAACTCCGCCCGGCCTATGAAGAACTCTCCCGCTGGCTCAAGGAGACGCCTCCGGACGCTTTGGAGCATCGCCGCCAGGAAGCGGAGCTGCTGTTCCGCCGGATCGGCATCACCTTCGCGGTTTACGGCGACTCCGAATCCACCGAACGGCTGATCCCCTTTGACGTCATTCCGCGGATCATTTCCGGCAAGGAATGGACCCTGCTGGAAAAGGGCCTGAAGCAGCGCACCCGCGCCATCAACATGTTCCTCAAGGACATCTATCACGGCCGCGAAATTCTCCGCGCCGGCCTGATCCCCGATGACCTGATCTTCCAGAACCCGGTGTTCCGCCCGGAGATGAACGGCCAGGACGTCCCGCACGATGTCTATGTGCACATCGCCGGCATCGACATTGTCCGCACCAATCCGGACGAATTCTTCGTTCTCGAAGACAATGCCCGCACGCCCTCAGGCGTCTCCTACATGCTGGAGAACCGCGAGATCATGATGCGGCTTTTCCCCGACCTGTTCGCGCGACATCGCGTCGCGCCGGTCGAGAAATATCCAGACGAGCTGCTGTCCTGCCTACGCTCCGTCGCACCGCGCTCGGCCTCGACGGAGCCCACCGTCGCACTGATGACACCCGGCGTCTACAACTCGGCCTATTACGAACACTCGTTCCTGGCCGACAAGCTCGGCGTCGAACTGGTCGAGGGCCGCGACCTCATCGTCAAGAACGATGAAGTCTTCATGCGCACCACCGAAGGCCTCAAACGCGTCGACGTGATCTATCGCCGCGTCGATGACGATTTCCTCGATCCCCTCACCTTCCGCCCGGATTCAGCGCTCGGCGTCCCCGGCCTGATGTCCGCCTATATGGCCGGCAATGTCACGCTGGCCAATGCAGTCGGCACCGGCATCGCCGACGACAAGGCGATCTACAGCTACATGCCGGAAGTGGTGAAGTTCTATCTCGGCGAAGAGCCGATCCTGAAGAATGTGCCGACTTGGCGCTGCCGCGAACCTGGCGATCTCGCTTACGTGCTCGATCACCTCGGCGAACTCGTCGTCAAGGAAGTCCACGGCTCCGGCGGTTACGGCATGCTGATCGGCCCTGCCGCGACCAAGGCGACCATCGAGGCGTTCCGCGACAAGCTGAAGCGCGAGCCGGAAGGCTTCATCGCGCAGCCGACGCTGGCGCTGTCGACTTGCCCGACCTGCACCGAGTCAGGCCTCGCGCCGCGGCATGTCGATCTTCGCCCCTTCGTGCTCACCGGCAGCAAGAACGTCTCCATCGTCGCAGGCGGTCTGACCCGCGTCGCGCTGAAGGAAGGCTCGCTGGTGGTGAATTCCAGCCAGGGCGGCGGCACCAAGGATACGTGGATACTGGATGAGTAATTTAGGTTTGATAGCATTACTGACCACCGCCGCCGGTGCGCTCCCCTCCCCCTTGCGGGGAGGGGTCGGGGGTGGGGGTCCACAATTGACGTCGTCCCGTGTTGTTACCCCCCTCCCCAACCCTCCCCCGCAAGGGGGGAGGGAGAAGAGCTGAGCATGCTGTCGCGCACCGCCGAGAACCTTTACTGGCTAGCCCGCTATGTCGAACGCGCCGAGTATCTCGCGCGCACGATCGAGGCGACACTGCGCGTCACCGCGCTGCCGAATACCTATATCGGCCAGACCAACGAATGGGATTCGGCGCTCCTGACCGCAGGCGTCAGCGCAGCCTTCTACGAGATCTACGAGGAAGCCAACGAGACCAATGTCGTCGAATATCTCTCGTTCTCGACGGCCAATCCCTCCTCGATCCGCAACTGCATCGAGGCGGCGCGGCTGAACTCGCGCTCGGTCCGCACCGCGCTGACTGGCGAGATGTGGGACACGATCAACAGCGCTTGGCTGGAACTGCAATCCGCCTGGAGCGGCGGCGCCAAGACACGCGAGCAACTGGCGAATTTCTTGCGCTTCGTGCAGGAGACATCGCTGCGCTTCGATGGCTCGGCCTACCGCACCATGCTGCGCAACGATGCCTATTGGTTCTCGCGGCTCGGCCTGCATCTGGAACGCGCCGACAACACCGCGCGCATTCTCGACGTCAAATATCATCTGCTGCTGCCCGAAGACGAACATGTCGGCGGCCCGCTCGACTACTATCAATGGACCTCGATCCTGCGTTCGGTTTCGGCGCTGACGGCCTATCACTGGGTCTATCGCGAGACACTGAAGCCCTGGCTGATCGCCGACCTTTTGATCCTCAACGACACGCTGCCGCGCTCGCTGGCGAGCTGCTACGGCAATCTGGTGCGCAACCTCGACCAGATCGGCGTGTCCTATGGCCGTCAGGGCGCCGCGCAGCGCCACGCCCGCGGCGTCCGAAACCGCCTAGAACACAGCAACATGCAGGATATTTTCCAGCATGGGTTGCATGAATTCATCCAGGAATTCATTGCAGATAACAGCCGTCTGGGCGACATCATTGCCAAACAATACCTGATTTGAGCTAGCGTCCCGGCTCATCTGCAGATTCGGACACGTTGCCATGCGCCTGCGTATCGCCCATTCGACCACCTATCGCTACGAGCCGCCGGCTTCGGGCGTGATCCAGATTTTGCGGATGACGCCGGGCAGCCATGACGGCCAGTATGTCGCCGAGTGGCAGATCGATGTCTCCACGGATTCGCGCCTGGATTTGCATGAGGACGCGTTCGGCAACGTCACCCATGTGCTGACCCATGGGCCGATCGCCGACCTCACCGTGACCGTCGAAGGCCTGATCGACACCCAGGATACCGGTGGCGTGCTCAAGGGCACCGACGAGCGCTTTCCGCCGAGCTTCTTCCTACGTCAGACCGATCTCACCGACCTCAGCGCAGCGATGCAGACCTTTGCCAAGGATCTGTCACCAAGCGCGGAGACCGACGTACTTGGCTTCCTGCACGCGTTGATGATGGCCATCAACGAGCACATGACCTTCGACGTCGATCCAACCAGCACCGGTACTTCGGCGAGCGAGGCCTTCATCGGCAGGCGTGGCGTCTGCCAGGATTACGCGCATATCTTCATCGCCTGTGCCCGCTCGGCCGGCGTCCCTGCCCGCTTCGTCTCCGGCCATTTCTGGCGTGCCGATGGCGAGACCAACCAGCAGGCTGGCCATGCCTGGGCCGAGGCCTATGTGCCGGATCTCGGCTGGGTCGGCTTCGACCCCGCCAATGCCATCTGCACCACCGACGCCCATGCCCGCGTTGCCATCGGCCTGGATTACCTCGGCGCAGCCCCCGTCCGCGGCACCCGCTATGGCGGCGGCACGGAAACCCTGACCGTCGCCGTCAAGGTCGATCAGGCCAACGGCCGCGGTCAGTCCCAATCGCAGAGCCAGTCCTGAACAACCTCAAACTGGTTTTCCGAGGTTGCCCGGTCGATACCCACCGCGTAAGACGCTTCCCTGACCAAGGGACCGACGATGACCTATTGCTGCGGAATTCTCGTCAAGGACGGCCTGGTGATGATCGCGGACACGCGCACCAATGCCGGGCTCGACAACATCTCGACCTTCCGCAAGCTGCACATCTTCAACCAGCCCGGCGACCGCATCATGGCGGTGGCCTCCGCCGGCAATCTGGCGATCAGCCAATCGGTGCTCTCCACCCTGAGCGAGGGGCTGGAGAACCCGACTACCGGCGAGCTGGAGACCCTGCTGAACGCGCCCACGATGTTTCAGGCTGCGCAGCGCATCGGCCGCGCCATCCGGCACGTCAACGCCACCGAGGGCAAGGCGCTGGAGGCCGAGGATATCAATTTCGACGTCTCGTTCCTGTTCGGCGGCCAGATCAAGGGCGCCAAGATGCGGCTGTTCATGATCTACCCGGCCGGCAACTTCATCGAATGCACGGTGGACACGCCCTATCTGCAGATCGGAGAGCACAAATACGGCAAGCCGGTGCTCGACCGCGCGATGCATTACGACGTCGAACTCTATGAGGCGCTCAAGACCGGCCTGATCTCGATGGACTCGACCATGCGCTCGAATATCGGCGTCGGCCTGCCGATCGATGTGCTGGTGGTGCGCACCGATGTCTGCGACGCCGATCTCAATCACCGTATCGAAGCCGGCGAGCCCTATTTCCACGACCTGCGCTCGCGCTGGTCGGCAGCACTGCGCGCGGCCCATCAAAACATTCCGCGCCCGCCCTACAAGAAAGACAATTGAGCGCGGCCGCAATGACCGCAGTTCCGATGAAATGGCGCATCATGACGGAGGCAGACCTGCCGTCCGTCCTCGCCATCGCCGATGCCGTTCATCCCGATTTTCCCGAAGATGAGGTCGTGTTCGCGAACCGCCTGGCGCTCGATCCAAACGGTTGCGCCGTGCTCGAGGCCCAGGACGGGATCAAGGGTTATCTCGTCAGCCATCCCTGGCAATTCAGGGAGCCGCCGTCACTGAACAGCCTGCTGACAATGCCCGCAGCGCCCTCGACCTTCTACATTCACGATCTCGCATTGCTGCCCGAAACCCGCAGATCCGGCGCGGCGACCGTGGCCGTCGATATGATGGCGGCACGCGCCAGGCTCATGCAACTGCCCAACATGACGCTTGTTGCCGTCAACAATTCAGTTCATTTTTGGCAGCGGCACGATTTCACCATCATGCGCGATTCCGAATTGGATCAGAAACTGCAAAGCTACGGCGACAACGCACGTTTCATGGTCCGGGACCTCACTCAAAAAGACCTCTCGTAAAAAGAAAACAGGGACGAAACAGATGACCAACAAGATCGCACTTGTGACCGGAGCTGGCACCGGCGTCGGCCGTGCCGCATCGCTTGCGCTGATGAATGCCGGTTTCACCGTCGTGCTCGCCGGTCGCCGGCTCGAACTACTGCAAGAGACCCAGAAGCTCGGCGCGGCCAATGGCGGCAAGAGCCTCCCTGTGAGCGCCGACATGGCCGACCCCGCCTCCATCGCCGCGCTGTTCGCCAGGATCATGCAGGAATTCGGCCGGCTCGACGTGCTGTTCAACAATGCCGGCATGGGCGCGCCCGCGATTCCGTTCGAAGACCTCGGCCTCGAACAGTGGCAGGCTGTGGTGAACACCAATCTCACCGCACCGTTCCTGTGCACGCAGCACGCCTTCCGCATCATGAAGGATCAGACGCCCCGCGGCGGCCGCATCATCAATAACGGCTCGATCTCAGCGCATGCGCCGCGCCCGTTCTCCGCCGCCTACACGTCGACCAAACACGCCATCACCGGCTTGACCAAGGCCAGCAATCTCGACGGCCGCGCCTATGACATCGCCGTCGGCCAGGTCGATATCGGCAACGCCGCCACCCCGATGACCGACCGCATGGTCAACGGCCCTGGCGTGCTGCAGCCCGACGGCACCTCGAAGCAGGAGCCACGCATGGACGCCAAAGCCGTCGGCGACGCCGTCGCCTATATGGCCGGCCTGCCGCTCGACGCCAATGTGCTGACCATGACGGTCATGGCGACGAAGATGCCGTTCGTCGGACGCGGCTAAAACGTAATCCGCCTCAGCGGCATTGCGATTGCATGACATGGGAAGCCGCGGCATCATCGCCGCGGTTTCGGGGGATTTATGCTTCAGCTACAATCGGCGTTCGGCGTCATCGCACTTTTGGGGATCGCCTGGGCGCTCGGTGAAAACCGCAGCAAGGTGTCGCTGAGACAGGCCGCGATCGGTCTCGCATTGACGATCGTCGCTGCCGTGATCCTGCTGAAGCTTCCCGTCGTGACGCGCGCCTTCAGCAGCATCAACGATGCTGTCAGCACCATCGCCGCAGCGTCGCGCGCCGGCACCTCCTTCGTGTTCGGTTATCTCGGCGGCGGCGCACTACCGTTCGATCTCAAGAATCCCGGCGCGGATTTCGTGCTCGCACTGCAGGCACTCCCCGTGGTGCTGGTCATCAGCGTGCTGACCAGCCTGCTCTTCTACTGGCGTATCCTGCCGCCGATCGTGCGCGGCATGGCGTGGCTGCTTGAACGCACACTCGGCATCGGCGGCGCGGTCGGGCTGTCAACGGCCGCGAACATCTTTCTGGGCATGGTCGAAGCCCCGTTGTTTATTCGCCCTTACCTCGCGCAGCTCACGCGCAGCGAACTGTTTCTGGTGATGACGGGCGGCATGGCGGGGATCGCCGGTACCGTGCTGGTGCTCTACGCCACTTTCATGGCGCCGCTGATCCCCGATGCATCGGCGCATTTCGTGATTGCTTCCGTGCTCTCGGCGCCAGCTGCGATCCTTGTCAGCCTGATCATGGTGCCTGAGACGGAGGATCGTCGCACCGGTGGATTGCTGGCCAATCCGGACGCATCGGCCACGAGCACGATAGATGCGATCGTCAAGGGCACGAGTGCAGGCATCGAACTGCTCGTCAACATCATCGCCCTGCTGCTGGTCTTCGTGGCGCTGATGTATCTCATGAACGCGATCCTCATGATGATGCCGACCGTGGGAGGCAACACGCTGTCCGTGCAGCGCCTACTGGGTTACGTGATGGCACCGGTGTGCTGGCTGATGGGCCTGCCGTGGGACCAGGCACTGACCGCGGGCTCGCTGATGGGCGTCAAGACGATCCTCAACGAGTTGATCGCCTATGTTCAATTGGCGAAGCTCGGTCCCGATGCGCTGGATGCACGCTCGCGCCTCATCATGCTTTATGCGCTGTGCGGATTTGCAAATTTTGCCAGCCTCGGAATTATGATCGGAGGCCTGGGCACCATGGCGCCGGAACGTCGTAACGAAATCAACGCGCTCGGTGTGAAGTCGATCGTCTCGGGGACGCTGACGACCTGCCTGATGGGCGCGATCGTCGGCATGCTCACCTGAGACACGCCGCCAGCGCCGGTCAGCCGATCGTCCGCTGCAGCAGATCGAACCAGTTGCGCGCGCCGAGCTTGCCGAGCAGCGTCTCGGAATAGCCCTTGTCGCGCAAGGCCACGAACAGCGCCTGCAGGCCCGCGGCGGATTCGATGGCCTCGGGCACCACTGCGCCGTCGAAATCCGATCCCAGCCCGACGTGATCCTCGCCCAGCTTCTCCAGCAGATAGTCGATCTGCTGCACCATCAGCTCGATGCCGGTGTCGGGCCGCATGCTGCCGTCGGGGCGCAGGAAGCAGGTCGCGAAATTCAGGCCGACCATGCCGCCGGTGTCGCGGATCGCGGCGAGCTGCTTGTCGGTGAGATTGCGCGGCGACGGGCACAGCGCGTGGGCATTGGAATGGGTCGCCACCAGCGGCGCCTTCGACAGCCGCGCCACATCCCAAAAACCCTTCTCGGTGATGTGCGACAGGTCGACCAGAATCTTCAGGTCATTGCAGGCGCCGATCAACCGCTCGCCGGCCGCGGTGAGACCGTCGCCGAGATTGGGCCCGGACGGGAAGTGAAACGGCACGCCATGGCCGAAGATGTTGGTCCGGCTCCACACCGGCCCGATCGACCGCAACCCCGCCGCATAGAGAACGTCGAGGAATCTGAGCTCGGCGTCGATGGCCTCCGCGCCTTCCAGATGGACCACCACGGCCAGCGCCTTGCGCTCAATGGCGGACCGGATTTCGGCGGTGGTGGTGCAGATCGCCACCGCGCCTGCGGAAGCGCGTTCGAGCTGCAGCAGGATGGCCAGTTCGGCGACGACGGAATTGCGCGCCTCGTCCATCGTCAGCGGCTCGGAAAGCGGCACGGCGTAGCGTCCGCCCGTCATCTGCGCCATGAATCCCGATGACGCCTGAGCCGCCGGCGAATACAGCGCGAACAGCCCGCCGACGAACGCACCGGCCTTCGCCTTCGGCAGGTCGATGTGACCGGCGACTTCCCCGGTCAGGAAGTCGGATACCGGATCGTGCGATTGCGATTTGTACAGCCGCAGCAGCACATCGTTGTGACCGTCGAAAACCGGAACGGATGCAGTCATGAGATACTCGTTGAGGGTCAGGGCAGCGACGGGCTCAGCATAGCTGATTCAACGCCACTGCGACGCGCGAACAAGGCACGCGTCGCATTTCCGCACGCGAACTACCGGACTTCCACCGTCTTGAATTCCGCCGGAAGGATCACTTCCAGCAGTTCGCAATTGTCGGAGTAATCGCGGATGAGGTGCCTGATGCGCGGCGGCTGGGTCCAGCATGACCCCTGACGCATGGTCATCTCGCCCTCGCCTTCCATATAGGCCTTCACCCAGCCGTTCAGCACATAGACCAGCTGAAACTCGGCATCGTGATAGTGAAGCTTGGAGACCTCTTTCGGATCGCAAGGTCCGATCAGCCGGATGACATGCGCGTGCGCCAAACCGCCGGTCGCAGCGGCAACGCCGAGATCGCGATACTTCGCGTAGGCACGCAGGCCGTCGCCGAGAAATGCTTCTTCCTGATAATGACTGATCGCGACGCGCTGCTTGCGGCGCGGGCCGGGTTTCGCGACAGCTTTTGCACTCGCCTTGGCTGGCTTGCCAACAGAGAGCTTCTTTGCTGCTTTCGCTACCGCCTGTGTCGCAGGCTTCTTCGTCGCAGCCGCTTTCGCTGCGCTCTTTGAAGTTCGCTTCAGCTTCGCCATGTCGTGTTTCCCACCCGGCGCAATGCCGAACAAACGGCCAGCGCGTCCGGGAACCTAGCTGTAGTTCAGCACAGCGGCAATTCATCCGGCGCGTTGAGAGGCGCGGACTAGTGCAACCGGAAGACGCCATCCACGGCACGAAGCTCGGCCGGCTTGATCAGTTTCGAATGCGCGACGGTTACCGCAAAGAGCGGGCCATCGAGCTTCTCTTGCCAGAAATCCAGGAAATCCTTCAGCGCGGGAAACTTCGGAAACAAATCATAGTTCTGCCAGACATAGGTCTGCAGCAGCGAGGGGTGATCGGGCATGCGGTAGAGGATCTGCGCCGTCGTCAGTCCGTAGCCAAGCACCTGCTTCCTGAAATCGTCAGAAACTGCATTTCTCGAGACCATGTTCAACCTCCATGGACAGAGCGCATTCGGCTAAGTGGATTCCGGTTTGACGTCGAACTTCGCTCTGCTCTCCTGTGACCGTGCTGACTGCAGCGAACCGGCTTCCACTTCGCCCATGACAACACGATGCATGAAATGTGACGCAAGCAACGTCCTCATCACAAGCTTAAAAGTTTAATAATGGGTTGAAAGCCGAATGTTAGCAGCCACTTACCGTGGATGCTAACGGATTCGAGAACCGGTATCGGAGGGTCTTAACCATTCTGGCACCCGTCATATTTGAGTGCCAAAATATTTGGTAAAGACCCTTGCCGGTGGGGAACGTTCGGCCTATGTCCGGACCAGCTGCGCTGGCACTTGTTGGCTCAGACTGCCAATTTAAATTTCTCAAGCATCTACAGAAACTTAGGAGGACTGCATGAAATTCCGTCCGCTTCACGATCGCGTTGTGGTCAAGCGTATCGACGCCGAAGAGAAGTCCGCTGGCGGCATCATCATTCCGGATAGCGCCAAAGAGAAGCCCTCCCAGGGCGAGATCGTCTCCGTCGGCCCGGGCGGCCGCGACGAAGCCGGCAAGCTGATCCCGATCGATCTGAAGGTCGGCGAGCGCGTGCTGTTCGGCAAGTGGTCGGGCACCGAGGTCAAGATCGATGGTCAGGACCTGCTGATCATGAAGGAAAGCGACATCATGGGCGTCCTCGAAGGTGCCGCTCCCGCCAAGAAGAAGGCCGCTTAAGCGCCTTTCCCACCCATCCTGATTTTCAAGGAAGCAAAACATGTCAGCTAAAGAAGTGAAATTCGGCGTTGATGCCCGCGACAAGATGCTGCGCGGCGTCGACATTCTCGCCAACGCCGTGAAGGTGACGCTCGGTCCGAAGGGCCGCAACGTCGTCATCGACAAGTCGTTCGGCGCGCCCCGCATCACCAAGGACGGCGTCACCGTCGCCAAGGAAATCGAGCTCGACGACAAGTTCGAGAACATGGGCGCCCAGATGGTGCGCGAAGTGGCCTCGAAGTCGGCCGACGCGGCCGGCGACGGCACCACCACCGCCACCGTGCTCGCTCAGGCGATCGTCCGTGAAGGCGCCAAGTCGGTTGCTGCCGGCATGAACCCGATGGATCTGAAGCGCGGCATCGACCTGGCTGTGGAAGCCGTGGTTGCTGACCTCGTCAAGAACTCCAAGAAGGTCACCTCGAACGACGAAATCGCCCAGGTCGGCACGATCTCGGCGAACGGCGACGCGGAAATCGGCAAGTTCCTCGCAGACGCGATGAAGAAGGTCGGCAACGAGGGCGTCATCACGGTTGAAGAAGCCAAGTCGCTCGAAACCGAACTCGACGTCGTCGAAGGCATGCAGTTCGACCGCGGCTACATCTCGCCCTACTTCGTCACCAACGCCGACAAGATGCGCGTTGAATTCGACGACGCCTACATCCTGATCAACGAGAAGAAGCTCTCCTCGCTGAACGAGATGCTGCCGCTGCTCGAAGCCGTCGTGCAGACCGGCAAGCCGCTCGTCATCGTCGCAGAAGACGTCGAAGGCGAAGCTCTCGCCACCCTCGTCGTCAACCGCCTGCGTGGCGGCCTCAAGGTCGCTGCCGTCAAGGCACCGGGCTTCGGCGATCGCCGCAAGGCCATGCTGCAGGACATCGCGATCCTGACCGGCGGCCAGGCGATCTCGGAAGATCTCGGCATCAAGCTCGAGAACGTCACGCTCGCCATGCTCGGCCGCGCCAAGAAGGTGATGATCGACAAGGAAAACTCCACCATCGTGAACGGCGCCGGCAAGAAGGCCGACATCGAAGCACGCGTGGCGCAGATCAAGGCGCAGATCGAAGAAACCACTTCGGACTACGACCGTGAGAAGCTGCAGGAGCGTCTCGCCAAGCTGGCTGGCGGCGTTGCCGTCATCCGCGTCGGCGGCGCGACCGAAGTCGAAGTGAAGGAGCGCAAGGACCGCGTTGATGACGCGATGCATGCGACCCGCGCTGCGGTTGAAGAAGGCATCGTCCCCGGCGGCGGCGTCGCTCTGCTCCGCGCTTCGGAACAGCTGAAGAAGATCAAGACCGCGAACGACGACCAGAAGACCGGCGTCGAGATCGTCCGCAAGGCCCTGTCGGCTCCGGCTCGCCAGATCGCCATCAACGCAGGCGAAGACGGTTCGGTCATCGTCGGCAAGGTCCTCGAGACCGCGACCTACAGCTACGGCTTCGACTCGCAGACCGGCACCTACGGCGACATGCTCAAGAAGGGCATCATCGATCCGACCAAGGTTGTCCGTGCAGCGATCCAGAACGCAGCTTCGGTTGCCGGCCTGCTGATCACCACGGAAGCCATGGTTGCCGAGCTGCCCAAGAAGGGCGGCGCAGGCGCAGGCGGCATGCCTCCGGGCGGCGGCATGGGCGGCATGGACTTCTAAGTCCAACGCTTCAAGCAACTATCAGAATGCAGAACCCCGGCAGCGATGCCGGGGTTTTTGTTTAGGGCTGGTCATCGCAGACAATCGCGGAAGCCATTGCGGGTTGCGTGGCTACGGACCGTCTACTTGGTGGAAGCATCAGGGAAATAATCATGCGCATACTCATCGCTCTTTCTTTCATCGGCCTCAGCACCGCCGCGCATTCAGCTGCACGCAGCGTCTTTGAGAGTGCCAAGCACGTGTATGCGGTGATGGATTTGCGACAGAATCTTTTGAGTGAATGCGCAAAACAGGATCCGGCGAACACGGGCAAATACAACGCCGAGACTACCCGCTACCGACAGCAGACCAAGGTGCTGAGCGAAAAGGTGCGACAGCTTATCGTCGCCGAAGTGCCATCGACTCCGCCGGAGCAGAGCATAGGGGTCATCGCAAAATGGTCGGAAAGTGAATCGCGGCGCAATCTGAATTTTCAGCTTCAGCCGCAGCACCGCGCGCAATTCATGCAGAAATGCAGCTACATCATCGATCCCGATAACCGCCCGCGATCCAACGCCGCCAAGGCGCAGCACAACCAGATCATGGGTCTTCCCGAGGATGAATGGCCAGCCGATGTCCGCGTGATTAACGCATGGAAGCCATAGCGACCGCATCCCTTGGGCAACGCTTGCTGTGTGTTCTGTGCAGACGACAAAAGTCGTAGCACCAATCACCGATTTCTCATCGCAGCGCTATGTGTCCCGCCGCACTGTCATATGCCGTGGACCTGTCTGCACCATGCGCACGGTTGTCCGTCACGGGCCAATGGGCCGCTGCGTCGTGACCAAGACGCGGGTTTACCGTTAAGACGCGATCTCCGTCCGCAGTCTGAGGACTTCAGCTCGATCATGGCATTCAAAGCCTGGCAGTGATGCCGGGCATTTTTGGTGGCTGCGTCAGGCAACTGCCGCCGCGGACGGCTCGACGGAGCACGCCAGGATCGCCATCAACAGCCCGGGAAACCGCGCTTCGATATCGGCCGCCCGCACTGCGTTTTGATGCTCGACGCCCTTTTTGCTGGTCTGGATCAGGCCGGCCTCGCGCAACACGCGAAAATGGTTCGACAAAGTGGACTTGGCGATGGTCGGGCATGGCGACGCCGCCGTGCAGGACAGGCAGCCGCTCTCCTGCAGCAAGCCCCGGACGATCTGCAGCCGAATGGGATCAGCCAGCGCCGAGAGCACGCCGGCCAGCGTGATGTCCTTGGTCGCGGGGTGAACGAACTGAACCATGAAAAAGATATAGGCGCCCCCTTGCGCTCGTTCAATAGTCCCATACTTCCGAACTATTGAAGCATCCAAGAGGGATCACGACCATGACCAAGACATTCGAAGGCAAAGTTGCGCTGGTGACCGGCGGCTCAAAGGGCATCGGCGCTGAAATCGCCATCCAGCTCGCCGCCGGGGGCGCTGCCGTCGCCGTCAATTACGCATCCAGCAAGAAGGGCGCCGACGAGGTCGTCGCGAAGATCACCGCCAAGGGAGGCAAGGCCATCGCGGTGCACGGTAATCTCGCCGAGCCGGACGGCGCCAAATCCGTGGTGGCCGAGACCGTCAAGGCGTTCGGGCCGATCGACGTTCTCGTCAACAATGCGGGCGTCTACGAATTCGCCCCTCTCGACAGCATTACGCCGGAGCACTTCCACAAACATTTCGATCTGAACGTGCTCGGGCTGCTGCTCGTCTCGCAGGAAGCGGCCAGACACTTCAACGCCAATGGCGGCAGCATCGTCAACATCTCATCGGGCGTCTCGACCATCACCCCACCGGGCTCGGCGGTCTACACCGCGACCAAGGCCTCGGTCGATGCGATCACGTCGGTACTGGCGAAGGAGCTCGCGCCGCGCAAGATCCGCGTCAACGCCGTCAATCCTGGCATGATCGCAACCGAGGGCGTGGTGTCAGCCGGATTCCATGAAGGCGACATGCGCAAGTGGATCGAATCCGTCACGCCGATGGGCCGCATCGGCAAGGTCGAGGAAATCGCTTCCGTCGTCGCATTCCTCGCTTCCGATGCTGCATCTTACGTGACGGGCGAAACACTGCACGCTACCGGCGGCTTCAGGTAACCCACGCGCTCTGCTCAACAGTCTATCCGACATAGCCAAGGGCGGTGCAATCAGCACCGCCCTTGCTTGTTATCGCGAGGCCAGATCTCGCCTTGCCTCAATCATCACCGCCGGCCGGCGGCATCTGCGGCATAGACGGTGTCTGCATGCGATCCGCCGCTGATGGCTTCATGCGTTCGCGTGACGGAGCTTGCCCACGCATCATCTGAGCCTGATCGTGCTCAATCTGCGGAAAGAACACATCATAGCAAGCGCGGCTCAAGCGCGGTCCTGCGCTGCGCAAGCAATTTTCTACCCGCCCCTCATCCGGCATTGCCGATGTACAGAGGCGAAACGCATCGGGCGTGCAGGCTTCGCGCTGTGCCTCCGTGCCGCTGCCCAAAGCCGCGGCGCTGGAACCCGCAATCAATGCCACGGCGGTCGTCAGGCTTGTCAGAGTGTTTGCCATCGGTCCTGTCCTTACGAAGTTATGACAGGTGAAATTCTCAGCGGCGCGCCCGGTTCCTTCCTGGCCGCTCACATGCTGCTGAAAATGCAGGCTTAAGCGAGTGTAACGACAGAGCCCACAAAGCGAGTCAGTTGACCGCCTGCGTGCTTTCGTCGATCTCGTCGGTCCACACCTTGAAACTCACCAGCGTGTTCGGCCCAAAAGCTTGCGTGATCGGCACATCCGCGGCATCGCGGCCCTGCGCGATCAACACACGTCCGATGCGCGGGATGTTGTTGCGGGCGTCAAATGTATACCAGCGGCCGCCGATATAGGCTTCGAACCAGCCGGCGAAATCGCCGTCGGCCCATGGCTTCGGCATACCGATGTCACCGAGATAGCCGGTGCAGTAGCGCGCTGGAATATTCATGCAGCGGCAGAAGGTGATGGCCAGATGTGCATAGTCGCGGCAGACGCCCTTCCCCTCGTTGTAAGCGTCCCAGGCGGTCTTGGTCGCGCGTGCGTGCTCGTAACCGAACTGGATATGGTTATGCACGAAATCGCAGATTGCCTGCACGCGTGCCCAGCCAGGCACAGTCTTCTCGAACAACTGCCAGGCGACGTCCGACAGCCGATCCGTCTCGCAGTAACGGCTACCGAGCAGATAGACGATCGTCTCGGCCGGCAGATCCTCTACCGCGTGCTGGATGGCTGACGGCACGATAATGTCCGGCTTGCCGCTATCGTTGACGATCCCGTCGGCTTTGAACGTGATGCGGCCCGTCGGCGCAACAATGCGGCTGCACCAGTTGCCAAAGCCATCCCGATAGGGCGTGATCGGAACTGAGGGATTTATCGTGAGATAGTCCGGCACCACCACGTCGGAGGCACGCGTGAAGTGCATGCCCATCACGATCATGACAGGCGTCGGCTGCGGGAAATCATAGATCATCTCGTAGCCAACACGGATCTTCATGCAAAACACCTCATCCCGGCAAATCGTTGATTTCAAAAGCGAGACATCGCAAGCGTTGCACATTGCGCGACGATCTTGCGAGAAAAACCCAGCGCAAGCGTCGGCCAGAATGTCATCGATGTCAGATACATCCTCGAAATGGCGACAAAACGTCCAATAACAAGACAATCATAGCGAAATTCGACGAAACACCGGATCGCTAAAAGAAATCGGTGGCTAATGTCTGTGAATAGGCGCACGCTGAACGCATGCCGGATCTCAGCAGCGACATGCGCGCGTGACCACGAGATCGCGCCGTGAGACCGTTACTTTCAAGCATCCTTTCCAGTTGAAGGGCCTTGGTCGTTTGATCCCGGCAGGGTCGTATGACGTCATCACCGATGAGGAGATGATCGAGGGACTGTCCTTCGCCAGCTATCGGCGCACGGCGACCATGATGATCGTGCCCGGTGCACCACCCCATACAAGTTCCATGGAGATGATCTCCATTGGGTCGCTTGAGCTGGCGGATGTGCAGCGCATTGATGCGAGCGCACCATGACCGACACTCCCGTCGAGCTGGATAGCCGCCGCGGCATGGCGGCACAGAAAGCCACCGATATCCGGCGCAGTCTCGCCGAAGTCGAATCCAATGCCGCAGCACTGCGTGAGCGGCAGCTGGCACTCGAAGAGCAGTTACTGACCACGCCGGCCACCACATGGCCTGAGGCTGCAGCGAAGGCGCGCTACGTCCTCAATCTCTACGGCGCATCGCTCAGCGCACAGGATACCCAGCACCGCGATCTGATCGCGATCGTGCTGGACGATTTTACGCGGCTTGCCGCCAACGACTGATCCCATCATTACGCAGGTCGCAGCGATCCCGCAGCAGCCAGCGCTCAACCGAAAGCATCCTCATGCAGAACCTCTTGCACCGTCACGTTCAAGTCGCAGAATCTCTCCGCCTCGGCGTCGAGTCCGGCTGGTACAGCACCAAGATCAGCGGAACCTTTGTTACGGGCCCACATCCCACCGAGGCCGAATGCTTGCGCAAGATCGCTGAACTCAACCCTGTTGTGCCAAAGCGCAAGGCCTAACGCGGGAAGACGACGATGGCGCTTACACACGGTGTTTTCCAAAGCTTCGAATATAATCGCATGGTTGTCCTGTTCTCGATGATGAACGACGCGACCGAAGTCACCTGCGCGATCAGCACCAGCGCGATGGACGAGCTTGAAAAGGCGAAACGCACCAAGCCCGAACAACGCGAGGAGCAGTTCGTCCGGCTGCGCGATCGCATCGAGGCCTGCGCAGCGCGCAAATTCGTGAACGCCGAATTTGAGGGCAAGCCGCCCGGTATCGTGCTGCGCAGCATCGATTTCCGGTAGCCTCTCCCACCATTGAACCCTTCCTCCTCGCGGTGTGACCAACGCCTGTCACACGCGAGAGGTCGAGCCATGCGCCACTTTCCAAGCCTGAACCGTTGCGCCATCCGCGTCCTGTTCGCTGCCATGCTGGTGAGCGCAGCAATGCCGATCGCGCAAGCTGCCGCCGACGATGCACAGCAATGTACCGATGCCTCCGGCGTCCTGGCGATCGCGGCCTGCGACCGCGCCATCGCGTCGGGCAATTACAGCGGCCGCCAGCTTGCTGAGCTGCATTTCAACCGCGCCTTCGAATATCACGAGCGGCACGAGAGCGGCCCTGCCATGGCCGCTTTCGATGAAGCCATCCGCCTGAACCCGGATTATGCCCGCGCCTATTTCATGCGCGGAAATCTCTGGCTCGCCCGCGGCGATAACGACCGCGCCATCAGCGACTTCAGCGTGGCGCTCGGTCTCGATCCCAACAATACCGATGCCTATGTCAATCGCGGTGTCGCCTGGTACGCCAAGGACGATAACGACCGCGCTATTGCCGACTACGACATGGCGATCCGTCTCAATCCGCAGGAAGGCGGCGCCTATAGCAATCGCGGCGGCGCCTGGCTGGTGAAGGGCGATCATGCGCGCGCCATCGCCGATTTCGGCGAAGCAATCCGGATCAATCCGAACGATCCCTGCCCGGTGTTCAACCGCGGCTTCGCCTTCAGCCTGAAGGGGGACAACGATCGTGCCATCGCCGACTACAACGAGGCGATCCGCATCGCACCGACCTATGTGGCGGCGCTGACCAATCGTGGCAGCGTGTGGTCCGACAAGGGTGACAACGACCGCGCGATGGCCGATTTCAATGCGGCGCTGCGCATCAATCCGAAATACGCCAAGGCGCTCTATCTGCGCGGCATGACACGGCTTGAAATGGGCGACATTACGGGCGGCGCAGCAGACGTCGCCAGCGCACGGAAGATCGATCCGAAGGTCGGCTCATAATGACTGAACACGCATCGCCGTCACGGGCGGCACGTCAGTCATATCGATCAGTCGAGTTTGGCAACCACAATGAGGCGCTTCACTTCACCGTTGCGATAGGCCTGCAGGAACTTGTTGTAGTCCCGGAACGAGACGCAGCCGTTGGAATCGCCATTGGGGCCGAGCATGTAGGTATGCGCGAGCAGACCCGTGCGGCCATGGATCGCGCCCTCGCCGCCCACCGGCGTCAGGCGCAGCGCGGCCACGCCGTGGAACAGAGCCTCGCGCGGCTTCAGATCATAGATGTGCGGCGGCGTCACGCCGCGCATCTTCTCATGGGCATAAGCGGGATTGTCGAGACGGCTGCCGAGGCCGGAATGCGCTTCCAGCTTGGTGCCGTCGGGCATGTACACTTTACGCGCGGAGATATCGTAGACCGCGGTGGTGCGATCGCTCAGGGTGGGCTCATTGCTGGCCGCCGCATCGGTGCCGTTGCTCAGCACGCCACCGTCGGAGCCGGCATAAGCGAGCACGGGGCCTGACTGCGGAGCGCTACCGCCGAACAGTTTCTCGAAGACATTGAAATTGCCGGACTTGGGCTGAGCAGCCAGCGCCAGCCGCGCCTTCTGAACCAGCGAGTCGTGGCCATAGGCACCGCCCCTGGCGGCGCTGGCCTGTGCGACCGGCTGCGACGGCGCTTGTGTCGCCTGCTGCGGCGCGGACGGCGCACGGGCATCGGAGGGCCGTGCGGCCGGCATCGGAATGCTGTCGACGAGCTGGCGCACCGTCGGCGCCGGCTGCATCAGCGCGACCTCCTGCGGCTTCGCAGCTGGTGCAGGGATCACAGCTTCAGAAGCCGGGTTGCGCTTGACGAAGCGCTCGGGCGCGGCGCCCATCGAATAGGTCGGGTCGAACCAGGCGACCTGACGCTTCGGCTCGGGCTGCGCGGCAGCGAGCGGCGCATTAACGGCCGGCTCGAAACGCTCGGAGAAGGATGTGCGGTATTCGGTGCGCGAGAAACGGCTGTCGAAGCGTTCGGCGAAGGACGATTGGCCAACGCCTGCATCATTGCCGAGATTGGCGGAGATCATAGCAGGCTGCACGCCGTTCTGGAAAAGCTTGCCGGCAAGCGTCCATCCACCGGTCAATGCGACGGCGGCAAGAGCAGCGCCGGTCACGAACATGCGTGAACTGGATTTCGACACTTGATGCTGGCCTCGGCGTGAGGGTGCAGAATGGTTCAACGCACGTTTACTGCTGCTCATACGCCTGACGTCCAACACACGTTTACTAAGCTCCCTGCCCGTTGTGCCTGACGAGACACACAGGTCTCGAAAAGCACCGCGCAGGGATGCGAAACGCCATTAAGGCGAGTTTTAGTTAAATGCGAATTAATTGGAGGTCCCCCACCGATTGCCTACCTAAAGGCCTGCCAATCATGGCCTTTTTGAGTAACCGACAGGACGAATTCGGGGAACCTGCGAGAGCTTTGTGGGCTCTCGCAGGCCGGTCTCAGGCGCGCTGGGGTTTTGGGTCACGCCCGGCCCGAACTATTGGCGCGCTGTGATTAGGCCATTGGCCTAGTGTGGGGCTGTTGCGCCGGGAACCATGTCGGGCTGGCGGTATTTAGGTAATCACAACGATCAATTTGTGCCGGCTAAGGCGTCAAATGATCACGACCTCAGTAGTTCAGCTTCGGATACCAGTCGGTGCCCCGCCCTTCCGGCGTAACGTCCAGAATCGTCCAGAGCGGCATCAGATCCGGCGCCCCGCGCGGGTCCTGGCCGGGATCGGCCGTGGATCCATCCATCTCGCCGCTCCAGAAATGGCGAATCTTGCCACTGCGGCGGGTGAAGACGTTGAAGGCAGCATCGTCGCCGCCGTCCTTGGTCAGCCCGTGATAGTCACGGCTGAACGCGCCGGAGGTGTCCGCGAACAGCGGCAGGTAATGCCAGCCACGCTGCTTCTTGAAAGCGACCAGCCGCTCGATCGGCGAGCGCGCCACAACGGCCAGCGCCACGCGCTGAGTAATGTCAGGTACCTCGCCGTCCCAGGCCGACAGCAGCGATGTGCACATCGGGCACGGCTTCTCGCGCTGCGGCCCATACATGTAGGAGTAAACGACGAGCGTCTGCTTGTCGCCGAACAGGCCCGCGAAATTCACGGGGCCCTTCTCTCCGATGAAGTCGTAGTCCTTGGTCACCTCGCCGCCATCTGGCAGCGCACGACGCAGCTCCGCGACACGTTCGATCTGACGCCGCAGTTCGATCTCCTCGACAAGCAACGCATTACGCGCATCGCGGTATTCACGGCTCTCATTGGGATAGCGAAAACTGGCCTTCTTCACGAGTTCGGCCGCAGGCGTCAGGCTGGAACCGGTCATGACATGATCCTCCCTTGGTGAATTTCAACGTGTTCCGTCTGAAAGACGTTCCGGGAGCGGCCAATCCGACATGACGATCCACAAATTCATCATGCGCAGCTTCGTGAACGGCCAGAACACGCATGAGTTCATTGACGCGCTGAGCACGGACGCACATGAGTGCGCCATGCGCCTGTTTCATTTTAGCGAAGAGAACAACATCGAAGTCTTCATGCCGGGGCCGGCGGAGATTGCGACACCTCGCGCCCAGGGACAGGAGTGGCTCAATGGCCCCTTGGTCTGGGCCATCGATGACTGGCATGCGCCGATGTATCTGTTCCCGCGCGACTGCCCGCGCATTTTTGTCTGGCCGACAGCGAGCACGACGCCGGAATACCTCGCCGCCTACAAGAAGATGACCACCTGCCGCATGGTTGCGCATATCGAGCTTGCCTGGCTGGACCGGCTCTCTCACACCACCATCTATCGCTACGAGCTTTCGCCGGACGAGTTTGAATCGCTGGACGATGCGGGTATGTGGATTTCGCGCACGCCGTCCATGCCGCTGAACATGGAGCGGATCGACAACATCGAAAAGGCACTGGAAGCCGCCGGCGTCGAATTGCGCGTCCTGCCGTCCCTGAAGACACTGGCGCCCTTGTGGGAGACATCGCTGCATGTCAGCGGCATTCGCCTCCGCAATGCATAGGACGGGCCGATCGAGCTGCCTTAGACCGACAAAGCATGCCTGGACGTTCACAAGCCGTAGGATCGTAGCATCTTCGCGACATTCATCGCTCGTTGTCACGATGTGTGAGGGGTATCGCTTCGGCGCGATGCGCCTACGTTCCACCCATCCTGTAATGAGCCACGAGCTCAGGCCGCGGTGTCGGCCTTCGCACGGCGATGACTGACCACGACGCGGTTGCGGCCCTCTCGCTTGGCCTCGTAAAGCGCGGCATCGGCGGCCGCGAGCAGGTCGTCGCCCTTGGCGACGTGCACCGGCATCACTGCCAGACCGATCGACAGTGTGACGCCATCGAGCGTGGCCGATGGCAGCGTCACCTGCATGCGATGCACGGCATCGAGCACCTGCTGCGCCCGCTGCGCTGCAACCTCGACCGTGACGCCCGGCATCAGCATCAGGAACTCCTCGCCGCCGAAACGGCCAATGATATCCGAGGCGCGTGTCGTCTCGCGCAATATCCTGCCGAGGCCGCGCAGCACGGCATCACCGGCCTCGTGGCCGTGGCTGTCATTGATACCCTTGAAGTGATCGATGTCGAGCATCGCCAGCGCGAGCGGCTTGCCGTCCTGTTGGCTGCGCGTGGTCTCGCGCACCAGGGCATCTTCGAGGTAGCGGCGGTTGTGAAGATCCGTCAGCGGATCGCGCACCGCCTGCTGACGCAGCAGCTCGCGGAGTTCGAGATTGGCCATCGCCAGCGACACTTGTTCGGCCAGCATCGTCGCCAATTGATCCGCCCCCTCACCGAACACAGAAGTATGCTCGCGATACAGCAGACCAAGCAGGTTGTTCTGCGCGATCAGCGGTTGACAAACGAACCCTGTACCGGTGACACCGCAGGGACCGGCATGATTGCAGACCAGTCCCTGACTCGCCTCGGAAATCGGGAATGTCGTGCCACGACGCAGCGCCCAGCAGTCATCGACCGGAAACGACACCGCATCGGCCTGTAGTGCGCCCCAATGGGCGCCGCGCTGAACTGCGTTACGCGCTTTATTCAGATAGTACAGCGCGCCCGCCTCCTCCGTGAACAGGTAGCCTGCATAGGTCTGAACCGCCGCGAAAATCTCTTCGCGCGACTGACACGACTGCAGCACGCCCGAGAGTTCAGTGAGCAGGACGATTTCCTTGGCGCGGATTTCCGCCAGTTGCAGCGAGGTCGTCAGCCGTTCGTTGGCCTCCTCCATAGCGTGCGCATGCGCGCGCCGCTCCGCCTCGACAGCGAGTGCGTCGGTCTTGTCCTGGATCACCCAGAGGATATCGCCGGTCGCCAGCGGCTTGCCATAGGCATCGACCAGCAGCGTGGAACCGTCGCTGCGGCGCAGATGCAGTTCGACTTCCGTCGCCATGGCGCTGTCACGAATACGATCCAACGCGGCATCGAACGCCTCCCCGTCCTCCTTCGTCGCAACCAGCTCGTCGATCATGTTGCCGAGAAGCGCAGCGGAGCTGCGACCGCAGAGTTCAGCGATCCGGCGATTGCCGCGCAGGATCCGGTGGCCGGCCGTAAACAGGATGCCTGCCAGCGGATTGTCGACCAGCGCGCGCTGCTCGGCATCGAGCGTGCTGAGATTGCCGGACAACCGGCGCGATCTCATCGTGATCACGGCGAGCAGCATCATCAGGAGGCTGATGGCGGTGCCGCTGGCGAGGACGACGTTCGGCACTGTATGGCTGACTTCGTAGATCGAGCCGGGATTGGTGGTGAACAGCACGCGCCAGACGCGCTCGCCGACAACCAGCGAACGATCCGCCGAGATCCCGGCCGACATCACCATTTGCGTCACGAGACCGAGATTGGGCTCAAGACTGTCATACATGAGGGTCGGAGTGACGGTCGCATCTTCCGGCTCGCCAATCATGACGCCTTCCTGCGTCGGCTTGGCATAACCGCGATCAACCACCTGGATATGCATCTGCTGCAGCGTGCGCGGATCGAGGATGCCGCGCATCAGGTCATTGGTGCGATAGACCGATGCAACAAAACCGTGGAGCGCTGCGTTTCGCTGCGAGACGGTCTGCGTGGGCTCGCCGGCCCGGTAGATCGGCGCACGGATAATGAAACCGAGGCCACCCGAGGTGTCCTGCACCAGTTTGACCGGCGGCGTCGCGACAATCCGGCCGGTCTCCGCGGAACGCCGCAGCGAGTCCAGTTGCGCAGGATTGGCACCGGCATCGAAGCCCAGCGCATTTTCGTTGCCACGCATCGGCTCGACGAATTCGACTACGTTGTAGATTGATCGTGGCCCCGGCGGACGCACGGCGAAATCCGGCTGTCCGGAATGCTCGATGCTCTTGTCGGCACGAACTTCCGCAATGAAGGCATCTAGATGATCCGGCGTCACATGACGCAGCGACTGCAAGGCCTGGAAGCCGGGATAGCGGCGGCCGAGATCGAGCACATCGATGTAGCGTCGGAACTGGGCGCGATCGACACGGCCGATCGAGGCGTACAACCCCTGCATGCTGACCAGTACTTCGGCGTGGGTGCGCAGCCGTTCGCTGATCGCATTGGAAATATCAACCGCGTCGACTGCGAAGCGACGCTGCATATCGGCCGCAATCAGACGCTCCGAGAATTCGCGAATGGCGAATGTCGCGGCGAGGCCGGCTCCGAGAATGGCTGCGGCAACGAAAGTCGTCCGCCGCGCCTGCGGCGCCAGCAAGTCACGCAATGCCATGTCGAGTTCCCTGAACTGACCCGGCCCCCGGCTTCGGATCACAGTACCTAGGTCGGGTGATACCGGCATCGGGATTTAGATTCTGTTGCGCTGCCCACCAGCGAACCACCTCAGGACCAGACACTTGACGACATCCTTAATCGCGGATAATAATTATCCATGATAGAGGTGAAATACAGCCATGAAGATGAGCGACGGGGTTGAGCAGGCGATCCACAGCGTGGCGATGCTCGCAGGCATGCAATCGAACGGCGTGTTGTCCGCCGGCGCCCTCGCCGAATTTCATGGCGTATCCACCAGCTATCTCCTGAAACACCTGCAGGCGCTTTCGGGCGCCGGCTTGCTCATCGCACAGCCTGGCCCGACTGGCGGCTATCGCCTTGCCCGGACGCCAGACCAGATCACCCTGCTCGATGTCGTCCTTGCCGTTGAGGGCGATGCGCCCGCCTTCCGCTGCAGCGAAATCCGCCAGCGCGGCCCCAATCCCCTGCCCGGCAAACCCACGGCGCCCTGCGGCATCAATGCCGCGATGTTGCGTGCCGAGCGCGTCTATCGCGATGAGCTGGCCAAGGTGAGCATCGCCGATGTGCTCGGCGATCTCCGCGCCAAGGACACCGACGGCGCCATTGCCGCCCGCGGCTGCGCCTTTCTGGAACTCAACGAACGACGCCGTAACGCCAACTGAAACCTGAAACCTGAAACCGCACACCAAGGAGAAAGACCATGCAAGCCCGCCTCAACATCGCCAAGGCCGCCCCCGACGCCTACAAGGCCGTCGCCGCGCTCGATCAATATGTCGTCAAGGAAAGTGGCCTCGAGCCTGCGATCGTCCACCTCATCAAGCTCCGCTCGTCGATCATCAATGGCTGCGCCTTCTGCGTCGACATGCATGTGAAGGAATCCCGCCACGACGGTCTCAGCGAGCAGTGGATCAACATGATGTCGGTCTGGCACGAATCGACGGTCTATACGCCACGCGAGCGCGCTCTCCTCGGCTGGGTCGATGCAGTCACGCTGATCGCGCAGACTCGCGCACCCGATGCCGATTATGAGGCCCTGCGCGCGCATTTCTCGGAAGAGGAATGCCTCAAGATCACCGTAGCGATCGGTGCCATCAATGTCTGGAACCGTCTTGCCGTCGGCTTCCGCGTTCCGCATCCGATCGAGAAGCCGAAGGCTGCTGCCTGAACACAGGCTTCAGCAGATAATCGACAAGCAAAAGGCCGGGTTGAAACTCAACCCGGCCTTTCTTGGCTTCTGCTTTGCCCGACCAATGTGTCAGGCAATATGGCTAGTGGTCAGAAAAGCTTCGCGCCAGACGCATCGACGACGCGTCCCCAACGGGCGTAATCGTCCTTGATCGTCTTGGCGAAGGCCTGAGGCGTCGAGGTCGTGATGCTGAGGCCCTGCTTTTCGAGACGCTCGCGAACATCCGGCAGCGCGCCGATGCGCACCACTTCGGCGTTCAGGCGATCGACGATGGCATCGGGCGTCCCTGCAGGCACGACGAGGCCGAACCAGGAGTCGACGACAAAGTCAGCCACGCCTGCTTCCGCCGGCGTTGGCACATCGGGAAGCTGCGACGAGCGCTCGCGGCTGGTGATCACGAGACCCTTGACCTTGCCGTCGCGGATTTGCGGCGCCAGCACCGTCAGCGTGTCGAAAGACAGGTTCACCTGGTTTCCGAGCAGCGCATTCACGGCGGGAGCGCTGCCCTTGAACGGCACATGCAGCAGATCCGTCTCGGTCAGGCTCTTGAACAGCTCGCCGCTCAGATGGCAGAGCGTGCCGGGTCCGCACGACGAGTAGGTGAATTTCCCCGGCTCGCGTTTCGCAGCAGCAACGAGCTCCTTCACTGATGACACCGGCGTATCGGGGCTGGCCGCGAGCACGTAAGGCACCGACGTCAGCATGGCCACCGGCGTGAAGCTCTTGAAGGGGTCGTAAGAGATGGTCTTGTTGATATGCGGCAGGATCGTGAGCTGTCCAGCAGGCGCCAGCGACAGCGTGTAGCCATCCGGATCGGCCTTGGCGACAGCATCGGCAGCAATAGCCGTACCGGCACCAGCCTTGTTCTCGACCACGACTGTCTGCTTCAGCGCCTCGCCGAGCTTGTCGGCATAGACCCGCGCCGTGATGTCCGCAGCGCCGCCCGGCGGGAACGGAACGATCAGCTTGATCGTCCGGCTCGGCCAGCTGTCAGCGA
The DNA here is from genome assembly GCF_051811085.1 of Tardiphaga sp. 862_B3_N4_1. Lineage (NCBI taxonomy): Bacteria > Pseudomonadati > Pseudomonadota > Alphaproteobacteria > Hyphomicrobiales > Nitrobacteraceae > Tardiphaga > Tardiphaga sp. 862_B3_N4_1. The sequence continues at coordinate 3,217,102 of NZ_JBPWQB010000001.1, forward strand.
GCGCCCCCGTCGCGCCGGAAACCAGCAGCACTGCCGCGAAAGCACCTGAGAGGAGTCGAGAAGACATGACGGGCCGCACGGTCGTATTCCTTATGATCGATGATGAGAGTGTTTTGCCCGTGATTCCCGCGAGGTTTCGCCGAGATTTCGCAATCATTTCAGCGATGTGGGACCACGTTTGTTACCACTGAAAATGTCATCGAGACGGGTGTCCGACAAGGAAACGCCTTTGCAAATAAGATCTGGACGATGGTGGATTGCTATCGTCGGACGGGCGGATGCGAGAAGTTGCTTCTTTTGACGGAACTATTCGGCAGCGGAACCTTATGTTCTGATCGGACCGTCGGAGTCGGAGAGCGTCATGACCGAGCTGAACCAGTCGACCGAGAAGAGCCGCTACCTCAGCGCCCCGAAACGCCCTGACTTCACGCTGGACCAGGACTGGGGCTCCTACTCCGCCGCCGAGCACGATCGCTGGGACCGTCTGTTCGCCCGCGCGCAAACCGTCCTCAAAGTCCGCGCCTGCGATGAGTTCCTCGCCGCACTGAACACGCTACGGCTGTCCGAATCCGGCATTCCCGATCTGGAGAAACTGAGTGCCCGTCTGACGCCGCTGACCGGTTGGCAGGTCGTGCCGGTCGCCGAACTGGTGCCCGACGAGATCTTCTTCGATCATCTTGCCAATCGCCGCTTCCCGGCCGGCGCCTTCATCCGCCCCGAACACGAAATGGACTACCTGCAGGAGCCCGACATCTTCCACGACGTCTTCGGGCACGTTCCGCTATTGGCGAACCCGGTCTATGCCGACTTCATGGAGGCCTATGGAAAAGGCGGCCAGCGCGCGATGGCGCTCGGCCAGTTGAAGAACCTGGCGCGTCTGTACTGGTACACGGTGGAGTTCGGCCTGATGAAGAGCGCGGACGGATTGCGCATCTTCGGCGCCGGCATTCTGTCGTCAGCAACAGAGTCGGTCTTCGCCCTGGAAGACGCCTCGCCGAACCGGATCACGTTCGACCTCGAACGCGTGATGCGGACGAACTACATCATCGACGATTTCCAGCAGAGCTATTTCGTCATTGAGAGCTTTGAGAAACTGCTGCAGGACAGCTATCAGGATTTTGGCGCACTCTATACCCGCCTGGCCAAAGCAGACGACATCGCGGCCGACGAGGTGACCCCTGAGGATCACGTCATCAGCCGCGGGACGCTGGACTATTTCAAGCGCAAGCGCGCGTCAGCCATTCATTGACTGGATGCGGAATTTAGCCGGCGACGCGCCGAAGCGACGACGGAAGCTGCGGTGGAAATAGGATAGTTCGTTGAAGCCGCAGGCGGCCGCGACTTCACTGATCTTCAGGCTGCACTGCCGATCGCCGGTCAGCATGCTGCGGGCCTTTTCAAGCCTCAGCTCCATGATGCGATCGGTGATGCTGAGGCCGGAACCCTGCAGCAAATCCTGAACGTAGCGGACGGACAGGCCGAGCTTCTCGGCGACCACCCGGGTCGAGAACTGCTGGTCGGCAAAGCTCTCATTGATCTGGTTGATCACGCTGGCGATCCGCGCTCCGCGCAGGCCGCCGACCTCGGTGAGGTTCACGGGGTCCGGCTTTTCGATGCTGTGCACCTTGGCACGGTCGGATCCAAAGTCGGAGTGGCTGCTGAATGCGAGATTTGTGTTTTCCATGTTCCCAATCACCGCCCATTTCAATGTGTGCGGAGATAGGTCGTCCGGACCCCTGACTTTGGTTCAACGTCGACGACGATAATTTATCGTCTTTCGAAACCATAGCGGCGCACTGCGCCCCGATGGTGACCCATAAGTCGTTGGCCGGTGGTCGTCGTGTGGTCCCATGATCGCGTTCCCCAGTAGTACTTCCAGGTGAGACCGAGCGGCGACAGCCGCTCACAATGCGACGCCAAGAGCGCGATCCAGCACAAGTCACGCGCTTACGACCACGACGAGAGCGGTATTTTTATACATGGTCGCTGCCGAAATGACGCGCGAAGCAGCTCCGATTCCTCGAGGGCCGCCAGCGCACCTGCAAGGAAACGACATGAAACAGCTTCTCCTCGGCACCATCGGCATCCTCAGCCTCGGCAATGCCGCCATCGCCGCAGACGTGCCGGCCCGCGCCTATACCAAGGCCTCCGCCATCGATCCTGCCTATAACTGGACCGGCTTTTATGCCGGCGTTCATGCCGGTTACGGCCTCGGCGGGACCGAATGGCAGATCCTGAATATCCGGACCGACGGCGCGCTGGGCGGCATTCAGGCCGGCTACAATCAACAGATCGGCAACCTGCTGCTCGGCATCGAGGCCGACATCAGCTTTAGCGGCATCAAGGGCAATCGTACGGTGAGCATTCTGAACCAGGCCACCCTGTCCCAGACGTCGCAAATCAACTGGCTGTCGACCGTGACCGGACGCGTTGGCTTCGCCAATGGCCGCTGGCTCACTTACGCCAAGGGCGGCTTCGCCTGGGCCAATGAAGATCACGGCTACGACGTTCAGGTTTCGGTGCCGGGGCCGGACCGGCTTACACTGTCCGGCAGCGAGACACGGCGGGGTTGGATCGTCGGCGCCGGCATGGAATATGCGCTTGCCAACAACTGGTCGCTGCGCGGCGAGTATAACTTCGTCAACTTCCCCGACCACGAGTTCGATTTCGGCGGCACGCGGGCCTCCACCGGGCCGATCGCCTCCACGGCTTCGACTAAGCAGACGCTGCATCTCATCAAGCTCGGGGCGAACTACCAGTTCGGCGCTCCCGATACCGCCAAACCGATTCCGCCGCTGCAATACGCACAGTCAGGATTCAATTGGACCGGGCTCTATCTCGGTGCGCAGGCAGGCTACGGATCGGGACACGGCGACTGGCGCGACTACACGCCCGATGGGAAGTTCTCGATGACCGGAGGCTTCGGCGGCGGCCAGATCGGCGCCAATGTGCAGCTCGGGGTGATCGTCATGGGTGTTGAAGGTGAACTGGTCGGCGGCAATATCGGCGGCGGCACCCGCACCAACTTTGATAACAATCTCGAGATGCGCTCGCGCACCGAATGGCTCGCAATGGCCACCGCACGTATCGGTATGGTGACCAACGAGCGCTGGCTGACCTATCTCAAGGGCGGTGTCGCCGTCGCTGGGGATCATCACGCCATATCGCTGTCGTCGGGCCCGCAATACGCAAATCTCGACGGATCCCGCCTTCACACCGGTTACGTGGTCGGTGCCGGCGTGGAATACGCCTTCGCACCAAACTGGTCCGTCAAGGCGGAGTACAACTACATCGGCTTCGGCCACGACAATGCGAGCCTCGAAGGCGTGATCAATGCCCCTCCGATGGTCGGCCCTTATTATCTGAATGCCGATATTGCCCAGACCATGCAGCTCGGCAAGATCGGCGTGAACTATCACTTTGCGCCATAAATGCGACAGCCGACCACCATGGCGCTATCAAGCGCATGGTGGTCGCGCCTCCTAGCGCGGTAACATCTCGGGTGGCGGCGAACGGTCCAGTACATCGCCTTTCGCGCCTTCCAGCAGATTCAGCTCGACATTCTCCACGACCAGCGGGCCACGTTTGCGTTTGAGGTCAGCCACTTTCTCGATATTCGCAAAAGCCGCCCGCCATTCCGGATTGGCCGCAGCATTTTGCTCACCCACCAGCAAAAGCTTGCCGGATAGCTGCTCTGCACTCGGCTCCGGCATGTTCACCCAGCGAATCCGCTGGGTGCGCTGGAAGACACAGGTCCCCTTCGGCAGATAGAAGGTCAGCCATCCCGTGGTGCCGTAATCGGGCGCCACCACGCATGTGGCCCCGACACGGACGCGAACCGCCTCGACGTCGGCCGCCAGTTCGACAAAACCCACGCCGATGCTGCGTACTGTCGCATCACGCTTGTAGCCGGACAGCAGACCCGTATTGGCCTGCACCACCAGTGCCGTGAACATGACGACGCCGGTCGGCCCCGCCCAGCGCAGGCAGAAATCCACCGTGCGCTGCTCGCGCGGCTTCCATTGCACGATGGTTGCCGCGACGGCAGCAATGATGGCCAGCGTCGGATAGACTGGCGCGAACCAGTTGGCTTCGACGCGGCTGTGCAGCGCATGGCAGCCGAAATACAGCACGATGACCCAGAACATCGCATTCAGCAGCACCCGCGCCGGCCACGCTCCGGGCCTCCGGACGGCTAGAGCATAGAGGCCCATCACGCCGAGAATGAATACCAGCGGTGTCGCGAAGGCGAATTGGGTCGGGATCAACTCGGCGATGAAAGCCGGATTGAAGTGATCAATCCGGGCGCGTCCGAGTTGCTTGATAAAGGACACCCAGCCATGTTCGGCATTCCAGAACAGCACCGGCGAGAACACCGCCAGTGCGACGAGGCCGCCGAGATAGGGCCATGGCGAGATCAGCCAACGCCGCATCTTCGGTACGGCAATGAGCCAGATCAGGATCGCCGGCCCGAAAAACAGCGCGGTATATTTCGACAGTAGCGCTACGCCGACGGCCACGCCCACCGCGAGCCACCACGCGCCCTGCCCGGTGGCCAGCACCTGGGCCAGCGTCAACAACACGAAACTCGAGGCGACCAGCACCGGCGCGTCCGGCGTGACGATCATCAACCCGACCGACGTGATCATCGTCGCATTGAGCAGGATCACCGCCGTCGTCGCGATCCGCTGACCGCCGAACAGCAGTTCGGCCGTGCGATACACCGCCCAGCTCATCGGCAGTGCCAGCAGCACCGAGACAAGCCTGACACCTAAGGCGGTATCGCCCGCGATCATCGTGCCGAGCCGGATCACGACTGCGACCATCGGCGGGTGGTCGTAATAGCCACCAGCCAGATGTTTCGACCACATCCAGTAATAGGCTTCATCGAAGGTCAGCGGCGTCCATGCGGCCGCCGCCAGCCGCAGCAGCACCAGACCGACGACCACGGCCGCGGTGCCGCGAACCAGCCGCAGTTCCTGCGTGGTCATCCAGCGATCACCGTTTCCGCCACACGAAGAGGCCCGACATCGCGTAGTTCCAGACCACGCCCATCAGCGCGCCGGAAGCACCCGCCAGCCACCAGATCGGCTCCTGGTCGAAGACCGACCAAGCCACGCCGACATTGGCGAGCAGACCCACGCTGCAGACCACGTAGAAGATCGCCAGACCACGCAGGATGCCGAAACCTTTCAAACGCTGGTCGCGATAGGTCAGGAAATTGTTGAGCAGGAAGTTGCCGGTCATCGCGCAAAACGCCGCAATGGCCTGCGCCTCTGCGAATGGCGGATCGAAAACTTCCAGCGTGACGAACAACACGGCGAAATGCACGAACAGGCCGATCGAGCCGACCATAGCAAACAGCAGGAAGCGCAGCGACACGGTATCGTTGGTCAGCTTCGCCAGCACCAGGCCCAGAAAATCCAGCGCCACCATGGAGTCGAGCTTGCTCTCACCATGCAGGCGTGAGCCGAAGGTGTAGGGCACCTCGATGACACGAAGATCGCCTTCTGCCGTCGCGACGACATCGAGCAAAATTTTGAAGCCCTGCGTTGAGAGTTTCGGCGCCAGTTGTTCGAAGCGATCGCGGCGGATCATGAAGAAGCCGCTCATCGGATCGGCGATCTCGACCTTCAGCACCCGCTGCGCGACCGCGGTCGCGAACTTGCTGGCGCCGAGGCGCTGCTGGTTGAAACTGTCGGCACTGCCGCCCTCGATATAGCGGCTGCCGATCACCAGTTCGGCAGCGCCACTTTCGATCAGACCGAGCATCTTGCCGAGCTGGGTCTCATCGTGCTGCAAGTCTCCGTCGATCACCGCTGCACAGGGCGCGCTGGAGGCCAGCATGCCCTCGATGCAGGCGCCGGACAGGCCGCGCCGGCCGATGCGCCGGATACAGCGCACGCGCGAGTCGGCGCGCGCCAGTTCGCGTACCGCGTCGGCCGTGCCGTCCGGCGAATTGTCGTCGACGAAAATGACTTCCCAGGAAATGCCGACCAGCGCCGCGTCCAACCGCTGCACTAGGGTGGCGACATTGCCGCGCTCGTTGAAAGTGGGGACGACAACGGACAGCTGCAGCGGCGCGCCCGCCTGCAATATCTGTCCGGGCCCCGGTCTGATGGCTTCGTTCATGGCGCCAGCATATATCTGCCGCGCCGGACCATGCCAAGGCGGACAGGGAACGGCGGGGCCTTAACAGGTGCCGGAACAAGCCATCAGAGGGGGAATAGCCAAAAGTGGCCCAAAAATGCTAACGACCCCGAACAACAGGCGCGCGTACATCCGGCGCACCGAGCTATTCAAGGTCGTTCCAGCGCCGGAGCTATTAAGCGTCATCGTCGCCGTTGGAGACAAGATAGGGATGCTGGAGCCGTTCCGCAAGGGTATCCGGCACTGGTTTCAACGCCACAGTCCGGCCGCAAACACCGCACCCTGGCACCATTCTGTTGCTGGCGAGCTATAGCCAGTCTTGCCCGTGCCCGCTACCTTGCCCCGGTCAACAGCGGCGCGTTCGCGCGGTTTTCTGAGGCGGAAGCCTTCCTGAACCGCGACCACAATCGTCTCCGCGCGTGATAATCGGAGGCGCCATGCGACGCTCGCTCGGACCATGCCTATTCGCTGCATCGCTGACGCTGGCATCCTTCGGCGCCAGCCATGTCACCGCGCAGACGATTGATACCGTCACGACGAGGCTGCTGTCCGATTCGCGCGTCATGGCCGCGCTCGATGCCATCAAGGCCGACGATGCCCGCACCCTGAAAGAGCAGATCCGGATCGCCGAAATTCCCGCGCCTCCGTTCAAGGAGAACCTGCGCGGCAACTACATTCTGTCACGGTTTCAGGAACTGGGCTTCAAGGACGCCGTGATTGACGCCGAGGGTAATGTGATCGCCCGGCGCAAGGGAACCGCCGGAACACCGAAGCTGGTCATCTCCGCACATCAGGACACTGTCTTTCCCGAGGGGACCGACGTCACGGTGAAGGAAAAGGACGGCGTCTATCTGGCGCCGGGGATCGGTGATGATGCCCGTGGGCTCGCGGCCCTGTTGTCCTTGATGCAGACCCTCAACACGCAGCAGATCTCGACGGTCGGGGACGTCATGTTCGTCGCCAGCGTCGGCGAAGAAGAGCTGGGCAATCTGCGCGGCGTCAAAGCCCTGTTTCGCGACAACAAGGACATCGACGGCTTCATCTCGATCGACGGACTCGGCGTCACGCGCATCGTCAACCAGGGAACGGGAAGCCATCGCTACGAGATGATCTTCAAAGGTCCGGGCGGTCACAGTTTTCAGGAATTCGGCCTGCCGAGCGCGACCCATGCGCTGGGTCGCGCAATCGCGAAAATCTCGGAGCTGCAGACTCCCGCAGATCCGAAAACCACCTTCACGGTCGGAACGGTGAGTGGCGGCACATCCGTCAACGCCATCGCTGCCGAAGCACGCATGACGATCGACATGCGATCGAATTCGACCGAAGAGCTGTTGAAACTCGAAGCGAGGCTTCTCGATCAGGTGAAGGACGCAGTTGGTGAAGAAAACAAACGCTGGGGATCGGACAAGATCACTGTCGAGATCAGACTGATTGGCGACCGCCCGGCGGGCGTTGTCGCAGAAGACTCTCCCCTCGTGCAGGCGACCGCGCGTGCCGTGACCGCGCTGACCCGTGCGCCCCATGTCACCTTTGCCGGCTCCAGCACGGACTCCAATCTCGCGATGTCGCTCGGCATCCCCGCGGTGACCATCGGCGGCGGCGGCCAGGGCGGCAACTGGCATTCGCGCAATGAATGGTACAAGCCCGTCGACGCTTATATCGGGCCGCAAAATGCACTGCTGACGATGCTCGTGCTGACCGGCGTGGAGGGCGTAACCAAGCCGGTGCTGCCGGCGCGGCACTGAGTAACACGGCGAATACTGAAAGGATCGGCCTCACAATGGTTGCGAAATCCGGACAAATCCGTATCGGCATCGGCGGTTGGACTTTCGCGCCGTGGCGCGGGGTGTTCTATCCGGAGAAACTCACGCAAGCGAAGGAGCTCAGCTATGCCGCGTCCAAGCTGACCTCCATCGAGATCAACGGGACCTTCTACGGCTCGCAGAAGCCGGAGAGCTTTCGCAAATGGGCGCGCGAAGTGCCGGAAGATTTCGTATTCTCGCTCAAGGGCCCCCGCTTCGCAACCAATCGCCGGGTGCTCGCCGAAGCCGGCGAGAGCGTGAACCGGTTCTATGATTCCGGCGTGCTCGAACTCGGCGACAAGCTCGGCCCCGTTCTGTGGCAATTCGCGCCAACCAAGAAATTCGACGAAGCCGATTTCGGGAAGTTTCTCGAATTGTTGCCGACCGAGCTCGGTGGGCGCAAGCTGCGCCATGTGGTCGAGGTCCGTCACGACAGCTTCTGCGTGCCGGCCTTCATTGCGCTGCTACGGCAGTTCAAGATCCCCGTGGTTTTCTCCGAACACGCCACCTACCCGGCCATCGCAGACGTCACCGGCGATTTCGTCTATCTGCGTTTGCAGAAGGGCGAGGACAGCATCAAGACCGCCTATCCGCCGAAGGCACTGGATGCCTGGGCCAAACGTTTCGAGACCTGGGCCGGCGGCGGCGAGCCAACTGACCTGCCGCGCGTCGACGATGCCAAGATCAAGAAACAGCCACGCGACGTGTTCGCCTATGTCATCCACGAAGCCAAGGTACGCGCACCGCACGGTGCCATGGCGTTGATCGAGCGGGTGACGTAGCATCCACGCGCGTTGCTCAATCGAGCTTGATGCCAGCCTCGCGGATCAGTTTTGTCCAGGTCGCGTGTTCTGATGCGATGAAGCCGTCGAGCTTGTCGTCGGGCATATCCCAGGGCTCACCGCCGCTCTTCTCGAAGCGCTCCTTCAGATCGGGCAACACCGCCCGAATGTCCTGACGGAGTTTTGCGATTACCGCGGGCGGCGTTTTTGCCGGCACGAAAATGCCCAGCCATGAATCCACGTCGAGCCCCGGCACGCCCGCTTCCGCCATGGTCGGCACGTCAGGCGCCAGCGGGCTCCGTTTCGACGACAGCACCGCGATGCCCCTCACCTGCCCGGTCTGCACATAAGGTAGCCCGGCAGCAATCGAGTCGAAGAACAGGTCGATGCGGCCTGCCAGCAGATCCGCGAAGGCCGGCGGAGATCCTCTGTAGGGCACCTCCTGCAGCTTGACGCCGGCGGACCTCATGAAGGCCGCGGCCACCAGTTGCTGTCCGGTCCCGACGCCGGCCGTCGCCACGGTGATCGACCCCGGCTTGTCCAATGCGGCGGCAACGATCTCCTTCGGCGTCTGCTGCGGCAGATCCTTGCGGCCGACCATGACATACCCAAACTTGTAGACCAGCGCGACCGGTACGAAATCCTTCAGCGGATCATAGGCAAGCTTGGCGTAAAGCGCGGAGTTGAAGGCCATGTTGGAAAGGCCGCCGACCATCAGCGTATAGCCGTCGGCCTCGCTCTGGGCCGCAGCCTGCGTGCCCACGACGGTACCCGCTCCTGGCTTGTTCTCGACAAAGAACGCCTGCCCCGTTCGCTTCGCCAGCGCATCGGCGAGATGCCGACCGACCAGATCGTAGCTGCCGCCGGGCGCGATCGGCACGATAATTCTGACCGGACGATCCGGATATGCGCCTTGCGCCAGAGATGCGGACTGAAACGACCCAAGCGCGAGCGCGATTACGCCTAACGCACCAACCATGCGAGCCATCATTCCCCCGGTGATATCGGCCATTGAACTGGCGGAGTTTGTTGAGTTGACTATGTGCCATGTTGCAAATGGGAGCAACGCCTCGCGGCTGGCCGCGACATTGTGCCAATCATCTGTCGATCACGGGGTGCTCACATGGCCCGCAAGATACCTCGCCTCTTCACCGTCGGTTACGAGCAGACGCCAGCGAAAGCCGTGCTCGATGAACTGCAAAATGCCGGCGTCAAGCTGCTGGTCGATGTGCGTGCCGTCGCCGCATCGCGGCGACCGGGCTTCTCCAAGAATCAGCTCGCTGCCGGCCTCGACGAGCGCGGCATCGGCTACATCCATCTGCGCGGACTGGGCACGCCCAAGGACGGCCGCGAAGCCGCACGTAGCGGCAAGCTCGCAGCGCTCGAGAAGATCTATATGGCTCATCTCAAGACACCGCAGGCACGCGAGGCGATGGATGAGCTGGCGGCGCTGGTGACGAAGTCCGGACCGGTCTGCATCCTCTGCTACGAGCGCGACCACGAGCACTGTCATCGGCGCTGGATCGCCGAGATCATCGAGGAGCGCGAAGGTGCCAAGGTCCAGAACCTGCTGCCGTCGCAGCTTTGAAGCCGCGCGACGATCTCACAGCAGTTTTTTTTTAGATTATTACTTATCCACACTGGACGTAGGCTTATCCCCAAGATAATCTACCTTAAGTTGTATTATTGTGTTGTGTTTCTGTTGCGTTGGGTGGGGGCTCGATGCGTTGGGGACTGGCGTTACGCGCTTTATGCGTTGCGGCGGCCGCATATTCCTGCGGCATGGCCTCGGCTCAGGATATCGGTGAGATCGACGCCACGATCGAACCGGCATCCGGCTCATCGAGCTTTTGGTCATCCCTGTTCGACACGCGTATCAAAAAACGGCGCGCCTTCGATTTTCTCTCCGGAGGCATGCCGGACCGCCTGATGTATTTCGGCGGTGTCGATGCGTCGCATTGGAGCCTCGGCGCCTATGGCGGCCTGCAATGGGCCCCCGCCGGCCTGAACAAGGACGGTTTCATTCTGCGTTTCTTTCTGTCGGAAAACCTCGAACGCTACACGACAGGCACGCGCTCCGACTACACCCAGATCAGCCGCGCGGCAATCCTGCCGGGCTACCTCATCCGAAGCGGCAATCTGGAAGTTCAGCTATTGGCTGGCCTCGATATGGAAGCCGACTATTTTTACCACGATCAGCGCCGCTCCCGGCTTCGCGCGATGCTCGGCGCGCGGGGCACGATGGATGTCTGGTGGGAGCCGACACGCGAGCTGATGCTGCAATATGCCATCTCAGGCACGACCATCGATACTGGCTATACCACGCGCATTGCAGCCGGCTGGCGCCTGTTCGATTTGTTCTGGATCGGCCCGGAGGCAGCACTGTCGAACGACTATTTCAGCCAACAGACCCGGATCGGCGGGCATCTTACTGGCTTGCGCACCGGTCCTTACGAATGGTCATTCGCCGCGGGACATGTGCGGGACAATTTCGAGCGCCAGGGCGTCTATGCGCGCTTCGGCATGGTCATGCGACCGCCCCGCGCGCCATTCTTCGAGAACTGACGCAGCACTCAGCCCAAGCGCCAGATAGCCTGCGGCAGGTCATAGCCGCGGATCGGCACATCACCGAGCAGCTCCGCATCGCTGCAAGTGTCGCCCAAGGCATCACGTATGGAGGCAGAGATCAGTAATTGTGAGCCGAACTGTTTGTTGAGCGCCTCAAGCCGAGCCGCGAAGTTCACGGTATCGCCGATGACGGTGTATTCCTTGCGGCGCGGGGAGCCAACGTTGCCGGCAATCACGGCCCCAATATGAAGCCCTATGCCGATGCGCAGGGGCCATTCGCTGTTCTGATTGCTTTTCTCGACAGCTATGAGCATCTCGCGTGCCGCCTGCACGGCGCCATGCGCCGCATTCGGATCCTCAATAGGCGCTCCGAACAGCGCGAGAAATCCGTCACCGAGAAACTTGTTCACGATCCCGGAATGTCGATCCAGCACGTCGACCAATAGAGCAAAGGTCTCGTCGAGCCGATCCACCACCTCGCGGGGCGAATGCACACGGGTCGCTGCGGTAAAGTTACGGATATCGACGAACATCACCGCGACCTGACGCATCTCGGTCGTAGAGCTCGTTCCCGACGCCAGCAACTGCTCCACAACCTGCGGCGAGACATGCTGACCGAACAGATTGGTGACACGATCGCGCGCCGAAGTTGCCGCGATGCTCGCCTCGAACTGGCGACGGAGTTGCAAGCCGACCGCGCCTGCAAGAATACCGCAGAGCAGGACCATGGCGCTGCGGATAAGCTGAAACGCAAAATCCGGTGCCGGTTCCGAGGCGAATTGCACCGGATGATACAGCATGGCCAGCGCGAGCATCTGGGCGGCCGCGACAAAGCCCGTAAATGTCGACAGCCAGAAATCGAGCCGAAGCGTGGATAGAATGATGAAGATGAAATAGGACAAAGGCGCAGCAAATGCCAACGCCGCCGCCGGCCCCATCCAGCCCATATGGAGATGCAGTGCGGCCGTCGGAATGCTGGTCTCGATGAGTGCGCTCAAATAGCGCCGCCCCTGCGCAATATCCTGCCCTGCAGCGATGCGCTGATTGACCTTGTAAAGAACGAAGAACTCGAACAGCAGCAGCGGGCCCGTGATCATAAAAGACGATTTAAGATCGAACTGGCCATTGGATATGCGCGCGAAGCTCGACGGCGCCAGCAGATAGGCGATGGACAGCGACAGCGTCACGATCACCACGGTGCCAATGACCGTCTTGACCCGCAACCGTTCGGTCAACAGCATCTCGCGGCTCAGCGCCTTGCGAAATTCGCGAACGGACGGATCGGCGTCGGCGGCAGACTTCAGAAGTGTCCGGAAAAATTGAATCATTGCAGCAGTCTAGCTGCCGCAGGCGCGTTGAACGAGATATTTGTCGGGGAGCTCTAGCCCTTGGCGTCGCAGGCCCATGCGCGGATGACGCATTCCTTACCGCCGTAGTCATAGCATTTCTTGGTCGCCTGATTCAGCGAACTCGAAATACGGGGCGCCACGGCATAGCCGTGTGCGCCGCAGGGATTCTTCATATCGACGGCGAAGGCTGCACAGGCACGGTTCATCGTTACGGTCGTGCATTCGCCCTTGCACTGCCTTTTAGCGGCCGCCAGCGCCGCCCCCTGCGCCGGATAGTCGAAGGCCTGGCCATAGGCACCGCACTTGCCCACGGCGAGGGCACCAGCGGCCGAAGCCACGTCCATGGCACCGACGCTCATCAACAAGGCAACGGCGAGAATCGCGCGACGACGCGCGGCAACAAACAGTGACAATTTCCCCTCCCCCGAGGTCGATCGAGGCAGACGCTAAAGGAAGGGCGTTTCAACTTGGTGAACGAAAGTGCAATGCGGCGGCCCGCCGCATACGCCATGCGTTAGCCGCTCCGCGCGTCTTCCAGCGCCTGCGGTGTATCGATATCGAGGAAGGCGCCGTGACCTTCGACCGCCACATCGGCAACGGCTTCGGCGTGCTTCATGATCAGGTGCCGAGCGCCGATATCGCCGTCCAACGTCATCAACTCATTGAAGAAGCGCCGAGACCACAACACGGGATTACCGCGACGGCCCTCGCTTACAGGGACGACGATGAGGTTGCCGCGATCCGGCGCGAAGGCTTCGATCAACCGGTCGATCAAGCGGGCATCGATCAGCGGCATGTCGCCGAGACAGATCACGGCTCCATTGGCATCGGCCGGGACCGCCGCGATGCCGGCTTTCACCGAACTGGCAAGGCCATCAGCAAAATCAGGGTTGTAGACGAACGTGACTTTGAGTCCGGCCAGCGCCTTCTCGACCTCTGGCGCCTGATGACCTGTCACCACCGTTACGCTCGACGCTTTCGATGCGATCGCCTGTTCGGCGACTATCCGGACCAATGCCTTGCCGTTGAGTTCGGCGAGCAACTTGTTCGGCCCCCCCATCCGGGTCGAACGACCGGCGGCCAGAATAACGGCGGCGACGTTGCTGTTGCCATCGCTGCCGACGGGCACGCGCGGTTGCGGCCGGGTGACGATTTCCATCAGCAAACCGCCGACGCCCATGCCTGTGAGATCCGAACGCGTGACCTTGAGACCGGCCAGCAGCCGCATCAACACCCAATCGAAGCCGTTCTCGACTGGGGATCGCGCACAGCCCGGCGCACCCAGCACCGGCACGTTGCCGGCCCTGCCGATCAGCAGCAGATTGCCGGGATCTACCGGCATGCCGAAATGCTCGATGGCGCCGCCGATCTGTTCGATCGCCGACGGAATGACATCACGGCGGTCGGCAATGGCCGAGGCGCCGAACACAATCACCAGCTCGGCGCCCAGCCCGAGCAGTTCCTTGATTGTCTTTGCCAGCACCTTCTCGTCGTGTGGCACGCGGCGCTCGGCGATGATCTTCGCACCGGCAGGCGCGAGACGCTCTTCGGTCACACGCAGCGTCTTGTCGATCACCTTCGGCGACAGCCCCGGTAACAGCGTCGAGACGATGCCGACTTTCTTGACCGTGTAAGGCGCGATCCTCATCGCGCCGCCCGAGGCAGCCTGGACGGCCGCGTCGCGCAGCGTACCGGCGACGCCGAACGGGATCAGCTTGACGGTCGCGATCATCTCGCCTTCGACCACCGGCTTGTAGGCCGCCAGCGTTGCAAAGGTGATCGCTTCATCGACGGCATTGATGCGATCGACGATGGCGCGATCGACGACCAGCACGCCCGGAGTCCCCGCAAACAGATTGGCGCGGCCCGTGAAGGCTCGCTCGACATTGACGCCCTCGCCCGCCACTGACTGCGCGATACTAGCTGCAGCGACGTCTTCGGACACATCACCGTCCTCGAGACGCACGACGACCACGTCCTTGACCCCCGCGCCGGTCAGCGCGGCGACTTCATCGGGACCGATAGTGGTGCCCTTCTTGAGAACGAGCGAACCCTGACGCAGTGTGTGGACGGTCACGCCGCCAAGTGCATCCGCCGGACTGGCGGGACCGAACTTCATGGGTTGCTCACTTTGGACAATTCCGCGGGTATCGTCTTGGGCATGCGCAGTTCGGCGGTGATCTCGGCCATGATCGAGACCGCGATCTCCGACGGCGAAACAGCACCGATATTGAGACCGATCGGCGCCTTGATCCGCGCGAAGTCAGCCTCGCTGACGCCCTGCGCCTTCAGCCGGTCGCCGCGCTTCGCGTGGGTTTTCCGCGAGCCGAGCGCGCCGATATAGAAGCAGTTCTTCTCGAACGCATGCAGCAGCGCGGGATCGTCAATCTTCGGATCATGGGTCACGGCGACGAAGGCTGTGTAGTGATCGATGTGGAGGCCCGGCAGCGCCTCATCCGGCCATTCGGCGATCAGCTGCACGTCCGGGAAACGCTCGGGGCTGGCAAAGGCCGTGCGCGGATCGACCACGGTGACGTCGTAATCCAGCGACCGTGCCAGCGGCGCCAGCGCCTGGCTGATATGGACGGCACCGATGATCACGAGGCGCGCGGTCGGCGCGTAGACATTGAGGAACAGCTTCTTGCCATTTGACTCGATCATGGCGCTCTTGCCCATGCGCAGCTGCTTCTCCAGCTCGGCATGCAGCGGATCAGCGCCGAAATCGGCGGCCTTCATCAGGCGTTGTGTTCCATCGGATATATCGGTGATCAAAATAACGGGGCGCCGAGCGGCGCGTTCCGTGTTCAGGGTGGCGAGCGTCTCGGCTTTCACGACTGACCGACCTTCTCGACGAACACGCGGATGGTGCCGCCGCAGGACAGGCCGACATTCCACGCGGTCTCGTCAGCCACGCCGAATTCGAGCAATTTGGGCTCGCCACTCGCAATCACATCGAGCGCCTCGGTGACCACGGCGCCCTCGACGCAACCGCCGGAGACCGAGCCCAGGAAGGTGCCATCGTCATTGATGACGAGATTCGAGCCTGCGGGACGCGGCGCCGAACCCCAGGTCTCAACCACGGTGGCCAGCGCCACGCCGTGTCCGGCCTTCTGCCACGCTTCCGCGGCCTGCAGGATGTCTTCATCGCGATTGAGCATGGAAGCCTCTCTTAAGCTGCGGGCCGGATCAGGCTGCGGTGATGGACCGGGGGCGCCGATGACAGCGCCTTAATCAGTCCGTCGATCGAACTCAAATTATGCACCGGGCGGAATTCGTCAACGTGCGGGAGCATCATTTTGATGCCCTGCGCTTTCGGCTCGAAGCCGTCGAAGCGCAATAGCGGGTTGAGCCAGATCAGCCGCCGGCAGGAGCGATGCAGCCGGTCCATCTCGAAGGCCAGTTGGGAATCCGCCTCCCGCTCCAAACCGTCGGAAATTAGCAGCACGATGGCCCCTTGGCCGAGCACGCGGCGTCCCCAGAGCTTATTGAAGTTGTGCAGCGACGCGGAAATGCGCGTGCCGCCGGCCCAGTCTTCCACCGAGGCCGAGCATGAGGCGAGCGCCTCGTCGGGATCGCGCGAGCGCAGCGCCCGCGTCACATTGGTCAGCCTTGTGCCGAACAGGAAGACCGAGACGCGCTTGCGGGCGTCCGTAATGGCATGAAGGAAGTGCAGGAACAGCCGGGTATATTCACTCATCGAGCCGGAGATATCGAGCAATGCGACAATCGGCGCCGGCTTATCGATCAGGCCTAGCCTGCGGATATCGATGATGTCGCCGCCCGTGCGCAGGCTACCGCGCAGCGTGCGCCGCAGATCGAGCCGCGCGCCGTGCTTGTCCGGCTGGGTGCGGCGCGTGCGCAATTCAGCTTGCGGCAGCCGCATATTGGCGATGGCGCGCGTGACCTCGGCGATCTCCGCTGCGCTCATCTGCGCAAAATCCTTCTTCTGCAAAACCTCGCGGTCGGAGACCGACAGCCTGATTTCCTGCTCCTGCGGCGCCTCGCGCTCTTGGCCCTGCGCCGGCTGCGCCATGGCCTCCTGCACGCGGCGCGAGGCCGGCGGCGGCTTGCGCTTGGCATCGTCGGGCAGCGGCACCGAATCCAGCATCTGCTTCCATTCGTCGGCCGCACGGAAAAACAGATCGAAGGCCTGGGCAAACACCAACGCATGCTCGTGGCGTTTGACGAAGATCGCTTCCAGCGTGGTGAAAACGTCGGCGCGCTTGCCGATCTCGATCATCTGCAAGGCATTCAGCGCATCGATCACCGCACCCGGCCCAACCGGCAGGCCGGCGGCGCGGAGCGCACGCGCAAAGCCGATGACATTGTCTGCCATCTGGCCGGTCGGTGGGTTGAGATGGTCGATGGGCAAACCTAACTCCGTCGTTCCGGGGCGGGCGCGCCACTTGCGCGACCGAACCTCAGCCACTCCAATTGGAGTGGTGGGGAACCTCGATGTGTTCAACTACTTCGGGATTCCGGGTTCGCGTTCGGCTATCGCCGCCCGCGCCCGGAATGACGAGTGTTAATCGCTCGTCGCTTCCTTGATCACCTTCGCCAGCGCATCGCCCTGCATGCGCTGGATGTCGTCCTGATACTTCAACAGCGCGCCCAGCGTATCGCCCACCACCTGCGGCGTCAGCGAGCGGGCGTCGAGTTCGGTCAGCGCGGTCGCCCAGTCCAGTGTTTCGGCGACGCCGGGCGATTTGTAGAAATCCTGGTCGCGCAGCGCCTGCACGAACTTCACCACCTGCTGCGACAGCTTCGCTGAGATGCCCGGCACGCGCGACTTGACGATGGCGAGTTCGCGCTCGGCGTTGGGATAGTCCACCCAGTGATACAGACAGCGCCGCTTCAACGCATCGTGGATTTCGCGGGTGCGGTTCGACGTGACGATGACAATCGGTGGCGCCGGCGCCTTCACGGTACCCAGTTCGGGAATCGTCACCTGGAAGTCGCTGAGGATCTCAAGGAGATAGGCCTCAAATGCCTCGTCGGCGCGATCGAGTTCGTCGATCAGCAAGACAGGCGCACCATTCACATCTGGCTCGAGCGCCTGCAGGAGCGGGCGCTTGATCAGGTAACGCTCGGCGAAGATGTCGCTGGAGAGCTGATCGCGGTCGGTATCGCCAGCGGCTTCCGCCAACCGGATCGCGATCATCTGCGAGGCGCTGTTCCACTCATAGACCGCGGAGGAGACGTCGAGGCCTTCGTAGCACTGCAGCCGGATCAGCTTGCGGCCAAGCGCGGCCGACAGCACCTTGGCGATCTCGGTCTTGCCGACGCCGGCCTCGCCTTCGAGAAACAGCGGCCGCCCCATTTTCAGCGAGAGATAGGTGACTGTCGCCAACGATCGCTCGGCGAGATAGCCGCGCGATGTCAGCAATTCCAGCATGCCATCGACGGAGGTGGGGAGCGCCGATGGCTTAGTCATGAGAGAACCAATCCGGGAAAGTGCGGACCTGACAAATATCAGGCCCGGTTGTTGGCAGCTTCGACCGCACGCTTGGCCAGCACGCCGATCAGATGCGCCCGATATTCGGCGCTGCCATGGAGATCGCTGTTGAGGCCTTCGGCCGGCACCGTAAGCCCGTCCAGCGCCTTTGGCGAGAACCGCTTCTGCAATGCTGCCTCGAACTCCTCGACGCGGAACACACCATCCGAGCCCGCACCGGTGACGGTGACGCGCACGCCCGAGGGCAGACGCGCCACGAACACCCCGACCAGCGCGTAGCGCGAGGCCTGGTTGCGGAACTTGATATAGGCGGCCTTCTTCGGCACGGGGAAGGAGACCTTGGTAATGATCTCGTCGGCCTCCAGCGCGGTCGTGAACAAGCCCTGGAAGAACTCTTCCGGCTTCAGCTTGCGCTTGTTGGTGGTGATGGTGGCGCCAAGCGCCATCACAGCCGCTGGATAGTCGGCGGTGGGATCGTTGTTGGCGAGCGAACCGCCAATAGTGCCCTTGTGGCGCACAGCGGGATCGCCGATCAGGCCCGCGAGTTCGGCCAGTGCCGGAATGGCTTCGCCAACGATCGGCGATGACGCGACAGCGGCATGCTTGGCGAGCGCGCCGATCGCCAGCGAGCGGCCCTTCATCTCGATGCCGTCGACACCCTCGATATGCGAGAGATCGATGATATGCGGCGGCGCCGCCAAACGCTGCTTCATGACCGGCACCAGCGTATGACCGCCGGCGATCAGCTTGGCGTCCTCGTTCTTGATGAGGAGATTCGCGGCCTGCCGCACGGTCGACGGACGATGATATTTGAATTCGTACATGGGTGGGGATCCCTGATTCGCGGTGCGCGATTATCGTTGTGCGTCGTTATGCGAGATCGGATTTCGCCATCGCCTTGGCGCCGGCTGCGATCGACGCCACGATGTTCTGATAACCGGTGCAGCGACAGAGATTGCCTTCGAGTTCTTCGCGGATCAGGTGATCGCTGAGATCATGTCCCTTGCGATGCACGAGGTCCACCGCGGTCATGATCATGCCTGGAGTGCAGAAGCCGCACTGCAGGCCATGATGCTCGCGAAACGCTTCCTGCATCGGATGCAGCGGCGCGCCATCGGCTGCGAGACCTTCGATGGTCTTCACCTCGTGACCGTCGGCCATGACAGCGAGCGTGGTGCAGGACTTCACGGCCTTGCCGTCGAGATGCACAACGCAGGCACCGCATTGCGACGTGTCGCAACCCACATGGGTGCCGGTGAGCCGCAGATTCTCACGTAGAAACTGCACCAGCAATGTGCGCGGATCGATATTGCCGGTGACGGGATTGCCGTTCACGATCATCGAGATTTTGGCCATATGCACTCTCTTGGTCCGCGTCCCATTGCGTGGCGACGCGGTCATTAAAATCATTCCAAATGCATAATATGGCCCATCCCGGCAATGAGCAACCTCAAGTCGGGACGGTCTCTGGTGTGTTTTTCTGCGGTATCAAGCACACTTGATCGCCGCTATCAGACGCTCCGGGCCTTAGCCCTGAACAGCCTTGGCGAAGTTCGCGAAGAACTCGTCGGCGATCTTCTTGGCCGAACCGTTGATCAGGCGCTGACCGAGCTGGGCCAGCTTGCCACCGATCTGGGCTTCCACATTGTAGGTCAACAGCGTGCCACCATCCTTGTCGGTCAGGCCGACGACAGCGCCGCCCTTGGCAAAGCCGGCCACGCCGCCCTCGCCTTCACCGGTGATCTTGTAGCCGTTGGGCGGATCGAGATCACTCAGCGTGACCTTGCCCTTGAAACGCGCGGAGACCGGGCCGACCTTGATCTTGGCCGTGGCGCGGAAGCCGCCTTCCTCTGTGGTCTCGAGCTCTTCGCAGCCCGGGATACAGGCCTTCAGCACCGCGGGGTCGTTGAGCTTTCCCCATACCACTTCGCGGGGCGCGGCAAGCTGAACTTCACCGCTCATCGTCATGGCCATGGGTCTGTCTCCTGAATTTGTCGCCGTCCGGAATTGAGGCTGTCATCCCCAAGGGATTGCCCCCAATCCCAAGTAATGCACGGACGGCGCAAAGGAAAGACCGCCTGGCGAGATGGGGCGATGCCTATTCGCAGTGCAACAGGCGACGGCGACAAGAAGATTGCGGGGGATTGGCAGACTCTCGCCGGAATGGTTAGGGTCCCGCACAAATGAGCACATCCCTGTCCCCCCTGCTGGCACCCTTGTTGTCGAGCCGCGCGATGCGTGCGGTTTGCGATGATACCGCCCATTTGCAGCATATGCTGGACTTCGAAGCCGCACTGGCGCGGGCCGAGGCCGCAGTCGGGGTGATTCCCGCCAGCGCGGTGGCGGCCATCGAGGCCGCCTGCAAAGCCGACCAGTTCGATCTCGCTGCACTTGCCGATGCGGCCACGCGGTCCGGCAACCTCGCCATTCCGCTGGTCAAGACGCTCACTGCCAAAGTGGCGAAGGCCGATACCGAGGCTGCGCGCTACGTGCATTGGGGCGCCACCAGTCAGGACGTCATCGACAGCGCCACCATGCTCGGCCTACGCGCCGCCATTGACGCTCTGCTCGCGGATCTCGACCGCGCCATCGCCGGCTTTGCAGCCCTTGCGGTCAAGCACCGCAACACCGCTGTGGTCGCCCGCACCTGGCTGCAGCACGCGCTGCCGATGCCATTCGGGCTGAAGCTCGCCGAATATGCCTCAGCACTGCACCGCTCGCGCCTGCGGCTGAAACGATTGCGCGCCGAAGGCGTCGCACTGCAATTCGGCGGCGCTGCCGGCACGCTTGCTGCGCTCGGCGACAAGGGGCTCGTCGTTGCAGAGCAACTCGCCAAGGAATTGCAGCTGCCGCTACCCGATGCGCCGTGGCACACCCATCGCGACCGGATCGCCGAAGTGGCTTCCGTGTTGGCGATCCTGTCCGGCAGTTGCGGCAAGATCGCTCGCGACGTCTCGCTGATGATGCAGACCGATGTCGGCGAAGCGTTCGAACCCTCCGGTGAAGGCCGCGGCGGCTCCTCGACAATGCCGCATAAGCGCAATCCCGTGGCATCAGCCTCCGCGCTTGGCGCCGCGACCATGGCTCCGAATCTGGCTGCAACGATCTTTGCCGCGCAGATCCAGGATCACGAGCGCAGTGCCGGACCGTGGCACGCCGAATGGCCGACGCTGCCGACGCTGCTGCTGGTGACATCGGGCGCCCTTGCCGCCATCGTCGATATCGCCGAAGGGCTCGAGGTCGACGTTGAGCGGATGCGCCTCAATCTCGATGAAACCCACGGCCTCATCATGGCGGAAGCCGTGACCTTTGCGCTCGCCGAAAAGCTCGGCAAGAGCGACGCCCATCATCTGATCGAGGCCGCCACCAAGCGCGCCGTCGCCGAGAAGAAACATCTGCGCGATATTCTCACGGCCGATCCCAAGGTCAACGCGCAGCTCAGCGCTGCCGCGATCGCCAAACTGTTCGAGCCGATGGATTATCAGGGCGTCTCGCAAGCCCTGATCGACCGCCAGCTCGCCTCACTCCGTTAAGAAGAAACTCGGGAGACACACCATGCCCATGATCGATGCCGACGGCTGCCTGCTGAATGTCTTCGTGGAGGGCCGCGACAGCGGGCCGACGCTGATGATGTCGAACTCGCTTGGCTGCACCATGGCGATGTGGGAGCCGCAGATGCCGGCGCTGACAAAGCTGTTTCGCGTGATCCGCTACGATCGGCGCGGCCACGGCAAGTCCGGCATGAACGGCCCGACCTCGATGGAGCGCTATGGCAAGGACGTGCTGGCGATCCTCGACGACCTCAACATCGATAAGGTGCATTGGTGCGGGTTGTCGATGGGCGGCATGGTCGGCCAGTGGTTAGGCGCCAACGCGCCTGAGCGTTTCAACAAGATCATCCTGGCCAACACCAGCTGCTACTATCCGGATCCGACCAACTGGCACAACCGCATCAAGGCGGTGCGCGAGGGTGGGCTCAAAGCGGTGGCCGACGCCGTCATCGGCGGCTGGCTCACCGCCGACTTCCGCGAGCGCGAGCCCGAGACCACCGCGAAGATGCAGGCGATGCTGATCGCCTCACCGGTCGAAGGCTATCTTGCTGCCTGCGAGGCGCTGAGCACGCTCGATCAGCGCGCGCTGCTGCCCAAGATCAAAAGCCCAACGCTGGTGATCGCCGGCCGTCAGGACAACGCAACACCGGTTGCGGCTGGTGAACTGATCCGCAGCAACATCCCCGGCGCCAGCATGACGCTCCTGGATGCCGCACACATCTCGAACGTCGAACAGCCTTACGCCTTCACCGACGCCGTAGTCGGCTTCCTGACACAGCGCTGAACGGAGACCTAAGATGGACGAGCAACAGCGCGCCGCCGAAGGCACCGCAAAACGCCGCAAGGTTCTCGGCAATGCCTGGGTCGACAAATCGGCCGCCGGCAAGAACGCATTCAATGCGGATTTTCTCGACCTGATCAGCCGCTACGCCTGGGGCGAGATTTGGACGCGGCCGCATTTCGACGACCGCACGCGCCGCGTATTGGTGATCGGCACTATGCTCGCGCTCGGCCAGTGGGACGAATTCCGCATGCATGTGCGCGCCGCCCTCACCGAAGGCGGCTTCACACCGGACGACATCAAAGAAATCCTGTTGCAGCAGGCGATCTATTGCGGCGTCCCGGCGGCCAATCATGCTACCAAGGAAGCTGGCGCAATTATCAAAGAACTCGGACTGACCATTTAGGCGACCTTTTGTTTAGGCAACCTTCTGTAAAAGCTCCGCGTCGTTGGCTGCCTTGCCCGGCTGCCCGGGATCAAGCTCCTGCCCCGCCGCGCGGCGTAGCGGTGGCTCGATCGCCAGCAGCACTGCAGCGCCGAGCATCAACAGCAATTCTGTGATGTGCAGCCGCATCGCGGCGATCTCGCCGACCTTCGATGCCATGATCATGCTGGCGAACGAGATCACGCCACCGATACCAAGCGCCATCATCAACGCCTCGTCGCAGCCGCCCGTCTTGCGGATTTTCGGGCGTGTGATGAACACCAGGAATACCGTGAAGAAAGCCACCACCGTCAGCTTGCCGACGGCGAGCAGCCACGCATAGCGCACCGTGCCCATGCTGGAAAATTGCATGTAGTCGCTGAGAAACAGCGCCAGCGAAATATTGGGCCGCTCATAGAAGCCCTGGATCGGCGAGACCATGATGCGGAACGCGAAGATCGTCCAGGTCGGGATGAAATAGCAGGCGATCAGCGCGCCCGTGAACGTGCTGATCCGCCAAGTCTGAAACGTACCGGTCTGAAACGTGCCAGCCTGGAGAGTTCCACCCTGATGGGCTCCGGTCTGGTCTGCGCTGCTCTGATCCATCACGTCGTCCACCGCTCTGCCGGCGACTCGCAGGAGTCGCACGCCTGCGCCGACGTAACGCCCGTTCAATCAGACGGACAATGTAAACCAATTGGTAACCTTAATTCGAAAATTGCCGGGATAACGGCGGGGGAATACGATCAGGACTTGCCAAACGAAAAGCCCCGCCTTTCGGCGGGGCCTTCCACATGGGTCGCTGAGAACGACCCAAATCTCGATTGATGTCTGCCTGACGGCCTATCTCTGGCCCTGCCGGCCCGGGTCCTGCTCGTGGTCGGGCTTCATTCCACCGCCCTGCTGCTGACCGGGCTTCTGGCCCTGCTGCCCGGGGTTCTGGCTCTGCTGGCCTGGCTTCTGCTGACCGGGCTTTTGCTGGTTCTGATTGGACATTCTTCAATCTCCTGTGTTGAACCATTCAACGCCCGACAACGTGCAGCCCCGATCTTCGTTTCGGTTCCCGCGTGATGATTGCAAGGCCGTTGCGCGGCGCAACTGTGACACCGGAACAGCCGCAAATAAGGCGTGGATTTGTGTGCGCTGCGGCGCAAGCGAACGGACGCCAATCGCCGCGAAAAACAGCATGTACAGGCTACTTTAGCCGCACCAGCCCCTGTTGCCGCCTCCAATGGCCGCTGTTAGAAAACGATACAACGACGCAATGATCCGGCTGCCGGATCATGGTGGCGCCTCACTCGAATTCGGCAGCGCATGGATTATTTCGCCCAGCAACTGATCAACGGTCTCGTGCTCGGCTCCATCTATGGCCTGATCGCGATCGGCTACACGATGGTCTACGGCATCGTCGGCATGATCAATTTCGCCCATGGCGATATCTTCATGATCGGCGGATTCATCGCGCTGATCACTTTTCTCATCCTGGTGTCGATCGGCCTTACCGCGGTGCCGGTGATCCTGCTGCTGGTGCTCCTGGTCTCGATGGCCATCACCTCGCTCTATGGCTGGACCATCGAGCGCATCGCCTACCGTCCCCTGCGCCATTCCTTCCGCCTAGCGCCGATGCTGTCAGCGATCGGCATGTCTTTTGTGCTGACCAATTTCTCGCAGGTCGCACAGGGCGCCCGCGTCAAGCCGGTGCCACCGATCATCACCGGCGGCTACACACTGCATGAAGGCGCCGACGGTTTCGCCGTACGCTTGTCCAACATCCAGATCATCGTCGTCATCACCACCATCGTGCTGCTGGCGCTGTTCACCTGGCTGGTCGCGCGCACGCGCCTCGGCCGCGACATGCGCGCCTGCGAGCAGGACCAGACCATGGCCTCGCTGCTCGGCGTCGATGTGGACCGCACCATCTCCATGACCTTCGTGATCGGCGCAGCCTTGGCTGCGGTCGCGGGCATGATGTACCTGCTCTATTACGGCCTCGTGGATTTCTTCATGGGCTTCGTCGCCGGCATCAAGGCCTTCACGGCCGCCGTGCTCGGCGGCATCGGCTCGCTACCTGGCGCCATGCTCGGCGGCTTGCTGATCGGCCTGATCGAGACATTGTGGGCCGCCTACTTCTCCACCGAATACAAAGATGTCGCCGCCTTTTCGATTCTGATCGTGGTGCTGATCTTCCTGCCGACCGGCCTGCTCGGCCGTCCCGAAGTCGAAAAAGTCTGACGGGATCCAAGTGGCAGCAAACGCATCACAAGCTAAGACTGCCCGCGGGCCGGACGCCGCATTCATCCTGAAGAAGGCCGTGATCTCCGCACTGGTCGCGCTGGTGCTGTTCTCGCTGATGATCGGCATCCGCACCGAGGCCGGCTCCGACGGGCAACTGACCTGGTGGACGCGCTTCGGCGATCTCGCCGCCATGGTCGCCGTGGTGTTCGGCGGCAGTATCGTCATGGAGTTGCTGCGCCACTGGTGGGGACCGGTGGACACCGTGCGCGTCGTGCCGCCATCGGCGCAGAAAGTATTTTCCTTCGCCGGCCGTGCGCTGGTGCCGGCGCTGTTGATCTTCACCTTTCTCGTCCCGGTGATCTTCTACGACGAGCGTTACATCCTCGATCTCGGCATTCTCGTGCTGACCTACGTGATGCTTGGCTGGGGTCTGAATGTGGTGGTCGGCCTCGCCGGTCTTCTCGATCTCGGCTATGTCGCCTTCTATGCCGTCGGCGCCTATTCCTACGCGCTGCTGGCCACCAATTTCGGCCTGTCGTTCTGGATCTGCCTGCCACTCGCCGGTATCCTCGCGGCGTTCTTCGGTGTGCTGCTCGGCTTTCCAGTCCTGCGGCTGCGCGGCGACTACCTCGCCATCGTTACACTGGCCTTTGGCGAGATCATCCGCCTCGTCATCATCAACTGGCAGACTCTCACCGGTGGTCCCAACGGCATCTCCGGCATTCCGCGTCCAACCATGTTCGGCATTCCGCTGACGCCGGGCGATGGCGGCCTCGCTGACCGCCTTGGCATCGAGTTCTCGCCGACCCACCGCATCGTCTTCCTGTTCTATCTGATCCTCGCGCTCGCACTGCTCACCAACTGGGTCACCATCCGCCTGCGCCGCCTACCCATTGGCCGGGCCTGGGAGGCGCTGCGCGAAGACGAAGTCGCCTGCCGCGCGCTCGGCATCAATACGACGACGACGAAGCTCACCGCCTTCGCCACCGGCGCCATGTTCGGCGGCTTCGCCGGCGCGTTCTTTGCGACCCGTCAGGGTTTCATCAGCCCGGAATCCTTCACTTTCCACGAATCCGCACTGGTGCTGGCCATCGTCGTGCTCGGCGGCATGGGCTCACAACTCGGCGTGGCCCTCGCAGCGCTCGCGATGATCGGCGGCTTCGAACTGTTCAGAGGCCTTGAGCAATTCCGCATGCTGGTGTTCGGCGGCGCCATGGTGCTGCTAATGATCTGGCGCCCGCGCGGCCTGATCGGCCACCGCGCGCCAACCGTCTTTCTCGAACGCAACACGGTGATCTCGTCCGACCTCGTCAAAGAGGGGCACGGATGAACATCAACGACATCCTCAGCGTCGAGAATCTGACGATGCGGTTCGGCGGCATCGTGGCCGTCAACGATCTCTCCTTCACCGCCGAGCGTGGCAAGATCACAGCGCTGATCGGCCCCAACGGTGCCGGCAAGACCACAGTCTTCAATTGCATCACCGGCTTCTACAAGCCGACATCCGGCACCATCAAGCTGCGCCACAGCGATGGTGAATGGCGGCTGGAGCGGCTGAACGACTTCCGCATCTCGAAGATCGCCAAGGTCGCGCGCACCTTCCAGAATATCCGGCTGTTTCCCGGCATGACCGCGCTGGAAAACCTGATGGTGGCGCAGCACAACACGCTGATGCGCGCTTCGGGCTTCACTCTTCTCGGCCTGTTCGGCGTGCCCAGCTATCGCGCCGCCGAGAAGGCTGCGATCGACCTCGCGCGCTACTGGCTCGATCAGATCGGCCTGCTGGAGCGCGCCGACGATGCCGCCGGCAACCTGCCTTATGGCGACCAGCGCCGCCTCGAAATCGCGCGTGCGATGTGTACCGAACCCGCACTGCTCTGCCTCGATGAACCCGCCGCCGGCCTCAATGCCCGCGAGAGCGCGGCACTCAATGAGCTATTGCTCAAGATCCGCGCCGAACATGGCACATCGATCCTGCTCATCGAGCATGACATGTCCGTCGTGATGCAAATCTCCGACCATATCAACGTGCTCGATTACGGTGTGAAGATCGCCGACGGAACGCCGCAGCAGATCCGCGACAATCCCAAAGTCATCGCCGCCTATCTCGGCGCGGATGAAGAGGAAGCCATTGCGGTGATGGAGGGCGAGACGTGAGCGCTGCCCCCATGCTCGCCATCGCCGGCCTGCACGCATCCTATGGCAAGATCGAAGCGCTGAAAGGTGTCGATCTCGATATCAAGCACGGCGAGATCGTTGCACTGATCGGCGCCAACGGCGCCGGCAAGTCGACGCTGATGATGACCATCTTCGGCAAGCCGCGGGCGCGCTCGGGCGTGATCACCTATGACGGGACGGACATTACCGACCTACCGACCCACGAGATCGCGCGGATGCGCATCGCGCAGTCGCCGGAAGGCCGCCGGATTTTCCCGCGTATGAGCGTGGCGGAAAATCTGCAGATGGGCGCCGACGTCAATGAGAGCAGTCCTGCCGAGCGCGCCGTCAGCCTCGACAAGGTGTTGACGCTGTTTCCGCGCCTCAAGGAGCGCATGACCCAGCGCGGCGGCACGCTGTCCGGCGGCGAGCAGCAGATGCTGGCCATCGGCCGCGCACTGATGAGCCGCCCGCGCCTGCTGCTGCTCGACGAGCCGTCGCTGGGTCTGGCACCGCTGATCGCCAAGCAGATTTTCGATGCGATCCGCGTGCTCAACAAGCAGGACGGCCTGACCGTGCTGATCGTCGAACAGAACGCCAATCACGCGCTGCGTCTGGCCCATCGCGGCTACGTCATGGTCAACGGGTTGATCACCCTGTCAGGCACCGGCGCCGAATTGCTGAAGGCCCCGGAAATCCGCTCCGCCTATCTCGAAGGCGGCCGGCACGGCTGACGGATCGATATGCTTCATCGCATGACGATCGAACATGCACAGCGATGCAAACAATCGACACTATTTTGAAGGTAGAATGATGCGCCAATCGCGATTCCGTCACGGCGTCGCGTTTGTCTGCATTCGAACGGAACACGGGGACTTCCTATGAAATTCATCAAACTCATCGGCCTGACGGCGGGTGCTTCGATTGCGCTGGCGTCCGTTGCACTGGCACAGGATATTCCTGTCGCCGTCGCATCATCGATGACCGGCAGCGAATCGGCGTTCGGCCGGCAGTTCAAGAATGGCGCCGAACTCGCCGTCGCCGATATCAACGCCGCCGGCGGTCTGTTGAACAAGAAGCTGGCGCTACAGGTCGGCGATGACGCGTGCGATCCCAAGCAGGCGCGCTCGATTGCCGAGAAATTTGCCAGCGCGCGCATTCCGTTCGTCGCCGGTCACTATTGTTCGTCGTCGTCGATCCCGGCATCGGAGGCCTATGCCGACGGCAATGTGCTGCAGATCTCGCCGGGCTCGACCAATCCGCTGTTCACCGAACGCAAGCTCGCCAATGTGCTACGCGTCTGCGGCCGCGACGACCAGCAGGGTTTTGTCGCCGGCGAGTACGTTGCCAAGAACTACAAGGGCAAGAATATCGCGATCCTGAACGACAAGACGACCTATGGAAAAGGCCTCGCCGACGAGACCAGGAAGGCGCTGAACAAGGCCGGCGTTACCGAGAAGATGTTCGAGAGCTACAACAAGGGCGACAAGGATTTTAATGCTATCGTCTCGCGCCTGAAGCGCGACAATATCGATCTGGTTTACGTGGGCGGCTATCACCAGGAAGCCGGCCTCATCGTGCGCCAGATGCGCGATCAGGGCCTCAAGACGGTGCTGATGGCGGGCGACGCCATCAACGACAAGGAGTTCGCCTCGATCACCGGCCCGGCTGCGGAAGGCACGCTGTTCACCTTCGGCCCCGACCCGCGCAACAAGCCGACCGCCAAGGCGATCGTCGACCGCTTCAAGGCCAAGAACATCGATCCCGAGGGCTACACGCTCTACACCTATGCGGCGTTCCAGGTCTGGTCGCAGGCCGTCGCCAAGGCCGGCACCACAGACACCAAGAAGGTGATGGACACGATCAAGGCCGGCGAATGGGACACCGTACTCGGCAAGCTGGCGTTCGACGCCAAGGGCGACATCAAGGCGATCGACTATGTCGTCTACAAGTGGGACGCCAAGGGCGACTACGCCGAACTGAAGCAATAAGCCTGCAGGCCGCACCTCTCTGCGCACAGCCAGAGGTGCGGCTCGGCTCGCGAAAGCGCTTGCGACGACCTGCCGCAGTCGGAGTCACAGGCAGGCTGTCTGCGGCCGAAAATTGCCGATGACTCGGCATCAAAATAAGTTGAGAATGATCCTATCGTTCGGGCGGCCGATTGCGTTTGTGGCCGAAAACTCTTTGCGAGGATCATCCCCATGAAACCATTGAATGTAATCGGCCTGGCCTTTGCCGCGTCGCTGCTCTCAACCGCAGCTTTTGCGCAGGACATCAACGTCGCGGTCGCCGGCCCGATGACGGGCGGCGAATCGGCCTTCGGCCGCCAGATGAAGAACGGCGCCGACCAGGCTGTGGCCGATCTCAACGCCGCTGGCGGCGTGCTCGGCAAGAAGCTGGCGCTACAGGTTGGTGACGATGCCTGCGATCCCAAACAGGCGCGCTCGATCGCCGAAAAGTTCGCGAGCTCCAAGGTGCCGTTCGTCGCCGGCCACTTCTGCTCGTCATCGTCGATCCCGGCCTCCGAAGCCTATGCCGATGGCAATGTGCTGCAGATCACGCCGGCTTCGACCAACCCGCTGTTCACCGAACGCAAGCTCGCCAATGTGCTGCGCGTCTGCGGCCGTGACGACCAGCAGGGCCTCGTTGCCGCCGATTACATTGCCAAGAACTTCAAGGGCAAGAACGTCGCGATCCTCAACGACAAGACCACTTACGGGAAGGGTCTCGCCGACGAGACCAAGAAGGCACTCAACAAGGCCGGCTTCACCGAAAAGATGTTCGAGAGCTACAACAAGGGCGACAAGGATTTTAACTCGATCGTCTCACGTCTGAAGCGCGACAATATCGATCTGGTTTATGTCGGCGGCTATCATCAGGAAGCCGGTCTGATCTTGCGCCAGATGCGCGACCAGGGCCTCAAGACCGTGCTGATGGCTGGCGACGCCATGAACGACAAGGAATTCGCCTCCATCACCGGCCCCGCGGCAGAAGGCACGCTGTTCACCTTCGGCCCCGACCCGCGCAACAAGCCGACCGCGAAGGCGATCGTCGAGAAGTTCAAGGCCAAGAACATCGATCCCGAAGGCTACACGCTCTACACCTATGCAGCGTTCCAGGTCTGGTCGCAGGCCGTTGCCAAGGCCGGCTCCACCGACACCAAGAAGGTGATGGATGTGATCAAGGCCGGCGAATGGGACACCGTGCTCGGCAAGATGGCGTTTGACGCCAAGGGCGACATCAAGGCGATCGACTACGTCGTCTATAAGTGGGACGCCAAGGGCAACTACACCCAGATCGACGCGAAGGGAACCTGAGGCGCTTTTCTAACCTCTCCCCGCCTGGCGAAGTGAAGCTTCGCCAGGCGGGGCGAGGTAAAGAAAGCCTCACTCAAAATTCTGCAACACTGGAAACGTTTCCAGCAGCCAGATGCCTGCATTGGACACCATGCTGGCCGGAGTCCGGACTGATCTAGCTGTGCCGCGCAGGACGATCGCGACATCCATCCAGAAACAGCCTGACGGCGGCGGTGACACGCTCGCGCAACTCCTTCTCCGATTTGACGATCTTGCCGCTGAGGACCATGGCTCGCACAGGCCCATCGGCCACCGCGTAGACGAACTGCTCGGCGATGAAGCTGGCATCCCCTGATCGTATCTGTCCGTCGCGCATGGCGTTGGTGAAAATGCCGGCGATCTGCTCTCGCACGTGAAGGCCAGTCCCGTGATAGGCAGACGCCAACTCCGGGAATTGATGTGCTTCGGCCATCACCAGCCGTTCCAGCGCGATGGCCGCCGGCGCGAGTGCACGCTTTGAAAGCTCCAGTCCGAGTTTGACCAAGGTCGCTTCGATCGGACCGTCGCGATTGGAGTCGGTGACCGCCGGCTTGAGAAGATCATTCGTTCCCTTCCGGATCACCGCCGCATACAGCGCCTCCTTGGAGGCAAAGCGGGCATAGAAGGTCTGCTTCGAGATCCGCGCTGTCGCCGCGATCAGATCGACGCTGATCGCCTCGAAACTCGACTCCAGGAAGAGCCCTCTCGCCACCTCGACGATGTGGTCGGTAATGCGCCCGGCCTGTTCCTTCGTCGGCCGCCCGCTGCTTCGTGGCGCGGCTTTGCTCGGCTTGGCCTTGGCAACAGTCATCTTGGCTTTCTCTCCGGGCATTCTCTGCACGCTTCCCGACTGCTTTTACCACCCGGCCCGCGCAATCGATCATTCGATTTCACCGCATATAGGCTTGCGACGGCGCACGGTAGAGTATAAATAGTACGATACCGTTTGATTAATCTTGTAGAGGTAACGAAAGAGCGGCAGCCCTCGCGGGAATACGGGCTCCAGCGCTTTTCGTGATCCGAGGACCAGATATGAGACAGATGACATTGGTTTCCCGAATAGTCGTGCGTACCGCTCTCGCCATATGCCAGATGGCTCTCGTCAGCCCCGTCGCGGCAGCACCAGCCGATCCGAGCGGCACATGGCTCACAGAAGATGGCCGCGCGCGCATACGCATTGAACGCTGCGGATCGAAGCTGGAGCAGATTTGCGGCTATATCGTCTGGGCCAAAGAGCCCAACGACGCGAATGGGCAACCACTCAAAGACCTGAACAATCCGGACAAGACGAAGCAATCCCGACCCGTTCTCGGTCACCAATTGATCATGGGCCTGAAGCTCAACCCGGCGGGGCGCTTTGAAGGCCAGATCTACAATGCAGAGAACGGCAAATCCTACGAGATCTCGCTGTGGCGTGAGGCGATCGACCTGAAGGTCAAGGGCTGCATGATGTCGATTTTCTGCGCCACGCAGACCTGGACTCAAACCACGAATGCCGTGCCCGGACAGTTGGTGGGCATGACAGGCGATCCGAACGGCCCCAAGGCCGATAGAGAGTGGATGCAGACAGCCCAGGCGAAGCCGCCAACCACGACACGACCCAGCAAATAGCGGCTGCGGAGCTTCCGATACCACGTCGCATCGGCGCGGCCGCCTTCATCACATTCACCCAAAATATCTAAACTGGAGCTTGAGATGTACACACTCTCGCGGGTGGACCGTCTGGCGGTCCTCGCGTTCTGCGCTGCCTTGGCGGGATGCGCGAGCATAGCGCCGATGCCCTATTCGGATGTCGCTTCGTCATCCCAACTGGCACCGAATCCGTCCGATACGTCCGGTCGTATTCCGTATCGCTACTCCACCACTGTGGACTGGCGCTCCTATAACAAAGTTATTATCGAACCGATCGTGATCTACCGGGGTCCGGACCAGCAATTCGGTGACATGACCGAAGAAGACAAGGCGTCGCTCGCGCGCACCATGCAGGCGCGGTTCGCGGAGAAGCTGGGCAACCGCTTCGCGCTCGCAAATCAGCGGGGCCCAAATACACTACGTGTGAGGCTGACCCTGACTGGCGCTGTCAAGACCACGCCGGTGCTCGGCACCCTGTCGCGGATCGACGTCGGAGGCCTCGTCTACAACGGCGTACAGGCGGCCCGCGATGGCGAGGGATCGATGACGGGCTCTGTCATCTATGCCGTCGAGATCTTCGATGCCGCCACTTCCCGCCTGCTTAGCGCGTTCGTCACCAAGCAATATCCGAAGCCGACCAACATCAAGGCAACCGTCGGACCATTGACCGCGGCAGAAACCGGGATCGACCAGGGCGCGGATGCGCTGATCGCACAAATGAGATGATGCCACATCGTATCGACTTCGTCGCTATCGCGTGATCAGAACAACGTTGAACGAGCGTACGATCTCATCTGTTACCAACAAACCGTCGGGTCCCGATAACGACGACATGCCGATGACCAAGAGCCCGCCTCGCAGCCAGGCTCTTGGTCAGATCACGGCTCGATGCAGATTGACAGCGATCAGCCATGGATCAGCTTGAACAGATCAGAAATGATAGTTCACACCGACGGTGATCGTTTGGAATTTCTGGGTGCGATCCGGCAAGTCATCCTTTTTGAGGTCCCTGTAGAGATCGGTGTAAAGATATTCGACCTTGGCCGACCAGTTCTGCCGAAAAGCCCATTCAACGCCGCCGCCCGCGGTCCAGCCAATGCGCATCTTGTCGATCCCGGAGTCCTTCACCTCTCCGAAAGCCATGCCGCCGGTGCCGTAGACGAGCAGATGTGAATCCATGAACGTGACGCCCGCACGACCGCGGCCCGTCCCGTAGAATGGCAAACTCACTTCGTTGATGCCATTGCGGCTCGTCTTGAGACCCGAAGCCATGAAGTCGTTTTCGATGCCGACCACGAACCGCGACGAGACCTGATAATTGTAGCCGACCTGAAGGCCGCCAACGATGCCATCGGCCTTGCTGCCGTTCGTTCCCAGATAGCTGTTGAAAGCGTCAGTACCGCTGAAACCGCCGCCTACGCTGGCACCGGCATAGAAGCCGGTCCACGAAAAGGCTGGTGGCAGCGCCGGCGCATAAACCGGATCGGCCTTGCGATACGGCAGATCCGCCGCATGCACGGCGCCCGCAGCAATGGTAACCGCCAAGACCAAAGCAGAAGTCGTCTTCCAGTTGTTTATCGAATTTTCGAGGGTCATGGACCCGGTCTCCCCACATTGCTGATCACCCAAGCTCGAAAATGACCGCCGGCCATTAATCAAACTACATCGTACTATTAATCTCTGCCGTCTGAGACTGCAAGCCGAAATGCAAGGCATCGGATGATCGAAGCTCAATTCGGTCGGAGGTCGCGTCGTCAGCCCTGCCTGGCGCCGAAGCCGTCCGATGCATCGTGATGGATGACATTCCGCAGCGGACGAGACGTCGCTTCCCGATCACCGCGCACCCACGCGCGACGGAAGGCTGACGCCGACGGCACGGCCACGCCGAAGCTCGGCACGCTGTCGGCATTCGATATCGGGGATCTGGTCTAGAACGGTGCGCAGGACGCCGTGATGGCGAGGGACCGATGACAGGCTCGGCGATTGATGTGCCTAGCCGAAATTCTGCAGCGCGGGAAACGTCTCAAGCAGCCAGATGCTGGCATTCGACACGGCGCCGGTGAGAAACGCGATACCGGTGATCACCATCAACACGCCCATGGCGCGCTCGACATGGACGAGATGCTTCTTCATGCGCGCGAACATGCTGGAGAATTGCTCGACCATGAAAGCCGCGATCAGGAACGGGATGCCGAGGCCGAGGGAATAAACCGCGAGCAATCCCGCGCCCTTGGTCACCGTTGCTTCTGCCGCCGCCACCGACAGGATCGCC
Organism: Tardiphaga sp. 862_B3_N4_1; assembly: GCF_051811085.1. Classification (NCBI taxonomy): domain Bacteria; kingdom Pseudomonadati; phylum Pseudomonadota; class Alphaproteobacteria; order Hyphomicrobiales; family Nitrobacteraceae; genus Tardiphaga; species Tardiphaga sp. 862_B3_N4_1. Next base: position 3,251,595 of record NZ_JBPWQB010000001.1, read on the forward strand.
GCAAGAATAGGTCCGATGCACGGTGTCCAGCCAAACGCGAAAGCCAGACCCATCACATAGGCGCCCCACAGGCCGACCGGCCTGGGCATGCTCAGACGTCCCTCGCGCATCAGCAGCCCGATGCGCGTGAGCCCGAGAAAATGCAGGCCCATCAGGATGATCAGGATGCCGGCAACGATTGATAGCTCCGCCGCATAGGAGCGGACCACGCTGCCGACCAGGCTGGCGCTGGCGCCGAGCGCCACGAACACCGTGGAGAAGCCCAGCACAAACATGCCAGCCGAGATCATCACCGCGCGCCTGGAGGCCGCTTCCTGCTCGTCATTGGCGACGTGCTCGATGGTCGCGCCCGTGAGATAGATGAGATAGGGCGGCACCAGCGGCAGCACGCAGGGCGACAGGAATGAGACAATGCCGGCAATCAATGCGGCAGGGATCGTGACATCGGAGATCATGCGGCTAGATGCACCGCTGACATGACGGGATGCAAGCGAGATGGATCAAATGCCCGCCACTTCCGGCTGTTGTGATCACGCGTGATCGGTTGACCGGGCAGCCTTGCTGCGGTCTGGTCGGGCCAAGAGGGAACCGCCATGAAGAACCTGCTCACCGATATCGCCGGCGTTCGCGTCGGCCACGCGGACGACGCCCAACTGGCCTCCGGCGTCACCGCCATCCTGTTCGACCAACCGGCCGTGGCCTCCGTGGACATCCGCGGCGGCGGACCGGGCACGCGCGAAAGCGCCCTGCTCGATCCTGTGAACACCGTGGATGCCATCCACGGCCTCGCGCTGGCCGGCGGCTCGGCCTTCGGGCTCGAAGCCGGCGGCGGCGTGCAGGCCTGGCTCGCCGAACAAGGCCGCGGCTACCAGATCGGCAATGCCGTCATCCCCATCGTGCCGGGCGCGATCTTGTTCGACCTGCTCAATGGCGGCGACAAGAACTGGGGCCGCTTCCCGCCCTATCGCGATCTCGGCTATGCCGCCGCAGCGGCGGCCAGCGATGGCTTCAAGCTCGGCAGCGTCGGCGCAGGGCTCGGCGCCACGACAGTCAACTACAAGGGCGGCCTCGGCTCGGCCTCCGCCGTCACGCCATCGGGCGTGCGCGTCGCCGCACTCGCGGCAGTCAATGCGGTCGGCAGCGTCACGATCGGCGATGGTCCACACTTCTGGGCGGCGCCATTCGAAGTCGGCAACGAGTTCGGCGGACACGGCATGCCGAACAAGTTGAAACCCGAGGTGCTGGCGATGCGTATCAAGGGCGGACCGGCGGCAACCGCGATCGAGAACACGACGCTTGCCGTCGTTATTACCGATGCGATCCTGACCAAGGCGCAGGCCCGGCGTCTCGCCATGATGGCGCAGACCGGATTTGCGCGCGCAATCTATCCGGTGCATGCGCCGCTCGATGGCGACATCGTGTTTGCGGCCGCGACGGGCGAGAAGCCGATCGATCCACTGGTCGGACTCACTGAACTCGGCATGATCGCGGGTAATGTGATCGCCCGCTCCATCGCGCGCGGCGTGTATGAAGCGACAGCACTGCCGTTTCCGGGCGCGCTTCCAGCGTTTCGCGACCGGAACTAGGTCATCGTTCCGCAACCAATCGCTCCGGTAATCGTTTCTACTCAGGAGACATTCGGAGGATTGCGATGCCGTCGACTGCGATTCGACATGTCACTTATGATCCGGTGAGCCGCGAACTACGCATCACCTTCACGAGCGGCCGCCGGTATGCTTATGCGCAGGTGCCGCCGGAAGTTCACGCGGCCTTCAGCAGCGCGGCGTCACGCGGCGCGTTCTTCAATCACCGTATTCGTGATCGCTTCGCCTATCGCGAACTGCCGCGTTCGGGATCAGAGCGCAGATCAGGCGCTGATCGCCAGCGTCGACTTCGCGTTTGAGATCTGCTGCGCCTGACGCGCGATCATCTTTTCGATCGCGTTATAGGACGAGCTTGCGGTTGATGACGTGGACGACGCCGGGACGGCTGTGGTCGAACTCACCGTCGATCCGTCCGCATATGCGATAGACGTCGTGGTGCTGCCATCAGCATTCACCGTGGTCGTTGTGGTCGAACCAGCAGTGTCAGAGCCACTACCAGATCCACCGCCCATACCGCCGCCGCCAGCGTGATGTGCCTTGCCGCCATTCAGCGCCGGGCTCAGTTCATCGATATTGACCGAGCCGTCACCGTTCTTGTCGAGTTCGGCGAATACCTTGTCGGCATTGGCGGTGTTGGTGCCGCCGGCGCCAAGTTTCTTCTCGAACTCCGCCTTGCTGATGCCGCCACTGCCGTCGCTGTCGAGCATCCCCATCAGTCTTTTCAGCGAGTCGGCTCGTTTCGCCGAAGAGGCCGCCGTCGCGGGCTGGCTCTGGGCATCGAGCAGCGTGCTCATGGTGCCCGGGGCCAGCTTGTAGGAACTGTTTGTGGTGCTGGTGGCGGAGGTTGCCGTCGACGACGTGGCGCTCGCCGCCGTCGACGTGCTGGCGACATCGAACGGGCTGGCGGTCTTCTGGGTGACACCGGTCGTGGTGGCCGCGGCCTTCGACTTCGACCTGGTGAGTGCCTGCAGCGCATCGATCGCGGTGGTGGCAGCAGCAAGGGCTGGCAGCATCGTCAAATTCCTGATCATGCCGCAGCGTGCGGCGTGAATTCCCTGGGGAATACGGAGCAAGCCCCATGCCAGCGAAAAAAGTTCGATAAAACAACGGGCTTGGTCGCGCGGGCCGCGCGCGTTTCCCGGCAAATCGTGCCCTTGCGGCAGAATGTGCCGGGACTATCCTGCTGCAGCGCGTCGATGGCGCGGCCGTGGCTGGCGCGTTGCCCGTCCCCCGGCCCCATGTTACGCGAGGCGGTCCATTCGCCGCCGCCCAAAAATGTTCAGGAAACCCCAGGAAAACCCGATGTCCCAGAGCTTCACGCCCCGCCCGCTGGTGATCGCCCCGTCCATCCTGGCGGCTGATTTCGCGAGGCTTGGCGAAGAGGTCCGCGCCGTGGATACCGCCGGCGCCGACTGGATGCATCTCGACGTGATGGACGGCCATTTCGTGCCGAACATTTCCTACGGCCCCGACGTCATCAAGGCGATGCGCCCGCACACGACAAAGATCTTCGACGCGCATCTGATGATCGCACCATGCGATCCCTATCTCGAAGCCTTCGCCAAGGCCGGCTGCGATCACATCACCGTCCATGCCGAGGCGGGCCCGCATCTGCATCGCACGCTGCAGGCGATCCGCAATCTCGGCAAGAAGGCCGGCGTCTCGCTCAATCCCGGCACGCCGCTCTCGGCCATCGAATATGTGATCGATCTCGTCGACCTCGTGCTGGTGATGTCGGTCAATCCCGGCTTCGGCGGTCAGGCCTTCATTCCGTCCGCGCTCGGCAAGATCTCGGACCTGCGCGCGATGACCGCGGGCCGTCCGATCGACATCGAAGTTGACGGTGGCGTGTCCGCTGCAGTCGCCGGGCAACTCGCCGCAGCAGGGGCCAATGCCTTCGTCGCCGGCTCGGCCGTGTTCAAGGGCGGCACGGTGGAAAGCTACAAGGCCAATATCGACGGCATCCGCGCGGCGGCCGCGAATGCGCGCGGGGAGATGGTGTAGTCGCTTCTCCCGATTCACATATCAAACAGCCACGCTCTCGCATTCTCGCGGCGCTTGCGCGTCCGAGGTGTGAGCAGTCCCCCTCAAACGATGAGGGGTGGCAGCGCGCCGTGAGGCGCAAGGGGTGGTTTCTGTCGCGATCCGCTCCACCGGAACGCCGGCAAGCTGCAACCGCGCAACGCCTCACGGCGCGCCACACCGCAGACAAGTTTACGCAGTCTGCGACTGCTATGGGCGATTTCTGTCCCCGGGACCGTTCTTCCGGGCAAAGGCGCAGAGCTCCGCACTCCGCTGATCCCGACGGTTTCCCGCCGTTCACCAATGCCACGTCCAGCCAGCATGAGTGGCAGACCCCCGTAGTGGAGCCGGACGGTGACCCAAGGCCTCCCGAGTGCGTGAGGGAACGTCTCCCTCCCGCCCGCAGGCGCCGCATCCCTGTTCCACCTCAAGACGCCTCTAGAAGCGCCCCTCGCGAACCGGACAATTCGGATAATAATCCCTCAAGGAATATTGTCAACACCTGCGAAGACCAATAGGCGCATGAACTTTGCTCCGCGTCGCGCGACCAACCGGGATGACACAGCATTCAATCGCCGGCTTTCGCCGCCTCCTGCTCGTTCCCCTGCTGTCGCTCGCCTTGCTCGGCACAGCGCAGGCCGGCGACGCTGCCGCGCGCAAAGTGATCGGCTTCTCGCCGGACGGCGCGCATTTCGCCTTCGAGCAGTATACGCAGCTCTATGATGCGACCGAGATCGTCGCCGAGATCCAGGTGATCGACACGCGCACCGACGACTTTGCGAAGGGTACGCCCTTCTCCCTTCGCACCAAAGACGATGACGAGCGCGAGGTGGACGCCGTGCGCGCCGAGCTGATGGCCAGGGCCAAGCCGCTGCTGGGCAAGCTTGGTATCACCGAGCCCGGCACGCGCTTCGCCGGCCAACCATCGATGGATCTGGACGAAATCGGCATCTATCAGATGGACCCGAAGCCGCTCGCCACCACGCAGGTCATCACTTTGCCCGACGGCCGCAAGTTGCTTCTGACGATCTCCGATCAAGCACTCGGCAAGGCATCATGCTACGGCGCCGGCGGCCGCGGCACCTTTGGCAGCGTCATCGTCACCGGCATGACACTACAACTGAGCATCGACGGCGCCGCACCGGTCACCCTGCAGCAGGACAAGCAATTGCCGAAGCGACGCCGCTGCGTCACCGCCTACGGGATCGCCGAGGCCTATCATCACCAGGCCAAGGACGGCACGCAGACGCTGGCGGTGCTGGTGGAGACCGTGGACGCTGATGGCTTTCACGCTGGACCGAACAGAAGGTTCACGGCAGTCACGGCGCGGCTGGCGAAGCTGTAATTATAGCAAACACAGATCGCGGATTGGCCCCAGGCGTAGTCCGTGGGAGGCTGCAAAACCTTGGCGGATTGCGCTGCGCTAATTCGCCCATGAGCCTATTATTCTCAGAGCTATCCGATGGCGGATTCACGAGTGGATAGCCGTTGCGCAAGGAGCCTTGATATCGTTCGTAACGCCACCTAAAATTGAGCTGCCCCGACATGCAGGGCCTTTTTGTTTGTGGGGCGCCATGATCGATAGCTTTGTCAAAGTAGTTGATGTCTTGTCAAAGCTCGCGGGAGCGCTTGCTTGGCCGATGGTTTTCATTGTTTGCGTTTGGTGGTTCAAAGATGCCCTGCGCGAATTCATTGCCAATATGTCAGAGGGCTCGTTCAAATTATTCGGCTTTGAAGGAGTGGCTAAGCGAAAAGCTATCGAGGCTACGGCTACTGCCGAAGTTGAAAAGCGACGCCTCGACCCTCCGACCACAAGCATAAACTTAGCGCTTGACTCAATCGGCAAATCACACGAGCTCGGTCAGTGGTTGGCTCATATTTCTTTAGGCGATGTTGCCGGCAAGCGGATTCTTTGGGTGGACGACAGGCCGGAAAACAACATCCACGAAACCGACGCCTTTCGAGCGCTTGGCATTGAAATCGACTTTGCTTTGAACACCGAAGACGCGATACGATTGTTGAAGAGCAAGAACTTCGACGCCGTCATATCGGACATGGCAAGGCAAGAGGATACGCGTGCCGGTTATTCTCTGTTGTCAACCGTACGGGAGCTGAGGCCGACGATGCCATTCATCCTGTATAGTAGCTCAAATACTTCGGAAGAACGGCGGGCAATCATTTCTCAGGGAGCGTACGGTTCAACAACAGCTCCATCGGAGCTTGTCCGGATGGCAATCTCAGCGATGCGCGAAAATCCGCAGCGCTCTTGGAGCCGACATGCCCAAGCGATCCGCAATTTGAAAGCGCACCGAAACAGATCGTAGCGCAAGGACGCCAATCGGTGCCCTACGGTAAATCTGGAATCTCGATATGGCAAAATCTTCTGGATTTCGGGTTCGCACATCAGGCGGCATCACGGGATGACAGCGGAGGTCCCGTTGCAGCGGAATAACGACAACTCTGGCCTCCCCCGCCCCGATCTGCTAAAGCGCGGCGTAACCCCCAACAGTCAGAGACGTCGATGATCCCTCGCTATACCCGTCCGGAAATGGCCTCCATCTGGGAGCCGCAGACCCGCTTCAAGATCTGGTTCGAGATCGAGGCGCATGCCGCCGATGCGCTGGCGGAACTGGGCACCATTCCGAAGGATGCGGCGAAGACGATCTGGGCCAAGGCCAAGGACGCGACCTTCAATGTGGAGCGCATCGACGAGATCGAGCGCGAGACCAAGCATGACGTCATCGCCTTCCTGACCCATCTCGCCGAAATCGTCGGCCCCGAGGCGCGCTTCGTGCATCAGGGCATGACGTCATCGGATGTGCTCGACACCTGCCTCAACGTGCAGCTCACGCGCTGCGCCGATATCCTGATCGCCGATATCGACCGTCTGCTCGCCGCGCTGAAGACCCGCGCCTTCGAGCACAAGATGACGCCGACCATCGGCCGCTCGCATGGCATCCATGCCGAGCCGGTCACCTTCGGTCTCAAGCTCGCTTATGCCTATGCCGAATTCACCCGCAACCGCGTGCGCCTCGTCGCCGCGCGCAAGGAAGTCGCCACCTGCGCCATCTCCGGCGCCGTCGGCACCTTCGCGCAGATCGATCCGCGCGTCGAAGAACATGTCGCGAAAGCAATGGGCCTCGTGCCGGAGCCGATCTCGACCCAGGTGATCCCGCGCGATCGCCACGCGATGTTCTTCGCCACGCTGGGCGTCATCGCCTCGTCGATGGAGCGCCTTGCGGTTGAAATCCGCCACATGCAGCGCACCGAAGTGCTGGAAGCCGAGGAGTTTTTCTCCGAGGGCCAGAAGGGCTCGTCGGCGATGCCGCACAAGCGCAACCCGGTGCTGACCGAGAACATCACCGGCCTCGCCCGCATGGTGCGCGCCTATGTGACGCCGGCGCTGGAAAACGTGGTGCTGTGGCACGAGCGCGATATCTCGCACTCCTCCGCCGAGCGCATGTTCGGCCCCGACGCCACGGTGACGCTCGACTTCGCGCTCAACCGCATGGCCGGCGTGATCGAGAAGTTGCTGGTCTATCCCGCCAACATGCAGAAGAATCTCGACCGTCTCGGCGGCCTCGTGCATTCGCAGCGCGTGCTGATCGCGCTCACGCAGAAGGGCGCGTCGCGCGAGGACAGCTACAAGCTCGTGCAGCGCAACGCCATGCCGGTCTGGCGCGGCGAAGGCGACTTCCAGACGCTGCTGAAGAACGATCCGGAGGTGAAAAAATATCTCACCGACGACGAGATTTCCGAGAAGTTCGACCTCGGCTATCACCTCAAGCACGTGGACACGATCTTCAAGCGCGTGTTCGGTACCTCATCCTGAGGAGCGACGTCTTCGTCGCGTCTCGAAGGATGAGCGCCACACGCCATGGTTCGAGACGGCGCCGAAGCGGCGCCTCCTCACCATGAGGACGGAGTCCACTGGCTACATCGTCGCCGTATGCCTGCGGCGCGGTCATCACTTCAGCAAGACGCCCAGCCTGAGCATTCGCCTGCTCGCGGGTCTCGGCGTCGAAGGCGACGGCCATATGGGCGCATTGGTGAAGCACCGCTACGACCGCCGCCGCGATCCCGCCAGGCCGAACCTGCGCCAGGTGCATCTGATCCCGTCCGAGCTGTTCGAGGAATTGCGCGCCAAGGGTTTCACGATCCAGCCCGGCGATCTCGGCGAGAATGTCACCACGTCGGGGATCGACCTCGCAGCGCTGCCGACCGGCACGCGGCTACATCTCGGCGCGAGTGCCGTGATCGAACTCACCGGGCTGCGCGAGCCCTGTGTACTGATGGATCGCTTTCAGCAGGGATTGAAGGCCGCGACGCAGGATCGCGATGCGGATGGCAATGTCATCTGCAAGGCCGGTGTGATGGCGGTTGTCGTTGCCGACGGCGAAGTAGCAGCGGGCGATGCGATTGAGACTGTATTGCCGGAAGGTGGGCAACGGCCATTAGAGCCGGTGTAGCCAACCGCGAGCGCGGTAAGCTCCCTCTCCCCGCATCTTGCGCGGGGAGAGGGGTGGGGTGAGGGGCATGGCATTGGCCTCTCCCACGCGGTTCGTTCGCGGCTCGAAGATTCCGCTTCGAAAGAGAACGATGTGGGGCTGGCCGCGTGCCATGCCCCTCACCCGCCGCGAAGTCGCGGCGACCTCTCCCCGCGCAGAGCGGGGAGAGGTTAAGAAGGAGCCCAGCCCTTCCCGAAAAAGCCCGAATGCCCCTGTCTTGATTGCCAGACCCGCAGCAACTCCGCAGTAACCATCCTCCCCTAGGCTCTCATGATGCCGACGCGTCCCACCATCCTTGTGTTCGACTCCGGTCTCGGCGGCCTCACCGTCCAGCGCGAGATCGCCAAGGCGCGCCCGGATGCCCGCTATGTCTATGTGGCCGATGACGCGTTCTTTCCCTACGGCCAGCACACCGAAGACGCGCTGATCGGCCGCGTGGTGCCCCTGATGGGCGAGCTGATCGACGCGCACCGGCCGGATCTCGTGGTCATCGCCTGCAACACGGCCTCGACGCTGGTGCTCAGCCATCTGCGCGCCGCCTATGCCGTGCCCTTTGTCGGCACCGTGCCGGCGATCAAGCCGGCCTGCGCGCGCTCGGTCAGCAAGCGCGTCTCCGTGCTCGGCACGTCAGGTACCGTGAAGCGCGAATATACCCAGACGCTGATCCGCGAATTCGGCGGCGGCTGCATCGTCACGCTGGTCGGCTCCGCCGAACTCGCCGCACTGGCGGAAGGCGCACTCGGCGGCCAGGGCATCGACGACGCCGATCTGTTTCGCGAGATCGCGCCCTGCTTCGTGCAGGACGCCGCCGGTGCCCGCACCGACACGATCGTGCTCGCCTGTACGCATTACCCGCTGTTGCTCGACCACCTCAATCGCATCGCGCCGTGGCCGGTGGCATGGATCGATCCGGCCCCGGCAATCGCACGGCGCGTGGTCGGCCTGATCGGCGATCATCAGCCCGGCGTGCCGCCCGGCGATGCCGTGCTGCTCTACACCTCCGGCAAGCGCCACGCCTGGCCGGAAGCACTGGCGCCGTTCTTCGGCGGACAGGTCGCGGCCTAGCGACGACATCTCGACTTTCCCTTGCGCGCTGCTAGCCTTGCGGCGCGCCGTTCCGAAAAGAGAACGGCAAAGGGAGACCAGCATGCTCGATACGAATTTTCTGAAGAATGGCCTTCTCAAGACACTGCTTGTTGGCGCGGCGATCACGGCCTGCGCCGGCGCTGCCAGTGCACAAGGCATCAAGCGCACGCCGCTGCAGGACGTCAAATATCCTGCCGGCCATCGCATCGTGACGGTCGTGGCTGAGCTCGGCCCGAACCAGCTCGCCGGCCGCCATACCCATCCGGGTGTCGATACCGGTTACGTCCTCGATGGCGACGCGACGCTGATCGTCGAGGGCCAGCCCGACAAACTGCTGAAGGTCGGCGATTCCTATGCCGTCCCTGCCGGGATTCCGCATGACGTGAAGACCGGCGACAAGGGCCTGAAGATCATGGCAGTCTATGTCGTGGAAGACGGCAAGCCGGTGGCGACGCCCGCGCCGAAATAACAGGATCCCATGTGACGATGACGACCCCCGCGCCATTTCACGACCTCAAGCAGAAATGGCGCGAGGGCCGCCCTACTTTCGGGGCCATTGCTACCATCCCGTCGATCCAGACCGTGCGCATCATGGCGCAGACGCTGGACTGGATCATCGTCGATCTCGAACACGGCCCGATCGATCTCAACACGGCGCATGGCATGATCATGGCCACCGCGGGCACGCCCTGCACGCCATTGGTGCGGATCGCCGCCAACGAACCGTGGCTGGCGAAAGCGCCGATGGATTTCGGCGCGATGGGCATCAACTTCCCGATAATCAACAGCGCCGACGATGCCTACAAGGCCGCGCGCAGCCTGCGCTACCCGACCCAGGGCGAGCGGCTGTGGGGACCGTTCCATGCGCCGTTCCGCTGGAACACCGGCATGCCCGACTATATGGCGCGTGCCGACGACAGCATGATCTGCATGATCACCATCGAGCATATTGATGCGGTGAACCGGATCGGCGAGATCATGGCCACACCGGGCATCGACATCGCGGTGATCGGCATCGGCGACCTCGCGACATCGATCGGCAAACGCGGCCAGCCGGGCGATCCCGAGGTGCAGGCGCTGGTCGCCAGGGCCGAAGCGGGAATCCTCAAGTCAGGCGTGCCGCTGGGCGGCGCGGCGCTGAACGCGGAGATGGGCAACGCCATGATCGACCGGGGCTATGTGGCTCTGGCGCTGGGATTCGACTGGTCACTGTTCCAGCGCGGAATCGCCGCCGGATTCGAAGGTATCAGGCGGTAAAACTGCCATTTCGAGGTCGATTTTGCGCCAAAACCGGCCGGATTGGCGCTATAAGCCCGCCAAACGGCAAAAAGCCTGTCTTTCAATTGACATAACCGGGCTCTGCCCCTAGAAACCGCCTTGCTCGCGGGCCGTTTTCGGCCCGCGAAGCGTTTCGCACCCGTGGTTCTCCGCCCAGCTTTGGGAATGAACCTGTCGGTGCCGAGATTTTCCAGACCTCTGTTTTCAGACCATGGACTGATCCCGGTACACAGGAGGGCGCGTCTCCTCACATTGACCATTGAACATCGAGGACGCGATGACAAAGCGTAGTGAAGCTAAATACAAAATCGATCGCCGTATGGGCCAGAACATTTGGGGTCGTCCCAAGTCTCCGGTCAACAAGCGTGAATACGGCCCCGGCCAGCACGGCCAGCGCCGCAAGGGCAAGCTCTCCGACTTCGGCACGCAGCTGCGCGCCAAGCAGAAGCTGAAGGGCTATTACGCCAACATCTCCGAGCGCCAGTTCCACTCCATCTATGTGGAAGCCGGCCGTCTCAAGGGCGACACCGGTGAAAACCTGATCGGCCTGCTCGAGCGCCGCCTCGACACCGTCGTGTATCGCGCCAAGTTCGTCGCCACCATGTTTGCGGCCCGTCAGTTCATCAACCACGGCCACATCAAGGTGAACGGCAAGCGCGTCAACATCGCGAGCTATCTCGTGAAGGTCGGCGACGTCATCGAGATCAAGGAATCCTCCAAGCAGCTCGCTTTTGTTCTGGAAGCCAGCCAGCTCGGCGAACGCGACACCCCGGATTACGTCGAAACCGACCACAGCAAGATGACCGCCAAGTTCATCCGCATTCCGCAGCTGTCGGACGTTCCTTTCGCCGTGCAGATGGAACCACATCTGATCGTCGAATTCTACTCGCGCTAATTTCTGACAGCGCAGACGACATGAAGGCCCCGGATTTTCCGGGGCCTTTTTTGTTTGGCGCACCTGAATGAGCATCGCCGAAACAAGAATGCCGTCATGGCCGGGCTTGTCCCGGCCATCCACGCCTTTAAGCTCTGCCAAAAATACGACGTGGATGCCCGGGACGTCTAGCGAAGCCGCGCTTCGCGCGTTTGCCCGGGCATGACGACTGAGAGATTTCGCATGCCCTTCACCCCTGCTCGCCCCGACCCATCACAGCCGCCGGTTCGCATCAATCTGCTGTCGGACACACAGACGAAGCCCACGCCCGCGATGCGCGCGGCGATGGCTGCGGCAGATGTCGGCGATGAGCAGGTCGGCGACGATCCCACCGTCAACGCGCTCTGCGACCGCGTCGCCGAACTGCTCGGCAAGGAAGCCGCCGTGTTCATGCCATCGGGTACCATGTGCAATGTCGCCGGCCTGCTGGCGCATTGCCGGCCCGGCGACGAGATCCTCGCGCATCGCACCGCGCATATCCTCTCGCGCGAGGGCGGCACCCATGCCGCGCTTGGCGGCTTCCAGATTACCGGGCTCGACGGCGCCGATGGCAAGTTCACGCCAGATACGCTGCGCGCCGCATTGCATCCGCGCACGCGCTACGAGGCAGCGCAAACCCTGGTCAGCGTCGAACAGACTGCCAATATCGGGGGCGGCACCATCTGGTCGAAATCCGATCTCGAAGCGATCGTAACCATCGCGCGTGACCGCGGCCTTGCCACGCATATGGATGGCGCGCGACTGATGAATGCCTGCGTCGCCACCGGTATCGGTGCGAGCAGGATGTCCGATGGCTGGGACTCGGTGTGGATCGATTTCAGTAAGGGGCTCGGCGCGCCGATCGGAGCCGTGCTCGCCGGCACGCGCGACTACATTGATGCAGTGTGGCGCTGGAAGCAGGGATTGGGCGGCTCGATGCGCCAGGCCGGCATCGTTGCCGCCGCCTGCATCCACGCGCTGGACCATCACGTCGAGCGCCTCGCCGACGATCACGCCAATGCGCACGCGCTGGCGCGCGGACTGGCCCAGATCGACGGGATCGCCGTGCAGCAGCCGGAGACCAATCTCGTCTTCTTCGATCCCGCGGGCGCAGGCATCAGCGGTGCTGCTATGGTGAAAGTCTTGCGCGCAAAAGGCGTGCTGCTCGCCACCATGGACGGCCGCATCCGCGCCTGCACGCATCTGGATGTCAGTGCGGACATGATCGAGGAGACGCTGGGATTGATCAGGGACGTGGTGCGCGGGATTTAACCTCTCCCCGCTCGCGGGGAGAGGTCGGGTTGCGAGCGAAGCGAGCAATCCGGGTGAGGGGGAGCCAGCGAGTAAAACACTGGCTCCCCCTCACCCGTCGCGGACTACGTCCGCGCCACCCTCTCCCCGCAAGCGGGGCGAGGGAGCTACAGTGTTCTTATTCCAGCGCCTCGGCGATGATCTTCCGCACATCAACCTCCATCCGCACCCGCTGCGACGGCGATTGCGTCATCACCAGCACGAACATGTCGTTCTTCGGATCGACCCAGAAGAACGTGCCGCCGACACCGTCCCAGCGATATTCGCCGATTGGGCCGGGCTCGCTCGCGAGCTCTTTCGTCCGCACGGCGAATCCAAGGCCGAAGCCGCTGCCGGCGCCCGGGAAATAATAGTAATCGCGCTTCACGCCGCTATCAGGCCCGACGTGATCGCGCGTCATCTCGGCCACTGTTTCCGGTTTGAGATAGCGCTTGCCGTCAAGCATGCCGCCGTTGAGCAGCATCTGCAGGAAGCGCGCGTAATCCGCCGCCGTACCGACCAGACCGGAGCCCCCCGCCTCCCATTGCATGACCTCGGCGGGATCGTGCATGCCGACCACCGGCCCGACCATGCGGTCTCCCGGGAACGGCTCGGCCACGCGCGAGCGCCGTTCGCCATCGGTGATGTAGAACGAGGTGTCCCGCATCCCCAATGGACCGAACAGCCGTTCCTCCAGGAAATGATAGAGCGACTGGCCGGATACGACTTCGATGACGCGGCCGAGAATGTCGGTGGAATGGCCGTAGTCCCACAGCGTGCCGGGCTGCTCGGCGAGCGGAAGCTGCGCGATGCGATCGGCCCAGGACGCGTTGTCCCAGTCGCGGCCGAAGATATCGAGCTGCGCATAACGTTTCCGCGCGGGATCGTCGCCATAGAAACCGTAAGTGATGCCCGATGTGTGCGTGAGCAAATCGGCGATGGTGATCGGCCGCTGCAGTGGCACGAGGCCGAATGTGGCGTGTTCGTCGCCACCTTTGACGTCGACGCCCACCTTCGTCTTCGCGAAAGCGGGGATGTATTTCGCAACGGGATCGTCGAGGCGCAGTTTTCCGTCCTCGACGAGCATCATCGCGGCTACCGAGGTGATCGGCTTCGACATCGAATACAGCCGGAAGATCGCATCCCTGGTCATCGGATGCCCGCTGTCGAGATTGCCGAACGTATCGAAATAGACCGGCTTGCCGTGCTGTTGCACCAGCACCACCGCGCCGGGAATCTTCCGCTCCGCGACCATGTCGAGAAAGTAGCGATCGAGCGCCAGCAGCTTTTCGGCAGAAAAATCGCGCGCAATGGATTGGGGTTTTTCGGCCCGGGCCGGCGGCGAAGACACGATAACGGTGCCGACGCAGCAAAGCGTCAGCAGCAGGAGTACGGCGCGCCTATTTCTCCAGCGCTTCATAGACCAACAGCTTCAAAGACCTTTGAATGCGCTGTCGCTCCGACGGCGTCTGCTCGAGCAGGATGAAGAAGAAATCCTGTTTGGGATCGATGATGAAATAGCAACCGCTGGCGCCGTCCCATTTCAACTCGCCGAGCGATCCCGGCGGCGGCGGCTTGGCATTGCCGGGATCGGTGCGCACGGCGAAGCCATAACCGAACCCGAAACCGTCACCGGGGAAATACAGATAGTCACGACCGACGCCGGAATCCTTGCCGATATGATCGGTGGTCATGTCCTTGAACGTCGCCGCGCTCATGTAGCGCTTGCCGTCATATTCGCCGCCGTTCAGCAGCATCTGCGCGAACTTCGTGTAATCAGCCAGCGTCGAGACCATGCCGCCGCTGCCGGATTCCCATTTCTGATAGGTGTCAGGGCGCCCCTGTCGTCCGGTGCGGAAATCGCGGTCCCAGGCCATCGGCTTGGCGAGCATGACCTCCTTCGACTTCTCCTTCACGAAGAAGCCGGTGTCCTTCATCCCCAGCGGTCCGAGGAACGCCTGCTCCTCGTAACCGAGCAGCGACTTGCCGGTGACGACTTCGATCACACGGCCGAGAATGTCGGTGGAGTGGCCGTAGTCCCACATGGTGCCGGGCTGGTGTTCGAGCGGCAGCTGCGCGATGCGGTCGGCGAATTCCTTGTTGTCGAAATCGCCGCTGTAGATATCCGCATTGCCATAGGCGCGGCGGACCAGGCTCTCGCCGTAAAAGCCATAGGTGATGCCGGACGTGTGCAGCAGGAGATCGCGGATCGTCACCGGGCGATTGGGCGGCACGATGTCCAGCGCCTTCTCGCCGTTCTCCAGCTTCTTATCGACGCCGACCTTGGCTTTGGCGAAAGACGGAATGTATTGCGAGACGGGATCGTCGAGCTTCAGCTTGCCCTGATCGATCAGCATCATCGCAGCAAACGACGTGATCGGCTTCGACATGGAATGCAGCCGGAAGATCGTATCATCCGTCATCGGCTGCTTGGTATCGGGATCGCGGACGCCGAAGAATTCCTTGTAGACCGGCTTGCCATGCTGCTGGATCAAGACGATGGCGCCGGGAATCTTGCCGTCGGCGATTTGCTTGCGGAAGAACTCGCCGATCTTGGCGAGTTTCTCCTGCGAGAATTTTGCGCCGGCGGGAATGTCGAAGGTGCCTTCGGCGGCAAAGCGATCCTGGGCGATAGCGGGCGATCCGGCGAGCAACAGCGCTCCGCAGAGCAGCGCGCGTAGTCTGTGCCGCATAGTCATCGCCGCTCCTTTTGCCTGATCAGAGGAGTGTAACGGTGGGGCGCTCTCAGACAAGGGGAAGCGCGCTTGCGAGCGCGAGGCGATGCAGGTCCGCAGATGGCTCGGAAAAGCAGCAGAAGGTGACGGCCGTGACTACCGGCACATCCTTCAACGCCTCGATGACTGAGCCGACCGCAATGGGAGCGGCACGCGCCGCGGGAAAACCATAGACACCGGTGGAGATGGCTGGAAACGCAACGGAGGTCAGGCCATGCGCCTGACACAACATCAGTGCCCGCCGGTAGCAGGACGCCAGCGCCTCATCCTCGCCGGCCTCGCCACCATGCCAGACGGGACCGACCGCATGGATCACATGCGGGGCCGGTAATTTATAACCTTTGGTGATTTTGGCGTCGCCGGTCTCGCAACCCTTGAGGGTGCGGCATTCAGCGAGCAAGTCGGGGCCGGCCGCCCGATGAATGGCGCCGTCCACGCCGCCGCCTCCGAGAAGCGACGCATTGGCCGCGTTGACAATGGCGTCAACGCGGAGAGTCGTGATGTCGGCCACGACGACGTCGAGCGTCGCCGTGCCGATTTGTCGACTTGAAATCAGGCCGAAGCCGGGGCGGCAATCACGCCCTTCTCGGCCAGCAGGCTCTGCAACTCACCAGCCTGGAACATCTCACGGATGATGTCGCAGCCGCCGACGAATTCGCCCTTCACATAGAGCTGCGGAATGGTCGGCCAGTTCGAATACGTCTTAATGCCGTCGCGCAGATCGGCGGATTCGAGAACGTTGAGGCCCTTGTAGCCGACACCCACGTGATCGAGGATCTGGACCACCTGGCCCGAGAAACCGCACTGCGGAAACTGCGGCGTGCCCTTCATGAACAGCACCACGTCGTTGGTCTTCACTTCGTTCTCGATGAATTGCTCAATGCTCATGTCACGTCCCTGTTCAAGGTCCAGATTCAAGGTCTGGAGTTGGCGGCCCAGCCATCGGGCGCTCGCCCGGTCAGACTTGTCATATATGTAGCCGAATCCGTTCCGCACCCCAAGTCTTATGGACGTGATCAAGAGCCTGAAATCACAGGCATTGGGGCTTATTGCCGGCCCGCCACAGTCACTTTTCCGCAGTTTTTGCCAAGTCCGGTCCGGCCAAAGATCATATGACGACAGGCCTTTTATAACCAATCGGATGACCTATTTAGGACAGGCTGCTCGGGAACCCATCACCAAGAGCAACGTTCTCTCCAAAATCGGAGACTTTCGTGACGAATCCAGCTTTCGCCAAGAGTTCAGGCATGAGTTCAGGCACCGCGTCCCCCGCCTCCGAATCCGCCCCCGCAGGCGCACTGGCCCAAAGACTGGGCGACGCCTTCCTGACGGTCCGCAACGAAACCGAACGCCGCGCCGCCCCGCTCTCCCCGGAAGACCAGTTGGTGCAGTCGATGCCCGACGCCAGCCCGGCGAAGTGGCACCGCGCCCATGTGACCTGGTTCTGGGAGCAATTCCTGCTCGGCGATCACGCCCCCGGCTACAAGGTCTACCACCCCGACTACGCCTATCTGTTCAATTCCTATTATGTCTCCGCTGGTCCCCGCCACGCCCGCGCGCAGCGCGGCCATCTCACCCGGCCCGGCGCCGACGAAGTCACCGCCTATCGCAAACACGTCGATGCGGCCGTCATCAAATTCTTCAACGAGACGTCGGACGACAAGCTGACCTCGCTGATCCCCCTCCTCGAAGTCGGCTTCAATCACGAGCAGCAGCATCAGGAGCTGATGCTCACCGACATCCTGCATGCCTTCGCACAGAACCCGATCCCGCCGGCCTACGATGCCAACTGGCGCTTCCCGACCTCAACCACATCGGGCGAAGCATGGACCACGCTCACCGAGGGCATCCACACCATCGGCCATCAGAGCGAGAGCTTCCATTTCGACAACGAGAAGCCCGCGCATCGCGCGCTTGTCGGCCCGGTGAAGCTCGCACGCAATCTCGTCACCAACCGCGAATGGCTCGCTTTCATGGAAGCCGGCGGTTACGAGGAAGCGACGCTGTGGCTGATGGATGGCTTTGCCGCCGCCGCCCGCGAGGAATGGCAGGCGCCCGGCCACTGGCGCAAGGTCAATGGCGAATGGCAGATCATGACCCTCGCCGGGCTGAAGCCGATCGATCTCGACGCGCCGGTGTGCCACGTCAGCTATTACGAATGTGACGCCTTTGCGCGCTGGAGCGGCAAGCATCTGCCCACCGAAATGGAATGGGAAGTCGCCGCGCGCGCCGGTCAGCTCAATGATGCCTTCGGCATCGTCTGGCAATGGACACGGTCATCCTACTCGGCCTATCCGGGCTACCGCGCCATCGAAGGCGCGCTCGGCGAATACAACGGCAAGTTCATGATCAATCAGCTGGTGCTGCGCGGCTCGTCGCTGGCAACACCGGACGATCACAGCCGCGTCACCTACCGCAATTTCTTCTATCCCCATCATCGCTGGCAATTCACGGGCCTGCGGCTGGCCGATTACGGCAACTGACTTCCTGACATCACGGCGCTTCGAAAGCGTTGAGGAGACTGACATGAACGTTCATGCCCCGTTGGCACTGTCGCTGCTGAATGCCTCGGCCTCCGCATTTGCCGCGGATGTCGCCGAAGCGCTGTCGCAGCATCCGAAAAAGCTGTCGCCGAAATACTTCTATGACGAAGCCGGCTCGGAGCTGTTCGAACAGATCACCAAACTGCCGGAATATTACCCGACCCGCACCGAGCTCGGCATCCTCCGCTCGCGTGGCAAGGACATCAACGCGATCATTCCGAAGAATGCCGCTTTGATCGAATTCGGCGCCGGCGCCACCACCAAGGTTCGGCTGCTGCTGGATGAATGCGACGTCGGCGCCTATGCGCCGGTCGATATCTCAGGCGACTTCCTGCAGGCGCAGGCAGCCGAGCTGCGCAAGGATTTCCCGGGCCTGAAGGTGCTGCCGGTGAATGCCGACTTCACCGCACCGTTCGACCTTCCCGCCGATATCCGGATGATGCCGAAGGTCGGCTTCTTCCCGGGCTCGACCCTCGGCAATTTCGAGCCGCACGAGGCCTGCGGCTTTCTGCGCTCGGCCCGCGCCATTCTCGGCAAGGACGCCTTGATGCTGATCGGCATCGATCTGGAGAAAGACGAGAAGTTGCTGCACGCGGCCTATAACGACGCGGCCGGCGTCACCGGCAAGTTCAACATGAATGTGCTGGTCCGCATCAACCGCGAACTCGGCGGCGATTTCGATCTCTCCGCCTTCACCCATCGCGCGATCTACAATAAGGAACGCCACCGCATCGAGATGCACCTGATCGCCAGGAAGCCGCAGACCGTGCATGTGCTCGGTCGCAGCTTCGCATTCCGTGCTGGCGAGAGCATCCACACCGAGAGCAGCTACAAATACAGCATCGAGCGTTTTGCGACGCTGGCCCGCGGTTCGGGCTGGGAGCCGAAGGCGTCATGGACCGACGCGGACAAGCATTTCTCGGTGCATGCGCTGATGGCGGTGGAGTAGCCTTCTTAACCTCTCCCCGTCCTTTACGGGGAGAGGTCGGATCGCCCTTGCGATCCGGGTGAGGGGCCGGGCACACAATTCCAACGAAGGCATATTCTCGGGTCGGGTCGGCTCTAATCCGCTGTTTGGCCATCTGCACGTAACGCCTGGTCGAGCAGCATCAGCACGCCGTCGATATTGGACAAGACGTCGTTATTCCAGAAACGCACCACGCCATAGCCTTCCGCCCGCAGATACGTGTCGCGAATTTCATCTCGTTTGGATTCTAGGTGTTGGCCGCCGTCGACCTCGATCACGAGGCGCTGTTCCCGACAAACGAAGTCGCAGATATAGGGGCCTATCGCTTCCTGCCGGGCAAATTTAAAACCGCCGACTTGCCGGTTGCGTATGCGATGCCAGAGCTTGGTCTCGGCATCGGTCTGGTTAGCGCGAAGTTTTCGCGAGATCTGAGTGCTACGAACACGACCTCGCATCGCCCCTCACCCGTCTTCGCTGCGCGAAGCCACCCTCTCCCCGCAAGAGCGGGGCGAGGGAAAACTACGCCTCCGGCACGCCCGTCTGCAGCGCCAGCGCGTGCAGGACGCCGCCCATCTGGCCTTTCAGCGACTGATAGACGATCTGGTGCTGGGCGACGCGGGATTTGCCGCGGAAGGATTCCGAAATCACGGTTGCCGCGTAATGGTCGCCGTCACCGGCCAGATCACGGATCGTCACCTGCGCGTCGGGAATCGCGGCCTTGATCATGGTCTCGATATCGCGGGCGTCCATCGGCATTAATCGGGTCTCCAGAAAGGTTCGAATCGCGGCCAGTCGGTGCCGCCTCGGATTGCGAGCCTATCGCGGCGGCCGCATGACGTCACGGCTTTCTAACGATAATCCCTCGCATGCCCCTTTTAAAGGCCGGAGGGATCGCACATCTGAAGAAGTGAAATATGACCGTCACAAGGGTTTAACCATGAAGCTTCCCGGCCCGGACCACCCGATCACCATTGCGCCCGCCGGCAAACACATCCGTGTTTCTGCCGGGGACGTCGTGATCGCCGACACGACCAACGCCCTGAGCCTCAAGGAGGCCAGCTACCCCGCAGTGCTGTATATCCCCCGCGCGGACGCCAATATGGACGCGGTAGCGCGCACCGACCGTGTGACGCATTGCCCGTACAAGGGCGACGCGAATTATTACAGCATCAAGACCGGCGAGAAGGTTCTCGACAACGCGATCTGGACCTATGAGACGCCGTTTCCGGCGATGGCCGAGATCAAGGATTATCTGGCATTTTATCCAGACAAGGTGAAAATCGAGGAAGTGCCTGCGTGATCCTCGGCTGATTGCCGAAGCGGCTTTCGACATTTATCATGACGGCGCGCATCACTGATGCGCCCGGCGACGCCTGTTGCGCGCGGAAGCGAGGGGGCTCGCCGTTCACATGTCAGACCGTAACGCTGCGCTGGATCGCGCCCGCACCTTCGTCACGCTGCTCGTGCTGGCGAACCACGCCGCAGTCGCTTACACCGCCTTCGGGCGCTATTACCCGAACCACTATCTGTGGTCGACCGCGCCGATCGTCGACAGCCAACGCTGGATCGGCTTCAATATTCTGACGCTGTTCAACGACACCTTCTTCATGTGTCTGATGTTCATGCTGTCGGGCCTGTTCGTGTGGCCGAGCCTGAAGCGCAAGGGCATCGCCGACTTCCTGCGCGACCGCGCGCTGCGCCTCGGCCTGCCCTTCCTGGCGATGATCTTCGTGCTGATGCCAATCGCCTATTACGCGTCGTTCAGCCTGTCGACGCACAAGACCGGCTTTGTCGAATTCTACGTCAACAATTTCAAACAAGGCCAATGGTTCGCCGGCCCCGGCTGGTTCATCTGGTATCTGTTGTTTCTTGATCTCGTCGCGATCCCGGTTTTCCTGCTCGCGCCGCGACTGGTGGACGGCATCAACCGGCTGTCGATCCGTGCCTTCGAACGACCGTGGTTGTTCGCCGCCGTGCTCGCCGTCATCGCGGTGATCTCCTATGTCCCATTCCTGTTTACGGTCGGCGCTGTCCGCTGGTTCAGCTGGGGCCCGCTGCAGGTGCAGTTCAGCCGCATGGCGATCTATGGCGTGTTCTTCTTCGCCGGCATGGGCATTGGCGCCGCCAATATCGACCAGGGCCTGCTGGCCCGCACCGGCGCGCTGGCACGGCAATGGCTGTGGTGGACCATCGCCGCCGCCGCCTCCTTTGGCTCGCTCGCTTTTCTCGTCAATTTTCGCCGCATGAAGCTCGCCAATCTCACCGGCGCGCCGCCTTTCTGGTGGCAGTCGAGCTACGGCGTGATCTACGCGGTCGCCTGCACGCTGATCTGCCTCGCGGTGCTGGCGCTGTTCCTGCGCTTCGGCCAACGCGAGAAGAGCATCTTCGATCCGCTGCGCGGCGATGCCTATGGCATCTTCGTGCTGCACTACATCCCGATGCTGTGGCTGCAATATGCGCTGCTGAACGCTCCGCTTGGCGCCGGATCGAAAGCACTGATCGCCTTCGCGGGTACGCTGGCGGCGAGCTGGGCAGCGACAAGGGCGCTGCGGGCGATCCCAGGCGTGAAGCGGGTGCTGTAGCTTCATCACACCGTCCTTTCCGCCTTCCAACATGAACGACGATCTGCAGGACACCAGCATGCGCGCACACAACGGCGACAAGGCGATCAATCTTCTTTTCAACGTCACGCCGGCGCTGTTCGAGGACTATCACGAACCCATTCTGGATGCGCTTCGGCGCCGGAGCATCGACGCGCGAGCCAGTCTCCTGGGTGACATTGCGCATCAGGACGTGGACTACATCATCCACGCGACCGGCGGTCCCATCAGTGATTTCGCCCCTTTCAGCAATGCGCGCGCCGTATTGAGCCTTTGGGCCGGTGTCGAGAAGATCGTCGGCAACGCGACGCTGACGCAGCCGCTGTGCCGCATGGTCGATGACGGCCTACGGCAGGGCATGGTCGAATGGGTCGTCGGTCATACCCTGCGCTTGCATCTCGGGATGGACCGCTACGTCTGTGAAAAACCTCTGACATGGTCGCAGCATGTTCCGCCGCTTGCCACGGACCGATCGGTGACAGTGCTGGGTCTCGGCGAATTGGGATCGGCTGCAGCAACAGCACTTGTGCAACTCGGCTTTCGCGTCACCGGCTGGAGCCGTCGCGCGCGCGAGGTGGCCGGCGTCCGCTGCCTCGCAGGGATGGAGAACCTGCCGCAAGCGCTGGCTTCGGCGGAAATCCTCGTGGGGCTTCTGCCCCAGACGCCGGAGACCATCGACCTCCTGAATGCCGAACGGCTCGCGCTTCTGCCCAAGGGAAGTTTCATCCTGAATGCCGGACGCGGCACGCTGATCGACGACGACGCCCTCATCGCAGCGCTCGACAGCGGACGCGTGGCGCAGGCGACGCTCGATGTCTTCCGCACCGAGCCCGTACCATCAGGCCATCCGTTCTGGTCGCATCCGGGGGTAACGATCTCGCCCCACGTCGCAGCAGCCACGCGTGTTGCATCGGCCGCCGAAAACATCGCCGACAATATCGCACGCGCGGAAAGCGGCACGCCGCTGATGAATTTGGTCGATCGGACGCTGAGCTACTGAGACGGTTGCACGAACGCTCCTGGCCTCCCTCCCCCAAGCGAAGCGCAGTAGGGAGGGTCGGCCGATAGGCCGGGGTGGGGGTGCCCCACGCTCAGCATTCCGTGGGGCTACCCCCACCCGTCCGGCCTTCGGCCGGCCACCCTCCCCGCAAGGGGGAGGGAAAAGATCAGCGCCTGTTACGACGCCTTGCCGCTCATATAGTTCGGCAGCCAGCTTTCATGCGCATGCACAAGCGCCTTGATATCGACGGCGCGTTCACCGGCAATGGCCACCGCATGGCCGCCGGTCTTGCCGATCTGTACGCAGGGCACGCCGACATTCTTCAGTTTCGACAGCACGGTCAGCAACTGATCTTCCGCGACAGTCACGATGTAGCGCGCCTGATCCTCACCGAACCACCAGGCATGCGGCACCGTCGATGACGGCGCGGCATCGAGCTTGGCGCCGATACCGGAAGCCATCGCCATTTCGGTGAGTGCCACCAAGAGACCGCCATCGGCGATGTCATGCACGGCGGTGGCGGTGCCCGCATGAATCATGCCGCGGACCACGTCGCCGTTGCGCTTTTCGGTGGCAAGATCGACCGGCGGCGGAGCGCCCTCTTCCTTGCCGCAGATGTCGCGCAGATAGACCGACTGGCCGAGCCAGCCCTTGGTTTCGCCGATCAGCAGGATCGCTTCGCCCGGCGCCTTGAACGCCAGCGTCGCGGACTTGGTGAAATCGTCGAGCACGCCGACGCCGCCGATCGACGGGGTCGGCAGGATGCCGCGGCCGTTGGTCTCGTTGTAAAGCGAGACATTGCCGGAGACGATCGGGAAATCCAGCGTGATGCAGGCTTCGGCGATGCCCTTCAGGCAGCCGACGAGCTGGCCCATGATTTCCGGCCGCTCCGGATTGCCGAAGTTGAGGTTGTCGGTGACTGCCAGCGGCTTGCCGCCCACAGCCGTGATGTTGCGCCAGGCTTCGGCGACGGCCTGCTTGCCGCCCTCGACCGGATCGGCCTCGCAATAGCGCGGCGTGACATCGACGGACATCGCCAGACCCTTGGGGCCGTCCTCGATGCGCACCACCGCGGCGTCGCCACCGGGGCGCTGCACGGTGTTGCCGAGAATGACGTGGTCATACTGCTCCCACACCCAGCGCTTCGAGCATAGTTCGGGCGTACCGATCAGCTTCTCCAGTGCATCCGGGATCGACGACGGCGCGGCGATGTCGCGCGCATGGACCACCGGCAGTGCCGGCGACGGCACATGCGGACGATCGTAGAGCGGCGCTTCGTCGCCGAGTTCCTTGATCGGCAGATCAGCCATCACCTTGCCGCCATGCTTCACGACGAAGCGCAGCGTTGGCGTGGTGTAGCCGACGATGGCGAAGTCGAGTCCCCACTTCCGGAAGATATCCTCGGCCTGCTTTTCCTTCTCGGGCTTCAGCACCATGAGCATGCGCTCCTGGCTCTCCGAGAGCATCATCTCGTAAGCGGTCATACCCTCTTCGCGCGTCGGCACCGCGTCGAGATTGAGCTCAACGCCGAGGTCGCCCTTGGCGCCCATCTCGACGGCAGAGCACGTCAGACCTGCAGCGCCCATGTCCTGGATCGCGATGACGCAATCGGCGGCCATGATTTCGAGACAGGCTTCCAGCAGCAGCTTCTCGGCGAAGGGATCGCCGACCTGCACAGTGGGACGCTTCTCCTCGGAATCCTCGTCGAACTCGGCAGAGGCCATCGACGCGCCGTGAATGCCGTCGCGGCCCGTTTTGGAGCCGAGATAGACGATCGGCATGTTCACGCCCGATGCCGCCGCAAGGAAGATCTTGTCGGCATCGGCGAGACCGACGGCCATCGCGTTGACGAGGTTGTTGCCGTCATAGCGGGTGTGGAAACGCGTCTGGCCGCCCACGGTGGGCACGCCGAACGAATTGCCATAGCCGCCGACGCCGGCGACGACGCCCGATACGAGGTGGCGGGTCTTCGGATGCTCCGGCGCGCCGAATGACAGCGCGTTCAAACAGGCGATCGGGCGTGCGCCCATGGTGAAGACGTCGCGCAGGATGCCGCCGACACCCGTGGTCGCGCCCTGATAGGGTTCGATATAGCTCGGGTGGTTGTGGCTCTCCATCTTGAACACGATGGCCTGATTGTCGCCGATATCGATCACGCCGGCATTCTCACCCGGCCCCTGCAGCACCCACGGCGCCTTGGTCGGCAGCCCCTTCAGATGGATGCGCGAGGATTTGTACGAGCAATGCTCGTTCCACATGGCCGAGAAGATGCCGAGCTCAGTGAAAGTCGGCTCCCGCCCGATCAGCTTGAGAATGCGCTCATACTCGTCGGGCTTGAGGCCGTGGGAAGCGACGAGTTCGGGAGTGATCTTTGGCTCGGTCATGGGGTCTCTTGGCTCTGTAAGGCTTCTTCATAGGGAGATCGGAGCATGCGGAAAAGGCCTATTCCGGCCCGTTCCCCGCATGTCCCAAGCTTTGCCCGGGCAATGCCCGAACTGCTCGAAAAACAGCCTGCATAAGGCCCTGCGCCGGCGCCGGATTGCGCCCGCCGGATGGATCGGATTTAACACTTTTCGCAGCCAATCCAAGGAGTTCAGACCGTGAATGTGCCCGCCGATGCCACCATCCCGTTCCACGCCGACGCCTATACCGCGACGGAGGGGGAATTTGCGGGCTGGACCACCTGGAAGCGGGATTCCTTCGAATCGGTCTCCGGCCCGTTCTGGCACAAGGTCGAGGCCGACGGCTCCGTCCGCTGCGCCTTCCGGGTCGAGAAAAAGCACCTCAACGGCATGAAAAACGTCCATGGCGGCTGCTTCATGACCTTCGCCGATTATTGCCTGTTCGCGCTGGCCTCCCGCGAGCTGCAGGGCCCCGGCATCACCGTCTCGTTCGGCTGCGAATTCCTCGATGCGGCCCGCGAAGGCGAGCTGGTCGAATGCCACGGCGAAATGACCCGGATCGGCGGCTCATTGATCTTCCTGCGCGGAATCCTGAAAGCCGGCGAACGTTCGCTGTTGACCTTCTCGGGCACCATCAAGCGCGTGAAGAAGCGCCCGAAGCCGGCAGCTATCGCGGCGGAGTAACCGGGCGTCAATTGGCGGGCATTGGCGCACCCTGCTAGGTTCGTCGACAACACATGTGGGCCCGAACATGCTGAGTTCATTCGAACGGCAACGTCATCCGGCAAACGCAGATCTCCTGATCGCCGCGGACGACGAGCACGCGGCTGTCGCCGGTTGCGGCGATTACGCCATGCCGTGGCACTGGCATGATTGCCTGATGTTCATCCTGCCGAGCCGCGGGACGATCGAGCTGAAGCACGAAGCCGGCCGCGAAGGCACGTGGCTGTCGCAGGACCGGTTCGCGATCGTTCCGCCGAACCAGGCGCATGAGACGCGCGCAGGGATCGGCGCACACAGCCACGTCGCCATCTACGCAACTGGCTCGGTCCTGAAACGCCTCGAAAGAGAGAACGGCTCGCTGAGCGAATTCCGCCGCAGGACATCAACGACCCGGCTGTTTCGCCGGTCAGACAGACTGCGCGCCCTGCAGGCGCTGCTGGTCGGGGATGGCAGGCACGCCTATGGCAATGCCCATATCCGGCACGGACTGTCCTCTACCCTGCTCGTTCAGTGCATCGCCGAGGCTCTGACCGGCGATGCCGTATCCAGTGCCTCGCATCGCGAACACGGCATGACATTGGTCGCGGAGCTGAAGGACTATCTCACCCTTCATGCCGACCGGGATGTTCCGCTCGACGCCCTGGAAGAACGGTTCGGCGTTTCGCGGCGTCACATCACCCGACTGTTTCGCGCGGGGACCGGCGCGTCGATCGGCGAATTCCAGCAACGGATCCGCCTCGACAATGCAAGCGAACTGCTGAAAGCAACCGATCTCCCGATCGGCGAGATCGCGCTCCGCGTCGGCTTCGACAGCGGTGCGGCGCTCGCCCATGCGATGCGCCGGGCCGATGGCCAGTCGCCAAGCGAAGTCCGCAAGCGCATGGCCCGACCGATCAAAATCTAGGGCCCGCTGGAACGCGCGCTGCAGCAACATCCTCCGTAGCTTCGCACCGGTGAATTCCGTGCAGCGCTGGCTGACGTGCAGTGCGAACGCGCGAGGCTGCTAGAGGGTGCAGGGTGCAAACATGATGACGATATCTCCCGAACCGCAGGTTCGATTTGTCAGTGTCTTTGCGGCAGGTCCGCAGGGCGGTAATCCCGCCCCGATCGTGATCGACGCTGCCGGCATGAGTGATGCAGAGATGCAGCAGGTCGCGCGCGCTTACGGGCACGAGAGCGGGTTTGTGTTGCCGCCTCCGCCGGGCTCGGACTGCGATTTCGAATTTCGCTTCTGGGTGCCCAATCATGAGATGTCCATGTGCGGACACGCCACCGTCGGCGCGACGTGGCTGATTCAACGGCTCGGCCGGCTGCAGCGCGATCGGATCACGATCCTGACGAAGAGTGGCCGCGTCCATGCGCGGATCGGCCAATCAGACGAACAGGATATTTCGGTCGAGGTCTCACAGCCTGCGGGTGTTATCGAGCCGCTTCCCGATACGCCCCGAAGCGTCGATGACATTCTCGACGTCCTCGGGATCGGTGCCGACTGCCTCGCGCCGTTCCCGATCCAGAATGCACGCACAAGCCGGGTCAAGACCCTCATTCCGTTGAAGAGCGTGTCCATCCTCGACGGCCTGAAGCCTGACTTCTCGCGGATGGAGCGCCTGTGCAATGGCATCGACTCCACCGGTCTCTATCCCTACGCCGTGTCCGACCAGCAGGCGCAGGTCATCGATGCGCGGCAGTTTCCGAGTTCATCAGGCTACCCGGAAGATGCGGCAACAGGCATTGCAGCCTCCGCCTTGTCATTCGGTCTCCTCGCGAACCGGATGGTGGATGCGTCGGAGCGCCAGATCACCATTCGCCAGGGACGCGCCATGAATCGCCCCTCCGCGATCAAGGTGCGCTTCAGCTTCGATAACGGCGATCTCAACGGCTGCTGGCTCGGCGGCGCCGTTCAGCCGACCGACTGCGAGAAGATTGCGTCATGACGAGCAACGGGCAGCCCTCGGCGTTCGAAGCCGACTATGGTTTTGCACGCAGCGACGTCCGTCTCGATAACTGGCGTCAGGCGCCCTGGAATGTCTGGGCATTCCGTCACGTGTCCGAACTCATTCCGACGGCACCCATCGCAGCGACGCCGGGACTGATTGAGGATCCACCTGTCGATCCCGGAGACTTGCTCAAGCAGACATTCTCTGTCGGTGGAGAAACAGCTGCTGTCGTAGATGTGCTGCGCAGGACCTCGACCGATGCGCTCGTGCTGATGAAATCCGGCCGTGTCGTGGCAGATTACCATGCGCCGAATTTTACTGCGCAATCGCGGCACATTCTGTTCTCCGCGAGCAAGTCGGTGACATCGATCGTCGCGGGAATTTTACACAGCGACGGCCTGATCGATTTCGACGAGACCGCCGCGCACTACGTTCCGGAACTCAAATCCTCCGCCTATTCGGACGCGAGCCTGCGCGATGTCCTCGACATGCGGGTCAGCCTCGATTTCGAAGAGACCTATCAGGATCCCCGCGGCGATTTCGCGCGATACCGCCGCGCCGGCCTGCTCGAGCCGTCGGTGCCGGGAGATACTCCGGACTCACTGATCGCCTTCCTCGCTACGCTGCAAAAGGGCCCCGGCGACCATGGCGGCCCCTTTCACTACTGCTCGCCGAATTCGGACGTGTTGGGTCTGGTGATCGAGCGCGCCTCGGGTCAGCGTTTCGCTGACTTTGCCGCCGCGCGTTTGTGGCAGCCGCTCGGCGCGCGGCAGGATGCCTATATTACGGTCGATGCGATCGGCAGCGCCCGGACCGGCGGCGGCTTTTGCATGACCCCGCGCGACCTCGCCCGCATCGGCGAGATGATGCGGCAGGGCGGCATGGCCAACGGCCGCCGGATCGTCGCGCAGGACTGGGTGTCGGATACGATCACGAACGGCTCTGCCGAGGCCTGGCGCGCGGGCAAGTTCGTCGAATGGTTGCCTGAAGGCCGCTATCGCAACAAATGGTACCAGACCGGCAACGCAAGCGGCGCGTTCTTCGCGCTCGGCATTCACGGGCAATATCTCTATGTGAATCCGCGCGCCGAACTGGTCGTGGCAAAATTCTCGTCGCAACCGGAGCCGGTGGACAACGACCTGAAACGGCTCAACCTCGCGCTGTTCGATACGCTTGCGAGATTGTACTGATGAAGCTGCTGTGTGAGCCGCCCGTCTCGCCGGAATACTGCGTTAGCGAAGGTCGGCCCCGCGCCTAGCTGTCGTCCGAACGAACCGACGAAGGATGCCGGCACAAAGGCGTCACGCTGACGCGCATGAAGGGGAAGAGCGGCAATGTCGACAGAATATCGTGCAGCGCCTCATTGCTCGCCACATCGAAGATGCTGACATTGGCGTAACGTCCGGCAACCCGCCAGAGATGACGCCACTCGCCTGTCTTCTGCAGTTCCTGCGCGCGTTCACGCTCGGTCTTTTTCAGTTGCTCGACCACCTCGGGGGCGAGACCCGGCGGGATCTGAACGTCCATTTCCACCTGAAAAAGCATCGATCAAGCTCCTGTTGTTGTGCCGGCCGGTTGAACGCGCGGCGCGTAACCATCGCGGCGGAAGAATGCGACACGGTCCATGTCCAGCTCGACGCCGATGCCGGGCGCCGTCGGCACCTGCAACACGAAGTCGCCGTAACGCAGGGGCGTCGCGAGGATTTCCTCGGTCAGAAGCAGCGGGCCGAACAATTCAGTGCCCCATGCGAGCTTCGGCAGCACGGAGAAAACCTGGGCCGACGCTGCGGTGCCGACACCGCCTTCCAGCATGGTGCCGCCATACAGGCCGAGACCCGCGGCATCGCCGATCGCAGCCATCTTCACGGCATCGTACAGACCGCCGGCCTGATTGATCTTCAGGGCGAACACGTCCGCGGCACCGCGCGCCGCGATGTCGAAGGCATCCGTCGTGCCGTGCAGCGCCTCGTCAGCCATGATGGGTACGGCATAGCGGCCGGCAAGGCGGGCCTGAGCCCCGCGATTGTCGCGCGACAAAGGCTGCTCGATGAGGTCCGCGCCGGCCGCCTCCAAGGCGGGAATGCCACGCCGTGCCTCGGGCTCGCTCCAGGCCTGGTTCACGTCGACCCGCACGCTGGCACGATCCCCGAGGGCGCGCTTGATGGCCGCCACATGCGCCACGTCATCGTCCACGGACCGCAGGCCGATCTTCAGCTTGAAGATATTGTGGCGGCGCGCATCGAGCATCCGCTCGGCTTCCTCGATATCGCGCGCGGTGTCGCCGCTGGCCAGCGTCCATGCCACCGGCAAGGTGTCGTGCTGGCGCCCGCCGAGCAACTCCGACACCGGCAGGCCCAGGCGTTTGCCGAGCGCATCCAGCAGCGCGGTCTCGACCGCACATTTGGCAAAGCGGTTGCCTTTGACGCGTCGCTTCACGTCGGCCATGAGCGCGGCGACGCGTGACGCATCCATGCCGATGATGGCCGGAGCGATATAGGTATCCACGGTCAGCTTGATGCCCTCGGGACTCTCCTCGCCGTAGCTAAGGCCGCCGATGGTCGTGCCCTCGCCGATTCCGATCGTTCCGTCGGAGCAGCGGATGATGACCAGGACCAGGGTCTGGCTGTTCATCGTATGCATCGACAACCGATGGGGGCGGATCGTCGGCACATCGACCAGGATGGTCTCGACCTGGTCGACGCGGACTGCCACGCTGGTGCTCATGAAGGGCATCTTCCTGTTGTCCATGGATGGGGCCTTGAACGGATCGCCGCTACCTTCCCGGCGACCCGTCGCTTTGCCATCTGCCGCTGCGCTACTTCTTGATGAGCGGGCAGCGTGACGCCGATAGCGGCTGGAACGCGTCGTCGCCGGAGACGGTCGCCAGTAGCTTGTAGTCGTCCCAGCGCGCCTTCGATTCCGACGGCTTCTTCACTTCGAACAGGTACATGTCGTGCACCATGCGGCCGTCCTCGCGGATCCGGCCGTTCTTCGCAAACATGTCGTTGATCGGCGTGTCCTTCATGACCTTCATCACGGCCGCTGAATCGGTGGTACCTGCCTTCTTCACCGCGTTCAGGTAGGTCGTCACGGAGGAGTAGACGCCCGCCTGCGCCGAGGTCGGCGCGCGCTTGGTCCGCTCCATGAAGCGCTTAGCGAATGCGCGCGTTTCGTCGTTGAGATCCCAATAGAACGCCTCGGCCAGCAACAGGCCCTGCGCGGTTTCAAGTCCGACGCTGTCGATGTCGGAAATGAAGGCCAGCAAGGGCGACAGCTTCTGCCCGGACTGGGTCAGGCCGAACTCGGCGGCCTGCTTGATCGCATTGATGGTGTCGCCACCCGCATTGGCCAGGCCGATCACGCTTGCCTTGGTGCTCTGCGCCTGAAGCAAGAACGACGAAAAATCCGAGGTGTTGATCGGGTGCTTCACATTGCCGACAACCTTGCCGCCCGCCTTGGTAACGACGTTCGAGGTGTCGCGCTCCAGCTCCTGGCCGAATGCGTAGTCGGCCGTGAGGAAGAACCAGCTATTGAGGCCGCGCTTCACCGTGGCCAGGCCGGTGACGCTGGCCAGCGCGTAGGTGTCGTAGGTGTAGTGGACGATGTAGGGACCGCACGCCTCGTTGGTCAGCCTGACCGCACCGGGACCATTGAACATGATGATCTTGCCGCGCGTCCTGGCCATTTCCGCCGCAGCCAGCGCCGTGGCAGAGCCAGCCACATCGACGATAGCCTCGACACCCTGGTTGTCGAACATTTCACGGGTGAAATTCGCGGCCAGGTCGGAC
Source organism: Tardiphaga sp. 862_B3_N4_1 (assembly GCF_051811085.1). Lineage (NCBI taxonomy): Bacteria > Pseudomonadati > Pseudomonadota > Alphaproteobacteria > Hyphomicrobiales > Nitrobacteraceae > Tardiphaga > Tardiphaga sp. 862_B3_N4_1. The sequence continues at coordinate 3,282,991 of NZ_JBPWQB010000001.1, forward strand.
TTGTTGAGATGGTCGGCGACCACGATCTGGACCTTGCGCCCGAGAACCTCGCCGCCGAAATCCTCAATGGCCATCTTGGCTGCAGTCTCGCTGCCTGGCCCGGTAATGTCGGCAAACAGGCCGGACATGTCGAGGACGGCGCCCAGTTTCAGCGGCGCGGTGCTCTGTGCCATGGCAGCCGAAGTGGTGACGACCATGACCGATGCCATCAGACCTGAAAGTAGCTTCTTCACATCATTCTCCATGAGCGCCCTCAGCAAGAGCGCTCGTCTATCGCTTGATATTCGTTAGTGATCGATCGCGGTGTGTGTCGGACGTCTGTCGTCACTGGCTGCCGCGAATGCCTGCGGTCTCGACGATCTGCTTCCATTTGGCGCTCTCCTGCGCCAGATGCGCAGCAAGTTCCTGGGGCGACGACGCGATGACGCGCCCGCTGACATCGGCGAAACGCTTCTGCACATCCGGATCCGCCAGAACCTTGCGGATATCGCCGCTGATGCGCTCCGCCAGCGCCGGCGGCATCTGGCCCGGACCAAAAATGGCCCACCAGTTGGCGAGCTCGAAGCCCGGCAGCCCGGATTCGCTGATCGTCGGCACGTCAGGCAGTGCGGCGATGCGCTCCCTCGTGGTGACGGCAATGGCGCGGAGGCTGCCGCCCTGCACCTGCGGAAGCGCCGTCGAGGCGTTGTCGAACATCAGGTCGATCCGGCCGGCCATCAGATCTGTCAGGGCCGGCGACGAGCCACGATAGGGAACGTGGGTCATCTCGACCTTGGCCTGCTGCCGGAACACTTCCGCCGCCAGATGCAGAGAGGAACCGACGCCGGCAGAGCCATAGGTGGCGCCGCCCGATGCCGCCTTTTCTTTCGCAAAGGCGATCAGATCCTTGATGTTCTTGATCGGCGATGAGGGCGGCACAAGCACCACATTCGGCGTCTCGAGCGCCAGCGTCAGCGGTGTCAGATCCTTCACAGGATCGTACGGCATCGACTTGAAAAGCCAGGGATTGACGGCCACGGCGATCGACGCGAGCACCAGCGTGTAACCATCGGGAGCGCTCTTGGCGGCAGCGTTGATGCCGATATTCGATCCGGCCCCGCCCCTGTTTTCGACGACGACCTGTTGGCCCCAGGTCTGGCTCAGCTTTTCCGCGATCGTGCGGCCGATGATGTCGGCGGCACCGCCGGCCGCGAAGGGAACGATCAACTGGACTGGCTTGGTCGGATACTCCTGCGCCGTCGCACGGTTTGCGCCCAGGGCGATACAGCAAGCCGCCACCGCGGCGTGGGTCGCCCGGGCAAATAAGGTGCGTCGTGACAGCATGAAAAGAGCCTCCCAGTCGGTTCTTATGTTTCGACGGCCGCACAAAAGCGTGCCGGCCAGGTCCGATATTGACAAACACTGGCACGAGACGCGTGATAGGCCAACACAGTCAAAACTATAGATGTGATAGAAGATTGTAATCGGCTATGGATCCCAGACGTCTCGGCTATTTTCTGGCAATCGCGACCCACAAGCGCATGGCGAAGGCTGCGGAAGCCCTCGGCGTCGCCCAGCCAACGCTGTCGCAGCAGATCCGCGCCCTCGAACAGGACCTCGGCACCGTTCTGTTCAACCGGACGCCCCAAGGCATGCAACTGACCGAGACAGGACATGCACTGCGCGAACACGCACAACGTCTGATGGTTCAGACCGAAGCGGCGCGCACGGCAATCGCCGAGCTGGAGGGCGGCATGGCCGGCACGCTTCGTGTCGGCGTCATCTACACCTACAGCACGACATTCCTGCCGAAGATCATCGGCAGCTTCGGCGAGAAATATCCCGAGGTTCGGCTCAGCGTGGAGGTCGGCTCCGCAAACGATGTCGAGCGACACATCCTGTCCGGAGATCTCGATCTCGCGATTGCTTTCGCGCCGCCCCAGCACGCGGAATTGGGCGTCGACCTGTTGTTCGAGGAGCGGCTCGTCCTGGTGCTTGCGAAGTCGCAAAATCAATCACGACAACAGTCGATCACGCTGCAGGCGCTCGCCCAACGTCCGTTAGCACTTTTGACCCCCGCCTTTGCGACCCGCCGCATTCTCGACCAGTCACTACCGCCCGATATACAGCTCGATGTGCGCGTCGAGATGAACTCGGTCGAGGCCCTGATCGAACTCGCGAAATCGGGAGGGCTGCCGACGGTTCTTGCTGACCGAAGCCTGAACGCCCGAAAGGACCTCGCGATCATTCCGATCGGGCCTCCGTGGATACGCCGCTCCGGAGCCTTGCTGTGGGATGCCCATCGCTACCAGACAGCGGCCGCGCGCGCTTTCATGGCGATCGCCCGCAAGACGACCAAAAGCGCACAAACCATTCGCGCGTCATAGCGAACAATCGTGGACGTCGGCATTACGCGAGGAGCGCTGGTTGATAGCGACGCGCGCGTCGATGCGATCAGGCTGCTCAGCTTCCCAAGCGAGCAATGGCCAGGCGGGACCTACCACCAGCCGGTTTGCGGCTGGCGCTGATACGGCGCGACCCTGCGGCGAGCCTGCACGGGCGCGGGGTCCGCATTCCAGCGCTGGAAGAACGAGCCAAAGCCATCGCCATCCGCATCGTCGCTGCTCGCCATGAGATCGGCAGGTGGCGTCGGCTTGCGCGTAATGAAACCACCCTGAGGCTGATTACTCAGCACTGCGACGAATTCGGTGCGATAGTTGGTCTCGGTGCTGAGCGGCTCGTCGGAGATCACAATCGACGAGCGTGGCAATGCGGTCGCTCCGATCCGGTCGAGCACTTCCTGTGGAATGGTGATGCGGTCGAGGGCGGCCTTCGCGCTATCGCCTTCGTCGATCGTGACGGCGCTCCAGCGCAGGCCTGCGTCGTTCCGCGCCATTGCCGTAAACACATGCGTGCCGATCGGCTTGCCGGGGTCGCGGATGGTGATGGGAACTTCGATGCTTGAATCGAACACCTCGCCGCCGCCGTCCGGTGCCGGCTTGTGCGTATTGCGCCGAACGTAAAGCATCTGCGTCTCGCGGCTGATATAGATCGAGACCGGCTCAAGCGCGAGTTTCGCATCGCTCGCTGCCTTGGCGGTGGCGACCTTTTTGGTCTCCGCGGCCTTGGCGGCATCCTTCGCAGCGGCCGCGGCATCAATCTTCGACGCCGTATCGGCCTTTGCGGTTTCGAATTGCGCCCCGAGCTCCGCGGCCCTGGCGGCAGCCTTCTGCTTTGCGTCCTCAGCCCGCGCCTTGGCCTCATCGGTCTTTGCCACAACGACGGCCTTGTCGGCAGATACGAGCTCGACATCGGCGCGCGCCTTCAGCGATTGCAGCTTGCGCAGGGCCCCCGGCAGCGGCTTCGCCTCGCGCGCAGAAGTCGCTGCGAGTTTCTTCGTCGCGTCCGCGGCAGCAGCGGCCTCCGCAGCCTCGCGGGCGAGCACCTCGACACGGCCCGGAGCAGCGGCGATGGCTTCCGCTTTCGGCATCAGAAGCGCCGGATGGGAAAACTCGACGGGCGCCGCGTCATTCGGCGAGATGATCACCCGCATTCCGATCCGCGTCTTGTCGAACAACCTGTCCGCGAAGCCGTATGGCATCCGCACACAGCCATGCGACGCGGCATAGCCGGGCAACGGCCCGCCATGCAGTGCGACACCGTTCCAGGTGATCCGCTGCATGTTCGGCATCGCGGCATCGTCATACATGTTGGAGCGATGGTCCTTGTTCTTCTCGAGAACCGCAAAGACGCCTGCCGGCGTCTCGCGGCCGGACACCCCGGTCGAGACCGGTGCGCGCGTGATCCATCCATCGGCGTCGTAGAATGTGACCTGCTGGCTCTTGATCGACACGATCGCCATCATCGGCTCGCCTGCTTCGCGCGGGGCGGTCGCCTCGACGACGCGGGCGGGACGCGCCTGCTTTGCGGCGGCTCCGGCCGCCGGAGCGGCCACCGCAACCATTGCTGCCAACACCACGACGGGAGATATCCAGTGCCGCATCCCGACGTTGGGTTGCGCCGTCGCCAATCGATTTGCCATTCAGTGCCCCGGTCAAATGCCTTCCGATCGCGAATCGTACAGGCGTTTGATTGCGATTGTATCAATTCGCCGCCGCTTCGCTTGCCCGATGTCTCGTTGACGCGGCGAGCGCGGCGAAAGTTCATTCGTAGCCGACAAACGGCGCCGGACAAAGGTGGCTCACTGCCACACCCGGCACGTGGTCGACTGCGAAATCTGGACAAAACGGCGGTTGGGGCCGGAGTTCAAAATGAGCCCAGTGCGGAGCCCATGGCAATCACGGCGGCAAGAGCGACAACCGAGCTCACGATGCCGACCATCACAATGTCGAGATAACTTTGGCGATGCGTCAGGCCGCAGATCGCGAGCAGGCTGACGACCGCACCATTGTGAGGGAGAATGTCCAGGGTGCCGGAGCCGATCACAGCTACGCGGTGCAGCAACCCGGGATCGATTCCCTCCCGCGTAGCAACGTCCATATAGGTCTGACCGAGTGCATCCAGCGCGATTGTCAGTCCGCCGGATGCCGAACCTGTCAACGCGGCGAGCAGGTTCGTGGAAACGGCCAACGACACCAGCGGCCCCCCTTTAATATCCAGCGCCCAGTCCCGCACCATGTCGAATGCGGGCAGCGCTGCGATGACAGCGCCAAAGCCAACGAGGCTCGCGACAGTCAGCGCTGGCAGTACGGACGCGTTGGCCCCGGCATCCATCGTCTGTCGCAGTGCAGGCAATCGCGTCCAGTTGCAGATGACGACTGTCGCGGTCGCGCCTGCGAGCGCGACGACAACGGACCACACGCCGGCAACGGCAGGTAGAGACGTGCTGCCCCAGCGCTGTTCGGCCAGGAAGGAGACATCAAGCCGGGGCAGGACAACGAGCGACATCACGAGATTGACGACGACAACGACAACCAGGGGAAGAACGGCATTGACGACAGGCACGTCCGCTTCGCTGCGATGCCCGTGGGATATTTCGGCCGGATCGAATTCGCGCGCCGTCGTAGCACGCCCGCGCAAGCGCTCGTCATCGGCAGCGGCGCTGGTCGCGATCGACAATTCTTCGCCATAACCTTCATTCGCTTGTCGTGCCGCCTTCTCGGCGCGGAGCAACCACCACAGTCCAATGCTCAGCATGATCAATGACGCGATCATGCCGAGGCCCGGCGCAGCGAAGGGCGTGGTGCCAAAGAACGGCATGGGTATCGCATTCTGAATCGATGGTGTGCCCGGCAAGGCTGACATGGTGAAAGTGGACGTTCCAAGAATGACCGTCGCGGGCACGAGGCGGCGCGGAATCCCCGCCGCGCGAAACAGCGACTGGGCCATCGGAACGATCACAAAAAATGCGACGAAAAGGCTGACGCCGCCATAGGTGACCAGTGCCCCCGAGAGCACCACGGCGAGGATGACCCGGCGCTCGCCCAGGCGGCGGGTGATGAAGTTCGCGACCGCAGTGACCGCACCGCTGTCGTCCATCAGCTTCCCGAATACGGCGCCGAGCAGAAAGATGGGAAAGAACTGAGCGAGAAACTGGGCTGCACTGCCCATGAAGGTCTGCGTCCAATTGGCAAGCAATGGCTCTCTGCCGAAAGTCGCCGCAACCAGTGCGGAGAGCGGAGCAAGCAGCAGAACGCTCCACCCCCGGAAAGCCAGCCAGATGAGAAGACCAAGCCCGACGAGAATGCCGAGAAGCCCCATGACGTCAGCACTCCGCCAACAGGATGTCGAGATCGGCCGTCGAACGCTCGCCAAGATCGGCGCCGTGCGCGTCGAGAAAGTCGCCGGCCGCTTGCCGCCCCTCGTCGCGCAGCTTGGATAGGAAGGCCCATTCGGCGTTGAGCTTGGATGACGCGGCGAAAGTCGCGAGCAGATCGCTCTTGATCCGGTGCGTCTTCATTTGAGCCCAGCGGGCGCCCTCCCCGGTGCCGGGATCCGCCACCTGACGAAGCAGCGCAATCATCCGCAGCTCCTTTGCCAGCGGCGAGTTGAATGAAATTTCATTGAGACGATTGAGAATGTCCGCAGCCGTGCGCGGCTCCTCCAGTCGCTCGGTCGGATTGATCTGCACGACGATGGTGTCCTGCGCATCTGTCTCGCGAACAAGCGGCGTGATCGTGGGGTTGCCTGCATAGCCCCCATCCCAATAGGCTTCGCCTTCAATCTCGATCGCGCGGAACATCGTTGGCAGGCATGCCGACGCAAGCAACACATCCGCGGTGATCTCGGCGTTACGGAAAATTCGCCCGCGACCTGTCCGTACCCGCGTGGCCGTTACGAAGAGTTTGATCGGTGCACCGGCGAGACGCTCGAAATCAATGCTCTCGGCCAGTATTTCGCGCAGCGGATTGTAACCGAGCGGATTGAGATCATAAGGCGACAGAACGCGCGACATCAGATCGGCGAAGAGATAGGCCGGAGAAGTGTCGAGCGACCAGCGTCCCATGAGGCGATCGAGGGGGGAGCGTTGAAACGGACTGAAGGCCGCGGCACGCGAGACGCGCCGCCAGTATTTGTCCAGGGCCTCGCGTGCTCCGTCGGCACCGCCGGCAGTCCAGCCGTCCGCCAGAACGGCGGCATTCATCGCTCCTGCCGATGTTCCGGATATGCCGGCAATTTGTAGCCACGACTCCTCAAGCAGCCGATCGAGGACACCCCACGTGAATGCGCCATGCGAGCCTCCGCCCTGGAGCGCCAAATCCACGAGTACCTGCCTTCGGTTCATCATGCAGCTTCTCCAACTGCCGAGACACGCTGGTAGCCAACCGTCGAGCACTTCAGAAACCACGCGCCGCAATAGACGTGGCCATCATAGACTCGGAAAGTCTGCTTCAGGTCGCTTTCGACCGAGCCTTACGACCTTTGCGTGCTATTTGATGCCCACCTCGCGCCAAAAGCAACCTGCCGGGGCCTGGCCAGAAACATCGTGCTGGACCCGACAATCGCAGGCGGCGACCTGCAGAAGGACCTTGGCAGAGGCAAATACCAGGCCGACGCTCCGTGAATGAGGCAATGGGCGGCGCTGAAAATTTGAGCCGTACCGAGATGGCACAGCTTCGAGCAAGGGATGATTACGGCGTCAGGAGCTTGTTGTACTTCGCTACATCGCGCGTCACCAATTGCTGCAGCACCTCCGGTGCATGCTCATTGGCGTCGGGCGCCACGGTCGACAGATCCTGGAAACGCTTTTTTACCAGATCACTCTCAACCGACGCGCGAGCAGCGGCGTTCAGCTTGGCGATGATCTCTGGCGGTGTCCCCTTCGGCGCGAACAGGCCATTCCAGCCCTGCGCCTCGAAGTCGGGCAGCCCTGCTTCTGCCGAGGTCGGCAGCTCGGGCAGCGTCGCCAGCCGTACCGTCGAGCCGACCACGATGCCCTTCACCAGCTTGTCGTCGATGGCCTGCGAGACGGAGGCTGCAGAATCGCAGACGCCGTCGATCTGCCCGCCGATGGCATCGGTGAGCGCGGGCGCCGCGCCGCGATAGCCGACCAGCGTGACGTCGATGCCGGCGGCCTGCACGAAGCTCTTGCAGATCAGGTAATTCGAGGAGCCGATCCCGGCATGGCCGAGATTGACCTTGCCCGGATTGGCTTTGGCATAGGCGATGAAGCCCTTGAGATCACTCGCCGGGAAATCCTTGCGCAGCGCCACGACGCCGAAGGTCTTGGCCACCATGCCGATGGAGGCAAAGGAGTCCGGCGTGAAGGACAATTTCGGATAGATCGTGTAGGTCGCCGCGCTGGTACCGGCATTGCCGATGGCGATGGTGTAGCCGTCGGGGGCAGACCGCGCCGCGCGGGCCAGCGCGGTGGAGCCGCCGGCGCCGACGACATTCTCGATGATGATGGTCTGGCCCAGCGTCGCCGCCATCTGCTCAGCCACCGCACGCGCAATCACGTCCGACGTGCCGCCGGCCGCGAAAGGCACGATCATCGTGATGGGGCGTTTGGGATAATCATCGGCAGATGCCGAGACGCTCGTAGCCAGCACGAGCGCAAGCGTTGCGGCGAGCTTCGACAGCCGCGCCACAGCAGCGATCACGCAGCGCGCTCCAGATGCTCGACAAGACCAGCAAACAGACCGCGGCCGTCGGTGCAGCCCATGATGTCTTCGACGTGATTTTCCGGATGCGGCATCATGCCGAGCACGTTGCCCTTCTCGCTGACGATGCCGGCAATCGATGCGGCGGCGCCATTGATATTGTGCAGATCGCCAACCTCGCCCGTCGGCGAGCAATAGCGATAGAGCACGCGGCCATCGCCTTCGAGGCGCTTCAGCGTTTCGGCATCGGCTGTGTAGTTGCCCTCGCCGTGGGCGATCGGCACGCGGATCACCTGACCGGCATTGTAGCCACGGGTAAACGCCGTGTCGGACCGTTCGACGCGCAGATGCACGTCGTGGCACAGGAATTTCAGTTTGGCATTGCGCATCAGGATGCCCGGCAGCAGGCCGGACTCGCACAGGATCTGGAAGCCGTTGCAGACGCCCATCACGAGGCCGCCGTCAGCCGCGAACGCCCGCACCGCATCCATCACCGGCGAGCGCGCCGCAATGGCGCCGCAGCGCAGATAGTCACCATAGGAGAAGCCGCCGGGGACGACGACGAGATCGGTGCCCTTGGGCAGCGCGGTCTCGGCGTGCCAGACCATCGTGGACTCCTGCCCCGATGCCAGCTTGAGCGCCCGCGCCATGTCGCGTTCGCGGTTGATTCCGGGGAAGACGAGAACGGCGGATTTCATAGCGATAACCTGGCTCAGAGCACGTCGACGCGATAGTTTTCGATCACCGTATTCGCCAGCAGCTTGTCGGCCGCGGCCTTCAGCGCCTCTTCGGCTTTCGCCTTGTCGGCGCCGTTCAGTTCGATGTCGAACACTTTGCCCTGCCGCACAGAGGCAATGCCATCGACGCCGAGCGATTTCAGCGCGCCTTCGATGGCCTTGCCCTGCGGGTCAAGGATGCCGTTCTTCAGGGTAACAGTTACGCGGGCTTTCACGTGATATCCTCAGCTCTTGACCAGTACCGGGCCGGTGCCCATCGGGCGTTCGTTTTCAGAGAGAATGCCGAGACGCTTGGCGACCTCGGTATAGGCCTCCAGCACGCCGCCCAAATCGCGGCGGAAACGATCCTTGTCCAGCTTCTCGTTCGACTTGATATCCCACAGCCGGCATGAGTCGGGCGAGATCTCGTCGGCGACGATGATGCGCATCATGTCGTTTTCGAACAGGCGACCGCATTCCATCTTGAAATCGACGAGGCGGATGCCGATGCCCAGGAAAAGACCGGTGAGGAAGTCGTTGACGCGGATGGCAAGCGCCATGATGTCATCGATTTCCTGCGGGGTGGCCCAGCCGAACGCCGTGATGTGCTCTTCCGAGACCATCGGGTCGTTGAGCTGGTCGTTCTTGTAATAGAACTCGATGATCGAGCGCGGCAGCTGGGTGCCCTCCTCGATGCCGAGGCGCTGCGACAGCGAACCCGCCGCCACGTTACGGACCACGACTTCCAGCGGCACGATCTCGACTTCGCGAATCAGCTGCTCGCGCATGTTGAGCCGGCGGATGAAATGGGTCGGCACGCCGATGTCGTTCAGATGCTGGAACAGGTATTCCGAAATCCGGTTATTGAGGACGCCCTTGCCCTCGATCACCTGGTGTTTCTTGGCATTGAACGCGGTCGCGTCGTCCTTGAAGTGCTGAATCAGGGTACCGGGCTCCGGGCCTTCATACAGGACCTTGCCCTTGCCTTCATAAATGCGACGTCGACGGCTCATGGGGATGTACCGGGTGTTGTTGAAATCCATGGATGTGGTGTGCTCCGAATAACGGGATCGACCCACGACGGAGCTGCCGTGAAGGCCAGGAACGGGAAGAAACAGAACGAGAACCGGGCCTGCAGGCAACCTACCCGATCGGCCCTGCCAGTACAATCGACCCGGCCCGCCCAGTGGGGGTTTACCCCAACCTCGCGCAAGCCTGGTCCGATAAGCCTCGCCCGATACCGTCTTGCCTGCGACCTTGCGGCCGATTGTTCCAACGGTATCTCGACCTTATTTAAGCTCCGAACCGGCGTTTACAACGTCGTCCTGACCGCCCAACAACCCCGACGGGAACTTTAACCATGTCATCATTCGACAAGCGCGGCGAAGCCTTCGAGAACAAGTATGCGCTCGACGAAAGCCAGAAGTTCAAGGCCGAGGCCCGCCGCAACAAGCTGCTGGGCCTGTGGGTCGCCGAACAGCTCGGCAAGTCCGGCGACGAGGCCGCCGCCTATGCCAAGGAAGTCGTCGCAGCCGATTTCGAGGAAGCCGGCGACGGCGACGTGGTGCGCAAGGTGCTCGCCGATCTGACCGCCAAGGGCATCGCGATCACCGAGCCGCAGCTCCGCGTGAAGATGGATCAGCTGACCGCTGAGGCCGTCGCGCAGGTGAAGGCGGGAACCTAATCTCCACAGCTTCGAGTTGCAACGAAACGTCTCGCCGCAACTCGCGACGCTTCATAGAGAGCCGCACATCGTATGATGGCGCGGCTCTTGTCTTTTGAAACGTTCCAGGCTCGCAGAGCCTGACTCAAGATTCCGAATTGCGATGTGCAAATTCTGAAACGGAGTCACAGCGTGCCGATGGCGCTCACACGCGCGTGCTACAAATTGCTCAAAATGCACGTCGATTGTTCAATCGTGTCGCGGCTCACCTTGCGACTGCATCACCGAAGACACACAGGCTCGCCAATCTCGTCGCTTTAGAGCGATTCAACCTCCCATTCGAAGTTTTCATTCAAAGCTACTGCTAGATCGCCTGCGCATGTTTCTCAAACGCGAAGGCGACACAACGTGACGACGGACAACCATTGCAATCTCAACAGCAACGCACGCAGCATCTTCAAGTTGCGCCGCGCGTATTGGTTGATCGGCGCGACGTTCCTGCTCGGCGATTATGTGACCGGGGCCTCGATCGCCAATGCACAGACGAATACGATGCTGCCGCCGGTCACCGTCGAATCGCCGACACAGGCGCGCCGGCCCGCACGTGCTGCGAGCGCCACTCCGAGCCGGGCGCGAGCTGTCGCCGCACGCCGCAATGCCACGCCGCCGCCCGCCCCGCCGACACCGACCGAGCGCGCTATCGCTGCCGCCGCCGCGAAATACGAACAGATCCTCGGCTATCGCGCGATGCCGAATGCGACGACGCTGCGCGGCGCGACGTCGCCGCTCAACACGTCGCAGGTCGTCAACGTCGTGCCGCAGCAGGTGATCAGCGACCAGCGTCCGCGCAATCTCGATGACGCGCTGGTCAACATCAGCGGCATCACCCAGACTAATACGCTGGCCGGCACGCAGGACGCCGTGATCCGTCGCGGTTTCGGCGACAACCGCGACGGCTCGATCATGCGCAACGGCATGCCGATCGTGCAGGGCCGCTCGTTCAATCCTGCTGTTGAAAGTATCGAAGTGCTGAAGGGACCGGCGTCGCTGCTCTACGGCATCATGGATCCCGGCGGCATCGTCAACACCATCAGCAAGCGGCCGGAATTGTATCAGCACGGCGAGGTGACGCTGGAAGGCGCGACCTACGGTTCGCGCAGCGGGGCCAATGCGACCATCGATATCACCGGACCGCTGGGCAAGGACGGACTCGCCTATCGCTTCGTCGGTTATGGAATCAACGAAGACTACTGGCGCAACTTCGGCACCCGCAAGGAGACACTCTACGCGCCGTCGCTGGCCTGGTATGGCGACACGACCACGGTTCAGATCAACTACGAACACCGCGACTTCTATTCGCCGTTCGATCGCGGCACGGCCTTCAACAGCGTGACCAAGGCGCCATTCGCCATTCCGGCGACGCGCCGCATCGATGAACCCTATAACAGCATGTGGGGCACGTCGGATCTCGTCCAGGCGTCTGTGGATCAGAAGATCAATGAGGATTGGAAGGTCTATGCCGGCTACAGCTACAACGTCGAAACCTATAATGCCGCTCAGCTCCGCAATACGGTGGTCAATCCGACCACCGGCATCGCGACGCGCAGCAATGACGGCACCTACGGCGCACTGACGTCTTCAAGCTTCGGCACCGGTTATATCCAAGGCGGATTCTGGATCGGCGGCATGCGCAACGAAGTGCTGTTCGGCGGCGATGCCCAGTATCGCGTGATCTACCGCAAGGATCTGGTCCGGCAGGGGGCTGCGAATTTCAACATCTTCAATCCGGTTTATGATCGGCAATTGCCCGGCACCACCGTTGTCGCTACCGACAGCGACCAGACCGACAAGCTCAGCACGCAGTCCTTGTTCTTCCAGGACACGCTGCATCTGACCAATCGGGTCGCCGTGGTCGGCGGCGTGCGTTATATGACGTTCGACCAGCTGGCGGGGCGCGGGCGCAATCCGTTCATCGCCAATACGGATCTGTCCGGCAACAAGGCACTGCCGCTCGGCGGCGTGATCCTGAAGGTCACCGACGAAGTCTCGCTCTATGCCAGCTACACGGAATCGCTGAAGCCGAATTCGACCATCGCTCCCAACGGCGCGGTCTTCGACTCGCAGACGAAGCCCGAGGAAGGCGTGTCGTGGGAGACCGGCATCAAGTTCGATATCAACAAGCGCCTGTCAGGCACGGTCGCGCTCTACGACATCGACAAAAAGAACGTGATGCTGTCGCAATACAATACGGTCACCACGACCAACGAGGCACGCACCGCGGCTGCGGCGCGCTCACGCGGTGTCGAAGTCGACGTGACCGGCAAACTGACTGATAGCTGGAGCATGATCGCCAGCTATGCCTATACCGATGCGATCTTGACGCAGGACTCGCAATACACCGGAAACCACCTGCAGAATGTCGCCCTGAACACCGGGTCGCTGTATCTCGTCTATGATTTCGGCACGATGCTGCCGGGTCGTCTGCGCGTCGGCGCCGGTGCACATTATGTCGGCGATCGTCCCGGCGATGCTGCAAACAGCTTCGTGCTGCCGTCTTACACGGTGGCCGACGCCTTTGCGACCTACGAGACGAAATACCAGACTCTGCCTGTGATCTATCAGTTCAACATCAAGAATATCTTCGACAAGGTCTACTATCCGTCGGCAGTGAGCCTTCCCAACGTTGCCCTTGGCGATGCGCGGCGCTTCTCGCTGGCAGCGACGGTAAAGTTCTGAGGCAACAGAATGCGACCATCGCGACGACGCAACGTTCGGGCACTACCGCTGGCTCTGACGCTTGCGTCGTCGCTCCTCCTCTTCGGCTTGGCCACAAGCCGCGCCGAAGAGATCAATCTCTATTCGACGCGCGAACCGCAACTCGTCGAACCGGTGATCGCATCCTTCACGGCGGCGACCGGCATCACGGTCAAGCTCACTTACATCGAGGACAATCTCGTCACGCGCATGAAGGCCGAGGGCGACGTCTCCCCCGCCGACGTGCTGATGACCATCGGCCTCGACAAGACCTCGCAATTCGCCGCGAATGATCTGTCGCAACCGACCACCTCTCCGCTGCTCAAGAAGACAATCCCGCCACAACTGCGCGGCGCGGAGTGGATCAGCCTGTCGGTGCGGCCGCGCGTGGTCGTCGTACGCAATGACTCACCACTAAGCGCGATCCGCTATGAGGATCTCGCCGATCCCCGCTTTCGCGGCCAGCTCTGCATCCGCTCGCCCTTGCATCAAAACAATGTCGCGCTGATTGCGGCCTATCTCGTGCATCACGGTGCCGACGCCACCGAAGCCTGGCTGCACGGCATCAAGGCCAATCTCGCACATGCGCCCGAAGGCAAGGACAACGACGTCATCCGTCAGCTCGCGGAAGGCCGCTGCAGCATCGGGATCGCCAATACCGTGGCGCTGGCACAATTGCGCGACGGCCGCGAAGGCGCGGAGTGGACGGCCTGGGCGAACAAGGTGAAGACGGTGCCGACGACATTCGAGCGCGGCGGCACGCATGTGAACCTCACCGGCGCAGCGCTGGCGAAACACGCGCCGCATCGCGCGGCCGCGCTGACGTTTCTGGAGTTCCTGGTGACGCGGGCGGTGCAGAAAATCTACGCGGCTGCCGAACTGGAATATCCGGTCACATCAGATGCCGAGAGCGCGCCGCTGGTGGCGGCGATGGGAGCGTTTCCGAGCGATACGCTTGATATCGATGCGATCGCTGCCAGCCAGAAGGCGGCGATTGCACTGATCAGGAAGGTTGGGTTTGAGAAGTAAGGCCAAAGCGTGCCGTGATCTTACCCTCCCCCTTGCGGGGAGGGTGGCCGGCCCAATTCTTTCTTATTGGGCCGGTCGGGTGGGGGTGCCACAAACTCCGCCCTAGTGTGGGGCTACCCCCACCCCGGCTCACTTCGTTCGCCGACCCTCCCCGCCTAGCGAAGCTTCGCTTCGCGCGGGGGAGGGTAAGAAAGATCACCGCCAGCCCATGCCGGGCGCGACGTGTTTCAGGATCGCCTCGATCACATGGGCGTTGTAGTCGACGCCCAGCTGGTTCGGCACCGTCAGCAACAGCGTATCCGCCTCGGCAATCGCCTCGTCGCCCTTCAACTGCTTGATCAGTGCATCCGGCTCTGCTGCAAAGCTGCGGCCGAAGATGGCGCGCTCGGTGCCGTGCAGGTAGCCGACCTTGTCCTCGCCCTCATCGCCCCGGCCGAAATAAGCGCGGTCGCGGTCGTCCACCAGCGCGAAGATGCTGCGGCTCACTGACACGCGCGGGTCGCGCGTGTGCCCTGCCGCCTTCCAGGCGTCGCGATAGAGCCGGATCTGCTCGGCCTGCTGCACATGAAACGGCTTGCCACTCTCGTCGATCTTCAGCGTCGATGACTGCAGGTTCATGCCCTGCTTGGCCGCCCATTCCGCCGTCGCATTGGTGGAGGCGCCCCACCAGATGCGTTCGCGCAGGCCTTCGCTATGCGGCTCGAGCCGCAGCAGGCCCGGCGGGTTCGGAAACATCGGATTGGGATTCGGCTGCGCAAAGCCCTTGCCTTGAAGGACGTCGAGAAACACCTCGGTGTGCCGCCGCGCCATGTCGGCGTCGGTTTGGCCCTCGGGGGGCGCGTAGCCGAAGTAGCGGTAGCCGTCGATCACCTGCTCCGGCGAGCCTCTGGAAATGCCGAGCTGCAGCCGCCCGCTTGCGATGAGATCGGCGCTCCCGGCGTCCTCCGCCATATAGAGCGGGTTCTCGTAGCGCATGTCGATCACGGCGGTGCCGATCTCGATCTTCTTGGTGCGCGCGCCGACCGCGGCCAGCAGTGGAAACGGTGCGGCGAGCTGGCGCGCGAAATGATGCACCCGGAAATAGGCGCCGTCGGCGCCGAGTTCCTCGGCAGCAACGGCGAGATCGATGGACTGCAGCAGCGCATCGCCCGCCGAGCGCGTCTGCGACGAGGCCGACGGGGTCCAGTGGCCGAAGGAGAGAAAGCCGATGTTCTTCATGGGACGGATACTCAGGGTGGGTTTGCTGACCACCTATTTAGGCGTGAATGGGAGCAAGAAAAGGGAAACGATGGAAACGCATCGTTTCCAATGAGGCGACCATGTTCGCAGACTGCAGATCCGTGTCCACTTTCGCGCACCCGGCACGACGTCACACAGTCCCTCGCCCGCACCCCTTAAGCGTGCATCCTGTCACAAATCTTCTATAGGTTGACCAAAATACGGCGTTGGGCGAGCATCAGCGTCACATCGAAAACGGGGGGACAGGGCCATGCGCGTCACGACGTCTGCCGGAGCTTTCGAAGCGAGCGCGATCGCGGGCACGCGCGCCATCATGATCGCCCTCAATTGCGACGAGGCCGCGTGCAAGGGGCTGCTGGGATTTGCGTTCCAGCGCGCCAGGGGCGCCGGCAAGCCGGAATTCCTGCGATCGCTGAAGGTGTTCGAAGAGGTCGAGCCAGAGCCCGACACCGAGCACGGAGAGTATTTCACCGACAAATTTCCGATCCAGAGTTTCCTCTGGAGCGACTACACCGCGGAGCCCGGCACGACCTATCACTTCGAGGTCATCCCCGTATTTGGCGACCCGACCGCGCCCGAACTGCGCGACACCGAAAAGCTCGCCTTCACCGTCACGACGGAGAAGGAGGACGATGGTCAACACGGCATCTGGTTCAACCGCGGCGCCATCGCCAGCCAGGCCTATGCGCGCAAGTTCAAGAACCACAAGCCGACCGAAGCGGAGATGGACAACCCGAAGGACGAGCACACGGTCTGGCTCTCGCGCGGCCTGCTGGAGGCCTGCCTCGACTATATCGACACGACGAAGAAGAGCGAGGCGCTGCGCGCCTGTATTTACGAATTCACCTACGCCCCCATCATCGAAGCGTTGAAGACCAAGATCGATGACGGCTTCGATGTCCGGCTGATCGTGCATGACGACAAGAAGGGCAAGAACCGCAAGGCGATGAAGGCCGCCGGCCTCGACGTCAAGGCGAAGCACAATGGCGAGCCGGTCGTGATCTGGCGCACGCGGCCGCCGATCCCGCACAACAAGTTCATCATCAAGCTCGACGGCGACGCGCCGCAAGAAGTGTGGACCGGCTCGACCAACATCACGCCGTCCGGATTCCTCGGCCAGTCGAATGTCGGACACCTCGTCCATGACAGCGACGTCGCCGAACAATACCTGAAATACTGGACGATCCTGAGCGACAACCCGACCGGCAAGCCCGCGAAGGAAGGCGTCGCGGAGATCTCGCCCTACCCGCCCGCCCTCGTGAAAGAGGGATCACAGACCTGCATCTTCTCGCCGCGCCAGACGGCGTCGATGCTGAACTGGTATGCCGACCGGATGAGCGACGCCACCTCGTCGATCATGTTCACGGCGGCCTTCAACGTCGCCGCCGATTTCATCGAGCCGCTGGCGCGCGACCGCGACTTCCTGCGCTTCGTGCTCAAGGAGAAGCCGCCCACCGCCGACGAGCGCAAGGCGCTCAAGGGCGACCGCGACCTGCAGATCTCGTTCGGCGCCGTGCTGGGCGCCGAGTTCAAGGTGGTCGACGGCAAGCTGGTCGCCAAGCGCAAGGTGAAGGAGTTTCCGCTCGACCGCTGGTTTCTCAAGGAGGAGCTCACCCGCGACGAAGGCAATATCTTCTTCGTCCACACGAAATATCTGCTGATCGATCCCTTGAGCGACGATCCCCTGATCTGCACAGGTTCGGCGAATTTCTCGGAGGGATCGCTGACCACCAATGACGAAAACATGATCCTGATCCGCGGCTCGACCCGCGTGGCCGACATCTACATGACCGAGTTCGACCGGCTGTTCCGGCATTTCTATTTCCGCGATGTCGCCAATGACGTCGCCAGCAAGCGCAAGAAAGGCGAGAAGCCGGAAAAGGTATTCCTCGATCCGGACGACCGATGGACGGAGAGCTATTTCAAGCCCGGCGGATTCAAGTCGCGGCGGCGCGAGATGTTCTTCACGATCCCGGCGTCCAACTGGACCGTCAATGCCGCAACCCACAGCGATGACGAACCGGTGCGTCCGCCGAAGAAGAAAAAGGCGGCGAAGGCTGTAGCGAAGAAGGCGAAGACGAAGACAGCCAAGAAGAAAACAACGAAGAAGACGGCAAAGGCTGCGTCAGCCAAAAAGGCAAAAGCCAAGACAACCAAAACCAAGAAGGTCGCGAAGGCGAAGGTCAAAAAAGCGAAAGCGAAGACCAAGAAGGCCAAGACCAAGAAGTCAAAAGCCAAGTCGAAACGTTGAGCGGGGCACCACGCCGGAGCCCCGCGCCCGGCGCTAGCTCAGCACGCCCGTGCCGTCGCGGGGCGCGCCGCCGCGGGTAGCGGCGGCCTTGATGCCCCAGTCGGCCATGAATTTCGGCCGCGGTCTGTCCTGCAGCATCAGCGCGCCGCCGACCACCGCGCGTGTCGGGATTGCATCGCGGTCGATGGCGCCTTCGAGGGTCATCGCGAGGTCGCGCGCGAAGACGCGGTTGCCGATATGCCAGGAATGGGTGAAGTCGCCGAAGAAGGTGCTCTTCTTCGGATCGAGTGTGGTGAAATAGTCCCCGCAATTGACATTGGTGGCTTTCGAATGCGCGTCCGCCGGCAGGCCGACGCGGCCCGCGCGCGGCGCCACGCCAAGCCGCTTGGCATTGGAGGCCGCCAGCACGCTGTCATAGGGGTTTGAATAGTTGGTCAGGCGCAGGATGCGCTTGAACATCGGCCCCGACCAGGAATCATTCACCGACAGGCTCGACGACGCCACGTCGCCGGCGATGAAGGCGACCTGGCTGACGCGCCAGTTGCTCTTGAACAGCGCGCCGTCCTTCTCCGCCTGCACGAAGGCTTCCATGGCCACATAGGCGCCGGTGGAATGGCCGAGCAGATGCACATTGGTGACGCAGTCCTTTTCCTGCCCCTGCGCCAGCACGGTGATGCAATCGCTCACCAGCTTCACCGCCACTTCGGCGCCCTTGGAGCGATCCTGCCAATAGGCCAGCGTCTCGTTGTCGCTCGGCCAGTCGAAGCCGATGACGAGGCCCTTCCAGCCCTCGGCCTTGAGATCCTTCGCGAGTTGGCGCTGGCGCTTCATGATGATGTCGAGATCGTTGTTGTAGCCGTGGATGAAGACGAGGATGTCGCCGGCCACGCTGATCGAATTCTGGTTGGGATCGCCGTCGGCAATGTCGCGCACCTCCTTCACCCATTTGGCGAGATCGGTCTTGCTGGACGTCGCCATCGCCGGCGTCGGGATCGCCACATTGGTCGGCACCCGCAGATAGCGGATGGTGCCGACATTCTCGTTGAACGCAGCGCCCGAGATGCCGCGCGCGGTGATCAGATAATCGACACCTGCCATGAAATCCCCCTGCCGTTCCCGCCGGGTTTCCTCCGCATCGCGCCGCCCCCTCTTTGTGAGCCAGGCACGATCGACGTGTGCCAGCCTATCGCGCAATCACAGGTGCAGCCAAGTGACCGGATGCGCGCCTCCTACGAAATCGGCGACGACGGACGGCGATGCACGGGACGTCGCACGCCCGCTTGCGCAATTCCGCGCCTAGGTATATATTCTTTGGCATGACCCATCCTTTCTTCGGCCCCATCATCCGCCTTCGCGTCACGCCCGATGAGCCCGAGGCGCCGGATGCCTTTGTGGGCGGCCCGCACGTGCGCGGCTCAAGGCGGCCGCATGGGGATGCCAAATGCGCGCAGGTGCGCCGCCTGATCGAGACGACGGTGCTGACCTATGGCGAGATCGCGAAGCAAACCGGCGTCGGCCGCGCCTCGATCTGCCGCTGGACCCGCGACGGCGGCTGGAAGCGCCCGCTCTTCGCCCCGCGCGCCACCGACACGGTGCCTTCCGCCCGCGCCTCGCAGAAACTCAAATTGCGAAAACTCGCCGAGCGGCTCCACGCGCTGGCGGAGCGCGCCGTGCGCGAGCTGGAAGCGCAGCCCGATGTCGATATCGATCGTCTGATGCAGGCGCTGCAGGTGCTGAAGATGGCGCGGCTGGAGGCGATGGGCCGCCGGCGCCCGCGCCGCCACATCGACATGCCCGCGCGCACCGGCCGCGAGATGATGGCGCGCGACGCTGCGATCCGCACCGCGCTGAAGGAGATGCGCCGCGGCGGCGTCGATGTGACACAGATTCCGGACGACGCGATGGCGCTGCTCGAAGCGGCACATACGCCGCCGGAGCGTGATCACCCGGCGCTGCGACCAAGGGGCAGCAGGCGATATTAGCGTGCCACAACAGCGGAGTAGCTCAGCATAATCCGCCGTTGTGCTCGAGGTCGGGTGCGCCCCGTTAAGGAAAGCGGAAAGTGTTAAATAGCTACGCGCGGGTTGGGCGCACCACTATCTCTTCCCTGCACTTTTCGACTTCCGTTTCTTGACCGCAGCTTGTTTCTTATTTGCGGGGTTGTTCTTGGCCGTAGGGCGCTTCTTGGCCACGGGACGTTTCTTGACCGCAGAGCTTTTCTTTGCCGTAGAACCTTTACTGACGGTCGGATGCTTTGCGTTGCTCTTTGGAACCTTCCGCTTCGATGAAATTCGCTTTTTCGCTCTGCGCTCGGTTGATTCCGGCTTTATTCGCCTCATCCTTGCCTCTCGTTCGGTCAAGAGGCGCGGTCGCAAGTCCAATCCTTTAACCAAAAGGCACGCGCTTCCCCCAAGCTCAAACGACAATCGACTAGCTTCTAAGTCCAACATTTCAATGAGCTGCGAGAAATCAAGTCGCTTGGCCGTATCGGGATGGCTCCAAGTCTTATTGGACTTAATAGTGATAACAAGGCAACCCGCGCGGCACTCGTCGGCAGCCATATACTTCATTAACAACTGGTCTTTGATCGTCGCGCGTAACTCTGCTGCTGACCGCGGCTTTTCACCAATCTTAAGCTCAATTGTCCCCTGCTGTCCGGATCGCGTTGCCCGCATCCGGATATCTGTCTCCTTCTCATCAGCAGTCGCAGCCTCCTGATCAACAGTGTACAAATGATTCGAAGCGTTACGCAGCTCTCTAGCCAACTCCTTACGCATCACCCGCTCGTCGTGAATATTAGCCCAAGCTTCACGTGGCGACACATCTTGCAGCAGCAAATCTTCAATATCGTCCAATCGATCGCGCAAAACTGCAAACATGGCATCACGCGTCGATGGAGAAGCCTCACCGTAAGTATCGATAGCCACCACATCGACTTCGCTCAGCGCAACACCATCGACTTCTTCTGCTGCACCTTCGCGTGCAACAGCAACAGCACGATCCTTGAAGCTTTTGAAAAGCGGATCCGCAGCCATTTCGAGTTTGGCTGCCCAGCCTTCAGCGCCCTTGGTCGCTAGCAAAGCGCTGAGGAGCACGTCCCGCCCTCGCTCCGCATCATCTCTCTGGTCAGGTGAATAGGACCCTACGTGCTTAGCGTCCTCGGATCGCCGAACGTGCTGATAAGCAAGTCGCACCAATCGGAGCAATAACTTCGGCGTAAACTCAGGGCGCCGCAAATTGATCGTGAGGCCACCAACGTCACGACCAAACAACGTAGAAAACCACGCGACTCCCACCCCTCGCTTCGCTGGCTGTACCCCTTTTAGGGTTTCTTCCAACGCGATTACACCCGCCTCCGGCTTGAGCTGCATAAGTACCGGCAACCAAATTTTAGCTGACGGCCCTTGCAAATCGTTAGCAACCTCTTCGGAAGCCGCGGTCGCCAAGGCTCGTTGGAGATCTCCATTCTCCGATTGCATGAGTACAGCGATCGCCTGCCCGAGAAGATTAGCGCCCGTGTCACCATTGCCAACTTTATCAACGCGCGCTCTATCCAACCAGGCTTTTACTCGTGGCGAAAACAGCGATGCAACACGAGGGGAAGCATGACGGACATTTTGTAGCGATATTGAAGCGTTGCTGCTATCTTCCTCGTCCTGAAGCGAGAGACTGAGTTCAGCCCCCAAGACCTCGTCAACAGCCGCAGGATGCGATGCAACTAAAGCGTCCAACCAGGGTGGGAAGCCATTTAACTCGATTGGAGCATATCGTGCAGCCAAGCGCGCTTCCGCATCGGTAAGCTTCGTAGCCCACGCCGCGTCTTCTGACTCGGCGTAGATTGCCGCAAGGCCGAGCTGCCATTTAACTAAGAACGTGCTTTTATTTTCTGGTGCGCGCTCGCTTCGAAGAGTGGGCTTATCCTTGCGCCACATGCGCTGCAGTATTTCGCGGAGTCGATCAGCAGTTTCTTTACCGAATTGCTGTTCGATAAAGCGTCGATTCCATCCCGAGGCCCTGCTTTCACTCCCAGACCTCTCCATGGCTCGCCATAAATTCCACGCCGTATTGTTGGCGCGAGCCTTCGCGAAAACTGCTTCGGGATTGCTTGCCACCTCTTGCCAGAACTTCACCCAACTGACTCGTGCTTGAGCTTGCTGGTTCTCCTCTTTCTTCTTGCGCCTCGCACCCTGCTCTTCGAAACGTCGCAACTCAGCGTTTATAGGCGCCGGCTTCTGGCGATCTTTGACAATTGTGAGCAATGACTGACTATCCGCGACATGCGCCTTCAACACTTCAAACACTTTAGAGATATTATCTCCGGGCTCAATCAACTCGGTTATAGCTGCGTTGAGCATCATCTCTCGCTCGAGCAACGCGGAGTTCTTGTTGGATAGCCGTCGAATGACCCATGATCGATCCTTGCTCGTCAACCGAATGCCACCGTGGTGACTGAGATTGAACACACGGTTCCACGCGTCAGTGACAGGATGCAGCATCTGGAGAAAGGCGTCGTCTTCCCAAAATGCGGCCTCGCGCTGTTCGCTGGTCGCATCGGCCAGAAACCCACGCAAATCCTTAGTTGCTTGACTAGCTGAATCTCTATCCTCGACGAAGCGCAGGGCAATAACACTTGAACGAAACAGCTCCGGCGAAGCAACACCCTCTAAAAATTTCCTTACGCAAGATGCGACCAACGCCGCGACAAGATCGGGCCTGTTTGTCTGCGTATGCGGCCACTTGTCTTTGAGCCACTTGGCCCCGTCCTCGACAAGTGCTGTTAAGCCAATACGAAGTTCATCAAGCGCTGCAGGCAAAATTTTTCCGCCCGCAATTACCTGCGGCAGTCTCCAACTCAGATCACCGATTGTTTTCTTTGGCTCTTGCACATGAGGCAAGAGCTTACATAACTGAGCAACAGAGAGGTGTTTCGGGAAAAGACGCAGCGACGCGGATCGAGCGAGGCTCGGAGGCCATTTTCTCCTATGAGCGACGGATGCCGCAATCTTTGGAAGCCTTCCATCGTCCAGTGCAATCAAAGCGTCCAGCGCTTCAATTCTCTCCCGCTCCGACGCTTTTCCATCGACAATCACTTCATGAGCAATATTGGCACAATTAGCCAATTTTCCCGCTCCGATCAGCTCGAAGATAAGCTCCCGTACTTCGAAATTCTCAACACCTTTGGCCCATATGGAGTTGACTGTTTGAGATAGCTCCGTTGACGCAAAGCGATGAACTTGAATGGCTGGAACGCGCAGCCCGCGCCAACCACCTTTCCCAAAACGCTTTACGTACTCCTTCAGCACATCCGCGCGTTGTTGGGGTCGTAGCGATTGGGGATCGCCGTGATTGAGCAGAACCTCAGGTTCACGATGCATCGTCTCAACAAAGATCCCGTCATGCCAGATCGACAACCATGCAGCCACAGGTCGCATTGATGGACGCAAGACTTTGTCGCCCTGGATCGTCTCCGCAAAAAGAATACGCTTAATAGCCTTAATCGGCACGCGACGCTGCAGTAGCGCATCGAGCCTTCTTGCTGCCAAAAACTCAATTACAGATCGATGGTGAAAGCGCACCCGTCCATAGTTCGCGAACCCGAAGAGGGCACGCTCAAGAAGAGTATCACGCTCGTCTTGAGACCAGTTTGTGAGGATTTTACCTGCATCGAGCGCCGCCTCAGTTGACTCCAGCTTGTCAGACTCCGCGCTATAGCGAATAGTAAACTTCCGTGTTAGCAGCATCGCGAGCGCAAGCCGGGACGCACCTTCAAGAGCGCGTTCCGGCGATAGCTGAGCCTTCTCAAGTCGATCCGTTCGTGCCTTTAATTTGTTGACCGCATTCGTTGCTACTTGATCACCATGATTTCGGATACGCTGGTGATCTTTCCAATCTGAACACAGCTCAATCAGATCCTGAGGACGCTGCGCATATTCCCCCGCATCTCGCAGCTCTATATCCTGAAGAAGTGCGTCAGGGTCGGTGACTTTCTGAATCTCTGCAAACGCTCTAATTTGCTCTCGCGTGAGCGGCATCAATCCCACATTGCGCTTGAGCGCCGGTTGCCCAGGATTATCGGACCGAGTTTGCTTGCCGCTCATGGCCAAATCTGCAAACTCGTTCGCAGTGGCACTCGCCACTGCCGCAAGCGGTATTGGCAAGTGTCGTTCAATGAGCTGTTGATCGACCGGGATGGGGCGCGTGGTTATAACGATACGGGCGCGACCAAGATGCCCGGTCAGAGCCTTGCCTAGTCTCTTCAAGGCTTGTTCGAATGACTTCTGGCTGATCCTAAGTTCATCGATAGAATCGAGGAAGAACGTCGCGGTTTCGGATTGAGAGAGCAGCCAAGCGTCAAAGCGCACTTGCTCGTCTGCGGCTAGCATGTCGGCCACGTCCGTATCCGCAAGCACAGATAGCTCAAGAAAGAATGCGGGCTCGCCGTTTGCCCAAAGACGGTCGCGGCATGCACGGCATTCAAAAGTCTTGCCGACTCCGGCCTCAGAGACAATCAAGATGCGGCGGGCCGTCAGCAAGTCATCCCAAGTCGTGCCGTGGGATATCCCCAAGTGCGGAGCCAGTGAAGCAAAATCAATATTTGCCAAGTCCTTTTCGGACAAGTCGAGAAACGTTCGAGTGATACCGGTGGCGGACAACTTGGCAGTCATGGATTGCATGCTCAGTGCGATGTCTCAGCACCCCGACAGGCTAAATCCCGTTCGGTCGGACGACTCACGCACAAAAGCGTATCGGTATCGGGCCAAGAGTGTCGAGATTGCCCAGCATAAAACTGGCTGAAAGCCATAGCGCGTATGGTGATTTTGGAGCTGTATCCTCCATAACTACCTGAAAGAAAGCGTCTTTCGCACCTTCGGCGTCAAAATAACGCATAGGCTTTCAGGCATGTTGCGCCGATTACTCGCCCCATTTTGAGGAGCAGCGTGATGGCCGCTCCTCAGAGATTAGGTTAAACGTACCTCACGGCTTGAGGCGCGCTAGATGGCGCAGAGTACACTAGCGGCAGGCCGTGCTTATGGGGAGACTAATCCCTACCCTTCCTTGAACCCATATTCCGGCACGTTGCCCGTCGCGCCGTAATACTTGTACGGCAGGAACTTGCCGGACATCGTGATCTGCACGCGGTCGCCCTTGGGGTTAGCGATGCGCTGCATCACCATGTCGAAATCGATCGCCGACATGATGCCGTCGCCGAATTCCTCCTCGATCAGCGCCTTCCAGGCCGGGCCGTTCACCATCACCATCTCGTAGAAGCGATAGATCAGCGGATCCTGCGGCGGCATCTGCACGTTTTCGGCGCGCATCGGGATCTCGTTGAGCATCGCGGTCTCGCTCTTCGAGAGGCCGAACAGCTCGCCGGCATTGGCCGCCTGCGGCTTGGTCAGCTTCATGTTGCCGAGAATGGCGCCGACGATCAGCACTTCGCTGTAGCCGCCGATCTGCTCGCAGATATATTTCCAGGTCCATTCCTTCTCGCGCTTGATGTCGAGCAGCTTTTCGGTGAGGTCGGATCGCAGCATGATGGTTCTCCTTGGGTCGTGAGGTTTCGGTTGACGCGGCTAGCGCGTCGCGCTGTGAAGAGACGGCATCGTTGGCGCCTCGGGGAATGCGGGCCGGACCACCGGCACATGGCGCGGGTCGTGGTGCGGCGTGGTGGCGGTGAAGGTCTTGCTGCGCGTCACCAGGAAATCGATGATGTGGTTGCGCAGCGCGTAATAATGCGGGTGCTTGTGCAGATCGATGCGCGAGCGATCCCGCGGCAGCGGGTTCTCGACGATCTCCGCCAGCACGGCGCCGGGGCCGTTGGTCATCAGAAAAATCTTGTCGGCAAGATACATCGCCTCGTCGACGTCATGGGTGATCATGAAGGTGGTCTGGCCGGTCTCCAGCGTCACACGCCGCACCTCGTCCTGCAGCGTGCCGCGGGTCAGCGCGTCGAGCGCCGAGAACGGCTCGTCCATCAGCATGATCTTCGGCGTGATCGACAGCGCGCGCGCGATGCCGACGCGCTGCTTCATGCCGCCGGACAGTTCCGACGGCCGCTTGTGCTCCGAACCTGTGAGGCCGACCTTGTCGATATAGATCTGCGCATGGGCGCGGACTTTCGCCTTGTCCCACTTGCGCCATTTCGACGACACCGCATAGGCGATGTTGCCCATCACCGTGAGCCAAGGCAGCAGCGCGTGGCTCTGAAAGATCACCGCGCGGTCGAGACTGGTGCCGGAGATCGCCTGGCCGTCGACGATGACGGTGCCTTCGCTGGGGTCATCGAGCCCGGCGAGGATGTTGAGTACCGTCGTCTTGCCGCAGCCGGAATGGCCGATGATGCAGCCGAATTCGCCTGAGGGCATCGACAGCCAGAGGTCCTCGAAGATCGTCGTGCTGCCGCCCGCCGCCGCCGGATAGCGCTTGGCGATGCCTTCGATGGAGATGAATTTGGTGGTCATGACGATACTTTCAGCGACGCGCCACTCCTTCTCCCCGCTTGCGGGGAGAAGGTCGGGATGAGGGGGAGTCGCAGCGGGCTCGGAGCAAATGGAGAGCCCCCCTCACCCGCCCGGCTTCGCTGCGCTTCGCCCGGCGACCTCTCCCCGCAAGCGGGGAGAGGTAAGCAAGAAGCGCTCGTTAAGATTACAAATCGCATCGCATCACTCCGGAAACGTGACCATGCGGGTGAAGCGTGCCAATATCTGATCGAGCAACATGCCGACGATCCCGATCAGCAGGATCGCGATAATCACATTTGTGATCGATAAATTATTCCATTCGTTCCAGACGAAGTAACCAATCCCCGTCCCGCCGACCAACATTTCAGCCGCAACAATCACCAGCCACGCAATGCCGATGGAAATGCGCATGCCGGTGAGGATGGTTGGCGCGGCCGCAGGAAGAATGACGGTGAAGGCGCGGCGGAAGGTGCCGACTTCCAGCGTGCGCGCGACATTGATCCATTCCTTGCGCACGGCGGCGACGCCGAAGGCGGTGTTGAGCAGCATCGGCCACACCGAGCAGATGAAGATCACGAAGATCGCCGACAGGCTGGAGTCCTTGATGGTGTAGAGCGCGAGCGGCATCCAGGCCAGCGGCGAGATCGGCTTCAGCACCTGGATGAACGGATCGAGCGCCTTGTTCATCAGCGGCGACATGCCGATCAGGAAGCCGAGCGGAATCGCGACGATCACGGCGATGAGATAGCCGAGCCCGACGCGGCCGATCGAATAGGCGAGCTGGATGCCGAGGCCCTTGTCGTTCGGCCCGTTGTCATAGAACGGCCGCTTCAGGTGCTCCCAGAGTTTGGCGCCGACATCGAGCGGACCGGGCATCGCGGACTTGCCCGATGTCGCCGTGAGGCCCATCAGTTTTGCGTATTCCGGCGACATGGTGCCGACCGTTGCTGTCTGCCGCGTGGCGAGGTGCCACACGCCGATGAAGGCGAGAAAGATCGCGATGGACACGACGGCAGCGCGGAAGCGAAGGGATTGGATCATTGTGGTCCTTTCCTTCTCCCCGCTTGCGGGGAGAAGGTGGCGCGAGCTTGCGAAGCAAGTTCGCGACGGATGAGGGGGACTCTCCGCAAACTGCGGAGCGTGTGGAGAGTCCCCCTCACCCGACTTCCACGCGCTCCGCGCGTTACAGTCGACCTCTCCCCGCAGGCGGGGCGAGGTAAGGAAGCGGCGCTCGCGACAACCATTCTCACGTCGCCTTCCTGATCTTGAAGCTCGCCAGATACTCCTTCGGCTTCTCCGGATCGAAGGTCTTGCCCATCACCGCGAACGACTTGTAGCTCGTCGTCGGTGGCGTCAAACCCATCTCCTTCATCACCTTGGCGGTGTCGGTGGCGAGATAGATCTGTTCGGCGACGCCCTTGTAGTCGACATCACCCTTGATCTGGCCCCAGCGCTGCATCTGGGTCATCATCCACACCGCAAAGGACTGCCACGGGAACGGATCGAAATCGACGCGCTTGGCGTCGGTCTTGATGCCGCCGAGTCCGTCGGCATAGGTGCCGGTCAGCACCTGCTCCAGCACCACCGGCGGCGCGTTGAGATAGGCCGCGGGCGCGATGGCTTCCGCGATGGACTTGCGGTTCTCCGCCTTGGACGCATAGGCGGTGGCATCGACGATCGCACGCGTCAGCGCGGCGAAGGAATTCGGCGACGTGGTGATGAATTCCTTGGACGCTGCGAACGAACAGCACGGATGCCCGTCCCAGATTTCCTTCGACAGGATGTGCATGAAGCCGACGCCGTCATAGATCGCGCGCTGGCAGATATTGTCGGGCGCGAGGAAGCCGTCGATATTGTCGGCGCGGAGGTTCGCGACCATTTCCGGCGGCGGCACCGAGCGCAGCTGCACATCGGTATCGGGATCGATGCCGTGTTCGGCGAGATAGTAGCGCAAGAGATAGTTGTGCATCGAATAGTCGAACGGGATGGCGAGCTTGAAGCCTTTCCAGTCCTTCGGGTCACGCTTGTCCTTGTGCTTCATGGCCAGCGTGATGCCCTGGCCGTTGATGTTCTCGATCGCCGGCACGGTATAGGGGATCGGCTGCGAGCCGAGGCCGAGCGAGATCGCGATCGGCATCGGCGCCAGCATATGCGCGGCGTCATATTCCTTGTTGATGGTCTTGTCGCGGATGACGGCCCAGCCGGCGGTCTTCACCACTTCGACATTGAGCCCCTGCTTCTTATAGAAGCCGAGCGGATCGGCCATGATGATCGGCGTTGCACAAGTGATCGGAATGAAGCCGACCTTGAGATCGGTCTTTTCCAGTTTGCCCGCGCCCTGCGCGAACACTTCGGTCGCCGTCTTGATCGGGAAGAACTGCGACAGCGCCGCCAGCGCGCTGGACGCACCGACCGACTTCAGGAAGGCGCGGCGTGCGACCTCCTTCGGGAACACCGCGCGCATCACCGCCGAGGCGACGACGCCCTCGTAGCGTTTGTCCTCGGTCTCGGGAATGTCGCAGCGAAGCTGCAGCGTGGCCTCATGTTCGGACTGGCTGGCATGCTGGCCGCAGCTGCAGGCGCCAGCGCGCAAACGGCGGGCGGGATCGAACGGATTGTCGAATGTGGACATGTGACCTCCTCGGTGACGCTCCGGTCAATTACGCAAGGAGTGTGCCATCCCCGCTCCCGCCGGAATGTCCAATCGCCGCAGGCATTTCGGGCCTGCATTGGCGATTACGAGAATTCGTGCTACACGAAAATTCGTAGCCTGATTACGATTTTTCGGAGTTTCGCCGATGGATTTTGCAACGGCCCAGCCGCATGATTTGCGAACCATCGCCTTCGATTATTCGGTCGAGCCGACGCTGCTGCTCGATCCCCACGCCGACCAGATCATCGACGCCAATCCGGCCGCCTGCACCCTGCTCGGCTATGACCGCGCGCTGCTGCGCCAGATCAAGATCAGCGCGCTGCATGCGGGCCAGTTGCCGGCGCTGATCGTGTTCACCCAGGCGGTGCTGGCCAAGGGCTCCTACTGGACCAACACGCTGACGCCGCGTCACGCCACCGGCGAAGCGTTGCAGCTCGAATATGCGGGCTCGCTGGTGCCGCAAGGTGAACGCACCTTGCTGCTGCTCACCATGAGCGATCTCGAGCAGCGCCGCCGCCGTCATGTGGACGCCGCCGCCGAGGATCACATGCGCGGCGGCATTGCCGCCTGGCAGCGCGTCGAGCGCGTGTTTCAGGATATCGAGCGCGAGAACCAGTTGATCCTGCGCGCGGCGGGCGAAGGCATTTACGGCGTCAATGCCGATGGCAAGACCACCTTCGTCAATCCCGCTGCGGAGCGCATGCTGGGCTGGACCGCCGACGAACTCGTCGGCAAGGAAATCCACCCGATCGTGCATCACAGCCATCACGACGGCAGCCACTATCCGGATCACGACTGTCCGATCTATGCGGCGTTTCGCGACGGCGCCGTGCACAATGTCGACAACGAGGTGTTCTGGCGCAAGGACGGCTCGCCGGTCTGGGTCGAATACACCTCCACGCCGATCCGCGACCGCCACATGGTGGTCGGCGCCGTGATCGTGTTTCGCGACGTCAGCCAGCGCCGCGAGGCCGATGAAAAACTGCATGCCGCGCTGGCCGAAGTCGATCGCCTGCGCGAGCGTCTCGAACTCGAAAACGCCTATCTGCAAGAGGAAATCCGCATCGAGACCAATCCGCGCGGCATCATCGGCCAGAGCGCGGCGATCCAGAAAACGCTGCGGCAGGTGAAGCTCGTCGCGCCGACCACCGCGGCGGTGATGATCACCGGCGAATCCGGCACCGGCAAGGAATTGATCGCGCGCGCGATCCATGAAGCCTCCGGCCGCCGCGACCGACCGCTGATCCGCGTCAATTGCGCGGCGATCCCGCGCGAATTGTTCGAGAGCGAATTCTTCGGCCATGTGCGCGGCGCCTTCACCGGCGCGGTGCGCGATCGCATCGGTCGCTTCCAGCTGGCCGATGGCGGCACGCTGTTTCTCGACGAGGTCGGCGAGATCCCGCTGGAGCTGCAGGGCAAGCTGCTGCGCGTGTTGCAGGAAGGCAATTTCGAACGCGTCGGCGAGGAACGCACCCGCGCCGTCGATGTCCGCGTCATCGCCGCCACCAACCGCAACCTGAAACAGGAAGTGGCGCGCGGACGGTTTCGCGAGGACCTGTATTTCCGGCTCAACGTGTTTCCCGTGGAGTCGGTGCCGCTGCGCGACCGCCGCGAGGACATTCCCCTGCTGGCGCAGCACTTCCTGCTCAGCGAGAAGCTGAAATCGGATCTGCGCCTGTCCGAGGGCGACGCACGGCGGCTGTCGCGCTACGACTGGCCGGGCAATGTGCGCGAGCTGCAGAACGTCATCGAGCGCGCAGTGATCCTGGCGCAGAACGGAAGGCTGCGAATCGACCTGCCGGATGCGCCCGGCCCACATCATGCAACAGGCGCGCATCGCGTGAAGTCCGACGCCCGGCCGGCGGTGATGACATCAGCCGAACTGCGCGATCACGAGCGCAGCAACATCCTCGCTGCGCTTGCCGCGACATCCGGCAAGGTGTTCGGGCCCGGCGGCGCGGCGGAGCTGCTGGACATCAAACCGACGACGCTGGCGTCACGGATGAAGGTGTTGGGGATCGAGGGAATGCGGACAAGGACCGGCGCCTAGCGCAGCGTCAGTTGAGCGTCCCCCCGAAATCGGTACATATTACTTTCATTTCGGCGAGGGCACGTGAAACTATGCAGCGTAGTGATCCGCGCCACAACAGGTCAGGTCTTTGTCCAATGCATCCGCGGATCTGGCGAACGTCACTGGCATGGATCCTGTCCACGCAGCTCATAGTCGCAGGCGGAGCGGCACATCTCGCCCAAGCCGCCGATCCGCAGCCGGCGCTTGTTCTCTCAGCCTGCCACGGCATGGCCTCCGCAGCGCCGTTCGAGCCAACTCCGAATGCCAGCACGACAGCGGAAAGAGAAAGAGAGTTCGTTAGAACGATCACGGACCATATGTATGGCGAAGGTTATGAGCGTTCAGTGCAGCAACTGACCGACGCCATCAAGCGCAATCCAACTAACTCCATCTTCTATATCACGCGTGGCCAAGCCCATTATGGGCACCACGAATTCGCCCGCGCTGTGGAAGATTTCAATCATGCGATCATGCTCGATCCCGATTCCTGGATCGCTTACTCTGGCCGTGGAGAGGCTTATGAGCGCATGTTTGAACATGATCGCGCCATCGACGACCTCGACAGAGCTGTTCAACTCTCTCCTCGCAATGCCCGGGCGCTCACTTTCAGAGGGTCTGCTTACCTCAACAAACGGGAATATGACCGGGCGATCGACGATTTCAGCAGGGCGAACAAGCTCGATCCGCGATGCTCCGCTGTCCTTGTCGCCCGGGGCACGGTCTATGAGCTGCAGGGAGACCGAAACAGCGCAATCGCCGACCATGATGCGGCGCTTGAACTCAATGCGAGGTGGCTGAATCCTCGCGGCTTTACACTGCGCGCGAGCGCATATGGCAAGACAGGTCAGTACGACCTTGCAATACGGGACCTTAGCCAGGCTCGTGGACGTGATGCCAAAAACGTTAGCTTTTGGAATAACCTGTGTCTCTACCAGGCGATAGCGGGCGCTTTTGACAAGGCGCTCGCCAATTGCAACGAGGCGCTACGGCGTCAGCCAGACGACCCGCATGTTCTCGACAGCCGAGGCTTCACCTATCTCAAGATGGGCTCGCTCGACGAAGCTCTTTCTGACTATGAGGCCGCGCTTCGTAAGGATCCCAAGCTTGCAAATTCGCTATATGGTCGCGGCGTCGCGAAACGATTGAGGGGCGATTTCGCCGCTGGCGAGATCGACCTCGTTACAGCACAAGCCCTGAAGCCAAACATAGCAGAAGAAATGGCGCAGCTCGGCGTGAAGTAGGGCAACGAGGTTATGGAATCACGCGCCCGCTTGCATCTCCCGCAAATGGGTTTATATTCCAAACCATGCCATACCCCTTCGTCCCGCTCTTCGACCCCAGGATCCGCGTCATCGACTCCTCCGCGGACCCGGTGGCGCGCCTTCGGGTGACCGATGAGGTGGACAACGGACCGCCGCCGGTTGCGGGCGGACGTCCCAAGGGATCCAAGCGTCCGCATACGAATGCCACGGTCGCGGGGGTGCGCCGCCTCATCGAGGAGACCACGCTGACCCACAGGGAGATCGCGGCGAGGATGGGCGTTGCCAACGGCACCATCGCGAAATGGACGCGCGACTTCGGCTGGCAGCGTCACCCGTTTGCGCCTGCTGCCAACGACAAGATGCCCACCGCTCGCGCCGGGCGCCGGCTGAAGCTGCGCATGCTGGGCAACAAGCTCCATCTGCTGGCCGAGCGCTGCGCTGCCGAGCTGTGGAGCAGCCCCAGTGTCGATCTCGACCGGCTGATCCAGGCCATGCAGGTGCTGAAGATGGCGCGGCTGGAATATATGGGCAACCGGCGCCCGCGCCGCCACCGCGATGCGCCGGCGCGCACCGGCCAGGACTGGATCGACCGCGACACCGCGATCCGCACAGCGCTGAAGGAGATGCGCCGCGGCGGCGTCGCTATCGACCGCATCCCCGTTGAGGCGATGGCCCTGCTGGAAGACGCGCATACGCCGCCGGAGCGGGACCACCCGGCGCTCCGGCCGAGAGGGCCGCGGCGGAGGTTGTAGGGATCGAAGACCCGGGACTGCACTCTATGCAAATTAAAGCGCAACACCGCAGCCTATTGGGAATTGCACCTCATTGAGTTTTGCGTAATGTCGATCGTGGCGGGCTACGTCGGAACCCCCTCTAGGATTGCAGCACCGTTAGCCGCGACCAGACATCGATACGACTGTCCACTGGATGATAGTCTACGCGCTCGATGATCGAACGGAGGCCGAGGGCCCGCCACTTATGGCCAGAACCTGTAGCCATAGAATTCAAAAATTTCTTTTTGCTGATCTGTGAGCTTTGCCTTGGACGGCGGGGTCGGCTGCAAGGCAAGTCCATAATTCATATAATTCCCGTCGTCCTTCGCCATTATGGGTTTCAATAGCTTGGCATAACTATTGTCCCATTTGGTCGGAGGCAAAGTGTCAATGGCTTGATAAAACGAACTCGCAACTACGTCAGCGAGCTGAGCACCAGCGCTGGATTTGTGGGAAACCGCCTCCGCGAGGCGCCAGTCCAGTACCTCCCAAAAGATCCTGCGTTTAGTCAGAACCATAGTCCCGGCCTTGGACTGCGACTTTAAAAGTTCATGATAGGCAACTGTTTGGCCGTAGGAGTGACCACCGCGTTCGCTGTAAATGATCTTTAGCAGTCGGCCAGGCGCATTCTCGGATTTCGCATGTTCAAAGCAAAAATGTGTCACCCGCTCCAGCAGCATCCGAAGACAAAAGTTGTAGAACCACTGCTGCGATTTGAGACGTTCAGCTCGAAGATTGCGATACTGGCGCATGTTCTTTTTGTTCGATGCCAGAACAAATGCGCGGACGGGTAGCTTCGCGACAGCCGAGCAAGCGATTCGCTTGCGAAATTCTGGAAGATTGCGGAAATGAATGTCGGATGCTTTCGCGCCAGTTTCATTTAGAATCGAGCGGACCCACCCGACCGCATTCTGGCTCTGCTTTGCACTCGTAACCACCGCAGCAAGGCAAAGCCATTCCGTCCCTCCTACTGGATCTACGGGACGGACGGCTTTAAGACCGGGATCACCGGCCTCGTCAATGTAAGCGATGTAGTAGTGTTCTGGGGGATCGGCAGTCGCCATGGGAAAATCACAAGAAGAATACGAACCTCGAAACGTATCGCTCAAAGACGCAAAACCGACGCAAATTCCGCCAACTCGGGTGAATCCTTAACGGTGAGCCGGCTCGCCACCGTGCGATGCGCAAAATAGTCTGCGGTGACGCTTCTGCCACTCGCCCGCCCGCAATTGATACCCGCCCGTCATATTACGGCAGAGGTCACCCTTTTTGGTTCGGTGACCACATAGCGGCGCGCCATCAAGATCAATCCACTGCATGTACTCGATTTTGCTTAAACCAAAATGATCCGCAGCATATGCGTCAGGATCAGCGTTGTAACGTTCGGCTTTTTCGTTATCGAGATAAAGAAAATTGCCACCGCCCGGCACAGCGATGTTCGTTTGCCATATCGGTTTAGCTTGAGAATTTCGGCTCATAATTTTGCATCCGTTTTTGAGTAGAGAAACAGAGCGAACAGATTGCTCGCGACGACATCCGCATTCGTCGCCGCGAGAAATCTTAGAGTTTTAGCTATGCTGCAACTGAGCCGCGCGAATTGCGACCTCCCATCCAAGGCCTGATTTCAGCATCCAGTACTTTGATAGCCGCTTTTGACATATTGAATGCCGCATTTTGCGTGTTGTAGCCAAGATGATCAACGTCGGTCTTGTACTTGAAGCCGATGTGCAACGCAGCAGCGATCAGAATTCCATTCGAGACGTAATCGGGCCCCAATTTTCCGCCTTCTGGATAGGTGCAAGTGTAATTCTCAGCGAGATGCTTCAGCTTGTAACTTCCGGCCCCCGATCTCACAGTCTTCGTTTCTTTGACACGCCCCAGCAGTGCCAACGATCTCAAGAAGGCTTCGGCAGCACGAAGCCCCAAACACTCTTTGCGACGAACAACAAATTCGGCGTGCTGCTGTTTCGGCGTTTGCCGAGAGCCATCGAGATTAAGTCCCGGTCGCCCAAATCCGAAACCATGGAAATGCAGCTTCGGCGCATTTTCGAGCACATTCGAGATTGCGGCGAAGGCCACAGCGCGGTGAAAGTGCGCGGAGTCGGTCTCGTATGTCTGACCTCTGAGATATTCCAAGAAAGCCGCTCCTGAAGCTTCAGCAATCGGCGGCTCCGACGACCGCGATGCAGCCAACAGCGCCGCGTAAGTCCGAAACCCAAGGCCACGTCCGATCGCTTCAACGCGATGAGACGACTTCACCTCGGGCATGCATTTTGTGAGATTCGACTTGATACGCTCAACGGCGCTCGGAGAAACAGTAATGCGAAGCACAAACATGTGCATCCTCCCTAACGGGCATTGCTGTTCGCCGATTACGCAGCAGCCCACGGGGTGAGATGCGGTATCTATAAAACAATTTATGTGACGTTTGACCCGGCGACAGGTCTGAGGTGCCATAATCCCGAATCAAAGCTGCACCTGATTCGCTAAATACACAAGTATCAGCAATTCCTGCTCATGCTTTATTCACCGGTTGCCACAGTAAGCACCCTACCCTTGGGCATCGCCACTCGCGCGTAATATCGGTACGGCGAGAGTTTGTCGCTAATCATGACTTTGACGCGATAGCTCTTCGGCCAGCCCCTGCTCAACTACCAAACAGCTTATTCAACTCCCCGCCCTTCGCCCCCTGCGCAAAGGCGGTGAACGTCCCCTGCCCGGCGATCTCCTGTGCCGCGCCCATGAATCCCGCCCAGGCCACGCGCGCGAGCGCGCCGCCGACGCTGATGCGGCGGACGCCGAGAGATTCGAGATGCTGCACGGTCATGGTCGGCTGCACGGTCAGGACATTGAGCGGCTTGCCGCCGATCGCCCTCACCAGCGTGGTGATCTCCTCGTCCGAGGCGACGCCCGGCGCATAGAGGCAATCGGCGCCTGCCTCCGCAAAGGCTATGAGCCGCGCCGTGGTCTTTGTCAGGTCGCGCTCGCCATGCAGAAAGCCTTCGCAGCGGGCGACCAGCATCACCGCGGGATCGACGCTGTCGATGGCGGCGCGGGCGGCCTTGATGCGCTCGACGGCGAGCGTGTCGTCATAGAGCGGCTTGTCCGGTTTGCCGGTGGAGTTCTCGATGGACAGGCCGGCGATTCCACTTTTGACCGCGCGGGCGACATTGGCGCCGACGCCTGCGGGGTCATCGGCGAAGCCGGCCTCGAAATCGGCATTCACCGGGAGGTCGGTGGCGGCCGAGAGCAGCGCGAGATGCTCGATGACATCGTCTGCGGTGACCTTGCTGTCGGGGCGGCCGGTGGACCAGGCATAGCCGGCTGACGTCGAGGCCAGCGCCTTGAAGCCGAGATGCGCGAGATAGCGGGCGCTGCCGACATCCCAGGGATTGGGCAGCACGAAGCAGCCGGTCTCATGGAGCTTGCGGAAGTTGGCGCGCTTCTCGGCGGTAGAGATGGTCATGGGGCCTCCCTTTGTTTTTAGTTCGGATCGCGTTGCTCGCGGTCCGGACGAACCTCTCAGCCGTCATTGCGAGGAGCGCAGCGACGAAGCAATCCAGAAGCCACAAGGTACGGTCTGGATTGCTTCGTCGCCAAGAGGCTCCTCGCAATGACGGTTATTCAGGTTCGTAGCCCGGATCGCGCGAAGCGCCACCCGGTTTCAGATCAGCCCTGCCCCGGCATCCCGCTCGCCAGCAAAGCCTCAAGCCGATCCAGCTCCGCCGCGATATCGCTGATAACATCGTCCGCACGCATCGCGATCACGCGATAGCCGCGCTCCTGCAGCCAAGTCTGACGGGCGGCGCGGTCGCTGACAATCACCTCGGTCTCGCCGGGATTGACCAGCTCGATGGCGATGCGCTCCGGGAAGGAGACGAAATCCGGGATGTGACGGCCCACCGGGGTCTGGCGCTTGAACTGGCCGGCGAAGCGGCGGTCGGCGCGGAGCTGGTCCCACAGCAGCCGCTCGGCATCGGTCGGGTTGCGGCGGAGCATGCGCGCGAGGCCGCGGACGGTGCCGCTCTCATGCGCCTGCGCGCCCTGCCCGTGTTCCGCCAGCAGCGCCCGCAGCCGGGTCGCCTGTTCGCCGTCGAGCACGCCGCCCTTGGCCGGGCCCTTGCGGCCCTCGGCGATGGCCATGACCACGCCGTGCAAGGTGTGCATGTCCTGCTTGGTCGGCTCCATCCGGGTGAAGATGTTGCGCAGGTTGACCAGCATGGTGTCGCGCTTTTCCGGCGGGCGCAGGAATTCGACCTTGTCGAGCTCGCCGACGAGGTTGTCGAAAAAGGCCGACATCTGGTGCTGGGAGGCCGGCTCCGACCGCTCCGGCATCGCGTAGGGCAGCGCGTTGGAGGTCGCCTGCTTGAACCATTCATAGCCGCACAGCAGAACCGCCTGGGCGAGGTTGAGCGAGGCGAAGGCCGGGTTGACCGGGAAGGTGATGATCCGGTTGGCGAGCGCGACCTCCTCGTTCTGGAGCCCGTAGCGCTCGCGGCCGAACAGGATGCCGGCGGTGGCGCCGGTCGCCACATGGGCGATGGTCTCGGCGGCGGCGGCCTCCGGAGCGACCACCGGCTTGGCCTGATCGTGGGCGCGGGCAGTGGTGGCGAACAGCAAGGTGCAATCGGCGACCGCCGCCTCGACGGTGTCGAACAGCTCGACCTTGTCGAGGATGTGATCGGCGCCCGACGCTGCCCGGCGGGCATGGACGTTCGGCCAGCCATCACGCGGGTTGACGATGCGCAGCCGGGTCAGGCCGAAATTGCCCATGGCCCGCGCGCACATGCCGATATTCTCGCCGAGCTGCGGTTCGACGAGGATGACAACGGGGCCGACCAGGTCGGTATGCGCCTTGGTAGAGTCGGTGCCTGAACCGGACATCGCACTTCACTTTCTGATTCAATCTCTGAAGGTCTTGAATCAACCCGTGAAGGTTTTGATTCAACACCTCATCCGGGCGCTGCAAGTCACATGAAGCTGGACGGTTTTTGCCAGCCGGATGAGCGGCTTGCCGGGATTTAGTAGATTTCCCCTAAAACCGGCCCGCGTGGTCGCGCGCTCCGTTTGCTTTGGGTCTGGTTTCGGTTACCGGTAGCAATAACGTTCAAACGAAACTGCAAACGAACCCGGTCACCAGTATCACTGGCGCGGGATTATGGGAGGAATGCAATGCGCGCAAGATGGACATTGGCGATAGTTGGCGCCGCAATGATGGTTGCAGGCAGCCTGCTCGCCCATCTGACGCAAACCTCGGGCGGCATCAAGATCGAGGACATTCGCTTCAAGGGCGCCAAGGGCAACACCATGAGCGCCCTGCTCTACACCCCGCCAAACGCCACGCCGCAGACCCCGGCGCCGGGCATCCTCGCGGTCCATGGCTACATCAATTCCCGCGAGACCCAGGACGGCTTCGCCATCGAATTCGCACGCCGCGGCTATGT
This sequence comes from Tardiphaga sp. 862_B3_N4_1, assembly GCF_051811085.1. Taxonomy (NCBI): domain Bacteria; kingdom Pseudomonadati; phylum Pseudomonadota; class Alphaproteobacteria; order Hyphomicrobiales; family Nitrobacteraceae; genus Tardiphaga; species Tardiphaga sp. 862_B3_N4_1. The sequence goes on from NZ_JBPWQB010000001.1 coordinate 3,321,350, forward strand.
GGTGCTGGCGCTGGACCAGACCGGCCACGGCTATAGCGACGGGCCGGCATTCTCGAACGGGTTCGGCGGACCGGATGGCCTCGCCAAGCTCCGCAGCCTGGACATCGTGGACAAGACCAATATCGGACTCGAGGGCCACTCGATGGGCGGCTGGACCGTGCTCGCCGCCGCCACCGCCATGCCCAACGACTACAAGGCCATGGTGCTCGAAGGCTCCTCCACCGGCAAACCCTTCGCCGCCGACGGCACGCCCACCTGGCCGCGCAACCTCGCACTGGTGTTCGCCAAGTATGAGGAATTCTCGACCCTGATGTGGGGCGTCCCGAAGGCCCGCGACACCGTCAGCAGCCCGAAGCTGTGGGCGCTGTTCGGCACGAATGCGGCGGTCGAACCGGGCAAGGTCTATGGCGACCTCGCCGCCGGCACCGCCCGGGTGCTCTATACCCCGGCCATCACCCATCCCGCCGAGCACATCTCCCATGAGGCGATCGGCTACGCGCTTGACTGGTTCGGCAAGACGCTGACCGGCGGCACGCCGCTGCCGGCCTCCGACCAGATCTGGTTCCGCAAGGAGATCGGCACCGGCATAGCGCTGCTCGGTTTCGTCGCCTTCCTGATCGGCATCTTCGACGGGTTGCTGGAGGCCCGCATGTTTGCCCGGCTGATCCTGCCGGAGCCGGCGGATGGCTCGAAGCCTTTGGAGACCCCAGTCGACCGCAGCCGCTGGCTCGGCGCTCTGGTCCTCTCGGTTCTGATCCCGGCTTTGACCTATTATCCGGCCTTCACGCTGGCCGGGAATTGGGTCAAGGCCCAGCCCTGGCTGCCGCAGGCGATCACCAACCAGATCGCCGTCTGGGCCCTGATCAACGCCGCCATCGCGCTGGTGCTGATACCGTTCGCGCCAAAACGCGCCAGCCGCCGCGGGATCATCGGCCTGTCGATCGCCATCGCGCTCGCCACCGTCGCGTCAGGCTACCTGGCGCTGTGGCTGGCCGACCTGATCTTCACCGTCGATTTCCGGTTCTGGATCGTGGCGCTGAAGCTGCTCAACGGCAAGCAGGCGCTGATGGCCCTGATCTACCTCGCCCCGATCACCCTGTTCTTCGTGATCGCCCTGCACGTGATGCACCGGAATTTCTCGACGCTCAGCGCCAGCCGGTCCGCCGTCTACCTCACCAACATGACCGCGCTGGCCTTTGGCTTCGCTCTCTTGCTGGGCATCCAGTACGGCGCCCTGTTCCTGAACGGCCAGTTGATCGACCCGGCACCCGCGGTGATCACCTCGGTCCCGCTGAACACCATCGTGGCAATCCAGTTCGTGCCCCTGATGGCGATTGTAGCCGTGATTGCCACCTTCACCTGGCGGCGCACCGGATCGAGCCTGCCGGGCGCCCTGATCTGCAGCTTGCTGGTGACCTGGTACGTGGTGGCGGGCACAGCGACGCAGGCTGCATTTTAAGCAAAGATCAGCCTGCGTTTTGGGTTCAAAATTGGGCTGAAACCGCATAACGCCCCGGCTTTCGCCGGGGCAGGCGTGCGAGGCCGCGGACAGTGCCGCTCTCATGCGGCGACGATGCCTTGCCGCGTTCGCGGCCTGCCTGCCCCCTGACAATCCGGATGAAGGCGGGTTCCCGGCCAAGCGCTCGTGATTTGCCGGTCGTGGCAGGGGGTGGGTAATGTGCCACCCCCGGGAACGACCTTGCAGCCTTCATGCCCCAGCTTATCCTCAGCGTTCACTCCGGCGTCCATGACGCCGCCGTCGCCATTTTCGAAGATTACGATCTGAAGGCTGCCATCGCGCTGGAGCGACTGACCCGGCGCAAAAGCGATGGCAGCGCTCACCCCGATGCGGCCATCGACGAGGTGCTGTCGATCGCCGGCGCCACACGGCGCGATGTCGACGTCGTCGCCTATAGCCGTGCGATGTTTCCCAAGGCCTACTTTCCGCGGCTCGGTGGCCTCCGCTGGCTGCGCGAGCAGTATCGCAGCCGGGTCGGCAAGGACCGCCTGCTGCTCGGCGCCGAGCAGCATCGCTACCGCGCGCCGCGGGCAGAGGACGTCTTCGATGCCGCGGCGTGGCGGCGCGACGGCGGTTTCCGCGCCGACGCCGCGATCCATTTTTACAACCACCACGAAGCGCATGCGCTGCCCACTTTGTTCTACAGCCCGTGGCCGGATGCCCTGCTGGTGACGGCCGATGGCGGCGGCGACAATGTCAATTACAGCTACCGGCACTTCGCCGACCGCCGCCTGACGACGCTCTATGGCGACGACACCTGTCTGTTCCTGCCAAATCCCGTCGACAGTCTCGGCCGCGCCTATAGCGCGGCGACCAAGTCGCTCGGATTTCGCCCCAACCGGCACGAGGGCAAGCTGACCGGGCTCGCGGCCATGGGGAAACCGACCGTAGCCGATACGATCGCCGGGTATTTTTCGGTCGCCCCGGACGGACGTATCCAGTCCAGCTTTCGCAGCTATCACCAGATGAACGCGTTGATGCGCCGGCTGGCCAAACAGGCCGGACGGGAGGACTTTGCGGCGTCGATCCAGAAGGTGCTGGAAGACACCATGCTGCTATCGCTGCAGCGCCTGTTGCAGCGGCATCCGGCGCGACATCTCGGCCTGTCCGGCGGCGTATTCGCCAACGTCAAGCTCAACCGCCTGCTCGCCGAGCAATTGCCGATCGATGAACTCTTCATTTTTCCGGCGATGGGCGACGACGGCCTGCCGATCGGCGGTGCGCTGTCCTACCTGATGCAGCGCGACGGCCTCGTGCCATGGCTCGATCGCCGCCGCGAGCTCGGGACTGTCTATCTCGGCCGCGATTTTCAGGCCGGGCTGGACGACGGCATCGCAGCCACCCCGGGGATTCACCGCGTCGACGAGGCACCGGTCGATGGCGCGGTGACGCGGCTGGTGGCGGGCGAGATCGGCGCGATCTACAATGGCCGGATGGAATACGGCCCCCGCGCGTTAGGTGCCCGGACCATCCTCGCCAATCCGGCCCGGCGCGGCACCCACGACCTCTTGAACGAACGGCTGAGCCGTTCCGAATTCATGCCGTTCGCCCCCGTCATCACCACTGAGCGTGCCGCGGAGGTGTTCGACGTCAATCCCGTCAATGCGCGCGCCTGCCGCTACATGACCATCGCCTGCGACGTACGGCCGGAATGGCGGGACCGCATCCCCGCCGTGGTCCATGTCGATGGATCCGCGCGGCCGCAGGTAATCGCGCGTCCGGACAATCCGCTCTATTACGACATTGTCGAGGGGTTTGCAGAGGCCAGCGGATTGCCGGTGCTGGTCAATACCAGCTTCAACGTGCACGAGGAGCCCATCGTCAACAGCCCGGACGAAGCGCTGCGGGCGCTGCTCGACGGGCGGATCGATTTCCTGGTGACCACCGGCGGCCTTTACCGGCGCGACGCGGCGTAACGGCACGGCACGGCAGCCTGGCGGTGAGCTGGTACGCGGCGGCGGGCACCGCGGCGCAGGCTGCATTTTGAGCAAAAACAGCCTGCGTTTTGGGCTGAAAATTGCGCCGGAACTGCATGACGCCCCGGCTTTCGCCGGGTCCTGCGCGGTGCTATAGCCCCCCTACAAATCATCCCTCCCGCAACGCGCTAAAGGCCCGAACCACCATGGCAAAAATCAAGGTAGCCAACCCCGTCGTCGAACTCGACGGCGACGAGATGACCCGGATCATCTGGCAGTACATCAAGGACAAGCTGATCAACCCCTTCCTTGACGTCAACCTGATGTATTTCGACCTCGGGATGGAATACCGCGACAAGACCGACGATCAGGTCACCATCGACGCGGCCCATGCGATCAAGAAATACGGCGTCGGCGTGAAGTGCGCCACCATCACTCCCGATGAAGCGCGCGTGAAGGAATTCGGCCTCAAGCAGATGTGGAAGTCGCCGAACGGCACCATCCGCAATATCCTCGGCGGCGTGATCTTCCGCGAACCGATCATCTGCAGCAACGTGCCGCGCCTGGTCCCCGGCTGGACCAAGCCGATCATCATCGGCCGTCACGCTTTCGGCGATCAGTACCGCGCCACCGACTTCAAGTTCCCCGGCAAGGGCACCCTGACGATGAAGTTCGTCGGCGAAGACGGCGCCGTGATCGAGCGCGAAGTGTTCCAGTCCCCCGGCGCCGGCGTCGCGCTGGCCATGTACAACCTCGACGACTCGATCCGCGACTTCGCTCGCGCATCACTGAACTACGGCCTGTCGCGCGGCGTTCCGGTCTATCTGTCGACCAAGAACACCATCCTCAAGGTCTATGACGGTCGCTTCAAGGACATCTTCCAGGAAATCTTCGACGCCGAATTCAAGACCAAGTTCGAAGCCGCGAAGATCACCTATGAGCATCGCCTGATCGACGACATGGTGGCTGCCGCCATGAAGTGGTCCGGTGGCTATGTCTGGGCCTGTAAGAACTATGACGGCGACGTGCAGTCCGACACCGTGGCCCAGGGCTACGGCTCACTCGGCCTGATGACCTCGGTGCTGCTGACGCCGGACGGTTCGGTGGTAGAAGCCGAAGCTGCCCACGGCACCGTGACCCGTCACTACCGCGAGCACCAGAAGGGCAAGGAAACCTCGACCAACTCGATCGCGTCGATCTTCGCCTGGACCCAGGGTCTCGCCCACCGCGCCAAGCTCGACAACAATGCCGAGCTGGCGAAGTTCGCCAAGACCCTCGAAAAGGTCTGCGTCGACACTGTCGAAGCCGGCTACATGACCAAGGATCTGGCGCTGCTGGTCGGCGCCGATCAGCGCTGGCTCTCGACCACAGGCTTCCTCGACAAGGTCGCGGAAAACCTGACCAAGGAACTGGCGGCCTGATTTCCGCCCTCTCCTGACTGCACCATCCGAAAGTCCGGGTTGCCTCAGGCACCCCGGACTTTCTTTTTGAGACGTTCCGTTTTCGAGGTGACCCATGACTGCGCCAAATCCCGCCGACGGCAGCAATGATCCATATGTCTGGCTCGAAGAAATCGAGGGCGAGAAAGCCGTGGGCTGGGTCGAGGCACAGAACGCACGGACCGATGGCTTCCTCTGCGACGATAGCTACCAGCGCGACTTCGACGCAGTTATGAAGATCCTCGACGCCGACGATCGCATTCCCTTCGTCGGAAAGTCTGGCGACTATCTCTATAATTTCTGGAAAGACGCCGCTCATCCGCGCGGGCTTTGGCGCCGCACGACGCTGGAGAGCTACAAGACCGATACGCCTGAATGGGACGTGCTGCTCGACATCGATGCACTGAACCAAGCGGAAGGCATCTCCTGGGCCTTTGCAGGTGCTGCGCGTTCGCCGGACAAGACCCGCGCGTTGATCAGCCTGTCGTTCAACGGCACCGACGCCATCGAGGTTCGTGAGTTCGATATTCCCAGCAAGAGCTTCGTTGCCGACGGCTTCATCATCCCGAAAGCCAAGACGCAGGTGAGCTGGGTCGATCAGGACACGCTGCTGCTCGGCAGCGCGCAGACGCCCGAGGACAGCACCGAGGCCGGCTATACACGCACCGTACGCAAATGGACGCGCGGCTCGCCGTTAGCTGCCGCTGAAACCGTCTTCGAGGTCGAGAAGCAGGACGTCGCCGCCTGGTTCGGCGTCAACCGCCGACCGAGCCATGAAGGCGTGATGTACTGGCGCGCGCTGGATTTCACGCGCTCGCATATATCAGTCGAGCGCAAGCATGGCCCGCATGCCGGGAAGCGCCTGCGTCTCGAACTGCCGGAGGAGATCTCGGTCTCGGCCGAAGCCAATGATCTTCTGATCAGCCCGAAGCAGGACTGGACCGTCGGCGACCAGACGATCCCGACCGGCGCGCTCGCCGTCATCGACCTCGATCGCTTCCTGTCTGGCGCACGCGATTTCGAGATCGTGTTCACGCCATCGCCGACCCGCGCATTGCAGTCATGGTCGGAGACCCGGCACGGCATCGTGCTGGAAATCCTCGACAATGTCCGCGGCCGTCTCGCATTGCTGCAGCGAAGCGAGGCCGGCTGGCGCGAGACGGCACTTCCGGGATTGCCCGATAACGCCACGATCTCGGCGCAGAATTTCGGCGGCGAGGACGATCCCGATCTCGGCACCGACATGCTCTTCACCGTCACGGGCTTCGACCGGCCGACAACGACAGCGCTGTGGAATGGCCAAGGCGTGCCCGAGCCGCTGAAGAGCTCGCCGCCCAATTTCGATCCCGAGGGCATCGAGGTGCAACAACGCCATGCGGTGGCAGCGGACGGCACCAGGATCCCCTACTTCCTGATCGGCAAGAATCTCTCGGCCGGCGCCCCGCCCCGGCCGACGATTCTCTATGGCTATGGCGGCTTCGAGATATCGCTGACGCCCGCCTATATGGGCATCGCCGGCAAGCTGTGGCTCGAACAAGGTCATCTCTACGCCATCGCCAATATCCGCGGTGGTGGTGAGTTCGGCCCCGCGTGGCATCTGGCTTCGCGCAAGATCACCAAGCATGTGGCCCATGACGACTTCGCGACTGTCGCGCGAGATCTCGCTGCATCAGGTATAACAACGGCGCAGAAACTCGCCTGCCACGGCGGCAGCAATGGCGGCCTGCTCGTCGGCAACATGCTGACGCGCTATCCGGAACTGTTCGGCGCCATCTGGTGCAGCGTGCCGCTGCTCGACATGGCGCGCTATACCAAACTGCTCGCGGGCGCGAGCTGGATCGCCGAATATGGCGATCCGGAAATTCCCGACGAGTGGGCCTATCTGCAGAAATACTCGCCCTATCACCTGATCGCGCCCGGCAAGACCTATCCGCCGATCTTCATCACTACCAACCGCACCGACGACCGCGTCCATCCCGGCCACGCCCGCAAGATGGCAGCGAAGCTCGAAGAGCTTGGCTATCCCGTCTGGTTCAACGAGACGGTGGCGGGCGGACACTCCGGCGCCGTCGACAATACCAAGCAGGCACAGAGCCAGGCTCTGGGATTTGCGTTTCTACGGCGGACGATTGGAGCTGCGTAAAACGAACGACAGAGCAACTACCAACCAGAGCAAGAGAGGGTTCGCATGACCTGCAATACGCCCCATGTTTTCAAACGCCCGATCCTGACCACGATTGTCACGCTCTCGCTCAGTGTCGCGGGCGCATTCTCTGCTTTGGCGCAGGTGCCGGATGCGATTGCAGCCCCCGGCGAGACGCAGATCGCCAAGCTGCATGCTGAAGGCGCGCAGGTCTATGAGTGCAAGGTCGACGCTTCAGGAAAGCTGACATGGGCGTTCCGCGAGCCGATCGCCACGCTGATGGCGGATGGCAAGACCGTGGGGCGGCACTATGTCGGACCGAACTGGGAATACAGCGATGGCAGCGCGGTGGTCGGTAAGGTGACCGGCAACGCACCAGGCACCACTGCCAAGGACATTCCGTGGCTCCGCCTCGAAGCCGCCTCGCATCGCGGCAGCGGCATGTTGAGCGGCGTGACCACGGTACAGCGCATCAACACCGTTGGCGGCACGCTCGGCGGCACCTGCAGCGGCGCCGGCACTTTACAGAGCGAGCCCTATTCGGCCGACTACGTGTTCCTGCGCAAAGGCTAAGGACATTTCGCCGGTGGACACTCCGGCGCCGTGGACAATACCAAGCAGGCACAGAGCCAGGCTCCGGGATTTGCGTTTCTACGCCGAACGATTTGCCGCTAGAGCAAGACGACCAGAAAAACAGTCAGGGAGACCGCCTCATGTCATCTAACAAAGTCGCCATCATCACCGCGGGTGGAAGCGGCATGGGCGCCGCATCCGCGCGCCGCCTTGCCGCCGACGGCTTCAAGGTCGCGATCCTGTCTTCATCGGGGAAAGGTGAAGCGTTGGCGCAAGAACTCGGCGGCATTGGCGTCACCGGCTCCAACCAGTCGAGCGACGATTTGAAGCGACTGGTCGATGACACGCTGGAGAAATGGGGCCGGATCGACACGCTGGTAAACAGCGCCGGTCACGGCCCGCGTGCGCCGCTGCTCGATATCACCGACGAGCAGTGGCACACTGGCATGGATGTCTACCTGATGAACGTGATCCGGCCAACGCGGCTGGTGACACCGATCATGCAGAAGCAGAAGTCCGGCGCGATCATCAACATCTCCACCGCCTGGGCGTTCGAACCCTCGGCAATGTTTCCGACCTCAGCCGTATTCCGCGCCGGTCTCGCCTCTTACACAAAATTGTTCGCGGATAGTTTTGCCGCCGACAATGTACGGATGAACAATGTGCTGCCCGGCTGGATCGACAGCCTGCCCGCCACCGAAGAGCGGCGCCAGAGCGTCCCGATGCAACGCTATGGCAAGAGCGACGAGATCGCAGCCACGGTCGCATTCCTCGCATCGGATGGCGCTGGCTATATCACCGGCCAGAACATTCGCGTCGATGGCGGCATGACGCGGTCGGTGTGATGACCTGATCGCAACGGCGCGACTAAACGGCCGCCGTCGTGCCGATCTGCAGCAGCATCGCCTTGGCGATTTCCTGCTCGCCCATGATCACGACATTGGCGCCGTGATGCTTGAGATGCGCGATCTCTTCTTCGGAATGGGCGCGGGCGATGATCGGAAGCGTAGGGTTGAGCGCACGCGCCTTGGCGACGATCTGGCCACCTTCGAAGGCGTCCGGGATGGCGACGAGCAATCCCCTGGCGCCCATCACATTTGCAGCCTGCAACATGTCCGGCGCCGCGGCATTGCCGGTGACGACCTCAACACCTTCCTTCTGCAGACGCTCGACGACGCCCGGCGTGTCCTCGATCACCAGCAGCGGCGTGTTGTTCAGGCGCAGCGCCCTGCTGACGACGCTGCCAACGCGGCCGTGTCCGACCAGCACGACGTGGTCCTTGAGTTGCGTCTCCGGCAACGGGACGCGCGTGACCGCTTTCTCCTTGCTGTCCGCAGCGGCCGCTTCACTCGCTGCCGCCGCTTTCGCGTCCTTATCGGCCAGTAGGCGATCGAGCAATGCGAAGAACAGCGGGTTGAGCATGATCGAGATAATCGCGCCGGCGAGCACGAGATCGCGGCCGCGATCGGGCAGCAGGCCGAGGCCCACGCCAAGGCTGACGAGAATGAAGGAGAATTCGCCGATCTGCGCCAGCGAGGCGGAGATCGTCAGCGCCGTCGAGGTCGGATAGCCGAACAGCCGGACGATGCCGAAGGCAGCCGCCGACTTGCCAAACAGGATGATGAACACTGTGGCGAGCAGCGGCAGCGGTTCGCGCAGGATGATCGCCGGATCGACCAGCATGCCGACCGAGACGAAGAACAACACCGCGAACGCATCCCGCAATGGCAACGTCTCGTTGGCAGCGCGCTGGCTGAGTTCGGACTCGCTGAGGATCATGCCCGCAAAGAACGCACCGAGCGCGAATGACACGTCGAAGACGAGGGCTGCGCCGAAGGCGACCCCGAGCGAGATGGCAAACACCGCAAGGCGAAACAGTTCGCGCGAGCCGGTGTGCGCCACATAGTGCAGCAGCATCGGGATGACGCGGCGGCCGACCACCAGCATGAAGATCACAAAGCCCGCGACCTTGCCGAGCGTGATCAGCACCGGCATCGCAAGTGCTGACATGCTGGCACCATTGCCCTCGCCTTTAAGCAGGCCAGCGATCGCCGGAAGCAGCACCAGCGTCAGCACCATCGCGAGGTCTTCGACAATCAGCCAGCCGATGGCGATGCGGCCACGCTCGCTGTCCACCAGACGTCGTTCCTGTAATGCGCGAAGCAGCACCACCGTCGAAGCCACCGACAGCGCGAGGCCAAACACAAGGCCACCACCGAACGACCAGCCGAGCGCCTCGCCGAGACCGATGCCGAGCAGTGTCGCCACGGCGATCTGCACGATGGCGCCGGGGATCGCGATATTCTTGACCGACAGCAAATCCTTCAGCGAGAAATGCAGGCCTACGCCAAACATCAGCAGGATGATGCCGATTTCCGCGAGTTCATTGGCGATATTCTGGTCCGCCACATAGCCGGGCGTAAATGGGCCCATGAAGACGCCGGCGAGCAGATAGCCGACCAGCGGCGACACGCGAATGCGCTGTGCGATCAGGCCGAGGATGAATGCCAGTACGAGGCCGACGACGACGGTGGAAATCAGCGGGGTGTTATGCTCCATGCCGCTTTTTGCCGCATGGGCGCGTGGGATGCCACCCTTAACGAGGGCTACTCATGGTCGCAGGCGCGAGCGGTCACGTCATCGCGAGATGGGGTTGTGTGACCCACACTGCCATTCCGAGGTGCGATCTCAGCGAAGCTGAGAGCGTGAACCTCAGCCATTCCAGTTGGAATGGCGGGGAATCTCGACATAGTAAAACACTACGGGATTCCGGGTTCGCGCCCGCTTGGCGGCGTTCACGACACCGGAATGACGAGATTAGTTGCCGATCGCCGCTTCGATCGCCTTCAGCGCCGCATCGGCCTTGGCGCCGTCCGGACCGCCGGCCTGCGCCATGTCCGCCCGCCCACCGCCGCCTTTGCCGCCCAAGGCTTCAGAGGCGAGCTTCACCAGATCGACAGCGCTGAAGCGCTTGGTCAGATCCTCGGTGACGCCGACCACGACGCCGGCCTTGCCGTCTTCACCGACATTGATGATCGCGACCACGCCGGAGCCGAGCTGCTTTTTGCCGGCATCAGCGAGGCTCTTGAGATCCTTCATCTCGATGCCCGACACACTCTTGGCCATGAGCTTGACGTCGCCGACGGTCTTGACGTCTGCGGATGCGCCACCAGCGGCCGATGCGCCAGCCGCAGCACCGCCGCCCATCGCGATGGTCTTCTTCGCCTCGGAGAGCTCACGCTCCAGCTTCTTGCGCTCGTCCATCAGCGCAGCGATGCGCGCTGGCATGTCGTCGAGCGTCGTACGGAGCTCGTTCGCCGCGGTCTTCGCGAGAAGGATCGTCTCGTTGGCGTGATGACGTGCATGATTACCGGTCAGCGCCTCGATGCGGCGCACGCCGGAAGACACTGCGCTTTCGCCGGTGACCGAGATCATGCCGATGTCGCCAGTGCGCCGCACATGGGTGCCGCCGCAAAGTTCGACCGACCAGCCGAGCGCATTGCCGCCGCTATCGCGCGGCATCTTGCCCATGGAGACAACGCGAACTTCGTCGCCGTATTTCTCACCGAACAGTGCGCGTGCGCCCGCCTCGCGCGCATCGTCCACCGCCATCAAGCGCGTGGTGACTGCGTCGTTTTCCAGCACGACATTGTTGGCGATGTCTTCGACCCGGCGGAGCTCGTCGGCCGTGATCGGCTTCTGATGCACGAAATCGAAACGCAGCCGGTCCGGCGCCACGAGCGAGCCGCGCTGCGCGATGTGATCACCGAGCACCTGACGCAGCGCTTCATGCAGCAGATGCGTCGCCGAGTGATTGGCGCGGATCGATGAGCGACGGGCGTGGTCAACTTCCAGCGCGAGCGCTGCGCCAATTTTCAGCGTGCCCTGCTCGACCGTACCGATATGCACGAACAGATCGCCGGCACGCTTCTGGGTTTCGGTAACGCGGAAGGTTACGCCCTCGCCTGTCATGATGCCGAGATCACCGACCTGACCGCCGGACTCCGCATAGAACGGCGTCTGGTTGAGAACGATCGCACCGGTATCGCCGGTCTTGAGGCTATCGATTTCCTTGCCGTCCTTCACCAGCGCGGTAACTGCACCTTCGGCTGACTCAGTCTCGTATCCCAGGAATTCCGTCGCGCCGAGTTTTTCACGCAGGCCAAACCACACGGTTTCGGTCGCCGTATCGCCCGAGCCCGACCACGACGCGCGCGCCTTGGCCTTTTGCTTTTCCATCGCGTCGGTGAAGGACGCGATATCGACGGAGATGCCGCGGTTGCGCAGTGCGTCCTGGGTCAGATCGAGCGGGAAGCCATAGGTGTCGTACAGCGTGAAGGCGGTCTCGCCGTCGAACATGTCGCCCTTCTTCAGCGACGCGCTCTTGTCGTCGAGAATGCCGAGACCACGATCCAGCGTCTTGCGGAAGCGCGTCTCTTCGAGGCGCAGCGTTTCTTCGATCAGGCTCTCGGCGCGCACCAGCTCCGGATAGGCCTGGCCCATCTCGCGCACCAGCGCCCACACAAGGCGCCACATCAGCGGCTCCTTGGCGCCGAGCAACTGGCCGTGACGCATGGCGCGGCGCATGATCCGGCGCAGCACATAGCCGCGGCCTTCATTCGACGGCAGCACGCCATCGGCAATCAGGAACGATGAGGCGCGCAGATGGTCGGCGATAACGCGGAGCGAGGCCTTCATCGGGCCCTGCGGATCGGCGCCGGTGAGATCGGCGATGGCGCGGATCAGTGCGACGAACAGGTCGATGTCGTAATTGTCGTGCTTGCCCTGCAGCACCGCAGCGATGCGCTCGAGGCCCATGCCGGTGTCGATGGACGGCTTCGGCAGCGAGATGCGGTTGCCCGGCGCCAGCTGGTCGAACTGCATGAAAACGAGATTCCAGATCTCGATGAAACGGTCGCCGTCTTCATCTGGCGAGCCGGGAGGACCACCGGGAATCTTGTCGCCATGGTCGAAGAAGATTTCCGAACACGGACCGCACGGGCCGGTGTCGCCCATCTGCCAGAAATTGTCCGAAGTCGGGATGCGGATGATCTTGGAATCCGGCAGGCCGATCTTCTTCCACAGTGCAAAAGCTTCATCATCCTCGGAATAGACAGTGACCAGCAGGCGGTCCTTGGCGAGGCCGTACTCCTTGGTGATCAGGTTCCAGGCGAGCTCGATCGCGCGTTCCTTGAAATAATCGCCAAACGAGAAGTTGCCGAGCATCTCGAAGAACGTGTGATGGCGCGCGGTATAGCCGACATTGTCTAGGTCGTTATGCTTGCCGCCGGCACGGACGCATTTCTGCGACGTCGTCGCGCGCTGATAAGGCCGCTTCTCGACGCCGGTAAAAACGTTCTTGAACTGCACCATGCCGGCATTGGTGAACATCAGCGTGGGGTCGTTGCGCGGCACCAGCGGCGACGACGACACGATGTCGTGACCATTCGCCGCGAAGTAATTCAGAAATGCCGACCTGATCTCGTTAACGCCGCTCATATCAGTCCCATTGCGCCCAAGACTTGTTACGTTCAAGACTTGGCGCCTAAAAATCGCCCACGGCCAAATTGTTTGAAGATTTGCCGCCGGCCAATGCCACAACCGGTTGCTTTTAGACCGGCGGCACTAGGCCTGTCCAGAAACTGTGCAAGGGGATGACAAGGGATCATTCAAGCGGATCAGGGGCTTGCCGCAGCAGCACAGGGCCGTTGATAGGTGCCGGAACCGCGTTGACAGATTCAGGGAACGCATGCTCTTGTGCCGGCGTTGAAAGACGTCACGTCGGGAGAGATCGGCCCCCGTTTGGGCCGGCGCCGAAGGAGCAACCGCCCCGGAAACTCTCAGGCAAAAGGACCGCGTGACAGGTTAGCATCTGGAAAGAGATGCCTTTGAGCCCGAATGGGCCGATGGCGTCCGCCGACGGGATAATACTCTCAGGCACAGCGACAGATGGGGCTCGTATAGGCACTCCGGGAATGGTCCCGGGGAACCGCGAGGACCCGTCACCATGCTAGCGACTGATAAACCCTCAACCTTAAAACAAACGCCGCTGCACGCCCTCCACATCGCCCGTGGCGGCAAGATGGTGCCCTTCGCCGGTTATGACATGCCGGTGCAATTCGCCACCGGCGTGCTGAAGGAGCATCTCCAGACCCGCGCGGCCGCGGGACTGTTCGATGTTTCCCATATGGGCCAGCTCACCTTGCGGGCGAAGTCCGGCAAACTCGAAGATGCGGCCTTGGCGCTCGAGAAGCTGGTGCCGATGGACATTCTGGCGCTGGCACCGGGGCGTCAGCGTTATGCCCAGTTCACCAATGAGGGCGGCGGCATTCTCGACGACCTGATGGTGGCGAATTTCGGCGATCACCTGTTTCTGGTGGTGAACGCTGCGTGCAAGGATGAAGACGAGGCGCATCTGCGCGCGCATCTCTCCGACACCTGCATCATCGAGACCCTGCCCGAACGCGCGCTGATCGCGCTGCAAGGGCCAAAGGCCGCGGATGTGCTGGCAAAGTTCTGTCCTGAGGCACCGGCGATGAAGTTCATGGATGCCGGCCCGCATCAGGTGAACGGCATTGCCTGCTTCGTCTCACGCTCCGGCTATACGGGTGAAGACGGCTACGAGATCTCGATCCCGAACGATCAGGCCGAAGCGCTGACCTCCGCCTTGCTCGATCGTCCCGACGTCCTGCCGATCGGCCTCGGCGCCCGCGACAGCCTGCGTCTCGAAGCCGGGCTGTGCCTCTACGGCCATGACATCGACACGACGACCACGCCCATCGAAGGCGGGTTGAACTGGTCGATCCAGAAGAGCCGCCGCACCGGCGGCGCCCGCGCCGGCGGTTTTCTCGGCAGCGACAAGATCCTGGCGCAGCTCGATGGCGGCGCGCCGCGCAAGCGCATCGGCCTGCTGCCGGAAGGCCGCGCGCCAGTGCGCGAAGGTGTGCTGCTGTTTGCGGACGCCACCTCCACCGAATCGATCGGCAGCGTCACCTCGGGCGGTTTCGGCCCCAGTCTCGGCGCGCCAATTGCAATGGGCTATCTGCCCAGCGCGCAGGCAGCCGACGGCACCACCGTCTATGCCGAGCTTCGCGGCCAGCGCATGCCGATGAAAGTGTCACCCATGCCCTTCGTCCCCCACAGCTACAAGCGTTGAGGAACTGATCCATGACCACCCTGTACACCGAAGACCACGAATGGCTCCTGATTGACGGCGACGTCGTCACTGTCGGCATCACCGATTACGCACAGTCGCAGCTCGGCGACGTCGTGTTCGTCGAACTGCCCAAAGTCGGCCGCGCACTGAAGAAGGCCGAAGCCGCCGCCGTGGTCGAATCGGTCAAGGCCGCCTCCGACGTCTATGCGCCGATCACCGGCGAGGTCGTCGAGATCAACGACGCGCTCGCCGCCGAGCCTGCGCTGGTGAATTCCGATGCCGACGGCAAGG
The DNA here is from genome assembly GCF_051811085.1 of Tardiphaga sp. 862_B3_N4_1. Classification (NCBI taxonomy): domain Bacteria; kingdom Pseudomonadati; phylum Pseudomonadota; class Alphaproteobacteria; order Hyphomicrobiales; family Nitrobacteraceae; genus Tardiphaga; species Tardiphaga sp. 862_B3_N4_1. Next base: position 3,336,387 of record NZ_JBPWQB010000001.1, read on the forward strand.
CGTGGTTCTTTAAGCTCAAACTCGCCGACAAGAGCGAGCTTGATGGCCTGATGGATGCCGACGCCTACAAAGCCCACACCGCCTAGTCGTCATGCCCGGGACAAGCCTGGCCATGACGAGCTTCTGAAATTCGTTCGAGGAACAACAGATGACCCTGAACAAATCTTCCGGCGACGTCGCCACCGATTTCGTCCGCCGCCATATCGGCCCTTCGCAAGCCGATATTCGTGTGATGCTTGAAGCGGTCGGCGCGAAAAGCCTGTCCGCACTGATGGGCGAGACGCTCCCTGCCTCGATTCGCCAGAAGACGCCGCTCGATCTCGGCCGCGCGCTCAGCGAAACCGAGGCGCTGGCGCATATGACCGAGATGGCGGCCAAGAACGCGGTGTTCACGTCGCTGATCGGCCAGGGCTATTCCGGCACGGTTCTCCCGACGGTGATCCAGCGCAATATCCTGGAGAACCCGGCCTGGTACACGGCCTATACGCCGTATCAGCCGGAGATCAGTCAGGGCCGACTCGAGGCGCTGTTCAACTTCCAGACCATGATCTGCGATCTCACCGGTCTCGACGTCGCCAATGCATCGCTGCTCGATGAAGCGACCGCTGCTGCGGAAGCCATGGCGCTGGCCGAGCGCGCCTCAAACGTTCAGACCAAAACCTTCTTCGTCGATCATGAAGTTCATCCGCAGACCCTCGCGGTGCTGCGCACCCGCGCCGAGCCGCTCGGCTGGAAGCTTCAGATCGGCAATCCGCTCACTGACCTCGACAAGGCCGATGTGTTCGGCGCGATCCTGCAATATCCCGGCACGACGGGCATCGTGCGCGATTTCAAGCCGGCCATCGCCGCCCTTAAAGCGAAGGGCGCGCTCGCCGTCGTCGCCGCCGACCTACTGGCGCTGACGCTTTTGGCCTCGCCGGGCGAACTCGGCGCGGACATCGCGATCGGCTCGGCGCAGCGCTTCGGCGTGCCGATGGGCTATGGCGGTCCGCATGCCGGCTACATGTCGGTGCGCGACGCGATCAAGCGCTCGATCCCGGGCCGTCTCGTCGGCCTCTCCATCGATTCCCGCGGCGAGCCCGCCTATCGCCTCGCGCTGCAGACCCGCGAACAGCATATCCGCCGGGAGAAGGCGACGTCGAATATCTGCACCGCGCAGGTGCTGCTCGCCGTCATCGCCTCGATGTATGCGGTCTATCACGGCCCCGAAGGTCTCAAGCACATCGCCCGCACGGTCCATCGCCGCACACTGGTGCTGGCCGCCGGCCTGAAGAAGCTCGGTTTCGCGCCGGAGAGCGAAGCGTTCTTCGATACGCTGACCGTGACCGTCGGCGACAAGCGCGACGGCATCATTGCCGCAGCCCAGGCCGAGAAGATCAACCTGCGCATCGGTGACGGCACCATCGGCATCGCGCTCGACGAGACCACGACGCCGGAGACTGTGGAAGCCATCTGGCGCGCCTTCGGCGGCAAGCTTGGCTATTCAGACGTCGAGCATGGCGTCAGCGACGCCCTGCCCGCCTCGCTGAAGCGCAGCTCGGCCTTCCTCACCCATCCCGTCTTCCACAGCCATCGCTCCGAGACCGAACTCCTGCGTTACATGCGGAAGCTCTCGGATCGCGATCTGGCGCTCGACCGCGCGATGATCCCGCTCGGCTCCTGCACCATGAAGCTGAACGCCACCACCGAGATGATGCCGTTGACCTGGCCCGCCTGGGGCTCGCTGCATCCATTCGTGCCCCGCGAACAGGCCGCCGGCTATCACCAGCTTTTCGCGACACTGGAAAAGTGGCTGTGCGACATCACTGGCTACGACGCTGTATCGCTGCAGCCCAATTCCGGCGCGCAGGGCGAATATGCCGGCCTGCTCGCGATCCGCGCCTATCACGCGGCGCGCGGCGACAGCCATCGCAATATCTGCCTGATCCCGTCATCGGCGCACGGCACCAACCCTGCGTCGGCCAGCATGGTCAATATGGATGTGGTTGTCGTCGCCTGCGACAAGCGCGGTGACGTCGACGTCAACGACCTTCGCGTCAAGGCGGAGAAGCATGCCGCCAATCTCGCGGCAATCATGATCACCTATCCGTCGACCCACGGCGTGTTCGAGGAACATATCCGCGAGATATGCGAGATCGTCCACGCCAATGGCGGTCAGGTCTATCTCGACGGCGCCAATATGAACGCGCAGGTCGGCCTGTCGCGGCCCGGCGATTACGGCGCTGATGTCAGCCATCTCAACCTGCACAAGACCTTCTGCATCCCGCATGGCGGCGGCGGGCCCGGCATGGGCCCGATCGGCGTCAAGGCGCACCTGGCGCCCTATTTGCCGGGTCATCCCTCGGCCAACGGCGATGTGCCGGTGGGTCCGGTGTCGGCCGCGCCCTATGGCTCGGCGTCGATCCTGACGATCTCCTATATCTACATCCTGATGATGGGCGGCGCGGGTCTCACCTCGGCCACCGAGCTTGCGATCCTCAATGCGAACTACATTGCCACCCGGCTGCATCCGCACTTCCCGGTGCTGTATCGCAACGAAAAGGGTCGCGTGGCGCATGAATGCATCATCGATCCACGCGCATTCAAGACGTCTGCCGGCGTTACCGTCGACGATATCGCTAAGCGCCTGATCGACTACGGTTTCCACGCACCGACCATGAGCTTTCCTGTCGTGGGGACGCTGATGATCGAGCCGACGGAATCGGAATCGAAACTCGAACTCGATCGGTTCTGTGAGGCGATGATCGCGATCCGCAAGGAGATCGCGGATATCGAGAGCGGCCGCTGGAACGTCGAGGCGTCGCCGCTGCGTCATGCACCGCATACGGTGCACGATATCGCGGATGACGACTGGAAGCGCGCTTATACACGCGCCGAAGGCTGCTTCCCGGCTGGGACCTCACGCACCGACAAATACTGGTGCCCGGTCGGCCGCGTCGACAACGTCTATGGTGATCGCAACCTCGTCTGTTCGTGTCCGCCGATGGAAGACTACGCACAGGCCGCAGAGTAAAGTTCAACGCCAAGCGACGGCCTCGAGCACCCTCGCCCCGCTCTTGCGGGGAGAGGGCTGGGGTGAGGGGCTCTTGCGATCCGCAAATTGTGTAGTCGAGGTGAGCACCTTGCCATGCCCCTCACCCGCCGCGAAGACGCGGCGACCTCTCCCCGCGCAGAGCGAGGAGAGGTTAAGCAAGCGCCACCGATGCAAATTAGTCTACGCCGCAGCAGCCAGATTGACTGCCGATTTCGCCAGCACCGACAATGACTCATCGGTCTTCTTTTCCTGATTGAGCGTCTCGTCGAGCAGCCGCACCGCGTCCTTCATGCCGAGTTCCGTGGCCCAGGCCTTCAAGGTGCCGTAGCGCGAGATCTCATAGTGTTCGACGGCCTGTGCCGCAGCAAGCAGGCCGGCATCGAGCGAACTCGTCCCCTTGTACTCGTCCATGATCTCCTTGCCTTCGTCGAGGATACCCAGGATGGCGTCGCAGGTCTTGCCGCGGGCGGGTTTGTCGAGCAGCTCGAATATCTGTTCCAGGCGCTCGACCTGGCCTTCGGTTTCGTCGTGATGCTTTTCGAAAGCGGCGCGCAATTTGTCTGATGTTGCGGCCTTGGCCATCTTCGGCAGGGCCTTCAGGATCTGCTTTTCCGCGAAGTAGATATCCTTGAGCGTATCGAGAAAGAGGTCATTGAGGTCTTTGTCCTTAGTCGCCATGACGCGCACTCCGTTAAGCCAGGGGGTGTTTCCCGCGGCTCAACGTCACCTGTTGTGTCTTGTTCCTGAGGTTGTGACGCAGCTATTAAAAATCATTGCGTGGACGCCCGCTGTCAGGCCGCCAGCGTGGTCTCCACCAGCTTCACCCAATAGGACGTGCCGTAAACGATGGCGTCGTCGTTGAAATTATAGGCGGGGTGGTGCAGCCCGGCGCTGTCGCCGTTTCCGCAGAAGATGAAGGCGCCGGGGCGCGCTTCCAGCATATAGGCGAAGTCTTCGGCGCCCATCACCGGCGGCATGTCGATATTGACCTTCTCGGCCCCGGATATTTCGCTGGCGACGCGCACCGCCATGTCGGTCTCGGCGCGATGGTTGACCACCACGGGATAGCCGCGGTCATAGTCGAGCACGATCTTCGCGCCGGTCTGCAGCGCGACGCCGTTGACCACCTCGTTCATGCGCTTCTCCATGAGATCGCGCACTTCGGCGTTCAACGTTCGCACGGTGCCGCGCAGTTCAGCGGTCGCCGGGATGACGTTGCTGGCATGCCCGGCATGGAATTCACAGATCGACAGCACCGCGGATTCCAGGGGATTGACGGTACGGGAAACGATCGTCTGCAGCGCCATCACGAGCTGCGAGCCGACCAGCACGGAATCGATGGTCTTGTGCGGATAGGCGGCATGGCCGCCCTTGCCCTCGATCTGGATCGAGATGCGGTCCATCGCCGCCATGATCGGGCCCGGACGCAGCGCGAAGGAGCCGACGGGCATGCCGGGATTGTTGTGCATGCCATAGACCTGATCGATCTTGAAACGGTCCATCAAGCCGTCCTTGATCATCGCCGCAGCGCCCGCACCGCCCTCTTCGGCCGGCTGGAAGATGACGACGGCATCGCCGGCGAAATTGCGGGTCTCCGCGAGATATTGCGCCGCTCCCAGCAGCATGGACGTGTGACCATCGTGACCGCAGGCATGCATCTTGCCCGGGGTCTTCGAGGCGTAAGGCAGATTGGTCTCTTCCTCGATGGGCAGCGCGTCCATGTCGGCGCGCAGCCCGATCACCTTGTGCTCGCCCGAGGCCGGCTTGCGGCCCCTGATGACGCCCACGACACCCGTTCGTCCCAAGCCCGTCACAACTTCGTCGCAACCGAACTCCTTCAGTCGTTCCGCCACGAAGCCCGCGGTCCGGTGCACGTCATACATCAGCTCGGGATGGGCATGCAGGTCACGGCGCCAGGCCATGATTTCCGGTTGCAGATCGGCGACACGATTGATGATGGGCATGGGTCAAGGTCTCGATGCGGTGGAACGGCGATATCCTTGTCTAGCATGTCGCGTGCCAACGGCCCACCCCACCGGCCCCATCACACGCTGTACAGACGCCCGCCGCCTCGTTAATCCCTTTCGGCACGGCAGGTGAGACCGTGAAACGGATGCGGCAGGGAAACGATGACGACACGGCTCGAGGGTGATTTCGATTATATCGTGGTTGGTGCAGGTACCGCCGGTTGCATCGTCGCCAATCGACTCTCGGCAGATCCCGCCAAGCGCGTCCTCATCCTGGAGGCCGGCGGCAACGACAACTGGATCTGGTTTCACATTCCGGTCGGCTACCTCTTTGCCATCGGCAACCCCCGCTCCGACTGGATGTTTCGCACCGAGCCGGAGCCCGGCCTCAATGGCCGCGCGCTGGCCTATCCGCGCGGCAAGGTGATCGGTGGCTCCTCCGCGATCAATGCCATGATCTCGATGCGCGGCCAGGCGGCCGACTACGACCACTGGCGACAGCTCGGCCTCAATGGTTGGGGTTATGACGATGTCCTCCCGGCGTTCAAGACATTGGAAGATCATTTCCTCGGCGCTAGTGAACATCACGGCGCGGGTGGCGGTTGGCGTATCGAAGAGCCGCGGCTGTCGTGGAAAGTACTCGACGCCGTCGGCGATGCAGCGGCCGAAATGGGCATTCGCAAGACCGCCGATTTCAACACCGGCGACAATGAAGGCATCGGCTATTTTCACGTCAACCAGAAGCGCGGCCGCCGCTGGTCGTCGGCGCGTGGCTTTCTCAAACCGGCATTGAGCCGCCCGAACCTGCGGCTTGAAACCAAAGTGATGGTCGATCGCCTGATCGTCGAAAACGGCCGCGCCGTCGGCGTGCGCTTCACCCAGAACGGCCAGGAGATCGAGGCACGCGCCAGGGGTGAAGTCGTCCTGTGTGCTGGCGCGGTTGGCTCACCGCATCTGTTGCAGCGCTCCGGCATCGGGCCCGCGGAGTGGCTGTCCGCCGCTGGTGTCGACATCACACTCGATCGTCAGGGCGTCGGTCGTAACCTGCAGGACCACCTGCAGCAGCGCGCGATTTACAAGGTCTCCGGCGTGCGCACGCTGAACGAGACCTACTACAATCTGTTCCGCCGTGGCTGGATGGGCGTCGATTACGCGCTTCGCCGCCGCGGACCGTTGACCATGGCGCCATCGCAGCTTGGCATCTTCACGCGCTCCGATGCCCATCGCGAACGCGCCAACATCCAGTTTCACGTGCAGCCGCTCTCGCTCGACAAATTCGGCGATCCGCTACATCGCTTTCCGGCGATCACCATTGCTGCCTGCAATCTGCAGCCCACATCGCGCGGCGAAATCAAACTGCGCTCGGCGAAGCCCGATGACGCCCCGGCCATCGCCCCTCACTACCTCTCGACGGACGACGACCGTCAGGTTGCTGCCGATGCGATCCGCGTGACACGCAGGTTGATGAAGCAGCAGGCGCTCGCCGCCTATCATCCCGAAGAATATCTGCCGGGGCCATCGGTTGGCGACGATGCGGCGTCGCTGGCCAAGGCCGCCGGCGATATCGGCACCACCATCTTCCATCCTGTCGGGACCGCGAAAATGGGCACAGCCTCGGACCCGATGGCCGTGGTGGACGAGCGGCTGCGCTTCTACGGGATCGCCGGATTGCGCGTCGTGGACGCCTCGGTCATGCCAACGATCACGTCGGGCAATACAAACACGCCGACCGCGATGATCGCGGAAAAAGGCGCGTCGATGATCGTGGCGGATGGACGGTAGGGTTTAAGCTGACTTCCGCACGGCGTTGTCGACCAGCGTCTTGCCGAGCGACCAGATCGCACCAGGAACCTTATGGCTATCGGCGATCACGGTACGGAACGAGTTCTCGATCCACTTTCCGTCGTCCTCGGTGACCACCAGCGGCGGCAGCAGCTTGATGGTGTGACTGCCGTGGCCGGAGACCTGAGTCAGAATCTTCTGCTCCTTGAACAGCGGTACGGTGATCAACTGGCAGAACAGGCCTTTGCTGGCCGACTCCAGGATGTTCCATGATGCCTTGAGGCGCAGCGACTTCGGCGGGCCGAATTCGACACCGATCATGAGACCTTTGCCGCGCACTTCCTTCAGAAGCTCGAATTCGGGAATCATGTTCTGCAGAGCGAGCCGCAATTCGGCACCGCGCTTAGCCGCGTTCTCGACCAGCTTCTCATGCTTCATGATTTCCAGCGTGGCGATACCGGCGGCCATCGCCAGATCGTTCTTGCCGAAGGTCGAACCATGGACCAGCGAGCGATCCATCCGGTTGAAGATCTTGTCGAAGATGCTTTTTCGCGTCAGCAGTGCGCCAACAGGAACATGACCTCCCGACAAGGCTTTTGCGAGAAGGATCATGTCGGGCTCGACATTCCAGTGCTCGATCGCCAGAAATTTTCCGGTGCGTCCGAGGCCGGTCTGGATTTCATCGGCGATGAACAGCGTGCCGTATTTGCGGCACAGCGCAGCGGCGCCCGACAGGAATTCGTCGGTGGGCAGGTTGACGCCTTTGCCCTGGATCGGTTCGACGATGAAGCCGGCAACCTGCTTGGACGACAGCGCCTTCTCCAGCGCTTCGAGGTCGTTGAATGGCACCGTGGTGCAGCCCGAGAGCAGCGGGCCGAAGCCGGTGCGGAAATTGGTGTCGTCGGTCAGCGACAGCGCGCCATAGGTCAGTCCGTGATAGGCGTGATCGCAATATACGATCCCGTCGCGGCCGGTCGCATTGCGAGCAAATTTGATAGCCGCCTCGACGGTTTCCGCGCCCGAGTTCGCGAAAAACACCTTGTCCATATAGGGGACGTTTTCCAGCAGCTTCTCTGAGAGAATACCTGCGAGTGTGGAAACATCCATTTGCACCAAATTGGGCATGTCGGCGTCGAGCACGCTTTTGAGCGCATTCCGCATCACCGGATGGTTCCGGCCAATCGCAAAAACGCCAAATCCGCTCAGTAGATCGAGATAACGGGCGCCGTCCCGGTCGAACAAATACTGGCCGGTGCCTCGCTGAAAGCCAACGTCATATCCGATGGTCTTGAGGACTCGAACGAGCTGTTCATTAAGATGGCGCGTATGCATCGAGCTACGCTGCGCCTCCCGTTCAACAAACATCTCGGAAACGTCTAGATTCGGATATACCATGAGTTACATACGTCGGTTGATGGTCGCTTCGTCAACTGAAAACCGTAAATGCGGCGATTTGACTTCGCCGAGAACCGCTACTTAAGCATAGGTCTAAACATGTTGCAGCGCCCACGCATTACTACGCGTACTCTTACATATTGCGGAATCCTTTTTTCGGCAGGCTTGTTTTCGGCAGGGCTGGCTCCCGCATTTGCAGCTGATCCGACCGGCGATTGGAAGGTCGAGGACGGCGTCGCGCATATTCGTGTTGCTGAATGCGGTGGCAGCATGTGGGGGGCCGTAGCCTGGGAAAAGACCCCCGGCGGGATCGACAAGAACAATCCCGATGCCACCAAGAAGGCGCGCCCCACTCTGGGCATCGTGACATTGCTGGACATGAAAAAGAATGCCGCAAACGACAAGTGGGCGGGTCAGGTTTACAATGCCAAGGACGGAAAATTCTATAAATCGACGATCAAGCTCGGTGATACAGCTGACGAACTTGAAATCGAAGGATGCGTCCTCGGTTTCCTGTGCGGCGGTCAGACCTGGACGCGCGTAGGCCCGTCGATTCCATCGAGCCCCTCGAACCTCACCGCCAAGGGCGCCCTGCCCAAGGCGGGCGCTGCCACCGGTGGCAAGATGGCCCCAGCTACTACTCCGACAGTTGCTGCTGCACCCAAGGCTGCACCGGCTCCTGCGGCCGGCACACCCAAGGCCACGGCTCCTGCCGGTCAAAAAACCGCTGCGGCAACAGTGCCGGGACAGCCAGCCGATATCGGCGATATCTGCCTGCTGCCCGAGATCAACAAGGTCACTCACTAGTCTCGCGCGGCTTACCCATGAGAGCCGGCTGGAATAGCAGCACGGCCGCCAGCGTCACGACAAAGGACATCGCGAGCAGTTTACCCATGCTCGCGGTGCCCGGATGGTTCGACAGCCACAGGCTGCCAAACGCCGTGGCAGTCGTCAGCGCGCTAAAGAAAATCGCGCGTGTCAGTGATGACTGCAGCAGGTTCTTGTAGCCTGCCCGCCACGCCGTCACATAGTATATCTTGAACGCCACGCCGACGCCGAGCAGCAGCGGCAGCGCGATGATGTTGGCGAAGTTCAGCGGCAAGCCGATCAGCACACAGATCTCCAGCGTGACCGTTCCCGCCACCAGCAAGGGCACGATCGTCAGCAACACGTCGCTGATGCGCCGCAAAGCCAGCCACAGCAACAACGAGATCGAAAGGAGCGCCCAGATGCCCGCATGAATGAAGGCGGTGACAATGGTGTCGCCCGACTTCAGGATCGAGATCGGACCACCGACGGCGAGCGGCTCGGACTTCAGCACGGCATCGGCGAACTTGCGCAACGTGTCGTTATCGTTCGGATCGCCGTTGGGCTGCGCCTCGACGCGGATCTGGCCATCCTTGGTCTTCCACGAATTCACCAATTCGGCTGGCAAGGTCTGCAAACTGATCGGGCTCGCCTGCATCAGATTACGCAACTGCCCCAACGCAAGCTTGAGCGGCACCACAAAGGTCGCCTGCACCTGATCGCGCACAGGCTGGCTAGCATCAGCGGTCTTGGCCAATGCATCCGCCAGACGCTTCGCGGCGACAGCGCCGGGACTGGTCTGCGTTCCCGCAAGTTTGCGCAGGCTCGCCGCGGAGTCCTTCAGAGAGGTGACATTTTCCGCATCGGTTGGCGCCTTGTCGATCGACTCAGGGTTCAAAGCCGGCTCGAGAATCTTCGCACCCTCCTGGATCGCCTTTAGCTTGGCGGGCTGATCCTCAGGCACGAAGCTGCCGAGCGAAATCGTACGAGCCACTTCCGGGACCTTAGAGAGACGTTCTTCGACCTGCTTCGCAGCGGCCTCGTTTGGCGCCATGATATTGACGGCATTGGCGCCGGTGTTCGGATCCTTGCGCAGATCGAGGAAGGTCGCGATCGACTCGACATTCGGATTGCGCAGGTTGATCGGATTGAAGTCGAACTTCAGGAAGTAGAGCAACGGCAGACCGGCGATCGTGAGCGCCAGTGTGATGCCGATAATCCAGAAACGCTTCTCTTCCAGGAAACGGTCGACAGGCGCCAGGAACGCATAACCGACGGGCTCCTTTTCGCCCGCGGGATTCAAAAGGTCGAGCAATGCCGGCAGAACGGTGATGCTGGTCAGGAACGCTATCATCATGCCGGCGCCGGCGATCTTGCCGAGTTCGGACACGCCTTTGTAATCGGTCGGAAGGAACGACAGAAAACCGGCAGCCGTTGCGAAAGCGGCGAGCGACAGGGGCACGGCACAATATTCGGCGGCCTTCGTCAAAGCCAGCGGCAGGTTGTCATTCTTGTAGCGCTCGGAGCGGTAACGCACGCTGAACTGAATGCCGAAGTCGACGCCGAGGCCGACGAACAACACGGCAAATGCAATCGACAGCAGATTCAGCGAGCCAACCATCATAAGACCGACGGCGGTCGTTGTGACGAGGCCGACGAACAGAGTTGCGAACACGGCAACGATGATCTTGGCCGAGTGCAGCGCCATCCAGAGGATGACCAGCACGATCAAAACCGTACCGATCCCGTTGACGATGGCTCCATCCTGCACGGTGGAGAATTCCTCGTTTGCGATGGGGACCGGGCCGGTCAACCGCACGCGGGCGCCGTATTCGCCAGCGATGTTCAGGTCGATGGCAGCCTGCCGGATCGCATCTGTCGCGGTCTTGCCGGGCTCAAGCGCGTTGAAGTCGAGGATAGGCTTGATTTCGATGAAGCCGCGCTTGTCGCCATCCGTCAGAGGCTTGTCGCTGACCAGCCCGCGCCATGAGAAGGTGCCCTTGCCGTTTTTCAGCACGTCCTCGATGGTTTGCGAAACGGCGTTGAAGGTCGGCGCTGCAGCGTCGAGCTGAAGCTGCCCGCGGCGAATGCCGGTGAGGCCGGTCTCCAGCGCGCCGGTGAGACCGCGCAGACTGGGATCGCCGGCCATGATTTCAATCAAGGGAGCGGCTTGCTGGAACTGGCCCGTCAGTTGCACAACTTCCTTGGTCGGCAGGAACAGCAAGCCGTTTTTCTCGAAGAACGCTCCGCCATCCAATCGGCGAACCGAGTCGAAATCCGTCTTGTTGGTCACCAGCTTCGCTTCCATCGCATTGGCTGCAGCATTGGCGAATTCAGGCGTGGGCGCCTCAACCACCGCGATGATCAGGCGCTCCTGGTCGAAGGCCTTGTCGAAGGCAATGTCGCGCTGACGCCAATCGAGATTGGGCGAGATCAGCTTGTTGATGTCTGTATTGATCGAGAAATTCTTCGCTGTGTAATAGCTCGCGCCAATCGAAAGAAGCACACAAACGAGCACCACCGGCAGGGCAAACCGGGTGCAGAAGTTCACGATCGAGACGACAACTCTTGTCAGCACGCTTTTTCTTTCTATTTGGACGAGGCTCGCAAAGAATGCGGTTCACGAGTGAGGGTTCCGCAAACCATTACTTTCGCATTGGATGCGCTTTGCTTTCAGCAATGTGATGGGATGGCATAAAACGTGCTGATCACCGTAGCAACGGCCGTGTTAGCGACGCCTCGTCGCGCCGTAAAGTGACGAACAAGTGAGAGTTTTCAGGTTCTTGTGGCGCAACCGCAAGATATTACCGCAACCCGGCCAGTCGTCGCAAACCACGTTTTCGGTTCGTGATTGCATACTGAGTGATTTTTGTCACACAGAACGGCTCAAATATCCAGCTGGGCTGGATATGTGCCTGATTGTGGTACAGAATTAAGGATTATACCGGAATCAATTATGGACTTTGTACCACGTGCTTGATCGTCGTCCCCTTGAAATCTTTCTGGCTCAGCCGCGCGGCTTCTGCGCGGGCGTCGTGCGTGCCATCGAGATCGTAGAGCGTGCTCTCGAACGCTACGGGGCGCCGGTCTATGTCCGCCATGAGATCGTCCATAACAAATACGTAGTCGAGAGCCTGAAGGCTAAGGGCGCCATTTTCGTCGAGGAACTCTCCGAAGTACCTCCGAATGCCATGACCGTCTTCAGCGCCCATGGCGTCGCCCGGAGCGTCGAGGAAGAAGCGGCTACCCGTGGCTTGCCTGTTTTGAATGCAACTTGCCCGCTTGTTACCAAGGTCCACAACCAGGGCAAGCGGTACATGTCCAAGGGCCGTAAGGTCATCCTGATCGGCCACGCAGGCCATCCGGAGGTCGACGGTACCATGGGACAGGTACCCGGCCCGGTTTACCTTGTTCAGAGCGTTGAGGACGTGAAGACGCTAACGCTGCCACCGCAGGAACCGGTCGCCTATATCACCCAGACGACCCTCAGCGTGGATGACACCAAGGACATCATTTTGGCCCTGGAACAGCGTTTCAGTGACATTGAGGGCCCCGATACCCGCGATATCTGCTATGCAACACAAAACCGCCAATCTGCGGTAAGAGACCTCAGCAAACTTGTGGACGTCATCCTGGTCGTCGGGGCGACCAACAGTTCCAACTCGAACCGGTTGCGCGAAATCGGCACCGAAGTCGGTGTCGCAAGTTACCTCATTGCCGATGGCAGCGAACTCAACCCCGCCTGGTTGAAGGATGCGCGTGCCGTAGGCATCACGGCTGGCGCATCCGCGCCAGAAGTGCTTGTAGATGACGTGATCGAGACCTTACGGCGGATCGGACCGGTTGCGGTGTCGGTGTTGCCCGGACGTGAAGAGAATATCGAATTCAAGCTACCCGCCGAACTGACCGCGGTTCGATCCACCTTCGTCACGATGTGATGCGCAGAGAGAAAATTCGAAATGGCCATTCCGTTTTTTAAAGAAATGAAGATCGGCTCCTATCTGTTGAAGAAGAAGCTGACTGGCCAGAAGCGCTATCCGCTGGTGCTGATGCTGGAGCCACTTTTCCGCTGCAACCTGGCCTGTGTCGGCTGTGGCAAGATCGACTATCCGAACGCTATCCTCAACCGCCGCATGTCGGCGCAGGAATGCTGGGATGCCGCCGATGAGTGCGGCGCGCCGATGGTTGCGATCCCGGGCGGCGAGCCGCTGATCCACAAAGAAATCGGCGAGATCGTGCGCGGCCTGGTCGAGCGCAAGAAGTTCGTCTCGCTCTGCACCAACGCGCTGCTGCTCGAGAAGAAGCTCGACCTGTTCACCCCATCGCCCTACCTGTTCTTCTCAGTGCATCTCGACGGTCTCAAGGATCATCACGACAAGGCCGTGTCGCAGGAAGGCGTGTTCGACCGCGCCGTGTCCGCGATCAAGGCTGCCAAGGCGCGCGGCTTCGCCGTCAACGTCAACGCGACCATCTTCGACGGCCATGCGGCCGAGGACATTGCCAAGTTCCTCGACTACACCGTTGAGCTCGGCGTCGGCGTCTCGATGTCGCCGGGCTATGCCTATGAGCGCGCACCGGATCAGGAGCACTTCCTGAACCGCACCAAGACCAAAAAGCTGTTCCGCGACGTCTTTGCACTCGGCAAGGGCAAGAAGTGGAACATCATGCATTCCGGCCTGTTCCTGGACTTTCTCGCCGGCAACCAGGAATACGAGTGCAAGCCGTGGGGCATGCCCGCACGCAACATCTTCGGCTGGCAGAAGCCCTGCTACCTGCTCGGTGAAGGCTACACCAAGACCTTCAAGGAATTGATGGACACCACCGATTGGGACACCTACGGCACCGGCAAGTACGAGAAGTGCGCCGACTGTATGGCCCATTGCGGCTACGAGCCTACCGCCGCGGACGAAGCCATCAGCAACCCGTTCAAGGCCATGTGGGTGGCGATGCGCGGCGTGAAAACGTCGGGCCCGATGGCGCCGGAAATCGACCTTACCAAGCAGCGTCCGGCACAGTACGTGTTCTCGTCGGAAGTGCAGAAGCGCCTGTCGGACATCCGCAAGGAAGAAGCTGTCGCCGCTGCCGCCAAGGCAGAGGAAAAGGCGCAGAAGGCTTCGACCGCCGCCTGAGCAATTTCAAGCTGAATATAAAAAAAGGGCGCGATGCAGATCGCGCCCTTTTTCTTTGAAAGATTGAATTCGCGAGACGCCCGGCAAACACCGCCAGAGTAGCGCTCAGACGTCCGCGGAAACGAGGTTCGTGTGCCCGAGCAAATAGCTGCGGCAGTCCCGCAGGCTGCGTAGCGCGCGATTGAAGTCGCGCCCGGTCGAAACCAGCGCCCGAATCACCAGCGGATTGCGGGCAATGCCGCGCAGCACCTTGCGCAGATCGACATCACCATTGGGTTTGATCGCAGTGGTGGCGATTTCCGGCAGGGCGCGATGGGCGGGATCGCTGACGACGCGCAGTGCGGCGAACGGCAGTCCGGCCATGGCGGCAAATTCAGCGGCGATGTGGCTTTCCATATCGACGGCAGCGGCGCCGAATTCCGAGCGCAGTGCGGCCTTGCCGGCCTGCCCCGTCACGACCTTCTCGACACCAACCAGCCCGCCACGAAACACCTTCTGGCGGCCGACGCCGGCACCGGCGATCAGTTCGTCGCTAAGGATCTCAGACGCTGACCAACGGCTGTTGCCGGCCACCACTTCCGTGGCCACAACGACAGCGCCTGATTTGAGATCGGGATCGAGACCGCCGGCGACGCCGAAGCTGATGACGCCGCGGATGGTGGCAGGGTCGAAGTCAGCCAGCAGGCTGCGGAGCTGGACAGGGTCACTTGAACTGCAAATCACGGTCATTCCCGGCCCGGCAGCGATCTTCGCTTCCTGGACCAGCCCCGTGACGATCAATACCGGCCGCGGGTCGGTTGTATCGCCCGCGGTCGAAATGCCCCCATCGCCCAAAATCACATCCCAACCCCTACCGTCTTGCTGTTGGTGCTCTTCAAATTCCGGAACCGCGCCAACGCCCAGAGCGGAAAGAATTTCGAGTAGCCATGATAACGCAGATAAAACACGCGGGGGAAGCCGGTAGCCGTGTAACGGGCCTCCTCCCAGAGTCCTTTTTCCGTCTGTGTGTCCATCAGGTACCGCGTTCCACTGGCGACAGCCGGATTATCGACCTCGCCTGCCGCCATCAGGGCAAGCAAGGCCCATGCCGTTTGCGACGACGTGCTCGGGGCCGCCTCGAATCCCTTGTAATCGAGTCGGTAGCTGACCGCATCTTCGCCCCAGCCGCCGTCCTCGTTCTGGATCGACAGCAGCCAGGCCACCGCCTTGCGGAACGCCGGATCCTGGTGGTCGATGCCAACAGCATTGAGAGCGCACAGCACCGACCAGGTGCCGTAGATGTAGTTCAGGCCCCAGCGGCCATACCAGGAGCCCTCCGCGAGCTGGGTACGGCGCAGATATTCCACACCGTCTGCCAGCGGCTTCGAGGTTTCGACGGTGTCGCCAAGCTGCGCCAGCATTGAGACGCAGCGCGCGGTGACGTCCTCGGTCGGCGGATCGAGCAGCGCGCCATGGTCCGAGAACGGGATGTTGTTGAGGTAATATTCGAGGTTATCGACCTCGAACGCCGCGAAACCGCCGTCGCTGCTCTGCATGCCCAGGATCCACTCCCGACCGCGATCGAGCGCAACGTCGTATTCCTTGCCACCAGTCTGACGGCGCGCGCGGTCCATCGCCATCATCACCACGGCCGTATCGTCGAGATCCGGGTAATAGGCGTTGTTGTACTGGAACGCCCAGCCGCCCGGACGCAGGTCCGGCCGCTTCACCGCCCAGTCGCCCTTCACGTCGAGCACCTGCTTCGTCGCCAGCCAGTCGAGCCCTTCTTTCGCCGGACCGAACGCTTCATCGCCGCCGGTCTCCAGCATCGCATGCGCGGTCAGCGCGGTGTCCCACACTGGCGATACGCAAGGCTGGCAATAGGCTTCGACCTCACCGACAATCAGAAGTTTGTCGATACCGCGGCGCTGGATGGCGCGGGGCGGATAGTCGGCGGGGAAGCCGAGCACTTCATACATCATGACCATATTGGCCATCGGCGGATAGATCGCGCCGAGACCGTCTTCGCCGTTCAGGCGCTCCTCGCAGAACTCGACGGCTTTCGCGATCGAATGGGCGCGGAGTTTCTTTGGGAAATACGGTTCGGCGGCGCGGAGCAGAATATCGATACCGGTGAAGAAGGCGAACATCGCGCGTCTCTGATGCGGCGCGCGTTTAATGCCACCGATCCTGGATGGATCTTCCAGGAACAGCTCGTCGATGCCGACGCCCTTCTTGTTCTGCGCGCGCGGCTTCAGCGCTGCGAGCACCATGAGCGGCACGATCGTGGTGCGCGCCCAGTAGGACATCTTGTTGAGGTGGAACGGAAACCACATCGGCAGCAGCATGATCTCGACCGGCAGCACCGGAGTGGCGCGCCACGAGAGGATGCCGAACATCGCCAGCAGGAAGCGCGTGAAGACGTTGACGTTGACGGCGCCGCCGCGCGAGCGGATCGCTTCGCGGGCGCGGACCATATGCGGCGCGTCGGTCGAATCGCCGATCATCTTCAGCGCGAAATACACTTTCACGCTGGCGCTCATATCGAAGTCGCCGTCCTGCACCAGCGCCCAGCCGCCATGCTTGCCCTGGGTGCGGCGCAGATAGTTGGCGATCTTGCCTTCAAGCTCGGCATCGACGGGCTCGCCGAGGTAGTGCCGCAACAACACGTATTCTGACGGGATCGTGCCGTCGGCTTCGAGCTCAAATACCCAATGGCCGTCAGGCTGCCGGAACTTCAGCAGGCCCTGCTTAGCCGAAGCGATGCTCGTCTCGAGCGCCGCGTTCTGAATTGTGATCTCTGGACTGACCGAATGCATCTCGCTCGCCATATCTCCGTACTCGTCGTGAATGATCGTCTGGCTGCGCAACGGTCAGCGCATCGCCAGAACGAGATCGGCCGCGCGGTCACCCGACCGCACCGATCCCTCAATAGTCGCCGGCAGACCGGTATCGGTCCAATCGCCTGCAAGAAACAGGTTCTTGAAATCGGTGCGCGTGCCCGGACGCAGGGCATCTTGGGCAGGCGTAGCCGCAAAAGTAGCACGGCGCTCGCGCACGATCTGCCAGGCGGGCAGCGGCGCCTGGATATTCGAAATCTTGCAGATCTCGTCCCAGATCTGTTGCGCAAACTGTTCGCGCGGTGTGTTCACGAAGCGGTCGCCATTGCTGATCGTGATCGACAGGCGATTGTGGAAAGCAAACAGCCATTCCACCACACCGCCGACAACGCCAATCAGCGGCGCGTGGCCTGCTGGCGGAACATAATTGAAATGCGCATTCACGATCGCGCGGAATTCGGTCGGCGTCTTCACACCTGGCAATAGCGACTTCGCGGCCCATGGCGGAACAGCCATCACGACGACATCGTCCGCGCTAAGCGTGATGACGTCTTCAGCGCCAAACTTCAGCTCGGTGACGCGATCACCACTCATGGTGTAACCGCGCAACTCATGGCCAAAATGAACGCCTGCGCCCTTGGCACGCAGCAATTCGATCGCAGGCTCGACCAGAACATCGCTAAGACCAGCGCGCGCGATCAGCGGGCGGCACGCCTGGCCGCCTGCCAGCAGCGTTTCGCGCACGATGGCGCCGGCCAGACCAGCCGACCCTTCCGGCGGATCGACATTGAGCGCGGCCAGCAACAGTGGCTGTACCAGACGATCGTAGAGGACGCCTTCACAGCGAATGGTATCGCCGACCAGGCGACTATTCGATGACCAGATCAGCGGCGACAGCGCGAGATAATCGGCAACTGATGTGTCCGGGACGCGGCGCGTCTTGTCGAACAACCATGTCGGGATCTTGCCATCGCCGAGATCGAGCTGCCAGCGCTTGCCGGTTTTGGCATCGGCAAATGCGAATTGTGCCCGCTGCGGACCAACGAGCCCGGCTTCGGTGCCGATCGACTTTACATAAGCGACGACATGGCTGTTGCCCGACAGAACCAGATGGTTGCCGTTGTCGATCTGGAGCTGTGTCTGCGCGTCGAAATACGACCGGCAGCGGCCGCCGGCCTGCTGCGTCGCCTCATGGACGTGGACCTTGAAGCCGGCATTGACGAGACGCACGGCGGCCGACAGGCCGGAAACGCCGGCACCAATGATATGAGCGGTCTTTTGCATCAGATGATCGCGTATCGCAGCAGGATCGCTATCTTGGAGGCCTTGCCGAGACGAACGGGGTCGCGCGGCAAAGCAAAGCCGCGCGCCACCAGCAATTCCAGGATGGCGTGATAATATTTCGACATGATCCGCGGCGCGCGCACCACGCGGCGCTTGTTACGCGCCATGATCTCGTCGGATTTTTCGAAATGCGCCTGCGCCCGCTTCACCAGCGGCACACAGACCTTCGGCAATGCCGGGCTGGCGCGCACCACGTCGGGATCGCTCGACGTGATGCCGGCGTGATAGAGCAGCTCACGCGGCAGATAGAGACGACCGATACCGGCGTCTTCGTCGATATCGCGCAGGATATTGGTGATCTGCAGCGCACGGCCGAGATGATGCGCAAGCAGAATGCCATCTTCGTCCGGCATGCCGAACACCTTCACCGACAGGCGTCCGACGGCACTGGCAACACGATCGCAATACAGATCGAGCGTTGCGTCATCGGGCGCGCGAATATCTGCAGGGATATCCATCTCCATGCCGTCGATGACGGCGATGAAATCCTCCTTGCGCATGCCGAATTGCTTGATTGGCCCGGCATAGTCGCGCACACGCGCCGGCGGATTGCCTGCATAGAGCGCATCGATATCTGCGCGCCACTGCTGCATGTCGGCGAGCCTGACGTCGCGCGGACCATCGGAATCCGCGATATCGTCGACCTGACGGCAGAAGCTGTAGATCTGGAACATCGCATCGCGCTGGGCACGCGGCAGAATGCGCATCGCGGCATAGAACGAGCTGCCGGCAGCAACGCCCTGAACCTCGCTCTGAGATTCGCTATTATTCACCTGGCTCGTCATCTGGTTCATGCGCCCGGCGTCGTCGAACGAGGCATCGGCGCGCTGGTGGTGGCGCGGCGCCACAGCCCGCCGGCAATGCCGGCTAGCGCGTAGCCAGCCATGCTGGCCTTCGAGAGATGGACCTTCTCACTCAGCGGATCGCGCAACTTCAGCATCTTCAGGATCTGCCAGGCAAAAGTCTCGATGACGGCCACATCACAGCCCAGCCGGACGTCGGCGATATGGACCGTCAGTGTCTCGCTCTCATGCATCAGGGTCTCGGTCTTGGCGACCAGCTCGCGAATACAGGCCAGCAGCGCCGGCGACGCCTTCGCCTGCTTGAGATCTTCCACCGAGGCCCCGTGCCGGTCCAGCGTGTCCTGCGGAATGTAGACCCGATCGAGATCGCGATAGTCGTTGCCGCAATCCTGCAGGTGATTGTTGATCTGCAAGGCCGCGCACAGCGCATCCGACGCCGGCCAGGTGGCTTTGCTTTCGCCGTGCACGTCGAGCATGAAACGTCCGACCGGCATCGCCGAGAACGAACAATAATGAATGAGCTCATCCCAGTCGGCGTAGCGCAGCTTGGTCACGTCCATCCGAAAAGCTGTCAGGACGTCGAGCGCATGACGCGGGGGCATCTCGCGCATCTGGAGCGCCTCGCGCAGGACGACGGCTTCGGCCTGGCCGTCACCCTGACCGAGCAGGTCGGCCTCCAGCTCGTCGAGCAGGGCCAGTTTCGCCGGCGCATCGAGCAGCGCGTGATCGGCAATGTCGTCTGCGGTCCGGACGAAATTATAGAAGGCAAGAATCAGCGCCCGGTGGCGCGGATGGATAATCCACGACGCGACAGGAAAATTCTCGTCACGATCGGTCTTGCCGGATCGCAGTTCGCTCGCAGGGGTCATCCAGAACTGGCTACGTTGGATTTGAACAGGGTGGCTCGGGGGCCGCCAAGGTCCGGTAATACCGGCAGGCGGGGTCGGCCGCGAGCCCCCATATAGGGCAAATTGGCCGGTGAAACCAATGCCAATATGCCACTTTCGGCCGCAGCCAGTGCCGGGCCGGATCACGTCTTGGCGGGCTCGCGGCGAGACCAAAACGGCGCCACGAGCCCGGAATCTCGCATTAGGGCGGGGTTATTGGCCGTGGCTGACCAGCACGTCGTTGCAGGCCTTGCTGATCTTGGGGCGGTTTTCCTTCAGGCAGGACAGAACAACGAGGTCGCCCTGATCCATGACGGCGCGGCAGAGCTTCTGCACGTCGCGGGTACAGGCCTTCTGCTCCGCGTCGGTGCCGCTGCGGGGCTGGTTTTGCTGGGCCAATGCACCGGTCGAGGCAGATGCGGAAAGCACGGACAGTACCAGGAGAAATTTACGCATTGTCTTCCTTCAGTATGGTGACGAGATCACAGCCCGTGTGGTGCATAGCATAAACTGAAACATTCGCATCGCCGGGAAGGCTTTATCTTCAGGCACATCGGCGAATTCGCGGCGATGGATGCAATCAGGACACAGAACATTCCCGCCCCCACAGACACGAATAAATGCGGCGAAAACTTGCGCATATGGCCGCACTGGCTGCTGGACCGGCCGATGCCACCCCCGCAGGACAAGATAAGGTTTTAGGACAATTGTTCAGACGCGCATCACCTCCGCCCGTTCCGCTCCGGGAACCTTCGCGCTTGTGGGCGGTGACATGTTACTTTTACAATCGTCCAATTATGATCGCTCTATTGAACCTAAAGATGTGCAGCGACACTTAAGCTTCGATGAGGCGCGGCATAACTCGGTTACACAGCGCTATTTTGGGAAAACTTACATGACATTCCATTCTGCAAAGCGGTTCGGGCACGCCTTCAAGGCCGCTGGCGCTGGCGCGATCCTGCTGCTGTCGGTATCCGCAGGCCATGCCCAGTCCGGACCGTTCGCCGGCTTCGACGGGGCCTGGAGCGGTACCGGAACGGTCTCCATGTCGGACGGCTCCTCGGAGCGCATTCGCTGCCGGGCGACCTACAAGGTGGATGGCGGCGGCAGCGCCCTGGCGCAGACGCTGCGCTGCGCCAGCGACAGCTACAAGTTCGACCTCTCCAGCAATGTCACCAGCCAGGGCAACAACGTGTCCGGCAGCTGGAGCGAAGCCAGCCGCAACGTCTACGGCAATCTGGTCGGCAAGGCGGGCGGCGGCCAGATCGACGTCTTCGTCGAGGCCGCGGGCTTTGCGGCCAACATCACGCTGACGACCCGCGGCAACAAGCAGTCGGTGTCGATCAGCTCCAAGGGCGAAATTCGCGGCGTTTCGATCAATATGGTCAAGAGCTGACGCCGGCTTGCACACCTTCACAAAAAAGCCCCCGGAGCGATCCGGGGGCTTTTTTGTTGATCGTCCTGCTGGGGCGTAGCTGACTACTTCTCTTGCTTCGCCAGAACCGAGCTGCCGGTGAGACGCTGCTGCAGATTGATCAGCCACATCGCGGTCGGGCGCAGGATGAACAGGTCGGCCACCAGTGCCGCGACCATCGAGAAGGCGCTGAGCCAGCCGAACAGCCGCAGCGACGGCAGATCCGAGAACACCGTCACCACGAGGCCGCAGGCCAGCACCACCGTCGTCAGAATCAGCGCGGGACCAACGAGCACAGTCGCACGCTCGACGGCGATCGCGGGATCGGTGCCCGGCGTGTCTTCCAGCCGCAGCCGGTTGAGGAAGTGAATCGTCGCGCTAAGGCCGAGGCCGAATGACACCGTGAGTGCCACCACACTAGCGAATTGCAGCCCCTCCCCGAGCAGCCACAGCACGAAGCCGGCCAGCACCACCGGGAAGATGCCCGGCAGAATACAGGCCAGCATCACCACCCACGAGCGGAATGCGAGGCCGATGAAGACCGCGACCAGACCGAACTCGATGGTCAGGCCGTGATTGAGCTTCTCGATCATGCCGGCGCTGTTACGCGCCGCGATCGCCGAGAGGCCGGTCACCGCGATCTCATAGCCCGGGTGCTTGGTGCGAACGGCATTCAGCGCATTGTCGAGCTTGTCGACCACCGGCAGGATCTTGCTCGAATCGCTGTCGGGCACACGGCCAGACACCACCACCGCCGTCTGATCCGCGGAGATGAAGCGGCGCACCAGATGCTCAGGGATGACGCTGACATATTCCTTCAGCGTCGCGACATCCGACGAACCGGCCTTTTCCGCCAGCCAGCGCCGCAGCGTTTCCAACGACCAGACATTGCCGACACCCGCCTGCTTCTCGACCATGGCGTGGACTTCGGCGATGGTTGCCAATGTGTCCGGCGAATAAAGATCCGCGCCCTTCGGAAACTCGATCAGCACGTCGATGGGATTGGCGCCGGTCAGCTTGGCGTCGAGCCGTCCGCTGGCCGCAACCGCCTGCTCCTTGTCCGGCACCTGATCGGCCAGCCGATAGCGCGGCTCGAGATTGGCGTAAACGATCCCGAGACCAACGACGACGACGAGCGAGATCAGGCTGAACAGACCAGGACGACCGACCATGCGCACCGCGATCCAGTAACAGAAGGCGCGCAGCGCCTGCACGCCGGCATCGGCGGTCTGAAACTTGGCGGCGAAGATCTTCTCGTTACGCACCAGCAGCACGCCGAACACCGGCACCAGCGACAGCACCGCGACCAGCGCGATGATGGTCGCCGTGAGACCGGCCTCGCCGAAGGCGCGGATCAGGTCCGAGTCGGAGAACTGCAACGCCAGGAACGAAATGCCGGCGGTGCCATGGGTGAGGACGCAGGCCGGACCCACGACACGAACCGCATTCGTAAATGCCGAATACTTGTCCTCGCCTGCAATCAACCGGTCACGCGCCGCGAAAGTGAGCTGCATCGAGTCGGCAAAACTGATCACCATGATCAGCGGCGTCATCACATTGAGGAACATGTTGAGGCTGAAGCCGGCCCAGCCGAGTGCGCCGAGCGACAACAGGATCGCCAGCAGCGGCGGAAACGCCGCGATGATCATGAACGAGATCTTGCGGAAGAAGATGATCGCAATGACGCAGCCGGCGAGAATACCGGCGATGTTATAGATCAGGCCGTCGCGCTCGACCGCATTGCGGATTTCGAGCTGCATCACCGGCACGCCCGACAATTCCTTGGTCAGACCGCTATTGGCCAGGTCCTCATTCATGGTCTTGCGGATATCGGCAACTACAGTGCTGAGCTTGCTGTTGCTGACCACGGCCGGGTCGAGCGACAGCACCACCAGCGCCAGAGTTCCATCGTCGGACAAAAGCTTGCCGCGGATCAGCTCGTTCTGCTTCACCGTCTCGATGAACTTGTCGTAGTCGGCGCCTTCAGGAAGATCGTTGGGAAACAGCGCTGCCGGCAACTTGCCGGGGGCCGGCGTCTGACGCGCCGAGAAGATCGAGATCAGCCCCCGCACGCCATCGACCAATTGCAGGTCGGTGACAAGGTCGCGCATCTTTCCAAGATTGTCGCGCGCAAGCAGCGTCTTGCCTTCGAGCACCACAAGCACGTCGAACTCGGTGGACGGGAAGCGCTTCGTCACTTCCTCGTATTGCTTGTATTCCTTGCTGTCAGAACGAAATAGCTGGCTCAGCGAATCGTCGATCTTGATGCGCTGGATGCCAAAGATCGCACCGATCACCAGCGCGAGCAGGATCACGCAAGACAGCACCGGTGCCTTCACCGCGATCAGACCGATGCGCTCGAGCCCGAAGGCGATGCTGATCGGCCCCTTGCGCAATTTATTCATATCCGCGTCGTGGGGGGGAACCGTATCGTGCATACCCTGTCCAGTCCTGTCGTCAGCGGCGTCTGCCTAGCAAGCGTCGCGGGCAGTAGTAAGGCTGGAATCGGCGAGACCGAACAGCGCTAGCCCTTGAAAACATGCGGTAAATTTGCCGCGGGCAGATGTAGCAGGTCTGTATGACACATCGCAAGGCGGCGAGCGCGCCGAGGTTGCGTTTCAGGTCACAAAATGGAGCGCAGAGGCTGTTGTTTCATGCTGGTGCAACGAGCGGTGCTACCAGTTGCAGACCGCTTTCGTCTTTCAAAGCCACACCGGTCATGTTGCGATTCAGCCCTTCGCGCGCCAGCCAGGCAATCTTGCTCGCTGCCTCCTCGAAGGACAGACCGGCCACCTGGATGTTCGACACGCAGTTGCGCGCAGCGTCCGTCAGACCCGGACGCGGTGCGAAGGTCAGGTAGGCGCCGAGACTCTGCGGCGCCGAGAGACCCGGACGTTCGCCGATCAGCATGATCGTCATCCGGGCCCTCAATAACGCACCGATCTCGTCGCCGAGCGCGACTCTGGCGCCGCCGGCAACCACGACAGCGCCGATCCCGACCCCCGCCAATTTGGGCATTAAGGCACCCAGCAGGCCAAGCGCGTGCGCATTGACCGCAGCCGGAGACAGGCCGTCCGCAATCACGATCACCAGATCGCACGCGGCGCTGTCGCGCCCTTCAAGCAACTCCCGTGACTCGCGAGACAGTCGACGGCCGAGATCGGGGCGCTTGAGATAATCGGCCCGATCCGCGACCTGGCTCGTCACGACCCGCGCATTCGTCCCCTGCCCGGCCAATACGGCCGCGATGGCTTCAGCCTCAAAGGGCGCATGGACCGCGTCACGTGCGCGGGCATGATCGAGCGTGAAATCAAGCAGGGCCCGCGTGGTCAGACTGGCTCCGGCCCGGCCGAGCCCCACACGCGCCGGGGTCAGCACCCGCAGCTCCGCGAGAGAACGCTGCGGCACTGGCGGCGTCACGTCATTCTGATCTGTCATGACGCCAGTCTATCGCTCATTCGGCCGGAACGGCAGCGTCCTGCAGTTTCAGCGAATAATAGGACGCGTTGGTCTGACCACCGGATGCATCGCGGGCAAAGTTGATCAGGTGGTGCGCCACCATGATCCCGCTGATGAGATACTCGATCTCGCCGCGCGCCAGTCGCCGGAATGCGAATTTCCAGAACGCCCGCTTGTAGTCGCCGAGCACGCCAACCTTCCAGAAGATGTTGCGCAGCATGACCAGCCCGAGCCGGATGCTCTTCCAGGTGAGCATGGCGCCGATCGGCGGCTTGATGCGGTTCGGATAGGTATGGCGGATCTGGTATTCAAAGCGTTCGAGCAGTTTCTCCGGCACATAGGCGCTGCCCATGGCGCGCCGCCAGCTTTTCACAACGTCTTCATAAGGCAGCAGGAAATCGACGTTGGAATCGCGGCCTTCGTCCTCGTTCAGGCGTCCTTCCTTCTTCAACCTGTCCCAAAGCGGCGTCTGCGGCAGCGCCTGCAGCAGGTTGATGGTCAGAAGCGGAATCTGCGACGTTTCCACGAACTCGAGCAAATGCTGGCCGGTCTCGGGCTTGTCGGTATCGAGGCCGAGGATGATGCCGGACACGACTTCCATGCCAAAGCTGTTCAGCGTCTCGATCGCCTCCATGATGGGGACCATCATGTTGTGATCTTTCTTCATCGCCTTGAGGGCGACGGGATCGGGCGTCTCGATGCCGCAGAAGATCGTGCCGAACCAGGCTTCACGCATCAGCGAAAGGATTTCCGGCCGCTTGGCGATGTTCAGCGTCGCCTCGCAGGACAGGCGCAAGACAAAACCGGTCCTCTTCTGCCATTCGACCAGATGCGGCAGCAGATCGAGTGCGGCCTTGCGGTTGCCGATGAAGTTGTCATCGACGAAATACACCGAGCCCATGATGCCGCATTCGAGCAGCTTGTCGAGTTCGGCGGTGATCTGCTCAGGCGACTTCAGGCGCGGATTACGACCGTACAGACCGGGGATATCGCAGAACTCGCACTGATATGGACAGCCCGAAGAATACTGGATGCTGCCGAGGAAGTAGCGCGGAATATCAGCCAGTTCATAGGCCGGAATCGGAAACCTGGTCATGTCCAGACGGTCGGTGGTCTTCAGCACGACCTGCTGGTCCGGGCGCGACGTATCCTTTTCCAGGATATCGATCAGTTGATCGGTGGCATCACCGAGTTCGCCGATATGGAGATAGTCGAAAGCCGGGTAGTAATCGGGGCATGACGAGACCGACGGCCCTCCGATCGCCACCGGAAGATCGTAGGAATGCGCGCGGTAGCAGATGTCGTTCATCTGCGTACGCTGGATGTGCATGCCTGACACCAGCACCACTTCGGCCCACAGGAAATCATTAGGCGTGGCGGCGCGAATGTTCTCGTCGATAAAACGGACGTCCCAGTTCTCGGGCATGTAGGCGGCAATCAGCAGCAAGCCCTGGGGAGGCATGAAGGCCTGAACGCCGTCGGTCAGAGGATATGAATATTCAAACGTGCCAAATGAAGACGTGTATCGCGGAAAGACGCACAGAATGCGCCGGACCGTCTGCCTGCCCTCAGCTCTCATCAAAATTCCTCTGTGAATGCATCAGCGGTCCCCATAAGCGCTGAACCTTCAATAACGTCGCCGAGCTAAAACCGTTCCACTCCTGCCGAATACTTTGAGCGATCTAATCACGACGTCTGAATCTGGGCCAGAATTTCTTCAAGATTGTGGCAGGCGGTGACAAGGTCGTGACCAGCTCCGCGCAAGTGCACACAAAGCGCCAAGCCTTATGACGGTTTATTGACGTCAGGCGATCAGACGTGCGGCCAGATCGGGCAGCAGGCCTTCGCGGTCGCAAATGCGAAGGTCCGCTCCGGAGAGCCCGACCCGTTGCAGCCAGTCGTCGAATTCCGGTGCGCGTTTGAGCCCAAACAGGTCGCGGATATAGAGCGCATCATGAAATGACGTCGACTGGTAGTTCAGCATCACGTCGTCGGCGCCCGGCACGCCCATCACGAAGGTCACACCCGCCGCAGCCAGCAGCGTCAGCAAATTGTCCATGTCGTCCTGATCGGCTTCGGCATGGTTGGTGTAACAGACGTCGACGCCCAGCGGCAGGCCGAGCAGCTTGCCACAGAAATGATCCTCCAGGCCGGCACGGATGATCTCCTTGCCGTCATAGAGATATTCGGGGCCGATGAAGCCGACGACGCTGTTCACCAGGAGTGGATCGAACGCCCGCGCAACTGCATAGGCCCGTGCCTCCAAAGTCTGCTGATCGACGCCGTGATGGGCGTTGGCCGACAGAGCCGAGCCCTGCCCGGTCTCGAAATACATGACGTTCTGGCCGAGCGAGCCACGTTTCAGCGAGAGCCCGGCGGCATGAGCTTCTTTCAAGATCGCCAGATCGATGCCGAAACTTTTATTGGCGGCTTCGGTCCCGGCGATCGACTGAAACACCAGATCGACCGGGGCGCCCTGGTTGATCAGATCAAGGCTGGTCGTGACATGGGTGAGCACGCAACTCTGGGTCGGAATATCCAGCTTGGTGATGACATCGTCGAGCAGCCGCACCAGCCCGCCCAGCACTGCAGGATCGTCGCTTGCCGGATTGATGCCGATACAGGCATCGCCGGAGCCCAGCATCAGCCCGTCGAGAATGGATGCCGTGATGCCCCTGATATCGTCGAATGGGTGGTTCGGCTGCAACCGCACGCTCATGCACCCGCGCAACCCGATGGTATTGCGAAAGCGCGTGATCACCTCGCACTTCCTGGCCACCAGGATCAGGTCCTGATTGCGCATCAGCTTCGAGACTGCCGCCGCCATCTCCGGCGTGATGCCGCGGGCGACGGTCTGAAGGACTTGCGGCGTGGCCGCGTCTGACAGCAGCCAGTCACGAAAGCCGCCGACGGTCAGCAATGAGATCGTGGAGAATGCGGCGGCATCATGCGTATCGACGATAAGACGCGTGACCTCATCGTCCTCGTAGGGAACGACCATTTCCTGCAGGAATTGCGTGAGCGGCACATCCGCCAGCGCCATCCGCGCCGCGATCATCTGCTCGGCGGTCTCGGCTGCAATTCCGGCCAACCTGTCGCCGGATCGCGGCGGCGTTGCCTTGGCCATGAGGTCGCGCAGATCCGCGAAGACATGCGTATGGTCACCGATGGCGTGGCGATAGATCATGGCCGGATTGTTGGATATTCGCCGGAGGCTGTCTAGACGTGCCGCCCCGCGGCAACGCCGGAAGACCACGCCCACTGGAAGTTGAAGCCGCCGAGATGGCCGGTGACATCTATGACTTCGCCGATGAAATATAGCCCCGGCACCGATGTCGCTTCGAACGTTTTTGATGACAGTTCTGTGGTGTCCACACCGCCAAGCGTCACCTCGGCCGTGCGATAGCCCTCGGTACCGTTCGGACGCACGCGCCATTCCTTCACTGCCGCGGCCACGGAGGCCAGCAGCTTGTCCGAAAAATCCGCCAGCCGCGGTGGGCCGGCGATCTTGTCGGCGATCATCTGGGCCAGTCGCTTGGGCAGGAGATCGCCGAGCACGGTCGCCAGTTCCTGCCGCGGTCGTTCGCGGCGTGCGTCCTTCAGGGCGGCGAGCACATCGCGCGTCGGCGCCATGTCGATGACGACATCGAGCCCGTCGCGCCAATAGGACGAGATCTGCAGGACTGCCGGACCGCTGAGACCGCGATGGGTAAACAGCAGCGCCTCGTCGAATTTGGTCTTGCCGACGCTGACCACGGCATCGACGGCAACGCCAGCGAGGTCCTTGAATTGTGCAAGCGCCGCAACGTCGAAGGTCAGCGGCACCAGCGCGGCGCGCGGCGCAATCATCTTCAGCCCGAACTGCTGCGCCAGCTTGTAGCCGAAGGCACTGGCGCCCATTTTCGGGATCGACGGCCCGCCGGTGGCGACAACCAGCGACTGACACCGGTACTCGCCCTGATCGGTGGCGACGACAAAGCCGCTGTCGTTCTTCGTCACGCCGAGAATGCCGACGCCAAGCCGCATCTGCACATCGCTGCGGCGGTTTTCGTCCAGCAGCATGTCGATGATCTGCTGGGACGAACCATCGCAGAACAATTGCCCGCGGGTCTTCTCGTGATAGGCGATACGATATTTCTCGACCAGCGCGATGAAGTCTTGCTGCGTGAAGCCCTTCAGTGCGGATTTACAGAATTGCGGGTTCTGCGACAGGAAATTCGCCGGCGCCGTATGCAGGTTGGTGAAATTGCAGCGCCCACCGCCGGAGATACGGATCTTCTCGCCCGGCGACCTCGCCTGCTCCAGCAGCATCACCGAGCGACCGCGTTGCCCCGCAATGCCGGCGCACATCAGGCCGGCCGCACCGGCACCGAGAATGACGATGTCGGCCGTGTTATGCGCGCGACGGACGATGGTCATTCCAGCAGCAGCACATCGACGGCGACGGCGAGCTTCTGCTTGCGCGCGCCGACGATCACGCCATCGACCGGCGACACGTCGGAGAAATCGCGGCCGATCGCCAGTACGATATGATCGTTCTCGACCAGGATATCGTTGGTCGGATCGAATCCGATCCAGCCGAGCTCCTCACCGCACCAGACGGACACCCAGGCATGCGTTGCGTCGGCACCCTGCAGGCGTTCCTTGCCTGGCGGGGGGATGGTACGCAGATAGCCGCTGACATACGCCGCGGGCAAACCGAGCCCGCGCATGCCCGCAATCATGATATGCGCAAAATCCTGACAGACGCCGTGGCGCTTATCCAGCACCTCCTGCAACGGCGTCGAGATCACCGTGGCCTTCGGATCGTATTTGAACTCGGTGCGGATGCGATGCATCAGATCGACGGCGCCCGCGAGAATCCCGCGGCCTTCGGTAAAGCTCACCGCCGCATAGTCCGTGACGGCATCGATGATCGGCACCAGCGGACTGGCGAAGACATAACCAATCGGCGAGGCACCGCTGAGGTCGCTGGAATCGAACGCCGCCTCGCGCACGCTTTCCCAGGCGGGGCTGTCATCACCGCGACCCGGCGCAAAACGTTCGACATAGACGCGCGACCGGCTGTCGATCCGCAGCACCCGATGCGGGGTTTCGATCAACACGCTTTCCGTCGGCGTGCCGAAGAAATCCGTCCGCATGGCGCGGGCCGCCGGCAGCGGCTTGATATCGACGCTGTGCGAGACCAGTTGCTGCCCGGCGCTGCTGTTGGGCTGCAGCCGCAGCGAGCAGCGCGCATAGCTCACAGGGCTTTCATAACTATAGGTCGTGACATGGCGGATTTCGTAGATCACGCCAGCCCCGTCAGCTTTTCAGGACGCGATGCGCTGGCGCCGTGCGGGAAGTAATGCAGGCCGATCGAATCCGCGAGCGTCAGCAGATCCTGCTCCAGCGCAAACAGTGACTTGGTATGAATCTCGGATGCCTCGCCGGTGACCAGCGACGAGCGCAGCGCCACCGCCAGCCGCTGCGGCCGTTCCATCAGGCCGTTCTCCTTCAGCGTCGGCAGGCTGGCGATGTGATCGTTCAGTGCCGAGACCTGGAATGCCACCGAGCGCGGGTTATAGGGATCGAGCACCACGAGATCCCGCACCGGCGCAAGTAGCGGGCCGACCAGATAGCGCGAACGATAGGTGATCTGGCAATCCACCAGCGTCAGCAGGATATCGAGATCGTCACTCGTCGCGTCGTCGGACGCGAATTGCCGCGCAAAGCGCGTGGTGTTGATGGCACGTTCGGCGCGGCGCCCCATTTCGAGGAAGCGCCAGCCGGCAGCACGGTTCATGTTTTCCTGCGCGAGACCGGCGAAGCTCGCCAGTTCCTGCAGGGTCAGTTCGGCCGCGCTGACGACGTCATCGTCATCTTCGACTTCATGCGCAAGCCGCTCGGCCATTTCGGTGATGACCTGCCAGGCGTCGGGCGACAGCCGCTCGCGCAGCGAAGTGGCGGTCCGCAATGCAGAGCGCACCAGCGATAGCGCTGAGCCAAACTGCTCCTCGCCCTGCAATGCCTGAGCCGCGATCTTGGCCGGCTGGGAGCGCGAGGTGAGCGATGTCGCGCCCCAGGTCATCAGCATGCGCTGGATGCGCTCGATCGATTGCTGCCCGGTGGCGCCGCCTTTGCCGGGATCGCGCTGCGGCACGCTGAGCGCGCGGATCAGACGCAGTGTGGATTCGGCGCGCTCGAGATAGCGCCCGAGCCAGAACAGATTGTCGGCGGCGCGGCTCGGCACCCAGCCGGCGATGCGGCGGATACGCACATTGTCGACGGCTGGCAGTAGCGTCGATGCAGCAACGGCCTTGTCGGCCACGACCCAGACGTCGGCTGCGCGCGCGCCGGCGCCCATGGAGACTGCTCGGGCATCTGGTTGATCCGCAATACGGCAGAAGCCACCGGGCATAATGGTCCAACCGTCCGGCGTCGCCGCCGCGAAGACGCGCAGCACGAACGGACGCGGCGCGAGCCGGCTATTGTCCCAGACCGGCGTGGTCGAGAGCTGCACCAGCTCCTGCCCGACATAATCGACGCCGCGATTGGCAATCGCCGCCTTCAGACGCTCGCGCTCGCTTGGCGAGAGCTGCGACGGCAGCACCGGCGAGTAGCCAGGGAAACCGGGCACCGCTCCGCCATAGGCGCCTTCGATGGCAAAGTCGTCGAGCCGCGCCAGCACTTCTTCGCGCGCCGATTTCTGGCCACACCACCAGGTCGCGATATGCGGCATCTTGAGTGGTTCGCCGAGCAGCTTCCGGCTCAAGCTTGGCAGAAAACCCAAAAGAGCGCGCGCTTCCATCACGCCGGAGCCAGGCATGTTGGCGACGACGACGCCATTCTTTCTGACAACGTCGATCAGCCCGGGCACACCGAGTTGCGACGAGGCATCCAGCTCCAGCGGATCGAGCGAATTGGCATCCACGCGGCGCAGCAGCACATCAAGGCGCTTCAAGCCGGCCACAGTGCGGATGTGCACGCGGTCGCCGGAGACTGCGAGGTCATCGCCTTCCACCAGCAGGAAACCGAGATAGCGCGCCAGTGTCGCGTGTTCGAAATAGGTCTCGCTGAACGGCCCGGGCGACAACAGGCCGACGCGCGGTTCGTCACGATCGGCCGACGCGCGCAGACTGTCGCGAAAGGCTTCGAAGAACGGCGCGACGCGCTCGACATTCATCGACTTGTAGAGGTCGGTGAAGGCGCGCGACAGCACCAGTCGATTTTCCAGCGCATAGCCCATGCCGGACGGCGCCTGCGTGCGATCGCCGAGCACCCACCAGCGGCCATCGGGACCGCGGCCGAGATCGGCGGCATAGACGTTAAGATAGCGGCCACCGGGCGGCTTCACACCGCGCATCGCCCGCAGATATTCCGAACTGCCGGCAATCGCCGCCGCCGGGATCGCGCCGGACGCGACAAGGCTGGCATCGCCATAGAGGTCGCCGAGAATCTTCTCCAGCAACTCGGCGCGCTGGGTCATTGCCGCTGAAATCTGCAGCCATTCGGATTCGTCGATCAGGAGCGGCACATGGCTGAGTGGCCAGATCCGGTCGGCGATTTCGCCGGGCGCGCGGTAGGTGACGCCGGCTTCCCGGAGATGACGGTCGGCAGAGCCGAAGCGGCGTTCGATCTCAACGGGCGCCATGGCGCCGAAGGCCTCGAAGAACCGCGTCCAGACCTCCCGCGGCGTGCCATCCTGGGCGATGAATTCGTCGGGAATCCCGGGCAGCCGCTCGTAGTCGCGGGTCCATTGCGCGACCTTACGATGTCCCGGACGGGGCTTTTTCCCCTGACCGGCCTGTCCCGTCATTCCGACTCTCCAGCCCAAACTGCCTGCATTCTCAATGCAGGAGAGGCGTTCGCAAGTCGAGGGTCAATGGGAATTCAAGTGTGCGTTCTGCCCTTGGCGGAGCGATTTCGCCGGGCGTGTGGCCGATCTCCTCGAAACGGGCCAGCCGGCGAGCTTCCGCCTCGTAGGCATTGACCGGTTTTGTCTCGTAATTGCGGCCGCCGGGATGCGCCACATGATAGACGCAACCGCCGAGCGACCGCCTATTCCAGCTGTCATAAATATCGAACACCAGCGGCGCATGGACCGGAATCGTCGGGTGCAGGCCCGAGGCCGGCTGCCATGCCTTGAAACGGACGCCAGCGACCACCTCGCCGGCCCGGCCGGTCTCGGTCATCGGCAGCGCCCGGCCGTTGCAGGTAATGATGTGCCGGCCCGGCGTGAAACCGTTGGCCTTGAGCTGCAACCGCTCCACCGAGGAATCCACATAACGGACGGTGCCGCCGGCAGACCCCTCCTCGCCCAGCACATGCCACGGCTCCAGCGCCTGACGGACTTCCAGCGTCACGCCGCCATAGGTAACGTGGCCGAACACGGGAAAGCGGAATTCGAGCTGCGCCTCGAACCATTCCTTGGAGAATTCGTAACCGGACCGGCCGAGTTCACTCAGCACGTCCTGGAAATCCTCCCAGAGGAAACGCGGCAGCATGAAGCGATCATGCAGCGCCGTGCCCCAGCGGACGAATTTGCCGTCCTGCGGCTCGCGCCACATCCGGGCGATCAGCGCGCGGATCAGGAGCTGCTGCGCCAGCGACATCCGCGGATCGGGCGGCATTTCGAGCGCACGGAATTCGACGAGACCGAGGCGACCTGTCGTACCATCGGGCGAATAGAGTTTATCGATACAGATCTCGGCGCGATGGGTGTTGCCGGTGATATCGACGAGGATATGCCGGAACAGCCGATCGACCAGCCACAGCGGCGCCTTTCCACCGGGTGGCGGCACCTGCGCCAGTGCGATCTCCAATTCATAGAGACCGTCATGCCGCGCTTCATCGATACGCGGTGCCTGACTGGTCGGACCGATGAACATGCCGGAGAACAGATAGGACAGCGACGGATGGCGCTGCCAATACAGCACAAGGCTCTTCAGGAGATCCGGCCGGCGCAGGAACGGCGAGTCCGCCGGTGAGCTGCCGCCGACCACCACGTGATTGCCACCACCGGTGCCGGTGTGACGGCCATCAAGCAGAAACTTGTTGGCGCCGAGCCGTGTCTTCGCGGCCTCTTCATAGAGAAATGTCGTGGTATCGACGGCTTCGCGCCAGCTCGAGGCGGGATGAATGTTGATCTCCAGCACACCGGGATCGGGCGTCACCTTGATGACCTCGACGCGCGGATCGAACGGCGGCGGATAGCCTTCGACATGTACCTGCATCTGCAGTTCTTCGGCCGTCGCCTCCAGCGCCGTCACCAGTTCGAGATAATCTTCAAACTTCTCGACCGGCGGCATGAAGGCACAGAGAATGCCATCGCGAATTTCAATCGACATCGCCGTGCGTACGCCGCCGGACCGAATCTGCTGCTCCTGGACGTATTGTGCGGCAGGCTGGTTTTCCGCCGACGCGATTTCGTCGAACACCGGCATGTCGCCGCGCGGCTCCAGCGGATCCTGCTCCACGATGAACGGATATTCCTCTTCGGTGAGGTGCGGCAGCGACGACAACGGCAGGCGCAGGCCCATCGGTGAATCGCCGGGTGTCAGGAACAGGTTGCCACGGCGCAGCTTCCAGCGCTCGGAGCGCCAGCGCCTGTCCGCAGCCGCCTCCGTATTCCAGCGCTGGATCGGCAGCACGAACCCCTTCGGCCTGTCGAGTCCATGTTCGAAGACCCGCGCCATGCGCGCACGCTCCTCCGGATCGGGCAATTTGGAGTCGCCGGGCACGACATTGTTCGGCAGGTTCGATTCCTTCTGCTCCCAATAGACGGGATCCTCGAAGGCCGGAATGACATAGTCCTTCGGCAGGCCAAGCCGCCGCGCCGTGCCTTCGGCAAAACGCTCGGCGCCGCCGATATCGGCGCTGCGCGGACCTTCGATCCGTGAGATCAGTGCGTCGTTCTTCCAGATCGGCACGCCGTCCTTGCGCCAATACAGGCCGAACGCCCAGCGCGGCAGGCTCTCGCCGGGATACCATTTGCCCTGCCCGTAATGCATCAGGCCGCCCGGTGCAAAGCGCGTCCGCAACCGGCGGATCAGATCGTCGCCGAGGCCGCGCTTGGTCGGCCCGACGGCAGCCGTATTCCACTCCGGCGATTCCATATCGTCGACAGACACGAATGTTGGCTCGCCGCCCATGGTGAGACGCACGTCATGGGCTTTGAGATCGGCATCGACCTTTTCGCCGAGCGCATCGAGTCTTGCCCAGGATTCATCCGAGAACGGTTTGGTGATCCGCGGCGCCTCGCGAATGCGTTTGACGCCCATAGCGAACGCGAACTCGACTTCGGCAAAGCCGGCCATGCCGGAGATCGGCGCGGCTGAGCGGAAATGCGGCGTCGCCGCCACCGGGACGTGCCCCTCGCCTGTCAGCATGCCCGACGTCGCATCGAAGCCGACCCAGCCGGCGCCGGGGATATAGACTTCGGCCCAGGCGTGCAGGTCCGTGAAATCAGCCTCGACTTCAGGCGGTCCTTCGATCGGATCGATGTCCGGGCGCAACTGGATGAGATAGCCGGAGACGAAACGCGCGGCAAGGCCGAGATGGCGCAGTGTCTCGATCAGGAGCCACGCAGAGTCGCGGCATGAGCCCGCGCCGGACAGCAGCGTCTCTTCCGGAGACTGCACGCCGGGCTCCATGCGGATGATGTAGTTGACCTTCTCGCGCAGGCGCGCATTGAGATCGACGAGGAAGTTCACCGTGTTCGGCGCTTCCTTCGCGATCTCCGCCATATAGGCCGTGAAGCGCGGCCCTGGCTCGGTCGTCGCCATGTAAGGCGCGAGTTCGCTCTTCAGATCGTCGGTATAGGCGAAGGGAAATGTCTCGGCATAGGGCTCGACGAAGAAGTCGAACGGATTGATCACCGTCATTTCGGCGGTGAAGTCGACCTCGATCTTCAATTCGTTGGCCGGTTCCGGGAAGACGAAGCGCGCCAGCCAGTTGCCCTGCGGATCCTGCTGCCAGTTCACGAAATGATTGGTCGGCGTGACCTTGAGCGAATAGCTCAGGATTGGCGTGCGCGCATGCGGCGCCGGTCGCAGCCGGATGGTCTGCGGCCCCAGCGTAATCGGCCGATCATATTTGTAATGGGTGACGTGGTTCAGTGCGACGAAGATCGACACAGTGGCGCAACTCCAGCAGCTTTTTTAAGCAGAACACCGGAGGTGCCAGGGATCAAGCTCTAACAACGGGCACGATGTGCCTCGATTGGGGGCGCTTCACCTAACTCTGCCCTCATGGTGAGGAGCGCGCCGCTTGGCGCGCGTCTCGAACCATGAATCGGAGTGCTGGGCCATCCTTCGAGACGCGGCGCAAGTGCGCCGCTCCTCAGGATGAGGACGGAGCAGCGGTCACCCTCACATCGTCGCGCCGAGCACCCAGGGCGCGAACTCCGCGCCGCCGAAATCGAAGCTTTCGCTCTTGGTCGGCGCGCCGGAGGCGGTCTTGAGCATCAGCTCAAAGATGCGCTGGCCGCATTCCTGCACTGTCTCGTCGCCATCGAGGATGGTTCCGCAATTGATGTCCATGTCCTCTTCCATGCGCTTGAACATCGGCGTGTTGGTGGCGAGCTTGATGGACGGCGCCGGCTTGCAGCCGAACACGCTGCCGCGGCCGGTGGTGAAGCAGACGAGATTGGCGCCGCCGGCGACCTGCCCTGTCGCCGCAACGGGGTCGTAGCCGGGCGTGTCCATGAACACAAAACCCTTCTTGGTGATCGTCTCGGCATAGTTCAGCACATCGACGAGATTGGTCGAGCCGGCCTTGGCCATCGCGCCCAGAGATTTTTCGAGAATGGTGGTGAGGCCGCCGGCCTTGTTGCCGGGGCTCGGATTGGCGTTCATCTCGGCGCCCTCGCGTTCGCAATAGGCGTCCCACCAGCGCATCAGCCCGACCAGTTTCTCGCCGACCTCGCGCGACACCGCGCGGCGCGTCAGCAGATGTTCGGCGCCATAGGTCTCCGGCGTTTCCGACAGCACCACGGTGCCACCGTGACGCACGAGCAGATCGCTCGCGGCGCCGAGCGCGGGATTGGCGGATATTCCGGAATAGCCATCGGAGCCGCCGCATTGCAGGGCCACCGTCAACTCGCTGGCAGAGACTTCCTCGCGCGTGACGTTGTTGGCATCGGCCAGCACTTCATTGACGAAGGCTACGCCGGCCTCGGTGGTCTTGCGGGTGCCGCCGATCTCCTGGATCTGCATCTCGCGCAAGCGCCCGGCGAGCTTCTGCTCCTGCATCAAGCCGCCGATCTGGTTGATCTCGCAACCGAGGCCGAGCACGACCACGTGGGAGAAGTTCACGTGCCGCGCGTAGCCGCCGAGAGTTCGTCGCAGCAGCGTCAGCGGTTCGTCCTGCGTCATGCCGCAGCCGGTCTTGTGGGTGAGCGCGACGACGCCATCGACATTGGGATAGTCGGCGAGCGGATTGTGGCCGGTGAAGGGATTCTTCTTGAATACATCGGCGACCATGCTGGCGACATGGGCGCTGCAATTCACTGACGTCAGGATGCCGATATAGTTGCGCGTGGCGACGCGGCCATCGCTGCGCCTGAGACCCATGAAACTCGCCGGCAGATCGAAATTCGGCGTCGGCTTGACGTCCACGCCATAGGCATAGTCGCGATCGAAATCGCCCATGCCCATGTTCTGCGTATGGACATGCTGGCCGGGCGCGATCGGCTGCGTGGCAAAGCCGATGATCTGCCCGTAGCGGCGGATTTCCTCGCCGGTGGCGATAGGCCGGATCGCGACCTTATGGCCCGCGGGGATGCGCTCCGACGTCACGACGCCTGTCGTCACCTCGATACCGGGCAGCAGCGTGGTACGCGCGATCAATACGGCGTCGTTGTCATGCAGACGAATGACGGGAGATGGAATCATCGGGATTTCCTCGCGCGCGTTTTGTGGTCTGGCAGACCTCTTGTTTGGAATGACTCTAGCTGAAAGAAGTAGGCGGCGTCAGCCCTGCTTTGGCTCATGATGACGCCGATCAGACATGCGTCATCGCCCCCATTGTTTGCGGCGCGGGGGCGCCGTCGTCCTTTGCATTCCCTGCCCCCTGTGAGAGGGCGTGCGGAACGCCGGGTGCCCGTTGCACCCTTGGGCCTGATGCGAATGCGGTCTTCCGCAATTTAGAGTGCATCAGGACTTTCGGAGGCGCCGAGCAAGTGCCCGACGTTCCGCCTGCGGTGTTTTTTCGGTTGCTTGCACTTTGCCTCGACGAACGCTCCGATCGCGAATTAAAGTCCCAGGGCGATGGGAAGGGAGCCTCAAGCGAGTAAGCCGGACACGTTTCGATTTGGTCGTCCGTCACACTGTCCAGGGGGTCTGTCCATCTGAAGGCCGGCCGTCTCCTTGCCAGTGGCAGTGCTGGCGCAGATCCGTCCTGCCCGAAGACAGACGTTCCCCCATGAACCGCGTGACGCCGCATCTCCGGCGTCCACCGCATCCCACCCCGCGAACGTGACGATCGCGATCGCCCCTCTCGGCGGGGCAGGACAACGGGGAATATAAACCTGATGGAGATCTTGTCAACGGGATGTAGGAATAAATGTTTAGGGATGAGCTTACCGCCCCCACTCGTCATTCCGGGGCGTGCGCGCATCTTTGCGCGCGCGAACCCGGAATCCCAGCATGGGAGTCTCCGATCACGCCGAACACTTCGAGATTCCGGGTTCGCACTACGCGGCTGCGCCGCTTCGTGCGCCCCGGAATGACGAGTGTGTGGCGGGCCGGACTGCCAGAGTGCCTCCAGACCCAACTACTGCGGCTGCGGCCCCAGACTCGCGGCGAGTTCGGCCCAGACCGGTGCCTCTTCCTTGTAGAGCGCCTGGCTCGCTTCCAGTGTCATCGGGCCCTCGTCGATACCCTGGCTCTTGAGGAGTTCACGCACGCGATCGCTCTTGCCGGCGCCAACGAACAGCGCGGACAG
Organism: Tardiphaga sp. 862_B3_N4_1; assembly: GCF_051811085.1. Classification (NCBI taxonomy): domain Bacteria; kingdom Pseudomonadati; phylum Pseudomonadota; class Alphaproteobacteria; order Hyphomicrobiales; family Nitrobacteraceae; genus Tardiphaga; species Tardiphaga sp. 862_B3_N4_1. The sequence continues at coordinate 3,375,153 of NZ_JBPWQB010000001.1, forward strand.
TTTTGCGACCACCTCCGGCGGCGTCTTCGCCGGAGCCACACATCCCTGAAAGGTCAAAAGGCTGTGCGCGCGTGAGGTTGCGCCCTGTTCGAGGAATGTGCCGACGTCGGGAAGATCCTTGATGCGGCGGCGCGACACCGCGACAGCGCGGGCCTTGCCGGTTTGCAGCACCGGCAGCGCCGCAGCGTAGCTGCCGATGCCGGCATCGATCGACCCACCGGCGAGATCCTGCCACATCGGCGCCTCACCGCGATAATGCACCGCCTCCATCTTCAGCCCATACTGCTTGTTGAGCTCGACGATAACCATATGCGCGAAGGAGCCGGACGCATATGTGCCAACATTCACCTTCTCGGCCTTGCGCGCATAGTCGATGAAGTCCTTGAGCGTCTTCGCGCCGACCTTTTCGCTCACCATCAGCGGCAGGCTTCCGCCCGGCATCACCGCGACCCAGGCGAAGTCCTGCGGGACACTGTACTTGATGTCCTTGATGAGAACGGGATTGAGCATGTAGGCGGTGGTGTTGCAGATCATCAGCGTGTGGCCGTCGGGATCGGAGCGTTTCAGCTCCATCGCTGCAACGGCGCCGCCGGCACCGGCCTTGTTCTCGACCACCACGGTCTGCCCGAGTTCACGCGACAGATACTCGCCATAAACGCGCGAGAACTGATCGGTCTGGCCGCCGGCCGCGGAGCCCGCGAGAATCTTGATCGGCTTGGTTGGCCAGCTATTGGCGCGGACGAGTGACGGCGCACTCAACAATGCAGCAGCGCCTGCGCCCGCGGTGACGAATTGGCGTCGGTTGAGCAGACGCAAGTTGTTTCGCACGATCATTCTCCCGATTTGATCTTATCTCTGCGGATAAGTGTATCGAGTATGACCGGCTTCGCCCGCGAAGGCAAAGCAGGGTGACACGCACAGGCGTTCGGAGAACACATCCGGCAACGCCGCCTCGGGCGTGCATGCCATCAGCCGGAATATTGCCCGGCCGTCAGCGGCGCGTCATGGCTTCGGCGGAAAATGCGTTCGCCAATGCTGCGCGACATCGATGCCACGGCAGAACCATACGTCATCATACGCGCGCATGTGTTCGAGCATCTTGATGAGCCCGCCAACACGGCCAGGACGGCCGATCAAACGGTCATGCAGACCGATGGACAGCAGTTTCGGCGCGCCGGCGACGCCTTCCGCGTAGAGAACATCGAACGCGTCGCGCATGTAAGTGAAGAACTGCTCGCCGGTTGCGAAGCCGGAATTCTCGTTGAAGCGATTGTCGTTGGCTTCATAGGAATACGGCACGACGAGAAACGGGCCGTGCTCGGTCTTCACCCAGTAGGGCAGCTCATCGGCGAGCGAGTCGCGGTCATAGAGAAAGCCGCCCTCCTCCGCGAGCAGGCGCCGCGTGTTCGGACCGGGACGTCCGGTCATCCAGCCGAGTGGGCGGCTACCGGTCAGCTCAGTGAGTATCTCGATCGCCTTGCGGATATGCGCACGCTCGGTCGCTTCATCTACATGGCAATAGTCGATCCAGCGATAGCCGTGGCTGACCATCTCGTGACCGCGCGCGACACACGCCTTGGCGAGCTCCGGATTCTGCTCCATCGCCCGCGCGACGCCGAGGATGCTCACCGGCACCTTGAAACGATCGAGGACATCGAGCACGCGCCAGGCGCCGCGACGGCTGCCATATTCGAACACGGACTCCACCAGCGGAACGCGAACGCCCTCTTTCGTCGGCACGCCAATGTCATTCAGCATGCCTTCGGAGACTGCATCGCCGTTCACCAGCGTGGACTCGCCGCCACCTTCGATATTCAGGCTGATGCTGACCGCGATCTTCGCGCCATTCGGCCAGCGCGGATCGGGTGACGTGGCGCCGTAACCGACGAGATCGCGCGCCTGCATCGGTTCAGGACGGATGTCGCCGGGCTTCATCGCTGCAAATTCGGACATAGGGCCTCCGGAATGGCTCGGTCGAGCGGCACGGTGCAAGCATCATAACCGAAGAACCAGTCGGTCTCGGTCGGGCCATGCATCCACGAATTGGCGATGGAAATCTGCTGGATGTCGGCGACGCGCGGGATGCGGATCATCGTGTAATGCGCAAACGCCGTAGCGGGATCGCCGAATTCGGCGATGCAGCGGCCGAGGATCGCGGCGTCCTCGATGGCCGCCGAGCCGCCGGCCGCCATGAACGGACGCACCGCATGGCAGGCATCGCCCATCAGCACCACGCGGCCCTTGTGCCAGGTGTCGTTGCGGGGCCGGTCGAAGATCGGCCACACGGTGACGTCTTCGGCTGCCTCCACTGCGCGTTTCAGATCGGGATGCGCATCGTCGAAAGCGGCGATGAATTCGTCGCGGTCGCCCTTCACCGGTGAACCGTCGCCATCCCAGCGCGCCATCGGCAGCGCGGCCATCACATAGACTTCCTGGCGGTCGGGCGTCATGTAGTAAGCGAGCGTATGCCGGTCGGGCGCCCACCACTTGGTACAGTCGTCGATGGGGTCACCCGTGATCCGGCTCGCCGGAAACACCGCGCGCGGTGCAGAACGCCCGATGAAGCGCGGCTCTTCCGCGCCAAGGATGAGTTCGCGGGTGATGGAGCGAATGCCGTCAGCGCCGATGGCGATATCGGCTTCCGCGCTTGTGCCGTTCTCGAAGCGCAAGGTGAGCGCGTCGCCGCGCTCCGCGATGCCGGTGAGCTTGTGGCCGAAACGGATGGTGCCGGGCGCGAGCGGTCGCTGCAGCAACTGATGCAGATCGGCGCGATGGATATTGACAAAGGGGCCGCCGAAACGCGCTTCGCATTCCGCGTCGAAATCGAGCCTGTAGAGCTGTTCGCCCGTATCCCATGCGCGGCTGAGAAACGCATCGGGGCGAATACCGGTGGCGGCAAAGGCGTCTTCGAGATCGAGCCGGCGCAGTACTTTGGAAACGTTGGCGCCGAGAATGATGCCAGCGCCGATGCGCGAAAAACGCGGCGACTGCTCATAGACCGCGACCGGGAAGCCGGCGCGCTGCAGCAGCCCCGCCACCGTCAATCCGGCGAGACCCGCGCCGAGAACGGCGATCCGTGTTCCGCGATCCATCTCTCACCTCGTTCCAGCGGCGCCACAGCATCCGGGCCGCATATCATTCGATAGCGAATGATTTCGCTTAGAACGGGCTGCTCGCGGCTGTCAAGCAACGGCACGAGCCGCCTCAGAAACGAGCGATATGCGCGGATTTTGCGCGATTTTTCGTTATTCACGGTGAGTTTTTGGGCAGCGCCGCCGTTGATCTTCATCAACGCCGCCCTTAGCATTTATTCGATTGCGAACGAATTTGGATGCGCCGCTTGCGCACCGAAAGCCGGCCTCCTCCTCACCCGTCACTGAAGGTCAGACCATGAAATTCCGCGCTCGCCTCACCGCCGCCCTGCTTGCGACCCTGGCCACAGTCGGCGTCTCCAGCGCGCAGTCTGCCGAGATCAATTTCATCACCGATTTCGGCTTCAACGGCCGCCACGCTTATTTCTACGTTGCCCGCGAGAAGGGCTACTACAAGGCCGAGGGCTTCGATGTGACCTTCGTGCGCGGCCAGGGCTCGGCCGACGCCATCAAGAAGGTTGCTGCCGGCGTCGCCACCTTCGGCTTCGCCGATGCCGGTTCGCTGGTGCTGGCGCGCGGCAATGACGGCGTGCCGGTGAAGCTGGTCTCGGTGGTCTATGCGAAGCCGCCGCAGGCGATCTTCGCCATCAAGGGCAGCGGCATCAATTCGCCGAAGGATCTCGAAGGCAAGACCGTCGCTGACACCGCATCAAGCTCGGTGCGCCTGCTGTTCCCGGCTTTCGCCAAGGCGGCCGGCATCGACGCCAGCAAGGTGAAGTGGGTGGTCGCCGAAGGCTCGGCGCTGCCGTCGCTGCTCGCCAATGGCCGCGCGGATGCGATCTGCCAGTTCTCGGTCGGCGAGCCGTTGATTGCAGCAGCCGTGGCGCCGAAGGAAGTCACCCGCATCAACTACGCCGACTCCAATCTCGATTATTACGGCAACGGCCTGATCGCTTCCGAGGAGATGATCGCGAAGAGCCCGGATCAGGTGAAGGCCTTCGTCCGCGCCACCATCAAGGGCATGAAAGACGCCTTCGCCAATCCGGCGGAAGCCGCCACCATCATGGCGAAGTATCAGAAGGAACTGCAGCCGGCGGTGATCGAAGGCGAGACCAGGCTGGTGAAGGAACTCGCCGAAGTGAAGGGAGCGCTCGGCCATATCGACCCGAAGAGCATCGCCAGCACCGTCGATGTGATGTCGGCCAACTTCACGCTGAAGAATCCCGTGAAGCCGGAAGACCTGTTCGCACCGGGCTTCATCGACTGATGACGGCGATTTCCGCACACAATGATGCGCCGTCGCGGACTGCCGCGCCGGTGGTTCCTGCGATCGATCTCAAGGGCGTCACCAAGACCTATCCCGGCAAAGGCGGCAAGGCGACCCATGCACTCGGCCCGGTCGATCTGCGCATCGATCCCGGCAGTTTCGTCTCGGTGGTCGGCCCATCGGGCTGCGGCAAGTCCACGCTGCTGCGCCTCGTTGCCGGGCTGGAAATGCCGGACACGGGCACCATGCAGCGCTATGGCACGCCGCTCGACGGCCCGTCGCATGAAGTGGGCATCGTGTTTCAGGAGCACGTGCTGTTTCCATGGACCAGCGTACTCGACAACGTATTGCTTCCCGCCGACGTGCTGGCGCTGCCGAAAGCCGCCGCGCGCGAGCGAGCGCTGAAGCTGCTCGAACTCACCGGCCTGAAGGATTTCGCCCATCAGCGCCCGCAGGCACTGTCCGGCGGCATGAAGCAGCGCGCCGCCTTCTGCCGCGCCATGATCTCCGATCCGCGCCTGCTACTCCTCGACGAACCTTTTGGCGCGCTTGACGCGCTCACCCGCGAGGAATTGTCGCTCGAACTCTCGCGCCTCTGGCAGGAACTGGGCCGTGCCGCGCTGCTCATCACCCATGACATCGAGGAGGCGATCCTGCTCGGTGACCGCGTGCTGATCATGTCGGAACGCCCCGGCACCATCCGTGCCGACATCACCATCGATCTGCCGCGTCCGCGCGATGCCGACACGGTGAAGCTGCCGCGCTTCCAGGAGATCAAGAACCAGATCCGCGACATCATCTTCAACCGGACGGGTGACTGACATGATCTCGCGCTTCATCGACCGCGCCGCCACGCCGCTGATCTATCTGGCGCTATTGATCGGCTGGGAGTTTGTCGCTGACGTCCTGAAGATTCCGACCTGGATCCTGCCGGCGCCTTTGGAGATCTATCATTCAGCCGTGAAGTGGGCGCCGGAGCTGGCCTCGAACACCATCGTGACATTGCGCGAGACCGTGCTCGGCTTCGTGCTGGCGATCGCGCTGTCGCTGCCGCTAGCGATCCTGATCAGCCTCAATCCACTGGCGCGCCGGATCATCTATCCGATCCTGCTCGGCCTGCAGTCAGTGCCGAAGGTCGCCGTGGCGCCGCTGATCATCCTGTGGTTCGGCCTCTCGGAATGGCCGAAGATCCTGGTCGTGGTGCTGGTCTGCTTCTTCCCGATCCTCGTCAACATGGTCGCCGGCTTCGAGGCTGCGCCGAAGACCATGCTCGACCTGATGCGCTCGCTCGGCGCCTCGCCGCATATGGTGTTCCGCCGGCTGCGCGTTCCCGTGGCGCTGCCGCACTTCTTCACCGGCTGCAAGGTGGCGGTAACCTTCGCCGTGATCGGCGCGGTGATCAGCGAATTCGTCGCCGCGCAGGACGGGCTCGGCTATCTGATCCTGACCTCCACCGCGCAGTCGCAGACGCCGCTCGCTTTCGCCGCCATCGCGCTGCTCACCGTGCTAAGTATTGCGCTGTTTCACGGCATCGAGTTTATCGAACGACGTGTGATCGACTGGACGCCGTGACGCCATGACTGACGAGACATCTGGATCGAAACCACCCTCGCGTCGCCCGACGCGCGCGCGCGCGGCAATGCGCGAACAGGTCGATGCCATTTTTGCGCAGTGGCAGACGGAGCGGCCGGATATCGACCCCAGCCCGGTGCACATCTACGGCCTGATCGGCCGGATTCAGATGCAATGCACAGCCCTCATCGACGAGGCGCTCGCGCCCTTCGAACTGACGCGCGGCACCTATGACGTGCTGACCGCGCTGCGCCGCGCTGGCGCGCCCTACAGCCTGTCGCCGAAGCAGATCGCCCAATCGCTGCTGCTGTCAGGCGCCGGCCTGACCAGCCGGCTCAACAAGCTGGAAGCGCAGAACTACCTGGCGCGGCTGCCGGAGCCGAATGATCGCCGCACGCTGCGCGTCCAGCTTACTTCGGCGGGCGAAACCGTGATCAACGAAGCGATTCCGCGGGTGTTCGACGTGCAGCGGGAGTTGTTGGCACCGCTCGGACTCGAAGGACAGCAGCTCTTGATGCACGAACTCACGCGCTTCGCCGACGTGATCGACGGCCGGCAGAGCGAGGCGAAAACGGACGCCGGATCGTCCGAGCAATGATCGTCAATCTCTAACACCGTCATTCCGGGTTCGCGCGCATTGCGCGCGCCCGGAACGACGAGAGTGTGGCGGCGCGCGCCTTCCGCTTTACGCCTTGCCGCCCGAGCCCTTGCGGGTGTCGTTGACCCAGCTCTTCGCGCCGGTGGCGAGAATGCCGCTGTCGTTGAGCAGTGTCACCAGCTTGAAGCCCATGCCGATGTTTTTCGCAGCACCCACGGGGCCCGAGCAGTGGATGCCCGGGTTGAGGCCGCGCTTGTCGCATTCCTTGATCAGCTTGTCGTAGATCTTGAGGATCTCCGGCTCCTCGCGGTCGAGCTTCGGCACGAGGCCATAGGAGAAGCCGAGATCGCTTGGGCCGACATAGACGCCGTCGATGCCTTCGACATCGAGGATCGCTTCCATGTTGTCGACCGCAGTCTTGGTTTCCAGCATCGGCAGGCAGATGATGTCGGCATTGGCGGTCTTCTGGTAGTCGCCGGCGCCGCCATACATGCCCGAGCGGATCGGGCCGTTGCTACGGGTACCACGCGGCGGATACTTGCAATACTGCACGAAATTCTCGGCTTCTTCCTTGGTGTTGACCATCGGACAGATCACGCCATAGGCGCCGCCGTCGAGCACTTTGCCGATGATGCCGGGCTCGTTCCATGGCACGCGGACCATCGGCGTCACCGGATGCGCGCCCATCGCCTGGAAACACTCGACCATCGACATGTAGTCCTGCACGCCATGCTGGATATCGACGGTGACGCTGTCGAAACCGCACTGCGCCATCACTTCGGCAGAGAAGCCCGACGGAATCGCGAGCCAGCCGTTGACGGCGACCTTGCCCGCCTTCCAGATTTCCTTGACCTTGTTTGCCATCGGTATTCCTCCGCTTTTCATGAGACGTCATGGCCGGGCTTGTCCCGGCCATCCACGCCTTTTCAGTGATTGATAGTAAAGACGTGGATGCCCGGGACATCAAGCGAAGTCCTCGCCTCGCGTTGGCCGGGCATGACGACGGTGAGTGTTGCGTGACGCATGACTACGACGTCGCCTTCTTCACGGCGTCTTCGCTGACGCCGACGTCGCGGGCGGTCTGCACGATGGCAGCCCAGGTCTCATCCGGCAATGGCACGCCATTCGCGGTGCGCTCGGCGCGAGTCTTGGCTTCGTTGTCGCCGGGGATCAGAACCGCATCGACGCCGGCGGCCGGCTTGGCGCTCTTGAAGAAGTCGACATAGCGCGCGACTTCGCCGTCGAAGAAGTTCGCGGGGTCGATCACCTTCGGATCGATATAGATCGAGAACATGCCATTGGCGAATGGCCGATCATACTTGGTGGCACCGTTGCCGGTGAGCGCTCCGCCGAGCAGTTCGCAGATCAGCGCGAGGCCCGAGCCCTTGTGATCGCCGAAGGCGCGGATCGCGCCGGTGCCCTTGGAGTGATCGCGCGGACCTTGCATCTCATGCGGGCCGTAAAGCAGCGCCGGGTCTTCGCTCAGCGTGCCGTCGGGAGCAATCAGCGCGCCCTTCGGCAGCTTCTTGCCACCACGCGAGGCGACCAGCACCTTGCCTTCGGCGACAACCGAGGTCGCGAAATCCAGCACCACCGGCATCTGTCCGGGACGCGGAATGCCGACGCAATAAGGCGCGGTGGAGAGACGACGCTCGACGCCGCCATAGGGTGCGACCAGCACGGAGCCAGCGGCCGTGACGAAATGGATCGAGACCAGGCCTTCGGCTGCGGCCATTTCCGCCCAGTCGCCGATGCGACCGATGTGACCGGAATTCTTGGTGGCGATGGCGGAGAGACCGGCCGCCTTGCACTTCTCGATGCCGAGCTTCACCGCCTGCGGGCCGACCGTCTGGCCATAGCCGAAGCGGCCATCGACGACGGCGAGCGACGGCGTATCGACAGGGATTTCGATGGTCTGGTTCGGGGTGATCATCCCGTTATTGCGCCAGCGGATATAGACGGGAACGCGGATGACGCCGTGGCTGTCATGGCCGGTGAGGTTCGCGGTGGTGAGATAGGTCGCGATGCGCCGGGCTTCTTCCGGAGAAGAGTCGGCATGGGCGAACACGTCGGCAACGAAATCGATGAGCTTGTTGACTTGAACTGTAACCATGGCGGGACATTCGTCCTTGTTGATGGGCAGCGAGGCCGTCAGTGCAAGCCCTCAATGGGCCGCAAGACCTGCTGCAGGTTTACCATGACCGCCGAGATAGGCGGCCGCGATGGCCTCGTTGGCCCAGAGATCCTCCGGCTTGCCGCCAAGCACGATACGGCCGGTTTCCAGCACGTAACCCTGATCGGCGACGGATAGTCCCATGCGCGCATTTTGCTCCACAAGCAAGACCGTGGTGGACAGCCGAATTTCCGTGATGATGCGGAACACCGCCTGCACGATGACCGGCGCGAGGCCGAGGGAGGGCTCGTCCAGCAGTAGCAACCGCGGCTTGGCCATCAGGCCGCGGGCGACCGCCACCATCTGCAACTGACCACCGGACAGCGTCCAGCCGAGCGCACCAGAGAATTTCCGTATGTCGGGAAACAGGTCGAACATCGCGTCGGCTTCACCAGACAATTCGGCCTTGCTCGCTTTGCGATTGGAGCCGCCAAGCATGATGTTCTCTTTCACCGTCAGGCCGGGAAATACCCGCCTGCCCTCCGGCACATGGGAGATGCCCATCCGCACGATGGCTTCCGGGCCCAAACCTGCGATCGACTTGCCGTCGAACAGGATGTCGCCCGAGGCCGGCTTGGCGAGACCGGAGATCGCACGCAGCGTGGTCGACTTGCCGGCGCCGTTGGCACCGAGCAGCGTCACCACCTGCCCTTCCTCGACATTGAACGACACACCGCGGAGCGCGACGATTTCGCCGTAACGGACATTGAGATCGTTGATTTCAAGCAGCGGCATCAGTCTGTTCCGAGATAGGCCGAGACGACGTCGGGATGGCGGAGCACCGCCATCGACTCGCCATCGGCAATGCGCCGTCCGAAATTCAGCACGGTGATGTGCTGCGCTGCTTCCGACACCAGCGTCATGTCGTGATCGATGATCAGGATGGTCAGCCCCTGCGCGGCGATGCGCTTGAGCAGTTCATGCAGTTCGAGCTTCTCGGTCGAGTTCAGACCGGCGGCGGGCTCGTCGAGCAACAGCAGCGTCGGGTTCGCCGCCAGTGCGCGCGCGATCTCGATGAGGCGCTGATGGCCGTAGGAGAAGCTGGAGATCAACTCCATGGCGCGCGGGCCGAGGCCAACGAAAGTGAGTGCCGCCAGCGCCCGCTCGGTCAACGCGGCTTCATCGCCCTTGCCGGTGAGCGTATTGCCCGGCCGCTCGGCGCCGATGATGACGTTTTCCAGCGCGGTCATCGAGCGGAACAGGCGGATGTTCTGGAAGGTGCGGCCGAGCCCCGCCGCTGCGCGCAGATGCGGCGGCATCGTGGTGACGTCGGTGCCGTCCAGCACCACCTTGCCCGAGGTCGCATTGTAGAGACCCGACAGCACATTGAGCGTCGTGGTCTTGCCGGAGCCGTTGGGGCCGATCAGCGCATGCACGCCGCCGCGGCGCACGGATATGTCGACCTGATCGACGGCTTTCAAACCGCCGAAGTGTTTCGACAGGCCGGTGACTTCGAGCACCATGTCACCGCCGGTCGCCGCCGGCCTGAGCTGCAGCGGCGCGCTGGTCACAGCCACCTTCTTGCTGCTTCGCATGCGATCATAGGCCGCGGTGACGAAGCCCCAGATGCCGTCGGGCATGAAGCGGATGATCAGGATCACCGACAAGCCGTAGATCGCCAGATAGAGGCCCGGCACGCTCTTGAGGAAGCGCAGCCATTCCGGAATGAGGATCAAGAGACCCGTGCCGATGGCCGAGCCGATCGGCGACGCCACGCCGCCGAGTAGCGACATGGTCAGGAACACGATGGATTCGGCGAAGGAGAACTGATCCGGCGAGATATAGGCGAAGCCGCCGGCGAACAGACCGCCGCCGAGCCCGCCGAGCACGGCCGATATGGCGAAGGCATAGACCTTGGTGCGGAACACATCGATGCCGTTGACGCCGGCGGCGAGTTCATTGTCGCGCACCGCGCGCATGGCGCGGCCAAGCCGCGTCTCCGGCAGATGCCAGACGATGTAACCGACCAAAGCGAGCATCGCGACGCAGAAAGCGAGATAGGACTGCGACGACAGGAACAGCGACGGACGCCCGATCTTCGACACGCCGTCCGGCCCCTTGGTGAGCCAGATCGCATTGATCATCACCAGCGTGACAATCTGCTGAAACGAGATCGTCACCATCGCGAGGTAATGGCCGCCGAGCCGTAGCGTCGACAGGCCGAGCACCGCGCCAGCGACCAGCGCCATCACGCAGCCCGCCACCAGACACAGCCAGTAGCTGAGCTGATAGTCCGTGGTGCCTATGCCGACCGCATAGGCGCCGAAGCCGAAGAACGCTGCCTGCGCCAGATTGATCTGCCCGCACAGGCCGAGCACCACCGACAGGCCGAACACGGCGATGGCGAAAGTGGTGGCCTGCATCAGGATGTTGAGGATGTAGCCGTCGAACTGCATCGACGCGGCGAGGAAGACCACGATAGCCGCGCCGATGAAATACGGCGCGTGACGCAGCAGCAGCGGCTTCGGACGCGTGATGACCACTGCCGGGATATTGTCGCTGGAGGTGCTCATGCTTTCTCCGCGACACGTTCGCCGAAGATGCCCTGCGGACGGAACACCAGGAACAGCACCAGCACGAGGAAGGCGAAGCCGTCCTTGTAGGGTACGGAGATATAGGCGGCGCCGAATGTCTCGATGATCCCGAGCGCAAGGCCGCCGATGATGGCGCCGGTGACATCGCCGAAGCCGCCGATGATGGTAGCAGCAAACGCCTTCAGCGCGATGGTGGAGCCCATCTGGATCGAGACGAACAGGATGGGCGCAACCAGAAGCCCGGCGAGACCGCCGAGTACGGCCGAATAGATGAAGGTGACCATGATCATGGTGGAGACGGAAATGCCGAGCAGCGACGCCATCTCCTTGTCCTGCGAGGTCGCCTGCAGCTTCTTGCCTATCATCGTGTGTTCGAAGAACCAGTAATTGAAGATCACCAGCGCGATGGTGACCACGATGATCAGGAGATACTGGCTGTCGAGATAGACCGGACCGAGCTGGATGCCGGGCGTATCGAACCAGCCCGGCAGCACCTGTGGCTGCGGGCCATACAGCGCCAGCACGCCATTGGCCATCAGGATCGAGGCGCCGATGGTGGCGATGATCACAGGCAGATAGGTGCGGTGGCGCAGCGGATAATAGACGCCGAGATTGAAGATGACGCCGATGACCGCCATGCCGGCGAGCGCAATGATGAAGGACAGCCAGTAAGGCAGTTCCAGATCGACGGCGCAGACCACCATGAGATAGGCGGCAACCATCGAGAACTCACCCTGCGCGAAATTGACGACATTGGTGGCGCGGAAGATCAGCACGAAGCCCAGCGCCACCAGCGCATAGACGGCGCCGATGCCGATTCCCGTAAACAGTAACTGCAGTACCAGATCCATCAGGCGTGCTCGGTGGGAGGTGATTTTGCCAAGAACTCGTCATTCCGGGATGCGCCCGCTTGGGCGCAGACCCGGAATCTCGACATGGTGAGCGCGGCAACAGGCGCTGAACATTTCGGGATTCCGGGTTCGCGATCGCCTGACGGCGCTCGCGCCCCGGAATGACAATTGTGTGGCGGGTTCACGCGCGGAAGACGCGCGTGCCCCGGGATGACGATTTAGGCCGTCGGAAGACGGCCATCACCGTCAGTTATCGAATTCGATGTGTTTGTCGAAGACGATGTTGCCCTTCTCGTTCTTCACGATGTTGTAGCCGTGCAGGCCGTCGCCGTTCTTGTCGAAGTTGTATTCGCCTTCGGCTCCCGGATATTTCTTGACCGTGAGGATCGCCTCGCGGATCTTCTGAGGATCGGTCGAGCCGGCATTCTTGATCGCCGTTGCCAGCACGTTGATCGCATCATATGGCCAGGAGCTCTGGTTATCCGGTGCAACCTTGTAGGCATCGCGATAGGCCTTGCCGAAGGCCTTCGACGCCTCGGAGGAATCTTCCGCGTAATCGGCGACGCCATAGGTGCCGTAGAGCGCGGGACCGGCGAGCTTCAATGCGGTGACGTTGACGATCGAGGGCGAGCCGACCCACGGAATGTTGACACCGAGCTGGCGCAGCTGACGGGCAAAAATGCCGAGATCGTTTTCGAAGGTGAAGTATGAGCCGAGAATGTCGGCGCCCGACTGCTTGATCGCCAATACGACAGGCGTGAAGTCCTGGCTCTGATTGGCATAGCCCTGATCAAGCGCGACGGTGGCACCCAGCGGCCCGAGCGCTTCGGTCAGTGCCTTGCCGCCTGCCGTGCCGAAGGCATCGGTCGAATGCAGCACGGCCCACTTCTTCTTGTCGAGATTCTTGACGCCATATTCGGCGATGACGCGGCCGGAATAGCTGTCATTCGGGCGGAAGCGGAACAGCCAGGGATTGCCGAGCTTGGTGAGGTTGGGATCGGTGCCGCCGAACATCACCGGCTTGCCGAGCTTGAGCACGTCAGGCGCCATCGCATGCACTTGAGTCGAACGGATCGAGCCGAGGAAACCGACGATTTCGGGATTGGCAGCAAGCTTGGAGAAGGCCAGCACGATGCCGGGATTGGTGGTCTGGTCGTCCTCGATGATGAGTTCAATTTGTTTGCCGAGGATGCCGCCTGCCTTGTTGATGGCCTCGACTGCGAGCTTGGCGCCGCCGGTGGCATATTTGCCCGCTTCGGCGGCCGGCCCCGTAATCGGCGCGCACATGCCGATCTTGATCGTTCCGCCGCCCTGGGCGCGCGCGCTGCCAATGATGTAGGGGGCGGTCAGACCAGCGGCCAATCCTGCCGTGAATCCACGTCTCGTGAGCGTCATCGTTCTCTCCCTAAGAGGCCGGACTTGAGCGCCAGCCTTCTTTTGATGGCGGGAGTTGAGCGAAAAATTCTCCTCCTGTCTACAGCCCAGCGAAATTCGTACGACGAATTAACGCTCGCGTGACGTGCTGCGGCCTTGCCGCAAAAATATGCAGATCAGCTATTCACCAGCGTCATCGTCTTCCGCCCCATCGGCAGCAGGCATGGCCAGCAGCGCAGCTTCCAGCTCATGCAACAGGGCCTGCAGGTCCGACAATTTGCGCGCGCCGAAGCGCTTCGTCATCTCGGCATAGATTGCCTCCGATGTGGGCGCGACGGCCTCGATCAATTTCAATCCCTTTGACGTGATCGAAACAATGCTGCGGCGCAAATCGGCCTTCAGCAAGCGCCGCTCGATCAGCTTGCGCCCTTCGAGATCACGCAGGATGCGCGACAGGCTCGGCCCCAGCAGGAAGGCGACCCGCGCGAGTTCCGTCACCTCGATCTCGCCCGACGCCGCGAGCGCGCGCAGGATGCGCCATTGCTGTTCGGTGAGATCATGCGCGCGAAGCGATGGTCGAAAATGTCGCATCACCGATTCCCGCGTTCGCAGCAGCGACATCGGCAGCGACTGCGAGAAGTCGCGCATGGGGATTTTCGCGGCGGCCCTGGCGGCGGTCCGTGGCTTTGATGCTGTCGTCATGGTCGCCTCTATAGGATGATTCTGGCGCACCGCAGTGTGCAACGCACAATCGAATTGTCACGTCCAGGGTTTGATCGCAACAACTTAACATGTTAATCGGTTTTCCGCGCGGCTTTTCTGCGCGGGATGACGACGCGATGGCACTCACCTCTTCAGACATATCAAGCGCGGCGCAGCGCCTGCATCACGCCGAGAAGACGCGGACGCAGATCCGGCAACTGTCGCTGGATCATCCCGGCATCACCATCGACGATTCCTACGCGATCCAGAAAGCCTGGATTGCAATCAAGACCGGCGAAGGCCGTATCGTGCGCGGCCACAAGATCGGCCTCACCTCCAAGGCGATGCAGAGCGCGCTGAATATCGACGAGCCGGATTCCGGCGTGCTGCTCGACGACATGTTCTTCGCCGACGGCGGCATCGTTCCCACCGACCGCTTCATCGCAACACGCGTCGAGGCCGAACTGGCTTTCGTGATGAAGACACGGCTCGCGGGCCCGGATTGCACGATGTTCGATGTGCTGAATGCCACCGACTTCGTGGTCCCGGCGCTGGAGATCCTCGACACGCGCGTCGAGCGCGTCGATGCGGCGACGAAAGCCACGCGAAAGATTTTCGACACCATCGCCGACAACGCCGCCAATGCCGGCATCGTGCTCGGCGGGCGGCCGATGCGTCCGCTGGACACCGATCTGCGCTGGGTCGGCGCCATGTGCCATCGCAACGGTCAGCTCGAGGAAACGGGCCTCGCCGCCGGTGTGCTGAATCATCCCGCCACCAGCGTCGCCTGGCTGACCAACAAGATCGCGCCGCATGGGCTAGCGCTGGAACCCGGTCAGGTCGTTCTCGCCGGCTCGTTCATTCGCCCCATCGAGACCCGCAAAGGCGACACGATCCAGGCGGACTATGGCCCGTGGGGCACCGTGAGCTGCTACTTCGGCTGAACAGGGATCACGCACCATGCCGCATTTCACCATCGAATATTCGGCCAATCTCGACGGCGCGATCGATATCAGCGCGCTCTGCGAGGTCATCCGCAACGCTGCGGTGCAGACCGGCATCTTCCCGCTCGGCGGCATTCGTGTGCGCGCGATCCGCTGCGAGCATTACGCCATCGCCGACGGCCGCGCCGGCCTCAGCTTTCTCGATATCCTGCTGCGGATCGGCGAAGGCCGGTCGGTCGAGGCTCGCCAGACGGCTGGTGCGCATATCTTCGATGTGGTCTCGACCCATCTCGACAACGTCTTTGCGTCCGGCAGATTCGCATTGTCCTTCGACATGCAGATCAATGACAGCGCGACGAGCTGGAAGCGCAATCCCATTCACGACCTGCTGAAAGCCGAGGCCAACAATGGCTAAGACCCCTGCCGATCCCGCCGCCGTCTTTGCTGCCAATCAGGAACGTGCCGCGCCGCTGCTGAAAAAGCTCACGGCCGACGGCATCGGCAATATCATCGACGGCCAGATCGTGCCGTCCTCGTCGGGTGAGGTGTTCGAGACGACGTCGCCGATCGATGGAAGCGTGCTTGCGCAGGTCGCGCGGGGCACGAAAGAAGATATCGACAAGGCCGCCAAGGCCGCACAGCGCGCCTTCAAGGAATGGCGCGACATGGCGCCGACCACGCGCAAGAAGCTGCTGCATCGGGTTGCGGATGCCATCGAGGACAATGCCGACGATATCGCGGTGCTGGAATGTATCGACACCGGCCAGGCGCATCGCTTCATGGCCAAGGCCGCGATCCGCGGCGCCGAGAATTTCCGCTTCTATGCCGACAAATGCCTGGAGGCGCGCGACGGCCTGAACATGCCGGCCGATGAGCACTGGAATGTCTCGACCCGCGTGCCGATCGGCCCGGTTGGCGTCATCACGCCGTGGAACACGCCGTTCATGCTGTCCACCTGGAAGATCGCACCGGCGCTGGCCGCCGGCTGCACGGTGGTGCACAAGCCGGCCGAATGGTCGCCGGTCACGGCTGACCTGCTGGCGAAGCTCGCCAAACAGGCCGGCCTGCCCGACGGTGTGCTCAACACCGTGCACGGCTTCGGCGAAGAATCCGGCAAGGCGTTGACCGAGCATCCCGCCATCAAGGCCATCGCCTTTGTCGGCGAAAGCGCCACCGGCTCCGCGATCATGGCGCAGGGTGCGCCGACGCTGAAGCGCGTGCATTTCGAACTCGGCGGCAAGAATCCGGTGATCGTGTTCGACGATGCGGATCTGGACCGCGCGCTCGATGCCGTGGTGTTCATGATCTACTCGCTGAATGGCGAGCGCTGTACCTCGTCCAGCCGGTTGCTGGTGCAGGCGAGCATTGCCGATACATTCATCGAGAAGCTCACGGCCCGCGTGCAGGCACTGAAGGTCGGGCATCCGCTCGATCCCAGAACCGAAGTCGGCCCGCTGATCCATGAGCGGCATCACGCCAAGGTCTGCAGCTATTTCGACATCGCACGGCAGGACGGCGCGACCATCGCCGTCGGCGGCAAGCCTTATGACGGCCCCGGCGGCGGACATTACGTGCAGCCGACGCTGGTGACTGGCGCGCACAAGGACATGCGCGTGGCACAAGAGGAAGTGTTCGGCCCGTTCCTCACGGTGATCCCGTTCGGCAACGAAGCCGAAGCCATCGAAATCGCCAATGCCGTGCAATACGGCCTCACCGGCTATGTCTGGACCAATGATGTGGGCCGCGCGCTGCGCGTGGCCGACGCGCTGGAGGCCGGCATGATCTGGCTCAATTCGGAAAATGTCCGCCACCTGCCGACGCCATTCGGCGGCATGAAAGCCTCCGGCATCGGCCGCGACGGCGGCGACTATTCGTTCGAGTTCTATATGGAGACAAAACATGTCTCGCTCGCGCGCGGGACGCATAAGATACAGCGCCTCGGTATCTAGACTGTCATTCCGGGGCGCGTGCGCCCTTACGCACGTGACCCCGGAATCTCGTGCGGTTCATCACCTCTGAACCGCACGGCATCGAGAAGTGATGAACATATCGGGATTCCGGGTTCACGTGCGCTAGTGCGCACGCGCCCCGGAATGACGAGATAAAAACACAGGAAACGCCATGCCCGTGCCGACCCACGTGTTCGATCCGCCCTTCAATATCCTGCGCTCCAGCCACGTCGTGCTGGACGTCACTGATCTCAAGGCCAGCCGCGCCTTCTATGAGAATGCGGTCGGCCTGCATGTCGAGGATGCCGACAGCGACACCGTCTATCTGCGCGCCGTCGAGGAGCACCAGCATCACTCGCTGGTGCTGCGCAAGGCGGCTACGGCCGCCTGTCATCGGCTCGGCTTCCGCGTCGCCAGCGAGAACGATCTCGACAAGGCCGCCGCCTGGTTCGCCGCCAACGGCGTCACCTATTCCTTCGTCGAGCGCCCGTTTCAGGGCCGCACGATGCATGTCACCGATCCGTTCGGCTTCCAGATCGAACTCTATGCGACCATGGAGAAGCGCCCGCATCTGCTGCGCCGCTTCGATCTTTACAAGGGTTGCCATCCACAGCGGCTCGATCACTTCAACGTCTTCGCCGCCGAGGTGCAGGACACCGTCGACTTCTATGCGCGGCTCGGCTTCCGGCTGACCGAATATGGCGAGGAGGACGGCGACAATGGCCGCATCGCCGCTGCCTGGATGCATCGCAAGGGCAATGTCCATGACTTCGCCATCACCAATGGCAAGGGGCCGCGGCTGCACCACTTCGCCTATTGGGTGCCGACCGCGATGAACATCCTGCATCTCTGCGACGTGATGGCGTCATCGGGCTATCTGAAGAACCTGGAGCGTGGCCCCGGCCGTCACGGCATCTCCAATGCGTTCTTCCTCTATGTGCGCGATCCCGACGGCCATCGCCTCGAACTCTACACGTCAGACTACCAGACCATGGACACCGACCACGAACCGCTGCGCTGGTCGCTGAAGGACCCGCGCCGCCAGACCCTGTGGGGCGCCCCTGCGCCAAGGTCATGGTTCGAACAGGGCTCGCCATTCAATGGGCAGGCAGTGCGCGAGCCGGCTTTCGTGGCGGATGTGACGATTGCGGATTGATGACAACAGAGTGTGAGGAACACGCGCGATGACCCATCCCCGCCTCGCCACCTTCACCGTCAACGGAGCCCTGAAATACGGCGCCGTCACCGACGATGGTCTCGTCGATCTGTCCGCGCGCTACGGCGGGGATTATCCGACGCTGCGCGAGGCCATCGCCCATGGGGCCTTGCACCGGCTCGCAGATGCCGCTGCCAACCAGCCTGCGGATTTCGCACTGGACGCCATCACCTGGCAGCCGCCGATCCCCGCCCCGGAAAAGATCATCTGCATCGGCGTCAACTATCCGGACCGCAACGCCGAATACAAGGACGGTCAGGACGCGCCGAAATATCCTTCGATGTTCATGCGCACGCCGCGCTCCTTCGTCGGGCATGAGGCGCCGCTGGTGCGGCCGCGCGTATCCAGGCAGCTCGACTATGAAGGCGAAGTGGTGCTGGTGATCGGCAAGGCCGGGCGACACATCGCCGAGGGCGATGCGCTGGACCACATCGCTGCGCTGACGCTCTGCAACGAAGGCACCATCCGCGACTGGGTGCGGCACGCCAAGTTCAACGTCACGCAAGGCAAGAATTTCGACTCCACCGGCAGTCTCGGGCCATGGATCGTGCCCTATACCGACGAAAGCCAGATCGCTGACATCCGCCTCACCACGCATGTCAACGGCGAGCTGCGGCAGGACGATCGCACCTCGCGGCTGATGTTCGGCTTCCGCTATCTCCTGAGCTATATCTCGACCTTCACGACCCTCGTGCCCGGCGACGTGATCGTGACCGGCACGCCGACCGGCGCCGGCGCACGCTTCGATCCGCCACGCTATCTTACCCCCGGCGATGTGATCGAGATCAAGGCGGACGGCATCGGCACGCTGCGCAATGGCGTCGTCGACGAACACTAACGGATTGGAATACGCATGACTGTTCTCACCGGTGGCGAAGCCATCGTCAGCGGGCTCAAGGCACATGGCGTCGACACGATCTTTGGCCTGCCGGGCGCGCAGGTCTATGGCCTGTTCGACGCCTTTCATCAGGCGAAGCTGAACGTCATCGGCGCGCGCCACGAACAGGCCTGCGGCTATATGGCGTTCGGCTATGCCCGCGCCTCCGGCAAGCCCGGCGTGTTCAGTGTGGTGCCCGGCCCCGGCATTCTCAATGCCAGCGCGGCGATGCTGACCGCCTTCGGCTGCAACGAGCCGGTGATGTGCCTCACCGGTCAGGTGCCGAGTGATTACCTTGGCAAGGGCCGCGGTCATCTACATGAGATGCCGGACCAGCTTGCGACACTCCGCAGTTTCGTGAAATGGGCCGAGCGCATCGACTATCCAGCGGACGCACCGACAAAAGTGGCGCGCGGATTTCAGGAAATGATGTCCGGCCGCCGCGGCCCGGTGGCGCTGGAAATGCCATGGGATGTGTTCACGCAGCGCGCGGAAACCGCTGCAGCGACGACGCTTGAACCGTTCGCCGCTCCCTCGCCCGATCCTGATCGCATCAAGGCCGCCGCCGCGCTGATCAAGGGGAGCAAATCGCCGATGATCTTCGTCGGCGCGGGCGCGATGGACGCAGGCGACGATATCCTCGCACTCGCGGAGATGATCGACGCGCCCGTGGTCGCATTCCGCTCCGGCCGCGGCATTGTCAGCAATGCGCATGAGCTCGGCCTCACCATGGCCGCCGCCTATAATCTGTGGCCGCAGACCGACCTGATGATCGGCATCGGCTCGCGGATGGAGTTGCCGACCACGTTCCGCTGGCCGTTCCGGCCGGAGGGGCTGAAGTCTATTCGTATCGATATCGATCCCATCGAATTCAGACGGCTCACGGTCGATGCGCCGATCGTTGCCGATGCGACAGAAGGAACGCGCGCGCTGGTCGCCGCCGTAAGCAAGGTCGGATACACGAAGACATCGGGCCGCCGCGAGACGATCCGCGCAGCGTCGGCGAAAGCGCAGAAAGACATCCAGGCGATCCAGCCGCAGATGGCCTATCTCGACATCCTGCGCGACGTGCTGCCCGACAATGCGATCGTCACCGACGAGCTGTCGCAGGTCGGCTTCACCTCATGGTTCGGCTTTCCGGTCTACCAGCCGCGCACCTTCATCACCTCAGGCTATCAGGGCACGCTCGGTTCGGGCTTTCCCACCGCGCTCGGCGCCAAGGTCGCGCAGCCGGACCGGCCTGTCGTTGCGATCACCGGCGATGGCGGCTTCATGTTCGCGGTGCAGGAACTAGCGACGGCTGTGCAGTTCAAGATCGGCGTGGTGACGCTGGTGTTCAACAACAATGCCTATGGCAATGTGCGCCGCGACCAGTTGCAGGTGTTCGACGGCCGCGTGGTGGCGGCGGATCTGGTCAATCCGGATTTCGTCAAGCTCGCGGAATCCTTCGGCGTCGGCGCTATCAGGGTGACATCACCTGCGGAGTTCAAGCCGGCGCTGGAAAAGGCACTGGCAGACGGTGGGCCGTATCTGATCGCGATCGACGTGCCACGCGACTCGGAAGTCAGTCCGTGGGCGTTCATTCATCCGAAGAAGCCGTAAGGACCTCCACTCTCTCGATCGTCATGGCCGGACTTGTTCCGGCCATCCACGTCTTGGTCTGAGCGAAGAAGGCGTGGATGCCCGGGACGAGCCCGGGCATGACGGTGCGGGGTGAGAGTGTGTTATTACTGCTTCACCGGCGGATCCAGCAGCATGCAGCCGCCATCCGCGATCGGCCGCATGATGTCTTCGGCCTTCACCTTGCCCTTGATGGTGAGCAGGTCCCACTCGCCCTTGACCTCCGACGGCTTCTTCACTTCTGCCAGCAGCATGTCGTTCATCAGCCGGCCGTCCTCGCGCACGCGGGCGCCCGGCGCGAAGAAATCATCCACCGGCATCGCCTTCATCTGACGCATTACCGTGAGGCCGTCATTGTTGTTCGCGGCTTCCGCAGCGCGCAGATAGTGCTTCACGGCGCTATAGACGCCGGCTTGCGCGTGGGTCGGCATCTTGCCGTGCTTGGCCATGAAGCGCTTGCCGAATTCGCGGCTCTTGTCGTCATTGTCCCAGTAATAGCCCTCGAGATATTGCACGCCTTGCGTGGCTTCGGAGCCGAGCGCTTTCACCGAGGTGAGATAGAAGATCAGCACGGCGAGCTTCTGCTTGCCCTCGCCGATCTGGAATTCGCGCGCCTGCTTGATATTGGTGACGGTGTCGCCAGAGGCATTGGCGAGCGCGATCACCTTGGCGCCGGAGGATTGCGCCTGCAGCAGGAAGGACGAGAAATCCATCGTACCGACCGGATGCTTCACCGCGCCGAGGACCTTGCCGCCGGCAGCTTCGACCACTTTCGAGACTTCCGCCTGCATGGCGATGCCGAACGCGTAATCCGCCGTGATGAAATACCAGGTGTCGCCGCCCTGCTTGACCACGGCCTTGGCGATGCCCTGCGCCAGCGAATAGGTGTCGTAGAGCCACATCGCAGCGGTCGGCGCGCATTGCTTGCCGAACACGTCGGCCGTGGCCGAACCCACATGCACCAGCACCTTGCCGCGCTCCCGCGCCATGTTCTGCACCGCCAGCGAGATCGCGGAATTGCCGATATCGAAGATCGCATCGACGCCCTGCTGATCGTAGAGATCGCGCGCCAGCGATACGCCGATATCGGTCTTGTTCTGATGATCCGGGCCGAGCAGCTTCACCGGCAGGCCACGCACCTTGCCGCCGACATCGTCGATAGCGAGCTGCGCCGCAACCACACTGCCGGTGCCGCCGGCATCGGAGAACACCGAACTCTTGTCGTTCAGCACCGCGATGGTGAGAGGTTTGGTGATGGGTTCGGCAAGCGCCGAACCGTTCAGGCAAGCAACAGCAATGGCAGCCAAGATGCCCATTCGGGTCATTGTCGTTTCCTCGTTCTGGTTTTTATTGAGGAAAGCGTAGCGAGGGCCAAACAACTTGACCAGCAGATTTTAATCGCGCGATTAAATCGAATTCCGACGCGCGGAAAGCGTCAGATAAGCGGTATCGATGCGCTCCGCCGCTGCAGCCGAACGGCAGCGAGTGCCAGTAGTCCCGCACCGGCAACGGCCCAGCACGCGACGGGCGCCCAGTGCAGCAGCGGCGCATAGTCGGGCAGCTTCTGCAATCCACCGGCGACCGCGGCCATGCGTGCGAAGGTTGCGAGCGCGAGTGCCGAGAAGACAAGACCGATGACCTTGCCTTCCGCGCCGGTCTCGCCGATCGCCATCGCCGCCGACACCGCGCTCATCATCATGCAGCCCCATGCGGCGCCGGCGATGAACTGCGCCGCGATCAGCATGTTGAGATTGACAGCGAACTCCGCGCCGATCACCGCACCGGCGCCGAGCAATGCGGCTACGCCCATGACGAAAATCCCGCCCTGACGCTTGACCACCGCGCTGGCCGGAAACATCGCGATGTTGAAACCGATCCAGAATATCGGCATCAGCCATTCCAGATCGGCCGGTTTGGCGAAGCGCAGGAACATCGGCGTGCTGTTGATGCTGAAATGCAATTGGAAACCAAGCGCGAGAATGACCATGGCAGCGATGAACAGCATGGGCATGCGGCCGAGCGCCTTGCCTTGCGCCGGCGAAGCCTTTGCCTCACGGGCGCTGACCTGCACGAGGCCACGCTCGACGCGCGACAGCGCCAGCGTCACGATCAGCAAAACCACGCCGGCAACAACGAAAGGCAGCCGCGGATCGACGCCGCGCAATGTCGCGCCGAGATAGGGCGCGAGCGCACCCGCGACGCCATAGCCGAGCATGGCCAATGCCGCGAGAAACGGCCGCGACGGGCGTGCCGCATATTTGCCGAGCAATGTCAGCGGCGGCGCGCGCAAGGCGGAGGATGTCGCCGACCAGATCACGATCAATGCGATCAGCGCGACTTGCGCCTTCGGCCCTTGCCCGGCAACGAAAGGCAGCGCGACGAAGGCTGCGCAGGACACTGCGGTCAGGATGCCCACAATGAGACCGAGCCGCCCGACCACGCGCGCGATCCTGTCAGCGACCAGGCCCATCGCCGTATCGGTGACGGTGAAGATCGCCTGATCGAGCATCAAGATGAAGATCACGACGGTCGGCGCAATGCCTACATCGGCGGCGAGCTTCGGCAGATAGATCACATAGGTGACCCAGCCGAGCGTGAAGACCAGTTGCAGCACGGCGAGATAGACGCCCGCAGCATTGCTGGTGGCGGCCTGTGTGCCGGTTCGTTCCTGCTCGCTCATGGTCCCCTCGCGCCGCCCGACCATAGAATGGTCGCGGCAGCCAAGGAAAGCGTTCAACGCTTCTCTTCCTTCCCTTCTCCCCTTGCGGGAGAAAGTGGCGCGGCCGAAGGCCGTGCCGGATGAGGGGTAATGCTGGAGCTCCGCTGCTACCCCTCTCCCGTCTTCGCTGCGCGAAGCCACCCTCTCCCACCCTGCACAGCTTCGCTGTGCGTGGGGAGAGGGGAAAATCAGCGCGTCACTGCGTCTTGCGGAAGGTCAGATTGATCCGCTGGCCGCCCATCACCGGATGCTCGCCGTCCGGCAGCGGCGCGACGCCGTGATAGGCCAGCCGCGCCGGGCCGCCCCAGACCACGACGTCGCCATGGGTCAGACGATAGCGCTTCTGCGGCGCGCTCCGTGTGAGACCGCCGAACAGGAAGGTCGCCGGCAGGCCGAGCGAGACCGAAACGATGGGGGCGTCGAGATCGAGCTCGTCCTTGTCCTGGTGCAGCGAGAGTTTGGCGCCGGGCTTGTAGCGGTTGATCAGGCAGGCATCGGGCACGAAGGCATCGAAGCCGGCACGAAGCGCCGCGCGCGCGGCGAGATCGCGAAACGGCACCGGCATCGCGGGCCATCGCTTACCGCTGTCGGGATCGACGGGGTCGTAGCGATAGCCCCGGGGATCCGACACCCACCCGACACGGCCGCAATTGGTCATCGCGACCGACATGGTGTGACCGCCCGGCGTGACCAGATGGCGGAACGGCGCCGCCTTCACGATCATACGCAGCGCGGCGATTACATCCGGCTGTTCGGCGGCGAAGAAGTTGCGCAGCAGAACGGCTCCCTCGGCGAGCTCTTCGCACGCAGGCTGGTCATCCCTGATATCGGCGAACAGGTCGGTCATCGCGGTTATTCAGTCGTCCCGTCACTTCGCATCGTGAAAGATCACCCCGAGCGTATGGCGCCGGCCCGACTTCACGCGGCTGACGCCATGGCGCAGATTGACGCGATAGCTGCCGCGCGTGCCGGCAACCGGCCGGTGATGCACGGCGAACACCACGGCATCGCCCTGCCGCAAGCCTACCACTTCGGCGCGCGACTGCATGCGCGGCCGCTGCTCCGTCAACACGAATTCTCCGCCGGTGAAATCCTCCGATGGTTCCGACAGCAGGATCGCGACCTGCAGCGGAAACACGTGCTCGCCATAGAGATCCTGATGCAGGCAATTGTAGTCGCCGGCCTCATACTGCAGCAACAGTGGCGTCGGCCGTGTCTGGCCCGCCTCATGGCAGCGCTTGAGGAACGCAGCGTGATCGGTGGGAAAGCGCACGTCGATCCCCATCGCCTCGTTCCAGCGATTGGCAATCGCGCTCAATGGTCCGTAGAGCGCGGGGCGCAGACCGGCGATCGGATCTGGCAGCGGATAATTGAAATACTTGTATTCGCCGCGGCCAAAGCCGTGGCGGTCCATGACGATGCGGTTGCGGAAACGGGAATCGTCGGGATAGAGCGATGCGAGATGACGGCACTCATCGGGCGTGAGCAGTTTCCCGAACACGGCGCAGCCCTGGGCGTCGAGATCGGCAGAGATGCGCTGCCAGTCGATGGCGTCGATGCGCGCCTGCGGCGTGGCGTCATTGTTTTCTGGGCGCTTCTTCACGAGTGAAACCATGTCATCGCCTCCGTCATCCGGCCGCGATCATGTTGTCATGGCCTGTTGGCCATTTTGGGGAGACAGGCGGGTGAAGCCACCCGATTTCCGGCCCCTAACCTCTCCCCGCTCTTTGCGGGGAGAGGTCGGACGGCGAAGCCGGCCGGGTGAGGGGCGAGCAGGAGAGAAAAGACAGGCGCAGAACCATCGGATCGAAGGACGGGAGACCCGAGAGCGCGCGCGCGTGGTGACGACGGTGACCGCCCCTCACCCGCTCCGGCTGCGCTGCGCTTCGCCGGATCGACCTCTCCCCGCAATGCGGGGAGAGGTTAAGAACCTCAGCCCACCACCGGCAATGTCTTCACATCATACCCATGGCTGATCTTGCGCTTCAGCACGGGGTCCTCAATCTCGTAGTCGAAACGATCGGCCGGACGGATGCCGCCCTTGGCGGCGAAGGTGCCGCCGAACATGGCGGTGCCGTCTGGCAGCTTGTCGCTGTCGAAACCTTTCTTGATCAGTTCGGCCACCGGCAGCATGCCGCTCAGCAGGCCCTCCTGATACAGCACCTTCTCGCCCTTGATGGTGGCCCAGGAGCGCAGAATGATCTGGTCCCAGTGCGGAAGCAGTTCGGAGAGCTCCCACACGACAGGTGCGATCGGCTTGTCGCACATCTGCTTCGACACGGTGATGTTGTAGGTCTCGACCTTGCGGTCGGTATGGTCGGAGCCGACGCCGACATAGGTCTTGCCGCCTGACGCGATCAGGCAGAATTCGACTTCGCCCGACGAATTCTCGTCGGTGCATTCGATCATGCCGTCGGTGGTGAAGCGGCGCGCCGAGCAGCGGTAATAGATCGGCGTCGAGGCCGGAGGCGCGATACCGAGCGCTTCGAGTTCCTTGATGTGATGATCGCGCGCGACGGGATCGCGGCCGGTCCAGCCGGCGATGACGCCCTGGGTGATCTTGAGCGTCAGCGGCGACTTGGTGCCTTTTGCGTCCAGCGTGAACGCGATCTCGGTGGTCATATGGTTCTTCCTTGCTTGCAATTGAAAGTGAGCTCCGGCGTCGCGCTCCCTCTCCCCGCCTGCGGGGAGAGGTTAGAAAACATCAGCCACGAACGAGCGTCTCCATCCCCGCGGCGAGTTCGAAGATGCGACGGTCGGAGCCGCCGGCGGCTGCCAGCATCAGGCCGACAGGCGCTTCGTCCGGGGCCGAGATCGGCAGCGAGATGGCGCAGCCGTCGATCATGTTGATCAGCGTGCAGTTGCGCAGCGCCATCAGGTTCTGCTTCGAGAACACCTTGTCGTCGGCCATGTCGGCAATCGACGGCGGCGTGATCGCGCAGGTCGGCAGCACCAGCGCATCGTAAGGAGCGATGCGCTTTTCGGTGCGCGCGATCAAAGAACGGCGCATCGGCAGGAGATCGAGATAGTCGGCGGCGTTCTGGGTCTCGCCGCGCTGGATGCGCAGCGCGACTCTGGGATCATAGACGTCACCCTTGCTGGCCAGGAGATAGCGATGCCAGGCGTAGCTCTCAGCCGCCGTAAAGCCGCCCTTGGTGCTCATCGGCGCGATGTCGTTGAACTCAGGCACTTCGATGCGCTCGATGATCGCGCCCTTCTCGGCGAGCTTCTTCAGCGCACGCTCGAACGCTGCTGCGACAACAGGATCGAGATCGTCCATCGCCATGGTGGTCGGTACAGCAAGGCGCATGCCCTTGATCGGGCGCGGCGTGAGCTCAAATTCCGGTTCGCCGGCCAGCACAGCATCCATCACCGCGCAGCAGGCGACCGAGCGTGCGAGCGGGCCGATGCTGTCGAGCGTAAAGGACAGCGGCACGGCGCCATCGAGCGGCACGCGGCGCTGCGTCGGCTTGTAGCCAACGATGCCGTTGAAGGCTGCCGGAATACGGCAGGAACCGCCGGTGTCGGTACCCAACGCCGCATGCGCCATGGCATCGAGCACGGAAACGGCGGCGCCGGAGGACGAGCCACCCGGCACATGGCCGACCTCGCGCTTCCACGCGCCTTTGGGCGTGCCGTAATGCGGATTGGTGCCGATGCCCGAATAGGCGAATTCGACCATGTTGGTGCGGCCGATCACCACGAAGCCGGCGCGGCGCAGACGCGCGACGGTGGGCGCGTCGGCATCGGCCGGCGCGGAATCGTCCAGCGCGCGCGAACCGGCGCGGGTCACCTGACCCTTGATGTCGAACAGGTCCTTGATGGAGACCGGAATGCCGGCGAAGCGCGACGGCGCGGCATTGGCCTTGCGCAGCGCGTCCATGGCATCGGCGGCGGCCAGAGCCGCATCCTTGTCGACATGGATGAAGGTGCGCTCACCCTCGCCGTTCGGATCGGCGATTTTGGCCAGACAGGCTTCGACCAGTTTGCGCGAGGTGGTGCGGCCGGCGGCGAGGTCGTCGGCCAGGCTGGCGAGGGTCGGTGCGGTCTGGTGGAAGTCGTTGCTCATGGTCGCGGCATCCTGTGTGTCTTGCCGGACCCGCAGGTGGTCACGGCGCCCGGTCGGTATCGCCGAAAGTGTCCTCGATTTCCAGATCGAGCAGCGCGGAGCTGAGCGATTTGCCATGCGCATCGAGCGCGAGCGATCGCGTCACCCCGCCGCCAAGCGCCTGATCCATCACGAAGTTCAACGCTGCGAGATTGGGCAGCTCGTAGCGGACCACCTCGCCCGCGACGATGCCCGCAAACAGGGCCTTCACGCGCGCGGCGGTCACCTGGGATACTATCAACGGATATAGCTTTGCGTCAAAGGCAATTACCGAGATGTTGGAAATGTTGCCTTTGTCACCTGTGCGGGAATGGGCGATCTCGCGCAGCTTCACGTCATACTCCCTGAACCATCCGTACCAACCTACCCTGCCTGGTTGCAGCGGGACAAGCCTCGCACGTATTTCAACCGGAATTCCACGTCGTCCCGCAGTGAGCAGATACGGCCATGCAGCACGCGCGCTGGACCGCCCCCGGTGGAATGTGGAATGTCCATCCAGAGGACAACGAACGGGGCCAAATCCCCGTCCAAGGGAGAGAACACGACACATGGCTGAACCAGCCCGCGCGCGGCCGAAACCGACACCGGAAACCCAGCATTATTGGGACGGCGCCAAAGCCGGCGAACTCCGCCTGCAGCGCTGCGACGATTGCAGCAATGTGTATTTTCCGCCGCGACCGTTCTGCCCCGGCTGCGCCTCGCGCAAGGTGTCGGTGTTCAAGGCCTCGGGCAAGGGTTTCCTCTACAGCTACGTCATCAATCATCGCCCCGCTGCGCCGGGCTTCACGCCGCCTTACGCGATTGCCGTGGTCGAGCTTGAGGAAGGTCCGCGGCTGATGAGCAACATCATCGATTGCCCGCAGACGCCCGAAGCGCTCGAACTCGACATGAAGCTCGAGGTCGCCTTCGAGAAGCTCGACGACGCCATCACCCTCCCCGTATTCCGTCCGGCGAAGGGCTGAGATCATGCGCAGAAACGCAGTCGCCGTTGTCGGCGCAGCCGAGACCACCGAGCTCGGCGTCATCCCGAACATGTCGCAGCTCCAGCTTCACGCGGATGCGGCGCTCAACGCCATCAAGGATGCCGGGCTGAAACTGTCCGACATCGACGGCATCGCCACAGCCGTCGAGACACCGCAGCAGATCGCGCATTATCTCGGCATCACGCCGACCTGGGTCGACGGTACATCCGTGGGCGGTTGCTCCTTCATGCTGCATGTTCGCCATGCGGCCGCCGCGATCGAAGCCGGCCTGTGCAAGACCGTGCTGATCACACATGCCGAGTCCGGCAAGTCGATGATCGGCAAATTGCCGCGCTCGATTCCGGCCGACAGCCTGCAGGGCCAGTTCGAGGCGCCTTATGGCGTCTACGGTCCGCCAAGCATGTTCCCGATCCCCGTGCTGCGCTACATGAAGACGCACGGCATCACCCACGAGCAGATTGCCTCGGTCGCGGTGTTCCAGCGCGAATGGGCCGCGAAGAATCCGCGTGCGATGATGAAGGCGCCGATCACGGTCGAGGACGTGCTGAACTCGAAGATGATCGCCTATCCGTTCCGCATCCTGCAATGCTGCCTCGTCACCGATGGCGGCGGTGCGCTGATCCTGACCTCGGCCGATCGCGCCAAGGATTTCCCGAACAAGCCGGTCTATATTCTCGGCACCGGCGAGAGCGTGGAAACGCCCATGGTCAGCCAGATGAAGACGTTCGATTCATCGCGCGCCTTTACCGTGGCCGGACCAACCGCGTTCCGTGAGGCGGGGATCGCGCACAAGGACGTCGATCATCTGATGATCTACGATGCCTTCGCGCATCTGCCGCTGTATGGTCTCGGCGATCTCGGCTTCATGCCGCATGAGGAAACCGGCAAGTTCATCGCCGACGGCAACACCCGCCCCGGCGGCAAGCTGCCGATGAACACCAATGGCGGCGGCCTCAGCTATATGCATTCCGGCATGTACGGCATGTATGCGCTGCAGGAGAGCGTGCGACAAATGCGCGGCATCGCACCGGCGCAGGTGCCGGGCGCGAAGATTTCAGTCTGTCACGGCGTCGGCGGCATGTTCGCCGCGTCGGGCACGGTGATTTTTACGAACGAGAAGTAACTCACCCTCGGTGTCATTGCCGGGCTTGACCCGGCAATCCATCTTCTTCGGAAAAAGGCATCTCGCGAAGACAGATGGATACGCGGGTCAAGCCCGCGTATGACGACTGAGAATATTTCGCCAGAATTCACCACCAAAGGAAAACCCACATGGCATCTACCAAATCACTCGACGGCAAGGTCATCGTCGTCACCGGCGCGGGTCGCGGCATTGGCCGGGGCATCGCGCTGCTCTGCGCCGCTGAAGGCGCCAAGGTCGTCGTCAACGATCCCGGCGTCGGCACCGACGGTTCGGGCGGCGACGGCGCGGCACCGGCCGAACAGGTCGTCGAGGAAATCAAAGCAGCCGGTGGCACCGCCGTTGCCAACTTCGAGTCGGTCGCCGAAGCGATCCCGGCCAGCAAGATCATCAAGCAGGCCGTGGACACCTACGGCAAGATCGACGGCGTGGTGAACAATGCCGGCATTCTGCGCGACGCGATCTTCCACAAGATGTCCATCGATGCCTTCGAGATGGTGATCAAGGTCCATCTGATGGGCTCGTTCTACACCTCGCACGCCGCCGCACGTTACTTCCGCGAGCAGAACTCCGGCTCGTTCGTGCACTTCACCTCGACCTCCGGCCTGATCGGCAATTTCGGCCAGGCCAACTACTCGGCCGCCAAGCTGGGCATCGTCGGCCTGTCGAAGTCCATCGCGCTCGACATGGGACGCTTCGGCGTCAATTCGAACTGCGTCTCGCCCTTCGCCTGGAGCCGCATGATCGGCAGCATCCCCACCGAGACCGAAGCCGAGAAGGCCCGCGTCGAGCGCATGCAGCGCATGGGTCCGGAAAAGATTGCACCGCTGGTGGCGCATCTGCTCTCCGACGACGCCAAGGAAATCTCCGGACAGATCTTTGCCGCCCGCATGAACGAGATCTTCCTGATGGGCCAGTCGCGCCCGCTACGCTCCATCCACCGCGCCGAAGGCTGGACCCCGCAGACCCTTGCCGAGCACGGCATGCCGGCGCTGAAGTCGTCGTTCTACAAGCTCGACCGTTCGGCTGACATTTTCAGCTGGGATCCGGTCTAAGCGTCTAATCGGCTCGCGGGAGCATCAGTCCCGCGAGCCGATTTCTACAACCCAGAATTTAAAACGAAACAATATTACTCAAATAGCTATGCATAGCGGTCTTATCTGACCCGAGATCGCGCTAATTTCGTCATAAAGAATTCAAACGCCGGCCAAGACCGGCTATGTCACCAGCAATCAACGGGTTTGACGTCACGCATGTGCGGACGAAACCGCATTTGCTGGACGAACATCATGACAGATCACGCGGGCGCGATGCCCTCCGCGGCCATGCCGCATTCCAAGCCGCTGAATTCTCCCGCCCGCGTTTTGCTGGCGAGCCTGATCGGCACCACGATCGAATTCTTCGACTTCTACGTCTATGCCACCGCCGCAGTGCTGGTGTTTCCAAAACTGTTCTTCCCGGCCGGCAACGACACCGCCGCGCTGCTCGCGTCCTTCGCGGTGTTCTCGATTGCGTTCTTTGCGCGTCCGTTCGGCGCGGTCGTGTTCGGCCATTTCGGCGATCGCGTCGGCCGCAAGACCACGCTGGTCGCAGCATTGCTCACCATGGGCATTTCGACCGTGCTGATCGGCCTGCTGCCGACTCACGCGCAGATCGGCCTCGCTGCGCCGCTGCTGCTGGTGCTGTGCCGTTTCGGTCAGGGCTTTGGACTCGGCGGCGAATGGGGCGGCGCAGTGCTGCTCGCCACCGAGAATGCACCGGAAGGCAAGCGCAACTGGTACGCCATGTTCCCGCAGCTCGGTGCGCCGCTCGGCCTGTTCCTGTCGTCCGGCACGTTCTTCATTCTGCTGCACTTCGTCTCGCCGGAAACGTTCCTGAGCTGGGCGTGGCGCGTGCCGTTCCTCGCCTCCATCGTGCTGATCGCCATCGGCCTGTGGGTGCGCCTGTCGATCACCGAGACGCCGGAATTCCAGAAGGCCATCGAGAAGGCTGAGCGCGTTGCCGTCCCCAGCATGGAGCTGCTGCGCAAGCACAAGCGCAGCCTCGTGCTCGGCACGCTGGTCGGCCTGATGACCTTCGTGTTCTTCTATGT
Organism: Tardiphaga sp. 862_B3_N4_1; assembly: GCF_051811085.1. Lineage (NCBI taxonomy): Bacteria > Pseudomonadati > Pseudomonadota > Alphaproteobacteria > Hyphomicrobiales > Nitrobacteraceae > Tardiphaga > Tardiphaga sp. 862_B3_N4_1. The sequence continues at coordinate 3,406,965 of NZ_JBPWQB010000001.1, forward strand.
CTGCACGGCCTATCTGTTGTCCTACAATGTCGGCGTCGTGAAGATGACGTTGCTCGATGCGCTCAAGGTGCAGATTGCCGGCGCCGTCGCTTTCGGCACCACCAACATCCTGGCCGGCCTGCTCGCGGACAAGATCGGTCGCCGCACGCTCCTGATCACCAATTGCCTGATGGTGATCGTGTTCTCGTTTTTCCTGGCACCGCTGCTGTCAGGTGGCGTGGCGGGCATCTATGCCTTCGCGCTGATCGGTCTGGCGATCTTCGGCGTCAATTATGGCCTGATCGGCGCCGCGCTGGCGGCACCGTTCCCGACCGCCGTACGCTATACCGGCTCGTCGATGACGTTCAATCTGGCGAGCATCTTCGGCGCCTCACTGGCGCCCTATATCGCCACCTGGCTGCAGGCAAATTACGGTCTCGCTTACATCGGCTATTACGTGCTCGCCGCCGCGACGATCACGCTCATCGCGATCTTCGCTTCGGACAAGCACGAGGTCTGAGCGCGCTTGCCGGCAAACGTCAAAAAAGGGGCAGTGCCAACGCTGCCCCTTTTTTATTGATCAGCGCGCCGCCTGCTGCCGCCTGAGCTCGGCGCGAGCCGCGTCACGCTCGAATTCGCCATCGCCCCGGCACACTTCAGCTGCCTGTTTCAGATAGGGCAGCGCCTCCTGCGGCTTGTGCTTCACCATCAGATACTGGCCGAGATAGAACGACACGCCGCAATCGCCGAAGTCGTCCTCCAGCCGCATGTTCTTCATTTTGGCGAGCATCTCCTCCCGACTCATCTGGCCGAGATAGACCGCGACCATCGGCCATGGCCAGCCCTTGCGATCGAGCTTGTCGGTATTGCGTTTCAGCTCGCCGATGTCGTTGTCGCCGCTGCGCGCCCGCGCGATGTAGCGTAGCAGCTTGCCCAGCTCGTATTCCGGCGTCTTCTCGACCACGTCGCCGAAATCGGCGGCAGCCTCGGCGAAATGTCCCTCGATGAAGTTCATATGCGACCGCCGGTTGCGGGTGTCGGGATCATCCGGCCTCAGCTTCAGCGCCGCATCCAGGTCCGGGATCGCGCCGGCGAAATCGCCCTTGCGCGCGAAGGCGATGCCGCGGTCAACATGGGCGCCGACGTCGTTCGGATTGCCGGCCAGAACGACATCGAAATCCGCGATCGCGCCGTCATTGTCGCCGCGTCGAATCCTGATGTCGGCGCGACCACGGTGGGCATAGCTGTCGCCGGGCTCGATCTGTAGCGCAGCGTCATAGTCGGCCAACGCCCTCTCGTAGTCTTTCTTGGCGGCACGGCTGTTGCCGCGCAATGCAAACGCCGCATAGTCTTTCGGATCGAGGCGGATGGCTTCCGAGAAATCCGCGATCGCGCCATCGATGTCGGCCAATCTCTTCCGCAACATTCCGCGTCCGCGGTGGTAGGACGAATTGCCCGGCTGCAGGCGAATCGCCTTGTCATAGTCGGCGCGCGCCCGCACGAAATCGCCCTTGGATTCATAGGCGCTCGCCCGCGAGCCGAAGCCCGAGGCGTAAGTGGGATCGAGGGCGATCGCCTTGTTAGCATCCGCGATAGCCAGATCGAATTCGTCCAGGCGGTTGTGGACCATGGCGCGCGCGCCATAGCCTTTCGCAAAATCAGGATTGAGTGCGATGAACGCAGTAAAATCCGCGCGCGCCGCCTCCATATGGCCGAGTTCGAAGTTCCCGATGGCGCGAAGGCGAAGCGCTTCGGAGCGCTCGGCATCCGTTGCGCCGGGACGATCGATGACATCGCTACAGCCTGCGATCATCCGCTGATCCTTCGGCGGGCGACATCCATTATCCGCGTGCGCTGACAATGATGTGGCAAACAGCAATGCTGCAGAACCGACTGCAACGCGCATGTGACAGCGAAACAACGACATGGGGAACCGCGCATCAAATGAGAGCTTTGGTGTTGGTCGCATGGAACTATCAAAACGTTCACTGCGCTGCGATGCGCGCTTGTGCACCGCCATGACCGCGCGGCAGCATCGAATTGTGTAGCATCGACGTCGCAACGGTATTTAGACTGCTGGCAACGGCTGGAGAAAACCAGAAAAGCCGGGAGGACGACGATGCCAACTCAGCTCACGCAAGACTCTGCTCACCCCGCCGCACCATCCCACTCACTCAGTCGCAGAAATATCCTAGGCAGCGCCGCTGCATTGGCAGCGACGACGCTGATCGCACCTGATGCACTCGCGCGCAACTTCGGTCGCGGTGCGGAGCCGCAGCGCTATCCCGATCCTGATATTGTCGTCATCGACGCCAATCGCTTCAAGGCGAGAGTCGGCAACACCGTCATCAAGCGGCTCTATACGGGCTGCCTCTGGGCGGAGGGACCGGCGTGGAATGCACAGGGTCAGTATCTGATCTGGAGCGATATCCCTGCCAATCGCCAGTTGCGTTATCTCGACGATGACGGCCACATCTCCGAGCGCTTCCGCTATCCATCCGAGGAGAGCAACGGGAATTCGTTCGACAACGAGGGCCGCCAGCTTTCCGCGCAGCGCACGCGCCTTGTCCGCTTCGAGCACAATGGCAGCGTCACGACGCTGGCTGAACAGGCAAACGGCAAGCCGCTGAACGGGCCGAACGACATGGTGGTCAATCCGATCGACAAGGCGATCTGGTTCACCGATCCCGGCTACGGCGCCATCAATCTCTATGAGGGGCAACGCGCAGCGGCGGGCGTCACGCAGCCGCACCAGAAGGAAGCGGTGTATCGCATCGATCCCACGAGCGGCCAGATCAGCAAGGTCGCGGACGATCCGTTCAAGCCGAACGGGCTCGCCTTCAGTCCGGATTACAAGAAGCTCTATGTCTGCGACACCGGCATCACGCATTATCCCAATGCCAAGAATGTCGTCTGGCAGTACGACGTCGACGGCGGCAAGCTCTCGAATGGCAAGCCGCTGATCGACATGACGCTGGACGGCAAGTCCGGCTTCCCTGACGGGCTGCGCGTCGATACCGAAGGCAATATCTGGGTCGGCGCCGGCTGGGTCGGCGAGGGCTATGACGGCGTGCAGATTTTCGCGCCGGACGGCCAGCGCATCGGCCAGATCAAACTGCCGGAAACCTGCGCCAATGTCTGTTTCGGCGGCAAGAAGCGCAACCGGCTGTTCATGACGGCGAGCCAGTCACTCTATGCGGTCTATGTGGAAACGCAGGGCGCGCATTTCTGTTGAGGGACCCACGTCGCAGCCAGCCGCTTCGCGCGACTCTCTCCACGTCATGCCCGGGCTTGACCCGGGCATCCAGCTTTGCGGCAAGCAACGGAGAAGATGGATGGCCGGGTCAAGCCCGGCCATGACGTAGGGATAGGACGTAGCGTCTCCACGACTACCCGCTATTCCGCAGCCCCGCCGAGATGCCATTGATCGTCAGCTGAATCCCGCGCAGCACCTGCTCGTCCGGATTATTCGCACGGTGCTCTTTCAGCAGCTCGACTTGCACGTGGTTGAGCGGATCGAGATACGGGAAACGGTTGCGGATCGAGCGATCGAGCAGCGGGTTGTTTTGCAGCAAGCGCTCCTGCTCCATGATATCCAGCAGCGTCTCGATGCACAGATGCCATTCGCCGCGGATGCGGCCAAAGATGGTCTCGCGCAGCTTTTGGTCGGCGACGAGCTCAGCATAGCGCGAGGCGATGGCGATGGAGCTCTTGGCCAGTACCATGTCCATGTTGGACAGCAGCGTGCGGAAGAACGGCCATTCGCGGTGCATCTCCTGCAGGAAGACCATGCCCTTGTCGGGATGATTGGCGAGCCACGCCTCGATGGCGCTGCCGAAGCCATACCAGCCCGGCAGCATCAAGCGGCACTGCGCCCAGGAGAACACCCACGGGATCGCGCGGAGATCCTCAATGGCGCGGGTCTTCTTGCGCGAGGCCGGACGGCTGCCGATGTTCAGCGTCGAGATTTCATTGATGACGGTGGATTCCCAGAAGTAATCGACGAAGCCCTCGGTCTCATAGACCAATCCGCGATAGGCCTTAAAGGCCAGCTCGGAAATCTCTTCCATGGCTTCGAGATATTCGCGGCGCGGCGCGCTGTGCTTTGGCGCCAGCAGGCTCGCTTCCAGCGTCGCGGCGGCGAGGATTTCCAGATTGTTGCGGCCGACCTCGGCGTTGGAATATTTGCTGGAGATGATCTCGCCCTGTTCGGTGATGCGGATCTGCCCGTCCACCGCGCCGCCGGGCTGCGCCAGAATCGCATCGTGGCTCGGCCCGCCGCCGCGGCCCACAGAGCCGCCGCGGCCATGGAACAGCCTGAGCCGGATGTGATGCCGCTCGAACACTTCGATGAGCTCGATCTCCGCCTTGTACAGCTCCCAGCCGGAGGTGACGAAGCCGCCATCCTTGTTGCTATCGGAATAGCCGAGCATGACTTCCTGCACCGCGCCGCGGCTGTCGACCAGCTTGCGATAGTCGTGCAGCGAGAACATGCGGTCCATGATGGCTGCAGAGGCCTGCAGATCCTCGATGGTTTCGAACAACGGCACGATATTGATGCCGCTGCGGCCGGAGCAATCCACCAGCCCGACTTCCTTCAGCAGCACCGCGACTTCGAGCATGTCGGAGACGCCCTTGCACATGGAGATGATGCATTGGGGGATTGCCGCCGCGCCGAATTTCGCATGAACCTGCGCCGCCATGCGAAACAGCGCCAGTTCGCCCAGCGTCTCGTCGCTGTATTTGACGAACAGCGAGCCGAGCGGCCGCGCGTTCTTCAATTCATTCGTCAGCAGCGCGATGCGCGCTTCCTCGCCGAGCGCGAGATAGGACGTGCCGGGCATCGCGGCGTCGATCAGTTCGGCGACGGTGCGCTCATGCACGGCCGAGTTCTGCCGGATGTCGAGACTGGCGAGATAGAAGCCGAAACAATCCACCGCGCGGCGCAATTGCCGCAGCCGGCCGCGGGCGATGACAGCGGAATTATCAGCGATCAGCGAGCGATCGAGCACGTCGAGATCGGCCTTGAACTCCTGCGCCGATGCATAGGCCGGGGCATCGCCCACGGCCGCGCGGCGGTTCGGCAATTCGAGCGCATGGGCCGTTGCCGCCATGCGGGCATAGACGCCGGAGATCGCCAGACGATAGGGCTCCCCGGCGCGGTGCGGCGATGGATCAGGGGAGCGTTCGGCCAATGCGCGCAGCTCATCGGAGACATCGGCGAGATGCGCCGCCATGGACAGTTCCGCGCCCAGCGCGTGAAGTTCGTCGAGATAGAAGCTGAAGGCGCGCCTGCTCTGCAGCATCATGGTGCCGCGCATCACATCTGCCGTGACGAACGGATTGCCGTCGCGGTCGCCGCCGATCCAGCTGCCCATGCGCAGGAACGAGCCGAGTTCGGCCGCGCCGCCCTGCGCGCGCAGACTGTCTTCCAGCACACAATGCAGCCGCGGCACTTCACGCAAAAACGTATAATCGTAGAACGACAATCCGTTGGCGACCTCATCGAGCACCGTCAGCTTGCTCCGGCGCAACAGATTGGTCTGCCACAGCGTCACGACGGCGCGGCGCAGCTGTTCCTCGGACGCCTCGATCTCCTCGGCGGTGAGCTGCATGCGCTCGCGCCGGTCCAGCAATGCCGCGATTTCCATTTCGCGGTCGATGGTGCTCTTGCGGCGCACTTCGGTGGGATGCGCGGTCAGCACCGGCGAGATCAGCGCCTGGCCGAAGAACTTGCTGAGCAGCGCCGCATCGATGCCGGCTTCGCGCGCGCGCTTCACCGCATGAGCCAGCGTGCCCGATGCGTTAGCCGCATTCGCGCGCTGCGCCCGCATCCGGCGGATGTTGTTCTGGTCCTCGGCGATATTGGCGAGATGGGAGAAATAGCTGTAGGCGCGAACGATGCGCACGGTCTCGGCGATCGACATACCGTCGAGAATGGCTTCGAGTTCACGCCGCGCCAGCTTGTCCTCGTCGCGGTGAAAACGGACCGAGGTCTGCCGGATATTCTCGACCAGGGCGAATACCGCCTCGCCTTCCTGATCGCGCACGGTGTCGCCAAGGATACGGCCGAGCAGCCGGATGTCCTCGCGCAGCCGGGCATCGGCCTCCTGGTGAGCAGGATCGTCACCACGCTGGGATGCGGGTTCTTCGGTGGACAGGGTCAGGGACACAAGGACGCTCCAGGAAGTTGCCGGCGCCCCATTTGGTCGCAAGTCATGCTGCGACGCAAGACGAAGTTGGGGGGATGGACGACGCCTCCTCAGGTGTCGTCCCCGCGAAGGCGGGGACCCATAACCTCCGACAAAGAAATATAGACGGCAGAGCCGCGGCGATCCCGCTTCAACTATAGCCTCGGTGTGTATGGTCCCCGCCTGCGCGGGTACGACGCCATAAATCGCGGAACTCAGCCCTTCGGCTTGACCTTGCCGAGAATGCGATCCGCCTCGGTGCGCCAGTCGGCGCTGCGCGCGAAACCCGCCTCGCCCTTGGTGCCGAACAGGCCATCATCGGCGAGATCCGCGACCCAGCCCTGCCGCTCGGCCGTGCCTTCGGCCGACCATGGCGCGAGGCCGATCTCACGCACGGTCTCGGCGACCTCGCGGACTTCCTCGCTGCGGCGGCGGCCGTGCTCGATGACACGTTGGAAGAGATAGGCGCCCTGCTTCTCCCAGTCGATGCTCGGAAACGTCTCGACCAGCGAGGCGATCACCGCGTCCTCGACGCCATAGGCGCGTGCGGTCGTAAAGCTCTCGATCACCATGGCCTCGAGGCCCTTGATCATGATGCTGCGGCACATCTTGGTGGCCGAGGCGACGCCGAGCTTGTCGCTGGCGACTTTCGCATCGAAGCCGATGGCATTGAGCAGCGGCGCGAGATCGCGCGCGCCGGTGCCGCCGAGCAGCAGCGGCACCCTGATGCGGTATGGCGGGATCGAGGTCATGACCGCGCCCTCGACATAGCGGCCGCCGGCGCCATCGATCAGCGCAGCCGCACGTTGCTTCGCGCCGGGAGATGCCGAGTTGAAATCGAGAAACCATACCTGCGGCTTCAGACCGGGCACGCAGGCCTGCGCGGCTGGCACTGTCTGGCTTGCGGTCACCGCACAGACGATGAAATCCGCGCGTGAGGCGAGATCGGCATGCGAGGATGCGAGCGTGACGCCATGGGTCTCCGCATGGTCCCTCAACGGCCCGGCATCTGCGCCGTCGAGTTTGAGATCATAGGCGCTGACTGACATCTCCTGCTTGCGCAGGTCTTCGGCGAGAATGCGCCCGACTTCGCCATAGCCGATCAGGCCGACGTGCCACTGGTTCGAACGTTCAGTCATATTGCTTACTGGACCTTGATGTTTGCCGCCTTCAGCACCGGCCCCCATTTGTCCGCTTCGGCATGCATGAACTTGTCGAAGTCGGCGGGCGAGGAACCGACCGGCGTGGCATCGATCTTCTTCAACGCCGCCAGCACCACCGGATCCTTCAACGCCGTCACCAGATCCGCATGGATCTTCGCCACGACATCGGCCGGCATGCCGGCAGGTCCGAGGAATCCCCACCACACCGCCGTATCATAACCGGCGACGCCGGATTCGGCGACCGTCGGCACATTGGGCAGCGCCGCCGAGCGCGTCGCCGTCGTCACGGCCATGGCACGCACCGCGCCGCCTTCGAGCTGGCCGACGATCTCGGGCAGCGGATTGATGCTCATGGGAATGTCGCCGGCAATCACCGCGGTGAGCGCTGGCGCACCGCCCTTATAGGGGATCGAGACGATCTTGGTGCCGGCCATATGGTTCAGCAATTCACCGGCGAGATGCGCCGAGGTGCCATTGCCGGACATGCCGTAGGACAGCGAGTCCGGCTTGGCTTTCGCCTGCGCCAGCAACTCCTGCAAATTCTTGGCTGGATTGTCCTTCGACACCACGATGGCCAGCGGCGAATAGGCGACTTCGCTGATCGCGGTGAAATCCTTGAACGTGTCGTAGGGTAGCTTCGGATAGAAGAACTGATTGAGCGGGTGACCCGATGCGACAAGGATCAGCGTGTAGCCATCGGGCGGCGACTTCGCGAGCGCCTGCGAGGCGATGATGCCACCGGCGCCCGGACGGTTGTCCACCACGGGCTGCTGGCCCCAGGTCTTCGACAGCGACTGCGCAAAGGTCCGCGCCAGCACGTCGACGGCGCCGCCTGCCGCATAGGGCACCAGGATCGTCACCTGCTTGCTCGGAAACGTCTGGGCGTGCAGCGACGGGCTGGTGAAAGACAGCAGCGCAGCCGCCGTGGCGATGGCCAGTTTCATGGGCGCAAGCAAGGAAACAGGCAAAGACACGGGCATGGATGGTCGTCCCTCTTGTAATATCGCGCAACAATCTCGTGTCGTTGCTACTTGATATGGCTACTTGGCTGTGGTCGCAGCGCGCAGTCCGGATCGTGCGATGGCCGCATCGACCAGTCCCTGCGCCTTCACATCCGCGGTGAATTTGCGGACAAATGCCATCCCCTCGTCGCGCCCCTTGGGGATCGCGATGGCATGCCGCTCGACGCCCCAGCGTCCCTCCAGCACCTTCGCCCCCGGCGCCTGTTCTGCGAGTTCAAACAGCGTCGCCTTGTTGGTGGCGAACACATCGATGCTGCCGGCCATCAGCAGGCCGGGCGCAAGCCTGATGGCCGGCACGCGAACGACCTCGGCATTCTTCAAATCGCGTGACAGAACCGCGTCGGATGAACTTCCGGCGGTGACGCCGACATGGACGCCTTTGACATCGACATCATCGGGCCCCGCAACCCTGGACTCTTTCGCGACGAGATACCCAAGATCACTTTCCAGATAAGACGGGCCGAAATCCATGTCCTTCGCACGCGCGGCCGACGCATTGGTGAAGGCGGCATCGACGGCGCCTGTCTTCACCGCTTCGAGAACCTCGGCATTCCTGGAGAACACCACCGGCTCATAGGGCACGCCCAATTGCCGCGCGAGCTCCTTGCCGAGATCGTAACCGACACCACGCGGGCCTTCGGTTTGCGATACGAGAATAGACGTCGGTGTTCCCGGATAGAGCCCGACACGCAGCTTCCCGCTTGGAGCGAGGATCTGCTTCGGTTCGAGATCGACGGCGACTGCAGGACCGACAAACGCTGCCACCAGGAGAGCGATCGCCGCGATCTGCGCGGCAAGTTTGTTTCCAATCATTGCCACGCGCATCATCACCCTCCTAGATCGTCCGCCCAGCCTTGGCCCAATAAGGATCGCGCAGCCGGCGCTTGAAGATCTTGCCGGAGTCTTCGCGCGGCAGATTGCTCTGGATCTCCATCTGCTTCGGCACTTTATAGTCGGCCAGCGCCTTCTTGAGGTCCGCGCGCACAGTCGCAAGGTCGAGCACCACACCCGGCTGCGGCTCGATCACCGCCATCAGGGACTCGCCGAATTCCTCGTCGGGAATACCGAACACGGCACAGTCATGCACACCGGGCACGGCATGCAGCGCGGCTTCGATTTCGGCGGGATAAATGTTGACGCCGCCGGAGATCACCATGTCGCGCTTGCGGTCGCAGATGAAGACATAGCCGTCGGCATCGAGATAGCCGACGTCGCCGGAGGTGATGAAGCCGTCGCGGTCGATCTCGGCGCGCTTTTCGGGTTTGTTGTGATAGGTGAAATCCGGATTGCCTGATATGCGCGAATAGATCTCGCCGATCTCGCCCTGTGGCAGTATCTGGCCGTCATCGCCGAGAAAACGCAGTTCGGCGCCGGGCGCGATCTTGCCGACGGTGCCGGGCTTCTTCAGCGCGTCCTCGGAATTGGCGAAGGTCACCGCGCCCGATTCGGTCGAACCGTAGAATTCATAGATCACCGGGCCCCACCAGTCGATCATCGCGGTCTTGACGTCGGCCGGGCACGGCGCGGCGGCATGGATGATGTGGCGCAGCGACGACATGTCGTATTTCTTACGGACGTCTTCCGGCAGCTTCATCAGCCGGATGAACATGGTCGGCACCATGAAGATGGTGTCGATCTTCTCGTCCTGCACCACGCGCAGGAATTCTTCGGGATCGAAGCGCGGCATCATCACCAGCGCGCCACCGAGGCGCCCGGCGCGCAGCGCGAAGGCATTGGGGGCCGAGTGATAGAGCGGTCCGGGCAGCAATGCGCGCGCGCCAGGCTTGAGGCCATAGACGCGTGCGCGCATCTGGTCGGCGGACGCCGCCTGCTCCGGCGTCGGCGCGAAACGGCGCACACCCTTTGGATGGCCGGTGGTGCCCGATGTGTAGATCATGTTGTGCGGCTGCGGCAGCGCGGGGCCGTCATAGGGCGCCTGTTCGGTCAGCCAGCTCTCCAGATCGATGGCGCCGTCCGGGGTGCCGAGCCGTGCCGGATCGACCTTGTAATTGGCAATGATCTCCGGTGGCGTCGGCACGCTCAGCGATACGATGCCCTGCGGGATCGCCTCGCGCAGCTGATGCAGCATGTCGGCATGGGCGATCAGGATATTGCTGCCGGAGTCCTTGATCACATAAGTGATCTCTTCCGGCTTGAAATGCCAATTCACCGGCACGCCGTAAGCGCCGAGCTGCGCCACCGCATAGGCCGCTTCGAGAAACGCGATGTCGTTGCGCATCAGGATGCTGACGCTGTCACCCTGCTTGACGCCAAGCCGCGACAGCCCGCCGGCGATGCGGCTCGCACGTTCGGTCAGTTCGGCAAAGCCGCGGCGGCGATCGCCTGAGATGACGCCTTGAAACAGGGAATTTGTCGACATGGATACGTTTCCGGATTTTTGTTTTTGATTTTTGATGAACTCTTCGCCGTCATTGCGAGGAGCCCTTGCGACGAAGCAATCCAGTCTTCGTTTGTGACTTTCTGGATTGCTTCGCCCAAAGAAAGTTGGAAGTCCAACTTTCTCAGGGCTCGCAATGACGGCTGAGAATGTCGCGGGCTAATCCACAAATTTCGGCGCACGCTTCTCGATATTCGCGCGCACGGCTTCGGTCTGGTTCGGTCCACCCATCAGCTTCATCTGCTCGACGGATTCGGCGAGCAGCGCCGGGCCGGGATCGACCGTCAGATTGTTGAGCATGCGCTTGGCGGCGCGGATCGCGTCGGGGCTCTTGCCGGCGATCTCGCGCGCGGTCTCGAGCGCCGCGGCGCGCGGGTCGTCACAGATGCGCGTGGCGAGACCGTAGCTCAGGGCTTCCTGTGCCGAGAAGATGCGGCCGGTATAAGTGAGGTCGCGCAGGATATCGTCGCGCACGAGGCTGGCGAGGATCGGCGTGCCCGCCATGTCGGGCACCAGGCCCCATTTGATTTCCATGACCGACATGCGCGTGTCCGGTGCGAGAAAGCGCATGTCGGCACCGAGCGCGACCTGGAAGCCGCCGCCGAAGGCGACGCCATGCACTGCGGCAATCACCGGCACCGGCAATTGACGCCAGCCCCACACCGCCTGCTGGGAGTGATTGCAAAGACCGTGCGTGCGCAGCGCGAGGTCACGCTTCTGACCGCCGCCGATACCGTCGCCGCCGCTCTCATTCATCGCGGCGAATCGTCCCATGTCGAGGCCAGCGCAGAAGGCGCGGCCCTCGCCCGACAGCACCACCGCGCGCAGGCCCTTCTCGTGGCTCAGGCGCTCGGCGGTATCGACCAAGGCCGCAAACATCGCCGCATCCAGCGCATTCATCTTGTCCGCGCGGACCAGCCGAACATCGGCAACGCCATCCGTCATGGACACAGAGATGCGGTCTTCCATGGGTGGTTTCCTTCCTAGACTTGTTTTTCTTCCCGCTTTACACGCAAGCGGTATCGGGTTTAGTCAATCAACTAATTAACCCGTCCGCATCCTCTTAAAGCAGGACCCTCCCATGTTCAATCAGCAGCTCCTCGCAGGCCGAAAAATCCTCGTCACCGGCGGTGGCACCGGTCTCGGCAAATCGATGGCGGCGAAATTCCTCGAACTCGGCGCCGAAGTGCATATCTGCGGTCGCCGCAAGGCTGTATGCGACGAGACCGCAACCGAGCTGATGGCGGAATTTGGCGGCAAGGTCTCCAGCCACGGCGTCGACATCCGCGACGCCGCGGCGGTCGATGCGATGATCGAAGGCATCTGGGCCGACGGCCCCCTCACCGACCTGATCAACAACGCCGCCGGAAATTTCATCTCGCGGACGCAGGACCTGTCGGCGCGCGGCTTCGACGCGGTCGCCAATACCGTGATGCACGGCACGTTCTACATGACCCATGCAGTCGGCCGGCGCTGGATCGCCGACAAGGTGCCGGGCAACGTGGTCTCGATCACCGTGACCTGGGTACGCAACGGCAGCCCCTATGTGGTGCCCTCCGCCATGAGCAAATCGGCGATCCATGCCATGACCATGTCGCTGGCCACCGAATGGGGCCGCTACGGCATCCGCCTCAACACCATCGCGCCCGGCGAAATCCCCACCGAAGGCATGAGCAAGCGCATCAAGCCCGGCGACGAGGCCGGTGCGCGCACCCGCGCGCAGAACCCGATGGGCCGCGTAGGCAAGATGGAAGAGCTGCAGAACCTCGCCGTGTTCCTGATCTCCGGCGGCTGCGACTGGATATCAGGCGAGACCATCGCCATGGACGGCGCACAGGCGCTCGCCATGGGCGGCAACTTCTATCAGCTGCGCGACTGGTCCGATGCCGAATGGATCCAGGCACGCGATAGCATCAAGGCGCAGAACGAAAAGGACAAGGCGCAGCGGGGGTAAGGGCCGCAAAATAATTCGACCGGCAGCGAGGCTCTCCCATGCGGGAGGCCTCGCTTTGTTTTTTGATCAACGCGCAACCTGCAACCGCTCGCGCGCAACCCTCATGGCCTCGTCTTCGGATGCGACCACCGCGGAACTGATGCCGAACGCCTTCGTCGCAAGTGCCGACTGGGCCTCCACGAGAACGCGTGTGACGGCATTCGGCTCGACGGCAATGATGGCACGGCAAAGCAGCGCGAGCGTCGCTTTGTTGCGCTTGAGCCAAAGCCCCCTCGCTTTGCGATCTTCATGCGCCTCATCATGATGATGACTGGCCATGATCATGACGAAAGGCTGCTTGCGGCCGATGAGATCGTCCATCTCGACCTCCCATTGCGCCGCACTTCCCGGCTGAAGCTCATCATGCCGGACCCACACGATCGGGAAGGCCGCTACATCGTGAATGAGAAAGGCACCGCTATCGAGGCTCATCGTCGTCTCCTGACTGTTTGTTGATCTGTATGCGGAGATAGACCCGGTCGCTCAAACCCGTTAACGACATTCGGACGCAAAATAATGAGAACCGGCCAGGCTGGAGCGGTTCTGAAAAGGCATGGTGTCATGACCTCGCTCACCGAGCGCCTCGACGGACCATCCGCAATCGCCATCTGGGGCAGCGATGAGCCCGGCGATGCATTTCGGCTCGGCACCCGCGAACTTGACTGGCATCATCACCGCCGCGGCCAGTTGTTCTGTATCGAAAGCGGATTGATCCGCCTGCACACGAAACAGGGCTCGTGGCTACTGCCGCCGCAGCGCATCGGCTGGCTGCCGCCCGGGCTCCATCACAGGGTGACCCTGAGCGGTGTACTGAGCGGATGGGGCGTACTCCTGACGCCGGCCGCGAGCCGGACATTGCCGTCGCAGCCCTGCGTCATGGGCGTCAGCGATCTGCTGCGCGCGCTCGTCAGGCGCGCTGCGGGTTGGACGAATGCGGATCGGCTCACGCCGGCGCAGACGCGCGTCGTGGCCGTGCTGCTCGACGAAATCCGCGGTGCGCCGCAGGAGCCGCTGCATCTGCCGATGCCGACGGATGTCCGCGCCTTGCGTATCGCCAATGCGCTGATCAGGCGGCCGCATGACGCGCGCACGCTGCATGAGCTTGGCGAATGGGCTGGCCTGTCGGAACGAACGGCACGTCGCATCTTCATGACGGAGACCAGCATGGGCTTCACGCAGTGGCGGCAGCAGGCGCGTCTCACGCTGGCGTTGGAACGGCTGGCCGCCAATGAACCCGTCGCGGATGTCGCCGAAGCGCTCGGCTATGCCACGTCCAGCAACTTCATCGCGATGTTTCGACGGGCGTTTGGCGAGCCGCCCGCGCGCTATTTTGCAAAACAGCGTAGGACGCGCAACGTCGGCTGAACGACCTCCCGGCACCTGTCTCACCGCACCGCAGCACCTTTCCCATCTTGTCAGCACAACCGGACGCCCTCACACTCGCCGCAACTAATAAACTGCGGGAGGGAGACACATGTCCGTTGCGGAAGCGGCCACGCTGGCCGATGTCATTCGCGTGCAAGCACAAACGCGCGGCGATTCAATTGCGCTGGTGTTCGAGGGCCGCGAGACCAGCTACAGATCACTCGACCGCAATGCCAACCGCGTCGCCAACGGGCTGATCGCGCTCGGCGTAAAGCCGAACGAGCGCATCGCCTATCTCGGCAAGAACAGCGACCTCTTCATCGAGCTTCTTGCCGGCGCCGTGAAGGCCAAGGTGGTGACGGCGCCGGTGAACTGGCGGCTCGCCGGACCGGAGATCGCCTTCATTGTCGACGACGCCAAGGCAAGCGTCCTGTTCGTCGGACCGGAATTCGTCGATCTCGTTCGCAGCCTCAAGCCACAAATGCCGGGCGTGCGCATCGTCATGACCATGGAAGGCGGCGCAACCGAGTGGCAGGATTTTACGGCCTGGCGCGACGCGCAGAGCGAGCGCGACCCGAACCTCACCATGACCAAGGACGATGTCGCGATCCAGCTCTACACGTCGGGCACGACAGGCAAGCCGAAAGGCGCGATGCTGTCGCATCAGAATTTCCTGTCACTGCTGCGCATCGGCGGCACCGACGAGAACCCTGACTGGAATGTCTGGACCGCCGACGACGTCTCGCTGGTGGCGATGCCGGTATTTCATATCGGCGGCGTCGGCTGGGCGGTGTTCGGCCTCTATCACGGCGCCAAGAGCGTGATCGCGCGGGAGTTCGATCCCAACAAGGTGCTCGATTTCTTCCGGGACTACGGCATCAGCAAACTGTTCCTGGTGCCGGCAGCGATGCAGTTCATCGTGCGGCAGCCGCGTGCGCGGGAGATGGATTTCAGCAAGCTGCGCTACATCATGTATGGCGCATCGCCGATTCCCGCCGCCCTGCTCAAGGAATGCATCAGCGTGTTTGGCTGCGGCTTCGTGCAGATGTATGGCATGACCGAGACCACCGGTACCATCGTGGTGCTGGCGCCCGAAGATCACGTCGAGGGCCGCGATTGCATGCGCTCCGCCGGCAAGGCGCTACCGGGAATCGAGATCGCCATTCTCGATGTCGACGGCAAGCCGCTTGATGTGGGCGAAGTCGGCGAGATCGCAACGCGCTCGGCATCTAACATGGTGGGCTACTGGAATCGGCCGGATGCGACCGCGCGCACACTGGGTCGCGACAACTGGCTGCGCACCGGCGATGCCGGTTATCTCGACAAAGACGGATTCCTCTACATCCACGACCGCATCAAGGACATGATCATCTCCGGGGGCGAGAACATCTATCCCGCCGAAGTGGAGAGCGCGATCTGCGATCATCCGGATGTGGCGGAGGTCGCCGTCATCGGTATTCCCGACGATACATGGGGCGAAGCGGTGAAGGCCGTGGTGGTGCTGAAGCCCGGCAAGGAGCTCAGCCCAACCGATCTGATGAAGTTCACGCGCGAGCGCATCGCAGGATTCAAGGCGCCGAAGACGATCGACTTCATTGCAGCATTGCCACGCAATGCGTCGGGCAAGATCCTGCGACGGCAGTTGCGCGATCCCTATTGGGTGGGGAAAGAGCGGCAGGTGAACTGAGAACCTGTGTAGCTGCCGCCTTATTCTGTCGGCGCTGGGTATATCGATACAGCGAAGACGAGGAACTTCGTCATCTCGCTACCGCGCGGCTCCTCCGGGATCATCCGATAGCGCTTTCAGCTAATTGTCTGACGGAGACGTTGAGCGTAGCGTCATGACGGTCAGCCGAACGGCTAGTGAACCTCGTGTGTCCGTTGTAGAGGCGCGAAGTCATGCGCGGCGAGATTCGTGACATCAGTTCAGGCAGGGGTAAGGACCCTGCCACCCCGCGCGTCGGAACGCCGCGTCGCCTTGCGGCGATCGTTGTGGGGGACATCTGCGGATATAGCCGCCTCATGGAACTCGACGAGGAAGAAACGCATGCGCGCGTCAAGCGCATCGAGCGTGACCTCATCGAGCCGAGCATTGCCGAGCACGACGGCAAACTCGTCAAAAGGACTGGCGATGGGTTCATTGCGATATTCGACAGTCCGGTCGAAGCCGTTCGATGCGGCATCGTCATCCAGCAAAGCATGATCGGGCGCAACGCTGCGCTGCCAAAGAGTTCCTGGATCGAATATCGCATTGGCGTCAATCTGGGAGACGTGATCATCGAGCCTAATGATGTCTTCGGCGATGGCGTCAATATCGCCGCGCGCCTCGAGGGGATCGCCGACCCCGGCCAAGTGTACATCTCGGGTGGCATCTACGAGCAGATCAAGCACAAGCTCGTCTGCGGCTACGAGTCGCTTGGAGACCGCAAGATCAAGAACATTACCGATCCTGTGCGCGTTTACCGGGTGCTTCCTGATCCCGCGGCATTCAACAAGGCGCGGAAGCGGCGTGAACATGTTCTGATCATTTCGTTTTGCGCCATCCTGCTGGCTCTCGCAGGCGCCGGCGTCTGGTACATGAGGGCTTACCCGCGCGGTGAAATCGGCAATCAGGCGTCAGCTCCCGCGGCGCCTCCACAAGAGACAGGGAATGCAAGCACCCGATCAGCGCCCGCGCCCGCCGCCAAGCAAGCCCGGCCTGAACCTGCCCCGGCGGTGACGCCTGCCCCGCCCCCGCCGCCAGCACCACCAAAGCCGGTCATAGAGCCCGTCATGGTCCCGCTCCCTGGCGGGACCTTCGCGATGGGCAGCAATGACGACATATCGGAAAAGCCGATACACCAGGTCACGATCAAGCCTTTCGCTATCAGCAAGTATCCGGTGTCGGTTCGGGAGTGGAACGCGTGCGCTGCTGCGAATGCATGCCCGTTCCTGGTAACTGGGCGGGACGACATTCCAGTCACGGATGTGAGCTGGACCGATGCCAAGCAGTTTGTCGCATGGCTCACGAAGGAAACGCAAAAAGCCTTCCGGCTCCCGAGCGAAGCTGAATGGGAGTATGCCGCGCGTGGCGGCACGCAAACGAAATACTGGTGGGGCGATCAGCTGCAGTCCGGCATGGCCAATTGCAAGAACTGCACGGACGCCGCCGCCGAACAGCCGCTCAAGCTCGGCAGTCTGAAGCCAAATCCATTCGGGCTCTACGATATGGGTGGCGGCGTCAATCAATGGACAGAGGATTGCTGGCATAAGAACTATCAGGGTGCCCCACAGAATGGCTCGCCATGGGTCGAGAACGACTGCGTCTCGCACGTCATTCGATCCGGCTCCTGGAAAAACGATGCGCGTTACGTCCGACCCGCAAGCCGCGATGGCTACGACACCAATGTGCGATATCCGACCCACGGCTTCCGGATTGCCATTTCGTCCTGAGACCGCCCCCGAAGGAAAGGCTGCGTCATGAGGATCACCGGGCTCATCGTGTTGTCCGCCATGCTGTCAACGGCGCCCCTTGCAGTCCATGCGCAAGGAAAGTCCGCACCGAAGGATGCGGTCCTCTATTTCGTGTGGCCACAGGACAAAGCGGTGATCAAGGGCGGGTTCTGGTGTCGTTTCGGTTTGCGCAACATGGGCGTCACTCATGCAGGCGATAATTTCCAGAACAGCGGCCATCATCATTTGCTGATCGATGTGAATGACCCGCTCGATCCGAAGGAGCCGATCCCGCAGGACAAGTCGCATCTCCATTTCGGAGCCGGCCAGACCGAAGCACGCATCGAATTGCCCCCCGGCAAACATACGCTCCAGCTCGTGCTGGGAGACGGCGCTCATTATCCCTTTAACCCGCCCATCGTCTCGAACAAGATCACCGTGACAATCAAGTGAGCGTGCTTCCGATGCCGGGACGCACGGCCTGCTCTGCCAGAACAACAAAAAAGGCCCGCTTGCGCGGGCCTTTCGAATTCATGTCGCTTGATCGCGTGTGGATCAGGCGGTCTTAGCGAACGACGTCGCCTTCGAGAAGTTGTCCTGCGCGCTCTTGGCGCCTTCCGACACGAGCTTGCCGAGATATTCGGTCGACGCCTTGGCGCGCGAGCTCAAAACTTCGCCATGGGCACGCACGAGATCGGTCTGCACCTGGAAGGCTTCGGTCAGCGATTTCGCCGAAGCGAGCTTGTCGATACCAGCGAAGAACGACTGGACGTCGGCATAGAACGCGTCCTGAACGTTGCGGCTGATCTTGGTCGCCTCGGAGACCGAGTTCGACACAGCGGTTTCGATGGCGGAGGTCACCTTTTCGGAATTGGCCTGGAAGTCGGCGGCCTTGTCCTTGGCAGTGCCGGCAGCGCGCTTGACGAAGTCACGGGTCGCTTCGGGCACTTCCAGATTCTGCAGCTTGGTGAACGCCTCGGTGACGGGCGCGAAAGCCTGCTTGACGTTGTTCAGCACGGAATTGGTTTCGGTTTCGATCGTCATGTTCGTCTCCATCCTCGGGTTGGGCCGCCTCTGCAAAGCTCATGCTTGCACTCAGGCTCGGCTCACCCCGTCCCGCCGTTGTGGGCCCGGGGTGCAACTTCTATGACATAGTAAATAATGCACTGCAACATCGATGGTGCATCGCAACATCACAAACCCGTGATCTGCCCTGTAATCAGGCGGCGCCTGATGCATTAACGGGCTACCGCCAGAGCCCAGAAGAGAAAGATCAACCGACGTGTTGATTTAGCTTTATAATTTAGCCTTTCGAGCCACGGATTCTCCGGATATCCAACTGGGCAAGGCAAATGGCATCTGCCCTTTAAGTCGGCAAACCGACTTCCCAGCGCCTCGACGACCCCAGCCTTAAGTCGTGGGCCTAGCCGGTCTCCGGCCTCGCCTTTGCCATTGCATATTCGCCTCGCGCGCAGGCACACTCATCGGTAGAGCGCCGCAAAGGCGTCGGTGACCATGCGAGGGAGGGACGTATCATGGCGGAAGCCAGCAGGAAGCTGTCCTCAATGGACGCGTCGTTTCTGTATCTGGAAACGCCGGAGATGCCGATGCATGTCGGCAGCATGGCGATCTTTCGCCTGCCCGACGACTACAAGGGCGACTTCTTCGAGGACTTCAAGGCGATGATCGCCTCGCGCCTGCATGTGGCGCCGATCCTCAAGGCCCGGCTGGAAAAGGCCCCGCTGGATATCGATCACCCCTCCTGGGTCGAGGACGACCAGTTCGACATCGACCGTCATATTTTTCGCGGCAGCCTGCCCGCGCCCCATGACCGTCCCACGCTGGAGCGCATCGTCGGCTGGATGCATGCCAAGCTGCTGAACCGCGCCCGGCCGCTGTGGGAGTTCTATGTTTTCGAGGGCATGAAGGACAACGAGATCGGCCTGTATTCGAAGATGCACCATGCCTGCATCGATGGCGGCGCAGGCGCCGCACTCACCAGCATGATCTATGACGTGACACCGATCCCGCGCGAGATCGAAAAGCCGGAAGTGCGCGCCAAGCAGCGTCAGGAGCCGCGCGATATCGCAGCGAGCTTCATTGACTCCTACCAGCAGCTCTGGCGTCAGCCGCTGGAGAATTCCGGAAAAGGCATCGAACTGCCCCGCTCCGGAAAGAGCGATATCGGCTCGATCCTGTTCGACAACGCCATGTTCCAGATCGAGAGCGCGGTGAAATTCGCCGGCTCGATCCCGACCATGGTGAAGAGCGCCTCCGACGTGATGGCCAAAATCGCCGATCCGAAATCGCGCGACAGTCTCAACAGCATGTTGTCGCCGCCGACGCTGCTCAACAAAACCATCTCCTCGGAGCGCAGCTTTGCCGGCGTGTCGGTGCCGCTGTCGGCGGCCAAGGCAGTGGCGAAGCAGGCAGGCGGCAAGCTCAACGACGTTGTGCTGGCGCTCTCATCAGGCGTGGTCCGGCGCTACCTCAAGGAAAAGGGCGCCCTGCCCGCCAAGTCCCTGACTGCCGCAGTGCCGATCTCGCTGCGTGAGGAAGGCAACACCGATTCCAACAATCAGGTGTTTGGCATGATCTGCTCGATCGCCAGTAATATCGAGAACCCGAAGGAGCGGCTGGAAGCGATCATCGCGCAATCGACAAAATCCAAGGAGATGTCGCATCCGCTGCGCGCATTGATGCCGCAGGTCTCCAACATCTCGATGCTGGGCGCACCGATCATGGTGCAGATCCTGGCGCTGCTCTACAGCCGCACCAATCTCTCCGACGTGCTGCCGCCGGCGGCCAACATCACGGTCTCCAATGTGCCCGGGCCGCGGCAAACGCTCTACGCGGCCGGGGCCGAACTGCTGCACATCTTCCCGGTCTCCATCGCCACCCATGGGCTGGCGCTGAACATCACCGTGCAGAGTTATCGCGACCAGCTCGATTTCGGCTTCATTGCCGGCGCCAACATCATCCCGCATGTGCAGGTGCTCGCCGACATGATGCCGGACGAATTCGCGCTGCTGCAGGCGGCGTTTGCGCCGCCCGACGTTCTCAAGACCGCCAGCTAGGGAATAACCATGATTGAGATGCCCCCGTTGCAGTTCGCCAAGCTGAATGGCATTCGCATGGGATATTACGATGCCGGCCCCATGAGCGACACACCACCGATCGTGTTGTGTCATGGCTGGCCGGAAATGGCGTTCTCCTGGCGGCATCAGATCAAGGCACTGGCTGCCGCCGGCATCCGTGTCATCGCGCCGGACCAGCGCGGCTATGGCGCGACGTCGCGGCCCAACGCGGTCGAGGACTACAGCATCGAACATCTCACCGGCGATCTCGTCGCATTGCTCGATCATCTCAAGATCGACAAGGCGATCTTCGTCGGCCACGACTGGGGCGGCTTCATCGTCTGGCAGATGCCGCTGCGGCATCGCGACCGTGTCGCCGGTGTGGTCGGCGTGAATACGCCGCATACCGACCGCGCGCCGGTCGATCCGTTGCAGATCTACAAGAAGCGCTTCGGCGAGACGATGTATATCGTCCAGTTCCAGGATCCCGCGCGCGAGCCGGATCGCATCTTCGGCGAGAATGTCGACAAGGCGTTCGACTTCTTCATGCGCAAGCCGATGCCACGCAAGCACGCCAACGTTGGCGAAGCGCCGGTCGGCGGCATCGGCGCGTCGTCGAAGACCAATCTGGCATTTCCGCAGATGGTCGCTGCTTACGATCCCGCGAAGGACCCGCGTCAGAAGATTCTCTCCGACGAGGAAAAGAAAATCTTCGTCGACGCCTTCAAGGAATCCGGCTTTACCGGCGGCATCAACTGGTATCGCAACATGAGCGCCAACTGGGCGCGCGCCGAAGGGCTCGATCACACCGTGCGCGTGCCCTCGCTGATGATCATGGCAGAGAACGACGCGGTGCTGCCGCCCTCCTCCGCCGACGGCATGGAGAACATCATTCCCGATCTGGAGAAATATCTGGTGAAGGACAGCGGCCACTGGACCCAGCAGGAAAAGCCCGACGAGGTCAGCCAGGTGCTGATCGACTGGCGGCGAAGACGGTTTGGATGATCCGTAGGATGGGTAGAGCTCTTGCGAAACCCATCACGGCCGGGTGCAGGATTTTGATGGGTTTCGCGAAGACGCTCTACCCATCCTACGCAACAGGAAACGCTTAAGAATGTCCTCCACCAACAAACTCGCCCCGATCCCGCATCCGCCGAAGAAGCCGGTGGTGGGCAACATGCTGTCGCTGGACGCCAATGCGCCGGTGCAGGATCTGGCGCGGCTGAGCAAGGAACTCGGGCCGATCTTCTGGCTGGACATGATGGGATCGCCCATCGTGATCGTCGGCGGCCACGATCTCGTGGACGAGCTCAGCGACGAGAAGCGCTTCGACAAGGCTGTGCGCGGCGCGCTGCGCCGGGTGCGTGCCGTCGGCGGCGACGGACTGTTTACGGCGGATACCAAGGAGCCGAACTGGACCAAGGCCCACAACATCCTGCTGCAGCCGTTCGGCAACCGCGCGATGCAGTCCTATCACCCGAGCATGGTGGATATCGCCGAGCAGCTGGTGAAGAAATGGGAGCGCCTCAACACCGATGAGGAAATCGATGTCGTCCATGACATGACGGCGCTGACGCTGGACACGATTGGCCTTTGCGGTTTCGACTATCGCTTCAACTCGTTCTACCGAAGCGACTACCACCCCTTCGTGGAATCGCTGGTGCGCTCGCTCGAAACCATCATGATGACCCGCGGCCTGCCGCTGGAAAGTCTGTGGATGCAGAAGCGCCGCCGCGATCTCGCCGGCGACGTCGCCTTCATGAATTCCATGGTCGACGAGATCATCGCCGAGCGCCGCAAGAATGCCGAGGCGACCGAGGCCAAGAAGGACATGCTCGGCGCCATGATGACCGGCGTCGACCGCGCCACCGGCGAACAACTCGACGACGTCAATATCCGCTACCAGATCAACACCTTCCTGATCGCCGGCCACGAGACCACGTCGGGCCTGCTGTCATGTGCGATCTACGCGATGCTGAAACATCCGGAGGTGCTGAAGAAGGCCTATGAGGAAGTCGACCGCGTCTTCGGCCCCGATGTGAATGCCAAGCCGACCTATCAGCAGGTCACGCAACTTCATTACATCACGCAGATCCTGAAGGAGTCGCTGCGGCTGTGGCCGCCGGCACCGGCCTATGGCATCGCACCGGTGCAGGACGAGACCATCGGCGGCGGCAAGTACAAGCTCCGCAAGGGCACCTTCGTCACCATCCTGGTGCTGGCGCTGCATCGCGATCCCTCGGTGTGGGGACCGAATCCGGATGCCTTCGATCCCGAGAATTTTTCGAAGGAAGCCGAAGCCGCACGGCCGATCAACGCCTGGAAACCGTTCGGCAATGGCCAGCGCGCCTGTATCGGCCGCGGCTTCGCCATGCACGAAGCCGCGCTGGCGCTCGGCATGATCCTGCAGCGCTTCAAGATGACCGACCACAAACGCTACCAGATGGTGCTGAAGGAAACGCTGACCATCAAACCCGACGGTTTCAAGATCAAGGTGCGCCCGCGCCACGATCATGAGCGCGGCGCCTATGCCGGACGCACGAGCGCAGCCGCTGCGGCCGCGCCGCTCGCGCCTGTCGCCACCGGCCGTGCGCGGCCGAGCCACAACACGCCGCTGCTGGTGCTCTATGGCTCCAATCTTGGCACCGCCGAGGAACTGGCGACACGCGTCGCCGATCTCGCCGAAGTCAACGGCTTCACCACCAAGCTGGCGCCGCTCGACGATTTCGTCGGCAAGCTGCCGACCGAGGGCGGCGTGCTGATCTTCTGCGCGTCCTACAACGGCGCGGCACCGGACAATGCGACGCAATTCGTCAACTGGCTCGGCACCGACCTGCCCAAGGGCGCCTTTGCCAAGGTGCGCTATGCCGTGTTCGGCTGCGGCAACAGCGACTGGCTCGCGACCTATCAATCAATCCCTAGATATATCGACGACAAGCTGCGCGAACATGGCGCGACCAACGCCTATGTCCGCGGCGAAGGCGATGCGCGCGACGATCTCGACGGCCAGTTCGAGGACTGGTTTGCGAAACTGCGTCCGCTCGCGGTGAAGGAATTCGGCCTCGACACCGGCTTCGAGCGCAGTGCCGACGACGCGCCGCTCTATCAGATCGAACCTGTCGCGCCGAGCGCGGTGAACACCGTCGTCGCCCTCGGCGGCGTGGTCCCGATGAAGGTGCTGGGCAACAGGGAATTACAGAACGGCGCGTCGGATCGCTCGACACGTCATATCGAGATCGAATTGCCCGCGGGAACGAGCTACCGGGTCGGCGACCACCTCAGCGTGGTGCCGCGCAACGATCCCGCTTTGGTCGACGCCGTCGCGCGCCGTTTCGGCTTCCTGCCGGACGACCAGATCCGGCTGCAGGTCGCGACGGGCCGTCGCGCGCAACTGCCGGTCGGCGACGTGGTCTCTGTCGGCCGATTGCTGACTGAGTTCGTCGAGCTGCAACAGGTCGCCACCCGCAAGCAGATCCAGATCATGGCAGAGAACACCCGATGCCCGATGACCAAGCCGAAACTGCTCGGTTATGTCGGCGACGATCCCGCGGCAAGCGAGCGCTATCGCAGTGACATCCTCGCCAAACGCAAATCGGTGTTCGACCTCCTCGAAGAACATCCGGCCTGCGAATTGCCGTTCCACACCTATCTGGAAATGCTGTCGCTGCTGGCGCCGCGCTATTACTCGATCTCGTCGTCACCGCAAGGCGAGACATCGCGCTGCAGCGTCACCACAGCCGTCGTTCAAGGCCCCGCGCATTCCGGCCGCGGTATCTATCGAGGCGTCTGCTCCAACTATCTCAGCGGCCGCCGCGCCGGCGATACCGTGCATGCGATCGTGCGCGAGACCAAGGCCGGCTTCCGCCTGCCCGCCGATCCCCTCGTGCCGCTGATCATGATCGGACCGGGTACGGGCCTCGCGCCGTTCCGCGGCTTCCTGCAGGAGCGCGCGGCATTGAAAGCGCAAGGCGCCGTGCTCGGCCCCGCGCTGCTGTTCTTCGGCTGCCGCCATCCCGATCAGGACTTTCTCTATGCCGAGGAGCTGAAGGGTTTCGCCGCCGATGGTATCTGTGAACTACACACCGCCTTCTCGCGCGGTGATGCACCGAAGACCTATGTGCAGCACCTCATCACCCAGCAGAAGAACCGCGTCTGGGATCTGATTGAGCAAGGCGCCATTACTTATGTCTGCGGCGACGGCGGCAAGATGGAGCCGGACGTGAAAGCGGCGCTGATGGCGATCCAGCGCGAACGCAGCGGCGGCGATGACGCTGCGGCGCTGACCTGGATCGACGATCTCGGCACACGCAATCGCTACGTGCTCGACGTCTGGGCCGGGAGCTAGCGAGAGGCTGATACCAGTTCCATTGTCACAATCGCTGTCACAAAAGCCCGCGCGCGCTGTCACAATTGCCATACGCGCAATCTCTCATTAATCGCTGCGACGATTTGTTTTGCGCATGACGCGGTTGTCACTTTTTCGCAGGGGCTTTCCGTGTCATATGTTTGACATGAGCCCACGTTCCGCCCGATCCCCCGAACCGATTGATGTCCCGTACGAGCCGCCACAGCTGGCGCGCGCGAACGGCATCGATATATGTTTCGACATCTTCGGCTATTCGGACGCGGAACCGATGGTGATGATCATGGGCCTCGGCGCCCAGATGATTCACTGGGACGACGACTTCTGCCGCGAATTGGCCAGCAATGGCTTTCGCGTGATCCGCTTCGACAACCGCGACATCGGCCTGTCCTCCAAGATGGCCGGCGGCAAGCCGTTCACTCTGTTCGAGCTGGCCAAGCTGCGCTTTCTCGGTACGCCCGTCTCCGCCCCCTACAAGCTGAGCGACATGGCGACCGATGTGGTGGCCCTGCTCGATGTGTTGCGCATCCGCTCCGCGCATGTGGTTGGCGCATCGATGGGCGGCATGATCGCGCAGGAAATGGCGATCGCCTATCCGGAGCGCCTGCGCTCGCTGACCTCGATCATGTCGACGACCGGCAATCCGCGCCTGCCGCAGCCGGGCCGCGCGGTGTCACTGCTGCTGCTGAAGCCACAGCCGACCGGTTACGAAGCGTTCCTCGAACGCTTCAAGCAGACTTGGCTGTTCCTGCGGGTCGGCAGCTTCCCGGATGACGAAGCCAGGGATCTCGACCGCGCCGAGCGGACCTATGCCCGCGGCTTGAGCCCGGCCGGCGTCGGTCGGCAACTCCGCGCGATTTTGGCTTCGGGCAGCCGTAAAGAAAGACTCGCCACGGTCACCGCGCCGACGCTGGTGATCCACGGCAAGATCGATCCCCTGGTGCATCCGGCCGCCGGCCGCGACACGGCCGCGTCGATTCCCGGCGCCAAGCTGATGATGGTCGACCGGATGGGCCATGCCCTGCCGATCTCGATGTGGTCCCTGGTGATCGACGCCATCTCCCGGCATGCGCACGGGGCAAAGCTGCAGCAGCCGCTGCAGGCCAACGCGCGCCGCGCGGGCTGAGCACGCCTACTTCTTGTCCTTCGGCTTCACACCGAGGCCGGCCATGTTGGCGAACATCTCCTGGAAGCGCTCGCCCATCTTCGGATCGAACGAGAACCAGCTCTGCATGATGGACTCCGGCGAGAACTTGTCGATGTTGTCCATCATCTTTTTCTGCATCTGATCCATCATCGCCGACTGCATCGGCTGCACATCAGGCAGCCCCAGGAATTCGCGCGCCTCAAGCGGCGTACAGTCCACGGTGACGATCACTTTCATTATCAGCTCCTGAGGCAAACCGGCCGCTCACGCGAACATGGCGGCGCAGCGGCAGTATCGCCGCTGACGCCTGCCCGATGCAAGCGATGTGACATCTACATTGCAGTTGCGAGATGTCAGCCGAAACGCTCGGCCGCGAAGGCCTTGGGATCGGTGAAGGGCGTGACGCCCGTCACCATGTCCGCAATTAGACGGCCGGTCACCGGCCCCAGCGTGAAGCCATGATGCTGGTGGCCGAAATCGAACCACAGGCCCTTGTGGCGCGGCGCCTTACTGATCACCGGCAGCATGTCCGGCAGGCATGGCCGCGCGCCCATCCAGGGCTTCGCCTCGACGGGATTGCCGAGCGGGAAGGTCTGCCGTGCGATCGGCAGCGCCCGCTCGATCTGCGCCGGCGTCGGCGGCGCATCGCGAAGCGCGAACTCGGCGCCGGTGGTCAGCCGGATGCCGCGATTCATCGGCGCCAGCAGATAGCCGCGATCGGCATCGAGAACCGGATGGCGCAGCACCGCATTGCCAGATGGCGCCAGATGGATGTGATAGCCACGCTTGCTCTTGAGCGGGATATTGTAGCCGAGCGGCCGAAACACCTGATCCGACCATGGCCCGAGCGCGACCACCACATCGCGCGCGACCAGCGCCCCGTTCGGCCCAGCCACGCGCCATTTGCCGTCGCTCTGTTCCAGCGTCCGCGCGTCGGCGGCAATGAAGCGACCGCCCTTGCGGATGAACAGTGCGGCATAGGCTTTCGCGAGGCCGCCGGGATCGGGCACGAAGCCCGGCGACGTCCAGTGAATGGCGCCGGCGAAATCGGTGGACAGGTTCGGCTCCTGCTCCGCAATGGCGGCGGCGTCCAGAACGTCGCCCGGCACGCCATAGGCGCGATGGCGTTCGAGATCCGCAATGCCTTTCGCCAGCGTAGCCTCGGAGCGAAATGCGTTGATCCATCCCATCCGGCGCAGCAGCTCCGGCACGCCGGCCTCCGCGATCAGCGCCTCGTGCTCGGTCAGGCTGCGCTGGATCAGCGGCAGCGCCGCCATCGCACTGCGGAGCGCTCCCTCAGGCGACGAGTTCAGGAAATATCTGACGATCCATGGCAGCATCCCGGGCAGCGCGTTGAGATGATAGTGCACCTCGGGCGCGCGGTTCAGCGCATATTTAAAGAGCTTTGTGAGGTCGCGCGGCAGCATATAGGGGAAAACCGAACAGCACTGGATCAGCCCGGCATTGCCATAGCTGGTTTCCTCGCCGGCCTTCTCATGCCGGTCGACCAGCACCACATTGCGGCCGCGCGCCTGCAGATGCAGCGCCGCCGACACACCGACCATACCTGCGCCGAGCACAAGCACATCAGCCTTGAGTTCCGCCATTCCTGCTCCGAAATCTTGCCGTTCTGGCGGTCCTGTTAGCGCTGTGTCGTGACCGAATGATACACGCACACAATGCGTAGAATTGCTTATACCCAATCCTAGCAAGGATTGCGCCAGCCACTTCATTGTGCAGCGCATGCCTGCCAAATGCCGCTTGCGTGGCGTGCAATCTCCGCCAACAATGTGACACTCGCTCAACTGTCGGGCGGCCGCGTGGTGATGCAATCGCGGTTATGCAATGGAGAAGCTCAGTATGTCGATCCGCCAGACGTTCATTGCCGCCGCTGCATCGCTGATCGCCTTCGCCACACTTTCTGCCCCCATACTGCCCGCCTCCGCACAAACGCTGCGCTATGCCAATCAGGGCGACCTGAAATCGCTCGATCCCTATACGCTGCGCGAGACCACGACGATCGCTCATCACGGCCAGGTCTATGAAGGCCTTGTCGGGCGCGGCAAGGATCTGCAGATCATCCCCGCACTCGCCGAGAGCTGGGAAACACCGGAGCCGACACGCTGGCGCTTCCATCTGCGCAAGGGTGTCAAATTCCACAATGGCGACCCCTTCACCGCCGATGATGTCGTGTTCTCCGCCGACCGCGTGCGCGCCAAGGGCTCCGACTTCACCACCGTCATTCCGGCCGATGCCAAGGTGCTCAAGATCGACGACTACACCGTCGATTTCGTGCTGACCAAGCCCAATCCCATCCTGACGTCGCAATGGGACGTCTGGTACATCATGGACAAGAAATGGGCGGAGGCGAACAATGCGAACGCGCCGACACCCGCCGCGGCGACCTCGCCAAGCTTCGCGTCGTTGAATGCGAATGGCACGGGGCCCTTCACCATCGAAAGCCATCAGCCGGGCGTGAAGACAGTCTTCAAGGTCAACCCGAACTGGTGGGGCAAGCCCGAGCATAATCTCAAGGAGATCATCTTCACGCCGATCGCCTCCGATGCCACCCGCGTCGCGGCGCTGCTGTCCGGTGAAGTCGATATCATCGAGCCGGTGCCGGTGCAGGACATCGCGCGCGTCAATGGATCAGCCAACGCCGCGGTGATGGCCGGGCCGGAGCTGCGCACTATCTTCCTCGGCATGGACCAGATCCGCGACGAGCTGTTGTTCTCCAACATCAAGGGCAAGAACCCGTTCAAGGACATCCGCGTCCGCGAAGCCTTCTACAAGGCCATCGACATTGAGCTGATCAAGAGCCGCGTCATGCGCGGTCTGTCGACACCATCCGCTTTGATGATCGCGCCGCCGCTGTTCAAGCTCTCCGGCGACTTCACGCGGCCGAAATACGACGCCGACGGCGCCAAGAAACTGCTGGCCGATGCCGGCTATCCCGACGGCTTCGAAGTCGGCATGGATTGCCCGAACGATCGCTATGTCAACGACGCCGCGATCTGCCAGGCGGTTGTCGGCATGCTCGCGCGCATCGGGGTGAAGGTGATCCTGAACGCGCAGCCGAAGGCGCTGTATTTTGCCAAGGTGTTCAAGACCGGCGGCTTCAACACCTCATTCTATCTGCTCGGCTGGACACCGGGCACGCAGGATTCGCACAATGTGATGCATGACATCATGGGCTGCCGCGACGATCCTGCGAGCCCGCGCGGCGCCACCAATCTCGGCGGCTATTGCAACAAGCAGTTCGACGCCCTCACCGATCAGGTGCTGCAGGAGACCGACACTGCGAAGCGCGACCAGCTCATCAAACAGGCCTATGAGATTGCCGCCAAGGACTGGGCCTATATCCCGCTGCATCAACAGGCGCTGGCCTGGGGCGTCTCCAAGAAGGTGAAGATCGTGCAGCGCCCGGACAACCAGGTGCTGCCATACTGGGCGGTGAAGTCGGAATAGGTTTGGCATCCGCGTGGAAGGCCAGGTCGCCCCGATCTCAGTCCTCATCCTGAGGAGCGGCGCCTTCGCCGCGTCTCGAAGGATGGTGGCCTGCATTATCTCATGGTTCGAGACGGCGCTGAAGAAGCGCCTCCTCACCATGAGGTCCCAGATGCTTCAATAACAGAAAGCGAAATAGCCCATGCTCGCTTTCATCCTGCGCCGCGCATTGCAGTCCATTGGTGTGATGATCGCCGTCGGCATCATCGCCTTCACCATGTTCCGCTTTGCCGGCGATCCGGTGAACCAGATGGTGGCCATCGACACCACGCCGGCGCAGCGCGCTGAGGTGCGCGCGTCGCTTGGCCTCGACGACGCCGTTCCGGTGCAATTCGCGCGCTACTTCATCAATGCCGTGCAGTTCAAGTTCGGCGTCTCCTACCAGTTTCGTCAGCCGGTCTCGGCGCTACTGAAGGAGCGCATGCCGGCGACGCTGGAGCTCGCCACCTGCGCCACCGTGATCGCCATGGTGTTCGGCATCCTGATGGGCATCTATTCGGCGCTGCGGAAGGATTCGTTCTTCGCCAAGGTGCTGCAGGCGGTGTCGCTGATCGGCATCTCGCTGCCGACCTTCCTGATCGGCATTCTCTTGATCTATCTCTTCGCGGTGACACTCGGCTGGCTGCCCTCCTTCGGGCGCGGCGATGTCGTGAAATTCGGCTGGTGGACCACCGGCCTGCTGACGATCTCCGGCCTGAAGGCGCTGATCATGCCATCGGTCACGCTCGGCCTGTTCCAGATGACGCTGATCATGCGTCTCGTCCGCGCCGAGATGCTGGAAGTGTTGCGCACCGACTATATCCGCTTCGCCCGCGCCCGCGGGCTCACCACGCGGGCGATCCATTTCGGTCATGCGCTCAAGAACACGCTGGTGCCGGTCATCACCGTGGCCGGGCTGCAATTCGGCTCGGTCATCGCCTTCGCCATCATCACCGAGACCGTGTTCCAGTGGCCGGGCATGGGGCTGCTGTTCGTGCAGGCCGTGCAGAATGTCGATATCCCGATCATGGCGGCCTATCTCCTGGTGGTGTCGCTGATCTTCGTCACCATCAACCTGATTGTGGACATCCTCTACACCATCGTCGATCCGCGTCTGCGCGCGACGATCAACCGGCCGGCGTGAGGGAGTGACATGACCGACGCGCCCATCCCCCGCACACCCTCCCTCCTCGCCCGCGCCATCGACAGCGACATCTTCTATTCGTTCCGCCGCTCCAAGCTCACAATGGTCGCGGCTGCGGTCGTGTTCGTGCTGCTGATGATGGCGCTGTTTGCGCCTTTGCTGGTGGTGCAGAATCCGTTCGATCCGGCGCAGCTCGAACTGATCAACTCGCGCATCGCGCCGCTCTGGACGGCGGAAGGCCAGAGGCCGTTTCTGCTCGGCACCGACGAACAGGGCCGCGACATCTATTCGGCGATCCTCTACGGCATGCGGATCTCGCTGGTGGTCGGTGTGCTCGGCGTCAGTTTTGCGGCGGTGCTCGGCATCGGGCTCGGCCTGATCGCTGGCTATGTCGGCGGCGCCGTGGACAGCCTGATCATGCGCATCGCCGATGTGCAGCTCACCTTTCCAGCCATCCTGATCGCGCTCTTGATCGACGGCGTGGTGAAGTCGGCGCTCGGCAATCATCTCGATGCCTCGACCACGCTGATCGTGCTGGTGGTGGCCATCGGGCTCAGTTTCTGGGTGCAATATGCCCGCACCGTGCGCGGCTCGGTGATGGTGGAGAAGAACAAGGACTATGTCGCCGCAGCGCGGCTGATCGGCCTGCCCGCCCGGGTGATCATGATCCGCCATGTGCTGCCGAACACTATGGGGCCGATCCTGGTGATCGCCACCATCAATCTGGCGCTGGCCATCATCACCGAGGCGACGCTGTCGTTTCTGGGCTCCGGCATGCCGGACACGATGCCATCGCTGGGCACGCTGATCCGCATCGGCAACAACTATCTGTTCTCCGGCGAGTGGTGGGTCATCGCCTTTCCCGGGCTCGCACTGGCCTCGCTGATCCTGTCGATCAATCTGCTCGGCGACTGGCTGCGCGATGCGCTGAACCCGAAGCTGCAATGATGCCTCACATCACACAGTGCCCGCTATGAGCGTGCCCGTCCTCTCCGTGCGCAATCTGCGCGTCGAATTCGCCAGCCGGCGCGGCGCGCTGCGCGCCATCGACGGCGTGTCCTTCGACATCGCCAAGGGCGAGGTGCTGGGCGTGGTTGGCGAATCCGGCGCCGGCAAATCGGTGACAGGACTCGCCGCTATCGGCCTGATCGATCCGCCCGGGCGCATAACCGGCGGCGAGATTCTGCTGTCCGGATTGCGCATCGACAATCTGCCGGCGGAGGCGATGCGCCGGATTCGCGGCAAGCGCATCGCCATGATCTTTCAGGATCCGCTGACCAGTCTCAATCCGCTGTATCGGATCGGCGACCAGCTGGTGGAGACAATCCGCACCCATCTCAACATGAACGAGACGCAGGCGCGCAAGCGCGCAGTGGATCTGCTCGCCGAGGTCGGCATTCCCGCCCCTGACAAGCGCGTCGATGCCTATCCGCATGAATTCTCCGGCGGTATGCGGCAGCGCGTGGTGATTGCGCTGGCGATCGCGGCCGAACCCGAACTGATCATCGCCGACGAGCCGACCACCGCGCTCGATGTCTCCGTGCAGGCGCAGATCATCGCGCTGATCAAGCGGCTCGGCCGCGACCACGGCACGGCGGTGATGCTGGTCACCCACGATATGGGTGTGATCGCGGAGACATCCGACCGCGTCGCCGTGATGTATTCCGGGCGCATCGCCGAGATCGGCCCGGTGCGCGACGTGGTGCAGAACCCGCTGCATCCCTATGCCAAGGGATTGATGGGCGCGATCCCGACACTGACCGGCGATGCCTCGCAGCGGCTGGTCCAGATTCCAGGCTCAATGCCGCGGCTGTCGGCGATTCCGCAGGGCTGCGCGTTCAATCCGCGCTGCAGTTTTGCGTTCGACCGCTGTCGTATCGAGCGGCCGGAGCCGATCCCTGTCGGCGCCCAGCAGGTCGCTTGTCATCTCTACGATCATGCCCATGCGGAGAGCGCGGCATGACGGCGCTGGTGCAGGCACGCAATCTCAAACGCGCCTTCGATGTCTCGAAGCCCTGGCTCAACCGGATGATCGAGCGCAGCCCGATGGAGTTTCTGAAAGCCGTCGACGGCGTCTCGTTCGAGATCAGGCGCGGCGAGACCTTTGCGCTGGTCGGCGAATCCGGCTCGGGCAAGAGCACGGTGGCGCGGATGGTGGTCGGACTGCTGCCGCCGACATCCGGCGACGTGATCATCGACGGCGTCTCGATGAGCGATCCCGCACAGGCCGGCGCGCGAAAACTGCTGCGCAAACGGATCCAGATGATCTTCCAGGATCCCTATGCCAGCCTCAATCCGCGGCTGCGCGTCGATGCCATCATCGCCGAACCAATCCGCGCCTTCGATCTCATTCAGGGCGAGCGCGACATTCGCGCGCGGGTCGGCGAATTGCTGACGCTGGTGGGCCTGCATCCCGATGACGGACAGAAATATCCGCATCAGTTCTCCGGGGGCCAGCGCCAGCGCATCGCCATTGCCCGCGCACTCGCATCGGAGGCCGAATTCATCGTCTGCGATGAGCCGACCTCGGCGCTGGATGTCTCGGTGCAGGCGCAGATTCTCAACCTGATGCGCGAGCTGCAGGACAAATTCGGCCTGACCTATCTGTTCATCAGCCACAATCTTGCTGTGGTCAGGCACATGGCTGACCGGATCGGCGTGATGTATCTCGGCCGAATCGTGGAGATTGCGGAAGGGCGCGAACTGTTCCGCGCGCCGCGCATGCCCTATACGCGCATGTTGCTCGGCGCCGTGCCGGATCTGGCCATGTCAGGCCGCGCACGCATCGCGGTCTCCGGCGAGATTCCGAACCCGATCGATCCGCCCTCCGGCTGCACGTTTCATCCGCGCTGCCCGGAAGTGTTCGATCTCTGTCGCAAAGTCGTGCCGGATCTGGTCGACGGCGTCGCCTGTCATGCGGTGAACAAACTGATCGCACCACCGATAGAGGCTGTCCCCGCCGCGCGGCGATAATTGCGATCAGCGCGCACCAAAATCAGAGCGCCCTGAAACGACAACGCGGCAGGCACCGCAGGGAATCGGCAACAGACCCCCACAGCACCCACCGCGAAATCATTCAGCCGACAATGTCGGCTGCAGGACCGGCCCGGCAAGATCACTGCGCATGAACGTCAGTGCGTCTCCGGACCCGATCCGATCAATCTTCTGCCGGCTCCTCGCCGTCACCGCCATCTTCGTCGCGCTCGATGGGACCGGCGAGAATCTGCTCGGCGATCAGGCCGGAATTCTGCCGGATCGAGGCTTCGATCTTGGCGGTCATGTCCGGATTGGCTTTCAGGAAGGTCTTGGAATTCTCGCGCCCCTGGCCGAGGCGCTGGCTGTCATAGGAGAACCAGGCGCCGGACTTCTCGACGATTCCCGCTTTTACGCCGAGATCGAGGATCTCGCCCATCTTGGAGACGCCTTCGCCATACATGATGTCGAATTCGACCTGCTTGAAGGGCGGTGCCAGCTTGTTCTTCACGACCTTGACGCGGGTCGAGTTACCAACGACCTCGTCGCGCTCCTTGATCGCGCCGATGCGGCGGATGTCGAGACGGACCGAGGCGTAGAATTTCAGCGCATTACCGCCGGTGGTGGTTTCCGGCGAGCCATACATTACACCGATCTTCATGCGGATCTGGTTGATGAAGATCACCATCGTATTGGATTTGTTGATCGAGGCGGTCAGCTTGCGCAGCGCCTGGCTCATCAGACGAGCCTGCAGGCCGGGCAGCGCGTCGCCCATTTCGCCTTCGAGTTCGGCGCGCGGCACCAGCGCTGCCACGGAGTCGATGATCAGCACGTCCACCGCGCCGGAGCGCACCAGCGTGTCGGCGATTTCCAGCGCCTGTTCGCCGTGATCCGGCTGCGAGATCAGGAGTTCATCGACATTGACCCCCAGCTTGCGGGCATAGACCGGGTCGAGCGCGTGTTCGGCGTCGATGAAGGCGCAGATGCCGCCCTTCTTCTGGGCTTCCGCGGCGCAATGCAGCGCCAAAGTCGTCTTGCCCGAGGATTCCGGTCCGTAGATCTCGATCACGCGGCCCTTGGGCAGCCCGCCGACGCCGAGCGCGATATCGAGGCCGAGCGAGCCCGACGAAATCACCTCGATATCCATCGACCGGTCGTTCTTGCCGAGCTTCATCACCGAGCCCTTGCCGAACTGGCGCTCGATCTGGGAGAGCGCGGCCGACAGGGCCTTGGTCTTGTCCATGGAGGATCCTTCAACGATACGCAGGGCAGTCGGAGTGGTAGCCATTGATCTAGCTCCTTATGAAGGGATTCGCGACAGGACAAACGGCAAGCGCCAAAGGATGGCGGCGCTGTTCGGGTTGAAAACAATGTACCCTATCTGTTCTATGTTCGCAATATGTTCTTTTGGGAATTTCGGTACTGGCCTGTTTCCGACCGCAGTGGCCTACTTTGAGAACGGCGCTGGCCTACTTTGATTCTTGGAGTGTTCGATGTCCGATACGGTGGGCGATCTATTCGACCGTTGGGAGAAGGTTTGGCACGAGTGCCAGTACGATTTAATTCCGAACTGCGTGGGATCGCATTACATCCGGCATGACGAAAAAGGTGACCGAACCGTCACTCAGGACGCCTACGCGACTGAATTAATGACGGTGCACAAAGAGCGGCCCGGGACGCGCGTCGTAGTCTACGACCATTCCTTCACGGATGACCGCGCGTGGTTTCGATTTGCGTTCGTCTGGCCCGATCCGGCGAGTGGTGAGCAGCGCAGCCGGGCGGGGATGCAGAGCTATCGGATCGAGGACGGCAAACTTGCCGAAACATGGATCACGCTGCTGGCCTTGGGCACCACATGGGCCGATGAGCCACAAGAGCGCTGGACCGTCCGTCGAGCATAAGAAAAGGGCGGCCTCTTTCTTAACCCGCTACGACTTCTTGAAAAGTGCAGGCTTCGGAGTAATCGATTCCCAAAGGCCCGTGATTTGCCTACAGGCTGCGCGTATGTCGCGTAGCCTGACGGCATGGTCTGGCGCTGGGCCAATTCGCTCACCGAGTCGGACATCCGCGACGAAGCAGACGTTTCGCTGCATCCCGAGCGGGCGGAATCTGGTCAGGTAGTCATCACCTGAAGTTGCCCCTTTTGCTTCGAGTGCCGGATTGATGAAGAAACTCACGACCATCATTCACTTCATCTGGGCAATCTCTGCGGTTACATTGGGTATGACAATCGGCGCTCTGTACGGGTGGGAGCATCAAGGGTGGATTGGTGCCATCGCCCTTGGCTTCGTTGGATTCTGTTTCGGCACGCTTGCTGCGGCTTCCCCTCAAATGGTCCTGCAAATCCTTCGCTAGCCTCAATGGCCTGGTTCGACAACGGCAGCGGCCCGATTGGGACTCATCGAGCCACTTTTGAACCTTCCTGCGCGTTTCCCGCACAACAGGATGTCCGCATCGCTCATGCGTTCAATCCGACATGGGAAGGTCACACGCCGTGAAGACGATCGCACTGCTCTCCGCCGCTGCCCTGTTGCTCGTCGAACTCAGCGGCGCGATGCCGAGGTCGAGCGTGGGTGGCCCGATGACCATCATGCTGATCATGTTTATCGCCATGCTGGCGGTGGGAATTCACGAGGCCTGGACAAAGAAGCACGGCCCGCTTGGATGGATCGCGAGCATTGTCGCTTCGGTCATCGGCGGCTTCGTGGCGGCGAGCCTGGTCAGCATGGTCATGGACATGATGCGTCCGCACCTGCACCTGAACGGGTCGCTCGCGTCCTCGCAACATCCTCTGCTCTATATCTCGCTCGCGGGCATGGCGATCCTCACGGTGCTCGGATCATGGATCACGCTGCAGATCCCAGGCTGGTTCGTGAAGCGCAGCGAAGCCCCCCATAGCGGTGCATGAGGCGAGTCCCCTTCTTTGAACCTTCGTGCAGCTTTCCTGCACAACAGGGGGTGAAGCCAGCGAGTAAAATCCGATGAACAGAAATCAGCGCATGGTCGTGGTAACAGCACTCTGCGTGATCGCAACCGTGCTGGCATTTACATTTCTCGTGTGGTCACATGGGCACATATCCAACGCCGCAAAATTTGTCGTCTTCTATACGAACACCGACCCCAGTTACCCCGGCCTCGTGAACTATTGGGGCATCTACATTCGGCACGGTCTTGCCGGATACCTGCTCGGTCTGATTGTGCCTATCTGCCTTCTGGCGGTCGCAGCATTCGTTGCCTTGGGCAGGCCTTCATCGGGCGATCTGGGGACGTTGCCAAGGTAAGGCCGCCTCGGGGCGCGGCCTCTTTTGGTCAGTGCAACGGCTGAACCGGCCGGACGCCCGGGTCACCCCAAGACAGGCAAGTCGGATCACACAAACTGCGAGCCCGGCACACTCTGGACAGTTCCCTGCCACCACTTTAGAACGCTTCTAGCCAGGGAGCGTGGATGCCCAAGCCAAAGAAAACCGCCGCCGAACTTCAGAAGATCATTCGAGAAGCCGCCGCAATCGCTGGGCCATGGCCCAAGAACATGAGCGTGATCATCTATTCGCTGGATGACAGCTGGCGCGTCATCGTCAGCTACTCGGATCCGGCGCAGACCCCCTTTCGCGACCGGTTGATGGAGATCTGCCGGGGCCTCGCCCATTTCTACGATCTGGACGAGCCAGCCTAGAGTCGCCCGGCGCCGCGCACCGGCCCACGTCACCTGTGCCTTATCCCGCGAGATGCGTTTCGCGCGTGGCGATCAAATCGCGGATCGGCTGCGCGATCGGTACCGGGCGATGGGTCTTCTGATCGGTATTGACCCAGACGATCTCACCCGTCGCAAACAGATCGTCGGCTGCGCGCGCGAAGATGCCGAGCTCGAACACCAGACTGGAATTGCCGATCCGCGCCACCCGCGCAGCGACATCCAGCTCCTGATCGAACAGGATCGGCGCCTTGTATTCGATCACCGATTTGACGACGTGAAAGTCGACGCCGCTCGCCTTGGCATCGGCAAACTGGTCATAGCCGAGCGCACGAAAATATTCGGTGATGGTCGTGTCGAAGTAAGTGAGATAGTGCGCGTTGAACACGACGCCCTGGCCGTCGATCTCGGAATAGCGCACCCGAAACGGGTGGAAGAACCAGAACCGGTCGCGTGACATATGCCCCTCGCCTATGACGGCGGCTTCGTTCTCCGCCCTGATGCTCCCCTAGCCTCTCTTGCGCGGCGAAGCCAGCCGCCGCAGGGAGACGACATGCCGCAACTCAGCTCCGCTTGATGGCCTTCAGCACAATGAAAATGTGCGACGCTGCGATGATCACCGACGCCAGCATGAGTCCGAGATTGGCGCCGTGAACCTTCTCCGGTGCGAAGGTCGTCGCCGTCCAGATGATCAGGCGCACCGTCAGCATGAAGACGACCATGCCCCACAGTGCAATCCGCTTCGGCGCATCCCATGTCGGCTTGCCGTCGAAGCCCCACTGCATCGCAACGCGCTCACCTGCAATCCGCGGCTCGCCATAGAGGTTGCACCCGATCATCACGACCAGAGCACACGCAAAGACGATATCGGCCGACAACATGATGGCCCCTATGTGAAACTGCGGCCGGATGACGCCTGCATCTCACCTAATCATACCGCAACGATCTATGGCGCCCGATACCATGGCCGCCTTCGATGACGACCCAGAGATGCATCACGGTTCCGAAAGCGGATCCCTGCACGAGAACTGCCTGCCAAAAAAAACCGTTTATTTGCCGCAAATTTTGCACATTTCTATCGACGCACGGAACAAGTTGGTTTAGCGGTATCATTGTCTTACAGCAACCTCAGGTGCTGCAAGCCATTTACACGCGCGCCAGATGTGGTCGTTTCCCGTGCCTCGATTTTTCTTTCATATTATCGCCGAAAACACGTTCCTCGACGATGAAGGGACGAGCTTCAAGGACGATCAGGAAGCGATGCTGCACGCACGTCAGCTTGCATCGGAGATGGTGCGCAGTATCGGCGTCGTGAAGGGCGCGATCGTCGTCGAGAACGAAGACAGCGGCGGATTGTTCGAAGTGCCGCTGTCCTGGAGCAACTGACACAGGCGCATATGTCAGTGGCCGCGCGCGGGCTTCAGTCCATTTGCGCGCCGGCGGCACGGGCCGCCGATGCCACGGTCATCACCTGATCAATTCGCAGCGCTGCCGGTCTTGGTGCGCGGCTGTTTCGCGGGTGCAGCCGCCTTCGGCGCATCGCTGCGCACATTGCCCCATGGATCGGCCGCGGCCTTGGTGTCGGGAATCTTGCGCAGCGACTCGCGATACGCCTTCTCGGTGATCGCGTCCTGCTCCTTCTCCTCCGCCGACTTGGACTTCACCTCCGGCATCAGGTTCATCATCTGCGCGGCGGCCGGGCCGGTCAAAAGCGCGAGCACTGCGACGACGCTGAATAGTTTGCTGGATCGTTTCATGGCACCAAAGCTCCGTGAATTTCGGAGGCGTTATACCACTGGCCATTCGGGCACGCCAAGCGCCTGACGCAAGGCACCCCGTCGTGCCTCACGCAGGTTGAAACCTTCGGAAACCGGGAAACCCGGGCGCTGGCCCGGACTGGAGCCTAGTCGCCCAGCACTTTCTCCGCGGCCGTCACGATGCTGATGGTCGGGTGCGCCGCGCAATAGGTACCGAATTTCTTGGCGTTCTCGACGAACACCTCGGTGTCGATGATCGCATCGTCCGAGTCGCCCTTGTACCAGCCATCCATCCAGGTCAGCACCATCTTGATCTCGTCGGGACCGGATTCGACGAATTGCTTGCAGGACATGGTGGACAGATCGAGCACGACGGCCTGGGCCGGCGCGGCAGAGAACATGGCAGCGGCAGTCAGAAACGCGCAGGCGAATTTCATCATGGTCCCCTTCCCCGAAAAATGACGCCGGCCGATGGCTGGCTGAGCGTCCAACGGCCAGACGGTATCATGGAGCCCATTTCCTTGATTTGATATTTTTATGAAATCTTCTGATCCTCCAGAACTTCACGAAGGATGAACAGGCGGGTCAGAATCTCTGCAATCGGCTTTATCGGCCGGCAAGATCGCGGTGCTAGGCATGGCGCATGCAGACGATGCGGACCACGACCATGATCGAGAAACGAGCGGCTCCACGACACCGGGTTCTGAAGCGCGGCACGCTGGCCTTTGGCGGCGGCGGGATCGATTGCACCGTCCGCAACCTCTCGGCCTCCGGGGCGCGTGTCGATATCGCAAGCCCGCTCGGCTTGCCCTCGAATTTCATGCTGGTGATCGAGGCGGATCACTTCATCCGCCGCTGCCGTCCGGTCTGGAATAACGACCGCCAGCTTGGCGTGGCGTTCGAGTAGACGCCCGTTAGTAGCGCCCGCGGCCGCCATAGTTGCCGCCTCCGTAACCGCCATAGCCTCCACCGCCGTAATAGACGCGCGGTAGCGGCTCGTAATAGACCGGCGGCGCACGGCGGATGATGACCTCTTCCTCCACGATCTCGCGGCCGCGCCGCGGTGGTGGCGATGGCTTGTCGGCGCGCTTCTTCGTGGGCTCGGTGGTTTTCTCCGCTTTCTTCGATGCAGGCGCTGCTGCGGGCGGCGTGCCGCACGGGCATGTCGGGCCCGGTCCGGCCAATGCGACATTGGTCGGTGCGTTCGCCGCCGTATCCGGCACCGGCTTGTTGCGCGTGCGCTCCTCGAGCTTCTGCGCGGTCGATGTCAGATCGCTGTCGGGATATTTCGCCAGGAAGTCGCGATAGGACGGCGCGGTGTTGGTGATGACGGCGTTATTCCACGCCACCATCTTGTAATGACGATCGAGCCATTCTTTCGCCTGCGGGCCGAGCGGCGGCTCGGCATAGAGGCCGACAAAGGCCTCATAGGCTTCCACCGAACCGTCCGACACGATCAGATTGTTGGCGTCCTGCACCGGCTTGCCCTGCAGCTCCTTGCGCCATTGATCGACGGTCTTCTTCGTCACGGCCGGCTTGGTGCCTGCATCAGTGCCAAAGAAGCGAAAATCATTGACCAGCGACGAGCTCTCCCACGGCGTTTGCCGCCCTTCGGTGGCCTGATTGACCGACAGCCGCACGCGCTTGAACGCATCCTCGATCGGCAGGCCCGGCTCGCGGCCGGCCTTCAGCAGTGCCGTCGTATAGGGGCTATTGCCGTCTTTGCCGTCTTCGGCTTCGGCGCCCGGCGACGTCGAGAATGATAACAGCGTGCCGGGCGTACCGAATTTCACGTCGACCTGGGCAAGCCCGCGGCCGGTCGTCTTGCTGATGGCCGGAAACGGGTTGTTGCGGCAGGCATCGAGCAGGATGATGCGGCTCTTGCTCGGCACGGATGTCAGTGTGTTCAGAATGTCGTTGAGGCGCACCGCCTGCAGTGGAATATCGGCTTCGCGCTTCGGATCGATATCGACCGGCACCAGATAATTCTCGCCATCGATCTGCAGACCGTGGCCGGCGTAGAACACCAGTGCCACCGTGTCGGGCCCCTTGGCGGACACATTGGCGGCGAAGCCGGCGATCCTGGCGCGCAGATCGGTCTGCGACAGATCCGTGGCCGACTGCACCTCGAAGCCGGCATCGCCGAGCATCTGCGCCATGGCCTTGGCGTCATTGACCGGATTGGGGAGCGGCGCGATGGACCGATAGGAGGACTGCCCGATCACCAGCGCCAGGCGACTCTCGGCCAAAGCGGCTGTTGAGCCGAGCATTACCGTGGCTGCAACGATCGCGCTGCGAATGACAGGACGAACCATCGAACAGTCTCCCCGGCCTGGGCCGGCTCGCGCGACGGATAATTCCCCGCCTGATTCAACTGAAATCAGGATGGCCGCACGCCAACAATGCGACGGCCTGCCGCTGCCCAAATTGGTCGCTGTCAACGCAAACGCGGTTCATGGGAACCGCGTGCGACATGTGCTGCCCGACGATTACTTTTTCTTCGCTGCCGTTGCGGGCGCGGGAGCTGGCGCGACGCCGCCCCACGGATCGTATTTTTCCTTGGGAGTCGGAACGCGTTCCAAGGCGGCCTTGTAGGCCTTCTCGTCGATCTTCGGCTTTTCGGGCGCGGGCGCATGATCGCTGCCGCCGCGTTTGCCGCCGCCCACCTGTGCGTTCGCCGGCGCAGCCAGAAGCGCCACTGCCGCGATCGCCAATACCAATGCTCTCATCATGGGTCCCTCCGGCGCCTTGATAGCCTGACGTAGAGGCCATTTTCCAGCCCCAACATGGCGAGGCCGCGACCATCGACCGCAGGTCCGCCCGTCCGCGGAAACGCGCGAATACTCCGGCACCCGTCACCCCGGCCGGCCCATATCCACTGAAAACACAGGCTTTTCAGCGACCGTTTGGTGAACGATCGGTTGCACATTCCCGTCAAATTTCGCGTCCGGAAAAACCGGATCTTGGAATGTTTCTCCTAGTCTCCGCAGACAGCAATGGAGAAGCGGCCTGCGCCGCCTTCCTTGCGACGGGGATCGGGGACGTGGTCGACATTGCAAACCCAGCCGGCATGCATGGCAGCAGAGCAACGGGCGCCGGGATGACCGCGGCGAACCGCCCAGCGTCTGCGCCCGATGCGCTTGCGCCGCTCGCAGCAATCGCGCCCGAGCCATGGCGCGCGCTCGCGCAGCAGGCCGTCGAGCCGAACGGCTATTATCTCGCCGATTGGGAACTGGCCGTAAATGCATCCGCGCGCGGCCGCACCGATGTCGCCGCGCTCAGCGCCTGGATGAGCGAAGCCGGAACACCCCGCTTGATCGGGCTGCTGCCAGTAATCACCGCCCGGCGCGCCTATCGCATTCCACTCCCGGCACTGGTCAGCGCCGATCCCTATGGCACGCTCTCCACGCCGCTGCTCGATCGCGACATGGCGCCTGATGCTGTCACGGGCCTGCTGGAACAGGCCCGCAAGGCCGGCGCGCATGCACTGATCCTCGAGAACGTCTCGCTCGATTGCGCCGCAATGCAGGCGATCCGCAAGTCGCTCGCCATGCAGGATCTTGTGCCGCGCATCCTGCAATCCCACGCCCGCGCCTACCTTGATGCCACGCGCGATGTCGATGACCTGCTGCGCGATGCGCTCGGCGCGAAGAAGCTGAAAGAACTGCGTCGCCAGCGCAATCGTCTCGCCGAACATGGCGGCGTGACTTTCCATGTCGCGCGTACGCCGGCCGAAATCGCGGCGACCATCGACACCTTCCTGACGCTGGAAGCAAGCGGATGGAAGGGCAAACGCGGCACCGCCCTGATGCAGGATGCCGGCGACAATGCCTTCATCCGCAGCGCCACCAAGGCGCTCGCCGAACACGGCCAATGCGAGATCGTCACGCTGCGCGCCGGCGACACACCGGTCGCTTCCGGCGTGCTGCTCAGGCATCTCGATCGTGCCTTCTACTTCAAGCTCGGCGTCGACGAGCGCTTCGCCAAACTGTCCCCCGGCGTGCAACTCACGCTCGACGTGACGCGGCATCTCTGCGCCGATCCCGTGATTGCAAGCGCCGACTCCACGGCCAATGCCGGTCACCCGATGATCGACCCGATCTGGCGCGGCCGCCTTGCCATCGGCGACGTGCTGATTCCGCTGCGCAAGCACGATCCGCTGGTATCGCTGATCCACGGCGCGCTCACCTTGCGTCGCTCGATCCGCGAGCCGCTGCGGCACGTCGTCCGCTCCATCCGCAACCGCCTCCGATAGATATCCAGGGGTTCAACCATGAACGCTGCAACTGACGTCGCGCCGGTGATCTCGGCCGCCAATCAATCGCTCAAGAATGATTTTCCGCTGAAGCCGTTCGCCATCAAGCACAAGCTCGCCGGACATCCGCTGCTGACGCTGCAGCGTATCGCGCAACTCGCATCCGAACTGCCGCGCGATCTCATCGAATACAATTCGGGAAAGGTCGCGATCAGCCAGGACCCCGACGCGATCCCGTCGGTGGATCTCGACCCGGTCGAAGTGGTCAAGCGCATCGAGACCGCTGGTGCGTGGATGGTGCTGAAGCGGATCGAGAACTCGCCGGAGTATCGCCAACTGCTCGAAGAC
Source organism: Tardiphaga sp. 862_B3_N4_1 (assembly GCF_051811085.1). Classification (NCBI taxonomy): domain Bacteria; kingdom Pseudomonadati; phylum Pseudomonadota; class Alphaproteobacteria; order Hyphomicrobiales; family Nitrobacteraceae; genus Tardiphaga; species Tardiphaga sp. 862_B3_N4_1. Next base: position 3,450,749 of record NZ_JBPWQB010000001.1, read on the forward strand.
ACGTTGCTGTCGGTGGCGCGCGCCCGCGGCTTCAACAGCCTGCTCGATGCCGGTTTCGAACAGCTCGAAGGCTTCCTGTTCGTGTCGTCGCCGAATTCGACCACGCCGTTCCATCTCGACAGCGAGGATAATTTCTTCGTCCAGATCCATGGCGAGAAGTTTTTCACGATCTATGACAACAGCGACCGCGCCATCGTTTCCGACGACGAGATCGAACGCTCGATGACCAAGCATCGCAATCTCAAATTCGACGACAGTTTCGCACCGCGCGCCGTCGAGTTTCACATGTTCGATGGCGATGGCTGCTACGTGCCCTATCAGTGGCCACACTGGGTGCGCACCGCCGGCTCGTTCTCGATCTCGATGGCGATCACCTGGAAGACCAAGGAAGTGCGCCGCGTCAACGACCTGCACTTCTTCAACTCGATGCTGCGCGGCATTGGCTTCCCGCAGAAGCCGCCGGGACAGCAGCCGATGCTGGACACGTTGAAGCTCGCCTTCTACCGGCCGGTGACCACGGCGATCAAACCGCTGCGTAGCTCACTGGCCATGCGCAAACTGCTGCGCCGCATCGCGCTCGGCAAGAAGGCGAATTATTATTTGAAGGGCGCGTAAGGCGCGCCCTACTCCGCCGCCTCGGCGTTCACTTCCGCCGATACCTGACGGATCGCGCGCGCGAGCTTCTCCGCATCCTGCGCGCCAGAGACGGCATATTTGCCGGCGAACACGAAAGTCGGCACGCCGGAGATGCCTTTGTCCGCGGCTTCCTTGGCGTTGCCGGAAATCAGTTCGACATCCTCGTCGGTGGCGAGGCGCTTGCGGATATCGTCCGCATCGAGCCCGACATCGGCTGCGGCCTGCACCAGCGTCTCGCTTTGCGTGAGATCGCCGCCATCGCGGAAATACAATTCCATCAGACGCTGCTTGACCTCGGCCGACTTGCCGGAGGCTTCGGCCCAATGGATCAGCCGGTGGCAATCGATGGTGTTCGGCTGGCGCTTCACGCTGTCCGGCCGGTAGGTCAGGCCCTCCTGCTCGGCCGCATCGACGACACGGCCGGCAATGCCTTTGTAGGCTTCGACCGAACCGAATTTGGTCTCCAGATAGGTCGAGCGATCGATGCCCTCGCGCGGGATCCACGGATTAAGGAAGAACGGCCGCCAATTGACATGCACCGGCACGTCGGGGACCAACGCCAGCGCATTCTCGATGCGGCGCTTGCCGATATAGCACCACGGGCACACGACGTCGGAGACGATATCGATCTGAAGCGGCTTGATGGTGCTCATGGGCGGGCTCCCTGTATTTGTTCCGCCCACAAATAGGCGTCGTGGACATCGCGGACAAGGCCGTTAGTTCCCGTTTGAAGCGATCTCCCGGAGCCTGTTCGCCGTGACGTCATCCGCCGGAAAGAACGTCTCGATGGCGATTTCCGACAGGGTGATATCCAGCGGCGTACCGAAGGTCATGGTCGTCGACATGAAGCTCAGCACATCGTCGCCGAGCTTCATCCGGAACGGCACCACAACGCTGTCAGCCGCGATCGGCGCCGACCGCGCCGGTACCGGATAGGTCTTCAATTCCTGATACAGTTTGAGCAAGTCAGGATCGGCGGTTGCCTCGCATTGCCGGTGCAGGCGCTCCAGCAGATGCGCGCACCATTCACCAAGATTGACGGTGCGCGGGGCCAACGCCTCCGGATGAAAGCTCAGCCGCAGCACATTGAAGGGCTGCCCGAGCAAGCGCGGCGCGATGCCTTCCAGCAGCGGCATCACCATTCGGTTGGCGGACACGAGATTCCAGTGCCGATCGACCGCCAGCGCCGGACTGGGCTCATGGGCCTTCAGCACGAGGTCAATGGCCTGTCGCGCAGAATTCAGCGCGGGATCGTCCAGCGCACGCTGCGGAAAGGCCGGTGCGAAGCCAGCAGCCACCAGCAAGACATTGCGCTCTCGCAGCGGCACGTCGAGCCGCTCGGCCAGCCGCAACACCATCTCGCGCGACGGCGAGGCGCGGCCGGTCTCCAGGAAACTCAGATGACGCGTGGAAATCTCGGCATCGCCGGCCAGATCCAGCTGGCTCAGGCGGCGGCGCTGCCGCCATTCGCGCAAATGATGGCCGATCCCGGCGGGCCGGGATGTTGCGGAGGACGCTGCAAGCTGTGTGTTCATGGCAAAAAGCTAACACGCGAATTTCGCAGCTTCCATGACCTCACAGGTAATCGATTTGGCTCCGCGGCGCCGTCATGGTCGGGACATCCACAACGACCAACCGAAGGACAACGACCATGATCAATCCCTCTCTCCTGCTCCGCCGCGCCATCCAGATCGACGCTGTCGTCAGCGGCGCCATGGCGCTGCTGCTGACCTTTGCCGCGGCCATGCTGGCGCCGCTGCTGCATCTGCCTGAAGCACTGCTGCTGGAATCCGGCCTGTTTCTGATCGCCTATGCGGCGCTGGTCGGCTGGCTCGGCACCCGCGCGACCATGCCGAAGCTGCTGGTGCTGGTGATCATCGTCGGCAACGCGCTGTGGACGCTGGGCAGCATCGGCCTGCTGTTCTCGGGCGCGGTGACGCCGAACCTGCTCGGCCAGATCTTCGTGGCCGCGCAGGCGATTGCAGTCGGCGTGTTCGCGGAGCTGCAATATATCGGGCTGCGCCGGAGCGCAGCGGCACAGGCGGCTTGATACTTCGAGTAATGGAAGCGCTGGCCGTGCGCTCCCTCTCCCCGCTCTGCGCGGGGAGAGGGTCGGGGTGAGGGGCGAGGCAAATAGCCTCTCCCATGCACCTGCGTCGCAGATCCAAAATCAACCCGAGAAAGACGGATATCGCGTTGGCCGCATACCCCGCCCCTCACCCGCCGCGAAAACGCGGCGACCTCTCCCCGCGCAGAGCGGGGAGAGGTTAAGACAGAGCGGCTCAGGCCTTCTTTGACTTGCCCTTGGTGGTACGGCCCTTGGCCTTGGTCGCTGCGGAGGTCTTCTTCGCGGCGGCCTTGGTCGTTTTGGCTTTGCCCGAAGCCGCTTTGCCCGAAGACTTGGCCTTGGCCTTCGCCTTTTCTTCCTTCTTCAGCGCCTTGCGCTCGGCCTTCTCTTTGGCTTTCAGCTTCTCGGCACGCGCCTCGGCGCGCTTCTTCTTGCGCTTCTTCTCGCAGGAATCGCACTTGCAGCCGATCGGCTTCAGGTACTCCTTGAAATACTCCGTGCCGTAATCGTAGTTGATCTCTTCGCCCGGCTCGATCTTCTTGATCGAGCGGATGATGATCTTCTTCTTCGCCGCATTGACGTCGGACTCGGCGTTCGGCTTGCAGGCGTGGTTGATATAGCGCGCAATGTTCTTGCGGATCGAACCATCGACGGTCCAGCGCTTGCTGATCTGGAACAGATACTTGTTCTCGATCGCGTCGTGCTTCTCGTTCTTCGAATCCAGCAGGGGCCCGAAGTATTGGACGATCTTGACGCCCTTCTTGATCGGCTGGGTGGCGAAAAGACCGAGACCTGTTTTGGAACGGCCGATGCGATATGGCTTAGCGGAAGTCGAGGCGGGCATGGGATGAGGAACTGACGCTGCTGGAGACAAAATGAAGGCTGACCAAGCTGTCTAGCGCGATTCAACCAGCCCTGTCAGCCGCTTCCGTTGAACCTTCCCCAGCTTGTGAGCGTCAAAGCAGCACCTTTCCCGTGCTGGATGCCCTTGAATGCCCCGCCTGCCCGCCCTCGCCGCCGCCCTAACGATCCTGCTTGGCGCCACGTCGCTCGCCGCAGCCGACAATATCGGCAGCCTCTACAGCTCCGTGGCCGACAGGGATTGCCGCGGCGTCTCCAACTTCAAGATCGATGGCGACGACTATGCGCGAGAACAGGTCTGCAAGGGCCCCGCAGGCCTCGTCGTGTTCAAGAACGAAGATGATCTCCGCGAAACCATTTCGGCCGGCACCACGGCTGCGGCCGCCAACAGCGAGCCCGCAGCGTCGCAGGGCTTCGGCCCGTTCAATTCGACGACCAATACCATCGAATGGCGCACCATCGCCGGCAAACCATTCGCCATGATCCAGCGCTGGCACATCGCCGATAACGATGATCCCGAGAAAAATGGCCGGCCAAAATCCAAGCAGATGCTGGTGGTGACGCGGCTGCCGCCGGGCGCCGTCTGTCACGTCGCCTATATCGACGTGACGGCCAATCCGCAGGCCAACGAGCTGGCCCGCAAGGCGGCCGACGAACTTGCCCGCGGCTTCGATTGCAACACGGGCAAGGTCAGCGTGATCGGCACCGACGGCCGCGCCACGGCACTGGCGATGGCATCGCGCTAAGCACTACTGGGGACGCCTCTTTTTCTGTTCTATGAGTTAGGCGCCGGTTTCAATAATGAAAGAGCATGTTGGATATCTTTGAGGGTATGCACCCTGCTAGCGTCGCCATGGAACGTGAGCTCAAGTTGAGTAATCTTCCCAACAGCTGCCTCGATCGCACCCAAATAGGAAGACGCCTTACTTCCTCGTAACGCAATTAAAATCGATACCAATGCGTGATACTGTAAGAACGGTTTTTCAGAACCGACTCTTTCGGCCAGCCAATCCAGCAGATCATAATCGGATTCGACCTGCAGTGCTGCAATGACCATTAGGCGCTTGCCCGGCGACGACGAATTGGAGAATTCGTATCGCGCTGGAAAGAATGCCTGGCCTATAGTGCGCATTTTCGAAACGACAACTTCCATCGCACGCGTTCGATTGTCTCCGGGCAACATTGAGTCCCGTACTCGCTGGTACTCTGCGGCAAGCTTCTCCGCCTGCTCCTTGATCAGTGATATATTGCTATCTGACGGCTCTTAACAACCATGGCACGGCTTAGCTCGCCTGCTGAAGGCGCGGAACTCATTCCGGAATTCTGTTGGGCTTCTTTGGCCGACTGCTCAATTTGTTTATTAATTCTGCGCGAGATCTCGGCCCCGAAGAGCTTCACACTATCCACATCACCAATGAAGTTGGTCAGCTGCCGGCGAAACAGAAATACGCAAGTGACCGCAGCGCTGGGCCAAGCAACCGCTGTCACGAATTCCGTTGCGCCTTTCAAGTAATCGAGAAATGCAGGCTGATGTGATGACGCTGCGTTATAGCTGGCGGATCGCACCAAATCGGCCAGCTTGGCAATAACTTCGGGAGAGGCGTCTAACATGGGTCGATATCCTAGCGCCGCAACAATCAACTTTAAGTTGATTGCCACGACGCTACATTAGCAGCCCTACAGTATCAATGGTCCAAGGAGCCAACTTCAAGATCAATCGCGGGCACTAATATGCCGATAGCGCTCCAACAGCCGCTCGCCCTTCGCCGTGATCTTCCGCGCAGCCGCGATCGTCTTCGGCACCTGCTCGCCCCAGGCATGAGCGGACAGCGCGCGCCGTGTCGGCGCGCCATGGGCATCGGCGAGCGGCGGCAACTTGGCGCGGCCATAGAAGCGCACGGCCCAACTGCCCTTGCGGCGCATGTCGACGGGCGTCATCTCCGACGCCTTCTTCATCACGCCGGGCTTGAGATGCGAACCATCCTTGTTCGCAAAAGCCTTACGGCCGGCTGCGGTCAAACCACCCTTGGGGTCTTTCTCGGCAACCTTGCGCGCTTTTTGGTGGCCTTCTTTTTCGCTGTTTTCTTCTTGGCAGTCTTTTTAGTTGTTTTTTTCTTGGCGATTTTCTTCACCGCCTTTTTGGCTGATTTCTTCGTCGTCTTCTTTGTTGCTGACTTCGCCATGCGCAACAACGCCGCACGGCAAAGAGTTTCGCTACTTCGGCGTCTCCATCGCCCTGGCGACGGTGATCTTCAGCATCTCGACGAACAGCTTCTCTGCGTCGGTGCCATCAGGCAAGCGGCGCAGGATATCAGTGAGGCGGCCATCGAGGGTCAGCATGGTGAAACCATGCACCAGCGACCACGTCCGCGCGATCTGTGCGGCCTGCTCGATGGTCAGCGCATCGGTCGCGACATTGCCCGGATGATGTGCACCGACCACGCTGGCAAGACCGGCGAAGGATGCATTGGCTGCCTCGCGCAGATTCGGCCGCGTCATGTCGAGCCGCTCGGTACGAAACATCAGCTGATACATGCCAGGCTGCGCACGTGCATAAGCGAGATAGGCCTTGGCGCGGGCGAGCGCGCTTTCGAGCGGCGTCGTGCCGCTCGCACCAGCCGCAGTCATTGTGGCGTTGAAGTTGCGAAAACCGATGGCAGCGAGTTCGCTGACGAGGCCGGTGAGATCACCGAAGTGATGTGTCGGAGCCGCATGCGAGACGCCGGCCTCACGGGCGACGGCGCGCAGCGTCAGGCCAGATAGTCCATCGCGCTCCAGCACGATCTCCGCGGCTTTCAGCAGCGCGCCGTGCAAGTCCCCATGATGATAGGGAGATTCGGCGCCGGCGGTTTTTTTGGCCGCGCCCTTCGCTTGCGAATGTCCTGCGACCTTCTTGCGGCGGTCTTGCGGCACGGCGCGCGGTTTCGCGGTCTTGGTCTGCTTCGTCATGGTCATGTTATAGGTCGTCATTTTTACACTGTAAAGATTTTGCTTGACGGGCCGACCGCTCACATCTAGCAATCTAGACACCGTAAAGATAACGGCATGGGAGACGACGATGGCGCTGCTGGACCCGATCGAGGCTGCTCATGACAATCTTGCGCCGATCCCGATGGAGTGCGACGCGCCATTCCTGACAGTCGTCGGCGAATTGCCACGTGAGCTCAACGGCACGCTCTACCGCAACGGCCCCAATCCGCAATTCGAGACCAAAGGCTCGCACTGGTTTGTCGGCGACGGCATGCTGCATGCCTTTCACATCGAGGACGGCCGCGCGAGCTATCGCAATCGCTGGATCCACACGCCGAAATTTCTCGCCGAGCACGATGCCGGCCGCGCGCTCTATCGCGGCTTCGGCCAGAAAATGCCGGATGCCCCCGCTTCACTTGGCAATGACTCAGGCGCGGCCAATACCAACATCGTCTTTCATGCCGGCCGCCTGCTCGCGCTCGAGGAAGGACATCCTCCGACCGAGATCGAGCCAAGCACGCTGAAGACGCTCGGCTACCAGAACTATCGTGGCCGCATCGGCGGGCCGTTCACCGCGCATCCCAAGATCGATCCCGTCACCGGCGAAATGACCTTCTTCGGCTATAACGCCCGCGGAATCTTCAGTCCGACGATCTCGTTCGGCGCGATCGATTCATCCGGCATAGTGACGCGCTTCGAACGTTTCGATGCGCCCTATGCCAGCATGGTGCATGACTTCATCGTCACCGAACGTCATCTGCTGTTTCCGATCCTGCCCATCACCGGCAGCATGGATCGCGCGCGATCGGGCCGCCCGCCCTATGCCTGGGAGCCGGACAAGGGGTCTTACGTCGGCGTGATGAAGCGCGGCGGCAGCGCAGATGATATCAAGTGGTTTCGCGCCGAAGCCTGCTACGTCTTCCATGTGATGAATGCGTGGGACGAAGGCGACCGCATCATCGCCGACGTCATGCAGTCCGAGGAAGCGCCGCTGTTCACGCATCCTGATGGCTCGCCGACAGATCCTGCGAAATCCAATGCGCGACTGTGTCGGTGGATCTTCGATCTGTCAGCCAATACCGATCGCTTCACCCGCACCTATCTCGACGACGTCACCGGCGAATTCCCGCGCATCGACGAGCGCCGCTCCGGCCTCGTCAGCACGCAAGGCTGGTACGCCTGCGATAACCCGGCACCGGGTGCCAGCAAGGCCTTTTCCGGGATCACACATGTCTGGCGTGACGGCGTCAGGCTCGGCCAATACATGCTGCCACTCGGCGACAGCATCTCCGAGCCGGTCTTCGTCGCGCGCGGCAAGGATGCTGCCGAAGGCGATGGCTGGCTGCTCGCTGTGGTGTGGCGCGCCCGGCAGAACCGCAGCGATCTGGCAGTGTTCAACGCCACCGATGTCGCCGCGGGGCCGATCGCTCTTGTCCAGCTCGGTCACCGGGTACCGGCGGGCTTTCACGGCAACTGGGTTGATTCCTTCTAAGCCATTGATCTAATGACAGTTAAAGATCTCGCCTCACATAATTTTGACAGTGTAAAGATTTTTGTTGACGAGCCTGCGAGCAAGGCCTAGAAGAAATCTTGACAACGTAAAGATGGAGCGACGGGAAAACAGCATAGCGCCCTTTCTCATGATCGGCGCGGCTGCCACCGCCTCCTGAAGCACAACGACAAAAGTACTCATTCGACAACAAGCGCGCGGAACCACGCCATGATCAACGTCCTCGCCAAGCTGGCCATCGGCTTCCTTTCCACCATCGCCTTTTTCACGACCTTTGCGGTCGCCGGAGACGTGCTGATCGCGACTGCCGTCGCCATCGCAAGCGCTGCGACACAGTTCGTTCTCGCACGAACCGCATATCGCAGGCCGGACATGATGACCCGGACAGCAAGCTGGGGCAGCCTGGCCCTCGTGCTGGTTGTGACCGGGACCACGCTCGTCGGCATCGAACCATCCGGCGCGGCCGCCACGGCTTCTCATGACGTTTTCACGCCGGTCGGCAATGTCTGCCCGCTCTCACAACAAGACATATGATCGCAGGATAATGAGCAGCGACGCAACGACCTCGTAAGCGAGCCTGCAACTCACCTTCACAACGTCAAGATAGCCCGAACTGGAAACGCCATGGCTTCCTTTCTCATCATCGCCCCGTTCGGTGCTTTCGCCATACTGATGATGGTGTCATCGGTCGCGATCAGCCTCTTCGCCGCAGCCGCGCTGTCGCTCGGCATCGTGGTCTGGGACGTGATCCGCGGCGGCTCGCTGAAGATGCTCGCAGCAGGCTCGGTGCTGATCTTCAGCGCGCTCGGCTGCTACATCACGCTGGTCGACGGCAATTGGAGCGCGGTGGCCGTCCGCCTCGCCGTCGATGTCGGCCTGCTCTCAATCGTGCTGCTGTCGCTGGCGATCCGCCTGCCCTTCACGCTGCAATATGCCCGCGAGATGGTCGACGCCGAAACCTCGAAGCTGCCCGGCTTCATGAAGGCGAACTACATCCTCACCTGGGCCTGGGCCGGCGCATTTGTGCTGATGCTGGTGGCGGACATGCTGATCATCTACATGCCCTCGCTGCCACTGTGGATCGGCTTTGCGGTGGCCTTTGCCGCACGCAACTCTGCCGTTGCCTTTACCAAATGGTACCCACAGTATCGTCGCGCAAAATACGGCGCTGCGAAGCCGGCAGAAGCGCTGAAGCCCTGATCCACTTCGCCTGCAAATCTACGCCTGACCATCTCGACTGCATTGGGAGCACTGCGATGAAGGACGTATTCGCCAAACTTGGCCAGGATTTCTTCTCCACCATCGTCTTCCTGGTGCTCTATCTCGTCACCGGTGACGTCCTTCTGGCGACCTGCGTGGCGATTGCAGGTGCCGTCGCACAGTTCGTCTATGCCCGCGTCAAGGGCTCGAGGCTCGACGTAATGACCTATGCCAGTCTCGCGCTGGTGGTCGTGCTTGGCGGCGCGACGCTGCTGACCAAGGATCCGCGCTTCGTGCTGGCCAAGCCCAGCATTGGACATTTCGCCATCGGCGCGATCATGCTGCGCAAGGGCTGGATGCTGCGCTACCTGCCACCCATCGTCAGCGAGACGATCCCTGAATATGTGACCGCTGCGGGCTATGCCTGGGCTGCGCTGATGTTCGCGCTTGGCGCCGGTGTCATAGCTGTGGCCATGACCGGCGATATGAAGCTGTGGGCGTTCTATGTGTCGGTCGTGGCCATTGGCGCCAAGGTGCTGGCCTTCGCGATCCAGTATGTCGTGTTCCGGGTGATCGTCGGCCGCAAGCTTCGCGCAGCTGCAGCGACGGCGCCGCAGATGGGCGCCTAGTCGCCGGCGTGCAACTGCGAGCTTCGCAGACGGGCCACTCCGACATCCACGGTCAGCGGCGGCGATGCCGCGGGCGCATGAACCGTGTCGCCCTCATATTCAGCCGTGATCCAGCGCGTGCCATCCGCCAGCGCCGAGGTGGTGAACGACGCCGTGCCGGCGCGATCGAGGCCGACATGGGTCGCAAGAACCTGCTCGCCATCGCGAAAGGTGACGGCACCTTTCGGAATGCCAACACCGCCGGCAATCGCGGCCGTCAACGTGACCACCGCTCCAGACGGACAAGGATTCTCGGACGACGACAGCGCCACCGCCGGCGTGACGCGTATGGTTTCCTCCACCACCGCGGATTGGCTCGGCTGCACCACGACAGGCAGATAGTTGGACGTCCCCATATAATCCGCACGGAAGCGATGCGGACCCGGCGGCAGTCGCTGAACCACCAGCGACGGATGGGCCACATCGACCCAGCCAAGCACCATGAGCGTCGTCTCATCGACAAAGCGGACGATGCCGCCCGGGACGCCGCCACCGCGCTCGCTCATCACCGACGCCGTGAGCGTCGTGCGGCCGGTCGCATCGATGGATGATGCCAGCGTGGTGCGGGTCTGTTCGGAGTGGATGATGGATTGGGCGCGGACTGCGGTCGGACTTGCAAGCACACATGCAGTAACAACGACCAGATGAAAATTGTTCACCTGTTACACTCCGGTTTGCCACCCCTGGGATGAGGCGCGTGGCCGGCGAAAAGGTTCAAACACAAAAAACCGGATGCGGAGAGGCCGCATGCCGATGTGAACAATTCGTCACAGATACTGATAAAACATGATTCCGTTGACCGCGCTGGCCGCGGCCAACAACGTCACCACCGTCGCATTCAGCTTCAGAGCATCCAACATGGCGCGGCCTCAAATTCGTCTGCAGTCTGATCGCTATTGGAACAGCGCCGCCTGAGTCGTCACCGCTTTTCTTTTTCCTCCGCATCCTTGCGAGTCACCGGAGAATCGAGTCCCGCGCACAGACCGAAATTCAGCGGGGTTGCTGCAAGCCTGAGTCGCGTTTTGTCGAACCAAATCGCTGGTGCCGCGACACAAAACCATGACCCGAATCGCCATCCTGATCGCCGGCCTCATCACCTCCGGCACCGCCTTTGCGCAACCGTTGACGCCACCACCGGAGCTGCTATCGCAGGAGACACCGGAGTGGTTTGCGAGCGCCCGTGCGTTCGTGCCGCCGGACCGCATGGCCGGTCAGGCGTTTCATGTCGATATGTCCGATCCGCAGGAGCCGGTCGGATATGTCGCGATCTATCCAGCCGGTGCCAACGATCCGAAGACGCCAGCGAGCGCCTTCGATGCCGGTGAGATGCTGGTCGCCAAACTCGCGCGCAGCGACGGCAAGCTGACCACCCTGTCAGCCGAGCTGCGCCCGCGTGACGTCACGCTGAACAGCAACATCCCGCGTGTACTGAGCGCCGCGCATGACGATGCGGAATATCGCCAACTCCACGCCGAATTGCTGAAGACGCGCGGCGCGCTGCCGGATGGCGCCGTTCCCTGCGATATCCATGGCTGGTCGACCGAGCGCGATCCCAACGGATTGAACGTGCGCGCCGGGCCATCGACGAAGGCCAAGGTGCTTGGCACGCTGCCGCCGCCCTACAAATTCAAGAGCAAAGGCGAGAATGTCCCCGATGGTGGGTGGCTGACGGAATTTTCGATCATCGGCTTCAAGGATGGCTGGTTCCTGATCGAAGGCGCAACGCCGCCCGGCAAGGGATATGAGGACGAGAGCAGCTATCCGCGCAATCATCCAAAGCCCTATGGCGGCCGCGGCTGGGTCGCGGCCAGCAAGGTCGGCGCGCAATATGCGAATGGCGACACGCGGATGGGCGGACTGTTCCAAGCGCCGCATGTGGACGCGCAATGGACAGCGGCCAAAGGCGAAGGTGGCAGCGAGATCAGTGCCGATGGCGGCCCCAAGCGCGTTCTCGCCTGCAGCGGCTTCTGGGCGCTGGTGGAAAGCCACGACGGCGTCCGCGGCTGGTGGCGACGGCTATGCTCGAGCCAGGTGACGAATTGCAGTTGAGCTAGAACCAGATTTGCTGTGGCACGCCCAGCGCATCGCGCGGTGCATTGCCTTCCGGCAGACAGCCCACGCAATCGCGCGCGGCCAGCGCCACCGCGCACGCATCGAGCACATCATCCCGCTTTGCGCCGGTGCGCGTGCGCCTGGCAGTGAGCCAGTCGTCAAGGTCGCTGAAGCCATTCGCCAGCAACAGATGACGGCGGAGCGCCAGCCCCTCCTCAGTGTGTTTGGACGGCAGCGGTTGATTGTCGTTCAGGCGGAGAAAGACAAGTTCGGGATGGGCTTCGCGGATATCGAGATCGCGCTGTTCCCGCACGAAGCCGTCGACCTCCATGATCTTCGGTCCGAGATGCCAGAGCTGGCGCGAGACTTTCTTCTGCCCGCGCCTCTCGGCCTGCGCGTTGGCGAGGTCGGGATCGGTGAAGTCCTGCCACAGCCAGCGACGTCCGCCGGAGAATACGCGCGAACCGTGGGGGCTGAGCTTCTTGCGGGCGAGCTGATCGCAGCTCCGCACGCCGTCATCGCCAAGGCCGATGGGAATATCGATCGCCGCACGGGCAAAGCGCTGCGTCGCAAGCCAGGAGATATCGCTGATAAAATAGATGGAGCGCCGGTCGCCGTCGAGTGTGACGGCGACCCAGCCCTGATTGAAACCATCGAGGCCAATGAAGGTCACGACATCCTCTCAGCCGTCATTGCGAGGAGCATCTTGCGACGAAGCAATCCAGTCTTCGCTTGTAGCTTTCTGGATTGCTTCGCTGCGCTCGCAATGACGCCAAGAGGTCGCAGCATCAACCGAGGTTCAATTCCTTGAAGAAGTCGTTGCCCTTGTCATCGATAATGATGAAGGCCGGGAAATCCACGACGTCGATGCGCCAGATCGCTTCCATGCCAAGTTCGGGATATTCGACCACCTCGACCTTCTTGATGCAGTGTTCGGCGAGGTTGGCCGCCGAGCCGCCGATCGAGCCGAGATAGAAGCCGCCATGCTTCTTGCAGGCTTCGCGCACGGCGACGGCGCGGTTGCCCTTGGCAACCATCACCATGGAGCCGCCGGCGGCCTGGAACTGATCGACGAAGGAATCCATGCGGCCGGCCGTGGTCGGGCCGAAGGCGCCGGAGGCATAGCCTTCGGGCGTCTTGGCGGGGCCGGCGTAATAGACCGGGTGGTTCTTGAAGTAATCCGGCAGCGGCTCGCCCTTCTCCAGGCGATCGCGCAGCTTGGCATGCGCCGAGTCGCGCGCGACGATCATGGTGCCGGTCAGCGACAGGCGCGTCTTGGTTGGGTAGTTCGACAGCGTCGCCAGAATGTCCTTCATCGGCTGATTGAGATCGATCTTCACAACCTCGCCGCCGAGCGCCTGCTCCACCTGCGGCAGATACTGCGCCGGGTTATGTTCGAGCTCTTCGAGATAGACGCCGTCTTTGGTGATCTTGCCGAGCACCTGGCGATCCGCCGAGCACGACACGCCGAGCCCGATGGGCAGCGACGCGCCATGACGCGGCAGGCGGATGACGCGGACGTCATGACAGAAATACTTGCCGCCGAACTGCGCGCCGACGCCGGACGACTGCGTCATCTTGAGGATTTCCTGCTCCATCTCCAGATCGCGGAACGCATTGCCGTCCGACGAACCTTGCGTGGGCAGCGCATCGAGGTAACGCGCGGAAGCGAGCTTCACCGTCTTCATGCACAGCTCGGCCGAGGTGCCACCGATGACGATGGCGAGGTGGTAGGGCGGGCACGCGGCGGTGCCCAGCGTCATGATTTTTTCCTTCAGGAAGGCCAGCAGGCGATCCTTCGTCAGAACGGATGGCGTCGCCTGGAACAGAAAACTCTTGTTGGCGGAGCCGCCGCCCTTGGCCATGAACATGAACTTGTAGGCGTCGTCGCCCTCGGCATAGATCTCGCACTGCGCCGGCATGTTGTTGGCGGTGTTCTTCTCTTCATACATGGTCAGCGGCGCGACCTGCGAATAGCGCAGGTTGCGGCGCAGATAGGCGTCGCGGGCGCCTTCCGAGAGTGCCGCCTCATCGTCGCCATCGGTGATGACGTTACAGCCCTTCTTGCCCATGATGATCGCGGTGCCGGTGTCCTGGCACATCGGCAGCACGCCGCCTGCGGCGATGTTCGCATTCTTGAGGAAGTCGAAGGCCACGAACTTGTCATTCGGGCTGGCTTCGCTGTCGTCCAGGATGTTGCGCAGCTGCTGCAGATGGCCGGGGCGCAGATAGTGGTTGATGTCGCCGAACGCGGCCTCCGAGAGCGCCTTCAGCGCATCCCGCGACACCACCAGCATGTCCCTGCCCAGTACCTTCTCGACCCGCACGCCCTCGGTGGTGACCTTCTTGTAGGGGGTGGTGTCCGCGCCCAGCGGAAACAGCGGGGTGTGCTTGTAGGGCGGGACGGGCTTCGGATCAGGGAAAGCGGTGGGAGCGTTCATGGATGGGGCCTCAAAAAGGGAGGGGATTTGAGGCCCTTGTAGGCGGTTTCCGGACAGTTTTGAAGGGTTCAAAACAGGGGGACAGGCCCGCAATCGCGGGGATAATCCCCCGTTCCAGCAGTAACCGGCTGCGCCCGCCGCGCCTTGCATAAAGTGGCGTCCCGCGTTTCAGTGCGGCCGGGGATTGAGGAGAATCTGGAATGTCCATCGACCGCCTGCGCGGCATTTTTTCGGCTGTGGCGCTGCTCGCCACCGTAACCCTTGCCGCTTCGCCTGCCCGCGCCGACCGCTGCGATGATCTCGCGCGGCAGCTCAAGAGCCAGATCGACGGGCTCAGCGTCGGGCGCACCGCAGCCAATGTGATCTACCTGTCGCATCCGGCGGCCAAACAATTGCGGCTTGGCTGCGCCAGTCGCAATTTCAGCAACGAGCTCTATGCGGCCTCCGCGACCCGCAAGCCGGCGCCGGCTTTCACGGATCTCGTCGCCAGTGCGGCAGCCGTCATCTTCACGATCCCCAAATCGGATACGGTGAAGGGCACCACGCGATGTCTCGGCCGCATGGGGATTTTCCGCGGCGATGACGTCAAGCTCCGCTATCGCCGGCTCGACCTGCGCTGCACCCGCAACAAAACATCGGCGAACATCACGATCTCCCGCGGCAAGGACGAATGAGTATTTCGTTTCAATTGTAGTGAAGTCCTGGACGGCGCGTTTACCACCGTTTCCGATCCGCCCCGATTGCTGCAAATTGCAGCGCCTGATTTACCAACTCCTTGTTGGCGCACACCCCATTGTCCGACTGCAAGAGTTGTGAAACAGGGAATTTGTAATGAGCGTTTCAAGCGTGAGCAGCGCACCACCGGTCGCAGAGGTAAAGCCGATCGAGGCAAAGCCGCCGGAGCCGAAGAAGAACGACGACAACGACAGCCGCACCGCGCCGCCCCCACCGCGCGCAGCACTGCCGCCCGGCCAGGGCACCCGGATCGATCAGCTCGCTTAACTCAGCACCGTCGGACAGAGACCAGCCGCCGGTCGCGTTGACGCGAGGCCTGCCCCATCACTGCCGCGAATCTGGTATCGGATGCGGGCCGAAGGAGGCCCGACATGATCGCTCGCCTCGTGATACGTACGCTGGTCTGGTTCGGCGTGATCGGCGCCGTTTTGTTCACCGCCGCCGGGACCTGGCAATGGCCGGCGGCGTGGTCATTTCTGCTCTTCATGATCCTGCTCGGCCTTGGCGGCGGCCTATGGCTGATCCAGATCGATCCCGCACTGTTTGAAGAACGCATGCGCCCCATGGTACAGCAGGGGCAGCCCACAGCGGACCGCGTCTTCATGGTGGCGTTCTTTACCGTAGCACTGGTCTGGCTGATCGTTGCGGGGCTGGATCAGCGCTTCGGTCTTTCGCAAATGACCGTTGGCGTCCAGGTCGCGGGTACGGCACTCGCACTCACGGGAATGGCAATCTCATTCTGGGTACTGCGCGAAAACAGTTTCGCCGCACCGGTCATCAAGCTTCAACGCGACCGCGGCCAGCACGTCATCGATACCGGTCCGTATCATCTCGTGCGTCATCCCATGTATAGCGGCGCTATCCTGTTTTTCCTCGGCACATCCCTCTGGCTTGGCTCGTGGTGGAGTGCCGCGCTGACGCTGATCCTGGCCGTGCTGCTCGCATGGCGCACGACGGCCGAAGAGCGTACGTTGAGGGACGGTCTCCCCGGTTACACCGACTATACGACGCGCGTCCGCTATCGTCTGTGTCCGGGGCTCTGGTAACCTCGCCACGCGAGCTGCACGGCGCTATTTGTCCAGCGCCTTGTAGTGCCGGAAGATGCCGTCCTTGTTGAAGGCAATGCGGCGGTCGCTGTCGAGATAGGCCTTGATGTTCGGGCGAGCCGCCACGCGGTCATGCAAATCGATCAGGCACGGAATCTCCCGCTCGAATTTTTTCATGCGTTTCGGAAATGCGTAGCGCAGTCCTTCAACGATCTGGAACAGTGACAGGTCGACATAGGTCGCCTTGCGGCCGGTGACATAGGCGCCGTCGCTGGCTTTTAATATCCGCTCGAAATAGCCGAGATATTTCGGCACGCGCTCTTTCAGGAATTCAGCGCTGCGCTTTTTGGCCGGGCCTTTCTGATCCTCGTAATAGAGCGATACGCCGATCGGGTGATGGGTGTCATGCACCTCGGCGACGAAATCGGTGATGGTCAGTTGCAGCTCATCCAGTTGCAGGCGCGCCGCTTCCGACTTCGGCGCCAGACCGTGACGTGGGCCGAGATAGAACAAGATGTTGGCAGTCTGGCCGATCACCATATTGCCCGCCTTGAGGAATGGCGGTGCAAATGGCGGAATGCCTTTCTTGCCGTCGAGCATCCTCGTCATTGCGGCCATGCCGCCCTTGCCACGCGCCATATCGCGGTAGTCCGCGCCGGCATCTTCGAGCGCCAGGCGCACGAATTCGCCGCGGCCCTGGATCGTCGGCCAGTAATACAGCTCATATCGCATGCGGAACCTCGCCAAATGTCGCGTCAGGGGTGCCAGGGTAACTGCTCACCGCGGAATTCGTTCGCCGCGCTGGTCCGGCGAGAACTCCGCACCGTCGTCCAGCTACCGCCGCAAAACGCGCCACGGCCGGGACAGGCCCGGCCATGGCGGAGTGTGTTGCTGCTCGTCTATCGCAATAGAACTCAATTCGACGCGAAGCAGTACAACAGCCCGTCACCGCCGGTGCTCTTCAGGTCGTTCTGCGAGCAGCCGCCATCAGGGCCGCGCGATGGATGCGACGTGTTCCATGACTTCGCCGGCGGCTCTTCGTTCAACCCCGTACGATCGATATGGCCGACCATGGCCGCCCCCTGCGTGCTGCTCGTCCAGTTCTTGCAGGTGCGATCTTCACCAGCGGCAAAGGCTGTGCCGTCGGCCTGCGAGCCGGTCAGCACGTCATGGCGATTCGGCGTATCGCCGCGGCCATTGATGACCTCGCCCTTCTCGCTGAGCGAGGTCTGCTTGGAGAGGTTGTTGCTGGCGCCATGCAGATCGGCGACATCCTTGGCGACGACGACGCCCTTGGCATTCTTCCACGGCCCGTTGCCGATGCGATCTTTCGCATTGATCGCGGGCTTGCCATCGGCGGCCTGCGTCGAGAGATAAGCGCGCCATGTCTTGGCGCCCGCGCCTGCAGCCTGTGCCAGCGTCTGGCAGTGATTGTCAGCACCGGCGAGGCCACCGAGATTGCCGCCATTGCCGATGCCGTTGCTGGTGACGAAGAAGCTGGTATCCGCGCCCTGCGCGAATGATGGCGACGTTGCTGCGAGCGAGACGGCGACCGCACCGGCGCATAGGCCGAGACGGGTCATGGTCGAGAGAATAATGGGCATCGATTCCTCCAATTTGTTTTTGTAGCCACACAACGCCAGTCGCGATGGGACGCAACTGACCAACACGTCATCCGGCGGATTATTCCCGCTCTCTTATTGAGATCATCGCTTGGCAATGCACACGCATGAGGCCAACAAAAAGCGCCGCGGAATGATCCGCGGCGCTTGTCCGATTTCGATGACGCAAAGCTTACGCCTGCTGAATCGCCGACAGTTCCCAATCGGCGCCGCGCGGGCGCACGAAGGTCCAGATCTCGGTCGCTTCGATCGGCGTTTCACTACCAGCCACCAAGCGATTAGTGCCGCGCTCCAGCGTCTTGTCGACCAGCGAGAAGCGCATTGCGACGCTCGCATAGTCGGTGTCGCCTTCGCGCCAGGCTTCCGCCAGGTCGCCCTGCAGCAGCTTCACATCCGACACCTTGTTGATGTCGTTGCGGGCCTTGTTCTCGGCGAGGTCCTTGGCGAAGTACGACACCATTTCCGGCGTCGACAGCTTGCCGAGCTTCTCGACATCTTCGTTAGACCAAGCGGCCTGCACGTCGCTGAGCAGCTTCTCGAAAGCTTCGTAATCCTGCGGCACGATCTCGATCGGCTTGTCATTGTTCGAGCCGCCGAAACCGAAGCCACCGAGACCACTGCGCTGGGTCGGCTGTGCGCCATAACCCTGCTGCGCCTGGTTCATGTGTGCCTGGTTCTGGTCGGGACCATTGGCCGGGCCGGTATAGGCCGAGCTGGCCGGACCGGCATAGGCCGACGCCGTCTGGTTGCGACGCTGCCACCAGGACATTGCGAGGCGGACGACGATGATGATCAGGCCGACCTGCAGCAGCAGGCCGATGATCGAGGAGATGCCGCCGAGGCCGCTGAACAAGCCACCGCCGAACAGCATGCCGAGCAGGCCTGCACCGAGGAAGCCGGCAGCAAGGCCGCCGAGCATGCCCATGCCCGGACGGTTGAAGAAACCGCCCTTGCTGGCTGCGCCCGTGGTCGCGCTGTTCATGCCGGGCGAACCCGGCTGCTGCATGGTGCGGTTGAACGGCTGAGCCGCGTTAGGCGCCGTCGACGTGCTCGGCGGCGCCGAGAACGTGCGGTTGCCGCGCGAGCCCGAGCTGCTGCCACCGCCAACGCGGGCGTCGGCAGAGGAGATTGCAATTGTGAGCGGCATCGCCAGCGAAAGGACGACGGCCATCGTCTTGACGACGCCGCGCATGCTGAACGTGAAAGTCATGGTCATTCCCTCAATCCCCGGCAGGGGGAAAACACCCCTAACATGGCTACCCCAGCCTAAAAGGGAAGCACCGTTCGAGGGTAAACGCTGCGGCCCTCGGTCGCGGCTCGTCATTGAACCTTTGGCGCAAGAGTCATCTTGCTTTCAAACACTTATGCTGCATTGCGGGGTGAATGCGCATTAGAAGCCAGGATGGTATTGCCAGCGGCGCTCCGTTAATTCGGCGCCATGGTTTCCTTGACCTTGGCGATCAGCGCGCTCAGGGCGAACGGCTTGGCCAGGAAGGCGAATTGCTGGTTTTCCGGCAGGCTCTTTTCGAAGGCTTCCTCGGCGTAACCTGACACGAAGATGATGCGAATATCCGCATTGCGGGCGCGCATCTCCTTCAGCAGCGTAGGTCCGTCCATCTCCGGCATCACCACGTCGGAGACCACGAGATCGATGACGCCGTTCTGCTCGTCGAACAGCTCCATCGCTTCGACGCCGTTGCCGGCTTCGACCACCGTGTAACCGCGCGAGCGCAGACCGCGAGCATTCAGCGCGCGCAGGCCTTCTTCGTCCTCGACCAGCAGGATGGTGCCCTGCCCGGTCAGATCCGCACGTGGCTTGGCGTCGGCAGCGGCTTCCTTGGCGGCGACGGCGGCCGCAATCGCCGGATCGGGAGCGACTTCCTTTTCCTGATGATGGCGCGGCAGGAAGATGCGGAACGTGGTGCCTTTGCCCGGCTCGGAGTCGACATAAACGAAACCGCCGGTCTGTTTGACGATGCCGTAGACCGTGGAGAGGCCGAGGCCAGTGCCTTTGCCGACATCCTTGGTGGAGAAGAACGGTTCGAAGATCTTCTCGACGATGTCGGCGGGAATGCCGGTGCCGGTATCGCTGACATCGATGCGCACATAGTCCGATGGCGGCATACCCTTATAGGACAGCCGCCCGGCTTCCTCGGCCGAGACATTGACGGTGCGCACAGTCAACGCGCCGCCGTCCGGCATCGCGTCGCGCGCATTGACCGCGAGATTCACGATCACCTGCTCGAATTGCGAGATGTCGACCTTCACCGGCCACAGATCGCGGCCATGCACTACTTCGAGTTTGACCTTCTCGCCAATCAGGCGCTTCAGCAGCAGATCGATATCCGAGAGCGCATCGCCAAGATTGAGCACCGTCGGGCGCAGCGTCTGGCGGCGCGAGAATGCGAGCAACTGGCGCACCAGCGTCGCCGCACGCGTCGCGTTCTGCTTGATCTGCATGATGTCCTGGAACGACGGATCTGTCGGCTTGTGCGCGTTCAGCAGGAAGTCGTTGGCCATCATGATGGCGGAAAGCACGTTGTTGAAATCGTGCGCAATGCCGCCGGCCAGCTGGCCGATGGTGTCCATCTTCTGCGCCTGGTTGACCTGATTCTCGAGCGTGCGGCGCTCGGTGGTCTCCAGCATGTAGACGATGGCGGCTTCGGTCTCGCGCTCGTTCTCCTCCACGGCGGTGACGAAGAACTGTCCCCAGCGTTCCTTGGCGCCTTCCAGGAGCGCTTCCACCGGCGGGATATCGCCCTGCCCCTGGGCGGCGTGGCCGATGGCCGCGACGAGCTGGTTGCGGTCGCGGTCGCTGACGGCGGCGAGGATCGACTTGTTGACGGCGCCGGATGTGTTGAGGCTCTGCGCCAGTTTGGCGAAACGGGCATTGCCGCGCACCACGGTGCCGTCGCGGTCCACCGTCGCGATCGCCATCGGCGTATGGTCGAAGAAGCGCATGAAGCGCACTTCGGCGGCGCGTTGCGGATCCGAGCGCTCGTCGCGCGCGCGGCTGATGACGAGGGTGCGCGACGCACCCGGCACCCCATCGGCGCCGAAAGCGAGCTTATGATAGAGCCGCACCGGCATGGTCTTGCCGTTGCGCATGCGCAGGTCGATGTCGAAGACTTCGGTTTTGACCTCGCCGGGCATCGGCACGATCGACGTCAGCAACGAGGCGCCGTCGCCAGAGACGATGTCCGTGAGCTTCAGACCGCCGGAGCCGATCTCGGCAAGATCGTGATCGAGCCAGTTCGCCAGTGTGGCGTTGACATAGACCAGCTCGCCCTTTGGATTGACCGAGAAGAAACCGCACGGCGCGTGATCGAGATATTCGATGGCGTGCTGCAATTCCTGGAACACGTCTTCCTGACGCTGGCGATCGCGGGAGATATCGGCCACCGACCACACCGTGGATTTGGCTTCGCGCTTACCCTCACCCAGTGGACGCACGCGCATGCGCAGCCAGCGGCCGTGGCTGCCGTCGGGCGCTGCGACACGGACCTCCTCCTGCTGACGCTTGCCCTCGCGGGCAGCCTTGAGCAGGCGGAAGACGGCTTCGGAGACATCGGGATTTCCGATGAAGACGCGCTCGACCGGTCGCGCATCCTGCGCGGAGGCCGCGCCGGTCAATGTGAGATAGGCAGCATTGGCATAGACCACATGGCCCCGCGCATCGGTGACCGCGATACCGTCAAAGGCGTGATCGGCCACGGTGCGCATGATCGGATCGTCGGAGGTGCGATCGGCAAAGCGTACAATACCGGCGGCAAAGGCGAACAAAACGAACAGGCCGACCATCGCCAGCAGCGCCAACAGGCCCAGAATATAAGGCTGCGCCTGGGCGCGGCCGAGAGTCATGAATGCCACGGCGCAGGCGATGATCGCCGCGGCAATCAGCAGCACCAGCACGATGCTGCCGCTGCGCCGGGCCGGCTCGTGCAGAACCGGATTCTGCGCCGTCATCGATTGGCGATCGTGGTCGGTCTCGGCAGTCATCGGACGGTTCGTCGCCTGTTGGCAGTTGCGGCAGCGCGGGTTTGCGCGCCTCCTGAGTGCATCAATCGGCTGGCCTTACGCAAGCGCCGCGTCGGCCTATTCGCTTCCAATCCGCCGATTCGCAACACGTTCCCGGCCCCTTGCCCGGCCCTTCCCCGAATCATGACGGGCGCCCGGACAGGCCGCGCTTCAGGCCCATGACGTAGCCAATGACTTCGGCCACCGCATGGTAGTGTTCGCCCGGAATTTCCTCGTCGATCTCGACGGTGGCGTAAAGCGCGCGCGCCAGCGGCACGTTCTCGACGATCGGAATGTCGTGCTTGCCGGCAACTTCCCTGATCTTCAGCGCGATGTTGTCGACGCCCTTGGCGACGCAGATCGGCGCGGTCATGCCGCGCTCATAGGACAGCGCTACGGCGTAGTGCGTCGGGTTGGTGATGATCACCGACGCCTTCGGCACCGCTGCCATCATGCGCTTCTTCATGTTCTGCTGACGCAGCTGCTTGATCTTGCCCTTGATGTGGGGGTCGCCCTCGGACAGCTTGTATTCTTCCTTCACTTCCTGCAGCGACATCTTCAGCTTCTCGTACCAGGTGCGGTACTGGAAGAAGAAGTCGGCAATGGCGACGAAGGCGAGCATCGCCACCACCGAACCCATCAGCTGCAGTGTCAGCGATGTGGTGATGCCGAGGATCGCCGACGGATCGATATGGATCAGCGCATCCAGACGAAAACGCTCGGGCCACAGCACCGCGCACATCACGGTGCCGAGCAGGACGAGCTTGAACAGCCCCTTCAGAAAATTGGCCAGCGCCTGCTTGCCGAAGACGCGCTTGGCGCCTTCCATCGGCGACAGCTTGCTGAACTTGGGCACCAGACCTTCGGTGGAGAACACCAGCCGGTGCTGGATCAGATTGCCCGCGAGCGCGGCGATCACGAGAAACAGGATCGGCATGCCCATGGTGGACAAGATGGACATGCAGAGGCTCTTGGCCAGCAGCAATAGTCCGGGCCCGTCCGTCCGTATCATCCAGGAATTTTGCAGAAGGTTTTTAAGCGGCGTTTGCAGGCCGCCGCCGACCGAGCCGTTGAAGGTCGACAAGACCAGCGTCGCGCCCGCCAGCAGGAACCAGGTATTGACCTCCTGGCTTTTGGCTACGTCGCCGCGTTCGTGGGCATCGTCGAGCTTTTTTTGCGTGGGGTCATGTGTCTTCTCGGAATCGTCGTCGGCCATCCGCGCGCCCCTATATCCGCGGCATCATTTGTTGCATGACGCCGGTGACGTATTCGAGGTAGGTCCCCATCATGGTCGCGAGCACGACGGCGAAGATCAGGAATCCGATCATGATCGAAAGCGGTACACCGACGAAATAGACCTGCATCTGCGGCATCAGCCGTGCCAGCACGCCAAGCCCCATGTTGAAGACGAGGCCGAACACCAGGAAAGGCGCAGCAAGCTGCGTGCCGATCTTGAAGGCCGCCGCGAAGGCATTGGTCGCGAGCTTCGCCACATCGCCCGTCGACATGATCTCGCCGGGCGCGAAAATCTTGTAGCTGTCATTGATGGCGGCGATCACGAGGTGATGCGTATCGGTGGCGAACAGCATCGTGATGCCGAGCATCGTGAGAAAATTGCCGATCAGCACGCCCTGCTGACCCTGCGTCGGATCCACCGAGGTGACGAAGCCGAGACCGAGTTGCTGCGCGATGATCGATCCGGCGACCTGTAGCGCCGACAGCGTGACGCGCGCGGTGGCGCCGAGCACGACACCGATGATGATCTCATGCACCAGCAGAACCAGCATCGGCACGATCGATCCCATATCGACGTTATAAGCGCCGCGATGCGCCGGCAGCATGAGAAGGGTCAGTCCCAATGCGATCGACAGCTTGGCCCGTGCGGGAATGTTGGTTTCGCCAAAGCCCGGCATCAACATCACCATCGTACCGATGCGGGCGAAGGCCAGCATGAAGGCAGCGGCGAGAGCGGGCAGAAGCGAGACATCGATGCGCATACGGGATTGTGCATCACCCCCCGATGATTCGCGACGATATCCGCAACATGTAGCTCGACAATGCGTCCCCCATGAACGGGAGCGTCAGCATCATGGTGGCAAAGACCGCGAGAATCTTCGGCACGAAGACCAGCGACTGTTCCTGGATCTGGGTCAGCGCCTGCACCAGCGACACGACGACGCCAACCAGGAGGCCCACGACCATCAGCGGACCGGACACGATCACAATCGTCCAGATCGCATCACGGGCAACGTCGAGAGTTTCGGGGCCGGTCATTGCAGTAATCCTTGTGTTACGCGGTGTTCGTGATGAGGAGGATCAGATCGGCATCTTCATGATGTCTTCGTAGGACTGGATGACGCGATCGCGCACCGAGACCAGCGTCGACACGGCGACGTCGGTTTCCGCAACTGCCGTGACCACGTCCATCACATTGGCCTTGCCGTTGGCCATTGCGATGGTCTGCGCATCCGACTTGCGGCCGGAATCGAGCACGCTGCCCAGCGCGTCCTTGAGGACCGCGCCGAACGACTGACCACCACCGGCGTCCGCCGCCTTGTTGAGACCGCCACCGACGCCGCCGCCGGCGTCCATGATGCGCGAGAGGGCCGAGTAAGCATTGGCGGCGACAGAGGGAGTTGCCATGGTTCAGCTGTCCTGTTCAGGCCTTGAGGATGTCGAGCGTGCGTTGGATCATCCGGCGCGTGGCGCTGATGATGTTGAGATTGGCTTCGTAGGAGCGCTGCGCTTCCTTCATGTCCGTCATTTCCACCAGCGAGTTCACGTTGGGGTATTTGACGTTGCCGGCGGCATCCGCCGCGGGATTGCCGGGCTCGTAGCGCGTGGGAAATGCAGATTGATCCGGCCTGATGCGACCCAAGCCGACGATGCGGGCATCGAGCGAGCGATCCAGCTCGGATTTGAAGGTCGGCACCTTGCGGCGATAGGGGTCACCGCCCGAAGTCTGCGCTGTGGACTGCGCATTGGCGATGTTTTCCGAAATCACCCGCATGCGGCCCGCCTGGGCGCGCAGACCGGAGGTCGCGATGCCCATGGAGCGCGAGAAGTCGCTGATATCGTCTGCCATGATGAGCTCCCTTTATGCGCGCGGCGGCGTCAGCGCTTGCCGATAGCGGTCTTCAACAGACCGAGGCTGCGGGTGTAGAGCGAGGTTGCGGCGGCATAGTCCATCTGGTTGGCCGAGACCTTGAGCATCTCGTCTTCCAGATTGACGGCATTGCCGGCGGGCCGGGTCTCGTAGCCGACCCGGCTGTTCTGGTTGAAAGAGGCCGAGCCTCCGGTCGGCAGGATGTTGGTGCCGGCGGCGCGCATCATCGGCAGCGAGCCCATACCGCCGGCGGTGACGGACGTGTTCCCGGCCTTGTCGAATTTCGGTTCCACGAGATCGCGGGGGCGGAAGTTCGGAGTGTCCGAATTCGAGATATTTTCGGCCAGCACACGCTGGCGCTCCTGATGCCACTGCATCTTGGTGCGCAGCGCCGACAACATCGGCATGTCGCTGATCGCCATCGGCCTTCTCCGCCCGCCCGGACGGAGTGTCCTGAGCTAGGCAGAATTTGCCGCCTGCATGGTTAATACGAAGTTAATTTCCGGCGGTACTTGTTACCGAACCGTAAATGAATGCTGCAAAATTGACGTTTTTCGCAACTGCCAACGCTTTTTCGCCTGAATTGGCCGATTAACCATCCCCATCGGCCATATGACGGGGCGGCAGAAGTCGTTTTGGCTGCAGCGATTCATAGTTTATTATTAACCAACGGCAGGTTCTGCCGTGGGGCGTTAACAGATGGGGCGTGATTCACGCTGCGTACGGGGCGTGCGGGGGTATGACACCTCCGACTCTGGACGTGGACGTTGCAGCCACCCTGTCTGGCTGGGGACTTTATGATGCAATCATCGGTGCAATTTATCTTGGCCTTCGTTGTCGTGCTGGCGCTGATCGGGCTTACCGCCTGGCTGGTGCGCCGATTCGCCGGCAACCGGCTGGGCAACAACACCAGCCGCGGGCGCTTGCCGCGGCTCGCGGTGATCGACGCCGCCGCCGTGGACGGCCGCCGCCGCCTGGTGCTGGTCCGCCGCGACAATGTCGAACATTTGCTGATGATCGGTGGCCCGTCGGACATCGTCGTCGAGCCCAATATCGTCCGCGCCATACCCGGCCGTGAGCAGGCCCCGCAGCGCGGCGGCCTCGCCGCCGATGTGGCAAGCCGTGGCCCATCGCTGCCTGAAGCCCCGAGCTGGGCAGAGAGCAACGACTCCGGCTTCGATTCCGAACCGCATGTGCCGGAGCCAGCGCCGCGTCCCGCGCGCCCCTCCTTTATCGAAGAGCCACGCCGCCCGGCCGCGCCTTTGCCGGAGCGTCGGCCCGATCCGGTCGCCAGCCTCGCGCCGGAACCTGCGCCGCGCCCCGAACCGGCGCCACGCAATGACCTTTTTCCGCAGCGGCCGATTCCGCGAAGTGAAATGCCACGTGCCGAGATGCCACGTAGCGAGCCGATGATGCCGCGCCCGATGCGTGCCGATCCGCCGATCCGCACCATGCCGCAACCCCGCACGCCGGACCGTCCCGTCGCAGCAGCGCCGACCCCGCCTGCTCCGGTTGTTGCTGCCCCGGCTCCCGCCCCGGTCGTTGCGCCGCCCGTACCGACGCAAGCCCCTACACCTCCTGCTCCGGCAGTCGCCGTGTCGTCTGCCGATCAGAACCTTGCCGATATGGCGCAGCGCCTCGAAGCAGCCCTGCGCCGTCCTGCCGGCGAAACCCGTCAGGATGCGCCTGAGCCCCGGGTCGGCGCTCCGTCGGTGGCGCCTGAGGCACCATCGATCCGTCCGGCTTCGCGGTCGCCGGAAGTCTCGATCGCCAGCCCTGCCCGTGCGGAGGCGCCGCCCGTCGTCCCGCCGGTCAAATCGGGTTTTGAAAATCTCGAAGACGAGATGGCCTCCCTGCTGGGACGGCCAAAGTCCAGTTCGTGAGTTCGGCGAACCTCCCGCGTAGAGTATTTTTCCTTTCTGTTCTGATCGCCGCCGGGACCTTCGCAGGTCCCGCGATGGCGCAGGACATCAGCATCAATCTCGGCGGCGGTGGCGGCGGCGTCACCGAACGTGCCGTGCAGATGATTGCGTTGTTGACGGTGCTGTCGATCGCACCGTCGATCCTGATCATGATGACGTCATTCACACGCATCGTGGTCGTGCTGTCGCTGCTGCGCACCGCATTGGGTACAGCGACGGCTCCGCCGAACTCGGTGATCATCGCGCTGGCGATGTTCCTTACGGCTTTCGTGATGGGACCGGTGCTGCAACGTTCCTATGACGACGGTATCAAGCCGCTGATCTCCAACGACATCACCGTCGAACAAGCTTTGGTGCGCGCATCCATTCCGCTGCGCGGCTTCATGCAGAAGAACGTGCGCGAGAAGGATCTCAAGCTGTTCATGGATCTGTCGGGCGAGCCAGTTCCAGCGACGCCTGACGACCTGTCGCTCCGCATCCTTGTGCCGGCCTTCATGATCTCCGAGCTGAAACGCGCTTTCGAGATCGGCTTCCTGCTGTTCCTGCCATTCCTGATCATCGATCTCGTGGTCGCCTCTGTCTTGATGGCGATGGGCATGATGATGCTGCCACCGGCGGTGGTGTCACTGCCGTTCAAGCTGATCTTCTTCGTGCTGGTGGATGGCTGGTCGCTGGTGGCCGGCAGTCTGGTGCAAAGTTACGGACAGTAGCGAGGCTTATTCCCTACCGCGCCATCTCGATCTTGCGGACATTGACCACCGGCTGCGGCTTCAGCGAGCCGGTCGGCATCGGATCGGCACTGGCACCTGGCAGGATCGCCTTGGCGCTGCTTTCGGGGAAGCGCGTCTTCATCTCGCGCAGGAAGCCGTCGAGCGTATCGACGGATGCAGCCATCTTGGCAATGGCGGCGAATTCCGAAGAGTTGGTCGAGGTCGGCTTGCTCGCGGTGTCGAAGGCGATCTTGTCGGCGCCGACATTCATCAGCGGCGCATACTTTTCGCGGAAACGCGCGAGACCGAGGGCGTCTTCCGCCAGCGCATAACCCACGACAGCACGGATGATGTCACTCTTTTCGCTTGGCGTCAGCGGCGAGAAATCCCGCCAGCGGTCGCCATAATAGAGTTCGATCTGTTCGGAGGCTTCGCGCCAGCGCCGCGACGACCAGTAAATGTCCGAGCGGAGCCGGATCGCTTCGCGTCCGCTGACATGAGAGATGATGTCGAGCGCTAGCTCACGGCGGCCGATGTCACTCTGCGCCCGCGCCTCGAGCAGCAGCCGCTGTTGACGCAGCTCGCCATTGAGATCGGCGATCCGCGTAGTGCGCAGCGCGGCGATGGCGCGGTCCGGCTTGCGGCTCATCAGATAGACCATCGCCAGACGCGCAGCGACCTGCGAGCGTGCAGCGCCCTCGAGACGGTGATCGACCTGATACTGCAGAAGCTCGGCGGCCTGATCGAGCAGATCGACAGCTATGAGACGATCTGCAAGACGGCGGATCATCTCGTCACCGCGGCGGCCGATCGGGGTCAGCTCACGAAACTCGTAGAACATCGCCAGCGCATCGACCGGCGGCAGACTGTCGCCCTTTGGTGACAGATAGATCTGCGAGAACAATGCCTGGGCTTCGTCCTGCACCTGGCGCGCGGCTTCGCTGTTGGCCTGGCGCTCGGTGGCCGTACGGGCGGCCAGCAGCGAGTCATTGTAGCGGCCGAGTTCGGCATACATGCGCGACAGGATCTGCAGCACCTGCACTTCCGTGCCGTCGCCGCGCCAGGTCACTGCCAGCACTTCGAGATCATGCAGCGCGTCCTCGCTGCTGATCTCGTTGCGCTTCTGGCGCAA
Organism: Tardiphaga sp. 862_B3_N4_1; assembly: GCF_051811085.1. Lineage (NCBI taxonomy): Bacteria > Pseudomonadati > Pseudomonadota > Alphaproteobacteria > Hyphomicrobiales > Nitrobacteraceae > Tardiphaga > Tardiphaga sp. 862_B3_N4_1. Next base: position 3,479,445 of record NZ_JBPWQB010000001.1, read on the forward strand.
ATTGATTTCGCGCAGCTTGGCTTCCGCTGCGGATTGACGATCCACCGAACCGGTGACGTCCTGATACTTCGACAGCGCGTCCTTCTCCCGGCCGAGCGCCTCATCGAGCCAGCCGCTGAGCAGCATGGCCGCGGGCTTGATCTCCGGCGAGATGCCGACCGTTTCGAGCTCACTGCCGCGCGACGACGCGCCGGCATAGTCCTTGACCTCGAGCGAGGCCCGCAGCGCGAGCATCAGGGCCGCACGCTGCAGATCGGCCGGCAGCGCGGCGAGCGTGAACTCGGCATTCTTGAAACGCTCGCGCGCCTCGACCCATTTTTCCTGCTTGGCGTAGGCGAGCGCCTTCCACAATTCACCATCGTAACCCGGCCCGAGCACCGGATTGGCGATATCCTTCAGGGTTTGTTCGGGACGCCCCATCATCGCGCTGGCCACCGCATGAACGATCAGCGCGACAGGGCTTTCCTCGCCGACCTTGGTGTCCGCGATCGCGAGATCGGCGACGCCCTTGGCCTCGTGGTACATGCCGCGCGCCATGTAGAATTTGGCCAGATCCATCCGCGCCTGCGGCAGCGAACTAGCTTCGGCCGATGACATCGCGTCGATCAACTCGTCGAAGCGCGCGTTGAACGGGCCTTCCTGATCCTTGCGCCACTGGCCGACATCGAAGATCGGCCGGGCGACCGTCGAGGCGCGCTGCGGCGCCGCATCGGCGGCAGACAGCGTCAGGCCGCCGGGCTTGGTGAGCATCACCTTGTCGATACTGGCTTCAACGGACACGTCGTCGGAGTTCACCTGAACCACCACGCCGTGAATCGATTCCAGCAACGAGAATTCAACGAAGTCCTGGCGACGGATGAAGCCGCGCGATGGTGGCAGCGCAGTGATGATATTGAGCGTATCGCCGGCATCCGGATCAACCAGGCGATGCTTGAGACCGGGCTTGGCCAATGGCACCTGCACGCTGGCGCGCGAGGGATCGGCAATGTTGCGCACGGCGGACAGCGGCTGCGACGGCGTCTGACGTGTATCGGCCAGCATCAGCGACCAGGCCTGTCCCGCGCCGGCAGGATCGTCGGTCGTGAGCGAAGCCAGTTGTGGGCGATTAAGGCGGATGCGGATCGCCTGCCCCTTCTCCAGCGGGATCGTGCTCACATCGGCAATGATCGATCCGCTGTCACGGCGGATCGGCGCGGTGTCGATGGGCCGCGTCGAATCTGCCACCAGCCACAGGATATCGCCGCGGCGAAACAAAGCGACCGGCGTTTGCGATGGAAAGGCAAAGGCTATGCGCACGCCGTCGCTGCTGCGCTTGACCTCAACCGGCATGCCCGCCGGTTCGGTCGACGCAGCAGCAACGGGTGCAGCAGCAGGGGCCGCCGCAACGACAGGCGCAGGCGGCGGTGTTTCTTTGGCAGGAGCTACAACCTCGGCTGCCGGCGCAGGCTTAGGTGATTCAGCGACCTTGGCCGTCTCGGGCTTTGGCTCTTCCGGCTTCGTTGCCGCGACGGGCGCTGCCGGTGCAGCCGTCACAACCTCGACCTTCTTCTCCGGAACGATCTCTTTCGCGATCATTTCGGAGGTCGGCGGCACGATCTCGCCGGAGCGCTGTGCCGGGACGCTGGCGGGCTTCTCGACCTCAGGAGGCTTCGCCGCAACCGGCGGTTTGTCGTCCTCAGGAGCAGCCGCCGGCAGCTTGGCCAGCGGCGACGGCTTTTCGTTCTGCTGGAAGCCGATGTCGACGACGTAGCTCTTGTCCTCGCGGAACGACTTCACATCGACGTCGCCGATCAAGCCGATCTCGACGGCGGTCCGGTTGCCGTCCATCGCCTGACCGATCGATGCGACATTGGCCGGTGCGGACAGTTTGGCATCGGCAAGATCGAACATCAGACCGGCATTGAAGGTCAGCGTCAGCGTCTTCTCGTTCAGCACCGACGACACACCGACGCCGCCGGTCTCGAACACGAAGCGCACAAAGGTCGGCTGCACGGATGCGCGTACGCGGATCGGCGGCTTCTTCTGGCTTTCCGCGGCAGCGCGTTGCTGGCGCAAGGCGCGCTCTGCCGCGCGCGCGCGCTCCGACAATTCCTTGACCACATCCTGCGGCAAACCGGGCGGCATGCCCTTCCAGGTGTCGGGCAACAGATCGATGAAGATGCGCTCGCCCGCCGTCATCGAATTGACGGTCACCCTGCGTGACAACGCGAGACGGATCGCCGTGCCATCGGGATCGCGGCGTGCGGAGCCTATATAGTCGGGGGCGGCGTCGCCGAGAATCTCGACAGGAATATCGACCGGCCGCTTGAAGCGAATGACGAGAATGGTGCCGGCCTGCGTCACCTCGGACTCCACGTCCTCGGCAAGCTTCAGCACGATGCGGCCATAGCCGCCCGACGTGCCCATGCTGGCGGTGCCCCTCACCGCTTGCGCAGATGCGGCATCCGGGAACGACAGCGCAAGACAGACAATGCCCGCGAAGACCGCACAACGTCGAACGGCCCGCGTCCATGCGCGAGCTTGCGTCCAACATGCAACGGCAGCCGTCCGTGCCATTCAGAAGTGTCTCTCAGCCCGATGCTCGAAGGACGACCGATCGTTCGCCCTGTGTCGAATCTAGATTCCGCGCTCTAAGGATTTGTTAATTAATTTCTTTAATTCCGGCCCTGCTGGATCGGCCTGCCTTCGATCTTGGGCAGTTCGACCGCCGCGGCAGATCGTTCGCCGCCCGAGGCGCGGCGCGCCAGTTCAACGGTGAGGCGTTCGGCGGCTTCCGGCTGCATCAGACCGAGAATGTCGGACATCTTCCGAGGCGCAATCTGCGAGGCGATCTCGAACAGCACCGGCATTTCCAGCCGGTCGAAGATCTTCGCCGCGTCCTTCGGCTTCATGCTTTCATACATGGTGACGATACCCTTGAAGCGGGCGGCATCGACCTCGCTCTTCTGGTCGTTCGCAGTCTTGATACCGGCTTCGACGCCCTTCAATTCATCGACGCGGGTTTCGATGCGCTTCTCTGCGGCCTTCAGCAGGCTCTCGCGAATGTCGATCTCGCGTGCACGCGCTTCCAGTTCCTGACGGCGCGCTTGCAGCCGTTCGAGGATCGCCCGTTCGGCCGGCGAGATTTGAGGAGACAGTTCGACAGGCGGGTTGCTGGTCGGTTCGATCGCTGCAGGCGCCGCTACCGCGGGCTTCGGCTCTTCCTTCTTGGCTGACACCGAGCCGGTAATATCGCCGTCCACTGGCTTGCCGCCCGGGAAGTTGAACATCTCCTGCGCCCACGATCCTTTCGTAGGCTGCGGCTGCGGATCGTAGTTGAACACGTAGCCGCCATCGATCACCAGGCCGGCGATCTTGAGAATCGCCAGCCCGAAAACCGCCACCAAGACGACAGGAAGAATACGAACGTCCCTAAAAGCTTTCATGCAGCGATGCCGTCAGGCCTCCTCCGTTCGGCAAACGCCTGCGCTGCCGCGGCATTGGCCCGCGCTGCGGATACCCGCGGCGCATCAGGGTCGGTTTCGGTGAGCGGCCGTGCCGCCACCGCGATCTTCGACAGCCGGCGCACGACGGCATCGCTCTCGGCGAGCTGGGCTTTCAGTTGATCGGCCAGCGCCGTTGCCGCCGAAATCTGGCTGCCGAGATTCTCGTTGACGTCCCGCACGGTAAGCTTGAGTCCGCCGATCGCACGCTCGGCGATCTCGGTCACGGTGATGAGCTCGCCGATCGTGGCCTTCAACGACTGCTCGTCCGCCTTGAGGCGCTTCAGGCGCTTATTGAGCAACATGCAATAGGCGATGGTCAGGATCAGAAGCACCGCAACCAGGCTCTCGATCACAATTCCTAATGAATGACTCATTGTGCCTCCATCAATTTAGTTTGCTCATCAGCCTTCTCAAACATGGCGAAGGTTGTGTTAGGCTTGCGTAATTGTTTCGTGACTCGAATGGCAACGCGGTCGCCGACACGGCCCATGCGACCTTCAGTCAAGGTCACGGCTCCGCAACGCACGGCAACAAGGGCATCCGCACGCATTTCCAGCGGCAGCGTATCGCCCACTTTGAGAAGCATCAGCTGCTTCAACGGGATCTCCGCCTCATACAGCACGGCGTCGACGGCGATCTCGGCCTGAGCAATTTCAGTGGCGAGATGGCTTTCCCAGATCGGATCACGGCCGAATTTTTCGCCCATGAACATCTGCATGAGCACGGCGCGGATCGGCTCGATCGTCGCATAGGGCAGCAGCAATTCGATATTGCCGCCGCGATCTTCCATGTCGATATGCAGGCGCACCAGGATTGCGGCATTGGCTGGACGGCTGATGGCGGCAAAGCGCGGATTGGTCTCAAGCCGGTCGATGGTGAAAGCCACGGGCGACAGTGGCCGGAACGCCTGTTCTGCGTCGGCCAGCACGACTTCGATCAGGCGCTTCACCAGATTGGTTTCGATGGTGGTATAGGGACGGCCCTCGATGCGCAGCGAGGCCTGACCACGACGGCCGCCGAGCAACACGTCGATCATCGAATAGATCAGGCTGGAATCGACGGTAGCGAGGCCAAAATTCTCCCACTCCTCTGCCTTGAACACGCACAGCACGGCTGGCAGCGGAATCGAATTCATATAGTCGCCGAAACGCACCGAAGTGATGCGATCGAGCGAGACTTCGACGTTGTCGGAGGTGAAATTGCGCAGGCTCGTGGTCATCAACCGCACCAGACGGTCGAACACGATTTCGAGCATCGGCAGACGCTCATACGACACCATCGAGGAATCGATAATGGCGCGAATGCCGGAATTCTCGTCGAGATGGACCTCGTTGACGCTGAAGCCGAGGAGGTTGTCGATTTCTTCCTGCGAGAGAACGCGCTCGCCGCCGTTCTTGCCGCCGCCGATATCGCGACCGCCATCCTCGACCATGGCGGCCCATTGCTCCGCCATGGTGCCGGTGAGTTCGTTTTCGGCAGCCGCTTTCGCCGCCTCAACGGGATCCTCTGAATCCAGAGACGCTTCCCATTCGGCGGCAATTGCGTCCTGATCGACCTGTTCGGTAGACATCAGCCTAAATCCAATTCCTCACTGAATGAGGATTTCCTTGAACAGCACAGCATTCACGTGATGAGGAGAGATCGCGGCATTGACGCGCCGCGTCAGCTCTTCCTTCAGCCGGAACATGCCAACGGAGCCGTTCAGATCGGTGGTGCGCAGTTCGCGCAGGTAAACCTGGAACATGTCGGTGATACGCGGCATCGACGGCGTGATCTGCGCCACGAGCGGCGCTTCCTTCACCTCGAGCACGATCTTGGCCTTGAGATATTGCACGCGCTCGCCGGGCTGGCCGGCAAGGTTCACCAGGATTTCCGGCACATCAATGAAGGCGAGCGGCTTCGCAGCCGGCGCGGCCTCTTTCTTCTCTTCCTTGGGATGTCCCTTCAGGAAGAACCAGCCGCCACCGCCCGCTGCAAGCACCAGCACGCCCGCGACGATTGCGATCAGCTTGAATTTGCTCTTGGGAGCTGCCGCCTCGTCCCCGGTCGGGGTGCTTTCTGAAGTTTCCGTATCCGCCATCGCCTGCCCGTCCGGGGTTGGGATGAGCTCGATGCTGCAAAGCAGGCTTTAAAGACGCGATACAAATGCTGCCAGCGCCCAAGGCCCTGTGTGATCGTGACGCTAGGTCGCAATGGTTAACGGAATCTTTCTTTTGACGCTCAACTAGGAAAATTCTGCCGGCAAATATGGTCAACAAGACCTTTCTGCCGCCCGTTTTCGCGCCTCTAAAACTACCAACAAACTGAAAAATATCATCTTTTTGACTTGGCACGGCTTTCGCTACTCACCTTAGCGAACCGCGGCTTGGGAGAGCTGTGCGGTTTACGGGATCCGCGGCGAGCTTGGGAGAGCGATCCGCGCGAACTTAGGGGAGAACCACCGATGGAGAATATGCTTCTCGTCGGACTGTCGCGGCAGATGACGCTTCGGCGTCAGATGGACGTCGTGGCGAACAACATTGCGAACATCAACACGAGCGGCTTCAAGGCCGAGCGGACGATTTTCGAGGAATATCTGAGCCCGGCCGCCCGCGAAGACAACTTCGTCGGCCGCGACCGCCGCGTGTCCTTCGTGCAGGACCGCGCCACGATGCATGATTTCACCGGCGGCGCGACCGAGCAGACCAAGAATCCGCTGGATGTCGCCATCGACGGCAACGCCTTCCTCGCGGTGCAGACCCCGAACGGCGAGCGCTACACCCGCGACGGCGGCATGCAGATCAATTCGCAGGGCCAGCTCGTGACTGCGTCGGGCGCACCGGTGCTCGGCGCCAATGGCCCGATCGTATTCCAGCAGACCGACCACGACATCAACATCTCGCAGGACGGCACGGTCACGGTGCTCGAAGGCATCAACCGCATCGACTCCGTGCGCGGCAAGATTCGCATGGTCAATTTCGCGCAGCCCCAGCGGCTGGTGAAGGAAGGCTCCAACCTGTTCTCGGCCGGTCCCGGCGCCAATCCGCAGCCGTCCACCACGTCGAAGCTCAACCAGGGCTTCATCGAAAAGTCGAACGTCAGCTCCGTCGTCGAAATGACCCGGATGATCGACGTCACCCGCGCCTATACCGAGCTGTCCAACATGCTGCAGTCGCAAGGCGACGCGCGGCGCTCCGCCATCGAAAAACTTGCCGACGTTCCGGCTTAAGGAATCTGACCCATGCGCGCTCTTTACACTGCAGCGACCGGGATGGCGGCCCAGGAACTCAACGTCCAGGTCATCTCGAACAATATCGCCAACATGCGCACGACCGGCTTCAAGAAGCAGCGTGCCGCATTCCAGGACCTCATCTACGATCACGTTCGCCGCGTCGGTGCGCAAGCATCGGATCAGGGCACAGTCATTCCGGTCGGCGTCGATATCGGCGGCGGTGTGAAGACCGTCGGCACTCCGCGCATGATGACCCAGGGCACGCTGTCGGCGACCGGCGGCGATCTCGATATCGCGGTCCGCGGTGAAGGCTTCTTCAAGATCCAGCTCACCGATGGCACCTTCGCCTATACCCGCGATGGTACGTTTTCAACTGACCAGCAGGGCCGGATCGTCAACCCGCAGGGCAACCTGCTGCAGCCAACGATCTCGATTCCCCAGGCATCGTCGCAACTCTCGATCAATGCGCAGGGCCAGGTCTCGGTGATCGTACCGGGCTCGACGACCCCGACCGTTCTCGGCCAGATCAGCCTCACCCGCTTCATCAACAAGGCCGGTCTTAATTCGATCGGTGACAACCTGTTCACCGAAACACCGGCCTCCGGCCCACCGCAGGACGGCGTCGCCAATGCCGACGGCTTCGGCGACATGCAGCAGCGCAACCTCGAAATGGCCAATGTCGAAGTGGTCACCGAAATCTCGGACCTGATCGCCGCGCAGCGCGCCTATGAGATGAACGCCAAGGTCATCAGCGCTGCCGACCAGATGCTGCAATCCACCGCCGGCATGTTCCGCTGAGGAGAATGATCATGACATCAGCCATGCGTTCGCTTCTCCTCGCCACCGCCCTGCTCGCTGCAGCGGCCACTGCTGCGCTCGGCCAAGCGCAGCGCGACGAGGTCATCGCATCGCCAACGCTGCGCGCCAACGTCACGGTGTCCAGCGACGTGGTGCGGATTGGCGATGTCATCGACAATGCCGGCCCCACCGCGCAGATCGCAATCTATCGGGCGCCCGATCTCGGCACCGTCGGCACGCTGTCAACCGCGCAGGTCATCGCGGCGTTGCGGCAGCATCAGGTGATTGGCGTCGATACACGCGAGCTCAAGTCCATCACCGTAACGCGGCTGTCGCGCAGCATCGAGAGCAAGGATATCGAGAATCAGGTCGCGCAGGCGTTGGAGAACCGCCACGGCCTTGGTGCCGCCGCCAATCTGAGCCTGACCTTCGATCGCGAAGTCCAGGGCCTGCAGCTTGACGCCAGCAATACCGGCGCGCTGCAGCCTGTCGCGGTCCGTTTCGACGCGCGCAGCGGCCGTTTCGACGTCACCTTTGCGATCGGCAACGACTCCAACGTCTCTGCCACCAAGCTGCGCTTCACCGGCAGTGCCGTTGAGACCGTGGAAGCGGCGGTGCTGGTCCGCGGCGTCGAACGCAATGAAGTGCTGAAATCTTCCGATGTTGTCGTCGAGCGTCGCCCGAAAGCCGAAGTCGGCAACGATGGCGTAACGCGCGACCGCGCCGTGGGCATGCAGAGCCGCCGCCAATTGCGCGCCGGTCAGGCAATCCGCAATGCCGACCTCGCCAAGCCTGACCTCGTCACCCGCGATCAGGCGGTGACGCTGATCTACGAAACCGCCGGGCTCTACCTCACGCTCCGCGGCAAGGCCATCGAAGGCGGCACCGAAGGCGACGTGGTCAATGTGATCAACCTGCAGTCCAAGCGCACCGTCTCCGGCGTCGTGGTCGGTCGCGGCCAGGTCGCCGTTTCCGCTCCGTCGCCGCGTCTCCCCGCGCAAGTAGAAGCTCCCGCGCCAACTATTGCCCCAACCCGCGAGTCTCTCCCGTCCGAAAAAATCTCCCAGGCCAGACCTCCCCTGGCCGACTCTCCCGCTGCCAACTCTCCCGTCGCGCTTGCTGCCAACGACCACGTGCCTGTTTCTCGAAAAGCTGAGTAAAGTTGATGTTCCAGTTCCATCGTCCCTTCGCCACCGGCGCTGCGCTTCTGACGGTCGGCCTTGCTGCCAGCGGCTGTTCATCGATCGACCGTCTCGCGTCCATCGGCGAGAAACCGGCGCTCACGGCGATCGAAAACCCGACGACACAGCCCGGCTACAAGCCGGTGCAGATGCCAATGCCAAAGCCGGAGGTCGCATCCTACAACGCCAACTCGCTATGGCGCAGCGGATCACGCGCGTTCTTCAAGGATCAGCGCGCGCGTCAGATCGGTGACATTCTCACGGTCACCGTGAATTTCACCGACAAGGCCAATATCGCCAACGAGACCCAGCGCAGCCGCACCAATACGGAGAACTCGGGGATCACCGACTTTGCGGGCAGCAAGCTGCTGACAGGTTCGGCCGCCTCGGTCTTGCCCGGCCGTCTGCTGACGGCTGATGGATCGTCGTCGAGCGACGGCAAGGGATCGGTCGCACGGCAGGAAGCGTTGCAAACCAGCGTCGCCGCTGTCGTCACCCAATTGCTGCCGAACGGCAATCTCGTGGTCGAGGGCAAGCAGGAAATCCGCGTCAACTACGAGATCCGCGAACTGATCGTCGCCGGCATCGTGCGCCCGGAAGACATTCAGAGCGACAACACCATCGACAGCGCCAAGATCGCCCAGGCCCGCATCGCCTATGGCGGTCGCGGTCAGATTTCGGACGTCCAGCAGCCGCGCTACGGCCAGCAAGTGATGGACGTGCTGCTGCCCTTCTAACGTTACGAGCTCCCACATCTCATCGTGCTCCCACGCGATGAGGTGTTCACGCGCGGCCTTCCGTCAGCTCCCCTGGCGGAAGGCCGTCGTCGTTCTGGACAGACTCGAAACGCGGCGCAATCATTCGTCAGCTCTTGAAATCCACCTCGACGCTGCCCAGTCCGAGCAATTCCATTCGGACGTGATCTCCGGCACTGAGCCACGCCGTTTGCACTAGGCTGCCCGTCAGTACGAAGTCTCCGGCGCGCAATATCTTGTCTCGGGCCGCGAGATGGTTGGCAAGCCAAGCCAGTGCATGATGTGGATGACCAAGAACATCGGCGCCATTGCCGCGCCCCACTTCCGTGCCGTTAACGACGGCACGTCCAATCACCGACAGAAGATCAGGCGCCTTGCCACGAGTAACAGGCGCACCCAGAACACATCCTGCCGCAAAGAAATCATCTGCGATCAGTGTCGGCGCATCCATACTGCGCCAGTCCGCATAACGATCATCGACGATCTCGATAGCCGGATGGTAGGCATCGATCGCTGTTGCGACGTCATCAGCTGTGAACGGCTCGCCCGACGGCATCAGATCGCTCGCGAGCTGGACCGCAATTTCACACTCCACGCCGACATGTACATAATCGTTGTAGCGCAGCGACGTTCCGGCGGCATGAACACCGCTCATATAGAGTCCGCCGGCGCAAGGATGCGAAATACCGAGATATTGCTGCATCACCGCGCTTGTGCAGCCGATCTTGTAACCGACCTGCAAGCCGAAATCGGGCGACAGCAAATTGTGAAGCGCGTCCTGTACGCGATAGCCATCGGCCTCGTCATGCGGGACCGCGTCTGGCGGCAATACGGCGAGCGGCGTGCGGTTATGGCGGACGTAAGCCAGGATTTCGGCGATCGCGAGATACTTTTCCATCGGCGGTCCCTTCGCTCGTCACACGGCTCATGCCGACATATGACTAACGGGTAGCGACCACCATCCTGCTTGGCAACGGTGCGCAGCGTTGCTAGCGCGAACCGACGCTCGCGCCACTGCAACTCCTCGATTCTGGAGTTCAGCCGAAGACCCTGGTCAGGTCTTCATGAAGTCGCCTCATCCCGGCGGGTCCGGTGAATATCTCCTTCACCTCGGCAAGAGCCTCTGTGGTCAGGACGTCTTCAGAACGCCGGCCCTGCGCAGCAGTCGCAAGGATGCGCGAGGCGATCGCGGCCTGATTGCAGGAGGTGCGGTGCTGCTCCGGCACCCTTGCGACGACCTTTTGAAGAACATTCCGCATCAGCGCGATCGTATCGGGATCATAAGAGGCAGGCGCAGCCATTGTTCATCCTCCCGTTTTTTTCTGGAGCAAGCCTACGTCCTATCGGCGAATGATGACGTTCATATTCCCGTGTTTAAGAATGTCGCCGTGCTGCAGTGCAGTCATCGCAGATCACTGCATCGCACAGCATGCGTGATTGCCTTCCGGAACTCCGAAATGAAAAACGGCCGCCCGATGGGGCGGCCGTTTGGCATCTGAAAGACTATTCGTCGCGATAGACCTTTTCGCGCTTCTCGTGGCGCTCCTGAGCTTCCACGGAGAGTGTTGCGATCGGGCGGGCTTCTAGCCGCTTGAGCGAGATCGGCTCGCCGGTCTCCTCGCAATAGCCGTAGGTATTATCCTCGATGCGCAGCAGCGCGGCGTCGATCTTGGAGATCAGCTTGCGCTGCCGGTCGCGCGCCCGCAGTTCGATGGCGCGGTCGGTTTCCGACGATGCACGGTCGGCGAGGTCGGGGTGATTGACGTTCTCCTCCTGCAAAGCCTGCAGGGTGAGTTTCGATTCACGGAGGATTTCTTCCTTCCAGGCCAGCAATTTCGCGCGGAAATAGTCGCGCTGCCGGTCGTTCATGAAAGGCTCTTTTTCGGAGGGGCGATAGCTTTTCAACTTGTCCAAGGCCAATCCATCTATGCGTGCAAGGCGCCGGAAATGACCGGCCGCGCCGCAGCTTATATAGCGACGTCATGTGACAGACAATAACGTCAGGATACCTCCAGAACCGCCGTCCACCGCCCGGTTTCATGGTCGGAACCGTGCTGCTGCAGCGCACCACAACCCCGGCGCGGTCCATTGGTCCAAGAGACATCCGAGCAGCCATACGGCTTATGCGGGTTTCAGGCGCGCTTGGGGCCGGCCTCGCCGACTTAGACTTGGCCGGCCTTGGCCAGCTCAACTTCGACCCGGAGCTCGATCTCGGAGAGCACGGCGTCCAGACCGGGTTCGCCGGATGATTCCTTGAGGTTGGCTGCCGCACTGCGCAACCGCGCCACCATGGCCGGATTGATCGAGCCCGTGAGCAGGCCGATCTTGAGTTCGTCGAGGACATCGAGCGCACCGCGGCCGCGCTTCACCGAGCGCTTGCGACGCTCCATGGGATCTTCGACGCTCTGCATGGCCAGAAGCGCATCGATGCTGTTGGCCGCCCGAGGCGCTACGGTCGGTTTGGTCTCGGAGGTCGGTGTCGCATCAGGCAACGAAAACCCGGTCGAACTGGTTTTCTTCGCTCCTGACGACGGGGCTCCGAATGTAGTGCCGTTCGGTCCGTAAATGCGCATCGGCGTGTCCAGCGAGGGTGATGGCCAATCCCGGCCCACGGCGGCTTGCCGTTCGCTCAGTACCATCGCGAGCGTAAACGGACCTCCATCCGGAAAGGTCGTCTTTTATGGTTAATCAATCGTAAACAGCCCGGCAAAATCTGCCGCGGGCGGCACATTCGCCGGGGCGCAGGCCGCCATGCAGCCCGCGCGCTTTTATTATTCCTATTATAAATCAGCATCTTAAGAACGAAACACCACTGGCACGGCACTCGCATAGTGAAGGCTGGATCGTCGTCATGGGAGTGGCGAGCGGTCCAGTGAAGACCTCAGCGGGGAGCAGAGGATGCCGAGCCTACCTTCGATCCGATTCTGTCAGACGGCCTGTGCGGTGCTGCTCGTGCTGCTCGTGCAGGCGGTGTCGGCACATGCGACGTCGCGAATCAAGGATCTCGCCAATATCGAAGGCGTCCGGCAGAACCAGCTGATCGGCTACGGCCTCGTGGTCGGCCTCAACGGCACCGGCGACACCCTCAACAACATCCCGTTCACCCGCCAGTCGCTGCAGGCGATGCTGGAACGCATGGGCGTCAACATTCGTGGCCAGACGCTGCGCACCGGCAACGTGGCCGCCGTCATGGTGACCGGCAACCTGCCCGCCTTCGGCACACAGGGCACCCGCATGGACGTCACCGTCTCGGCGCTTGGCGATGCCAAGAACCTGACCGGCGGCACCCTGCTGGTCACCCCCCTGCTCGGCGCCGACGGCAATGTCTACGCCGTCGCCCAGGGCTCCCTCGCCATCAATGGCTTTGCCGCCGAAGGCGCTGCCGCCAGCATCACCCGCGGCGTGCCGACCGTTGGCCGCATCGCCAATGGCGCCATTATCGAGCGCGAGATCGAATTCGCGCTGAACCGCCTGCCCAATGTGCGCCTCGCGCTGCGCAACCCCGACTTCACCACCGCCAAGCGCATTGCCGCCGCCGTCAACGACTTTCTGGGATCCAAGACCGCCGAACCGATCGATCCTTCCACCGTGCAGCTATCGATCCCGCCGGAGTTCAAGGGCAACGTTGTTGCCCTACTCACCGAGATCGAGCAGTTGCAGGTCGAACCGGATCTGGCCGCCAAGATCATCATCGACGAACGCTCCGGGATCATCGTGATGGGCCGCGACGTCCGCGTCGCCACTGTCGCCGTGGCCCAAGGCAATCTCACCGTGACGATTTCGGAGAGCGCCAATGTCAGCCAGCCCAATGCATTCTCCAACGGCCGCACTGTCGTCACGCCAAGCACGCGTGTCGGCGTCACCGAGGACGGCAAGAAATTCGCTCTGGTGAAAGACGGTGTGTCGCTGCAGCAGCTCGTCGACGGTCTCAACGGACTCGGCATCGGTCCGCGCGACCTGATCGGCATCCTGCAGGCCATCAAGGCCGCAGGCGCCATCCAGGCCGACATCGAGGTGATGTGATGAACGTCAACACCGTCGTCGCCGCCTATCAGGCCAAGCACCCGACCATCAACGGCCGCCCCGATCAGAACCTGATCGATGCGCTGCAGAAAGTATCGCCGCAAGCTCAGGCCAAGACGCGCAAGCAGTCCGAAGATTTCGAGGCGATGTTCATCAACACGATGTTCTCGCAGATGACATCAGGCATCAAGGGCGAAGGCCCGTTCGGCGACACCACCGGCACCGGTGCCTGGCGCTCGATGCTGACAGACGAATATTCGAAGTCCTTCGCCAAGGCCGGCGGCGTCGGCATCTCCAACGAAGTCTTTCGTTCACTCATCATCCAGCAAGCCAATCGCGCCAGCTGATCGCAGAGGACACCGCCATGAACAATGCGCAACGCCAGCAAGCCGCCCCGATCGCCGCACCGCGTTCGGTCGCAACGCTGATGGAAGCCCGTCAGCTCGCCGACGAACTCATGAAGGTGATGAACGAGCTGCTCGCCGTCATCGAACAGGAGACGACGCTGGTCCGCAACGGCCATATCCGCGAGGCCATCAAGCTCGAAGCTCCGAAAGCGGACATTTCGCGTCGTTACATTGCGATGATCTCGCTGCTCAAGATCAGCCAGACATATCTCGCGCAGACGACGCCCGACCTGCTCTCGGCCTTGCGCAAGCACCATGACGTGTTCCGTGCGATGCTGCAGGTCAATCTGACCGTGCTCGCCACCGCGCATGCGGTTTCGGAAGGCATTGTCCGCGGCGTCAATGCCGAGGTTCAGAAGCGCAATATCCCGCAGACCTATACGGCGGCCGGTCGGCAGGCTCAGCCGGGCCGGGTCAACATGACGCCCATTGTCGTCAGTCGGTCACTTTGATCGTATAACCGATCATACCGCCGCGGGCGCATGTGATGCGCCGCGGCATTGCTATCTTTTGACTTAAATTGCAGCGCGCAAGTAAGCACCGGATTCAGCCGTCCGGTGCATAATGTCGTTTGGGAACGGGTCGGGATTTATCGAATGGAGCCAGGAGGGCTGCCATGGGTGCCGACTTCAATATCAAACCGGTGGGGGCGCCGGTTGCTACGCCGGTGATACGACCCGCACCAGAAGCGGTGCGCGAAGCCGTGCCTACGCAACTCCCTCCCGACAAGACCGTGTCAGCAGCGCCCCGTGTACTGCAGCCGAACATTTCTGCGGCGAACTACCAGCAGATGGACAGCGAACGCATCTCCAAGGAAGTCATCATCGACAAGGGTGCAGGCGAGATCGTCTTCGTATCTGTGGACAAGAAGTCCAATCAGGTGATCGATCAGTATCCCGAGGAATCGCGACTACGCTCCCGCGCCTATCTGCGCGCCATGGACACGCTCAACCAGGACGCAAAGCTGCAGAATCGACGTATGGAGACGGATCGCAGGATCTAATGCGCTGATCAGACGTTGCGCGTTGCAAAGGCCGTATCGAGATAGGTGCTGCCGGTGGCGGCATCGGTCACGACGTTCTTGATCGTCGCCTTATTGTTGGCCGTCATTTGGAACTTGGTGTCGCCGACCCGGAACGAATTGTCCTTGATCAGGACCTGCTGATACTTCACCGTTCCTTCGCTCTGATACTTCACCTGAGCGCGGAAGCCTTCGACCTGCGAAATCGCGACCTCGAACTTCTTTCCATTAGCGTAGGTGCCCTGCCAACTGCCTTTGTAGGCGTCGGCATCCACCGCCACATACTTGCCTGCCGTGACCGGCGTGGTCGTCTTGTAAGCCGTTGCAAGAATGCTGAGTGCGTCTGCCATCGTGCCTCGTCGCACGCGGCTTCGAATCGCCGCGCCTGTCGGGCCCCATTAGGCCGCGCCAAACATTAAGCTAAAGTTACAGTGTCGATACGCTCACGGGCGACCGGACAGTCCCGCCGCAATATTGCGGTTGATGTCGATGAGCGCTTGCAGATGTTCGACCTGGCGGACCTGCTGAAGCGCGGTGCACTGCGTCAGAACAAAAATGCCGATATTGGCGATATTCTGCCGGATCTCGATCGATTCCGGATTCTGATCATTGATGGCATCGCCGACGAAGATGGACCAGAGCTTGCGATTGAACAGGAGAGCGTCGTCGAGACCTGCGTCAGTATGCTCCCAATTCTCCACAACGTCCTGAAGCTTGCGCGCTGCTTTCAGAAGGGCTTGGGCTTCGATGTCTCTCGGTGTCGCCGTGGTCTGCGCAGTACGCGCGTATGCTTGAGCACCGATCGACATTCGCTACCTCAAAAACTCTTCTTCCCGCTTGATTAGCGGACGTAATTCCTTGAGTGCTTTGTAAAGCGCGCCGCTTAAAATAAGCTTACTGACGTCCTCGATCGTTTCACGAAAACTCGGAACCGCTTCGATCAATTCCTTGATGAAACCGAGATATAGCTCCTGATAGGCCGGGATATCGTTTTCCAGATACATCATCTGTACGCAGAGATAGACGCGTTTCACCGGTGTCGTAGCAGTCTCTGCCGTGAGAATGTCCTTTTCACGCATGATCGGCGCATCGCCATCAATCAGGAACGCCGTGCGCGTATCGGAATTGGTGATCACGCTCTGACCGATGATGATTCGCTCACCCGGCTTCAGTTCGACTCGCAAAGGCATTCAGCTCTCCTTCCCCGCAGCGGCCGTGAGGCCACATGCAAAGCCAATGGTATCTGGTGCCACGTTTCGGGCGGGCATGCACTATCCAGGAACCCCGAAAATACGCCTGTGATTCGAATAATACCAGCATTCAGCCGCCGCATCTTCAGTCTCGGGAAAGCCAGGATGCCTAGCGACGCGCCGCTGACTACCCCGACCAACGAAAAACGGCGGGATTTCTCCCGCCGTTCGATAATCTTGGTGCGACCGCCAGACTTACTGGAGCAGCTTGAGTACGCTCTGCTGCGACTGGTTGGCTAGCGCCAGCGCGGACACCGCGATCGACTGCCGGGTCGACAGTGCCTGGCTGTTCGCAGCTTCCTCGTTGGTGTCGGCCAGCGTCAGGTTGGACGAACCGGTCTGCAGCACGTTGATCAGGTTCTTGGCGAATTCCTGACGGATCTGCACGATCGACAGGTTGGAGCCGAGCGCCGAGGCCTGCGCGCGGAGAACCGAGCTGGAGATGTTGAGCGCTGCCAGCGTGTTGTTCGCCGAGGTATTGTCGAGGAAGTCCGCGCCCTTGGCGAGCTTGCTGAGACCCAGACCTGCCGGCGTCAGGGTCGTGCCGGCGATGTTGAGCGTCGACTTGCCGGTCTCGTTGAACACCAGTTTGAGCTGATCGCCACCGAGCAGGTTGATGCCGTTGAACGAGGCATCCTGCGACGTGGTCGTGATCTGATCGATGATGTTGTTGTACTGCGCGACGAGATTGGCGCGCGAGGTCTGCGACGCGAAGTCCTGAACCGGGGTGCTCGGCACCAGGCCATTGAACAGCTTGCCGACGGCCGCGGCTGTGCCGCCAATGGCGCCGATGGTCGACGAGGCCGCATCGTTGGACGTCTGGATGGTCATGAAGCCGGCGGGATCGATGACGGCTTGCAGGTTGTTCGGCGCCAGCGCGGCGTTGAGCTGCGCCAGGGTAGAGACCTGGCCGCTCGCGGTACCGAAGGTGATGTTCGTCGCGGTGCTCGACGGATTGGTCGCCGCAATCGTCAGCGTCAGCGCCGGTGGGCCACCCAGGGCGGTCGGACCTGAGGTCCGCGCCTGGGTCACCGACGTACCCAGGCCGAGCCCGGCGAGCGCGGCGGTGTTCGAGCTCGTGATCGACAGATCGGAAGCCGCACCCGTGTGCAGCGTGATCGCCCCGATGGGCGCTGCCGTGTTGACTGCAGAGCCAGCACCACCCGACAGCGCATCGATCTTGCCCAGCAGCGTAGCGACGGTGTCCGTGATGTTGATTTCGTTGGCGCCCGACGCGCCCGAAGCTCTGAAGGTCAGGCTCTGACCATTGACGGTGATAGTGTCGTTCGCCGCAAAGCTGGTAGCAATCGAGTCGGTGGCGGCAAGACCCGACAGCACCGTGGCGCCGGTGATGGCAGCGGCATTCTTGTTATTCGCGACAGTGCCGACATAGGTGTTGTCGGTCTTCGTGGATGTACCCAACAGGTTGTCGGCGGTCGCACCGGGATTGATCGGCGTCGTGAACGACGACTTGGCGTTATAGCCGACCGGAATCTGCAGCGCCTGGTTGGCGATCGATTTCGCGGTATCGACCAGCTTCTGCAGCGAGGTGATGCCGGTGTTGGCCGCCTGCAACACCTGCACGCCGTTGCCTATGCCATCGAGCAGGCTGTTGATGTCGCCGGCGCGGCTGTCGAGCCCTGCTGCCGTGAAGAAGTTCGTGGGGTTGTCGAGCGCGGTGTTGACCTTCTTGCCGGTCGCAAGACGGTTCTGCGTCGTGGACAAGAGGTCCGCGGTCGACTGCAACGACAGCAGGTTCTGGCGAACCGAAGCCGATAGAACGATGCCTGACATATGGAAACCTTCCTGTTCCCCGCGCAGTCGACCTTCAGGTCGCGCAAGCGCATGGTGCATCTGACGAGACCCGTCTCGCCGCGATGCTGTCGGTTGAATTTGACGCCCTTCTGGAAGAGGAATCTCGGTCCGCCTTGCGGCGATGCCCGGATTAACGCGGCCGATTCTCGGCCTACCTTCTTCCTACTCAGGCCGAATATGACCGACCACCATTTAAGATATGGTTAACAGCGGATTAAGGCTTTCGTAAAACTGTCCCAAAACGGCAAAGGCCCGGAAAGCTTGAGCTTTCCGGGCCTCATGCGACGATCGGACAACGAAAAACGGCGGGGCTTTCTGCCCCGCCGCCTGGTTTTCGTATGATCAGTGCGCCGAAATTAACGGAGCAGCTGGAGAACGCCCTGCTGCGACTGGTTGGCCAGCGACAGCGCGGAGACGGCGATCGACTGACGGGTCGACAGCGCCTGGCTGTTGGCGGCTTCCTCGTTGGTGTCGGCGAGCGTGAGGCTCGACGCACCGGTCTGCAGCACGTTGATCATCTGCTTCGAGAAGTCCTGACGCATCTGCACGACCGACAGGTTCGAACCGAAGGCCGAAGCCTGCGAACGCAGCTTGGAGCTGGCGTCGTTCAAACCGGTCAGCAGCTTGTTGGTCGCAGCATTGTCGAGGAAGTCGGTGCCCTTGGTCAGCGACGCCAGACCGAGGCCAGCCGGATCGAAGGTCACGCCCGCGATGCTCAGCTTGGACTTGCCGGTTTCGTTGAAGGTCAGGGCAAGGGTGTCGCCGTTGAGCAGGTTGACGCCGTTGAACGACGAGTCGGCCGCGGTCGTCTTGATCTGATCGATCACCGTGTTGTACTGGGCAACCAAGCCAGCGCGGGTGTTCTGCGCGTTAGCGTCGGCCACTGGAGCACTGGCGGTAATCGAGGCACCGAACAGGCCAGCACCAGCCGCAACGGCTGTACCACCGAACGCACCAATCGTAGACGAAGCATAATCGTTCGTCGTGGTAAACGTAAGCTTGCCATCCGTGCTGATAGACGCCGACATGTTGTTCGCCGCCAAGGCGGTGTTCAACTGGTCAAGCGTATTGACCTGGCCAGTACCGGTACCGAAGGTGATGTTGGTAGCGGTGCCGCCACCAGTAGCACCAATCGTCAGAGTCTTGCCGCTCAACGCCGGAGGAGTACCAGGGGTCAACGCGGTGGTGCCTGCGGCCAAACCGAGCTTGGCCAAGCCCGAACCCGAAACAACGAGGTCCTGCGTGGTGCCGGTGCCGAGGGTGATCTGGCCAGTGGCGACCGAAGAGGTGCCGCCAGTGATCGAGTCGATCTTGGCCAACAGTGCATCGACGTCGTCGGTGATGTTGATCTGGTTGCCGGTCGCGCCGGAAGCGACGAAGGAGATCGTCGTGCCGTTGACGACAATCGTATCCGCGGTCGTAAACTTCGACGCTGCCGTCAAGTTGTCCGAGCCGGCGCCAGCTGTACCTGACAGCTTGGTTGCGCCAGTGATTGCAACAGCCGTGCCGGTGTTGTCGTTGAGAACAGCGGTACCCTGAACGGTGTTCGCCGTTGCTGCGCCGGTGGGGCCGAGCAGGTTGGCGGCGGTCGCACCAGTAACGGCAGCGGTGACGCCCTGAGACTTCGTCGAATAGCCCGTGGTCGCCTGCAGCGCCTGGTTGGCAATCGACTTGGCGGAGTCAACGAGCTTCTGCAGCGAGGTGATGCCGGTGTTGGCAGCCTGCAGGATCTGCACGCCGTTGCCGATACCATCGAGCAGGTTGTTGATGTCGCCAGCGCGGTTGTTCAGGCCCTGCGCGGTGAAGAAGTTGGTGGGATTGTCGAGCGCCGAGTTGACCTTATTGCCGGTCGCGAGGCGGTTCTGGGTGGTGGAGAGAAGATCCGCGGTCGACTGCAGCGAGAGCAGGTTCTGACGAACGGAAGCCGAGAGTGTAATGCCGGACATGTTTGGTTACCTTCCTGGTAGACACAACGAACGACCTTCTTGGTCGGTATCGGGAAGATGACGCTGAGGTTCTAAAATTGCGTAAAGGGAACTGCGCGGATTCGATGCTCCTTATGCGTGTATTTAATTACCTACACGCGTCCTGAAAATGACAAAGCCCAACTCGTGAAAGTCGGGCTTTGTCATTTGTTATCAGTGCTTTTTGTGTAGCTGGGAGGTTGGCTTCCCGGACTTTGGCGAGGTGGCCAAAACCCGGTGAAGTTGTAAACACGAAGCTACCCGTTAAAGAAACTTAACCAAGCTCATCTGATAAAGATTTGACGTTGTCTGATACGAGGCCTGCAAAGCGGTCTGCAGCGCCAGAATTTTGGTCGCGACCTCGTCGTCATTGATGCCCTCGATGGAGTCGAGCATCGTCTGGGCCATCGCCTTGGTCTGGACCTGACGATCCGTGGTCGACTTGATCGATGCCTGCGCGCCGGCAAAGTCGGCCTGGATGTCCTGAATCGTCTGCTGACCGGGGACATTCGCCAGGTTCTGCGCCACGCGCTGGTTCAGCGCCGCGATCTGCGCATTGGCGCTCTTTGCATAGGTCGCATTGCTGAGTTGTGCCGGATCGACGGCCACGGCCGCGAACACCGCGACTGTCTGTAGTTGCGCGCGCAGGGCCTGCTCGTCGGCGCGCGCGCCATATTGCACCTTGATCGATGTATCGACCTGGGAGACCGCCGATCCGCGGGCCGAGCCGTTGGCGGCCGTGTTCTGCTCGCCCTGATACCAGATCACGGTATTGTCGGCCGTGCCGGCAACGAGCGTGGTCGCAGAGCCGAGCGGCGTCGAGCCGACGCGCAGCGGCGGCTGGTCGAAGAAGTTGTCGCCGGCCTCGATCGCGGATGCCGCCACCATCGGCCCGTTGGCGAGATCCTTCATGGCTGTGCCGAGCACGGCATTGAGATTCGCTGCGGTGACCGTCGATGACGGCGCCACCGGCGGAACAGCGTTCGGCTGACCGGGATCGATCAGGAACGAATTGGCCGGCAGCGGCGTCTGGTCCGACGCCGTCAGAACGATGTCTTCCTTCGTGCCATCCGGCATCGTGAAAGTGAACTTCACCTGATCGCCGACATTCGGATTGGTCGCCCCGAGATCGACCGACATCGATTTCGCCACGGGCGTCGCCGGCAGCGCAGGCGGGATGGTCGCTGGCAGATCGACCGGCTGGGTGACGGTGGCACCGGCGATCGTGGTAGACACGCCAGTGACCTTCATACCGAAGGGCTGAGCTTCCAGCGGTGGGGCTGGCGTCGCGTCTTCTTCGGAAATCACCACCGAGGTCACCGGGGTTCCGACTGCGCTGCCAACGCGCCCGTTTGCGTTGACACCGAGATCAGCCGTCTTGCGCTCGGCGATCACCTGCTTGAGGCCGGCGACGAGCGCACCATTGCCATTCATGATCTGATCGGCCGGCGCGACCGGCGCCGTATCGGTGGCGCGGCCGGAGAACAGGTAGCGGTCGCCCGACCGCGCATTCAGCATATCGACGGAATCGAAGAAGCCGAGCGACGCCGTCTTCTGCCCTGGCGTCTGACCGGTATTGTCGAAATTGCCGCCAGCGCTGACCGCGGCGCCTTTCACATCGGATCCGATCGCCACCAGCCGCTGCAGCGACAGATTTGCGACGCCGATGCGCGTGTTCAGATTGACGGCAGTATCGGCATAGGCCGCAACATTGCTGATCTGCGCGCGCAGCGCGATCGCGAGACTGCGACCGCTGCCCTGCCCTGCATAGGTGTTGGAAATCTTGCCGCTCGACAGCTGCTGCGTCAGCGCGTCGAGCTGATCGCGCAGATTGGTAATTCCGGATCCGATATAGGATGTGCGTGAGCCGACACCGCTGATCGTCATGATTACCTCAGAATGCCTGCATCAGGGTTTTGTACAATTCGTTGACCGTCGACATCACGCGCGCATTGGCCGAATAGGCGTTCTGCAACGACAGCAGATGCGCCATCTCGTCATCCATATTCACGCCGGACGCGTCTGCCATCTTCTTGTCGAGTGTATTGAGAACGACGTTCTGGCCATCCGCGAGTTGCTTGGCGGAATCCGCCGCAGCGCCCTGTTGCCCGACGAACTGGCGCATATAGCTCGACAGCGTCCCCTTGAACGGTGCCGTATCACTGCCCGTTCCCGTCGCCGGCGAGTAAGTGAAACTGGCATTGTTCAACTGGTTGAGCAGGAGGGCCGACCGCGTCGTGTCGCCTGCTGCCGTCGACCCGCTATAAACCACCAGCTTGGACGGGTCGGCGACGATCGCATTGTTGATCGTCAGCCGGCCGGCGAGACCGGCCATCTGCGAACCGTTCTTGCTGATGCCGCCGCTATAGGCGGCACCGTTGTCGGTGAACAACGCCAGCTCCGGGCTCCCGTTGCTCAAATCGGTGGGACCTTGCGTGACCGTCACCGACGCCGCGTTGATGTTGGCGAATGCGGGATTATTGACGACGGTGAGCGCGCCAGCCGTGCCGGAGAACGTAGCCTGGCCGCCAAGCGCCGCGTTCAACTGATTCAGAACCGAGCCGAAGCCAGAAGAAAAATCGAGGCCGATGACGGTATCATTCGGATTGGTTGTTGCCGTGTTCGGCAGCGGCAGCACGCTGGGATCATCGACTCGCATGAACGAAATTTCGCGCTGCGTGTTAGTCGCCGTATCCGTATACGTGAAGTGAATGACATTGCCCGGCTTCATTTGCGATACGTCGAGCGTGAAGCCGGTCGGCGTTCCCGGCGGCAGCGTCGTCGGCGGCACCGTCGGTGCCGGGAACACGCTTCCCGCCGTCGTCTTGTCCGAGAGCGCGCTCGAGATCGATGCTGCGAACTGATCGAGCTGGTTCTGCGCCTCGACAAGCGTCTTGTCGCGAAGTTCGGTATATGCGGCGATCGTGCCCGACTTGATAGCGCCGGCAGCAGTCAGGTCGATCGATCCGCCGTTCGGAAATTCGATCACCACCGAGCCGAGATTGCTCTTGCTGGGATCCGCGCTCCACGTCGTGCCGGCCGATACTGTGCCTTGGGCATTAAACGCCAGTGTCGCCGCTTCGTTGCCCACCAGCTGCACACCGGAACCGGTGAAGATGGTGACCTGATTGGCGCCATTGGTGGTGACGCGAATATCCATCAGCTGCGACAGCTGCGTGACGTATTGATCGCGCTGATCGAGCAGCGCGGCGGTGTTGGAATCCGTCGATGTTCCGCCTTGCGGATTGGCCGTCAACTGATTGTTGATCTTGGCAATCTGCTTCATCAACGTGTTGGCGGTCGTCACGGAATCCTTGATGCCGTTTTCCGCCGAGCTGCGCAGGTTCTGAATGCCCTGCGTCATCGAATTCAATTGCTGCGCAAGTGTCTGCGCGGCGTTGAGCACGCCGATCCGCGCCGACTGACTGTCGGCGCTCGTGGACAGCGCCTGCACTGCCGTCGTCAGGGCGTTGAAGGAATATTCGAGCGAGCCGACTGAACCAGGATCGCCATAGAGGCTCTGCATCTGCTGCAGGAAGCTCGAACGGAGCGAGGCATAGCCCGCGCCCGACGTTTCGGTGCGGAGCTGCGCCTGGATGTACTGATCGAGTTCGCGATTGACGCCGACGGTGCGGACGCTGCTGCCGTTGCCGGAATTGACTGCGACCTGATCCGTCGATTTACGAATGTAGCCAGGCGTTTCCGCATTGGCCACATTCGAGGAGACCAGCGACATCGCGGCCTGATTGGCGCGCAGGCCGGACATGGCGATGGAGAGTGCGTCGTTCAGACTCATACTAACTGTCGCTCTCAAGGTTCACGCGGGAAGAAGGCCGCAGATGCGGCCTTGCGATTAACGCATCACGTTCAGCAGATCCTGAACCATGGTGTTGGTGGTCGTGATCACCTTGGTATTGGCCGAATAGGCCTGCTGGGTGACGATGAGCTTGGTGAATTCGTCGGCGATGTCGGTGTTCGACGACTCCAGCGACGAGCCGGAAATACTGCCACCCTTGCCGTACAGCGCCTCGCCGGATTCGTTGGTGGTCTCGAACGCGCCGCCATCGATGCGCTTGAGGAAGTTGGCGCCGTTGAAGGTGGCAATGCTGACTTCGGCAAGATCGATGTTGCGGCCGTTGGAGTAGCTGCCGACCACACGTCCTTCGTTGCTGACCGATACGCTCTGGAGCTGACCCGCAGCATAACCGTCCTGCTCAAGCTGATTGACCTGGACGTTGCCGTTGGTGTCGGCGAATTGCGTGAGACCGCCCGTGCCGAACGCCATGGTGACATTGCCAAGGCTCTTGCCGCTGACGGTCAGGCCGGTCAGCGTGATCTGGCCGACAACGGGCTGCATCTGGCCGTTCGGGCCGAACTTGAAGTCGGTGCCGACATTCTGCCAGGCAGGGCTTGCACCCGTGGCCGCTGGATCGGTCTGGTAGAACAGGTTCCAGGTATCCGTTCCGCCCTGCGTGGCGGACTCGACCTTCGCCCACCTGAATTGCAGGCTGACCGGTGCACCGTTGCCATCATAGACCGTCTTGGCGCCACCGCTGATCGATTCATCGAGGAAGGTCTGGGAGTCACTGCCGATCACGACGCCGGTGCCCGCCGTGCCGCCGCCCGAACGAAGGCCGGTAACGGTGCCGGTGAAACCCAGGGCCTGGAATGCGGCGACCGCCGTGGTCGTCGAACCTGCCGCCAGCGTA
Source organism: Tardiphaga sp. 862_B3_N4_1 (assembly GCF_051811085.1). NCBI lineage: Bacteria > Pseudomonadati > Pseudomonadota > Alphaproteobacteria > Hyphomicrobiales > Nitrobacteraceae > Tardiphaga > Tardiphaga sp. 862_B3_N4_1. Next base: position 3,504,064 of record NZ_JBPWQB010000001.1, read on the forward strand.
AAGTCGTTCGCCGTACCGGAGTTCAACGTGATCACGCCGGTGGCGGACACGCTCGATAGCGGCGACGCATTGCCGGTCGCGGTGTCGATGGCGGTGAGCACGTCGCCGACAGTGGCCGTATCGATAGGGATAAAGGTCGTGCCTGGTACAGCCGCAGGAGCAACGGCGCCCGTGTAGAACGAAAGCGTCTTGGTCGTGGTGACACCGGCACTGGTGGTCTTCAGCACGAGCGTATCGCCGTTGGCAAAGCCGACCGGCAGCGTATCGCTGCCGGATACGGGCGCGAGTTTGGTATTCGCCGAGATCGGCGCCGGCGTCGTCGCGAAATTGTTGCGCGCGTTGCCGGGAACAGCCGTATTCCCGAAGGGCGTTGCCGCAGTGCCCAGCACGCGCGGGTTCGACACGAAGTCGGCCGATCGCAGCAATTCGGAACCGGGCACCGACGTCTGATGCTTGGTGGTCAGCGGATAGCTGGCGAGGTTGGCGCGGTAGTCGATCTTGGTGGTGGCCTGCGACGGCAGGAAGTCATTCTGGAAGCGCAGCACTTCCGGCGTACTGCCGGCCGGGTTGCCGGTCGAGGGATCGATCTTGACGCCCTGCAGATAGTAGCCTGCGCCGTTGACGAGATAGCCGTTCTTGTCGAGCGAGAAGTCGCCGCGACGGGTGTATTTGTTGACACCGTCAAAGATCGGCGTGGAGTCGGAGACGTTGCCCGGCTTCTGCACCGCAAAGAAACCGTCGCCGTTGATGGCCATGTAAGTCGCCACCGAAGACGACTGCACCGAACCCGCGATGGTGTTGGTGCTGCGCGATTGCGCCGTCACGCTGCCAGCCACCTGCGCGGATGTGCCGGCATCGGGAATGAGGTCGAGGAAGCTGGTATCGATCCGCTTGAAGGCGGTGGTCTGCGAGTTCGCGATGTTGCCGGAAATGTTTTCCAGCGCATAGGAGTTCGCCCGCAGGCCCGCAACGGACGTGGTGAGAGCGCCGAAGATACCCATTACATCGTCTCCAACTTCGATCCGGGCGGCCCGCCGGATGGTGCCAAATTCACAGCCGCTGTCGGAGGAGATGTCGCAAGCCCCGTGCCAAGGGGATAAATTCAACGAATTCAACGCACTAAAAAAAGAACCCCGGTCCATGGACCGGGGCACAATTGCCTAGCAGGGAAATAATTGCCGGATCGGCGCCTGATTTCGCCGGGTTCTGCGTAGTTGCTCAGGTCGCCGACGGCGCGGCCGGTTTGAAGATCATCGCGAAGCCGTCCATGCAGTAGCGCAGGCCGGTCGGCTTCGGGCCGTCATCGAAGACGTGACCAAGATGGCCACCGCAGCGACGGCAATGGATCTCGGTGCGGACCATGCCGAGCGTCGAATCCTTGCGCTCGCCCACGGCATTCTGCAGTGGCTGCCAGAAGCTCGGCCAGCCGGTACCGCTCTCGAACTTGGTCTCCGACGAGAACAGCGGATTGTCGCAGCCGGCGCAGGCGAAGGTGCCCTTGCGCTTTTCCTTGTTCAGCGGACTCGAATACGGCCGCTCGGTGCCTTCCTTGCGCAGGATCTCGTATTGCTGCGGCGTCAGCTGCTTGCGCCATTCCTCATCGGTCTTCATGACTTCGAACTTCTCGTCCGAGGCAGCCCGCGCCGACGAAGCCGTCAGCCATTTCAGCGACAGCAATCCTCCCAGGCCAGCAGCGGTCGTCAAAAGAAAGCGGCGGTCGATCATGGTTGGTCTCCCTGACAATCGAGACAATCATCTCGTTCGCTTGAAATACGGGCGGACGAGCCGGAAGTTACACGCCGGTTCCGAAATATTACTCACGTTTTGTTGCGCGCCCAAACCGGGCGGATCGGCCTAGCCCGGCCGCGGGCCCCGCGTTCCCGCGCGCAGATTGGCCTCGGCCAGCCGGGCCTCACGGATCCGCTCCCGCGCCCGGGCCCGTTCGCGATACCGCGCCAGCGTACCGGCCAGCGCCGAGCCCTGCCGCTCCCATAGCCCGACCGCGTAGCCGACGGCCCGCCCGGTCGTGCCACCAGCCCAGACCAGTTCGAACGGCGCGAACAGCTTGAAGCGATCGTCATAGGCATACATGCCACGGGCGATCAGTTGCCCGGCCATGGCCGTCGTGTTCAGGCCCCGATGGCTGAAGCCGCTGGCGACCCACAATCCCTGACGGAGTTGCCCGATCTGCGGCATGCCGTGCACGGTCTGGCCGAGCGCGCCGCCGAAGGTCTCGGCCACGGCAACCTTGCCCAGCGCCGGAAACACGGTGCGAATGCGCCGCGCGATGGCGCCGGCATAGCGCTCCGGCTGCCCGGCCCATGTCGTTTCCGGGCTCGACCACATCAGCCGATCGCCATCGACAATACGGAAATGGTCGACGCCGTCGCTGTCACTCACCGAGCCCTGAAACGTCACCGCCTCGGCGAGACGCTCACCAAGCGGTTCGGTGATGCCTGCATAGCGCCACATCGGCAACAGCGTGTCCGACAGCTTTTGGGCAGGCGCACCGAGATGGATGTTGCCGGCCAGCACGATGTGTGTGGCACGCATCCGCGCTGACGGCGTTACGATGCGCTTGCGGATGCCGCCGGCATCGATGCTGACCACCGGCGTGTCCTCGAAGATCCGCACACCGGCCTGTTTTGCCAGCGCTGCGAGACCCAGCAGATATTTGCGGCCATCGATCTGGAACGCCTTCGGATAGTGCACGCCGTGAAAGTAGCGTTTCGTTTTCAGCACATCGCGGACGCGGTCGATCTGCCAGCCGTCCACTTCAGTATCGAAATCTTCGCCGAGCATCTGCAGGCGTGCGATCAGGCGATCGCCGACATCGACATTGGAGACTTCCAGCGCCCCCTCGGACAGGCCGAGACCGGGGATCAGGTCGTCTGATGCCTGGGTCCGGACATACTCTGCGCCCTGCTTCGACAGCGCCCACAACTCACGAGCGTCCTCCAGGCCAACACGCGCAATCAGATCGGCGAGCGGCAGGCCAAAGCCCGGCATCACGGTTCCCAACTGGTTGCCGGACGCGTTCCAGCCGACATAACGTCCTTCGAGCACCGCGACGCTTGCACCCAGACGAGCCGCTTCCAGCGCAATACTGAGCCCGGCGAGCCCGGCCCCGACCACGCAGACATCGACATCGAGGCTGAAGGTCAGCCGCGCGCGGTCGGCGTCGGCGACCTCAGGTCCAAATGTCACGCTTGCGGAAGGGGCGGTCATAACGTTTTCTTACGGACAGGTGGGGCGCTTGTCACCTTGTCCTCACGGTTCATGTCCATTAATCCGCAGACCTGACGTCTGGCGCGACCGCGCCGCCCGCCTCGCTACTACCTCTTGCCGAATCGAGATCGCGCCATGCGCCGTTTACTGCTGCTGCGTCACGCCAAGACTGAAACGGACGCGCCGAGCGGCAAGGATTTCGATCGCAGGCTGGATGACCGCGGCCGGCTGGATGCGGCTCTCATGGGCGCCTGGCTCAGCAGAAATCCGCCCCTGCCCGATCTGGTCTGCGTCTCCACGGCGGTACGCGCGCAGCAGACCTGGAGCCTCGTGGCCGCGGCGATGCCGGCGGCGAAACCGATAGTCGCCAGCCTCGATGAACTCTATGGCGCCGGCCTCTCCGAATTGCTGGCGGTGATCCGCGGCGCAGCCGTGGAAGATCCAGAGCAGCTGATGCTGGTCGGCCACAATCCCGGCCTGCATGAAATGGCGCTCAGCCTGATTGGCAGCGGCGATGCCGCAGGCAGGAAAGCCGTCGCCGACAATCTGCCGACCGGCAGCATCGTGGTGATCGACTTTCCCATCGAGGACTGGAACGACGTTGCCTTCCGCGATGGAAAACTCGTGCAATTCGTCAGTCCGAAACTGCTGAAGGGCGCCGCGGGCGAATAAGCCGCGCCCATCGGAACCGGTTTGTGCTATCCTTCTCCGGACGACGATGGAGGTGCGCATGTACAAATCCATTCTGGTCCCGATCGATCTGGCCGAAACCGATGTGGCCAAACCCGCGATTGCCCAGGCCGCGACGCTGTCGCAAACCTTCGGTGCCACCGTCCGGCTGCTCAACATAATGCCGATGACCCCGGTGATGCTGGCCGAATATGTCCCGGCGGATTTCGATACTCAGCAACTAGAATCGGCGCAGGCCGCTCTTGCTGCGGTGGCACGCGATTGCGGCATCGACAGCAGCCGCGTCTCCAGCGTGGTGCGACAGGGCGGCATCTATCACGAGATTCTCGAAGAAGCCTCGGCGATCAAGGCCGATCTCATTGTGATGACCTCGCACCGCCCGGCGATGCGCACTTACTTTCTCGGCTCCAATGCCGGCCATGTGGTGCGCTATGCGAAATGTTCGGTGCTGGTGGTACGGCCTTAGGACAACCCTCTCTTTCACCACTTTTGGTCGTGCCGTCAAAAGCAAACTCAGTTGCTCGACATGTCACCGTCTTGGCAATAGCGTTTCCAATTGAAGACGCTGCAACGTCGAGTCTAGTCTCTGTCGGGTGTCGAGCGAAACACCGCCGCGGTAAGTGATTGCTGGTGGTGAACCGGAACGTCCTTGACGTACTTTCGGCACATAGTCCGAAGCGGGTGCACTTACTCCACCGCGAGGAAAATTTGTCACCTCGACTAGCATAGGCCTCTTGGGAGTTGCATCGGAAAAAGCAATATCGAGTATATGGGTCGTCTCGCTTGAAGCCCCCATATTGAAGCCTGCACCTGGAATGCGCGTCAGTATCCACGATGGGGAAATGCCGCCTCCAGCCTTTATGGAAAAATCAATTCTATATCCGAGGTCATCCGGCTCCACCCCGATAACATCGTCCGATCCTCGTTCCCGCAACGAATCACCAAGCGATTCAATTAGTCCGAGTCGGCCTGTCATAATCGAGCCGAACGCTTCCTTCTTGCAAACGTACCGCGGCAGATCTCTTAACAGCAGCGTTCGCTTTGTTGTGAGTGTTTTGATTCCATCAATGACAAATTCGCCGGAAGCACCAATTCCGAAGACATCAGGGTTGAGATAATCAACCTTCGGACCGAAACTGCCTCGATCTTCTCTCTTCAACGTAATGGTGAAGCTTGCAGCCCAATGATGGAGCCAAGGATAATCTGCCTTGTACTTAGATAAGGCTTCCTGCAACTCGCATTCCACATTGTCGACGACTTGCTCCATAGAGAAATGAGGAGCAATTCTTCCGCGGAAATCTGTGCACCCCAGCATGGCTCCGATTGATATAAAGCACACGAAAAGTCCCATTTTTTGAACTATCATTTTGCCCCCCGGCCAGTTCAAAACAACGATCAACAAGAAAATACAACCTAAAGTATAATCATAAATGCGCTACAGCCAGATTAAATGCAACAAGAATTTCGATGCATACTCCCGCGGAAAAGCGCGCGCGATGCGCGCTTCTTGCAGAGGAACCATTTCTACGACAACAGCTCGGCCGGCACACTGTCGAATGTGTAGTTGCGCGGCTTGTTGCGGCGGATGAAGCCGCTGATCTGCCAGCCGAAGAATATTGCGAAGCCAATGATAAAGACCACGCCGGCAAACTCCCCGGTGAACAGTGCACGCAGGAGCAGCGCGGTCATTGCGAGACCGACAAAGGCCAGTGCCGCGACAATCATTGTGTAGATGCCTGGTCGCAGGCCGGAGCTGAGCTTGGCCAGACTACCTGCCACAGCGAGGCGGCGATGCAGCTCCAGGATAAACGCGCTGAAGCCCGACTGCGGCTCCATCAGCGCGACGGTTTGTTTCGACGTCGAGAAGATCGTGATGTGACGACCGTCGGCATGATCGATATCGGCGCGAAAGCGGCGGTGCTGCATACCCATCGGCCGATAGGACAGCCGGATCGCCGCGATATCCGCATAGGCCCAGACACCAGAGCGACGACCTGTGCGCCATAACAAACCTTCATCGGTCAATTCATAACGATGCGCGGCGCCAATCAGGGAGGCCTTGTAGGCATAGGTGTGCCCCGGCCCTGCCGCTTCTGCGGCAGACGATGCGTCTCTGCGCCTGAAGAGGGTCTTGAGCAAACAGAAGTCCCCTGCGCTGTTCGATCTCGCTTGCTTGCGCGATCGCCTGCATGTCCCTTACAAGCTTGCCATGGCCGAGACGACCACTTTTCCGCGCCGCCTGATTCTGGCCGGCGCGATGATTTCAGGATTGCTGCTGGCGCTGGCCGTACACATGCTCGGCCAGCGATTCGGCCTCGACCTCGGTGGCCTCTGGCGCAACGATCCCGACAATTTCATGCCGATCGGATCCGCCTTCGCCTGGTGGCTGATCGCGGCGATGGCCTTTGTCGGCGGCTATGTGACCGCTAACCTGCTGCACAGCGCAGCATCCGGTCGCATCCCGCAGCGCATGCGGCAGTTTCTGATCACCATTGGCGTGCTGTTTCTGGCCGGCGCCGGTCAGGCGGCCTCGGCGCCCAACGCTATACCGACGGCATCGGGTGTTCTGGCCAGTCTTGCCGCCCTCGGCCTCGGCGGCGTCATGGCGTTCTGCGGCGCCCATTTTGCGCTGCGAAAGGCATAGGCGAAGCCCAAAAAAAATCGCGCAGGCTTTCGCCCGCGCGATTGTTCTGTGCCGTGTGATCGCTGGTACCGCGATCAGCTTGCGGCGCGCATATTGACCTTGCCTTCGGCCAATGACGTCAGCTTCTTGTCGGTGGTCTTTTCCTCATCGAGCGTCTTCTGCAGCACGGCCGCGCAATCGTTGCGGCCAAGCTGGCGCGCCCACGCGATCAGGCTGCCGTAACGCGCGATCTCGTAGTGCTCGGCGGCCTGAGCCGCATTGATCAGCGCGGCGTCGAGTACCTTCTTGTCCTCGACTTCCCCGGCGGTCTCGTCGGCTTCCTTGATGATACCGTCGATTGCCGGGCAGGTAACCGCCTTCACCTCGGCGCCGTGCATGGCGAAGACCTGCTCAAGCCGCTGCACATGCACTTCGGTTTCTTGCAAATGCGTCTTGAAAGCCTGCTTCAACAGTGGTTCTGCAGCCTTGTCAGCCATTTTCGGCAGCGCCTTCAGAAGCTGCTTCTCCGCGTAATAAATGTCCTGCAGCTGGTGCACAAACAGGTCATCCATCGTCTTGATGTCCTTGGTGAACAGTCCCATCGTTTCAATCCCGGTGTTCTGGAACGGGGTGGCCGCTGCGGCGCATTGTCCCGCTCGGTTGCGATAGGCCGGTAACCATCGATATTGGGACGTGTTCCGGGACCGTCTTGATTTGCCGCATGGAACATTCGACTTGCCCGCCTATATGAAATGCGGGACGAATGGCTCGGAATTGTCTGTGCGATTGTCGTGCAGGGTCAGGGCTTTGCAGCCGGCGCGGGTATGTGGCGACCTTGCGGCGCGGTATTAACGCTGGCGCTGTCAAGGACTGCACAACGAAACGTTTTTGCCGTAAGGGTTTGGGCTTGATGAGTGAACTTCGCGTATGAGTGAATTGGTCGCCGCTTGCCGCCTGTTACCCCGATCGGCTTTCCACCTGTTCGCGCTCCGCCGGGAGGACGAATGCAACGATTGCTGACCGCGCTCGGGCGCGGCTTCAAGCAACACGTCGGCTGGAAACGGCTGGGTGTTGTCGCAAGCCTGATCGTCATCGCCCTCGCCATCTCCCATCTGGTGCATACGCTGAAGGGCCTCGATACCGCCAAGATCCTGGCGGCGATGGCCGCAAAATCGACGATGCAAATCGCCATGGCGACGCTGTGCGTGATCGGCGCCTTCTGCACCCTCACCTTCTACGATTACTTCGCGCTCAGAACGATCGGCAAGAAACATGTGCCGTATCGGATCGCGGCGCTGTCGGGCTTCACCAGCTACACCATCGGCCACAATATCGGGGCCACCGTGTTCACAGGGGGCGCCATCCGCTTCCGTATCTATTCGGACTACGGATTGAATGCCATTGACGTCGCCAAGATCTGCTTCATCTCCGGACTGACTTTCTGGCTTGGCAATCTGTTCGTGCTGGGCATCGGCATGGTCTGGCATCCGCAGGCCGCCTCGGCCATCGATCTCCTGCCCAATGCCATCAATCGGCTGATCGGGTTCGGCTGTCTGGCCGGCATCATCGGCTATCTGATCTGGCTGTCGATCGGCAAGCAACGCCGCGAGCTCGGTCAGAACGGCTGGAAGGTCGTCCTGCCCTCCGCCCAGTTGACGCTGCTGCAGATCGCCATCGGCGTTGTCGATCTCGGCTTCTGCGCGCTGGCTATGTATCTGCTGATGCCAGATCAGCCCTATATCGATTTCGTCTCACTGGCTGTGGTGTTCATCCTGGCCACCCTGCTGGGCTTCGCCAGCCATGCGCCGGGCAGCCTTGGCGTGTTCGACGCAGCCTTGCTGGTGGCGCTGCCGCAGTTCCGCCAGGAGGAGCTGGTCGCCACTGTGGTCATGTTCCGGATCCTGTATTTCATGATCCCGTTCGCCATCTCGATCTGCATCATGGGCACCCGCGAAATCTGGCTCAGTGTCATCCAGCCATGGCACAGGCGCCGCCTGGATGACCGCAATGAACGTCGCGAGACCGAGCCCGCCCCGGTCGTGGTGCATGAGCAGCCATTGAAGCGTCAGTCACAGGGTTGAATCAGTCGCGGGCGCGCCACATCGCGCGTCCGGCCAATCGATTTCTTACTTCCGCCCCATACGTGACGTTCAACACCGCCATGGCCCCCATTTATTTCAGACGTTCATTGATCAACTTCGCCTTGCTGCTCGGCATGCTGGGCGCGCTGCCGGTTGAACCGGCCGCCGCGCAGGGCGTGGCCAACAGTTCGATCCAGATTTCCTGGGAAGTGCGCAACCGCTTTCGACTGTTCCGCGAAGAACGTGACTTCCAGCTCCATGTCGACGCCATGCGCAACCGCAGCGTGCTGGGTGCCGAACAGGCTTTGGGCGTGCAGAGCGATGGCCGCGGCTGGGCGCGCAACACCGTCAACCGGCTGTGCATCGATCTGGCCGGAAAGGTCAGCGAGCCCTGCACCCGTGACACCGTCAAGGAAAGCTACCTGACGCCGACCGAGCACCCGATCACCGTCCGCCTCACCGGCGAAGTGCCGGTCGGTGCGATCTGCGCCTGGACCTTCGAGGACGGCGAAGGCCCGCGTCAATCCACCCTCGACTGCGCCGAGCCGATCAATTTCCGCGCCATCTATGGTCGCCGCACGGTCGCGGCCGTGGAGGTCACCAGCGGCGCCGAGGCGCCTGTGCGGGTCAGCGCCGACATCGCCGTGCGCGACATCCTGATTGCGGGCCTCGGCGATTCCATTGCATCGGGCGAAGGCAATCCCGATCGTCCGGTCGCGCTGTCCGATGACGGCTTCTGCTTCCGCTCTTATCTCGGCGGCCCCAGCGGGCAGTTCTATCGGCCGAGCCGCGCCGGCTTCAAAGGCGGCCGTTCCTGCGACTCCTATGAGTCGCTGCAGGCCTGGCAGCGCGCGGGCGCGCAGTGGTTCAACGCCGCGTGCCACCGCTCGCTCTATAGCTACCAGACCCGCGCCGCGCTGGCGCTCGCCGTGCAGTATCCGCACATCGCCGTCACCTATCTGCCGCTGGCCTGTTCCGGCGCGACCATCGCCGAAGGATTGCTGGGTGGCCAGCGCGCGCGTGAGTGCCTCACCACGAAGAATGCGAGCACCTGTGCGGGCAGCGTCAACGCGCAGATCGCCGAACTGCGCGAAGCCATCGCTGCCGCCAAGCGCCGTCAGCCGGCTCGCCGGCTCGATCTCGTGCTGCTGTCGATCGGCGCCAACGACATCAACTTCTCCGGGCTCGTTGCCGACGTCATCGTCGAGAACGCCACCGAACGCGCGCTGTTCAAGCGCGGCGGCATCCTAGGCTCGGTCGAGGACTCCCGCAGCGCGCTGGTCCGCGAACTGCCCTCCAGCTTCGGCAAGGTGCGGGAAGCCCTGAAGCCGCTGCTCGGCGGAGACATGTCGCGCGTGGTGTTTGCCGCTTACGCCAACCCGACTTTCGCCAATGGCGCACCCTGCCCCGGCGGCCCGGCCGGCTTCGACGTGCATCCGTCATTCTCAGCCGATCCGCAGCGGCTGGCCAATGTCGCGAATTTCGTCGAGTCCGAATTCCTGCCGCAACTGAAGTCCATCGCACTGTGCCAGGGCGGCGTACTGTGCCGCAATCCCGAAGCCGACCGCATGACCTTCGTCGATCAGCATCAGGCGAGTTTCGCCAATCACGGCTTCTGCGCACGCTCCTCATCCGATCCCGAATTCGATCGCGCCTGCTTCTCGCCCAAGGGCGACAGCTTCGAGACCAGTCTCGTCGAAGCGGCGGCGCAGCCGATGGTGTGCGGTCGCGGCGCCAGCGAATTCCGCCCCTATTTGCCGCGTGGCCGCTGGATCCGCGACGCCAATGACAGCTACTTCGCGGCGATGACCTATCCGCAGGGCTATTCGGCGGCGATCCAGCCGGCCGATATCCATGACGCGACCTGGGGCATTCTCTCCGCCGTCTATGGCGGTGCGATCCATCCCACCGGCGAAGGTCATGCAGCAATGGCCGATGCCGTCGTGCCGGCAGCGGCGAGCGTATTGCGGCTGGGCGCGGAAGCTGATGTCACGCAGGAGCCACTGGCACCGATGGTGCTGCAGCCGGCCGCGCGATAGGACGATCAGCTCAGCTATCCATCGAGGTCCCGGCAGAAGGAAAGCGGTCCGGACTACGCCCGACCGTCGCCTTCGACACAGCTTTGACCATGTGGCGCGCGTCTCGGCAGTCCATGGCCGAAGACAACAAAGCTGATGCCCGCGAGAATCCACACGCTCATTCCGCCATAGAGCATGACCCAGCCGAACCCTTGGGTCAGGGCGTCTTGAATGACGGCTCCGCCGGGATTGTATTCGGACGCGAGCGCCGTGCCGGCGGCGACGCTTTCTGCCAGCGAGCGTAAGAGCTCGGCACTGGTACCGCTCGGCAGCGCGGCCTTCAAAGACGCACGAACTCCCTCGACGAGAATGAGGCCCATGAGCGCGATGTTGATGGCAAGCGCAATCATGCGGGCGCTCATATCGATGCCTGACGCCATGCCCGCGCGTTCCTGCGGCACCGATCCGGTCGTCGTGTTGGTCACGGGCGTATTGGTCAGCCCCAATCCGATGCCGGCAAGGACGCATCCCGGCAGCATCGTCAGCCAGCTCGCATGCGCGACCGAGCTGCCGATCTTCATGGCGAAGAACCCCGCTCCGATCGTGAACAGGCCGAGCGGGATGACCAGACCCGGATGGAAACGTAGCACGAGCCGTTCGGCCACCGGCGGCACGACCAGCGTCGGCAACGTATAGGCCAGAAGCGACAGTCCGGCGCCGACGCTGCTATAACCCAACCCTGCCTGGAAATAGATCGGCAGATAGATCATGAACGGCCAGAAGCTGAAGTTCATGGCCATCGAGCCGACCAGCGCGCCGGAAAAATTACGGATCCGAAAGACGGTGAAGTCGAACATCGGCCTCGGGCTGAAACGCTCGGCGAAGACAAAGCCGATCAGGCTTGCAGCGAACACGCCGACGACCGCAAACGCCGTCCAGCTGTCGAAGCCGATATCCGGGCCTTGCGTAATGAAGAATGCGAGGCAGAAGACTGCAAGCGAGAGCGTGATGATCCCTGCAAGATCAAGGCTGCTGGCCTCCGGATCGCGCGACTCGCGAACTCCGCTCCCGGCGAGGATCAGGGCGATCACGGCAAGCGGGACATGGATGAGGAAGGCCCATTCCCAGCTCGACAAAGCCACGATCGCACCACCGATGATCGGGCCGAAGCCCAGACCGATGCCAAAGATGATCCCCCACCAGCCGAATGCAACGGCGCGTTGCCGCCCTTCCGGAAATTGATGGGATAGCACCGCGACCTGGCAGATCAGCATCGCCCCGCCGCTCATGCCCTGGAGAAATCTGGCAACGATCAGCACCAATATATTTTCGGTCAGGCCGCAAAGCAGCGATGCAGCGGCAAACGCGACGATCGCAATCAGATAGACGCACTTGCGCCCATAGCGATCCGCGAGCGTGCCGGTTGCCATCAGCACCGTCGTCACCGCGATCGTATATGCATTCATGACCCATTGGAGCTGTTTGAAATCGGCATGAAGCACCCGCTCCAGTGTTGGCAGGACCGCGGGAATGCTGGAAATCTCCAGACCGAACATCAGGGAGGTGAGACAGGCAGCCGCCAAAGCCAATGTGCTTTGTCGTGTCGATTCGGAGAGCATGGGAGCCTTTCGGGATAATAACGCGCCACAGTGAAGCCCGACGACAGAGGACGAGGTCCACCCGGTCCGCGTTGTGATGAACGCAACATAGGCAGAGGTTGACCATTTCAGAATTGGATGATTGATTATTTCAGAGACAACAAATCTGGATAATTCAAATGAGCGCCCTGGACGTGGATGCCGTGCAGGCATTCGTGACCATCGCCAATCTTCAGAGCTTCACCCGCGCGGCGGAAGCGCTCGGCACGACGCAGGGCGCGATCAGCGTGAAGCTGAAGCGGCTGGAAGACCGCCTCGGCCATAAATTGATCGAACGAACCCCGCGAATGGTGCGCCTCTCGGCGCAAGGCGCGCTATTCGTCGATTCAGCCCGCGACTTCCTGGCCGCGCATGATCGCGCTGTCGCAGCGTTGTCTGCGACCCGTCGCCGTTTCGCACTCGGCATTGCGGCCCATGTGGCCGGGCCGGAGGTTCCGACGCTGCTGGCTCGCCTGAATGCCCATGACCCCACGCTCACGATCGAGGTTCGCCTCGATAATTCACGCAATTTGCTGGACGCATTCGACCGCGGCGAAATCGATGCGGCCATCGTCCGGCGTGAGGATGACCGACGCGACGGCGAAGTGCTTGCACCCGAGCATTTCGGCTGGTTCGCAGCACCAGGCTTTGTGCACCGGCCGGGCGAGGCATTGCGACTGGCGGCGCTAACGCCAGTATGTGGCGTGCACGACGTTGCCATTCATGCGCTGGACGCGGCCGGCATCGCATGGACGGAGGTGTTTCTCGGTGGCGGCTCTTCAGTCGTGTCGGACGCTGTCTCGGCCGGCCTCGCCACGGCGGTTTTCTCCTGCCGGCTTGCACCGGCCGGCACCATCGAAGTCAGCCAGAAGTTTGGCCTGCCACCGCTGGCGTCGTCGGAAATCGTACTTCTCTCGACACTGTCGGATATGCAGTCTCGCCAAGCGCTGCGAACCCTCGCGGCTGCGTTCCGCGAACACCGCGCGCATACGAGCTAGGTAGCGTATGGAAGGCGATCCAGCAGCGGCTGCGCCAGATGCAGGATCTGGTAGCAAGCGCCAGCATCGGTGCATTCATTCTCCGAGAGCAGGACGCGGGTGAAGACCCACTTCTCGGCATCCAATCCGATCACGGCTGCAACAATTCCGGCGCGAACCGAGAGATCCGCGTTGCGCTCGATCTCCCCTCTTATCGTTGTTTCAAGATCGGCGTCGGGCGGTATGGCGATATCTTGCCGATAAGCAAAGCGCGCCTCCCGTCCAGCCCCCTTCCGGGCATCGAGGGCAACGCGTGTTTCGATCCGCGCCCGACCGAACATATCGACGACGATCTTGTATCCGCCGTTCACGAGAAAATCGCGAAACGCCTCGTCGTGCCGCCACAGATAAAGCGAGGAATAGCTAGACGTCATTGCACCGAAGCGCCCGCTCTCTCGCAAGAGAAATCCCTTGAAATAGAGCTCCGGCTTTGCATCCCAGAGCGGCCCACGCTCCTGTGCGCGTGAGCGGATCAAGCCGAGATCATAGTCGGCGGGCAAGCGATGCTCGTAATGCGCAACGATCATCGTGATGGGCTCCTTCAGCAGCCATTGTCATTGAAGCGATGCACGATATCGATCGACGGGCCGCGAAGAACAGACGTGGAATCATATTTCTATGATCCGGTATTCAAATGAATCCGGAGAGAGCCGACAAGCAACGTTGGAAGCTGGCGCGCCACGGTTGAATTGGCAACGAAATGGCCGACGCGCCATGGCGTCGGCTTCCAGAATGCGGGGTGTTGGACAGTCTTCGCTTGTGGGGGAGCCACAAGCAAGTTGGCAGCGATCAGCGCGCGACGTTGCTACCCGGGGTCACATTGCTGGCCTTCTTCATCGGCGCGACGGGGGCCTTCGCGGCGGCATTACCGACGGTTGGCGGCTTCACGGCTGCTGCCGCGAGCGTCGGCACATATTTCGCGATCACCGTCGGATCAAGCGAGGCCATTTCGGTATCGGGCAGACGGTACCAGGTCTCGTCCTTGCCGAGCAGCGCAATGCCCCAATAGCCACGCACGGTGAGCGCCCGACCATCGGCGCTGACGCTCATCTTGGCCTTGTAGACCTTGCCATCGCGCGGATCGAGAATGTTGCCGTTTTCGTATTTCAGTCCCTGCTGCTGCATGTTGCGGATGAAGGAGATGCCCAGCACTGGCTGGCCCTTCCGGTCATCGACGCACTTGCCGCAGAAGTCGTCGCCCGGCTTGTCATCGGGGCTCGGAAACGTCTTGGCGATCGCGCCTTCGAATACGCCGCCGCCATGGTCAACCACCAGAACCCAGACGACAGGCTTGTTATTCTCAACCTTCTGCCAAAGCCCGGCAGCAGTCGGTTCCGCTGCGTGGAGAGGGCCGGCGAACATCGCGCATGCGGCCAGACCTGAAGCGACTGTGAGCGCCAGACGTCGGGATCGAAGTTGTGCCATCGCCTTCCCCAGTGCAGTTCGTCGTCCAGGCATCCGCCGAGTATCCGCACTCGATCCGATTGCATAGACTATCAATCTTCCGCGACGAGAGAGTGACTGCGGTTGATGGCTTTTGCAAGATTGCCGATCGCGCGCCGGATGTCCGATTGTGTCAGCGGCCACAGCTTTGCCACAAGCTGCCCCACCGAACCCGACGCGGTTACCGGCGATCCGAACCGCCTTTGCATCTCCGTCATACAAGATGATTCCAACAACTAGCCGAAGTTAGTTAACGCCGAGCTTCTTCTGCAGGCTGGAGGAGGACGTCGTGTATTGAAACACCAGCCGCTTGTCCGGATAGACGTAGTGATACGCTTTCTGTGCCATCAGCGCGCCCTCGTGGAAGCCGGACAGGATGAGTTTCAGCTTGCCGGGATATGTATTGATATCGCCGATGGCGAAGATGCCGGGGACATTGGTCTCGAACGACGCCGTCTCCACCGGGATCAGGTTGTTCTCCAGCGTGACGCCCCAGTTGGCGACCGGACCGAGCTTCATGGTCAGGCCGAAGAACGGCAGGATCGTATTGCAGTTGATCCGGACACTTTCGTTGTCATTGCCCTTGATGACAGCCCCAGTGAGATGGCCTCCCTCGCCTTCGAGCGCTGTGACCTGACCGATCTGCAGGTCCATCTGACCGGCTGCCACGAGCTTGCGCATCTGCTCGACACTGTGAGGCGCAGCACGAAAATCATCGCGCCGATGCAACAGCGTGACGCGCCGCGCGACCGGATGCAGGTTGAGCGTCCAGTCCAGTGCACTATCGCCACCGCCGACAATCAGCAGATCCTTGTCTCGGAATTGCTCCATCTTGCGCACCGCGTAGAACACCGACGTGCCCTCATAGGCTTCGATGCCCGGCACCGGCGGACGCTTCGGCTGGAACGAGCCGCCGCCGGCGGAGATCACCACCACCTTGGTTTCGAACACCTGGCCGGCATCCGTCGTGACATGAAACAAGGGGTCGCCGATCTTCTCGATGGTCTCGATCATTTCATTCAGATGAAAGGTCGGATGGAACGGCTTGATCTGCTCCAGCAGTGCTTCGGTCAGCCCCTGACCGGTGACCAGCGGAATCGCAGGAATGTCGTAGATCGGTTTTTCAGGATAGAGCTCGGCGCATTGGCCACCGATCTTGTCCAAGATATCGACGAGGTGGACCTTCATATCGAGCAGACCAAGTTCAAAAACGGCGAACAGTCCGCAGGGGCCGGCGCCGATGATCAGCACGTCCGTCTTGATCGTTTCGCCCATAGTGTTTTTTCTCGGTTGAACCAGCCCTGCGAGATCGCAGAGCCCGGCGCCATCCGGCAATTGCGTCCAGCCTAGCGGCGCCACACGGGGAAAGCCACAGCGGCTCGGCCTGAAATCAGCATGTGCCCCGCCCTTGCCTGGGCTGTGCAACTGCGCTGTAACAGGCGCAAACCTGCCAAGCATTGCTGGAGATCAATTTCGTGAACGCCCCTGCCCGCGCCCCGGCGCCCGTCCTCGACGACTATCCCTATCGCCTGTCGGACAATGTGCGCTTTGCGGATCTCGATCCGAACAACCACGTCAACAACGCGGTGTATTCCAGCTATTTCGAGACCAGCCGCGTGTTGCTGATGCGGGACCCGGCATGCGGGCTGATCGCGCCGGGGCAAAGCTGGGTGCTAGCGCGGCTCGATATTCACTTTCGCGCCGAATTGCACTGGCCCGGCAAGATCGAACTCGGGCTCGGCGTTACCAAGATCGGCCGGACCTCGGTGACCTATTCGCAGGTCGTGTTTTCGGAAGGCAAGTGCATGGCCTCGGCGATTGCAACGACCGTGATGGTCGGCCTCACCAGCCGCCAGCCGACGCCGATCCCGCCCGAGGTCATCGAACGGTTTCAGCCATGGATGCTGCGCGGCTTGAACACGCAGTAAATAACAGGGCTTGGAAAGCTCAGAACAAGTCTTGGGAAGCTCAGGCCTGGCGTTCCGGCGTGATCACGACAAGGCCGTCGAGCGCATCGGTGATCTTGATCTGGCACGACAGCCGGGAGTTCGGCTTGATGTCGTAACCGAAGTCCAGCATGTCCTCTTCCATCGGCGTCGGCGCACCGACGCGCTCCTGCCAGGCTTCGTCGACATAGACGTGGCAGGTGGCACAGGCGCAGGCGCCGCCACATTCGGCTTCGATACCCGGGATGGCATTGCGAATGGCCGCCTCCATCACCGTGGAGCCGATCTCGGCGTCAATGCTGCGGGTCTCACCGGAGTGATCGACAAAGTTTATCTTGGCCATGATGCTCGCGCTGCCGAAAGGAAGATACCGGCTGTCCTATAACGGGTCGATCTGGATCGCGCCAGCGCCCCGCAGCAAAACCGTCATCTAGAAAAGCCGTGCCAAGCAGGACCCCTTTGGGGAATCAAAAACGATCCCTTGGGGATCAGGACCGCTTCAGAAGGACGTCGATCTCCGCCCGCGCTTCGAGAACGGCGTCGGTGAGCGTCATCAGGGCCTCAGCGGTATCGCTGCTGTCGCGCAGCGTCGTTTCCAGCCATTCGGCGGCTTCCGTGATGCGGAACGCGCCGACCGCCTGCGCGGAGCCCTTCAGCTTGTGCGTGAGTTCAGCCGCATCCGCCGGCATTTTGACGATCTTCTCGATCAACTCGCTCGACTGGGCCGCGAACATCGCCAGAACTTCACGTTCCAGGCTGCTATCGCCCATAGTCATACGTTGAAGGTGGGGGAAATCGATCGGTCCGTCATCGGGAACCAGCGGCGGTGACGGCATCCATTGAACCCGTTCGAAGTGAAGCGGCATTGATGATGGCCCAAATTCCCGCCAACCGAACGATCCGGCCGCGATTTTTTGCAGCCAAACACGGAATTGGTTAACGGAACGTTCTAGGTACAATCCGCTGGGTTGACGCAGTTTTGACGCAAACTCGCCACGATTGAGGGGCCATTCCGTTTATTTGAGGCGCCACAAGAAGTTACCGGGGGAAGCCGTTAACTATCATTAAGAATGTCTTAACCAGAACCATTTCATTCGCGCGACCAAGCCAATAGGATGTTTGCGGAAGTAGCGGACAAGCCGAGCGACCGGCAGTCCGAAATTCGTCCCGCGGGGTGCACATGGCCAGTCGCCATGCTGCAGGCGGGAACGAATCATGGGGACTTCTGTGTCAGTTGCGTAATCAGGGGGCGTGGAACGAGCATGGCAAACAACACCAAAAAGGCCAAGGATCCGACCGAAGTCGCGCTCTCTGCCATCCAGGAAGCTCTCAACATCAGTGACCCCGCGCATGTCGATCGCGATCAGCCCGCGATCCGTGCCGACAACGCCCCCACCAATCCATCTTCCCCCGTCGACCTCGACGACAACGCCTTCGACGCACGCATCGCCAATGATCGCCCGAGCTTCGAGCCGCAGGACGATCAGCGCTTTGCGCGCCGTCCCGCAAACGATGACCGCGAAACCATCGGCCAGATCCTGCAGGCGCTGCAGAAGAACCGCCCCGCCCGCAACGTCTATACGCTCGCCACCCTGTTCGCCGGCTTGTGGATCGTCGGCGCAGGCCTGTTGACCGTTGCGTTCCTGCCGTCGCTGCAGGCCCTGATCGGTCAGGGCTCCGGCGGCACGCTGGCTCTGGCTGGCCTTGCTGCGCTGCTGTTCGCTCCAATTTTGCTGTTTTACTTCCTCGCCAGCCTCGCCTGGCGCGGCCAGGAAATGCGCCTGATCGCCCAGTCGATGGCACAGGTTGCGATCCGCTTCTCCGAGCCCGAAAGCACGGCCAGCGACTCGATGGTCACGGTCGGCCAGGCGATCCGCCGCGAAGTCGCCGCGATGGGCGACGGCGTCGAGCGCGCGATTGCGCGTGCCGGCGAACTCGAAACCCTCGTCGCCAACGAAGTTTCCGCGCTCGAGCGCGCTTACTCTGACAACGAAGTCCGCATCCGCGCGCTGCTGCAGGACATCGCGCATCAGCGCGACAACCTGGTCGGTCAGGCCGAGCAGGTTCGCTCCGCCATTTCGGGCGTGCAGATCGATCTCCGCCACGACATCGCACTGATTTCGGACGCCATCGCATCACGCGTCGATGAAGTCGCCAAGAGCATCACCGGCGCCCTCGAAGAGCGCGGTGAACACATCACCCGTGCGCTCGGCAATGCCGGCGACAACATGATCCTCGCGCTCGGCGAGCGTGGCGGCGACCTGCTCGACCGCCTCGAAGAGGCCAGTGCCGAGACCACCCGCGCGGTGCTCGACGCCAGCGAGCGTCTGACGACGAGCCTCAACTTCAAGACCGGCCACGTACACGACGAGTTCGTCGATCTGGCAGACCGCGTCCACGAAATGCTCAACGAGCGTATCGACCGCATCACCAGCGAATTCGAACAGCGCTCCTCGACCATCGTCGATCGCGTGTCGGACCGCACCGAGCAGGTCCACGACTCGCTTAAGAATTCCAGCGATAGTCTGCTGCTCGAACTCGAGCTGCGCAGCGGCGACCTCGTCAGCAAGATCGACGATGCCGGCAACCGCCTGGCCAACCAGATCCTCACGTCAGGTGACAAGGCGGGCGAGTCCCTCGACGCCACCGTCAACGCACTGGTCGCCAAGGTCGCGAGCCAGACCGAAACCGCGCACGACACCCTCAGCCTGCAGATGAACGCCTTCGACGAACTGGTGAAGGAACAGGGCAGCGAGCTGGCCGAGCGCTTCTCGCGCGACAGCGGCACGCTGGGCGCACTGATCACCAAGCACATCTCGGAATTCGACCGCACCGTGAAGACCTTCGGCGGCGAAGTCGTCGATCGCCTGGGTCAGCGTACGCAGGACATCTCGGAAACGCTGAAGACCTATGTCGATAATTTCGACACCCGCGTCGCGTCCAATGTCGGCGGCATCACGTCGTCGCTCGACACCCGCCTCGCAGAATTCGAGACCAAATTCGAAGGCCGCGTCGTCAATCTCGATGCGTCGCTCGACACCAGGATCAAGTCGTTCGACGAGACCGTCGATGGACGTCTCAAGAGCCTTGAAGAAACGTTTGACGCGCGCGCGCAGTCGGTCACCGCGACCATCGATACGCGCCTTGAGAACCTCGCATCGACGCTCTCGGAAGGTGCCAATCAGGCCGTCCAGTCGGTCGACGCGCGCCTGACGCATCTGACCACCGCCCTGACCGAAGGCGCGAATCTCGCAGTCAGCTCGGTCGACGGCCGCCTGACCCACCTGACCACCGCGCTCACGGAAGGCGCCGTGCAGGCGATCCACTCGATCGACGACCGCCTTTCCTACTTCACGAGCTCGCTCACCGAAGGCACGACGCAGGCGATCACGGCCATCGACAGCCGCATCAACAACGTCACCGATGCCATCGACAGCCGCAGCACACAGTTCGCGGATACCATCACTGCGCGCTTCCAGACGATCCACGAAGGCATGGAAGGTCGTATCGGCATCGTCGCCGGCGGGATCGAAACCCGCGTCGAACAGTTCGAGGAACTGCTCGGCTCGCGCATTGAGGCTGTTGCCGGCCGTATCGAAACCTCCGGCCGCACGGCCAGCGACTCGCTCATGGCCCGCGCCGAAGAACTCTCGATCGGCATCAAGACCAATGTCGAGGACGCCGAGCGTTCGCTCACGCATCTCATGGTCAATACGAGCGAGACCATTCAGGCTGGCGCCCGCGCCGCGCAGGAATCCCTCGTGTCGGTCTCGACCGATGTCGGCGCGCAGCTGAAGCTGACGGCGTCCGATATCGAGAGCTCGCTGACCGCTGTCGGCACCACTGCCGCCACGGCCATCGTCAACAGTGCCCGCGATGCGCAGGCCACGCTGGTCAATGCGTCTTCGGAAGCCTCGCTGCAGGTGAAGTCACTGTCGGCCGATGTCGAACGCACCCTCACCGCGGCCGGCTCCGCCACGGCGGCCTCGATGCTCTCAGGTGCCCGCGACGCCCAGTCGACCCTGGTCGCCACCTCTTCGGAAGTCGCCACCCAGATCCAGTCGCTCTCGGCTGATATCGAACGCACGCTCACTGCCGCCGGCACGGCGACGGCCGACTCGGTCCTGTCTGGCGCCCGCGCCGCGCAGAGCACGCTGGTCGCCGCGTCGACCGACGCCTCGCAGCAGGTCCGCACCCTTGCGGCCGATGTGGAGCGCACGCTGATCGCCGCCGGCACCGCCAGCGCGGACTCGATCCTGGCCAGCACGCGCAACGTCCAGTCCTCGCTGATCGACGCCTCGACCGAAGCGTCGAACCACGTCCGCAACCTCGCGGCCGACATGGAGCGCAGCCTGACCACCGCCGGCACCGCAACTGCCGAGTCGATCGTCGCCGGCGCCCGCGAAGCCCAGAGCACGCTGGTCACAGCGTCTTCCGAGGCATCAAGCCACGTGAAGTCGCTCTCGATCGACGTGCAGCGCACACTCACCGCGGTCGGCGCCGACACGGCGGCTGCGATTCTCTCGAGTGCCCGCGAAGTGCAGACCTCGCTGGCAACCTCCTCGGCGGATGCCGCGAACCAGATCAAGGTGATTTCCGCCGACATCGAGCGTTCGCTCTCGAACGTCACCGCCAACACCACCGACAACATCCAGACCAGTGCGCAGAATGCGCACAACTCGCTGGTCGCCGCCTCGAACGAGATCACCACCAAGATCAAGACCACCTCGTCGGAGATCGAGCGGTCGGTGTTCGCCGCTTCGGGCAGCTTCGGCACCACGATGACCGGCAAGACGGACGAAATCGTCACCTATGTGCAGCAGCAGACCGACCGTCTGTCGCAGATGGTCGACGCCAAGCGCGGTTCGCTGGTCGATGCGCTGGGCGCCAAGGCCAATCAGCTCACGGTCGATATCGATCGCGTCACCGCCGACGCGCTCAAGGCGATCGAGAGCCGCGGCCAGACCTTCTCGCAGACCATGGTCACCAACAGCACGGACGTGGCCCGCGCGATCACCACGGCTGGCGAACTCGCCACCGGTGCGGTCAACAAGTCGCTGAAGGATCTCGAGCAGAGCTCGCGCACCGCCATCGAGCAGTCGCGTCAGGTCTCGATCACTGCGGTCACGGAGATGCAGGAAACCAGCAAGATCCTGCGCACCGATACCGTGGCGCTGTTCGAACGCCTGCGTGAAGGCAACATCCTGCTGCAGGAAGTCCTCACCGGCGCCCACGACAATCTCAACTCGCTGGAGCGCGCTCTGGTCACCCGCGTGGCGGACTTCGTGTCCACCATGAACGACGTGACGTCGCGCAACGGCCTGGCTACCCAGACGCTGGAAGAACAGCTCACCGTGTTCACCTCCAAGACCTCCAAGGCCCTGGAAGATCTCGGCTCACTCTCGGGCCAGTTCGAAACCCATGGCCATGCCCTCGTGGATGCCGCGGCTCTGGTCGAACAGAGCAACCGCACCACGATGTCGTCGGTCGGCGAACGCAAGGCGGCGCTGGAATCGCTGGTCACCACCATCGATCTGCGCACCACCGATCTCGATCAGCGCCTCACCCGCTTCACCGGCCTGCTCGATGAATCGCTGGCAGCCGCCGAAGAGCGTGCCCGAGACATCGCCCGCGTCGTCGCGGAGACCGCAGGTCAGGGCTCGGCAGCGATCAGCCGGCAGTTCGAAGCCGTTCGCACCGCCGCGGAAGAAGAACGCCGCGCGACAACGCAAGCCATGAGCGAAATCTACCAGCAGGGCACGCAGGAAGCCGATGCCATGTTCAAGCAGTCGGCCGACAAGTTCTCGTCGATGGTCGCCAGCATGAAGCAGATGGCTGCCGAAATGCACAACGAGCTCGAGAGCACCCGCACCGAACTGCGCCGTGGCGTTCTCGACATGCCGCAGGAAGCCGCCGAGAGCACTGCGCAGATGCGCAAGGTGATCGTCGACCAGATCGAGGCGCTCGCCGAGCTCAACCGCATCGTTGCCCGTCATGGCCGCGGCCTCGACGTGGTCTCGACCAGCCGCACCACCAGCGTGCAGCGTGACGAGGAGCCGGCGATGGCGATCGCCAGCAGCCGTAGTGAAGCGCGCCACGAGGCTCCGCGTACGGCCCCGCGCCGCGAGGAGCCGCCTGCCCGTAGCGCAACGAACTTGCCGATGCCCGATATCGGTGGCCCAGCGCCGCGTCGCACCGAAGCGCCGTCGGTCGCTCCGGCCAACGCCGACCAGGGCCGTGACGGCTGGTTGTCGGATCTGCTCGGCCGCGCCGATCACGTCGAAGAAGATCGCACGCCGCCGCGCCGCGCACCGGCTCCGCAGCAGCCTGTAGCCTCGGCCAATCCGCTGGAGTCGCTGTCGCTCGATATCGGCCGCCTGATGGATCGGACACTGGCTGCCGAAATGTGGGATCGCTATCAGCGCGGCGAGAGCAAGGCCTTCAGCAAGCGGCTCTATACGCCCGCCGGCCAGAAGGCTTTCGATGAAGTCGCCCGCAAGTATCGGTCGGACCGCAACTTCAAGGGCACGGTGGATCGCTACATCACCGAGTTCGAACGCCTGCTTGACGAAGTCGCCCGCGATGAACGCGGTCCGGCAGCGCTGCGCAGCCATCTGACCTCGGAAACGGGCCTGGTCTACACCCTGCTTGCGCATGCAGCAGGTCGGCTGGGCTAAGCAAGATTAAATACGAACGCGAAAAGCGGAGGCAGCGATGCCTCCGCTTTTTTGTTGAGCCTGCTGTTGTGCCGGAGCGCTAGACGCGGGGCCAGGCCGGTGCCGTCATCACGCGGGATCCTTGTCGTGAATGTTGACGCCGAACGGCAAGGACACCCAGGCATGCCGCCGACAATGATAGACGGAGATCTCCGGAGGCGGAAAATCCGGATCAGCAAGCAGCCGACCGCCACAGCTACGGAACGCGCTTCATATCCTTCTTCGGTGTGGAAGAGATTGGTGCCACAGACGGGACAGAACCGGAATCGGAAGCGCGCGCCCTGATCCCCCGTGCGGACATACTCGGTCGCGATGCCGCTCACATTGTAACTTGGCCCGAAGCCCGCGAGCGCGGCAAAGACGCTGCCGGTCCGGCGCTGGCAGGCGAAACAGTGGCATATACCGACGCCCCTCGGCTCGCCTTCGAGCACGATGGACAGCTGACCGCACGAACAGGACGCAGTTCTCGACATGACGGACCTCCTCGATGCAGCGGTCTGCTGGATCACGGGCCGCGACAGTTACCTTATGCGAACCCGATGCGTTGGGTGAAGCTGCGTGTCTCGCCCACCGCGATATGCATCACGCCCGGCTTGTCGGCGAACTCGCCGTCAAAATCCACCGGGCTGGCATAGCCGTACCACGGTTCGATGCAGAGGAATGCAGCGCCGGATGGTTTCGACCAGATACCAAGTTCGCGAAAGCCTTCCCAGGCGAAGGTGATCGTCGGTCCGCCAGGCGCGCTATAGCTCAGCGACCTGCTGGCGAGATGATCGAAGATCATAGCATCCTTGACGAACAGCGATTCCGACAGCGCCAGTGCGCCGCCCTGCACCGGCGACGGTTCCGCCTCCCTCAGCAACAGTCCACCCTCGAGCCGTCTGATCGGCGCCGGTTCAGCATCGGAGAAGATGATCGTATGCGTGCGCTTGTCGGCGCCGTCCGTCAGCGGCCAGTGAAATGCCGGATGCGCGCCGATCGAGGCCGGTAGCATCTCGTCGCCAGTGTTGGTGACGGCATAACCGATCACCAGTTCATCGCCCTCGATCACATAGGTGACGTCAAGCCGAAACGCGAACGGATATTTCGCCCGGCTGGCGTCATTGTCCGCCAGCGACAGCGCACAGGACGCAGGTCCCTGCCCTGTCCAGCTGAAGCGCTGGTCGCGCGCAAAACCGTGTTGGGTCATTGCATACACCTGGCCGCGATGGCGCAGCACATCGTCCTTTAGCTTACCGACAATCGGAAACAGCAGCGGCGCGTGGCGAGGCCATTCCTCGCCGGCCTGCCAGAGCACCTCATGCCCATGCGCATCCTTCAATGAGCAGAGTTCGGCACCAGCGGCCTTGATCGTCGCCGTGACGCGGCCATTGCTGATGGTGAAGCTATCTTGGGTCTCCATCAGCGCTCTCCATGTATATCGGGACTGGTGTCTATTGAGCCTGCTGGCGACGACGCGGCGGAGCAGCGGGTGCCGGCGGCGCGGCCGGAGCAGGTGCAGCCGCGGGTGTGCCGCTGCTGGCGCCAAACAACAGACGCGTCGGGTTGCGGTCAAGATTGTTCACGGCACGGCTGATATCCGCGAGGGTACGACGGCCATCGAGCATCAATGCACCGGAACGCTTGTCGAGGTTCTCGGTCAGTTCATGGAACGACTTCACGGCCGCAGTCAGCTCACCGCCGTCCTTGCCCCCCGCGAGCGCATCCAGGCCGAGCAGGATGTTGTCGGTCCGCGCGACAACGCTGTCAGCCTTGCCCATGACACCGTCGGCCTTGCCCATCACGCTGTCGATCTTCAGCATGATGCCGTCGATCACTTCGGAATTTTTCGCCAGCGTCGCCGTGAAGGTTTCGACATTCTTCATGGCACCCTTGAGAGTATCCTGATTATCGGCGACCAGACGATTGACGTTGTTCAGCGTTGCCCGGATCGATTCAGAGATATCCCGCAGCAGCTCCGGATCGGCCGTCAGCACCGGCACGCCGTCGGTATCCAGCGGGACCGCGGGCGCAGCTTCATCGCCGCCCTTCAGCGCGATCGCAGCTACACCGGTGAGCCCCTGAAATTCCAGGCCGACCTGCGTGTCCTTGCGAATGGGCGCGATATTCTCGACCATCGCCAGCGCAACGACGCGCTTGGGATTGTCGAGCTTCACCGAGACGACTTCACCGACCCGGATACCATTGAAGTTGACGTTGCCGCCGTTGCGCAACCCGGACGCCGCGCCTTCGAAGATGATGCGCAGCGGCGTGCGCTGCGTGGTCGAATGCAGATTCTGGAACCACAACACGAAGCCGAACGCTGCGGCGATCACCGCCAGCGTGAAAATTCCGATCAGGACGAAGTTCGCCCGCGTTTCCATCAAACCAACTCCAGTACAACTAGCCGATAACAGCGCGTGCGCGCTTGCCGTGGAAATATTCCCGAAGCCAGGGATGCTGCGAGGCCAGCATGTCGGCCATCGTTCCCTGCGCGATGATCTTGCCATTACCGAGAACGGCGATCCGGTCGCAGGCTGTATGCAGGCTGTCGAGATCATGAGTTACCATGAAAACGGTCAGCCCCAAAGTTCGCTGCAGCGTGCGCACCAATTCGTCGAAATCGCCAGCGCCGATCGGATCGAGACCCGACGTCGGCTCGTCCAGGAACACGATCTCCGGATCGAGCGCGAGCGCCCGCGCCAGCGCCACGCGCTTGATCATGCCGCCCGAGAGTTCCGACGGATAGCGATCGGCGACCTCCGGCTTGAGACCGACCATGGTAAGCTTGGCCATGGTGATCTCGTCGAGCAGACGTTCCGAGACCTTGAGATATTCGCGCACCGGAAACTGGATGTTCTGTCGCACGTTGAGCGACGAGAACAGCGCCCCGTGTTGAAACAGGATACCCCAACGCCGCTCGACTTCGCGGCGTTCCTTGTCGCCGCTGTCGAGATCGGTGCCGAACACTTCGATCGTGCCGGAGACCTTTGGCACGAGGCCAATGATCGTGCGCATCAGCACGGACTTGCCGGCGCCGGACGCGCCGACGAAACCGAGGATCTCACCGCGGGTGACATTGAGATTGAGGCCGTCGAGCACCCGACGGCTGCCGAATGCCACGGTAAGATCGCGCACGCTGATGATCGCATCGGCAGAGGTGGAGGCGGCAGCCGTCGGCGTCTCAGTAATGGGCATCGCAGTCGTCGAGGTCATGGCCGTCAGATCCCGATCGTTGCGAAGAAGATCGCGAATACGCCATCCATCACGATCACAAAGAAGATCCCCTTCACCACTGACGAGGTGGTGTGCTGCCCCAGCGACTCCGCGCTGCCCTGCACGGCAAGGCCTTCGACGCAGGCCACGATGCCGATCACCATGGCCATCACAGGCGCTTTCACCATGCCGACGATGAAGTGGTTGATCGAAATCGCCTCGCGCAGCCGCGACAGGAATGACGATGGATCGACGCCCCCATAGAGCCAAGCGACCAGACCGCCGCCATAGAGCGCAGCCATAGCGCCGAGAAATGCGAGAATAGGCAGCGCCAGTACCAGCGCCACCATGCGTGGCAAGATCAGAACTTCGATGGCATCGAAGCCCATGGTGCGAAGCGCATCGATCTCCTCGCGCATCTTCATGGAACCAAGCTCGGCGGTATAGGCGCTGCCAGAACGACCGGCGACCATGATCGCCACCAGCAGCACGCCAAGCTCGCGCAGCACCAGCACGCCGAGCATGTCGACCACGAAGACGTCGGCACCGAAGCGGCGAAAATGGAACAGACCCTGCTGGGCAACGATACAGCCGATCAGGAAGGTAATCAGGACCACGATCGGTACTGCGTTCCAGCACACCTGCTCCAGGTGATGCACCACCGAGGTGAGCCGGAATTTCGACGGATGCCGCCAGACGCGGAACCAGGCCGCGATCACGGCACCAATCATATCGACCAGCGCGACGAGGGTTTCCCCGATGCCATAGATATTGCGGCCGATGCCATCGAGCACGGCAGTCAGAGCGCTACCGCTTGCCGGTAACGGGACCGCAGGCTTCACGCGGCGGACCTCGTCGACCAGGGTCGCGTAATTCGCCGACAGGCCCGCGATCTGCGCCTCGTGGCCGCCATTGGTCAGCGCCCGACGCAACCGCTCGATCAGCCAGGCGCCGAATGTATCCAGCTTGGAGACCTGCGACACGTCGATGAAGATGTTGGGGCGGCTACCGGTCAGCTTCTCGGCCTCACCGACAAGTTTTTCGAGCGCGGGGGCAAAACGCGCCGTCCACGACCCAGCCGCGCACAGCGCCAAGCCGTCGCCTTTCGCGATCTGTTCCAAGGTCGGGCCGCTCAAAACAGGCTCCCGCGGGCGTTCAGTCTGTGCATGAACAAAGTATTAACACGCCCAAATACGTTTCTGAGAAGCCAAGTGAAGCCAACACGTTGCTATGGTTAATATAGCCTTAATCCGCCCTGTCAGACACCGGCATTGCGTCGCAAACAAGTTCACGGCGATCACGTAAACTTATAGACACGTCATTACCCGCCGTTGCCGGCACAGCCCGAAAGACGCCGCATTGTCCGCATCCGACGCTGCCCCCGCCCTAATGACCGCCCGGATCGAGCAATGGCCGATCGCTGGCGCCTTCACCATCAGCCGCGGCGCCAAGACCGAGGCCGTCGTCGTGGTAGCCGAAATCCACCGCGGCGGTTTGACCGGCCGTGGCGAGTGCGTCCCCTATGCGCGCTATGGCGAGACCCCGGAGGCCACGCTGGCCGCCATCCTGGCGATGCAGGACCGATTTGCCGCGGGCCTCGACCGAAACGCCTTGCAATCGGCCATGCCCGCCGGTGCCGCCCGCAACGCGGTGGATTGCGCTCTGCTAGACCTCGAAGCCAAGAGCCAGGGCCAGCGCGTCTGGGACATGCTGCAGCGGCCGGCACCGCGCGCCTGCACCACCGCCTATACGATCTCGCTTGGTACACCCGAGGCGATGGCCTCCGCCACCGCAAAGGCCGCCTACCGGCCGCTGCTGAAGATCAAGCTCGGCAGTGACGACGACATCAGCCGCATCAAGGCCGTGCGCCAGGCCGCACCGGAATCCGAGTTGATCGTCGATGCCAATGAGGCGTGGACGCCGGGCAACCTGAAAGCCAATCTCGATGCCTGCCATAACGCCGGCGTCACGCTAATTGAGCAGCCGCTGCCGGCAGGCAAGGATGATGCGCTGATGCATGTGCATCGGCCGATCATGGTCTGCGCCGACGAGAGCGTGCATGGCCTCGCTTCGCTCGAGGCGCTGCGCGGGCGCTATGATGCGATCAATATTAAGCTCGACAAGGCCGGCGGCCTGACCGAAGCGCTGGCGATGGCCGATGCCGCGCGCGCCATGAATCTCGACATCATGGTCGGTTGCATGGTGGCGACGTCGCTGGCGATGGCGCCCGCGATGCTGATTGCGCAATATGCACGCTTCGTCGACCTTGATGGCCCGCTATTGCTCACCGGAGATCGCGACGGCGGTCTGCGCTATGACGAAAGCACGGTCTATCCGCCCGACGCGGCGCTCTGGGGCTGATCGCCCGCAACGTCCGGCGGCTGCCCGGCGCGATGCCGGCCGAACCATATGACGGTCGCGCCGGCAAGGCCAAGCACGGCCATCACGTAGTAAACGCCCTCGCCGTAACGCGCATAGATCGCGCCTGACAGAACCGCCATGCTGCTCATCACAAGGCCTGTGCAGGCGGTGACATAACCCTGCGCGCGCGCCATGACGTGCGGCGGCACGTGATGCAGCAACAGGCCCATTGTGCCGAGTTGCGTCAGACCGTAGGTCGCGCCGTGCAGCAATTGCACAACCACGAGAATCGGGAGCGGAAGCGTTTGCGCGGTCAGCGTCCAGCGCAGCAATGCGCCAAGGCCACCAAGGATGACCATGGTTGCAGGTGACAAAGTCAGGCGTGGCGACACTGCGAACAGGATGATTTCGGCGAGCACGCCGAGCGTCCACAGACCCGCGATAGTGAGGCCGTCGAGGCCGGACGCCTGCCAGGTGATCGACGCGAAGGTGTAGTAGCCGGCATGGCTGCCCTGGATCAGCGCGGCGGAGATCGCTATGGCGAGGAAGCCGGGGTCGCGTAGCAGTGCGCTTGCCTTCGACAGCACCGTGCCTTCGCCTGTCGGCGCGCCAAGTGGCTGCAGACCAAG
Organism: Tardiphaga sp. 862_B3_N4_1; assembly: GCF_051811085.1. Taxonomy (NCBI): domain Bacteria; kingdom Pseudomonadati; phylum Pseudomonadota; class Alphaproteobacteria; order Hyphomicrobiales; family Nitrobacteraceae; genus Tardiphaga; species Tardiphaga sp. 862_B3_N4_1. Next base: position 3,533,668 of record NZ_JBPWQB010000001.1, read on the forward strand.
GCTGACGACAGCCGACAGCACCATCGCTGCAACAATCACCCAGATCAGATGCTCACCGTCGAGCCAGTTGACCACCAGACCGCAGGCAAGCGCGCCAACCACGAAAGCCGCCGAGCCCCACAGCCGCAGCGGACCGTAACTGAAGCCGAAGCGCACCACGCCTTTTAGCGCATAGCCATCGGTCAACGCCGTGAGCGGCGTCCAGACCACTGCCGTCAGCGCGAACACCAGGAGCACGGCGAGCGGTTCGCGTAGCGTGCCTACTGTCGCAAAGCCGATCATGGTGAGAAAGGCACAGACAATCATCGTCTGGCGCAGCGCATGACGGCGCTCTGCGAAAGCGGTGATAAAGGGCAGCGTGGTGAAGCGCGTCATCGACGGCACAGCCAGGATGGCGCCGATCCAGGTCGGGTCGATCCCAATAGCCTTCAGCCAGACGGGGAAGAACGGCAGATAGAAGCCGCTGGAGCCGAACACCGTCCCGTAGAACATCGCCAGCCGCTGCGCGAATTTGCGGCGGATTTGCGGGGCGCTATGGGGGGCAGATTCGGCTATCATGAGGTGAACTGCGATTCGCCACGGGATCGTGGAGATGGTTACATACCGCGCATCCCTGTGCGCGCCACGAGTTATCATGATGGCCGAAGAAGCATTTGCCCTGTCGCCGATCTCCGCCCGGCCCACCCTGCCGGGCGAGGCAGACTATGATGCGATCCGCGAGGCCTTCATGGAGACCGCGCGCGGCCGCTGGTTTCTCGCCGAATATGCCAAGCGCAACCGCACCGCCGATACCAGCCTGGTGCTCGAAGCCGTCACGCGGCTGGAAGCCAATCTCGCCGCCCAGAAGCAGGCGCCGGCGCTCAGCCTGATCGCCGCGCTCGGCGCGATCCGTTCCGCCGTCCGTCAGGCCAAGGCCAGCGCCATAGAGGCGATGCCGCGCGTCGACGCCGACGAGGTTTTGACCGGCGCCCGTAACGGCACCCGCATCATCCGCGAGATCGCCTGGACGCTGCGTGAATGCGGCGCCGACACGCGGATCTGCGATCTGCTCGACACGCAGGTCAAGGCTATCGAGGCCGGCCAGCAGGCGCTGAATGGCAATGGCCGTGAGGATGTGCTGGCGAGCTACGACTTGCTGATGCAGCGCATCGAGCAGATGGTCGATGGCAGCGCGGCGACAACTGCGCAGGCCGAACCGACTCCGGTTGCCGAGAAGGCTGAGCACGTTGTCGCAGAAGCGCGCGAAGCATCCGTGACGCCGCTGTTCAAGTCACAGGCGAGCGAAGTGTTGGCTGAGACGGTCACGATCTCAAGCGTCGAACCGCCGCGCGCCGCTGTACAGCCGGCCCTCGCAGAGACGGTCATCGTAGAGACCGCCTCTGAAACGGCCGCGCCTGTCGCAGAAGCCACCGCGGAGCTTGCCGCCACGATGGCCGAGGCCTCCGCGGCTATCGCTGCGGACGATGTCCCGGAGGCGCCTGAAACGGCAGGGATTGCTGAGGACGAACATGACCTCGCCGTCCTCGATATGGTCGCCGCTGAGATGGGCGCGCTCGATCTGAGCGAGCCCGACGTTATTGAGCCTCAGCTTGCCGAGCCTCAATACGTTGAGCCTGAGGTGATGCAGGTTGAAGCTGTCGCTGTTCAGCCAGCGGAGCCCGAAGTCCTCAATCCCGATCTGATGACGCTGGCGCAGATCGCCGAGGTTGCGCTGGCACCCGAGCCGCCGCAGCCGGATCTCGTGCCTTCGGTGGAAGCTGCCGCGCCGTCGCTTGGCGCAGCGCTGATCGCTGGCGGCGTGATCGCGGATCCGAACGCGCCGGCATCGGACCCGCTGGCGCCGATCCGCAAGATGACGCAGGCCGAAAAGATCGCGTTCTTCTCGTAAGCGCTTCAGCTCAGGCGTTGATGATCCTGGCGTAGAGATCCGCATCGACATTGCCGCCGGACAAAACGATCACCACCGTCTTGCCGCGCGCGTCGAAACGCCCCTGCATCAGCGCGGCCAGCGCCACGGCCCCGCCGGGCTCGACCACCAGCTTCAATTCGCGGAACGCAAAACCCATTGCCTTGCCAACTTCCTCGTCGGTGGCGGTGACGGCACCCGACAGCAGATGCTGATTGACGGCGAAGGTGATTTCGCCGGGCGTCAGGGCCATCAGCGCATCGCAGATCGTGCGGCCCGCATTGCTGTGAGCGACGCGCTTGCCGGCGCGTAATGAAAGTCCGTGATCATCAAACCCCGCAGGCTCGGCGACGATGACTGCCGTCTCGGGGAAACGCGCCTTCACGGCGGTCGCGATGCCACCGATCAAACCGCCGCCGGAGGCCTGTGCAGACACGATGTCCGGCACGATGCCCAGGGCGGCCATGTCCTCGGCGATCTCGCGTCCGACGGTGCCCTGCCCGGCCATCACGAACGGGTCGTCATAGGGCGGCACGACTGTGGCGCCGCTCTTGCCGGCAATATCGCGGGCGATGGCTTCGCGGTCTTCCTTGTCGCGGTCATAGAGCACGACTTCGGCGCCATAGCCCCTGGTTCGCTCGACCTTCGACACCGGCGCATCGGACGGCATCACGATGGTCGCCTTCATGCCGAGGATCTGCGCCGCGGCGGCAACGCCCTGCGCATGATTGCCGGAGGAGAACGCGACGACGCCCCTGCCGCGCGCACCCTCGGGGATCGAGGAAATCTTGTTGAAGGCGCCGCGAAACTTGAACGAGCCGGTTCGCTGCAGCACTTCGGGCTTCAAGAACACTTTCGCGCCGGTCAGCGCATCGAGCGCAGGCGACCGGAGTAACGCCGTACGCGTTGCATAAGAGGCGATGACGCGCGCGGCGGCATCAATATCGGCGGATGTGATCGGCAATGGAATGTTTGTCATGCGCGCATTTTATCGCGCGGCACAACCGGCGGGCAAGCTATACAAAGAGCATGTCAGGCAGCGAAACGCGGATGCTTCGCTGCGGACGGTGCACGGGCAGCGATTTCGGCCCGCACATGGCTGATATTGTTGACGAAAGCGCGTGCCGACGCTTCCCAGGTGTGACCGGCAGCAAACTTGAGACAATCTTGCGGCGAGATCTCGAGCGCCTTGAGACAGGCTTGCCGCAAGTCATCCGACAACACACCGACCGGCGACGCGCCGATCACATCTTTCGGACCCGTCACCGGAAACGCAGCCACCGGCACGCCGCTCGCCAGCGCCTCGAGCAGCACGAGACCATAGGTGTCGGTCTTACTTGGAAACACGAAGACATCGGCCGAGGCATAGGCAACTGCCAGAGCCTCGCCCTGCAGCCCGCCCATGAACAGTGCATCCGGGTATTTCGCTTCGAACGCCGCACGCGCCGGACCATCGCCGACCACGACCTTGGTGCCCGGCAGATCGAGATCGAGAAAGGCTTCGAGATTCTTCTCGACGGCGACGCGGCCGACCGAGAGGAAAATCGGCTTCGGTTTGCCGAGATCGACACGGCGCGGATGAAACAGATTGGCATCGACGCCGCGCGGCCACAGCACGACATTGCGGAAGCCGCGGTCACGTAGCTCGCTCGCTAGCGCCGGCGTAGCCGCCATCACGGCAGAGCTGGCGCCATGGAAGCGGCGCAGGCCGGCCCAGACCCAGGATTCAGGAATCGGAAAACGCGCCGAGATATATTCGGGAAAGCGCGTGTGGAAACTGGTGGTGAAGGGAATGTTGCGACGGCGGCAATAAGCACGCGCAGAAAATCCGATCGGGCCTTCGGTGGCGATATGGATATTGTCGGGCTTCGCCTCGTCGATCAGTTGTGCAATCTTGCGGCGGCTCGGGATCGCAACGCGCAAATCAGCGTAGCTCGGCAGCCCGACCGTACGAAACGATTCCGGCGTGAGAAAACTCACATCGACACCAAAGCCCTTGGCCGCCTCCGCCATCATTGTCAGCGTGCGTACGACACCGTTGACTTGGGGATGCCAGGCGTCGGTAGCGACGAGAATGCGCATCAGGCCGCCATCCTTCACGCCGCCTTGGCCGGTGCGAGCGCCTGCACCGGCATGCCGCGGCGGACCGGATCGGTCCAGGTAATGATCTCGAAGCGGCCATCCTCGTGTTCGACCAGCGCCGTACAGCTTTCGACCCAGTCGCCGCAATTCATGTAGCGGATGCCGTGCTCGTCACGGATCGTCGCGTAGTGGATGTGGCCGCAGATCACGCCATCAGCGCCGTGGCGCCGCGCCTCACCGGCCAGCGTCTCTTCGAACGCGCCGATATAGTTGACGGCGTTCTTCACCTTCATCTTGGCCCATTTCGACAGCGACCAGTAAGGGAAGCCGAACAATTTACGCAGCGCATTGACCAGACGATTCATCTGGATCGCGAAGTCATAGGCCTTGTCGCCGAGATGGGCGAGCCAGCGCGCGTTCTGCACCACAAGGTCGAAAATGTCGCCATGGATGACGAGATATTTCTTGCCGTCAGCGCCTTCATGCGTCGCAGTCTCGACGACCTCGATACCGCCGAAATGCGTACCGTAATAGCTGCGCAGGAATTCGTCGTGATTGCCGGGAATGTAAACGACCTTGGCGCCCTTGCGAACCTTGCGCAGCATCTTCTGGACGAAGTCGTTATGAGACTGCGGCCAGTGCCAGCCGGATTTCAGCGCCCAGCCATCGACGATGTCGCCAACGAGATAGATGGTATCGGCATCATGGGTACGGAGGAAGTCCAGCAACCGGTCAGCCTGCGATCCGCGGGCACCAAGGTGGACGTCGGAGATAAACAAGGTGCGAAAGCGCTTTTCGTTGCCTTCACTCATCACGTCTCTTTCCATGTCGAGCAGCTAACTGATTTGCATGACACGGCGATGACGATTTACGCCGCCAGCGCCGCCGCGATTCGCTCAAAAGTAACCAATGTGTAGATGCCGAACGGCGCCACCTTGCGGCGTTCGATGAGGATCGATTCAGCATTCGCTTGCGACCACGCCTGCAGCCGCGCGAACGGGAATTCCGGGCGCAAACCGAGGGAACGGGTCTTCACGGCGGCCCAGCGCTCGACGGCGGCTGCCAGGCCAGTCTCCGAATACAGATGATTGACGAGAATGATGCGGCCGCCCGGCTTTACCACGCGGTGGCATTCCGACAGCACCTGCTCGGGATTTTCGACCAGCGTAATAACGAACTGCGCCACGACGCAGTCGAAACTGGCGTCGGCAAAGGTCATCGCATGAGCGTCCATCTCCTGGACATCCTTCACCCATGGATAGCGGCCGGTCGCCATCTTGGCGCGCGCCTTGGCGAGCATGGGCGCGCTCAGATCGATACCGGTGATCTCGGTTGTCGCATCATAGTCATCGAATGACAGGCCAGTGCCGACACCAACTTCAAGCACCTTGCCGCCCACAGCACGCGCTGCTTCCGCAGCCGCACGGCGCCCCTTCAGCATCACCGGACCGCACACCGCATCATAGATCGGAGCCCAGCGCGCATAGGCCGTTTCAACAATGGACTTTTCGAGATCCAGCGTCGTCATCGGAGTTTCCGTCCAGCGCGTCCGAAAGAATCGGACAACCCGTTTGCTGTTCGGCTGATATCAAGCCGGGATGACAGATCGACGACAGAGTGTCGCAGGAACAAGTATCTGAGTGCTGCGGACACACCCTGTGTCACCCATCCTGAGAAGCTCGCTCCTGGGAGGCTCGAAGGATGAGGCTATGGGTGCCTCGGCGCATCCAGGGCCCTAAGACGTTGACGGCGATGGCTAAGAAACATTCCACCCGCAGAACCATTCGTATCCATTAACAGCCACTAAAGGTTTTCCACGCAGGATTCGACGATGGGCACGCTCAGAATCATCCTCGCGATTTCCGTTGCATTCGCGCATTTCGGGCTGCCTTTCGGCATTCTCACCAGCGACATCGCCGTACAGAGCTTCTTTGTTATTTCTGGGTTCTATATGGCCCTGGTGCTGAACGAGAAATACGCGCCCGGTTCCTATCGGCTGTTCATCTCCAACCGCCTGCTGCGCCTGTTTCCGGCATACCTGCTCGTGCTGACTCTCTCCCTCGTCGTGACCGGGCACTGGAAGCAACTGATGTCTCTGGACCCGTTTGACGCCGCATATTTCGTCGTCTCCCAATTAGTGATCATTGGTCAGGAGACGTATTTTTTTCTGGTCGTTCGAGATGGTGGGCTGGCGCTCGCCTTGCAGCCGGCCGGTGTACCCGACCTGCTCTACACATTCGCCCCGATTCCGCAGGCATGGACTCTGGCACTGGAGATCTACTTCTATCTACTCGCGCCGTTGCTGGTGAGACGAGGACCGATCGTGATTGCCTCAGTTATCGCTGCAAGCCTTGTCTTCCGGATGGGAGTTCAATGGCTATTCGGCTTCAGTGGAGACCCGTGGTCCTATCGCGTATTTCCTTCCGAGATGGCGTTATTCTGCGCGGGAGCGCTAGGCTACCAAGTATACGCATCCGGAGATGACAGCAGGCGAGCGCGCCTGAATGGATTGCTCGTACTGGCTTCGGCGCTGATATTCGTTTGCCTCACGATCAACAAGTCGAAAGGATTCGAGACGCTGCCGTCGATCTCGTTCCTCGCCATTGTGATCGTCGCAGTTCCCAGACTGTTCGAGCTAAGCAAGAACATAGGATGGGACAGATACCTCGGCGAGCTGTCCTATCCAATCTATATCTGCCATTTTCTATTTGGATGGATATTGCTGCCGGAGACGCTTCTAGCGTCCTATGGCGCGCTATTCCTCACCGTGACGACGTCGATACTGATCTATCATCTTGTCGATCAGCCGATCGATCGCTGGCGACAAAAGCGCTTTGCCCGAATTCAACGCAAGGTGAGCGAGCGCGGCCCATTAAGCAGCCGCGTAACGGTGCGACCGACTTAATAGAACGGGTAGAAACGATGCACCCGGCCGGTCCCGTGGCCGCCCCTGATCAGCACAGCCTTGCAGCCGAGCGCAAGCGTTTCGCGGACATTGTCTCTCTGGCTTCGGCATCAAGCTTCAAGACGGGTCGCTAGATCGCAGAGCCGCTACAGCGCGTGGATCGCGAATCCGGTGCTGACGCGCAGAATGCGCAAGACGAAGCCCTTCCTGACCGCGTTCGACACGCCTGGCGGCCTTTTTGGCAGCGCCTTAAGCGAAAATAACGCTGCTCTGACGCCCGACTGACGTCGGCGACGACGTCGACAGGCTTCAATGGATGTCACGCGGCGATGTGCCGGGATATCCCGGTCACAAAATCGGAGCACCACCATGCGCGCTTACGCACAGTTTGTATCAGGCGACGATCATCTGCGTCTCGGCGCGATCTTCAGCCTGCCTGCCACGTGGCGACAGCGAGCCCGTTTCAGAGCAGAGTTGCGCGCCGATATCAGAGACCGCCCCGATTTTCTCCACGATATCGGCATCGGCCTGTACGAAGCGCATGCCGAAGCGTCACGGTTTTTCTGGGAGCCTTGGCTACTAAAGCGCCGCTAGTCCAAAATCACAATCCGATTGTTGCGGCGGACCTGCGCTCGACCAAGAGCATAACATTCGTCTTTTCCAACAACGACTGATCGGACGATCTAACGCTCATACTGCACGCATTCTTTTAACAGCACCTCTGCAGCGCCCAACTAAGACTTCGACAGGCTTCAACGGGTGCCACGCGAGGCCTGCGGCCGCACATTCGGGTCGCAAGAGTCTCTACCAGATAGCTACCGATTTCGGACCGATGCAATTCCAATGATTGCGATCGCGATTGCTTCGCATTCCGCGGAGCACTTGAGAGGCCCGCCAGGGCAAATACGTAAACGAGGCAAGGGGCGCGCATGCAGATGGTTGGCAGGCTATTGTCCGCACTTGGCGGACAAGGACCAGCGCTTTTGGTGATCTCGCTTTGTGCAGGGCTGTTGATCCAACCTCTCGCTCATTTCGGCTACGATCTTTTGCCGTTCTCGGCATTTCTGCTGACACTAGGCTCGTTTCTCGCAGCCGGTCTCGCACCATCCGAAGCCAGGATTCGTCTGCCTCTGATGGCCCTGGTGATTGCCTGGGTCGGCCTAGCGCTTCCTCTGGCCGCTGCCGCTCTACTGTCCTTCCTTCCGCTTGATCCTGCGCTGCGGGCCGGTGTTCTGCTTTCGCTCCTGGCGCCGCCGGTCGGAAGCGCGGCCGCGATCGCTGGGATGCTTGGTCTGCGGGCCCGTCTCGCTTTACTCGTGTCCATCGCACTAACCCTCCTCGCGCCGATTTCAATTCCATGTTTTGCCACAGTGCTCGGACTTGGAATTGAATTCGACATGGGCGCGCTGGCTATCCGATTGTTCAGCATCATCGGCGCTGCAGGCTTGGTTGCCTTTCTGGCAATACGGTTTCACCGGAATCTGATGCCCGTTCTGCCCGACCAACACGCTGCCACCGGGGTCGCCGTTATCGGACTCATCATCGTCGGACTGGCAACCTCACAGGGCATTCGGACCCACTGGATCAGCAATCCGCTACGTTTCGATGTCATGCTCGCCGCGGCGGTCGTCTCCAACTTTGGACTGTGCGCGCTCGCAATTTTGACATTCGCGAGAATGGGGTTACAGACCGCTGGAACGATAGGCCTCGTGAGCGGAAACCGTAATGTCACTCTCGTGTGGGCAGCGGCCAGCTTTGGTCTGCCATCTCTCGCGGAGGGTTATGTCGCTGCGTGCGTCATCCCTGTCCTCGCGCTCCCTCTCATCGTCAAGCTTTGCCTCAAACTACCTTCCTTCAGCCGTCTCCTCCCGCAAAACTGATGACCAAGAGGCGACAGCCCCCGATCAGCACTCGTACGGGGGGCCAAATCCCGCGTAAACAGACACAGACATTGTATTTCGCTGGGAAACGCGCTGGGCCATAGATACGATCTATGGCCTATGGGGGACGGCACATTGGACAAACTCACTCTGAACGATCCGCTATTCGCCACCTACGTCATTGCTGCGAGCCTGACGATCCTCAAGGCTGTGGCGATGTCGTGGCTGACTGTAGTCCGTATGGTCGACGTCAAGGGCGGCTACCGTTCACCCGAGGATATCAAGAAGACGCCGATGAACCCCGCGCCCGACCCGGCGCAACTCTTGCCCAACGAGCGCGTCGAGCGGATTCGCCGGATCCAAATGAACGACCTCGAGAGCCTGCCCTACTTCCTGTTCGCGGGTTTGCTCTACATTCTCACGCAACCGTCCCTGCTGCTCGCCCAATGGCTGCTATACGGTTACGTCGCCTCACGTCTGCTTCACTTCATCGCCTATCTCACCGGACAGATTCATGAGATACGCGCGACCTTCTGGACTGTGGGCTCGCTCATCCTGATCTTCATGACCGTCCGGACGTTGATATCTGCAGTCGGCGCGTGAAGTTCAAGCCGTAACGCCGGCTTCGCGCTGGGCCGATAGGTAACGTTCAAGATCGTCGTCCCGCTTGAAAAATCGCATGGCACGAAGCTCTGTTATAGTTGTCTTTTGCACGGCATCGCGCTGGCGCGTCACGTCGCGGGCCTCTTCCAATCGCCTGGCGGCTACAAGATTGGCTACCAGCATGCGATGGCCCGTACCGTTGGCCGGATTCTGCTGGATCGAGTTGCGCGCCCACAAGACACCATCCTCAGGGCGTCCGAGCGCAAAGCATGATGCAGCCAGGCCCGTCATCCAAAAGTGGAGCATATTGTCGTAGGGGCTGAGGGCGATCGACCGGTGAAGGCATGTGACAGCATGCTCATAGTCGCCCCCCATGCTGTCGATCATTCCAAGAATGCCCCAGGCGAAGGCGGAGCTGGGATTGAGGCGCACAGCTTCCTTGCAGTGGATGCGCCCCTGATCGTTGTTGCCGACCGGACCAAACAATGTGAAGCCATAGACCGCATGGGCGAAAGCATCTGCGCCATCTTGCTCGACGGCGCGGCGCGCCAAGACGAGGGCTTCGACCAACGTTTCCGGCAACGCTGCGGCCCCCAGAGGCGACGCCATGACAAGTGCCCAGGCAAGGGACGCCAGCGTGGCTGGGCGCAGCTGATCGCGGTTGAGAGACTGTCGCAACAATACGATCGCCCTCGTGATCCCGTCACGGGTTCCGTTCCATAGATGGGGAAGCGCTCGCAGGTAGATGTCGTAAGCCGAAAGATCAGAGAGCGGCTTGCGCCTTGCGCGCTCGACCTCGGCGCTCCGCACGGCCGGATCAATCACTGCTGCGACGCTCGCGCTGATGTCATCCTGCAGATCGAAAACATCGACGATGGCGCGATCGTAGCGATCAGACCAGACCTGAACCTCATCGCGGGCATGGGTCAGTTCGGCCGATACACGAATGCGGTTGCCCGCTTTGCGGATGTTGCCGCTCAGGACGTATTGAACACCGAGTTGTTGCGCGATTTGCCGGCTGGTCAGCCTTCTATCCTTGAAGGCGAAGCTCGATCCGCGTGCGATGACCACGAATTCGCGAAAGCGCGACAAAGCGGTGATGATGTCCTCGGTGACACCGTCAGCGAAGTATTCCTGCTCTGGGTCGTCGCTCATGTTCCGAAACGGCAGAACTACGATGGATGGTTGATCCATGACCATCATCAGAGCAGGCGTAAGCGGAGTCGATATCTCGATCTCGCTGACAGCCACCGATTCGATCAGTATCTGGGCTCTGCGTAGTTCAGCAACGAGCGCTCTGGTTGCCTCGTCCGGCTCTGTATTGAGCTCTCGCTTCAGAAGCCCAACGACCTCTTGATAGTATTTGAGCGCTTCAGCTTTACGCCCAGTTGCAGACAGAGCTTGCATGATCAGCCGGTGCGCATCCTCACGCATGTTGTTCAGTGCGCTGGCACGGTGCCCGGCCTTCAATGCGTGATCGGCGCGACCGGCGACCAGTTCTTTTTCGCCGAGCCCGACCATCGCAGTCAGAGCCAGCTCCTGAAATCGCTGGCGTTCGCCAGCCAGCCAATCGCTCCAGCCTTCTTCGGTAACACCGATGTCATCGACGAAGCGCCCTCGATAGAGATGCGCTGCCTCACCCAGCGCATCACGGCCGCCCTCCCGCACCAAGGCCTCGAACCGGCTGATATCGCACAGGATCACCGTCGTATTCAGCGATACGAACTCGCCATCGCTCTTGAGAGCATCCCGACCCAGAATTTGACGTAGCTTGAACAGTGACTGACGGAGGTTCTGCCTTGCTTGCGCGTCGAAATAAGACCCCCAGAACAGGGTCGACAGTTTTTCGCGCGGCTGAGGCTCCGGTGCCGTGCAAGCCAGATAAGCAAGCAATCCCGAGAGCTTCTTGTTTGGCAAGCCGACCACGCCGTTCGGCCCGGTGAGCACGACGCGTCCCAAAAGCGAAAGATTAAATTTTGGGCACACTGTCGGCTACTTCCAAGTTTTGAACAAATGCGTCCCCTGAATATACATTTAACTCAGATTGGCAACTTTGCGAGCAGTATTAACGCAGCGATGACGGCTGACTAACGCCGGTGAGACGGCGGCGGGTTCAAGTCAAAATGCGACGAGATGCGAATGGCATTCGGCGCAGAGCAACTTCACCCGGAAGCCGTCATGCGCACGCGTCACATCATTGCAGTCGTCGTTACCCTGACCGTGATCCTCGCCGGAGTTGATGTGGCGCTGACTTCCCTGGCCGCTCCGAAAGCTAGGGCGGCTTCGCACACCACGCCTCCCGTCTCACCCCTCCTTTTCGGAGGCGACTGATCTCGGTTCGATTTCGAAGTAGCCATCAAGCAGGAGGTCGCATTGACCAATACCGCGCAACTACGAGCGCGATCGTATGCCTTTCTCTCAACCGAAGACGAACGACGAGTCGTCGCGAGATGGAGAACTGGAGTGATCGCGTTCTATGGCTCGATTTTGTTGATTGCTTTGGCTGCAACGAGCCAAAGGCCCCAAGCCGATCAGCCTGACCTCGCTTCCGATGATTTCGTCACATACCACATGTCGAGCTTGCCGCTACCGTAGGCGAACAAAGCCAACGCCGCGGTAGCATCACTGCCAATGCCAGCAAGCACAGCGAAGTTTCAATGCAAATTTCAAGGGTGTCAGGCGGGCCGAGCGGTCAGCAAGCTCACCTGCATCATCCCGTGAAGTATCAGGAAAAGAGTGATGAAGACCGACTTTCCGGCGCCATCTCCAGCACCTGTGGGGGCTTCGATGATCGTCGGCGCACTTCATGAATCCCGTCGCCGGCAGGCAATCAACATCATTCATCGCTACCAGCATCTCATCTCCGACCGCGTCGAAACCAATCCTGGCAAGCCCATTCCATCGCCAGACGCGAAAATGCGCGTTCGTCAGATACAGAACAGTGAAAGGAAAAGAAACGTGAGACGACTGAGCGAGACGCACCTGATCATCCTGATCCTTATCGGCTTCGGCATTGTGCACGTGATTGGCGGCGTCCTCCTGGCACGGGCGGCGCCCGAGCACAGTCGCCCTGTGAATATAGCAGCCTGGGGCGACTGATCGCGGCAGGCGAAGACGGCATCAATCATCAATCGGCGGCAACGATCGTGAGGCTGACATGACTGAAATCGCGAGCGCGATGTCCCGCGCTCTTCGTTCGATCACCGGATTCGATGTGCTCAAGCATTTTCTGTTTTTCTGCGGAGCCGGAATTCTGGTGTTCGTGCTCTCGCTCACTTACGGCCTGGATTTGAGCTCGGGCCTTTTCTGATCCTCGCCACGATTGCGCAAACCGAAGCGTTCAATTCCCCGCAGGTCATATCCGCATGAGGTCACTACGTGAACGCCCTGATCGCCACTTATATCGCATGGATCATCGCCCAAACCGGCTTCGCCCCTCCGGCTCACCCGCCAATCCATTTCGCGACGTCAGCAGAAATGGCTGTGCTAAGTGGTGCGCCGGAAAATAGCGGGCTCGAATTTCAAGCGCTCTACAGCCGCGAAGAAGGCGCGATCTACCTGCCCCACGAATGGCAACCGGTCAATTTGCGGCAGAAGAGCGCGCTGCTGCACGAACTCGTGCATCACGTGCAACGGGCCAACAACGTCGAAGCTCCGTGTGTGGCAGCCCACGAACGCCAGGCCTATGATCTTCAGATGAAATGGCTACGCGAACAGGGGGTCGAGGATCCCTACAGCCTCATCGGCACGAATGAGCTCACAATCTACATGGTGAGCGTCTGCCGCGACGGTTCGTAAGCGGCACGCGACGTTCCTTCGTCATAGGCCATGAGATGCAACGGGCTCGTGCGCGAGCCGATGCTCAGGCGATTGGAGCGCGCCGAGGTTGGTTTGAGCCGATCTTGATACGCCTAATAGAATGCGTGGAAGTGGTGCACCGGGCCGTGGCCGTGACCGACCGTAAAACGATCCGCCGCAGCGATCGCAGCCGTGACATAGGCTTTCGCCGCACGCACGGCGGCTTCCATGTCCTGCCCCTTGGCGAGGCCCGCCGCGATCGCTGATGACAGCGTGCAGCCGGTACCGTGCGTATTCTTCGTGGACACGCGCTCTGCAGGCAATGCGATGGCGCGGTCTGCGGTGATAAAATAGTCGGTGCTCTCCGGACCGGTCCCATGGCCGCCCTTGATCAGCACAGCCTTGCAGCCGAGCTTGAGCAGACGCTTGCCCTGCGCCTCGATAGCCGCATCGCCCTCTGCCATCGGCTCGTCGAGCAGCGCGGCGGCCTCTGGCAGGTTCGGCGTGATAATCTGCGCCCGCGGGATCAGTGTACTGCGCAGCGCGGCGATGGCCTCCGGCGCCAGCAGACGATCGCCTGAAGTCGCCACCATCACGGGATCGAGCACCACATGTTTCGGCTGCCATGTCGCAAGGCCCGCGGCGATGGCCTCGATCACATCGCGCTGCGCGACCATGCCGATCTTCACCGCGCCGACCGCGAGATCGACGAACACGGCATTGATCTGCTCGCTCACGAACTCCGCAGGCACCTGATGGATGCCGGTGACGCCCTTGGTGTTCTGCGCGGTCAGCGCTGCGATCACCGACGCGCCATAGACGCCCAGCGCCGCGAAGGTCTTGAGGTCGGCCTGGATGCCGGCGCCGCCCGAGGAATCCGAACCGGCAATGGTCAGCGCAACGGGTGTGGGCATCGGAAAAACTCGCACGAGATCAAGGGATAAGCAGCCATACCAGTCCTACCCCGCCAGTCGTGAACCAGCAAGGCGGCGACATGCTGGCGGCTTGCGCCGCACCCTGTTTTGGGCTTGATGATCTCTAAAATCGCCCGTTTCCGGAGAATCCCGATGGTCCCCTTCTTTGTCCAGTTCAAGTGTAAGCTTGGCCAGTCCTACGCCGTCGCCAACGCGCTGGCCGAAGCCGAAATCGCCTCGGAGATCTATTCCACCGCTGGGCATTACGACCTGCTGGTGAAGTTCTACGTCGATAACGCCACCGACATCGGCCATTTCGTGAACGAGAAGGTGCAGACCATCCCGGGCATTCAGGACACCCACACGATCATCACGTTCAAGGCGTTTTGAGGCGGAGCGCTGTAGACGCGCTCCCTCTCCCCGCTCTGCGCGGGGAGAGGGGTGGGGTGAGGGCGAGGCACGCGGTCACATCCATTTGCCATCTCACAAGTCGCACCGAATCCGATCCGAAAATAATGCGTATGTGATGAGGCCGTGCCATGCCCCTCACCCGCCGCGAAGACGCGGCGACCTCTCCCCGCAAGCGGGGAGAGGTTAAGAGACCTACACGGCCATCTTCCGATGCAGCACGGGCACCCCGCTCAGCTCCTCCGCCGCGTCGACGATTGCATTCGCGTCGATGCCGTGGTGGCGATAGAGGTCACCGATCGTGCCGGTCTGGCCGAATTGCTCGACACCCAGCGCTTCCATACGATGACCGCACACGCTGCCAATCCAGCCCAAAGTCGCGGGATGACCATCGAGCACGGTGACGATGCCGCAATCGCGCGGCAGCGGCTGCAGCAGCTTCTCGATGTGGCTCAGATGCTGCGGGTTACGCCGGTCGCGGCGGATTTTCCGCGCTGACGTCCAGCCGGCATGGAGACGGTCGGCTGAGGTGATCGCCAGCAGGCCGATGTCGCGATGGCTGTCGCCAAGCAGTCCCGTTGCCTCGATCGCTTCCGGCGCCAGCGTGCCGGTATAGGCGATCACCAGATCGCAATTGGCGCCGGGCTTGCGCAGCCAGTAGGCGCCGTCAGTGATGCCCTGCTGCAGCTCCGGCGTCATCATGCGCTGCGGCTGCTCGATGGTGCGCGTGGAGAGCCGCAGATAGACCGAGCCGCCGGCACGCTGACCGCTGTCATCAGTGCCCGCGTCGCGCTGCATGTGCTGGAAGCCCCACCCCATGATGACGGCGAGCTCATCGACGAAAGCCGGCTCGAATGATGCGAGCCCGTCTTGCGCCATGCCGATCAGCGGCGTCGCGATCGACTGATGAGCACCGCCTTCTGGCGCAAGCGTGATGCCCGACGGCGTCGCCGCCACCATGAAACGGGCATCCTGATAACAGGCATAGTTGAGCTGATCGAGACCACGCTCGATGAAGGGATCGTACAGCGTCGCGACCGGCAGCAGACGGACGCCGTTGATGCTGCTCGACAGGCCCAGGGCCGACATCAGGATGAACAGGTTCGCCTCGGCGATGCCGAGTTCGAGATGCTGGCCCTTCGGCGAAAAGTCCCAGTTGAAGGTGGACGGAATCTTCTCGCTGCGGAAGTGATCGGCCTTCTCGGCACGCGCGAACAGCCCGCGGCGATTGACCCAGGCGCCGAGATTGGTGGACACGGTGACATCGGGCGACGCGGTGACGATGCGCGACGCCAGTTCGGTATCGCCGCGTGCCAGCTCATGCAGGACGAGGCCGAAACCCTGCTGCGTCGACATTTCCGGCGATGGCTTGAACGACAGATGCGCGGGAACATCGATCACGTCAGCGCCCAGGCGCCGCGTGCCCTGCTGCACGAAAGGCACATCCTTGAGGAACGCATCGAGCATCAAAGCCTCCTGCGTCAGGCCTTCATATCTGTCCCATTCATGGCCGGGCCGAATGTTCTGCGCCGCGCGCCAGGTCTCCATTTGCGTCGGCGTCATCAGGCCCGCATGGTTGTCCTTGTGGCCCTGGAACGGCAGGCCGATGCCCTTGATCGTATAGGCGATGAAGCAGACCGGACGATCGTGATCGATGGCTTCGAAAGCCTCGACCATGCTGGCCATGTCGTGGCCGCCCAAATTGGACATCAGTGCCAGCAGTTCCTCGTCGCTGCGCGCCTCGATCAGGCGCGACACCGGACCCTGATCGCCGATCTCGTCGTTGAGCCGCTTGCGGAACGCTGCGCCACCCTGGAAACACAAAGCCGAATAGATCTGGTTCGGACAGTTGTCGATCCAGGTCTTCAGCGCCGCGCCGCCGGGCTCGGCAAAAGCCGTCTGCATTAGCCGGCCATACTTCACGATCACCACGTCCCAGCCAAAGTTGCGGAACATGGATTCGAACTTCTCCCACAGCCCCTCGCGCACCACGGCGTCGAGGCTCTGGCGGTTGTAGTCGACGATCCACCAGGTGTTGCGCAGCCCGTGCTTCCAGCCTTCAAGCAAAGCTTCGAAGATATTGCCCTCGTCCATCTCGGCATCGCCGACCAGCGCGATCATGCGGCCTTCGCGGCGGTCCTTCATCCAGCCGTGAGCCGAGACGTAGTCCTGCACCAGCGACGAGAACAGCGTCTGCGCGACGCCGAGGCCGACCGAGCCGGTGGAGAAATCGACATCGTCGATATCCTTGGTGCGCGACGGATAGCTTTGCGCCCCCTTGAAGCCGCGGAAGTTCTCGAGCTTCTCGCGCGTCTGGTTGCCGAACAGATACTGGATGGCGTGGAACACCGGACTCGCATGCGGCTTCACCGCGACGCGGTCTTCCGGCTTCAGCACGGCGAAATACAGCGCCGACATGATCGTCGCCAGCGAGGCGGATGACGCCTGATGGCCGCCAACCTTGAGGCCGTCGGTATTGGGGCGGATGTGGTTGGCGTTATGGATGGTCCATGACGAGAGCCAGAGCACCTTGCGCGCCAAGGCGGTCAGGGTCTGCAGGCGATGATGATCGATCGGCATGGTGGGCTCCCGCGTCGGCCAGCTGCGCTGATTCGTGATGAGGTCGCCATTCTAGCAGGCGCCCTTGCGGGATTTTCTCAATTCATCGCGACAACCACGGCAATCTTGGGATAAACGAATTGTTCTGGCTCCAATTTCATGGAATTTTCCCAATGTCAGCCCTCGACGCAATCGACCGCAAGATTCTCGCCGCGCTGCAGATCGACAGCCGCATCACCATGCAGGAGCTCGCCGAGAAGGTCGGGCTCTCGATCTCGCCGTGCCATCGCAGGGTGAAATTGCTGGAAGAGCGCGGCGTCATCACCCGCTACATGGCGCTGGTCGATCAAAAATCGATCGGGCTCCCAGTAAGTGTCTTCATCTCCATCAAGCTTGTCAGGCAGAAGGAGGAAGACCTCAACCGTTTTGCGAAAGCGATCTCGAAATGGGAGGAAGTGCTGGAATGCTATCTGATGACCGGCAACCGCGACTATCTCTTGCGCGTCGTCGCGGCGGATCTGTCGTCCTATGAGGCATTCCTGAAGAACAAGCTGACGCGGCTCGACGGCATCGCCTCGATCGAATCCAGCTTCGCCCTCAGCCAGGTGAAGTATTCGATCGCACTGCCGGTGTGAGGGCCCAGAGCTAGCTGGCCAGCTTCACCGTGGCGGCGGTACCACCCGGGGCGCTGACGACGCTCTGGTAGTGCGCAATCGGCTGCGGGCGGCCGATCAGGAAACCCTGGATTTCCGCACAGCCTTCGCTCGCAAGAAACGACATTTGGGCGACGGTCTCGACGCCCTCGGCGATCACCGGGAGCTTCAACGAGCGGCCGAGCCCGATGATAGCGTGAACAATAGCCGCTGACTGCGGATTGTCCTCGAGATTGGCTACGAAGGTCTGGTCGATCTTGATCTTGTCGAAGGGGAAAGCCTGCAAATAGCTCAAGCTCGAATACCCCGTACCGAAATCATCCATGGCGACGCGAACGCCCAGTTCCTTGACGGCGTGCAGGATTGCGATGGCACCAGCAAAATCGTCAATCAGCACGCCTTCGGTGATCTCGATCTCGACACGCTTCGGGCATAGACCGGTTTCCGCCAGAACGGCGGCGAGCATCCCGGGCACATCGCCGCGCTGAAAATTGACCGGCGACAGGTTAATGGCAATCGACAGCGGATTGACCCAGGTCGCCGCCTCGCGACAGGCCTCGCGCGCCACCCACTCGTCGATGGCGCCTATCAGACCGCTCTCCTCCGCTAGCGGAATGAACACCGTCGGCGAGATGATGCCGCGCTCGGGATGCCGCCAGCGCAGCAGAACCTCGAAGGCGACGACAGCGCCCTCGGTGGTCGCCTGCGGCTGAAAATAGAGTTGGAATTGCTTGTTCTCGACCGCCACCACGAGATCACGTTGCAGCAGTCGCTTCTCGCGGATGTGCTGATCCATCGCAGCCTCGAAGAAGCGGATGGTGCCGCGTTCCTCGGCCTTGGCGCGGTCGAGCGCCAGATCCGCATGCGCAATGAGAGCTTCGATATCCTGGCCGTCCTGCGGATAGACGGAGATGCCGATACTACAGCGAACATTGACGTGCTGGCCGTCGATCTGAAACGTATTATCGAGAATGCCCGACAATCGCGCACAGAGATCTTCCGCTGTTTGCGGCTCCGCGCCGAGATGAGACACGATCGAGAAGATATCGCCACTCGGCCGTGCCAGAAATGCACCGTTGCAGGCTTGCGCCAGCCGCTTCGCCAGCTCGGCCAGTACGGCGTCTCCAGTGGCCTGGCCGTATACGTCATTTGTCTCTCTGAAGCGGTCTATATCGATCCGCGCGATCGCAAACGAGCCGTGTCCCGCCGAGGCCTCTTTGAAGACGCGGGCCAGATGTTCGTTGAAAGCAACACGATTGGGCAGATCGGTGATCGGATCGTGCCGCGCGAGATGCACGATCCGCGCTTCGCTGAGTTTGCGGTCGGTGATGTCGGCATGGGTCGCGACCCAGCCGCCATTCTTCATCGGCCGGTAGCGCACATTGATGGCGCGTCCATCCGGCAGCTCGGCGGTCTGGCTGCTCGGCACGCGATCCGCGAGCGCCGTCCGCATCTTCATCTCATAACTATCCATATCGACGAACAGCGTGCCAGCTGCCGCGCGAATTGCCAGCACCTGATCCTCGGTCGCGCCGGCGAACATTTTCGCCGGCGCGATATTGTACATGCGCATGTAGCTTTCGTTCCACAATTCGAGCAGACCATCGGCGCTATACATGCACAGGCCCTGCTCCATATTGTTGAGCGCCGCATCGAGCTGCAGATTGCGCTTGCTCATGCTGCGGCGGGTGCGCTGATCTGTTACGGCAACGACGAGGCCCGCGATCACCACGGCGGCGGTGAAGGCCGCAATGGCCAGCGACAGTTCGATCGGCGACAGCAGACTTTGGGTCTCAGCGGCTGCGGCATTGTAGGTCAGATCGATCGCGCCCATGGCAACGAAGTGATGTACACAGATCGCGAGCGTCAGAAGCAGTGCGGCAACGAGCAGCTTGCCGGGCCGGTCGGCTGTCTGGGCGATGAGGATCGCCAAGGCGGCAATCACCATGCCGCCGACGACCGACGCCGTCACGAGGTCCGGCATCCACTGGATGATGGCGGGGATGCGCAGCGACGCCATGCCCATATAGTGCATGCAGGCGATGCCGAGGCCGATCACCGCGCCGCCGGCCAGCGCGTTCCGTTTGGTTCGATTAAACAGCGCGATGGCGAATCCGGCCGTGGTCATCACTGCAGAGGCGACGAGCGAACAGGCGGTGATGATAAGATCGTAATGGAGTTCGAAACCAGGCGTGTATGCGAGCATCGCGATGAAATGCGTCGCCCATGTGCCGAATCCGGTGACCGCGCCTGCGGTAATCAACCACGCAAGGCGCGTGTCGGGCAATGCGGTGCGCGCACGCGTGAACAGGTTGACGGCAGCAAGGCTGGAGAGAAAACACACCGCTGCCGCCAGCAGGATCTGCCGCCAGTCATGCTGCAACTCGATGCAATTCCAGACTCGTAGCATAAAGATACCAACATATGACGAGATATCGAAGCATAGCGCGTGCAACGTTCGGAATGTTTAAAACTCACGGAAAAATTGCACAGAAGAGCTGTTATTCTTAAGCCGCGATAAAGCCCGAAATATGCCGGGTATCATCGTCCATGTTTGCGGAAAAATATGCAACACATTCGGATGTACCCACCGCAAGCGCCGTGGCTCAGGGGAAAATCGAGCAATGGGGACGACCTGTCTCTATCAACAGCTCATCATTAGGCGCTCGGATAAGGTTCCGCCGGTGCGGTGACCTGCGCGCGGCGCACGCGTTCGCGATGTGCGGTGTAGACACCGCTGGCGATGATGATTGCAGCACCGGCGAAAGTGACAGCATCGGGCACTTCGCCAAACAGGAAGAAGCCGATCAGCGTCACCCACACCAGCTGCACATAGGAGAACGGCGCCAGTACCGATGCATCCGCATAGCGGAAGGCCAATACGACAATCCAGTGGCCGACAGTAGCGGCGACGCCAATACCAACGCCGAGCGCGATCTGCGTCCAGCTCGGTACGATCCAGTAGAACGGCACGATGACACTGAGCACGAGAAAGCCGGTGATCGCCGAGAACGCCATCGTGGTGATGGCGCGGTCGGCCCCGCTTATTTTGCGCGTCAACACCAATGCGGTCGCCCAGCCCAACGCCGAAATGATCGGAAAGATCGTACCGGGCTGAAACGCCGCGGTGCCTGGCCGCACGATGATCAATACGCCCAGAAGCCCTGCGATGGTGGCAGTCCAGCGGCGCAGACCGACCTTTTCGCCGAGGAAGAGAACCGATAGCCCGGTGACGAATAGCGGCGAGATGAAGCCCGTCGCAGTCGCTTCCGCGATCGGCAGATAACCGAGCGCCATGATGAAGAAGATCGACGAACACAACAGGCCCAGCCCGCGAAATACCTGCAGCAGCGGCCGCGTCGAGCGCATCGGATTGCCCGAGGCCGGCGCCAACACGATCGGCAGCAGGATCACGACGAACACCAGAAAGCGGATCCAGGCGATCTCCACCGATGGCATGCCCGTGCGCGACAGATACTTCGCCATCGCGTCCGATGACGCCAGAAACGCCGTCGAGCAAATGATCATCAGAATGCCGCGCAGCGGCCGGTCGGTATGGCGATGCGCCGATACAGGGGCAGCAGTCTTCGGCGGCGGAACATGGCTTGTCACGAGCGGGGACCAATATGCGGGCTCGTCGGTGCATGCGAGCCGAATCGAATACGGCTCACAAAACGACGATCACGAGGCCGGGACAACTGCCGATATCAGGACACGGATATGCACGCGGCAAAAAAGCCTATGCCGGCCGACGCATCAGCGGCCAGCGTGCAGCGCAGCATCGATTTTACCGCATCCCTACAGCATCGGTAGACTGGAAGGCTCCCGGCCGAGCGGGAACGCCTTTCCAATATCAGCCAGTTCGGCCGCCCTGAGCGTCAATGCACTCGCCGCCGCGTTGTCCGCCGCATGGGCGGCCGAAGACGCTTTCGGAATTGCGAAGACCGTTGGCTGACGGATCAGGAAAGCGAGCGCCACCTGCCGCGGCGTGGCCAGATGGGCGTCGGCGATCTGCTGCAGGATTTTGCCGCCCGGCGAGCGCGTCGACGGGAAATCATTATGCCCGAACGGCGAATAGGCCACGACAGCGACGCCATGGCTCTCGCACCACGGGATCACGCGGTGTTCGATGGCGCGCTCCTGTAAATGATAGAGCACCTGATTGCAGGCGATGGCGCCCTTGCCTGCAAGTTTCGACAGCTCGTTGAGATCGTCGACATCGAAGTTGCTGACGCCCCAGGAGGCAATCTTGCCGGCCGCCTTCAACTCTCCGAAGGCGGCGACAGTCTCGGCAAGCGGCACCTGACCGCGCCAGTGCAGCAGGTAGCAATCGAGCCGGTCGGTACCCAGCCGCTTCAGCGAGCGCTCGCAGGCGGCGATGGTGCCCTTCCGCGATGCGTTGCTCGGCAGCACCTTGGAGACCAGGAACACCTCGTCGCGACGGCGGGCGATGGCCTCTGCAATCACGAGTTCCGCGTCACCATACATTTCGGCCGTGTCGATATGGCTCATGCCGGCATCGAGGCCGGCCTGCAGCGCCCTGACCGCCGCAGCGCGGTCACTGTGGTCGATATACCAGGTGCCCTGCCCGATGACTGAGACGTCGCGCTTGGTTTGGCCGAATGGATTGTGTCGCATGGTGCGCCTCCGCCTCCCGCGGCAATGAGGCACACGGGAGTGGACTTTAGCGCATCAATTCAGAGGAGTCAGTGGCTGATCATCCACGGCCGCGCTGTCGGGAAGCTCTTGGCGCCCGAGCGGGTCTGCTTCACCAGCCGCGACGGCTTCTTGCCGGAACAGCAACCGCAACCGGCCCCGTGCGACGCCTTGTACTCCGCCGATGTCTTCGGCGCATTGCGGCTGCGCTCGTTGGTGGCGTGGGCCTTGCGCTTGTCGGAGGGCATGCAGAAGAACGCCGGCGCAGTCAGGATCACACGCGGGGCCTGTGTCGCGCAATGCGGACAGTTCTGCGGGTCATCGCATTCGGCCATCGGCCGCATGTCGGTGAACGGACCGCAATCGTCGCAGAGATATTCATAGACCGGCATCGCGCTTCACTTTCGTTGGCACATCAGAAAAAAGTGCCGCGGGGCCGTGACTAGAGCCCCGCAGCCGAGTTGACCGCGTTACTTGTCCGGCGAGAGCGGCATCTGGATGTCGCCCTTGATGTGTTTGACGGGCCCTGCCGACGACGGATTGATGTCGAAGTCGAAGATCTGCGTCGGCAGCCACAGCGTGGCGCAGGCATTGGGCACGTCGACGACGCCGGAGATGTGGCCCTGCACCGGCGCGGTGCCGAGGATCGAATAGGCCTGCGCGCCGGAATAGCCGAACTTCTTCAGATATTCGATGGCATTCAGACAGGCCTGACGATAGGCGATATGCACGTCGAGATAATGCTGCTTGCCCTGCTCGTCGACAGAGATGCCTTCGAAGATCAGGAAGTCGTTGTAGTTCGGCGTCATCGGTGACGGCTTGAACACGGGGTTCTTGATACCGTATTTCGACACGCCGTCCTTGATGACATCGACCTTGATGTGCAGCCAGCCGGCCATCTCGATGGCGCCGCAGAAGGTGATTTCGCCGTCGCCCTGCGAGAAGTGCAGGTCGCCCATGGAGAGACCGCCGCCAGGGACATAGACCGGGAAATAGACCTTCGAGCCGCGCGACAGATCCTTGATGTCGCAATTGCCGCCATGCTCGCGCGGCGGAACGGTGCGCGCGCCTTCGGCCGCAGCCTTCTCCTTCGCCTCACCCTTCAGCCGACCCATATGGGCAGTCGGGCCGAACGGCGGATTGGCAAGGCCGGGCACGCGGGTCGGGTTCGTCGCGATCAGTGCGGTCTCGCGCTCGTTCCAGGTGGCAAGCAGTTTCGGATCGGGCAGACAGCCGATCAGGCCGGGATGGATCAGGCCGGCGAAGTTCACGCCCGGGATGTGACGCGACGAGGTGTACATGCCCTTGAAGTCCCAGATCGACTTCTGCGCTTCCGGGAAGTGATCGGTCAGGAAGCCGCCGCCATTCTGCTTGGAGAAGAAGCCGTTGAAGCCCCACAGCGAGTCCTTCATCGGGCCGACATCGAGCAGGTCGACCACGAGCAGATCGCCGGGCTCCGCACCCTTGACGCCGATCGGGCCGGACAGGAAGTGCACGATCGACAGATCAATGTCGCGCACGTCGTCGGCGCTGTCGTTGTTCTTGATGAAGCCACCAGTCCAGTCATAGGTCTCGACGATGAAGTCATCGCCGGGATTGACCCATGCGACCATGGGAATGTCCGAATGCCAGCGGTTGTGAATCATGTCGTTGTCGTAGGCCGATTGCGTAAGGTCGACCTTGATCAGTGTATCTGGCATTCAATGCTCCCCTTCGGTTACTGGTCTTGGTGGTTGGACGCGTGGTGAATTAGACGGACAGGTACTTAGCGATCTGCGCGGCATCGATACCTTCGCGCGCTTCGTCGCGAACGATCTCACCATTCTCGATGACGAGGACACGGTCGGCGACATCGAGCGCAAAGCTCAGCACCTGTTCGGAGACGATGATCGACAGGCCCTTGGTGTCGCGGATGTGCTTCAGCGTGCGGGCCATGTCCTTGATGATCGACGGCTGGATGCCTTCGGTGGGTTCATCCAGCAGCAGTACCTTCGGCTTGGTGGCGAGCGCGCGGGCGATGGCAAGCTGCTGCTGTTGGCCGCCGGAGAGATTGCCGCCGCGGCGGCCTCTCATTTCGAGCAGCACCGGGAACAGCTCATAGAGATCGCCCGGCACTTCCTTCTCGCCAGAAGCGACAAGGCCGGTCTCGATATTCTCCTTCACCGTCATATGCGAGAAGATCATGCGGCCCTGCGGCACGTAAGCGAGGCCGCGCGCGACGCGCTCATAACTCTTCAGCGCACCGAGCTCCTTGCCTTCCATGGTCACCGAGCCCGACTTGGTCGGCACGATGCCCATCAGCGACTTCATCAGCGTGGTCTTGCCCATGCCGTTGCGGCCCATGATGGCCACGATTTCGTTGGGCTGCACCGAGACGTTGAGGCCATGCAGAACTTCGCTCTGGCCGTAAGCGACGTGGAGATCGTTGATCGCGAGCATGATGATCTCCTCAATGACCCAGATAGACTTCGATGACCTTGGGATCGTTCTGAACCTTCTCCATGGTGCCTTCGGACAGGATCTGTCCCTGATGCAGCACGGTCACCTTGTGGGCGATGTCCTCGACGAATTTCATGTCGTGTTCGATCACCAGAACCGAGCGGTTCTTGATGATCGTATTGAGCAGTTCCGCCGTCTTGACGCGCTCGCTCACGCTCATGCCGGCGACGGGCTCGTCGAGCATCAAGAGGTCTGGATCCTGGATCAGCAGCATGCCGATCTCGAGCCACTGCTTCTGGCCATGCGAGAGCACATCGGCATACATGTTGAGACGATCCTTGAGGAAGATCATCTCGGCAACTTCCTCGACGCGCTCGCGCACTGCGGCGTCCCGCTTGAACATCAGCGAGCCGAACACCGAGCGCCCGCGCGGATAGGAAATCTCCAGATTCTCGAACACCGTGAGGTCGTCATAGACCGACGGCGTCTGGAACTTGCGGCCGACGCCGGCCTGCACGATCTGGTTCTCTTTCAATTTGGTGAGTTCGGTGCCGCGAAACTGGACGGAGCCCGAGGTGGCTTTGGTCTTGCCGCAGATCAGATCGAGGACGGTGGTCTTGCCCGCGCCGTTGGGGCCGATAATGACGCGGATCTCGTTCTCCTCGACGTAGAAGGAGAGATCGTTGACCGCCTTGAAGCCGTCGAAGGAAACGGTGAGCCCTTCGACCGCGAGCAAAAATTCCTTGGGCTGATGTCCGATGAGCATGATGTCCCCTTACTCGGCCGGCGCGCCGTCGGCGGCGGATTTGATGGCCCAAGCCTTCTTGGATTTAGACGAGCGCATGGCGATCAGGCGATCGATGTGGCGCGCCACGTGATCGCGCCAGATGCCGGACAGGCCATTGGGGAAGAACAGCACCACGGCGATGAACAAGCCGCCGAGGCCGAACAGCCAGAGCTCGGGGAAGGATTCCGACAGCATCGTCTTGGCGTAGTTCACCAAGAGCGTGCCGTAGACCGCGCCGAAGATGGACATGCGGCCGCCCACGGCCGTGTAGATCACCATTTCGATCGACGGCACGATGCCGACGAAGGAGGGCGACATGAAGCCGATCTGCAGCGTGAACATGGCGCCACCGATCGCCGCAAACATTGCCGCGGCACAGAAGGCGAAGATCTTGAAGTTGGCCACGCTGTAGCCGGAGAAGCGGACGCGGTCCTCCTGTTCGCGCATCGCCACCAGGATGCGGCCGAGCTTGGTCAGGCGGATGAACTGCGCGGTGATGATACAGGCGAACAGCACGAAGACTTCGAAGAAGTAGAGAATGACCTTGGCGTGATCGGTGCGGATGTCCCAGCCGTTCAGCGTGCGCAGGTCGGTCATGCCGTTGATGCCGCCGGTGTAGCCCTGCTGGCCGATGATCAGGATGGTGGCGATCGCCGCGATGGCCTGGGTGATGATGGCGAAATAGACGCCGCCGACACGTCGCTTGAACATCGCGGCGCCGATGATGAAGGCCAGCAGCGTCGGCACCACGAGGATGGCGATGATGGTCAGCGTCAGCGAGTGAAACGGCTTCCAGAACATCGGCAGCGCCGTGATCTGGTTCCAGTCCATGAAATCCGGAATGCCGGGGGTCGACTGGATCTTGGTGTTGGCGACGCTGGAGGCTTCCAGCTTCAGGAACATCGCCATGCAATAGCCGCCAAGGCCGAAGAACACACCCTGCCCGAGGCTGAGGATACCGCCATAGCCCCAGCACATCACCAGACCGATCGCGACGAAGGCGTAGGTCAGATATTTGGCGACGAGGTTGAGACGAAACACATCCAGAAACAGCGGCAGAATGACTGCGAGCAGCAGCAGCAGCGACAGGAAACCGAGAAGCTCCGAGCGGTTGAAGAAGCGTGAATTGATCATGGTGAGAATACCCTGCTCTGTCTGTACTGCACGCGCTTACTTGCGGACCTTGAGGGCGAACAGGCCCTGCGGCCGGATCATCAGGATCGCGACGATGGTGAGCAGCGTCAGCACCTTGGCCATAGAACCGGACATGAAGAATTCCATGGTCGACTGCGCCTGGGAGATGGTGAAGGCCGAGGCGATGGTGCCGAACAGGCTGGCCGCGCCGCCGAACACCACGACAAGGAACGTATCGACGATGTAGAGCTGGCCGGAGGTCGGACCGGTCGAGCCGATCATGGTGAAGGCGGAGCCGGCGATTCCGGCGATGCCGCAGCCGAGGCCGAAGGTGTAGCGGTCGACCTTCTCGGTATTGATGCCGACGGCGCCGGCCATCACACGGTTCTGCACCACGGCGCGAACCTGACGACCCCAGCGCGACTTGTACATGATGTAGGCGACCACCATGGTGATCCCCAGCGTCAGTACCATCACGAAGATGCCGTTGATCGGCACCTCGATCGTATCGGTGACCTGCTTGGAGCCCATCATCCATTGCGGCAGTTCGACGCCGACTTCGCGCGCACCGAACACCGAGCGATAGGCCTGCTGCAGGATCAGGCTGAGGCCCCAGGTCGCCAGCAGCGTGTCGAGCGGACGCTTGTAGAGATGCCGTATCAGCCCCCATTCGACCAGCATCCCCAGCGCACCGGAGGCGATGAAAGCGAGGATCATGGCAACGAAGAAGTAGCCGGAGAACAGTGACGGCAGATGCGACTGGAAGAAGCTCGACGTCAGCCAGGTAACGTAGGCGCCGAGGATCATGAATTCGCCATGCGCCATGTTGATGACGCCCATCTGCCCGAAGATGATTGCGAGGCCGAGTGCCATCAGCACATAGACCGAAAACAGGATCAGGCCGGCAAAGCCCTGCATTGCAAAGATGGCGCCAAGGTCACCAATCGAATAGTCGCCGAACATCGATCCGTCCTCCGTCAGGGAAAGGGTCCCGCGCCGCGCGATGAGACGCGACGCGGGGTTGTCGTGCGCGGATAGGTCGTCCGCGCCAGGGAGAAGCTGCGCGGAGACACGCTCCGCGCTTGAGGAGGAAGGCTTACTGGTAGCCCTTCGGGAACGGATCCGGCTCGATCAGTTCGGGCGTCTCGTAGACCACCTTGAACTGGCCATCGAGCTGGGCCTGGCCGACGCGAGCCTTCGACCACAGATGGTGGTTCGGATGGATCTTGACGTAGCCTTCCGGCGCCTTGGTGAATTCGATACCGGCAGACGCAGGTGCGATCTTGTCGATATCGAAGCTGCCGGCCTTTTCGACCGTCATTTTCCAGAGCCACGGGCCGAGATAGGCAGCCTGCGTCACGTCGCCGATCACGGTCTTCTCGCCCCACATCTTCTTGAAGGCAGCGACGAATTCCTTGTTGTTCGGGTTATCGAGCGACTGGAAGTACTTCATACAGGCATAGGCGCCCGCGATGTTCTCGCCGCCGATACCGTCGATCTCGTCCTCGGTGACCGAGATGGTCAGCATGGTCTGCTTCGACAGGTCGATGCCGGCCGCCTTGAGCTGCTTGTAGAAGGCGACGTTAGAGCCGCCGACCACTGCCGCATAGATCACGTCCGGCTTGGTCAGCTTGATCTTGTTGATCACCGAGTTGAACTGGGTGTGGCCGAGCGGGAAGTATTCTTCGCCCGACACCTTGCCGCCGAGCTTGCCCTCGATGTGCTTGCGCGCGATCTTCATCGACGTGCGCGGCCAGATATAATCCGAGCCGATCAGATAGAAGCTCTTGCCGTTTTTGGTCTTGGAGACCCAATCGAGGCCGGCGAGGATCTGCTGGGTGGCTTCCTGACCCGTATAGATCACGTTCTTCGACTGCTCGAGACCTTCATAGAAGGTCGGGTAGTAGAGCATGCCGTTGTACTGCTCCATGACCGGCAGCACCGCCTTGCGGGAGGCCGAGGTCCAGCAGCCCATGATGGCGGCGACCTTGTCATTGACCAGCAGCTTCTTGGCCTTTTCAGCGAAGGTCGGCCAGTCCGAGGCACCGTCTTCCTGGATGAACTTGATCTTGCGGCCGAGCACGCCGCCCATGGCGTTGATCTGGTCGATGGCGAGCTTTTCAGCCTGAACCGAGCCGGTTTCCGAGATCGCCATCGTACCGGTGACGGAATGCAGAATGCCGACGGTAACTTCCGTATCGGTAACCGCAAGGCCGGTGGTATTGATGGCTGAGGTGGCCGGCGCCTGCGCAAAAGATGTGCGCGGAAGCAGCGACATTGCCGGCAAAGCCGCCATGCCCATCAGCAGTTTACGCCGCAATGGCGAGTGCAAGCCCGGTTTCTTCTCGTCTGACATTTCAACCCCACTGGTTCGAGTACGCCTATTGGTGAGGCAAGCATTGCTGAACTTGTGCGGTGCACGGATACGCGAGATCGCGTATACTGCACCGCAAAATGCCGACGTAGGTTTTTGCATCACGCAAACATGCGTAGTTTGACAGGGTCAGGAGCGGAGTAGTGGCAGGGCGGCAGCGTATCGACCGCGTGAGACGCCAGTACAATCAATGGGTCGCCAACCAGACCCTGGAGGATTACGCACTCCGCTTTACGGCGAAGAGCGCCAGGCGCTGGTCCGCCGCGCGGGTCGCCAACACGGCATTAGGCGCCATTTCGTTTCTCGCCCTCGAGGCCATCGGCGGCACCATCACCATCAATTACGGCATGACCAACGCTACGGCAGCGATCCTGGTGGTCAGCGTCATCATCTTCTGCTGCGGATTGCCGATCGCGTATTATGCCGCAAAATGCGGCATTGATATCGATCTCCTCACCCGCGGTGCCGGTTTCGGCTATATCGGCTCGACTGTTACCTCGCTGATTTATGCGTCTTTCACCTTCATCTTCTTCGCCATCGAGGCAGTCATTCTCGCCTCGGCACTGGAGATGTGTTTCGATATTCCACGCCCCATCGGCTACCTAATATCGGCCGTGGTCATCATCCCCTTGGTGACCCATGGCATCACGCTGATCAGCCGTTTCCAGCTCTGGACCCAGCCGATCTGGCTGGTGCTCAACCTGCTGCCTTTCGCAGCCATCGCCTATGCCAGCCGCGACTCCTTCGTGGCCTGGACCAAATTTCCGGGCGACCACGGCAGCGCCGCCGGCCATCTCGATCTCCTGCTGTTTGGCACGGCCGCTTCGGTCGTATTCTCGCTGGTCGCGCAGATCGGCGAACAGGTCGACTTCCTGCGCTTCCTGCCGCGCGACCGCCGCAGCTCGCGTGCGAGCTGGTGGGTGGCGCTGCTATGCGCGGGTCCGGGCTGGATCATTGTCGGCGCGATCAAGCTGCTGGCCGGTTCGTTCCTCGCCTATTTCGCACTGACCCACGGCGTTTCGGCCGAGCACGCCGCCGAGCCCGCGCATATGTATCTCGAAGCGTTTCGCTATGTGTTGTCGCAGCCTGATCTGGCGCTGGCTTTGACAGGAACCTTCGTGATCCTATCGCAGCTCAAGATCAACGTCACCAATGCCTATGCGGGCTCGATCGCCTGGTCGAACTTCTTCTCGCGCCTCACCCACAGCCATCCCGGCCGCGTCGTCTGGCTGGTGTTCAATGTGCTGGTCGCGCTGCTGCTGATGGAAATCGGCGTCTACAAGGCGCTGGAGCAGACGCTGGCGCTGTACTCCAACGTTGCGATTGCATGGGTCGGCGCGCTGGTCGCCGATCTCGTCATCAACAAGCCGCTCGGGCTGCGCCCCCAGCAGATGGAGTTCAAGCGCGCGCATCTCTACGACATCAACCCGGTCGGCGTCGGCGCCATGCTGGCCGCCACCGTGATGTCGGTCAGCGCCTTCTACGGCCTGTTCGGCCCGACGGCCAAGGCACTGTCGCCGTTCGTAGCCTTGCTTACCGCGCTTGTGACCGCACCGATCATCGCCTTCGCGACAGGCGGGAAATACTATATTGCCCGCAAGCCGAAGCGCGCCTGGCAGAACATGGCAGCGATCCAGTGCTGTATCTGCGAACATTCGTTCGAGCCCGAGGACATGGCCCACTGCCCGGCCTATGCCGGCCCGATCTGCTCACTGTGCTGCTCGCTCGATGCGCGTTGCCACGATCTCTGCAAGCCGCATGCGCGGATCGACGCACAGATGTCGGCGACGTTCGGCAAATTGCTGCCGGAGCCGATCCTGGCCCGGCTCAATTCGCAGCTCGGCCATTACCTTGGCGTGTTCATGATCGCTGCCGGCCTTGTCGGCCTGACGCTGGGACTGATCTATCTGCAGACCTCCGCCGCATCGCCGGGAGACAGTGCGCAGGTCTCGGAAGTGCTGTGGAAAGTGTTCTTCGCGCTGGCGATCATCATCGGCGTGGTGGCATGGCTATTCGTGCTGGCCAAGCAAAGCCGTCGCGCCGCCGAAGCCGAGACCAAGCGGCAGACCACCCTGTTGATGCAGGAAATCGACGCCCACAAGCGCACCGATGCCGAGCTGCAGCGCGCCAAGGAGGTCGCAGAATCCGCCAACCTCGCCAAGAGCCGTTATGTGGTCGGCCTGAGCCACGAGCTGCGATCGCCGCTGAATGCGATCAGCGGTTATGCGCAGCTCCTGGAGCAGGACGACAGTCTGCAGACCCGCCCGCGCGATCAGGTGCGTGTCGTCAAGCGCAGCGCCGATCATCTCTCCGGCCTGATCGACGGCATTCTGGATATTTCCAAGATCGAGGCGGGGCGCCTTTACCTCTCGCGCGACGAAGTGCGCCTCACCGACTTCCTCGATCAGCTCGTCGGCATGTTCCGCCTGCAGGCCGCAGCCAAGGGCATCGACTTCGTGTTCCGGCGGCCGAACATCCTGCCCACCGTCGTCTATGCCGACGAGAAGCGATTGCGGCAGATCTTGATCAACCTGCTCTCGAACGCCATCAAGTTCACGCAGGCCGGCAGCGTCCAGTTCGTGATCCATTATCGCAGCCCGGTCGCCGAATTCGAGATCATCGATACCGGCCCAGGCATCCGCCCCGACGATCTTGAACGAATCTTCGCGCCCTTCGAACGCGGCGCGCTTGGCGCTGCGCAGCCGCACACGGGCACGGGTTTGGGCCTCACGATTTCCAAACTGCTCGCCGGCGTGATGGGCGGCGATATCCGCGTTAGCAGCGAGGTCGGCACCGGCAGCACGTTCCGCGTCAAGATGCTGCTCTCCGAAGTAACGAACCCCACGCGCATCGCGCCGGTGGACGCGCCGATCTACGGCTATCACGGTATCAGAAAGACCATTCTGGTCACCGACGACGATCCGACGCAGCGCGACCTCTTGCGTCAGGTGCTGACGCCGCTGGGCTTCATTCTTCTGAGCGCGCCCGATGGCCAGGCCTGCCTCAGCCTCGCCCAGCATTGCCGCCCGGATCTGTTCCTGCTGGATATTTCCATGGCCGGCATGGACGGTTGGACGGTGGCGGAGAAGCTACGGTCGTCGGGCCACCATCAAGCGCGTATCCTGATGGTCTCGGCCAGCGCGCTGGAAGCCCATGGCGCGCCGCTCGCCCAGCCATTCCATGACGGCTACCTGATGAAGCCGATCGAACTGCCGCGGCTGCTCGAACAGATCGGACAACTCCTGAAGATCGAATGGCAATACGAACGCGACGAAGTGGCACCTCTGCCGCAATGGACGCCGAATAGCGGCACACGGCCGCCCGTGCATCATGTAGAGGAACTCATTAGCCTCGGGCAGATGGGGCACATCCGCGCCATCCAGTTAAAGCTCGACGAAATCGGCAATGAACATCCCGAACATACCGACTTTGTCGCGCAGATGCGTTCGCTGATCGATCGCTTCGACCTCGATCAATACATGGCCACCTTGAAGACGCTGTACACCTATGACCACTGAATCGAAAAAACGCGACGTCGCGCTGGTGGTCGACGACTCACCGGAAACATTGCGGCTACTGACCGACGCGCTCGATGGCGCCGGCATGACCGTGATGGTGGCCATGGACGGCGCTGCAGCGATGCGCATCGTCGAACAGATCACGCCGGACATCATCCTGCTGGATGCCGTCATGCCGGGGATCGACGGCTTCGAGACCTGCCGCCGGCTAAAGCGCGATGCGGGTCTCGGCGACGTGCCCGTGATTTTCATGACCGGGCTGTCCGAGACCGAACATATCGTGCGCGGACTCGAGGCCGGCGGCGTCGATTACGTCACCAAACCGATCATCATCGAGGAAATGCTGGCGCGGATCCGCGTGCATCTCGCCAATGCGCGGCTGACGCAGAGTGCGCGCACCGCGCTCGATGTCTCCGGGCGTTTCCTTCTCGCGGTGAGCGGCAAGGGCAATATCCTGTGGGCGACGCCGCAGGCGCAGAAATTGCTCAGCGATCACCTGATCGCCGCCCCCAATGATGAATTGCTGCTGCCACCAGTCATGATGCAGTGGCTCGAGCAGATGCAGCGGCCGGGCGCCAAGCCGGCACCGTCATCGGGCTTTCCGAGCAACGAGCTGCTGCGTCTGCAATATATGGGGAAAGTCGGCTCCGACGAATTCCTGCTGCGGCTCGCCAAGGAGAACGCACCAACCGCCCCCGCCGAATTCAGCAAGGAGCTTGGCCTCACCGGCCGCGAGGGCGAAGTGCTGTCCTGGCTCAGCAAGGGCAAGAGCAACCGCGATATCGCGCAGATCCTTGGCCTCAGCCCGCGCACCGTCGACAAGCATCTCGAGCAGATCTACGCCAAACTTGGCGTCGAGAACCGTACCGCGGCTGCGGCAATTGCGGTGAATGCGAGCCACAGACGGCAATAGCCGCGACGTGATCGTCGCGTAGTTCGACCGCTGCTCCAATCAGTCTGATACTGCACCGCACGCGCGGCATCGCGGCGCGTGCTCGCACCTTTCCACGCGCGAATTCGCTATTGACAAACCTTTTCGCCAATATCTAATTTGTCGAAAAACAGAGAATGACTGGCCCGACACGAGGCCGCATTGGGGAGAGAAACATATGACACGCCAGTTCCTGGTGTGCGCAGCCGCGCTCACGCTTTGGACATCCACCGCTTCCGCTCAGGTCTCCGACGACGTCGTTCGCATCGGTGTCCTTACCGATCTCTCAAGCTGGGGGCGCGACAACAGCGGCCCTGGATCGGTCGAAGCCGCGAAGATGGCGCTCGAGGAATTCGGCCCGACCGTTCTCGGCAAGCCGATCGAGATCATCAGCGCCGATCATCAGATGAAGTCTGACGTCGGCATCCAGATCGCGCGCAACTGGTTCGACGCCGGCAAGGTCGATGCCGTTGTCGATATCCCGAACTCCGCCATCGCCATCGCGGTTCATAATCTCGCGAAGGACCGCAACAAGATCGCACTGCTGTCCGGCCCCGGCGCAAGCACGCTCACGGATGAGCTGTGCAGCCCCAACACGGTCCACTTCACCTACGACACCTACGCACTTGCGAAGGTGACAGCCTCTGCTGTGGTCGCCGGCGGTGGAAAGTCATGGTTCTTCATCACGGCCGACTACGCCTTCGGCAATCAGCTTGAACAGGACGCGACGCGCTTCATCAAGGCGAGCGGTGGCACCGTGCTGGGCGGCGTTCGCCATCCGACCAACACCGCCGACTTCTCATCCTTTGCGCTGCAGGCGCAGAACTCGAAGGCTGAAGTCGTCGCCTTCGCCAATGCCGGCCAGGACACTGACAATTCGATCAAGCAGTCCGGCGAGTTCGGTCTCGTCAAGGGCGGCCAGAAACTGGTCGGCCTCTTGATGTTCGACACAGATGTGCACGCGATCGGACTGGAGGCGGCCCAAGGCACCTACCTCACCACCGCGTCCTACTGGAACATGGATGACAAGACGCGCGCATGGTCGAAGAAATTCTTCGAACGCACCAAGGTGATGCCGACCATGATCCAGACCGGCGTCTATGGCTCGGTGCTGCACTATCTCCAGGCCATCAAGGCTGCCGGCACCGACGATCCGGCCAAGGTAATGACCAAGATGCGCGAGCTGCCGATCGAGGACACCTTCGTGCATGGCGGCAAGCTGCGCGAAGACGGCCGCGTCATTCGCGACATGTATCTGGCCCGCGTGAAGAAGCCGTCGGAATCCAAAGAGCCTTGGGACTATCTCGACATCATCAAGACCGTGAAGGGCGATGACGCCTTCCGGCCCATCTCTGAATCGAAATGCCCATTGCTGAAGAAGTAAGGTCTCATGGCTATTGATCCCAAAGCGAATATCGAGCTCTACGAATGCGACGTGCTGGTCGCCGGCTCCGGCTGCTCCGGCATGTCGGCGGCGATCACCGCCAAGCATAGCGGGCTCGATGTTCTGATCGTCGAAAAGGAGCCGCGGTTTGGTGGCACGACCGCGCGTTCCGGCGGCTGGCTGTGGATTCCCGGCACGTCACTGGCGCGCGCCTGGGGCATCAATGAAGGTCCTGATGAGGCGCGCACCTATCTGCGTCATGAGGCTGGCAACAGCTATGACGCCGCGCGTGTCGATGCGTTTCTCGCCGCAGGGCCCGAAGCCATCGACTTCTTCACCAGCAAGACGGCGGTGCGCTTCGACATGCCGCTGACCTTTCCCGATTACGATGCGGAGGCGCCCGGCGGCAAGCAGGGTGGCCGCTCCATGGTGGCCCGGCCGTTCGACGGACGCGAACTCGGCGACCACATCAAGGATATCGGTGCGCCGCTGCCCGAACTGACGGTGTTCGGCATCATGCTTGGCTCCGGCAAGGACATCATCCACTTCATGCGCGCGACAAAGTCACTGACCTCGGCGGTCTACGTGGCCAAGCGACTGTCGAAGCATTTCCTGAACGTGCTGCGCTATGGCCGCGGCATGACGCTGACCAACGGCAACGCCCTCGCCGGTCGGCTCGCCAAATCCGCCTTCGATCTCAAGATTCCGCTGTGGCTGTCGTCGCCGGTGCGCGAACTGATCATCGAGAACGGCGCGGTCCGCGGTGCCATCGTCGAGCGCAACGGCAAGCGCGTCCGCATCTTCGCACGCCGCGGCGTGGTGCTCGCCTGCGGCGGCTTCCCGCATGACATCGAACGGCGCAAGGCGATGTTCCCGCATGCGCCGACCGGCCGAGAGCACACTTCGCCCGGTCCAACCGGCAATACCGGCGACGGTCTTCGTCTGGCCGAGTCCGTGGGCGGCCGTGTCGAGGATTCATTGCCGAATGCCGCTGCCTGGGTCCCCGTGTCGGTCACCCACCGCAAGGATGGCAGCAAGGGCGTGATGCCGCACTTCATCGATCGCGCCAAACCCGGCGTAATCGCCGTGATGCGCGATGGCGCCCGTTTCGCCAATGAAGGAAACTCCTACCACGCCTTCGTTCAGCAGATGATGAAGGCAGCGAAGCCCGGCGAGGAGATCGCGGCCTGGCTCGTTTGCGACCACCGCGCATTGCGCCAATACGGGCTCGGCGCCGTACCGCCGTTTCCGATGCCGATCGGCCAGTATCTGAATTCCAGTTATCTCATCAAGGGCAACACGCTCGAGGAACTCGCCAGCAAGGCCGGCATCGACGCCGGCGGCTTTGCCACCACTGTCGCGCAATTCAACAACACCGCCGCCGAAGGCCGCGATCCCGCCTATGGCAAGGGCTCCCGCGCCTATAACCGCTATCAGGGCGACGCCAACCACGGGCCCAACCCCTGCGTCGCGCCGATCGAACAGGGGCCGTTCTATGCCATCAAGATGGTGATCGGCGATCTCGGCACTTATGCCGGCATCAGGACCGATGCGCAGGCACGCGCGCTCGATGCCGGCGGTCAGGTCATCAATGGCCTCTATGCGGCCGGCAATGACATGGCGAGCATCATGGGCGGCAATTATCCCGGCGCCGGTATCACGCTCGGCCCCGCGCTCACCTTCGGCTATATCGCCGGCCGCCACCTCGCCGGCACACCGGTAAAGGCGGCATGATGGCCAGCTTCGCACCCGATCTGCTGAAGGGTCAATTGGCGCTTGTAACGGGTGCTGCCGCCGGCAACGGCCGCGCCATTGCAATGGGTTTGGCCGCGCATGGCGCCGATGTCGTTGTCACCGACATCGACCGCGACGGTGTTGCGCGCACCGCAAACGATATTGCGGCCATAGGGCGGCGATCGTGGCCTCACCATCTCGACGTCACGGACGTCGATGCCTGCCGACAGCTCGCACAGACCGTCAAAGCGAGTGCCGGCGACATTTCGATCCTGATCAATAATGCCGGCATCATCATTCGCGAAGGCATCGATTCCGAACGCGCGGTGGAGAACTGGCGGCGCGTGCTCGACGTCAATCTCAATGGCGTATTCAATGTCACCCACGCGTTTCTACCAGCCTTGCGCGCCCGGCGTGGCAGCGTGATCAATCTCGGCTCCATTGCCTCTTTCGTCGGGGTCGCCGATACGCTCGGCTATTCGCCCTCCAAGGGAGGCGTGAAGCTTCTGACGCAGGCACTGGCGCGCGAACTTGCTAAAGACGACGTGCGTGTCAACGCCATTGCGCCCGGCGTGATCGAGACGGCCATGACCGAAGCGACACGCAACGATCCCGCACGATTGGCGGGCTTCCTCGGCCGCACGCCGCTGGGCCGCGTCGGCCAGCCCGACGAGCTGATCGGCCCCGTCGTCTTCCTCGCTTCATCCATGGCGTCCTATGTCACCGGCACAACCTTACCAGTGGATGGAGGCTTCCTAGCCGTGTAGTGTCCGCGGCACTGGTTTGGGGCAAGCATGGCTAAAGAGAGTCGCGGTATTCAGTCGATCGAGGTCGGGGGTGAATTGCTGCAAGCGCTGGTGCGCAATGGTGAACCGATGATGCTGCGGGATCTGGCCCGCGAGGCCGGAATGTCACCGGCCAAGGCGCATCCCTATCTCGCCAGCTTTTCACGCATCGGCCTGATCGAGCAGGACCCATCCACCGGCCGCTATGAATTCGGTGCGCTCGCCCTCGAACTCGGCATCGTGACGCTGCGACGGCTGTCGGCGGTTCGCGTTGCAACGCCGGCCATCACGGCATTGGCCGGCACCATCGACCACGCCGTCTCGCTGGCGATCTGGGGGACCCATGGACCGACCGTGGTGCGTATGGAGGAGCCCAGCCACCCTGTGCACATCGCCATGCGCGTGGGCTCCACGGTGTCGCTGCTCGAGACTGCGACAGGGCGGATATTCGCGGCATTCATGCCACCTGCGACCATCAATGCCGCGCTCACCGAGGATCTGGATCGGCTCTCGATCGGCTACGATCCGAACCGCAAGATAAAAGGCCCGGCCATCGACAAGATCCTCGCCGACATTCGCACGCGCGGGCTGGCGCGCGCCGTCGGCGAACCCCTGCGCGGCGTCAATGCCTTCTCCGCACCGGTGTTCGATCACAGCGGCGCGGTGGTTCTCGCCGTGACCGCCATGGGCGCGGTGGGCACCTTCGACGTCAACTGGAACAGCCCAATCGCCAGCGCCCTGCTCGATTGCACCAATGCGATCTCGCGTCGGCTCGGCCGCGACGTCAAGGACTGAGCAGCGCAGCAATCTGCGTAAGATGCGTGCAGCGTGCAAAGTTGTCTGACAACCCGACGCGTGGCCTTGTCGCCCCAGTCCATCGTGTTACGATCCCTTAGGCGCATCTCCGGTCCACGGGGAGCGACCATAAAATCACCGCCGGTCAAGGCGGCTCGAGGGAGGATGACACATGGCTCTTTACGGCCCGACACGTCGTGCCTTTGTGCAGGGGGCGCTCGCCACCAGCGCGCTTGGCCTCACCGGCATTCCAGCTTTCGCCGATCCCGCCTGGAAGAAGTACGCAGGCACCACGATTGAAGCCAATCTGATCAAGGG
This sequence comes from Tardiphaga sp. 862_B3_N4_1, assembly GCF_051811085.1. Taxonomy (NCBI): domain Bacteria; kingdom Pseudomonadati; phylum Pseudomonadota; class Alphaproteobacteria; order Hyphomicrobiales; family Nitrobacteraceae; genus Tardiphaga; species Tardiphaga sp. 862_B3_N4_1. The sequence goes on from NZ_JBPWQB010000001.1 coordinate 3,572,231, forward strand.
TCCGCGCGGCGAACTGCTGCAGAAATACGCCTCCGAATTCACGGAACTAACCGGCATCAAGGTCGAATCCGAAGTGATCCCGGAGCAACAGCAGCGCCAGAAGGCCGTGATCGAGCTCACCTCGGGCAAGCCCAGCTTCGACGTCGTGCATGTCAGCTACCACGTCCAGAAGCGCCAGTTCGAAAAGGCCGGCTGGCTCGCCGATCTCACCGGCTTCATGAAAGATCCGAACCTCACCGCGCCGGATCTGAAAGTTGAAGACTTCTCCACCGGCGGTCTGCAATTCGCGCAGAACGACAAGGGCCAGATGCATTCACTGCCGTGGTCGGTGGACTATTTCATCCTGTACTACAACAAGGAAATGTTCGCCAAGAAGGGCGTCGCAGTTCCGAAAACCATGGATGAGATGGCAGCCGCCGCCGAGAAACTCAACGATCCCGCCAACGGCATCTATGGTTTCACCGGGCGTGGCCTCCGCAACGCCAACATGACGCTGTGGACCAACTTCTTCCTCAACTATGGCGGCGAATTCCTCGACGCCAAGGGCAACATCCTGACCGATGGGCCCGAGGCGATCGAAGCGACCAAGATGTATCAGCGTCTTCTGACCAAGACGGCACCTCCCGGCGTCGCGGGCTTCAACTGGATGGAGTCGATGGCCTCGCTGACGCAGGGCCGCGCGGCCATGTGGATCGACGGTGTCGGCTGGGCACCGCCGATCGAGGATCCCAATGCGTCGCGCGTGGTCGGCAAGATTGGCTACACCGTCGTGCCCGCCGGACCGAAGGGGCAATTCTCCGCCGCCTATGGCGACGGCATCGGCATCGCCAAGACCAGCACCAAGAAGGAAGCCGCCTATCTCTATTGCCAATGGGCGGTGTCGAAGACCATGGGCGCCCGGCTGTTGCAGAGCGGCGGCGGCGTGCCGTTCCGCAATTCGATCCTCAATGACGAGACGGTGCGCAAGGGCGTGAAGAACCAGGAGTGGCTGGATTCGGTGATCGCCTCGGCCAAGATCAGCAAGCTCGGCCTGCCGGTCATCGTGCCTGTCGCCGAATTCCGCGACCTTGTCGGCGCCGCTGTGACTGCGACTTTGGCAGGCGCGGATCCGGCTACCGAGCTGAAGAAGGCCCACGAACAGTTCCGGCCGATTCTGGAGCGCAGCGAAAAATCGTGAGCGAACTGACAGCGGGAAAGGCAGTCGCCAAAACGACCGCAACGGTCGGGGCCGAAACGGCGACTGCGAAAAAGAACGAGTGGCGGCCAATTTCCTATTGGCCGTTCGTGATTCCAGCGATGATCGTCGTCATGGCGGTCATCATCTTCCCGTGGGTCTATACGATCTGGATGAGCCTGCACGAATGGAAGGTCGGCCAAGCGCCGACTTTCGTCGGCTTCGCCAATTATCTCAGGCTGCCAAGCGATGCGCGTTTTGTGGAATCCGTGGGGCACACCCTGGTCTATACGGCGCTATCGGTCGCGCTGCCGCTGATCCTTGGCACGCTGGCGGCGGTGATCTTCAACAACAAGTTTCCGCTGCGCGGCTTCTTCCGCGGGCTATTCATCCTGCCGATGATGGCAACGCCGGTCGCTATCGCCTTGGTGTGGACGATGATGTTCCACCCGCAGCTCGGCGTGCTGAACTATCTGCTATCGCTGTTCGGCCTACCGCCATCGCTCTGGGTGTTCCATCCCGCCACCGCAATCCCGTCGCTGGTGCTGGTGGAAACGTGGCAATGGACGCCGCTGGTCATGCTGATCGTGCTCGGCGGCCTCAGCGCCATTCCGACCGAGCCCTATGAAAGCGCCCAGATCGACGGCGCGACACCGTGGCAGACCTTCCGCTACATCTCGCTGCCGATGATCACGCCGTTCCTGTTCATCGCGGCGATGATCCGCATGATCGACGCCGTGAAGAGTTTCGACATCATCTTCGCCATCACCCAAGGCGGTCCCGGCAGCGCCTCGGAAACCATCAACCTCTATCTCTACAGCGTCGCCTTCGTCTATTACGACGTCGGCTATGCCTCCGCGATCGTGGTCGTATTCTTCGCGCTCATCGTTGCCCTCGCCGGCGCGCTCTTGCATCTGCGCCAGCGCACCCACTGGAACGAAGCCGGAGGCAGTGCCTGATCATGCGGGACTTTCTCAACAAACTCGGCCTGACCTTCGCCTTCATCGTCATCGTCTCGCCAGCGGTGCTGTTCTTCCTCTGGATGCTGTCGCTGTCGCTGAAATTCGAGATCGACAACGCTTCCTATCCGCCGGTCTTCATCCCCGAGCGCATCAATTGGGGCAATTACGCCGCCGTCATCGAATCCAAGCGATTCATGACTTATTTCTTCAACACGCTGATCGTCACCGGCTCGGCGACCTTGTTCGCTCTCATCATCGGCGTGCCTGCCGGGTACGGCATCGCGCGCATGCGCGCGCGCAAATCCGCCATCGTCATCCTGATCGCGCGCATCACGCCCGGCCTGTCCTACCTGATCCCGCTATTCCTGCTGTTCCAATGGCTCGGCCTGCTCGGCACGTTGTGGCCGCAGATCATCATCCACCTTGTGGTGACAGTGCCGATCGTGATCTGGATCATGATCGGCTATTTCGAGACGACACCGATGGAGCTCGAAGAATCCGCCATCATCGACGGCGCCACCCGCTGGCAGGTGTTCCGCCACGTCGCGCTGCCGATTGCTCGCTCCGGCATCGCCGTTGCCTTCATCCTCTCGGTGATTTTCTCCTGGAATAATTTCGTGTTCGGCATCGTGCTGGCAGGACGGGAAACGCGGACATTGCCGGTCGCGGTCTACAACATGATCTCATTCGATCAATTGAGCTGGGGGCCGCTGGCAGCGGCCGCCCTGATCGTGACGCTGCCGGTGCTGCTGCTGACGATGTTTGCACAAAGGCAGATCGTGGCGGGACTGACCGCGGGCGCGGTGAAGTGACGCAAGGGCCCCTCCACGTCATTGCGAGGAGCCCTTGCGACGAAGCAATCCAGTCTTCGCTTGCGGCCCTCTGGATTGCCGCGTCGCTTCGCTCCTCGCAATGACGGCTGAAAGGCCCACGCTCAATTCGCAGCCGCAACCTTGCGCTGCTCATCCGGCGCAGTTTCGCTCGCCGCGATCAGGCGCTTCAGCTCCGGTATGCACGAGCCGCAATTGGTGCCCGCTTTGAGCCTGGTTCCAATCTCGGCCGCAGTTCCCGCCCCTGCTGCAATTGCGTCGCAGATGGTGTTGCGGCCAACGCCGAAACAGGCACAGACGATGGGCCCTGCACTCGCAGCACCATCTGCGGACTTTCCAGAGAGCAGCGTACGGCGCTGGTCGTCGCTCACGGTCTCGGCCGCGAATAATTCCTTCACGGCATCCCAGGAGAGCGCCCCCTCCGTCGGGCCGATGAACAGACAGGTCTCGATCCCGTCATCCTTGAACGACACCGCGCGATACACACCTTGGCCGGCGTCTTCGTATTCAGCGGCATCATCGCCCAGCAACGGCTTCAACCAGCTCTGCCAGGTCTCGACGTCGGTATTGTCCGAGAGCAGATAACCGACGCCGCCCGTGACCGCGACGCGCGCCCATTGCACCCCGAACGGCATCTCCAGCGGACTACGCGAGAGCACGAAACCACGCTGTGCAAACACCGCAGATGCGATCGCCACCGGCGTGGCCTTGTTCTCGGGCTGACCGGAGAACGGGTCGGTGATCGGTGCGACAAGTCCACCGACACGCGCGAACCCCGCGGTCTCGTCGTTCCAGTGGATCGGCGCGAACAGCATGCCGCGCTGCTGGCGTTCGCTGACAATGACTTTCAGCACGCATTCGCCATAGTCGGTCGTCAGCCGCGCATGCCCGCCATCGACAATGGCGAACTGCGCAGCATCGTCAGGATGGATCTCGACGAAGGGCTCCGGGATATGCTGGCCGAGCCGCGGGCTGAGACCCGTGCGCGTCATCGTGTGCCACTGATCGCGAACGCGGCCAGTGTTCAAACGTAGCGGGCGCTCGATTGACACCTGCGTGCGCAGCTCCGGCGCCTCCGGCGCGATGAAACGCGCGCGCCGGTCATTGGCGTAGAATTGACCACCGGCGAAGAACCGCGCCTGCGGCTTCGTGGTGCCCTCGCGCACCGGCCATTGCACCGGGGCCATGGTGTCGAAGGCCTCATCCGAGACCTTCATCAATCCGCCGATATCGAAGTCGCGATGGCCGTTGTTCTCGAAGGCCGAAAGGGCCGCGTGCTCGCGAAAAATCTCGGCGGCCGATGTGTAGGCAAATGACGCGCCATAACCCAGGCGCTTGGCGACTTCACTCAGCGCCCACCAGTCCGGTCGCGCCTCGCCAGGCGCGCGGAGGAACGAGCGTTGCCGCGACACGCGGCGTTCGGAATTGGTCACCGTGCCGGACTTCTCGCCCCAGGCCAGTGCTGGCAGCAGCACATGCGCACCGGCATTCACAGTGTCGTTGGAGCGCACATTCTCCGACACCACGAACAGATCGAGCTTGCTCAGCGCCGCGCGCACGGCATCGGCATCCGGGAGCGACACCGCGGGATTGGTGCCCATCACCCACAACGCCTTGATCTCGCCACGGCCGATGGCTTCGAACATCTGCACAGCCTTGAGGCCTTCATGGGTGGCGATATGCGGTGCCTTCCAGAAGCGGCGCACACGGTCGATATCAACAGGCGTGAAGCCCATATGGGCTGCAAGTTGATTGGCGAGGCCGCCGACCTCGCGGCCGCCCATGGCATTCGGCTGGCCGGTCAGCGAGAACGGCGACGCGCCAGGCTTGCCGATGCGGCCGGTGGCCAGATGGCAGTTGAGGATCGCATTGACCTTGTCGGTGCCCTGTGCCGACTGATTGACGCCCTGCGAATACAGCGTGACCACACGCGGCGTCGCCTTGAACATCTGGAAGAAGGTCGCGACATCGATCTCGTCGAGTCCCGTCGCCTTTGCTGTCGCCGCCACACTGCCGGCGATGGTTCTAGCCCGCGCCAGCGCGTCGTCAAAGCCTGACGTATGCTCATCGATATAGCTGCGATCGAGCGCCCCGTTATCGGCGAGATAGGCGAACAGCCCGCTGAACAGTGCGGTATCAGTACCCGGCTTCAGGCCGAGAAACAGATCGTCATCGCCAACCGTGTCGGTGCGGCGTGGATCGATCACGACGATCCGTGCGCCCCGCGTCTGCTTGTTGGCCAGCATGCGCTGATACAGCACCGGATGGCACCAGGCGGCGTTGGAGCCGACCAGCACCAGCAGATCTGCCTGGTCGAGATCCTCGTAGCACCCCGGCACCGTATCGGCGCCAAACGCACGCTTGTGGCCAGCCACGGATGAGGCCATGCAGAGCCGCGAATTGGTATCGACATTGGCGCTGCCGAGAAAACCCTTCATCAGCTTGTTGGCGACGTAGTAATCCTCGGTCAGCAGCTGGCCGGAGAGATAAAAGGCTACGGCACCGGGGCCATGTTCGGCGGCGACCTTCTGAAATCCTTCGGCGACATGATCCAGCGCATCGCTCCAGGCGACCTGCGCCATCTCGCCGTCGTCGCTGCGCATCATCGGATGCAGCAGACGCTCGTCGAGGCTCAGCGTTTCGCCGAGTGCCGATCCCTTCGAGCAGAGCCGCCCGAGATTGGCGGGATGCGCGGGATCGCCCGCAATCGCTGCGCCGCCGTTGCCGTCCGGCGTCGCCAGCACGCCGCAACCGACGCCGCAGTAAGGGCATGTGGTGCGCGTGACATGCAGATGCGGATCGACCGCGTTCATCACGCCGCCTCCGCGCGGACGGCGAGTGCGCGGCCGAACATCATCTCGGCGCGGATATCGGAAATATCAGCACCGCTGCGGATCAGTTCGAGATACCACAGCGCATCCTGCGTATCGCCGACCAGCACGGCGCCAGTGAGCGCGCCATCTGCGATCACCAGCTTCTTGTAGGTGCCGCGGCGGACATCGTTGAGCAGCAGCGTCTCGCTGCCTTCGCCCGCCATGAAGTCTCCAGCGGAGAAAACGCTGACGCCGGAGACCTTGAGATTTGTAGAGAGCACGCTGCCCGTATAGGCAGCGGCCTTGCCCGCGAGATGGCGCGCCAACACCCTGGCCTGTTCGTAGGCGGGCTCGACGAGGCCGTAGCAGGTGCCGCGATGCTCGGCGCATTCGCCGAGTGCGAAAACGTCGTCGGTGCCGGTTGCCATCTGGTCGTTGACGACAATGCCGCGATTGACCGGGATTTCCGCTTCCTTGGCGAGGGACGTGTTGGGCCGAATGCCGGCCGCAAAGATCACCGCATCGGCGTCAAGCGTGCGGCCATCGGCGAGTTCGACGCTCTCGACACAATCGTTGCCATGAATACGCGCGGTATTGGCATTGAGCAGAATCCTGACGCCCTTGCGCTCGACCAGCGTCTTCAGGAGGTTCGCTGCAGGTGCATCCAGCTGACGTTCCATCAGCCGGTCCATCAGATGGATCAGTGTGACGTCAGCACCCGCCTTGGCGAGACCATAGGCCGCTTCGAGACCCAGCAGGCCGCCACCGACCACGACGACGCGCTTCTTCTGCGCGGCGAGTTCGAGCAGCAGGTCCACGTCGCGGCTGTCGCGGAACACATGCACGCCCTTGAGATCACCACCGGGCACCGGCAGCCGCAGTGCGGATGAACCGGTGGCGATGACCAGTTTTGAGAACGGCACATGCTTGCCGGTCGATGTCGTAACCTCGCGCGCGGCCATGTCGATGGCGGTCGCCGTCGCGCCGTATTTCAGCGTGACGCCGCGGTCGCGCCACCAGGCAGCAGGCTTCAGCTCGATTTCCTGGGATGTCGCCTCACCGGCCAGCACAGACGACAGCAAGACGCGATTGTAGGCGAGCCGCGGTTCGTCTCCGATGACGGCGATGGCGTATCGACCGAGCGCGCATTTCGCCAGCTCGTCCACGAGCCGAGCCGCTGCCATTCCGTTACCAATGATGACCAGCGGCTCGCTCACGTCATATCCTTACTCGGCCGCCTGCGCTGTGCCGTAGGCTTCAGAAATCATGTAGCCGGACAGCGTGCCATAGGCTGCGGTCCAGGCTGCGGCGAGTTCGGACGTCCATGCGTCGCCGAGGCCCTTCTCCAGGGTCCACAGCAGCGCACCGCCGACGATCGGATAATGTTCGGCCTTTACGCCGTAGGCCACGTGCTGCTTGGCGAGCGCGCTCGCTGCAGGCAGTACGGTTTCGAGTCGCGTCAGGCCCGTGACGACGACACCAAGCGTCGCCATCAATTTGCGACCCTGCTCCTTCATGTCGCCGCGAAACATCGGCTTCACTTGCGGGGCAACCTCGAAGAGACGGCCGTAGAACAATTCCGCAGCCACATCGGAAATCGGCGCGACTTTCTTGAAACTATCCTGAACCAGAGCAACGTCGGACGCATTCATGCTAACTCTCCTTGCAGTGGAAGGTGAGCTTGTGTGTCGCGCCGCGTGAGCAAATGTTCAGCGCGCGATAAAATGCGATGTGGTTTTAGTGATAGGCCGCAGAAATCATGCGCGCCGCCAGGAAATTGTAGACCTTGTGCCACGAGGCTTCCACCTCGGGCGTCCAGCGCTCGCCAAGCCCCTGCCCCAGACTCCAGAACAGTGCCTCGCCGACAGACTCGTAGTGCGCGGCCTCCACGCCATAATGCACATGGTCTTTCGCGAGCTTGCCGATCACCGACAACAGACCTGTGATATTGTCGAGACTGCCGACGATCACTGCAAGCGTTGCGATGAACTTGTGCTTGAGCTGCGCCATGTCGCCGCGAAACAGCGGGCGCGTTTCCGGCAATGTCTCGAACAGCCGGGCATAAAACAGATCCACCATGACCGAGGAGTTCGGCCACATCTGATCGAATGACGATTGCACGCGCATGATTTCTTCGCGCGTCAGGCCTATCGAACGACTCATGATTTGCAGCTATCCGGAAAGTCTGAGCCGCATTCATTCGGTTTATCCTCGGAAGTCAAGAGGTAACAAGATGCTTACGCGGCTTCGACGAACTTGTGGCGCTCATACAGGAATTCGAGCACGCGCTTGCGGCAGTCGAGATAGACCGGGTTACTCGCCAGTTCGAGACGCTGACGCGGTCGTGCGAGCGGCACATCGAGCACTTCGCCGATGGTCGCTGATGGCCCGTTGGTCATCATCACGATGCGGTCCGACAGCAGCACGGCTTCGTCCACGTCATGGGTGATCATGACGATGGTGTTGCCGAGTTTCTGATGCAGCGCCATCACCGAGTCCTGCAGATGCGCGCGGGTCAGCGCGTCCAGCGCACCGAACGGTTCGTCCAGCAACAGCACCTTGGGCTCCATCGCGAGGGCACGGGCAATGCCAACTCGCTGCTTCATGCCGCCGGAGATTTCCGAAGGGCGCTTGTCCTTGGCATGCGTCATCTGCACGAGATTGAGATTGTGCATTGTCCATTCGTCGCGCTCAGCGCGGGACTTGGTCTTGGCAAACACCTTGTCCACGCCAAGACGGACGTTCTGATAAACCGTCAGCCACGGCAGCAGGCTGTGGTTCTGGAACACGACGGCGCGATCGGGCCCGGGCGAATTGACTTCGCGATCCTCAAGGATCACGCCGCCCATCGTTGCACGTGTCAGGCCGGCGATGATGTTGAGCATCGTCGACTTGCCGCAACCGGAATGGCCGATGATCGAGATATACTCACCCTTGCCGAGGCTGAGGTTGATGTCCTTCAATACTTCGGACGAGACCTTGCCGCGGGTGAACACCTTGTCGACGTGGTCGAGCTTCAGATATGCCTTCATGATATCTCTCCTTAGCTGACCCAAATGTTAGCTGACTGAAGTGCCGTGGGTGACGAGCTTGCCGAGGGCGGCGATCAGGCGATCGAGCACGAAGCCGACGATGCCGACATAGAACAGCGCCAGGATGATCTCGCTCATATGCGAGGAATTCCAGGCATCCCAGATGAAGAAGCCGATGCCCACGCCGCCAATCAGCATTTCAGCCGCGATGATGGCGAGCCATGACAGGCCGATACCGATGCGCAGACCGGTGAAAATATAGGGCGCAGCCGCCGGCAGCATGACCTTCCAGAAAAATTCCACCGGATTGAGCTGCACGACGGCGGCGACGTTGCGATAGTCCTGCGGGATGTTGCGAATGCCGACTGCGGTGTTGATGATGATGGGCCAGATCGAGGTGATGAAGATCACGAAGATCGCCGACGGCTGACCATCCCGGAAGGCCGCGAGCGCCAGCGGCAGCCAGGCCAACGGCGGAATAGTGCGCAACACCTGGAAGATCGGATCGAGACCACGCATGGCCCAGACCGACTGGCCGACCAGCGTGCCAAGCGCGATGCCGACGACGGCAGCGAGCGAGTAGCCATAGGCCACACGCAGGAGACTGGCCGAGATATGCCAGAACAGACCCTTGTCCAGGCCGCCATTGTCGAAGAACGGATCGAAGATCAGTTCCTTGGTGTCCTTGTAGACCTTTGAGGGCGGCGGGAGCGTTGATCCGGTGCGCCGGCACAAGAGCTCCCACATCACACCGAGCAGGAGGACGACGATCAGCGGCGGGATGACCCGCGCCGCTGTCTCTTTCGCCATCTTGGCGTATCTGTCGAAACTTACCGGCTGCTTGGGAGACAGTGCGACGCTCGCCACCGGCGGCTTCGCCAGTGCCGTTGCCGGCTCCGTCTTGATAGCTTGCATGTTCATCGCACTGTCTCCGTCATTTCAGCTAGTCCGCATCGGTCCCAAACGTGTGTCTCAGGCTTCGACGCGCTTGATGGCGAGCGACTTGAGGTAGGCTGCCGGATTTTCGGGATCGAAGACCTTGCCGTCGAAGAAGGTCTCCTTGCCGCGCGAGGTCGAGGTCGGGATCTCGGCGGCAGCGACGCCCATGGTCTTCGCCGCGTCACGCCAGATATCCTCGCGGTTGACCTTGGCGATCAGCGCCTTCGAGTCGAAGCCGGGCTCGTATTTGCCCCAGCGGATGTCTTCGGTCATGAACCAGAGATCGTGGCTCTGGAACGGATAGGACGCGAAGTCCTTCCAGTACTTCATGATGTGCGGCGAGTTCTCGACCACCTTGCCGGTGCCGTAGTCGAACTTGCCACGGGCGCGATCGAGGATGTCCTCGACCGGGCAGTTGATCCACTGCCGCTTGCCCATGATGGTAGCGAGCTCTTCCTTGTTCTCCATCTTGTCGGCCCACTGCTGGGCTTCCATGATAGCCATGGTGATCGCCTTCGCCGCCTTCGGGTTCTTGTCGACCCAGGCCGCGCGCATGCCGAGCGACTTCTCCGGATGCTTGTTCCAGATCTCGCCGGTGTTCACCGCGGTGTAGCCGATCTTCTGGTGCACGAGCTGGCCGGGCCACGGCTCGCCGACGCAGAACGCGTCCATGGTACCGACCTTCATATTCGCCACCATCTGCGGCGGCGGCACGGTAATGGTCTCGACATCCTTGTCGGGATCGATGCCACCGGCCGCGAGCCAGTAGCGGATCCACAGGTCATGCGTGCCGCCCGGGAAGGTCATCGCCACCTTCACCGACTTGCCCGCAGCCTTCTTCTTCTCGAACGCGGCTTTCAGCGGCGCGACATCGAGGCCGACCTTCAGATCGGCATATTCATTGCCGACCGAAATGCACTGCGCATCGAGATTGAGACGCGCGAGGATATACATCGGCGTCGGCTGATTGTTCTGGGTGACCTTGCCGGACGAGATCAGGTACGGCATCGGCGTCAGGATATGCGCGCCATCGATGCCATTGCCTTCGGAGCCGAGCACCATGTTGTCGCGCAGCGTGCCCCACGAGGCCTGCTTCGACACTTCCACATCGGGCATGCCGTATTTGGCGAACAGGCCCTTGTCCTTGGCAACGAACAGCGGACCGGCATCGCTTAGTGCGATGAAGCCGAGCTTGGCGCCTTTCACTTCGGGCCCGGCATCCTGCGCGAAAGCGCCGCCGGGGAAGTTCAGTCGGGCGGCCGCGAGCAAGGCAGCGGTTCCCGCGCCGGCTTTCAGAAGCTGACGGCGGCTGATCTTGCGGCCCGGCTTGTTGGTCTCTGACTTCGTCATGTGCTGCTGTCGTCCTTTCGCGCCTCGGATCGCCTGCACCGTCATTGGCCCCTCGTCACAGCGCACCTTGGGTCGAAGGCGTACGGACATAGCGGCGCGCCTGGGGGAAGCCCCATGATGGCAATGCTGGCTGGTGATTGATTGTGACGGCTACAATGGCGTCGCTAAGAACTATTCAAAGTTCGTGCCAACCGCTGCCTGATGGAAATTTCGATAAATTGCAATCACTTACCTAAAGGCAACAAGACCAGCGCAGAGAACCACGCGCATCGAAAATTTGCGGGACGCTCATTTATTGTGCGACGCACGCGGAATAGGCAATGAATTGTGAGGTACTATTTTGCCGACTTCATCGGCATGCCGACCCGTGGATCGGTGCTATCAACCGAGTCCAATTTCCAGCGAACGGATCGCTTCATGCCGACCATTCCGGTGATCACCGAACCTGCCCTCTCGTCGCTTCGAAAGGTAATCAGCACCCTGAAGGCGGCGACCGTGGTGTCCGCGGCAGCGATCCTGTCTCAGGGCAAAAGCGACCTCGAAGCGAATGCGGCGGCAGCGTTCGGTCATTTCGAGGATGTCTCACGGCAACTTCATATGTTCCGAAAGAGCGTCCTTGAGGACGCGCTGATACCGACCAAAGACAACACTGTCACTGTGGATGTCGATATCGATGCCCTCGATCGCGCCGTCGACGATATCGATCTACAGATCGCACAAACCAAAGGCGCACTCCACGCCGTCCTCGAGAGCTCTGATCGCAGCGGGCTCGAGGCCTTTGCCGAGCGCATCGGCGAACTCGGCCGCGCGCTGTTAGGCATGGTCACCCTCATCGCGCCATCGGCCGCACACGGCGATACACCGTTCCTGTTCGATCAGTTCTTCCTGGAGTCGCTGCAGGAACTCTCGCAACGCGACTGGAGCGCGACCTGATCGCAGATGGCAGACGGCCGAGATCGCTTACGCCTCGGCCTTTTCCGGCATCATCGGCTGCGGCACCGTGCCCTCGCCCGGCTTCATCCGGAAATTATAGGTCATCAGATGCCACGGCCCCGTGGCAGGCTGACCATCAGGCATAAAGGCATCGCTGCGGTTCTCGACGGTGGCGATCAGATCGTACTTCACGCCGAACACGACATCGGAGTCGAGATATTCGTCGCCCTCGATGAAGACGTGAGTGATCAGCGGTTCATAGCCGGGAGCCGCGACGAGAAAGTGCACATGCGCCGGACGCATTGGATGACGTCCCGTTTTCAGCACAAGATCTCCGGCCGGACCATCGGTCGGGATCGGATAGCTGCAGGGCAGAATGGTGCGGAAGAACAGCCGGCCATCACTGTCGGTGATGAAGCGCGCGCGCGACGAAGGGCCCTGCGTGGCATAGCTGGCTTTCTGCGAGTCGTAGAAACCGTCATCATCGGCATGCCAGATGTCAACCGGCACGCCCGTCAGCGGCTTGCCGTCGAGATCGGTGACGCGGCTCTGCACGAACATGCGCTCACCCGTGAGGCCCGGAGAGATATCAGCGCCATGCGCCATGACGGGATGCTCGCCGACATAGAACGGTCCGAGTACCGTCGTCTGTGTGGCCCCCTCACGCTCCCTGTGGTTGACGGCATCGACCAGCATCGAGACGCCCAGCACGTCAGAGAGCAAAATGAACTCCTGCCGGATCGGCGTGCATTTCTGGCCCGTGCGGGTCAGGAAGTCGATCGCCACTTCCCATTCACCGAAGGTGAGATCGGTCTTGCGAACATAGTCGTGCAAAGACTTCACGAGTTCTTGCAGCAGGAATTTCGTACGCGGATCGGGCGTCCTGTCGAAGCTCTGGATGACGGCCGCAGTGAGTTCAGTGTCATTGAATTGGGTCATAATTCCATCCTGAGCAACACGACGCGATTACATCTTTAAGGATACACCAAACAGAGCTTCACGTAAGCTCGCCCCGCTACAAACCCATATGGACAACCGCTGATTTTCATCCATAGAAACGAGCCGCGTCCACACATCGGAGTGATGTTGCAATGCCGTCCCAAAGCCTGAGCCCTTCGTCTGCGTCACCCGAACAGGTCGGCATGTCGACCACAGCACTGGCCCGCGTCGAAGCGCATCTCAAGCAGCGTTATGTCGATGCCGGCCGTTTTTCCGGCACACAGCTTCTGGTCTATCGCCACGGCGAGATCGTGCACAGCGCGACGCAGGGCTTTGCCGATCTCGAGCGAAAGATCGCCGTCAAGGACGATACGATTTTCCGCATCTATTCGATGACCAAGCCGATCACGTCGGTCGCCTTCATGATGCTGGTGGAGGAAGGGCGCGTCACGCTCGATGAACTCGTGCACAAATATATTCCGGAATGGGAAAATATCGGCGTGTTTCAGGCCGGCGTAACGGCGCCGTTCGTGACGAAGCGACCGGCCCGTCCCATGCAGATCATCGACCTGCTGCGTCACACGTCGGGACTCACTTACGGCTTCCAGCAGCGCACCAATGTCGACGCCGCCTATCGTGCACTCAAGATCGGCGAGATCGAAAAATCCGGCACGATGACATCGATGATTTCGGATCTCGCGAAGGTCCCCTTGGAATTCTCCCCGGGGGATGCATGGAATTATTCGGTCTCGACCGACGTGATCGGCTATCTCGTCGAGAAGATCAGTGGACAGCCATTCGAACAATTCCTGCAGGAACGTATCTTCGATCCGCTCGGCATGACGGATACCGGCTTCTTTGTGCCGCCCGACAAGGCGCATCGTCTCGCGGCCTGCTACGCCGCCGACGGCAAGGGCGGCTTTGTTCTTCAGGACGATCCCGCGACGAGTTCATTCCTGTCGCCGCCTAAGATGATTTCCGGCGGCGGCGGCCTATGCTCCACCGCCGCGGACTATCTCACCTTCTGTCGCGCCCTGCTCAATGGCGGTGCGCTCGGCGACGTGCGCCTGCTCGCTCCGAAGACGATCGCGCTGATGACCAACAATCATCTGCCCGGCGGTGCCTACGTCGCCGACATGTCGACGTCGATGTTCAGCGAAACGAGCTATGCCGGCGTCGGCTTCGGACTTGGATTTTCGGTGATGATGAATCCGGTCAAGACCATGATCCCCGGCAGCGCCGGTGAGTATGGATGGGGCGGCGCGGCGAGCACGGTGTTCTGGATAGACCCGGCTGAACAGCTGATCGCAATCTTCATGACACAGCTGTTGCCATCGAGCGCTTATCCGGTTCGGCGCGAGCTGCGTACCATGATCTACTCCGCGATTACCGACAGCAATGTTTAGTAACGAACGGTATGATCAATATTGCTCAGTCGGCGCGCGCCACCAGGCACCGGACGCGTTCAACATATCCAGCACGAATCAAATGAAATTCTCTCTCAGTGAGAATTTGGAATGAAACTTCCGGTGCGCATGGGACGTAGCAACAACCACCCACGGAATTGTGATATTACGTCGGTGCTACACAGGAGATCGTAAAGTGCGAAATTGCAGCTGGAAATCGCATGGAATGCTGCATGCCAGAGATTTGCAGCTTACGAATGCGAACGACTCTCAGTTATCCTGCGTGCGTCAGGCAAGTCACATGTGTATAGCATGATGACCAACTTGTACTTTCGCTTCCGCTGCAAGGCCCGTATCGATAGAAATTGAGTTCCGGTATTCGTTGGAAGTTTTGCAAGCAATGCGAAGTAGCAACAGAATACCGCAAGGTTTTTTGTACGATTGGATGACCCTCGCGATTACGTGTCGATCAATTCGAGTATCGCGACGATTTCAGCCATCCCAATCGTCATGACGATGTGTATAACAGAGATGCCTTTGAAAGTTAGCTTTAAGGGCTCTCGGGCTAAGAAGCTCTAACAAGAAAATAAAACCAAACTCCCTTATTCAAACAAACTGAATGGTGACGAATGAAGCAACGTAGCGCCGGCAAACCCGACATTGAGATGGGCAAGAGGATCCGTCTGCGTCGTGTTGAGCAGAAAATTTCGCAGGCGGATTTAGGCGAAAAGCTGGGCGTCAGCTTCCAGCAGGTTCAGAAGTACGAAAAGGGTGTCAATCGCGTTGGCGCTGCGCGTCTTCAGCAGATTGCGACGGCGCTCGATGTGCCGGTCACCTTCTTCTACGATGGCGATGGCAAGAGCCGTGAAGTGGAAAGCTTACTGTTCCTCGATAGCGCTTTCAGCCTCCGCTTGCTTCGTGCTTACAGCCGCATCAAGAGCCAGACGGTCCAGCGCCAGATGGTCGTCCTGATGGAAGCGATCGCCGACGAAGAGAAGTAATCGTCGCATGGCCGCCGGAGCGACCCGGCCGCTGATCGGCTCGATTTCAATCCCCCCTCGACACGAAAAGAACTCGCCGTAACCGCGGCGAGATTTTACGCATCTGCACCTAGCGGTGGCACAGTTGTTGCTGGAATATTCGTGAACCTCAGGGGGAGCGAACCATGTCTACAGCTACGATTACCGCCGTCGAACCAATCCGCAAGCCTCTCTATCAGTCGCTCTTCGTGCAGGTGCTTGTCGCCTTGCTACTCGGCATCGTCCTTGGCATCGCCGTGCCCGACTTCGCCGTCGGCCTGAAGGTCTTCAGCGACGCCTTCCTCAAACTCATCTCCATGATTGTGGCCCCCATCGTGTTCTGTGTGGTGGTGCATGGCATTGCCGGCGCAGGTGACTTGAAGAAAGTCGGCAGGGTTGGCGTCAAGGCGCTGATCTATTTCGAGGCCATGACCACGCTGGCGCTCGTTGTCGGCCTGGTGCTGGCCTATCTGTTCGGCCCGGGCCACGGCATGAACATCAATCCGGCCTCGCTCGACGGCAAGGCACTCACGACGGTCGCAGACAACGCTCACAAGCTGCAGGGCGGCGGCATCGGTAGTTTCCTGCTCAACATCATTCCGACCACCTCGTTCGACGCTCTGGCGCGCAACGACGTCCTGCAGGTGCTGTTCTTCGCCATCCTGTTCGGCACCAGCCTGGCGCTGGTCGGTGGCGAGAAAGGCGAGCGGATTTCGAGCTTCATCGAAGCCGTATCGACCGTTCTGTTCCGCGCCATGGGACTGATCGTTCGCCTCGCCCCGATCGGCGTGCTCGGCGCTGTCGCCTATACGGTCGGACGCTACGGTGTCGGATCGCTGAAGCAACTCGTCTCGCTGGTGGTGCTGTTCTATGTCTCGGTCGCGATCTTCGTCTTCGGCGTACTCGGCGGCGTGATGGCGCTGGCCGGGCTGAACATCATCAAATTCCTGAACTATCTGCGCGAAGAACTCACCATCGTGCTCGCCACCGCGTCATCGGATGCAGTGCTGCCCCAGGTCATGCGCAAACTCGAACGGCTCGGCGTCAAGGACAACGTGGTCGGCCTCGTGATCCCGACAGGCTACTCGTTCAATCTCGATGCATTCTCGATCTATCTGACGCTGGCCGTCGTGTTCATCGCGCAGGCCACGAATACACCGCTGTCTTTCGGCGATCTCATGCTGGTGCTGGGCGTCTCGCTGGTAACGTCGAAGGGCGCCCATGGCGTACCGGGCTCAGCGATCGTGATCCTTGCCGCGACGCTGAATGCCGTGCCGAGCATTCCCGCCATCGGTCTCGTGCTGGTGCTGTCGGTAGACTGGTTCATCGGCATGGCCCGCGCGCTCGGCAACCTGATCGGCAACTGCGTTGCCACCGTCGTGGTCGGCGCATGGGAAGGCGATCTCGACCATGCCAAGGCGAAGCGTGTGTTGGATGGCGAAGAGCTCGTGGATGTAACGGCCGGCTAATCGCGTCACCCGTCAAAAAAGAAGCGGCCCGAAGGCCGCTTCTCAACGTCAGAATGAATGCTTCAACCTTACGCCGGCGTGAGGATCGCGCGGCCGACCAGCTTGCCGTCTTTCAGGTCGTTCAGAGCGGCATTGGCTTTTGCGAGCGGCATCGGGCTTGTCGGGATCGGCTGCACCTTCTTGGTGCGCACCAGCTCCAGCAATTCCTTGGTCTCGCGGAGATTGCCGACATAGCTGCCCTGGATGGTGAGCGCCTTCATGGCGATCAGCGGCAGCGCCCAGGTGGCGCCGCCACCGAACAGGCCGACCATGATCAGCTTGCCGCCCTTGGAGAGCACGTCGAAGCCGAGCTGCGTCGTTGACGGAGTGCCGACCAGATCGATCACCGACAGAATCGGCTGACCGGCGGCCTTGGCAAGCTGCTCAAGCGCGTCGGGCGCATTGCCGTCCACGGCCGCCAGAGCGCCGGCCTTGATCGCCGCCTCGCGCTTTCGCGCATCGATATCGACAACGATGGCGCCCTTGCCCCCCATCGCCTTCAACAGTTCAAGCGCCATCAGGCCGAGGCCACCAGCGCCGAAGATCACGATCGGATTGCCGAGATCGCTCTCGATCTTCTTCAGCGCGCTATAGGTGGTGACGCCCGAGCAGGCGTAAGGCGCGGCGATGACCGGATCCATGCCCTTGAGGTCGATCAGGTAGCGCGGATGCGGCACTAGAAGGTGATCGGAGTAACCACCGTCGCAATGTACGCCGAGGCAGCGCGGCGCGAGGCAGAGATTCTCATCACCGGCAAGACAGACCGCACATTTGCCGCAGCCGATCCATGGATAGGCCAATGCGATATCGCCAATCTTGACGCCGCCGGCTTCCTGCTGCGCATCCGGACCAAAGGCAATGACTTCGCCGACGGTCTCGTGGCCCATGGTGCGCGGCAGCGTGATGCCGCGATCCTTCAGCGATAGCTTCTTGCGGCCGTGGCCGAGTTCATAGCCGCCTTCCCAGATGTGCAGGTCGCTATGGCAGACGCCGGCAGCCTTCACGCGGATCAGCACCTGCGTGCCGGTCGGCTGCGGTGTCTGCTCGTCGACCTCGCCGAGCGGCTCGTTGAATTCGAGAACCTTGAAGCTCTTCATTGTGTTTTCTCTCCCGGTTGAAGTTTCTTGTTATCCGCAGGATGGGTCGAGCGAAGCGAAACCCATCGCATAGAACCCGATCATGATGGGTTTCGCGACGACGCTCTACCCATCCTGCTGGGTCTCAGCCATGCGTTGCGCTTGCGCTCCTGATCGCTTCCCACACCTTGATGGGTGACAGCGGCGTATTGAGCTGCGTGATGCCCAGTGGTTGCAGCGCATCCAGCACGCCATTGACGATGCAGGGCGGACCGCCGATCGCGCCGGATTCGCCGCAGCCCTTCGAGCCGATCGGGTTGGTGACGCAGGGTGCCGAACCATCCAATGTCACTGACAGAGGTGGCAGGTCGCCGGCGCGCGGAATGCAGTAATCCTGATAGCTGGCTGTGATGAGCTGGCCATCCTCGTCGTAATGAACGTTCTCGAACAGCGCCTGGCCGATGCCCTGCGCCACGCCGCCGTGGATCTGGCCGGTCACCAGCATCGGATTCACCGCTACGCCGACATCGTCGACCGTGGTGTAACGAACGACATTGGTGATGCCGGTCTCCGGATCGATCTCGACCTCGCAGATATGCGTTCCGTTCGGCCAGGTCGGGCCGTCCGCCACGCCGGTGGACTCGACGCTGAGCTGTTCGCCGTCTTCGGCCTTCGCGATTTCGAACAGGCCGACGCGCTTGTCGGTGCCGACGACGGTGAGGAAGCCCGCGGAATACTCGATGTCCTCCACGGAGGCTTCGAGCATGTTGGCCGCCTTCTCGCGCGCCTTGGCGATCATGTCGGCGGCCGACACCACCGCGGCAGTGCCGCCAACGAACAGCGAACGCGAACCGACACTACCCATGCCGACGATGACGTCGGTATCGCCCTGGATCACATCGATCTTGTCGATGCCAATGCCAAGGGCTTCAGAGACGAGCTGCGAATAAGCGGTCTGCAGGCCCTGTCCCATTGCCATGGTGCCGGAATGCAGGATGACGCGGCCATTGGCCGTGGCGCGCAGGCGAACCTTCTCGGTGGTGCCCGGACCGCCGGTCCATTCGATGTAGCTGGTGAGCCCGCGGCCGTAGAGCAGGCCTTTCTTCTTCGCCGCCTTCTTGCGCGCGGCGAAGCCGTCCCAATCCGACAATTCGGTGGCGCGGTCGAGCATGTGCGCGAAGGCGCCGCTGTCATAGGTCTGGCCGACGGCGTTCTTGTAGGGAAACTGCGTCGGCTTGATGTAATTCACCTTGCGGATCGCCCGCGGATCCATGCCCATCTGCCGCGCGGCGGCATCCATCAAGCGCTCGATGATGAAAACGGCTTCCGGACGCCCGGCACCGCGATAGGCGCCCACCGGCGCGGTGTTCGTGATGACCGCCTTGATATCGTAATGCACGTTCTGCAGGTCGTAGACGCCGGTCTGCACGAACGGTCCCAACACCAACGGAATGATGACCGCGGTCGCCGACATATAGGCACCGGTGCCGCCGATCGAACGCACGCGATAGGCCAAGATCCGACCCTTGGCATCGAGCGCGAGTTCTGCCGTCGACGTCAGATCGCGACCATGCGTCCCGCCGACGAATTCATCGGTGCGATCGCCGCGCCAGCGGATCGTCTTGTTCAGCTTCACGGCTACATAGGCGACGACGCCGTCTTCCGGATACAGGCTCGTCTTCTGGCCGAAACCGCCGCCGATATCACCCACCACCACGCGGATCGATTCCTTCGGACGCTTGAGCACCGCGTCGGCAAGGATATCGCGGGTCGATGCCGGGGTCTGCGACTGCACGTACAGGGTCAGCTTGCCGGACTTCTTGTCGACTTCAGCGATGGTCGAGCGCGGCTCCATGGCCGATGGCACGAGACGCTGACTCACGATGTCCAGCGACACCGTATGCTTGGCAGCGGCAAAAGCAGCCTCCACCTTGGCAGGATCGCCATAGCTGGTGGCCGCGACAATATTGTCCGGTGCATCCGGCCAGACCACGGCCGCACCGGGCTTCATCGCCTCGACGGGATCGACCACCGCGGGCAGGACGTCATAGCTGATGTCGATCGCCTCGGCCGCGAGCTGGGCAGCGGCGCGCGACGTGGCGACGATCGCCGCCACTGCTTCGCCGGCGAACCGCACGACCTCGTGCGCGAGCAGCCGGCGCGGCGGAAAGGTCGCCGCCGAGCCGTCGGGACGCTTGAAGATCGGCAGCGTCGGCAGCGTGCCGACATCGTCGGCCACGAGATCCGCGCCGGTATAGATCGCCTCGATACCGGGCATCGCCTTGGCGGCGGCCACGTCAATCGCGGTGATCTTCGCATGGGCATGCGGCGAGCGCAGCAGATGCAGCCACAGCGCGCCGTCTTCCGGCTTGTCGTCGATGAATTTGCCCTGCCCGGTGAGAAGTCTTTGATCTTCAAGGCGCTTGGGAGAAAGACCGGCGCCGAAGCGCAGATTGCCGGGCAGAATGTTCATCAGACGTCCTTCAATGGCGAGCCTTACGGGCGGGCTGTATGGTTTCTAGCCCAGAAAGACCGCGTGAGCCAACAGGCCAGCCGCACAAGGCTGAGCGACAGAATGTGCATGAGCGCTGCTCGTTTGCGCGTCTGGCGGCAACGACATCGATCAGCCGACATCCCGCAAAACGGCCTCGATCACCTTGCGCTCGTCCGCGGTCAAAGCCGGCTGCGGGGCCACGGGGTCGCCGACCTCATAGCCCTGGATCGCGAGGCCCGTCTTGATGCAGGCCGCCAGATTATAGCGCGCAAAGGCCTCGTTGAGCCGCCACATCCGCCGCTGCAAGACCATGGCCTCGTCCCAGCGATGCGCCTTGCAGAGATTGTAGAGTTCGACGCTCTGCTTCGGCACGACGCAGGCAGGTCCCGCCATCCAGCCAACGCCGCCGATCAGCATGACGGCTGACGGAATATGCGCCGAGGCGGCAAACACTTTCAGTTTGTCGCCGCAGCGGTTGATGATCGACAACAGCCGGCCGGTATTGGTGGAGGCATCCTTGATATACTGGATGCGCGGATGCTCGGCGAGCCGCGCCACGACGTCGAGCGTCAGATCCGAACGCTGGAATTGCGGATTGGTGTAGATCACCACGGGAATATCGACGGCATCGGCGATGGCGCGGAAGTAGGATTCGATCTGCGCATCCTTGAGCGGGAAATACGCTTCGAGAATAGCCAGGATGCCGGTGGCGCCGAGCTTCTGATACGACTTCGCCTGCGCCACCGCATCGACCGTCGAGGTCGATGCCACGCCTGCCACCACCGGCACGCGCCCGCCTGCCGCATCGATCGTGGCCTGCACCACCGTCCTGCGCTGCTCGCGATTGAGATAGGCGAATTCGCCGGTCGAGCCGAGCGGCGTCAGACCATGCACGCCCGCGCCGATGAGATCGCCGCACAGGCGGCCCAGCACATCGGTGCGGATACGCCCCTCGTCGTCAGCCGGCGAGACGAGATAGGGAAACACGCCGTGGAAATCTGCCATCGCATCAGGCCTTCGGCTTAAAATTCTCGATCACGCGCAACAACACGCGCGCACCGACCTCGACATCCGCATCGTCCACATGCTCGGCAGGATTGTGGCTGATCCCGCCGCGACAGCGCACGAACAGCATCGCCACATCGGCAATATCGGTCATCGCCATGCCGTCATGGCCGGCCCCGCTCGGCAGCTCGAACGCGCGATAGCCCTCGGCAGTAATTGCATCGGCGATCTGCTTCTGCAGCCAGGGCGCACACGGCACCGTGCGATTCTCATGGGTGATGTTGATCTGCAGATCGAGCTTGCGCGCTTTGGCGATCGACTCGATCTCGCGCACCATGTCGGTGATGGCGAGCTTGCGATAGGAATCCTTCGGCGATCGGATATCCATGGTGAACGACACCAGACCCGGGATCACATTGGTCGCGCCCGGCATCGCGTTGATATAGCCGACGGTGCCGACAAGACCGCCGCGGTCCGACTGGCAGAACTCCTCGATCGCAACGATACATTCGGCGGCGCCCACCAGTGCATCGCGTCGCATCGCCATCGGCACCGTGCCGGCATGACCGGCCATGCCGTGCAACTCGACAGCAAGCCGCGTCGCACCCGAAATGGCAGTCACGACCCCTACCGGAAGCTTCTGCGCTTCAAGCACGGGCCCCTGCTCGATATGCAATTCGAGATAGGCCAGCAATTCGCCGGGCGCGCGCGCTGCGGCGCCGACGTGATCGGGATCGAGGCCGAAGGTGATCATCGCCTCGCGCATCGAGATACCCGCTTTGTCGCGGCCGCCGAGCACGCTCTCGACAAACGTCCCGGCCACCGCGCGGCTGCCGAGCAGCGTCGAGGCGAAGCGTACGCCCTCCTCGTCGGCGAAGGCGGCGATCTCGATGGCGAATGGCAGACGCAGACCACGGCGATTGAGATCGCTAACGCAGGAAATCGCCGTGATGATCCCGAGCGGTCCGTCCCAGCGGCCGGCATCGCGCACGGTGTCGTAATGTGAGCCCAGCATCAGGCACGGCAGACCGGGCCGGTCGCCTTCATAGCGTCCGCAGACATTCCCGATCGCATCGATACGCGCCCGCATGCCGGCTGCCTGCATCCATCCGATGATCAGTTCGGCGGCAGTACGATGTTCCGGTGTAAGGAATATTCGTGTGATGTTGTCCGGCGCTTCCGAAATAGCAGCCAGCGCATTGATGCGTTCGACGATCTCGCCGCCGAGCGATTGGCCGGAAGCTCCGACGACTTTCTCTTCCATCGCAATCATGCTTCTTTGTTCAGACCACAGACCCGGCTGGGACTTGAACGATTTAGATCGTCAATACTAGTGCGGCCAGCGGGCCAAAGCGAATCCGCGCCTAGCCTCGCGGGAAACTAGCAGATTTCGACGCGCCGACGACAGGAGCCCCCTGATGCCAAAGCAAGACTCGTCGAGTAGGGATGAGGCCTTTCTCAGGCTTTCTTTCGACGCTGCACGCAAAGCCGTGGAGCGCGGCAACCATCCGTTTGGTGCGATCCTGGTCGATGCGCACGGCAAGGTCCTGATGGAAGCCGGTAACGCCTTCATGCCCTCTCATGACGGCACCGCCCATGCAGAGCGGCTGCTGTGCAGCGAAGCCTCGATTGCCTATGAAGAGACCGAGCTGAAGACCTTCACGCTGTATTCGTCGGCAGAACCCTGCGCGATGTGCGCGGGCGCGATCTATTGGGTCGGCATTGGACGGCTGGTTTATGGGCTCGGCGAAGCAAGGCTCAAGGCGATCACCGGCGACCATCCGGAGAATCCCACGCTTGATCTGCCTTGCCGCAATGTCTTTGCTGCCGGGCAGAAGAGCATCGAGGTCGTCGGACCGCTGCTCGAAGACGAGGCAGCCGCGCAGCACGAGAATTTCTGGGCGCAGCTGCGCTAGCGGCACGCGCGCAGGAGCTTGCAAAAAACTGAAGGCGCCGCGAGGACATCGCGACGCCATCAGCCTGGAGATTGGCCTTGGAGAATTAGCCCCGGAAGTCAGCTCAGATCAGAACTTGACGGTGACGCCGGAATAGAGCGAGTCCTCGCGGCACGATCCGGGCGCAAACGTGGTGCACGGCAGGCTGGCATTCTCATCCAAGCCGAACTTGTTCCGCCAGAGCCGATAGGCCACCCACACGTCGACATTGTGAGTGTATTTCGGTCCCCAGATCGCCTTGCTGGCGTCGAAGGTCAGACGGATCGGTTCGGCGTTGATCTCCATCTTGGTTGCCGTGCCGATGATCTGGCCGTTCTCCGAACCTTTCGGCCCGTAGAAGCCTGCGCGGCCGCTGATCGCGAAATAATCCATGCTCGGCGGCAGGAAGCCGAGATCCATGTAGTAATTGAGTTCAACGGCCCAGGTCGGGTTGAACTGGCGGTTGCCATCGATGTTACAGGAGACGCCAGGAATCTGGCCGGGAGCCCCGGCATAACCACACTGCGTGAACGTGCTGCGATTGGCGAATTCGTAGTAGAACAACGGATTGACGTTGAAGAAGCCCTTGTAAGGCAGGTCGAAAGCGAATTGCAGACCGGTCACGACGTCGCGCTTGGATGCGGAGAAGAACCGATTTTCAGTGCTGCCATCCGCACCGATGACGAACGACACGTTGCGCAGCGGCCCCATCGAGAAGGCCTTGGTGTTGAAGACCTCGTTGAAGCCGATCGTGCTACGGATCAGGCCGTAGATTTCTGTTGCGCCTTCGCAGCCCGTGATCGGACGCAGCGGATCGGCGCACGGATTAGCCGGGCTGCTCTTACCCGCCTTTTCGAGACCGATGTTGAAGAAGTTGGTGCCGTAGGTCCACACGTCGAAGTGGGTGAAGGCGAAGACCTGCTTGGTGGTCTTGGCGGTGACGCCGGGATCGACCGCCCCCCACTGATAGGCATAGGTGAAACGGTTATCGATCAGCAGGAAGAACGGCAGATCCGGGATCGGCTTTGCCTTGACCGGCATGGCCGCCATGTCGGCGGCGCCTGCCGAGCCTGTCGGCACCATGGCTGTTAGCGACAGCAACGTCGCGGCTGCGATTGCGCGGAAACGATTGGCCATTGGAATTACCCCCACCTGTTGACAATGATTGCGTGCCTCTCGCGAGAGAGTTGTTGCAATCAGTCCGGGTGAGAAGCCTCAACTTTTTCCAATAGTTGCCACGGATTTCATCAGGGATGCCCAGTGAAATCAGTATTTTATGCTTGAAGCATCGTGTTTTCGGGATGGTGAAATGACGCCATGCGAGCGCGTGTAAGACAAGCGCTTAGAGACTGTAAAGATTGGTATTTTGCGACGTTCTGTCGCAGGTTTCCGTACGAAGCTCCGATGGTGAATTCACACTGTGATTCCGTGTTTGCACTGCAAGAAAATCACTGCCCAACTTCTCAACACACGAGAAAATCCGGATTCCGAATTCGTTGCACATGTACCAGAACTGCAACACTTCAGACCAAGTATACAACGCGAAAGTCGAATAAACGTCATTCAATCAATGAAAAGCCCGAGCCTTACGCGATTGCGTCGAGAGGAATCGCCCAAGAAAGCGATCCAGTCCAAAAATAAGGCAGACGCTGGCGCTTATTCGAGATTTACGCTGCATTCCAATCCGGCACACACTTGCCGCAAACCTCCTTTTCACGCGTGAGTAGCGAATGTTGGATTCGGGATCGGGACACGCGCGTATGGGGACGGTGCTTCTGCAGACCATTGGTCTGACCAAGCGCTATGGCAGTTTCCTCGCCAATGACGCCATCGACATCGCGATCCGTCCGCAGGAAATCCACGCGCTGCTCGGCGAGAACGGCGCCGGCAAATCCACGCTCGTCAAAACCATCCACGGCCTGATCCAGCCGAGCGAAGGCGAGATGCTCTGGCAGGGCGAGAAGATGGTGCTCGCCGGCCCGCATGATGCGCGCGCGCGCGGCATCGGCATGGTGTTCCAGCATTTCTCGCTGTTCGACAATCTCACTGTCGCCGAGAACGTTGCGCTCGGTCTCGACGGCAAGGAATCCTTCAAAGCGATGTCGGCGCGGCTCGAACAGGTGTCGCAGCAATATGGCCTGCCGCTCGATCCCAAGCGCGAGGTCTGGCAACTCTCGGTCGGCGAACGTCAGCGCATCGAGATCGTGCGCGTGCTGATGCAGAATCCGAAATTCCTGATCCTCGACGAGCCCACCGCCGTGCTGACGCCGCAGGAGGCCGATCAATTGTTTGTCGTGCTGGAGCGCCTGAAGTCGGAAGGCCGCGCGATCCTTTACATCAGCCACAAGCTGGACGAAGTGAAGCGGCTCTGCGACACCGCGACCATCCTGCGCGGCGGCAAGAAGATCTCGACCTGCCTGCCGCGCGAAGAAACTGCCGCATCACTGGCGCGCATGATGGTCGGCACCGAGATCAAGCAGGTGAAAGCCGCCGCCAACCGGCAGACGACGGTGCCACGGCTCGTGGTCAATGATCTCAGCCTCGCGCCCGACGAACCACATGGCGTGCATCTGAAAAACATCTCGCTGGAGCTGAAGGGCGGCGAGATCCTGGGGATCGCTGGCGTCGCCGGCAATGGGCAGGACGAGTTCTTCGCGGCGCTCTCCGGCGAGCGTCTCGCCAAAGATCCCGGCACCATTGTCATCGACGGTCACGCCGCCGGACATCTGTCGATCACCGCGCGCCGCAAGCTTGGCGCGGCCTTCGTGCCCGAAGAACGGCTCGGCCACGGCACCGCGCCGCGCATGCGCCTGTCGGAGAACGCGCTGCTCACCGGCCACGCCGCATCCGGCATGGTGCACAACGGTTTCATCAATACGGCGGCAACGCTCGCGACCGTCGATCGCGCCACCGAAAGTTTCGACGTCCGCAAGGCCAAGCGCGATCCAGAAGCCGCCAGCCTCTCCGGCGGCAACCTGCAGAAATTCATCGTCGGCCGCGAGATCCTGCGCAATCCCATCGTGCTGGTGGTCAGCCAGCCGACATGGGGCGTCGATGCCGGCGCTGCCGCCGTCATTCGTCAGGCGCTGCTCGATCTTGCCGCTGCGGGCGCGGCCATCCTCGTCACCAGTCAGGACCTTGACGAACTCGCTGACATCGCCGACCGCATCGCCGTGATGTTCCACGGCCGTCTCTCCGAGCCATTGATGACGGCAGATGCGGACAGGGAAACGCTGGGCTTGTTGATGGGCGGCAGCGCACTCACGCCAAAGGACGTGCCCGATGCAGTTGGTGCTTGAGAAGCGCGCGGAGCGATCGACCATCATCGCGCTGGTATCGCCTGTTATCGCCATCGGGCTCACCATCGTGACCATGAGCATCCTGTTCGTGATCATCGGCAAAAATCCGATCGCCGCGCTCAACGTCTATTTCATCACGCCGCTGACCGACGCCTATTCGCTGCAGGAGCTCGCGGTGAAAGCCGCGCCACTGGTGATGATCGCCATCGGCCTCTCGCTCTGTTATCTCGCCAATGTCTGGAACATCGGCGCGGAGGGACAGTTCCTCGTCGGTGCCGTGGCGGGCAGTTGGCTTGCGGTGAAGACCAACGGCACCGATGCCGGCGTCTGGGTCTTGCTGGCGATGCTGCTGCTCGGCGCCATCGCGGGCGCGCTCTATGCATTGATCCCGGCCTTCTGCAAGGTGCGCTTCGGCGCCAGCGAAATTCTGGTCAGTCTGATGCTGGTCTATGTGGCCGACCTGCTGCTCGATTATCTCGTCCGCGGCCCGTGGCGCGATCCCAAAGGGTTCAACTTCCCGACCACGGCCGAATTCGATCCGGTCGCCACCGTGCCCCTGCTGTTCGAGGGTGGACGGCTGCATCTCGGCGCGGTCATCGCGCTGGTGATCGTTGTTGCCGCTGCTGTCCTGCTCGGCCGCACCATCAAGGGCTTTGAAATTCGCGTGGTTGGCGCGGCACCGCGGGCGGCGCGCTTCGGCGGCTTCTCGTCGAACCAGCTGGTGCTGCTGACTTTCGCGATATCCGGCGCGCTGGCCGGCCTCGCGGGGATCATCGAGGTCGCCGGCCCCGTCGGTCATCTGCAGCCCGGCATCTCGCCCGGCTATGGCTTCACCGCGATCATCGTTGCATTTCTCGGACGGCTCAACCCGGTTGGAATACTAATTGCAGGGCTTTTCCTGGCGCTGACATTTATCGGCGGGGAGCAAGCGCAGATCGCTATGAAGATCCCACTCGATATCACCAAGGTGTTTCAGGGTATCCTGCTGTTCTATGTGCTCGCCTGCGACAGCCTGATCCTGTACCGGATCAAGCTCATCATGCCGCAGCGGAAGGTCGCCGATGGAGCTGCTTGAAGCCATCATCCTTGCCGTACTCGCGGCGTCGACACCGCTGCTGCTCGCCGCCTCCGGCGAGCTGCTGGTGGAGCGCGCCGGCGTGCTCAATCTCGGCGTCGAAGGCATGATGATCGTCGGCGCAGCCTGCGGCTTTGCTGGCGCCTGGGCCACCGGCTCGACATTCATCGGCGCGCTGTGCGGAATTCTCGCGGGCGTCGCGCTCTCATTGGTATTTGCACTGATGACGCTCGGCCTCGCCGTCAATCAGGTCGCCACGGGTCTCGCGCTCACAATCCTGGGCATCGGCGTGTCCGGCCTGATCGGCGCCGGCTTCGTCGGCGAGCGTATCGCCACCGCGCCGCGGCTGTACATTCCCGGCCTGACCACGCTCCCCTTCGTCGGCAAGATCCTGTTCGGCGAAGACGCCTTCGTCTATGTCTCGCTTGCGCTGATCATCGGCATGTCCTGGTTCCTCTATCGCACCCGGGCGGGGCTGGTCCTCCGCGCCATCGGCGACAATCACGTCTCCGCCCATGCGCTCGGTTATCCCGTGCTCAAGATCCGCACCCTCGCCGTGATGTTCGGCGGCGGCTGCGCGGGTCTGGCCGGCGCCTATCTGCCGCTGGCCTATACGCCGTTCTTCGTCCCCGGCATGACCGCCGGCCGCGGCTGGATCGCGCTGGCGCTGGTGGTATTCGCCTCATGGCTGCCGGGGCGCCTCGTAATTGGCGCCTATCTGTTCGGCGCGGTCTCGATCTTGCAACTGCATGCGCAGGGCTGGGGCGTCGGCGTGCCCTCGCAACTGATGTCCGCACTGCCCTATCTCGCAACCGTCGTCGTGCTGGTGTTGATCTCGCGCACCCGCAGCGGCGGCTCCACGGCGCCGGCAGCATTGGGCACGGTATTCGTGCCCGACCGCTAAAGACATTCTCGCAAGACTATCTCGCAAACAGGAGACGCGTATGAACAGGAAAGCACTTGCAGCCGCCGCCCTACTGCTGGCCACCGGCCTCGGATTGGGTGCAGCCGTCGCCGCCGACAAGCTGAAAGTCGGCTTCGTCTATATCGGCCCGGTCGGCGATTTCGGCTGGACCTATCAGCACGAAGTCGGCCGCCAGATGATCGTCAAGGAGTTCGGCGACAAGATCGAGACCACCTATCTCGAAAATGTCAGTGAGGGTCCGGACTCTGAGCGCTCCATCGAACAGCTCGCGCGCGCCGGCAACCAGCTCATCTTCACCACGTCGTTCGGCTACATGGACCCAACGCTCAAGGTCGCCAAGCGCAATCCCAAGGTGATGTTCGAACATGCCACTGGCTTCAAGCGCGACAAGAACATGTCGAGCTATTCCGGCCGGTTCTTTGAAGGCCGCTACATCCAGGGTCTGATCGCCGCCAAGATGTCGAAGAGGGGCGTGCTGGGCTATATTGGCTCGTTCCCGATCCCGGAAGTCATCTCGGGCATCAATGCGACCATGCTCGCCGCGCAGAAGATCAATCCGGACATCAAGATCAAGATCATCTGGGTCAACACCTGGTTCGATCCCGGCAAGGAAGCCGATGCCGCCAAGGCGCTGCTCGATCAGGGCGCCGACGTGATCATGCAGCACACCGACAGCCCGGCTGCGATGCAGGTCGCCTCCGAGCGCGGCGCCCTCGCCTTCGGCCAGGACTCCGACATGATCAAGTTCGGTCCCAAGACCCAGCTCACCGCGGTCACCAACAACTGGGGCCCGTATTACGTCGAGCGCGTCAAGGCGGCCCTCGATGGCACCTGGAAGTCGGAAGACACCTGGGCCGGCCTGAAAGAGAAGATGGTCGTGATGGCGCCCTATACCAACATGCCGGATGACGTGAAGAAGATGGCGATGGACACCGAAGCCGCCATCATCGCCGGCACGCTTAAGCCGTTCAAATGCCCGATCATGGGACAAGACGGCAAGGAAGTGGAATGCAAGGGCGGCGATGCCCTCGACCCCGGCCAGGTGCTCGGCATGAACTTCTATGTGAAGGGTATCGACGACAAGATTCCGGGGAAGTAACGAGCGAATAGCCGCACAATGAACGCCGTCGTCCCCTCCCCCCTTGCGGGGGAGGGTTAGGGAGGGGGCGGCAGCAGGTGCGTTCAGAGTTTGTGGCACCACCCTCTCCAACTCTCCCCCGCAAGGGGGGAGAGGGCAGGCCGCAGCGCGTTGAAGCGTTCGCGCAATACCTCTGCGGAAGTTATCATCCCGCCTGCATCGCCTTCGCCGCCGCGCCGTGTCGGCGGATCAGATCCGCGATATCCAGCCCCGGGATCGCACCGTCGATCACGCGCCATGCGCCGCCCACCATCACGCGGTCCGCACGATGCGCACCGCACAACACCAGCGCCGCCAGGGGATCGCCATGGCCGGAGAAGCGCAGCTCGTCGAGTTTGAACAGCGCGAGATCGGCCATTTTGCCGACCGCGATCTCGCCGAGCTCCGGCCGCCCCACACAGGCCGCCGAGCCTTTCGTCGCCCAGCGCAATGCATCCTTGTGACTGACGCGCCCGACGCCGTAACGCGCCCGCTGCAGCAGAAATGCCGCGCGCACTTCCTGCATCAGATTCGATCCGTCATTCGACGCCGAACCATCGACGCCGAGGCCGATGCCGACGCCGGCATCCTCCATCTCGCAGACCGGGCAGCAGCCAGAGGCCAATAGCTGATTGCTGCAGGAGCAATGACTGATGGTAGTCCCGGCCTTGCCGAGCCGCAGCATTTCCGCCCCGTTGAAATGAATGCCATGCGCCAGCCAGGTGCGTTTATTCAGCCAGCCGGTCTGCTCCAGATAATCCAGCGGACGGCAGCCATAGATCTCCTCGCAATAGCGGTTCTCGTCCTCGGTCTCGCCGAGATGCGTATGCAGCCGCACATCGAGCTTGTCGGCCAGCGCGGCGGTCGAGGCCATCAGGGAGGTCGTCACCGAGAATGGCGAACACGGCGCCAATGCGATCTGCACCATCGCGTCCTCGCCGCGCTGATGGAATGTCGCCACCACACGTTCGCTATCGGCGAGGATCGTGTCCTCGTCCTGCACCACCGAGTCCGGCGGCAGACCGCCGTCGCGCTGCGAGCGGTTCATCGATCCCCGCGTCAGCAGCACGCGCATGCCGAGCCGCTGCGCCACCGCGACCTCGATATCGACGGACGCTTCGAGCCCCGCCGGAAACACATAGTGGTGATCGGTGGTCGTGGTGCAGCCCGACAGCAACAATTCCGACATCGCCACACTGACGCCGAGATGGAGATTCTCGGGCGTCAGCCGCGCCCAGACCGGATAGAGCGCCTGCAGCCAGGGAAACAGCTCGCGATTCAGCGCCGCCGGCAAGGCGCGCGTGAGCGTCTGATAGAAATGGTGATGCGTATTGATCAGCCCCGGCAGCACCACATGGGCGCCGGCGTCATAGACCACGACGTCCGCCGTTGTCGGCTGGCCCCCCGCCGGCACCAGTTCGACAATTCGGCCATTCCTGACGACAATGCCGCGCTCGGCACCCTCGGCGAAAATGCCGACTGGATCCTTGATCCATGTGGCCTGCGTTTCTGTCATGGCTCATCTCCTTCGGTCATGGACCCGACCTTGCAATTCAGGGACCAGCCACGAATACTTCAATTTGTTCTGCAATTGTCGGCGACTTGGCGTCGGTCTTGCAAGGTTCACAATGATACTTCAAGGGGTCATTGCCGAGTGAAAGCATAACCGCCCTATGGATTTGAATACGGTCACGTCCGTTACCCGCCCCACGACGCGGGAACAGCTACCGACATGGAGTGCCGGGGATGCATGGCTCGCCGGGGGCACCTGGCTTTTCTCCGAACCGCAGACCCATCTGACGCGGCTGATCGATCTCACCGATCTCAAATGGTCGGCCCTCACCGTCACCGTCAACGAATTACAGATCGCTGCGACCTGCACAGTCGCACAGCTCGACGCGCTGCCCTGCCCTCCTGACTGGATCGCGTCGCCGCTTATCAATCAATGTTGCCGCGCCTTTCTCGCTTCTTTCAAGATCTGGAAGACCGCAACGGTCGGCGGCAATCTCTGCATGTCGCTGCCGGCCGGCCCGATGATCGCGCTCACCGCCGCGCTCGATGGTGTCTGCACGATCTGGAAGGCCGATGGCAGCGCAGACACGATCGACGTCGTGGACTTCGTCACCGGCGATCAAAGCAATGTGCTGATGCCGGGTGATCTCCTGCGCAGCATTGCCATTCCGCTTGCAGCCTTCAAACGACGCTCTGCATTCAGGCAGATCTCGCTGACGCCGGTCGGGCGATCTGCTGCGCTGTTGACAGGAAGTCTTGATGAGGATGGCTGGCGGCTGACGATCACGGCATCGACGAAGCGTCCTGTTCGTATCGCGCTCCCAACACTTCCCGATGCCGATACGCTTGAGGAAGCGATCCTCGACCGGATCCCTGACAATCTCTATCACGACGATGTTCATGGCAAGCCGGCCTGGCGCAAGCAGATGACGCTGCGGCTCGCGGAAGAAATCCGAGCCGAGTTGCAGGGCGTCCGGCCATGAGCTTCGAGATCAACGGCCACAACTTTTCGGAGAAGCCGCAAGCCGGCCAGTGCCTGCGTACCTTCCTGCGTCAGCTCGGCCATTTCGGCGTCAAAAAGGGCTGCGACGCCGGCGACTGCGGCGCCTGCACCGTGCTGCTCGATGGCGAGCCGGTGCATAGCTGCATCATCCCGGCATTTCGCGCCGAGGGTCATACCGTCACCACCATCGAAGGTCTCGCGTCCGAAGGCGGCATCCATCCGATGCAGCAGGCGTTCTTGGACGCACAGGGATTCCAGTGCGGCTTCTGCACATCGGGCATGATCGTGACCTGCGCATCGCTCAATCAGGCACAGCGTGCCGATCTCGGAGCGTCGTTGAAGGGCAATCTGTGTCGCTGCACAGGCTATCGCACGATCGAAGATGCACTCGACGGCAAGTCCAATGTGGAAGACGCCGAGCCCGGCACCGCCTTCGGCCGCAGCCTGCCCGCGCCCGCAGGTCCCCAGGTGGTGACGGGCAAGGCGCGCTACACATTTGACGTCGCCATGGACGGCCTGCTGCATATCAAGATGCTGCGCTCGCCGCATCCCCATGCCCGCATCGTGTCGATTGATTCATCAGCAGCGCGGGCCATGCCAGGCGTGTATGCGGTCCTGACGCATGCGGATACTCCGGCCACTTTGTTCTCGACCGCGCGCCACGAGATCGATGCGATGGATCCCGAGGACACACGGATCCTCGACGACACCGTGCGCTTCATCGGCCAGAAGGTCGCGGCCGTGGTCGCGGACAGCGAAGCCATCGCGGAGGAAGCCTGTCGCCGCATCGATGTCGTCTACGACATCCTGCCCGCGGTATTCGATCCCGCCACCGCCATCGCGCCCGGTGCGCCGGTCATTCACCCCGACAAGACGCCGGCGCATCGCGTCAGCAATGCTATCCGCAACATTGTCGCTGAAACGCACGGCGAATTCGGCGATGTCGCAGCGGCGCTGGCAGCGGCGGCCGTCACCTATGAGGGCACATTCACCACGCAACGCGTGCAGCACGGCCATCTCGAGACCCATGGCGGCATGGCCTGGCTCGATGCAGACGGCATCCTCAATATTCGCTCGAGCACGCAGACGCCATTCCTGACCCGCCGTGCGCTGGCTCAATTGTATGACCTTCCCTCCGACAAGGTCCGCGTGTTCTGCGAACGCGTCGGCGGCGGGTTCGGCGGCAAGCAGGAAATGTTCGTCGAGGACATTCTCGCGCTGGCCGCACTCAAGACCGGCCGCCCGGTGAAATGGGAACTGACCCGCGAGGAGCAATTTATCGCCACATCGACGCGACATCCGATGCGCGTCACGGTCAGGGCCGGCGCCGACAGACAAGGCAAGCTCACCGCGCTGCAGCTCGACGTGCTCTCCAACACCGGCGCCTATGGCAATCACGCAGGCCCGGTGCTGTTTCATGCCTGCGGTGAATCGCTCGGCGTCTATAACTGCACCAACAAGAAGGTCGATGCCGTGGTCGCCTATACCAACACGGTGCCTGCGGGGGCGTTTCGTGGCTACGGCCTGCCGCAAACGCTGTTCGCGGTGGAAGCGGCCATCGACGATCTCGCCGCGCAGCTCGGCATCAGCCCGTATGATTTCCGCCGGCACAACGCGATCAAGCCCGGCGATGCGATGCTGTCGCCCGCCGGCACGCATTATGACGACGTGACAATCGGCAGCTACGGCCTCGACCAGTGCCTCGATCTGGTCGAGCAGGCGATGCAGGTGAAGACGAAGCACGATCTCGATGACGACTGGCTGATCGGCGACGGCATCGCGCTGACCATGATCGACACCGTGCCGCCGCAGGGCCATATCGCCGAAGTCGTCATCGCCAAACGCGACGACGGCGGTTACGAGCTCACGGTCGGCACCGCCGAATTCGGCAATGGCACCGCGACGGTGCATCGGCAGATCGCGGCCACGACACTTGGTTGCACTGTCGAGCAGATTCATCTGCGCCAGTCCGATACGAGGAACGGCGGTCACGACACCGGCGCCTATGGCAGTGCCGGCACATTCGTCGCTGGCAAAGCCACCCATGACGCCGCGCAAAAGCTGGTGGCGGCGATGCAGGCGGACAGCAATGCACGCAGCGCCACCGGAACGTCAGGCGGCACGCCGCGTTCGGTCGCCTTCAACGTTCAGGGATTTCGCGTGGCGGTGAACAAGGGTACCGGCGCGATCAAGGTTCTCAAGAGCGTGCAGGCTGCGGATGCTGGCGCCGTCGCCAATCCAATGCAGCTCCGCGGCCAGATCGAAGGCGGCGTCGCGCAATCGCTGGGGGCCACGCTCTACGAGGAGATGGTGATCGACGGCCGCGGCCGCGTCGTCAATCCGAAATTCCGCGACTATCATCTGCCGTCCTTCGCCGATCTGCCGCGCACCGACGTGTATTTCGCCGACACCTATGATGCGATCGGGCCATTGGGTGCGAAGTCGATGAGCGAAAGCCCCTACAATCCCGTCGCGGCCGCCCTGGGCAACGCACTGTTCGACGCCACCGGCATCCGATTCACGCAGGTGCCGTTCAAGCCGGATCGGATTTTTCCGGAATTGCAGAAGAAGTTTGGGAAGTCGTAGTGACGTTCCCGAGCTTGCACTGTCATTCCGGGGCGCAGGACAGCGGCGAAGCCGCTGGCAGGCGAACCCGGAATCTCGAAGTGTTCAGCCATGCCGAGATTCCCCGCCACTTCATTGAAGTGGCTGAGGTTCACGTGCGCAAAGATGCGCACGCGCCCCGGAATGACAACCGACAGATAGGCCCCCCTAAGCTACCCCCGCCCCACCGTGCATTCGATCTGCCCGTGCGGCTCGTCCGTCGGCAGGAACACGTCGTTGTTGTTGTCGAGACCAAAGGCCGAGAGATTCATGGGGATGTAGTGGATGTTCGGACAGGCCATGCTGATCTCCGAAATCTCCGGCACGGCGGCCAGCACCTTCTCGCCCATGCGATACAGGCTGTTCTGGACGCTCGGACTATAGGTCGTCGCGAATTCCTTCAGCAGCGTGTCCAGAATTGTCTTGTTGGTCGCCGGATAGCTCGCCGGCTTGCCGGACCATATCCACGACGCCACCATCGATGTCGCACAGATGCGGTCGTTGGTCGGCTGGATCGTCGAATATTTGTCGGTGTAGTAATTCTCCCAGCCCGACTGGGTCGACTTCATGAAGGTGAAACCGTCGAGGCCCGAACTCATGACCGTGCCGTCGCGCGTGGCATGGATCTCGACGGTCGGCTTGCCGTTGCTATCGAGCAGGAATGCGTGCGGGTGTAGTTCGCCGTCGACAGCCAGCCGGGCCCACTTGGTCTCATGCGCAGTGATGCTGACGGAACTCGCCTGCGGATACAGGTCGAGATAGCGCTTCGCCAGCACCTGGCAGAACTCCTCCGTCGACAGCGCGGTATTCTCGCGCGCCACCACATTGACGATGTTCTTGATCGTGTCCGTGGATGTCGAGGTGGAGTTGTCGGCGTCGGTATAGGCCCGGCCGAAATCGCCTTCCAGCATCGCCTTGATGCTGAGCTGGCTGACATCCTGCTTGTCGCCGTCGCGATGGATCCGCATGATGCGGACACGGCCTTTTCCATATCTGTTCTTGATCAGCGGCACGCGCGACCTCCAGTCCGTGTTGGCGACCAGGGAACCCCGGTCGCCGGGCAATATATTGAGCAATGCTCGCTTCGAGCAACCTTCGTGCCACCGGTCGCCACACCACCGGGGCGAAATGGCTTTTAGCGGCGTCTGGCACGAGGTTTGTATCTGACGATCATAATGCCACGATATTTCATCACCTAAGCAAGGGGCTAGATCAATGACAGTGAGCGTCCATCCCGTCGACGAGATGCTACCGACGCCGCGCCTGTTCGCGTTAGGCCTGCAGCACGTTCTGGTCATGTATGCCGGCGCCGTGGCGGTGCCGCTCATTATCGGCCGCGCCCTGAAGCTGCCGCCGCAGGAGGTCGCCTTCCTGATCTCCGCCGACCTGTTCGCCTGCGGCCTTGCGACTTTGGTCCAGTGTATCGGCTTTCCCGGCGTCGGCATCCGCCTGCCGGTCATGATGGGCGTCACCTTCGCCTCGGTCGGGCCGATGCTGTCGATGGCCACCGCCCCGGAGATCGGCCTGCTCGGCATCTATGGATCGGTCATCGCTGCCGGAATCTTCGGCATCCTTGTCGCGCCTTTCATCAGCCGGCTGCTGCCGCTGTTTCCACCGGTGGTCACCGGCACCATCATCATGGTGATCGGCATCTCCCTGATGCGCGTTGGTATCAACTGGGCTGGTGGCGGACTACCCATGTTCACAAAGATGATCGATGGCGTTCCGCACACGTTCCCCAATCCGGCTTACGGCCAGTTGCAGGGGCTCGGCATCGCGCTGTTCGTGCTGGTCGTGATCCTTGCTTTGATCAAATGGGGCACCGGCTTTCTGTCCAATGTCTCGGTGCTGCTCGGCATCATCGCGGGCGCCATCCTTGCCAGCGTGCTCGGCGTGATGCATTTCGACAAGGTCGGCACTGCCGGCTGGGTCGATATCGTGCTGCCGTTCCATTTCGGCATGCCGCAATTCCATCTCGTGCCGGTCGTCACCATGTGCATCGTGATGATCGTGGTGATGATCGAGTCGCTCGGCATGTTCCTGGCTCTCGGCGAGATGACCGACCGCAAGGTCGACCGCGATGCGCTGACCAAGGGTCTGCGCGCCGATGGTGTCGGCACCTTCCTCGGCGGCATCTTCAACACCTTCCCCTATACCTCGTTCTCGCAGAATGTCGGCCTCGTCGGCGTCACCGGCGTGCGCTCGCGCTGGGTCACCATCGCCGGCGGCGGCATCATGCTGGTGCTCGGCCTGCTGCCGAAGATGGCCGCGCTCGTGGAGTCGGTGCCGCAGGTGGTGCTCGGCGGCGCCGGCCTCGTGATGTTCGGCATGGTCGCCGCGACCGGCGCGCGCATCCTCACCGCGGTCGATTTCAAGACCAACCAGCGCAACCTGTTCGTGGTCGCCATCTCCGTCGGATTCGGCATGATCCCGCTGGTGTCGCCAAACTTCTTCAAGGCACTGCCGCACGACCTGCATCCGCTGCTGGAGTCGGGCATCCTGCTCTGCGCACTGGTGGCGGTGATCCTGAACGCGTTCTTCAATGGCGTCAGCAGTGCCGAGACCGCAAAGGCGGAAGCGGCGGGCGTGGCTGCGGCTGCGACGCATTGAAAAGATCAGGGCCAAACACTCCGCCCTCATCCTGAGGAGCCGCGCATCTTGCGCGGCGTCTCGAAGGATGGCCGCCAACTCATGGTTCGAGACGCGCGCCAAGAGGCACGCTCCTCACCATGAGGGACGGAGTGAGAGCGTCTACTTCACCTTGGGCTCGAGCCCGCTGGCCACGATCACAGGGGCGGCCTGCTTCGAGGACAGAAACGCGATCAGCGCCTTGCCGGCATCGGGCTGCGGCGCATTGCTCGCGAGCCCCGCCGAGAACACCGTGATCTTCTGCAGCTCCGCCGGCAGCGGGCCGACGATCTCGATGCCCTTGACCGGCTTCAATTCGCTGATCTGCTGAAAACCGATCTCCGCCTCGCCCCTGGCGACGATCTCGCCGACCGGCGTCGCCGGGATCTTGCGCGCCTTGTCCTTCATGGCGTCGGCAATGCCGAGCTTCTCGAACATCTCCTTGCTGACATACACACCGCTGGCGCTGTCCGAATAGGCCACGGTCCGCGTCTTCAGCAGCGCGACCTTCAGCGTATCCGCCGAGGACAGGTCCGGCTTCGGCGCGCCCTCCTTCACCGCCACGCCGATCGGCGAATCCGCGAGATCGACGCGGCTGTCGGCGACCACCTTGCCCTTGCTGATGAGATCGCCCAGCGCATAGCCCACCATGATCAGCACATCGGCCGGCTCGCCGCGCGCCAGCCGCATCGGGATCGCCTGCGGCGTCTCGCCCATCGACGGCCCATAGGCCGTGACGACCGTATTGCCCGTTGCCTTCTCGAACTGCGGCACCAGTTCCTTGTAGGCTGCCGTGAAGCCGCCGGAGATCATCACATGGACTTCGGAGGCGAAGGCGCTGGCCGTGGCGATGGATGTGAATGCCGCGACCAGCAGCAGGCGATTGATGCCACGCATGACGTTCTCCCTGATTTTTGTTTTGTGATGAGACGACCGATTTGGGTCGAATGTAGGATGGCGCGATTGCGAAACTCTCAGTCGTCATGGCTGGGCTTGTCCCGGCCATCCACGTCTGAACTCCGTCCTCATCCTGAGGAGCGCGTTCTTCACGCGCGTCTCGAAGGATGTGCGTAATACTCTTCATGGTTCGAGACGCGCGCCAAGTGGCGCGCTCCTCACCATGAGGCATCGCGCCCCGCTCAGCTTCCCCGATAGGTCCCATAGCTCCACGGCGTCACCAGCAGCGGCACGTGGAGATGGCCTTCGGGTTCATAGACCGAAAAGCGCAGCGGGATCTCGTCGAGGAACGGCGGATCGGACATCGGCACGCCCCGCTCCGCAAAATAGCTGCCGACCTTGAAGGTCAATTCATAGCGTCCGATCGGCACCGGGCGGCCGCCGATCAGCGGCACATCGGTGCGGCCATCGTGATTGGTCAGCGTGCGCGCAATCACGCGGCTGACACCGAGCTTCGACAATTCGACAAGCTCGACCGAAATCCCCGCTGCAGGCCGGCCGCTATGGGTATCCAGCACATGGGTCGAGAGCCGGCCATGCACCTGCAGGCGATCTGGCCCGTCGACCAAAAGATCGGTACGCAGCGCCGCGATCTTGCAGATTTCGGCGACCGATGCGGTGACCTCGGCGGCCGGGTCGTTCGGCAACCGCTTCTCGAAATCCGCCAGGATCGAATCCTTGGTGTGGCGGCGAACGCAGACGATATACGGGAAGCCGAACTTCGCACGATAGGCATTGTTGACGCGATCGAAGGCGGCGTATTCGGCTTCCGAGAGCCGGTCGAGCCCGACGCTGTTCTGCTCGGCATTGGATTCCGCCGTCAGGAGATCGCCGCGTTGCGTTTTATCGGCAAGATCCGGATGCGCCTTGATCAGCGCCAGCCGCTGACCTGCAGCCGCCTCCTCCACCACCTTGCGCATCGCGGCGAACAACTGCTTCACGCCCGCGAAGGGCCTGCTCTCCGCCGCCTTCTCCGCGATCCACGGCGAATACTCGAAAATATTCGCCAGCGCCGCGACGAAATCCGCTTTGCTGCAGGCGTTGAGTTCGTCGAGCGTCTTCTCTGTCATGACAGGGCCTATCCCAATCCTGGTCTATCCGATGGCACGGGCGTCGGCGGCAAGATGTTTCAGATTGGCGTGCCAGTGCTCGGCGATATCAAGACGCGTCGGCACCCAGACGCGCTCGTGGCTCGCGATGTAATCGAGGAACCGCATCAGCGACGCCGCACGACCCGGACGACCGACGACGCGGCAATGCAGGCCGACCGTCATCATCTTCGGCGACGTCGCGCCTTCGGCATACAGCACATCGAACGAATCCTTCAGGTAAGTGAAGAACTCGTCACCGCCACCAAAGCCCTGCGGGTTGACGAAGCGCATGTCGTTGGCATCGAGCGTATAGGGAATGACGAGCTGCGGTTCGCTGGGCCCCTTGATCCAGTATGGCAGATCGTCGGCATAGGAATCGCACAGATACTTGAAGCCGCCGGCTTCCATCAGCAGGCGAATGGTGTTGATGGAACTGCGGCCGGTGTACCAGCCGGTCGGGCGCGCGCCGGTCGCCTCGGTGTGCACGCGGATCGCCTCGGCAATCTCGAAACGCTCCTCCGGCTCCGACATATCCTTGTGCTCGATCCACTTCAGACTGTGGCTGGCGATGTCCCACTTCGCCTCCTGCATGGCGGCGACGATTTCGGGATTACGCTGCAGCGCTGTCGCCACGCCGAACACCGTCGTCGGCATCTTGCGTTCGGTGAACATCCGCCACAGCCGCCAGAAGCCAGCGCGCGAGCCATATTCGAACATGGATTCGATATTGGCATGGCGCTGGCCCGGCCAGGGCTGTGCCCCCAGTACGTCCGAGAGGAACGCTTCCGAGGCGCGGTCGCCATGCAGAATGTTATTCTCGCCGCCCTCTTCGAAATTGACCACGAACTGCACCGCCACGCGCGCCCCATCCGGCCATTTCGGATCGGGCGGATTGCGGCCGTAGCCGCGGAGGTCGCGGGGATAATCGCTCCCGGCCATCAGACCATCTCGAAACGAACGGGTTGCGCACCCTTCCAGAGCACGGTCTTGCCCATCTCTTTCAGATTTTCGAGGTTCGAGGTCAGCGTAATGAAATGGTTGCCGGCGAGCTGGCCCATCTTGCTGGCGAAATGCACGCCGCTATAGGCCAGCAGGATCTCGGTCTCGCTGATGCCGCCCGGATACAGGATGATGTGGCCCGGCGCCGGAAAGCTGGTGTGGTTCTCATAGGGCACGCCGAAATCGAGATCGCCAAGCGGCATCCAGACGCCCTCGCCGCTCCAGCGCACATGGATGGCCTGGCTGACGAACGGCATCGCCTTCTTGAAGGCGGCGACGGTCTTGGGGGCGTCCTTCTCCTCGAATTTCGCATCGAAGGTGAAGTCGCCGACATGGACTTTGAGCTGGCTCATCCGTGGAATCTCGTAATTGGAGTGACTGACAGTGATCCATCCAGATTGCAGCAGGGGGCGAAAGAAGCAAGCCGCAGTTTTCGGCGGCGTTGCCTGTAGACTGCGTTCCCTCTCCAACACTGTCATTCCGGGGCCTCCTTGCTCGTCATTCCGGGGCGCACGAAGCGGCGCAGCCGCGTAGTGCGAACCCGAAATCTTGAGGTGTTGCTGAACATGCTGGGATTCTGGGGTCGCGTCCGGCTTACGCCGGCCACGCCCTCAGGCAAACCAATTGGTTTGCCGGGGAATGACGAGTGTGGGGGGCAGGAAGACGTCAAACATTTTTTCCTATCTCCCGTTGACAATATCCCGGCATGGACTATATTCCCCTCCGTCCGGCCTCGATGAGAGGGGCGAGCGCGATCGTCACGTTCGCGGGGCTGGATGCGGTGGACGCCGGAGATGCGGCGTTACGCGATTCATGGGTGACGTCTGTCTTCGGGCAGGACGGATCTGCGCCAGCACTGCCACTGGCATGGAGACGGCTGGCCTTGGGATGGAAAGACTCTCTGGACAGTGTGACGGACGACCAAGTCAAAACGCGTTCGGCCCAGTCGCTTGAGGCTCCCTTCCCATCGCCTTGGGACTTTAATTCGCGATCGGAGCGTTCGTCGAGGCAAAGTGCAAGCAACCGAAAAAACACCGCATGCGGAACGCTGGGCAATCGCTCGTGCTTCCGAAAGTCCTGATGCATTACCCCATGCGGAAGACCGCATTCGCATCAGGCCCAAGGGTGCATCGGGCACCCGGCGTTCCGCACGCCCTCTTTTCGAAGAGGGTCGAAGGAATGCTCATAGCTCGGACGCGCAAGCGCCGCGAGAATGCGAACGCATGTTTTCAGGACAGTGGCTGTTTGAAATTTGAATCCTGCAATGATGCGCTGCCGCTATCGTTCATCACTCAGCGGTGGCTTGAACGTCAGCGGTGATTCCATCGCACGCTGCCTCGCGCGATCGACGGCCTGTGCAAAATCCTGCGCATCGAACCATGGCTCATCGCGCATCAGCGCATCCAGATCCTCGTTCCAGATCTGCGACACCTCGATATCGAACTTCATATTGTGCTTCTGGCTGACAGCCTGAATTCCATAGCCGGTGACGGCCCATTGTTTGCCGAGCCAAAACACATCCCGATGCAGCACCACGTCTACGCCCAATCTCGTCCGGTATCGTACAGAGACGAAAAGAACCCCAACCTGATGAGGGTGAGGCTCTACTGAACCGGTCTAGTCCATCAAATTTTAGCAACATCGTCCAGCGTTGAGAACAACGCCGATCTAGATGCGACCATTCTCGTTCGGCGGCTGTGGATGCTGCGCCTTCTGCGCCCGTTCCGCATCGGCCTTGTTGGCCTCGTGGCGTCCGATCACGCACCCCGCAACGACGCCGACCTTGCCATGTCCTGCATAGTGGCCGGCGATTCCGCCAATGATCGCGCCTTTGATACAGCCTTTCGCCTCGGCCGCAACCGATGAAAACGCGAGACCAGCAACCGCAGTGCACAGCAGCAATTTCTTCATGATAACTCTCCCGCGTGATCGACCTCCTATAAGTCGCCGCTCCGCATTTCGTTCCATCAGTTGAAATATCGCCGACTCACACTCGCATCCGATTCGTGCCATAGATGTCGCAAATTGCGTCCAGGGATAAAACGACCATGCCAGCACCCAAACCGCCTGCTTTCGAAACGCTGAGTCTGCATGCCGGCCAGCATCCGGACGCAGTCACCGGCGCGCGCGCCGTGCCGATCTACCAGACCACATCCTACGTGTTCCAGGACTCGGATCACGCCGCTGCGCTGTTCAATCTCGAACGCGCCGGCCACATCTATACGCGCATTTCCAATCCGACGACGGCGGTGCTGGAAGAGCGCCTCGCTGCACTCGAAAACGGCGTCGGCGCCGTGTGCACCGCGTCAGGCATGGCGGCACTGCATCTCGCCATCGCCACATTGCTCAATGCCGGCGATCACATCGTGGCGTCGTCCTCGCTCTATGGCGGCACCATCAACTTGCTGGCCCACACGCTGCCGCGCTTCGGCATCACCACGACATTCGTCAAGCCGCGCGATCTCGACGCCTTCAAGGCGGCGATCAAGCCCAACACCAGACTGGTCATCGGCGAAACCATCGGCAATCCCGGCCTCGAAGTGCTCGACATTCCCGCCGTCGCCGACATCGCCCACGCCGCAAAGATCCCGCTGCTGATCGACAACACCTTCGCGACGCCGTTCCTGTCGCGGCCGATCGAGCTCGGCGCCGATATCGTGATGAACTCCGCCACCAAATGGATCGGCGGCCACGGCATCGCCATCGGCGGCGTGATCGTCGATGGCGGCCGCTTCGACTGGCACGCCTCCGGCAAGTTCCCGCAACTGACCGAACCCTATGCCGGCTATCACGGCATCGTCTTCGACGAACAGTTCGGCACTGCCGCCTTCATCATGCGTGCCCGTACGGAAGGATTGCGCGATTTCGGCGCGTGTCTCTCGCCGACCAATGCATTCCAGCTGCTACAGGGTGTCGAGACGCTGGGCATTCGCATGGAGCGCCATATGGCCAATACGCATGCGGTGCTGGCGGCGCTCACGGCCAACAAGGCGGTCGACTGGGTGCTGCATCCGTCGCTGGAGAACCATCCGGATTACGAACTCGCGAAACGCCTGCTGCCGCGCGGCGCCGGCTCCATCGTCTCGTTTGGTATCAAGGGCGGCCGCAATGCCGGCCGCAAATTCATCGAAGCGCTGAAGCTGACCAGCCATCTCGCCAATGTCGGCGACGCCAAGACACTGGTCATTCATCCCGGCAGCACCACGCATCAGCAGATGGATGCGGAGCAGCTCAAGGCCGCCGGCATCGGCGAGGAGCTGATCCGTCTCTCCATCGGCATCGAAGCCGCCGATGACATCATCGATGACCTCGCGCAGGCGCTGCGCATCTCGCAAAAGGGCTGAGCGATGCAACTCACCGTCAACGGTCACGAGACCTATATCGCGAATGGCGGCCGCGCATTCGATCCTTCCCTGCCCGTAGTCGTGATGATCCACGGCGCCGGCTTCGATCACTCGACATGGGCGCTGCATACGCGCTGGTTTGCGCATCATGGCTTCGCCGTACTAGCGCCGGATCTGCCCGGCCATGGTCGCTCGAAAGGTGAAGCGCTCACGACCATCGCCGATCTCGCAGACTGGACAGCAGCATTGATCGAGGCAGCGGGCACAAAGACTGCGCGGCTGATCG
The DNA here is from genome assembly GCF_051811085.1 of Tardiphaga sp. 862_B3_N4_1. NCBI lineage: Bacteria > Pseudomonadati > Pseudomonadota > Alphaproteobacteria > Hyphomicrobiales > Nitrobacteraceae > Tardiphaga > Tardiphaga sp. 862_B3_N4_1. The sequence goes on from NZ_JBPWQB010000001.1 coordinate 3,616,485, forward strand.
GCCATTCCATGGGCTCGCTGATTGCGCTGGAGACCGCAGCGCGGCATCCCCGTAAAGTCACGCGCCTCGACCTGATGGGCACGGCAGGGACGATGACCGTCGGCCCGGATCTGTTGAAGGATGCCGAAGCCAATCAGCACTCCGCCATCGACATGGTGTCAATCTGGGGGCTCGGCTTTCGCGCCGAACTCGGCGGCAGTCTCGCGCCGGGGTTGTGGATGCATAGCGGCGCGCAGCGCGTGCTGGAAGCCACGAAGCCGGGCGTGCTGTTCGCCGATCTCAACGCCTGCAATACATACCAGAATGCGCTGACTGCTGCGGCCCAGCTCGAAATCCCGGTCACGCTCATCCTCGGCGAGCGGGACATGATGACTCCCGCCAAGGCTGGCAAGACCCTGGCCGCCGCCTTGAAAAACGCCCGCACGGTGATTCTGCCGGGCACTGGCCACATGATGATGGTCGAGCGCCCCGACGACGTGCTCGCCGCGCTACAGCACGAGCAATAGAGTCCCCAACGCGGCGATGGCTGTTGCACCGCGCGGCGCGCTGTGCTTCCTGTCTGTCGTTATCGGTGCCTCCGCAAGGAGGTGAAACGGGAATGCGGTGCGGGGAAATATCCCCTATGCCGCGGCTGCCCCCGCAACTGTAAGCGGCCATTCCAGGTCCACAAAGCCACTGAATTTGCATCGCAGATTCGGGAAGGCGGACCGGGAGACCACCGCGAGCCAGGAGACCGGCCGGTAACGAGTTTCACACTCGTTCGACGGTGGGTCGACGGAAGGGGTTATATGACTATCCGGAATTTGGCCGCAGGCACTGCGGCCGTTGTTGTTCTGTCCTGCTCTCACAGTGCTGCGCAGTCCAGTGCCGAGCAGCTCTCCGAAATCGTAGTGACGGCGGACAGAGCACCCGAACAGCTCAATCGCACTGGCAGTTCGATTAGCGTGGTGTCAGGCGAAACCATTGCGACCAGCAATCCCGGCTCGCTGGTCGATGCGCTGCGCACCGTGCCTGGCCTCGATATCAGCGAAAATGGCGGCCCCGGCGGCACCGCGAATGTGCGCCTGCGCGGCGGCAATACCGGCCAGACCCTGGTGATGATCGACGGCATCCGCGTCAACGATCCCACGGCTGCATCGGGCGACTTCGAATTCGCCATGTTCACGCCCTCCGCCATCGAGCGCATCGAGGTCCTGAAGGGGCCACAGAGCGCGCTCTATGGCTCAGACGCCATGAGCGGCGTGGTCAACATCATCACCAAGAAGGGCTCCGGTCCTGCGCAGGTCAATGTCCGCACGGAAGCCGGCAGCTATGGCACCGTCATGACGCAGGGATCGCTGACCGGATCCAACGGTCCGTGGTCCTATGCCTTCACCGGCGGCGGTCAGCACAGCAACGGTTTCTCGCGTTACGGTTATCGTATCCCTGCCCTCGAAGCACGTTTTCCGAATCTCGAAAACGACAGCTTCGATCGCGTCGGCGGCTCGGCGCGCATCGGCTACGATGCAGGCGAAGGCATCCGGCTTGAGTCAGGCATCGTCCATTCGTTCACGCGCTCGGCCTATGATGCAGCAACGGGAACGCTTCCGGATACGCCGTCAGCGGCGACGCGTCTGCTGCAAACCGTCTATGGACGCGTCGGCATCGATTCATTCGGTGGCATTCTGACTCACAATGTCACCGTGTCGAATACGCACACCGAGCGGATGTTTGACGACGTCAGCTATCGCACCAACAGGTTGCCGGCAAACACCACCGAGAAAATCTCCGATTATGTCGGCAACAGTCTCGGCGCCGAATATCAGGCGACCCTGAAGCTCGGCGCATTCGGCTCCCTCGTCTATGGTGCCAAGACACAGACCGAGACCGCGCAGACCTACAGCACGAATATCTCGCCTGTTGCCGGCCCATTGACGCCGCTGCTAGCCAAACAGCAGGACACCAACTCGATCTTCGCTTTGTGGTCTGTGCCGATCGGTGAACGGCTCAACGTCACGCTCGGCGGCCGGGTCGATGACGTCGTCGACGTTGCCCGCTTCGAGACCTGGCGCGCTACGGCTGCCTACAACATTACAGAAACCGGCACCAAATTCCGCGCCAGCGCTGGCACCGGCGCAAAAGCGCCGACGCTGTTTCAGCTTTACGACACGACCTACGGCAGCAGAAACCTGACGCCGGAAACCAATTTCGGCTATGACGCGGGTATCGACCAGAGCCTCTTCAACGGCCGCGTCGTGCTGTCGGTCACAGGCTTTTCCACCGATTACAGCAATCTGATCAACTTTGTCTCCGATGCGTCCCGCCCGCTCGGCTATTACGTCAACGTCGCCCGCGCCGAGACCAGCGGTCTCGAAGTCGGCGGCAATGTCGATGTCATTCCGGGCTGGGTGAAATTCAACGTAGCCTACACTTACCTTCACGCACAGGATCTCGGCACCGACACCGTGCTGGCACGTCGTCCCAAGAACTTCGCCCGCTTCGCACTCACGATCACGCCCACCGACAAGTGGATGATCGAGCCGCGTGTCACCACGGTGTCGAAGCGCTTCAGCAGTGCCAATCAGGTCGGTCAGGTGGATGCCTATACCCGCGTCGACCTCTATACCGAGTACAAGATCGATGCGAACTGGAAGGTCTTCGCCCGCGGCGAGAACATCCTGAATGAGCATTATCAGGAAGTGCTGAACTTCGGCACCACGGGGCCTGCGGCTTACGCAGGCTTCAACGCCACATGGTGAGCATAGCGCCAGCAGCACGGCGCCGGACGATCGCGACCATCGCGCTCGTCGGCCTCGTCACGCTGCTGGCACTGGGCTCGCTCGGCACGGGACCTGTCAAACTCTCGCCGCTGACGGTGCTCGATGCACTGTTCGGCGGCGGCAGCGACGTGCATCAGATCATCGTGCGTGAAATCCGCCTGCCCCGCGCGATTCTCGCACTTGCCATCGGCGCGATCCTCGGCCTGTCCGGTGCCGCGCTGCAGGGCTTGCTGCGCAATCCCCTCGCCTCGCCGTCGCTGTTCGGCGCGCCGCAATCCGCGGCCTTCGGTGCGGTGCTGATGATCTCGCTCGGCTGGGCCGATGTTCGCTCATGGGCGCTGCCTGTTGCCGGCATCACGATGGCGTTCCTGTCGGTCTTCGTGCTCCTCGGCATCGCCGGTCGCAATGCGGGCCTGTTGCTGTTGATCCTCGCGGGGCTTGCGATCTCAAGTCTCGCAGGTGCTGCGACGGCGCTGGTGATGAACCTGTCGCCCAATCCCTTCGCCGCACTCGAAATTGCATTCTGGCTGCTCGGTTCACTGGAAGACCGCAGCTTCCGTCACGTCACGCTGGCGCTGCCGTTCATTGTCGCCGGCGCAATCATTTTGATGAGCCAGCGCTCGGCCTTTCGTGCATTGAGCCTTGGCGAAGAGACCGCACAGAGCCTCGGTGTCCATGTGAGCCGCCTGCGCCTGCTGGTGATTCTTGGCGTCGCGCTCGGCGTTGGCGGCGCTGTCGCTGTCACCGGCACGATCGGCTTCATCGGCCTTATCGCGCCGCATCTGATGCGCCCGATCATCGGCCATGATCCCGCGCGCCTGCTGATTCCGAGCGCGCTGACCGGCTCCGCGCTGTTGCTGGCTGCCGATATCGCCGTGCGCCTGATCCCATCGACCACCGACATCAAGGTCGGCGTGCTGACCTCGATCATCGGCGTGCCGTTCTTCCTCTATCTCATCATGCGCGAGCGTCGCGCCCTGGGTGGAGGCGTCGCATGAGCGATCAGGCGCTGCTGACCGCGAGCCATCTGAGCGTCACGCTCTCCGGGCGCGAGGTGCTGCACGATGTCTCGCTCTCGCTACACCGACGGCATCTCGTCGCTCTGGTCGGTCCGAACGGCGCCGGCAAGACGACGCTGCTGCGCGCATTGGCAGGATTGCAATCATCCACCGGCGCGATCCATGTCGCAGGCCATACACTGGCGTCCTTGTCGCTCCGCGAGCGCGCAAAGCGCTTCGGCTATCTGCCGCAAGGCCATGTCGTACACTGGCCCCTCGACGTGAAGGACGTCGTCGCCCTCGGCCGCTATCCGCATGGCGCAACCGATCCGGCGCGGCTGACATCATCGGACAAGGCTGCGGTCGAGCGCGCAATGCTGGCAACGGACATCGTCGCCTTTGCCGATCGGCGTGTGACCGAACTCTCCGGCGGCGAACGCAGCCGCGTCGCGCTCGCCCGCGTCCTCGCTGTCGAGGCCCCGATCGTACTGGCGGATGAGCCGACCGCATCGCTCGATCCGCGCTACCAGATCGACGTCATGACAAATCTGCGCGATGTCGCTAACAGCGGCGTGCTGGTGATCGTGGTGACGCACGATCTCGGACTCGCGGCGCGCTTTGCCGATACGGTCCTGGTGATGTCTGATGGGCGCCTCGCAGCGCAGGGCGCGCCGCAACAAGCGCTGTCCGATGACATCGTCGCCAATGTGTTCCGCATCAGCACCTATCGCGCCGAACACCGGAACGAAACGATTATCCTCCCCTGGGCGGGAGTCTGAGCGATGTGGCGGTTATTTCGCCAGCGCAGAAGCAAGCCGGCTCAGAGCAGCCGCATCGGGTGGCAAGCCGAACCGCAGCAGCTCATGGCTCCAGTCGAAGTGGCGACACCAGATCTGCTGCCGGGCCAATGCGGCATGCCATTTCAAAGCGTCGGCATGTCGCGCCAACCTGTACAGCGGCGTGCCGCCGACAATCTCGAAACCGGCATCGGCCAACACGTTGTCGAGCTTGATGCCTTGGGCGACCAGCGCGACGCGAGTCTGCGTGGCCCAGCGCTCGTCGCGCAAGGCGGCCGCACCGATAACCTGTGCGGGACCGGAACAAGCCCATGGACCAATAGCGGTCGCGATACGCTGCGCGATCAGCGGCGCCGCGAGCGCGAAGCCGAGACGTACGCCTGCGAGACCGTAGAATTTTCCGAAGGAGCGCAGGATCGCCGCCGGCAACTTCCCGCACAGATCGACCGCGCTGATTGCGGGATCGACATCGGCGAAGGCTTCATCGATCACCAGCCAGCCGCCGCGCCGTTGCAAGATCGCCGCAACATCGGCGAGCTCGTCGCGCGTGGCGACACGCCCGTCGGGATTGTTGGGATTGACGATCACCACATGCCTGGCATGATCAGGCAACGCGCTGAGGCTGCCGATCACGCCGACCTCATGTCCGCCGGCACGCCAGGCCGCGACATGCTCGTTATAGGTCGGCCCGACGATGGCAACAGCTCCAGGCACGGCGAGATGCGGCAGCCACTGGATCAGAGCCTGCGTACCGGCAGCGGCAACGACATCGACGTTATCGGGCACGTGGTAAGCGCTGCGCGCGGCGGACAGCAGCGACTGTTCGTCGGCGCGCGTCGGCAAGCGCTCCCAAAGATGGCTCGGCAGGTTGGCAGGAATGGGCCACGGCCATGGATTGATCCCGGTCGAGAGATCGAGCCATTGGTCCGGCGCGCCGCCGAATTCAGCCATCGCCTGCGTGAGATCGCCACCATGTTTCATGCCTGTGTCATGCCATCATATCGGGCAAAGCGCGAGAGGCTTTGGCCGCTCGCGGCTACGGCACTCGCACTGCTCGCATACGCGCCGCTGCAGGCCAGTGCGGCCGATCTGCCGCGCATCGCCTCGATCAATCTCTGCACCGATCAACTGCTCGTCACCCTCGCCGATCCCGAGCAGATTTTGGGCCTCAGCCCCTATGCACGCGATCCGTTCCGCTCCTGGGACAAGGACAAGGCAAAGGCGTTCCGCCTGCTGTCCGGCGAAGCCGAGGATGTGCTGGCGCTAAAGCCGGATGTTGTCGTTGCCGGCCGCTTCACCAAGCGCGCGACCCGCGAACTCCTGAAGGACAAGGGGTTGAAGGTCACCGAATTCGATCCCGCCCGCTCGCTCGACGACGTCAAGAAACAGCTCCGCCAGATGGGCGCGTTGGCCAAGCATCCGGAGCGTGCTGAAGCCGAAATCGCGAAACTCGATAGTGCGATCGCGCAGGCCCATGCCGCCGTGCAGCGCAAGCCGTTGCGCGTGCTGGCGGTGTCGCGGCGCGGCTGGGTGTCCGGCGGCGAAAATCTGACCACGTCGTTGCTATCAGCGGTCGGGCTGCGCAATGCCGGCGGCGAGCTCGGGCTCAAGGCTGGCGGCTTCGCCTCCTTGGAGGCGATCGTCACACTGAGGCCCGATCTGCTGCTGGTCACCGACAATACCGACTTCGCCGAAGACGAAGGCCGCGCCTTCCTGCTGCATCCCGCACTGGAGACATTCTATCCGGCGTCGAAGCGACTGGTTCTGCCCGAGCGCCTCACCGCCTGCGGTGGCCCGACCATGGTCGAAGCACTCGACCGATTGACCACCGAAATCAACCGCGTGGCCCCCTGATGCTGGTGGATGGCGACGCGCTCCTGCTGGTGGTCGCGGCGCTGCTGCTCGATGCCGTGATCGGCGATCCCGACTGGCTGTGGCGACGACTACCGCATCCCGTGGTCTGGATCGGCAACGGCATCGGCTGGCTGGAACGCTGGCTCAATCGTGAAGACTGGTCGCGTCGGCAGCGCAAGCTGGCAGGCGTCGTCACCATCATCGCGCTAGTCAGTGTCGCAATGCTTGTCGGCGGACTGCTCGCCGATCTTCTCAACGACAACTGGATCGGTTTCGGCGTCGAAGCCCTGATTGCCTCGACGCTGATCGCCCAACGCAGCCTGTATCAGCATGTGGCCCGCGTGCGTCGCGCTTTCACCGAGGGCGGATTGCCCGCAGCACGCCAGGCCGTCGCAATGATCGTCGGCCGCGATCCTGAGCGGCTTGATGAAGGCGGCGTCGCGCGCGCAGCGATCGAATCCACCGCCGAAAATTTCTCCGACGGCATCGTCGCGCCGGTGTTCTGGCTGGCATTGCTCGGATTGCCCGGCCTGATCGCCTACAAGGCCATCAACACAGCCGACTCCATGATCGGCCATCGCAGCACGCGCTATATCGATTTCGGCTGGGCTGCAGCGCGGCTCGACGATCTCGTCAACCTGATCCCGGCGCGCTTGTCGGGAATATTGGTCGCGCTTGCCGCGCCAGTGTCACGCGGATCAATCATCGCGTCATTGAAGATCATGATGTGCGACGCTTCCAAGCATCGTTCGCCCAATGCGGGCTGGCCGGAAAGTGCCATGGCTGGCGCGCTCGGAATCGCGATCGCTGGACCGCGCGTCTATGCCGAGGGCGCCGTCAACGATCCTTATCTCAATGCCGAAGGCCGAACCGCAGCGCCTGACGACATCGGCCGGGCACTTCGCGTGTTCGTCGCAGCCTGCGTCTCGCAAACCACAATCTATGCTGCGCTAGCGCTGTTGCTGTGACGGCTGCGGGCAATCTCGATTAGTCGATCGATATCGAGATGCTTTTCGCAATGGTCAGCGAGCGCATCGAGCGCAACTTCGATCTGCGCGTCATAGGCCAGCGACGACGCGATGCCGAGATTGGCCAGCCATGCCTTGCGGAACGCATCGCCGGTGAACAAGCCATGGACATAAGTGCCCTGCACCCGTCCATCGACTGACGCAGCACCATCAGGTCGTCCATCGATCATCAGCAGCGGCCGCGCGCAGTCGTCACCCTCGCTGCGACCGAGATGAATTTCGTAGCCTTCGATTGCGGCGCCAGTCGCGCAATGCGTTCCGGCGATAAGCGTGGTGGATTTGTCGGCGCTCATCAGCGTCGCGATATCGAGCAGGCCGAGGCCATCGACCAACCCGGGCGAACCATCGACACCATCGGGATCGGCGATCGTCTTACCCAGCATCTGGTAGCCTCCGCACAGGCCGAGCACATGACCACCGCGGCGCACATGCGCCTTGATATCGATGTCCCAGCCTTGAGCGCGGAGAAAGGCGAGATCGCCGATGGTGGATTTACTGCCGGGAATGATGATCACGTCGGCATTGCCCGGAATGGCTTCGCCCGGCCTGATGAAGACAAGCTTCACGCCGGGCTCCATGCCAAGCGGATCGAGATCGTCGAAATTGGCGATCCGCGCCAGCACCGGCACGGCGATGATGCGGGTCGATGACGAGGCATGGGTGCGATCGAGATCGACGGCGTCTTCGGCGGGCAGGAACGCCGCCTGCGGCAGCCAGGGCAACACACCGATGGATGGCCACCCCGTCAGCCGCGTGATCGCCCTGAGGCCGTTGTCGAACAGGCTGGGATCGCCGCGAAACTTGTTGACGATGAAGCCGTGGATGCGCGCACGTTCTTCCGGCTCCAGCACCAGATGCGTGCCGGCGAGGCTCGCAATGACGCCGCCGCGATCGATATCGCCGGCGAGCACTACGGGAATGTTGGCCGCGGCAGCAAAACCCATATTGGCGATGTCGCCGGCGCGCAGATTGATCTCGGCCGGGCTGCCGGCGCCCTCTATGAGAACGATGTCCGCCTGATCGGCCAGCAGCGAGAAACTTTCAAGCACCGCCGGTAGGAGTGCAGCTTTCTTCTCCAGATAGTTCTTCGCCCGCAGCGTGCCCCAGCGCTTGCCCTGAACGATCACCTGGGCGCCGGTGTCCGTCTCCGGCTTCAGCAGCACCGGATTCATGTGGACACTTGGCGGCAACCTGGCGGCCCGCGCCTGCACCGCCTGCGCGCGGCCGATCTCGCCGCCATCGACCGCGACAGCAGCATTGTTCGACATGTTCTGCGGCTTGAACGGTGCCACATTCAAGCCACGCCGCACCAGTGCCCGCGCCAGCCCAGCGACGATCGTCGACTTGCCGGCATTGGAGCCGGTCGCCTGGATCATCAACGCGGGCGTGGTGAGGTTCATGCTGCGCTCCAGCCTCTCAGCATGTCATCCCCGCGAAGGCGGGGATCCATAAACACATCAGAGATAAGTGATCGCCGCAGCAACTGCTCTGCCGTTTCCATTGCTCCGACAGGGGCTATGGATCCCCGCCTTCGCGGGGATGACAGATGGAGAGGTCCTGCGTGCTCAAGGTTCAAAACTCGATGCCCTTCTGGCCCTTGATGCCAGCGCGGAACGGATGCTTGATCAGCGTCATCTCGGTGACCAGATCGGCCATCTCGATCAGCTCGGGCTTGGCGTTCCGGCCGGTGATGACCACGTGCTTGTCGGCCGGCTTCTCGTCGCGCAGGAAGGTCAGCACCTCATTGAGGTCGAGATAGTCGTAACGCAGCACGATATTGAGTTCATCGAGCAGCACCAGACGATGGCGGTCATCGCGGATCATTTCCTTGGCGCGCTCCCAGCCCGCGTTCGCGGCAGCAATGTCGCGTTCCCGGTCCTGCGTGATCCAGGTGAAGCCCTCGCCCATGATGTGCAGCGTGACGAGATCCGGGAAGGTCTTCAGCAGCCGCGCTTCGCCAGTGTCCCATTCCGGCGACTTGGTGAATTGGACGATACCGACCGGATAGCCGTGACCGATATGGCGGAACACCATGCCGAGCGCTGCAGAAGTCTTGCCCTTGCCGGTACCGGTGTGAACGATCAAGAGGCCCTTCTCGCCGACCTTAGTCGCCATGATCTTGTCCTTCGCCGCCTTGTGCTTGGCGGCCTTCTCCTTGTGGCGCGCGTTCTCGGCGGCTTCGTCGTGGGCGGTTCCGGTCATGCGATTTCCTTTGCGATCTCTTTGTGTACCTGCGGCAGAAGTTCGGCAATCAGATCGGCAGCGCGATTGGAACGCGGTGTCCACAGATCCCGGCGAATGGCTTCGGCAAAGCGCGCCGCCGTCTCACGCAGTGCCGCGGGATTGGCAGATGCCATAAAGCCGCGAACTTCGTCATTTTCCAAATAGGAGGCGAACAGCTGATCGAAATGGTGATTGGCGACCGCATTGGTGGAGGCCGCGAAACCGAACAGATAATCAACCGTCGCCGCGATCTCGAAGGCGCCTTTGTAGCCGTGACGCATGACGCC